>NZ_CP109153.1:0-3480000 GCF_035963215.1 Dactylosporangium sp. NBC_01737
GCTACGGCTTCGACCCGGCCGAGCTGCGCGCCGCCTTCGGCCCGCGGACCCGGCTCGTGCTGCTCAACTCCCCGCACAACCCGACCGGCAAGGTCTTCACCCCCGACGAGCTGGCGCAGATCGCCGCCCTCTGCGAGGAGTTCGACGCGGTCGCCGTCACCGACGAGGTCTACGAGCACCTGGTCTTCACCGACGCCGACGCGTTGCACGTGCCGATCGCGTCGCTGCCCGGCATGCGCGGCCGGACGCTGCAGATCTCCTCGGCCGGAAAGACCTTCTCCTGCACCGGCTGGAAGATCGGCTGGATCTGCGGACCCCGCGACCTGGTGTCCGCCGCGCTGCGGGTCAAACAGTTCCTCACCTTCGTCAACGCGGGCCCGCTCCAGCCCGCGGTGGCGGTAGCGCTGGACTCCCCGCCCTCTTACTACGAGCAGTTTCGCGACGGCCTGCAGGGCAAGCGCGACCGCCTGTGCGAGGGCCTGACCGCGGCCGGCTTCGCGGTCCTGCGCTCGGAGGGCACCTACTTCGTCACCGCCGACATCAGGCCCCTGGGCGGCACGGACGGCGTCGACTTCTGTCTGGCCCTGCCGGAGCGCTGCGGCGTCGTCGCGGTGCCCACCCAGGTCTTCTACGACGACGCGGACGCCGGCCGGCACATCGTGCGCTTCGCCTTCTGCAAGCGCGACGAGGTCATCGACGAGGCCATCACCCGCCTGCGCCGCCTCTGACGCCCGCGCTGGCGCCACCGGCGCCAGCGCCCACGCCGCCAATAGCACCGTCACCAGCGTCGGCACCGACGCCAGCACGAGGACCGGCATTAGAACCTGCATCAGCGCCGGAGCCGGGAGCGTCACGACCGGCTCCGGGGTGCGAGCCGGTAACCGCCGTCGGCGCGCACGACGAACCCGTGCTGCTCCAGCACCGGCAGGCTCCGCCGCGCGTCACGGCCCGCGACGCCCGCGACCGCGGCGATCTCCTCCGCCGAGCGGACCGCCCGCGGCGCCACGGCGTCGAGGACCCGGGCCTGGATCGCGTCGAGCGCGTCCTCGGGCCGCTCCTCGCCGTGGATCGGCTCGGCGAGCTCGCCGACGTGCCCGATCTCCTCGATGATCTCCTCGACCCGGGTGACCAGCACCGTGCCGGGCGTGCGCAACTCCACGTGGCAGCCGACCGACATCGCCGAGGTGACCGGGCCGGGCACCACCATGGCCGAACGCTCCAGCCGCCGGGCATAGCCCAGCGTGTTGCGGGCGCCGCTGCGGGATCCGGCCTCGACCATCACGGTGCCGAGGGTCGCCGCCGCGATGACCCTGTTGCGGGTCAGGAACCTGGTCTTGTGCGGCCGGGTGCCCGGCGGCCACTCGGTCAGCAGCAGCCCCTCCTCGGCGATCCGCTCGAACACCGCCGAGTTGGACACCGGATACACCTGGTCGATGCCGCAGGCCAGCACCGCACAGGTCACCCCGCCCGCGGCGAGGGCGCCCCGGTGCGCGGTGACGTCGACGCCGAGCGCGCCGCCGGACACCACCGTCCAGCCCCGCTCCGCCAGCCCGAACGCGAACTCCGACGCGACGAACTGCCCATAGCTCGTCACGGCGCGCGCCCCGACCACCGACACCGACCGCTCCAGGGTCTCCTCCAGCCGGACCGGGCCGCGCAGCCACAGGCACAGCGGCGGGTCGGTGTCGCGGTGGAGCACGTCGGCGCCCTCCCGGCTGACCCGGGTGAGGTCGTCGAGTGCGAGGGGCCACTCGTCGTCGGTGGTGGTGACGATCCGCGCGCCGAGCTCGCCGGCGCGCTCCGTCATCGCGTCCGCCAGGGTGTGCGCGACCCGCTCGGCCCACGCGTCGGCGGAGCCGGTGCGCGGGGAGAGGCCGGCGGCGTCCAGCCGGGCCTGGACGGCGCCGGCGAGCTGGCCGCTCACCCCGCCGCCGTGCACCGCCATGAGCAGCGCCTCGGGCGCGCCGACCCGGCGCGTCAGCAGGCCGAGCTCCCGGCTGCCGGGCTCGACCAGATGGGCGAGCGCCAGCCGCGCGGCCCGGTCGGTGGTGCTCATCGCCCTCTCCTTGAACGCATCTCGAGTGCCTCGTTGACGTCGTCGACGCCGGGGCGGTCACGGCCGTCGAGATCGGCGACGGTCCACGCGACCCTGGTCGTGCGGTCCAGCCCGCGCGCGGACAGCTGGCCGCGGTCCATCGCGGTGGCAAGCGGCTGGAGCACGGCACGGGGCAGCCGGAACCCCCGGCCGCGCAGGACGGCGGCCGGGACCTCGCCGTTGGAGCGGGCGTGCGGCGCCCACCGGCCGGCCGCGGCCCGCCTGGCCTGCACGACCCGCGCGGCGACGGTCGCCGAGGACTCGGCCGGGTCGGTGCCGAAGAGCGCCGCCGAGCGCACTGCGACGACGTCGACCTGCAGGTCGACCCGGTCCAGCAGCGGCCCGGAGAGCCTGGACCGATACCGGATGCGCACCCCCGGCGGGCACTGGCACATCGCGTCGCCGCCGGGCCTCGCGCACGGGCACGGGTTGGCGGCGAGGACCAGCTGCGCGTTGGCCGGATAGATCGTCTCGCCGTGGACCCGGCGCAGCCGGACCTCGCCGTGCTCCAGGGGCTCGCGGAGCGCGTTGAGCGCGCTGGCGGCGAACTCGGCGCACTCGTCGAGGAACAACACGCCGTGGTGGGCGAGGCTGATCGCGCCGGGCTTGGCGATGCCGGAGCCGCCGCCGACGAGGGCCGCGATCGATGCGGTGTGGTGCGGCGCCTGCAACGGCGCCCGGCGGATCAGGCCGCCGCCCGGCGGCAGCTCGCCGGCGACCGAGTGCAGCGCCGTCACCTCGATCGCCTCCTCCTCGGTGAGCTCGGGCAGGATGCCGGGCAGCCGCTGCGCGAGCATCGTCTTGCCGGCGCCGGGCGGGCCGAACATCGCCAGGTGGTGCCTGCCCGCCGCGGCGAGCTCGACGGCCCTGCGGCCCCGCTCCTGGCCGAGGACGTCGGCGAGGTCGGCCGTCGGCCGCTGCGTCGCGGGCGGTGCGGGCGGCGGGTCGAGCAGCGCCTCGGTGCCGTGCACGAAGCCGATGATCCGGCCGAGGCAGTCGGCGGCGCGGACGCGGACGTCGGGCACCAGCCGAGCCTCCTCGACGTTGCCGGGCGGGACGACGACGAGACCGGCGCCGGCGCGGCTCGCCGCGAGCACGGCGGGCAGCACCCCGCGGACCGGCCGGAGGGTGCCGTCCAGGCCGAGCTCGCCGAGGACGACCGCGTCGACGAGCAGGCCGGTCGGCAGGTTGGCGCCCGCGGCGAGGACGGCGAGCGCCATGGCGGTGTCGAACCCGGAACCGTGCTTGCGCACGTGTGCCGGCAACAGGTTGACCGTGATGCGCTGCTGCGGCCAGACGGCGCCGGAGTTGTGCACCGCGGCCCGGATGCGGTCGCGGGCCTCGGTGAGCGCGGCGTCGGGCAGCCCCGACACGACGAGGCTCGGCAGCCCGGGGGCGACGTCGGCCTCGACGACGATCACCTGCCCGACGACGCCCTGCAGGGCGACCGAGCGGATCTTCGCGTAGCCCATCAGAACACCCCCCGCAGGTGCTCCACCGCGACCGTGTCCACGCCGAGCAGGACGCTCACCACGTCGAAGCGGACCTGCCGCCGCTCGCCGGCGCTGTGCGTGGCCAGCCACTGGGCGGCCAGGCGGCGCAGGCGGCGGGCCTTCTGCACACCGACCGCCTCGGCCGGTGTCCCGAACTTGGCGCCGCGGCGGGTCTTCACCTCCACGAACACCAGCACCGGGCCTTCACGCGCGACCACGTCGATCTCGCCGGACGGGCAGCGCCAGTTGCGGTCGAGCAGGACGAGGCCCCGTGCGAGAAGGTGCCGCCCGGCCAGGCGCTCGCCATAGCGGCCCACGATCTGGTTGGTGTTGGTCATGCCAGGCAGCCTGCCGCGATTCGCGGATCGGGGGCTGGGGCGAGCGGCGAACCTGTGGATAACTGGTCGCTTGTGGACAACGGGTCAGACGAGCGGCAGCCGCCACTCCTCCTCGACGACGTCGACGCCGTACACCGACGCCGGGGTGGCGCTGTCCAGCACGAACCCGGCCCGCTGGTAGATGCGGCGGGCGGCGGTCAGCACGTCCTGGGTGTACAGCACCATCTCCCGGTACCCCGCCCGCCGCGCGAACCGCACGCACTCCTCGACCAGGGCGCCGCCGACGCCCATCCCCCGCGTCGACGGCTCCACGAACAGCAGCCTGAGCTTGGCCACGCCGTCGCCGGCGCGCACGCAGAAGATCGAGCCGACCGGCGCACCGTCGACCTCGGCGATCCACGCGGCCTCGGTCTTCGGGTCGTGGGAGGCCGCGTAGTCGGCCGCGATCCGGGCGACCATCGCCTCGAAGGTGGCGTCGAGGCCGTACTCGGCGGCGTACAGCGCACCGTGACGCTGCACGACCCAGCCGAGGTCGCCGGGCAGCAGCGAGCGCAGCACGACGGTGCGGGCCGGCAGGACACCCTCGAACACGGAGCGGATCGTGTCCATCGCACCGACCAGGCGCCGCCGGTCGACCTCGCCGACGGAGGCGAGCAGGCCGGCGATCTGCTCCTCGGAGCGCGCGTCCAGCGCCGCGAACGCCTCCCGCCCAGCCGGCGTCAGCTCGATCCGGCGGCGGCGCGCGTCCGCCGCGGACCGTGACCGCGCGACGAGCCCGTCGGCCTCCAGCCGCCCCAGGATCCGGCTCAGGTACCCGGCGTCGATGTCCAGCAGCCGCCGCAGCTCCGCGGTGTCGTGCGCGCGGTCGACGGCAAGCTCGTAGAGCACCCGCACCTCGGCCAGCGAATACGCCGAGTCGAGCAGTCCGGCCCGCAGCGCCCCGATGAGGTTCGTGTAGTAGCGGTTGAACTCCCGTACCGCCGCGATAGTCATAATTGACATCGTCAACGATTCCACAGACGGAGTCAACGACTGCATCGAAAGACCAGCGACGTGGCGTCGTAACTGTGTGGAAACGCTGCGTCGTCAGGCTTGGCCCATGTCGCTGCGTCACGTGATCGTGCAACTGCCCGACCGCCCCGGCTCCCTCGGTCAGGTCACCACGCTGCTCGGCCGCCTCGGCGTCGACATCCAGCAGATGCGGGTGCTGAGCCGCGACGGCACCGTCGCGATCGACGAGTTCACCGTCAGCGTCCCCGGCGTCGTGATCGACCGCTCCCTGCCCGGCCTGCTCGAGGAGATCCAGGGCGTCCGGGTCCTCGAGATGTGCCCCATCGATACGCTCAGGGAGATAGCGGGCGCTATCGTGTAGGGCATGACCGCTCCGGCCGACAAGCTCGTGGAGCTGCTCGAGACGCTCCCCACCACCACCCGCCAGGAGATCACCGCCTGGCTCCTCGACCGCGGCGCGCCTTCGCAGGCCAGCAGCGGCAGCCTGCTGGCCGCCGCCGTGGAGCTGCGTGCCGGCGTGCTCACCAGCGCGCACAGCTCGCTCGGCGGTGCTCTTCCCGCCGGCGAGGAGAGCCAGCTCGTCACGTTCCGCCTGCCCGCGGAGCGCCACGCCGAGCTGCGCGCCTGGTGCGCCGAGCACGGGTTCACGATGGCTGCGGTGGTCCGCGGCCTGATCGAGCGGTTCCTCGAAGACCAGTTGCGCCGGAAGTGAAGCCGAGACCGGCCGCGCCGGGAGTGAAGCCGAGACCGGCCGCGTCAGGAGCGAACAGCGCGAAGCGCGCGGCCAACGCGAAGAGCGCCAGAGCCGCCCACGAAGGGCTGCCGGACGCGATGCGCACGGCGGTCGACGACTTCGCCAGGCACCTCGCCGCGGAGCGCAACCGCTCCGAGCACACCGTCCGCGCCTACGTCGGCGACGTCGTCTCCCTGCTCGATCACGCCGCACGCACCGGCACGACCGCCCCGGGCGACCTGACGCTCGCCGTGCTGCGCGGCTGGCTCGCCCGCCGGCGCGCCGCCGGCGCCGCCCGCACCAGCCTGGCCAGGCACGCCGCGGCGGCGAGGACCTTCACCTCCTGGGCGCACCGCGAGGGCCTGCTCGCCACCGACCCGGGCCAGCGCCTGGCCAGCCCGAAGGCGCACCGCGACCTGCCGACCGTGCTGCGCGCCGACCAGGCGGAGGCCCTCGTGACGGCGCCGGCCGGCCGCGACGACGCCGTCGGCCTGCGCGACCGGCTGGTCCTGGAGCTGCTCTACGCGACCGGCATCCGGGTCAGCGAGCTGTGCGGCCTCGACGTCGGCGACGTCGACCGGATGCGCCGCGTCGTGCGCGTCATCGGCAAGGGCGACAAGGAGCGCGCGGTGCCCTACGGGCTGCCCGCCGAGGAGGCGCTCACCGCGTGGCTGCGGCACGGCCGGCCCGCACTCGCCGTCCCTGCCAGCGGCGACGCGCTGCTCCTCGGTGCCCGGGGCGGCCGCCTGCAGCCCACCACCGCCCGCCGCCTGGTCGACGGCCACGCCCGGGCGGCCGGCCTGCCCCACACCTCCCCGCACGACCTGCGCCACTCCGCCGCGACCCATCTCCTCGAGGGCGGCGCCGATCTGCGCTCGGTGCAGGAGCTGCTGGGGCACGCCTCGCTGTCCAGCACGCAGATCTACACCCACGTCTCGATCGAGCGGCTCCGCGCCGCGTACGAACAGGCCCACCCCCGGGCCTGACCCGAAAGCCACCCCGGCGCCGCCGCGCAGGACATTAAGATCGTTGATATGTCCGCTCCGGAGCCGATTCCCGGCGCGCGGCTGCTGTTCTCCAACGACGCAGCGGTCGCGCAGCTCAACCACGGCTCGTTCGGCATGGTGCCGATCTCGGTGCAGCGGGCCCAGCAGCGGCTCCGCGACGAGGTGGAGGCGAACCCGCCGAGGTTCTTCAGCGTCGGGCTGGAGGAGCGCATCGCGCACGTGCGGCGCCACCTCGCCGCGTTCGCCGGTGCCGACCCCGACGGCACGGCGCTGGTGGACAACGCCACGACCGGTGTCGCCACGGTCCTGACCGGGCTGGACCTCGGCGCCGGCGACGAGGTCGTCACCACCGACCACGGCTACGGCGCGGTGGACCTCGCCGTGGATGCGCTCTGCCGGCGGACCGGCGCGAGCCGGCGGGTGGCCCGTGTGCCGCTCGCGCCCGGCGACGACGCCGTGGTGGAGGCCGTCCTGGACGCCGTGACCGGCAGGACCCGTCTCGTCATCGTCGATCACATCACCTCGCCGACCGCGCGGGTGCTGCCGGTCCGCCGGATCGTCGAGGCGGTCCGCGGCCGGGCCGGCGAGCGGGTCGCGGTCCTGGTCGACGCGGCGCACGCACCCGGCATCCTGCCGGACCCGGTGGCCGGCCTCGGCGCCGACTTCTGGGTCGGCAACTTCCACAAGTGGGCCTACGCGCCCCGTGGCACGGCGCTGCTGTCGGTGGCGCCCCGCTGGCGGGAGCGGATCCGGCCGCTGGTGGTGTCGTGGAGCCAGCCCGCCGGCTTCCCCGACAGCCTGGAGTGGGTCGGCGCGCACGACTACACGCCGTGGCTCGCGGCGCCCGCGGGGCTGTTCGTGCTGCGGTCCCTCGGCGTGGACGCGGTCCGCCGGCACAACGTCGCGCTCGCCGAGCACGGCCAGGCCCTGCTCGCCGCGGCCCTGGACGTGACCGTCCCGGCCCGGACGGGCCTGCCGATGACCGTGGTGCCGTTGCCGCCCGACGCGGCGGACGACCCGGCGGGGGCGACCGCGCTGCGCCGCAGGATCTCCGACGAGCTCACCACCGAGGTCGGGCTCAACGCCTGGCGCGGCCGGGGCTATCTGCGGCTGTCGGCGCAGGTGTACAACCGCGAGGAGGACTTCCAGCGCCTCGTGGAGGGCCTGCCGAAGCTGCTGCGCCGCTGACGCCGGTCTCACAGCGGCAGGAGCCGGACCCGGCCGCGGCGCAGCAGGCTCAGCGGGTCGAGATACACGTCGCCGGAGCGCAGGCCCCAGTGCAGGCAGGCGGCCGCCGGACAGCCGGCGTGGCCGGGCCGCAGCGCGCCGAGCGGGTGCCGGCGGCCACCACGGTGCCGGTGTGGACGGACGGGTCAACGGGCTCGTAGGTGGTGCGCAGGCCGCCCGGGTGCGACACGCTGACCACCGGGCGCCCAGCGACCATGCCGGCGAACGCGACCACCCCGGCGCCGGCGCTGTGCACCTGGACGCCGGGAGCGCCGAGCAGGTCCGCGCCGCGGTGCCCGGCCTTGTAGGGATCCGGCGGCGGCTCGAACCGGCGCGTGACGCTCACCGGCGGATCAAGCGGCCACCGGAAGACCCCCGGCCCGCCCTCAAGCAAAACCGGCGACACTCGGGCAACGGCACCCGGCCCCGCACGGGAACCCGAAAACACAACGGCACCCGGCCCGCGATCCAGCACGACCGCACGCGCGACAGCGGGAGCAGAGAACGAGAGCGCCACCAGTACAAGAGCGAACCATCGCATCGGCATGCGGCGAAGCTTCGCCAAACCCGCCCCGCACCGGCAACCGCCCACCCCCGGACCTGTGGACAATCAGGCCCTTGTGGACAGCCATGCGAAGATCAGCGGATGAACGGCAACGGCGTGCGGGTGGTGCTGGCCACCATCGGGCTCATCCTCGTCGGGATGGTCGCGTGGTGGGTGGTGAAGGTGCTCTTCGGGCTGGCCTTCTACCTGATCCTGGGCGTGATCGTGGTCGCCGGGGGCTACTACCTCTACACGAAGGCGACACGGCCGACCCGGCGCCGGTAGGACGGCGCCGGACCAGCCGTGCGGAGCATCAGCCGCCGAAGCCGTTGTCAGGCAGCGAGATGTCGGGCTTCTCGAGCTCCTCGACGTTGACGTCCTTGAAGGTCATCACCCGGACGTTCTTCACGAACCGGGCAGGACGATACATGTCCCACACCCAGGCGTCGTGCATCTCGACCTCGAAGTAGACCTCGCCGTCGGAGTTGCGCACGTGCAGGTCGACCTGGTTGGCCAGGTAGAACCGGCGCTCGGTCTCCACCACGTAGGAGAACTGGCGGACGATGTCGCGATACTCCCGGTAGAGCTGGAGCTCCATCTCGGTTTCGTACTTCTCGAGATCTTCGGCGCTCATCGCGGTCCGCCTTCCATAGCCACATTGTCGCCCACTTGCGCCGGCACCTTCGCGGCCTCGCCGGACGCCACGCCGACGTTACCGCGCCTTTGCCTCCGCTGCCCCACCGCCGCCACGTTCGCGTAGGAGAAACGGTGCTCGGTGCACGGGCCGTACGCCACGAGCGCCGCCTGGTGCACCGGCGTGCAATACCCTTTGTGCTCGTCGAAGCCGTATTCGGGATGCGTCTCATGCAGCCCGCGCATGATCCGGTCCCGGGTGACCTTCGCCACCACGCTTGCCGCCGCTACACAGGCCGCGACCTGGTCGCCCTTCCACACGGCGAGGCCGGGCGCGTCGAGGCCGTCGACCCGGAAGCCGTCGGTGAGCGCGTAGTCGGGGCGCTCGTCCAGGCCGGCGAAGGCGCGGCGCATGCCGGCGAGATTGGACACGTGCAGCCCGCGGCGGTCGATCTCACCCGGGGGGATGATCACCACCGACCAGGCGGTGGCACGGGCCACGACCTCGTCGTAGATCCGCTCGCGGGTCGCGGCGGTGAGCAGCTTCGAGTCGTTGAGCTCGTCGATCTCGCCGCGGCGGCCCTGCGGGAGGATGACCGCGGCGACCACGAGCGGCCCTGCGCAGGCGCCCCGCCCGGCCTCGTCGGCGCCGCCGACCCGCTCGAAGCCGCGCCGCTGCAGCGCCCGCTCCAGGGCCCACAGCCCGGCGGCGCGGTGCACGACGGTGCGCGGAGGCGCGAGCATCACGCCACCTCCCGCAGCAGGGAAGGCAGGTCCGGCGGGTAGAACCGGTCCTCGGTGGAATCCAGCGCCGAAGCGGACCACCAGCGGGCCTCGTCGATGCAGCCCTGCTCCACCTCGTTGAGCCGGGACAGGTCCACCTCGGTGTCGGAGGCGCGCGCCACGAAGAACGACTGCTCCTGGGAGAACCACGAGCCGTCGAACGGGAACGACACCGTGTCGGTGCGCACCGGGCCGACCAGGTCGGCCGCGGACAACCGCAGCCCGGTCTCCTCGAACGCCTCCCGCACGGCGGCGTCGAGCGGGGTCTCCCCCGGCTCCAGGCCGCCGCCGACGGTGAACCAGTAGGTGTGCGACGGGCGCGCCGGGTCCCAGCCGTGGAGCATGAGCACGCGGCCGTCCGGGTCGAGCAGGAGCACCCGCGCGGCCCGGCGGTCGATGTGTCCCCCGTCGTGCGTCATACGACGAGACTACGACGTCTCACTTCGCAGTCGGCGCCGGCACCTTGTCGAACGTCTCCGGGACACTGAGCCATTTCGCTCTCGAGAACGGCCAGAACACCACGAATGCCCTGCCGACCACGTTGTCCTCGGGGATCGTCGCCTGGACGGGGTCCTTGTAACGGATGAAGTTGTAGCGCGAGTCGCCCGACCTCGACCGGTGATCGCCCATCACCCACAGCCTCCCGGCCGGCACCGTGACGTCGAACTGCTCCTCGCTGGGGAGATCCTGCAGCCCGTTCTCGTCGGCGTAGATGTAGACCTCGTCGAGGGCCTTGCCGTTGACCGTGATGCGCTGCTTGTCGTCGCAGCAGACCACGTGGTCGCCGCCGGTGGCGATGACCCGCTTGATGAAGTCCTCCTCGGACGGGTCGTTGCGCCACGACCCCGGTGCCTCGAAGACGATGACCTCACCACGGTGCGGGGACCGGAAGTCGTAGACGAGCTTGTTGACGAGCACGCGGTCGCGGATGAGGAGGGTGTTCTCCATCGACTCGGACGGGATGTAGAACGTCTGCAGGACGAAGGCCCGCACCACGACGGCGACGATGATCGCCACGCCCAGAAGCACTGGCAACTCGCGCCAAAACGTGTTGGGGCGCTTGGTCTGCTCGTCAATCACGCCCTGAAGGGTACGTGTTCGTCACCATCGGCGACGTCTCAACCGCTCCTGACGCGCCGAACGGGTCGAAACCGTGAGAGAAACCGCGAGTGGGGCAAGCACCATATCGGGTACCAAAGGTAATTCGGGTGCTTTTGTCACTCGCGGACCGGCCGGTCCGGACGCACTCTTCGGCACGTTCTTGAATGTGTCGGGTACCGGCAGCCAGCCCCACCGCCCACTCGGCCACAGGATGACGAAGGCCCGCCCGATGACGTTCTCGATCGGCACCTGCCCCTGGCACCGGGAGTCCTGCGACACGCCGCGATGGTCGCCCATCACGAACATCTGCCCCGGCTCGACCTTGATCGGGCCGAAGCGGCGCGCCGTGCACTGCTTCGGGTTGGGCGTGGCGTCCAGCGGCGAGTCCTCGTAGATGTACGCCGACTCGTCCAGCGGATAGCCGTTGACGAAGACCCGGCCCTGCACGTCGCAGCAGGAGACCGTGTCGCCGGGCAGGCCGATGACCCGCTTGATGAAGTCCTTCTCGCCGGGCTGGCTGAAGCCGACCAGGTCACCGACGGTGCGGCCGAGCTCGGCGAAGAAGCCGGCGTCCTTGTCGACCTGGTTCTCCGGCGCCCAGTTGGCCGGGCCCTCGAACACGACGACCTCGCCGCGCATGGGCTCGCGGATGTCATACAGCACCTTGTTGACCAGCACCCTGTCGCCGACGAGGAGGGTCTCCTCCATCGAGCCGGACGGGATGAAGAACGCCTGGACGAGGAACGTTCGGATGAGCACCGCCAGGCAGAACGCGACGATCAGCAGCAGCGGCAGTTCCTGCCACAGCGGCATGTTCTTGCGCTTCTTGCGGACCTTGCTGCGCCACGAGGTGGCGGAGCTGTCCTCGTCATACCTGGCCGACGCGCCCCGGCCGCGCTCGTAGCGGCCGCGCTCGCCGGAGCGGCGGTCGTCGTAGCCGCCACGGTCGTCATAACCCCTGGCGTCATAGCCGCGGTCGTCATATCCCTGAGCGTCGTAGCCCTGGTCGTTGTAACCCCGGTCGTCATAGCCACGGTTGTTGTAGCCGCGCGTGTCATAACCGCGGGCGTCATAGCCCCTGGCGTCGTAGCCGCGGGCGTCATATCCCCGGTCGTCGAACGCCCGGTCCCGCACGACCGGCGGCTCGTCACGGTCCCAACGGCCCCTGACACCGTCGCGGCCCGGGTCACGGCCACGGTCGCCGTACGGGTCGTCCCAGGACCGGCTGGGCCGGTTCCAGTCGCCGCGCTCGTCGTCCCGCTCGTCACCCCGGTGCGCCGCACGCGTCTCGCGCCCGTCGCCGCCGGCAGCCCGGCCCCAGGCGTCGAACGTGGGCTGGCTCTCGTGCCTGCCACCGCCGTCCGCCGGCTGTCCCCAGTAGTCGTGGTCCGGGTAGGTGTTGCCGCCGAAACCAGGCTGCCCACGCTCCCCGCCCTCCTGATCGAGGGGGCGGCGGCGTGGTTGTATGTCATCGCCGCGATCGTCGTAACCATCGCGGCCATAGTCGCTTGCCATCGGCGTCAGCCTAGAGGCACAAGACCAAATTGGGGAGCCCAGCCCCGGTTGACCGGAAAGCGGGTTTTCAGGTGAACGACTTCGAGGAGGACCCGTCCAACGGGCCCTCCTCGAAGGAAGTCGATCAGCGGTGCGGCTCAGCCGACCTTGGTCTCGCGCTTCTCCTTGATCTTGGCCTTCTTGCCCCGGAGGTCGCGCAGGTAGTAGAGCTTGGCCCGGCGCACGTCGCCACGGGTGACGACCTCGATGCGGTCGACGGCGGGGCTGTTGACCGGGTAGGTGCGCTCGACGCCGACGCCGAAGCTCACCTTCCGGACCGAGAAGGTCTCCCGCAGGCCGTCACCCTGGCGACGGATCACGACGCCCTGGAAGACCTGGACCCGGGACCGGTTGCCCTCGACGACCCGTGCGTGCACCTTGATGGTGTCACCGGCACGGAAGCTCGGGATATCGGTCCGCTGCGACTGTGCGTCGAGCGCGTCCAGCGTGTTCATCGCGGCAGTTCCTCGTCACTCAAGGCACGCCCGAATCAGTGGCGCGCGAACGTAAAGATGATCGTGAGGTGCGCAGGCATCAGCCCGCAGCAACCCCACTACTTTGCCACATCGACACCCGGAACCTGAAATCCGTCCCCTTGAAGGAGGTCGGGACGGCGCTCAGCGGTGCGGCGCACCCCCTCCTCGCGCCGCCAGCGGGCGATCTTGCCGTGGTCGCCGGAGCGCAGCACGTCCGGCACGTCCAGCCCGCGCCAGGTCGGCGGTTTCGTGTACATCGGCGCTTCGAGCAGGCCCGCGGCGTGCGACTCCTCGACCAGCGAGTCGGCGTTGCCCAGCACCCCGGGCAGCAGCCGGGTGACCGCCTCCAGCACGACCAGCACGGCGACCTCGCCGCCGAAGAGCACATAGTCGCCGAGGGAGACCTCGCTGACCCGCATCCGGGTCGCCGCGTGGTCGATCACCCGCTGGTCGATGCCCTCATACCGCCCGCAGGCGAACAGCAGGTGCGGGTCATCCGCGAACGAACGCGCCACGGCCTGGGTGAAGGGCGTGCCCGCGGGCGAGGGCACCACGAGGTGGGTGTCAGGGCCCGCCAGCTCGTCCAGCGCCTGCCCCCACGGCTCGGGGCGCATCACCATGCCGGGACCGCCCCCGTAGGGCGTGTCGTCGACGGTGCGGTGCACGTCGTGCGTCCAGCGGCGCAGGTCGTGCACGGCGAGCTCGAGGATCCCGGTGCCGCGGGCCTTGCCGATGAGCGACAGGTCCAGCGGTGCGAGATAGTCCGGGAAGATCGTGACGACGTCGACCCTCATAGGTCGAAGAGGCCTTCCGGCGGGGTGACGACGATCCGCCCGCCGGGCACGTCGACCTCGGGGACGATCTCCCGGACGAACGGCACCAGGCCGGTGCGGCCGTCGGTGAGCCGGACGACCAGCAGGTCGTGCGCGGGTGCGTGGTCGACGCGCAGCAGCTCGCCGAGCTTCTCCCCCGCCGTGTCGACGATGGCGAGACCGACGAGGTCGTAGTCGTTGAACTCGTCGGGATCCGTCGGGGCCGGGATGGTGGCGCTGTCGACGCAGAGCAGCACGCCCCGCATGTCCTCGGCGAGGTTGCGGTCGTAGACGCCCTCGAACACGATGAGCAGCTTGCCCTGGTGCGGGCGGACCGACTCGACCGTGACGGTCGCCGGAGGGCGCCAGGCGCCCTCGGGAACGTTCTGCAGATGCCGGACCGCCGTCGAGTCGGTCACCAGGACCGACCCGACGGCGAAGCGATCTGCCGGATCATCGGTGCGGATGTCGACCACGACCTCGCCGTGGACGCCGTGCGCACGAAATATCTGACCGACGACGAGGAGCATGGATCAGTACGCGTCGACGATCTCGACGCGGACGCCGCGACCACCGATCGACGTGATCACCTGGCGCAGTGCCTTCGCGGTGCGACCACCGCGACCGATCACCGTGCCGAGATCCTCCGGGTTGACGCGGACCTCGAGGCGCTGGCCGCGACGGGAGTCGACCATGCGGACGCGGACATCGTCAGGATTGTCGACGATGCCCTTGACCAGGTGCTCCAACGCGGGGCGCAGCACGTCAGGCCTCCGTGCCGGCGCCGGCACCGGTCTGCTCCTCAGCCTGCGCGGCCGGGGCCTCGGCCGGAGCCTCAGCCGGAGTCTCGGCCTTCTTCTTCGGCTCGGCGGCCTTCTTCGCCTTCGGCGCCTCGGCGAGACCGGCGGCGGCCTGCGCCTCGGCCTCGTAAGTGGCCCGGCGGTCGGGCGCGACGGCCTTGACCTTCAGCGGCTCTGCCGGCGCGGGCAGGCCCTTGAACTGCTGCCAGTCGCCGGTCTTGGAGAGGATCGCCCGCACGGCGTCGCTCGGCTGCGCGCCGACCGAGAGCCAGTGCTGCACGCGCTCGGAGTTGACCTCGATGCGCGAGGGCTCCTCCTTCGGGTGGTAGAGCCCGACGAACTCGATCGCCCGACCGTCACGCTTGGTGCGCGAGTCGGCGACGACGATGCGGTACTGCGGGTTGCGGATCTTGCCCATCCGCAGGAGCCGGATCTTGACGGCCACTTTGTTTGCTCGCTCCTGGATCTGTGTGGAAGCCGAGCGAACGTCCGGACACCGTGGGGATTGGCGCCTTCGGCTCTGCTCTGATGGAAAGGACCCGACGCCGGGTTAGAGGGCTCGACGCGAAACCTGATACCAGCGGTCCATTGTGCCAGACCCGCTACGCACCGCAAAAACCGCGGTCCCAGCCAGGCTCGAGACCGGGCAGCGTCCAGTCGGCGGGCGGGGTGAAATCCGTCCAGGTGCCGTCGAACGGGAACACACCCGCCTCGATCTCCTTCACGACCCGCTCACCCTCGGCTCGGACGAACGCCTCGTCGGGCACCCAGTAGTGCTCGGGCAGCGCGAGGCGCTCCAGGAACTCCTCCTCGTCCTTCCAGTGCCACGACCGGTCCGGGGCCACCACGATGTCGAGGTCCCAGTCGGTGACGTCGACGCCGGACGCGCCACCCTCGTCGCTCCACCGGATCGCGGGCTGCTCCAGGTTGACGTACCAGTTGGCGAAACGCCCCTCGTCGTCGTGGAACCACCAGACCGAGTGCGACGGATCGTGGGGCCGGTGCAGCTTGAGCACGCCGGGCCCGTTCCAGGTGCCGTGCTTCAGCGCCGTGCCACGGGTCACGAACTCCGCGAACGGCATCGTGCGCATCCCGAACCCGTCGCCGGAGACCTCGTTGACGACCGGCGTGCCCCGCGCGATCCACAGCAGCAGCCCGCGCTCATCGTCGGAGACCACCCTGGCCGGGCGGACCCAGCCGATCCTGCCCCGGCGCACGTTGCGGTGCATGACGGCCTGCCCGGGCACGAACCTGACGCTCAACGACGCTCCCTCGGTCGGTCCCAGCCCTCGGTGACGGGCGGCGGGACGCTCCAGTCCGCCGGCGGCCGGAAGCCGGTCCAGGTGCCGTCGAACGGCCACGCGCCGGCCTCGATCGCCGGCACGACCCGCCGCCCCTGCTCCCACACCGCCTCGGCGTCGCCGACCCAGTAGTGCTCGGGGAAGGCGAGGCGCTCGGTGAGCTCGTCCTCGTCCTTCCAGTGCCAGCGCCGGTCCGGCCAGACCCAGATGTCCAGGTCCTGGTCGGTCAGGTCGACACCGGCCACGACGCCGTCGTCCCAGGTGACCGACGGCTCCTCCAGGTTGACGTACCACGCGCGGAAGCGGCCTGCCGGGTCGAACAGCCACCACACCGAATACGCGGCGCCGCGCGGGTTGAACTTCAGGGTGCTCGGGCCCCGGTACACATCCTGGATGATCTTCTTGGGCGTCTCCACCCACTCCGCGAACGCCATGTCGCGGGGGCCCCGCCCGTCGACGGTGACCTCCCGGATGAGCGGGCTCCCCGTCGGCAGCCACAGGCGCAGCCCGAGCTCGTCGTCGGCCACGACCCTGGTCATGGGCGCCCACACGAGGGTGTCACGGGCGAAGTGCCGGTGCAGGACCGCCCGTCCGAAGCTCAGCGTCACCCCACGACCCGGCCTTTGAGGATGATCCGCTTCGGGTGGAGCAGCTCGGTCAGGTCGAGCCTCGGGTCGCCGTCATACACGACCAGGTCGGCGAGGCCGCCTTCGATCAGCCCGGGGAAGCCGAGCCACTCCCGGGCGCCCCACGAGCCGGCGCGCAGCACGTCCGCCGCGGGCATCCCGGCCGCGCGGTGCAGCAGCAGCATCTCCTGGGCGGCGAGGCCGTGCTCGATGCCGCCGCCGGCGTCACTGCCGACGTAGATCGCCACACCGGCCTCGTGGGCGTGGCGCACCACGGACGGGAAGCGGTCGCGCAGCGCGAGCATGTGCCGGGCGTACCCGGGAAACTTGTCGGAGGCGGCGGCCGCGATCCCGCCGAACGTGGCGATGTTGATCATCGTCGGGACCAGGGCGGTGCCGCGGCCGGCCATCACGTCGATGTCGTCGTCGGACAGGCCGGTGCCGTGCTCGACGGAGTCCACGCCGGCCCGCACGAGCGCGGCCACGGACTCCTCGGCGAACGTGTGCACCGCGACCCTGGCGCCGGCGGCGTGGGCCGCGGCGACCGCGCCGGCCATCGCGTCGAGGTCCCAGGCGGGCGCGAGGTCGCCCACGCCCCGGTCGATCCAGTCGCCGACGAGCTTGACCCAGCCGTTGCCGAGCCCGGCCTGCCGGGTGATCTCCTCGGCGAGGGAGGCGGCGCCGACCTCGACCCCGATGTCGCGCAGGTAGCGCTTCGGCGGGGCGACGTGCCGCCCGGCCCGGGCCAGCCGCGGCACCTCCGGGTCGTCGTCGAGCATCGCGTACGGGATCGGCGAGCCCGCGTCACGGATCGCCAGGACGCCCGCGCCCCGGTCGACGAGCGCGAGCTCCTTGGCGGCGGCGACGGTCGCGTACGGGTGACCGCCGGGCGCGATGCCCAGGTGGCAGTGCGCGTCGACCAGCCCGGGCAGGACGAACCCGCCGTCGGCGACCGTCACCGCCCCAGGCACGGGCGTCAGCGTCACGCGGTCGCCGACCAGCCAGAGATCGGTGGTCGCGTCGTCCGGGAGCAGCACGCCCCGGACGTGCAGGACGTCAGGAGTCCTTGTCACGCTTCTGCAGCTTCGAGAAGTCGAGCTTCGGCAGCTTGAACCCGGCAGGCAGGCCCGCCGCGTTGGGATCCATGGACGCCGGGTCGAACCCCGCCGGCAGCTGCGGCATGCCGCCGCCGAGCCGGGGCTGCCGGGCACCGCCGCCGCTCTTGCTGCCCTTGCGCTTGTTCTTCGGCGACTTGGTGGCCTTGCGGCGCATGCCGGGCATGCCCATCATGCCGCCCATCTGCTTCATCATCTTCTGCGCGTCGGCGAAGCGGTTGAGCAGCTGGTTGACGTCGGTGACGGTGACGCCGGAGCCGTTGGCGATGCGGACCCGGCGGGACGCGTTGAGGATCTTGGGGTTGGTGCGCTCGCCCGGGGTCATCGAGCGGATGATCGCGGTGACCTTGTCGAAGTGCTTGTCGTCGATCTCGGCGATCTGGTCCTTCATCTGCCCCATGCCGGGCATCATGGCCAGCACGTTGGCGATCGGGCCCATCCGCCGCACGGCCTGCAGCTGCTCAAGGAAGTCCTCGAGGGTGAACGTCTCGCCGCCCATGAGCTTGGCGGCCATCCGCTCCTTCTGGTCGTCCTCGAACGCCAGCTCGGCCTGCTCGATCAGGGTGAGCACGTCACCCATGCCGAGGATGCGCGAGGCCATCCGGTCGGGGTGGAAGACGTCGAAGTCCTCGAGCTTCTCACCGGTCGACGCGAACATGATCGGCTGGCCGGTGACGTGCCGGACGGAGAGCGCGGCGCCACCGCGGGCGTCGCCGTCGAGCTTGGACAGGACCACGCCGGTGATGCCGACGCCGTCGCGGAACGCCTGGGCGGTGGTGACGGCGTCCTGGCCGACCATCGCGTCGATGACGAAGATGACCTCGTCGGGGTCGACCGCGTCGCGGATGTCGGCGGCCTGCTGCATCATCTCGGCGTCGATGCCGAGCCGGCCGGCGGTGTCGACGATGACGATGTCGCGCATCTGGCGCCGGGCGTGCTCGATCGACTCGCGGGCGACGCTGACCGGGTCGCCGACGCCGTTGCCGGGCTGCGGCGCGTAGACCTCGACGCCGGCGCGGCCGCCGAGGACCTGCAGCTGGTTGACGGCGTTGGGGCGCTGGAGGTCACAGGCGACCAGCAGCGGCTGGTGCCCCTGGGCCTTGAGCCACCGGGCGAGCTTGCCCGCCAGGGTGGTCTTGCCGGAGCCCTGGAGGCCGGCGAGCATGATCACGGTCGGGGCGGTCTTGGCGAACTGGAGCCGGCGGGCCTCGCCGCCGAGCGTCGCGACCAGCTCCTCGTGGACGATCTTGATGACCTGCTGGGCCGGGTTGAGGGCCTTGGACACCTCGGCGCCGCGGGCGCGCTCCTTGAGCCGGGAGATGAAGTCCTTCACCACCGGCAAGGCGACGTCGGCCTCGAGCAGTGCGAGCCGGATCTCCCGCGCGGTGGCGTCGACGTCCGCGTCGGTGAGCCTGCCCTTGCTCTTCAGCTTCGAGAAGATGCCGGAGAGCCGGTCACTCAGGGTGTCAAACACGACGAATCCGTCCTCGAGGTAGGCGCTGCTGCAAAGGGTAACCGACGCTATACCGGCGTTGCCGCCTGCAGCACGGCGTCCTCGACCCGGGCACGGTCGTCGGCGGACAGGTCACCGGCCAGGTAGAAGGCGTCGACGACCTCGCCGCCGAGGGTCGAGATCCGCGCGGAGCGCACGTCGGCGCCCACGTCCTCCAGGGCCCGCGCCACCCGGAAGAGCAGGCCGGGGGTGTCGGAGGCGCGCAGCTCAAGGACGGTGGCGGCGGTCGCGGCGCTCGCCGGCTGCCACACCACCCGCGGCGGGACCGCGGTGCGGTGCCTGGCGGAACGCTCCCGGGCGGCGAGCCGCTCGGCGACCGGCAGCTCGCCGAGCACGGCGCGGCGCAGGTCACTGGCGACCGCCTCCTTGTCGACCTCCCCGCCATACCGTGGCTGGACCGCGCAGACCATCCGGGCCAGGCCGCCGGCGCTGAGCGTGTCGGCGGTGACCACGTCGAGCCGGTGCAGCGACAGGCAGCCGGCCACCGCCGCGAGCAGCCCGCGCCGGTCCTCGGCGGTCACCGACACGGCGTCGGTCTCGATCTGCACGGCCGGCAGCTTGTCCGGTGAGGGCAGCGCCGCGGCCGGCGACGGCGGCGGCGCGACCACGCCGGTGTCCAGGGCCCGCTCGACGTGGCGGACCAGCTCCGCGATCAGCCGGCCCTTCCAGTCCGACCAGGCGCCGGGCCCGGTCGCGGCGGCGTCGGCGCGGGCCAGCGCGTGCAGCACCGCGAGGGTCGAGGCGTCACCGACGGCGGCGGCGACGGTGCCGATGGTCTGCGGGTCGCTCAGATCGCGCCGGGTCGCGGTGTCCGGCAGCAGCAGGTGCAGCCGGACGACCTTCTCGACCTGCGCGACGTCCGCGGACGGCAACCCGAGCCGGGACGCGATGTCGGCGGCGATCGGCGCGCCGACGGTGCTATGGTCGCCGGGCAGGCCCTTGCCGACGTCGTGCAGCAGCCCGCAGAGCACCAGCAGGTCCGGGCGGTCGACGTCGCGGGACAGCTTCGCCGCGTGCCGGGCCGTCTCGACCAGGTGCCGGTCGACGGTGAACAGGTGCACCGGGCTGTGCTGCGGCAGGCTGCGGACCCGGGCCCACTCGGGCAGCCAGTTCACGACCAGGCCGTACCGGTCGCAGGCCTCCCAGATCGAGATCATCGACGGGCCGCTGCCCAGCAGCGTGAGCAGGGCGTCCCGTGCGGGCGCCGGCCACGGCTGCGGCATCGGCGCGGCGAACCCGCCGAGCCACTCCAGGGTCGCGTGCGCGATCGGCAGCTCGGCGCGGGCCGCCGCGGCGGCGACGCGCAGCGGCAGGGTCGGGTCGGGCCGCGGGGTCACGGCCGCCCGCGCGAGGACGACCTCGCCGTGCTGCTCGACGACGTCGCGGGCCAGGGTCGGCGCTCGGCGTGGCCGCGCATGCCGGGGGCGGACCAGCGCTCCACCGCGCGCCAGGCGTCGTCGCTGGCATACGCGATGGTGCGGGCCGCCTCGGCGATGCGCCGCAGCACCTCGTCGCGGTCGCCGAGGTCGAGCAGCTCCGCGACCTCGTCGCGGTCCTGGGCGAGGAGCCGGTCGACCCGGCGGCCCCGCACGGCGTGCAGCGCGTCGCGGACGTCGAGCAGGGTGCTGTGGGCGCCGCGGACCGCCGGGCGGGGGCCGTCGGCGACGCCGGCGTAGCCGATGCCGCGCAGCACGCCCACGTCGCGCAGGCCGCCGCGGGACTCCTTGACGTCGCCCTCGAGCAGGAACGCGAGCTCACCGTGGGCGTCCCAGCGGGCCTGGGTGAGCGCGCGCAGCGCGGGCAGCAGGTGCCGCGCCTCGCGCCGCCACTGCGCGACGGCGTCGGCGTGCAGGCGGGCGAGCAGGCGGGCGTCGCCGGCGATGAGCCGCGCGTCGAGCAGCCCGAGAGCGACCTTGAGATCCTCCCGGGCCAGCGCCAGGGCCTGCTCAAGGCTGCGGGTGGAGTGGTCGAGCGCGAACTTCGCGTCCCAGATCTGATACCAGATCCGGGTGCCGAGCTCGTCGGCGGAGACCGAGCCCCCGGAGCCGTGCAGCAGCACCAGGTCCAGATCGCTGCGCGGGGCGCACTCACGGCGGCCGAGCCCACCGACGGCGACGAGCGCGACGCCCTCACCGGGACCGCCCGCCGACGCGTAGACGGCGGCCAGCCAGGCGTCCAGCGCCGCGGAGCGCCCGGCACGCGCGACGGCGCCCGCCCCGGTGGAAAGGACCGGAACGGGCGCCGACGGTTGCGTCATGTGATCAGTATTCAGGTAAAGATCAGCGCTCGACTACAGGGCGTCGAGGCCGCGCTCGCCGGTGCGGACCCGGATGACCTCGTCGACCGAGGTGACCCACACCTTGCCGTCACCGATCTTGCCGGTGCGGGCGGCGGTGACGATGGCGTCCACGACCTTCTCGAAGTCCAGCTCGTCGGTGACGATCTCGACGCGGATCTTCGGGACGAACTCCACCGTGTACTCCGCACCGCGGTAGACCTCGGTGTGGCCCTTCTGACGCCCGTACCCCTGAACCTCGCTCACGGTCAGGCCGGCCACACCAAGTGCGTGCAGGGCCTCTTTCACCGCGTCGAGCTGGTACGGCTTGATGACCGCGGTCACCAGCTTCATGCCCATTCCCTCCGTCATCCCTCGACGCTAACCGGCAACTGATTCCGACGCCGGGGCTTGTGCCGCCGGTGCCGCTGGTGCACTTCCACCGATCCCGGCGAGAGCGAACCCGCCGGCCGAGCCGCTGCTGCCCGGGTTGTTCAGGTCGTAGCCACTCTCGGCGTGCTCCGAGATGTCGATGCCCTCGACCTCCGCCTCCGTGCTGATCCGGAAGCCGACCGTCTTCTCGATGATGAACGCGAGGACGAAGGCGACCGCGAACGAGTAGACCGTCACGATAGCGCTCGCACCGGCCTGCGCGCCGAGCTGTGCCGCACCGCCACCGAAGAACAGACCGTCCTTGGCGCCGACCACGTCGGTGATCGCCGCGTTGAGGTCCGAGTTGGCGAAGAAGCCCAGGGCCAGGGAGCCCAGCCAGCCACCGACGAAGTGGACGCCCACGACGTCGAGCGAGTCGTCGAAGCCGAAGCGGTACTTGAGGCTCACCGCGAGGGCGCAGAGGATGCCGGCCGCGAGACCGAGCAGGACGGCGGCCCACGAGTCGATGAAGCCACAGGCGGGGGTGATCGCGACCAGACCGGCGATGGCACCGGACGAGGCACCGACCAGGGTCGGCTTGCGGTCACGAATCCACTCGACGATGACCCAGCCGAGCACGGCCGCGGCGGTGGCGACCTGGGTGTTGACGAACGCCAGGCCGGTCACACCGTCGACGGTGAGCTCGGAACCCGCGTTGAAACCGAACCAGCCGAACCACAGCAGACCGGCGCCCAGGGCGACGAACGGCACGTTGTGCGGCTTCATGCTCTCGCGCGGCCAGCCGATGCGCTTACCGAGGACCAGTGCCACACCGAGTGCTGCCGCACCGGCGTTGATGTGGACCGCGGTGCCACCGGCGAAGTCGAGCGGGTGGAGCTTCTGGAAGATCCAGCCGCCGCCCCACACGTTGTGGGCGACGGGGAAGTAGACCAACGTGGCCCAGCCGAACGCGAAGAGCAGCCAGCCGGCGAACTTGGCCCGGTCGGCGATCGCGCCGCTGATCAGGGCGACGGTGATGACGGCGAACGTCATCTGGAACACCATGAAGACGTAGGTCGGGATGCCGATGCCACTCGGGTTCTCGTCGGTGGCACCCCAGAACAGATCCGTGTAGGTCTTGGTCCCCAGGTAGTCGCCGAGGTTACCGATAAAGCCACCCGCGCTGTCCGTGCCGAACGACGCCGAGAAGCCGTAGAACAGCCAGAGGATGCTGACGAGCCCGATGGTCGAGAAGCTCATCATCATCATGTTGAGGACGCCTTTGGAACGGTTCAGGCCACCGTAGAACAGTGCCAGACCCGGCGTCATGAGCAGCACGAGCGCTGTCGAAACCAGCAACCAAGCGGTGTTGCCGGTATCGATGGTCGCTTCAGGCACGCTGGCCTCCTAGTAGTCGAGATCCTCCCTCCCGACCTTCGAGGCAGCGCTGCCCTGTCAGCCGGTTGCGCGAGAGCTTCCAGGGCCCACGTTTCGCGCACCGGCGCTGAGCGGTTTCTAAAGCATCACGTCATGTTTCCAGCGTGTGAAGAAACATTCACACGTCGGACAAGCCCTATCGAAGTGCGTATTCGAGCGTATGCCGTTCGTAGTCGATGAGCCGCAGGTCACGGACCGGACGACGGAGATGTCCCTTGTGCACGATGCGCACGAAGGCCGGGTCTCCCGCGGCCGCCATCCGTCGAATTCCCTCGATGTGATCAACGATCCGTTTCCGGATGACACGCACGAGGCGGTGCCGGTCGCGCGGGGTCAGCCCATACGCGTCGGCGAACATGCGCAGCCGCCGTGGCCGGTTCGGCCGCTTCCAGCCCAGCGTGTAGGAGTCCCGGTCGGAGAAGAGCGGCACCCACGTCCAGGCCGCATACGCCACGTCGTAGATCCTGGCGCCCGGCGAGGCGAGGTCGAAGTCGATCAGCGACAACGTCCCGTCGGGCCGCCAGATGACGTTGTGCGGCGCCGCATCGTGGTGACAGATCACCTCGGTGTCCGGCGGCGGCGGGCCGAAGGAGCGCCACACCGCGTTGGGCGGCGGGCGGAACCCGGCCTGCGCGTCGTGGAACATCCGCAGCATCGTCGCCACGGTCACCATGGCCTCGTCGGTCACCCAGTGCGGGGCGAGCGGATAGCCGCCCGACTCGCCCTCCAGGTAGGACAGGACCTCGCGGCCCCGCTCGTCGATGCCGAACGCCCGTGGCGCGCCGGTGAACCCGACATACTCCAGGTGCCGCAGCAGCGCATGCACCGCCGGCGTCCATGGGCCGGCGTTGCGGCGCACGGTGTCTCCCGAGCGCACCACGACGGAGGTGTTTCCGCCGTGGAGGGGGATCTCCTGCTGCGTCACGTGTCGTCCTTCATCAGCTTCGTCGTTACCGTGCCAAGCTACCGTCCGAGGTTACGCGTCCGTGCCAATGAGTGCGTCGACGAACTGTCGGGCATCGAACGGAGCCAGGTCGTCGGGGCCCTCGCCGAGGCCGACCAGCTTCACGGGGATGCCCAGTTTGCGCTGGACGGCGATGACGATGCCACCCTTGGCGGTGCCGTCGAGCTTGGTGAGCACCACACCCGTGACGTCGACCACCTCGGTGAAGACCCGTGCCTGCTCAAGGCCGTTCTGACCGGTGGTGGCGTCGAGGATCAGCAGGGTCTCGTCGACCGGGCCGTGCTTCTCCACGACCCGTTTGACCTTGCCCAGCTCATCCATCAGGCCGACCTTGTTCTGCAGCCGGCCGGCCGTGTCGATCAGCACGGTGTCCACACCAGCTTCGATACCCCGTTTGACCGCGTCGAACGCCACCGACGCCGGATCTGCTCCCTCGGGCCCGCGGACCACCTCCGCGCCCACCCGGCCTCCCCAGGTGGCGAGCTGCTCCGCGGCGGCCGCCCGGAAGGTGTCGGCGGCGCCCATCAGGACCGTGTGCCCGTCGGCGATCAGCACCCGGGCGATCTTGCCGCAGGTGGTCGTCTTGCCCGCGCCGTTGACGCCGACGATCAGCAGGACCGCCGGGCGCCCGTCGCGCTGGGTGGCGGCCAGGCTGCGGTCCATCTCCGGCGCGAGCGCGGCGACGAGCTCGTCGGAGAGCATGCCGCGCAGCTCGGAGGCGGTCGCGGTGCCGTGGACCCGGGCCCGCTCCCGCAGCTTGCCGACGATCTCGGTGGTCGCGGTGACCCCGACGTCGGCGCCGATGAGGGTCTCCTCGATCTCGTCCCAGGTGTCGTCGTCGAGCTTGTCCCGCGACAGCAGGGCGAGCAGGCCCTTGCCGAACACGTTCTGCGACCGCGACAGCCGGGCCCGCAGCCGCACCAGGCGCCCGGCGGTCGGCTCGGGCGTCTCGACGACCGGGGGCGGTGCCTCGACGACGGGCGGAGGCGCTTCGACGACCGGAGGCGGCGCCTCGACCACCGGAGGCGGGGGCGGCACCTGCTTCTTCGGCGGTTTCGTCGGTACGGGCGGCGCCTGCTTCGTCGGTGCCGGCTTCGCGGGTGCCTGTTTCGTCGGTGCCGGTGGCACCTGCTTCGTCGGAGCGGTCGGCTTCTGTGCCGGTGGGAGGGTTGGCGGCTTGCGGAAACGGGGCGCTACCAGCGCGAGGGTCGCCCCGATCACCACGACGAGCAGCACCAGGCCGAAGACGATGTACGACTCCATGGCAGGAATCCTCCCAGACGACGCGCGCCGCGGCCCGAAGTGGCGCCAGGTCCGCCCACGCAGGATCATCTTCTGTGCACCGCCCCCGACCGTCCTGGAGGTCCATGACATGCCGGACGACACATCCCAGACCCTCGACGAGGATCGCGGGCCGCTGGTTCTCGGCCCCGTGCTGCGCCGCGTCGAGGGCGACCGCGCGACGATCTGGGTGGAGACGGCGCACCCGGCAACGGTCGAGGTCGACGCCGCCCCCGCCGCCGGGTCCGCCCGCACCTTCACGGTCCATGGACACCACTACGCCCTGGTCGTGGTGTCGGGACTGCCCCGGGACGCCGTGACGCCGTACACCGTGAAAATCGACGGCAGCGAGGTCTGGCCGCTGCCGGAGAACACGTCACCACCCTCGGCGATCCGCACGAGGCCCGACGGCGCACCCGTCCGGCTGATCTTCGGCTCGTGCCGCGAGTCGAGCCCGCTGAGCGTGACCCGCTTCCCGCCCGACGCGCTGGACGCCTACGCGGGCCGGCTCATCGAGTCGATCAACGCCGAAGCGCCGACCGAGTGGCCCGACATGCTCGTGCTGCTCGGCGACCAGGTCTACGCCGACGAGACCCCCGAGAAGATCCAGAAGTGGCTCCGCCGCCGCAAGCGCCGCGCCGACGCGCCGAAGAAGCAGGTGGTGGACTTCCACGAGTACACGAAGCTGTACCTCGACTCGTGGGGCGACCCCGAGATCCGCTGGCTGCTGTCCACCGTGCCCAGCGTGATGATCTTCGACGACCACGAGATCATCGACGACTGGAACACCTCCGACCGCTGGCGCAGCGCCGTGTCGGCGCTGTCCTGGTGGGAGGAGCGCATCCAGGCCGGTCTGTCCTCCTACTGGGTCTACCAGCACCTGGGCAACATCGCCCCGAGCGCGCTGGAGGGCGACCGGGTCTACGCCGCCGTGATGGCCGCCGATGACGCCACCGAGGTCCTCGACGCGTTCGGCACCGGCGCCGACCACGAACCCACCGCCTACCGGTGGAGCTACGCCATCGACATCGACCGCACCCGCCTGGTCGTCGTCGACAACCGCGCCGCCCGCGTCCTGGCGCGCGGCCACCGGGCGATGCTGGCCGAGTCGGAGTGGACCTGGTTCACCGAGCAGCTCCCCGGCGACTACGACCACCTGCTGATCGGCTCCTCGCTGCCGTGGCTGCTGCCCCCGGCGATCCACCACCTGGAGGCCGCGACCGAGCGGCTGGCCGAGTCACCCCGCGACTGGGTCTCCAAGTTCGGCGAGAAGCTGCGCCAGGCCGTCGACCTGGAGCACTGGGCCGCCTTCAAGCGCTCGTTCGACGCCCTCACCGCCCTGCTCAGCGACGTCGGCTCCGGCCAGGGCGGCGTCACACCGCCCCCGGCGTCGATCAGCGTCCTCTCCGGTGACGTGCACCACTCCTACGCCGCCCGCGCCGTCCTGGGCCCGTCGGTGGTCAGCCCGATCCACCAGCTGACCTGCTCCCCGGTGCACAACGACATGCCGAAGTACATCCGCCCCGCGATGAAGTTCGGCTGGAACCCGCCCGCCGCGAAACTCATGCGCTCCATGGCCCGCGCCGTCGGCCTGCCCGCCCCACCGGTCCGCTGGGACAAGACCGCCGACCCCTACTTCGGCAACGCCGTCGGCGTCCTCCTGCTCGACGGCCGCTCCGCCCACGTCATGATCGAGGGCACCCGCCCCGACAAGACCCTCGGCCAGGTCGCCTCCCTCAAACTGACCTGACCGCTCCTGTCCGCTCCCGCCCCACGTGCCACACGCCGCCGCGGATCAGAGGGCCACGTGGGGCACGGTGGCCGGTGGCTCGTCGAGGGCTGCCCAGGTCCACACCGTCGCGACCCTGGCCCGGCCGGTGAGATATGCCACAGCGGGCTCCCTGATCGGCGCGAACCACATGCGTCCCAGCCGCTCGACCGCCTCCGCCAGGTGGACCCACGCACCTGAGCCGTCGTGCGGGCCGACGCCGGTCACCTCGAAGCCGAGCATCTCGTAGTGGGCGCCGCCGGCCGCGTACCTGGCCACCCACAGCAGCCGCTCGGCCGTCACCGCGGCGAAGCCGGCCTCCTGCGCGACCCTGGCCAGCAGCGGTTCGGCCGCCTCGACCGCACCGCCGGGCAGGGCCCAGACGGTGTCGCCGTCGGTCTGTTCGCTGACCAGGAGGACGTCCTTGCCCCGCCGCACGACCGCGCCCACCGCCAGCTGCTCCGCCACCTCACCAACGCTAGACGAGTCGCGTTTTCCCTGCTCCGGTCCGTCGTGGGCGCGACCGTCGACGGACCGGAGCAGGAAGCCCTTGTGGTTGACCTCGGAGACCTTGACCCGGGGCGGGCCGAGGTCTCCAAGGTCGACGCGGGGGTCAGGTTGCGTACGCCTCCAGTTCGAAGATGCGGGCGGCCGTGTCCGAGTCGTTCGTCGGGGTGATCACGTTCAGGCGGAGGTGGCGGGCGGTGACCGGGGTGAACGTGTGCGTGGTCGTGCTCGCCGTGTTGCCTCTGACCTGGGCGACCGTGGTCCACGTGTTGCCGTCGAGGCTGGTCTGCAGGTCGAAGTCCTTCGTGTTCCAGCTGGTCTTCTCGCCGCCGGCGCCGGAGTGGCGCAGGACGACCCTGCCGACCTGCTGGTTCGAGCCGAGATCGACCCGCAGCCACTTGCCGGTGCCCAGCGCGCACCATTTGTCCGAGAGGCCGCCGGTCCAGCTGCCGTTGACGGCCTTCGCGGGGGCCTCGGCCGCGGCGCACTGCGAGGATGCGGTCGCCGGCTTGTTCAGTGCCAGGTTCGTGACCGGCGGGGTCGTCTCCGGGACGAACAGCTTGATGTCGGTGAGGCTGGCGCTGCCCTCGTAGACGTTGGTGTAGAGGTCGCCGATGACGAACGAGTCGGGGTACGCCGACCCGGCCGGCCACTGGTTCGGCCAGGTGGTGCTGCCGAAGTCGTCGTTCTGGACCAGGTTGCCGTTGAACTGGCCGTTGTACCCGGCGGCCGTGGTGTTGTAGTGCCAGATGGGCACGTTGTTGACGACGAAGTCGCGGTGGAAGCGCAGCGTCCGCTGGCCGGAGCGGGCGAAGTTGCCGCTCGCCTCGAGGGTGTAGCCGGTCGCGTCGCGTTCGATGGCGAACGTGTAGAACTCGTTCGGCATCAGCTCGGGCTGCAGCTCGGCGGCGCTGGAGAGCTGGTTCTCCGCGGCGCCGCCGGAGCAGCTGGTCATGAACCACTGGGAGTTGCCGGGCAGGCCGCCGGCGCCGGGGTTCCAGTTGGGCATGCCGGACAGCCACATGTTGACGGTGTTGAAGTTGCCGTCGCGGTAGTTGTAGTAGGTGTTGGTGGCGGCGTTGCAGACCCGGCCGCCGGTGCCGGAGCCGACCCGGTCGGGGTGCTGGGAGAAGGAGTCCATCAGCACCTTGCGGTGGTAGTGCCAGAAGTGGTTGTTGCGCGGGGCCGGGTTCGCGAAGTCCACGATGGACAGGAAGTGGAAGCCGTTGTACCCGTAAGGTCCGGCCCGCACGTCCTGCCACTCGCAGTAGGGCACGGCCGCGTTGCCGCTCCAGCCGGGGCTGTTGGAGCCCTCGCCCCACGGGTGCTGGGTCTTGCAGCCGGCCGTGCTGTAGCCGTTGACCCGGCCGCCGTAGTTGATGGTGCCGTTGCGCTTGCCGCCGAAGTCGATCGTCTTGAGCTTGTATTCGATGCGGTACTGGTCGGGCAGCGCCTGGGTCGGCCGGAAGATCGCGCCGCCGGTGCTCTCGGGGACGTTGAGGACCGCGGCGCTGGACCCGCCCACCGTGGCGGTGGTGATCGACGGGGGCGCCTCCAGCACGCCGTCCTTGTTGAAGTCGCGTGCGGACAGGGAGGCGGTGAGCCAGCCGTTCTGGCCGACGGTGAACTCCTTGCGGTAGGTGTCGAAGGAGTTGAACTGGGTCGTCCAGGCGGGGCCGTAGTCGTTGCGGTACCACTGCCCGGCGTCGTCGGTGATGGTGTCGAACGGGTTGGCGTAGGTCTCACGGACCCACGCCGCGTTGCCGGTGTTGATGGGCTGGGCGAAGTTCTCGGAGTAGAGCAGGCGCCAGGTGGGCCCGGCAGCAAATACAGGGGCGGCGGGGGCGGCCGGGATCGCGATCAGCGACCCGGCCACCAACACCCCGGTGAGCAGTCGTCTCACAGCGGGCTCCTAGAGGTATTGGGACGCGTTGTCCTTGGTGATCTGCGGCGACGGCACGACGGTGTCCTTCTCGACCTTGGCGCCGCCGAGCACCTCGACGGTGCGGTCCAGGGCGAGCTTGCCGATCACGTTGGGGCTGTTCAGGCCGGTCACGACGTAGTTGGTGCCGTCGAGGATCGCCTTGAGCGCCTCGGCCTGCCCGTCGACGCCGGCGAGGACGATCTGGCCGGTCTTGCCCGCGGCGGCGATCGCCCGCTGCGCGCCGAGGCACATGGCGTCGTTCTCGCAGAAGACGGCGACGAGGTCGGCGTGCTTGGCGAGCAGGCCCTCCATGACGGTGAGCCCGCCGTCGGAGCCCCAGTTGCCGAAGTCGGGGGCCTCGACCAGGGTGATGTCGGCCTTGGTGCCGAGGACCGACTTCAGCCCGTTGGTGCGGGCCAGGCCGATCGAGTTGTCGGCCGGTCCGCCCTTGATGATCGCGACCTTGCCCTTGACGCGGGCCGCCAGGAACTCGCCGTCCTGCTTGCCGATGGCCTCGTTGTCGGGCCCGATCCAGCTGGTGTACTCGCCGGTGGCGAACTTCCGGTCGACGAGGATGACGGGCTTCTTCGCCGCCTTGATCGCGTTGAGCGCGGCCGGCGCCGACTCGAGCGGGCCGCCGGAGATGATGATCGCGTCGACGTTCTTGCTCAGCAGGTCCTCGACGTTGGCGGCGAGCTTGGCGGCGTCGCCCCCGGCGTCGTTGCTGATGATCTTCACGTTGCCCTTGGTCTTGGCCTGCGCGGCGATGGCGGCGTCCATGCCGCTGAAGTACGGCCCGCTGAGCAGGAAGTTGGCGACCCCCACCGTGTAGGTCTTGTCGCCGCCGGCCGCCTTGTCGTCACTGCAGCCCGCCAGCCCGAGCGTCGCCACCAGGAGCAGGGATAAGGCTTTTCTCATGCGCGTCCCTTCGCTTCGGAGCGCGGCACCCGCGTGCGCTGCACGAGGATGACCGCGATGATGATCAGTCCCTTGAGCACCTGCTGCCAGAACGACTGCACGCCGTAGAGGTTGAGCAGGTTGTTGATCAGGACCAGGACGAGCACCCCGCCGAAGGCACCCTTCGCCGAACCCCGGCCGCCGGACAGGCTCGCGCCGCCGATGACGCAGGCCGCGATCGCGTCGAGCTCGAAGGCGACCCCGACGCTGGGTTGTGCGATGCCGACTCTGCTGGTGAGGATGATTCCGGCGAGTCCGGCACAGAAGCCGCTGATGCTGTAGGCGAGCACGAGGTGCCGTCGCACGTCGATGCCCGCGAGGCGGACCGTCTCGGCGTTGCCGCCGATGGCGATGATCGAGCGCCCGGGTGGCGTCCGGGCCAGGAACACGCCGCCGATCCCGAAGACGGCCAGCATGATCAGCGTGATCAGGGGTACGGGGCCGATCATGGCCGAGCCCAGCGTGAGGAACGCGGGGTCGGCCGGTGCGATCGGCACCTCGGAGTAGACGAACGCGAGCCCGCGGATCGTGGTGAGTGCCGCGAGGGTCACCACGAACGGCGCGAGCCCGAACCGGGCCACGAGGACGCCGTTGACGGCACCGAACGCGACGCCGCCGGCGACGCCGACCAGCATCGCCACGGGCAGCGGCAGGTCCGCGGCCAGGCCGGCGGTGGTGATGCCGGCGAACGCGACGACCGAGCCGACGGACAGGTCGATGCCGCCGGTGAGGATGACCACGAGCATGCCGAAGGCGAGCAGCCCGGTGGTGACCATCTGCTTGAGCAGGTTGGTGATGTTGGTCTGGGTGAGGAAGCTCTCCGAAGTGGTGGCGGCCACGACGATCAGCGCCGCGATGAGCAGCGTGAACGCCACCTCCACGGTCACGTCCCGCCCTTTCACGCGGACAGCCAACGTTGTCATGCGATCGCCCTTTCCAGGACCTGTTCCTCGGTGGTGCCGGCGGAGGGCAGTTCGCCGGTGAGCCGGCCCTGCCGCATGACGAGGACACGGTCGGTGGCGCCGAGCACCTCGGTCAGGTCGGAGGAGATGAGCAGCACCGCGAGGCCGTCGCGGGCGAGGCGGTCGACCATGCGGTAGATGTCGACGCGGGTGGCCATGTCGACGCCGCGGGTGGGTTCGTCGAGGATCAGCACCCGTGGGCCGGTGAGCAGCCATTTGGCGAGCACGACCTTCTGCTGGTTGCCGCCGCTCAGGTGGACGACGGGCATGTTCGCGCAGTCCTCCGGCGCGATGGCGAGGGTCTGCAGCATGGTGGCCGCGTCGGCGCGCTGGAGCCGGCGGTCGATGAACGGGCCGCGGGCGGTGGAGCGCCAGGTGGTGAGCCCGATGTTGTCCCTGACGGTCATGCCAAGGACCAGTCCGCTGCCGGCCCGGTCCTCGGTGACCATCGCCACGCCGGCCCGGATGGCCTCCCCAGGACTCCGGAACGCCGTGCCGGTGGCCGGCCGGGTCGCACCGAAGACGCAGGCGGCGAGTTCGGTGCGGCCCGACCCGACCAGGCCGAACAGCCCGACGATCTCCCCGGCCCGCAGCGTGAACGACACACCGTCGAACTCCCCCGTCCTGCCGAGTCCGTCGACGTGCAGCAGCGGCTCGCCCGGGGCCGGGCGGCGCTCGGGGTAGATGCGGTCCAGGGTCCGGCCGGCCATGAGCCTGATGAGCGAGCCCTCGTCGGTGGCGTCCGGGGTGGTCGTCGCCACGACCCGGCCGTCCTTGACCACGACGATCCGGGTGGCGAGCTCGAGGACCTCGGCGAGGCGGTGCGACACGTACACCACCAGGACCCCGCGCGCCTGCAACCGCCGGATCAGCGCGAACAGCGCGTCGAGGTCGGCGCCGGCCAGGACCGCGGACGGCTCGTCCAGGACGAGCACCCGCGGCTCGCTGACGAGGGCCTTGGCGATCTCGGCCATCTGCTGCCGGGCCACGGACAGCCGCCCCGCGCGGGTGCGGGGGTCGATGCCGCCGAAGCCGGCCTCGTCCAGCAGCTGCCGCGCCCGGCGGTGCGCGGCGGGCCAGTCGATCAGGCCGAGCCGCCGCGGGAAGTTGCCCATCAGCAGGTTCTCCGTGACCGACAGCTCGGGCACCAGGGAGAGCTCCTGGTGCACGGTGCGGATGCCGTGCGCGTGCGCGTCGTGCGGTGAGCGCAGGTCGAGCTCCGAGCCGTCCCACGACAGGGCGCCGGAGCTCATCGGTACCGCACCCGACAGGATCTTGATCAGGGTGGACTTGCCGGCACCGTTGGCGCCCACGACCGCGAGGACCTCACCGGGCTCGCCGTGCAGCGTGACGCCGTGCAGGACCTCGACGCCGCCGTAGGACTTGTGGACGTCGTGCAGCCGCAGCGTCATCGGAAGGCGTCCATGACCACGACGGTCTTCTGCCGGGTGAAGTCCAGGACCGTGTCGTGGATGCCCTCCCGGTAGCCGCCGGTGTCCTTGGTGCCGCCGAACGGCAGGTTCTCCGCCCGCAGCGCGGTGGATCCGTTGACCACGACGCCGCCGACGTCCAGCTGCCGGGCGATGCTCAGCGCGCGGGAGATGTCGCGGGTGAAGACGGCGGCGTGCAGCCCGTACGGCGAGGCGTTGGCGAGCCGGACCGCCTCCTGCGGGTCGTCGAAGCGGGCGACGGGCGCCACCGGCCCGAAGATCTCCTCGGCGAAGGCCGGGCTGTCCGCGGGCACGTCGAGCAGGACCGTCGGGTCCATGAACGCCCGCGTGCGGATCCCGCCGGCGACCAGCCGGGCGCCGTCGGCGACGAGGGCGCGCACGGCGTCGAGCACCCGCCCGGCGGCCTCCTCGGCGATGAGCGGGCCGACGTCGGTGGACTCCAGGAGCTGGTCGCCGACCGACAGTTTCGCCGTCTGCGCGATGAGGGCGTCGACGAACGCGTCGTGGACGCCCGCCTGCACGTACACCCGCTTCACCGCGCAGCAGATCTGGCCGTTGCCGCGGGCGAGCCGGCCGAGGACGACGGCGCGGGCGGCCTCCTCGGCGTCGGCGTCGTCGCAGACGATCAGCGCGTCGTTGCCGCCCAGCTCCAGCGACACCTGCTTGAGGGTGCCGGCGGCGCGGCGGGCGATCTCCCGGCCGGCGGCGGTGCTGCCGGTCAGGGTCACCGCGGCGATCCCGGGCAGCTCGGCCAGCTGCCGGCTGACCTCGGCGCCACCGATGACGACCTGGTGCGCGTCCACGGGTGCACCGGCCTCCGAGACCAGGTCGGCGATCCGCAGCACGGTGAGGGGGCAGCGGGCCGGCGGCTGCACGACGACCGCGTTGCCGGCGGCGAGGGCGGCGGCGGCCTTGTGCGCGTACAGCTCGACGGGGTAGTTGAACGGCACCAGCGCGGCGACGACGCCGAGCGGCTCGCGCATCGTGACCGCCAGGTGCCGCTCCAGCCCCGGCACGGCGTCCAGGGGGATCTGCCGGCCGAAGAGCCTGGTCGCCTCCCCCGCGGTGCCGCGGAAGATGCGCACGGCGGCGTCGATCTCGCCCCGTGTCTGCTGGATGGGTTTGCCGTTCTCGGCGGCGAGGAGCCGGGCGAGATCCTCACGCTCGGCGTCGATCCGGTCGGCGACGCGGCGCAGCAGGTCGGCGCGCTCGTGCGCGGGGGTGGCGGCCATCGCGCGCTGCCCTTGCCGGGCCCGCTCGACGGTCGCGGCGACCTGTGCGGCGTCGGTCGCCGGCACCTCCCCCAGCACTTCCGCGGTGCCGGGATTGCGCACGGTGACAACGGCCATGATGGCTGAGCCCTCCTCGGAAGACGGCGGTCGCGGGCGTGCCCGGGCGCATGTCGCGCGCAGGGCAGGTCCGCCGGCGCCGTCCGGCGAGGATGAAGGCAGGACCGCGGTGAGTGAGGGTGGGCTCACCGAAATCGGTCTTTGTTAATCTACCGAACGAACCTCCGAAGTCAAGCGCGGATACGATCAACGCATGAGCGATCCGGAGCGAAGCGGAGGAGTGCGAATCATGAGTGCAGGGTGGAGCTCAGGCTGGCACCGGAGCGCAGCGGAGGTGACGGCATGAGCTTCTACGACGTCGAGATCGCCGACCTGCAGGGCGATCCCTTGGACCTTGGTCGATTCCGCGGTCACCCCGTGCTGGTCGTCAACGTCGCCTCGCGGTGCGGGCTGACCCCGCAGTACGCCGAGCTGGAGGCGCTGCAGAAGGAGTACGCGGACCGCGGCTTCACGGTGCTCGGCGTGCCGTGCAACCAGTTCGGCGGCCAGGAACCCGGCACGACCGAGGAGATCGCCGAGTTCTGCAGCACCACCTACGGCGTGACCTTCCCGATGACGGAGAAGGTCGAGGTCAACGGCGACGCCCGCCACCCGCTCTACCAGCAGCTGGTGGACACCCCGGACGTCGAGGGCCACACCGGCGACATCCGGTGGAACTTCGAGAAGTTCCTGGTCGCCGCGGACGGCACGGTCGCGGCGCGCTTCTCGCCCCGGGCCACCCCCAAGTCGGACGAGGTCGTCAAGGCGATCGAGTCGGCGCTCTAGATCCCCAGCGCCTTGCGCGCGTAGCCCAGATCGTCGCCCGGTGTGTAGCGGTAGGCCGAGAGGCCTGCCGCTCGCGCCGCGCGGATGTTGCGGTCGCTGTCGTCGATGAAGAGGCACTGCTTCGGGTGGGCGCCGATCAGGGCGCACGCGGCCCGGAAGTAGCCCGGGGCGGGCTTGTGCACCCCGATCTCCGAGGAGTTGGCGACCGCGTCGAACTGAGTGGTGATTCCGTGCAGGGCGAGGACGTCGGCGAGGTCGTCCATGGCGTTGGTGGCCAGGCCGACCTTCATCCCGGCGGCCCGGACGTCCTTCACGAAACGCAGCACCTCGGGCACGATCTCGCCCCTGTCCGTGTCCCATTCCAGGACGACGGCCTCATCGATGCCCAGGTGTTCGGCGATCGACTCGAGCCACTCCTCGCGCTTGATCTGCCCGGTGATCGCGGGCAGCTGCCGGTCCCACTCGAGGCCGGCGGCGAGGATCGCGCCAGGCTCCAGGCCGTGCCGGGTCTCGATCGCGGCGGCGATCGCCGGATCGTGGCGGCGCAGTACACCGTCGAAATCGATCAGCAGAGCGATGGGGCGCTGGATCATGCCGCTTCTTCCGTGCGGAGCCGCTGGGAGATGACCTCGGTCACACCTTGGCGCATGGTGACGCCGTACAGGGCGTCGGCGACCTCCATCGTGCGCTTCTGGTGCGTGATGATGATCAGCTGGCTCTTCTCGCGGAGCTGCTCGAAGAGGGTGATCAGGCGGCCGAGGTTGACGTCGTCGAGCGCCGCCTCGACCTCGTCCATGATGTAGAACGGCGAGGGGCGGGCCCGGAAGATCGCGCACAGCAGGGCGACCGCGGTCAGGGACCGCTCGCCGCCGGACAGCAGCGACAGCCGCTTGATCTTCTTGCCCGGCGGGCGGGCCTCGACCTCGATGCCGGTGGTGAGCATGTCGTCGGGGTCGGTGAGCACCAGGCGGCCCTCGCCGCCGGGGAACAGCACCGCGAAGACCTGCTCGAACTCCCGCGCCGTGTCGTGGTAGGCGCTGGTGAAGACCTCCAGGATGCGGTCGTCGACGTCCTTGACGACGGTGAGCAAGTCACGGCGGGTGGCCTTGAGGTCCTCGAGCTGGTCGGAGAGGAACTTGAACCGCTCCTCCATCGCCGCGAACTCCTCCAGCGCCAAGGGGTTGACCTTGCCGAGGAGGTTGAGCTCGCGCTCGGCCTTCGCGGCGCGCTTCTCCTGGGTGGCCCGGTCGAACGGCACCGGCTCGGGCACCGGGCGGCCCTCGGACTCGGCGGCGGCGACCTCGGGCGCGGTCGGCGGCACGTCCAGGTGCGGGCCGTACTCGGCGACGAGGGTGTCGGCGTCCAGGCCGAACTCCTCGGCGGAGCGCGCCTCCAGCTGCTCGATGCGCATCCGCTGCTCGGCCCGCGCGACCTCGTCACGGTGCACGGCGTTGGTGAGCCGGTCCAGCTCGCCGGTGAACTGCTTGGCCCGGCCCCGGACCTCGGTCAGCGTCGACTCGCGCTCCGCGCGGGTCTCGGCGAGCATGTCCCGGGTCTCCTGCGCCTCGGCGATCGAGTCGGCGAGCCGCTCCAGGGCGAACGCCGCGCCGGTCGCGACGGTCTCCGCGACCTTCGCGCCGCGGGCCCGGGTGGCCTTGCGCGCGGCGGCCCGCTCGCGGGCGGCCCGCTCCTGCGCGGCCTGGCGCAGGAGGGCGTCGGCCCGGCCGGCGAGGGCACCGACGCGCTCCTCGGCGGTGCGGACCGCGAGCCGGACCTCCATCTCCTGCTGGCGGGCGACGGGCACCTCGGCGGCGAGGTCGTCGCGCTCCATCGTCGAGGGGTCCTCGTCGATCGGGGTCTCCTCGGCCAGGGCGAGCCGCTCCTCCAGCTCGGCGAGGCTGGTCACGCCCGACTCGCGGGCGGCCTCCGCCTTCGCCTTCGCCGCGGCGTGCCGCTCGACCTCGGCCTTCGCCGACTTCGCCGCGGCGCCGAACTCGGCCAGGCGGCGGGCGGCCGCGTTGCGCTGGCTGTCGGCCTCCTTCTTCGCCGCGGCGGCCTCGGCGACCTGCTGCTTGGCGCCGGTGGCGGCGTGCCGGGCGAGGGCGAGCAGCTCGCGGGCCTCGGTGACGCGGTGCTCGGCGTCGACCTTCTGCTGGCGGGCCTCCTCGACGGCGGCCTGGACCTCGATGTAGCTGTGCTGCTTGCCCGACCCTCCGGCCGCCGCGTACGCGCCGAGGACGTCGCCCTCGGGCGTGACCGCACGCAGGTTGGGCGCGTAGGACACGATCCGCTTCGCGACGGTGAGGTCCGGCGCGAAGACCACGTCGCCGATGGCCCGCTCCAGCGCCGGGCGCAGCTCCTCGGGGGCGCGGACCAGGTCGAGGGCCCAGGCGGCGCCGGGCGGCAGCGGCACCCGCTCGACCGGCGGCGCCGTGCTCGTCGGCGCGGACGCGATCAGCAGCGCGGCCCGGCCGGCGTCGTCCTGCTTGAGCATCTCCACGGAGGCGGTGGCGCCGTCGATGTTGGCGACCGCGACGGCGTCGGCGAGCGCGCCGAGCGCGGCGGCGAGGGCCGCCTCGTGCCCGGCCTGCACCGACAGCAGCGCCGCGACACTGCCCAGCATGCCCGGGATCCGGTCGGCGCGGGCGAGTAGCGTGCCGGCGCCGTCCTTGCGGCGCAGGCCGGTGGCGAGGGCCTCCTCGCGGGCCTTCCACTGGGCGGCGTCCTTCTCGGCCGCGCGCTCCGCGTCGCTGTGCTGCCTGACCTCGTTGTTGATCGCGTCGAGCTCGCGGGTGGCCTCCTGGTGGCGCATCTCCAGGTCGGCGTTGGCGTGGTCGGCGACGGTCGCGCCGGCGCTCGCCTCCTCGTAGAGCCCCTGGGCGTGCTCGGAGCGCACCTCGGCCTCGGCGAGCTGCACGGACAGGCGCTCGATCTCGTCGGCGGCGGCGGTCGCCCGGCTGCGGGCGGACTCGACCTGGCCGGCGAGCTTCGCCAGGCCCTCCCGCCGGTCGGCGATGGCCTTGTGCGCGGCGACGATCGCCTTCTCCGCGAACGCGAGGCGGCGCTCCATGTCCTGGCGCCGGTCGACGGCGTCGGCGAGCCGCTCCTGGCTGGCCTCGAGGGCGGCGCGCAGCTCGTCCTCCTGCTCCCGGACCTTTTCCGCCTCGGCGGTCAGCTGGTCGGGGTCGCGGCCGGGACGCTCGTCGACCGGGGCGGCCGACAGGTTGCGGTGCCGCTCGGCGGCGAGCTGGTGCAGCGAGCGGTAGCGCTCCTGCAGCGTGGAGAGCTGGAACCAGGTGTCCTGCGCCTCGGCGAGCACCGGCGCGTCGGCGGCGTGCTCGGCCTCCAGCACGGCGAGCCGCTCGTTGATCGACTCGACCTCGGCCTCGACCTCCTCGCGGCGAGCCCGCAGCGCGGTCTCGTCGGCGATCTCCTTGTCGAGGGTGGTGCGCAGCGTGGCGAGGTCGTCGGCGATCAGCCGCAGGCGGGCGTCGCGCAGGTCGGCCTGGATGCCGGCGGCCCGGCGGGCGACCTCGGCCTGCCGGCCGAGCGGCTTGAGCTGGCGGCGCAGCTCGGTGGTGAGGTCACCGAGGCGGTTGAGGTTGGCGGCCATCGCGTCGAGCTTGCGGATCGCCTTCTCTTTGCGCTTGCGGTGCTTCAGGACGCCGGCGGCCTCCTCGATGAACGAGCGGCGGTCCTCCGGGCGCGCGTGCAGCACGCCATCGAGCCGGCCCTGGCCGACGATCACGTGCATCTCGCGGCCGATGCCGGAGTCCGACAGCAGCTCCTGGATGTCGAGCAGGCGGCACTGATTGCCGTTGATCTCGTATTCGCTCTCACCGGAGCGGAACATCCGGCGGGTGATCGACACCTCGGTGTAGTCGATCGGCAGCGCGCCGTCGGTGTTGTCGATCGTGAGCGTCACCTCGGCGCGGCCCAGCGGGGCCCGGCCGGAGGTCCCGGCGAAGATGACGTCCTCCATCTTGCCGCCGCGCAACGCCTTGGCGCCCTGCTCGCCCAGCACCCAGGAGATCGCGTCGACCACGTTGGACTTGCCCGAGCCGTTGGGCCCGACGACGCACGTGATGCCCGGCTCGAGTCGCAGCGTGGTCGCGGACGCGAAGGACTTGAAGCCCTTGACCGTCAGGCTCTTGAGATGCACGGATCTCCACGGGTCGAGGTGGGTGCGGTACCGGGCAGACTACCGCCCGGCAGGATACCCAATGCGGCAGCGCCACACACCATAATGCGCGATTCAGTGGCACCGGAATCGCAGCCCAAGAGCCATTCGCAACCATTGTCGACGCTGCGTCGTTACATGACTGCACGCCGCCAACGCATCATGTTGACGGCGTGTGATGGCGCGATAGCTCGACATGACTGCGCGCCGATACCCAGAGGATGTCGGCGCGCGGGTTTGCTATTCAGTTCTGCGTAGGTTCCATCGAAGAGCGCCGGATCCGCCGGCGTTCTTCTTCGAGCGAGGGCCTAGGGTCAGGCCATCGCCGGCTCGACGAGGCGGACCAGGTGATCCGTCTCGGCGGCCGCCGCAGCGAGCCGATCATTCTCGGCGCGCAGCCGGACGACCTCGAACTCGAGCGCCCGAACCTTGGCACGCAGTTGGGTGACCTCGTCTACGAGGCGCCGATCGGGCGCGCCGCCCACGTGGCCGAAGAGGGCCTTAGCCATATCGTCTCCTTGATAAGCGCAGCCGGTCGGATTCCGGCAAACGCGCGCCCAGCACCCGCGACCGAAGCACTAGGGCATGATTGGGCGCGACTGGCGACCCCTCTATGTTCAGCCCGGGCGGCGACTTAGTCAAGCCAACCGGCACGCCAAACGTCCTGGCCAGGGTGTTCTCACTCACCCGGGTGCGTGATCACACCCCTGTAGCCGATCGTGGCAGTGTGCCACCGGTTGCCCGCAAGCGCCACTGCAAAGTAGCGTCGTGTCGAAGAATTTCGGCCAGCTTGAGGAGATCCGCGATGACCGCGCCGCAGCCTGGGTTGGTGGCCCGGCTCGGTCCCACCGGCATCGCCGCCGCCGTCACGGCGGTCCTGATCCTCTTCGGCATCGGCGCGATGATCATCCCGGCGCTGACCGACGGCGGGGGTGAGCCCTCGGCCGCCGCGGCCGCCACCCCCGCGCCGGTCGCCGCCCCCGAGGGCGCCGAGGCCACCGAGGCGGCCTCCAGTGCCGCCCCGCCGAGCACCGCCACCACCACCGGCAAGGCCACCCCCACGGTCAACGCCAGTTTCAACAGCGGCTACGAGGACCGCGTCGTGCAGCTGGTCAACAGCGAGCGCCGCAAGGCCAAGTGCGAGGCGCTGCGGATGCACCCGCAGTTGCGGGCCGCGGCCAGGGCGCACAGCGCCGACATGCTCACCCACGACTTCAGCGGGTCACAGGGCAGCGACGGCAGCTCGCCGCAGGACCGGGTCAGCCGGGCAGGCTACAGCGGCTTCGCCGACGAGCTGGTCGGCAAGGGCGGTGACGCCGGCGACGTCGTCAAGGGCTGGCTGCGCGACGGCAACGACCGCGAGATCCTGCTGGACTGTGCCACGAAGTCCATCGGCGTCGGCGCCGCGATGCGCGGCAGGACGCCCTACTGGACCGTGGACACCGGCCGTGCTTGAGGGGGCCCAGCATCGTTAGTCCGGTCGTGGACCGGGTTCCGACGCTCCTGCCACTGCGGGCGCATCCCCTCGCCCGGCCACACGCATGGGAGATCGTCGCGGGGCACGGCTCCGCGTTCACCGTCGTCGTCGACGTCGCGGGTGGCCCCGGCAGCGGGCGCGACCCGGCGTACACGGCCGCTCTGAGCAGGCTCGCCACCGCCGGCGTGCGGCTGCTCGGCTATGTCGACCTCGACCTGTCCACCAGGCCGGTCGAGCAGATCCGCGCCGACGTGTACCGATGGGCCGGCTACCCGGTGCAGGGCGTGTTCCTGGACAAGGTGCCGGTCAGCCCGCACTCGATCGGCCCGGTCGCCATCGCGGCCCGGCTCGCCCAGCGGGCCGACCTGCCCGACGTCGTGCTCAATCCGGGCGGCCCGCCCGATCAGACGTACCGCGACCTGGGGCTGCCGATCTGCGTCTTCGACGGCAGCTGGCGCGACTACCGCCGGTGGAACGGCGCGGGCGCGCTGCCCGGCGACGGGCACCTGGTGCACGCGGTGCCGCCGTGGGAGCTCGACGAGGCGGCCCGGTTGCAGGTCTCCCGGGGCGCCGGCTTCGGCATGGTGACCGACCTCGGCGCCCCCGACCCGTATTCGGACCTGCCCGCCTGGTGCGGTCAGGTGCCGGGCCTGGCCGAGCTCAACCCGCCGACGCCGCTGCCGCGCCGACCCCGGCCGCACCGGTTGATCAACGCGGGGTCCGCGCTGCCGTCGGGATCCGCGGCCGCGGCTGGCAGCGCGGGCAGGAGTAGGACGACCGGTTCATGAACGCCTCACGACGGATCGGGCTGCCGCAGCGCCCGCACGGCTCGCCCTCGCGGCCGTAGGCGTTGAGCGAGCGGTCGAAGTAGCCGCTCTCGCCGTTGACGTTGACGTACAGCGCGTCGAAGCTGGTGCCGCCCTGCCCGATCGCCTCGTTGAGCACGTCGCGGACGTGCCCGAGCAGCCGCCGCACCACCGGGCGGGACAGCTGGTCGGTCTGCCGCGCGCCGTGCAGCTTCGCCCGCCACAGCGCCTCATCGGCGTAGATGTTGCCGACGCCGGAGATCAGCGTCTGGTCCAGCAGCGCCCGCTTGACGTCGGTGCGGCGGCGGCGCAGGTTCTCCACGAACGCGTCGTCGGAGAACGACGGGTCGACCGGGTCGAGCGCGATGTGCACCAGCTCGGCGGGCAGGATCGCGCCGCCGGCGGACACCGCCAGGCCGCCGAACGTGCGCTGGTCGACGAAGCGCAGCTCGGGGCCGTCGTCGTCGAAGGTGAACCGGACCCGCAGGTGGATCTCGGCCGGCGCCTCGACGGGCTGCATGAGCAGCTGGCCGGACATGCCGAGGTGTCCGACCAGGGCGTCCTCGTCGTCCAGCGGGAGCCACAGGTATTTGCCGCGGCGCTGGACCGCGCCGACGAGCCGCCCGGCGAGGACGTCGGCGAAGTGGACGGCGCCGGGCAGATGGCGGCGGATCGCCCGCGGGTGCAGCACCTCGACGGTGGCGATACGCCGGCCGGAGACCCACTTGTCGAGGCCGCGGCGGACGGTCTCGACCTCGGGCAGCTCAGGCATCGGTCTCCAAAGGGGTCAGATCGCGTAATGCCAGACGGTGATCAGGTAGGAGCCGTACCACAACCCGAACGCCGCGCAGCCCAACAACACTAGCGCCGCCGTGCGGGGCCTCGCCCGCCCCAGGGCGATCGCCGGCGGGACGAGGATCAGCAGCACCGGGACCAGCAGCCGCGGCTTGGAGTGGTAGTAGCCGCCCTGGCCGAGGACCAGGACGAGCGCGATCAGGCCGTACACCTGCAGCGGGACCCAGACCTTCTTCGCCACGGCCACGGCGGCCAGCACGACGACGCCGATGACCATCCAGGCGACGCTCACCTGGATCCAGCCGTCGCCGGTGCGCAACGCGTTGCGGACGAACTCGAACGTGGACCTGCCGTAGTCGAACGTGGTGCCCCAGCCGGCGGTCTGGATGTCGAACCAGGCGCCGAGGTCGCCGACGCGCAGGCCGACCCAGAGCAGGTAGCCGGGGACGCCGGCGAGCGCGAGGGCCGCGGCGGCGATCGGCTGCCAGATGGGCTTTCTGCCGCCGTCCTCACCGTCCTCGCCACCGCCTTCGTCGCCGCCTTCGTGGGCATCTTCGTGGACGTCTTGTTCGCGGGCGGCGCGGCGGCTGCGGTGCACGGCCATGGCGGCGGCCACCGCGAGCCCGAGGGCGGCGGCGGCGCCGGTCGGGCGGGACAGCGCGGCACCGAGGCCGAACAGCCCGGCGAACAGCCAGTCGCCACGGTGCGCGAAGAGGAACATGCCGGCGACCATCGCGACGAACAGCGCCTCCGAGTACGCCATCGACAGCGCCATCGACATCGGCTGGGTGCAGAACAGGGCGGTGAGCGCCAGGCCGACGCGCTCGTCGTACAGGCGGGTGCCGAGCGCGCAGATCAGGACCGCGGCGAACGCGCCGGAGATCCATGCCACGGTGATCGCGGCGGTGCCGACCTCCAGGCCGGTCGTGAGGTGCACGATGCGCACCAGCATCGGGTACCCGGGGAAGAACGCCAGCCCGTTGCCGGTCAGCGCGCCCTCGGTGGTGTAGCTGTACCCGGCCGGGTAGCCCTCCTCGGCGAGGCGGACGAAGTGGCCGCCGTCCCAGGCGAGCAGCCGGCTGCGGACCTCGCCGTTGTCGGCCATCCACCAGACGAACGCCAGCTGGAGCAGGCGGCTCAGCGCGTACACCGCCAGCGGCAGGGCCCACATGATCTGCGTGCCCCGGCGCCGGACCACCTCAGTCACCGTGGCCATCGTCGCCCTTCTCCAGGGGTCGGGCGGACAGCTCGCGCCAGGCCGCCTCCGCGGCGCGCTGCTCGGCCTCCTTCTTGCTGCCGCCCTGCGCGCCGCCGTAGCGGCGCTTGGCGACGATCACCCAGGCGGTGAACCGCTTGGCGTGGTCGGGGCCCTCCTCGTCGATGCGGTACTCGGGGACGCCGAGGCCGCGACCGGCGGTGAGCTCCTGCAGGCTGGTCTTCCAGTCGAGCCCGGCGCCGCGCAGCGCGGCCTCGGCCATCAGCTCGTCGAACAGCTTGTGGATCACCGTGGCGGCGGTGTCCAGGCCGTACTGGAGGTAGATCGCGCCGATGAGCGCCTCGAGCGTGTCGGCCAGGATGCTGGCCTTGTTGCGCCCGCCGGTGGCCTCCTCGCCCTTGCCGAGCAGCAGGAACGGGCCGATGCCCTCCGGGCCGAGGCGCCGGGCGACGTCGGCGAGGGCGCGCATGTTGACCACGCTCGCGCGCAGCTTCGCCAGCTGCCCCTCGGCGAGGTCGGGGTGGTTGTTGAACAGCGCGGTGGTGATCACCACACCGAGCACGGCGTCGCCGAGGAACTCGAGCCGCTCGTTGGTGGGCAGGCCGCCGTTCTCGTAGGCGAAGGACCGGTGGGTCAGCGCCCGCCGGAGCATGTCGGGATCGAAGTGCACCTCGAAGGCGGCCTCGAGTGGGGTCGGGTTCGTCACGAGCGCTCTCCTAGTGCGTCACGGATGGTGAGGCCGCCGGCCGAGGAGAGTTCGGTCAGCAGGTCGTCGGCGAGCCGGGCCACGGCGGGGATGACCCCCTCGCGGTGCAGGCGGGCGGCGAGGGCGATGCCGGAAGCGATGTCGGGGCCGTCGGCGGAGCCGTGGCAGACCACGACCGTGCCCGCGACGCCGAGCAGGGCCGCGCCCTGCTCCGCCCGGCCGGTCGCAGGTCTGCCGGTGGCACCCTCGATGCCTTTGAGCAGGATGTTGCCGGTGAAACCGTCGGTGACGACCACGTCGGCCGGGCCTCCCTGCGGCACGTCGTGGCCCTCGACGAGGCCGATGTACCGCCCGCCGGCGGGCAGTGCGGTGTCGGACAGCGCGACCGCGACAGCCCTGCGGAGCCGGTCGCCCTTGCCCGGCTCGCTGCCGATGGACAGCAGGCCGATGCGGGGGTCCGCGACGCCGAGGGCGGCTGAGGCGTACGCGGCGCCGAGGACCGCATGCTGCACCAGCTCCAGCATGGTGCCGTCGATCGTCACGCCGACGTCGAGCAGCAGGACCGGGCCGTGCGGGGTGGGCACGTGCGCGGCGAGGCCGGGCCGGCGCACACCGGGCAGCCGGCCGAGGACGTGGGCGGACGCGGCGACGGCGGCGCCGCTGGAGCCCGCGGAGATCATCGCGTCGGCGTGACCGCCGTAGACCGCCTCGGCGGCGGCACGAACGGTCGAGGACCGCCTGACATGGCGCAACGGGGAGTCGCCCATGCCGACGGTGCGGTCGACCACGCTGACGCTGACGCGCCCGCGGTCATGGACCGCGAGCGCGCCAAGGACCTCGTCGGCCGTCTCACGCGGCCCTACGAGGAGGAGATGCAGGTCTGGGTCGGCGCTGCACGCGCGCAGAGCGCCGTCAACCACGACGGCGGGAGCACTGTCCCCGCCGAGGAGGTCGACGGCGATCCGCGCGGTGCCGGACGGGGGCTGCCCGTCGTGCGGCGACCTGTCGGATCGCGTCACCCGGATCCGGAAATCAGACCTCGATGACCTGACGGCCGTTGTACGTGCCGCAGACCGAGCAGGCAGCGTGGGACAGCTTCGGAGAGCGGCACTGCGGGCACGGCTGCGTCTGCACCGCGACGGCTTTCCACTGGCTCCGGCGCGACCGGGTGTTGCTGCGCGACATCTTCCGCTTCGGAACGGCCACGGGTCTTACTCCTCTGAGTGCTGGATCTGGGTCAGGGCGGCCCAGCGCGGGTCGACCTGCTCGTGGTTGTGACCCGCGGGCAGCTCATCCAGCGGCACCCCGCAGTCGGGGCACAGCCCTGGGCAGTCTTCACGGCACACGGGGTTGGCGGCCAGGGAGAGCACCACCGCGTCCCGCAGTGCCGGCTCCAGGTCGATCAGGTCGCCCTGCAGCCGTCCGACCTCGTCCTCGTCGGTCGTCTCGTCCGTGGTGCTGTGCGCATAGGCATAGAACTCTTGGATCGGGACGTCCAACGTGGCACTGATCGGGCGCAGGCAGCGTCCGCACTCGCCCACCAGTGGGCCGGTGACGGTGCCGGAGACGAGAACGCCTTCTGACACCGACTCCATCCGCAGCTGGAGGTCGAGCTCGGCGCCGACAGGCACGCCGATCAGCTCCAGACCGAGGTCCTCGGGTGCCGGCACCCGCCGCGAGACCGCATGCATCGCCCCCGGGCGGCGCGGCAGGTCAACCGTTTCGAGGACCAGCGGCTTGCGGGGATCGAGGTGCGGGTGCGAATGGTTTGGCATCTTCAGACTCCGGCCAGGCAGGGCCGACGGACAAGGCTACCCGAGCGGCAGAACTCCCGTCGAATCGCCCCTGCGTTCTCGGTCAGAACGGCAGCGGCCGGTCGTCGTCGCCGGACGGTGTGAAAGAGCCTATCTCGCGCAGCGCGTGCATCTTGTCGCGGCCACGCTCGATCGAGGCGAGGGAGCGGGTGAGGAACTGCTCGAAGTTCGCCAGCGCCGTGTCGACATAGTCGTCGACCTCGTCGCGGAGGCGCTGGGTCTCGGCCCGGGCCTCGTTGATCATGCGGGACGCCTCGTGCTCGGCGGAGACGACGATCTCGTTGATCGACACGAGCCGGTTGTGCTCCGACTCGGCCTCCGTGATGATCCGCTCGGCCTCGCGGCGCCCCGCGTCGACGATCTTGTCCCGCTCGTCGAGCAGCGCGGTGGCCCGGCGGAGCTCACCCGGCAGGTCGGCGCGCAGCTGGTCGAGCAGGTTGATCATCTCGGCGCGGTCGGCCACGAAGTTGCTCCGCGACATCGGCGCCGACCGTGCACCCTCGACCAGCGCGATGATCTGGTCGATGCTCTCGAGCGGATCCACTTGCGGTCACTCCCTGTCCCCACGGCAAACAACGTCCACCATCATGCGGCCCAAACCATGATGCCGCTCCATCGCCACACGGGAAGCCCTCAGTTTCAGGGTTTTACGAGCCTTTCTCGCAGCAGGTTTGCCACAAGGTCGGGCACATGCGGCGAAACGTCGCCGCCCCATTTCGCGACCTCTTTGATGAGGCTCGACGAGACGAAGGAGTACTTCGGGTTGGTCGGCATGAAGAGCGTCTCGATGGCGCCGAGTCCGTAGTTCATCTGCGCCATCTGCAGCTCGTAGTCGAAGTCGCCGGCGACCCGGACGCCCTTGACGATCGCGCTGATGTCGTTGGCCTGGCAGAAGTCGACCAGCAGGCCCTGGAACGCGTCGACCCGCACGTTGGTGTACGGCGCCGTCACCTCCGCGAGCATCTCCTGCCGCTCCTCGACCGTGAACAGCCCGGCCTTGCTCGTGTTGATCAGCACCGCGACGACGACTTCATCGAACATTTTCGACGCGCGTCCGACGATGTCCAGGTGTCCGTTGGTGACCGGATCGAACGAACCCGGACACACCGCGCGCCTCATTGCACCAGCCCAAGCCTCATGAGCGGGGACCGTACCAAAGAGCCTCGGGGGGTCCGCGTCACACGCCCGCGTCGCGTTCGGCATACCACAGCGTCGTCTCGCCGTAGCGCCGCTCCGCGCGCTGGACCAGACCCCCGGGCCAGCGCATCGGGGCACCCCGGCTGCTGCGCTCGACCACGACGATCGCGCCGTCGGCGAGCCACCGCGCCGCGAGGGCCTCAAGAACGGCGGCGACCCGTTCGTCCGTCACGGCATACGGCGGGTCGACGAACACGACGTCGAACGGCTCGTCCGGCTCCTGCTGCAGCAGCCGCTCGACCTTGTCCGCGACCAGTTTGACGGTGCCGCCGACGCCCAGCGTGGCGATGTTGCCCCGTGCCGTCCTGGCGGCCTTCGCGTCGGACTCGGCGAGCAGCACGTGCGCCGCCCCTCGCGAGCAGGCCTCGAAGCCGACGGCGCCGGAGCCCGCGTACAGATCGGCGAACCTGGCTCCGTCGAGGTCGACCATGGCCTCCAGGCTGCTGAACAGGGCTTCCCGGACCCGGTCGGAGGTCGGCCGGGTGCCCTGGCCCGCGGGGACCGTGAGGCGCCGGCCGCCGAGCGTGCCGGCCACGATGCGTGTCACGCCATCCAGCCTAGGCGCGCCCAGCGAGTGACCTGTACCACTCTCAACACCGCCATTTCCGATTTTTCGTGTTGTACGGGCATTCAATCCGAACAGCCGGTCGAGACGGTTACCGAGATCACGCCCGGCGACAGCAACGACGACGGCGAGATGCAGGCGCTGCTGGGCGGGTGCTGGCCGGCCCTCGTGATGGTCGAAGGACGGTTCAGGTCGCGCGAATGACCAGGATCGTCCTTCGATCACGAACCCCGGCCCCCATCACCGCCCCATGAAAGCGTCACGGACGCCCCCGTCGAGGCATCGCAGGCGTCCCTGTCGAGGCGTCACGGGTGTCACACGTCGCGGGGTGCCGCCGTCGTCCCGTTGGGGGCGCGATCCGGCTAGGTCAGCCCTTCTCCAGGTATTCGGCGCGCTCCTCGTCGACGAGCTGGGACACGGTGGCGGCGAGGCCCGGGTGGCGGGTCAGCTCACGGTCGTCCTCCAGCAGCTCGATCGCCTCGGCCCGGGCGTCGCCGATCAGGTCGGCGTCGCGCAGCAGCGACAGCAGCTTCAGGTGGGAACGGCGGCCGGACTGGGTCGCGCCGAGGACGTCGCCCTCGCGGCGTTGCTCGAGGTCGAGCTCCGCGAGCTTGAAGCCGTCGGTGGTCGAGGCGACCGCGTCGAGGCGGGTCCTCGCGGCGGTGCCCTCACCGGACTCGGTGACCAGCAGGCACAGCCCCGGCGCGCTGCCCCGGCCGACCCGGCCGCGGAGCTGGTGCAGCTGGGAGACACCGAAGCGGTCCGCGTCGAGGATCACCATCATCGTGGAGTTGGGCACGTCGACGCCGACCTCGATCACCGTGGTCGCGATCAGGACGTCGAGCTTGCCGGCCGCGAAGGAGCGCATCACCGCGTCCTTCTCGTCGGCCGGGAGGCGGCCGTGCAGGATGCCGATCCGCAGCCCGTGCAGCGGACCCTCCTCCAGCTGCGGCGCGACGTCCAGGACGGCGAGCGGGGCGCGGCGCTCGTCGTCGCCGGCGGGCAGGTCCTCGCCGTCGGACTTGGCGTCGCCGATGCGGGGGCAGACGATGTACACCTGGTGACCCGCCGCGACCTCCTCGCGGATGCGGCGCCATGCGCGGTCGAGGAACGCGGGCTTGTCGGTGGCGGGCACGACGTGCGACGCGATCGGTGACCGCCCGTTGGGCAGCTGGCTGAGCACCGACGTCTCCAGGTCGCCGAAGACCGTCATCGCGACCGTCCGCGGGATCGGGGTCGCGGTCATGACCAGCACGTGCGGCGGCTGGTCGGCCTTGGCCCGCAGCGCGTCACGCTGCTCGACCCCGAAGCGGTGCTGCTCGTCGACGACGATGAGGCCCAGGTCCTTGAACGCGACGCCCTCATACAGCAGCGCGTGGGTGCCCACGACGATGCCGGCGGCGCCGGAGCCGATCTCCTCGAGGACCTTGCGCTTGGCCGCGGCGCCCAGCGAGCCGGTCAGCAGCGCCACCCGCGTCGCGTCGGCGGCGCCGCCGAGCTCGCCGGCGCGGGCCATCTCGCCGAGCAGGTCGATCACGTTGCGGTGGTGCTGGGCGGCGAGGACCTCGGTCGGGGCGAGCATCGCGGCCTGCCCGCCGGCGTCGACGACCTGCAGCATGGCCCGCAGGGCGCACACGGTCTTGCCGGAGCCGACCTCGCCCTGCAGGAGGCGGTGCATCGGGTGCGGCCGGGCCAGGTCGGCCGCGATCTCGTCGCCGACGTCACGCTGGCCGCGGGTCAGCTCATACGGCAAACGGGCGTCGAAGCTCGCCAGCAGCCCGTCGTCGCGCAACGGCCGCGCCCGGGCCGGCCAGTCGGCGGCGCGGTGCTTGCGCTGCACGAGGGTCAGCTGGAGCGCGAACGCCTCGTCCCACTTCAGCCGGCGCTGCGCCTTGAACCGCGCCTCGTTGTCGTCGGGCCGGTGGATCTGGCGCAGCGCCTTGTCGAGCGAGGAGAGCTTGTGCTTGGTCCGCACGGTCGCCGGCACGGGATCCGGCGTGGGTGGCAGCACGTCCAGGACGGTGCGCACGGCGGCGGCGATCCGCCACGTCGGCACCTTCGCGGTCGCCGGGTAGACCGGGATGATCGCGCCGGCGAACTCCTCGACGCTCTCCTCCCCCTCGGCGCCGTCGAGCAGGATGTAGTCGGGCTGGTTGAGCTGCAGCTTGCTCTGGAACCGGCCGACCTTGCCGGAGAACAGTCCCCACCGGCCGGGCCGCAGCTGCGACTCCCGCCACGGCTGGTTGAAGAAGGTGACGCTCAGCTCGCCCCCGCTGTCGTCACCGACGACCGCTTCCAGCAGCGAGCCGCGCTTGCCGGCCGTCTTGCCCCGCTGCTGCATGAACGTCCGCGACGACACCCGCTTGACCTGCCCGAACACCGTGACCTCGGTGTCCATCTCCAGGGACCGGATGTCGGTGTGCTCGCCCCGCTGCTCGTAGCGGCGGGGAAAGTGATAGACCAGGTCACCGACGGTGTGCAGGTTGAGGCTGTCGGCGAGCAGCTTCGCGCCGTTGCCGATCACCTTCTGCAACGGTGTGGTCAGGTCGATCTCGGTCACCGGCTCACTCCACCCCGACCAGCAGCGGATAGTGCGGCTGGCCTCCCTCGTAGCACTGGACTTCGACGAACGGCCACGCCGCGGCGACATGCCCGCGCAGCGTCTCCCCCAGCCCCGCGGGCGCCCCCTGCCCGGCGATGAGGGTGACCAGCTCGCCGCCGGCCAGCAGCATCCGGTCGAGCAGCAGGCACGCGGTGCGCTCCAGGTCCTGCCCGATCAGGTTGACCTCTCCGTCGACGATCGCCAGCACATCGCCCCGCTGGCATCGCCCGGCGACGGTGAGCGCCTCACGGGCCGCGACGGTCAGCTCGGCCGACCGGCACCGGGCCGCGGCCTCCGCCATCGCGATCACGTCGTCCTCGAACCGCCGGCTCGTGTCCCGCACGGCCATCGCGGCGAGCGCCTGCACCGGCGACCGCGTCGGCACCACCCCGGCCCGGATCCCGGCGGCCCGGGCCTCGGCCGCGGCCGTGCTGGCAACGGCCAGAACGTTGGCGTCGTTGGGCAGGACCACCACCCTGGACGCGCCCGTCGCCTGGATCGCGGCGAGCATCTGCCCGGTCGACGGCGTCCCCGTCAGCACCGTGGCCCCCTCGGCGGCGAGCAGCTCGCCGATCCCCCGGCCGCTGCACACGACCACCACCCCCGACCCCTGCCCCGCCGGGACCGGCGGGAACGCATCGGTGGACGGCTCGGCCGGCTCCGGCACCCGGCCCGAGCGCAGCTCCGCGATCTGCTCGGCGAACCTGGTCACCGTGATCCTGCTGGGCCGCCCGGCCGCGATCCCCGCCTCGATGGCGGCGCCGACGTCGTTGACGTGCACGTGGACGTGCCAGGTGGGCTCGTCGCCGATGACGACCAGCGAGTCCCCGAGCGCGCCGAGCGCCGCGCGCAGCGGCTCGATCGCCGCCGCCGGTGCCTCGAGCAGGAACTGCACCTCATAGCCGAACTCGACCGACCCGGCCTCGCGCTCCATGACGCCGCCCGGCGCAGACCCGGCAACGACCGGCGGCGGCACGAAGACCGGCGACGCCTCCCCGGTCAACGACGTCACGAACGCCTCCAGCAACACGACCAGCCCACGCCCACCGGCGTCGACAACCCCCGCCCTCGCCAACGCCGGCAACTGCTCCGGCGTCCGCGCCAACGCAACCCTGGCTCCCTCGGCCGCCGCCCGCGCCACCTCGACGACACCCACCATCCCACCGTCACCAGCGGCGGTGGCGGCAAAGGAGGAGATGGAGGCGGCCGCCGCGGAGGATGGCCCATCGGCACCGGAGGACGAAGCAGGTGCGGACACACCCGCAGCGCCAGAGCCGGCAGAGGCAGCGTCGAAGGCGGCAGCGGGCACAGCCGCAGCGCCGGAGATCGCAGAGGCGTCGGACGTCACGGAGGCGGCTGAAGCCGAGAGCCCTGGACCCGAAGGCGCAGCGGCGGCTGAAGCCGAGAGGCCCGGACCGGAAGACGCAGCGGCGGAGGCGACCGACGAGGACCCGACCCGCGCCTCGGCTGAGGAAGGCGCAGCGGCGGGGGCGCCCGGCGAGGACCCGACCCGCGCCGCGGCCTCGGAGGCCGCCTGTGCTGCCGCCGTGGCGACGGACAGCACCGTCCCCTCCACCGGGGCGGCCACGGCCGCATACGCCGACCGCGCCGCACCGTCCAAAGCCAGCGCCAGCTCAGCGCCGCCCACGGCTCCCCCGGCCGCCGACGACGAGGCCAGCGACGTGGCCAGCCCCTTGAGCAGCTGCGCCAGGATGATGCCCGAATTGCCGCGCGCGCCCAGCAGCGCGCCCCTCGCGGCGATCGCCAGCAGGTCGGCGGCGCCGGCCGTGGCGGGTGCGGCGTCCACGGCGGAGACCGCGGCCTCCATCGTCAGGGCCAGGTTGGTCCCGGTGTCGCCGTCGGGCACGGGATAGACGTTGAGGGCGTCGATCTCTGACCGGTGCCGACGCAACGCGTCGAGACCGGCGGCACACCACCGGCGAACGACGGCACCGTCCCCACTCTCTGGCACGCGCCAGAGCCTATCGGCGACCACCGACATTTTCCGCGCACGGCGCCGAGCGAGGAGGGCGCAGGACCCCGGCAAGGGCCGATTGGGAGTCGGCGGGTCCCATCAGGTAACCTTGCGGGGTTGCCCGCCGGTTCGCCGGCCGGTGACACCTGGAATCCGCCGCCGGCACGTCCGGTGGGGGCCTCCAGCCCGAGACGCAATCAATCCCAGGAGATCCCCGTGGCTAGCGTGTGCGACGTCTGCGGCAAGGGACCGGGCTTCGGCCACAACGTGTCCCACTCGCACCGGCGGACCAACCGCCGTTGGAACCCCAACATTCAGACGGTGCGCACCCCTGCCGGTGGCGGCACCACGCGGAAGGTGCAGGCATGCACCTCCTGCCTCAAGGCCGGCAAGGTCGTTCGCGGCTGATCGCCTGCACAAAAGCAAGGCAAGCAGGACCAGCACCAAGGCAAGGCAAGCATGGAGAAAGCCCCGCGACGGCGTCGCGGGGCTTCTCCTTGTGCTCAGAGCGTCCGGCCGAACGACCGCACGGACGGGTACCCCTTGTAGTGACCGAAGTCAGGGATCAGCGAGTAGCCGGCCTTCTCGTACAGCGCGATCGCCTCCGGCTGCGCGGTCCCGGTCTCGAGCCAGATCCGCTGCCGGCCGGCACCGCGGGCCGCCTCCTCCACGGCCGTGAGCAGCCGCTGCGCCACCCCGAGCCCGCGAAACGAGGGCGCCACGTAGAGCCGTTTGAGCTCAGCGGTGGTCTCGTCCTCGGCGAAGGTCCGCCAGCCGCAGCAGCCCGCGGGCGCATGGTCGACGTAGGCGACGAAGAAGCCGCCCAGCGGCGGGTCGAACTCCCCCGGCTGGATGAGGGTGGTGTCCCCGTCCCCGCCGTAGCGCGCGCTCAGGTCGGCGAGCGTGGCGCTGATCAGTTCGGTGGCGACCCGCGAGCCGTAGCGGGTCAGTCGGATGTCGAGCTCAGTCACGCGTAAAGGGTATAGAGGTGATCAGTCGTTACCGGAAGTGGTCCCATCCAGGCGCTCCGCCCGTGTACCGGCGACCGTCCACGGTCACTCCGTCACGGGCGGTGAAGAGGCTGGCCGGCAGGACCTCCCCGACGACCCGCCAGTCGTCCGGCAGCTCGATGGAGGGCGGGAACGTGGCGGCGAGCGCGTGGTCGTCACCGCCGGCGAGGATCCAGCCGTAGGGGTCGACGCCCAGGGCGGTCGCCGCGTCGCGCATCTGCTCGGGCACTACGAACGCCGAGCGGTGCAGGTCGATCCCGACGCCGCTGGCCGTCGCGACATGGCCGAGGTCGGCCAGCAGGCCGTCGGACACGTCGATCATGGACGTGGCGCCGAGCCGGGCGCCCGACGGTCCGGCCGCATACGGCACCTGCGGCCGGCGGTGCGCCTCCACCAGCAGTTTCGGGGAGCGGAAGCCGCGGGAGAGGATGGTGTACCCGGCCGCCGCGTACCCGATCCGCCCGCAGATCGCCACGACGTCGCCCGGTCGCGCCCCGGTGCGCACCAGCGGCGCCCGCCCCTCCAGGTTGCCCAGCGCGGTCACGGCGATGGTCAAGGTGGGGCTGGCGGACATGTCGCCGCCGACCACGACCGCCCCGACCTTGCCCGCCTCGGCGGCCAGACCGTCCGCAAGTTCCTCCGCCCAGGTGATCTCGAGGTTAGCGGGGGTACAGAGCGCTACCAGCAGCGCCGTCGGGCGGGCGCCCATGGCGGCGATGTCGGCGAGGTTGGCGGCGGCGGCGCGGTGGCCGATGTCGCGGGCGGTGGACCAGTCGCGGCGGAAGTGCCGGCCGTCCACCAGCACGTCGGTGCTGGCCACGACCCGGCCGTCAGGCGTCGCGACCAGGGCCGCGTCGTCGCCGGGCCCGAGCAGGACCAGGGGCGAGGCCGCCCCGAGCCGAGCTGTCACCCGTGAGATGAGCCCGAACTCCCCGGCGGTTGCAACGGTCACCCGTCCTCCAATTTGACCAAAAATGTGAAAACTGAATGCGCGATGTTGCGGTTGACGCAGCGTGTTGTGGCACGATCACGCACGGCTGCTGGTTCGCTGCCTCCCATGGTGCGGTAGGTTCAGCGCTGATCAGCGCTCGCGTGGCGCAGGAAGGAGTCGTGTCGTGGTACAGGCATACATCCTGATCCAAACAGAGGTGGGCAAGGCACGCGATGTGGCGACCGCCATCCAGGAGCTGGCAGGGGTCGTCAGGGTCGACGCGGTCACCGGGCCGTATGACGTGGTGGTGCTCACGGAGGCGCGCAGCGTCGACGAGCTGGGCAAGCTGATCGTCAGCAACGTGCAGCTGGTGCCGGGCATCACCCGCACCCTGACCTGCTCGGTGGTGCACTTATAGATGGCGGCGAAGAGCCCCGCCAGGATCGCCACCGCCATCGCAATCCCCGTCGCGCTGGTGGTCGGCGTCCTGGCGTTCTGGCTGCTCGGCGGCTTCCCGAAGGCGGCGGCGACCGGCACGGTGCGCACCGACGCCGCGCCGATGGACGAGGCCACCGCGGCGACCTGCCGTGCCCTGGTGGCGCGCCTGCCGGAGACCCTCGGCGGGCTGCACCGGCGTCCCGTCAGCGCCGGCCCCGAGCAGCACGCGGCGTTCGGCGACCCGGCGATCGTGCTGTCCTGCGGCACCGTCGGTAAGCGGGCGATTCCGCAAGACGCCCAGCTCCTGGGCCTGTCGGACGTATGTTGGTATCCGGAAGAGCGAGGCGACGAGACCGTCTGGACGACGGTGGACCGCCAGGTCCCGCTGCGGGTCGTGGTGCCGGCGAAGGCCGACGGCGCGTGGCTGGTCAACCTCTCGGCACCGATCGTCGCGACCGTGCCGTTCGCCGACCCGGGCACCACGCACTGCTGAAGACCGATCTCCCCTCGGTAGCACAGGTGTAACCACCGAACGAGGAGGAGAGCCACGCGTACTCTGCCGGCCGCCGCGGCGGCCGCGCCCCGGACGCTGTCGCTGGGTGCGGACCTGACCGGGAAGCAGGAGGTCCCGAAGGGCAAGGGCGACCCGGACGCGACGGCCGGCTCTGCTATGTGCTGCGCGTCCGCAACGTCGACGGCACCATCGACGCCGCCCACATCCACGCCGGCCGGCCGGGCAGGAACGGGCCGGTCAGCGTCGCGCTGACGGCGCCGACCTGGTCGGGGTCGGTCGCCACGTGCACCCAGCTCGCCCGGCGCCTGCGCGACGACCCGGGCCGCTACTACGTCAACGTGCACTCGTCGGAATACAGCGGCTAGTGCAGGCCGGTCCCGCGCCGCACGGCCGCCTTGACCAGCCTAGAGATCAGCGTCTGATACGCCACCCCGCTGGCCTGCCACACGACGGGGAACGGCGCGCCCGGGTCGAACCCGGGCATGGTGTCGATCCGGTCGAAGAAGATCCCGCCGTCCGGGGTGACGGTGCACTCGACCACGGCCAGCCCGGCGCAGTCGAGCGTGACGAACGCCTCCACGGCCAGGTCCCGGATCCGGCGCTCGACGGCGTGGTCGAGGTCGGCGGGTGCCGCGACCCGGTCGCCGCCGATCTCGCCGGGCACGCTGGCCTCGGGCCGGTCGGCGGCACCGGTGTCCAGGACGCCGACGGCGATCCGCCGGCCGGCGGGCGCGGCGGCGACGACGACCTTCGCGTCGACGGCGAGGGCCGCGGTCACCGCCGCCGGCAGCGCCGCCCAGTCGGTGACCTCGGTCACGCCACCCGCGCCGCGGGCTGGGCGGACCACGACCGGCAGGCCGAGGCGCGCACGGTCGGCGGCGGTGACGTCCGAGGTGCCCTTGAGCACGACATACGGCGTGACCGGCAGGCCGGCGGCGGCGGCGAGCTTGCGGGAGAAGTCGTGGTCCATGGCGACGGCGGCGGCGAGGACCCCGGACCCGACATACGGCAGGCCGGCCATCTCCAGCAGCCCCTGGATGGTCCCCTCGTCGCCGAACACGCCCTGCAGGACGGGGAAGACCACGTCGATGCCGCCGAGGCGGGCCACCCCGTCGCGGGCGTCGACGACGGTGACGGCCGCGCCGGCCGGCACCAGATCAGTGGACGGCCCGTCGGAGGCCGCGCTGAGCACCCAGCGACCCTCCCGGGTCACCCCGATCGGCACGATCTCGAACTCGCCGCCGTCGAGGGCGTCGAAGAGGTCGGCGGCGCCGACGCCGGCCATCGCGTGCTCGGTGCTGCCGCCGCCGAACACGACGGCGACCCGGGTCTTCTCTGGCGTTTCCACGCGCCGACCCTAACCGCACGGTCAAGCCGGCGCTGTCGGCCGGTCAGCGTGCCACGCTGTGTCAGGCGACGACCGCGTCCAGTGCCCGCCGCACGTCGGCGACCAGGTCATCGGTGTCCTCGACGCCGCAGGAGAAGCGGATCAGCCCGTCGGGGGTGTCGTCGCCCCACTGCGCCCGCCGGTCGGCGGAGCTGTGCAGCCCGCCGAAGGACGTGGCCGCGAACACCAGCGCCGACGCCTCCAGGAACACCTCGACGGCGGCCTTGTCGGCGAGGGTGAACGTCACCACGCCGGGAACGCGGCGCATCTGCCGGGACGCGACCGCGTACGCCGGGTCCTCGGGCCGCCCCGGCCAGCGCACCGAGGAGACCGCCGGGTGCGACGCGAGCAGCTCGGCGACGGCCGCCGCGTTGGCGGTCTGGCGGGCCAGGCGCAGGTCGAGGGTGCCGATCGAGCGGTGCGCGAGCCACGCCTCGAACGGCCCGGCCACCGCGCCCGTGGAGCCGCGCCAGGCGGTGAGGGACGCGGCCAGCTCCGGGTCGCGGGTGCACACGTAGCCGAGCAGGATGTCGGAGTGGCCGGTCAGGGCCTTGGTGCCGGAGGCGACGGAGATGTCGGCGCCCAGGTCGAGGGGGCGCTGCCCGAGCGGGGTCGGCGTGGTGTTGTCGACGGCGACGAGCCCGCCGCCGGCGTGGACACGCGCGGCCAGCTCGGCGATGTCGCACACGTCGAGGCCCGGGTTGGCCGGGGTCTCGATCAGCAGCAGCCGGACGGTGTCCAGGGCCGGGTAGGGCCCGGCGGTCGGCGCCTCGAGCACCGTGACGCCGCGCTCGGCGAGGTGCGAGGACGCGAAGGCCCTGGTCTTGTAGTAGCCGTCGGCGGGGACCACGACGGTGTCGCCGGGCCGCAGGACGCTGAGCAGCACCGCGCTGACGGCGGCCATGCCGGAGGCGAACGTCACACACTCGCCGCCTTCCAGGCCGCCGATCGCCGCTTCCAGGGCGCGCCAGGTCGGGTTGTCGGTGCGACCGTAACCGTCGACACCGGGCTGCGGCCCGAGGACCGGATCGAGATGGTACGGCGCGCCGAAGGCCGGACCCGGCAGGAACGAGCGGCCCGGCACAGGCGAAGGCAGCCCGGCGTGCACGACCCGCGTGCCGTCACCAGTCATGCGGAAACCCTACTGATGCTCCCCCGTCGACGGCACGCCGGGCCGCTCGGGCTTCGTCTCGCGCGCCATCAGCGCGGCGAGCGCCTTGAGCGGGTCGACGCCCTCGTGGCAGACCAGCTCGACCTGCTCGGTGATCGGCATCTCCACCCCGACGCTGTGCGCCAGGTCGCGGATCGACAGGCAGCTCTTGACGCCCTCGGCGGTCTGCCGGGTCGCGGCCTGCGCCTGCTCCAGGGTCTCGCCGCGGCCGAGGTGCTCGCCGAACGTGCGGTTGCGCGACAGCGGCGAGGAGCAGGTCGCGACGAGGTCGCCGAGGCCCGCCAGCCCGGCGAACGTCATCAGGTTGGCGCCGAGCGCACCGCCGAGGCGGGTGGTCTCCGCGAGGCCACGGGTGATCAGCGTCGCCCGGGTGTTGTCGCCGAAGCCCAGCGCCGAGGCCATGCCGTAGGCGAGTGCGATCGCGTTCTTGACCGCGCCGCCGAGCTCGCATCCGATGACGTCGTCGTTGGTGTACGGCCGCAGGTACCGCGTGCTGATCGCGCGCTGCACGAGCTCGGCCCGGCGGATGTCGGTGCACGCCACGACCGTCGCCGCCGGCTGCTCGGCCGCGATCTCCGGGGCGAGGTTGGGGCCGGTGACGACGGTGATGCGGTCGGGCTCGACCCCGGCGGAGTCGACGATCACCTCGCTCATCCGCTTCAGCGTGCCCAGCTCGATGCCCTTCATCAGGCTGACGAGCGTGGCGTCGGAGCCGATCGTCGCGGCCCAGGCGCCCAGGTTGTCGCGCAGCGTCTGCGACGGCACGGCGAGCACGACCAGGTCGGCGCCGTCGATCGCCTCGGCGGCGTCACCGGTCGCGGTGACCGCCGGGGGCAACCACGTGTTGGGCAGATAGTCCGGGTTCACATGCCGCTCGCGGATCGCCTCGGCCACGTCGGAGCGGCGGGCCCAGACCGTCACCTCGGGCGTGCCCGCGTCGGCGAGCAACTTCGCGAAGACCGTGCCCCACGAACCGGCCCCGAGCACGGCGGCGCGTCGAATGCTCATGTGCTCTCCGTATCACTCATGCCAGGGTCTTGCGCGGTGTCCACAACGGTGGCGGGGTCCCGCCCCGGATCTCCACGAGCATGTCGCGGAGGTGCAGCATGATGTGGTCGGTGATCTCGTTGAGCGTCTGGGCGCTCGGCTGCGCGCCGTCCCAGGCGGACAGGTCGATCGGCTCGCCCGCCACGATCGTCACGTCGGCGCGCGGCAGCAGCCGCAGCTTGCTGGTGCGCGGGTCGTAGATCCGCTCGGGGCCCCACATGACGATCGGGATCATGGGCGCGCGGGTGTCCAGCCAGAGGCGCGCGGCGCCGGTCTTGCCCCGCATCGGCCACAGGTCGGGCTCGCGGGTGGTGGTGCCCTCGGGGTAGATGACCACGGCCTCGCCGTCGCGCACGCCGGCCCGTGCGGCCTCCAGCGCCTTCACCGCGTCGGTGGTCCCGCGGCGGACCGGGATCTGGTGGTTGGCCCTCAGCAGGTAGCCGAGCACCGGCACACCGAACAGGCTGGCCTTGGCCAGGAACGACGGCCACCGCCCGGCGTCGTAGATGTAGTGCGCGACCGCAAGGGGGTCGGCGTGGGAGATGTGGTTGACCACGATGATCACCCCGCCCGTGGCCGGGATGTGCTCCATGCCCGTCCAGGTGCGGCGGGTCAGCACCCGCATCGCGGGCTTCACGGTCGCGACGGCGAAACGCCGCCAAAAGCCGAGCCTCCGGCGCGTCATCTCACCCTCCCCTCACGGTTCTGCTGCGAATCATGCCACTGCCGGGCGCCCGGGCGCCGTGTCAGGATGGGTCATGCTCAGCACCTGGGTGGCCGTGGTGCCGGTCAAGCCGCTCAGCACGGCGAAGACGCGGCTGCGCGGCGCCGTCCCGCAGCCGTCGCATCGCGGGCTGGTGCTGGCCATGGCCCGTGACACGGTCGCGGCGGTGCTCGCCTGCCCGGCCGTGGCCAGGGTCGTCGCGGTCTGCGACGACCCGCTGGTCCGGGCGGGGCTCATCGCCGCGGGCGCCACCTGCCTGCCCGACACCCCGGCCGCCGGCCTCAACGCGGCCCTGACCTTCGGCGCCCGCGCCGCCGGCGGCGCCCCGGTGGTCGCGCTGACCGCCGACCTGCCGGCGATGCGCCCCGCCGACCTGGCGTTCGCCCTCGCCGAGGCGGCCGGCCTGGCCCGCCGCGCGTTCGTGCCGGACCTGGAGGGCAGCGGCACGGTGCTGCTCGCCGCCCCCGCCGGGGTGCCGCTCGACCCGCACTTCGGGCCCGGCTCCGCGGCGGCGCACCTGCGCTCCGGCGCGGTCCTGCTCGACGGCGACTGGCCGAGCCTGCGCCGCGACGTGGACACCGCCGCCGATCTCGACGCCGCCGCCGGCCTCGGGCTCGGCACGCACACCGGCGAGATCCTGTGCACCCTTGCGTAACAGACATGTCGCACCGGCGCAGTCACGCGAAACACGTCCAGGCATCGACGCGCGGTAGCGTGGACTGATGCAGGGGACAGTGGCGACGTTCGACGAGGACACCCGCACCGGGACGGTGCTGCTCGACGACGGTGCGCAACTGCAGTTCCCGGCCGCCGCGTTCGACGCCTCGGGGCTGCGGCACCTCCGGCTCGGCCAGCGGATCCGCATCGATCATGACGCCGACGGCAACGTCGTGAAGGTCACACTGCCGACCTTGCCGTAGCCGCCATGCAGCGGGAAGTTCATGTTCAGACCGGCACAAACGGGCCATGATGATCCGGTGGACGAAACGCCTACCGGTCGCAGCCGCCCCCGCAACGCCGCACAACGCCCCGACCCGCAGAGCGCGCCGCCCAAGGCCGCCCCGCGCAAGGCGGCACCGCGGCGGGCCGCACCGGCAGCGGGCGGGACGCCACGTGTCCGGCGGGCGACGAAGGCCGCGGCACCTGCAACCGGTGAAGAGACAGCGAGCCAGGCCGAGCCCGAGGAGGTCACCATGAGCGAGACGGTGACGGAGCAGACCACGCTGGTCCCCACCCAGAAGACCCCCGCAGCGGAGCCGTCCGCCGAGCACGACGCGCTGGTCGTACCCAGTGAGAAGCCGCTGCCCGAGGACCGTTACCTCAACCGTGAGCTGTCCTGGCTCGACTTCAACGCACGGGTCCTGACCCTCGCGGAGGACCCGGCGACGCCGCTGCTGGAGCGGGCGAAGTTCCTCGCCATCTTCGCCAGCAACCTCGACGAGTTCTACATGGTCCGGGTCGCGGGCCTGAAGCGGCGGCTGCAGACCGGCATCCCGGTGCGCCGCCCCGGGTTCCTGCCGCCGACGGAGCAGCTGGAGCAGATCGCGGAGCGCACCACCGCGCTCGTCGCGCGCCAGTCGCGGGTGTTCGCCGAGGAGATCGCCCCGGCGATGGCCGAGGAGCACATCCACATCGTGCGCTGGAGCGAGCTCGACCCGGCCGAGCGGGAGCGGATGCGCACCGCGTTCCGGGAGCAGATCTTCCCGGTGCTGACGCCCCTCGCGGTCGACCCGGCGCACCCGTTCCCCTACATCTCCGGCCTGTCGCTCAACCTGGCGGTCGTGGTCCGCGAGCGCGACGGCGGCCCGGAGCTGTTCGCCCGGATCAAGGTGCCCAACAACGTGCCGCGCTTCTACGCGCTGGACCGCACCACCCGCGACGGCGTGCGCACGGTGCGGTTCCTGCCCGTGGAGGAGCTGATCGCCGCGCACCTGGGACAGCTGTTCTCCGGGATGCAGGTGGTCGAGCACCACCTGTTCCGGGTGACCCGCAACGCCGAGGTCGAGCTCGACGAGGACCGCGACGAGGACCTGCTGCAGGCCCTGGAGCGGGAGCTGGCCCGGCGCCGCTTCGGCCCGCCGGTGCGCCTGGAGGTCGCCGCCTCGATCTCCGATCACGTGCTGGAGCTGCTGGTCCGCGAGCTGGACATGGACTCGCACGACGTGCTGCGGGTGCCGGGCCTGCTGGACCTCACCGCCCTGTGGGAGATCTACAACGGCGTGGACCGCCCGGCGCTGAAGGACCCGCCGTTCGTGCCCGCGACCCACCCGCACTTCGCCGAGGGTGAGACCCCACGCAGCGTGTTCGCGCGGCTGCGGGACCACGACATCCTGGTGCACCACCCGTACCACTCCTTCTCGACCAGCGTGCAGCGCTTCGTCGAGCAGGCCGCGGCCGATCCCAACGTGCTGGCCATCAAGCTCACGCTCTACCGGACCAGCGGCGACTCGCCGATCGTGGACGCCCTGGTCGACGCGGCCGAGGCCGGCAAGCAGGTCGTCGTGCTGGTCGAGGTGAAGGCGCGCTTCGACGAGAAGGCCAACATCGGCTGGGCCAGGACGCTGGAGCGGGCCGGCTGCCACGTCGTCTACGGCCTGGTCGGGCTCAAGACCCACACGAAGACCGCGCTGGTCGTGCGCCAGGAGGGCAACCACATCCGGCGGTACTGCCATGTCGGCACCGGCAACTACCACCCGAAGACCGCCCGGCTGTACGAGGACTACGGCCTGCTGACCGCGGACCCGGAGGTCGGCGCGGACCTCACCGACCTGTTCAACGTGCTCACCGGGTACAGCCGCCAGACCTCCTACCGGCGGCTGCTGGTCGCACCGCACGGGGTGCGGCGCGGCATCATCGACCGGATCGACCGAGAGATCACGCTCGGCGAGCGCGGCCTGATCCAGCTGAAGGTGAACTCGCTGGTCGACGAGGAGATCATCGACTCGCTCTACCGGGCCGGCCAGGCCGGGGTGAGCGTCGACCTGATCGTGCGCGGCATCTGCGCGCTGCGCCCCGGCGTGCCGGGCCTGTCGGACAACATCCGGGTCCGTTCGGTGCTGGGACGGTTCCTGGAGCACTCGCGGGTGTTCCGGTTCGGCCGCGACGCCGAGGCGGAGTACTGGATCGGCTCGGCGGACCTCATGCACCGCAACCTCGACCGGCGGGTCGAGGCCCTGGTCAAGGTCACCGACCCGGCCGCGGCCGGCGAGCTCGACCGGATGCTGAAGCTCATGATGAGCGACGAGACCGGTGCCTTCGAGCTGTCCGGCGACGGCACCTGGCACCGGCGGCAGGGCCGCAACCCGCAGGAGGCCCTCCTGCGCCGCATGGTCGACCGGGCGGAGCCGAACGCGTGAGATTCCTCGTCGGGGACGGCTTCACACTGCCAGACCTGGCTGGACCGGGTGGCGTGGTCACGCTCGACGCCACCCTCCACGACACCCCGGACGGCGCACTCGCGCACGCCGGGGTGTCGCTGCGCCAGCACCACGACGGCACCTGGTCGCTGCTGCTGCCGGGGCGCGGGCACGAGCTGTGCCGCCCGGCCGCCGGCGCCGGGGTCGTCCCACCGGACCTGCGCGACGCCGTGACCGCGTTCGCCCGGGGCTCGGACCTCGCCGCGGTCCGGGCGGTCCGCCAGGCCGTCCACGTGCTTTCCGCGGCGGGTGGTGTACAGGCCGAGGTCCGCGTCCTGTCAGCGCGCGGGACCGGTCGACGTCCTCGCAGCGTGGAGGTGTCGCTGGTGGACGGCGCGCCCGGGGACCTCACCCGTATCGCGGACCAGCTCAGCGCCGCGGGCGCCGCTGCCACCGACCTCTCGGGCATTGCGGACGGCGGCGCCGACGACGGCAGTGCCGGCGCGGTGGTCGCCGGGACGCTGCGGGCCGGGGTCGCGCGGATCCTGCGGCACGACGCCTTCGCCCGGCTGCGCGAGACGATGCCCAACGGCGACACCCCGGTGCACCAGATGCGGGTCGGCACCCGGCGGCTGCGCAGCGACCTGCAGACGTTCCAGGCGCTGCTCGACCCCGCCTGGAGCCGGCCGCTGCGGGCGGAGCTGGGCCGGCTGGCCGGCGCGCTCGGCGGCGCCAGGGACGTCGAGGTACTGCGGGCCCGGCTGCACGTCACCGCCGCCGCCGATCCCCTGGTGCCGGTGGACGCCGACGCCGTCGGCCGCATCGACGCCGCGCTCGCCGGCCGGCAGGACACGGCGCTGTCGGCCCTCGACGAGGCGCTGCGGTCCCCGCGGTACGTGCCGCTCCTCGACGCGCTGGTGCGCCCGCCCCGGCTCGCCGGGCGCCACGCGTCCCCGGCCGCCCGCGTGCTGCCGGGGCTGGTGCGCAAGCCGTGGCGGCAGCTCGTGGCCGGTGCGGAGGCGCTGCGGCCGGACCTGCCCGACGACGACTGGCACGAGGTCCGGAAGCTGGCCAAGCGCGCCCGGTACGCCGCCGACGCCGTCGCCTGGATCGTCGGACCGGAGGCGGCCGTGCTGGCGAAGCGGATCGCGAAGGCGCAGAAGGTCCTCGGCGAGCACCAGGACGCCGCGACCGCCGCCGACACGTGGCTGTTCGTCGCGAGATTCCTCGACCGTGGCGACCACCGTCTGGCCGTCACCGCGGGCAGACTGTTCGAGCGGGAGCGGGCGGCGGTCACCCGGGCGCGGGCAGCGTTCCCGGCGGTGTGGGCCGTGGTCGGCGAGGAGAACACCACAGCATGGCTGAAGTGAACACGGTCGTCCGTGCGGCGGGCGGGGTGGTGTGGCGCCCGGCGGCGGACGGTGTCGAGATCGTGCTGGTGCACCGCCCGCGGTACGACGACTGGTCCCTGCCCAAGGGCAAGGTCGACCCCGGCGAGCACGAGCTGGCGGCGGCGGTGCGGGAGGTGCACGAGGAGACCCTCGTGCACGGCGTCCCGCAGGCGCGGCTGCCCTCGATCCGGTACCTGACCGGCGCCCCGGGCGTGGAGAAGACCGTCGAGTTCTGGTCGATGCGGGCCCTGGTGTGGCAGCAGCGGCCGGCCGACGACGAGATCGAGGAGGCGCGCTGGGTGCCGGCGGCGCAGGCGCCCGCGTTGCTGAGCTATGCGCACGACCGGGGCGTGGTGAAGGCGTTCCTGGACCTGCCGCCGGTGACCTCGGTGGTGGCGCTGGTGCGCCACGCCCGCGCCGGCAAGCGCAAGGAATGGGCCGGCCCGGACGAGGCGCGGCCGCTGGACGCCGCCGGCGAACGCGACGCGGAGGCGCTCAGCGGCCTCCTGCGGCTCCTGCGGCCCGAGTGGGTGGTGTCGGCCACCCCCCTGCGATGCCGGCAGACGGTGGAGCCGCTGGGGCTGCCGTTCGACCTGGACGCCGCCTTCGACGAGGGGCAGCCGCCCGCCGTCGCCGCGGACGCCCTGCGCGGCCTGGCGTCGCGGGGCGGCACGAGCGTCGTGTGCAGCCAGGGCAAGCTGATGCCGCCGCTGCTGGTCGCATTGACCGGCCGCACCAATGTGGACTTCCACACCCGCAAGGGCAGCGGGTGGATCCTCGCCTTCAGCGGCGACCGGCTCCTCGGCTGGGATCCGCTGCGCCCGCTGACCGTCTGAGCCAAACGGAAGGGGCGGCGCCGCGAGTCATCGCGGCGCCGCCCCTTTTCCGTTGCCTTACCGGCCTTGCGGCCGGGTCACTTGGCGGTGGCGGCCTTCTTGGCGGGCGCCTTCTTGGCGGCCGTCGCGGTGGACGCCGTCGTGGTCTTGCGCGCGGTCGTCGACACGGCCGCCTTCGTGGCCTTGGTGGTGGCCTTCTTGGCGGGGGCGGCCTTGGTCGCGGCGGCCTTGGCCGGAGCGGCCTTCGCCGTCGTCTTCGCGGCGGTCGCCTTGGTGGCGGCCTTGGCCGGAGCGGCCTTCGCCGTGGTGGCCTTGGCGGTCGTGGCCTTGGCCGTGGTGGCCTTGGCCGTGGTCGCCTTCGCCGTGGTGGCCTTGGCCGTCGTCGCCTTCGCGGCGGTGGTCTTGGTGGCGGCGGCCTTCTTGGCCGGCGCGACCTTCGGCACCTTGCCGGCGGCGACCATCTCGCGGAAGCTGGCGCCGGCCCGGAACGCGGGCACCGACGTCTTCTTCACCTTGACGGCCTCACCGGTGCGGGGGTTGCGCGCGGTTCTCGCACCGCGGACGCGCTTCTCGAAGACCCCGAAACCAGTGATGGCGACCTTGTCGCCCTTGGTCACGGCGGTCTGGATCTCGGCCAGCACCGCGTCCAGCGCCGCGTTTGCCGACTTCTTGTCGCCCAGGCGAGCGCTGAGCGCCTCGATGAGCTCGGCCTTGTTCACGTTGTTTCCTCCCGTACCAGAAATGAAGTCCCTGTGGGCAAGGTATCCCAACGCACACAGGATACAAACATATGACGGAAAAGAAATCGTTGTGGAGCAACGGATCCGGCTGGAGGCCCATCGAGACGGCCAGCTAGTGCCTAGTGAACGACGGGTGTCCACTCCGGACGGCCTTGTTCGAAGGCCGTGATGGACTCCTCGTGGCGCAGCGTCAGACCGATGTCGTCCAGGCCCTCCAGCAGGCGCCAACGGCTGAAATCGTCGATCGGGAAGGCCCATTCGCGGCCCCCCGCACGCAACTGGCGATCCTGCAGATCGACCGTTACCGACAACTGCGGATCCGCTTCGATCGCGGCCCAGAGTTCCTCGACGACTTTGAGGTCCAACTCGATGGGCAGGAGCCCGGCCTTGAGCGCGTTTCCCCGGAAGATGTCGCCGAAACGTGGGGCGACGACCGCCTTGAAGCCGTAGTTCTGCAACGCCCACACGGCGTGCTCACGCGACGATCCGGTGCCGAAGTCGGGTCCGGCGACGAGGACCGAGGCACCCGCGTAGGCGGGATTGTTGAGCACGAATGCGGGATCCGAGCGCCACGCGTTGAACAACCCGTCCTCGAACCCGGTGCGGGTGACGCGCTTGAGATACACGGCGGGGATGATCTGGTCGGTGTCCACGTTGGACCGGCGCAGCGGGACGGCCGTGCCGGTGTGGACGGTGAACTTCTCCATGTCAGATTCTGCCTGTCTTCGCTTCGGCTTCGGCTAGTTCAGGTCCGCGGGGGCCGCGAGGCGGCCGACGACGGCGGTGGCGGCGGCGACCTGCGGCGACACCAGGTGGGTGCGTCCGCCACGGCCCTGCCGGCCCTCGAAGTTGCGGTTGGACGTGGACGCGGAGCGCTCGCCCGGCTTCAGCGTGTCCGGGTTCATGCCCAGGCACATCGAACAGCCCGCGAAACGCCACTCGGCGCCGGCCGCGGTGAAGACCTCGTTGAGCCCCTCCTCCTCGGCGGCGGCGCGGACCGACGCGGATCCGGGCACGACGAGCATGCGCACGGAGTCGGCGACCTTGCGCCCGCGCAGCACGTCGGCGGCGGCCCGCAGGTCCTCCAGCCGGCCGTTCGTGCACGAACCGAGGAAGACCACGTCGACGGCGACGTCCCGCAGCGGCGTGCCCGGCGTCAGCGCCATGTATTCCAGCGCCTTCTGCGCGGCGACGCGGTCGGCGTCCTCGGCGAAGTCGGCCGGGTCCGGCACGCTCGCGCCCAGCGGCGCGCCCTGGCCGGGGTTGGTGCCCCAGGTGACGAACGGGGTGAGGTGGGTGACGTCGAGCGTGACCTCGGTGTCGAACTTCGCGCCCTCGTCGGTGCGCAGCGAGCTCCAGTACGCCTTCGCGCGGTCCCAGGCCTCACCCTTCGGCGCGTACTCGCGGCCCTCGACGTAGGCGAACGTGGTCTCGTCCGGCGCGATCATGCCGGCCTTGGCGCCCCACTCGATCGACATGTTGGAGACCGTCATCCGGCCCTCCATCGACAGCTTCTCGATGGCGGGTCCGCGGTATTCCACGACGTGGCCGCGGCCGCCGCCGGTGCCGACCTGGGTGATGAGCGCCAGCACCAGGTCCTTGGCCGTGACGCCCGGGGCGAGCTCGCCGACGACGTTGACCGCCATCGTCTTGAGATGCGGCTGCGGCAGCGTCTGGGTCGCCAGGACGTGCTCGACCTCACTGGTGCCGATGCCGAACGCGAGCGCGCCGAACGCGCCGTGCGTGGAGGTGTGCGAGTCGCCGCACACGATCGTCATGCCCGGCTGGGTCAGGCCCAGCTGCGGTCCCATGACGTGGACCACACCCTGCTGCGAGTCGCCGAGCGAGTGGCGGCGCACGCCGAACTCGTCGCAGTTGCGGCGCAGCGTCTCGATCTGGGTGCGTGACACCGGGTCGCTGATCGTCAGCAGGTTGTCGGTCGGCGTGTTGTGGTCCTCGGTCGCGATCGTCAGCTCGGGACGGCGCACCGGCCGGCCGCTCAGGCGCAGCCCGTCGAACGCCTGCGGGCTGGTCACCTCGTGCACCAGGTGCAGGTCGATGTAGAGCAGGTCCGGCTCGCCGTCGGCGGCACGGACGACGTGCGCGTCCCACACCTTCTCTGCGAGCGTCCGCGGCTGTTGTGCTTCTCCCACCATCTGGACATCCTAAAGTTTGGGAGGTATGTTTCGGTCTGTGGGACACAGTATGAGCGGTGTTGGCGTGCTCGACAAGGCGGTGGTCATCCTGGCCGCCTGTGTCGACGGCGCCAGCCTGGCCGAACTGGTGGACCGGACCAAGCTTCCCCGGGCAACGGCGCACCGGCTCGCACAGGCCCTGGAAATCCACCGATTGCTCGTTCGTGACGCGCAAGGACGCTGGCGGCCGGGCCCGCGCCTGGGCGAACTCGCCAACGCGGCACCCGACGTTCTCCTGACCGCGGCCGAGCCGATGCTCACCGCGCTGCGCGACGCCACCGGCGAGAGCGCGCAGCTCTACCTCCGCCGCGCCGACGAGCGGCTCTGCGTGGCCGCCGCCGAGCGCGCCAGCGGCCTGCGCGACACGGTCCCGATCGGCTCGGTGCTGCCGATGACCGCCGGCTCCGCCGCCCAGGTGCTTCTCGCGTGGGAGCCCCCGGAGGCCGTCATGCCGCTGCTGCCCCGCTGCAAGTTCACCGGCCGCACCCTCGCCGAGGTCCGCCGCCGCGGCTGGGCCCAGAGCGTCGCGGAGCGCGAGGCCGGCGTGGCCAGCGTCTCCGCACCCATCCGCGACCGCACCGGCCGCGTCATCGCCGCCATCAGCGTCTCGGGCCCCATCGAGCGCCTCGGCCGCCGCCCCGGCGACCGCCATGCCATGGCCGTGGTCCGCGCTGGACAACGCCTCTCGGGCCTGTAGCGTGCGGCACATCGAGCACGCCTGACTGGAGGAACGCCAGTGCCTGAATCCACCCCTGCCACGCCCGACCCGATCGACGAAGGCGTCTCCGAGGCCCCCGAAACCCCCGAGGGCGAGGCGTCCGGCGTGGGCCAGGCCCCGTCGGGCGCCCCGGACAAGCCCACGAGGGGTCCCGGCTCCCCCAGCCCCGACGGCCCCCAGCGCCCGGTGCCACCCACGGCGCCGACCGTGCCGGCCGATCCCGCGCCGACCGGCGGCGGTCGTGGCGGCTGCATGAGCATGATCCTCGGCATCTTCATGCTCATCGCCGCCCTCCTGGGCATCGCCTTCCAGCTGTAGCCGCCCCGCGGGCTGGGACCCGGGCCACCCCCGCCGTCCCAGCCCGGTGCTGAAGCTGAGTGCGGGCACAGGTCTTCTTAGGCTCGCCACAGCAAGGGTTGGATAGCTTGCCGCTGATCGGTGCCAGGGCGCCGGGAGCGGAGGGAAACCGAGATGATCGAGGCTGTCGGCCTCACCAAGCGGTACGGCGACCGCGTCGCCGTGGACCAGTTGTCGTTCACGGTGCGGCCGGGACAGGTGACGGGGTTCCTGGGGCCGAACGGCGCCGGAAAGTCCACGACCATGCGGATGATCCTCGGGCTGGACGCGCCCACCAGCGGGCGGGTGACGGTGAACGGGCGGCCGTTCTCGCGGCTGGACAACCCGATGCTCGAGGTCGGGGCGCTGCTGGACGCGAAGGCGATCCACGGCGGGCGCAGCGCGTACCACCACCTGCTGTGCCTCGCGCAGACCAACAACCTGCCGCGGCGCCGGGTCGACGAGGTGCTCGACGTCGTCGGGCTGAGCGCGGTCGCGCGGAAGCGGTCGAAGGGGTTCTCCCTCGGCATGGGGCAGCGGCTCGGCATCGCCACGGCCCTGCTCGGCGACCCGAAGATCCTCATGTTCGACGAGCCGGTCAACGGCCTCGACCCCGAGGGCATCCTGTGGATCCGCAACCTGATGAAGTCCCTCGCGGCCGAGGGGCGCACGGTGTTCGTGTCGAGCCACCTCATGTCGGAGATGGAACACACCGCCGATCACCTCCTGGTCATCGGGCGGGGACGGATGATCGCCGACTGCACGGTGCGGGAGTTCATCGAGGGCAACTCGGTGCTGGCGACCCGGGTCCGCACACCCGATGCCGACGCGTTGGCGGCGTTGGTACGGGCATCAGGCGGCACCGTGGCCACCGAACCGGACGGCGCGTTGCTGGTGACGGAGCTGCCGATGCGTCGCATCGGGGACCTCGCCCACGACAACGGGCTGCGCCTGCACGAGCTGGCGCCGCTGCAGGCGTCGCTGGAGCAGGCGTTCATGGAGCTCACCAAGGACAGCGTCGAATACCACGGCACTCTGGAGAACCGATGACCACGCTCACGGCCGGACGTCCGGTCACCCGCCGGGCCGGCTTCGACGGCCTGCTGCGCTCGGAGTGGACGAAGCTGCGGAGCGTGCGCTCCACGACCTGGTCCCTTGCGGCGATGGCGGCGATCTCGGTCGGGCTGATGTCGTTCATCGCCTGGGTCATCATGCGCCAGTGGGGCACGTTCTCGCCGGAGGATCAGGCGATCATGGCGGCGGAGCCGATGCAGATCATCATCGACCAGCCGGTCTTCATCTCGCAGCTCATCGTCGCGGTGCTCGGGGTCATGGTGGTCTCCGCCGAGTACACGACCGGCATGATCCGCTCGACGTTGCAGGCGCAGCCGCGGCGGCTGCAGGTGCTGGGCGCGAAGGTCGTGGTGTTCGCGGTGCTGATGTTCGTGGTGGGGGAACTGCTGAGCTTCGCCGCGTTCTTCGCCGGTCGCTGGGTCATGTCCGAGCACATCCCGGTCGAGCTCGGCGACCCCGGCATCGCCCGGTCGGTGTTCGGCGCGGGCCTGTTCCTGACGGTGCTGGGCCTGTTCTCGCTGGCGTTCGGCGCGATCGTGCGGCACACCGCGGGCGCCATCACCGGCGTGCTCGGCCTGATCCTCATCGTGTCGAACCTGACGATCCTGCTGCCCGGCAGCTGGGGCGACCACGTGCACGCGTGGATGCCCACGAACGCGGGGCAGCTGGTGTTCAAGCCGTCGCTGCCGCCGGACTCGCTGCTCACGCAGTGGCAGGGGCTCGGGGTCTTCGCCGGCTGGACGGTGCTGCTGCTCGCCGTGGCCGGGTACCTGTTCAAGACCAGGGACGCCTGAAACCGGTCCTGCCCCGCTAGGATGCCGCCAGCATCCACGGGGGAGGACCGTCAATCATGTCCGAAAACATCCAGCCGGCAGACGACTCCGGCACACAGGAGTCAGAACCGGCGTCATTACCGGAACCCGCCGCACCGTCCATCGAGGACGATCCACCGGTGGCGGAGCCCGCGGTGGTGGGTGACGTGATCGAGTCGCCGCCACGGTCGCGGCGCCCGCTCGCCGCCGTGCTGACCGCCGTCGCGGTGGTCGTGGTGGTCCTGCTCGGCGGCGGCGCGTTCGCCCTGGCCCGGATGTGGAACGGCCCGGTCGGCACGCTGCCGGAGGACCTGGTCCCCGGCTCGGTCGCCGCGTTCGCCCGCATCGACCTCGCCCCTGGCATCGGGCAGCGGGTCAAGGTCGAGGCCCTGCTGCGCAAGGCCGGCGGCGGCTCGAAGTCGTTCGACGACACGAAGCGCGACATCTTCGCCGACCTCGGCGCGCCGATCCGCTACGACGACGTCGCCTCCTGGTTCGACGACCGGGCCGGCGTCGCCCTGTGGGCCGACCCGGACCGCGACGGCAAGGCCGTCACGCTCGCCGTGCTGTCCTCCCGCGACGACAAGAAGGCCCGCACGGCGCTCGACGCGGCCCAGCGCAGGGCCGGCACCGACAGCATCGGCTTCGTCGCCGGCGACGGCAGCGTCCTGCTCGCGTTCGGCGGCAAGGATCTCCAGCGGGTCGCCACCGCGGCGGCCGCCGCCGCGAAGAAGGCCCCGCTGTCGAAGGAGCCCGCGTTCACCTCCGCGGTGGCGAAGCTCCCCGCCGGGCAGCCCGGCCTCGCCTGGGCCGACCTGGCCCGCGCCACCGTGCTGCAGCAGGCTGTCGTCGCCACCGCGCTGGAGGAGGAGGACCTGGGCGACGAGGCCGGCCCGATCCCGTTGCCCGACGTCAAGGGCACGCTCGTCGTCGGGGTCCAGGCCGCCGACGACGGCATCGAGATCCGGGCCCGGGTGTCGGGCGCGGCGGGCCTGCCGCTGACCGGCGCCGCCACCGGCACGGACGCCCTCGCGCAGCTGGGTGCGCTCGCCGCCGACGCGACCGCGGCCGGAGTCGCCGCGGGACCCCTCGGCGATCTGACGGTCCTCGGCGGATCCGAGTTCCTGCTGACCTCGTCGCTGTTCCCGCTGGTGTTCCTCGGCGGCGCCGTCACCCCCGGTGACGTCGAGCTGGACGCGCCACCGCCGGGCTTCGACCCCGACACCGCGATCGAGCTGCCGCCGGACGTGGACCCGACGGACCCGGAGTCACTGCACAAGTACCTTGAGGAGCACCCGGAGGTGCTCGCCGGGGGCACCGTCAGGCGGATCCTGCCGCCCGGCGCGGCCACGGCGGGGACCGAGGCGTTGCGGAAGGGTTCCGAGGCGCTCACCAAGGCACTGACCGGGGCGGCGTCGGTGTCGTTCACCGTGGCCGGGCCGGCCGGACCGGACGACGCCCCCGGCGGCCCCCTCCTGATCGACCTGCGGCTCGCCGACGCCGCGACGGCCAAGCAGCTGCAGACCGACCTGGCCGGGTTGCTGAAGGCCGGCGGGACCGTCTGCGAGGTGCGCGAGGAGCACGTGATCCTGCGGACGAAGACGTACGCGGCCGGCAAGGGCACGCTCGCCGACAGCCCGCGCTTCAAGGCCGCGACCACCGGCGGCGTCCCCGGGGCCACGGCGGCGTTCTACCTCGACGGTGAGCGCGGCGACGCCGCCCCGGCGAAGGCCGTCGGCGTGACCGTCGGCCGCGACGGCACCGACACCGTGGTGATGGCCAGGATCCTGATCGGCTGACCCACCGGGGACCTGGGTGACGCCACCCAGGTCCCCGGCCGGGGCGTGCTACAGGTCGACGACCTCGCGGCCCAGCGGCCAGAACGCGGCCGGCACGAGCTTGAAGTTGGCGATGCCGAACGGGATCCCGATGATCGAGACGCACAGCGCGATGCCGGCGACGATGTGGCTCAGCGCCAGCCACCAGCCGGCGAGCACCACCCAGAGGATGTTGGCCACGCCGGTCGCCACGCCGGCGTCGGGCTTGGCCTGCACCGTGCGCCCGAACGGCCACAGTGAATAGACGGCGAGCCGCCACGACGCCACGGCGAACGGGATCGTGATGACCAGCACGAAACAGATCACCGCGGCGAAGGCGTAGCCCACGAACAACAGGAACCCGCCCCCGAAGATCAGCCACAGCACGTTCAGGATGAAGCGAATCATGCTTCGATCATGCGCCTGCCGCGCCACCGGTCAGGGTGAGGACCTCCTCGGCGCAGCCCCAGGCGAGGGTGACGCCGGCGCCGCCGTGGCCGTAGTCGTGCACGACGCGGGCGCCGCCGGGCAGCGCGACGGGGTCGAGCTCGACCCGCGCGCCGCCGTGCCTGGCGGGTCGCAGCCCGGCCGACTGCCACAGCACAGGGGCTCCGGCCAGCTCCGGGACCAGTTCGGCGCAGCGGGAGAGGATGGCCGCCGTGGTGGCCGGGTCGACCGTGGTGTCCCAGTCGCCGGGCTGGAAGGTGCCGCCGAGGACCACGTCGCGACTGCGGGGATGGATGTACGTCATACCCGCAGGGTGGTCCTCGTCACGCACCGAGGTGACGAGCCCCGGGTTGGCGACGCCGACGACCTGGCCGCGCGCGGGATGCACGGCCGGGTCGTCCGCCAGGTCCCGCGCCGCGAGGCCGCTCGCGTTGACCACGACGTCCGCGCCGCCGGCGGCCTCTGGCGCGTCGGCCAGCCGCGCGAGCCGGTGCCGCACCAGCCGCCCGCCCGCGGTCCCGAACCGGTCCAGCAGCCACGGCAGGTACACCTCCATCTCCACCGACGGCACGGTGAACCGCCACTCGTCGCGCCCCTCGGCGAAGTCCGGCACCGCGGCCGCCCACCACGGCGTGCCGTGCGTCCCCCGCAGGATCATGCGGGTCGGCCGGGGGACCACCCCCGGCACCCCCGCGGCCGCCTGTGCCGTCAGCTCGTCGTAGGTGCGCCGGGCCCAGGACAGGACGCGCGGGTCGGCGGCGGTGCGGGTGGGGTACCAGACGGCGGCGGCGAGCCGTGAGACCGTGCCGGCGGGCTCGTCGGCGGTCACGACCGTCACCGCGTGCCCGTGCTCCTGCAGCAGGACCGCGCAGGTGAGTCCACTGATCCCCGCGCCGACGACGGTCACGTTCGCGCTCATACGGCTCACCGAACCAGGCCCGGCAGGCGGCGTCAAAGACCGGTTGGCTGCGTCATGATAAGCCTGACTTATGGAACTGCGGCGGCTGCGGTACTTCATGGTCCTCGCCGAGGAGCTGCACTTCACGAGGGCGGCGGCCCGGCTGCGCATCGCCCAGCCGGCGCTCAGCCAGCAGGTGAAGGCGCTCGAGCGGGAGGTCGGCGCCCGGCTCGTCGAGCGGGGACGTGGCGGCTGCGTCCTCACCCCGGTCGGCGTGGTCGTCGCGGCGGAGGCCGCCGCGCTGCTCGCCCAGGCCGCCGGCGCCGAGCAGCGGATCGCGGCGGCGGTGCTCGGGCAGGGCGGGCGGCTGCGGCTGGCGTACACGCGGTCGGCCCGCGGCGGGCGGGTCGACGACCTCGTCGAACGCTTCCGCGCCGCGCACCCGCTCGTGGAGGTGGTGCCGGAGACCGGCTGGACGGCGCCCAACGTGGCCGGGCTGCTCGCGGGGCGCTACGACGCGGCGTTCGTGCGGCCGCCGGTCGACGACGAGGGCATCCGGTGGCTGCTGGTCGACACGGAGGAGCTGCTGCTCGCGCTGCCCGCCGGCCACCGGCTGGCGGCCCGCCGGCGGGTGCCCCGGGAGCTGCTGAAGGGCGAGCCGGCGGTGATGTGGCCGCGGGGCAACGGCCCCGGCATGTTCGACCGGATCGTGGCGCAGGTGTGGCCGGGCGGCGGCTTCGAACCGGTGCGGCACGAGCCCGACGACGAGCAGCTGCTGCGGGCGGTCGCGGCCGGCGGCGTGGTGGCGGCGGTGCCGGAGGGGCGGGCGAGGGCGCTGCGGATGCCGGGGGTGGTGCTGCGCCGGTTCACCGGGGCGCCGCCGACGGTCGACATCGGGCTGGCCTGGGCGGCGCGCAACACGAACCCCGTGGTGCGCAGCCTGCTGGCGCTGGTCACTCCTTAATGGGGGCTGGACCCTACCTTAAGTGAGAGCGCTCTATCGACCGATTTCCATAAAGGTTATTTACTGTTAACAATCCTTCCTTTACATTGGCGGCATCACCCCCACTGCACGAAGGGAGCGATCGATGCGAAGAACGATCGCGCTGGTACCGCTGGCGCTCGCCGCCATCGCAACATCACTACTCGTCTCCGCACAGCCGGCCGCAGCGCACGGGTACATCTCCTCACCAGCCAGCCGCCAGGCGATGTGCGCCCAGGGGCGCGTCGCCAACTGCGGCGAGATCGTCTACGAGCCGCAGAGCGTCGAGGGCCCCAAGGGCCTGATGAGCTGCAGCGGCGGCAACAGCCGGTTCGCGCAGCTCGACGACCCGAACAAGGGCTGGCCGGCGACGGCCGTCGGCAACTCCGTCACGTTCAACTGGGTGCTCACCGCCCGGCACAGCACCAGCACGTGGGAGTACTTCGTCGGCAGCACCCGCATCGCCGTCATCGACGACGGCGGCCGCCAGCCCGGCGCCACGGTCTCGCACACGGTGAGCCTCGGCGGGCGTACCGGCCGGATCCTGGTCCTCGCGCGGTGGAACATCGCCGACACGGGCAACGCCTTCTACTCCTGCGTCGACCTGCAGGTCGGCGGCGGCAACCCGACGCCGACGCCGACGCAGCCCTCCCCGACGCCGACCACCAACCCGACACCCACGCCGACCCCGACCGCCACCACGCCTCCGGCCGGCGGCACGTGGAAGGCCGGCACCGCGTACAAGGTCGGCGACCGCGTCACGTACGGCGGCGTCACGTACCAGTGCCGCCAGGCACACACCGCCATCGCCGGTTGGGAACCGCCCAACGTCCCGGCGCTCTGGCTGCGGGTCTAGTTCGGCTTCGAGGGTGCCCGGCACGGCCGGGCACCTTCGTCCACTTTCGTCCTGCGGAGGAGTCCGGGTGCGATCCCTGCTGGTGCTCGTCTCGGTGTTGCTCCTCGCCGGCTGCGCCGCCGCCCCGGCGCAGCCGGCCCCACAGGCCGCCGCCACGGGCAAGGTCTACAACGACACCGACGTCATGTTCGCCCAGATGATGGTCGCCCACCACGCCCAGGCGATCGAGATGGTCCGCCTGGCGGCCACGAAGAGCGTCCGCGAGGACGTGCGCACCCTCGCCGCCGCCATCGACGTCACCGAGGCGGACGAGGCGAAGACCATGCAGGTCTGGCTGGAGTCCTGGAACCAGCCGCCGACCGCGCCCGCCGACGCGCACGCCGGCCACGGCGGTGCCCACGGCACGAACGCCGACGACATCGCCGCCCTGGCCACCTACGACGGCGCGCAGTTCGAGCAGCGCTTCCTCAACATGCTCGTCGCCCACCAGCACAACGCCGTCGAGATCGCCCGCATGGAGACCGGCTCCGGCGTCAACCCCGGCGCCCTGGACCTCGCCAGGCGCATCACCGACTCCCGCACCGCCGAGATCCAGCAGATGCTGCGGTACCTCGAAACCCCCTGACGCCTTTACTCGCAACCGATGCCGTCGTCATCGGTGTCGAGACCGTAGACGTCGGTGCCCGTGACCCTGACCGGCCCCTGCACGTATGACGGGCCGTTGCCGCTGCCGCCCTTGCAGTCCACGTCCACCGGGTCGTTCGGCACGCACGGGGAGTAGTTCGGGTTGCAGTTGCCCGCCGGGGGCCTGGTGGTCGGCTGCTTCGTCGGCGGCCTGGTCGCCGGTGGCCTGGTGGTCGGCGTCTTCGTGGTCGGCGCTTTCGTGGTCGGCGCCGGTGTTGCCGCCGCCGTCGTGACCGGCGGCGCTGTGGTCGTCGTCGGTGTCGCGGCGGCCGGCTCCGTCACCGTCGGGGTGGTGACGGCGGTGGTCTGGGGCATCGTGAGCGCGCCGGTGCGGGCCACGTCACGGGTGCCGTCCGGGTCCTTGCCACCGGCCGCGGCCACGACGATGCCGCAGAACACGAAGACGCCGAGGACCACGGCGCCGAGCACGATGAACCAGCCTCGGCCGGAACGCGGATTCGGCTGGTTGAACGGCGGATACGTCACCCGGCGAAGTCTGCTCGGGCACCCCCGCCGACACCAGTAGCCGAACGGTTGCGTTCGGTGATACCGCCGGCGACGCCGGACCGCGGACGGCGCGGCGCGAATAGACTCGGCCGCATGACCATCACCAACTGGGCGGGCAACATCGTCTTCGGTGCGGCCCGGGTGCATCGACCGTCCACCGTGGACCAGGTGCGGGAGGTGGTGGCCGGGGCGCAGCGGGTGCGGGTCCTCGGGTCCGGGCACTCGTTCAACGAGATCGCCGACACGCCCGCCGACCTCGTCAGCGTCGCGGGGCTGCCCGTGGTGCCGCGGATCGACGCGGCGGCGGGGACCGTGACCGTGGCGGGCGGGGTGCGGTATGGAGAGCTGGCCGCGTTCCTGGACGCCGAGGGGTATGCGTTGCACAACCTCGGGTCGCTGCCGCACATCTCGATCGCGGGGGCCGTCGCCACCGGCACCCACGGATCCGGCGCGGCGCTGGGCAGCCTTGCCACCGCCGTGGCGGGGATCGAGCTCGTGACGGCCGCCGGGGATCTTGTGCGGCTCAACCGGGGCGACGCGGACTTCGCGGGCTCCGTGGTGTCACTGGGGGCGCTCGGGGTGGTGGTGGGCGTGACGCTGGACGTCCGCCCGGCGTATACCGTCCGCCAGTTCGTCTTCGAGCACCTGCCGCGGGCGGTCCTGGACGCGCGGTGGGAGGAGATCGCGGCCGCCGGCTACTCGGTCAGCCTCTTCACGGGCTGGTCGGGCGACACGGTCGACCAGCTGTGGCTCAAGCTCACCGACGGCCAGGAGCCCGACGGGTTCGGGGCGGCACCGGCGCAGCGCACCATGCACCCGATCGCCGCGATGTCCCCGCAGAGCTGCACCGAGCAGGGCGGCGTGCCCGGGCCGTGGCACCGGCGGCTGCCGCACTTCAAGCTGGAGTTCACGCCCAGCAGCGGCGAGGAGCTGCAGACCGAGTTCTTCGTGGCGCGCGGCGACGCGGTCGAGGCGTTCGCGGCGATCGAGCGGCTGCGGCACCTGGTCACGCCGGTCCTGCAGATCTCAGAGATCAGGGTCGTGGCCGCCGACGAGCTGTGGCTGAGCCCGGTGTACCGGCGCGACAGCGTCGCCCTGCACTTCACCTGGATCAAGGACGCCGCACGCGTCGAGCCGGTCGTGGCGGCGCTCGAGGAGGCGCTGGCGCCCCTGGCGGCGCGGCCGCACTGGGGGAAGGTGTTCCACCAGGCGGCGCGGCCCGAGCGGCTCGCCGACTTCCTCGCGCTGCGTGACCGGCTCGACCCGGACCGCAAGTTCGGCAACGCGTTCGTGGAGCGGCACCTGGCGGCGGAGTAGATTCCACGGCGTGCGTATCGCTCGTTTCGCCCACAGCAGTGGCATGTCGTTCGGAGTCGTCGAGGGCGAGCCCTCGGCCGGACTCACCGGACTCACCGTCGCCGAGATCGACGGTCACCCGTTCGGGGAGCTGCGCTTCACCGGCCAGCGCTGGGCCGTCGCCGACGTGCGGCTGCTCTCCCCGATGCTGCCCAGCAAGGTGGTGTGCGTCGGGCGCAACTATGCCGACCACGCCGCGGAGCTCGGCAACGAGGTGCCGAAGGAGCCGCTGCTCTTCCTCAAGCCGTCCACGTCGATCATCGGCCCCAACGACGCGATCCGGATCCCGCCGCAGTCGCAGCAGGTCGAGCACGAGGCCGAGCTCGCCGTCGTGATCGGCGTCACCGGCGCCCGCCGCGTCGACCGCGCCGGCGCCGCCGCGGCCATCTTCGGCTACACCGCCGCCAACGACGTCACCGCCCGCGACCTGCAGCGCAAGGACGTCCAGTTCACCCGGGGCAAGAGCTTCGACTCCTTCTGCCCCATCGGCCCCTGGATCGTCACCGGCCTGGACGTCAGCGACGTCGAGGTCCGCTGCGAGGTCAACGACGAGGTCCGCCAGCTCGGCCGCACCAAGGACATGGTCTTCGACGTCCCCACTCTCGTGTCATACGTCTCACACGTCATGACCCTCCTCCCCGGCGACGTGATCCTCACCGGCACCCCCGCCGGCGTCTCCCAGCTCACCGCCGGCAACACCGTCACCGTCACGATCGAGGGCGTCGGCACGCTCAGCAACAGGGTCCTGACCTTGGAATAGGCGTGTTTGCGACAACCGATTTGGCCTGATGGGTTCGCTCCGGTAAAGTTTCCAACCGGCGCTCACAGTGCCAATGGGGTATGGGGTAATTGGCAGCCCAACTGATTCTGGTTCAGTTAGTCTAGGTTCGAGTCCTGGTACCCCAGCACCGCAGCAAGATCGCGGTGCTGTATCGTTCCACCGCACGACACAGCAAGACCTGGGGCCCCGTCGTCTAGCGGCCCAGGACGCCGCCCTCTCAAGGCGGTAGCGTGGGTTCGAATCCCATCGGGGCTACAGCGCACAAACAGGCTGGTCAGAGGCTAGAAGCCACTGACCAGCCATCTTGTTTGTGGGGCCTCTCAGCCGGTCGCAGTCAGCGGATCGTCAGCCGGGGCCGTCGAAGACCCCCGTCACGCGGCCGTGGTACTCGCTCGGCGCGTGGGTGTAGAGGTTCAGCGTGGTCGAGGTGCTCTCGTGCCCCATGACCGCCCTGACGATGTTCACGGGCACGTTGTCCGACACCAGCCACGTCGCGTACGAGTGCCTCAGGTCGTGGAAGTGCAATCCGCCGGCCGCATGCGCCACGACGTGTTCGACCGCCTCCCGCTCCGTCTCGAACGCCTTGCTGTGCTCGATGCCCACCGCGTCGGGCCATGATGCGAGCCACTCCCCGGGGCGAGGCTCCGTGACCCGGCCGAGCAGCCCAGCGCGCACGAGCGCGGGCCGCCAGACCTGCCGCCGGAAGGTCGACCGCAACAACGGTTGCCCGGATCGGCTGGTGAAAAGGAGCGCGGTCGGCCTCGGCGGCGCGTCGAGCGCGGCGCGCAGCTGCGTTAGCTCGGTCACGAGGAATCCCGGCAGCGGGATGCTGCGCACGCCCGCCCGCGATTTCGGGTACGGCTTGATGCTGCGCACTCCCCGGACTCGATGACGACCTGGACCACGCGCAGCCGGGCCGCGTCGAGGTCGACCGCGCCCCACGCCAGCCCGGCAGCCTCGCCCCAGCGCAACCCGGTGCCCGCCGCCAGGGCCACGAGCGCGCGGTAATTCGGGGCCGTGGCAGGCAACAGGCGCTCGAAGAAGTCGGCGCGGCTGAGCGCCTGCGCCGGGCGGCGCGGCTTGTGCGTGCTGGGGAGGTTCACGCCTTTGCACGGGTTGATCCCGATCAGGCGGGCGTAGATCGCGGAGTCCATCACCATCGACAGCACGCCGAAGCACTTCGCGACCGACGCGGGGGCCAGCTTGCGGCTGAGCGCGTTCACCCACTCCTGCACCGCGCGGTGGTCGATGTTCGCCAGCGGCCAGCTGCTGCCCCACTGCGGCAGCACGTGGATCCGCATCACGGACAGCGTCCGTTCGTGGGTGCGCACCTCGACGTGACGACCCGCGATCCAGTGCTCCGCGTGCTTGGCGAACAGGAGCTTGCCGACCTGGGGGTCGAGGTACGTGCCGTGGTTCTTGGCGCTCTCGACCTCGGCGAGGAACGCCTTTGCCTCCTTCTGGGTCTTGAACGTCTTGGCCTTCTGGTTGTTGGCAGGGTCGCGCCAGTTGGCGCGGAACTTGCCGGACGGGGTCGGGGATACGTGTCCCATGGGGTTGACTACTCCTCAGGTGTCGTGACTGTGCGTGTTCTGGGCGCAAGGCATCGCGGCGCGTCGCTAGCAGCAACCCGGGGGGTCGGATTCGGCGTCCTGGCGCGCTTTCGACTGTTTGCGCTGATGGGCTGCTAGGTGCTAAGCGCCTGATGAGGTATGGAATCTGGTGCTAGCGGGGGTGCTAGCTCTAGCAGGGGTAGCTGCTAGAGCTAGCACCGATCGCCGGGTGTCCGGTCAGGGGCATTCGGTTACGCACCGTTACTGGCACTCCTGCGGCCGGCGGCGCGGTCGAGGGCCGCCAGCTCGTGCTCGACGTCGGCAACGCTGGCGGTGGGCAGGTTGTCGAGCCACGTCTCGAAGCGACGCACCGGGATGACCCATCGGCCGCCGAGCTTCATGGCGGGGATGTCGCCCTTGCGTACGAGGGCGTACGTGCTACCGGTGGAGAGCGAGAGCAGCTCGGCGACCTCGGCGACGGTGTAGACCGCGCGGGTGACGGTCGCGGGGGTGGCACGCTCGGGGGCATCGGTGGCGTTACTGCGCGGAGTGAAGGGCAGGACGTTGCTGGACATGGGGTGGATCTCCCTCGTGGGTAGCGGTAGCGGCGGCCGGTGGGCCGGAGGTGCTGTGGAGGCTGGTTTTCGGGGTGCGGGCGGCGTTGCCGCTACCCGCGACCTCGGGGTATTGGTGCTGGTCAGACCGGTAGCGGCTCGGGTAGCGCCGCCGCTACCGGTCGCGCGGGTGCCGCTACCGGTCGCGGGTCGGGTCGCGCTGCCGCGACCGGTGATCGGCGGGCCGCGACGGTCACGCTGAGTTGAGTTCCCTCTCGCCCGGCCGTGGTGGTAACGCCACGCGTGTCTCTCTGCCAGGGCCGTTGCGGCGGGTATCTCACCTGTCCGGCGCTTGCCGTTACCGGCGGCCTGAGCCACATCGGCGCTGCTGGGGTGCCGGATCGGCGGGTAACGGCAGGGGTAACGCGGGCGTTACCGGCACCTCTGCCGTTACCCGTGCCGTTACCTCGGTTCGAGGATGCAGTCGTCACACAGGGCGTAGGCGAGCAGGACCGGGCAGAACGCGGCGACGCTGCCGGTGAGCAGCGACGCGGAGCAGTGGCACCGGTCGCAGGTGGTGTCGTCGGCGACGGGGTCGAGCGCGGGCAGGCAGTCGAGGCAGACGAGCAGCCCGGGGTGCCACGCGGCGGCGTGCAGCAGCTGCGGCGCGGCGCCGATGTGGGGGCAGCAGCGGGCGGTGCGGTTGAGGATGGCCGCGCGGATCGCGGTGGCCTGGGAAGCGAGCCACTCGGCGGGCGGGTTGGTGTCGATGATCGCGCGACCTTGGTCAGCTGCGCTGGTGAGGATGTGGCTGGCGTGCGCCGCTGCGGCGCCGAACTGGCCGGCCAGGGCGACGGGGTGCAGGGTGTGCGCGTTCATGCTGCGGCTCCTTCGCCAGCGCGCGGCCGGACGTGGCCGCTGTAGTCGGTGACTGCGGTTACGTCGGTTACATGCCTGGTCAGCCCGGTAACCGCAGCGAGAGGCGTAACCGCTGCATCGGTTACATGGCCGTTCGGCGTAACCGCTGTAACCGATGGCCGTCCGGCGCGGTTACCGCCCTGACCTGCGGCGTAACCGCTGTCACCGCTGTCACCGGACACGGCGGGTAGGTACCGGTCCCACGCGTCGGCCAGGCCGACGTTGCCGGTCGTCGGATAGGTGGTGTAGCCCTTCGACGGACGCCCGTCCGCGTCACGGATCGGCGTCGGGCCGACGCCGTAGCGGCCGAGCTCGCGCGCCAGGCGCCGAGCGTCGAGCGCCTTGCCGCCGAGGTCCGCCCACGGCGCCTCCTCCATTCCGGTCAGCGCGTCGAGCAGTTCCACGGTCGGCATCCGGTCCCGCCCGCCGTACAGCGGCCGGAGATCGGCCAGGAGCCGGGTGCCGAACGTCGGCGCACTGGCGGTGGCCAGGACGAAGTACTCACACGCGCCGCGTCCGGTGTCCGGCCACTGCCCGCCCGCCGCGTCGGCGACCGCCAGGAGTGCCTCCCACACTTCGGCCGGCCGATCGACCACCCCGGGCGGCATCGTCGGCTCGGCGTCGGCCAGGTCCTGGGCGACGTCGGCGATCCACAGCCCGAGCCGCTGCCGGAGCGGCGCCGCGTCGCGCTCGGCGAACTTCTCCCGGAACGGCTGGACCGTCTCGCCGGACGCGCGGCGCCGCATGTGGATGGTCACCGACCGCGTGGTGATGGTCGGCGGCATGTTGGCCGCCAGACCGGCCAGGGCGACCGGCGAGAACACCGGGAACCGTTGCACCGCCATGGCTTTGGCGTCCCCGACGCACCGGGCGACGGTCGCACCGCGCTTGTATCCGGAGTTGAGCAGCGCGCGGAGATCCTCGTAGTTGCCGCCGTTCTTCGGATTGAAGATCGCATCCACCTCATCGAAGAGGATCGTGTGCGGCTTCTCGTTGATGAACCGGAAAAGCGCCGCCGTTGACGCCGAGATGGTCATCTCCGGGTTGCGGCAGAGCAGGTTTAGCAGCTCCAACACCCGCGTCTTGCCGGACCCGGGCTCGGCGGAGTCGAGCACCAGGCGCGGCGTGACGTAGAAGCATCCGGCGGCGTGGGTGTGTGCCGCCCACAACGTCACCGCGGTGAGGGCATGCTCGGTGGGGAACGCGACGTAGCGGGCGATGAACGCGGCTACCTCGTCCAGCACGAGCGCGCCGGACGTGTCCGGGTGTCCGGCACCCGTGAGCGGCGCGTTCATGCCGCACCTCGACGGCTACGCGGAGAGCGTTGACCGGCGGCCAGACCCGACCGGATCGTGCGGGCCGCTTCGTTCTCGCTGAGTCCGGACCGGGCCGCCGCGTGCAGCAACGCTGTCGACACGCTGTCGACAGACAGCACACCGGCGCCGACGAGCTGCCCGAGGCTGAACGCAGCCCGGTTGAGCGCGTTGTTCCGCCCCGAGTCCGGCGGCATGGCGGCGATCGCGTCGCACTCGCGCCGTAGGGCCGCCTCGGCGTACGGGTCGGTGCGGTTGGCGTGCCACTCCCGCGCGGGGGTGGCACGCAGAGCCTGCGGTGCGAGTGCCTCCAGCAGCCCGACCGGCCCCGGTGGGACGAGTGTCGGGAGCGACCAGAACGGCTCGTTGAGCCACGTGTACTGCTCCCTCGACATGTGCACGGACGGCGGCAACACGACGTAGCCCGCCGTGCCGCGCCAGTCGCAGCCCGGCATGAACTTGGTGCGGTTGCCGCGTCCGGTTGGCGCCACGAACACGTGCGTCCCGCCGGACCCGGTGCGCGCGGCCGGCCAAATCCCGGCCGTGCCGCCGAGGAACTTGCCGAGCAGCGGTCCGGCATCCGGCACGTCGATGTCCCAGACGTCGAACCGGTGCCCGGTCGCGGCGCCGACGTTCGCGGTCGGCCACCAGCGCCACCACCGCGCCACGACGGCCGGATCGGCACTGGCGCCGTGCACACCGTTCGGCGTGCGGGGTGCTTGCCCGGCCGGTCGCAGTCCGAACGGCCGCACGCGCACCGGCCGTCGCGGACCTCGTACAGGGGAAGGATGGGAACGCCCGCCAGGGCGTACGTCTCAGCTGCGTTGCGGAGCAGCGCATGCAGGTCAGCACGTAGTGCCATATCTGTTCTTGCTCCTCACAGATCGGTCTGAATGACCCGTCCGGCCAGCAGGAACCCGCCGCGCAGCTGCGCGGCTCCTTACCAGGGCGGGATCGAGCGGAGGTGACCGGCGCGCGGCCTTGGTTCCTAGCCCAGAGGGCCGCGCGCCGGAAGCTCGGTCAGGGCGTCAGGCCACGTAGTACGCGAACTCGCCGTCCTCGTTGACGGGCGCGGACGTCGGCAACTGCCGGAACATCTGCTCGGCGACGTGGCCGTGAGTGGCCTCAACGACGCCGCCCATGCAGTTGCACCCGACGTTGAACCCGTCGCAGGTCTCGCACACGATCCACAGCGACACCCGATGCATCGCGACGCACCGCTCCGAGCTGCACCACCGCGTCATGCAGTAGATGCAGACGCTCGCGTTGTTCAGCCGCATCGGCTTCTGCGCGGCATGAGCCGCCGAGAAGGGGCCGAACGGTACGAGCACTCGATCGGTGCTGTCCTGAACCGGCGGGGCGGAGATAGGCTTGACCAGCATCTTCGTGTCCTTCCAAGGGGAGACTGATGCGCTGGCCTCGGTAGGGTTGCCGCCCTGCCGGGGCCGTTCTGCTTGAGCTAGACGCTATACGGCTAGCCGGTAGCCGTCTACCCGTCTTTACGGTATCCGTCTAGCCGGTACGCTTGTCGACATGACCGACCTCGATCGCCTGCGGGCCGCCGCCGATAGCGTCCGCGCAGCCACCGAAGCCCTCGACACCGCACGCGCGGCCCGCGACAAGCTGATCCGCGACGTCCGCCAGTCCACGACCCACACCGTCCCGGAGATCGCGGACGCTGCCGGGGTCTCCCAAGCGACCGTGAAGACCGTCATTCGCGGCCTGCGCTGAGCACTGGATGTCATAGGACAAGAAGACCCGACAACCAGACCGATCGACAGGTGTCACCGTGGTGACACCTGATCGTCACCAGTTGATGTCACCGAGTAGAAGCGGATACTTGATCGCATGGCCGACAAACAAGGCGACGCCGCTGACGTGCCCGGATGGTCCCGCCGGATCCGCGCAGAGCGGGCCGCCCGAGGATGGTCGCAGAACCAGGCCGTGGAGGCGCTACGCGCCCACGCTGGTGAAAACGCCCGGCTGGCCGAGAAATCGAGTCTCTTGCGCAACTGGAAGGTTGGGAGGCAGGCGATGCAGAGCCAGATGCCTTCTACAAGCCTTTGGTGGCCGAGACATTCGGGACGGTAACCGCCGCGTTCTTCCCCGCGCCACGTCCGGAGCCGGTCTTGCTCGGCAACACAGGCATGGACACCCTGGAAATCATCTCTAGGCTGCGGGTCTCTGATGTCTCACCTGCGGTGCTCGAAGCCATGCACGTTGCGGTGGAGCAGCTGAACAATGATTACTCGCACATGGAGCCGGCCGTTCTGGTCGAGGAGGGCCAGAGGTGGCTCAACCGGCTGATCGCGCTCCACGACGGCAGGTTGTCCCTTGAGCAGCGTCGCGAGGTGCTCTCGTTGGCGGGCCAGGTCGCGCGCCTCGTCGGCTGCGTCGAGTACGACATGGGCCGCAAGGCCGCCGCCGAAGCCACCCGCCGCGCGGCTCTCACCCTCGGCCTGGAGTCCGGCGACAGCGACGTCGTGGGATGGGCGCACGAGATGCGCAGCTGGTACTCCCTGACAGAGGGGAACTATCGGGCCGCCATCGCAGCTGCGCGAGCAGGGCTGGAAGCGGTCGGCCCGGGGCACAGCGTCACCGTGCAACTCTGGGCGCACCAGGCAAAGGCGTGGGCACGCATCGGTGACCGCCGCCAGGTCGAGGTCGCGCTTGATCACGGCCGCGCCGTGTTGGAAGCCCTGCCGTATCCAGAGAACCCCGGCAACCACTTCGTGATCGACCCGTCAAAGTGGGATTTCTACACGATGGATTGCTACCGCCACGTGGGGGAGGATCGCCTCGCGGCGACGTACGCGAGTGAGGTCATCCGCTCCTCAACGACGCCGGACGGCGCCATCACGAAGCCAATGAGGGTTGCGGAGGCCCACATCACGCTCGGGGTGATCGCCGCGCGTGAGGGCGACCTTGAAGCGGCGCTGGCCGGAGGCCGGGCGGCGCTCGCTAGTGACCGACAGTCCCTGCCGTCGCTGGTGATGCATTCCCGCGAACTTGTGGCGGAGTTTGCAGCGCCGATATGCGGACGATCCGCGAGTCGCCGAGTATGTGGAGCAGCCGAGGTCCATCGCTTCCTAGATCGGCGCACGAGTGCAGCAACGGTGTCCACGCAAAAGCGTAGGAGCAAGCTGGACGATCGTCGGGTGTGGCGGCGGCGTGGCAAAACGCTATAGCGCATTCAGAGCAGTTTCATAGAGCAACCCAGCCCGCCAGCCAGGAAAGGGATTCACGTACCCGATGTTACGTAACATTGCAAGCAGCATCGATGGATGCGTCTCCCTTAATTTCGGTTCGATCGCTTACTAAGATCACCTAAAGGGCTACTTACATGTCGATCGGAGGGCAGAAGCGATCGACCTGGCGTGATATGTTGCATCGACGGTTCACGATTAAACCGTCACATCGAGTTCGCATTGAACGGGTGCGGTACCCACTCAGTGCAACCTTTGTAGCCGTACAACGGGGAGGTCGCATGCAAAGAACAGCGCTTCATTCACTCGCCAATTCTGGTGGCGCTAAGCTATGGACGAGACGGCTTACGGTTGCACTGTCAGTAGTTGCGCTACTCCTAGTCGGCAATCAAATCCCAGCATTCGCTGGACCTCGCACATCGGAATGCCTGGGCACGGTATCGAAAAACCTAACCGAGCGTAAAGCCAACATCGAAGATGTGCTCTACAGGCTACGCAAGCAAGGTTACACAATTGACCAAATCTCAGCAATCCTATCGGAGAAATGTAACATTCACCGTAGAAGTAAGCCTATCCGGCAGGTAAGCATTCTCGATAGCCAAAACTCGGATATCAATGTGGAGGCGCCTACGATCTTTGAGGATCCCTCACATAACACTTGGATTGCTTACACCTTCTGGCAGTGGAACACGATCTCACCCATTGCTTCCGAGGTACCCTGGCTCTGCCCTTTGCCATGCAATATTGGGGGCAACGAAGGTATCGGACTGAGTCTCAACAGGCCAGTCAATTCGATCTCCAGCAGCTACCAGGCAGTTATGCGCGCATGGGGTGAAACAGACTACTTTCCAATGCTAAACACGACCACTCCAAGCACCCTGAATAACACCGGAGTTAGCTTTATTGGGCAAGACAAATTCTGCATGAGCAACCAGGGCAGCAACTGCGGGGGCGAGCCCGGGGGCCAGGACTACAATTTCAAGTATGGCTCTATCATTTACTACATCAACAACCCAGGCTGCGGAACGCTTCAGGCCTACGTGCAGTACTCGCACACCTGGTCGAGCACCTCCGTAAATGGCATCGGCGTCTACAGTAACGGTCTAAGCTTCTCGTGGTCGACTAGTTCTGATCACTGGGAATCGTCTCCGGGCAACGGCGGGGAAGCGGTAACACCCTGCTAGTAATTTGAGGTGATGGTGTCTACCTGGTCAACTCAGGCCAAACGGTGGTTGTTGCCGCGACGCGTCGCGGCAACAACCACCGTTGTGGGTCTAGCCGCACTTGCGCTCGTCGGCTCGTTTGTCGCCGTTCGGCGCATGCAGTCCCATGATATATCAATCAAGGCGTCCGCAATTCTTGCGGCCGACAACATCGAAACAAGCCCAGGTCAAGACCTCGTAAAGAGGTTTGAAAGCATGCGGGGGATTCCTCTTAGCGTCCGCGATGGGTTCACCGTATTCATGTTTGGGTCATGGAAAATCGAAGGAAGAATCGATCCAGGCTGCCAGACGCAGCTGGCCGTACACTCCCCGAGCGGTTGGCATTTGGTCGACTGGACCAGCGATCAGAAGCTCGTGAACGGAACGATCAACAGCTGGGGAGCAATTCAAGAGGAGCGTTCATACCTGCGCGAATATCGAAATACCTTGACGTTGGCAACCGTGGCAACCGGAAACTACGCGCTAGCCTGGCAACCGCCGGAATCGGCGCACGACACCAGCACCCTGAAAGCGAAAATATTGTATGCGTGCGGAAATTCTGACAACCATCCGAGCGAGTTCGACGTAACTGTCGACCAACCTCAACGCCGCTAGAACATGCCTCGCCAATATGGCTACGGTTGTTGCCGGGCGGCAGGCATCCCCTGCTCCGCTAACGGCTCGCGGGTCTGGGTGGAATCTCCTAGCTTACGGCGCGGGTTGGGCGGTCAGTGTCTGTCGCGGCGCTGACCACTCGCAGTGGTTTGTGAGCCTGCGCATGGAGGCAGGACAGTCAGCAGGTAGTCAGCAGGACCGCTGCCACTGCTTGCCACCGGATCGCAACCGACGACACAAACTGCCACGTGGTGGCGGCAGGCAAGACGTGGCCCAGCGGTGCAACGGTCCGTGGCGCCGCGCTCTCAAGGCGGTAGCGCCGGTTCGAATCCGGTCGGGGCTACAGTCCAATGGGTCCACCCTGTTCACAGGGTGGACCTGTTCCCGTTGGTAGACTTCCGCGTTCTTCGCGCACGGCTTCGCCGCGCTCCCGGCGGGGGTTCCCACCCCGTACCCCCATGCTCGCTTCGCATCGCACGCTCGCTCGCTCGCGCCACGGCGCTGGCGCGGGCATCGGGGGGCTCGCTTCGCTTTGCCTGGCTTGGTGGTCGGGGCTGTCGAGTGGGCGCCTTTGCGTGGTCTGGGTCGCCGTCGTGAGAGATTCCGGCAATCGTCCCAACGTCCCAACGTCCCAACGTCCCAACGTCCCAACGCGTCGGCGCTGGTGGGCTTCTGCGTTCTCGCGGTTGGCTTTGCCTTGCTCTCTGGTGGGGGTCCGCGCAGTCGCTGCGGTCGCTGTGCCTCGTTCGGTGTGTGGTCTTCTGACGCGGTCATCGGCTTTGATTGCTTCTTGTGGTTGTGCGGTGTTTGGGGCTTTGACGGGTCGGGGTTGGTGTCGTGATCGAAGTCGTGGGCCGTCCGGGCGGCCGGGGCGCGGCGTTGATCGCGGCGGGGTGGTGGGGTGGCGGCCGGCGCGCGGGAGTTTCCTGCCGGCGGCTGCGGGTTGGTGGCGGCGGACGATCTTGCGAGCGTGATCGAAGTCGTGGGCTGGGCGTCCCGGGCGGACGGGGCGCGGCGTTGATCGCGGCCGGGTGGTGGGGGTGGCGGCCGGTGCATGGGAGTTTCCTGCCGGAGGCCGCGGGTCGACCCGAGCGGACGGTCTTGCGGGTGTGATCAAAGGACGGCAGTGGGCGCGCCGGCGACCACAGGCGTCCTTCGATCAAGTGGCGGGGGTGGAGATCGCTGCCTGGAGCGTGGTATTCCCCGGTCCGGGCGATAGTCACGGCTTCGCGCGATTCGGAGACGCCGTTGGGTCAGCCGATGACGTTGACGGCGCGGGCTACGACGAGCAGGACGGTGATGAGGGAGACGGCGGACTCGGCGAGCATGCCGGCCTTGGCCCAGGTGGACATGGGCAGGGTGTCGGTGGGGCTGAAGGCGGTGGCGTTGGTGAACGCCAGGTAGAAGTAGTCGAAGAAGGTCGGCTCCCAGTCGCGTGGGGCGAGGTCTCCGGCGGTCATCTGGGTGAAGAGGAAGTCGGGGTGGGGGTTTCGGCCGTCGGCGCGGGCCGCTGGGCCGCCGCGGTCGCCCTCCCAGAACCACAGGGCGAACACGATGACGTTGGTCAGCCAGATCGCGGCGCCCCACAGCAGCAGGTGGGCCGGTGAGGTGTCGCCGTGGCCGAAGAGGGCGCGGACCAGCAGGGCGGCGGACCAGGCGGTGGCGACGCCGAGGAGTGCGGCCAGGCCGATGCTCAGGGGGCGCAGGAGGCGTGTCTCGCGGTTGATTCGCAGGGGGTTGACCGCGACCACGCTGATGAGCAGGGCCGCCTCCAGGCCGGGTAGCAGCCAGCGGGGACGGGGTGCGAGGTCGGCGGGCAGGAGCAGGTGGACGGCGACGGCGACGGCGATGGCCAGGGCGGCGGGCCAGCGCTGCTCGGCCTCGGTGCGGCGCAGCCAGCCGGGCGGTTGCGGCGGCGACGGCTGGTTGTCACTCACGATCGTTAACGCTAACCCTTCGCGCCCGGGATGTCGTAACGTCCGAGCACATGGCACAGCACCAGTTGCACGGGCGCGTCACGTGTGTTGCGAGCCCCGCGACGTGGCTCTCCGGACCGGACGGGCGGCTCGGCGGAGGCGCGGACGGGCTCTACGTCGAGGACCGGCGGGCCGTGGCGCGCCTGGAGGTCACGGTCGGCGGCGCGGTGGCGGCGCCGCTGGAGATGCGTCGCACGGGTGCCGCGTCGGCGGTGTTCGCAGGGGTACAGGACGGCCTCACCGTCACCCGCAGCCGGCTGGCCGAGCCCTTGGGCGGCACCGAGACCGTCACCGTGTCCAACGACGGCGGCGAGGCGCGCAGCGTGGTGCTGGCGGTGGACGCGGCGACGGACTTCGCCACCACCGGTGCGGTTCGCGACGGCCTGACGGGGTCCACAGTGGACTTCAGCGCCGGGGACGGCGGCGCCTGGTGGGCGCGGTCGGCGGACGGCATGGCGGTCCGCCTCGACGCGACCCCGGCGCCCGAGGGGTTGTTGCGCTGGGCGGTGACGCTGGAGGCCGGCGAGGCGTGGAGCGTCGAGCTGCGCTTCAGCCGTACCGACGTGCCGCCGATCCAACGCGCCAAGCGGTTCAGCACACTGCGCGTCGCGGCCGCCGACCCGCGGCTCGACGCGCTGGTGCGCACCGGCGTCCAGGACCTCGACGCGTTGCGCCGCACCGATGGCGCCGACGTCTACTACAGCGCCGGCAGTCCCTGGTATCTCACGCTGTTCGGCCGCGACGCGCTGTGGGCCGCGCGGCTCGGCCTGCCGCTGGGGGTCGAGGTCGCCGCCGGCACGGTGCGGGCGCTCGCGGCCCGGCAGGGCACGGCGTACCACGGCGACACCGAGGAGGAGCCCGGCCGGATCCTGCACGAGGTCCGGCCCGCCGACGCCGCGCACCGGTTGCCGCCGGTCTACTACGGCACGGTCGACGCGACCGCCCTGTTCGTGAGCACCCTGGCCGAGGCGCACCGCTGGGGCATGCGGCCGGACGCCGTGGAGGCGCTGCTGCCGAACGTGGAGGCGGCGCTGGCGTGGCTGGCGGGGCACGAGGGGTTCGTCGCCTACCGGTCCACCGGCAAGGGGCTGACCAACCAGGGCTGGAAGGACTCCGGCGACGGCGTGCAGTTCGCCGACGGCCGCGTCGCCACCGGGACCTTGGCGTTGTGTGAGGTCCAGGGGTACGCCTATCAGGCGGCGCTGCACGGTGCCGACCTGCTGGACGCGTTCGGCCGGCCCGGCGGGCAGCGGTGGCGGGACTGGGCGGCGGACCTCGCCGGGCGGTTCCGCGACGCGTTCTGGTGCCCCGGCGGCTATCCGGCGGTCGCGGTGACCGGCGACGGGGAGCGGGTCGACGGCGTGGCGTCCAACATGGGGCACCTGCTCGGCACCGGGCTGCTGTCCGCGGCCGAGAGCGCCGCCGTCGCCGGCTGGCTGGCGCGGCTGCGCTCGCCGTTCGGGGTGCGGACCCTTGCGGCGTCCTCGGGCGGCTACGACCCCGGCTCCTACCACGCGGGCTCGGTGTGGCCGCACGACACCGCGATCGCGCTGCTCGGCCTGGCCCGTGACGGGCACCGGCAGGAGGCGGCGGCGCTCATCGGCGCGCTGCTGTCCGCCGCGCAACGCTTCGACTACCGGCTGCCGGAGCTGTACGGCGGCGACGACGACGCGACGCCTTACCCGCCGGCGTGCCGCCCGCAGGCGTGGGCCGCCGCCGTGGGCCCGGCGATCCTCACCGCGCTGCTGGGCCTGGACGTGGACGTGCCCGCCGGGCGGATCACGTTCGACCCGCTGCGGCCGTCGCCCGTGGGGGCGTTCCGGGTGCGGGGGCTGAAGGTCGCCGGCGGCGAGCTCGACGTCACCGTCGACGCGGACGGCGCCGTCACGGTCCACAATGGACCGGTCGGGGTCGCGTTCCTCCTCGCGGGCGGAGGCCCGGCGAGGATCGGCCGGCCTACTTCGGCGGTGTCAGCCGGATGATGGAGCCGCCGAGGTCGTCGCTGACGAGGATCGAGCCGTCGGCGTCCAGCGCCGCGTCGACCGGCCGCAGCCACGGCTTGGCGGCCTTCAGGTCGACGAGCCCGGACAGCAGGTCGACCGGGTCGCCCGGGCCGTCGGCCGTCCACGGCACGAAGACCACCTTGTAGCCGACCGGCTTGGTGCTGTTCCACGAGCCGTGCATCGGGATGACGGCCCCGCCGAGCGCCGGGGAGAACGTCAGCCCCAGCGGCGCGGTGTGCGCCGGCAGCCCGAGGTCGATCGGGTCGGCCTTGGCGCAGTCGGCCTTCTGCCCGTCGCGGTTGAGCTCGTAGTCGCGGTGGAAACCCAGGTTGTGCGTGCCGTTGTCGCTGTTGGGGTTGCAGAACGGCCAGCCGTAGAAGCCGCCGTCACGCACCTTGATGAGCTCCTCCACCGGATACTGGTCGACGAACTGGCTCATCCGCTTGCCCTTGTCGGACTTGCCGTCGCCGTCGACGTCGCGGTCGTCGGGGACGAGGGTGTTGTCGCGGTTGTTCACCACCACCCACAGCTCGTCGGTGCCGGGGCGGAACGCGAGGCCCTCCGCGTTGCGGATGCCGGTCGCCAGCAGGTGCCGGCCGGCGTTCTTTCCGGCCGCGTCGTAGGTGTAGACCGCCGCGCGCCGCGGGTCGCTGACGGTGTCCTCGACGCAGGCGTTGCAGGTCGAGGCGATCGACACGTACAGCTTGCCGTCCTTCACCGCGATGTTCTTCAGCACGTGCGCGTAGTTGCCGCGCAGCTCCGGGGTGCTGGTGTCCGGCAGCCCGTCGACGACGACCTGCCCGTCGTGTGCCTTGAGGTCCCCGGGCTTGTACGCGTAGCGCGTGACCTTGTCGGCCTCCGCCACGAACAGCCAGGTGGCCCCGGCGATCTCGGCGAACACCAGGTCGTGGGGGCGGTTGAGCCCGGTCGCGAAGTCGGTCGCCTTCCCGGCCCGCACGACGCGCACCTTGCCCTGGCTCGGCTGCGACACCAGCAGGTCGCCGCTCGGCGTGAACGTCATGAACCGGGCCTTCTCGACCCGCGCGTAGACCGCGGCGGTCCACCCGGCCGGCAGCGTCACGGTCCGCGACACGTCGAACGGCGCGGCGTTCAGCCCGGCGCCGGCGGTGACCTTCACGCTCGCCGGCTTGCCGAGCACCAGCGCCGTCGCGGGCTGCGAGCCGGCCCCGCCGCCGCTGTTGGACGCCGCCGGGCGGGCCTCTTCGACCGCCTCGCCACCACCGCAACCGGTGAGCGCGAGGGAGCAGGCTGTGGCGGCAGCGACGAGTGCACCGAGCTTGCGCATGCGTGTGACGGTACAACTTAAACTTGGCGGATGCTCACAGACCAGGCATCGTCGCAGGCCCGCCGGGCCGCGCACGAGGCACGGGTCGACGGGTGGACCCGGCCGCACCTGGAGCGCCGTCGTCGCGGCGAGAAGCACCCGGTGCTGGACTTCCTGTTCACCTACTACTCGTTCCGCCCCGCGCAGCTGCGGCAGTGGCGCCCGGGCGGCGAGCCGCACCGGCGGCCGGAGACCGTCGCCTGGGTCCGGGACCTCCTCGCCGCGACCGCGGCGCGCCCGGCGCACCTGGGCTGCTTCGGCCTGCACGAGTGGGCGATGGTGTATCGGCAGACCCAGGAGGAGCTGCGGCACAACGCGTGGCCGCTGCGCCTCGGCCCGCACGGCACCGACGCGGTCGTCGAGGCGAGCCGCATCCGGTGCAGCCACTTCGACGCGTTCCGCTTCTACACCGCCCCGGCCCGCTCGCTCAACCTGCTGCAGCCGACCCGGGAGACCCAGGTGGTCAACGAGCAGCCCGGGTGCCTGCACGCCAACATGGATCTCTACAAGTGGTCCTACAAGCTGAGCCCGCTCACCCCGGCCGAGCTGATCGCCGACTGCTTCGAGCTGGCCGTCGACATCCGCACCCTCGACATGCAGGCCAGCCCGTACGATCTGGCCGCGCTGGGCTACCCGCCGGTGCCGATCGAGACGCCCGACGGCCGGGCCGAGTACACCCGCCGCCAGCGTGAGCTGTCCGAGCGTGCGGCGCCGCTGCGGGCCGCGCTCATCGCCGTGACTCAGCTCAGCCAGGTGTAGACGTTCCAGCCGATGCCCGCCACGGCGGCCAGGGCGAGCGCGCCGAGGTAGGTCAGCACCAGGCGGGTGTCGCGCAGGACGCACTTGGAGCGGGTCAGGCCCTGCCTGCGGGCCCTGACGTAGCCGGCGAAGCCGAGCACGGCGAAGCCCAGCAGCGCGACCGGGCCCAGCAGCCACGCCAGGGCGGCGATCGTGGCGTACACGCACAGGCGCAGCGGGTCGTAGGGCTGCGGGGTGGAGGTCATAGCGCTCTGGGCAGGCGCTGGGCGGACAGCGCGGGCCACGCCTGCACCGCGCAGAACGGGGCGCACTGGTGCTTCGGGTCGCCGTCGCGGGTGTCGAGGGTCGCCACGTGCACACAGCACTGCAGGAGGCGCTCCTCGATCATCGTGGCCATGTCCATGAACGGCTTGACCGTGATGCGTTTGACACGCTCGCCGAGCATCTTGCGCAGCCGGTTGCGGCCGCCGGGCAGCGACGAGGAGACCAGCGTCGTCAGGGTCGAGATGCCCAGGTCGCAGTTCTCGCAGATGTCGCGCCACAGGTCGCCGACATCGGGGTGGGACAGCGAGGACTGCTCCGACAGCAGGCCGAGCAGCGAGTCCTTCACGGCGGTGCGCAGCGCCGCGGGCAGCTGCACGTCGGCGATGCGGTTGGCGACCAGGTCGGGCTCCAGGTCCAGGAACGTCAGCAGCCGGTCGTGGCCGATGAGCTTCGTCATCGACTGCCACTGCCCGGCGTCGTCGCGCAGCAGGTACCCCACGGAGCAGCAGTGCGGGTGCGAGCACGGCAGCGCGGTCAGGTCGCGCCAGGTGACCTGGTCGGCGGTCTGCGGACCGAGGCGGGCCAGGACGCCGGTGTGGGTGAGCCGGTCCATGGGATCGATCGCACCCGAACGACCGGAGCCGAACTGCGGCTGCAGCGACACGCCGCCGACGTACGGGGTGTCCAGCGCCCGCTTCACCACGGCGCCGATCTCGTCGTCGTTGACGCCCAGCGCGCAGGTCATCGTGAGGGTGGTGAAGATGCCCCGGGAGGAGAGCCGCTCGATCGCCTGATCCTTGAGCCGGCGCAGGTCGGCGCCGCGGTGGTGCCGGGCGGCGCGCTCGGAGACGCCGTCGTACTGCAGGTAGACCTCGACCCGCTCGCGGTGCTCGGTCAGCAGGTCCAGCAGCGCGTCGTCGCGGGCGATCTTCACCCCGTTGGAGTTGATCAGGACCCGCACGACGTTGCGGGCCGACACCTCCCGCAGCAGCTCCGGCAGGTGCGGGTACAGGGTGGGCTCGCCGCCGGACAGCATGAGCACGTCGATGCGGCCGTTCTCGCGGGACAGCTTGGTGTCGACGCTGCGGAGGATCTCCGCGAGGGGCACGACGCCCTCGATCGCCGGGGAGGAGTCGGTGAAGCACGTCGGGCAGCGCAGGTTGCAGCTGTCGGTGAGGTCGGCGAGCAGGATGCAGGTGTGCTGGGTCTGCATCTCCGGCAGCCCGGCGAGGTACGCCGACGGCACCGGCGCGAAGTTCCCGGCGAGGTCCGGCACGTGCGTCTTCGTCGGGGCGGTCCACTGCTCCAGGTACCGCAGGATCTCCGGCGACTCGTCGTACATCGTGCGGACCAGGCCGTGGCTCGGGCAGCCGCGCTCCAGCCAGATCCGGCCGTCGCGCTCGGCGAGCCAGCCCGACAGCCGCTGCACCGTCTCCAGTGGACGGTCGGGGTGCTCGTCGTGGCAGTGCGGGCAGAAGGCGTTGACGTACCGGTGGATCCGGTCGCCGCGCAGCTGCATCCCGGCGCTCATACGGTGCCCGAGTTGGCGTTGACGAGCGCGATGCAGACGCCGATGCCGGCGACCGGGAAGACGATGACGCTGACCGCCCAGCCGATGAGGATGCCGAGGCCGAGACCCCGGTCGCGGCGGGCGATCCAGACGATGCCGACCACCAGGCAGGCGACGAACAGCACCAGCTGCAGCAGCATCTCCAGGTAGACGCCCAGCAACGCGTTCTCGCTGTTGTCGGACGCGGCGAACAGGATCGTCACGAGCACGCCGATGCCGATCGCGAGGACCTGGCCGCCGGCGGCGATGCCCAGCCCCGCGGCGACCTTGCGGCCGCGGATCGGGCGGTCCTGCCCGTTCGGCGGCAGCGGCGGGGGCGGCACCGTCCAGCCCGAGTTGGGTGGCAACGTCATGCCGTCACCGCTTCCTTCCGTCTCACCAGATCACTCACCAGGCCCGCCACGATGAGCGGCAGGCACACCAGCAGGAACAGCTGCGGCCGGGTCAGGCCGAGCCACACCACCTCGTTGCCCCGCACGAACTCCACCACGAAACGGAACGCGGCGTAAGCGGCCAGATAGATTTTGAACAGCGCGCCGGGTGCGGTGACCTTCTTGCGCAGGGCCAGCAGGGCGCCGAACGCGGCGAGGTGGAACAGGATCTCGTAGCCGAAGGACGGGTGCAGCGGCACGCCGGCGACGGTGTGCATCGCCTCGGCCTGCGCCGCGTCCAGGGTCACGCCCCACGGCAGGTCCGTCGGCGTACCGGGCGGCTCGGCGAGCAGGCAGCCGACGCGGCCGACCGCCATCCCTGCCGCCACCGCGGGCGCGAAGAGGTCGCCGGTGCGCCACGGGTAGCCGCACGCCTTCTTCGCCACGATCGCGCCCAGGTAGGCGCCGACGAGCCCGGACAGGATGCTGCGGTTGCCGTAGGCCCACTGCTCCAGCAGCGTCGCGTTGTCGCGCGGGTCGAGGTGCTGCGCCCAGGTGCCCAGCCGGGCGAAGAGGGCACCGCCGACGAGGGCGCCGGCCAGCACGTACCAGAGCCGGTCGTCCTGCGCCCGGCGGCGGCGGACCTCCCACAGGAACACGAGGGCGGCGACCCCGATGCCGAGCGCGACGCACACGTCGTGGGTCAGGATCGCCACCGGGCCGAACGTCGCGATGACCGGGTGCACAACTGCGCAGCCTAGTGGGCGGCCAGCCGGTTCTGTGAAGATTCACAGCAGGGGACGGGCCGGCCGGCCCGTTCCCCCTACCCTTGGCGGGATGGTCAGCACCGAGGAATCCCGGCCGCTCGCGTTGCCCGCCGCGACGCCCGGGCGGCACCGGTGGCTGACCGTGCTGCTGTGGCTGCTCATCGCGCCGTTCGCGGTGTGGGCGGCGGCGCGGGTGCTGGGCCTGGAGCGCGGCTACCCGACCATCCAGCTGATCGCCTTCACCCCGTATGTCGCGCTGGTCTCGTTGGTACCCCTGGCGCTCGCGCTGCTGACGAAGCGGGTCTGGCCGGCGGTCGCGGCGGCCGTGGTGACGGTCGCGTTCGCCGCGTGCGTCCTGCCGCGCTGGATCTCCGACAGCGACGCCGGCGTCCCGGCCGGGCCGACGCTGCGGGTGATGAGCGTCAACATGCTCTACGGTCAGGCCGACCCCGGCCACATCGTGCGCCTCGTGCGGTCCGGCGCCGTCGACCTGCTCGCGGTGCAGGAGTACACCGAGGCGGGGCGCGCCGCACTGCGCGCGGCCGGGCTGGAGGAGACCCTGCCCGACTCGGTCACCTATCCGCGGGACGACGCGGGCGGCTCGGCCGTCTACAGCCGCTTCCCGCTCACCGGCAAGGGCTACCGGCAGCTCGCCGGCGGCTTCATGCAGGCGCACGCCGGGGTGCAGGTGCCGGGCGCAGCGGAGGTGTACGTCGAGTCGGCGCACCCGTGCGCCCCGATGGGCCGGGTGTCGGACGCCTGCTGGCTGGCGGACCTCGCGGCGCAGCCGGCGGCGACCCCGGGCGGGCCGGTCAACCTGCTCATGGGCGACTTCAACGCGACCCTCGACCATGATGCGTTCCGCCGGGTGGTGGCGAAGGGCTACCACGACGCCGCCGACGCCGCCGGTGCCGGGCTGTCCGTGTCGTGGCCCGACGACAACCGGTGGTACTTCATGGGTGTGACGCTCGACCATGTCCTTGTCGACGAGCGCGTCGGGGTGCGGAAGGTCGTGGTCCACCGCGTCGCGGGATCCGACCACAGGGCCGTGTTCGCGGAGCTGGTGCTTCCGAAGGTGTTGTGAAGATTCACGGCGGAGGGCGGGCCGGCTGGCGCGCCTCCCCTACCCTGACGGGATGGTCAGCACCGAGGACACCCTGCCGCTCACGGCACCGGCCGCGACGCCCAGGCGGCGCCGGTGGCTGACCGTGCTGCTGTGGCTGCTCATCGCGCCGTTCGCGGTGTGGGCGGCCGCGCGGGTGCTGGGCCTGGAGCGCGGCTTCCCGACCGTCCAGCTCATCGCCTTCACGCCGTACGTCGCGCTGGCCTCGCTGGCGCCGCTGGCGCTCGCGCTGCTGACGAAGCGGGTCTGGCCGGCGGTCGCGGCGGCCGTGGTGACGGTCGCGTTCGCCGCGTGCGTCCTGCCGCGCTGGATCTCCGACAGCGACGCCGGCGTCCCGGAGGGGCCGACGCTACGGGTGCTGAGCGTCAACATGCTCATGGGCCGCGCCGACCCCGACCGCATCGTGAGCCTCGTGCGTGACGGCGCCGTCGACCTGCTCGCGGTGCAGGAGTACACCGACGAGGGACGGGCCGCGCTGCGCAAGGCGGGGCTCGACGAGACGCTGGCCAACGTCGTGTCCTACCCGCGTCCCGGAGTGAGCGGCTCGGCCGTCTACAGCCGCTTCCCGCTCACCGACAAGGGGTACCGGCGGTTCACCTCCGACTTCGGGCAGGCGCGGGCCGGCGTCACGGTCCCGGGCGCCCTGGAGGTGTACGTCGAGTCGGTGCACCCGTGCGCCCCGTCGGACCGCCAGCGCAACTCCTGCTGGGTGGCCGATCTCGCGGCGCAGCCGGCGGCGACCCCGGCCGGACCGGTCAACCTGCTCATCGGCGACTTCAACGCGACCCTCGACCACGAGGCGTTCCGCCAGGTGCTCGCGAAGGGCTACCACGACGCCGCCGACGTCGCGGGCGCCGGGCTCACCACGTCGTGGCCCTACGACGACCGGTGGTTCATCCCAGGCGTGACCCTCGACCACGTCCTGACCGATGAGCGCGTCGGCGTGCGGAAAGTCGTGGTCCACCGCATCGCCGGGACCGATCACAAGGCCGTCTTCGCCGAGCTGGTGCTCCCAAAGGCCGACGCCTGACCCGTCCGATCATGCCGAATCCGCACCCGATAGATCATTGGCGCGTACCTCCGGCTATACGCGGTTCGTTGGCCGGGAGTACCTTCACGTACGGATCGGGCGGAACGCCCCGACAGAAGAACCACGTTGGAGCAGATGGGTGACACGAACCTTCCGCGGCATCGCGCTCGCCGTCATCGCGCCGGTTGTCCTTGCAACTGTCCTGGCTGGTTGCTCGGACAAGAAGAACGACGCGGGTGACACACCGACGGCAGACCGCCCGACGGTGGAGGTGACCGCCCAGCCGCAGGACGCACAGACGGCACAGGTCACGGCCGAGCAGGTCTTCGACAACCTGTCCGACGGCGACTGGGCCGGGGCCTGGGAGCTCTGGACCGACACCGCGCAGTCCGCCATCGCCAAGGACGCCTACGTCGACCTGGTGTCGACCTGCACCGGGATGCAGGGCGACTACGTCGTGACCGGAGTGACACCGGTCGACGACTCGACGGCGACCGTCAAATGGACCCGGACACCGTCCGGCGGCAGCGCGACGAGCGGCATCAACACCATCAAATATCAGAACGGCCAGTGGAAGTTCGAGCCGGACCAGGCGTCGCTGGCCGCCTTCAAACAGAACAAGTGCCCGTGACGGGCGGGGCCTTCACGGCCCCGCCCTCGCACGCTTCTGTCAGACCCGCACCTGGCGGGACAGTCCGAAGCTGAGCGCGTCGACCAGCGCGGTCCAGCTGGCCTCCACCACGTTCTCGTGGACGCCGACGGTCGTCCAGTCCTCCCCCGTGGAATGGGTCTCCACCAGCACCCGCGTGACGGCACCCGTACCGTGGCTGCCTTCGAGGATGCGGACCTTGTAGTCGGCCAGCTCGAAGCGCGACAGCTCCGGGTAGTGCTTCGTCAACGCCACCCGCAGCGCCTCGTCGAGGGCGTTGACCGGGCCGTTGCCCTCCGCCGTGGCGATGATCCGCTCGCCCTTGACGCGGACCTTGACGGTCGCCTCGGACACCACGGCGCCGTCCTCCCGGTGCTCGACCAGGACGCGGTACGACTCGAGCGCGAACGGCTTCGGCAGCGCGCCGTCCTGCAGTTCGGCCCTGACGAGGAGCTCGAACGACGCGTCGGCGGCCTCGAACGACCAGCCCCGCGCCTCGAGCTCCTTGACCCGGGTGGTGACCCGTGACAGGGCCTCGGGATGGCCGGCCAGGTCCACGCCGAGCTCGCGTGCCTTGAGCTCGATGCTGGCCCGGCCGGCCATCTCCGTTACCAGGATCCGCATGTCATTGCCCACGACGACCGGGTCGATGTGGTTGTAGAGCACGGGATCCACTTTGATCGCGCTCGCGTGCAGGCCCGCCTTGTGAGCGAACGCTGACGACCCGACATAGGCCTGGTGGGTGTCGGGTGCGATGTTGGCGATCTCTGCGATGGCGTGCGAGACGCGCACCATCTGCTCGACGCACCCGTCCGGTAGGACCGGCATGCCGAGCTTCAGCTGGAGGTTCGCGACGACGGCGAAGAGGTCGGCGTTGCCGGGCCGCTCGCCGTAGCCGTTTGCGGTGCACTGGAAGTGCGGGACGCCCGCCTCGACGGCGGCGATCGTGTTCGCCACGGCGCAGGACGTGTCGTTCTGGCAGTGGATGCCGAGCCGGGCCACTGCCTCGTCCTCGGTGACGCCGAGGACGACGGCGAGCCTGCCCTTGACCTCGCCGATCGTCCTGGTGATCAGCGACGGCAGCATGCCGCCGTTGGTGTCGCACATCACGGCCTTCTCGGCGCCCGCGGCGAGCGCGGTGGCGGCGACGCTCGCGGTGTAGGCCGGGTCGAACGCATACCCGTCGAAGAAGTGCTCCAGGTCCAGGAACACCCGCCGGCCCTCGGACACCAGGTACGCCACGGTGTCGTGGACCATCGCCAGGTTCTCCTCGGCCGTGGTGCGCAACGCCCGCTCGACGTGCCGCAGGTCCGACTTGGCGACCAGGGTCACGGCCGGGGTCTGCGCGTCGAGCAGCGCCCGCACCTGCTGGTCGTCCTGCACGCGGACGCCGGCCTTACGGGTCGCGCCGAACGCGACGAACACCGCATGCTTCAGGTCCAGCTCCGTGCGCGCCCGCCGGAAGAACTCGGTGTCCTTCGGCATCGCACCCGGCCAGCCGCCCTCGATGAAGCCGACGCCGAACTCGTCGAGCAGGCGGGCGACCGCCAGCTTGTCGACGACTGAGTAGCTGATCGCCTCGCGCTGGGCCCCGTCGCGCAGCGTGGTGTCGTACACCTGCATGGTCTTCTCCTGGCTTTGGGATTTGTGGCTTCTGGCGGGTGGGCCAACAAAAAGACCCCTCGCGAATGCGAGAGGTCTGCGCGGCCAGCTAGGGGATGCTGGTCGCGCTAGGGGCCAATAATGAGCCGAGTCACGTTGGGTAGCTTGCCACGCCTGCGCCGCCTGTGGCACGTGATTCCGAATTCTGAGAACGCAGGTGATCTGCTTCACGATTCACCCTGTTCGTCACGTACCTGTAACGCGCGTCGGTCAAGGTTGGAACCAGTCAAGCGAGAGCAACCAGGAGGTCCCCGTGCTCACCGTTGGTGAACACACGTCGGCCGTGCCGCCGGGCAGGTCGTCGGTCTGATGTCGATCGAGGCACTGAAGGCCGCGCTGCCGTCGTATGCGAAGGACGTCGAACTCAACCTCGACGCCGCGCTCGCCGGCACCCTGCTCACCGAGCAGCAGCTGTGGGGCACCGCGCTCTCCTGCGCGATGACCACCCGCAGTGCCTTCGTGTTCCGTTCGATCCTCACCGAGGCCGGGAATCACCTGAAGCCCGAGGCTGTTGCAGCAGCCAAGGCGGTCGCCTCCCGCATGGCGATCCACAACGTCTATTTCCGCGCCAAGCACCTCATCGGTGACGAGGCGTACCAACACCTGCCGGCGCGCCTGCGCCGCCAGGTGACCACCTGGCCCGGCGTCGGCACCGTCGACGTCGAGCTGTGGTCCACAGCAGTATCCGCGATCACCGGGTGCGGGGTGTGCCTGGAATCGCACGAAAGATCACTTCGTGGTGCAGGGGTGTCCCGCGAAGTGGTCGACGAGGGTCTACGCGTCGCCGCGGTAGTTCACGCGTTGGCCGTGACCCTCGATGCAGAGGCAGCTTCCGTCTAGGAGCTTTCCTCTTGTACGGGTGTCGGAGTGGCGGCTCCGGCACCCGTACGCTGCTGTTACCAGCTTCGGGCGGCTGGCGCCGCCGACGGCCGGGGGATTCTCACCCCGGACCCCCAATGCTCGCGCTCCGCGCTCGCACGCCCTGCGCTTCGCGCGGGCGACTCACGCGCGGGCGCGCGGCAAACTCAGGCCGGGGTTGCGGTGTGTGGTCGTGCCAGGTCTTTCGTCTGCGATCGCGCCCACTGTCGTGGTGCACGATTCGGCGCGGCCGGCATCATCAGCGACGGGCCGGTGTGGCACTGCGGCGGTCGCTGATCGCGGGGTGGGCTGTTTGGGTGTTGTCGTTGGCCTGTTCGGGTGGGGTTTTCGGTGGTTGGCGGCTGGTTTGGTGGATTCATGTGCTGGTGGGGCGGGGTGGGTGTCGCTCGGTCGTGCAAGTTGCGCACAGCGTGTCTGCGCGGGGATGGGATCGGCGGTTACCGTTTCCGGCAGCGGCCGCCGAGCGTGGGGCGCGGGCGGTTGGACCTGGATCCTTGGGGGCGAGCTGACGATGGTCGACGACGGTGTTCCGCCTGGGTCCGGCGCTGATGCGGGGAGTGAGCCGCCGCTCGAGCCGCCGTTCGGGTGCGCTGATCCGATGCTGTGGCGGGTTGCCCGGGCGCTGCATGACGCCCATAAGCCGCGGACGGACAACTTCTGCGAGTGCAAGGCGTTCTGGCCGTGCCCCGACGCGCAGCTCGCGGAGGAGGCTTTGTTACTTGCGTATGAACGGCCGACCCCACGGGGCATCAGGCCCAGCTACGGCCGGACCTCGAACCTCGGCCGCTGGTCCGCCTGATCCGGTCCCCGCGAGTCGCTGACCTCGGAGGCTTCGGCCGGCCGGGACGTGTCGAAGTCTCCAGGGTCGACTGAGTCCCCCGCCCGGCCGCCTGCCCACTCCAGCCCGCCCCGGTCGCGACCGGAGGTCGCGTCGCTTGTCACGACCGCAGGTCGTGGCGGCGCAACTGCACGCGGAGGTGGCAGGGAGGCCGTTCACGGCCGACCGGTGGCTGACGGGAGCGGCGGTCGTGCCCACGACGGACCGGAGCCCGCATGGATGGGGACCTACAGGACGCGGTGGACCCAGCCGTGCGGGTCGGGGGCGGTGCCCCGCTGGATGCCGACGAGGCGCTCGCGGAGGTCCATCGTGACCTTGCCCGCGGCGCCGTCGGCGATGCTGAACTCGCCGGAGCGGTCGCGGACCACGCCGATCGGGGTGATCACGGCGGCGGTGCCGCAGGCGAAGGCCTCGCGGAGCCGGCCGCTGCGGGCGTCGGCCTGCCACTGCTCGTAGGAATACAGCTCCTCGCGGACCGTGAGGCCCTGGTCGGCGGCGAGGCGCACGACCGACTCGCGGGTGATGCCGGGCAGGATCGTGCCGGTCAGCGGCGGCGTGAGCAGGGTGCCGTCGTCGAAGACGAAGAAGACGTTCATGCCGCCGAGCTCGTCGACGTAGCGCTGCTCGACGGCGTCGAGGAAGACGACCTGGTCGCAGCCGTGCTCGATGGCCTCGGCCTGGGCGACGAGGCTGGCGGCGTAGTTGCCGCCGCACTTGGCGGCGCCGGTGCCGCCGGGGGCGGCGCGGGTGTAGTCGCGGGAGACCCAGACGCTGACCGGTTTGACGCCGCCCTTGAAGTAGCTGCCGACCGGGGAGGCGATGATCAGGAAGAGGTATTCCGAGGAGGGCTTGACGCCGAGGAAGACCTCGCTCGCGTATTGGAACGGGCGCAGGTAGAGGCTGCCCTCGGGGTCGGAGGGGACCCACTCGCGGTCGACGCGGATGAGCTCGCTCAGCGCGTCCAGGAACAACTGCGGCGGCACCTGGGCCATGGCCATGCGGGCCGCGGACTGCCGGAAGCGGGCCGCGTTGGCGTCGGGACGGAACAAGGTGACGCCGCCGTCGGCCGCACGGTATGCCTTCAGCCCCTCGAAGATCTCCTGGGCGTAGTGCAGCACGGCGGTCGCCGGGTCCATCGGGATCGGCGCGCGGGCCTCGACGCGGGCGTCATACCAGCCCTTGCCCTCGGCATAGCGGACGGTGACCATGTGGTCGGTGAAGATCCGTCCGAAGCCTGGGTTGGCGAGCAGCGCGGACCGCTCCGCAGCGCTCACCGGCGCTGGGTTGGGACGGACCTCGAAGTCGAGCGTTTCACCGCCGTTCATGGCGTTCCTCCAGTTGCGCGTCGTGTCTGCAACTTACCCCGAACGGTCGTTCAAGCGCACCGAGGGTCAGGCGACCGCTGCGGCCAGCCGGTCGCCGATCGCCTCCGTGGACAGCGCCGACCCCGGCGTGCGGGTGGCGACCTCGGCGCCGACCGCCTCGGTGACCTTCGCGGCCGCCTCGGGGTTGCCGAGGTGGTCCAGCAGCAGCGCCGTGGACAGCACCGCGGCGGACGGGTCGGCGATGCCCTTGCCGGCGATGTCCGGGGCGGAGCCGTGCACCGGCTCGAAGATCGACGGGTGGACGCGCTCGGGGTTGATCGAGCCGCTGGCCGCCAGGCCGATGCCGCCGGTGACCGCGGCCGCGATGTCGGTGAGGATGTCGCCGAACAGGTTGTCGGTGACCACGACGTCGTAGCGCTGCGGGTTGCTCACCAGGAACATGGCCGCGGCGTCGACGTGCTGGTATTCGGTCTCGATGTCCGGGAACTCGGCCTTGACCTCGTTGAAGGTGCGGGCCCACAGGCCGCCGGCATGGGTGAGCACGTTGGTCTTGTGGACCAGGGTCACCTTGCGCCGCTCGCGCTTCGCGGCGCGGGCGAACGCGTCGCGGATGACCCGCTCGACGCCGTGGCGGGTGTTGAGGCTCTCCTCGGTCGCGACCTCGGCGGGCGTGCCCGGGTGCAGGTTGCCGCCGGCGCCGACATAGAGACCCTCGGTGCCCTCGCGGACGACGACGAGGTCGATCTCGCCGGGCTTCACGCCGGCCAGGGGGCTGGTCGTGCCGGGCCACAGCCGCGACGGGCGCAGGTTCACATACTGGTCGAAGACGAACCGCATCTTCAGCAGCAGGCCGCGCTCAAGCACGCCGGGCGGGACACTCGGGTCGCCGACGGCGCCGAGCAGGATCGCGTCGTGGCCGCGCAGCTCCTCGATCACGCTGTCGGGCAGCACCTCGCCGGTGCGGTGGTAGCGGGTGGCGCCAAGGTCATAGTCGGTCGTCTCGACGCCCGGCAGGATGACCCTCAGCACCTTGAGTGCCTGTGCCACCACTTCGGTCCCGATGCCGTCCCCGGCTACGACCGCGATCTTCGCCACCACTGTGCCCCTTTCCTCGGACCAGCCCACGGTACGCGCTCGTCCTACTGAGTGGACGCTCATCCCAAGCACTGGAAATAAGACGGGGGCAGGGAGAGCCGCCACTCTCCCCGCCCCCTAGGAGGAACGTCTTACTCGCCCGACAGGTCGACCGTGCTCGCCGCGGTGGCGCCGATGGCCTGCTGGGCCTCGTTGAGCAGGTCCGCATGCACGGACGTGTCGACGGTCAGCGTCATCAGCGCCTCGCCGCCGGCTTCACGCCGGGCGACCTGCATCGCCGCGATGTTGACCCCCGCAGTGCCCAGTATCGACCCCACCAGTCCGACGACGCCGGGGCGGTCGGCATATCGGAAGAACAGCAGCACGCCCTCCGCGGCGAGCTCGAGGCTGAAGCCGTCGATCTCGGTCAGCTTCAGTGCCTCTCGCGGTCCCGCGACATACGTGCCGGACACGGAGGCTACCCTGCCGTCGGGCAGCGCACCGCGCACGGTCACCAGGTTGGTCTGATCGGCGGACTCGGTGAACACCGCGAGTGCCACCTCGACCCCCCGATCGGCCGCCAGATGCGGAGCGTTCACATAGGTGACCTGCTCTGCGACGACGCTGCTGAACAGGCCTTTCGTCGCGGCGAGCTTGAGCACCGACACGTCGTGGTGGGCGACCTCGCCGTGCACCTCGACCGTGACGGCCGAGGCGATCCCGCCGGCGACGGCGGTGAAGACGCGGCCGAGCTTCTCCGCCAGGGGCAGCAGCGGGCGCACCTCCTCGGCGACGATGCCGCCGACCTGCACGTTGACCGCGTCGGGGACGAACTCGCCGTCGAGGGCGAGCTTGACGCTGCGGGCCACGGCCAGGCCGGCCTTGTCCTGCGCCTCGACCGTCGAGGCGCCCAGGTGCGGGGTCGCGACCACGTTGTCGAACGCGAACAGCGGCGACGCGACGCACGGCTCCTTGCTGAACACGTCGATGCCGGCGCCGGCGACCCGTCCGTCGGCGATGGCGTCGGCGAGGGCCTGCTCGTCGACCAGGCCGCCGCGGGCCGCGTTGATGATCCGCACGCCCGGCTTGACGATGCCCAGCTCACGGGCGCCGATGAGGCCGACGGTCTCCGGGGTCTTCGGCAGGTGGATCGAGATGAAGTCGCTCTCGCGCAGCAGCTCGTCCAGGCCGAGCAGGCGCACGCCGAGCGCGGCCGCCCGGGCCGGCTGGATGTAGGGGTCGTAGGCGACGAGCCGGACCCCGAACGCCGCCATCCGCTGTGCGAACAGCACGCCGATGCGGCCCAGGCCGACGACGCCGACGACCTTGCCGGACAGCTCCACGCCGGTGTACTTGGACCGCTTCCACTCGCCGGCCTTGAGCGCGGCGGAGGCGGCGGCGGTGTTGCGGGCCACGGCGAGCAGCAGCGCGACGGCCTGCTCGGCGGCGGACACGATGTTGGACGTGGGCGCGTTGACGACCATGACGCCGCGGGCGGTCGCGGCGGGGACGTCGACGTTGTCGAGGCCGACGCCGGCGCGGGCGACGACCTTCAGCCGGGGCGCGGCGGCGACGGCCTCGGCGTCGACCTGGGTGGCGCTGCGGACGATGATCGCGCTGGCGTCGGCGAGCGACGTGAGCAGTGCCTGCCGGTCGGTGCCGTCGATGTGACGGACCTCGTAGTCGTCGGCGAGGACCTCAAGGGCGGAAGGAGCAAGCTCCTCGGCGATCAGCACCACCGGGCGGTCAGGAGGGAGGGTCATGCGGTCCTCGACTCTCGGGCTTCGGCTGGCGTCGATGCGCGGGCGCGCGGCACTGCGCGCCACGCGCAGGTCGGCGACGGGGCCGGGCGGACGGCCTCTTCCGCCGATGGTAGGCCCGCCGCCGCAACCGCCCGTCCCCGCTCGGACGTGAGCGCGATCACAGCAGCCCGTTCGAGTGACCGGCTGTCAAAGACCCGACCTGGTCGTTTCTGAACCCTTTGCGCCCGCCCGTCCGTGTCGGCTGGCATCAGCACCTCCCTCCCACCGACGGCATTGGAGACACCACGATGAGCGAGTACTACGACGGCGGCGGCGCCGACCACGCGACCTACGAGGGTCACGACGCCTACCAGGGCGACCAGCACGACGGCCAGTACGACGGTCAGTACGCGGAGGTCCAGGAGCACGTGCACCACGTGATCGAGCTGATCGGCGAGAAGATCGACGGCATCGAGCACGACGTCTACGAGGCCAAGGACGGCGAGGCGTACGAGGAGCCCAAGGAGCACGACGCCCAGCAGGCCTACGCGTCGGACGAGTACCACGCCGACGACCACAAGGCCGAGGACTACAAGGGCGACGACTACAAGGGTGACGAGCACAAGGGCTACGAGCAGTACTCGCCCTACGCGCGCTCCTGATCGCAGCGGTCAGGGAACCGGGACGGCCCCGGCGTGGACACTTCCACGCCGGGGCCGTACTCGTTGCCGGAAAAGTGCGCTTGACTCTCCCGTAGCTGGAGACCTGAGGCTGGTGCTACCGACGAACAAGGAGGCACCATGGAGAACCCGTACGCCGCAGAGGCGCAGCAGCGGTGGGGGCAGACCGAGGCGTACCGGCAGTCCGCCGAGCGGACCGCGAAGTACACGCCGCAGGACTGGGAACGCATCAAGGCGGAGGCCGCGCAGAACACGGCGGCGTTCACCCGGGCGTTCGTCGACGGCGAGCCGGCGCAGGGTGAGCGGGCGATGGACCTCGCCGAGGCGCACCGGGAGCACATCAGCCGGTGGTTCTACGACTGCTCGAGCGAGATCCACCGCGGCCTCGGCGACATGTACGTCGACGACCCGCGGTTCACGGCGAACTACGACACGGACCACCCGGGCCTGGCGCAGTTCATCCGGGACGCGATCCACGCGAACGCGGCCCGGGCATAACGCGGGAGGGGGGCCCGTGCGGCCCCCCTCCCGATGCATCAGGCCGTCTCGGTGATGGGCCGGTCGACCCAGCTCATCATCGAGCGCAGCTTCTTGCCGGTCTCCTCGATCGGGTGCGCCGCACCCTGCTCGCGCCACTTGATGAAGTTGGGGCGGCCGGCGTCGTCCTCGGCGATCCACTCGTTGGCGAACTCGCCGGACTGGATCTCGGCGAGGATCCGCTTCATCTCCTCCTTGGTCCGGGCGTCGACGACGCGCGGGCCGCGGGAGTAGTCGCCGTACTCGGCGGTGTCGGACACGCTGTAGCGCATCCGGGCGATGCCGCCCTCGTACATGAGGTCCACGATCAGCTTGAGCTCGTGGAGGCACTCGAAGTAGGCGATCTCCGGGGCGTAGCCGGCCTCGGTGAGCACCTCGAAACCGGTCTGGACGAGCGCGGAGGCGCCGCCGCAGAGGACCGCCTGCTCGCCGAACAGGTCGGTCTCGGTCTCCTCCTTGAACGTGGTCTTGATCGCGCCGGCGCGCGTGCCGCCGATGCCCGCCGCGTAGGCGAGGGCGAGGGCGAACGCGTTGCCGGTCGCGTCCTGCTCGACCGCGACGAGACACGGCACGCCCTTGCCGTCCACGAACTGGCGGCGGACCAGGTGGCCCGGGCCCTTCGGGGCGACCATGGCGACGTCGACGTCGGCCGGGGGCGTGATGAACCCGTACCGGATGTTGAGGCCGTGGCCGAAGAACAGCGCCTTGCCGGCGGTGAGGTTCGGCTCGACCGACTCGGCGTAGAGGGAACGCTGCGCGGTGTCGGGCGCCAGGATCATGATGACGTCCGCCTCGGCGGAGGCCTCGGCCGGCGAGAGGACCCGCAGGCCCTGCTCCTCGGCCTTCGCGCGGCTCTTGGAACCCTCCGGCAGGCCGACGCGGACGTCGACACCGGAGTCACGCAGGGACAGCGCGTGGGCGTGGCCCTGGCTGCCGTAACCGAGGACCGCAACCTTGCGGCCCTGGATCAACGACAGGTCGGCGTCGTCGTCGTAGAACACCTCGGCGGACATTGTCTTTCCTTTCGTGTTGTTCAGGACGCGGCGCGGAGCGCAGGGCCCGTGGTGATGGAGCGGGAGCCACGGCCGATGGCCACGACGCCGGACTGGACCATTTCCTTGATACCGAACGGCTCCAGGTCGCGGAGCAGTGCGTCCAGTTTCTCCGACGTGCCGGTGGCCTCGATCGTGAGGGCGTCCGGCGAGACGTCGACGACGCGGGCCCGGAACAGGTTCACCGTCTCCAGGACCTGCGAGCGGACGGGCCGCTCGGCACGCACCTTCACCAGCAGCAGCTCGCGCTGGACGCTGGCGTTGGTGTCGAGCTCGACGATCTTCAGGACCTGCACCAGCTTGTTGAGCTGCTTGGTGACCTGCTCGAGCGGGCTGTCCTCCGCGTTGACCACGATCGTCATCCGGGAGACCTCGGGGTGCTCCGTCTCACCGACCGCGAGGGAGTCGATGTTGAAGCCGCGGCGGGCGAACAGGCCGGCGACCCTCGCGAGGATGCCCGGCTTGTTCTCCACCAGGACTGACAGGGTGTGTGTGGTCATCTCAGACGTCGTCCTTATCGAACTTGGGCGCGACCCCGCGGGCGAACATGATCTCGTCGTTGCTGGTGCCGGCGGCGACCATCGGCCACACCATGGCATCCTTGCCGACCACGAAGTCGATGACGACCGGCTGGTCGGTGACCTTCATCGCGGCCTCGATCGTGGCGTCGACATCCTGCTTGGTCTCGCAGCGCAGGCCGACGCAGCCGAGCGCGTCGGCGAGCTTCACGAAGTCGGGGATGCGGTGCTTGTGGGTGCCCAGCTCGGTGTTGGAGTAGCGCTGGTCGTAGAAGAGCGTCTGCCACTGCCGGACCATGCCCAGGTTGCCGTTGTTGATGACGGCCACCTTGATCGGGATGCCCTCCAGGGCGCAGGTGGCGAGCTCCTGGTTGGTCATCTGGAAGCAGCCGTCGCCGTCGATCGCCCAGACCACCTTGTCGGGCCGGCCGACCTTGGCGCCCATCGCGGCGGGGACCGCGTAGCCCATGGTGCCCAGACCGCCGGAGTTGAGCCAGGTGGCGGGGTGCTCGTACTGCACGAACTGCGCCGCCCACATCTGGTGCTGGCCGACCCCGGCGGTGTAGATCGCGTCGGGTCCGACGAGTTTGCCGATGCGCTCGATGACGTACTGCGGGGCGAGGGTCCCGTCGGACGGCTCCTCGTATCCGAGGGGGTACCGGCCGCGGATGTCGTCCAGCGTCGCCCACCAGCCGGTGAGCGAGGCCTTGTGCCCGGCGGCGTACTCGGCGGAGACGGCGCCGATGAGTTCCTCGATGACGTGCTTGGCGTCGCCGACGATCGGCACGTCCGCGACCCGGTTCTTGCCGATCTCGGCCGGGTCGATGTCGGCATGGATGATCTGCGCGTTCGGCGCGAAGGTGCTCAGGTCGCCGGTGACCCGGTCGTCGAAGCGGGCGCCGAGGGTGATCAGCAGGTCCGCCTTCTGCAGCGAGTAGACGGCGCCGACGGTGCCGTGCATGCCGGGCATGCCCATGTGCTGCGGGTGCGAGTCGGGGAACGCGCCGCGGGCCATCAGCGTCGTGACGACGGGCGCGCCGGTCAGCTCGGCCAGCTTGCGCAGCACCTCGGACGCGTGGGCCTTGATGACGCCGCCGCCGACATACAGCACGGGCCGCTTCGCGGCGGCGATGAGCCGGGCCGCCTCGCGGATCTGCTTGCCGTGCGGGTGCAGCGTCGGGTGATAGCCGGGCAGGTCCAGGGTCGGCGGCCACTTGAACGTCGTCTGCTTCTGCAGCACGTCCTTGGGGATGTCGACGAGGACCGGGCCGGGGCGGCCGGTCGAGGCCAGGTGGAACGCCTCGGCGAGGACCCGCGGCAGCTCCTCACCCGACTTGACCAGGTAGTTGTGCTTGGTGATCGGCAGCGTGATGCCGGCGATGTCGGCTTCCTGGAACGCGTCGGTGCCGATGGAGGCCGACGCGACCTGGCCGGTGATCGCGACCATGGCGACAGAGTCCATGTACGCGTCGGCGATCGGCGTGACCAGGTTGGTCGCGCCCGGTCCGGACGTCGCCATGCAGACGCCGACCTTGCCGGTGGCCTGCGCGTAGCCGGTGGCGGCGTGCCCGGCGCCCTGCTCGTGGCGGACCAGGATGTGCCGGACGGTCTCGGAGTCGAACAGCGGGTCATACGCGGGGAGGATCGCGCCGCCGGGGATGCCGAAGACGACGTCCGCGCCGAGCGCCTCGAGCGAACGCACCAGCACCTGCGCACCGGTCAGAAGCTCCGGCTTCTTCTCTACGGTGGCCTTGTCCGACTTGTCGGCTTTTTCGGCCGGCACCGACCCCGTCGCGGATGCGGCCGGGTGCGCTCGGTGGGCGAGGACTTCAGGCGTGGGTCTCGTCATCGCATTTCGCACTTTCGCTCGAAGGTGTCCAGGTCACTTTGGAGACTCGCTCGGACATGAAAAAACCCCTCCGTGCGATGCACGAGGGGCTAGCGCGCTGACGGCAGGCGTCGGCGCGCTAGATGATAAGTACTCGCAGCGACCTCGACGACATGTCCCCACTCTCGCGCATCTCACGGCCCGAGTCAACCGGTCCCACGATCTGGAACGTGTCAGACTCACAAGTATGCCCGAGCTGCGGTCCAAAACCTCCACTTCTGGTCGCAACATGGCCGGCGCACGCGCCCTGTGGCGCGCCACCGGCATGACCGACGCAGATTTCGGTAAGCCAATCGTCGCCATCGCCAACAGTTTCACGCAGTTCGTGCCGGGCCATGTCCACCTGCGCAACCTCGGGATCATCGTCGCCGACGCGGTCGCCGAGGCCGGTGGGGTCGCCAAGGAGTTCAACACCATCGCCGTCGACGACGGCATCGCCATGGGCCACGGCGGGATGCTCTACTCGCTGCCCAGCCGCGAGCTCATCGCCGACGCCGTCGAGTACATGGTGCAGGCGCACTGCGCCGACGCCCTGGTGTGCATCTCCAACTGCGACAAGATCACGCCCGGCATGCTGCTCGCCGCCCTCCGCCTGAACATCCCCACCGTCTTCGTCTCCGGCGGCCCCATGGAAGCCGGCAAGACCATCGCGATCGAGGGCGTCGTGCACGCCAAGCTCGACCTCATCGACGCGATGATCGCCTCCGCCAACGAGGCCGTCACCGACGAGCAACTCGGCGAGATCGAGCGCTCCGCCTGCCCGACCTGCGGCTCGTGCTCCGGCATGTTCACCGCCAACTCGATGAACTGCCTCACCGAGGCGATCGGCCTGGCGCTGCCCGGCAACGGCTCGACCCTGGCCACGCACACCGCCCGCAAGGCCCTGTTCGAGCGGGCCGGCACCCTGATCGTCGACCTGTGCAGGCAGTACTACGAGGGCGACGACACCTCGGTCCTGCCGCGCGCGATCGCCACGCGCGAGGCGTTCGAGAACGCGGTGGCCCTCGACGTCGCCATGGGCGGCTCGACCAACACGGTCCTGCACCTGCTCGCCGCCGCCCGCGAGGCCGAGGTCGACTTCAGCGTCGCCGACATCGACGGCATCTCCCGCCGAGTGCCGTGCCTGTCGAAGGTCGCGCCGAACAGCCCGAAGTACCACATGGAGGACGTCCACCGCGCCGGCGGCATCCCCGCGATCCTCGGCGAGCTCAACCGCGCCGGCCTGCTCAACACGGGCGTCCGCAGCGTGCACTCTCCGGATCTGTCCAGCTGGCTCGAGTCCTGGGACATCCGCTCAGGCGCCGCTTCCGAGACGGCGCTGGAGCTGTTCCACGCGGCACCCGGCGGGGTCCGCACCGTCGAGCCGTTCTCCACGTCCAACCGCTGGGCGACGCTGGACACCGACGCCGCCGAGGGCTGCATCCGCTCCAAGGAGCACGCGTACACCGCCGACGGCGGCCTGGCGATCCTCTTCGGCAACGTCGCCCCCGACGGCTGCGTCGTCAAGACCGCCGGCGTCCCGGACGAGAACCTCGTCTTCAACGGCACGGCCAAGGTCTTCGAGTCGCAGGAGTCCGCGGTCGACGGCATCCTGGCCAAGCAGGTCGTCGCCGGTGACGTCGTCGTCATCCGGTACGAGGGACCGAAGGGCGGGCCGGGCATGCAGGAGATGCTCTACCCGACGTCGTTCCTGAAGGGCCGTGGCCTGGGGCGCGCCTGCGCGCTCATCACCGACGGCCGGTTCTCCGGCGGCACCTCCGGCCTGTCCATCGGCCACATCTCCCCCGAGGCGGCGGGCGGCGGCCTCATCGCCCTCGTCGAGGACGGCGACCGGATCGAGATCGACATCCCTCACAGGTCGATCGTTCTCGCGGTCGACGACGATGTGCTCACCGCGCGCCGGGTGGCTCAGGAGAAGCGCGAGCACCCGTACACGCCGGTGGACCGCGAGCGGCCCGTCTCCGCCGCGCTGCGCGCGTACGCCTCGATGGCCACCGCGGCCAGCGACGGCGCCTACCGCAAGGTGCCGTGATCCGTGTCTCCTGGGCCACTTCGGCCGAATTGGCCCAGGAGCCGGGTCCTTTTGTGGACTAGCATCGTGGTTGTACCCGCGACTGGCGCACATCAAGGTGGAACCGACCACCGGGGAGCTTCCTTATCGCTGGCACCGCGCGCCTGGGTGCCCGTGATCGGCGTATGCCGTTGTACGGGAGGAAGCCCCGATGCATGTTCCCGCCCTGCCCACCATCACGTCGGCAGACCCTGACCTCGCGGACCTGATCCAGCGCGAGGCCGCCCGCCAGCACGACACCCTGCGGATGATCGCCTCGGAGAACTACGTCTCCCAGGCCGTCCTCGAGGCGACCGGCACCGTCCTGACGAACAAGTACTCCGAGGGCTACCCCGGCAAGCGCTACTACGAGGGCCAGCGGTTCATCGACCCGATCGAGGAGCTGGCGATCGCCCGCGCCAAGTCGGTCTTCGGCGTCGAGCACGCCAACGTGCAGCCCTACTCCGGCTCACCCGCGAACCTCGCCGTGTACATGGCGCTGGCCGCCCCCGGCGACACGGTCATGGGCATGGCCCTGCCGATGGGCGGCCATCTCACCCACGGCTGGGCCGTGTCGGCGACCGGCGCGTGGTTCCGCCCGGTGCAGTACACCGTCCGCCGCTCCGACGGCCTGATCGACTTCGACGAGGTCCGTGACATCGCCCTCCGCGAACGCCCGAAGCTGATCTTCTCCGGCGGCACTGCCATCCCCCGCACCATCGACTTCCCTCGCTTCGCCGAGATCGCCCGCGAGGTCGGCGCGGTCCTCGTCGCCGACATCGCGCACATCGCCGGCCTGGTCGCGGGTGGCGCCCACCCCTCACCGGTCGGCCACGCCTCCGTCATCACCACCACCACGCACAAGACGCTCCGCGGCCCGCGCGGCGCCATGCTGCTCTGCGACGCCGAATACGCCAAGGCCGTCGACAAGGCGGTGTTCCCCGGCCTGCAGGGCGGCCCGCACAACCACACGACGGCGGGCATCGCCGTCGCGCTGCGCGAGGCCGCACAGCCGTCCTTCAGCGTCTACGCCCACCAGATCGTGGCCAACGCCCGCGCCCTGGCCGCCGCCCTGCTGGAGCGCGGCTTCGACCTGGTCTCCGGCGGCACCGACAACCACCTCATCCTGATCGACCTCACCGGCAAGAACATCGGCGGCAAGCCCGCCGCCCGCGCCCTCGACCGCGCCGGTATCGAGACCAACTACAACACCGTCCCGTACGACACCCGCAAGCCCTTCGACCCCTCCGGCCTGCGCATCGGCACGCCCGCGCTCACCACCCGCGGCCTCACCGAGGCGCAGATGCCCCAGGTCGCCGACTGGATCTCCCGCGCCGTCGACGCCGCGGTCAAGGACGACGACCAGGCCCTGGACACGATCGCCGCCGAGGTGCGCGAGCTGCTGTCGGCGTACCCGATGCCCGGCTGGCACTGACCCTCTGCCGCTCGAAGGCCGGATCCGCTGACATCTGGATCCGGCCTTCGACCGGTCTGGGCTGTGCTGCCTGGCTACTTGCGGCGCAGGAACCGGCGGGAACGCTGGTCGGGGCTCTTGGGCTCCTCGTCGAGGTTGAGCTCCAACGGCGCCACGTCGTCGTCGAACATCATGTCGCGGGCCCGCTGCCGCTGACCGGGCACCGCGGCACCCCGGTCCTGCTCGCCGCCGTTGCCGCCCGGCCCGGTGCGTGACCCGAGGCGGGCCCGGCTCTCGGAGGTGAACTCGCCGCTCGGATCGCTCTCGTATCCCGACGTCGGGTCAGTGGCCCACGCCGGCCGTCCGGCCGCCCCGGCCCGCTCTGCCGAACCGGCGCGCTCAGGTGGGCCCGCCCGCCCGGGCGTGCGTGGCTGCTCAGGGGTGCGCGGCCGCTCGGCGGGCGCCCCGGACCGCCGCCCGGGCTCCCTGCCCGGTCCCGTGGCCGGCTCGGACGCCCAGTCGTCCTCGGCCGCCGGAGCTGCCGCGGCGGGACGACCGTTCGCGGGCGGCGCGGCCTCAGCCGGCTGCCCCTTCCGCCCCTTGCCCGCCTTGGAACGCCCCCACAGCGAACGCTTGCCACCCGCCGCCGGCTGTTGCTCCGCCGGTGGCTCCTCGTCGACCCTGCCGCGTGCGTTCTGCGCCGCCTCGGCGTCCCACCAGGCAGGCTCGTCCTCGGCGGGCGCCGCGCCCCAGTCGCCGGGCTGTGCTCCGGCTCCCGCCCCTCGCCGCCCATCCGCCTGCCCGGACTCCCCCGGCCCGTGCTCCGTCCACGGCGCGTCCCCGCGCAGAGCACCGGGCCGTGGCTGATCCGACCAGGAAGCGTCCGGCCGCACGGAGTCCGGCCGGGTCCGATCCGGCCACGAAGCTCCCGCCGACGGCTCATCCATCGCCGGCCCGCCCGGCCGCGAAGACCCGGCCCGCGGCTGGTCCGCCCACGACACGTCCGGCCGCGCACCACCCGGCCCGGGAACGCCCGCCCCTGCACCATCCGACCGCCCAGCGTCCGACCACGACACGTCGGACCTGCCGACGTTCGGCCGCGCAGCGCCCGGCCGGCCCTGACCCGACCACGACGCCCCGGCCGACGGCACGTCCATCGACGACGGGTCCGTTCCCGACCGCTCGGACCACGAAGATCCGGACCGGGACTGCTGAGACCACGAAACTTCCACCGGCGACCCGTCCGAGGGTGAGGAGTCCGCCCGCGAGCGCTCCGACCACGACGACCCGTCCGCCAGGTCCGCTGACGACGGACCCGACGGCGAAGCGCCCATCCGTGAAGACCCGGCTTGCGGCTGGTCCGACCACGTCACGTCCGGCCGTGCACCACCCGACCTTGCAGCGTCCGGCCGCGCGGCGCCCGGCCCTGCAGCGTCCGACCATGTCACGTCCGGCCGCGCGGCACCTGACCCGGCAGCGTCCGACCACGAAATGTCCGGCCGCGCGGCACCCGACCCGGCAGCGTCCGACCGGGTCTGACCCGACCACGACGCCCCAGCCGACGGCGCGTCCATCGACGACGAGTCGGCCCGCGAACGCTCCCGCCACGACGCCCCCGCCGACGGCTGCTCCATCGGCGGCACGTCCGACCGCGAAGACCCTGCCCGCGGCTGGTCCGACCACGAAACGTCCGACCCGGCAGCGTCCGGCCACGAAACGTCCGGCCGTGCGGCGCCCGGGCGGTCGTGGGCCTCCGACCGGGAAGGTGTCGACCGGGGGCGCTCCGGCCAGGCGGACTCCGCCGGCGGCCCGTCCGAGTGTGACGGGTCGGGGCGCGACGAGCCCGGCCAGGGCGACTGCGGGCCGGTGCGTGAAGGGTCAGATGCCGGGGAGTCCCAAGAGCGGTCCGGGCGGGTCGGCGACTCGGACGCGAACCTCGCACGGGGTGTGCCGGGGGGCGGGTCCGCCCGGTGCGGATCCGACCGTGGATACCCGGAGGGGGCCGCCGGGCCGCCGGGCGTGGGAGCGGAGGAGACCGGCCATGCGGTCGACGGGCCGTTGAAAGCGGCACCGGCGGACGACCCGGTGGACCAGGACCCGTCCGTGGAGGAGCCGGCGAACGAGGTGCCGGACCGGGGTGCGCCTGAGGTCGGGCTGCCGGAGGTGGGCACGCCCGACGTGGGAGCGCCGGAGACGGGGTCGTCCGTGAAGGGATTGCCGGGCTGCTGGCGGTCGCGGCGCCGCACGGAGCGGGCCTCCGCGTCGGTCTCCCAGGAACGGCGCAGTTCGAGCGGCTCGGCGACCAGCTCGGGCTTGTCGCCGTCGAAGAGGCTGCCGGTCCACGCGGGCCGCTCGGCAGGACGCTGCGTGGGGCGCTCACCGGCGCCGGTGCTGAACCGTCCCGTGTCGGCAGGCGCACGGCCGGGCCTGTCGCGATCCGGGGCGCCACCCCGGTCCGCACGGTCGCCGCCCGGCCCCGACGCCCGGTCGCGGTCCGACGACCAGCCCGGGCCCGCGTCCGAAGACCAGGCCCGCTCCGGCGGCGGCGGCGAGGCGAAGCGATCAGCGCCGGCGGAGGGGTCGAAGCGGCTCGGCGGCGGGCCGGGCTCCGACGCGAACGAACCCGGGTCCCGGGGCGCCGCGTTGAGGTCTTCCGGGCCGTCCAAGGCGAACCCGAACCGGTCCGGGTCGCTGGCGAGGCGGTCGAACTCCGACATGAGCGACGCGAACCGGTCCGGCGGCGACTCCGGAGCGCCCCCGGCGGAGACCCCCGACAGCGACGACCCGAACAACGGCGACGACCCCGACGAAGAAGGCTCCGACGACGAGAATGAGGACGAGGTGGTCGGGGGCGGCGGGGACGACGATGCCGGCGTGCGCCAGTCGGCGGCCGGCTCGTCGTCGGGGTCGGCGCGGCGGCGCCCGACCCGCCGCTGCGACTCCTCCTCCGCGGCCAGGGTCTCGTCGCGCCCCGACGACCACGGCCGCCGCGAGTCGCGGTCGTGGTCGTGGTCGCGGTCGTAGTCGCGGTCGGCGGCGGCCTGGCTGCCGAAGTCGTCGAGCGTCAGGCGGTCATCGCGCGGGGAGGCGGGGTCGGAGCCCGAGTCCGCGGCCCAGGCGGCCAGCTTGTTGGCCGACTCGCTGTCCCAGGAACCGACCAGCTCGCGGGTGGTGCGGGACTCCCACGAGTCGCTGGCGGGGGCGATCGGGTCAGGGTCGCGGCCGGTCCGGCCGAACCGGTCGCGGACCGCGCCGTCTTCCTCGAAGTCGCCACCGCGACGGGTGCTGGAAACGTCATCCTCCAGGTGCGACGGGGTGTCGGGCGGAGCGTCCCTGCGGCTTTCGGAACGGTCCTCGGAGCGGTCCTCTGTGCGGGAGGTGTCGCCGCTCGCGGAGCGGCCGAACCGGCCGCGGGTGAGGCGGCCGCGCAGCGTGCCGGGCTCGGCGCCGGCCGGGCCGTCGGTGCCGGCGGCCGCGGCGAAGGCGGCGTCGGCGGCCATCGGGGAGGCGGGGACGGTGGGGTGCGCGCCGGTGTTCATCCGGGCGAAGGAGCGGGCCAGCGGCGAGGGCTCGGGCAGCTTGTTGCCCGAGGCGATCACCAGCAGGCGCTCCATGACGGAGAGCTCCACCCGGTAGGGCTCGGCGGCGAGCCAGCGGCCCGCGGCCTCGACCATCTCGTGCGCGTGGACGAGGTGCAGGTGCTCGCCGGGGGCGACGGAGATGACCAGGTCCTCGCTGACGTCGCCGCGGGAGGGTGCGACGACGAGATAGCCGCGGACGGCGCCGCCGACCTGGCTGAGCTGCTCGCGCCAGGTGTGCACCTCGGCGGCGAGGCCGTCGACGTCCTCGGAGCCGGGGACGAAGAGGCGGCCGCCGCGCAGGACCTGGCCGGAGGCGTCCATCGTGAACTCGCCGTGCGGCCAGACGGTCGGCAGGAACAGCGCGACGCGCCGCCCGGCCACGACGAGGTGGGTGCAGCCGCCCTCGCCGAGGGCGAAGAACCGGGCCGAGGGCAGGACCTCGAGCTCCTTGAGCCGCGGCAGGTGGTCGTCGGGCTTGCCCCACCAGCGGCGGCCGCTCACGGCCTCGTCGATGGCGGCGCGGGACAGCCGGCGGGCGTCGAGCATCAGCGCGGACAGGAACGCGCCGATGAGCGGCACGTCGAAGCCGAGGTTGACGCCGATGAACTTCAGCAGGCCGAGGATGTCCATCCAGCCGTCGGGGAGCCAGGTGCGGGTGGCGACGCCCCAGACGACCGCGCCGGCGACCGCGGCGAGGATGGCGAAGAGCGGAAAGCCACGCAGCGTGAGCACGAGCACACCGGCGAGTGCCAGGACCGCCGCGCCGCTCCACAGGATGCTGAGCTCCATGACGCCCCAGCCGGCGACGGCGAGGGCGAGCAGGGCGGCGGCGACGAGCAGGGTGCCCGCGAACACGCCGGTCGGGCGGACGCCGACCCGGCGGTTGCTCTTGACGCCGGAGTGCCACGAGTTGCCGGTCACGTCCCAGCCTCCAGGCAGATCCACACATTTCGACGCGGAGCGCCGCGACGACCGGCAGACCGGCAAGTCGCGATCACGTCGAGCACGGCACCGAGCGTAACCCCGTGTGTCGCGCCGAGCGAGAGGCGTCGGCCCCGATCGTGATCCCCCACCGCGCCAGTATGCCCCGACCCACCGACAAGAAGCAGTTCCACGAAAGGTGCGAGACTTGTCTGGTGACCACCCGTACCACGCGTCCCACCGTCCGGTTCCGGCGCAGCGCGTCGCTGGCCGTGGCGGCCGGCATCGCCACCGTCGGCGCGATCCCGCTGCTGGCCGAGAGCCTCTGGTTCCTGCCCATCCTGCTGGTGCCGATCGCGATCGCGGTGTGGGCGTGGCGGGCCGGCACCGACGTCGACGAGGCCGGGTTCACGGTGCGGGCGCTGCTCGGCAGCCGCCGGGTGCCGTGGGCCGCCGTCGACGGTCTGGTCAGCCAGGACGGCGCCGTGCAGGCCCACCTCGCCAACGGTCACTTCGTGAAGCTCGACGCGGTCCGACCGGCCGACCTCGAAGTGATCACCGCGCTGGCCGCGAAACCTCAGTAGCCGTCCACCACCACGTTGATCAGCGGCTCACCGGCCGCGAACCGGCGCACCTGCGCACCGGCCAGCGCGTAGGCCCGGGGGAACAGTCCCCGCACCGAGCCCGCCACATGCGGGGTGATCAGCACGTTCGGCAGGTCCCAGAGCGGGTGTGACGCCGGCAGCGGCTCGGGCTCGGTGACGTCTGTCGCATAGCCGATACGCCCCGACGCCGCCTCGGCCAGGACCGCGTCGGTGTCCACCACGGGTCCCCGGGCGGCGTTGACCAGCAGCGCCCCGTCCGGCATCGCGGCGAGGAACTCCGCCGACACCAGGCCCGTCGTCGACGCGGTGAGCGGCACGAGGACCACCACCACGTCGGCGAAGGGCAGCAGCGACGGCAGCTCCTCGACGCCGTGCACGCCGGCACGCGCCCGGCGGGCCACCGACGTGACCGTCACCTCGAACGGCGCCAGGCGGGCCGTGACCGCGGCGCCGATCGAGCCGGCCCCGACGATCAGCACCCGCTTGCCCGCGAGTTCGTCGGTCTGGCGGTACGCCCACTGCCTGCCGCTGCGCACGAAATGCGGAAAGTCCCGCAGGCAGGACAGGATCGCCGTGAGGACCCACTCCGAGGTGGAGGAGTCGTGCACGCCACTGGCGTCGCAGAGCTGGACGCCGTCGCGCAGCCTGCCGGCCCACCGGTCGGCGCCGGCGCTCATGAGCTGCACGACCCGCAGGCCGGGCATCGCCGCCGCCAGATCGACCACGTCCGGTGGGGCGAGGAACGGCGGCACCCAGAACTCGGCGTCCACCGGTGCGGTGTCGACCGAGACGGAGACGCCGTCGGGCAGCGGGCCGAGCAGGGGCAGGCCGGCCTCGTGCGGGATGCAAACCTTCACCGGAGCACAGTAACTACCACGCCGACACGATCCTCTCCCCGAGGTACTCCGGCACGTCGCGCCGTTCGGCGACGTACGCCTGGCCGACGGTGATCTCGGCGGCGTTCTGGATCATGACGGGGCCACCCTCGGTGCGCACCACGCGGACACCGTTGTCCAGGTAGCTCCCGATGGAGCCGGGCGAGGCGCGGACCGTCACCGACCAGGCGCCGGGTGTCGTGGCGACGACGAGCACCTTCTCCCCGTAGTAGGCGTAGGCACCCGTCCGCTCCGGCACCCGGATCGCGATCACATCGGGGTCGGCGCTGATCGCCGTCGACGCCACGTTCCACGCCGACCGGTCCGCGGTGTCCGTGCCGGCGACGTCCGGCGGGAAGGCCGTCGCGACCATCGTCTTGCCGCCGGTACCGCTGGACAGCACCGCCGCCACGCCGCCGCCGGCCAGCACGGTGGTCGTCAGCGTCCAGATGCCGCTGGTCCCCTCGATCGGCCCGCTCCAGCGCTGCACGACGGCGCCGTGGACCAGTCCACCGGCGGCCACCAGGTCGGCTCCTTCGCCGAACTCGTCCACGGGCATCGCCGGACCCTCGAAGTAACGGCCCCCGGCGCCGCAGGTGACCTGCCAGCGCTCGGCCGGCTGCAGCGACTCGCGGGCGATCCAGCTGCCGGTCGGCGCCTCGGTCCAGACGCGGTCCACGACGCCGTTGCCGGAGACGGTCCCGCCGGCGGCGGTGGCGAACCGGCAGCCCGCCGGGGCCAGCCCGACCAGCGCCGGACCGGTCCCGCTGCCGAGCCTGACCAGCGGGCCGAGGCGCAGGTTGCTGAAGCCGCCGCCGAGCAGCTGGGCCATGGTGGCGCCCGCGGGGGCGTCGTTGTAGTACAGCGCGGCGTGGGTGCCGTTGTAGCGGGCGTACGCGAGGAACCGCCGGCCGGCCGCGTCGCCGAGGAACAGCACCTTCACCCGCTCGAGCCGGGGGTTGTCGCCGCCGCGCCGGCGCAGCTCGCGTTCGACCTCGTCCTGGGACACCACGGGGTCGCCGAGCGTTCCACGGGTCGGCGACTCGATCAGCAGCCGCGTCCACGGTGAGGTGATCGGGTACCCCTCGTCGCCGCTGGTGCGATCCGGCGGCGAGCCGAACTGCAGGGCCGGGACGAACGCCGCGCCGAGGACGACCGCGACCGCGGCGAAGAAGGACGTGACACCGGCCCAGCGACGCCGGCGCCGCTGCAGGAGACGGCGCATCGGGTCGGGGCGCGGCACGACGGGCTCGGCGGCCTCCCGGAACGCGGCCCGCAGGGCCTGTTCGAGATCGGTGCTCATGACGCCCTCCTACCGGCCAGCACGTCCACGCCGAGGACGTCGCGCAGCCGGGCCAGCCCGCGCGACGCCTGGCTCTTCACCGATCCGACCGAGATGCCGAGCATCGCGGCGGTGTCCGTCTCCGACAGGTCCTCCCAGTACCGCAGGACGAGCACGGCCCGCATCCGCACCGGGATCCGGTCGAGGGCCTGCAGCAGTGACTGCCGTTGCAGGACCCGGTCCATCGGGTCCTCGGCGGGGCGGTCCGGTGGGTCGTCGGTCAGCACCTCGGCGTTGCGCAGCCGCCGCCAGATGCTGGTCCGCTGGTTGACCATGGCGCGGCGCACGTACGCGAGGGGTTCGTCGACCCTGTCCCAGTGCCGCATGACTCTCAGCAGGCTGCTCTGCAGCAGATCCTCGGCCGCGTGCTGGCTGCCGGTCAGCAGGTAGGCGGTGCGCAGCAGGTCGCCGTATCGGACTTCCACGAAGTCCTGGAACTCCCCGGCCGCCATGTGGCTCCTCTAACACGAATCTTGCACGAGTCGGAACATCCGTCACTCGGGCAGACGCCACCCCACCGACAAAGGTTGAAAGGAAGATGATGTCCGGCAACGCTAGTCTTGGCCGGGTGAGCGCCCGGACGCACCCGAGAAGCCTGACGGCCGCGAAGACCCTGATGGCGGCCGCCGCGGCGATGCTGGCCCTCGCGGGCTGCTCGTTCGGCCCGCCGCCCCCCGACGAGCTGGGCTCGCCGCCGAAGCTGTCGCCGTATCCGAGCGCGTCGACCTCGGGCGGCGAGGAGGACGGCGGTCAGACACAGGTCACCACGAAGGTGCTCGCCAAGGGCCTCGCCGTGCCGTGGGCCGTCGCGTTCCTGCCGGACGGTTCCGCGCTGGTCACCGAGCGTGACAGCAAGAAGATCCTGAAGGTCGGCAAGGAGTCCGGTCCCGACGGCCTGGCGGTGGCGACCGTGCAGACGGTCGACGAGGTCGTGCCCGGTGGCGAGGGCGGGCTGATGGGCATCGCGGTGTCTCCGGCGTACGACACCGACAAGACGGTGTTCATCTACTACACCGCCAAGGACGACAACCGGGTCGCGAAGCTCGTCCTCGGCTCGCCGCCCACCCCGATCCTGACCGGCATCCCGAAGTCGTCGAACCACAACGGCGGCCAGCTGCACTTCGGGCCTGACGGCCTGCTGTACGTGTCGACCGGCGACGCGGCGAAGCCGGAGAACGCGCCGGACCTCAACAGCCTCGGCGGGAAGATCCTGCGCATCCAGCCCGACGGCAAGCCGGCCCCCGGTAACCCGTTCGGAACCACTGTGTACAGCTACGGACATCGCAACGTGCAAGGGTTCGCCTGGGACAAGAGCAAGCGGCTGTACGCCGTGGAGTTCGGCTCGGGCGAATGGGACGAGATCAACGTGATCGAGGCGGGCAAGAACTACGGCTGGCCGACCTACGAGGGCAAGGGCGGCGACCCGAAGTTCGTCGACCCCATCCAGGTGTGGAAGACGTCCGAGGCCTCGTGCTCCGGCCTGGCGTACATCGAAGGGTTCCTCGTGACGTCGTGCCTCAAGGGCGCCCGGCTGTACGTGATGCAGCTCACCGACCAGGGTGGGATCTTCGGGGCACCGAGCCCGCTGCTGAAGGACGCGCACGGGCGGCTGCGGGCGGCGGTGGCGGCACCGGACAACAGCATCTGGGTCTCCACGTCCAACAAGGACGGCCGGGGCAACCCGAAGCCCGAGGATGACAAGCTCCTGCAGATCGTGATCAGCAACGTCGGCGGGGCCGGCAAGAGTTGACCTCGCCGTTCCGCCGGCGGGCCGCGGTGGCCGCCCGCCGGGTCCAGCGCCGGGCGGTCGTGATGGCCGCCGGGCGGCGCCACCATCCGTTCCGACCGGGCCTCAAGCGCACCGGCGCGGGCTGGCGGCGCACGAAGCGGGTACTGCACGGCGTCCTGCTCGGTGTCGTCGCGATCATCGGCATGCTCATCGGCGTCCAGCTCGGCGGGCACACGACCCAGGACATCGGCCCGTTCCAGGCGCAGCTGTCGCTGACACCGTCGCTGCGCGGCGACACGTCGGTGGAGATCCCGCCGCTGGGCTCCCTCGAACTGGACAGCCACGACGGCCCTGCCCACCTGCAGATCCGCCTGGAGTCCCTGGACGAGGCCCGGACCAGGGCGGTCGTCGCCGACGGCGGCAACCTGGAGCAGGTCAGCCACGACGCCGTCGACCAGCTCAACCTGGGCGTGCGCCGGCTGGCGCTGCAGACCGCGGGCTCCGGCCTGCTCGGCGCGATGATCCTCGTCGGGCTGACGTTCCGGGCCCGGCGCGAGACCGCGATCGGCGGCCTGGTGGTCGTGGCGGTGCTCGCCTCGGTCGGCGGCGCGACCGCGCTGTCGTTCAAGCCCGCCGCGATCCAGGAGCCGACGTACCGCGGGCTGCTGGTCAACGCGCCCGCGATCATCGGTGACGCCCGCCGGATCTCCGACCGCTACGAGGAGTACCGGGCGCAGCTGCAGAAGATCGTCCTGAACGTCTCCAAGCTGTACGGCACGATCTCCGCGCTGCCGGTGTACGAGCCGAACACCAGCGCGACGAAGGTGCTGCACATCTCCGACATGCACCTCAACCCGGCGGCGTGGGGCGTGGTGCGCACCGTCGCGGACCAGTTCGACGTCGACATCGTCGTGGACACCGGCGACATCAACGACTGGGGCAGCGAGCCGGAGTCCTCCTACGTCGGGGAGATCAGCCGGCTGCGGGTGCCGTACCTGTACGTCCGCGGCAACCACGACTCGGCGGTCACCGCCGCGGCGGTCGCGAAGCAGCCCAACGCGATCGTGCTCGACAACTCGATCGCCACGGTCGAGGGGCTGACGTTCGCCGGGATCGGCGACCCGCGGTTCACCCCGGACAAGTCGACCGACACCACCGACGCCGAGCAGCACACCGCCGTCGTCACGTCCGGTGAGCGGCTCGCCGAGAAGATCCTGTCCAGCCCGAAGCCCGTCGACGTCGCCATGGTGCACGACCCGGTGGCGGCACAGCCGCTGGCCGGGATCTGCCCTCTCGTCCTGGCCGGGCACCGGCACGCGCGCTCCATCACGCGGCTCGACCCGAGCGCGCCGGTCGTGCTGCCGTCCGACGCCGCGTCGCCGGTGGCGCAGCAGCCGGAGCGCACGCTGCTGATGGTCGAGGGTTCGACGGGTGGCGCCGGGCTGCGCGGCCTGGAGAGCGCCAAGCCGCTGCCGCTCGCGTTGTCGATCCTGTATTTCGACGAGGACCGGCGCCTCACCGCGTACGACGACATCCAGGTCGGCGGGACGGGCCTGACCGAGGTGGCGCTGCAGCGGCACATCGTGACCGCGGACAAGGCGGCGCCGGCACCATCGGTCTCCGTGGTGCCGGCGCCGTCGTCGACGTCGGTGAGCCCTTCCGTTACGACAAGCGGGCGATGACCAGCTCGCGGACGGTCTTCGCGTCCGCCTTGCCGCCGGTGGCCTTCATGACCGCGCCGACCAGCGCGCCGGCCGCGGCGACCTTGCCCTCGCGGATCTTCGCGGCGATGTCGGGGTTGGCCGCGATGGCCTCGTCGACCGCCTTCGTCAGCGCGCCCTCGTCGGAGACGACCTCCAGGCCCCGTGCCGCGACGACCTCGGCGGGCGTGCCCTCACCGGCGATAACACCTTCGAGCACCACCCGGGCCAGCTTGTCGTTGATCTTGCCGGCGTCGACGAGCTGCTGCAGCTGCGCGACCGCGGCCGGGCTCACGCCGAGCGCGTCGAGCTCGGTGTCGGTCTCGTTCGCGTGCCGGGCCAGCTCCCCCAGCCACCATTTGCGTGCGGCGGCTGCGGTGGTACCGGCGGCGACCGTCGCCTCGATCAGCTCCCACGCGCCGGCGTTGAGCACCGACTGCATGTCGAGGTCGGAGAAGCCCCAGTCGGCCTGCTGGCGCTGACGGCGGATCCGCGGCAGCTCGGGCAGCGCGGCCTTGAGCTCGGCGATCCAGTCCGCCGCCGGGGCGAGCGGGACGAGGTCCGGCTCCGGGAAGTACCGGTAGTCGGTCGCCGTCTCCTTGCTGCGGCCCGACGTGGTCTCGCCGGTGTTCTCGTGGAAGTGCCGCGTCTCCTGCGTGATCGTGCCGCCGCCCTCCAGGACCCCCGCCTGCCGGATGATCTCGGAGCGGACGGCCCGCTCGACGCTGCGCAGCGAGTTGACGTTCTTCGTCTCGGTCCGCGTGCCCCACTCCGCACCGGGCCGGTTCAGCGAGGTGTTGACGTCGCAGCGCATCGAGCCCTGCTCCATCCGTACATCGGACACACCCAGCGACCGGATGACGTCGCGCAGCTCCGTGACATAGGCCTTCGCGATCTGCGGCGCCCGGGCGCCCGTGCCGGGCACGGGCTTGGTCACGATCTCGACGAGGGGGATGCCGGCCCGGTTGTAGTCCACGAGGGACTCCGTGGCGCCGTGGATCCGGCCGGTCGAGCCGCCCACGTGCAGCGACTTGCCGGTGTCCTCCTCCAGGTGGACCCGCTCGATGCCGATGCGCACGAGCTCGCCGTCCACGTCGACGTCGAGATACCCGTCCACGCACAGCGGCTCGTCGTACTGGCTGATCTGGAAGTTCTTCGGCATGTCCGGGTAGAAGTAGTTCTTGCGCGCGAAGCGCCCCCACGGCGCGATCGAGCAGTTGAGCGCGAGCCCGATCCGGATCGTCGCCTCGATCGCGGCGCGGTTCGCCACCGGCAGCGCGCCGGGCAGCCCGAGACAGACCGGGCAGACCTGGGTGTTGGGTTCGGCGCCGAACTCGGTCGGGCAGCCGCAGAACATCTTGGTGTTGGTGCCGAGCTCGACGTGCGTCTCCAGGCCGATGACCGGCTCGAAGCGGGCCACCGCCTCGTCATACGACAGCTGGGTCACGGTGCTCATCTAACGCCTACTTTCAGCCTCTGGTGTATCCACGCGCGGCATTGGGTATCAACAGTTCACCTGGAGAGGAGAACGCCATGCCGGTGCAGTTTCGGAAGAGCAAGAAGTTCGGCCCGTTCATTTTCCACTTCACCCAGGAAGGGTTCTCTTCCTGGAGCTTCAAGCTGGGCCCCTGGTCCTGGAACTCGCGGAGCAAGAAGAACCGCGTCGACCTGCCCGGCCCGTTCTCGTGGCGTCAGGGCAGCCGCGGCTGACCCTCGTTGACGTGGGGCGGTTCGTGCGGGAACCGCCCCATCAACGTGCCTAGAGCGCGGGCGGGGTGAGCGGCGGCAGCGCCGACTCGAGGGCCGCGGCGACCCGGTACATCCGGTCGTCGGCCATCGTCGGCGCCATGATCTGCAGCCCCACCGGCAGCCCCTCGGACAGTCCGGCCGGCACCGAGATCGCGGGCCCGCCGTAGAGGTTCGACGGGATCGTGTACAGGTCCGCGAGATACATCTGGTACGGATCCGACGTGCGTGACCCGAGCGGGAACGCCACGAACGGCGTGGTCGGCGCGACCAGCACGTCCGCGACCTCGAACGCCTTCTGGAAGTCCCTGGTGATCAGGGTCCGCACCTTCTGCGCCTGCCCGTAGTAGGCGTCGTAGTAACCCGCCGACAGCGCGTAGGTGCCCAGGATGATCCGGCGCTTGACTTCGGGGCCGAAGCCCTCCTCACGGGTCAGCTGCATCACCTCTTCGAGGGAGTGCTTGCCGTCGTCGCCGCTGCGCAGCCCGAACCGGACCCCGTCGAAGCGGGCCAGGTTGGACGAGCACTCGCTCGGCGCGATCAGGTAGTAGGCCGGCAGCGCGAACTTGAAGCTCGGGCACGACACCTCGACGACCTCGGCACCCAGCTTGACCAGCGCGTCGACCGACTCACGGTAGGCGGCGGCGACGCCGGGCTCGGCGCCGTCACCGGCGAACTCCCGGACCAGGCCGAGCCGGACCCCGCTGAGGTCACCGGTCGCGCCGAGGCGGGCCGCGGCAACGACGTCGGGCACCGGCTGCGGGATCGACGTCGAGTCCCGCGGGTCGTGCCCGCCGATGATCGCGTGCAGCAGCGCCGCGTCCTCGACGGTCCGGGCGCACGGCCCGGGCGTGTCCAGCGAGCTCGAGAAGGCGATCAGCCCGTAGCGCGACGTGCCGCCGTAGGTCGGCTTCGCGCCGACGGTGCCGGTGACCGCGGCCGGCTGGCGGATCGAGCCGCCGGTGTCGGTGCCGATGGCCAGCGGCGCCTCATACGCGGCGACCGCGGCGGCCGAGCCACCGCCGGACCCGCCGGGGATGCGGCTGGTGTCCCACGGGTTGTACGTGGGGCCGTAGGCCGAGTACTCGGTGGAGGAGCCCATCGCGAACTCGTCCATGTTGGTCTTGCCGAGCATCACCAGCCCGGCCTCCCGCAGGCGGGTGGTGATCGTCGCGTCATACGGCGGGCGCCACCCCTCCAGGATCTTGGACCCGGCGGTGGTCGGCACACCCTTGGTGGTGATCACGTCCTTGACCGCGATCGGTACCCCGGCGAGCGGACCGACCTCCTCGCCCTTCGCGCGGGCGTCGTCGATCTTCTTCGCGTCGGCGAGCGCGCCGTCGCGGTCGACGTGCAGGAACGCGTGGACCTTGCCCTCGACCGCGGCGATGCGGTCCAGGTGGGCGGTGGCGACCTCGACCGCGGACACGTCCCTGGCGGCGAGTCGGCGACCGAGCTCGGCCGCCGTCAGCTTCGTCACGTCAGCCATGCTCAGGCCTCCTCGTCCAGAATCCGCGGGACGCGGAAGCGGTTGTCCTCGGCGTCGGGCGCACCGGAGAGCGCCTCGTCACGCGTCAGCCCCGGCACGACGACGTCGTCGCGGAACACGTTGGTCAGCGGGACGGAGTGCGACGTCGGCGGCACGTCAACCGCGGCGACCTCGCCCACCTGGGCAACGGCCTGCAGGATCACGTCAAGCTGCCCGGCGAAGGTGTCGAGCTCGTCATCGGTGACTGCAAGCCGCGCGAGGCGCGCGAGATGCGCCACCTCTTCGCGGGAAATGGTGGCCATGGGCGCAATGCTCCTTCAACAGTCGGCTCGACGCAGTCTATTTCGTCCGTGTCGGTCGCTGTGCGCGGCGGCCTGCACATCGGGCTCAGGTGCTGTGCGGCGGCCTGCACATCGGGCTCAGGTGCTGTGCGGCGGCCTGCACGTCGGGCTCAGGTGCTGTGCGCGACGGTCGACCGCCGGTGGCGCGTCAGCCAGTCCAGGAGCCGCTCCGGTGGCATCGGCCGGGCGAAGTACCAGCCCTGGGCCAGGTCACAGCCCGCCTCGACCAGCATCCGCCAGGTGCGTTCGTCCTCCACGCCCTCGGCCACGATGCGCAGTCCGAGCGCCCGCGCCAGGTCGATCATCGACCGCACGATCGCGGCGTCGTCGGGGTCCGTCGCCACCCCCAGCACGAACGACCGGTCGATCTTCACCTCTTTGAGCGGCAGCCGGCGCAGGTGCAGCATCGAGGAGTACCCGGTGCCGAAGTCGTCCAGCGCGATCGCGATCCCGAGCCGCTCCAGCCTGGCCAGGGTCGCGAGCACCCGCCGCGGATCGGCCATCAGCGCGCTCTCGGTGATCTCCAGCTCCAGCCGCTCCGGCTCGATCCCCGTCTGCCGCAGCTTCGCCGCGATCCGGTCGGCGATCTCGCCGGTGTGCAGGTCCCGGACACTCACGTTGACAGCGACCCGCACCCGCCCGGCGGCCTCACCCCAGGCGGCGAGCTGGTCGATCACGTCGTCGATGACCCGGAACGTGAGCAGCCGCATCACCGAGCTGTGCTCGGCGACCTTGATCAGCTCCTCCGGGTCGACCAGCCCCCGCTGCGGGTGCTGCCACCGCAGCAGCGCCTCCAGCCCCACGACGTCGCCGGTCGCCAGCTCCACCTGCGGCTGGTAGTACAGCGCGACGCCGCTGTCCTGCTGCGTTTCGAGCGCCTTGCGCAGGTCGGCCAGCAGGCTGAGCCGCTCCGGGGAGTTGTGGTCCGCCTCGGGCGCGTACACCGCGAGGTTGTCGCCGCGGCCCTTCGCGTCGTACATGGCGACGTCCGCGTGCTGCATGAGCTCCTCGAAGTCGGTGCCGTGCTCCGGGTACACCGCGACACCCACCGACCCGCCCACGTCGATCGGCAACCCGTCCAGCAGCACCGGCTCCCGCAACACGTCCATGATCGCCTCCGCGTGCGCTTTCGCGTCGGCGACGTCGTGCAGGTGCGGCACGACGATCGCGAACTCGTCGCCACCGAGCCGCCCGACCTCGGCGTCCGCCCGCTCCTTCAGCCGCCGCGACACCTCGACCAGCAGCCGGTCGCCGACCCTGTGCCCGAGCGAGTCGTTGACCTGCTTGAACCCGTCGAGGTCCAGCAGCAGCAACGCCAGTCGCCGCGAGGCCTCCTGGTTGGCCGCCCGCTCCGCGTGCTCCTGCAGCCGGCGGGCGACGGCCCGCTCCAGCCCCTGCCGGTTCGCCAGCCCCGTCAGCGGATCCCGCCGCGCTTCGAGGGCCCGCTGCGCCGAGAGGGCGGTCATCCTGCGTACCGCGTACAACGTCACCAACGCCAATGGAATCAGCAGCACGTCCACCTTCGCGGTCGCGACCAGCCCCGGCGCCGACAGCAGCAATGCACCGGTGGCCAGCGCGTCCATCCTGACCGCGTGCACGAACCGCGCCCGCCACCCCTCGCCGAACCGCAGCCACACCGCGGTCGACACGAGCAGGTTGTTGACCACGAACCACGCCACCGCCGCCGCCACGATCCAGCCGACGTGATGCGACCGCCTGACGATCACATCCGCCACCGCGAACGAGACGAAGTACTGCGCCGCGTTGAACGCCGCCCGCCACACCGTGTGCCGCAACCAGCCCGCCGTGATCGCCACCGCCGCCAGCTGCACCAGCACCGCGGGCGCGAACCCGAACTCCAGCATGATCGCGAACGTGAAACACACCGACGGGAACGTGAGCAGCACGTCATCCCGTCCCACCTGCACGAACGGCTTGGTGTCGGCGACCACGGCGCATCCCGCGAGCACCCAGAACGCCGCCGGCAGGCTCTGCGGGAATCCTCCGGGCAGGTGTACCGCCAGCAGCACCGCCCCTGCCCCGACCACCACCGCCACGTACGCGAAGAACCGATGAGCGTGCCGAGGCGGCGCGATGTTGCGCAGCGCGCTCTGCTCCATCCACTCCCCCGCTTCGGGTGCCGCCGACCACTCCGTCGTGACGCTCTGCGAGCCTGCACCCTGAACCGCCGCCAAAACCGGAAAGGATGCTGAATCGATGCACAAAACGCCCGCCATTCGTCCGACCGGGCGACTTTTACCACCCAGTCGTCCGCAGACATCACTACTGCGTAGCGATTCCCGTTCGTTCCGTAACGTCTTTCCGGTCACCTTCCGCAATGCTTTCCTGACGGAAAGCACGTATCGCCTCGCGCCTTTCTCTTCACCGCTACGGCTTCCCCCACCCCGGTAGTGGATCATGCAGGTGGCCGCTCTGCCCGTCAATCCATACCGGCATGACCGCAGATTCGATCTTGTCTGCGTGATCGAAGGACGGCCCTGGTCATCGACACGGCCGGTGCTCGCCTTCGATCATCGTCGGGGCAGGGCAGGCGGGGCTCCCGGGGACGGTTGCCCGGCACGGCCTCGACGGTCACGCAGGACGGGGGTGCAAAACCACCCCGCACGGCAAGTGGCCGAAACACCCATGCGACTTGCGGAACGGCCGACTCGACGTCGCGGAACGCTCGGCCAACTTGGCAGCGCGGAACCCTCTCGGCTGGCTCGGCAGCGCGGAACCCACGTCCAGCTCAAACGGCGACACGGGCGAGCAGCCCGGAACCGGCAACGCGCCCGCCGGGCAGCGCCCAGTGAGCAGACGGCCGTGGCATAACGACGCCGTGGCCCCAGACACCCGAACGGTCCGGCAACCCACGGCCCGGCAACCCAGGTGACGGAGCAAACCGGTGGCCGGGCGAGCCGACGGCGGGGCGAGCCGGTGACGGCCACGCCGACTGGGACTGGGCAGGTGAGCGGGCGGCGCGACGACCCCGGCGAGCTAGGCGGTGGGCTGGTCGGCAGGCTCGGCGGTGGGCTGGCCTGCGGGCGGGTCGGTGGGCCGGGCGAGAGCGCGGGCAGCGTCAGGGCCCTCGGTGAGGAGGACCTCGAAGGCGGGCTCGTCGAGGATGGGGACCTTCAGGGTGGCGGCCTTGTCGGCCTTGGAGCCCGGGGACTCGCCGACGACGACGAAGTGGGTCTTCTTCGACACGGAGCCGGAGACCTTGCCGCCGCGGGAGGTGATGGCCTCGGTGGCCTGGTCGCGGGAGAAGCGCTCGAGGGAGCCGGTGACCACGACGGTGATGCCGTCGAGGGGGCGGGGGCCTGAGGCGATCTGGTCCTCGACCATGCGGACGCCGGCGGCGGCCCAGCGCTCGACGACGTCGCGGTGCCAGTCGACGGCGAACCAGTCGTGGACGGCGCGGGCGATGGTGGGGCCGACGCCCTCGACCGCGGCGAGCTCTTCCGGGGTGGCGTTGGCGATGGTCTGCATCGAGCCGATGGAGTTGCTCATGGCCTGGGCGGCGGTCGGGCCGACGTGGCGGATGGACAGGGCGACCAGGATGCGCCAGAGGGGGCGCTGCTTGACCTCCTGGAGGTTGGCGAGCAGTTGGTGGGCGGTGCTGCTGAGCGAGCCGTCCTTGTTGACGAAGAACGGGGCCTTGGCGAGCTTGTCGGCGTCGATGTCGAAGAGCTCGGCCTCGTTGGTGATGACGGACTCGAGCAGGGCGGCGGCGGACTTCGAGCCGAGCGCCTCGATGTCCAGGGCGCTGCGGCTGGCGAGGGCGAAGAGGCGCTCGCGGAGCTGGGCGGGGCAGAGGCGGGCGTTGGGACAGCGGATGTCGACGTCGCTGTCCTTCTCCGGCGCGAGGGACGTGCCGCAGGAGGGGCAGTGGGTCGGCATGACGAAGGGGACCTCGGTGCCGTCGCGGCGGTCGGCGACGGGGCCGAGGACCTCGGGGATGACGTCGCCGGCGCGGCGGATGACGACGGTGTCGCCGATGAGGACGCCCTTGCGGACGACCTCCTGCGCGTTGTGGAGGGTGGCCTGCGTGACAGTGGCGCCGCCGACGAAGACGGGCTCCATGACGGCGAACGGGGTGACGCGGCCGGTGCGGCCGACGTTGACCTCGATGCCGACGAGCTTGGTCATCGCCTCCTCGGGCGGATATTTGAAGGCGATCGCCCAGCGGGGTGCCTTGCTGGTGGAGCCGAGGCGGCGCTGGATGGACATCTGGTCGACCTTGACGACGACGCCGTCGATCTCGTGCTCGAGGCTGTGGCGGCGCTTGCCATAGTCGGCGATGTAGGCGCGCACGCCGGCGACGTCGTCGAAGACCTTCCAGCGGGGCGAGGTCGGCAGCCCCCAGGCGTGCATCAGCTCATAGGCCTCGGACTGGCTCGCGGGGTTGAACCCCTCCCGGGCACCGAAGCCGTGGACCAGCATGCGCATCGGGCGGGACGCGGTGACGCGCGGGTCCTTCTGGCGCAGGCTGCCGCTGGCCGCGTTGCGCGGGTTGGCGAAGGGGCGCTCGGCGGCGGCGACCTGTGCGGCGTTGACCTCCTCGAAGCCGGCGAGGGTGAAGAACACCTCGCCGCGGACCTCGAGCAGGTCGGGCACGTCGGTGCCGGCGAGGCGCTCCGGGATGTCGGCGATGGTGCGCACGTTGAGCGTGACGTCCTCGCCGGTGCGGCCGTCGCCGCGGGTGGCGGCGCGGACCAGGCGGCCGCGCTCATAGGTGAGGTTGATGGCGAGGCCGTCGATCTTCAGCTCGCACAGGTAGCGCGGCTGGCTGCCGGCGTCGCGCTCGGTGCGCTGCACCCACGCGGCGAGCTCGTCGTCGTCGAGCGCGTTGTCGAGGCTGAGCATGCGCTCGGCGTGCTGGACGGCGGCGAAGTCGGTGGAGAAGGTGCCGCCGACGCGCTGGCTGGGCGAGTCGGGCGTGACCAGGGCCGGGAACTCGGCCTCGATCGCCTCCAGCTCGCGCATGAGCCGGTCGTAGATCGAGTCGTCGACGGCCGGGGACTGCAGGATGTAATACCGATACTGATGCTCGTCCAGCTCGCGGGCCAGCTCCGTGTGCCGCTCACGCGCTTCGAGGGTGGGCTCGGTCCCTGCGTCACTCATGCCACGAATTTACCGCCCGGGTACGACAGAAACCGCTAGAGATCATCGGTGAGCCGCCGGCCGGCGTCGCGCAGGGCGCGGAACACCGGCACCGGCGGCACCGAGAGCCCGCACGGCGGCGTGACGACGACCTGCACCGCGAGCGAGGTGAGCGGGAAGCCCAGCTTGCGCCAAAGATCCCGGACAACCCCCGCCGGCGACGGACCGGACACACCGGCGAAGACGCCCATGCCGGCATCGACCTGCTCCCCGAGCGCGTCCAGATCGGACAGCAGCGACAGGTCCAGCGCGACCGCCATGGCGCCCGCCTCCCGCAGCAGCGAGAAGGGCACGTCAGGGGCGCAGCAGTGCGCGACGACGGGCACGTCGGAGGCCGCGGAGAAGACCGTCGCGAGCGCGTCGCGGGCCACCGACGGGGAGACGGAGCGCAGCGTGGCGTACCCGCTCTCGGACGGCACCCGGCCGGCCAGGACCGCGGGCAGGGACGGCTCGTCGACCTGGAGCAGGATCGTGGCCAGGGGCAGCCGGGCCCGCACCGACGCGACGTGCGCGCGGACCCCGTCGGCGAGGGACGCGGCGAGGTCGCGTGCGGCGCCGTGGTCCCGCAGGAGCGCGCCGCCGATCGGCAGCTGCAGCGAGGCGGCCAGGGTCCACGGCCCCGGCACCTGGATCTTGAACACGCCGGCGAACTCCGAGGCCTGCTCGGTCATCGTGTCGAGGTCGCGGTCGAGGAAGTCGCGGGCGACCCGCAGGTCGTGGCCGGGGCTGGAGGCAACCCGCCAGCGACCCGCATACAGCTCGATGGGCAGCTCGGTCAGCAGCGCGCCGCCCCGGCCGATCATGTCGGCGCCGGGACCGCGGGCGGGCAGCTCCGGCAGATACGGCAGGTCGGGCAGCTCGCCGAGCACGATCCGCTGCGCCTCGGCGATGTCGGTGCCGGGCATGGAGCCGATCCCGGTGGCAGACCCCACCGGCCAGGGAAAAGTCATGAGGTTTCCGAAATGGTGGCCGAACCGAGCACGATGTCCCCCGAAGGTGAAGGCTGGTAGCAGACAATTGCCTGCCCGGCGGCGACCCCGCGCGCCGGCGAGGCCAGCGAGGCGGTCAGCGACGAACCGTCGAACGACACCGACGCCGGGAACACGGAGCCATGCGCCCGCAGCTGGACGGAACACTCGACCGAAGCGCCGGGCACGTGCCAGATGGGCCGCACCCCGACGACCGTGGACACCTCCAGCGCGGAGGACGGCCCCACCGTCACCGTGTTGGTGGCCGGCGTGATCGAGAGCACGTAGCGAGGGTTGCGATCGGGCGCCGCGACCCGCAGGTCGAGTCCTCGTCGCTGGCCCACGGTGTACGCATATGCCCCCGCATGCTGCCCGATGACCGCTCCGGTGGTCGCCTCGACGATGTCGCCGGGCTGGGAGCCCAGCCGGTCGGCGAGGAACTTGCGGGTGTCGCCGTCGGCGATGAAGCAGATGTCGTGGCTGTCCGGCTTGTCCGCCACCGCGAGTCCGCGCGCGGAGGCCTCCGCGCGGACGGCGGCCTTGGTCGAGTCGCCGAGGGGGAACATCGCCCGGGACAGCTGCGCGGCGGTCAGGACCGCGAGGACGTAGGACTGGTCCTTGCCGTAGTCGACGCTGCGGCGCAGCAGCCCGTCGGCGCCGAGCCGGGCGTGGTGGCCGGTGACGACGGCGTCGAAGCCGAGGGCGACGGCGCGGTCCAGCACCGCCTCGAACTTGATCTTCTCGTTGCACCGCAGGCACGGGTTGGGCGTGCGGCCGGCCGCGTACTCCGCGACGAAGTCGTCGACCACGGACTCGTGGAACTGCTCGGCCATGTCCCACACGTAGAACGGGATGCCGATCACGTCGGCGGCGCGCCGCGCGTCGCGGGCGTCCTCCAGGGTGCAGCAGCCGCGGGCGCCGCTGCGATACGTCTGCGGGTTGCGGGCCAGAGCAAGGTGGACCCCGGTCACGTCGTGACCGGCCTCGGCCGCCCGGGCGGCCGCGACCGCCGAGTCGACCCCACCAGACATCGCCGCCAGCACTCTCACAGCAGAAGCCTAGCTCCACCCGGAAACCGGTTGGTTCAACGGGACTTGACCGCGCCCGCCCGCCGCGCCCGCTCCACGGCGCCCGGCAGCGCCGCCACGAGCGCGTCGACATCGTCGGCGGTCGACGTGTGCCCGAGCGTGAAGCGCAGCGACGAGCGCGCCTCCGCGTCGCCGGCGCCCATCGCGATCAGCACGTGCGAGGGCTGCGCCACCCCCGCCGAGCAGGCCGAACCGGTCGAGCAGGCGATGCCCTGGGCGTCGAGCAGGAGCAGCAGCGCGTCGCCCTCGCAGCCCGGGAACGAGAAGTGCGCGTTGCCGGGCAGCCGGTCCGACGGGTCGCCGTTGAGGATCGCGCCGGGCACCGCGTCGCGGACCCGTGTGACGAGGTCGTCGCGCAGCCGCCCGATCCGCTCGGCGGTCTCCCGCTGGGTCTTGACCGACAGCTCGACCGCCACGGCGAGGGCGACGATCCCGGGCACGTCGAGGGTGCCGGAGCGCACGTCGCGCTCCTGGCCGCCGCCGTGCAGCAGCGGCGTGCACTCGACCTCCCGGCCGAGCAAAAGCGCGCCGACACCGATCGGGCCGCCGAGCTTGTGCCCGCTGACGGTGAGCGCGGCCGCGCCGCTGGCGGCGAAGTCGACGGGGATCTGCCCCACGGCCTGCACCGCGTCGGTGTGGAACGGCACCCCGGCCGCGGCGGCGAGCGCCGCCAGCTCCGCGACCGGCTGGATCGTGCCGACCTCGTTGTTGGCCCACATGACGGTGGCGACCGCCACATCGTCACCGGCGAGGGCCTCGGCGAAGGCGGCGGCCGAGACCCGGCCGGCGCCGTCGACGGGCAGCCAGGTCACCGCCGCGCCCTCGTGCCGCTCCAGCCAGGTGACCGCGTCGAGGACCGCGTGGTGCTCCACGGAGCTCGCCACGACGCGGTTGCGGCGCGGGTCCCGGGCCCGCCGGGCCCAGTAGAGGCCCTTGGCGGCCAGGTTGTCGCTCTCGGTGCCACCGCCGGTGAAGATGACCTCGGACGGTCGGGCGGCGAGCGCGGCGGCGATCTGCTCGCGCGACTCCTCCACCCGGCGGCGGGCCTGGCGGCCGGGAGCGTGCAGCGACGAGGCGTTGCCGACTGCACGCGCGGCGGCGACGAAGGCGTCGAGCGCCTCCGGGAGCATCGGCGTGGTAGCGGCGTGGTCGAGGTACGACATCGGGCCCAAGCCTAACGGCCACCCGCTCCTTACCGCGCTGCCGGTTGCGCGGTGATCACCACGTTGTCACGGTAATGGCGGGTCCGGGCGTCAAACGGGCCACCGCACGTGATCAACGTGAGCCGTACGGCACCGTCCCTGGCGAAGTACCGCTCCAGCGGAACGGCGGTCTTGGCGAAGATCTCCCTGGCCACGACCGTGAACACCCGAGGCGTGCCGTCACTGCCGGTGACGGTCACCGCATCGCCGGGAGTCAATTCGCGCAGTCTGAAAAACGCACCCTTGCCCTGCTCGGCGCTGTCGACGTGCCCGGCGATCACGATCGAGCCGGCGGTCGCCTCCAGCCCGGGGCCGAACCGGTACCAGCCGACCTCGTCGATGCTCGGCGGGACCGCGAAGTCACCCGTTGCGGCGTCGATGCCGACCGCGTCGACCCGGGCGGTCAGGCCCAACCGGCCGATCTTCAACTGGGCCGGCGCGACGGCCGCCGCGGCGCTCGGCAGCGCGCCGGCCTGCACCGGCACCCCGCCGGACGCCGGCACGGAAGGGCTCGCCAGCGCGGAGGCGGCCGCACCGCCGACGCTCGGCGCCGGGTCACCCGAGCAGCCCGCAAGAGCGAAGAGCATGAACGCCGCCACCGGTACGAGGCGTGCCCCGGGACCGTGGTCCCGGGGCGCACCCGTCAAGGACGAACCGTGCATCAGACCCGGACCCGGCGACGGGCGGCGACCGCCCCGCCACCCGCGAGGACGATCAGGGCGGCGGAGGCGACGGCGTACCAGACCCACGGCGTGCGCTGCTCGAGCAGCCCACCGGTGCCACTGGGCACGCCACCCGGGGTCGAGTGCAGTCCTTCGATCTTCTGCGCGACCACCCCGAGCGTCTTGCCCTCGGCGGAGCCCACCGCGTAGACGATGGTCGAGGTGCCCTCGGCGAGGGCCAGGCTCGCCGCGGGGATCGCCACGGTGGTGGTGCCGGCGAGGACGACGTCGGCGCTGACGGTGCCGGCGGCGATGTCGGCCTTGGCCTCGTTCGGGTTGGTGAGGGCCTTGAACACGGGCTGGCCGCCGGCGCGCACGTCGACCGCGGGCGCCGCCGCCGTGTGCCGCACGACCAGGCGGGCCTTGCCGGCGGCGACCTTGGTCACGTCGTTGACGAACGGGGTGAGCGTCGGCTTGCCGTCGGCGGTCAGGTGGGCCACCAGGGTGATGTTGGCGTCCGCGGGCACCGCGGCCTGGTCGACCTTGATGATCGGGCTGGTCACCGGGTCGCCCGGTTTGACGATCACGATGTCGTACTTGCCGGCGGCCAGGTCGAGCGGCCCGGCGACCGTGGAGGGCTGGAAGTTGGTGAGCGTCTTGGCACCGTTGACGTAGACGTCGACGGGCTGGCCGGGGATGCCGTGCACGACCGAGACCTTCGACGGCCCGGCCGCGTGCGCGGGGGTCGCGGCCAGGGCACCGGCGCCGACCGTGGCGGCGGCCACGACGGCGAGCCCGGCAAGCGTCCTGCGAATGCGCATCTGGGGGTGCTCCCTGTCTGGATGAGCGACGGCGTCCTTGGGAGGCGACGGCGTCTTGATGGAGTGACGGCCAGGGTTTCGCCGGTCGCCGGCCGGGCGGATGCGCGGAGTGGAAATGGCCACGAAGTGCATCCGGAGGACCCGTCCGCGCCGAACACGTATGCGGAAGTCCCCTTTGAGATGCGATAGCTTCAGGACGTGCCTGTGCGATGGCGGCAACCACGGTGAGCTCGGCAAGCGTCGAGCACCCGAGCGACGGCGACGACGGCTTCACGGATCTGTTCCGCGCCGGTGACGAGCGTGCGCTGCGGCTGGCGTATGAGCGTTACGGGCCGGCCGTGTTCCACCTCGCCGCCCGTGGACTGGCCAGCACGACCGACGCCGAGGACGTCACCCAGGCGACGTTCGTCGCGGCGTGGCTCGGCCGGGAGGGCTTCGACCCGGCCCGCGGGTCGATGCTCGGCTGGCTGCTCGGGATCGCCCGTCGCAAGGTCGTCGACCAGATCCGCGCCAAGGCCCGCGACGAGCGGATCACCGACTCGGTCCGCCGGCTCACGCCCGCCGGTGAGGTCGAGGCGCCACCGGACCGGGTCATCGACCGCCTGGTCGTCGCCGACGAGATGGCCCAGCTGCCCGGCGAGCAGCGGCGGGTGCTGGAGCTGGCGTTCTACGACGACCTGACCCATCCGCAGATCGCGGCGGTCACGGGCCTGCCGCTGGGCACGGTGAAGAGTCACCTGCGGCGCGGGATGGCGAGACTACGCAGTCGATGGGAGGTGGACGGTGTCACATTTGGAGCCCGAGCGGCTGGTGCTTCTGGCGCTCGGTGAGGAGACCCTCGACCAGCATGAGACCGGCCACCTCGACACGTGCGGGCGCTGCCGCACCGAGATGGACGAGCTGCGTGACGTGGCCGGCCTCGGCCGCCAGACCCAGCGGCTGCGCGAGCTGCCGCCGCCACCGGAGCACGTGTGGCAGCGGATCCGGGCGGAGCTGGCGGCGACCGACCGGGCCACGCCCCCACCGGCGGTGACCCTGCACACCGACCCGCCGGCTGCCCCGGTTCCGGCAGCGGATTCGGTACGGGTGCCCGCCGCGCGCCCCGCGGACGAGCTCGACCGGCGGCGGGCCGCCCGACGCACGGCCGGGCGGCGTCCCGGCTGGGGCGTCACCGCCGGCATCGCCGCCGCGGCGGCCGTGGTGGCGGCGGTCGCGGCCGCGGCCGGCACGGCGCTGGTCCTGCGGGACGAGCCGCGGGACACCGTCGCGTCCTGCCCCGCCGGCTCGCCCAGGGTGTCGCTGGAGGCGCTGCCGGGCGCACCGGCCGGGGCGGGCGGGTATGCCTGCCTGGTGACCGTCGACGGGGAGCGCAAGCTGCACGTCCACGCGGAGGGCATGCCCAGCCAGGCCGACGGCGACTACGAGGCGTGGCTGCTGGACTCGACCAGCCTGCAGGGCCCCGGCCTGCGGATGCAGCCGCTGGGCGTGATGGGCGTCAAGGCCGACCAGGAGCTCACCGTGCCGGGGACCCTCGACCTGAGCAGGTTCAACATCGTCGACATCTCCGCCGAGCCGCACGACGGCGACGCCACCCACTCCGGCAGGAGCCTGCTGCGCGGCGTCCTGCCGTAACGCGCGGCCCGCTGCCGGAACGCGCAGGGTCCGCCGCCGGAAACGGGCGCGGCACGCCGCCGGAGACGGCAGAAGGCCGCCCGGTGGGGGCGGCCTTCTGTATTCGCGGGTGGGGCTACTTGCGCTTGCGGATCTCCTCGGCGGCCTGCGGGACGACCTTGAACAGGTCGCCGACCACGCCGAAGTCGGCCAGCTCGAAGATCGGCGCCTCGGGGTCCTTGTTGACCGCGACGATCGTCTTCGACGTCTGCATGCCGGCCCGGTGCTGGATGGCGCCGGAGATGCCCAGCGCCACGTACAGCTGCGGGGACACCGTCTTGCCGGTCTGCCCGACCTGGAACTGGTGCGGGTAGAAGCCCGAGTCGACCGCCGCGCGGGACGCGCCGACGGCGCCGCCGAGCAGGTCGGCGAGCTCCTCGACCAGCTTGAAGTTGTCGGCGCTGCCGACACCGCGGCCGCCGGACACGACGATCGAGGCCTCTGCCAGCTCGGGACGGGCGCCCTTCGCCTCGACCTTGCGCTCCACGACCTTGGCCAGCTTGTCCTTGTCGGTCAGCGCGACCTCGACCTGCTCGACCGACGGGGTGGCCGGGGCCGGGGTGGGCGTGAGCGAGTTGGGCCGGACCGTGACGATCGGCAGGCCCTTGCTGACCTTCGACTTCACGATGGTCGAGCCGGCGAAGACGACCTGCGTGCCGACACCGTCGGCGTCCAGGGAGACGACGTCGGTGAGCAGCCCGTTGTCGAGCTTGACGGCGACCCGGCCGGCGATCTCCTTGCCCTCCTGGCTGGAGGCGATGAGGACCGCGGCGGGCGACACGCGCTGGATCAGCGACGCGAGGACGGTGGCCTTGGGGGCCACCAGGTAGCCGTCGAGGTCCTCGCCCTCGGCGGCGTAGATCTTCGAGGCGCCGAACTCGCCGAGCTTGTCGGCGAGCGCCGCAGCCGAGCCGCCCAGCACGACGGCGGAGACGTCGCCGAGCGTCCGGGCCAGGGTCAGCATCTCGAGGGTGACCTTCTTGGCGGCACCCTGGGAGGCCTCGACGACGACCAGTACTTCAGCCATGGTTTCGAACTCCCTTAGACGAACTTCTCGGAGGCCAGGTATTCGACGAGCTTGCTGCCGCCGTCGTCACCCGCGTCGATCTTGTTGCCGGCCTGGCGGGGCGGCCGCTTGCTGTGCTCGACCACGGTGCTGGTCGCGCCGTCGAAGCCGACCTCGCCCGCGGCGACGCCCAGGTCGCCCAGCGACAGGGTCTCCAGCGGCTTCTTCTTGGCCGCCATGATGCCCTTGAACGACGGGTAGCGCGGGTCGTTGATCGTGTCCCACACGCTGACCAGTGCCGGGGTCGAGGCGGTGACGACCTCGTAGCCCTCATCGGTCTGCCGCTCGATGGTGAGCGAGGCGCCCTCGACGGTGAGCTTGCGGGCGCCGGTGAGCGCCGCGATGCCCAGCCGCTCGGCGATCATGTGCGGCATCACCTGCACCCGGCCGTCGGTCGACTCCGCTCCGCAGATGACCAGGTCGGCCTCCTGCCGGGCGATGGCGGCCGCGAGGACCTTCGAGGTGCCGACGGCGCACGAGCCGTGCAGCGCGTCGTCGACGACGTGGACGGCGGAGTCGGGGCCCATCGACAGGGCCTTGCGGATCGACTCGGTGGCGCGGTCGGGTCCGACGGTCAGGATGACCACCTCGCCGCCGTGCGCCTCCTGGAGGCGTAGCGCCTCCTCGATCGCGTATTCGTCCATCTCGTTGATCACATTGCTGGCCGACGCGCGGTCGACGGTGTTGTCGTCACTGCGCAGGTTGCGATCCGCGCCGGAGTCCGGCACCTGCTTGACGAGTACGACGATTTTCATCGCGGTCCGAGGTCCTCCTGCTTGACAGTCGCCGCGCCGTCGCGGCCCACTTGCGCCCCACGTTACGGCTCAGCTCAGGCGGTAACAGGTTCGCCTCCCGGATGTTACTCGACAGTAGGTTGGCGAGCGCGGTGAAAACTGTCACCCGACGGTTCACCCTGAAGCCGGGGGTGGGGGATATGTCACAGAAAACCGGACTCTTCGAGCCCGCGCGGCCGCTCTCCGCGGCGGTGGCACAACACGCTGCGGAAAAGGTCACACACCGCCGTTGTGAGGAACCGGACGGACATCTGTGCACCTGCGGCCGCCCACGCGAGCACTGCGTGACCGAGACGATCCGCGAGCTCTGGCACATGCCCGTCTAGTCGTCGACCATCACCGCCGCCACCTCGGTGCGGGCGGCGCGGCGGGCGGGGAGAACGGCCGCGACCGCGCCGGCCACGGCGGCGAGGACGACGTAGAGCAGCAGCTGGCCGTACGGCACGACGGGGTGCCCGTGCCCGAACTGCCGGATCAGGCCGACCGACGCGGACACGCCGACGAGCACGCCGAAGCCGACGCCGACGACCGCGCCGACGAAGGCCATGAGCATCGCCTCGAGCACCAGCATCCCCCGCAGCTGCCCGCGCGACAGCCCGAGCGCCCGCAGCAGCGCCGACTCCCGGGTGCGCTCCAGCACCGACAGGGCCAGGGTGTTGGCGATGCCGGTCAGGCCGATCACGATCGACATGCCCAGCAGCGCGGAGAACACGCCGAGCTGCTCGTCGAGGGAGCCGGTGATCCGGGCCCGCCACTCGGCCTGGCTGCTGACCTGGGTGAGCGGCGCCTGGACGAGCGCGGCGTCGACCGCGGCCCGCGAGTCCTGCGGCGCGACCCCCTCCGCGGCCTTGACCAGCACCTGGTCGGGGTCGCCGGGGCCGAACGCGGACGAGTAGTCGCTCCAGTCCAGCAGCGCCTGGCCGTCGGTCGGGGCGTCGTCGTAGAGCGCGGCGACGGTCAGCGTCAGCGAGCGCACCCGCACCTCGGAGCCGACCCGGGCGCCGATCTCGTCGGCGAAGAACCGGTTGAGGGCGACCGTGCCGGGCTTGAGCGCGCCGGCGGAGCCGGCGGTGATCTCGGGGCGCAGGAGGGTGTCGAGCGCGCCCGGCTCCATCGACCAGATCTCGGTGTACCGGCCGTCGACGTCGCCCTCGCGGCTGCGGGCGCCGGCGACCGCGGCGAGCTCGCGGTGGGAGCGCAGGGTCGCGGTCACCGCGAGCGGCACCTTCCGGCTCTGCCCGCCCGGGGTGTACACGCCGCTGATGATGTAGTCGACCGCGAAGTTCTCGTCGAGCTCCTGCTCCGCCTGGGCCCGCGCGGTCGCCAGCAGCACGCTGAAGACGCTCATGAGCGCCAGCCCGACCATGAGGGCGCTGGTGGTGGCCGCGACGCGCTTCGGGTTGCGCAGCGCGTTGGTGACCGCGAGACGGCCGGCCGCGCCGAACAGCCTCGCCGGCAGCCAGCCCGCCCAGGCGGTCAGCCGCGACACGATCAGCGGCGCCCCGATCACGATGCCGGTGAAGACCGCGATCGCGCCGAGGAACACGATCGGCACGCCGGCGAACCCGGGCACCGTGGTGCCGTAGAGCATGAGCAGCCCACCGGCGGCCGCCGGCACCGCCGCGAGGGCGATGCGCAGCAGCCGGCGCCCAGGGGCGACCTCCGACAGGGCGGTCGTGCGCAGCGCGGCGATCGGCGGGATCCGGCTCGCGGTGGCCGCCGGCAGCAGCGACGCGATCACCGTGAACAGCGTGCCGGCGAAGACGCCGACCAGCACGGTGCGGGGCTCGACGATCAGCCGGTCGACCCGCACGCCGCTGCCGACGGTGTTGCGGCCGATGAGCAGGCCCTCGCCGACGACGGTGCTGACGAGCAGGCCGCCGAGGGAGGCGACGACGCCGACGACGACCGCCTCCAGGATCACCGAGCCGAACAGCTGCCCCTTGGACGCCCCGACGCAGCGCAGCAGCGCCAGCTCCCGGATCCGCTGGGCGACCAGGATCGCGAAGGTGTTGTAGATGACGAAGACCGACACCGCCAGGGCGATCAGCCCGAAGCCGAAGATCACGATGAGGAAGCCGTCGACGTACTTGGCGGCGGCCTGCGCGTATTCGTCGCGCAGCTGCGCGCCCGTGCTCACCCAGGCCCGGCCGCCGAGGGCCGACTCCAGCCGCCCGGCGAGCTCGTCCTGCGAGACGCCCGGCTGCGCGGACACGACGACCTGCGCGTAGCCGTCGGCGCCGGTCAGCGTCCGCATGTCCGCGGGGGTGAGCGCGGCGACGGTGAAGCCCGCGAAGCGCTTGTTGGCGCCCAGGTCCATGATGCCGACCAGCGTCAGCGCGACCGGCTTCTGGTCGGGACCGACCACGGAGATCCGCTCGCCGAGCTCGAAGCCGTAGATCCCGGCGGTGGTGTCGTCGACCGCGATCTCGCCGGCGCGCTGCGGCTGCCTGCCGGTGCCGATGTCGTACATCGACAGGTGATCGTCGCCGGGCGTGGACAGCGCCCAGCCGATCCGGCCCAGATAGGAGATCAGCCGGCCCTTGTCGTCGAGCATGGGCAGCCGCTCGGCCATCCGGCCGTCGGCGTGCGCCACGCCGGGCACGGCCTTGATCTCCTCCACGATGCCGGGGTCGAAGCGCTGGCCGGACTCGCTGAAGCCGGAGGAGCCGACGGAGACGTCGACGTTCTTCGCGGCCCGGGCAAGGTCGTCGTAGAAGGCGGCCTTGGCCGTGTCGCCATAGACCAGGGTGCCGGCGAGGAACCCGACTCCGATCATGATGGCGGTCGCGGTCAGCAGCAGCCGTAACTTGTGAGCACGCAGCCCGGCGAGAGTTGTTCGCAGCATCGGCCGCGACTGTACCTAGGGAGTCTGACAATGGTGTCGATGTGGGCAATCATCCGACGCTGGTTCGATCCGCACGAGGTGCGATCCGTCGGCAGCACGCCCGACTACCGCTTCTCGCTGGCCAACGAGCGCACCTTCCTGGCCTGGCTGCGCACCGCCCTCGCCCTGGTCGGCGGCGGGCTCGCGGTCGCGCAGTTCCTGCCCGGGCACCGGTTGCGGGTCGTGATCGCGGTGTCGCTGTTCGCGCTCGGTGGTCTGGTCGCGATCCGCTCGATCGATCACTGGGCCCGCAGCGAACGGGCGATGCGGCTGGGTGAGGCGCTGCCGCCGTCGCGCTTCCCCGGCATCCTGTCGCTCATCGTCGCGCTCGGCGCGGTCGCTCTGCTGGTGGCGACGTTCCTGTGAACCCGTCCCCCGACGCCCCGCTGGACACGCAGCTGGAGCGCACCGTGCTGTCGTGGCGGCGCACGACCGTGTCGTTCACCGCGGTGGCGCTGCTGCTGGCGAGGCTCGCCGTGCTCCAGGCGTCCCGTCCGGTCGCCCTGGCCGCGGTCGCCGCCATCGGTCTCACGTGGGCCGGCGCGATCCACCTCACCCGGATGCGGGTCCGCTCGATCACCCTCCCGGTGCGCCGTACCTTGCCGCTCATCGTCACGCTCATCCTCCTGTACTGCGTGACGGGCACCCTCCTGCTGGTGTCATAGGGCGCTTCGCTGCGTCATGATGGCGCCATGGGACGTGCACTGCCCTTTCTCATCGTGCTGGTCGCGACGCTGGTCGCGTTGATCGACTGCCTGTCCACGGACCGTGACGACGTCCGGGGGCTACCGAAGGTCGTCTGGTGTCTCGTCATCCTGCTGCTACCCGTCGTCGGCGTCATCGCCTGGTTCTTCGCGGGCCGTCCGCTCGCGACCGAGCAGCCCGCCGGGGTGCCCCCGGCGGGCGGCTCGCGCCGCAGGCAGCCCAAGCCCGTCGCACCTGACGACGACCCCGAGTTCCTGCGCGGCATCGACACGAGTCGCTCCCGCGACGACGCCGAGCTGCTACGCCGCTGGGAGGAGGACCTCAAACGGCGGGAGGAGGAGGGGTAGCCCGCGGCACGCAGAGCAGGAGGGCGGCGGGTGAGATCGTCGCCACGAGCATGCGGGCCGGCGCGACGACGTCGCCGTCGAGCTCGCGGGCCTGCTCCCGGTCGCTGTGCACCTCGACCTTCTTCGCCCGGAATGTCTCCAGCTGCCGACTGTCACCCCGGCGCATGATCACGCCCCACCCGAGCCTCACCCAGTCGGTGATGTCGCGGGGCGTCAGGATCGCCACGTCCAGCCAGCCGTCGTCGGGCTGGGCGTCCGGCAGGAGCGGGATCCCGCCCTGCAGCCGCCCCACGTTGGCGACGAGCACGGTGCGGGCGCGGCGGCGCAGCCACTTGCCGCCGTCGAGCCGGATCCGCATCGGTACCCGTTTGCGGCGCAGCGTGCGCAGGCCGGACACGACGTAGGCGGGCCAGCCGAACCGGCGCTTCATCGTGTCGGGGGTGGCGTCGAGCATCTCGGCGTCGAAGCCCATCCCGGCCATGACGGTGAACGTGCCGGGGTGCCCGCTGCTGGTGTCGGCGCCGTCCACGATGCCGACGTCGATGCGGCGCCGGTCACCGTTGATCGCCAGCTCGACGGCGGCCGGCACGTCGCGGGTGACGCCAAGGTTGGTGGCCAGCAGGTTGCCGGTGCCCGACGGCACCAGGGCCAGGGCCACGTCGGTGCCGGCGAGCACGGAGGCGACCGCCATGACGGTGCCGTCGCCGCCGCAGGTGAGCACCACGTCCACGCCGGCGTCGACGGCCTGCACGGCCATGCCGCAGCCGGGGTCCTCGGGCGTGGTGGTCAGCCAGAGCGGCTCGGGCCAGCCGGCCCCGGCGAGGAGATCGCAGATCTCCCTGCGCCGTTCGTCAAGGTCGATGACCTTGGACGGGTTGACGATGACGGCGGCGCGCTGCGTCACGTGCCGACCTTGCGGTACCGGGCCTGGAAGAAGCAGTACACGCCGAACGCCGCGACGCCGATCGCCACCGCGAGCAGCAGGAACTTGCCGTACGGCTGGGCGGCGAGGGTGTGCAGCGCGGCGTCCAGCCCGCGGGACTTGGCCGGGTCGTTGGTGACCGCGGCCTGCAGCAGCAGGACGCCGACGATGCCGAACGCGACCCCCTTGGCGATGTAGCCGACCTGCCCGGCGCGGACCGCCGTCTTGCGGGTCTTGGGCTCCGCCGCACCGAAGGTCAGCTTGCGCTCGAACTTGCGCTTCCAGCCGTACCAGAGCATCCCGACACCGAACGCGAGGACACCGAGGCCGATCAGCCCGACGAGCCACGCACCGGCCGGCTTGGCCATGATCCCGGCGGTGGCCTGCTCCTGCTGGTCGGCGCTGGACGACGGCGCGCCGGTGATGACCTTGCCGGCGGTCCAGGCCAGTGCGGCGTAGATCACGACGCGGGCGGCGGAGGCGACCCGTTCCCAGATCCGCTCCTTGCCCTGCACGTCACGGTGCCCCCAGATCGCGAGGGCGACCTGCCACAGGGCGAGCGCCACCAGGCAGATCAGCGTGAACCAGAGCAGCACCTTGCCGAACGGCTGCTCCGCGAGCTTCTGGAAGGCACCGGACTGGTCACCCTCCTGCCCTCCCTGGCCGAAGGCGATCTGCGCCGCCACCCAGGCGAGCGCGAGGTGCAGCAGCCCGTATCCGATGAACCCGACCTTGGTGAGGTTCTTGAACAGGTCGCTCTGTGTGGCGCGGTGCGCTGTATCGGCGGGGGTCATGTTCTCGTTCTCCCCAGACTGGGCATGCTGGCAAACGTGAGAACCTCCAGATCCGCCCTGTGGCGCATGGCCGGCTTCGGCGGCACGGCACTGCTGTTCAGCCTGTTGATCATCGCGGTGCGAGTGCGCTGGGTACCACTGGAGTCGATCGACCGCGGCATCGCCGAGGAGCTCAACGAGGCCGTCGCGCCGAGTGACTTCCTGGTGACGCTGATGGGTGGCATCAGCCGGCTCGGCAGCTTCGGTGTCATGGCCTGGCTCGTCGCGATCGGCACCACGCTGGTCCTGGTGCGCAAGCAGTACAAGCTCGCGGGGTTCCTGGTCGCGACCACCGTCGGCGGGCTCATCCTCGACCCCACCCTCAAACTGGCCGTCGGCCGGCTGCGTCCCGTCGTCGAGCAGCCCGTCGCCCACGGCGGCGGCAACAGCTTCCCCAGCGGCCACTCCCTCAACTCGCTCATCTGCTACACGGCGCTGCTGCTGGTGTTCCTGCCGGCGCTGCGGCCCCGCTGGCGCAGGGCGGCGGTGATCGGCGTCGGCGTGATCGTCACGCTGATCGGGTTCAGCCGGCTGGCACTGGGCGTGCACTTCCTGTCCGACGTCATCGGCGGCTGGTCCCTCGGTGTCGCCTGGCTCGGGCTGTGCGCCACCGCGTTCGAGCTGCTGCGCCACCACGAGGGCCTGCGGGTCACCGAGCCCTTGGAGGAGGGTCTGGAGCCCGAGGCCGCCGACGACCTGCGCCCCACCGAGCCGCACGAGCACCGGCCGGGCACCGCATGGGCCCTCGCCTTCGGTGCCGTCGCCTGGGTCTTCACCTTCGGCGCGCTGGTCGTGGTCGGGCTGCCGCTGGCCCGGTACCGCGACGGCAACGGCAACGTCCTGTGGGACTCCACGATCCCGCACTGGTTCGCCGGGCACCGCAGCGACGTGCTCGGGCACGTGAGCATCGTCGGCAGCGAGGTCGGCAACACCCACGCGATCCTCGCGATCGGGCTGGTCATCGGCGCGGTGTCCCTTGCCGCGATCCGCCGCTGGCGCCCGGTGATCTTCCTGCTGGCCGTCATGTTCGGCGAGCTGACCCTGTTCCTGGCCAGCGCCGCGATCGTCGACCGGGCCCGCCCCGACGTGGAGAACATGGACGGGCCGATGCCGACGTCGAGCTTCCCGTCCGGCCACGTCGCCGCCACGATCCTGATCTGGGCGACCGCCGCCGTGCTGGTCATGCCGCGGACCCGGGCCTGGTGGCGGTGGGTGCTGCCGGCCCTCGCCGTGGCGATGCCGCTGTGGGTCGCCGTCTCCCGCATGTACCGCGGCATGCACCACCCGACCGACATCCTCGGCAGCGTGCTGCTGTCGGCGCTGTGGCTGTGCGCCGTGTACTGGCTGGTCAAACCCAACCGCGACCTGGTGTCCGAGGAAGTCCCCGAACCGGTCAGCGACCTCCAGGACGCAGGTGTCCCGCGATGAAACAGGACTGGTTCCTCACGGAGGAGGAGCGGGGCAACCCGCACACCAGGATCACGGCGTGGACCGACGGCAACGCCGTACGGCCGCTGATCGACGGCAAGGAGTACTTCGCCGAGCTGTACGCCGCGATCGAGCAGATGGAACGCGGCGACCTGCTGCTGTTCACCGACTGGCGCGGCGACGCGAGCCAGCGGGTCAGCAGGAACGGCCCCACGATCGGCGACCTGCTGTGCGCCGCGGCCGAGCGCGGGGTCCGCGTCAAGGGACTCATCTGGCGGTCGCACTGGAACGCCCTGCAGTTCAGCGCGGCGGAGAACCGGCGCTTCGCCCGCAAGATCGAGGCCGCCGGCGGCGAGTGCCTGCGTGACATGCGGGTCCGCGTCGGCGGCTCGCACCACCAGAAGCTCGTCGTCCTGCGCCACCCCGGCCGCCCCGAGCTGGACCGGGCCTACGTCGGCGGGATCGACCTGTGCCACGGCCGCCGCGACACCCCCGCGCACGAGGGCGACCCGCAGCCGGTGGAGATCACCCCGAAGTACGGCCGCCGCGCGCCCTGGCACGACGTGCAGCTGGAGCTGCGCGGGCCGGTCGTCGGCCAGATCGAGGCCACGTTCCGGGAGCGCTGGGAGGACAGGTCGGCGCTGTCGCGCAACCCGCTGCACTGGTTCCAGGACACGGTCGCGGACGAGAACCTGGACCCCGACCGGCTGCCGCCGCAGCAGCCTGACCCTTCGCCGGTCGGCTCGTTGAGCGTGCAGCTGCTGCGGACGTACCCGCACCGCCACGGCGGTTACCCGTTCGCCCCGGACGGGGAGTTCAGCGTCGCGCGCGGCTACTGCAAGGCGGTCAAGCGGGCCCGGCGGCTGATCTACCTGGAGGACCAGTACCTCTGGTCGCCGAAGGTCGCCAGCTGCTTCGCCGACGCGCTGCGGGAGAACCCCGGCCTGCACCTGATCGCCGTCGTGCCGCGCCACCCCGACCGGCCGGGCAGATTCGGGAGCATGCCGCAGCTGTACGGCCGCTCCCGGGCCCTCGCCATGCTCCGCGAGGCGGGCGGCGACCGGCTGCACGTCTTCAGCCCCGAGAACGCCGCCGGCACACCCATCTACGTGCACGCGAAGGTCTGCGTCGTGGACGACACCTGGGTCACCACCGGCTCCGACAACGTGTCGCTGCGCTCCTGGACCCACGACTCGGAGCTCACCTGCGCGATCCTCGACCCCTCCGGCACCTACCCCCGGGATCTGCGCGAGCGGCTGTGCAAGGAGCACCTGGAGCTCGACGAGCTGCCCGAGGGCCCGATCGAGGAGATCTTTGACGCCTCCGCCAAGGCGCTGCAGGCGTGGCACGACAGCGGCAAGATCGGCCCCCGCCCCGCCGGGCGGCTGCTGCCGTACCACCCGCCGCGGGTACCGCGCCACACGGCGGCCTGGGCACGTGTGGTCTACAACACCATCCACGACCCGGACGGCAGGCCACGGCAGCTGCGCCGGGCGGGTGCCTTCTGAGCGTTTTGCGCCGTTCACCAACCCGCCTTGTCGGCATGGTCGGATAGGGCGATGACAGCGTGGCAGCTCGCCTGCATCGACATGGCGGGGACGACGGTGCGGGACGACGGCCTGGTCGAGCAGGCCTTCACGGTCGCCTTCGCGGGCGAGGGCGTGGCGCCCGGCACCCCGCAGCACGACCGGATGCTCGCCGTCGTGCGCAAGACCATGGGCCAGAGCCGCATCGAGGTCTTCCGGCTGCTGCTCGACGGCGACGAGCGGCGCGCCCAGGCCGCCAACGACACCTTCGAGGAGGCCTACGGCCTGCTCGTCGACGAAGGCGCGGTCCTGCCGATCCCTGGCGCCCTGGAGGCGATCAAGACCCTGCGGACCGCGGGGATCAAGGTCGCCCTGACCACCGGGTTCGCCCGCGCCACCCAGGAAGCGATCATGGACGCCCTCGGCTGGTGGGGCCAGGTCGACCTGGTCCTGTCCCCCGCCGACGCCGGCCGCGGCCGGCCCTTCCCGGACTTCATGCTGGTCGCCGCGCTGAAACTGGGCGTCGAGGACGTGCGCCGCATGGTTGTCGTCGGCGACACGCCGCTGGACCTGATCGCCGGCCAGCGCGCCGGCGCCGGCCTGCTCGTCGGCGTCCTCACCGGCGCCGGCGACCGCCAGGCCCTCCAGGCGTCCGGGGCTCACGAGGTGATCGGCTCGATCGGCTCCCTGCCCCGCCTCCTGGGCCTGGAGTAACACCCAGCACCCGCCCGCCGCCCGCCGGCCGTCGCGGCAGTCCTGCGGCGGCTCGTCCGGCCACACGCGCACGGCCTCATCGCGGCAATGCTCAATCGCCCGAACTGCCTGGCGCGTCCATCGGGCCGGATCCACTCCGTCCGTCGGGCGGATCCACTCCGGCCATTGGGCCGGATCCACTCCGTGGCCCGGCGCCGGACAGCGATCTTCGCCGCAGGACCGTGGCCGTCCTTCGATCTGTGCGACCCGAGGGCCGCGCGGACGCCCCGGTCGGCGCCGCGCGGCCCTCGTCGCTACGCGAGGTTCGACGAGCGCGGGTAGGCGTCCTCGGGGTCGGTCAGCACGTTGACCAGGTAGGGCACGCCCGAGGCGAACGCCCGGTCGAACGCGCCCGCCAGGTCGGCCGGCTTCTCCACCGTCTCGCCTGCGCCGCCGAGCGCCTTGACGACGTCGTCGTAGCGCAGGCCCGGCTGCAGGTCGGCGGCGACGTCGTAGCCGTAGATGTTGCGCATCGGGTGCTTCTCCAGCCCCCAGATGCCGTTGTTGCCGACCACGATCACGACCGGCAACTGCTGGCGGACCAGCGACTCGACGTCCATCAGCGAGAAGCCGGCGGCGCCGTCGCCCATCAGCACGCAGATCTGGCGGTCCGGATACGTCACCCGCGCCCCCATCGCGTAGCCCATGCCGGTGCCGAGGCAGCCATACGGTCCCGGGTCCAGCCAGGTGCCAGGCTGGGACGGCTCGAGGTACTTGCCGGCGTAGGAGACGAAGTCGCCGCCGTCGCCGATCGTGACGGCGTCCTCGGCAAGGACCTTGCGCAGCTCGCCGTAGACGCGGCTCGGCTTGATCGGGTCGGTGTCCGCCTCCAGAGCCTGCTGCTCCCGGACACGGCCGGCGTCCTCCGCGGCCCGCAGCGCCTCGATCCACTCCTCGTGGTCGGCGACGAGGCCGGTGTACGACGCGAACGCCGCCAGGATCGCCCGCAGGTCACCCGACGGCGCGGCGGCCGGCGTGACGTGCCCGGCCCGCTGCGACGGCGCGTCGGTGACGTGCACGACCTGGGCGCCGCCGAAGTCGCCGAAGCCGAGCCGGAAGTCCAGCGGGGTGCCGACCACGGCGATCACGTCCGCGCCGCCGAACGCCGCCTTGCGCGCCCGGGAGAACGCGAGCGCGTGCGACGGCGGCAGCGTGCCGCGGCCCATGCCATTGGCGAACACCGGCACGCGCAGCGCCTCGGCCGCCTCCCGCAGCGACGCGGTGGCGTGCCCCGCCCACACGTCGGAGCCCGCGATGATCACCGGCCGCTGCGCGGCGGCGAGCAGCTGGACGGCCCGCGCGACCTCCTCCGGGTCCGGCTCCAGATGGGGCACGACCGGCGCCGGCGCCGCCTCGACCCCGTCCGCCTGCGAGAACACCACCTCCAGGGGCAGGTCGACGAAGACCGGCCCCCGGTGCGGGGTCAGCGCGGCGAGGGCCGCGGCCTGCATCCGGGCATACACCTCGTCGGTGGCGAGGATGGTCTCCGCGTGCTTGGTGACCGCGCGGACGATCGGCAGGTGATCCATCTCCTGCAGGCTGCCCGAACCCCAGCGGAACTGCGGTGCCCGACCGCCGATCACGACCACCGGCGCGCCGTTGAACGAGGCGCTGGTCAGCCCCGACACGCCGTTGGTGACGCCGGGGCCGGCGGTCAGCACGGCCAGCCCGGGACGGCGCTGCAGCTTGGCGACGGCCTCAGCGGCGAACACCGCGGACTGCTCGTGCCGCACGTCGACGATCCGCACACCCGTCTTGTGGGCGGCGTCATACAGCGGGAAGACGTGGGCGCCGGAGAGCGTGAACAGCTCCTCGACCCCGAAGCCCCGCAGCGCCGCGAGCGCCAGGTCCCCACCGTGCCCGTCGATCTGCGTCATGCACCCTCCTCGATCAGCTCCGACCGACGCGAATGTTACTCACTTTCACCGGGCCGCGGAGCGTTCATCGCCCATCCGGGTCGAACAACGTGTCGGCCGGCGGCGGCCAGTGACCGGCGGTGAAGTAGAAGGAGACGTAGCCGGCGACGACCGGGGTCGCGATCAGCAGCACGAGCACCAGCAGCGTGAGCATCGCCCGGGCGAACGGCCCCCGCCTCCTGGTCCCGCCATCCGCCCGCCGCTCGTCACCGCGCTGCGCGGGATGCACCGGCGACGGCCGCTGCTGCTGATACGCAGGACGCTGCTGGCCGCCGCCCTGGCGAACCGGGCTGCCGTATTCGTCGTAGCGGGTCGCCGGCTCGGTCTGCGGCCCGGGACTCACCGGCACCCTGCCACCGGACACGAAGATCTGCCCCGCCGCCCGGTTCGGCGGCGCGGACACCGGCGGCGACGAGGCCGGCGGCCCCGACATGGGCTGGTTGGAACCGGCCGGCGGGCCCGACATCGGCTGGTTGTAGCTCGCCGGCGGGCCGGACATGGGCTGGTTGTAGTTGGCCGGCGGCGCCGACGCAGGCTGGTTGTAGCTCGCCGGTGGCCCTGACATCGGCTGGTTGTAGTTCGCCGGCGGGGCCGAGGCCGGCTGGTTGTAGTTGGCGGGCGGCACGGAGACCTGCGGGCCGTAGTTCACCGGCTGGCCTGAGGTCGGCACGCCGTAACCACCATGCGGGGAGGTGGCCTGGCTGCCGGCATAGTTCCCGGGCGGCGCCGACGCCGGATAGGTCGAATAGCCACCGCCGGGCGGCGACGAGACCGGCGGCGCCGACATCGGCACGCCTGACATCGGCGCGGCACTCGCGGCGGACTCCGTGGCGAACGTGCCCGCCTCGGGCCACAGCGGCGCGTCCGCTCCCGACTGCCCGCCCCCGGGCTGCCCCGCGCCGGGCTGCGCACCAGGCTGGGCCGCGCCGGACTGTCCCTGACCGGGCTGACCTCCGCCGGCCGGCCCCACGCCGAACTGCCCGGCACCGGCCTGGCCTCCACCGGGCTGCGCCGCACCGAACTGCCCGGCACCGGGCTGACCCCCGCCGGGCTGCGCCGCACCGAACTGGCCCGCGCTCCCCGCCGGGCTGCCTCCGGGCGCGCCGAACTGGCCCGCTCCGGCCGCTGCCCCGAACTGCCCGGCGCCGGCCGCCGCGCCGAACTGCCCGGCGCCTGGCTGCGGGGCGCCGGAGGTCGGGGACTGTGGCCGCCAGTCGAAGCCCGGCACCCGCGGGATCACGCCCGTCGCCGGACCCGGCGCGGGCTCCGCCGTCACCGGGATCTCCGTCGAGCCGGTCAGCATGCTGCCCTCGGCGACCACCAGCTCCGGCTGCTCGATCACCACGGGTGCCGTGCCCAGCGCGCGGTGCAGCAGCGTGCCGACCAGCGGCATCCGGCTGGAGCCGCCGACCAGGAACACGCCCGCGATGCTGCCCTCGCTCAGCTGCGCCCACCGCATGACGCCCTGCGTGACGCGAACCGTCTGCTCCAGCAGCGGCTGCGCGAGCCGCTCCAGCTCGTCGCGGGTGAGGTGCACGTCGATGTTGAGCAGCGGCACGGTCAGGTCGGACGCCGGCTGGCGGGACAGGCGCTCCTTCGCCACCCGCGCGTCGTCGAACAGCAGCCGCCGGGCCCGCCGGTCCTCGATCGTCTGCGGGCTCATCAGCCGCTGCCACTCCTGCGGCGCCTGCGGCTCGCAGATCGCGCCGATGTGCGCCACGATCGCGTTGTCGAGGTCGATGCCGCCGATGTCGTCGCGGCCGTCGACCGCCAGGACCTCGAAGCCGCCCTGGGTGCGGGCGACCACGCTGGCGTCGAAGGTGCCGGCGCCGAAGTCGTGCACGACCACGACCGAGCCGACCGGCACGTCCTTGCCGAGCACCTGCGTGAAGTAGGCGGCGGCCGCGACTGGCTCCGGGACGAGACGCACCCTGCCCAGGCCGGCGGCGGCCGCGGCGTCGGCGATCGCGAGCCGCCGGGTCGCGCCCCACGACGCCGGGAACGTCACCGTCACCTCGGACGCCACGTCGCCGACGGTGCGGGTCCACTCGTCGCGGACCCGCCGCAGGACGGTGGCGACGAGGTCGTTGACCGGGATCTCACGATCACCGAGCAGCACCGTGCCGTCGTCGATGCGCCGCTTCGGGTTGGGCTCGAAGCGGGCAGGCTCCAGCCGGGCGCTGTGCACCGCGTCCCGGCCGACGATGACGGTGCCGCCGGGCTCGGCATAGACGGCGGAGGGCAGCAGCGGCGAGCCGTCGAACAGCAGCGCGCGGGACCGTCCGTCCGGCCACCGCACCACGGCGACGGTGTTGGAGGTGCCGAAGTCGACACCGAGCCGGATCCCTGGCGTTGGCATGCCTCGAAGTCTAGGCGGCGGGTACGACGGTTCTCACGCCTCGGCGGGTCCGGTCGCGTTACTGACTGACGGGGGCGCCGACGGCGGGCGCAGCGGCCGGATCCAGGCCCGTGCGCTGGGCAGCAGGAGCAGCAGCGCCGCACCCGCGTACACCGCGCTGAGACCCAGCCAGGCGGGCTCGCCGAAGCCCCGCGCCAGGTACACCCCGCCGGCGGCGACGAGCACGCACAGCGCCATCGGATACCACGCGTGACCGTTGCTGCCGCGGCGCAGCCGCCGGGCGGCGTGGGTGAACAGCACGGCGAGGCCGAGGCTGATCAGGGTGGAGTAGAGCACCACCTCCCACGCCGGCTCCGTCAGCCTGTTGCTGGAGTCCGGCATCCTGCTCACGATCAGCACGAGGGTAAGCAGCGCGGTCAGGATGTACATGAGCACCCCGTACAGCTTCAGGAAGCCCGCGGGCCAGCGGATCGCCCCCGGCGCGAGCCGGCGCTGCGGCGGCGGCACGAGCGGCACGTATTGCGGCACGTAGACCACCGCGGGCGGCGGCGGCTGGTAGTAGACCGCGCGTGGGGGCGGATACGGCCGTTGCGGCGGCGGCATCCGGTGTACGGGCGGCGCCGGGCTGAACGGCACAGGGCTGAACGGCACGGCTCCCGGTGACACCGGCGCCCGCGCCCCGGAGACCGGTGCCACCCCGGCCGGCCCGGCGGCGGGCGACACCGGCGGCATGGCCGGCGACCCCGGCGGCGCGGCCGGTGACCCAGGCGGCGCGGCACCGAACGGCGCTGGCGACCCGAACGGCGCCGGCGACCCGGGCGGCGCGACCGGCGACCCCGGCAGCGCGACCGGCGACCCAGGTGGCGCCGGCTGACCGGACACGGGGTCGGGACGCACCGGTGCCACGCCCCGGAGACCGGCTCGGCGGACACCGGAACCACGGCGCCCCCGGTGACGACGGCCCGGCCACCCGGCGGCACAGCACCCCGCCCGCCGGCCGGCGACGCGCCGGGCCGGGCGCTGCCTCGTACACCACCCGGAGGCTGACGGGACGCGGGCACGACCGCGCCCGACGGCTTGTCGACCCGCGCGCCGACCAGGACACTGCCCTCGGCGACCACCATCTCCGGCTGCTCGATCGTCACCGGCGGCCGGCCGAACGCGCGGTGCAGCTCGGTCGCGACGAGCGGGATCTGGCTCGCCCCACCGACCAGGAAGATCCCGGCAACCTGCTCGGTCGTGACCCGCGACAGCCGGACGGTCTCGGTCAGCACCCGCACCGAACGCTCCACGAGCGGGCGGGCCGCCGCGTCGAACTCCTCCCGCGTGAGCTGCACGTCCACGTCCAGCAGCGGGATCAGCACCGTGACCGAGGAGGCGCGGGAGAGCCGCTCCTTGGCCTCGCGGACCTCGTCGCGCAGCATCCGCGCGGCCCTCGCCTCCTCGATCGTCGAGGGGGTGATCAGCCGCTGCCACCGCTCCGGCGGCAGCGTCCGGCCGATCATCGCCAGGACCACCTCGTCGAAGTCGAGGCCGCCGAGGTCGTCACGGCCGTCGACGGCGAGGACCTCGAAGCCCTCCGGGGTCCGGGCCACGACGCTGCCGTCGAAGGTGCCGGCGCCCAGGTCATACACCACGACGGCGGAACCGACGGGCACCAGGTGGCGCAGGACCCGCACGAAGTAGGTCGCCGCCGCCACCGGCTCCGGCACCAGGGTCGCGTCGGGCAGGTCGGCGCCCCGCACCGCCGCCGCGAGAGCCTTGCGCCGGGTCGAGGCCCAGTTGGCCGGGTGGGTGACGGTGACCGTGGCCGGCGGTCCCCCGGCGGTGCGGGTGAACTCGGCGCGGACCCGCTGGAACACCGCGACGAGCAGGTCGTGGACCGGCACCTCCCGCTCGCCCAGCAGCACGTGCCCGTCGTCGATGCGGCGCTTCGGGTTGGGCTCGAAACTGGCCGGGGCGCGGCGGGCGCTGTGCACGGCGTCGCGGCCGACGACGAGCTCGCCGTCCTCCCAGAACGTCGCGGACGGCAGCAGCGGCGAGCCGTCGAAGAGCAGGGGGCGGGCACGGCCGTCGGGCCATCGGGCCACGGCGACGGTGTGCGACGTGCCGAAGTCCACGCCCAGGGCCACCATGCCCGAAATCCTAAGGGTTAGGCAGACTGCTCGACGGCCCGCTGCAGTGCACGATAGATCTGCCCGAATTTCGGCGAGTCGGTGGTCGAGTAGATCATCGAGTCACCGGTCCGGGTCCGCACCCAGATCTCGTGCACGCCCTTGCCGTGGTCGTGCGCCCGGTCGAGCAGATCGAGCAGCCCTTCGACGCTGAACGCGACGATCCCGCCGATCACGATGATGCCGAGAATCCCGCCCGCGATGTACATCGTGGAGTCCGGCCCGTTGAAGTCGATCCGGCGCGCGGCGGTGCCGGCGGCGATGAGCAGACCGATGATCAGCGCAACGGCGCCGCCCCGCGTGACGAGCATGTACGCGCCGTGGACGAGCCTGCCGGTGCGCTGATGCCAGATGTACGTGAGCGTCGCCAGCGGATACCAAGCGTCATCGACGCGCACACCCTCGGAGCTGATGTGCACCTTGTGGTCGCGGTAGTACGTGGTCGCCATGGCACATCAGACGGTACGCCGGAATACGCTGCGGGCAACGACAACGACGTTGAGGAGACACTGTGGGCGACAGCAGGCTGGTCCGGCTGAAGATCGAAGATGGTATCGGCACGATCCGGCTGGACCGTCCGCCGGTCAACGCGCTGAACATCCAGATCCAGGAGGAGCTGCGTGAGGCGGCGGGCGCCGCGACGGCGGACCCGGACGTGCGCGCGGTCATCCTGTACGGAGGAGACAAGGTCTTCGCCGCCGGCGCCGACATCAAGGAGATGGCCGGCATGGGCTACTCCCAGATGGCCTCCCGGGCCACGGCACTCACCGGCGCGTTCGACGCCGTGGCCCGCATCCCGAAGCCGGTCGTCGCGGCGATCAACGGGTACGCGCTCGGCGGCGGCTGCGAGCTCGCACTGACCGCCGACTGGCGCGTCGCGGCCGAGGACGCGACCCTGGGCCAGCCGGAGATCACTCTCGGCATCATTCCTGGGGCGGGCGGCACACAGCGGCTGGCACGGCTCGTCGGACCGGCCCGCGCCAAGGACCTGATCATGTCGGGGCGGTTCGTGAAGGCGGCCGAGGCGCTGTCCATCGGCCTGGTCGACAAGGTCGTGCCGGCCGGGGAGGTGTACGCGGCGGCGAAGGCTCTGGTCGAGCCCTATGTCCGCGGACCGGCGCACGCGTTGCGGGCCGCCAAGCTTGCCGTGGACGGCGGCTTGGACATGGACCTGGCATCTGGCCTAGCTTGGGAGAGCCAGCTGTTCGCGGCGCTGTTCGCCACCGAGGACAAGACCGAGGGCATGAACGCGTTCGTGGAAAAACGCAAGCCCAACTTCGCCTGACTACACAGCGCAATGTGGTCGAAGATCCATTAGGTCGCGTGCGGTACCGTGCAGAAGAAGCTGCCGCGCGCACCGGGCTTGGCCGTTGTGCGGCGGGCTGCCGTAGGCATTGACCGGGTTGCTGGCGGGGCGATCGCTTGTCGGCCTGATGCGGGGTTCGGCTTGACGCCCGATCCGGACTGGGTCAGGCCTGGTGCCGGGCCCGGGCCGATGGGTCTCGGCCTGACGCCCGGTCCGACCCCGCCTTGGCCAACCCGACGCCCGGCCCGGCGCCCGGCCTGGCGCTTGGCCGCGACGCCCGGCGCTGCCCGACGCCTCACCCGGCCGACGCCCGCCCTGTCTGAACCGTGGCCCTGGTTTCCGAGGGCCTGGACCTGACGCATGCCCGGCCTGGGCTAGGACTGGGCCGGGCCGCGTGAGTCGGACTAGGGCGGCCGGGGCCGGGCCGGGGCCGGGCGTGGCCAGGGCGGGGCGCGCCGGCGGGGCAGACCGGCCGACCGGGCCGACCGGGCCGACCAGGCCGACCAGGCCGACCGGCCGGCGGGCTGGGCCGATCCGGCAAGGCCGACCGGGCAGAGCTGGTCTGGGCCCGCCCAGCCTGGCGCCCGAGCATCCTGGTCCGGACTGCGCAGGGAGGCGAACCGCCCCTGCCTGTCAACCGCGCACCTCGACACGCCCACAACCCCGACGACGCACCCCGAACCCGAGCCAGCGCCCTGCCTCGCCGCGCGGCCCTCGGCAAACCCGAACCAGCGGCGGCCCTCGCAGCGCGGCCCACGAGAAACCCGAACTAGCGGCGGCCCTCGCAGCGCGGGTCCACGGGAGCCGGGCGGCGGGTCGGCGCGATCCACGTCAATGCGGTCTGCTCGACCGACCAGCCGTGCGCCGCGACCCGGCTGCCAGGCGGCCGGTCCCCCGCGTCGCAGAGCACCTTCGCCTGGACCCGCTCATTCAGCACGAACTGGACGCTGCCGCCGGTGTCCAGCAGCGTCGTCATGCGGTCATCGACGGTGATCACGGAGCCGACGAGGACGCCGTCGTCGGTGTCGATTGCGACCGTTGGCAGGATCGGGGCGCGCAGGAAGACGACGCCGACGAGGAACGGGGCTGTGAACGCGGCCACCACGGCCGGCCAGTGCGTCACGGGGCGGGCTGCCCACGCCGGCACCGGGCCCGTGAGCAGCGGTGTCACCAGCGGCGGCAGGGCCAGCAGGACGAACGTGACCGGCTCGTGCTGCCGCAGGGCCTCGACGATCGCGGGGCCGAGGAAGGCGTACAGCAGCACGGCCGCGACGAACGGCAGCACCACCCCCGTCGCGGCGGCGGCTGCGCCGGTGTTGGCGCCGCGCTGGCGCACGACCAGGCCCAGGATCGACAGCGCGACCATGATCAGCGTGGGTAGGAAGCGCAGCTGCCAGGTCAGGGCGCCGATCACCAGGGCGACGACGACCACCCAGTCGGGGATGCGTCTGGCGGCCGCGGCCAGCCGTGACGTGGCGGCCGCGGCGGGGTCGCTGAGCTCCAGCAGCGCGCCCAGGACGCGGGTCAGCAGCAGCGTCGCCGGGAACACCCACAGCAGCGCGATCACCAGCGTGCTGAGCAGGCCCAGGGGGCTGACGTACTGCACGAACAGCAGCATCGTCTGCACGTTCTGCCGGCTCAGATACCACAGCCGCAGCACCAGCAGGACGATCGGGAACGTGGGCAGCAGCGGCAGCAGCCACTGCCGGTCGCCTACTTCTCCCACGGCCACTGGCGCACGTCCACCTTCGGCACCTCGGGCTGGTGGTCGATCGCCACCTGCTGGCTGGGGCTGAACCGCTGCTCGCTGCGCAGATAATTGTCGTACGCCTGCTCCCACCGCCGGTCGGTCGCGTCGTGGGCGGAGCGGTACAGGTACAGATTCACCAGCGTCTGCAGGGCCTCGTTGTCGCCGCAGTTGACGCCCCACCGCTCATCGCCGGTGAGCCCGACGTCGTGGTGCACGAGCGTCTGGCCGGCGTCCTGCGCGACGAACCCGGCGAGGATCGCGGCATCGGTGGTGACGGCGTCGAACTCGCCGCTCCTGAGCCCGGCGACGCAGGCGCTGATCTCGTTCTTGCCGGAGAGGGTCACGCCGGCGTCCTTGGCGACCACGCTGGACGTGGATGTGGCAAGGGTGCAGACCCGCTCACCGCGCAGGTCCTCGAGGCTGCTGACCGGCTTGTGCGCCTTGCCGGTGACCACCGACTGCTGGGTGCTCAGATACGGCCCGGCGAAACGCACCCCGGGCTGCTCCGAGCGCTCCTTGGTGATGCTGAAGCTGGCCACGACGAGATCGACGGTGACGAACCTGCCATCGGTGCCGCGGGCCTGCATGCGGGCCCGGTCCTCGGTCTCGATCGACAGGAACCGCACCTGGTCGGGGCGGAACCCGAGGTCGCCGGCGATGAGATACGCGATGTCGATGTCGAACCCGGCGTACTCGCCGGTCGCCTTGTCCCGCAGGCTCACGCCAGGGGTGTCGTCCTTGACGCCGATGAGCAGCTCGCCGCGCCCGGCGATGGCGCGCCGGCGCAGGTCGGCCTCGGAGGGCGGACCGACGTCGATGACCACGACCACCGCGACGACGACGACCGCGACCAGCACGACGACCCAGGCGACCAGGCGCGCGACCCGGGTGCGGCGGACCGGCGCAGGCTCGGGATCGCCCGGCGGGTCGGCGGGCGGGTCGTCTCCTGGATCGGCCACCGTCCACCCCCCGCTCGAATACATCGAACGGTACCGCTGCGGTACGACAGTTTTCTAGACCGCCTGCGCGTGGTAGCGACCGTCCACGATCGACAGTCGCAGGGGCAGTCCGAACGTCTTGGAGAGGTTCTCCGCGGTCACGGTGTCCCGCAGCAGGCCCTGCGCCACGATGCCGCCGTCGCGCATCAGCAGTGCGTGCGTGAACTCCGGCGGGATCTCCTCGACGTGGTGCGTGACGAGCACGATCGCCGGCGAGTCGGGGTCGGCGGCGAGCTCCGACAGCCGCCGCACGAGGTCCTCGCGGGCGCCGAGGTCCAGCCCGGCGGTCGGCTCGTCGAGCAGCAGCAGCTCGGGGTCGACCATCAGGGACCGGGCGATCTGGACCCGCTTGCGCTCCCCTTCGGACAGCGTGCCGTAGAGCCGGTCGGCGAGCGCGCCGACGCCGAACTGCTCCAGCAGCGCCTGCGCCCGGGACTCGTCCATGCGGTCGTACCGCTCGGTGAAGCGCCCCACGACCGCCCATGAGGCGGTGACGACGACGTCACGGACCGTCTCGTCGCCCGGCAGCTGCAGCCCCGCGGAGGAGAACCCGAGCCGGGTCTTGAGCTCGTTGATGTTGGTGCGGCCGAGCTTCTCCCCCAGCACGGTCACCGTGCCGCGGGTCGGATACAGCCGGGCACCGGCGAGGTTGAGCAGCGTGGTCTTGCCCGCGCCGTTGGGGCCGAGCACGACCCAGCGCTCATCGAGCTCGACCTGCCAGCTCACCGATCGGATCAGGTCGGACCGGTTGCGGGTCACCGTCGCTTTGTCCACCGCGATGACAAGGTCATCAGACACGGGCCAATCCAACCACGTCGCCGTCCCGGTACTGGCCCTGCCCCCCATCCGCCGGACAAAAGCCGTATCGTGCGCGGGGATGAGTGCCGTACTGGAAATCGCCGGTCTGGTGAAGACCTACCAGACACTGTTCGGCAAGCCACGGGTCGCGCTGGACCGCCTCGACATGGAGGTCCACCAGGGGCAGATCCACGGCTTCCTCGGGCCCAACGGGTCGGGCAAGAGCACGACGCTCAAGACGCTGCTCGGGCTCCTGCGGGCGGACTCGGGCCACATGCGCATCCTCGGCCAGCCGGTCCCGAGGGCGTTGCCGCAGGTGGTGTCGAGGGTCGGCGCGATCGTCGAGGCGCCGGCGTTCTTCGGCAACTTCACCGGGCACAAGACGCTCCTGCTGCTGGCCAAGGCCGGCGGGGTGCCGAAGCAGCGGGTCGACGTCGTGCTGGACCAGGTCGGCCTCACCAACCGCGCCGAGGATTTCGTCAGGACCTACTCCATGGGCATGAAGCAGCGGCTCGCGGTGGCCTCGGCCCTGCTGAAGGACCCCGAGCTGCTGATCCTCGACGAGCCGAGCAACGGGCTGGACCCGGCCGGCATCCGCGAGATGCGCGACCTGCTGCGCGAGCAGGCCGACCGCGGCTCGACCGTGGTCATCTCCAGCCACATCCTGGCCGAGATCCAGCAGATCTGTGACTCGGTCACGATCATCTCCCGGGGCCGCCGGGTCGCCGCCGGACCGGTGTCGGAGGTCCTGGCCGCCAACGACCGCGGCACCTACCGGGTCCGCGTCGACGACCTGCCCCGGGCCGCGCAGATCCTCTCCGACGCCGGTGCGCAGATCAGCGTCTCCGGCGACCAGATCGTCGTGCACGACCTCGCCGACCCCGCCTGGGTGTCGCGCGCGCTGGGCCTGCACGACCTGTGGGTCCGGGAGCTCGCACCGGTCGCGCAGCTGGAGGACGCGTTCCTCACGCTGACCGGCGGCGGTCCCCGGCGCGGGCAGTTCCGCCCGGTCGACAACTCCGACTGGCCCGGCCACGACGCACCCCAGCAGCCCGGCCCGCCGTTCGAGGTCACCGGCCAGATCATCGAGAACGGACGGCAGGCATGACGCCGCTGCTGCGGGCCGAGTGGTCCCGCCTGTTCAGCCGCCGGGTCACGCTGGTGACCCTCGTGCTCATCGCGACGCTGCTCGCGTTCCTGACGTTCGGTTTCACGCTCACCCGCAGCAGCCCGACCGCCGACGAGATCAGCACCGCCGGCAAGCGCGCCGAGGCCGCCGCGGTCATCTACGACCGCAACGTCGCGCTGTGCGAGGCGGTGCAGAGCGGCACGGAGACCGCGCCGCCGGGTGTGAACTTCCCCCGCGGCTGCGACTACGGCGCCCGCCCCACGGCCGACTCGATGCTCGACTTCGGCTTCTCGTTCGCCCGCCAGTGGCCGGCGCTGTTCACGACGGCGGCGATCGTGCTGACGGTGGCCGGCTTCGTGCTCGGTGCGTCGTTCGTGGGCGTGGAGTGGAGCTCCGGCGGCATGCTCAACCTGCTGCTCTGGGCGCCCCGCCGGGGCACGGTCCTGGCCGGCAAACTGATCGCCGCATGCGCTGGGGTCGCACTGGTGTCGGTGGTGTACCTCACTGCCTGGACCGGCGCGTTCGTGGCCGTCGACGCGGTCAACGACACGGTCAGCGTGATGGGGTTCGCCGACTGGATGTCGTTGCTGATCACCGCGGTCCGCGTGGCCCTGCTGGCGATGGCCGGCACGGCGCTGGGCTTCGCAATCGCCTCGATGGGCCGGCACACCTCGACGGCGCTGGGCGTCGGGATCGCCTACCTGCTGGTCTACGAGCTGGGCGCCATCATCCTGTTCCAGGTGATCGGCGGCGTCGACTACTCGGCGAAGTACCGGCTGTCCAGCTGGGTCTCGGCGTGGCTGAACAAGTCGCACACGTTCGAGAGCACCTCCGCGTCCTGCACCGACACGGGCTGTACGCCTGCCGAGACCGTGTTGTCCGGCAGCTGGCAGCAGGCGGGGCTGGTCCTGGCGCTGGTGGTGGCGGTCCTGCTGGCCGGCGCGTTCACCTCGATGCGCCGCCGCGACACGAACTGAGGCCGTCGGGGCCCGGCGCCGACCGGGCCCGGCGGCACGTCACGACCGGCGGCGCCGCACGACCGGCCGGCGGGTACACCTCACGCGGTGTCGCCGAACACCTCTTCGCGCACGGCGTCGAGGCCGGTCAGGATGGCGCCGTTGAGGACGGGCTCGCTGGACACCTCGGTGGCGACGACCCGCGGGGAGACCACGGCGATCGCGGCGACCTCGTGCTGCACCCGCTGCGCGAGGTCCGCGCCGCCGGCCTGGCCGATCTCGCCGGCGAGGACGACCAGCTCCGGGTCGAGCACCAGTCCGACCGACGCCACACCGAGTGAGATCCGGCGGGCCAGTTCGTCGAGGAAGGGGCTGCCGGCCGTACCGGCAGCAATGGCTGCCCTGATCGCCTCTCCCGCGCCCGCGGCCTTGAACCCGTGGGTCTTCGCGACCGCCTTCACCGCCGCGGCGTCGGTGAGCATCCGGAAGCCGCTCTTCGCCCGGCGCGACGCGTCGCGGCTGACCTGCGTGCCGGCCACCGGCAGGTAGCCGATCTCTCCGGCCGCGCCGACGCTGCCGCGGTGCAGCCGCCCGCCGAGCACGACGGCGGTGCCGACGCCACGGTCGAGCCAGACCAGCACGAAGTCCTTCGCGCCGATCGCGGCGCCGCTGTGCTGCTCGGCGATGGCCGCGAGGTTCACGTCGTTCTCGAACGCGACGGGCCGGCCGAGGTCCTCGCGCAGGGCCGTGAGCAGCCCCCGGTGCCAGCGCGGCAGGTCCCAGGCGAACGTGATCTCGCCGCTCTTCGGGTCGACCAGGCCGGGCGTGCCGAGCACGATCCGGCGGATGCGGTCGATCGGCGCACCGGCCTCGCCGGCGGCCTCGACGACGGCGGCGTGCACGACCTTGACCGGGTCGTCGCCCTCGCCGATCGACACGTCCGTGCGCCCGACGATCCTGCCGGTGATGTCGGCCACGCCGGCCACGACGTGCTGCGGGCCGGCCTCGACGCCGACGACGTACGCGGTCGCGGGGACCACGGCGTACATCTGTGCGTTGGGTCCGCGGCCGCCGGCCTGCTCGCCGACGCGGGCCACAAGCCCTCGCTCCTCGAGGCGTTCGACCAGCTGGGACGCGGTGACCTTGGACAGCCCGGTCAGCTCGCCGAGCTGCGCGCGGGTCAGCGGACCCTTGCTGAGCAGCAGTTCGAGGGCGGCGCGGTCGTTGAGCGCGCGCAGCAACCTAGGGGTGCCGGGAAGACGAGCAGAACTCATGGTGATGAACACCCCTAGTATTTAAGAAACTTTCCTATTAGATTGCCTCGGGCAACCTATACCGGAAAGCGTACGGTCACACCACCCACACGGCCTACGCACAACTGGTCAAGATGCTCTTACGATCGTGGATAGCGCATCCGACGAGTGTCCAACACTGGTCCAAGCGCTGAGGGGGGAAACACCGTGTCGAACGATCCAGGACTGCGCCGGCTGGCGCTGGGCACGCTGCTCGGAGCATTCCCGGGCACACAGGCCCCGGCCTGGGCCGTCGACCTGGTCGCCGAGGGGATGGCCGGGCACCTGCTGTTCGGCTACAACATCGTGGACCGCGACCAGGTCGCCGCGCTGACCGCCGGCCTGCACGCCGCCCGTGACGGCGTGCTGATCGCCATCGACGAGGAGGGCGGCGACGTCACCCGCCTGGCCCACCGCCTGGGCAGCCCGTATCCGGGCAACGCCGCCCTCGGCGCGCTCGGCGACCCGGCGATCACCCGCCGCGTGTACCGCACCATCGGCGCCGAGCTCGACCAGCTGGGGCTGAACCTCGACCTCGCACCCACCGTCGACGTCAACACCGCCGACGACAACCCGATCATCGGCACCCGCAGCTTCGGCGCCGACCCGCACCTGGTCGCCGCGCACACCGCCGCCGCCGTGCTCGGCCTGCAGAGCGCCCGCGTGGCCGCCTGCGCCAAGCACTTCCCCGGCCACGGCGCCACCCTCGCCGACTCGCACCTCGAGCTGCCGACCGTCGACATCTCCTTCGAGGAGCTCCGCGGCCGCGAGCTGCCACCGTTCGCCGCCGCCATCGAGGCCGGCGCCAAGTCGATCATGAGCGCGCACATCCGCGTACCCACGCTGACCGGCGACGCCCCGGCAACCTTCAGCCGGGCCGTCCTCGTCGACCTGCTCCGCACCGAGCTCGGCTTCACCGGCGTCGTCGTCACCGACGCCCTGGAGATGCTGGGTGCGGCCCGCTACGCCGGCAGCACCCAGGCCGGCGCGGTCCTCGCCCTCGCCGCCGGCGCCGACCTGCTCTGCATCGGCGCCGACGTCGACGAGAAGCTCACCCTCGCCTGCGTGGACGAGATCGTCGCCGCCGTCCAGGACGGCCGCCTGCCGCTCGCCCGCCTGGAGGAGGCCGTCGCCCGCGTCCAGGCCCTGTCCGACTGGACCCGCCAGGGCGACCGCACCGACCGGGAGGAGCCCGGCCTCGGGTACCCGGCCGCACTCAGCGCCGTGCGCATCGAAGGCTCGGTCGACCTCTCCTCCGCCCCGCTCATCGTCCAGCTGGAGTCGGAGTCGTCGATCGCCGCCGGCCGCGTCCCGTGGGGCCTCGGCCCGCACGTCAACGGCACCGAGCAGATCCGCGTCGTGGCCGAGCAGACCACCCCGGACGAGCTGCGTGCCCGCGCCGGCACCCGCCCGATCGTCGTCGTGGGCCGCAACGTGCACCGCCTGTCTGGCGCTCGGGTGCTGGTGGATGCGCTGGCTGCCGTCCACCCCGTCACCGTCGTCGAGATGGGGTGGCCGTCGTCGTGGCGTCCTGCTGCCGCTCGCGCTTTCATCACGACCTGGGGTGCAAGCCATGCCAACGGGCGTGCTGCGGCTGAGACTCTGGGGTTGGCTGCCTGAGGGTTCCTGTTTTCACCCCCCAGGATCGTGTGGTCGTCTTCCTGTTGAGCGTCCGCTTGGGGGTACGCCGCTTGGAGTGGTTCCTGGTGTCGGTCCTCGGGGCTCGGTGGTTTCGCGCAGCCTCCGGCGGCGCGGACGGGTAGCGCGGTCGCCGTCCGTGCCGTAGTTGCGGTGATCCCAAGCCAGGTCCGAACTCACATGATCCAGCGCCGTCGGGCGCATCATTCGGTGCTACAACACCGTTTTCAGTCAAAGAGCGAAGACCATCGATCACTAGACCGGGGAGTACCAGCACTCGGACGGCGATCTTCCGTCCCGGCCCATGATCGAAGGACGGCCGTGGTCGTCCGGACGACCACCCGGAGCCTTCGATCATGAAGGGGGCGAGGCTGGATCTTGGTGCGCACCTTGAGCGCTCTCCGATTTGGGTGATTTGCGATGGTTTTGATACCAGCGACGGTGTGGCACCACCGAATGACGACCTCGACGGCGCTGGATCATGTGAGCGCGGACCTGGCTTGGCATCACCGCAACTACGGCACGGACGGTGACCGCGCTACCCGTCCGCGCCGCCGCAGGCTGCGCGAAACCACCGAGCCCCGAGGACCGACACCAGGAACCACTCCAAGCGGCGTACCCCCACGCGGACGCTCAACCGCAAGACGACCACACGATCCTGGGGGGTGAAAGATCCGGAAGACCCCCAGAGGCCTCCCGGATCAAACACAGCCACGTCAGGCCGCAGAAGCCCGAACCAGAGTACGGATCTGACGTAGCAGCACAGACAGCGCGGCAAGATCCCCAGGCGACTCACCGAACTCGCCGATCGCATTGCGGGTCCGCGCGATCGACGTCGCGTTGCTCTGCTCCCACTCATCGACGCGGGCCTCGGCGTCCCCCGAGGGAGCGGTGCCGTTGAGCACCTCGGCCGTCAACGCCGCCAGCGCCGCATACAGGTCGTAGCGCAGCGCCATGCGGGCCAGGGTCTGCCAGCGGTCCTCGCGGGGCAGGTCGGAGATCTTCGACAGCAGGTTGTCGATGCGGAAGCGCTCCGACAGCACGTAATAGACGGTGGCGACCTCGTTGACGTCGCGACCGGTCTGGGAGGCGACCTCGACGATGTCGAGCAGGCCGAAACCGTACATGATGCGGGTGGTGAGCTCGGCCAGCTCGTCGGGCAGGCCGAGCTCGCGCAGCTGGACGGTGTTGGCGTGCAGCGCGTCGCGCTCGCGGCCTCGGAACAGGGTCTCGAGCTCGCCGAGCAGGCGTGAGATGCCGGGGCGCAGCCGGGCGATCTCGCCGGGCACGTCGATCGGCAGGCGCCGGTTGGAGACCAGCCAGCGCACGGCGCGGTCGAGCAGGCGCCGGATCTCCAGGTAGACCTCGGTCTGCGAGTCGGTCGGGATCTGGTTGTCGAGGGCCTCGACTGCGGCGCGCAGCGCGTTGAGCCCGTAGACCTCGCGGATGACGACGGAGGCGCGCAGCACGTCCGCCGAGCCGGCGCCGGTCTCCTCCGACGCGCGGTGGAAGAAGGACGTGCCGCCCCGGTTGACGGCCTCGTTGACCACGGCCGTGGTGACGATCTCGCGGCGCAGCGGGTGCTCGGCCATCGCCTCGACGAACCGGTCGCGCAGCGCGGTCGGGAAGTAGTCGACGAGCACCTCGTTGGTCCACTCCTCGTCCGGCAGGCCGGAGTCGAGGATCTCGTGCTCGAGCACGATCTTCACGTAGGACAGCATGACCGCGAACTCGGGTGAGGTCAGACCGACGCCGAGCGCGGCGCGGGAGTCGAGCTCCTCGTCCGTGGGCAGCCCTTCCAGGGCCCGGTCGAGCTGGCCGCGGCGCTCCAGCTCGGCGATGAGCCGCTTGTGCACCGGCAGCAGCGACCGGGACTGGGCGCGGGCGTTGCCCAGCGCGGTCGCCTGGTCGTAGTTGTCGCGCAGGACCAGGTCGCCGACCTCGTCGGTCATCTGGGCCAGCAGCGGGTTGCGGTCGGCCTGGTCGAGCCGGCCGGCGGCGACGGCGCGGTCGAGCAGGATCTTGATGTTGACCTCGTGGTCGGAGCAGTCGACGCCGGCGGAGTTGTCGATGAAGTCGGTCGCGATGTGACCGCCGCCGAGCGCGAACTCGATCCGGCCGAGCTGGGTCAGGCCGAGGTTGCCGCCCTCGCCGACGACCTTGGCGCGCAGTTCGCGGCCGTTGACCCGCAGGTAGTCGTTGGCCTTGTCGCCGACATCGGCGTGCGACTCGCTGGTGGCCTTGACGTAGGTGCCGATGCCGCCGTTCCAGAACAGGTCGACGGGGGCGGCGAGGATCGCGTGCATCAGCTCGTTGGGGGTCAGCGAGTTGAGCGAGGACGGGATGCCCAGCGCCACCTTCGCCTCGGACGTGAGCGGGATCGACTTCGCCGTGCGTGGGTAGACCCCGCCGCCGGTGGAGATGATCGACTTGTCGTAGTCGTCCCAGGAGGAGCGGGGCAGGTCGAACAGGCGCTGCCGCTCCTCGAACGACGCCGCCCGGTCCGGGGTGGGGTCGATGAAGATGTGCCGGTGGTCGAAGGCCGCGACCAGCAGGATGTACCGCGACAGCAGCATCCCGTTGCCGAAGACGTCGCCGGACATGTCGCCGACGCCGACGACGGTGAAGTCGGTGGTCTGGGTGTCGACGCCGAGCTCGCGGAAGTGGCGCTTCACCGACTCCCAGGCGCCCTTGGCGGTGATGCCCATCTTCTTGTGGTCATAGCCGGCCGAGCCGCCCGAGGCGAACGCGTCGCCGAGCCAGAACCCGTACTTCACCGAGATCTCGTTGGCGATGTCGGAGAACGTGGCGGTGCCCTTGTCCGCGGCGACGACCAGATACGGGTCGTCGGGGTCGTGGCGGACCACGTCGGCCGGGGCGACGACCTTGCCGCCGTCGAGGTTGTCGGTGACGTCGAGCAGGGCGGAGATGAACAGCTGGTAGCAGGCGACGGCCTCGTCCCGGTCGCCCGGGACCTGCTTGAGCACGAAGCCGCCCTTGGCGCCGGTCGGCACGATCACCGCGTTCTTCACCATCTGCGCCTTGACCAGGCCGAGGATCTCGGTGCGGAAGTCCTCGCGCCGGTCGGACCAGCGCAGGCCGCCCCGGGCGACCGCGCCGAAGCGCAGGTGCACACCCTCGAACCTCGGCGAGTAGACGAAGATCTCGAACTTCGGCCGCGGTGCCGGCAGGTCGGGGATCGACTGCGGGTCGAGCTTGAACGCCGTGTAGGACTTCGGGCGGCCCGCCTCGCCGCGCTGGAAGAACGACGTGCGCAGGGTCGCCTGGATCAGCATCAGGAACGAGCGCAGGATCCGGTCCTGGTCGAGGCTGGTCACCTCGTCGAGGTCGGCGTGGATCGCCGTGACCAGCTCCTTGGACTGCACGGCGCGGCTCTCCTCGGACAGCTGCAGCCGCGGGTCGAACCGGGCCGCGAACAGCGCGACGAGCTTGGAGGCGATCGCCGGATACTGCAGCAGCGTCGACTCCATGTAGTCCTGCGAGAACACGGTGCCGGCCTGGCGCAGATACTTCGCATAGGCGCGCAGCACGACCACCTCGCGCCAGGTGAGGCCGGCCTTGATGACGAGGGTGTTGAACCCGTCGACCTCGGCCTCCCCGCGCCAGGTCGCGGAGAACGCGTTCTCCAGGTGGGGGCGCACCTCGGCGATCGCCCGCGAGTCGGCGGGCAGCTGCAGGCCGAAGTCGTAGAGGAAGATGGTGCCGTCGGCGCGGTGCATCTCATACGGACGCTCGTCGGTGACCCGCACGCCGAGGGAGTGCAGCACCGGCAGGACCGCGGACAGGATCATCGGCTCGCCGTAGCGATACACCTTGAACCGGATGTCACTTTCGTCCTGGCGACGCCGGTAGACGTGCATGACCAGCTGGCCCGGCTCGTCGAGCAGCTCCAGCTTCGCGACGTCCTTCACCGCCTCATACGGCGTGTGCTCGTCCTTGTAGGTCTCCGAGATCGCCCCGCCATAGCGCTGGTAGAGGATCTTCGCCTGGTGCTCGTCGTTGAGCTTGCGCTCCAGCACGAGCCGGAAGTCGTCGTCCCAGAGGCGGGTGGCCTCGGCGAGCCGCTCGGTCAGGTCGTCGACGTCGACGTCGCCGGGCGGGTTGCCGGGCTCGGTGCGCACGATGAAGTGGACCCGGGCGAACTTCGACTCGCTGACCCTGGTCGTGTAGTCCACGCCGATGCCGTTGAGCTCGGCCAGGAGGATCTGCTGGATGCGCAGCCGGTTGGCGGTGGTGAACCGGTCCCGGGGCAGGTAGACCAGGCAGGAGATGAATCGGCCGTAGGCGTCGCGGCGCAGGAACAGCCGCAGCTGCCGGCGCCCGGCCAGGCGCAGCACGCTCATCGAGGAGCGGTAGAGCTCGTCGGTGGTGATCTGGAACAGCTCGTCGCGGGGATAGGTCTCCAGGGTCTCCATCAGGTCCTTGCCTGAGTGGCTGCGCGGCGACAGGCCGGAGCGCTCCACCACCTCGGCGACCTTGCGCTTGACCACCGGCAGGTCCCGCACGCTGGTGCGGTAGGCCGCGGAGGAGAACAGCCCCAGGAAGCGCTTCTCGCCGGTGACGTTGCCGTCGGCGTCGAAGAGCTTGAAGCCGATGTAGTCCAGATAGGCGGAGCGGTGCACGGTCGCCCTGGAGTTGGCCTTGGTGATGATCAGCAGCCGCTTCTCCAGGGCCTTGGCATACGCCTCGGCGGTCATGGAGCTCAGCACCCGCGGGTGCGGCTGGTCGGCGCGCAGGATGCCCAGGCCGGTGCCGAGGACGGCCTGCAGCAGGTCCTCGCCGTTGTCGCCCTTGGTCAGCTTGTATTGCCGGAAGCCCAGGAACGTGAAGTGATCATCGGCGAGCCACCGCAGCAGCTCGACGGAGTCGGTGATGTCCTTGTCCGGCACCGGCAGCTGCGCGCTGCCCAGCTCGTCGGCGAGCGTGAGCGCCTGGGTGCGCATCTTCGGCCAGTCCTCGACCGCTTCGCGCACGTCGTTGAGCACGCGGGCCAGGTCTGTGCGGACCGTCTCCAGGTCGTGCTCGTCGCGGATGCGGTCGATCTCGATGCGGATCCAGCTCTCGACGATGTCGCCGGGGGCGGCGTCCTCGGGCTCGAGCCCGACCCGGACCTCCTCCAGGGCGCCCAGCGGCTTGCGGCGCACCACGAAGAGCGGGTGGACGAGCAGGTTGACGTCGAGATTGCGTGACGACAGCGCACTGGTGACGGAGTCGACCAGGAAGGGCATGTCGTCGGTGACGATCTCCAGTGATGTGCCGCCGGTCACGCTGAGCCCCAGCCGGAGCTTCAGCTCGCCCGGGACCCGCTGCCCGGCGAGCTCCAGGTGCGACCCCGTGGCCTCGACCATCTTGGACACCTGGCAGCTGGCCAGCTCCTCGTCGGGGACGAGTCGCCAGTAGTGCGCGACCAGCTCTGGATCGGCGTCCTGCGCGGCGGCCAGGACCACCGCCTCGGCGACGAGATGCTCAGCGTTGGGCACTGGCTGCGTTAATTCGTCGTCCTCGATCGCTGGCTCGGCGACCGCAGTGCGCACCGTTGCCGTGGGCCGGTTCATCGGTCTGTTCTCCCCTCACCCACGACGCTGTGGGTTGTCCCGCACAGCCTAAGACGTACCCCCGACATTTCAGATCGGCGCACGCCCCGACAACCGGTTCAGCAGCGTCGGTTACCCGATCGACCAGCACGCGCCGATACCAATTGTCCAACTTTTCCGATCTTGGGGCGTGCGGATCGTGGCTTTCATGACGCAGAATCGCCCACATGGCCGTTTCATTTCGTCGCATGATCGCCCTCCTCGCCGGGCTGACGCTGCTGGGCGCCCTGCCCGCCTGCTCCAGCAAGCCACCGGACGACGCGCTGAAGACGTTCCTCGCCGCGTGGGAGCAGGGCAACATCGCCGGGATGAAGTTCCTGGGCACAGACGGCAAAGCGCTCAGTGGCGACGCGGCGCAGAAGCTGTGGACCACGGTCGCCGGCGACCTCGCCGCGACCCCGCCCAAGCTGGCCATCAAGGGCTCGCCCGCGGTCAAGAAGGACGAGGCCAGCGCCGTCGTCACGGTCAAGTGGCCGGTCTCCGGCTCGACCTGGGAATACGACACGACCGTCAAGGCCAGGCGGGTCGACAAGCAGTGGACCGTCGTCTGGGACGCCAAGACCATCAACCCGACGCTGGAGCCCACCGACAAGATCGCCGTGCGCAAGTCGGCGGGTCCCCGCGGCAGCATTCTCGACGGCGCCGGCCAGCCGATCGTGAGCAGCAAGCCCGTGGTCATCATCGGCGTCCAGCCACGCTCGGTCACCGACATCAACATCGTGGTCAAGAACCTCGGCGACGCGTTCACCGCCGCCAAGGTGCAGGTCGACCTGTCCGGCCTGCCCAACAAGGTGAAGTCCGCGAAGCCCGACGCGTTCGTCGAGGTCGTTACGTTGCGTAAAGAGGTCTACGACACGGTCGCCAACAAGCTCAACTCGACGCCCGGTGTCGTCACCCGCAACTCGACGCAGACCCTGGGACCCTCGGCCCAGTTCGCCCGTGCCCTGATCGGCACGTCCGGCGAGGTGACCAAGGAGATCATGGACAAGAACCCCGGCAAGTACAAGATCGGCGACGTGGTCGGCCTGTCCGGGCTGCAGCAGCGGTACGACACCGCGCTGCAGGGCAAGCCGGGCGTCTCCGTCATCGTGCCGATGCCCACCGGTACCCCGGACAAGAAGCTCTTCACCACCGAAGCGGCACCGGGCGCGGCGATCAAGCTCACGCTCGACGTGAACATGCAGAACGCGGCCGAGGCGGCCCTCGCCCTCGACAACCGCCGCTCCGCCCTCGTCGCGATCCGCGTCAGCGACAACTCGATCGTCGCGGTCGCCAACGGCCCCGGCGCGGCCGGCAACAACTTCGCGCTCGTCGGGCAGACCCCGCCCGGTTCGACGTTCAAGACGATCACCGCGCTCGGCGTGCTCGACAAGGGCACGACCGGCGAGACCGTGGTCCCCTGCCCGAAGAACCTCACCGTCGACGGCCGCACGTTCAAGAACTCCCACGACATGGAGCTCGGCAACGTGCCGTTCCGGGTCGACTTCGCGAAGTCGTGCAACACCGCGTTCGCGTCGCTGGCCCCGCAGCTCGCCCCCGACGGCCTGGCGAAGACCGCGCAGAGCGTCGGCATCGGCATCCCGTGGGACCTCGGCGTCGACGTCTTCACCGGCAAGGTCTCCGCGAACGGCTCCAAGTCCGAGCAGGCCGCGGCCGCGTTCGGGCAGGGCACCACGCTCTCCTCGCCGGTCGCGCTCGCCGGCGCCGCCGCCGCGATCGCCCGCGGTCAGTGGAAGCAGCCGCAGCTGGTGCTCGACCCCGCCCCGAAGAGCCCCGCGGCCGACGGCCCGCAGCTCAACCAGGCGTCCCTGGACGCGCTGCGGCAGATGATGCGCGAGGTCGTCACCGCCGGCACCGCCGACCAGCTCAAGGACCTGCCCGGCGACCTGCGGGGCAAGACCGGCACCGCCGAGTACGACAACGACCCGGCGCACACGCACTCGTGGTTCATGGGGTACCGCGGCGACATCGCGTTCTGCGTCTTCGTGGAGAACGGCGGCGCCAGCACTGCGGCGGCGGTCCCGATCGCCGGCAAGTTCTTCCAGATCATCGGCTGACCCCGGCGCACCCGGCCCCACTCGCCACCCGGCGGGTGGGGCCGTTGCACGTCAACGCTGCTTCGGTGTCCGGTCCTCATCGGGGGTACGGGCGGCAGGCACCACGTCCGTCAACGGCGACTCCGGTGGCTCCACGGGCTCCCGCGGCGTCCTGCTCTGCGCCGGCACGAACGGCACCACGCCCTCGCGCTCCTGAGCGGACGCATTGCCGGGTGCGCTGTCGTGCGGGTCGGCGCGGCGGGCCAGACGACCCGACACCGGTGGCCCCGAGATCGGCGCGAGCGTCAACGCCAGCCGTGGCGCCCGGCGGCTCTTGCGCCCGGGACGCCCGAACGGCAGCGCACCGCCGCCGTCCTCCGCGCCCTCGTCGGCGGCGCCCGCATCAGGGCCCTGGCCGGTGCCGGCCGGCTCACCGGGCTCCTCCGGCACGCCGGCGCCGCTGCCGACGGTGACCCAGCCGCCGTCCGCGGGGGGCGCGGACTCCACGGTGTCCAGGTCGATCGGCTTGCGGGTGGTGATCCCGATCACGGCGCCGCGACTGTACGCCGGCAGCCGAGGCGTCTCGGTCCTGCCCGCCGCCGCACGGCCGGTGCCCCGGTCGGCGGCGAGGTCGACCACCGCCCCGGTCCGCACGTCGACCCAGGCGACCGGCGGCAGCTCCAGGTCCGCGCCGCCGGTAGCGGCCTCGTCACCGGCAGCGTCCTCGTCGCCCGCGGCCCCGGCGACGTCAGGGGACGCCGGCTCCACCTCCGCCGCCAGGTCGGCGGCAACGTCGTGCGCCGGATCCTCCGCCAGATCGTCCACCGGCTCACCCGCGAGGTCGCCGACGGGCTCAGCGGGCTGATCGTCGCCGGTCGGGTCGGTGGGCAGGGCAGCGGGCGGCTCATCCACAAAGTCGGCGTCCGGGAAAACGGCGGCCGGGAGGTCGGCGGCCGGCCCACCCTCGGCGTCCTCCGCCAGGACGGCGACCGGGTCGGTCAGCTCCTCGCCGACCGGACCAGCGGCCCATTCGGCGTCCAGGTCGGCGGAGTCGACCACGCCGTCGGCGGCAGCGTCACCCACCGGCGCGGTGATCGGCTCATCCGCCAGCTCATCCGCCGGCTCCTCCGGCGGCACCGACGACGACACCGCCGCAGGAACAGGCTCCACCGGAACGGGTGCCACCGGAACGGATGCCACAGGCGGTGCCGGCGGTGCCGGCGGGGCCTGCAGCGGCGGGGCGGACACCACCGGGGTGAGGTCCGCGGCGGCGAGGGCGGAGGACGTGACGAGGGGCTCGAGCCCGGCGACCAGGACGTCGGTGACCTCCCGCGCATACTGCCCGTCGGGGTCGTAGTCGGGGTCGAAGACGGTGACCTGCACACCCACGCAGCGAGGGTCGCAGACCAGCCCGCTGAGCAGGATCTCCAGCTCGCGGTAGGCGATGCCGCCCACGTCGGGCGCGTCGACCGCCGGCATCACCGCCGGGTCGAGGACGTCGACGTCGACGTGGACCCAGAAGCCGGCGCAGTCGCGCAGCTGGTCGCGGGCCCACTGCGCGGAGCGCGCGGCGCCGTGGGAGCGCAGCTCCGGCACCGCGCGGGCGACGATGCCGGCGGCCTGCAGGTCGAGGCGATACTCGTCGTGGGTGCGGATGCCGAGCAGGACCACGTCGACGTCGCGGAAGTAGGGCCGGCGCTGCTCGATCGAGGCGAGGTTGCTCTGGCCGCGGCCGGTGGCCAGGGCGAGGGCCTCCCCCGCCGCAGCCCCGACGTAGGAGGCGTTGCCCTCGTGGCGGAAGTCGGAGTGGCCGTCGACGTAGACGAGGCCGACCCGGCCGGCGAGGTCGGCGGAGTACCGCCGCATCGCCAGGCCGGCGCCGAGCAGGATCGAGCAGTCGCCGCCGAGGACGACCGGGAAGTCGCCGGAGGCGAGGACGGCGCCGATCCGGTCGGCGAGCCGGCGGACGAAGACGGCGATCTCATCCGCCTGGGCGACGCCGTCACCGGGCTGCCAGCCGGCCGGGTCGTAGCGGGGCGGGGTGATGCACCCCGCGTCGCGGGCACCCAGCCGGGCCAGCAGGCCGCTGTCGCGCAGCGAGCCGGGGGCTTTCGCGCAGCCGGGGACCGAGGTTGCGGTCGGTGGCCGCAACCCCAGGTTGCTCGGTGCGTCGACGACGGCGATCCGGCGCATCCCGCCCCGGCTCAGAAGAGCGCGCTCGCCAGCGCCCGGCGGGCTTTGGCGACCGCGGGGTCGTCGGGCCCCGCGACGGTGAACAGCGAGACGAGGTGCTTGCGCACCGTCTCGCGTTCGTCGCCGGGGGTGCGGCGGACAAGGTCGATGAGCCGCTTGTAGGCGAGGTCGGCCTGGCCGGTCAGCACCTCGACGTCGGCGGCGAGCAGCTGCGCGGGCACGTCGTCGGCGGCGGCCTGTGCCGCCGCCAGGACCGCCGCGGGGTCGAGCCCCGTGGTGCGGCGCAGCAGGGCGACCTGGGCGAGCCCGGACCCGGCGATCGGGTCGGCCGGCGTGTCGGCGAGGATGTTGCGGTAGGCCTGCTCGGCGGTGTCGAGGTCGCCGTCCATGAGGGCGTCGTCGGCGGCGAGCAGGCGCGGGTCGTCGCCGCGCTGCACCTCGACGCCGGCGGCCTTGAGGACCGCGTCGATCCACTGGCGCAGGTGCGTCTCGGGCAGCATCTGGTTGAACGCATCGACGGGCTGGCCGCCGACGATCGCCACGACGAACGGGATGCCCTGGATGCGGAACATCTGGGCGAGCCGCGGGTTGGCCTCGATGTCGACGCGGCCGAGCAGCCAGGTGCCCTCACCGTCGGCGGCGAGTTTCTCCAGCAGCGGTGAGAACTGCTGGTGCGGCTGGCTGCCCTCGACGTAGAAGTCGAGGACGACCGGGGTGGTGACCGAACGCTGCAGGACGGCGTCCTGGAAGTTGGTCTCGGTGACGTCGAATACGAACGCGGAGCTCGGCGCGGCGGCAGGCTGGGCAGATCGCTGCGCCGCGGCCTGATTGCTCCGGGCCAGGGCGCCGAGGTCCACCGCCCCGCGGGTGAAGATCGACTGGGTCTGCCTTGGGTCGCTCATGGAGCTAGTTTTGCACGTGTCCCAAGTGGTCTGCCGCAAGTGACCGGTCGGATCCACCCGCGACCAGTGTGACGGCGCCGTCGATGTGCTCCACGGTGAAGAGGGTGCCGGGCGGGAAGTCGCCGAGGACCTCCGGCGGCAGCTGCACGGTGCCGTCCCCGGCGACGACGGCGAAGTCCTGGCCGTCGCGGCCTTCGGCGCCGACGCGGCCGTCGCGGATGGTCACGGCGCGGCCGAGGCGGGTGCCGACGTCACCGTCGTGGGTGACGACGACGATGGTGGTGTTGCGCTCCTGGTTGACGGTCTCGAGGGCCTCGAGGACCTCGTCGCGGCCGGCGGTGTCGAGCTGGCTGGTCGGCTCGTCGACGAGCAGCAGGCCGGGTCCGGCGGCGATGCCGACGGCGAGCGCGGCGCGCTGGCGGGCGCCGGGCGCGAGCTCGTCGATGCGGGAGCGGCCGAGGCCGGGCAGGCCGACCAGGTCCAGGATGCGGTCCGGGTCGTCGAGCTTGATGCCCTCGGTGCGGGCGGCGCGCCGCTGGGCGAGCCAGATGTTGCGGTGCAGCGTCGCGTAGGGCAGCAGGTTGCGCGCGGCGCCCTGCAGCACCACGCCGATCTCGGTGCCACGCAGCCGGGCGATCTCGCCGTCGGAGAGCTTGCCCATGTCGTATGTGCCGATGTTGACCCTGCCGGCGGAGGGGCGCATGAGCCCGGCCAGCAGCGCGATCAGCGTCGACTTGCCGGAGCCGGACGGCCCGACCAGGGCGAGGGTCTCCCCCGGGCCGATCGACAGGTCGACACCGGCGAGGGCAACGACGTCGCCGGCCTCGGCCCGGTAGATGTGCACGACCCGCCGGCAGGCCACCGCCAACCCGTTCATGAGCAGTCCCCTTTTATCGCTGTCTGGTCGCGGCACGGAGTCGGGCACCGGCGAGGAGGGCCACACCGGTGAGGGTCAGCACGGACGCCACCCAGGCGGCGGCGACCGGGAGCGGCGACGGCCAGACCGGCACCGGGAAGGTGCCGGGGTCGTCGGTGAACACCGGAAGATGTTCGCGCACAAGGAGCCAGCTTGCCAGAGCGGCGAACGGTCCGATGACCGCCGCGGTGCCGACCAGCGCCAGGTAGCCGTTGGCGGACGCGTCGCGGCGGGCGACGCCCTGCGCCCGCAGTGCCCGCAGCTCGCCGCCGCGGCGCTGCCGGTCCAGGGAGGTGACGAGCCAGAGGGCACCGCCGGCGAGGAGGACCGCGAAGCCGGCCGCGAGCCCGTGGAAGCGCAGCGCGACCGCCGGTCCCTGATCGTCGAGGGCGGCGCGCAGCGGTGCCAGCCGCTGGTCGGTCATGACCTTCAGGCCCTGCGCCGCGACCCGGTCGAGGATGTCGGCGGGGGCGTTCGCGTTGAGCCAGATCTGCGGGCTGATCGTGTCGGCGCCGCCGGAGGAGAGCCGCTCGGCGTAGTCGAGATCGACGATGCCGCCCCGCACCCCCACCCGGGGGATCTGGACGGCCTCACCGGCGACCTTGACGGTGACCCTGGCCCCGTCGAAGCCCGCCATGTGGTCGCCTATGCCGGCGGTCGGGGACATCACGACCGGCATCGGCGACGGCGCGTCGGTCGGCATGAGCGTGAACGCGACGTCGGCGCCCTTGTAGTTGGACACGTCCATGTGCAGCCCGCCGCCGAGGAGGGTGAGGTCGGGCACGATCAGCTTGGGCCCGGGCGTCTCCGGCACCCGCCACTCCTCGGCGTCACTGAAGTCGGTGACGGTCTCGCCGCGCTGGGCCATGGAGTGCAGCGTGATCCCGGCGTCGAAGCCGCGGTCCTCCGGCTGCCGGATCCGCAGCGCGGCGAGGCGGCACTTGTTCACGCACATCGGGAGGTTCCTGACGTACGTGTGCCGTCCCAGCTGCGGCGCGCCGAAGTCGACCTCGCCGGCGGCCGAGCCGTCCAGCGGGATCACCACCGCGACGAACCTGACCCGGAACGCGTCGACGAGCTTGTCGACGGTGATGTCGAGGGTCACGTCCTTGTTGTCGAGGATGACGCTGTCCCGGGGGACCTCCGGCCGCAGCGCGGCGGCGGCCTCGGCGGCGGTGAACCGCGTGTCGTTCCACAGCGCGACCTTGGCGAGGCGTTCGCTGTCGACGCCGAGCATCCGCTGGGCCCCCGAGTCCCCCGACGTCGGCAGCATCGCCGTGGCCATGGCGAAGTCGCCGGCGGGGTCCAGCGCCCGGACCTTGCCGAGCAGCTCGGTGCGGCTGACCGGCTCGACGGTCAGGATCCGGTCGGCGCCCAGCTCGACCCGGATCCGCAGGTCGCGGTTGTCGTCGGAGGCGGACGCCGCGGTCGCCGCGAAGCAGGCGAGGGCGATCGCGACCACGAACAGGGCGAGGATGCGCTGGCTGCCGGGGCGGCGGGCCATCGCGTACGCGGCCAGCGTCGGGCCGATCCGGCCACGGCGCAGGGCCCGCCGGCCGTTGCGCTCGGCGAGCGGCAGCACGCCGCGGGCGGCGAGCAGGCCGAACGCGATGACCACCAGCGACGGGCCGAAGACGGCGAAGCCGGTCAGCCCGCTGTCACCCTGCCGCAGCTGCAGCATGGCGACGACGGCGAGCACCACCACGACCACCTCGAACACCGGGGCGCCCCAGCGCGACAACCGGCCGGGCACGTTGCGGAGCAGGTCGATGGTCTTCTTGGCGAGCTCGGCCCGCTGGGCGAGCACCGCCGCCAGCACGGCACCGGCGAGCGCGGTGAGGGCCCACCCGTTGGCGCCCTCCTTCAGCGGTACGTCGCCGCTGGTGCCCAGCAGCAGCCACGCCGCGAGCCGGACGAGGTAGTGGCCGAGGACGAAACCGGCCGCTGCGCCCAGCAGGATCGGCACGATGCTCTCGCCCGCGGCGAGCCACCAGCGGCGCGGGAGGGTGACCCCGCGCAGGGCCACCAGGCCGAGCTCCTGCCGGCGTTCGCCGGTTGCCGAGGCCACGACGACGAACAGCACGAACCAGCACAGCAGCACCAGCGGCACCGCGCCGACCGGCACGACCTGGGAGACCAGGCTCCGGTCCCGCTCGATGCGGGCCAGCAGGTGCGGCAGGTCCGCCTTCACCGTCGGCGACCCGGACAGGCCGGCCAGCTGGGCCCGGCCGCTCTCGACGGCGCCGTTGACGGCGACGAGGCTGTCGCCGGTGATCGCGGCGTGGTCGATGACGACGTCGAGGGCCTGCCGCTCGGTGAGGCGTTCGATCGACTCCAGCGTCAGCCGGCCGGCGAGGATCGGGGCGGTGACGCCCCGGGCGCTCGGCCGGTCGTCGAAGTAGCCGAAGTCCGCCCAGTACTGCTCGGTCGCGTCGATCGGCTCGTAGGCGCCGACGACCGACATGACCGTGGGCTTGCCGCTGCCGATCCACTCCTGGCCCTCGGCGTCGAACGTTGCCCAGTCGACGTTCAGCGGGTCGCCGACCTTGACCTTGAGCTGGTCGAACGTCGGCTTGCTGAGGATGATCTCGCTCTGGCTGATGAAGCAGCGGCCTTCGACGAGCCGGACGTGCGCGCAGGCGTCGTCGCGGTACACGAACCGCGGCGCGACCGGCTCGACGCCCGCCACCGAGCTGGTCACGTAGGTGTTGGTCTCGGCGCTGAAGACGGTCGAGAAACCGGGGAAGACGAAGACCTTCGGTGCGAGGTCCTCGAAGGCGCGGTCGCCGGCCTTCGCCTCGCGGCGGGCCTGCACGACCAGCTCGTTGATGGGCGCGGCCTCGACCTCGCTCGCCACCACGGCACGGTCGGCGGTGGTGATGTAGACCGGCGCGCTCACCGCGGCCGCCATCGCGAGCATGGCCAGCACGAACGCGGCGACGGCCTGCCCGGGCCGGGCCCGGATCATCGAAAGGACCAGTCCGATCACGGTGCTTTCCATCCGTCGGCGAAGTAGGGCAGGACGTCGCCGATGTAGGCGCGGATGAGCACGACCAGCAGCACCCCGATGAGGACGGAGACGCCGACGAGGATGAGGTACCCCTCGACGGCCACGCGCCGCACGAGACGGGAGGGCGCGCCCTGGATCCGCAGCGCGGTGAGCTCCGCGCCCCGGGGCCGGCGCTCGACGGCGGCGACCACGGAGGCCGCACCGATCGCGAGCGCGACCCCGATGAGCGCCGACAGCAGCATGAACCGCAGGGTCAGCGGCGGGCCGAAGGACGCGTAACGGGCGGCGGTGTCGTCGATGGACTCCTCGCCCTGCACGATCAGCCCCTGCTGCTCGAGCCGGTCGACGATGTCGCGCGGCGCGCCGCGGGCCAGCCAGACCTGCATCGACTCGCCCGCGCCGAAGTCGGCGCCGAGCCGGTCGGCGTACTCGAGGTCGATGAGCACACCCTGGTCGCCGAGGCGGGGCAGACGGGTCGCGGACCCCACGATCCGTTCGGCGATCGACGCCGAGCCGTAGGTGACCCGCTGGTCGCCGGCGATGCGCTGCTGCAGCCGCTTCGCCCGGATCGAGGCGATCGGCGCGGGCGTGTCGACCGGGTAGACGCCGGCGTCGGATGCCGGGCCGGGCCGGATCGGCGCGACCCGCAGCAGCAGGCCGCCGCCGGTCGGCGTGACGATCAGGTTGGGCGGCGCCGGGGAGACGGCCAGTCGCCACCGGGTCCGGTCGGCCAGCGCGTCGGCGCCGAGGACCGGCGACCCCGCCGACAGCCCCCGGACGGTGACGTCGATGCCGGGCCGCGCGGCGAAGAACACCTTCTGCTCAAGGGTGCTCTGCGTGATCGCCAGCGAGCTCAGCCGGCATCCGGGCGCCGTGGCGCAGACGGGCACCGGCGCCTTCAGCACCGCGGCACCCGCCACGAGCGGGCCGACCCGGGCCACCAGCCGGTCGCCCTGCGGGTCGGCGAGCACCGCCTCGAAGAAGAGGGTCCGGCCCGACTCGGGCTTGGTCATCCGCACGTCGAGGTCGAACGTCAGCTCGCCGCCGCTGACCATGACCGGGTCCGGCGCCGGGGGGTGCAGCGCGGCCGCGGCCTGCTCGGCGGTCATCCCGTACTCGGGGCGCCAGACGGCGACGGCGGGCAGGCGTGGGCTGTCCACGAGCAGGACCCGGTCCTGCCCCGAGCGCAGCGACTGCACGGCCGCCATCGCCTGCTTGCCGGACGGGTCCGCGGCGCGGACCGCCTGGAGCAGGGCGAGCCGGTTCTCGGCGCGGACGGTCAGCACCCGGTCGGCGCCGACCTCCAGCTCGGCCCGGGTGCGCCCGGCGGTCACGCCGGTGTCCCAGGTGATGTACGACGTGCCGAGCAGCGCCACCGTCACGATCATGAGCGCGGCGAGCCGGTGGACGCCGGGCCTGCGGGCCAGGTAGATGGCGGTGAGCGCGCGCGCCGGGCGGCCGTGGCGCAGCGCGCCCTCGACCAGCCGGCCGGCGACCGCGGTGATCACCCGGGACGCGACCAGCGCGCAGGCGAGCGCGGCGAGGCCGGGCGCCAGCAGGGCGAGCCCCGCGGCGTCCCCGGAGGCGCGGGTCTTCACCTGGTACACGGCGACGCCCGCGACGAGCACCAGCACCAGGTCGAACAGGTCGCGCCACGCACGGGCCCTGCCCGGGGTCTGGCGCAGCAGCTCGGCGACCGTCGCACCCAGCGAGCGGCGCTCGGCCAGCAGCGCCGCCAGCAGCGCGCCGAGCACGGCCACGACCACCGCGCCGACGGACAGCGACAACGCCTGGGAGACGACGGCGGGCTCGTCGATCGTGCCGGTGACCGCGGTGGCCACCAGGTAGCCCAGCGGGAGCCCCAGCACCGCTCCGGCCAGCATCGGCACCGCGCTCTGCCCGCCGACCAGCGCCCAGGTGCGGCCGCGGGTCGCGCCGCGCAGCTTGACCAGGCCGACGTCCGGGCGGCGTTCGTCGCCGGTGTACTTGACCGCCAGATACAGCGCGAACCAGCACAGCAGCAGCAGCTGGAACGCCCCGACGGGGACGCCGAGGCTCAGCAGCTGCCGGTCGCGCTCGACCCGCTCGACGGTGGCGTACAGGCTGGTGTACATGGTGAGCCGGTTGTTGGCCGCCTTGACCGTCGCCGCGTCGAGGAAGGCGCGGACCTCCGACGGGGAGTTGTCCACGAACAGTTTCGGCTCGGCGACCATGTCGACGACGAAGCGCAGCTTCTCCGGCTTCATCTGGTCGAACACGGCCGGTCCGGCGAGCACCGCGTCGTCGACCGGCTCGGTGATCTCCGGCGGCGCGCCGACGGGCAGGTCGACCGCGATCAGCTGGGCGTTGCTGCTCCAGAACGGGTCGGCCGGGTCCAGCGGCCGGTAGATCCCCACGACGGTGAACTGGGCCGTCCCGAGCACGTTGGTCGCCTCGAAGGTGACCTTGTCGCCCGGCTTGGCCCCGAGCCAGTGGGCGGTGCGGTAGCTGAGCATCACCTCGTCGGGACCGGTGGCGCAGCGCCCTTCGATCGTGGCGTGCTCACACGCGCCGGTGCGCAGCGACAGCGGCGAGTCGGTCTCGCGCTTCACGCCGACGGTGGCCCCGTCGTCCCGCGGCGTCGCGGCGATCAGCGAGCCGACCAGGTACGCCTGCGTGAAGGTGGTGAACCCGTCCAGCTCCACGACCGACTGGGTCAGCAGCGCGTTCGCCTCCAGGTGCGCGGCGACGGAGCCCCCCTCGATCGCACCCTCGCCGACGGTCTCCAGGGACCGTTCCTGGATCGTCGCCGACTCCACGTGGCGGGTCGCGATGCGTTCCGTGGACGCCAGGACGTACCAGGGCGCGGCGGCCGCGGCGGCCGCGGCGAGCGTGCTCAGCAGGAGCAACGTGATCGCCTGCGCCCGCCGGGCCCGCAGCGCTGCGAGCACGAGTGCCAGCAAGGCCCCTCCCCATGGTCAAGGTCGTTCGTAGGTAGACCACCCGGGAGAGGAGCCGGTTGCATTGAGATTAGGTAACGGTGCCCTTAAAAACGTGCCGGTTCGCGGTAAATGCCCCATTCGTCCTTCAGCGCGCCGCAGATCTCGCCGAGGGTTGCCTCGGCCCGGCACGCGTCGAGCATCGCGGGGATCATGTTGTCGCCGCTGCGCGCGGCGTCGACCATCTCGGCCAGCTTGCGCTCGACCAGGGCGTTGTCGCGTTCGATGCGGCGGGCGCCGAGGAGCTTGTTCTGCTCGATCTCGACCTCGTGCGAGACCCGCATGATGTCCAGCTCACGGGTCAGCGAGCCGGTGTGCACGTTGACACCGACGACCCGCTTGTCGCCCTTCTCGACAGCCTGCTGGTAGACGAAGGCGCTGTCGGCGATCTCCGACATGAACCAGCCGTCCTCGATGCCGCGCAGGATGCCGGCGGTGATGGTGCCGTCGCCGCCCATGTCGCGGATGCGCTGGAAGATCGCCTCGGCCTCCGCCTCGATGCGGTCGGTGAGATCCTCGACATACCAGGAGCCGCCGAGCGGGTCGGCGACGTTGGTGATGCCGGTCTCCTCCATCAGCACCTGCTGCGTGCGCAGGGCGATCTCCGCCGCCTCGTCGGTCGGCAGCGCCAGCGTCTCGTCCAGGGCGTTGGTGTGCAGCGAGTTGGTGCCGCCGAGGACCGCGCTGAGCGCCTCGACCGCGGTGCGGACCACGTTGTTGTACGGCTGCTGCGCGGTGAGCGACACGCCGGCGGTCTGCGTGTGGAACTTGAGCCACAGCGCCTTCTCGCTGGTCGCGCCGTACACGTCGCGCAGCCAGCGGGCCCAGATCCGCCGCGCGGCCCGGAACTTCGCGATCTCCTCGAAGAAGTCGATGTGCGCGTCGAAGAAGAAGCTCAGGCCGGGCGCGAACCGGTTCACGTCCAGCCCCCGCGACTGGCCCAGCTCCACATACCCGAAACCGTCGGCGAGGGTGTACGCCAGCTCCTGCGCGGCCGTCGACCCCGCCTCGCGGATGTGGTAGCCGGAGACGGACAGCGGCTTGTAGCGCGGGATCTCCTTGCCGCAGAACTCCATCAGGTCACCGATGAGGCGCAGGTGCGGCTCCGGCGGGAAGAGCCACTCCTTCTGCGCGATGTACTCCTTGAAGATGTCCGTCTGCAGGGTGCCGTCCAGCACGCTCAGGTCGGCGCCCTGGCGCTCGGCGGCCACCAGGTACATGCAGAACACCGGCACCGCGGGCCCGGAGATGGTCATGCTGGTGGTGACGTCGGCCAGGGGGATGCCGTCGAAGAGGACGTCCATGTCGGCCGCGGAGTCGATCGCGACGCCGCAGTGGCCGACCTCGCCGAGCGACTGCGGGTCGTCGGAGTCGCGGCCCATCAGCGTCGGCATGTCGAAGGCGACGGACAGCCCGCCGCCGCCGGCGCCGAGCAGCATCTTGTAGCGGGCGTTGGTCTGCTGCGCGTTACCGAAGCCGGAGAACTGCCGGATCGTCCAGGTGCGGCCGCGATACCCCGTGGGGTGCAGCCCGCGCGTGTACGGGAACTCGCCGGGCCAGCCGATGCGCTCGAAGCCGGGCACGTCGGCACCCTCGGGCGGCCCGTAGACCGGCTCGAGGCGGGTCCCGGACAGGGTGGTGAAGTCGGCGTCGCGCTTGCGGGCCTCGTCGTAGCGGCGCTGCCAGCGGGCTCGGCCCTCGGCAATGTCGTGGGCGTCCATCGGGTGTCGGCGCTCCTCGGGTGATCGGGGTGTCCGTCTCACCGTCGATGGTATGCGCTCCCTGAACGATCGCTAAGGAGGGTGGGCGAACTCCCACCCTCCGTTACCCGGCCCTTACGCCTCGGACGCCGCGACGGACTCGGGCAGTTTGTCGCTGACGTGCACGTCGTCCACGACGATGTCGACCGACGTGACCTCGAGCCCCAGCAGGTTCTCCACGGCGCCGATGACGTTGGCGCGGACCTTCTCGGCCACGGAGTACAGCACGAAGCCGTACTCGATCACGAGCGTGACCTGCACGGCCGCGGAGCGGCCCTCGAGCCGGACGCTCACGCCGCGGTTGCCGTGCTCGCGCTCGTCGTCGCCGAGCCCGATCCGGTCGCGGACGGAGGCGAAGACGCGGGCGACGTCGCCGCCCAGGTCGTACACGCCGGCGACCTCACGCGCGGCGATGCCGGCGATCTTCTCGACCACCTCGTCGGCGATGGTGGTGGTGCCCCGCTCGGCCGCCAGCTCGGCGTTGTTGCGCAGCCGGTCGACGACCTGCGACGCGATCCGCCCGGACGCCGCGGCGGTGGTCGTGGCGAACTCCCCGACCCGGTCGGCGGTCGTGCTGGCGAACTCGCCGACCCGCTCGGCGGTGTCGGAGGCGAACGCGCTGACCCGCTCGCCGGTGGTGGCGCCCGCGACGGACCCCGGGGCGGCCGGCTCGATGGAGAGCGCGTCGCCCGTCATGTCCGGATCGTCCACATCAGTGCGCTGTGCGGGGAGACCCGCGGTCACGTCGGTCATGTCAAAAACTCCCCTAGGTCGGTGGCCGAGCGCGAGCGTACTCGCGCCCGGCCACCGCAGGGATAGGGCTTTCGTGCGTAGCGGCGCGGAGCATGGGGGGTGTGGGGTGGGAACCCCCCATGGAACCGCGGCCCGCAGGGTCGGGGAGCCGGAAACAGCCCTAACGGACCAGTTGGGCGACCCCGTCGGAGAGATGCAGCTCGCGGTCGCAGGCGGCCGCGGCCTCCGGGTCGTGGGTGGCGAAGACGACCGCCGCGCCGCGGCGGGCCTCCTCCTGCAGCAGCTCCATGACCTTCTGCCGGTTGGTGGAGTCCAGCTCGCTGGTCACCTCGTCGGCGAGCACCACGGCGCCGTGCAGGGCCAGGCCCCGGGCGATCGCGGTGCGCTGCTGCTGGCCGCCGGAGAGCTCCTCGACCAGCTGGTCGGCCTGGCCGGCGAGGCCGAGCCGCTCCAGCGACGACACGGTCGCCCGCCGGGCGTCCGCCGGCGCCGCACCGCCGGCGATCATCGCCACCTGGATGTTCTCCTGCGCGGTGAGGATCGCGGCGAGCCCGTTGTCCTGCGGGATCAGCACGACCTTCTCCGTCACGGCGTGGTCGCGGTCGCGCAGCGGCGTGCTGTCCACGGCCACGACACCGGCGGCGGGCTTCAGCAGCCCCGCCATCGCCCACAGCAGGGTCGTCTTGCCGGCCCCGGAGGGTCCGGTGACGGCGAGGATCTGCCCCGGGGAGACGACCACCGAGACGTCGCGCAGCACCGGGTGGTCCCGCTCGTACGCCACCGTGACGCCGTCGACCGTCAACGTCTTCACTGCATGTCCTCCATATGTGCGGACCGGGCGGGCACCAACAGCACCGTGCCGTCGGGCTGCGGCTCGACCCCGACCAGCGAACCGGGCGGCAGCAGGCGCAGCGCCTCCTGGGGCAGGTGCACCGTACCGTCGCGACCGACCACGGCGTAGTCCTCTCCGCGACGGCCCTCGGCACCGACCCGGCCGTCCCGGATCGTGACGGTGCGGCCCATCCGCTGGCCGACGTCCGGGTCGTGCGTCACGACGACCACCGTCGTGCCGGCCCGGCGGACCGCGTCCAGGGCGAGGAGCACCTCGTCGCGGGCGTGGGTGTCGAGCTGGCTGGTCGGCTCGTCGGCGAGCAGCAGTCCCGGCCGGGCGGCCAGCCCGACGGCGAGCGCCAACCGTTGACGCTCACCAGGAGAGAGTCGCTGCGGCCGCTGCCGGTTGCGTCCCCGCCCGCTCAGGCCGACGGTCGCGAGGACCTCCCGCGGGTCGGGCAGCTGCCGCCGCCGGTCGCCGGGGACGCCGCGCTGGGCGAAGCGCACGTTCTGCTCCGCCGTCAGGTACGGCAGCAGGTTGCGTGAGGCGCCCTGCAGCACGACCCCGACGTCGGTGGCCCGCAGCTGCTGCAGCTCCGCGGGGGTGGCCCGGGCCAGGTCGTGCTCGCCGACGCTGACCCGCCCCGCCGACGGCGGCAGGAGCCCGGCGAGCAGCGACAGCAGCGTCGACTTGCCCGACCCGGACGGGCCGAGCAGCGCGACCGACTCGCCCGGGGAGATGTCCAGGTCGACCCCGGACAGGGCGACGACGTCGTAGCCCTCCAGCCGGTAGATGTAGACCAGTCCACGGCAGGTCACGGACAGTCCGCTCATGCCGTCCCGGTGAGCGGCACCTCCGCCGCGCTCCGGGCCGGTCACTGGGCACCGTCCCGCAGCCGCTGCGGCGTGGCGCGTCCCATGAGCCGCAGCACCATCAGTACCGCCGCAAACAGACCCACCACGATGACGGCGACCGCCACGGGCAACGCGCCCATGCCGAGCCGCAGGGCGAAGGGCTCGGCGACCCCGACCGTGACGAGCGGGATCCCCGGCAGCATCACCATCGCACCGACCAGACCGGCGGCGAGACCGACGACCAGTGGCAGGCCGAGCAGCGCCCGGTACTCCCGGAACACCACCCTGCGCAGCTGCCCGGCCCGCACCCCGGCGACCCGCAGTGCGGCGAGCTCGTAGAGGCGGGCCCGGACCCCCACGTACGCGGTGAGCAGCACCACGCCGATCGCGAGGAGGATCGCGGCGCCACCGGCGAGCAGGTAGAGCCACAGCCCGAGCGCCGGCGCCCGCCGGGCCAGCTGCGAAAGCTGCCCCTCGATGGTCTCCGTGCGCAGCACCTGCACCCCGGCCGCGGCGAGCCGGCGGTCGAGGTCCGCGGGCGCGGCGGCCGAGGCCCACACCTCGTAGCGCAGGGTGGCGTTGTCGGCGAGGCTGGCGCCCCGCTCGGCCATCCGGGTGGCGTAGTCCAGGTCGAAGAGCACCCCGCGCCGGCCGGCCCGCGGCAGGCCGGCGGCGTGCGCCGCGACCGTGAACGGCTGCGGCTGGTCGGAGAAGCCGGGCAGCTTGAACGTCGCCGCGGCCGCGTCGTCGGTGGGCGCCCCACCGGCGAGCACGGCGGGCAGCGCGTCGGGCGTGTCGACGTGCTCGACGACGGCGTCGGCGGGCTCGGTGCCGGAGACGTCGACGCCGAGCGCCGCGCCCGACCGGACGGTGACCGAGCTCTGCCTCGGGCGCCAGCGGCCGGCGAGGTCGAAGCCGGCCGCGAGGGCCGCTCCGTCGGTGCTCAGGCCGCGAACGGCGACGCTGACGGCGAAGGGTTCGCTGCCCCCGGCGGCCCGCCCGATGGCCAGGCCGACGAGGCGGCAGCCGTTCGCGCAGCCGGTGAGGGCGGCGTGGTAGGACTTCGTCGTCCCTTGCCCAGCCCGCCGAGCGCCACCGTGCGGGCGGCTGGCCCGGCGCGGCGACGATCGCGGCGACCCGCAGCGCCGGCTTGGCCGGCAGCGCGTCGACGGAGATCTCGGCGGCGAGGTCCTTGCCGACCCGCAGCGGCGCGGCGACGTCCGGGTGCAGCCGTGAGGCCAGCTCGCCGACCTCGGCCGGGGAGTGCCCGCGCCACACCGCGACGCCCGCCAGCCGGCCGGACTGCACCCCGAGCAGCTCGATGGGGGCGTTGTCGAAGCGCTGGCTGGCCCGCACCACGGCCATGGAGTGACCGCCGGGGTCCGCCTTGTCGACCGCGGCCTCCAGGGCCGACGGGTGGTCGGCGGCGACCGTGAGGACCCGCTGCGCGCCGACGGTGTCGTCGGCGGTGTCGCGGCGGGCCTGCGCGGCGGCGTCCCACGCGGTCGCGGCGAACGTCAGCAGCGCCACCGCGACGGTGACCACCACGACGAGCCGCTGGCCGCCGGGGCGGCGGGACAGCTGCGCGGCGGACAGCAGCGGCACGATCCGGCCGCGACGGCGGGCGATGCGCAGCCGGGCGTGCGACCACAGGCCGAGCAGCCGGGCGGCGGCGACTCCGAGGACGACCGCGAGCAGCGGCGGCGCGAGCAGGGCGAGGGGCGAGCCACGGTCGTTGACGGCGGCGGCGAGGCTGGCCACGGCGAGCGCCACGACGACGCCCTCCGCGACGCCGGCCCGCCAGCCACCCCGCTCGGGGACGCGCCGCAGCAGGCCGAGGACGGGCCGCGCCAGGGTCTGCCGGCCGGCGAGCACGGCGGCGGCGAGGCCGGCGGCCAGGGCGATGCCCGCGGCTGCGAACACCGGCCAGCGCACCTCGACCCGGACCCCGTCGGCGAGCAGCGCGCCCGCGGCGGCCTGCACGAGCAGCAGCCCGGCGACGATCCCGGCGGGCACGGCGGCCGCCGTCAGCAGCAGCACCTCACCGAGCCCGAACCTGGCGGCCCGCCCGGACGGATAGCCGCGCAGTTTCGCCAGCGCGATCTCCGGCGCCCGCTCCTCGGTCAGCGAGGCGACGAGCAGGAACAGCACAAACCAACACAACAGCAGCAGTGGTACGGCGATGACCGGCGCCGTCCGCCCGATGCTGGCGCGGTCGGCGTCGATGTCGCGAAGGACCGCCGGGAGGGTGGTGGTCACCTCCAGCTCCTCCCCCCGCAGCCGGTCCCCCAGGGTCTGGATGCCGTCGCGGAGCCCTGCGACGTCGTCGAGCCTGACCCGGTCGGCGCGCAGCGGGTACTCCAGGCGGGTCGCCAGGGTCGCCGTGCGCTCCAGGCGCAGGTCGTCCTCGGTCATCGAGAACAGCGCGTCGGCCCGCTCCCCCTCGCCTCCCGCGGCGGCGCTGAAGTAGGAGGTGCGGCCCCAGTACGCGGCGTCGCCGTCGGTCGGGGTGTAGATGCCGCGGATCGTGAAGGTCTTGTCGTGCCCGCCAGTCGCCGGTCCCATCCGGACGGTGAGGCGGTCGCCGACCTTCAGGTCGCGGGCCGTGGCGGTGCGCTTGCTGACCGCGATCTCGCCCGGGTTGTCCGGGCAGTCGCCGTCGATCGTCAGGTGGTAGCAGGCGTTGTCGCGGTACGCGAGCTTGGCGCCCACGTCACCGTCGCCGGAGGCGACTTTGCCACCCAGGGTGACTTCGGTGTCGATTGCCGCGACCGGCAGGTCGAGCCGGTCGGCGAGCAGCTGGTCCTTGGCGAGCGCGGTGTTCATGGCCAGCCGGATCTCGGCGAGGTCCTTGAACGCGGCGCTGTCTGCGGTGCCCTTTGCCCCGACGGTCAGCCCGGTCGCGTCGGTGGACGCGGCGGACAGGCCGTCGGTGAGCACGGACTGCTGCGCGGCACGGCTGTACGCGGGTGCGAGCACGGCCGCCGTGGTCGCCGTAACGGCGAGGAGGAAGACCACGAACGACCGGCCGGACCGGTATCTGATGCCACGCAGCATGACGGTCCAGGCCGTCAAGATGTGCCCCCTGTGCTGGTCGAGCTGAAGGTTGACCCGCAGACCTTAGCCGCCGTTCGGCAGCTCGGTCATGGTCACCAGCTCTCCCGCCGCGGTGTGGGGGTCCAGGTCACCGCCGGCCACGCGAGCGGCCAGCTCTTTGAGGACCGCGCCGCCCCGCAGGGCCTCCATCCGGGCACGCAGCGTGCCCAGGGCGATCGCCTCGATCTCGGCCGCCGCCCGGCGCTCCCGCCTCCTGCGCAGCTCGCCGGTGTCCTGGAGGTGTTCGCGGTGTTCTGTGATCGCCGCCACGATCTCCTCGATGCCCTCGGCCTTCGTCGCGGTGCTGCGCAGCACCTTGGGCCGCCACTGGCCGGGTGCCCGCTCGCCGAGGCCGATCATGCCCTGGATGTCGCGGTACGTGGCGTCGGCGCCGTCCCGGTCCGCCTTGTTGACCACGAAGATGTCGGCGATCTCCAGCACGCCCGCCTTGGCCGCCTGGATCGAGTCGCCCATGCCGGGCGCGAGCAGCACCAGGGTGGTGTCGGCGAGCCCGGCGATCTCGACCTCGGCCTGCCCGACGCCGACGGTCTCCACGACGACCGGGTCGCAGCCCGCGCCGTCGAGCACCCGCACGGCCTGGGGGGTCGCCGCCGACAGCCCGCCGAGGTGCCCCCGGCTGGACATCGAGCGGATGTAGACGCCCGGGTCCGTGGCGTGGTCCTGCATCCGGACCCGGTCGCCGAGGATCGCCCCGCCGGTGAACGGGCTGGACGGGTCGACGGCGAGCACGCCGACGCGCCGGCCCGCGTTGCGGAACGCGCGGACCAGCTCGTTGGTGGTGGTCGACTTGCCCACGCCGGGCGAGCCGGTCAGCCCGATGACGTGGGCCTGGCCGGCGAACGGCGCGAGGGCCGCCGCGACCTGCGGCAGCACCTCGTCGCCGTCCTCGACCAGCGACACCAGCCGCGCGACGGCGCGGGGGTCACCCTCCCGCGCCTTCGCGACCAGATCGGGCACGTCCCGCGAACGCCGGACGCTCACCGCTTCGGTTCCCTGGCTTCGTTGCCTTCGCTCATGTCCTGAATGATCGCTGGTTCACTGCTTGGGGACACGCAGCAGGAGCGCGTCGCCCTGGCCGCCGCCGCCGCACAGGGCAGCCGCGCCGAGCCCGCCGCCGCGGCGGCGCAGCTCCAGCGCGAGGGTCAGGGCGAGCCTGGCACCGGACATGCCGATCGGGTGACCGAGGGCGATCGCGCCGCCGTTGACGTTGACGATCGCCGGGTCGATGCCCAGGTCCGCGGTCGACTGCACGCCGACCGCGGCGAACGCCTCGTTGATCTCGACCAGGTCGAGGTCGGCCGTGGTCAGCCCCGCCTTGCCGAGGGCGTGCTTGATCGCGTTGGACGGCTGGCTGGTCAGCGAGTTGTCGGGGCCCGCGACGTTGCCGTGCGCGCCGATCTCGGCGAGCCAGGTCAGCCCGAGCTCCTCCGCCTTCGCCTTGCTCATGACGACGACCGCGCAGGCACCGTCGGAGATCGGCGAGGACGTCGCGGCGGTGATGGTGCCGTCCTTGCTGAACGCGGGCCGCAGCTTGGCGAGGGTCTCGACCGTGGTCTCCGGCCGGATCTGCTCGTCGTCGGTGACCAGCAGCGGGTCACCCTTGCGCTGCGGGATCTCCACCGGGACGATCTCCTCGGCGAAGCGCCCGTCCTTCTGCGCGGCGGCGGCCTTCTGGTGGCTGGCCGCGCCGAACGCGTCCTGCGCCTCGCGGGTGATCCCGAGCCGCGCCACGTGGCGCTCGGTCGACTCGCCCATCGACACCTGGTCGTAGGCGTCGGTGAGGCCGTCCAGGGCCATGTGGTCCTTGATGACGACGTCGCCGTACTTGTACCCCTGACGCTGCCCGACCAGCAGGTGCGGGGCGTTGGTCATCGACTCCATGCCGCCGGCGACCACGATGTCGAACTCACCCGCCCGGATGAGCTGGTCGGCGAGGGCGATCGCGTCGAGGCCGGACAGGCAGACCTTGTTGACGGTCAGCGCCGGCACCGACATCGGGATCCCGGCGTCGATGGCGGCCTGGCGGGCGGGGATCTGGCCGGCGCCGGCGGTCAGCACCTGGCCCATGATCACGTATTGCACCTGCTCGGGCGCCACGCCCGAACGCTCCAGCGCCGCCTTGATGGCGACACCCCCGAGCCTGGTGGCGGGAAAGTCCTTGAGCGCGCCGAGCAGGCGCCCCATCGGCGTGCGGGCGCCGTTGACGATCACCGATTGAGTCATCGGGTGGCCTCCGAGAGATGGTTCACATCGCACCGTCGCGACTGAACGATTACTTGGGATTCAGACTATCGCTATGACGTCTTCCGACCCGCAGTTGGATATCTCACCCGTCGGCATCCTGCGCATCGATCACGTGGGTATCGCCGTGGCCGATCTCGACCAGGCGATCGAGTTCTATGCGCGCGTGTTCGGCATGCGTTGCGTGCACCAGGAGACCAACGAGGAACAGGGCGTGCGCGAGGCCATGCTGTCGGTCGGGCCGACCACGGACGGCGGGTGCCTGCAACTGCTCGCCCCGCTGAGCCCGGCCTCGACCATCGCGAAGTTCCTGGACCGCAGCGGTCCGGGCATGCAGCAGCTCGCGTACACGGTGACAGACATCGATGCAACCTGCGCCGAGCTGCGGTCCCGCGGCGTCCGCCTGCTGTACGAGTCGCCGCGGCGCGGAACGTCCGACTCGCGCATCAATTTCGTACACCCGAAGGACGCCGGAGGCGTACTCGTGGAGCTGGTGGAGCCATTCCGCGCAACTTCGAGCAACCACTCCTGAGCCGGTCAGTGGACTTCTTCACAGGCCGGTTCCTGATGTAGCTACTGTTCAGTAACGTCCGGATGAGGGCATCGAGATGTGTCGCCGATCCCCATAGGCACCCCGCATTCCGGGGTTCCACGCTTGTTGCCTTCATCCCGGACGTTAAGGAGCCAGCGGTGCAGCAGATCCTCGACGCGATCATGCAGGCGGAGCGGGCCACGGACCCTGCAGCCGAGCTCCGCGCCGTGGCCGGCCTGCCGGTGCCGTCGTCGTACCGCGGCGTGGTCGTGCGCGCCGACGAGACCGACATGTTCGACGGCCTCGCCACCCGCGACAAGGACCCCCGAAAGTCCCTGCACGTGCAGGAGGTCCCGACCCCGGAGGTCGGCCCCGGCGAGGCGCTGATCGCCGTCATGGGCAGCGCGGTCAACTACAACACCGTCTGGACCTCGATCTTCGAGCCCGTCTCGACGTTCGGCTTCCTGCAGCGGTACGGCCGGCTCAACGACCTCTCCAAGCGCCACGACCTGCCCTACCACGTGGTCGGCTCCGACGCGGCCGGCGTGGTGCTCAAGGTCGGCCCCGGCGTGAGCAAGTGGAAGCCGGGCGACGAGGTGGTCGCGCACTGCCTGAGCGTCGAGCTCGAGGACGCCGCCGGCCACGACGACACGATGCTGGACCCGCAGCAGCGGATCTGGGGCTTCGAGACCAACTTCGGCGGCCTCGCCGAGCTGGCCCTGGTCAAGGCCAACCAGCTCATGCCGAAGCCCGCCCACCTGTCCTGGGAGGAGGCGGCCTGCCCCGGGCTGGTCAACTCCACCGCCTACCGGCAGCTGGTCTCCCACCACGGCGCGCAGATGAAGCAGGGCGACACCGTCCTCATCTGGGGCGCGTCCGGCGGCCTGGGCTCCTACGCGACGCAGTTCGCCCTCAACGGCGGCGCGACCCCGGTCTGCGTCGTGTCCAGCCCGCAGAAGGCCGACCTGTGCCGGGCCATGGGTGCCGAGCTGGTGATCGACCGCTCCTCGTACACCTTCTGGAAGGACGAGCACACCCAGGACACCGCCGAGTGGCGCCGCTTCGGCGCCGAGATCCGCTCCCTGACCGGCGGCGACGACCCCGACATCGTGTTCGAGCACCCCGGCCGCGAGACCTTCGGCGTGAGCGTCTACGTCGCCAAGCGCGGCGGCACCATCGTCACCTGCGCCTCGACGTCCGGGTTCATGCACCAGTACGACAACCGGTACCTGTGGATGAACCTCAAGCGCATCGTCGGCAGCCACTTCGCCAACTACCGCGAGGCGTGGGAGGCCAACCGGCTCATCGCCCTGGGCCGGATCCATCCGACGCTGTCGCGCACGTACGCGCTGGACCAGACCGGCCAGGCCGCCCACGACGTGCACCGCAACGCCCACCAGGGCAAGGTCGGCGTCCTGTGCCTGGCCCCGTCCGAGGGTCTGGGCGTCCGCGACCCAGATCTGCGCGCAAAGCACGAGCAGGCGATCAACCGCTTCCGCGACCAGTAGCGGGACCGGTCCGGCAGCTCCAGGACCCCGCGGCGGGAAGGTCACAATGACGTGACCCTCCCGGCGCGGTTGTTTTTTGCCCACTGCAGGCAGAACACCCATGTCATCCGGGGTGGGCATTCTCTCGGTGTGCACGCCGTTCGGTGACCTTGACCTGGCCGGACGGCCAGGCGACACGCCGACAAAGCGTGACAAACACGGGGCGTGTCCTGCCCTGGTGAAGTTGACCTTGTGACCATCTCGGAAGAGTGCCGTTGCACCCTTGCGAAAGCCCCCCCGTGGTCTGCAAGTATGTGCCAATGCCCCAGCAGCAGTCCTCGGTTGACTTCTTTCAGAACGGCTCGGATCACGAAGAGCTGAGTGTCGTCCTGCGCGGCTATGACCGTGCCCAGGTCGACGCCAAGCTGCAGCGGATCAACGCGCAGCTCCAGCAGGCCAACCAGGCTCGCGAAGAGGCCGAGGGTCGCCTCGCTGAGTCCCAGCGGCGCATCCGTCAGACCGAGCAGCGGCTCGGCACGATGGAGCAGAAGCTGAGCGACACGAACAAGCAGCTGGAGGAGAACAACCGGCCGACGCTGTCGGGGCTGGGCACGCGGGTCGAGCAGATCCTGCGGCTCGCCGAGGAGCAGGCCAACGACCACCGGGGCGAGGCCAAGCGGGAGTCCGAGGGCATCATCTCCGCCGCGCGTCTCGAGGCTCGCGAGATCACCGACAAGGCGCGGGCCGAGTCCGCCGCCATGAAGGCGACCGCTGAGCGCGAAGCCGGCAACCTGCGCACCGCCGCCGAGCGCGAGGCCGCCGAGGTCCGGGTCCAGGCCCGGCGCGAGGCCGACACGCTGCGCGCCGACGCGGAGCGCGAGACCAAGCAGCTGCGCACGGCCACCGCGCACGAGGTCGCCGAGCTGAAGGCGACCGTCGAGCGCGAGGTCGCGACGCTGCGGGCCACCGCCGAGCGGGAGATCACCCAGCTGCGCGCCAAGGCCGCCCGCGAGGCGGAGGAGAAGCGCGCCGAGGCGACCAAGCTGCTGACCGACGCCCGGGACAAGCGCGACAAGGACCTGCAGTCCCTGGCGCTGGAGATCGCCGAGCGGCAGGAGAAGGCGGAGCGCGACGAGTCCGCCCGCCACGCCTCCGCGGTCGCCGCGACCCAGAAGCTCGTCAACGAGGCCGAGAGCCGCGCCCGGGCCGCCGAGGACCGCGCGAAGGAGATCGAGCAGCGGGCCGAGGCCCGTCGGGTCGAGTCCGAGCGCAGCGCAGCCGAGACCCTCGAGAAGGCCAAGAACCTGTCCGAGAAGACGGTCAACGAGGCCCGCGCCGAGGCGCACCGCCAGCTCAGCGAGGCTCGCGCCGAGGCCGAGGAGACCACCCAGCGCGCCCGGCGCGAGGTCGAGGACCTCACTCGCCAGAAGGACGCGGTCACCTCGCAGCTCGGTCAGATGCTCTCCGGTCTCGCCGGGATCATGCCGTCGGTCCAGCCCCCGCAGCAGGGTGGCCCGGCCGACGCCAAGAAGGCCAAGTCCGGCGACGGGGACAAAGTCTCCGCCTGACGCTCGCGGGGCGCGGTGATCCGGCCGCTTCTCTATCATTCACGGGGAGTTCGATCGCACGTCCCGTCATGCGCGGTGTGTAATTGCGCGTGGCGGGACGTTGCGTGTGAGGATGGGTGTTATGGCAGACGGCGACCTCTTCGACACCGGCCCGGGCGGCGTCTCTTCAGAGCCCGACTTCGAGACCGCACTGCGTGGATACAACCGCAGCCAGGTCGACAAGTACTGGACTCAGTCAGAGAACGAGATCCATGCCCTGAAGCTGGAGAACGAGGAGGTCTGGGGCCAGGTCCAGGCACTCGCGTCACAGGTTCAGGACCTGCAGATGGAGCTCGCTGACCTGCGCAGGCGGGGTCCTGTGGGCGAGGTCTCGTTCCGTCATCTGGGCGCCCGCGTCGAGCAGATCCTGGGCCTCGCCGAGGATCAGGCCGAGTCGATCCGCGCCAACGCCGTGCAGGACATCTCTGGCCTGCGCGCCGAGGCGGAGCGGCTGCTCGCCGACGCCCGCGGCCGCGCCGCCAAGGCCAACGAGGACTTCGAGCTCGCCCTCGCCGCCCGCCGTGCGGAGGAGGAGCGACTGGTTACGGAGCGTCGCGCCGTCCTCGACGCGGAGACCCGCGCGGTCGAGGAGCGGGCCGCCGCATCGCGGGCCGAGGCCGAGCGGATCGTCGCGCACGCCCACGCCGAGGCGCAGCGCATCACCGCCGCCGTCACCGCGCAGCTCGAGCAGGCCCGCCTCCAGGCGGAGCAGGAGCTGCAGGAGCTGCGGGCGAGCGCCGAGCAGCACTCGACGCAGGTCCGTGCGCACGCCGACCAGCACGCCGCCGCCGCGCAGCAGCACGCCACCACCGTCACGACCCAGGCACAGCAGCAGGCCGACGCGATCCTGGCGCAGGCACAGGCGCAGGCGACGGCGGTCACGACCCAGGCGCAGCAGCAGGCCGACGCCGTCACCGCGCAGGCACAGGCCCAGGCGACCGCGGTCACGACCCAGGCACAGCAGCAGGCCGAGTCGGTGACCGCGCAGGCACGGCAGCAGGCCGACGCCGTGGCCGCGCAGGCGGAGCAGGCCGCCGCCGCCGTCGCCGCCAAGGCGCAGGGGCCGCGGCCACCGTCGCCGCGCGGGCCGAGGAGCACGCCGCGACCGTCGCCGCGCAGGCCGAGCAGGCCGCGACCGCCGTCACCGAGCAGGCCGCCGCGCAGGCGAAGGCCATCGCCGACACGGCGGTGTCGAAGGCCGAGGCCGCGGCCGCCGAGGCGCACGCCGCCGCGACCGAGGCACACCAGAAGAGCACCGACGAGGCGACGCAGAAGGCCGGCGCCGAGGCCGCGCAGCAGGCGGCCGCCGCCCGCGCCGCGATCGAGCAGGAGCTGCGCGACCTGCGCGCCGCCCATGACGCCGAGCTCGCCGAGCTGCGCGCCACGGCGGAGCGTGAGCTTGCCGAGGCCCGCGCCGCGGCGAAGGCCGAGGCCGACCAGCTCCGCGCCGCCGCGGCGGCCGAGGCCGAGTCCCTGCGCGCCGACGCCGCGACCGAGGCCGACACGCTGCGCGCCGCCGCGGCCGTGACCGCCGCCGAAGCCACCGCCGCCGAGGTCAAGGCCGCACACGAGGTCAAGGCCGCCGCTGACGCCAAGGCCGCCACCGACGCCAGGACGAAGGCCGACGCGGCCGCCCAGGCCACCGCCGCCGAGGTCGAGGCGGTCACCGCGAAGCTCGCCGAGGCCGAGGCCCGCCTGGCAGAGGTCCAGTCGCAGGAGGCCGCCCTCCGCGAACGGCTCAAGGACGCCACCGCCGCCGAGGCGCGCCTCGCCGAGCTGCGCGAGCAGGAGCAGGCGCTGACCGAGCGACTCGCCGCGACCGCGGCGGCGCAGGAAGGCCAGGAGCAGCGGGAGCAGGACGTCACCGCCGCCGAGGCCCGCCTCGCCGAGCTGCGCGAGCAGGAGACGGCACTGACCGCGCGGCTCGCCGAGGCCGAGGCCGCCGAGCAGCGGATCACGGAGCTGACCGCCCAGGAGGCGCAGCTGCGGGAGCGGGCCACGGAGGCCGCCGACGCCGAGGCGCGGCTCGCCGAGCTGCGCACGCAGGAGACGGCGCTGCAGGGGCGGCTCACCGAGGCCGCCGCGCAGGAGGCCGAACTGCGGCGGCGAGTGAAGGAGTCCGCGACCACGGAGGCCCGCCTCGCCGAGCTGCGCGAGCAGGAGACGGCGCTCACCAGCAAGGTCGCCCAGGCCGAGGCGGCGCTGAGCACCGAGCTGGCAGGGTTGCGGTCCCAGGAGACGGACCTCACCACCCAGGTCGCGGCCGCCGAGGCGCACCTGGCCGAGCTGCGGCAGCGCACCGTCGACGCCGAGGCGCTGAGCGAGAAGGCCGCCGCCGCCGAGGAGCGGCTGCGCCAGGCGGAGGAGCGGGCCGAGGCCGCGCAGCGGCGGGCGCAGGAGATCGAGCAGCTCGCGACCGCCGCCGGGACCGAGGCCGCCGAGCGCGCCGCGCAGACGATCGCGGAGGCCGAGCAGGCCGCCGAGGCGATCCGGGAGGCCGCCCGCCGCGACGCTGAGGCCGCGCCGGCCGCCGCCCCGGCCGCCGGCACCACGACGAGCGCGACCGGAGGCGGCGCGACCAACGGCAACGGCAAGGTGAAGGTCGCCGCCGAGTAACCCCGGATCGGGTGGGAAAGTCTGGCGGGAAGCCGATCCGGCCTGTCCGAACTGCCGAAAGTCCCTGTGCGCCATGTGCAGAAAGCCGACACTCAGGTTGAGGGCGTGATGACAGATCACGTATCGTCCGCGGGTCTGCGCGCCGAGTCACGTACAGGGGGAGATCGTGTGAGCGGTCCGGAGCGAAGCGGAGGAACCGCGCACCGGGATTGCAGGATTGGCTCACGGCGGCGCCGGAGCGCAGCGGAGGTGACGCTGTGAGCAGCACGGAGCGAAGCGGAGGAACCGCGCACCGGGATTGCAGGATTGGCTCACGGCGGCGCCGGAGCGCAGCGGAGGTGACGCTGTGAGCGGTCCGGAGCGAAGCGGAGGAACCGCGCACCGGGATTGCAGGATTGGCTCACGGCGGCGCCGGAGCGCAGCGGAGGTGACGCTGTGAGCAGCACGGAGCAGGTGCAGAGAAGCCGGCCCGGACGTCACACCGCTCCACCTACCGGGCCGCGCCTGTTCACACGCCGCCGCGTCGCGATCGGTGTCGCGATCGTGGTCGTGGTGGCCGCGGGCACCGTCGCGGTCGTGCAGTACCTGTCGGGCGGCTCGCAGAGCCAGTCGACCAGCGGTGAGAAGGCCACCGTCATCAGCACCGCCGGCACCGTCGTCGACGGGCAGCACCTGACCACGGCCCTGCACATCAAGGCCGACAACGTCAAGGTGGTCAACTCGACCGTGCGGCACAAGGGCACGGTGGCGATCCGGGTGTTCCCCGGCTTCAGCGGCACCGTCGTGGAGAACACCGAGGTGTGGTGCGACGCCAAGGACATGGTCGGCGTCGGCAACGGCGGCTACACCGCGGCGAAGGTGAAGGTCCACGGCTGCGGCACCGGCTTCCAGCACTTCGCCGGCGCCCCCGCGGTGGTCAGGGACTCGACGGTCGACGACCAGCCGTACAAGGCCAGCTACGCCTTCGACGAGCCCGGCAAGAAGCACGCGACCACCGGCGCCGGCCTCGTCGCGGGTCCGGTCAAGGCCACGAAGCCCTGGCCCGGCCCCGACAACACCGGGGTGCCGGCCGGGACGGAGCTCACCCCGTACACCGGGCAGTATGCGATCACCCAGGACAACACCGTCATCGACGGCAAGATCCTCACCGACTGCCTGGACATCAAAGCGAAGAACGTCACGATCAAGCGGTCGAAGATCAGCTGCAAGAACAAGGGCGGCATGATCATCCGGGTGTTCGACGACGTGGTGCCCGGCGCGAGCCTGCTCATCGAGGACACCGAGATCGTGGGTGAGGGCCAGGGGCTCGGCGTCGGCTTCGGTCACTACACGATGCGCCGCGTCAACATGCACCACCTCAACGAGGGCCCCCGCGTCTCCGACGGCGCCGTCATCGAGGACAACTGGATCCACGATCTCGTCTTCACCGACGAGAAGGATCACCAGGACATCCTGCAGACGACCGGCGGCGAGCACATGATCGTGCGACACAACACCCTCGAGGCGTTCAACCCGACGACCAACGACCCGTTCAACGCGGGCTTCCAGCTCGGCTCGGAGACCGCCCCGAAGCTGAGCGATCTCCTCGTCGAGGACAACCTGTTCACCGGCGGCAACTACACGGTGAACCTGCGCCCGGACACGAAGGCGGAGAAGGTCGTGTTCCGCAACAACGTGTTCGTGCAGAACAGCCGGTACGGGCCCGCCTCCAACGAGGACCTCGACGGCGTCACGTGGGAAGCCAGCAACGTCTACCTCGAGGGCGGCAGGCCCGTCACCCAAGGGCCCTAGAAGCGCACCACGGACTTGGTCACCGTGTACGCCTCGGCGTAGTGGGCCCGGCACTCCATGCCGCGGATCCGGGCCAGGCCGAGGAACACCTCGTCGTCCCACCAGTCGCGGGCCTTCTGCGACGGGAAGTGCTCGTGCAGCAGCTCGACCTTCCGCCGGCCCTGCTCACGGGTGAGCGGCACGTAGACGTTGCGCCGGGAGAGGTCGCCGTCCCACTTCGGGATCTCGTAGTGCATGACGAGGGAGTCCCGGAACGCGGTCGAGGCGAGCGAGCCGAGCAGCCGGTGGTCCTGGTGCGCGTCGTCGGTCGACGGCGCCAGGACCAGGTCCGGGGTGCCGAGCCGGGACGCGGCCTCGACGATCTCCTTGGTCGCGTTCCAGTGCGCGGGAAGGCGCCCGTCGGGCAGGTCGTTGAGGTGGAACGTGACGGTGCCCTGGGACAGGAACGCGGTCGCGGCCGCGCGGGCCTCGTCCTGCCGGGCCGGCACACCCGTCGCGAGGACGTACTGCACCGACACCCCTGGAGGCAGGGACAGCAGCAGCCCGCCGGCGGCGATCTCGATGTCGTCCGGGTGGGCACCCAGGGCGACGACGGACCGCACGCCGGCCAGCGAGAACTCGATCACGCGCGCTGCGTGGGGACGAGGGACGGGCGGCGGGTGGAGTCCCACAGCATCCACGGGCAGTTGCCGTGGTTGTATGCCTCCTCCATCTCCGCGCGGTCCTTGAACGTGTCGACCGCGCGCCAGAACCCGTCGTACTGCTGCGCGAGCAGCTTGCGGTCCGGGATGAGCCGGTCGAAGGCGTGCGGCACCATGTCCTCGCCGTCGCGCAGGACGTCGAAGATGTCCGGCCGCATGATGAAGTAGCCGCCGTTCTCCCAGGTCATCAGCTCGCGGAAGTCCCGGACCCGCGAGACGGCACCGTCGGCGCCCATCTCCACGACGTGGTGGGTGGACACGGGTGGCACGGCGAGCATGCTGACCGCCGCGCTGGACTCCCGGAACCGCTCCACCATCTCCGGCAGCGGCGCGTCGGTCAGCGTGTCGGCGTAGTTGGCCAGGAACATCGGCTCGTCCTCGACGTACTTGCGCACGCGCATAAGCCGCTCACCGATCGTGGCCTTGAGGCCGGTGTCGATGAAGGTGATGTTCCAGTCGGTGATGTCGGTCGAGAACAGCTGCACGTCGCGGTTGCCGCCGACGAGGGTGAAGTCGTTGGAAAGCGTCTCGTCGTAGTGCAGGAAGTAGTCCTTGACCACGGCCGCCCCGTAGCCCAGGGCGAGAACGAAGTCGGTGTGTCCGAAGTGGGCGTAGTAGCGCATCACGTGCCACAGCAGCGGCCGGTCACCGATCATCGCCATCGGCTTGGGCACGTTGCTGGTGCCCTCGCGCATCCGCATGCCGAGACCACCGCAGAACAGGACGACCTTCACGACAAACTACCCCTCAACGTCGAGAGCCGGGATCGGGTAGACCAGCTTGCCGCCCCAGTCACGCACGTAGGACAGCTGCGCGCTGATCTCGGTGCGCAGGTTCCACGGCAGGACGAGGACGTAGTCGGGCCGGTCCGCGGCGATGCGCTCCGGCTCGTGGATCGGGATGTGCGTGCCCGGCAGGAACATGCCCTGCTTGTGCGGCGACCGGTCGACCGTGTACTCGAGCAGGTCCTCACGGATGCCGCAGTGGTTGAGCAGGGTGTTGCCCTTGCCCGGGGCGCCGTAGCCGACGACCCGCTTGCCCTCGGCGCGGGCCTTCATGAGGAAGTCGAGCAGGTCACGCTTGATGGTGAAGACCTCGTCGGCGAAGCCCTGGTGCCCCTCGAACGTGTGCAGGCCCGCCGTGGCCTCGGCGTCGAGGACGGCCTTGACCGCCACCGACGGCTCCCCCGCGGTCCCGGTGTGTTGCGCGTGTACGCGCAGCGACCCGCCGTGCGTCGACAGCTCCTCCACGTCGACGACGGTGAGCCCGCCCTTGGCGAGCGCCCGGGACGCGGTGAGCAGCGACAGGTACTGGTAGTGCTCGTGGTAGATCGTGTCGAACTGCCGGCGCTCGATCAGGCGGAGCAGGTGCGGGAACTCCAGCGTGACCAATCCGTCCGGTTTGACCAAATTCGCGAGGCCCTGACTGAAGCCAATGATGTCCGGAATGTGCGCATAGACGTTATTTGCGGCAACCAGGTCCGCGCGGCCGTACTGCGCCGCGACCGATTCGCCGGTTTCCGGCCCGAGAAAGCAGACCTCGGTCCGGATCCCCTTTTCGCGGGCCACCGCCGCGACATTTCCGGCTGGCTCAACGCCGATCACAGGAATACCCGCGGCCACAAAATGCTGCAGAAGGTACCCGTCATTACTGGCCACTTCGGCGACCAGGCTGTCGGCCGTTAGGCTGAGCTTCTCGATCATAGCGACGGAGTACCGGCGGGCGTGCTCCACCCAGGAGGATGAATAGGAGGAGAAGTACAGGTAGTCGGAAAAGATCTCCTCACCCGCCACGTACGCCGGGAGCTGCACCAACAGACACTCAGAGCAGGTGCGCACGTGCAGTGGGTAGAACGTTTCCGGTGCGTCGACCCGATCCGCGGAGACGTAGCTCTCACACAGTGGTGACATACCGAGGTCGACGAAGGTCTCGGTGAGCTCGGCGCCACAGAGCCGGCACGAGACAACGGGCATGCGTCCCCCCAAAATAATCGTTGGCGCTAGGCTTCTGCTTCATGGCGGAAGCTATACCGCAGGAGCAAGATGTGGACGCGTCAGCCTAAGGCAGAATCCAGGCCAAGAAGCTAGCGGTCACCGAAGACTGCAGTTCAACGCCAGAGTAAGAAGTCCGACACACCACCGAGGGCACTTTCGGTCCCTCTTAGACTCTCCTTCCACCCGCCGAGCGTTCGGGAGCTTTGCCATGCGCGTTCTCGTCACTGGTCACGACGGATACATCGGCAGCGTGCTGGTGCCGATACTCCGGCAGGCCGGGCACGAGGTGGTCGGTCTGGACACGGGGTTGTTCGCGGACTGCGTGCTCGGGCCGGCGCCGGAGGAGGTCAAGACGCTGCGCGTCGACCTCCGTGACGTCGAGCCGTCCCACGTCACCGGCTTCGACGCGGTCATGCACCTCGCGGCGCTGTGCAACGACCCGCTGGGCAACCTCAACCCGGACCTGACGTATGACGTCAACCACCGCTCGACGATCCGCCTGGCGAAGGCCGCGAAGGCCGCCGGGGTGCAGCGGTTCCTGTTCTCGTCGTCCTGCTCGCTCTACGGCAAGGGCGCCGACGACACCCCGCTGGACGAGACGGCCGGCTTCCAGCCGGTGACGCCCTACGGAGAGTCGAAGATCCTCTCGGAGCAGGGCCTGCTGGAGCTGGCCGACGACGACTTCTCGCCGGTGTTCCTGCGCAACTCCACGGCGTACGGGTTCTCCCCCCGGCTGCGCGGCGACCTGGTCGTCAACGACCTCGCCGCGCACGCGCTGCTCACCGGGCAGGTCCGGCTGCTGTCCGACGGCAAGGCGTGGCGCCCCCTGGTGCACATCGAGGACATCTCCGCCGCCTTCCTGGCGCTGCTGGAGGTCGACCGGGCCCGGGTGCACGCCAAGGCGTACAACGTCGGCAAGAGCAGCGAGAACTACCTGATCCGCGACGTGGCCAACCTGGTCGCCGAGGTGGTGCCGGGCAGCGAGGTCACCTTCGCCGAGGGCGCCGGCACGGACCTGCGCAACTACCGGGTCACCTGCGACCTGATCGCGGCGGAGGTCCCCGAGTTCCAGCCGAAGTGGACCGTCAAGCTCGGCGTCGAGCAGCTGATCGAGCAGTACCAGCGGCACGGCCTCACGATCGAGCAGTTCGGCAGCGAGACCCATCAGCGCATCAAGCGGATCAAGTCGCTGATGGCGGCCGGCAAGCTCGACAACAACCTGCGGTGGGTGGCATGAGTACGGACCGTCTCTGCGACGCGTGCGGCGAGGAGCGGCTGGTCCCGTTCGCCGACCTCGGTGACATCCCGGTCCTGTGCGGGGTGCACTGGGAGGCCCACGGCGACGCCGTCGCGTCCCCCGTCGGCAGGATGGAGCTGGCGCACTGCCCGCGCTGCGCCTACGTGCGCAACATCGCGTTCGAGCCGGACCTGCTGGTCTACGACACGACGATGGACACCAACCTGCACTTCTCCCCCGCGTTCCAGCGGTTCTCCGCGGACCTGGTGCAGAGCCTCAGCGAGCGGTACGACCTGAGCGGCAAGCTCGTGCTGGACATCGGGTGCGGCCAGGGCGAGTTCCTCAAGGAGCTCACCCACGTCAGCGGCGCGACCGGCGTGGGCTACGACGCGATGTACGCGGGCGAGATCGGCACCAGCGGCGCGACCACGTTCCACAGCGGGCTCGCCCCGCGGGTCGCCGGCCTGCCGAAGTATGACTTCTTCACCTCGCGGCACTGGTTCGAGCACCTCGACGACCCGCACGAGTTCCTGGTCGACCTGCGGGAGCAGGCCAAGGGTCGCGAGGTCTTCGGCTACGTCGAGGTCCCCGACGCGGTCTACGACCTCGCCACCGCCGGCTGGGAGGTCATCTACCCGCACGTGTCCTACTTCGACGCGTACTCCCTCGCCAGCATCTTCAGCCGGGCGGGCTGGACGGTCGAGTCCACGGGGACGCTGTTCTCGGGGATGTTCCGCTACATCGAGGTGTCGGCGAACCGGCCCCGCGCCGGCGGTCACGTCGCGCACACCGGCGAGCTGCCGTCGATGCGGGCCCGCGACAAGCAGCTCGCGGCGATCGCCGGCTTCGCCGAGCGGCACCACGCCGAGCGGGAGCGCTGGCGCACCACGATCGCGAAGCTCAACGCCGACGGCGCCCGGCCCGTGCTGTGGGGCGCGGGCTCGCGCGGCGTGCAGTTCCTGACCCTCGCCGACCGCGAGCTGGGCCTGCACGGCGTCGTGGACCTCAACCCGCGCAAGTGGGGCCGGTTCCTGCCGGTCACCGGGCACCGGGTCGACCCGCCGTCCACGCTGACGACGCTGCAGCCGAAGGCCGTCGTGATCACCAACCCCGCCTACAAGGAAGAGATCGCCAAGTCCCTCGCCGACCTTGGCGTGACCGCAGAGATCCTGGTGGCCTGATGCCTGCGACCAACCCTCGCGTGACGATCGGCATGACGACGTACAACGTCGAGAAGTACCTGCCCCTCGCGCTCGAGTCGATGCTGGCCCAGGACTACCCGGACTTCGAGATCGTCGTCTGCGACAACCTGTCCACGGACGGCACCTGGGACATCCTGGAGCGCTACGCCGCCAAGGACGAGCGGGTCCGGGTGTACCGCAACCCGGAGAACCTCGGCGAGGCCGGCAACTTCCGGCGGGTGGTGCAGCTGGCCCGCGGCGAGCTGTTCCGCCTGGCCGCGCACGACGACCTCGCCGCGCCGAGCTTGATCAGCCGGTGCGTGGAGGCGCTCGACGCGCACCCGGAGGCGATCCTGGCCTTCCCGCAGACGATGCTGATCGACAGCGACGGCAACGAGATCGGCCCGTGGGACGACGCCATGGACACCCACGACCTGCGCTCACGCAGCCGGGTGAGCTGGTACGCGCGCAAGTGGAACCTCTGCAACGAGGTCTTCGGCGTGATCCGCACCGACGTGCTGCGCAAGACGCGGCTGCTCGGGCCGTTCCTGTCCAGCGACGTGCGGATGCTGCACGAGCTGGCGCTGCGCGGCGAGTTCGTGCAGGTGCCGCAGCGGCTGTTCTTCCGCCGGATGCACGCGACCAACACGTTCGGCGCCCAGCGTGACACCGACGAGGTGCTCGAGTGGCTGGAGCCGGGCGCGGCCAAGGGCAAGACCCGCAAGCGCAAGCCGGCCTCGGACCAGAGCCACCACACCAGGATGACCTGGGAGATCACCAAGGCGCTCATGAGCAACGAGCTGCCCGTGACCGAGCGGGCGGTGGCCACCGGGGCGTTCCTGACCTCCTGGGGCACCCGCCGGGGGCGGGCCAAGCTGGGCCGCATCCGCCGCTCGATCACCCGCACCCCGATCGCCCCACCGCCGTGGGAACAGCCGTCGGACCAGCAGTCTCAGGCCTAGGAGTCCCGCATGAGTCAGGGCGTCGACCAGTCCGTCGATCCGCTCGACCGCACCGTCGACCTTGACAGCACCGTGGAGATCGGGGCGCTGACCTCGACCAAACCTTCGCCGGAGAAGGACCTGGCGAAGGACCCGGAGAAAGATCCGGAGGAGGCGCCGCGCAAGCGGCTCAAGTCGGCGATCTTCTGGTCCTACGCGCTGACCGCGGGCCGGCTCGGCACCACGACCATCGTCACCTTCGTGCTGGCGCACATGCTCGGCCCGCACGCGTTCGGCGTCGTGGGCACCGCGCTGCTGTTCGTGATGATCACGCAGATGCTGCTCCAGCAGACGCTGCTGACCACGATCATCCAGCGGGAGAAGCTCGACGGCGACCACCTCGACGCCGGCTTCTGGCTCGTCATCGGCGGCAGCGTCGTGCTCACCGCCCTCGCGGCCGGCGCGGCGCCGTTGTGGGCGTCGTTCAACAACCAGCCCGAGGTCACGATGATCTGCGTGGCGCTGACCCCGATGATCCTGCTGCAGGGGCTGACCGTCGTCCCCGAGGCGATCACGCGGCGGAACATGACGTTCCGTCCCCTCGCCATCCGGACACTGATCGCAAACGTCATCGGCGGCGTGGTCGGCATCATCATGGCCGTCGCCGGCTACCAGGCCTGGGCCCTGGTGGCGCAGCAGCTGGTGACCGGTGTCGTCGGCGCGGTCGTGCTGTGGACCGTCACCGACTGGCGGCCCCGCTTCCGGTTCCCCCGCCAGGCGATCAAGGACCTGTGGGGGTTCTCCGCCCAGTCCGCGCTCGGCGGCATCGGCGTGTTCCTGTCCATCCGCATGGACCTGCTCGTGCTGGCCAAGTTCTTCGGGCCGGTGGCGGTCGGCCTGTACCGCATCGCGCAGCGCCTGCCCGACATGCTGACCGAGGTGACCAGCCGCTCGCTGCAGCAGGTGTCACTGCCGGAGCTGGCCCGGCTGCAGCGCAGACCGGCCGAGCTCGGCGACCGCCTGGCCAAGATGCTGCACGTCTCCGCCGTGGCGGGGCTGCCGGCGCTGGGCATCCTCGCCGCCACGGCGAAGCCGCTCGTCGCGCTGCTCGGCCCCGAATGGTCGCCGGCCGGCACCGGCATGCAGCTGCTGTGCATCGTCGGCGTCGTCAACGTCTACGGGGTGCTGCTCGGCCCCGCGCTGCAAGCGGTCGGCCGGCCCGGCCTCAACACCGCGATGGCGTGGTTCCAGCTCGTCGTGGGCGTCGCCACGTTCTACCTCATCGGCAGGTGGCTCAACGGCTCCACCGACGACCGGGACCAGGTCGCCGCGATCGCGCTGGGCATGGCCGCGGTCGAGCTGTCGATCACGATCCTGATGATGTACGTCACCTTCGTCCGGGTGCTGAAGGTCGACTCCTGGCAGATCCTCGGCCCGACGGTGCCGGCGTTCATCGCGGGCGCCGCGGGCTTCGCGATCCCCTTCCTCGTCGACCGATTCGGTCTCGTCGGCGGCCCGTGGGTGCTCAAATTCGTGGTGTACGGCGTGCTCGCCACCGGCATCTCAGGTGGGCTGCTGCTCGCGCTGGACACGCGTACCAGGGGGATGGTCATGCGGAAGGTACAACCGATGTTGCGTAGATCGTAGGGAGCAGTTCTTTGCAGTTCGACGAGTCCAACCGGCTGCGGCCCCTGGCACACGCGGTCATCCCGGGCGGCGCACACACCTACGCGAAGGGCGACGACCAGTTCCCGCAGGAGGCGCCCGGCTTCATCGTGCGGGGCAGCGGCTGCCACGTGTGGGACGCCGACGGCAACGAGTTCGTCGAGTACGGCATGGGGCTGCGCTCGGTCACGCTCGGCCACGGGTACGCGCCGGTGGTCGAGGCCGCGGCGCGGCAGATGGCCGAGGGGCTGAACTTCAGCCGCCCGGCGACCATCGAACTGACCGCGGCGCAGCGGCTGCGCACCGCGCTCGGCGTGCCCGACCGGATGGTGAAGTTCGCGAAGAACGGCTCCGACGCGACCAGCGCCGCGGTGAAGCTCGCCCGCGCGTTCGCCGGGCGGGACCTGGTCGCGGTCTGCGCCGACCACCCGTTCTTCTCCACCGACGACTGGTTCATCGGCACCACCGGGATGCCGGCCGGGATCCCGGGCGCGATCCGTGAGCTGACCGTGCGGTACCGCTACAACGACCTGGCCAGCGTCGAGGCGCTGATCGCCGCGCACCCGGGGCGGCTCGCCTGCCTGGTGCAGGAGGTCGAGACGACCGAGCCGCCCGCGCCGGGCTTCCTGTCCGGCCTGCGGGCGCTGTGCGACCGGCACGGCATCGTGCTGATCCTGGACGAGATCATCACCGGGTTCCGCTGGCACCTGCGCGGCGCGTCGCACGTGCACGGCGTCCAGGCCGACCTCACCACCTACGGCAAGGCGCTCGGCAACGGCTTCGCGGTCGCCGCGCTGGTCGGCCGGCCCGACATCATGGCCCTCGGCGGCCTGCACACCGACCGCGAGCGGGTCTTCCTGCTGTCCACGACGTACGGGGCCGACACGCACACGCTCGCCGCGACGATGGCCGTCCTCGACGTGTACGAGCGGGAGCCGGTCATCGAGCACCTGCACCGGCAGGGGCGGCGGCTCGCCGACGGGGTGCGGGCGGCCGCGGCGGCGCACGGGGTCGAGGACTTCTTCGGCGTGGCGGGCCGCGACAGCAACCTGATCTACCTGACCAAGGACGCCGACGGCGAGCGGTCGCAGCCGTTCCGGACCCTGTTCCTGCAGGAGCTGGTCCGCCGCGGCGTCATCGCCCCGTCGTTCGTGGTGAGCTACTCGCACACCGACGCCGACATCGACCGCACGATCGAGGCGGTCGACGGCGCCCTCGCGGTCTACGCCAAGGCGTTGAGCGACGGCGTCGAGGCGTATCTGGTCGGCCGAGCCGTGAAGCCCGTCTTCCGCCCTTACGTCTGAGGGGTACACCTGTGGTCGCCGTCGTCGAAGAACGGGAACAGGTCCGGCGCGCCGGGCGCAGTCCGCTGAAGGCCGGGCTGGTCGTGGGGGCCCTCGCGGCCGGGACGGTCGCCTCGATCCTGCGGCAGCCGGGTCCCGGCGCGATGGACACGATCTGGGCCGAGGACGGCGAGATCTTCCTGACCCAGGCGGTGCGCGACGGCGCCGGGGCGTTCACCACGTCCTACGCCGGCTACTACCACCTCGTCGCCCGCATGGTCGCCGGCGTCGCCGCGCTGCTGCCGCCGTCGCAGGCCGCCGCCGCGCTGGCCGTGGGCGCGGCACTGGTCACGACGGTCTTCGCGATCGCCGCGTACGCCCTCAGCGGGGAGTACATCTCCTCGACCGTGGGCCGGCTGGTGGTGTCGGTGCCGGTCGCGGTGCTGCCGATGGCGCAGGGTGACGTGCTGAACTCCCCCGCGAACCTGCACTGGACCGGCCTGTACGTGCTGTTCTGGTTCCTGCTGTGCCGGCCCTCCTCGACCGCCGGGAAAATCCTCACCTGCGCCGGGATCGTGCTGGTCGTCGGCAGCGACATCCTCACCGGCGTCTACCTGCCGCTCGTGGCGTTCGTGCTGTGGTTCCACCGGGACCGCTACGCCGTGGCGAAGGCGGTCGCGTTCGTGGTGCCACTGGCCGTGCAGGTGCTGGGGCTGCTGACCGGGGCGAGCGAGCGGGAGGGCCTGGCTCCGGACCCGGTGCGGGCGGTGACCGGCTTCGTGCTGCGCGCCGTGCCGACGGCCCTGTTCGGCGAGCGGTGGGTCGGCCAGACCGTCAGCGCCCGCAGCATGCTCTTCGCCGCCGTCGCGTGGCTGCTCATCGCCGCGGTGCTGGTCCTCGGCCTGCGCAAGGTGACCCGTCCACGGTGGACGCTGGTGATCGCGGCGGGGGTGCACAGCGCGCTGGTCTACATCGCGCCGGTCGCGCTGAGCGGCATCGCCACGCCCCGCTACAACGTGGCGCCGGCGCTGCTGGTGCTGGTCACCCTCGTGGCACTGCTCAACGACGTGACCGGGGTGCGCGCGCTCGCGGCGCTGCTGCTGGTGGTCTGCGCGGTGAACTTCCGGGTGGACAACGCCCGCGCGGACGGGCCGGACTGGCACACCGGGTTACGCACGGCCGAGACCGCCTGCGCGGCGGATCCGGCGGGCACGGCCACGGTCGAGGTGACCCCGCTCGCCGCGCCGGGATGGCACGTTGCGCTGCCGTGTGACTATGTCGACAGAAATTGACCCCATGACAATGCGGTCATCGTCGCGCAAGCAATTATCAGGCGAACTATGATCCACTCCAGGGTTAAAGCGTAAATTTCCTCGACCGTTCGGGCAGGGTTGCCTGGCGGAACGACGGAGGTCGCTACACCCCGGAACGAGATTCACACTTCATGGCCCACATGTACGCTGAGCTGCGCGGCAGGAGATCACTCCTGTCCGATTCGTAACTTTGGTACCAAAGCTGCATTTCGCGCTTTTTGTTGTTCTTGATCGCGCAAAGTGGCATTTCATGTTGCGTTAAAAGAGGCATGTAAAGAATGCGACACGGCGAGATTGCCAGTGCCCACTTGCCTCCCACACGCGTTATCCGCCAGTGTCGCTAGGCGACTGCCGAGGGGGCGCCGCGATGATTATTCTTCGGGAGCAGGGTCGGTCATGAAGGTTGGCGTCATCGGCTGTGGTTACTGGGGGGCGAAGCACGTCCGGGTGCTCTCGTCGCTCCCCGAGGTGTCCCTGGTCGTCGCGATCGACGCGCAGACGGAGCGGATCGAGCCGCTGCGCCGGATGTATCCGAGCGCGCTCTGCGTCACCAGCCTCGACGAGGTGATCGACCTCATCGACGCCGCGATCATCGCCACGCCGCCGCGCTCGCACGCCCCCCTCGCGAAGCGGCTGCTCGCCGCCGGCAAGCACGTCATGGTCGAGAAGCCGATGACCGCGTCGACCGCCGAGGCCCGCGAGCTCGTCGCGATGGCCGACGAGGCCGGGCTCACCCTGGCCACCGGGCACACCTTCGAGCACAACGCGGTCGTCAAGCACCTGCGCGACATGGTCGCCGCCGAGGAGCTCGGCAAGATCTACTACATCGACACCGCGCGGCTGAACCTCGGCCTCTACCAGCCCGACGTCAACGTCGTCTGGGACCTCGCGCCGCACGACATCTCGATCATCAACATGGTGCTGGGCAGCACGCCGACCGCGGTGAGTGCCTGGGGTGCCAGCCACGCCGGCACGCCGTTCGAGGACGTCGCCTACCTGCGGCTGGAATACGGCGCGATCGGTGCCACCGCCAACATCCACGTCAGCTGGCTCGACCCGTCGAAGGTGCGCCGCGTGACCGTGGTCGGCAGCCAGCGCATGGCGGTCTACGACGACATGCTCGACGAGGGCCGGCTGCGCATCTACGACAAGGGCGTCCAGGGCGCGCCGCTGGACGGCACCGTGCCGATGTCGTACCGCTACGGCGGCATCACCGCACCGCACATCCCGATGACCGAGCCGCTCGGCGAGGTCGACCGCGACTTCGTGCAGTCGGCGCTGACCGGCCGCACCCCGCAGGTCGACGGCCGCCGCGGCCTCGCGGTGGTGGAGGTCCTCGAGGCCGCCGCCGAGTCGATGGCGACCGGACGCACCGTCGACATCTCCCAGCCCGCCAGCGTCTGACCCGCTGTTTCTTCCCCGAGAAAGGACCTCACGTCCCGTGCGTATCCCGTTCAATGACCTCGCCACGCCGCACGCGTCGATCGTCGAGGACGTCGTCGCGGAGGTGCGCGCGCTGGCCGGCAACTCCCGCTTCATCGGCGGGCCGGCCGTCGAGGCCTTCGAGCAGGACTTCGCGGCGTACTGCCGCACCACGCACGCGGTGGGTGTCGCCAACGGCACCGACGCGATCGAGCTGACGCTGCGCGCGCTCGGCATCGGCGGCGGCGACGAGGTCCTGGTCCCGGCCAACACGTTCATCGCGACCGCCTCGGCCGTCGCGGCCGCCGGCGCCACCCCCGTCTTCGTCGACGTCGACCCGGTCAGCCTCCTCGTCACGCCCGCCTCGCTGGAGGCCGGCAAGACCGAGCGGACCGCCGCGGTGATCCCGGTGCACCTCTACGGGCACATGGTGCCGCCGGCCGACGTGCTGCCGTTCGCGGCCAAGCACGGCCTCGCCGTGATCGAGGACTCCGCGCAGGCACACGGCGCGAACGCACCGGATGACGCCTCAGGTGAGAAGGTTCGAGCCGGCTCCTACGGGGTTGCCGGAACCTTTAGTTTTTATCCGGGCAAGAACCTCGGCGCCTGGGGCGACGGCGGCGCGATCGTGACCGACGACGCACAGCTCGCCTCACGGATCCGGTCGCTGGCCAACCACGGCCGGTCCGAAGGCACCGACCACTACGAACACCGCTACATCGGGCGCAACAGCCGGCTCGACGCGTTGCAGGCGACCGTCCTGCGCCGCAAGCTGGCCGACCTGGACTCAGCCACCGGGCAGCGCCGGCGCGTCGCGTCGGTCTACGCGGAGGCACTCGCCGCGCACGGCATCCCGCTGGTGGCACCGCTGCCCGGGGTGGACAGCGCGTGGCACCTGCTCGTCGCCCGGGTGCCGGGGCGCGAGGCAGTGCGCCGCCTGCTCGACGAGGCCGGGATCGGCACCGGGGTCCACTACCCGGTTCCGTGTCACCGGCAGCACGCATACGCTACCGACCAGACCGTCAGCCTTCCGGCGGCCGAGCAGGCCGCCGCCGAGATCCTCTCCCTTCCCTTCTTCCCGCACCTGCGGGACGAAGAGGTCGCCTACGTCGCGGACCACCTCGCCAAGGCGATCACCGCGCTCTGATCTTCGTCAGCTCGCTCGTTCGTTGTCGCACCAACGCACAGTGAGGAGGTGTCGCCGTTGACCGCGCCACAGGCCGTCGACGCTGCACTGAACACCACGCCGTCCTCGGCCTCGTCCTCAACCGGGGATCAGGCCACGGATGACGCCACCGTCGTCATCTCCTCCCTGCCGCAGCCGGCCACCACGCCGGCCGCCGGTGCGGTGGAGCTCTCCGACGACGCCACCGTCGAGATCCCGATGCCGCAGCGGGTGCTGCGCAAGGTCGGCAGCGGCTGGGGCCTGATCCAGGGGCACCGGGAGGGGCGCTCGCTCATCCCGAAGCGGTCCCTGCGGCAGCTCGCGGAGGGACTCGTCGCCCTGGCGATCCTCGCCGCGCTGTCGCCGGTCCTGCTCGTGGTCGCGCTCGCGGTCAAGTGGACCAGCGAGGGCCCGATGCTGTTCCGGCAGGAGCGCCTCGGGCTGCACCGCAGCACGTTCAAGATCATCAAGTTCCGCACGATGAGCAACAAGAACAGCGACGCGCAGCACCGCGAGTTCGTCAAGAAGATGCTCACCTCCGACGACGACGTCGACGGCGGCGAGCAGGGCGTCTACAAGCTGGTCAACGACCCGCGGATCACGCCCATCGGCGGCTTCCTGCGCCGCACCAGCATCGACGAGCTTCCCCAGTTGTGGAACGTCGTGCGCGGCGAGATGTCCCTCGTCGGCCCGCGCCCGGTCCTCGCCTGGGAGGCGGACCTGTTCCCGCCGGAGGCGGAGCGGCGCTTCGCGTGCCGGCCCGGCATGACCGGCCTGTGGCAGGTGTCCGGCCGCAGCACCCTGGACTTCAAGGCCGCCCTCGAGCTCGACGTCATGTACGTCGAGAAGAAGTCGGTCTGGTATGACATCTCGATCCTCTGGCGGACCGTCGGGGTCGTCTTCAATCGATCGGTGGCACGGTGAGCGACTCCTCCGCTACGGTCCGGACCGCTCGCGGTAAGGGCAAGGTGGCTCGGTGAAGGATCCGCGACTTCACGTCGTGATTGCGGTGGCGAATCTGCCGGTCGAGCGCGACCGGCGGGTCATCCGTGAGGTGAAGGCTCTCGAGGCGGCGGGCTACCGGGTCACGGTGATCTGCCCGCGCGGCGTCTCGAAGATCACCCACGTGCCGGGCACCGTCGACGCCAAGGTCCGTTCGTACAAGATGTACGAGTCCTCCGGCGGCGCGGTCTCCTTCGCCATCGAGTTCGCCTGGTCCTTCGTCTGCATCGGCTGGCACATGATGGCCGCGGTGATCCGCGACCGCGCGGTCGCCGCCCAGGTGTGCAACCCGCCCGACGTCTTCTTCCCCCTCGCGCTGCTCATGCGGATGCTGGCCCGGCCGTGGATCTTCGACCACCACGATCTGTCACCCGAGGTGTACCAGGCGCGCGGCGGGCGCCCCGGCTCGCTGCTGGACAAGGTGCTGCTGCGCTTCGAGAAGTGGTCGCAGCGCGCCGCCTCGGCGGTCGTGTCGACCAACGAGTCCTACCGGGAACTCGCGATCAGCCGCGGCGGCTGCGACCCGGCCCGGGTCGTCGTGGTCCGCAACGGGCCCTCGGCCGCCGAGGTCAAGCCGGTCGCCTCCGCCCCGGCCGACATCGACGACCACACCATCGTCTACCTGGGCGTGCTGGGCGCGCAGGACGGCGTCGACAACGCGATCCTGGCCGCCGAACGCCTGGTCGAGCTGCGCGGCCGGCTGGGCTGGCGCCTCGTCGTCGCCGGCGACGGCGAGTGCCTGGAGAGCCTCAAGGCGCTGACCGTCGAGCGCAAGCTCGAGGACGTCGTGGAGTTCACCGGCTGGCTCGGCGTGGAGGAGATCGACCGGCTGCTGCGCACCGCTTCCGTCGGATTGCAGCCAGATCCTCGCAGTGCGCACGCCGAGGTGTCGACAATGGCCAAGACCGTCGAATACCTCGCCCGGGGACTGCCCGTCGTCGGCGTGGACATGCGGGAGACCCGGCGCAGCGCCGGGGACGCCGGGGTCTACGTTGAGCACGGCACCCCCGAGGAGTTCGCCGTCGCCCTGCACCGCCTGCTCGACGATCCGGTGGCTCGCGCGTCGATGCGCAATGTCGCGCTCGCGCGGTTCCGCAACACCTTGGCCTGGGAACACCAGGCGGCGGCTTATGTCCGGCTATGGGACGAGTTGCTGTCCACCCGCCGCGAGAGGTACAAAGCGGGATCGGCGATCATCCGGCAAGCCGGACCAGCAGACGTCAGTCAGGCAGAACAACGACAGTGATGCGCGCAAATGAATACCGCCCGACCGGCGACCGCGCTTGTGTGAGGGGATGACGTGGACCTCTGGGATCTCGCCAAGCTGATGGGTCGGCGCTGGTATCTCATGGCGCCGATGATCATCTTGACCCTTGCCGCGACCAGTTGGGCGCTGCTCACGATCAAGCCCGACTACACCTCGACCGGCCAGATCATGCTGATCCCGCCGGCCGACCGCACGCCGCTCACCCCGGCCGAGCTGCAGTCGACCAACACCTGGGTCGAGGTCGGCGAGGACATCATGGCCAAGGCCCTGTCGATCTCGCTGAACACCAACCAGACCCACAAGGAGATCGAGGGCGAAGGCTTCTCGACCGCCTTCGAGGTGACCGCCGAGGACCGCTCCTCCATCCTCACGGTGACCGCGACCGCGACCACCCCTGAGGCCGCCCAGGCGACCGTGCAGCGGCTGGAGAAGCAGATCACCCGCGAGGTCGAGGAGATGCAGGCGCGCTACAAGCCCAAGGCGGGCCGCGCGATCAGCACCCAGGTCCTCGACGCCGGCGACACCATCGAGGTCGTCTCCTCGAAGGTCAAGCGCGCCGCCGTCGTCATCATCGGCGTCGGTCTGCTGCTCACCGCCGCGGTGACGATCGTCGGTGACAACATCCTGCGCCGCAGGGCCCGGGCGCAGCTGTTGCGCCGGCAGAAGCCCGCCGACCTCGATCCCGGCGACGAGTCAGACGTCATCGCCGACACCGATCGATTGCAGGCCGGCCGCGTCAACGGCGGCGGCAACACGGTGAACGGCAAGGAAGCCGCCGCGAAGCAGGACGAAACGGCCGTGCTCAGCGTCGGCAGGATCAAGAGCACCGTCGCGACCGGCAACGGCAACGCCGCCGGCGCGGGTCTCACCGTGGCATACCGGCAGGCCGAGGTCGCCCCGGACGACGATCGCCGCGGGGTCGAGCCCGACGACGCGACGATCATCCTGCCCCTGGGCAACACGCCGTGGGCCGGCCGGGAGGGGCGCGACAAGGACGCTGAGGCGCGCAACCGTTGACCTCCAGCACCGTTGCCGGCGAGAGCCGCACGCGTAGCCAGGCGCCACCCACCGCGGTGGCGCCCGACGACCTGCGGATCTTCAAACGCAAGCCGAAGCGGAAGCGGGTCCAGGGCTACCGCCCGTCGCCCGACCTGCTGCCGGTCCTGGTCGACGAGCGCACCTATGCCTCCCGCCGCCGGCGCAGCCACATCGACGCCGCGTCGCTGCTCGTCCTGGTCGTGGTGCTGATCCAGCTGCTGCCCTCCCGCCTCGTCGTGCCGGACCTGACCTCGGTCGGCCGCCCCGGGCTGCTGATCGGGCTGCTGCTGGCCGTCTGGTGGTTGCTGTCGAAGCTGCACCCGCGCCTGGCGATGGTCGGCCCGCAGCCGATGCGCTGGGCGTTCGTGGTCTATCTGCTGTCGCTGCTGCTGTCCTATGCGGCCGGCCAGTTCCGCGGTCTGCCGGTGCTGGAGGCCAACTCCGCCGACCGGGCCCTGCTCGGCGCGCTCGCGTTCATGGGCATCGTCTTCATGACCGCCGACGGCGTGCCGACCCGTGAGCGCCTCGACGACGTGCAGCGGGTCCTGGTCTACTGCACCGGGATCAACGCCCTGCTCGGCATCCTGCAGTTCGTCACCAAGAAGGACCTGACCCAGAACATCGTCATCCCCGGCCTCACGCTGCAGGGCGAGCTGGTCGGCCTCGCCGACCGCGGCGGCGGCGGCCTCATCCGGGTCGCCGGCACCACCGGGCACTTCATCGAGTTCAGCGTGGTCATGGCGTTCGCGGTGCCGCTGGGCATCCACTACGCCCGCTACGCCAAGACCAAGCTGGAGCGCCGGATCTTCCTCGTCACCACGCTGCTGATCGCCGGCTCGATCCCGCTCGCCCTGTCCCGCACCGGCATCCTCGCCGTCGGGATCGCGCTGCTGTGCATGTGGCCCGCGTGGAACTGGCGCTTCCGCTTCAACGTCGTGGTCATCGCCATGGGCCTGCTCGGCGTGCTGTCCGTCGTGCGGCCCGGCCTGCTGGGCACGCTGCGGTCCCTGTTCAGCAACGCGGAGGACGACCCGAGCATCAAGGGCCGCACCGACGACTACGCCATCGTCTTCCAGTACGCCTCCGAGCGGCCCTGGCTGGGCCGGGGCACCGGCACGTTCATCCCCGAGCTGTACCGCTACCTGGACAACCAGTGGCTGATGACGCTCATGAACAACGGCTACCTCGGCATCGCCGGGATGGTCGTGCTGCACTTCTCCGGCGTGTTCCTCGCGATCATCGCGTTCCGCCGGGCGGAGAATGAGGTCGACCGCCACCTGTGCGCGGCCATCTCGGCCGTCCCGCTCATCGCGGCGCTCACCGGTCTCACGTTCGACTCGTTCTCGTTCAGCACCTTCGTGGTCGTGCTCGCCCTGCAGCTCGGTGCCGCCGGCGCGATGTGGCGCTTCACGCACCCGGCCCGCACCACCCGCGGCGCCGCCGTCGGCGCCCTCCAGCGCTAGACCTTCCTTTGGAGCGTCCGGTGTTCCCTGTCGTCCCGCCCTGCCCCGTCTGGAGCTTCCGGTGATCTCTGTCGTCATCGCCGCCCACAACGAGGCGGCGGTCATCGGCCGCTGCCTCGACGGCATCCTCGCCCCCGACATCGACGTCACCGTCGTGGCCAACGGCTGCAGCGACGACACCGCCGCGGTCGCCGCGAGCCGGCCGGGCGTACGGGTGATCGACCGGCCCGAGCCGGGCAAGTCGGCCGCGCTGAACGCCGGCGACGCCGTCGCGGCCGGTTTCCCCCGCATCTACCTGGACGCCGACATCCCGCTGACCGCTCTTGACCTGCGGACCCTGGCCGCGTTCCTGTCCGAGACGCCCGGACTGCTCGCCGCCACCGCGCACCGGGCGCTCGACACCCGCCGCCGGCCGCTGCTGGTGAAGGCGCACAGCGCGATCAACGGCCGGCTCCCCGCGTACCGCGACGCGCTCTACGGCCGCGGCGTCATCGCCCTGTCCTCGCAGGGCCGGGCCAGGTTCGACACCTTCCCCGAGGTCGTCGCCGACGACCTGTTCCTGGACGGCCTCTTCGCCCCCGGCGAGAAGGCCGAGACGCCCGCGGTCGTCGCCGTGGTGGAGACGCCCCGCCGCACTTCGGACCTCGTGCAGCGTTTGGCCAGGGTACGAGCGGGTAACGCGGCCCTGCGCGCCGCGGGTGCCGCCCGTCCGGCGGCGCGCTCCTCGTGGCTGCGCGACGTGGTGCTCCCCAGGCCCTGGCTTCTGCCGGCCGCGGTGGGCTACGTTGCGCTCACCGTCGCCGCGTCGCGGGCCGCCCGCCGCCGCGACGTCGGATGGGGCCACGACACATCCACCCGCGGAGCAGTCGGAGCACAGCAGTGAGCAGCAACGTCGAACCACTCGTCAGCGTCGTCCTCGTCTCCTACAACACCCGCGAACTCACGCTCAAGAACCTCGCGGGCCTGCAGGCGGGCACCGCCGTACCGATCGAGATCATCGTGGTCGACAACGCCTCGACCGACAACTCCGCCGCTGCGATCGCCCATGCCTACCCGGAGGTGCGCGTCCTGCGCCAGCCGGAGAACCTCGGCTTCGGCAACGCGGTCAACCTCGGCGCGGCGCGGGCCACCGGCCGCTGGATCCTGCTGATCAACCCGGACACCGAGCCGATCGGCGACGTGATCCGCACCCTCGTCGAGTACGCCGGCGGCCACCCCGAGCACCGGATCTACACCGGCCGGACGCTGCGCGCCGACCACACCGACGACGGCCACTCGGTGCACGCGCTGCCGAGCCTGTGGGGATACGTCTGCTTCGCCACCGGCCTGTCCTCGCTGCGCCGGCAGTCGCCGCTGTTCAACCCCGACGAGCTGCCCGGCCTCGACCGCGCCATCGGCGGCGAGGTGCCGGCCGTGTCCGGCTGCCTGCTGCTCATCGACCGGCCGCTCTGGCAGCAGCTGGGCGGCTTCACCCCGGACTACTTCATGTACAGCGAGGACATCGACCTCAGCGCCCGCGCCCGCGACTTGGGCGCCCGCCCGGTCCTGGTCCCGGAGGCGCAGCTGCTGCACGTCGGCGGCGCCGCGTCCAGCACGGTCAACAAGCGGATCATGGTGCTGCGGGGCAAGACGACGTTCGTCCGCCTGCGCTGGTCGCCCGGCCGCGCGAAGCTTGCCCGGTTGCTCATTTCCGCGGGGGTACTGGTACGCGCCGCCGCCGGAGCCGGGTGGCGGGACGTGTGGCGCCAGCGGGCGTCGTGGCTGGACGGCTGGCCCGCCCCGGCCGGCTCGCCGCTCATCCCCGCGCAGTCGCTGCCGGCCCCGATCTCAGCGGTGCCCTCGTCCCCGGCCTCTGCGTCCCCGGCCTCGGCCTCGGCCTCGGCCTCTGCGTCCCCGGCCTCGGCCTCTGCGTCCCCGGCCTCTGCTTCCTCGGACTCCGCGTCGCGGCGGTCGGGCCTCGCTCAGCCGTAGGCGCAGTGCGCTGCGGCTGCGCTGGCTCAGCCGTAGCGTGGGGCGCTGCGGCTGCGCTGGATGTTCGGCGTGCGCCGCTCGCGGGCGCGCCAGCAGCCGGTGTGCCAGTGGCGGCGGTCGCCGAGGTCACCGCGGCCGTCCGCCGGCCAGGCCACCAGGTGCGGCACGCCCGGCGCGATCTCGTGGTCGCAGCCGGGGCAGCGGTACGCCTTCGTCGCCGCGCTCGCCGGGATGTTGCGGACCTGCCACTCACCGTCGCTCCACGTCTGCACACCTTCGACACCGCGCTTGACCCGTTCGAGATCGATCGGCTCCGGTGCGGCGTCGCGACGGAGGTGGTTGCGACGTGGGCTCACCGTTCCAGCGTACCGATGATCACCGTTTCGAGTAGTCGCGGAACCCTCGGCCGACCTTCCGCCCCAGGTACCCCGCGGTCACCAGGTGCTCCAGCAGCGGCGCCGGCGCGAACCCGGGCTCCCGCAGCTCCAGGTACAGCTCCCGCTGGATGGCGAGGGACACGTCCAGCCCGACCACGTCGAGCAGCTCGAACGGCCCCATCGGATACCCGCAGCCGAGCTTCATCGCGTAGTCGATGTCGTCCGCGGTCGAATACGACGCCTCGACCATCTTCACCGCGTCGTTGAGGTACGGGAACAGCAGCGCGTTGACCACGAACCCGGACCGGTCGGCGCACACCACCGCGTGCTTCGCCAGGGCCCGGCACACCTCGGTCGCGGTCTTCACCGTCGCGTCGGACGTACGGATCGTGCGCACCACCTCGACCAGCCCCATCACCGGCGCCGGGTTGAAGAAGTGCAGCCCCACCACGTCCGCGGGCCGCTCGGTCGCGACCGCACACTCGATGACCGGCAGGCTCGACGTCGTCGTGGCCAGCACGACCCCCGGCTTGCAGATCTCGTCGAGCGAGGCGAACAGCGCCTTCTTCACCGACAGCTCCTCCACGACCGCCTCGACCACCAGGTCGACGTCGGAGAGGTGATCGAGCGTCGCGGACCACGTGACCCGCCCGATCGCGGCGTCGCGGTCCTGCTCGGTGAGCTTGCCCCGCACGACGCCCTTGTTCAGCGACGTCTTCAGCCGCTCGCACACCTGCGCGGACTTCTCCGCGCCCCGGGTCACCGACACGACCTCGAAGCCCGCCTTCGCGAACACCTCGATGATGCCCGTCGCCATCGTGCCCGAGCCGACCACGCCCACCTTGGCGATGTGCTTGGCGCCTTCGCCGCCCGCCTGCCGCTCCGGCGTGGCCTCGTCGGCGACGACGACCGGCGAGCCCGGCTTCTCGTACGTGTAGAACCCCCGCCCCGACTTCCGCCCGAGCAGCCCCGCCGTCACCATCTGCTTGATCAGCGGCACCGGCGCGTGCCTTCTGTCCCGCCCGCCCCGCCGGTACATCGTGTCGAGGATCTCGTACGCGGTGTCCAGCCCGATCAGATCCATCAGCGCCAGCGGCCCCATCGGCAGCCCGCACCCGAGCTTCATGGCCGCGTCGATGTCCTCGCGCGTCGCGTACTTCGCCTCGACCATCGAGACGGCCTGGTTGAGATACCCGAACAGCAGCGCGTTCGCGATGAACCCGGCCCTGTCCGTGATCGTCACGTCCACCTTGCCGAGCCGCTCACACAACGCCTCGATGTCGGTGACCACGTCCTGCGACGTCACCACCGTCCGCACCACCTCGACCAGCTTCATGATCGGCGCCGGGTTGAAGAAGTGCATGCCGATGACCTGGTTCGGCCTGGTCGTGGCCACCGAGATCTCCGTGACCGACAGGCTGGAGGTGTTGGTCGCGAGAATCGCCTCGGGCTTGCAGACCCGGTCGAGCTCGGCGAAGATCCGCTGCTTGAGGTCCAGGTGCTCGGGCACCGCCTCGATCACCAGATCCACCTCACGCAACGCGTCCAACCCGACCGCGAACGTGACCCGCCCGAGCAACGCGTCCCGGTCGTCGGCGGAGAGCTTGCCCTTGGCAACCGCCCGGTCGAGCGACCCGCGCATCGTCACCTCGCCCCGGTGCAGCGCCACGTCACTGATCTCGACCGCGGTCACCGCCACCCCACTGCGGGCAAAGACCTCGACGATGCCGGCGCCCATGGTGCCCAGCCCGACAACACCCACGGAACCAAACTCGCGCCCCATCGCACGACCTCCCTAACGACCGCTCAGGTTACCCGCGAGTCTCCCATGCCACCCCCACCTGATGCCTTGTGGGATTTCTGGCTGTTCTTCCTTGCTTCCTTCGGGCGGCTCCCGCCGCGGCCGCCGGAGGGTTCCCACCCCGGACCCCCCATGCTCGCCTTGCTCGCACGCCCTGCGCCCTGGCGGGCGCGGGCGACTCACGCGCGTGCGCGCGGCATGTGAAGGGCTGGGGGTTGAGGTTTCGAGTCTCGCGTCAGGTCTTTCGTCCGATTCGCCTGCCCTTCGCGCGAGACGCGTAGGCAGGCCCGTCCGGGAGCGTGGCAGATGGGAGTGGGGAACGCCGATCGTTCGCGGGGCGCCCACCCCATTGGTGTCCGAGTCGCGCCGAGTCTGCCGTTGCTGAATCGAGTTGCGAGGGGGAACGGTTGTCCGGGCCACCGGCGGGTGCAGTCCGGACCGACACGGTGTCGGCCTGGACAGGTCGGGAACGGATATGAGTGATCTGGGCGGGCGAGCCGGAGCGGGGCGAGCCGGAGCGGGGCGAGCCGGAGTGAGGCGGACCCTGAGCGGGGCGGACTGAGGCCAGGGCGGACTGAGGGCAGGGCTGGCCGGCCGGGCTGGAGTCGCTGGCCGGAGCCTTGGGGCGAGGCGGGGCTGGGCGGGTTGGCTGGGGCGGGTTGGCTGGGCGGGCTGGCTGGCTGGCTGGGGCGGGCGGGCCGGGGCGGGCGGGCCGGGGCGGGCGGGCCGGGGCGGGCGGGCCGGGGCGGGCTGGCTGGCGGGCTGGCGGGCTGGGCGGTTGGGGCGGGGTTGGTCAGGTCCAGCGGATGGTGGCGCGGGCGCGCCAGAGGGCCAGGACGGTTTCGTCGCCGTGGACGTGGAGGTCGGTGGTGGTGCGGCGGTTCCAGAGGGCGAGATACAGGTCGCTGGCGGGGCCGCGGAGGGTGCAGTCGGCGGTGGTCGGGGTGCCGCGGGTGATGTCGGCGCCGGTGGGGCCCATGCGGACGGTCCATGAGTGGGGGGCGTCGGCGGCTTCGACGGCGAGGACGGCGGGCTCGTCGCAGCGCAGGCGGCGGCCGCGGGCCGCGTAGAAGGCCATGAGCAGCTCGTCGATGCCGTCGACGCCGAGGTCGCGGTCGACGCCGTCGGGCTGGCCGATGGCGGCGTGGAGGTCGGCGCGGTGGACGATCGTCTCGTGGGCCTGGCGGCGGGCCCAGAAGGAGAGCGGGGAGTCGGCGGGGAGGAAGTGCCAGCAGGTCAGGTCGGCGGGGGCGGCGCGGAGCTGGTCGACGAGGGCGACGTGGCCGGCCTGGAACCAGGGGACGAGGTCGGGGTCGGCGGGCATGGGGCCGACGGCGCCCTCCTCCTCGTCGTCGGTGAGGACGGCGGGTCTGGCGTCGCGGACATAGGCGGTCGCCCAGCGGTGGACATAGCCGACGTGCTGGACGAGATCGCGGACCGTCCAGTCGGGGCAGGTCGGCACGGCGGCGTCGAGGCCCGCCTTCTCCGCCGCGTCGACGAAGTCGAGCCCGGCACGCTCCAGCGCATCGATGTGCTGCCCGATTTCCATGCCGACATGCTAAGCCGACCCCCCGACAAAAACGGCCAAGGCAGAAGCGGCCAGAGCAGAAGCGGCTCAGGCGATGAGGAGGCCGCCGACCCAGATGCCGGCGATGACCAGGGCGGTGGCGAGCTCGATCAGCATCGAGACGCCGGCGGCCTTGAGGGCGTGCTTGGTGGACTGCCAGGCGCGGGTGTTGTCCTTCTGGCGGATGCGTTCGACGACGAAGACGCCCAGGACGAAACCGAGGACCAGGCCGACGACCGGGATGAGGAAGAAGCCGATGATGCCGACGACGCCGCCGAGGAAGAGGGTCAGGTTGGGCACGCCGGCGCGTTTGAGGTTGCGGCCGGGGACCAGGTACTTCGCGGTGAAGCCGAGGCCGAGCACCAGGGTCGCGGCGACGGCGACGGTCCAGCCGACGGCGCCGTGGCCGCCGAAGACGGCCCACGCCATGACCCCGGCCCAGCACAGGAGCAGGCCGGGGAGCATGGGGATCAGGACGCCGACGACTCCGATCAGCACCGCGGCGCCGGAGATGAAGGCCACGAGGCCGGAGTTGTCGGTCACATCCACGATGATCAGGCTAGGCGGACGCAACCACCTTGGCCAATTCCGCGGCGAAGTCCGCGGCGCGTTCCACGTGCGGGGAGTGGCCGCAGCCTTCGTAGACGATCTCGGTGTACGGGCCGTACGCGGTGAGCACCGCCCTGGTCTGGCCGATCATCGGCTGGGGCGGGCATGCTTCCTCGCCGGGCCAGCCGGGGACCAGGCCGAGCTTGCCGAGCTGGGCGAGGTCGAAGAACGAGGCGTCGGACACGATCGCGTCCTGGTCGCCGCGGATCCAGGTGATCGGGGGCTTCACCGGCAGGTCGACGATGCCGGACAGGTTCAGCCAGCGAGGCGACAGCGTGTTGAGCACCCCGCGGTCCCCCGGTCCGACGCCGGGCCAGTTGTCGCTGGTCGATCCCGTGCCGGGGTAGTTGTCCTCGCCGACGGCGGTGGAGAGCATGGTGTCCAGGAGCAGTTCCTCGTCGTCGCCGAAGGACGACGGGTCGGCGACGTAGAAGGCCCGCATGACGTTGCGCGGGCTGGCCTGCTCGTCGGTGCCGCGGTCCTTGGCCGCCAGCAGCCGCACGAAGTCGGGGTTGGCCGATCCGCCTCCGGTACCGGCGAAATCAGGCGTGGTGGGTGTGCCGGACAGGTCGCGGGTGCCGCCGAAGCCGTAGGGCGACACCGGCGCCTCCAGCACCAGCGCGGCGATGGACGAAGGGTGGTCGAGCAGCAGCTGCATCGCGACGCCGCCGCCCAGCGAGTGCCCGACCACGACCGGCTTGCGGTCGAAGCCGGCCAGCAGCGGGGCGATGTCGTCGGCGAAGTCGCGCACGCCCCGGGTGGCGTCGACGCCGAGGGTGGGTGCGGCACCGTACCCGCGCAGGTCCGGCGCGACGATCCGCCAGTCCTGCGGCAGGTGGCGCAGCAGGGGCTCCCAGAATCCGGACGAGGAGCAGTTGCCGTGGATGAGCAGGACCGGGGGGCCGTCGACTGGGCCGCGGGTGGTGACGTGCATCACCGCATCGTGACACCCCGGAATGGCGCGTCACATGTGCTCGGCCCACATGTTCCGGTCGTACTTCGTGAGGGCCCAGATGACCGCGACGTCGGCGGCGATGATGAGCATCGACCACAGCGGGTAGTACGGCAGGAACAGGAAGTTGGCGACGGCGCTGATCGCGGCGAGCACGATGCCGAGGACCCTCGCCCAGACCTGGCCGGCCAGCACTCCGACCCCGCCCGCGGCCACCAGCACGCCGAGCGCCAGGTGGATCCAGCCCCATGTCTCGACGTCGAAGCCGAAGAGGTAGTTGTCGGTGAGCACGTAGAAGGTGTCCTCGAAGATCGCGGTCAGGCCGACCACGATCTGGAAGATGCCGATGACGACCATCATGCTGCCGCCGAAGACGGCGAAGCCGGTGACCCAGCCGGATTGGCGGCCCGTTGTCGATGTCGTACTCATGCGGCCCACCGTGGGCCGCCCGAAGGTGAACCACGCTCACCCGTCCGGGACGGTCGACTCGGCGACAGTACTTGACGCTTCAAGTATTACTGCCCCACTATGTACTTGAAGGTTAAAACACTTAGGGAGATACCACCATGAACATCGTTCTGTGGGTCCTGCAGGGGCTGCTCGGCGCGGCCTTCATCGGGGCCGGGCTGATGAAGACGGCGCAGCCCAAGGAGAAGCTGCCGGCAGCCATGACCTGGACCCAGCGCCGCAGCGCCGGCACGATCAAATTCATCGGCGTCATGGAGGTGCTCGGCGGCCTCGGCCTGATCCTGCCGTGGGCCACCGACATCGCCCCGATCCTGACCCCGCTCGCCGCCGTCGGCCTGCTCGTCATCATGCTGCTGGCGATCGTCGACCACGTGCGCGCCAAGGAGTACAACGTCCTGCCGGTCAACCTGGTGCTCGGCGCGATCGCGCTGGTCATCGCGATCGGCCGGTTCTGACGCGTATCGGACGTGGCGTTGGCCGCGGCGTGCGACCTCCAGGCACCATGGACGGCATGAACGACGAGACACGATGGCTGGACGACACCGAGCAGCGCGCTTGGATGTCGTTGCTGGCCGTCGTGCTCGTCGGTTTCCCCGAGCTGGAGCGCACGTTCCGCCCGCACGGTCTGGTGCACGTCGAGTACGGGCTGCTGGCCGCGCTCAGCAACGAGGACGAGGGGCTGCGGCTGTCGGAGCTGGCGGCGCAGATGAACATGTCACAGAGCCGCCTCAGCCACCGCATGCGCAAACTGGTCGACCTCGGCTACGTGGAGGTCACCGGCGACGCGTGCGACGGGCGGGTCAGCATCGCCCGGGTCACCGAGGCCGGCCGCCGCTTCGCCGCACAGGTCTCCCCCGCCCACCTGGCCGACGTGCGGCGGCTCATCTTCGACCACCTCGACGAGGCACAGACCGCGGCGCTCGCCGACGCGCTCGGTGCGGTCGCGGACCGGCTCGGCTCGACCTGCCCGGGCGCGCCGAAGGGTCCGCCGGTACCGAAGGCCCGTAACTGAGCGCAGCCGGAAAGCCGTCACCGCATCGGGACCACAGAGCCTGTCGGCGCGTGGGCCGACAGGAATAGAGTGACCGCATGCGTGCCGTCGTGATCACCGGGGTGTCCCGCGGCCTGGGCGCCGCCCTCTTCGATGTGTGCAACGCACGCGGCGATCGGATCCTGGCGGTCGGCCGCCACTTCACGCCCGAGCAGCGCCAGGGCCGCGACGACCGGCCCGGCGACGTCACACTCTTCTCCACCGACGTGGCCGACGCGCACTGGCTGCCCGACCACGACACGCTGCGGGCGTTCCTGCGCGACGCGGACGAGGCCGTGCTGCTGCACAACGCCGCGGTCGTCGATCCGATCGGCGCCGTCGGCAAGCTCACCACGGAGGCGATCACGCACGCGATCGCGGTCAACCTGACCGCGCCCGTGGTGCTGACCAACACCTTCCTGCGCGCGGCGCCCCGCGAGGCGCGGCTGCGGGTGCTGTTCATCTCCTCCGGCGCCGCGCACCGCATCATCGACGGCTGGTCGCTGTACTGCACGACAAAGGCAGCCGGTGAGACCTTCTTCGAGGCGGTCGCCTCCCAGGTCGCCGACGAGGAACGGATCACCGTGGTCAGCGTCGACCCGGGGCAGATGGACACCGGCATGCAGGACAACATCCGGCGGGCCGCGGCGTCCGGCAACTACTTCCCGGGCCAGCAGCGGTGGATCGACGCGCACGCCGAGGGGCGGCTCGCCGACCCCATGACCGTGGCCGAGCGGATCCTCAAGGAGCACGCTCCTTAGGAGGCGAGCACCTCGCGCAGCCGCGGGGCGAAGACCGTCGGGTTGCCGTGGCCGCCGTGCCCGCCCGGAAACTCGGCGACCTCGACCCCCAGCCGCGACGCCAGCTCCACACCGACCCGGTGCGGGGCCTCGCCGGCGCTGGCCACGCCGACGGCGGGCACGATCCGGGCGGTGCCGGAGCGCAGCGTGTCGAGGTCGGGCACCCACGCCCCGAAGGCCGGCACCTCGTAACCGGCGAAGAACGGCAGGTTGCCCTGCATCCGCGCCATGAACTCCGGCGACGGCTCCTGAGCCGGGATCTCCTCGCCGGCCATGTGCATGCCCTCGCCGAAGACGCCCATCGCCGCGCCCCAGCCGTCGCGGTGGAACGTCTCCTCGACCGTGCGCATCAGCTCCCGCCAGTGCGCGGCGTCGTCGAGCAGCTCGAACGCCGGCGGTTCGTGCGCCACCGCGGTGCGGACCATCTCGGGGTGCCGGGCCGCGAGCTCCAGGGCGATCTCGGCGCCGGAGCTGTTGCCGAACACGTCGGCCGGGTCGTCCTCGGTGACGCCGACGGCGGCGAGCAGCCGGTACGCGTCGTCGCCGTGCTCCTCGACCGACTGCACCGCGGGCGGACCGTCCAGGCTGCTGCGCGAGTTGCCGCGCCGGTCGTAGGTGACGACGGTCCGGTCCTCGGCAAGCGCCTCGGCGAGACCCGCGAACCCCTCGGCGTCGTACACCCCGCCGCAGATCAGCAACAGGACCGGGCCGCTGCCACGGACCTCGTAGTGCAGCGTGGCCCCGGGCACCGCCAGCGTTTCGACCTTCATGATTCCTCCTCATGATTGCTGCCCGACGGTCGTGGCGGGCGCGGCGTTCTCGACACGGATTCGGGGCTACTCGTGAGTAATTTCCGGGTTTACACTCGCGCAATGACCGCCACGCGAACTCCCGGCGTCCCCGCCATCGACGAGGGCTCGCTGATCTCGACCAACCCGGCCAGCGGCGAAGAGGTCGGCCGATTCCCCGTGGCCTCCCCCGATCATGTCACCGAGACCGTCGGGCGCGCCCGGGACGCGGCGGGTTGGTGGGCCGGACTCGGCTTCGCCGGTCGGCGCAAGCGGCTGCTGGCGTTCCGCAGCGTGCTCGCCAACCGCCTGGAGGAGCTCGCCGAGCTGATGCACCGCGAGGGCGGCAAGCCCACCGCGGACGCCCTCGTCGAGGCGATCGCCGCGATCGACCACGTGGCCTGGGCCGCGCACCACGCCCGCAAGGTCCTCGGCCGGCGCCGGGTCGGCTCCTCGATCCTGCTCACGGAGCACAGCTCCTACCTGGAATACCTGCCGTTCGGCGTCATCGGTGTCATCGGGCCGTGGAACTACCCGGTGCTGACGCCGATGGGTTCGATCGCGTACGCCCTCGCCGCCGGCAACGCCGTGGTGTTCAAGCCGAGCGAGTACACGCCGGCCGTCGGCCAGTGGATGGTCGACCGGTTCGCCGAGGTGGTGCCGGAGCGACCGGTGCTGCAGATCGTGCACGGCATGGGCGACGTCGGCGGGGCGCTGTGCCGCTCCGGGGTCGACAAGATCGCGTTCACCGGTTCGACGGCGACCGGGAAGAAGGTCATGGCGGCTGCCGCCGAGACGCTGACCCCCGTACTGCTGGAATGCGGCGGGAAAGACGCCATGATCGTCGCCGCTGACGCCGATCTCGATGCCGCCGCCGAGGCGTGCGTCTGGGGCGGCCTGACCAACGCGGGCCAGACCTGCGTCGGCATCGAGCGGGTGTACGTCGCCGACGGCGTCTACGACGAGTTCCTCGGCCGCGTGGTCGCCCGCGCGGCGAAGCTCACCGTCGGCGAGGAGGGCACCGCCGACATCGGCCCGATCACCATGCCGTCGCAGATCGACATCATCCGGCGCCACATCGAGGACGCGCTGACCCGCGGCGGCCGCGCGGTCCTGGGCGGCGCCGAGGCGGTCCGCCCGCCCTTCGTCAGCCCGACGATCCTGGTCGACGTGCCGGAGGACGCGGCCGCCGTGCAGGAGGAGACCTTCGGCCCGACGCTCACCATCGCCCGGGTCAAGGACGCCGACGAGGCCGTCGAGCGCGCCAACGGCACCGGGTACGGCCTCGGCGGCTCGATCTTCTCCAAGTCGCGCGGCCTGGAACTGGCCAGGGGCGTCCGCTCCGGCATGACGTCGGTCAACTCGGCGCTCACCTTCGCCGGCATGCCGTCCCTGCCGTTCGGCGGCGTCGGCGGGTCAGGCTTCGGCCGCATCCACGGCGAGGACGGCCTGCGCGAGTTCACCCGCGCGAAGGCGATCGTGAAGCGCCGCGGCCCGACCCTGCTGGCCATCACGACCTTCGACCGCACCCCGAAGACCATGCAGCAGGTCCTGAAGATCGTGAAGTTCGTCCACGGCCGCTCCAAGTAGCCGGCGCACCCGGGGCTGGTAGGCTGCGCAGACTACAGAAGGTGACGACGCCGGAGATCAATTTCCACGGCCACGGTAGGATTTGGTTGAACCAGTCGACACCATCGAGTCCGGTGGCGCAGATCTAGAACAGCGTCAGCTCGTCCTTGACCATGCCGCGCAAGGCGTTGTAGTCCAGCACCACGCAGCGGATGCCGCGGTCCTCGGCCAGGACCCTGGCCTGCGGCTTGATCTCCTGCGCGGCGAAGATGCCGCGCACGGGGGCGAGCAGCGGGTCGCGGCCCATCAGCTCCAGGTAGCGGGTGAGCTGCTCCACGCCGTCGATCTCGCCGCGCCGCTTGATCTCGACCGCGACCGACACGCCCTGGGCGTCCTTGCACAGCAGGTCGACCGGGCCGATTGCGGTCATGTACTCGCGGCGGACCAGCGTGTAGCCCTCGCCGAGGGTCTGCGGGTGGGCGGCGAGCAGCACCTGCAGGTGCGCCTCGACGCCGTCCTTGACCAGGCCGGGATCGATGCCGAGGGCGTGGCCGCCGTCGTGCAGGATCTCCTCGACGGTGATCTGCAGCTCTTCGCCGCCCTTGTTGACCACCCTCCAGAGTCCGTCGGTCTCCTCCAGGCGGCAGGGCGGGGTCATCCACATCAGCGGCTTGTAGCCGCCGGTGTCGGAGTGCACCAGCACGGAGCCGTCGGACTTGACCATGATGAGGCGGATGGCGGGCGGCAGGTGGGCCGTGAGCCGGCCGATGTAGTCGACCGAGCACTTGGCGATGACGAGACGCACGGGCGACAGCCTAGCCGCAGCGGCTGGTGATGCTGGACTGACACCCGGTGTGCAGCGCCGTGGTGGCGCGTCGATGTCATGCTAGGGGGCGTGTTGGAGTCATTGACGGGCCTCGGCCTGGCCACATCGGCCGGGTTGAACGCCTACATCCCGTTGCTCGCGATCGGTGTGCTGGCGAGGTACACCGATCTCATCACGCTGCCCGGCAACTGGTCGTGGATGGAGAACGGATGGACCCTCGCGATCGTGGCGATGCTGCTGGCGATCGAGTTCGTCGCTGACAAGGTGCCGGTGGTCGACCACGTCAACGACATCCTCCAGACGTTCGTGCGGCCGACCGCGGGCGGTCTCGCCTTCGGCGCGGCGTCGAGCTCCGAGACGGTGACCGTGACCGACCCGGGCTCGTTCTTCGGCAGCCATCAGTGGGTCCCGATCGCCGTCGGCGGCGCGATCTCGCTGGGTGTGCACGGGATGAAGGCAGCGTCCAGACCCGTGATCAACGCGAGCACGGCGGGCTTCGGCGCGCCGGTGGTGAGCGTCATCGAGGACATCGCGAGCGTCACGATGGCCCTGGTCGCGATCATCCTGCCGGTGCTGGTGCTGCTGTTCGTCGTGCTGATGTTCGTGGCGTTCTGGTGGGTGGTGCGCCGCTGGAAGCGCCGCAGGGAAGAGAAGGCCGCAGCCAAGTGGGCACAGTCCCAGGGGTACCGGCCCACCTGACCTCACGGGGTCACTGCACGTAGTCGACCAGGACCGCGATGATCGGCAGCACGTCGGTGAGGTGGATCGGCAGCTCCGGCTGCGGCAGCGGGTCGGTGGGGGCGCCGGTCTGGTTGGTGACCATGATCGAGATCGCCCGGCCGCCCACCTTGACGCACCGCACCTCCCAGCCCGGCCTGGTCAGCCCCAGCTCGGGCCGGACCGCGACGTCGCGGATCCAGCCGCAGGCCGGGATCTCCCCCGGTTCGGACAACGGCAGGCAGCGCTGCAGGCCGTCGCAGCCGTCGGCCGCGTTCACGCCGCGCGGCCACACCGTCACCGCCACCGTGCCCTTCCGCCCACCGACCTCCACCCGGGCCAGCTTCGACGACGGCGTGCCGCCGTCCGGCGGCGGCACGATCCGCGGCGCGGGGTCGAGCCACCGCAGCGGCTGCGGCAGCCAGGTGCGCATCGACGACTCGAAGAACGCGCTGGGATCCGGCCGGGAGTCCTCGCCCCCGGACGGCGCCGCGGACCCGGTGGGGCGCTCGGCGACGCCCGGGCCGGGACGTTCGCCGTGGGGCAGGAGCGTGGCGGCGCCCACGACCGCGAGGACCGTGACCGTCGCGGCGGCACCCACGGCCGCGCGCCGCAGCCGGCGCAGGCCCGTCTTGCGCCGCACGATCCCGTCGACGTCGACGGTGGACGGCGGCGGGGTGCCGATCATGTCGTCGAACAGTTGCTGTGTCATCGCTGGTCCCCCGATGCGGCGAGTTGGCGCAGCGCCTCCAGGGCGCGCGCGGACTGGCTCTTGACCGTGCCCGCGGAGACGCCGAGCAGGTCAGCGGTCTCCTCGACGGAGCAGTTGAGATAGAAGCGCAGCACCAGCACCGCCCGCTGGCGCGGGCCGAGCGAGCCGAGCAGGTCCTCGAGCGCAGCACGGTCGTCGACGCGGTCGTGCGGGCTGTGCACCGGCTCGGGCAGGTGTGCGCTGGCCCGCTCCCGCGACCACGGTCGGCGGCGCTCGTCGAGCCAGGTGCGGGTCAGCACCTTCTGGGCGAACGCGTCGCGGTTGTCGGCCCGGCTGACCTTCGCCCAGTGCCAGTAGAGCTTGCCCACCATGATCGAAACCAGGTCGTCGGCGGCATGCCAGTCACGGCAGAGCAGGAACGCGGTGCGCCGCCAGCGGTCCATCCGCACGGCGACGTACTCGCGGAACTCGTCGTCCTGCGGCATCGGCCTCCCCTTTCTCCGCGCTACGACGACGCGGACCGGAGAAAGGTTGCAGGCTAGGAGAGCTTGTGCGCCTCCCGCACGACGGTGACGAGCTCGTCGACGACGTCCGTGATCGCGAAGTCCTTCGGCGTGAAGACCCGGGCCACCCCCGAGGCCCGCAACACGAGCGCGTCCTCGGGCGGGATGATGCCGCCCACCACGACCGGCAGGTCGTCGAGCCCCTCGGCGCGCAGCCCCGCCAGTACCGACGCGACCGCCGCCAGATGAGAGCCTGACAGGACGGAGAGGCCGACGAGGTCCACGTCCTCCTCGACCGCCGCCGCGACGATCTGCGCCGGGGTCAGGCGGATCCCCTGGTACACCACCTCGAAGCCGGCATCGCGGGCACGCACGGCGATCTGCTCGGCGCCGTTGGAGTGCCCGTCGAGGCCGGGCTTGCCGACCAGCATCCGCAGCCGGCCGGCGCCGAGTTCCTCCGCCGTGCGCCGGACCCGCTCACGCACCGCGACCAGCGCCGTGCCGGGTGCCCCGGCGAGCGCGGTTGGGGAGACCGCACCGGTGAGGCCGGTCGGGGCGCGGTACTCGCCGAAGACCTCCCGCAGCACGGCCGCCCACTCCCCGGTGGTCACGCCCGCGCGGACGCAGTCGAGGGTGGCCTCCATGAGGTTGCCCGCGCCGCCGGCCACCTCCCGCAGCCGATCGAGGGTCGCGGTGACCTCGCCGGCGTCGCGTGAGGCGCGCCAGGCGGCCAGGGACTCCACGGCCGCGGCCTCGACCGCCGGGTCGATCTGCTCGATCGCCGCGGCGCCGGCGGCGACCAGCGGCGACGGCTCGGTCTCGGGGAACCGGTTGACGCCGACCACGACGTCCTCGCCGCGCTCCATCCGGCCGCGCCGCTCGGCGAGCGACGCCACGAGGGCGCTCTTGAGGTAGCCGGACTCGACGGCCGCGACCACGCCGCCCATCCCCAGGACACGGTCGAGCTCGGCGGTCGCCCCGGCGACCAGGTCGTCGACGAGGGCGGTCATGACGTGCGAGCCCTCGAACAGGTCGGGGTAGTCCAGCAGGTCGGACTCGAACGCCAGGACCTGCTGCATGCGCAGGGACCACTGCTGGTCCCACGGGCGCGGCAGGCCGAGCGCCTCGTTCCACGCCGGGAGTTGTACGGCACGTGCCCGGGCGTCGCGGGACAGCGTCACGCCGAGCATCTCCAGCACGATGCGCTGCACGTTGTTCTCGGGCTGCGACTCGGTGAGGCCCAGGCTGTTGACCTGCACCCCGTAGCGGAACCGCTTCGCCGACCTGTCGGAAATCTCGTACCTGTCGGTCAGGAGCTTCGCCCAGAGCACGCCGAACGCCCGCATCTTCGCGGTCTCCTCGACGAAGCGGACCGAGGCGTTGACGAAGAACGAGATGCGCGCCGCGACCTGCGTGAACCGCTCCGGCGGCAGCTGGCCGGAGTCGCGGACGGCGTCGAGCACGGCGATCGCGGTGGCGAGCGCGAACGCCACCTCCTGCACGGGGGTCGCCCCGGCCTCCTGCAGGTGATACGAGCAGATGTTGACCGGGTTCCACTTCGGGCAGTTCGCCACGGTCCACGCGATCGTGTCGGTGGTCAGGCGCAGCGACGGCCCCGGCGGGAAGATGTGCGTGCCCCGGGACAGGTACTCCTTTACGATGTCGTTCTGCGTGGTGCCGGCCAGTGCCGCGAGCGGCGCGCCCTGCTCCCGCGCGACGGTGACGTAGAGGCTCAGCAGCCACATGGCGGTGGCGTTGATCGTCATCGACGTGTTGGCAAGACCGAGGTCGATGCCGTCGAAGAGGGTGCGCATGTCGCCCAGGTGCGAGATCGGCACGCCGACCCGGCCGACCTCACCGCGCGCCAGCTCGGCGTCGGGGTCGTAGCCGGTCTGCGTGGGCAGGTCGAAGGCGACCGACAGGCCGGTCTGCCCCTTGGCCAGGTTGCGCCGGAACAGGGCGTTGGAAGCCGCGGCCGAGGAGTGCCCGGCATAGGTGCGCATGACCCATGGGCGGTCGCGCTCGGGGAGCTTCGCCATAGAAGCACCTTACTTATCGGTAACTTGGTCAGGGCGGTGAAAAGTGTCACCGGGGCCTGATGCCTATAGTGAACGCCGTGACGGAAGCGATCACCGTGCGGGGACTCTATAAGCGGTACCGGGGACATGTCGCCGTCGATGGCGTCGACCTCGACGTGCACCGCGGTGAGGTGTTCGCGCTCCTCGGCCCGAACGGTGCGGGCAAGACCACGACGGTGGAGATCCTCGAGGGGTTCCGGCGGCGCACGTCGGGCGAGGCCACGGTCCTCGGCGTCGACCCGCAGGTCGCCGACGGCGAGTGGAAGCAGCGGGTCGGCATCGTGCTGCAGAGCACCGGGGAGATCGACGACCTGACGGTCCGCGAGGTGGTGCACCACTTCGCGCTGTACTACCGCAACGCCGACGACCCCGACGCCGTCATCGAGCGGGTCGGGCTCGCCGACAAGCGCGGCGCCCGGACCCGGGTCCTGTCCGGTGGGCAGAAGCGCCGCCTCGACGTGGCGCTGGGCATCATCGGCCGCCCGGAGCTGCTGTTCCTCGACGAGCCGACCACCGGCTTCGACCCGGAGGCGCGCCGCGAGTTCTGGGGCCTGATCCGCCAGCTCGCCGCCGCCGGCACCACGATCCTGCTCACCACGCACTACCTGGACGAGGCCGAGACCCTCGCCGACCGGGTCGGCGTGCTCGTCGGCGGCAAGCTCGTCGCCGTCGACACCCCCGCCCGGCTCGGCAACCGGGGCACCGCCGCCGCGACGGTCGGCTGGCACTCCCCCGACGGCCCCCGCCAGGAGCAGACCGACACCCCGACCACGGTCGTGGCCAGGCTCGCCGAGCAGTTCGGCGGCGAGGTCCCCGGCCTGACCGTGACCAGACCCAGCCTCGAGGACGTGTACCTGCGGATGATCGGCGCCGGCGAATGACGACGTTGCGGCTCGGAGCGGCCCGCGGCGGCCTGGAGATCAAGCAGTTCCTGCGCAGCCGGGAGTCGGTGATCTTCACGCTGGTCTTCCCGCTGCTGCTGCTGGTCATCTTCGGTGCGGTGTTCGACGCCGAGATCGCGCCGGGTGTGTCGTTCACGCAGTACTTCGCCGCCGGCATCATCGCCGCCGGGCTGCTGACCACCGGGTTCCAGTCCTTGGCGATCCAGATCCCGATAGAGCGCGAGAAGGGCATCCTCAAGCGGCTGCGGGGCACCCCGATGCCGCGCACCGCGTACTTCATCGGCAAGGTCGTCATGGTCCTCGCGATCGGCGCCGCCGAGACCGTGGTGCTGGTGGCGACCGCCGCGGCGTTCTACGACCTGCCGGTGCCCTCGACCGCCGAGAAATGGGTGACGTTCGGCTGGGTGTCACTGCTCGGGATCACCGCGTGCACGCTGTGCGGGATCGCCTTCTCCTCCCTGGCACGCACCGGGCGCGGCGCGCCGGCGATCGTGACCCCCGTCGCACTGGTGCTGCAGTTCATCTCGGGCGTCTTCTTCCAGTACACGAGCATCCCGGACTGGATGCGCACCATCGCCTCGCTGTTCCCGCTGAAATGGATGACCCAGGGCATGCGCTCGGTGTTCCTGCCGGACTCGTTCGCGGCCCGGGAGGTCGGCGGCTCCTGGCAGCTCGGCCACGTCGCGATCGCGCTCGGGGCGTGGGTCGTCATCGGCCTGGCGCTGTGCGTGTTCACGTTCCGCTGGACCGACCGGGCGTAATTCGCTCAAGGCCGCCGCCACCCCGCCGATCAGGGCGGGGTGATGGGTCGGCTGGGCAGGGCGGTCCGGCATGCCGGCACAGTCGGCATCCTGGCGATCCTGCTCGTCCTCGCCCTCGGCCTGGCGGCGTCCTGGAACGCCGCCTCCTCGCTGCGGCACAACCAGCTGGCGCGCGCCAACGCCGTCATGGACCGCGACACGTCCCTCGCCGAGGCCGCCGTGCGCACCGAGGTCCACCGGTACCTCGACGCGCTGCGCACCGTCGCGGCGGCGGTCGGGGCGCACGAGACGCTGACCTTCGACGACTTCTCCACCACCACGGCGCCGTTGCGGGACGCCGGGCTGCCGGGCGCCACGTCGCTGGTCTTCGTCGTGCCCGCGGAGGACTCCCAGCTGGACGACGTCGAGCGGTTCTGGCGCGACCGCGGCGTCACCGGCCTCGACCTGACCGCGAAGGGCAGCGGCCGGGAGCACCTGTTCGTCATCTTCTCCCGCCCGCTGGACGGCGCGGCCAGCGCCACGGCCGGCACCGACCTGTCCCAGTCCGCCGAGCCGACCGCCGCGCTCAACGAGGCCCGCCGCGCCGGTGGGCCGGCCGTCTCCGACACCTATGTGCTGCTGCGCGACCGTGCCCTGCCCGTGACGCGCCAGCAGCTGTCGTTCGCCATCGCCGCGCCGGTGTACGGCAACCCGACGCCGTCGGGTACCAAGACGTTCAAGGGGTGGGTCGTCTTCGGGCTGCGCGGGCAGAACTTCGTCGGCGGGGTGCTGGACGACGCCACCCAGGGCCAGGTCGACGCCGACCTGTGGGCCGACAACGGCGGCGGCCAGGACACCCGGGTCGCGTACCTGCACCGCATCGCCCACCCGGACCTGCGCCGGGACGTGACCATCCCGATCGCCAACCGGCAGTGGCGGCTCGTCCTGACCGCCGACTCCGACCGGCTCGCCGGGCTGACCGGCCCGGCCAACACCGCCCCGCTCGCGATCGGCGCCGGCGGCACGATGCTGACCCTGCTGGTCGTGTTCATGCTGTGGGCCCTGGCGGGCGGCCGGGCCCGCGCCGAGGCCCGGGTCGTCGCGGCCACCGCCGAGCTGCGCGAGGCCGAACGCACCGCAAACCGGCAGGTCGACCTCCTCAACGGCATCCTCGACCGGATCAGCGACGGGGTGGGCGTCATCGACGAGCACGGCGTCTTCCTGGTGCACAACCCCGCGGCGAAGTCGATGCTCGGCGTGGACGCCGACGCGGACGGCGTCGGAGGCTGGCAGGAGCACTACGGCATCTACCGCCCCGACGGCATGACCGAGTTCCCGGTCGAGGAGCTGCCGCTGGTCCGGGCCCTCGCCGGCGAGTCGACGGACCGGGTCGAGATGGTCATCCGCAACGCGGCCCGCCCCGAGGGCACCCTGCTGTCCGTCAGCGGCCGCCCGCTCGACGTCGACGGCCGGCGCGGCGCCATCGCGGTCTTCCACGACATCACCGAGGTCCGGGAGCGCGAAGGCGACCTGACCGCGTTCGCCGGCATCGTCGCGCACGACCTCAAGAACCCGCTGACGGTCATCGCCGCGCACGCCGAGATGGCGCACGACGCGCTCGAACCGGCCGTGCCGCACTCACGGGAGGCCCGGGAGGCCACCGCCAGCATCGACCGGGTCAGCGCCGGCGTCGTGCGGATGCGGCGGCTCATCGACGACCTGCTCGCCTACACCACCGCCCGCGACGCGGCCCTGAAACCGCAGCCGCTGGACCTCGGCGCGCTGGTCGGCGAGGTCGTCGCCGAACGGGTCAACCACCTGGCGGCCCGCCCGGACATCTACGTCGGCCCGCTGCCCTGGGTCGAGGCCGACCCCGCCCTGCTGCGGCACGTGCTGGACAACCTCATCGGCAACGCCCTCAAGTACGTGCAGCCCGGCCGTACCCCGAAGGTCGACGTCAGCGCGTCGCCGGCCGGTCCGGGCTGGGTCAGGATCGAGGTCGCCGACCGCGGCATCGGCGTGCCCGACGCCGACAAGCCCTACGTCTTCGAGTCCTTCCACCGGGCCCACACCGGCCAGTTCTACGGCGGCACCGGCCTCGGCCTGGCCATCTGCCGCCGCGTCGTCGACCGGCACGGCGGCTCGATCACCGTCGTGGACAACCTTGGCGGCGGCAGCCGCTTCAGCTTCACCGTGCCCGGGGCCCCGATCCCCCTGGAGACCCCGGCCGGCGTCACCGCTCACGAATACGTGTAGAACCCCTTGCCCGACTTCCGGCCCAGGTCACCGGCCACGACCATCCGTGCCAGCAGCTCCGGCGGGAAGAACTTCGGGTCGGCGGTGTCCGTGTGGATGTTCTTCGCCGCGTGGTACAGCACGTCCACGCCCGTCAGGTCGGTGGTCGCCAGCGGCCCCATGGCGTGCCCGAAGCCCAGCTTGCAGGCCAGGTCCAGGTCCTCGGCACTCACCACGCCGCTCTCGACCAGCTGGACCGCCTCGACCACCAGCGCCGCGATCAGCCGCGTGGTGACGAACCCGGCGACGTCCCGGTTGACCACGATGCAGGTCTTGCCGATCTCCTCCGCGAAGCTCCTCGCGGTGGCCAGCGTCGCGTCGCTCGTCTTGTAGCCGCGCACCAGTTCGCACAGCTTCATCACCGGTACGGGGCTGAAGAAGTGCGTCCCCACGACCTGCTCCGGGCGCTGTGTCGCCGTGGCGATCTGCGTCACCGGGATCGCGGACGTGTTCGTCGCCAGCACCGCGTCCGCCCGGCAGATCTTGTCCAGCGTCGCGAACAGCTCCTGCTTCACGTCCAGCCGCTCGAACACCGCCTCGACCACGATGTCGGCCTCGGCCGCCGCGTCCAGGTCCGTGGTGGTCGTGATCCTTGCGAGGGTCTCCTGCACATCACCCTCGGCGATCACGCCCTTGCTCGCGAACTTCGCCAGCGACTTCTCGATGCCCCCGACGCCGCGCCGGACCGCCTCGTCGGACAGGTCCCGCAGCGTCACCTCCCACCCGGCCTGCGCGGCGACCTGCGCGATGCCCGATCCCATCAGCCCCGCCCCGATGACCGCCAGTCGACCCGCCATGTGACTCCCTTTCGCATCGTCTCAACCCGCTGACCTTATCCGGCTCCAAAGGGTGATCATCTAGTGGCAGACTGTCAGCGTGCCCCTCATGTACCTTGCCGGATGGGCGGCCTCCGCCGGTGCACTGGCCACCCTCGTCCTGATCATCCGGCTGCTCCGCTTCGGCGAACGAAGGACCACCCCGCCGGGCGGCGCCCGCTCACCCGCCCCGGACACCGCCCTGGACTTCGGCCTGCTGCGCTCGGTCTCCCTGATCGGCGACCTGGCGTTCGCCCGCGACGTCCGCGACCGCCTGCGCCACAACGGCGTCCGAGCCACCCTCGCCACCGGCCACGACGGCATGGTCCGCGTCCTCGTCTTCGCCGACGAGTACGACCACGCCAGGTTGTTACTAGCTCCCTAGCTTCGCCAGGGGCCCGTGGGGGATTCTCACCCCACACCCCCAATGCTTCGCTGCGCTCGCACGGCCTGCGCTTCGCGCGGCCGCAACACACGCATGCGCGCTGCAACTGAAAGACCGGTGGTCCGGGTTCGAGGCACACCAGGTCTTTCGTCCAGCTCGCCTGCCCTGCGCGCGAGACGCGGAGGCACGCCCATCCACTCCGGGCGGGCGGAAGCGTGGAGGCGGGGTTCCCTGGATGGGCCTGCCTACGCGTCTCGCGCGAAGGGCAGGCGAATCGGACGAAAGACCTTGCCGGACCCGCAACCTCGACCACTGGTCTTTTCATTGCAGCGCGCAGCGTGTGTTGCGGCCGCGCGAAGCGCAGGGCGTGCGAGCGCAGCGAAGCATGGGGGGTCCGGGGTGGGAACCCCCCGGCCGCCGGCGGCGCCAGCCGCCCGAAGCTAGTAACAGCTAGAAGTCGAACTGGTCTGGGGGGGCGGCGGCGCGTTCTACTGCGACGCCCAGGCCGCGGAGGTCGGATTCGAAGCTGGGGTAGCCGCGGTCGATGTGGTGGACGTGGCGGATCTCGGTGACGCCGTCGGCGCACAGGCCCGCGATGGCCAGGCCGGCGCCGGCGCGGATGTCCGTCGCGGTGACCGGGGCGCCGGAAAGGCGCTCGACGCCGCGGACGACGGCGTGGTGGCCGTCGGTGCGGATGTCGGCGCCGAGGCGGGACATCTCGTTGATGAACATGAAGCGGCCGTCGAAGATGTTCTCCGTGACCAGGGACGAGCCTTCGCTGACGGAGGCGAGGCCGACCGCCATCGGCAGCAGGTCGGTGGCGAAGCCGGGGAACGGGAGGGTGACCACGTCGACGGCGCGCGGGCGGTCGGCCATGCGGACGCGGAAGGAGTCGGGCGCGGTGTCGACCTGGCCGCCGGCGGTGGCGACCTTGTCCAGGGCGATCTCCAGGAAGTGCGGGTCGATGCCGTGCACGGTCACGTCGCCGCGGGTCATGGCGGCCGCGAAGGCCCAGGTGCCGGCGACGATGCGGTCGCCGACGGTGCGGTGCTCGACGGGGCGCAGCTCGGCGACGCCCTCGACCACGAGCCGGGAGGAGCCGGCGCCGGAGATGTCGGCGCCCATGTCGGTGAGCATGCGGCAGATGTCGACGATCTCCGGCTCGCGAGCCGCGTTGTCGATCTCGGTGCGGCCGTTGGCGAGGACCGCGGCCATCAGCAGGTTCTCGGTGGCGCCGACGCTGGGGAAGTCGAGCCAGATGGTGGCGCCGTGCAGCTTCGGCGCGGTGGCGATGACGAAGCCGTGCTCGCCGGAGATGTCCGCGCCCATGCGGCGCAGGCCCTCCACGTGCATGTCGAGGCCGCGGGAGCCGATCGCGTCACCGCCGGGGTGCGCGACGCGGACGTGGCCGCAGCGGGCCAGCAGGGGGCCCAGCACGCAGATGGAGGCGCGCAGGCGCCGCACCAGGTCGTAGTCGGCCTCGGTGCCGAGGCGTTCGGGCACGTCGATGATGACGCGGTCCTCGTCCTGCTCGACCTCGCAGCCGAGCCGGCGCAGCACCTCCGCCATGATGGCGATGTCGGTGATGCGGGGCACATTGGTGAGCACCGACCGCCCGGTGGCCAGCAGCGCGGCCGCCATGAGCTTGAGTGCTGAGTTCTTGGCACCGACGACCGACACGTCACCGGCGAGCCTGGCGCCGCCCATCACACGGATCACGTCCACGTCGGTCATCGTAGGGGCATTCCGTACCGTGAAAACCATGGCCATTCACCTCACCCGTATCTACACGAAGACCGGCGACACCGGCACGACCGGATTGGGCGACTTCTCCCGGGTGCCGAAGACCCATCCGCGCATCGGTGCCTACGCCGACGTCGACGAGGCCAACGCCGCCCTGGGGGTGGCCGTGGCCATGGGTGACCTGGCCGAGGAGCTGCGGGCGGTGCTCACCGTCGTCCAGAACGACATGTTCGACGTGGGCGCCGATCTGTGCAACCCGGTGGTGGAGGAGCCGCAGTACCCACCGCTGCGGGTGACCGAGGAGTACCTGACGCGCCTGGAGGGCTGGTGCGACGAGTTCAATGAGCGCCTGCCGAAGCTCGACTCGTTCATCCTTCCGGGCGGCACCCCGGGCGCGGCGCTGCTCAACGTGGCCAGGACGGTGACGCGCCGGGCCGAGCGCAGCGCGTGGGCGCTGATGGAGCTCGACCCGGAGCACACGAACGAGCTGGCCGTGCGCTACCTCAACCGGCTGTCGGACCTGCTGTTCATCCTCGGCCGGATCGCCAACCCCGACGGCGACGTGAAGTGGGTGCCGGGGGCCAACCGTCAGGTGCCGTAGACCCCCAGCTCTTCCGGCCCGCGGGTCAGCAGGCGGGCGGCACCGGGTCGGACCGGCTGCCGGTGCCGGTCGGGGAGCCCTGCACCGTGAAGGTCCTGGCGGAGGCGGCCTCCCGGCGCAGCACCATCCGGCACAGCTGCCGGGCGGCGCCGAGGTTGACCTGCAGCCACTGCGGGTCGCTGAACGCGATGGACCAGCGGGTGGCGGGGTTGCCGTCGAACGCCCTGGCCGGCAGCAGGCTGCCGTTCTCGGTGGAGGACGCGGTGGCGGGCCTGTTGAGCGCGACATTCGTGGCACCGCAGGCCGCGGGAGCGGCGGCCTGCGGCGGAGGGCACCGCGAACAGCGCCGCCGCGGAAAGCACCACGGCAGCGAGCATTCTGGACATAAAGGGTTCACCTAGGGGTGACGGCCACTCGGAGAGCGCTCTCAGACCGCGTCGGTCTTCCCTAGATAAAAGACAATCGTCAATTTCTGACTAATTTGTGCGATATCGGTAGGGCCGGGTCTCCGGGGTCGACTCACCCGGAGGCGCCGCCTCCACCCACGACAGGAAGCCGGTCAGCGCCCGCTCCGCCATCGCGATCTCGACCGGCGCCTGGCGACTGACGCACCGCACGATCACCCAGTCCGGCGGGAGGACGAGCAGCTCGGCCGGGTCAGGCGTGCGGCGGCGGTCGACGGAGAGCCCACGGCGGGAGAACACCCGACGTGGGCCGGGCCAGAAACTGAAGATGCGATACCACCGCAGGTCGTCACCGGCGAAGCGGGCCAGGCCCGCCGACCAGCCCCGGCCGGGCACCATGGTGCTCAGCCGGACACCCAGCTCGATCGTGCCGCCCTGACGGGCGATGACGACGCGGCGCACGAACAGCAGCGCCAGCGCGGCGAGCACGATGAGGACCCCGATGCCGATTCCCTCGACGATCCTCACCGACGCCGCCCGCGAGTCAGTGCGCGGCTTGCGCGGATGCGGGGGTGCAGCTCTCGGCGAGCACCGTCACCCCGGTCGCGGTGATGGAGAGGAACCCGCCCGAGACGTCGAAGGCGATCTCCTGCCCACCGGAGTGCTTGATGCGCACCTGACCGGGCTCGGCGAGCTGACCGAGGAGCGGCGCGTGGCCGGGAAGCACACCGAGCTCGCCCTCCGTCGTGCGCGCCATGACCATGTCGGCGTCACCGGACCAGACTTTTTCCTCGACGGCTACGAGCTCGACGTGCAGCTGCCTCGCCACGCTAGTTACTCCTCGTGTGCGCGATTCGGTTTTGCCGAGTGTAGTCAATGATCCGACGAGGCGAGCAGTGGGCCTCGCCACGTTGGCACAACTGTTGAAATGCGGGTGAAGTGGCGGCCCACGAATCGGCAGAAGGTGGGTATCCGACACTTCAGAGCGTGACGCACGTCACCCTGTCACGGTGGGCCATTCACTGAAAAAGACGGAGGTGATTTTCATGCGAGGAAAGATCGCGGCGGCGAGCGTCGTGATCGCGGCCGCCGCCGTGGCGATCCCGCAGCCGGCCCATGCGGGCGTTCCCGCCGCCGAGATCTGGTTCAACGGCGGCGAGATCGTCTACCAGGCCCCGGCCGGCCAGGCCAACGCGCTGGTGCTGACCACGGTGGGCGTCAACCTGTACCGCCTCGACGACGTCGTGCCCATCACGTCGGACGAGGACGACTGCGTGTACCCCGTCCTCGGCGACGACACGGTCATGGACTGCGAACGCAACCTGACGTTCTGGGACGTGGACCTCGGCGACCTCAACGACACGCTCGACAACCAGACCACCCGCCCGGGACACCTCAACGTCGGCGCCGGCAACGACATCGTGCGGACCGGCGGCAACGGCGGCTCCAACCAGGAGGTCGCGGGCGGCGACGGCGACGACCTCATCTACTCCGGCCCGGGCAACGACTGGATCGCCGCCGGCGCCGGCAACGACACCGTGTCCTACGAGGGACGCATCGGCGCCGTGGTGGCCGCAGTGGCGACCGGAGGGGCCGAGGACACCTATGTGAGCGGCGTGGAGAACCTGACCGGCGGCGCCGGCGGCGACACCCTCACCGGCAACGCCTCCAACAACGTCCTCGACGGCGGCACCGGCACCATCTGCCTGTTCATGGTCTGCTTCGTGACCTCCGGCAACGACACGCTGCGCGGCGGCAGCGGCAACGACCTGCTGCGCGGGCAGGGCGGCGCCGACAACCTGTACGGCGAGGGCGGCGTCGACACGCTCCGCGGCGGTGCAGACTTCGACGCCCTGGACGGCGGCCCCGCCTCCGACTGGTGCTATACGGAGGCGGACGGCGGCACGACCGTGAACTGCGGCCTGGTGGTCACCTAGACGGCAAGAAGGGGTGCCCCCGTCGGGAGGCACCCCTTCTCACTGGATCGGGACGTCAGTCCTTCATGAGCTCGTGCGCGTTGCGCTCGAGGTCCTCAAGACCGCCGCACATGAAGAAGGCCTGCTCGGGGAAGTGGTCGTACTCACCCTCGGAGATCTTCTTGAACGACTCGATCGTCTCCTTGAGCGGGACGGTCGAACCGGGGACGTTGGTGAACTGCTCCGCCGCGTAGGTGTTCTGCGACAGGAACCGCTCGATGCGCCGGGCCCGGGCGACGGTGACCTTGTCCTCTTCGGACAGCTCGTCCATGCCCAGGATGGCGATGATGTCCTGCAGGTCCTTGTACTTCTGCAGGATCCGCTGCACCTCGCGGGCCACCGAGTAGTGCTCCAGGCCGACGAACTCCGGCGCGAGGATCCGCGAGGAGGAGGCCAGGGGGTCCACCGCCGGGTAGATGCCCTTGTCCGAGATCGACCGCTCGAGGTTGGTCGTCGCGTCCAGGTGGGCGAACGTGGTGGCCGGCGCCGGGTCGGTGTAGTCGTCGGCGGGCACGTAGATCGCCTGGAGCGAGGTGATGGCCTTGCCCCGCACGGAGGTGATGCGCTCCTGGAGCTGGCCCATCTCGTCGGCCAGGGTCGGCTGGTAACCGACGGCGCTCGGCATACGGCCGAGCAGCGTCGAGACCTCCGAGCCGGCCTGCGTGAACCGGAAGATGTTGTCGATGAAGAGCAGCACCTCCTGGTTCTGCACGTCACGGAAGTACTCCGCCATGGTCAGCGCGGACAGGGCGACCCGCAGACGCGTGCCCGGCGGCTCGTCCATCTGGCCGAAGACCAGCGCGGTCTTGTCCAGGACGTTGCCCTCGGCCATCTCCAGGATGAGGTCGTTGCCCTCACGGGTGCGCTCGCCGACGCCGGCGAACACCGAGGTGCCACCGAAGTTCCGGGCGACCCGGATGATCATCTCCTGGATGAGGACCGTCTTGCCGACGCCGGCGCCGCCGAACAGGCCGATCTTGCCACCGCGCACGTACGGCGCGAGCAGGTCGAGGACCTTGATGCCGGTCTCCAGCATCTCGGTCTTCGGCTCGAGCTCCGCATACGCGGGAGCCTTGCGGTGGATCTCCCAGCGCTCGTTGATCTCGAGCTTCGACTCGTCGGCGTTGAGCACCTCGCCGAGGGCGTTGAACACGTGGCCCTTGGTGACGTCGCCGACCGGCACCGAGATGCCGGAGCCGGTGTCGCGCACCTCGGCGCCGCGGACGAGACCGTCCGTCGGCTGCATGGAGATGGCGCGGACCAGGTTGTCACCGAGGTGCTGGGCGACCTCGAGCGTCAGCTTCTTCGTGCCCTCGGACAGGGTCACGTCGACGTGCAACGCGTTGTAGATCTCGGGCATGGCGTCGCGCGGGAACTCGGCGTCGACGACCGGGCCGATGACCCGGACGACGCGGCCGACCGCGGTCTTGGCTGGTGCAGTCATCACACATCACTTCCCGCCGCCGCCAGCGCGTTGGCGCCGCCGACGATCTCACTGATCTCCTGGGTGATCGCCGCCTGCCGTGCGGAGTTCATCTCACGGGTGTACCGCTTCAGCAGGTCGTCGGCGTTGTCTGAGGCGCTCTTCATGGCGCGCCGGCGGGCCGCCGACTCACTCGCCGCCGAGTCCAGCAACGCCGCGAAGATCCGCGTGTTGATGTACTTCGGCAGGAGCGCCTCGAGCAGCTCCTCGGCCTCCGGCTCGAACTCGTACGCCGGCAGGGGTCCGGAGACCTGCTGCTCCTCGACCTCCATCGGAGCGACGATGCGCGCGATGGGGGTCTGCGTCATGAGCGAGCGGAACTGGGTGTGGACCATGTACAGCTCGTCGACACCGTAGATGCCGTCCGGGCCGGGGCCGTCGACCGTGTCGTCGGCACCGTTCACGAAGGCCTGGATCAGCGTCTCACCGATCTCCCGCGCGTTCTCGAAGCGCGGCTGCTCGGAGAAGCCGGTCCAGCTGCCCGCGATCTCGCGACCGCGGAACCGGTAGTAGCCCACGCCCTTGCGGCCGGACACGAAGAGGGCGACCTGCTTGCCGTCGGCGCGCAGGCGCGCCATCAGCTGCTCGGCCTGACGGATCGCGTTGGCGTTGTAGCCGCCGCAGAGTCCCCGGTCGCTGGTGACCACCAGCACCCCGGCCCGACGGACCGGGGTGCGCGGCACCAGCAGCGGGTGGTCGACGTTGGTGTTGGTCGCCAGTGCCGTCAGCACGCCCGTGATCGCCTCGGCATAGGGGCGCGACGCGGCGACCCGCTCCTGCGCCTTACCGATGCGGCTCGTGGCGACGAGCTCCTGCGCCTTGGTGATCTTCTTGGTCGACTTGACCGTGCGGATCCTCCGGCGCAGTGCCTGTACCTGACCGGCCATGGCTCAGCCCGACTTCCGGACCTGGCGGGTGACGGTCTCGCGAGCCTGCTCACCCTGCAGCGCCTTGGCCGGGGCCTCGTTGACCGGGGCGTCGGCACCCTTGACCGTGAAGACCTGCTTGAAGCTCTTGATCGCGGCGGTCAGGCCGTCGATCGCGTCCTGCGGCAGCTTCTTCGACTCGGCGATGCCGCCGATGAGGTCCTTGCGGTTGCTGTGCAGGTACTGCAGGAACTCGCTCTCGAAGCGGCGCACCTCGCTGACCGGGATGTCGTCGAGCTGGCCGGTGGTGCCGGCCCACACCGAGACGATCTGGTCCTCGACCGCGAACGGGGAGAACTGCGGCTGCTTGAGCAGCTCGACCAGGCGGGCGCCCTTGTCCAGCTGGGCCCGCGACGCCTTGTCCAGGTCGGACGCGAACGCCGAGAAGGCCTCCAGCTCGCGATACTGCGCGAGGTCCAGCCGCAGGCGGCCAGCGACGTCCTTCATGCCCTTGACCTGGGCCGAGCCGCCGACGCGGGACACCGAGGTGCCGACGTTGATGGCGGGACGCACACCCTGGTTGAACAGGTCGGACTCGAGGAAGACCTGACCGTCGGTGATCGAGATGACGTTGGTCGGGATGTAGGCCGAGATGTCGTTGGCCTTGGTCTCGATGATCGGCAGACCGGTCATCGAGCCGCCGCCGAGCTCCTCGGACAGCTTCGCGCAACGCTCCAGCAGCCGCGAGTGCAGGTAGAAGACGTCGCCCGGGTAGGCCTCACGGCCCGGCGGGCGGCGCAGCAGCAGCGACACGGCGCGGTAGGCCTCGGCCTGCTTCGTCAGGTCGTCGAAGACGATCAGGACGTGCTTGCCGCCATACATCCAGTGCTGGCCGATGGCCGAGCCGGCGTAGGGCGCCAGGTACTTGAAGCCGGCCGGGTCGGACGCCGGGGACGCGACGATGGTCGTGTACTCCATCGCGCCCTGCTCCTCGAGGACGCCCTGGGTCGCGGCGATCGTCGAGGCCTTCTGGCCGATGGCGACATAGATGCAGCGGACCTGCTTCTTCGGGTCGCCGGACTTCCAGTTGTCGCGCTGGTTGATGATCGTGTCGAGGGCGACCGTGGTCTTGCCCGTCTTACGGTCACCGATGATCAGCTGGCGCTGGCCCCGGCCGATGGCGGTCATGGCGTCGATCGCCTTGATGCCGGTCTGCAGGGGCTCCTTGACGGGCTGGCGGGCCATGACGTTGGGCGCCTGGAGCTCCAGCTCGCGGAAGCCCTCGTTGGCGATCTCGCCGCGGTCGTCGATCGGCTCGCCGAGCGGGTTGACCACGCGGCCGAGGAAGGCGTCGCCGACCGGGACCGAGAGCACGCGGCCGGTCCGCTTGACCTGCTGACCTTCCTCGATGCCCTCGAAGTCACCGAGGACGACGACACCGATCTCGCGGACGTCAAGGTTGAGCGAGACGCCGAGCGTGCCGTCCTCGAACTCGAGCAGCTCGTTGGCCATCGTCGAGGGCAGACCCTCGACCTGGGCGATACCGTCGCCGGCGTACGAGACGACGCCGACCTCCTCGCGGGAGATCCGTGAATCAACGGACGACACGTAGCGCTCGAGTGCGCCCCGAATGTCGTCCGAGGAGATGGTCAGCTCGGCCATTCCTCAACCTTCTATCTGGAAGTGAATCAAGCTTCGGGGATTAGTTGGCGAGCGCCGTCTTCGCCTCGGCGAGACGTCGCGACACCGTGCCGTCAAACAGGTCCGAACCGACCTTGACCCGCACGCCACCGATGATGCGCGGATCGACGTCGATCTTCAGGGAGACCTCTCGACCGTACAGCTGTGCGAGACGCCCGGCCAGGCGCTGCTCGTCGGCCTCGGTCAGCGGGACCGCGGTGGTCACGTAGGCCACCGAGTGGTCGCGCTGCTTCGCGGCCAGCTCGATGAGGCGGGTCAGCGAGCTTTCGAAGCCCCGGCCGCCGAAGCCGGCGGCCGCCAGCTCCGCCAGCCGCAGTGTCGCCGGCTTGGCCTTGCCCTTGAGCAGGTCCCGGATGAGCTGGACCCGCGCCTCGAGCGGCGTGGTGGTGTCGGCGAGCGCCGCGGCCAGGCGGGTGTCGCCGGAGACGACCTGGCCGAACCGGAACAGCTCGTCCTCGACGTCGCCGAGGTCGCCGGCGCGGTCCACGCCGGTCAGCAACGCAGTGACACCGAGCAGCTCGACGCCGTCCAGCAGTGCACCGGGGCCGGACCAGCGGCCCGTGACCTGGGTCGCGAGGATGTCGACCGCCTCGTCGCTGGCCTTGCCCGCAAGGACCGAGCGCAGCAGGGCGGCGTGGTCCTCGCCGGAGCGACCCGGGTCGGCCAGGGCCCGGCGCAGCCGCCGCTCACGCCGCAGCACGTCGGCCACCGAGAGGATCTCCTCGGCGACCGGACCGATGCGCTGAACGTCAGCGCTCGCCGCGAAGGCGGCGAGCTTGTCGGCGGCGGCTCCGTAGGACTCCCGGTTGATGTTGTCCATCAACGCCGCCCGGCGGTGCCGGCGGCACCGTCACCGATCTCGTCGAGGAACCGCTCGACCGTGCCACGCCGGCGGGCCTCCTCCTCGAGGGACTCCCCGACGATCCGACCGGCAAGGTCGACCGCGAGCGAGCCGATCTCGGCGCGCAGCTGACGGACGATGGTCTGCCGCTCGGTCTGCAGGGCCTCGCGGCCTGCCGCGATGATGCGGTCGCTCTCCTCACGGGCCTTCATGAGGATGTCCTCACGGATGCCCGTGGCGTCGGCGCGCGCCTCGTCACGGATGCTGGCCGCTTCGGTGCGGGCCTCGGCGAGCTGCTGCTTGTACTGCTCCAGCAGCCGGTTTGCCTCGGCCTGCGCCTCCTCGGCGCGCTTGATGCCACCCTCGATCGCGTCCACGCGTGCGCGGAAGGTCTCCTCCATGCGCGGGAAGACGAACTTCATCAGCACGAAGCACAGGACGCCGAAGGCGATGAAGCCGAGGACGACTTCCTGCCAGATCGGGATGATCGGGTTGTGTTCAGCTCCCTCGTCAGCCAGGAACTGCAGCATGGGATACCTCCCGCTTCAGGTGTAGGTGGAGGCGGGAGCTAGTTGCCGAACACGAAGCCGAAGGCGATGCCCAGCAGGGCGAGCGCCTCGACCACGGCGAAGCCGAGGAACATGTAGGTACGGGTCAGACCGGCCGACTCGGGCTGGCGAGCCGTCGACTGGATGTACGAGGCGAAGACGATGCCAACACCGATGCCGGGGCCGATGGCGGCGAGGCCGTAGCCGACGGCGGCGAGGCTACCGGTGACTTCTGCCAGAACCATGAGTGAATCCTCCTGAGATCTCGCGTGACGATCACGCGGGACAACTGAAAAAGGTGGTGCTGCTCGCTATCGAAATGACGGAGCGGGGGAAGCTCGGCTCAGTGATCCTCCGCCAGCGTGCCGGCCAGGTAGTTGGCCGTCAGCAGCGTGAAGACATAGGCCTGCAGCGCGGCGATCAGCAGCTCGAAGAAGGTGAGCGCGATGGTCATCGCCCAGGAGACCAGGGCGACGGGCTTGAGGAACAGGCTCTCGGCGTTGAGCAGCGCGAAGCCGCCCAGCGTGAAGACCAGCAGCAGCATGTGCCCGGCGAACATGTTGGCGAACAGACGCAGGGCGAGCGTGAGCGGCTGGAGCACGAATGACTGCAGCGCCTCGATCGGCAGCAGCAGCGGCTGCATGTACCACGGGGCGGGCAGGTAGACGGCGTGCTTGATGTATCCGGCGACACCGTGCTTCCTGACGCCCTGGTACAGGTAGAGAGCATAAGTGCACAGCGCCAGCACCAGCGGGAACGCGATGTGCGCATTCGGCGAGACCTGGATCAGCGGCACGATGGAGAAGATGTTGCCGACGAGGATGAAGCAGAACAGCGACGCGAGGTATGGCGCGAACCGCAGCCCCTCGTGGCCGATGATGTCCTTGGCGACACCCTCCCGCACGAAGCCGTAGATCGACTCGGCGAGCCACTGCTTCTTGGTCGGGACGATCTTCGGCTCGCGGTAGGACACCAGGAAGTAGATCAGCACCACCGCGACGGCCAGCCACAGGAACAGGCTGAACTTCGTCAACCAGGGTGCCGCATCCCAGAGACTGGGGGGGAAGACGTCCTCCACGCTGGGCGGGAAAGGCACCTCCGCCAAAACCAGACCGCTCACCACGTCCCTCTCGTTATCAATACAACCAGGTGTCAGGCGCCGAGGCGCTTGACGACCAGGTAGATGCCAGCAGCGGCGCCGAGCACACACCCGATTCCGGTGATGATGCCTCCGGCGTTGAGCCACTCGTCGATCAGCCAGCCGACGAAGCCCCACACGGCAATGCCCGAGATGAGGTATCCGACGGCGGCCCAACCTTCGTTGGCGCCACTCGCTCCGGACTGCTTGGGTGTCTGGTTACCGGCCATGACGCGGTGACCATATCAGCCTGCCGGGAGCACCCGTGCATCGACCCCCGCGTGCTCATCGCGCGGGGGTTGCTCTCGGGGCCGGGTGCCATCAACCGACGGCCGTCAACGTTACTACGCCTAACGCTTGGCAAACGTCAACTACACGACTGATGCGTGAGTGAATGTTGCGCACGGTCACCCCCAGAGGGTTAGCTGAGGGCTCAGGATAACAATGCGTGTGGGAGTGATGACCTTGCGCAACACCGTCATCGCGTTTTTCTTGATCCTGGCGGCCATCGTGGTCACCAAGACCGGGACCGGCGACACGCCCCGGGCGACCTCGGGCGGCGGCTCCGGCGGCTCGGGAGGCAGCGGCCGCGTCGTGTGTTCGGTGTCACCGCAGCGGCCCGCGGAGAAGGACAACAGGATCGTCGCGGCCGCGCAGTTCCGCTGCGACTCCCCCGGCCCCGACGGGCTCACCATCACCGTGCACCTGCAGCGCAACGACGGCGGCACCTGGACCACGCTGGCCAAGGAGACCTTCGTCAGCAACTCCGTCTCCACGACCCGCGAGGAGTCCGCGGCGGCCAGGACCCGGCGGGTCAGCGCCGCCTGCGCGGCCGGCACATTCCGCACCCTGGTCGAGGGGACCCTGTTCGACGCCAAGCGCAGCTCCCCGCTGTCGCAGACCAGCGGCGAGCGGAAGAATCCCTGCTAGGACGGCTCGATCTCGACGTAGGGGATCTTCGCGCGCCAGACCCAGACCGCCTGCGCGGTGATCCACACCAGGGTCGCGGCGATCACCGCCGCGCCCAGCCAGGGCAGCCCGCCCCAGTCGGCGCCCGCGACGATCCACATGACCACGCCGATGATCGTGAACTTCAGCACGTAGGTGCTCATCGCAACGGGCAGCAGCAGGTGCCTGGCCCGCAGGTCGGTCACGGCGATGATCAGGCTCGACAGCGTGTAGCTCAGCGCGACCAGCCCGATGCCGGCGAGGGCGCCGGACACGCCGATGGCGCCGTCGCGCCAGCCGGCCAGCGGCGCGACGACCACGAGCAGGATGCCCATCGCGATCAACGCGGTCGGCAGGTGCTGCAGTCGCTTCTTCACAATGGAGCAGGATACGCCGGGAACCTCCCGACCAGGTCGGTCACCCGGTCACCGACCGGCTCGCCGCGCACCGCGGCGCCGATCAGCGCGGCGATCTGCGCCATCTCCGGCTCGCCCATCCCCTGTGTCGTCACCGACGGCGTGCCGACCCGCACCCCGGAGGCGGTCATCGGCTTCTCCGGGTCATACGGGATGGCGTTCTTGTTCAGCGTGATCCCGGCGGCGTCGCAGCGCTCCTCGGCGTCGCGGCCGGTGATGCGCAGCTCGCGCAGGTCGATGAGGGCCAGGTGGGTGTCGGTGCCGCCGGAGACCGGCCGCATCCCCTGCGCCTCCAGGCCGGCGGCGAGGGCCCGCGCGTTGCGCACGACCTGGCCGGCGTAGTCGGCGAACGCCGGCTGGGCGGCCTCGTGCAGCGCCACCGCCTTCGCCGCGATCGCGTGCATCAGCGGGCCGCCCTGCGTGAACGGGAAGACCGCCTTGTCGATGCGCTGCGCGAGGGTCTCCCGGCACAGCAGCATGCCGCCCCGCGGACCGCGCAGCACCTTGTGCGTGGTGCAGCTGACCACGTCGGCGTGCGCGACCGGCGACGGGATCGCCTTGCCGGCGACCAGCCCGATGAAGTGCGCCGCGTCGACCATGAGGTAGGCGCCCACCTCGTCGGCGATCGCGCGGAACCGGGCGAAGTCGATCAGCCGCGGATACGCGGTGGCACCACAGATGATCATCGCCGGGCGGTGGGTGAGGGCGAGGTCGCGCACCTCGTCGTAGTCGATCAGCTCGTCGTCGCGGCGGACCGGGTACCCGACGGTGTTGAACCACTTCCCGGAGAAGTTGACCTTGCTGCCGTGGGTCAGGTGGCCGCCGTGCGGCAGCTCCATCGCCAGGACCGTGTCGCCGGGCATGAGCAGCGCGGCGTAGGCGGCGAGGTTGGCGCTCGCGCCGCTGTGCGGCTGGACGTTGGCGTGCTCGGCCCCGAACAGCGCCTTGGCCCGCTCGATCGCGAGCTCCTCGGCCCGGTCGACCGCGGCGCAGCCGCCGTAGTAGCGGCGGCCCGGATAGCCCTCGGCGTACTTGTTGGTCAGCGTCGAGCCCAGCGCGGCGAGCACCGCGGGCGACGTGAAGTTCTCGCTCGCGATGAGCTGCAGCCCGCCGCGCAGGCGGTGCAGCTCGTCGAGGACGACGTCGGCGATCTGCGGGTCCGTCTCGCGGAGCGCGTCGAAGTCCGGCCCCCAGTAGGTGTCGCCCATGAAACGAGTCTAGGGGGCATCAGCGCAGGGTAAGCATGAAGTCATGCGATGCCTCGTGACCGGCGCGACCGGATATGTCGGCGGGCGGCTGGTGCCCCGTCTCCTCGCCGCGGGGCACGAGGTGCGCTGCCTCACGCGTGATCCACGGCGGCTGCGCGACGTGCCGTGGGCCGGCCGGGTCGAGATCGCCGCCGGCGACGTCGCCCGCGACGATGGCCTGGCCGAGGCCGTGCGAGACGTCGATGTCGTCTACTACCTGGTCCACGCGCTCGGGCAGGCGTCCTTCGAGGACGTCGACCGGCTCAGCGCGCTCAACCTGGCCGTCGCCGCCCTCGACGCCGGCGTGCGGCGCATCGTGTACCTGGGCGGACCGGTGCCCGACCAGCGCGCCTCGGCGCACCTACGCTCCCGGGGCGAGGTCGCCGACATCTTCCTGCGCAGCGGCGTGCCGACCGTGGTGCTGCGCGCCGCCGTCATCATCGGCTCCGGCTCCGCGTCGTTCGAGATGCTGCGGTACCTCACCGAGCGGCTGCCCGTCATGGTCACCCCCAGCTGGGTGCGCAACAGGATCCAGCCGATCGCGATCCGCGACGTCCTGCGGTACCTGGTCTCGGCGGCCACCGTCTTCCCGGTGCAGCTCAACCGCGCCTTCGACATCGGCGGGCCCGACGTGCTCACGTACGCCGACATGATGCGCCGCTACGCGAGGGTCGCGGGCCTGCCCCGCCGGATCCTGCTGCCGGTGCGGGTGCTGACGCCGTGGCTGTCCTCACACTGGGTGGGCCTGGTGACCCCGGTGCCCAACCGGATCGCCCGGCCGCTCGTCGGCAGCCTCATCCACGAGGCGGTCTGCCGGGAGCACGACATCGCCGGGTTCGTGCCCGACCCGCACGACGGGCTCACCGGCTTCGACCTCGCGGTCCGGCTCGCCCTGCGCAAGATCCGCGACGCGGACGTGGAGACCCGCTGGGCCAACGCTGCGCTGCACGGTGCGCCCAGCGACCCGCTGCCGTCGGATCCGTCGTGGTCCGGCGGCACGGCGTACCGCGACGAGCGCACCCGCCACGTCGGCACCGCACCGGAGCGGCTGTGGCGGGTCATCGAGGCCATCGGCGGGCAGAACGGCTGGCACTCGTTCCCGTTGGCGTGGTCCGTCCGTGGCTGGCTGGACCGCCTCGTCGGCGGGGTCGGGCTGCGCCGCGGCCGCCGCGACCCCGAGCGCCTCCACGTCGGCGAGGCCCTGGACTTCTGGCGGGTCGAGGAGATCGTGCCCGGCGAGCTGCTGCGGCTGCGCGCGGAGATGAAGCTGCCGGGGCGGGCGTGGCTGGAGATGCGGGTCGCGCGGGACGAGCGCGGCCGCACGGTGTACGGCCAGCGCGCCGTCTTCCTGCCCCGCGGCCTGGCCGGGCACCTGTACTGGCTGGCCGTCGCGCCCTTCCACGCGTTCATCTTCGGCGGCATGGCGCGCAACATCGCCCGCTCCGCCGAGAAGCAGCCGTCGTCGGCGCCGGCGCAGGTCAGCGGCTGAGCAGCGCCGCGGCCAGGGGGCGCGTCAGTGCCTGGATCTGGTCGGCGACGACCCCGAAGAAGGCGTCGGGGCGCCCCCACGGGTCGGCGAGGTCGTCGTCGTCGAGCACCTCGTCGCGCGCCTTGTCCACCAGGTCGACGAGCGCCACGCCCCTGTCGTACACGTCGCCTCCCGCGGGCAGGTCCGCGGCCGCGCCCGGCAGCAGCCGGGCGAACTGCCCCCACACGAACGTCCGGGGTGCCGCGTCCGGTCGCAGAGACACCACGAAGTCGACCTGTTCGGCCGTCGCGGTCAGCACCAGATCCGAGGCATCGACGTGCTCGGCCAGGAGTTTGCGGGCGCGGAAGCCCGCCGTGTCGCCGCCGCGGGCGAGGACCTGCCGGGCCGCCTGCGGGTCCATCGCGTCCCCCGCGTGCCAGCCGCCGGTGCCCGCGCCGTGGACGTAGACCAGGTCAGGGGCCGCACCCAGGGCGGCGAGGTCGGCGACGAGCAGCCGCTCCGCCATCGGCGAGCGGCAGATGTTGCCCATGCAGACGCACAGGACGCTGAACGGCGCCACCGGCTAGTCCAGGCCGATCAGGCTGGGCACGACCTCGCGCAGCTTCTCGATCGGGATCGCGCCGGCCCGCAGCACCCGGTGCTCGCTGTTGGTCACCGAGATGATCGTGCTGGCGACCGGCTCGGGGCACGGACCACCCTCCAGGTAGACGCTCACCGAATAGCCCAGCTGGTCGCGCGCCTCGGCCGCGGTCTCCGCCGCCGGCTGGCCCTGCTTGTTGGCCGAGGACACCGCCATCGGGCCGGTCTCGCGCAGCACCTCCAGGGCGATCGGGTGCAGCGGCATGCGCACCGCGACCGTGCCGTCGCCGCCACCGAGGTCCCATTGCAGGCTCGGCGCGTGCTCCACGACGATCGTCAGCGCGCCCGGCCAGAACGCGTCGACCAGGTCACGCGCCGCCTGCGGCAGCCCGAAGACCAGCCCGTCGAGGGTGTGCCGCGACCCGACGAGCACCGGCACGGGCGCGGAGCTGCCCTTGGCGTTGTTGAGCGCGGTGACCGACCAGGACTTGAAGGCGTCGGCGCCGATGCCGTAGACCGTGTCGGTCGGCAGGACGACCAGGTCGCCGCGGCCCACCGCCTCGATCGCGGCGGCGATCCCGCGATCGCGCTCGGCAAGCTGGCTGCAGTCGTAGAGCATCACGCGGCTAGTCTGCCATTCGCCTGGCGGTGACGAAGCGCGGGCGCCCGGCCAGATCCCGGTGGTCGGTCACCTCGCCGAAACGGCCGGTCGCCCGGATCAGCTCCGGCAGTGACTCGCCCTGGCTGTCGTCGTGCTCGATCCCCAGCCATCCGCCGGGTCGCAGCAGGTCCGCGGCCCGCGCCACGAGGCCCGGCATCAGCGCGAGGCCGTCCGCGCCGGCGAACACGGCGTCGTGCGGATCGTGCACCGCCACCTCGACGTCGACCGGCGCGCCCTCCGGGACGTAGGGCGGGTTGCTCAGCACCAGGTCCACGGTCCCGTCGAGGTCGCGCAGCGTGGCCGGATCGGTCACGTCGCCGTCGACCACCCGGACGTCCGGCGCCAGCCGCTCCACGTTGCGCCGCAGCCAGCGCAGCGCGGCGGGGTTGCGCTCCACGCAGTACACCTCGGACCGCGGCGTCGCGACGGCGATCGCGATCGCGCCCGACCCCCCGCAGAGGTCCACGATTCGCGTGCTCCGCTCGGGTACGTGGTGCCGCGCCCACTCGACGAGCAGCTCCGTCTCAAAACGTGGGACGAAGACCCCGGGACCGACCTCGAGCTCGTACCCGTAGAACGGCGCCGTCCCGGTCAGGTGCTGCAGCGGGATCCGCGTCCTTCTGGCGGCGACGAGACGGTCGAGCTCCGCGCGTTGCGCCGCGTCCGGCGCCGCCGCGGTGAGCAGCCGGGACCTGGACACCCCGAGCACGTGCGCGGCGAGCAGCTCCGCGTCAACCCTCGGCGAGGCGACCCCGGCGCCTGCGAGAACGCGGGTGGCGGCCGTGATCACCATCGAAAGCGTGGGCAACTGCCCTCCGGGCATGTCATCTTCGGTGCTGTGCACCCCATAATCATGGGGCGCGCGAAAGGAGGATCCGATGGCGGTGGCCGACCGCACGTCGGAGCTGTCCCGCGCCCGACGGATGATCTTCGACGACCAGCTCGGCGAGGCGATGACGGTCATCGACCGCGTCCTCGCCGGTGACCAGTCGCCGCACGACCGCGTCGAGGCGCTCACGTTACGGCTCATCGCACTGATCAACCAGGGCCGCGGCGACGAGTATCCCGCGGCGCTGGACACCGGGCTCGCCGCCGCGCGGCAGGTCCAGGACCCCGCGCAATACGGCGAGCTGCAGGCCCTCGCCGCGATCGTCGCGCTGCGCGCCGGCTCCCTCGACCGCTGCGTCCGTGCCCTCGTGCATGGCTCGCGCGCACTCGGCGCCGTCGAGCTCACCGACGAGACCACCGCCTGGGGCTGGCACAACCTGGCGATGGCATATTCGTACACCGGCTTCCATGAGCACGCGAACGCCGCGATGGAGAAGGCCCGCGAGGTCGCCGCCGAGGTCGGCGTCGAGACCGCCAACACCGACTTCGCCACCCCGCAGATCCGCCTCCTGCACGCCGTGGAGCTCGACCACCGCGGCGACAGCGAGGGCTGCCAGCGCATCCTCCGCGACGTCGTCTACGACCTGGAGCGCAAGCACAAGGACAACGACCTGGACAAGCTGCGCCCGATCGCCCGCGGCGCGCTCGGCTACGCGGTCCTGCGCCTGGGCACCCTCGGCATCCAGGGCCTGGTCACCGACGTCGACCCGTGGCCGCTGCTGGAGTCCGCCGGCATGTCCACCCGCGCGCGGGACCTGCGCACGCTCGGCGCGGTGTGCAAGGCCATCGCCGAGCGCCGCCCGATCGAGGCCGTCGCCCGCCTGGAGACCGCCCACGTCAGCGACGACTCCCTCGGCCCCGCCGAGCAGCACCGCCTGCGGGCCCTCGCCCACCTGGGCACCGGTGACTACCGCTCTGCGTACCACGCCGACCGCAACGCCTTCCGCGTCGCCAACATCCAGCCCGACCGGCTCCGCGACCTCTTCGTCGAGGGGGTCGCCGCGCTCCTGGACCACGAGGACCTGGTCCGGCGGGTCGACTTCCACCGTGGCGAGGCCCAGACCGACCCGCTCACCGGGCTGCCCAACCGGCGCTACCTGGAGGAGCACGTCACCAAGCTGTTCACCGCCGGCGGCCACGCCGCCCTTGGCGTCTGCGACCTGGACGGCTTCAAGCAGGTCAACACCCGCCACGGCCACCTCTCCGGCGACCTGGTCCTGCAGCGGGTCGCGGGCGTGCTCAACCGCGTCATGCGCAAGGGCGACTTCGTGGCGCGCTACGGCGGCGACGAGTTCGTCGTGGTGCTGCCCACCACGTCGCCGGGCGAGGCCCGCGAGATCCAGCGCCGCATCGTGGCGGCCGTCGCCGCGGAGGACTGGCACGCCCTGGTCCCCGGCACGCCGGTGGGGGTGACGATCGGCTGGGCCGGGCTGTCGGGTGAGGACTTCGAGTCGGTCGCCGAGGCGTTCGAGGCCGCCGACCACGCGATGCTGCGGGCGAAGACCCCTCGGCCCCGCGCCGCTTCCTGAGCGCTTTCACGGTTTTCGTGAGCGCCTCACGGTTTCATGTGCGCTTTCACGGATGACAGACCCGGTCGCCGTCACGACCACGTCTGTCATCCGATCGGGCAGGTCCGTCTGTCGCTGCGGTCAGCGCACGGCGTGCAGGATCCGCGCGTTCTCCTCGCGGATACGGGCGCGCTCCTGATCGGCGCAGACCGCCGCCCACGCGTTCGCCTTCGCGGTCGGGACGCGATCAGCGCCCAGCATCGACAGGCCGACCTTGTAGATCAGGTCGGCGGCGGTCCCGACCACAACGCGCGGAGCCGAGGACAGGTCGACGGGCGACGATGGCATGGCGTCCCTCCGGAAGATCGGGTCGGCAGCGATGATCACGATCGGTAAGCTCGTTCGGGTCGAAACGCTACCTGACGCAAGCGTGCCGGTGCATCGTTTCCGCTATGTGACGTCTGCGTTAGACCCGCGTCACCCTCGGCTGAGCTGGTCGTCACCCGCGAGCCGGGCCTTGCGGTCGGCGTCGGCCAGGGCGTCCAGGACGCTGTCCAGGTCACCGGCCATCGCCAAATCCAGGTTGTACGCCGTGTAACCGATCCGGTGGTCGGAGATCCGGTTCTGCGGGTAGTTGTAGGTCCGGATGCGCTCGGAGCGGTCGACGGTGCGCACCTGCGAGCGGCGGGCGTCGCCGGCCGCGGCGGCCGCCTGCTCCTCCGCGAGGGCGGCCAGCTTGACCTTGAGCATCCGCATCGCGCGGTCCTTGTTCTGCAGCTGGGAGCGCTCGTTCTGGCAGGACACGACGATGCCGGTCGGCAGGTGCGTGATCCGGACCGCCGAGTCCGTGGTGTTGACGCTCTGGCCGCCGGGCCCGGACGAGCGGAACACGTCGATGCGCAGGTCCCCGGCGTCGACCTCGATCTCGCCGGCCTCCTCGATCTCCGGCGTCACCAGTACACCCGCCGCGCTGGTGTGGATGCGGCCCTGCGACTCCGTCGCCGGGACCCGCTGGACGCGGTGGACGCCGCCCTCCCACTTGAGCCGGGACCAGACGCCGTTGCCGGCCTCGGGGATGCCCCGGGTCTTGATCGACACGGCGACGTCCTTGAAGCCGCCGAGGTCGGACTCCTGCGAGTCGAGCATCTCGGTCTGCCAGCCGTGGCGTTCGGCGTACCGCATGTACATCCGCAGCAGGTCACCGGCGAACAGCGCCGACTCCTCGCCACCCTCGCCGGCCTTGACCTCGAGGATCACGTCCTTGGCGTCGTTGGGGTCGCGGGGGGCGAGCAGCTCGGCGAGGCGCTCCTCGATGTGCGGGATCCGCGCCTCGAGCTCGTCGGCCTCACCCGCGAACGCCGGGTCCTCCGCGGCCAGCTCGCGCGCCGCCGTGAGGTCCTCGCGGGCCGCCTCGAGCTCGCCCGAGGTCTTCGCGATCGGCGACAGCTCGGCGAAGCGCCGGCCGGTCTTGCGGGCGAGATTCTGGTCCGCGTGGATGCTCGGGTCGGCGAGCTTCTGCTCGAGCTCCTGGTATTCGGTGAGCAGGGCCCGCAGGCGCTGTCCGGAGGAGGTGTCGGTGCTCATTGTCTCGCGCCCCAAAGAAAGAAAAACGGCCAAGGACGAAGTCGGCGCCCGCACCGAACCCCGTCGAGCGGGATGGTGCGGGCGCCGGTCGTGCAGCTACTTGGCGGTTTCGGCCTTCTTCGCCGCAGCCTTCGCGTACTTCTGCTGGAACTTCGCGACCCGGCCGGCGGTGTCGAGCACACGCTGCTTGCCCGTGTAGAACGGGTGGCAGACGGAGCACGTCTCCACGTGGATCGTGCCGCCCTTGGCGGTGCTGCGGGTGGTGAACGCGTTACCGCAGGAACAGGTGACCTCGGTGGTCGCATACTGCGGGTGGATGTCCGGCTTCATGGCCGCGGTCCTTTCGTCAAGTGGTCGCCGGGTCGCCGTGAGGCGTGAACCGGAACCTGTGTGGCCGTCGGTCAAGTCTGCCATGAACTGGTCACAGCACCTCAACCGGAGTCTGTAACGCCGCACCGGGAGCCGGCATTCCCCGTGCAGGAGATTCCGGCAAGCATGGCTGACGTCCTCAGGATTCGAAGGGGATGAGGCCGGAAAGTGCAGGTGGCGCCCCTGGCCGGCAGCCACCGCTCGATCGGGTACGCCGACGTCGCCGCCCGCAGGCAGGCGTCCGGGATGAATGACGCCGGGTGGCCGGCCCCTCGACGAGCGGCCCTGCGCCGGGCATGGTCTGACCGGGCTCGCCCGACCCGCGGGCGGCGGCACGGGGCTGCCCGGCGTGGCGGACCGGATCGGCGCGGCGGGCGGCACGGCGGTGACCGTCCTGCTCCCGTTATAGCGTCGCTTCCGCAAGCACGGCTCACCTACGCTGGCCCGTGCTATGAGCCTCCACATCGACGCACTGTGTGACCCGGCGCTGCTGGCCGAGATGGCCGGCGGCGGATACCTGCGCACGCAGCGCCACCCCTCGCTGCCCCTGCTGATCCACAACTACACCGAGAAGGCGCAGTACGAGAACGTCTGGAACGCGGCCACGCTCGCGTGCCGGGGTCTCGTCGTGCACGCCGAGACGGGCATGGTCCTCGCGCGGCCGTTCACGAAGTTCTTCAACCACGGCCAGCCGGGCGTGCCGGAGCTGGACTTCGACGGGCCGGTGCGCGTCACCGACAAGGCCGACGGCTCGCTGGGCATCATGTTCCCGACGCCGGACGGCTGGGCGTTCGCGACCCGCGGCTCGTTCGACTCGGAACAGGCGCGGCACGCGACGGCGGTGTTCCGCGACCGGTACGCCGCGCGGTTCACGCCGCCCGAGGGGCTCACGGTGCTGGTGGAGATCATCTACCCGTCGAACCGGATCGTGCTCGACTACGGCGACCTCGACGACCTGGTGCTCCTCGGCGCGGTCGACATCGCCACGGGTCGCAGCCACGGCCCGGACGCGGTGCCCGGCTGGCCCGGTCCGGTCGTCGACACGTTCGAGCACTCCACGCTCGCCGACGCGCTCGCGGCGGCGCCGCGGGACAACCGCGAGGGCATGGTCGTGCACTTCACCGTCCCGGACACCCGGCTGAAGATCAAGTATGCGGAGTACGTGCGGCTGCACCGGATCGTGACCGGCCTCAACGCCCGGGTCGTGTGGGAGGCGGCCGGCGACGGCACCCTCGACGCGCTGCTGGAGCCGCTGCCGGACGAGTTCCACGTGTGGGCGACGAAGATCGCCGACGGGCTGCGCGAGGAGGCCGCGGCGCTCGCCGCCGAGGTCGAGGCGGCGTACGAGGCGACCCTCGCGACCCTGCCGGACGGCTGGGGCCGCAAGGAGTTCGCGATCGCCGTCTCGAAGCACCCGGCGCGGAGCTGCCTGTTCCTGCGCCTCGACGACAAGGACTACCGGGGTCTGCTGTGGCAGCGGGTCCGGCCCAAGGTGACGGAGGAGAGCTGATGGCGTCGCTGACCATCACCCGGGGGCTGCCCGCCTCGGGCAAGACCACCTGGGCCAAGGAGCAGCGGCTGGTGCGGGTCAACCGCGACGACCTGCGCCTGATGATGCACGGCGGCCGGGTCGCCGACGACGCGCGGCGCGGCCGGGCCGAGAAGGAGGTCACGCAGGCGCACCACGCCGCGATCGACGCGCTGCTGCTCGGCGGCGCCGACGTGGTCTGCGACGACACGAACCTGCGGGGCCGGGTCGTGCGGGAGCTGGCCGAGCTGGCCGCGAAGCACGGCGCGGCGTTCACGGTGCGCGACTTCACCGACGTGCCGGTCGAGGAGTGCGTCCGCCGCGACGCCCTGCGCGAGGGCAACGGCCAGGTCGGCGAGGAGGCGATCCGGTCGATGCATCAGCGGTACCTGGCGGGCCGCGCCCTGCCGTTGCCGCTGCCGGTGCTCGACACGGCGGGCGTCGTGTACGAGCCGCCGCCGGACGCGCCACGGGTCGTGCTCGTCGACATCGACGGCACGGTCGCGCTGATCGACGACCGGAGCCCGTATGACGTGACCCGGGTCCGCTTCGACCTGCCGAACGTTCCGGTGATCGCCGCGGTACGCGCGATGCACGCCGCCGGGCACGAGATCGTGTTCTGCTCCGGCCGCACCGACGACTGCCGCGAGGACACGGCGGCGTGGCTGGAGGAGCACGTGGGCGTGCCGTACACCGCGCTGTTCATGCGCGCCACCGGCGACCAGCGCCGCGACAGCATCGTGAAGCAGGAGATCTTCGACAAGGAGATCCGCAGCCGGTACCACGTGGTCGGCGTCTTCGACGACCGGCAGCAGGTGGTGCGGATGTGGCGGGCCCTGGGCCTGACCGTCTTCCAGGTGGCGGAGGGCAACTTCTGAGCATGTGAAAGGGCCCCCTTCAGCCGAAGGGGGCCCTTTTCCGTGATGCTTACTCGCCCGGTGTGGTCTGGGCGATCTGCATGAGGAACTCGACGTTGGTCCGGGTCTTCTTCAGCCGGTCCAGCAGCAGGTTGAGCGCCTCCTGCGAGTCCAGGGCGTGCAGCACCTTGCGCAGCTTGATGACGATCGCGAGCTCGTCGGGCGCCAGCAGGATCTCTTCCTTGCGGGTGCCGGACGGGTCGATGTCGATCGCCGGGAAGATGCGCCGGTCGGCGATCTTCCGGTCGAGCTTGAGCTCGGCGTTGCCGGTGCCCTTGAACTCCTCGAAGATGACCGTGTCACCGGTGGAGCCGGTCTCGACCAGCGCCGTGGCGATGATCGTCAGCGAGCCGCCGTTCTCGATGTTGCGGGCCGCGCCGAGGAACCGCTTCGGCGGGTACAGCGCCGTCGAGTCGATACCACCGGACAGGATGCGGCCGCTCGCCGGCGACGCGTTGTTGTACGCGCGGCCGAGCCGGGTGATCGAGTCGAGCAGGACGACCACGTCGTGGCCCAGCTCGACGAGCCGCTTGGCCCGCTCGATCGACAGCTCGGCGACCGTGGCGTGGTCCGTCGGCGGGCGGTCGAAGGTCGAGGCGATCACCTCACCCTTGACCGACCGCTGCATGTCGGTGACCTCTTCGGGCCGCTCGTCGACCAGGACCACCATGAGGTGGCACTCCGGGTTGTTGCGGGTGATCGCGTTGGCGATCGACTGCAGCACCATCGTCTTGCCGGCCTTCGGCGGCGACACGATGAGCGCCCGCTGACCCTTGCCGATCGGCATGACGAGGTCGATGACGCGGGTGGTGAGGATGTGCGGCTCGGTCTCCAGCCGCAGGCGGTCCTGCGGGTAGAGCGGGGTCAGCTTGTAGAACTCGGGGCGGCGCTTGGCCTCCTCCGGGTCCATGCCGTTGACCGTGTCCAGGCGCACGAGCGGGTTGTACTTGTCGCGGCGCTGCTCACCGTCGCGGGGCTGGCGCACGGCACCGGTCACGGCGTCGCCGCGACGCAGCCCATAGCGCTTGACCTGCGACATCGCGACATACACATCGTTGGAGCCGGACAGGTAGCCGGTGGTCCGCACGAACGCGTAGTTGTCGAGCACGTCGAGGATGCCGGCCACCGGCACGAGCACGTCGTCGTCGCTGACCTGCGGCTCGTTGCCGCCACGGGCACCGGCGGCGCCGGTGGGCTGCGGCTCGACGCCGTCGCGGTCACGGCCCCGGCGGCGGTCCCGGAACCGGCTGCGGCGTCCGCGGCGGCCGGTGCCGTCGTCGTCGCCGTCGTCCTCGGCCTGGTTGAAGCTGCCGCGCTGGTTACGGTCGCCGCCGGCGCGGTCACCGCGGTCGCCGCCGCTGTTGCGGTCGGTGCGCTCCGCGGTCCGCTCGCCGGTGCGCTCGGCCCGGTCGTTGCGCTCCGTGCGCTCGCCGCGCTCGGCCCGCTCCGGGCGTTCGGCCCGCTCGGTGCGCTCGGCCCGCTCGGTGGTCCGCTCGGCGCGTTCGGTGCGCTCCGCCCGCTCGGCCCGCTCCGGACGCTCGGCCCGCTCGGTGGTCCGCTCGGCGCGTTCGGTGCGCTCGGCCCGCTCGGACGCTCGGCCCGCTCGGTGGTCCGCTCGGTGCGCTCCGCCCGCTCGGCGGTGGCAGCCCGCTCGGCGCGGCTGGCGCGAGCCGGCCGCTCGGTCTTCTCGACCGCCGGCTCGGCGGCCTTCTCCACCGCGGCGGGGGCCTGCTCGGTGGCGTGGGCCTCGGCGGCGGGGGCGGCAGTGGCGGCCGCACGCGGCTCCGGCGGCCCGGCGGCCCGGGTGGCCCGGCGAGGGGAACGGGTGACCGGTGCCTCGGCGGCACCCTGCGTGGCGGACGGCCACTCCTGCTCCGGCGCCTCGGCACGAGCCGCGGTGGTCCGCGCCGGTGCGGTGGCGGCGGGGGCAGCGGCGGCCGGGCGCGACTCGCCGGCCTGACGCTCCTGGATCGCTGTCACCAGGTCACCCTTGCGCATCCGCGCGGCGACCGGGATGCCCATCGACGCGGCCAGGCTCTGCAGCTCAGGCAGCAGCATGCCGGACAACCCCGCGCCAGAGCGGCGCCGACGCGTCGCCCCGGCCTCGGCGCCGTCGGCCTCGACCGCGGCGCGGTCGCTCGAGACATCCGACGTGACGTCGGTGGTGTCGCTCAATGGATTCCTTCCCTCGTTAGGCCGGGATGCCCGGAGACGAGACACGGTGGCCGGGCGGCCCGGGGGCTCCCGCCTCGCTACGAAAGAGCGGAGCGGAAGGTGTTGCAGCGCTGTGCGGTGAGCCGGGCGCCACCATCTGCGGCCTGGCCCAGCCGTGCGCGCGCGACCACAGGAGACGCGGGTTGGCGGCCGGGCGTGCGCAAGGGGTGCCACGGGAATCGGAGCACGCCGCCCCGCATGAGATCGCCGCACGGAGCGGCTGCTGTAGGACTAGAGAGTAATCAACTCGCCTAGCCAGCGGCAACAGGGTCCCGATCGGCGTGTTCCAGCGTACCCCACACCAGGTCAACACCGACGAGGGCACCCACCAGATCGACATCGAGCGGTAATACACGCCAACCCGGCACCGGCGAGGGCGCCCAGCCGCCGGTCGCCAGCGCCAGGACGCTCGGCCCCGCACCGGAGATGACGGCCGCGACGCCGTCCGCCCGCAGCGACGCGACGAGCGCGGCGCTGCCCGGCATGGAAGCGGCCCGATACCCCTGGTGCAGCCGGTCCTCGGTCGCCGCGAACAGGTGCGACGGATCGACGGTGACCGCATGGACGAGCAGCGCGGCCCGGCCGGCGTTGAGCGCGGCGTCGGCGTGCGGCACGGCCGACGGCAGGGCGGCCCGGGCCACCTCGGTCAGCCCGCGCTCCTGCGGCACGAAGACGAACGGGCGGATCGTGGCGGCGGGATCCACCCGTACCGCGGCCGCACCCTCGTCCTCGGTCCAGGCGATGGTCATCCCGCCGAGCAGGCACGGCGCCACGTTGTCCGGGTGGCCTTCGAGCTCGGCGGCGATGCGGAGCAGCCCCCGCTCGTCGAGCCGCTCGGCGCCGTCGGTGACGAGGGCGCGGGCCAGGGTCACCCCGGCCACGATCGCGGCGGACGAGGAGCCCATGCCGCGGGCCTGCGGGATGCGGTTGCGGCAGCGCAGGGCCAGCCCGGCGGGCCGCTCCCCCAGCTCGTCGAACACCCGCCGCATGGCCCGCACGACCAGGTGGGTCGCGTCGCCGGGCAGGTCGCCGGCGCCCTCACCGGTCACCTCGACGGTCACCCCGTGGCCGGCGACGCGGGCCTCGACCTCGTCGTGCAGCGACAGCGCCAGGCCGAGCGCGTCGAAGCCGGGTCCGAGGTTCGCGCTCGTCGCGGGCACGCGGACGGTGACCGGGGTGGACAGCAGAGCCATGCCGTTAATGAGATCACGGCGTCCGGACCCCGGCCTAAGGTGGGCCGGTGCCGCCCACACTGTCGATCCTGGTCCGCAACCGCGACTTCCGCCGCCTGTTCTCCGCCGACCTGATCGGGCTCGGCGCCGACTGGTTCGTGCAGATCCCGCTGCTCTCGCTCCTGCTGCAGCTGACCGGCTCCGGGGCCTGGGGCGCGCTGATCCTCGCCGCCGACGTCGGCGTCATCGCGCTGCTGCAGCCGTACGCGGGAGTGATCGCCGACCGCTTCGACCGGCGCCGCATCCTGATCATCGCCGAGGTCGCGATGGCCGTCGCCACCCTGGCGCTGCTGCTGGTGCGGACCGCGGCGACGGCGTGGCTCGCGGTGGCCGCGATCGCGGTCATCGCCGTGGCGAAGGCGTTCTTCGTGCCCGCCGCCTCCGCCGCCCTGCCGAACGTGGTCGACGCCGAGGACCTGCCGGCCGCCAACGCGCTGTCCGGCTCGGCGTGGGGCACGATGCTGGTCGTCGGGGCGTCCCTGGGTGGCATCGCATCGGCACTGTTCGGTCCGTACTGGTGCTTCGCCGCCTCCAGCGCGCTGTGCTTCCTCTCCGCCGCCCTCGTGGCCGGGGTCCGCCGCCCGTTGCAGGCCGCCCGGGCCTCCAAGCCCGAGATCGGCGAGGCCGTGCGGTACATCCGCAGACATCCGCGGGTCGCCTCGCTGGTGACGGTGAAGGCCGCCGTCGGGCTGGGCAACGGCGTGCTGACCACGTTTCCGCTGCTGGCCGCGGCGTACGGGGTCGGCCCGCTGGGCGTGGGCCTGCTCTTCGCGGCGCGCGGGCTGGGCGCGCTGATCGGCCCGTTCGTGCTGCGCCGGGTGCTGTCCCACCCGGCGTGGCTGCTGCCCGGCCTGGCGGTGTCGATGTCGGTGTACGGCCTGACGTACATGGCCGTCAGCGCCGCCCCGTGGTTCCCGCTCGTGCTCGTCGGCGTCGTCCTGGCGCACCTGGCCGCCGGCGGCAACTGGATGATGTCCAACTTCGCGCTGCAGACCGAGGTCCCCGACGAGCTGCGGGGCCGGGTCTTCGCCACCGACATCCTGTTCGCCCTGCTGTCGGTCGGGGTGTCACAGCTGATCGTCGGCGCGTTCGTCGACCGCGTCGACCCGCGCGTGCTGATCGCCGCCTGCGGCGCTGTGACGCTCGTCTACGCGATCGGCTGGGCGGCGGTCACCACACGCCAGCGCCCTGCGGTATCGTAGTGATATCACTTCGATAGCTTGGGGATGTCATGGAGAGACGAGCGTTCCGCGCACCTGGGTTCCTGATCCTGCTCATCCTGCTGGCTCTGATCGGCGCGGTCGTCGCGTTCGTCGCCGGCCAGCCCGAGGACACCGCCGGCGTGCTGGTCGCGGTGACGGTCACCGCCGCCGTCCTGCTCATGACGGGCTTCACCGTCGTCAACCCGAACGAGTCGCGGGTGGTGCAGTTCTTCGGCCGCTACATCGGCACCATCCAGACCGCCGGGTTCCACTGGACGGTCCCGTTCAGCTCGAAGCGGCGCGTCTCGCTGCGCGTACGTAACTTCGAGACGGCCCGCCTCAAGGTCTCCGACGCCGACGGCAACCCCGTCGAGATCGCCGCCGTCGTCGTCTGGCGCGTCGTCGACACGTTCAAGGCGTCCTTCGGCGTCGACGACCACATCTCATACGTCGCCGTCCAGGCCGAGGCCGCCGTCCGGCACCTGGCGACGAGCTACCCGTACGAGTCGCACGACGACGGCCGTACCAGCCTCCGCGAGGGCAGCCTGGTCAGCGAGGAGCTCACCACGGAGCTCGGCGAGCGCGCCGTCCTCGCCGGCGTCGAGGTCCTCGAGTCGCGGGTCACCCACCTCGCGTACGCGCCGGAGATCGCCCAGGCCATGCTCGCCCGCCAGCAGGCCAGCGCCATCGTCGGCGCCCGCTTCAAAATCGTCGAGGGGGCCGTCGGTATGGTGCAGAGCGCCCTGGACCGCCTGCGCGAGCTGGAGGTCGTCGAGCTCGATGAGGAGCGCAAGGCCCAGATGGTGGCGAACCTGCTCGTCGTGCTCTGCGGCGACCGCAACGTCCAGCCGGTCGTGAACACCGGCTCGCTGTACAGCTGAGGTCCGTGGCCGTGGCCGAACGCAAGAAGCTGCTCCTGCGCCTCGACCCGCAGGTCTATGACGCGGTGGCCCGCTGGGCCTCCGACGACCTGCGCAGCGTCAACGCGCAGATCGAGTTCGCCCTGCGACTCGCCCTGCGCCAGGCCGGCCGCACCGCCCGCGCGTCCCCCGCCGGCCTACCTCCGGACGAGCCCGACCCGGACCCGGACGACGAAGAGCCACTTCCGCTCCCATGACCACAGCCGATGGCGTCCGGGAGCGGCGGCCTTCTCCACCACCCGGTGGATCGCGGCAACCCGGTGGATCGCTGTCGCCTTGGGAACAGCGATCCACCGGGTACCCGCGGTCCGGCCGCTACGGCAGGCGGTGCTCACTTGCAGCGTGGTGCTCAGGTCGTCTCGCACCACCGCCGTCGTGATCGAAGTCGCGGTCCGGCCGCCCGGACGACCACCCGGCCGGGCGTCGCACGCCGGCCCGCCGCACGCTCGCCACAGAGTCGGGTAGATGATCTTCCGCAATTGATCGAAGGATGCGCGTGGCCGCCCCGACAGCCAGGGCCGTCCTTCGATCATGGGCCAGAACGGAAGATCGCCGTCCGAGCGCTGGTACTACCCGGTCCAGTGATCGACGTTCTTCGCTTTCCGACCAGCGACGGTGTTGTAGCACCGAATGACGCGCCCGACGGCGCTGGATCATGTGAGCGCGGACCTGGCTTGGCATCACCGCAACCACGGCACGGACGGTAACCGCGCTACCTGTCGCGCCGCCGCAGGCTGCGCGGAACCACAAACGGCCGCAGCCGTGCTGGATTTTCTATTACGGGCAGAACAAACACCGCACGCGAAGAGCCACCGCAAGGTAGCCAGCGCATCGGTGAAGAGCGTCACGACCGCAGGCCGTGTCGCAGGGTGACTACCGACGGACCCGGCAGGGCCAGGGCCAGCGAAGCTGGGCCCCGGCCCGGTGTCTGGCGGGAGCGACGGTCCGGACCACCGCGGACCCGAGCCCGGATCAGGCCAGATCAAGAGCCTTGGCAGCGGCGAGCGCATCAGCCGGGATCGTCGTCGGCGCCGGCGCGGTCGAGATCGCCCACTCGGGGTCCTTCAGCCCGTGCCCGGTCACGGTGCACACGACGGTCTGCCCCTGCTCGATGAGCCCTTGGCCACTGGCCTGCAGCAGGCCCGCGACGGAGGCGGCGCTGCCCAGCTCGACGAAGACGCCGACGGAGCGGGCGAGCAACCGGTACGCCTGCAGGATGTCGCGGTCGGTCACGGCCTGGATGACGCCGCCGGACTCGTCACGGGCGTCGACGGCCTTGGTCCAGGAGGCGGGGTTGCCGATGCGGATCGCGGTGGCGATCGTCGAGGGCTCGCGGACGACGGCGCCGTTGACGATGGGCGCGGCGCCGGAGGCCTGGAAGCCGAACATGCGCGGGCGGCGGGTGGCGTTGCCGGCAGCGGCGTCTTCCTTGTAGCCCATCCAGTAGGCGCTGATGTTGCCGGCGTTGCCGACCGGGAGGCAGTGGATGTGCGGGGCGTCGCCGAGGCCGGCGACGATCTCGAAGGCGGCGGTCTTCTGGCCCTCGAGGCGGTCGGGATTGACCGAGTTGACGAGGGAGACCGGGAAGTCGAGTGAAAGTTTCGAGGCGAGCGCGAGGCAGTCGTCGAAGTTGCCGGAGACCTGCAGGAGTCGGGCGCCGTGCACGAGGGCCTGGGCGAGCTTGCCGAGGGCGATCTTGCCGGTGGGCACGAGGACGGCGCAGGTGATGCCGGCGCGGGCGGCGTACGCGGCGGCAGAGGCCGACGTGTTGCCGGTGGAGGCGCAGATGATCGCCTTCGCGCCCTCCTCGACCGCCTTGGAGACCGCGACGGTCATGCCGCGGTCCTTGAAGGAGCCGGTCGGGTTGGCGCCCTCGACCTTGAGCCACACGTCGCAGCCGGTGCGGGCGGACAGCTCCGGCGCCGGCAGCAGGGGCGTATTGCCCTCGTGCAGGGTCACGACCGGGGTCTGCGGTCCGACCGGTAACCGGTCACGGAACTCTTCGATCAATCCACGCCACATGGCGCTACTCCCCTTCGACACGCAGGACGCTCGCCACGGCGCGAACGATGTCCAGGGCCCGCAGCTCGGCGACGGTGGCCGCGAGGGCGCGGTCCGCGGCGGCGTGCGTGACGATGACCAGCACGGCCTGGTTGCCGCGACCCGACTGGTTGACGGTCGCGATGCTGACCCCGTGCTTGGCGAAGACGCCCGCGACGGCGGCGAGGACGCCGGCCTTGTCCGCGACGTCCAGCGAGATGTGATACCTGGTGAGCGCGTCGCCGATCGGCCGGATGGGCAGGTCGGCGTATGCGGACTCCGATGCGGCGTGGGTGCCGGCGAGCCGGTTGCGCGACACGGCCACCAGGTCGCCGAGCACCGCGCTCGCGGTGGGCGCGCCGCCCGCGCCGCGGCCGTAGAACATGAGCTGACCGGCGGCCTCGGCCTCGACGAACACGGCGTTGAACGCGTCGCCGACGCCGGCGAGCGGGTGCGTGCGCGGGATCATCGCCGGGTGTACGCGCACCGAGACGGCGTCGTCGAGCTTGGTGGCGATGCACAGCAGCTTGATCGTGCAGCCCATGGCCTTGGCACTGGCCATGTCGGCGGCGGTGACCTCGGTGATGCCCTCGCGGTGCACGTCGGCGGCGGTGACCCGGGTGTGGAACGCCATGGACGCCAGGATCGCGGCCTTGGCCGCGGCGTCGAAGCCCTCGACGTCCGCGGTCGGGTCGGCCTCGGCGTAGCCGAGCGCGGTGGCCTCTTCGAGAGCCTCGGCGAAGCCGGCGCCGGTGCTGTCCATCGAGGACAGGATGAAGTTGGTCGTGCCGTTGACGATGCCGGTGACGCGGGTGATGCGGTCGCCGTGCAGTGAGTCGCGCAGCGGGCGCAGCAGGGGGATCGCGCCGGCGACGGAGGCCTCGTAGTACAGGTCGGCGCCCGCCTCGGCGGCGGCCTTGTGCAGGGTGGCGCCGTCCTCGCCGAGCAGGGCCTTGTTGGCCGTCACGACGCTCTTGCCGCCGTGCAGCGCCTCGAGCAGCCAGGTGCGGGCCGGTTCGATGCCGCCGACGACCTCGACGACCACGTCGACGTCGTCGCGCTTGACCAGGCCGAGCGCGTCGGTGGTGAACAGTGCCGGGTCGATCGGCAGGTCACGGGCGCGGCCCGACCGGCGCACGGCGACGCCGACGAGCTCCAGCGGCGCGCCGATGCGCGCCGTCAGGTCCCGCTCGTGCTCGTGCAGGAGCCGGACCACTTCCGCGCCGACGGTCCCGCAGCCCAGAAGAGCCACCCTCACCGATTGCGCCATTCGTCACCCCACGTCCAGTTTAAGCAGGTCGTCCTCGGTCTCCCGGCGGACGATGACCCGCGATTCCCCGTCAACCACCGCCACGACCGGCGGACGGGGGACGTGGTTGTAGTTGCTCGCCATGCTGCGGCAGTAGGCCCCTGTGCCCGGCACCGCAAGAAGATCTCCGGCCCGAACGTCGGCCGGCAGGAACTCATCCTTCACGATGATGTCCCCGGCCTCGCAATGTTTTCCCACCACGCGGGCCAGAATAGGCGGCTCGGCGGACGCCCGGCTTGCGACGGTCGCGGAGTAGGCCGCGTCGTACAGCGCGGTGCGGATGTTGTCGCTCATGCCGCCGTCGACGCTCACGTACGTGCGGATCCCGTCGACGTCCTTGACCGTGCCGACCTCGTAGAGGGTGAACATCGCCGGCCCGACGATCGCCCGGCCCGGCTCGATCGACAGGTGCGGCACGCTGAGCTGCAGCGCCGCGCACTCCTGCTTGACGATCCGCATCAGGTCCGTGGCCAGGTCCCGCGGCTCGGCCGGGGTGTCCTGCGTGGTGTACGCGATGCCGAAGCCGCCGCCCAGGTCCAGCTCGGGCAGCTCGATCTTGTACTTGTCGTGGATGGCGGCCTGGAGTGACAGGAGCCGCCGGGCGGAGACCTCGAACCCGGACGTGTCGAAGATCTGGGAGCCGATGTGAGAGTGCAGGCCGCGGAGCACGAGGACGTCTTCGGTCAGGATCTTGTCGACGGCCTTTGCGGCGGCGCCGCCGGACAGCGAGAAGCCGAACTTCTGGTCCTCGTGCGCCGTGGCGATGTACTCGTGGGTGTGCGCCTCGACGCCGACCGTGACCCGGACCATGACCTTCGGCCGGGTGGCCGTCTGCTTCGCGATGGCGGTCAGCCGGTCGATCTCGTCGAACGAGTCGACGATGATCCGGCCCACGCCCGCCTCGACGGCCCTGGTGAGCTCGGCGACCGACTTGTTGTTGCCGTGCAGGCCGATCCGCTCGGGGGGCATGCCGCCGCGCAGCGCCACGGCGAGCTCGCCGCCGGTGCAGACGTCCAGCGACAGGCCCTCCTCGACGAGGATCCGCACGATGGCGGTGGCGATGAAGGCCTTGCCCGCGTAGAAGACCTCGGCGCCGCCGAAGGCCTCTTTGAACGCTTTGCAGCGGGCACGGAAGTCCGCTTCGTCGAACACGTAGGCGGGGGTGCCGTGGTCTTCGGCGATTTTTCGGACATTTACCCCGCCGACGCTTATCTCGCCGTTTGTCGCTCTTTCGACTGTTTTGGCCCAGAGCTGGGGTACGAGCGCGTTGACGTTCTCGGGGGTGCGCAGCCAGGAGGGGCCGCTGAAGCCCAGGTCCCCGTGCAGCGCTCCGGCCTCATGTGCACGCATCTGCTTACATCCGTTCCGGTGCTGAGACGCCGAGCAGGTCGAGCCCGTTGACGATGACCTGACGCGTCGCGTCGTTGAGCCACAACCGCGCCCGGTTGGTCTCCGTGATCGGCTCGTCGCCCTGCGGCAACACCCGGCAGTTGTCGTAGAAGCGGTGGTAGGACCCCGCCAGCTCCTCCAGATAGCGTGCCACGCGATGCGGCTCGCGCAGCTCCGCCGCGGTGGCGACCACCGCCGGGAAGTCGCCGAGGGCCTTGAGCAGGTCGAGCTCCTTCTCGTGGACGAGCAGGCCTGCCTCATACGTGTCGGTGCGGTGCAGCCCGAGCTCCGCCGCGTTGCGGGCGACGGAGGCGGTGCGGGCGCCGACGTACTGGACGTAGAAGACCGGGTTGTCGTTCTTCTGCCGCGTGATCACCTCGATGTCGAGGGTGAGCGGCGAGTCGGTCGAGGAGCGCGCGAGGGAGTACCGCGCGGCGTCGACCCCGACGACCTCGATCAGCTCGTCGAGCGTGATGAGCGTGCCGGCGCGCTTGCTGAGCCGGACCGGCTCGCCACCGCGCAGCAGGCTGACCAGCTGCCCGATGAGGACCTCGATGTTGCGCTGCGGGTCGTCGCCGGCGCACGCCGCGATCGCCTTCAACCGCCCGATGTACCCGTGGTGGTCGGCGCCGAGCATGTAGATGCAGCGGTCGAAGCCCCGCTCGCGCTTGTTGATGTAGTACGCGGCGTCGGCGGCGAAGTAGGTCTTCTCCCCGTTGGAGCGGATCAGCACCCGGTCCTTGTCGTCGCCGAAGTCGGTGGTGCGCAGCCAGATCGCGCCGTCGGCCTCGAAGATGTGCCCCTGCTTGCGCAGCTCGTCGAGGGCGTGCTCGACCGCGCCGCCGTCGTGCAGGGTCTTCTCGGAGAACCACACGTCGAAGTGGACGCCGAACCGCTCGAGGCTGTCCTGCATCTCCTTGAGCATGGCCTTGTAGCCCTCGTGCTCGAAGGCCGCTTTCTGGTCTTCCTGGCTTTTGTCGAGAATATCCGGATTTTCAGCGACGATCTTGCGCGCGATGTCCTGGATGTACTCGCCCGGGTACCCGTCCGGCGGCGTCGGCTGGTTGTTGGCCGCGGCCTGCACCGACTCGGCGAACCTGGCCATCTGCACGCCGGCGTCGTTGATGTAGTGCTCGCGGGTCACGTCCGCCCCCGCGGCCGACAGGATCCGGCCCAGCGCGTCGCCGACCGCCGCCCAGCGGGTGTGCCCCAGGTGGACCGGCCCCGTCGGGTTCGCCGAGACGAACTCCAGGTTGACCTTCTCCTTGGCGAGGGTCTCGCTGCGCCCGTAGGAGCGGCCCGCCTCCACCACGATCCCCGCCAGCCCACCGGCCGCCGCCGCCGACAACCGGATGTTCAGGAACCCCGGACCGGCGATCTCCACGGCATCGATCCCGGGAGTTTCCTGCAAGTTTTTCGCGACCGCCGCGGCGAGCTCACGCGGACTCAGCCCGACCCTCTTGCCCAACTGCAAGGCGATATTCGACGCATAGTCACCATGCTCCGGGTTTCGCGGCCGCTCCACGCTGGTCGTCGCAGGAAGAACGGACGCGTCGAGGTCACGCTCAGTAAGCGCCGCCCGGGCGGCTTCGAGGACTGCTACGGCGAGTTCAGCGGGAGTCACCGACAAATGTTATCGGGGGTAGACTCCGGTACTTGGCGGCGGCCCGTTCTGCTGGTCACAATGCGGGACGGCCGCTCCGGCGGTGTTGACCGACCGCGCGTCCCGCCCGACCCCCCGACCGTTGACCAGACGAGGCCCGATGAGCGAGCACCACGCTGAGCGTTGCGAGGCGACGACATGAGCATGAGCACCCAGCACGGCGGCGGTAACCGCAAGCCGTCGACCAAGCCCGTTGCCGGCGCCAAGCCGAAGCAGGGCGGCGACGAGGACGAGGTCGACGTCGACGCGGTCGAGGAGACCGACGTCGAGGAGGCCGCACCGGTCTCACTGGGCAAGCCGAAGGCCAGCCCACGCAAGTCCGCCCCGGCGCGCAAGACGGCCCCGGCCGGCAAGCGCCCCGCCGCCGGTCGCCCCGCGGCCCGCAAGGTCGCCCCGGTGAAGGTGAAGCAGGGCGCCGCATGGGGCCCGATCATCCTGTTCTCCGTGGTCGGCCTGCTCGCCCTGGGCATCGTGGGCTTCGCCGTCTGGCAGGTCAACGAAAACGGCCTCACCGTCCGCGAGCGCGCCGACCGCATCGACGGCATCAAGGACTACTACAAGATCAACAAGGCGTACACCGAAGAGCGCAGCCACGTGTGGGGCCAGCAGAAGTACGACCTGAGCATCGCCAACCCGCCGGTGGCCGGTAACCACAACCAGAACTGGCAGCGCTGCCTCGGCGACGTCTACACCGCGCCGATCGCCACCGAGCACGCCCTGCACGCCATGGAGCACGGCTCGGTCTGGGTCACCTACCGCCCCGATCTGCCGGCCGACCAGGTCGAAGCCCTCGCCAAGAAGGTCCGCGGCAAGGACTACATGATGATGAGCCCCTACGAGGGCCTCGACAAGCCGATCTCGCTGCAGGCCTGGGGCTTCCAGCTGAAGGTCGACAAGGCCAGCGACGGCCGCATCGACGAGTTCATCAAGGCGCTCCGCCAGAACGCCAGCCTCGAGCCCGGCACCCCCTGCTCCAGCGGTGACATCATCACCGAGACCGGCACCGTGCCGCGCGACCTCGGCAAGGACGGCACGCAGCAGCAGCCGGGCACGGGCGGCTGATCACCAAGCAATGTTCGGACAACTCACGGCGCGGGCACGCCTGACCTTGGGCGTGCTCGCCGCCGTTCTGCTCCTCGCCGTGGGCGTCTCCGTCGGATACCTCATCCCGACCCTGCGCACCCCCGGCGAGGACTCAGTCGACGCCGGCTTCGCCCGCGACATGAGCGTCCACCACACCCAGGCGGTCGAGATGGCCATGTTCGCCTACCGCCTCGGCTCCACCGACGACATCCGCACCCTGGGCTACGACATGGCCACCAGCCAGCAGTGGCAGATCGGCCAGATGCAGACCTGGCTCACCCAGTGGCACCTGTCCCCCAACACGGACAACACCCCGATGTCCTGGATGCCCGACGGCAAGAACGCCCTCCAGCCCGACGGCCGCATGCCCGGCATGGCCACCCAGGACGAGCTCAAGAAGCTCAAGTCCTCCACCGGCAAGGACTTCGACACCATGTGGTGCCAGCTCATGCTCCGCCACCACCTGGGCGGCATCCACATGTCCGAGACGGCCGCCAAGACCGCCTCCACCACCGAGGTCCGCGACGCCGCCGAGAGGATGCGCGTCTCCCAGCAGTACGACATCACCGCCTTGACGGAAAAGCTCCAGGACCTGGGCGCCCAACCCCTCCCCTCCTGACTCAACCGCCACAGGCGATCTGTTATCCTTTGCGAGGCCGCAAGGCCCCCGTAGCTCAGGGGATAGAGCACCGCCCTCCGGAGGCGGGGGCGCAGGTTCGAATCCTGCCGGGGGCACGTTACAGAACTGCAAACGCGCAGCGCGACCGGTCGATCACTGATCGTGGAGGCCAGTTTCGCGTTCGAGTAGACGATCAAAGATGCCCCGGTCCGGTGGCCGGGGCATCTTCGCGTTGGCCCGACGGGCAGTGACACGCTCGCCCGGATCGCGGTATACAACACGCACTTGATTACGCGAGTCAACCGGCGACCCCGCGCACTGACGGCGACAGATCACTTCGCCCGATCATGGCTGTGGGATAAGTCTGATGTTGCTGAAGTGGCCGCATTGACGGCGCGGCCACCGTAACGCCTCTGCCTTCGTCGCGTTACGCGAGGCGTGTTCCTAGCAAGAGGTCGTCGGTACGGGAGGGTTCGCCAATGAGTGGCTTCGAGGTTGTCGGGCACTGGTGGCTGCCCGAAGACGAAGCGCGGAAACTGCCTGGTGTCCTGACCGTCGATGCCCAGGGCGCGTCGCAGCTGCTGCTGATCGGTGGGGCGCTCAAGGAGGTGACGGACGTTGCGACCTGGACTCACTCCAACGGCGAGTCTTCTGCAGCGATCACCGAGGATGACCTGGAGGTCGCGGGCACGTACGACCGAATCCTGGGAGAGGCAGAAGGCGGCCGCTACACCCTTGAGGGCGGCGTACAGGTCAAGTACCAGGGCGCCATGTTCGGTGGCGCCTACCGGCAACTCGTACACGTTCAGCAGGTCTTCAAGGGCGTTCATTTCGATGGTACGGGGGCACTATCGGCCAACGCCGTGTTCGTACAGCCAGGCGGGCTTGAGACCTGGGTGGGACGCAGCGGGATCACCGGCATCATAAATGTGAAGCCGGGCGAGGAGCCCAGGTACGAGCTGACCGCCGAATCTCTGCCGGTCGAAGCCGCGCAGCTTGCGGATGGTGGCAAGCTTGAGCTTCGGCACCGCACAGGCAGGCCGCAGCAGGCCGGCGGAACATGGAAGATCAATGAGTACTTCAGCTTTGGTCTGCGGTACCCGACCGTGTTGCCGATGACGGAGCTGATCGACACAGTTTCGGATCTACAGGATCTGCTGTCGATCGCAACAGGGCGACCCGCAGCGTTCGAAACCTTGTCGTTCCGGCACCCCGACGTCTATCAGGAGATTCCCGACACACGGCCGGAGCTGAAGGAGTCGTACCCCGACGGGCGCAGGTACACGCCCATCCAGCTATGGGCGCAGTGGACCGTTGACCCGTCACATGAGGCAAGATTGCTCCGCGGCAACGACCTGCTCTTCTCCCTGGGGCAACTCGGCGGTCTGGACGGCGCAGCCCGGTGGCTCGCCGTCGCGCGGAAACATCGATCGACGCTCGGCCGTGTCATGGCCACGCGATACAGCACCGGTGGCTACCTACACGATCGGTACATGGACCGTCTCGCCGCCCTGGAAGGGCTCGACCGAGACGAACACAATGACAGTGTCATCTACGTGGAGCGCATCAAGCGCTGCGCGCAAAATGTCGGGCAGCCGATGCAGGACCTCGTAGGCGGCCGAGTCGACAAGTGGGCAAAGCAGTTGAAGGACGATCGCAACGATATGGCCCATCACAAAGGCGTCCGGCTGGATGAGCAGTTCTCGGAGCAGTACTTCATGTCCGAGTCCGCGTACTGGCTGTACGTCTTTCAACTTCTGCGCTTGGTGGATGCCCCTGACGCGGTATTCGACCAAATCGTTCAGCATCAGGAACTTCTGCACCTCAAACGGCAACTGGACAAGATCCTCGTGTAAGAGATCGGCGGGAAGGCACCGTCAGCGCCGACGCGGTCGGTTGCGTGCGCTGACGGGTGTAAGAACGGGCCAGCGCTGATCCAGCCGGGTTGATGCTAGGCGGCTGCCAGTGGCGCGTAGTCGTTGCTGGCGCAACGAGAGCTATGCCCGCGAGCCCGAGTCCCGATCGCCAGCGAACGGAGTCGGGTCCGGAAGCACCAACCTGCAACTGCTTCGGCAGGGCGAATCCCAGGTCAGGCCGAGCATATTCCCAGCTAGAACCGGTAGATTCACGATCAAGTTATGCAGATTTGTCTCTAGCCGGGGGCACGTCACAGAACTGCAAGCACGCAGCGCAACTGGCCAATCACTGATCGTAGAAGCAAGTTTCGCGTTCGAGTAGACGATCAAGGATGCCTCGGCCGAGCGGCCGGGGCATCCTTGCGTTGACCCGATGTACGGCGCCGAACGCGCCCGGATCGCGGCATGGCAGTTCAGTGCGGCAGCTCTAGGATTGCGGGTGGAATGTACGTCGGATCTCTGTCGACCTCACGAGCGATCCGCTCTAAGCGCCGTGTGTGTCTAGTGCTCCACTCATCGCCAACGCTCTTCGGAAGGTAGGTTCCCTGAAGGCGCTGGTAGACCGACAGCCAGTCTGCGCTGTGGCCGTAATTTCCTTCGTCGCTATCGACTACGAGATGAGCGACCTCATGCAACGCCGTCAGCTTCCGTTGTTGCCCGGCCTTTACGTACAGGAACGGCTGGCCGAGGTACCACAGGCCGTTCGCGTCGGTAGTTGAGAACACTGCTGCAATGGCGGGATCCAGCTCCTCAATGACGTGCACCGAAAGACGAATGTGATGATTCTCGCCTGCCCAGACCTCGTTGGCGTAGCTCGCGAACGTCGTAGCAGTCAGAAGTTCCGAATGTACGGTTTCATCCTTATACAGGTGGACCAGTTCGGCGTCCGTCAGCGCTGCTGCTATAGCGAGCCGACACAAGTCCACATCACTTGGTCCATCAGGGTGCAGCACCAAGCCCACGCACATGAGCGTACGTTCTCGGTTCAACAGCTTGCACGACGGCCCGTGTCATCCACTCCGCTAGCCCGGTGGCACCAGTTCGGCATTCTACGAGCACCAAGGCCGAAGCGCGCGGGCGTGTTAGCACTCAGCCTCAACGAGTGCTAGCGTGATTGCGCCTCGGTAGCAACGAATGGCTTGGCCGCAGAGAAAGCGATCATGGCATGTCGGACAACACCTCCGGTCAACCGCCGGTTGAGCCCCCACCCCCACCGCCACCACCGGTCGACGTGTCGTGGGTGACGACGGACCACATTCGCGAGAGCGACCGCGCGGGGTACGAATTTCGTGGTTCGAGTCGCGTTGTCGAGAGTGGGCAATGAGCGACCCGCACGACTCCCCCGCGCCCCACAGCTCATCGGAGGACGTCCAGTCGGAAGCGGCGGCGGCACGCCAAGACATCCCGCCAACGGCCGCCGCTGAGTCAATGGCGCCAGTCGACCTGTCGTGGGTAACGACAGATCTGATCCGTCACGAGGACCCAGGGCAAGTCCAAGAGATCATCCGGTGAGCGGTGATCAGATCTATGCCGTCTTTATCGAGGGTGAGCTGAAGGGCGAACGCGAGCGCCGGACGACCCTGGAAGCACGTGGCGTGTCGGTTGTCACGCAGTCGGGAGCGCTGGTCACGCTCTTAGCCGGCGTCGGCGCCTTGGTGAAGGGCATCACTTCGACAGCGCCTCCATCGGCCGTGATCGTCGCGGTGATCTGTGCACTGGTGTTCTTTTTCAGTGCGGCGCTGTGCGGAACCTTGATCAGCTTCGGGCCGATCTTTCCGCCGCACACGTTGGCCGACGCCGCAACGATGACCCAGATGCGTACAACCAGACGGGACCATTCCGAGGAGGAGGCGCGGAGCGTCGTCGCCCATCTCCACATTGGAACGCTGGATTCGTTGCGCAAAGGCAACGACATCAAAGTCCGTTGGGTTGTGGCGGCTCAGTTCTGCCAGATTCTCGCACTCGTGGCGGTGAGCGCGGCCGTCTGCTTCATCGTTGCGCAGTCCTAGTGTCCTGAGTCGCTAATTCGCCTACACTTTGCGTATGCCAGGGAAGGCGCAGGGGTCGTTGGTGTTGTCCGACGATGAGCGTGAGACGTTGTTGCGATGGACGCGGCGGGCGAAGTCATCGCAGGCGTTGGCGATGCGGTCGCGGATCGTGTTGGCGTGTGCGGACGGCATGCCGAACACCGCTGTTGCTGCGCGGCTTGGGGTGTCTCGGGACATGGTCGGGAAGTGGCGGTCCCGGTTCATCGCCAGGCGTTTGGAGGGTTTGTCGGACGAGCCGCGGCCGGGAGCGCCGCGCAAGCTGACTGATGATGCGGTCGAGGCGGTGGTGGTGGCGACGTTGGAGCAGGCGCCGCCGCGGGGTGACAGTCACTGGTCGACCCGATCGATGGCCAGGGCGGTCGGCTTGAATCAGACCGCGGTGTCGCGGATCTGGCGTGCGTTCGGGCTCAAGCCGCACCTGGTCGACGATTGGAAGCTGTCGACGGACCCGCAGTTCATCGAGAAGGTCCGCGACATTGTCGGGTTGTACCTCGACCCGCCGGTCGGGGCGATGGTCCTGGCGGTGGACGAGAAAAGCCAGATGCAGGCGTTGGACCGCACGGCGCCGGTGCTGCCGATGATGCCGGCCGCGCCCGCCCGGCAGACCCACGACTACGTCCGGCACGGCACCACGAGCCTGTTCGCAGCTCTGGACCTGGCGACCGGCAAGGTGATCGGGCAGACCCAGCGACGACATCGGCATCAGGAGTTCCTGCGGTTCCTCAGGACGATCGACAACGCCACACCGTCCGATGTGGACCTTCACCTGATCCTGGACAACTACAGCACGCACAAGACACCCCAGATCCAGCAGTGGCTGGTCAAGCACCCCCGCTTCCACCTGCACTTCACACCGACCTACTCGTCCTGGCTCAACCTCGTCGAACGCTGGTTCGCCGAGCTCACCAACCGCAAGCTCCGTCGCTCCACGCACCGCAGCGTCGCCGCACTCGAAGCCGACGTGACCGCCTGGATCGAAGCGTGGAACACCGACCCGAAGCCGTTCGTCTGGACCCGCACCGCCGACGAGATCCTCGAAACACTCGCCGCGTACTGCGGCCGAATTAACGACTCAGGACACTAGTACGGCAGCGGCACTTCCTGGGTGGGGTGGCGTAGTTACGGCCACCGCTTGATCATCGTCTGTTGTGGACAGTCAAGATGATCTCGTGGTGGCCGCTGGTCACAGCGTAGCGGTCGCCCTTTGGCGACAGAAGTTCGATGATGTGGTGACGCGGATCGGGCCGCGGTTCGCCCGTCCGGAGACCCGCCGCACGGTGGGTGAGTTGTTGTTGGGTCTGCTGGCGCCGTTGGAACGTAAGAACGGATGGTGGCTGGCCGAGCATGCTGGCCACGGGTGCCCGGACCGGATGCAGCGGCTGCTGCGTACGGCGGTGTGGGATGAGGGTCGCATCGGTGATGACCTGCGCGGGTTCGTGGTGGAGCAGCTCGGCCACCCCGAGGGCGTCCTAGTGGTGGACGAGACTGGGTTCTTGAAGAAGGGGTTCTGCTCGGTCGGGGTCCAGCGCCAGTACTCCGGGACTGCGGGCCGGATCGAGAACAGCCAGGTAGGGGTGTTCCTGGCCTACGCGGCGCCCTCAGGGCGAGCGCTGGTCGACGCCCGGCTGTACCTGCCGGGTTCCTGGTGCGCCGATGCGGAGCGCTGCCAGGTGGCTGGCGTGCCCGATGGGGTGCAATTCGCGACGAAACCGCAGCTGGCCATCGCGATGATCGAGGAGGCCCTCGACGCCGGGGTGGCCGCGGCGTTCGTGACCGGTGACGAGGTCTACGGCCTGGACCCGGCACTGCGGGAACGACTGCGTGGTCGGGGTGTGGGCTACGTCCTGGCGATCGCCCGTAACCAGCGCATCCAGGCCACCGAAAGCGTCCGGCTGAGAGTCGATGACGTCGCCGCCGGCCTGAGCGAACAGGCATGGGAGCAGCGCACCTGCGGGAAAGGGTCCAAGGGTGAACGGTTCTACGAGTGGGCCTGGGTTCACGACCACGTCGACCACGACCACGGCTGGCACAGCCTGCTCATCCGCAGATCGGTCGACACCGGCGAGTTGGCGTTCTACCGCTGCTGGACGCCACACCCCGTCCCACTGAGCACGCTGATCACCGTCGCGGGACGCCGTTGGTCGATCGAGGAGGCCTTCCAAGCCGCGAAAACCCAGGTCGGACTCGATCACTACCAGTGTCGAGGCTGGAAAGCCTGGCACCGCTTCACCCTGCTGGCCATGATCGCCCTCGCCGTCCTAGTCACCGCCATCACCAGCCAACAACCCGATAATCCCGACCCGCGCAACGACGAGCTGGTGCCGCTCAGCGTCGGGGAACTACGTCGGCTGGTCGTCGCGCTGCTGGACGGTCACGACGACACCGCAGCGATCCGCTGGTCCTGGTGGCGACGACGTCACCAAGCCACCGCACGTCGCAGCCACTACAGACATCGCGACACCAAGCTGGCCAGCAGCTAGATCAAGTGCACCGCTGCCGTACTAGTCCAGGTGCCGGGCGCTTGCCATACTCCCAATCGTCTCGACGAGGCTCACGGGGATCAGGAACGCGATGTCCCACGCCTCGTCGTCATGTCCGATCAACACCGTCGCAGTCTCAGGGTCTGCGCCCTCAGCAGGACCAGCCCAAAAGACCCTGCTACCGGCACTCGTTCCCGCCGCGATCGACCTGCGCTCAGCCCACACGGCGGATCGAACGTCACGAAGCTTGGCCAGATCCTCGAAGGTGGACCACACATTCAGCTCCCAGTCGTCACCACCTTGAAGCTTCAGCACCACCTCGTGCGGCGGCCCCGCAGCGCCAAGAGACACATCGACAACCGACTGCATACGATGATCATAAGACGACGCAGTCCCCTTGACCGGACAAGATCTGGCCCTGGAGAACAACTGGCAAACGACGACACCGTCCAGCTGATCTACGGAACCCCACGGGGCTCCACCCTCGATCCTCCAGGCGGCAGGCACGGAACGCCGGCTTCAACCCAGCCTTAACGCCGCGACACCGATGACCGCACATAGATCAGAAGTGCCGCTGCCGTACTAGCTCTCTGCGCGACCATCTTTCGCTCCGCGATAGCGTGCCTCGCTCGCCGCGCTCGCTCCGACCCTGACGCCTCGCGACGCGCCGCCTCGCGAGGCCAGCGCGCAGTTGGTCAATTACTCGCCTGAGTTCCGCAGGAGACGACGGCTCTGGACGGTGCAATCGGCCTGCCACCAGGGAAAACAGGACCGTTCATAGCAGTGGTAGCCGGACGGTACGCCAACCGGTCCCGCCACCGCTCCGAGGTAACCGGCACAGCCGGTGCGGTGAGGGTTGAACAGACCTGTTACACCCACGGCCGGAAGCGATCCAGCGCGCCGCCGAGCAGCGTCGAGGCCACCGCCGCCGCGCCGTCGTCGGCGTTGAGATAGCCGGCGTAGACGCGGCACGCCGCCTCGGCGAGTTGCCCGATCGCGTCCGCGCACCGGCCCGGATCGGCGCACACCTCGACGTCCGGGCACACGAGCGTCAGGTCGTAGCGGCGGTGGTGGACCGGGTGGTTGAGGTCACGGTGTCGCTGAGGAACCCCCGAACCCGCGCCGCCCGGATCGGAAGCGTCGCGTCCAGCCGGATCAGCAGGGCGTCGTTATGCGGCGACAGCAACAGCGGCACCGACCCGCCGAGTCGACCACTATGGGGCCACCCCGCCGCGCCGCCATCCGCGGCACCGCCAGGTGGCGAGCCGGTCCGCCGTACCGTCACGCCGTCCGGCCTCCGCCGATTTCGACAGCCACGACCGCGGCGGCGACCCGCCTCTCCATGCCCATGATCCGCTCGCGCTTGCGGAGATCGACGGGCGTCGACGCTGGCCCGGCCGGGGGCGGTGGCCAGGCCGGTGCCGGTGCCGGAGCCGCTGGCGCGGGCAGAACCGGCGGCCCAGACGGGACCGGCGGCCCGAACGGAACCGGCGGCCCGGACGGGACCGGCGGCCCGAACGGAACCGGCGGCCCGGACGAGACCGGCGGCCCGAACGGAACCGGCGGCCCGGACGAGACCGGCGGCCCGAACGGAACCGGCGGCCCGGGCGGGACCGCGCGTGCCGGCTCCTCCTCCTCAACCACCGCAACGCCGAAGTCCCTGCGCGAATCCCGCCAGCCCCGACGCGTACCCCTGCCCTACCGCACGCAGCTTCCACTCGGCGCCGCGTCGGTACACCTCCGCGAACAGGAACGCCGTCTCGCTCGCCGCGTCGTCGACCTGGAACCGCGCAATCTCAGCCCCGCTCGCCGCGTCTACCACCGCGAGGTACAGCCCCGGCACCGACCCGAACGTGCCACCGTCGGTCGAGCCGCCGATCACGACCCGGTCCACGGCGGGCGGCAGGTGGGCCGGGTCGATCGTGAGCGTCTCACCACCCGCCGCTTTGCCTTCGTGGCGTAGCGCGCCGCTCGGGTGCGCGGGCTGGTTGTAGAAGACCATGTCCGCGTCGCCGCTCACCTTGCCGTCGGCGTCGAGAACCAGGACACAACCGTCCACCTCGGGCACGCCCGCACCCGGACGCCACCCGATCACGACGCGCAGCGGGGCAACCGGCAGCGTCATGTTCTGTCCCTTGGCCAGCAGCATGCCGCAACGATAACGTCGGGCAACAACTGGCATGATCAGCTGCACGGTCGTCACCAGATGAGTGCGCTGCGGTTTACCACGGTGAGGGTGCGATGCGAGCATCGACAACGGGCCGGCCGTCACCGCACAAGGCCCGCTCAGAACAACCAACCTGCAACCGCCCTGGCAGCTCGAACACGAGCTGGCAAGCCGATCACGATCGTCAGCAACAACTCTGCGCCCGCGATCGAGGCGTACCTCAGCACCCATCGCCTGAACGGGCACATCGCCTACGTGGTCGGCCGGGCGTACGCACAACCTGAGCGGATGAAACCCAACCCAGAACCAATCCGGCGGGCCATGACTGCGCTGAACGTCGAGTCGACAGCGTGCGTGTTCATAGGCGACTCCCTGTTTTGACATTGAGGGATCGCATGCGGCCGGCGTACCAGTTATCGCCTATGCCAACAAGCCGGTGAAGTTCCAGCGGTTCACTGATGCACATGCCGATGTGGTGGTAACGAGCATAGGCAACATTGCTGCCGCATTGGTGTCCGACACTCCGAGTGCGTAACCTGAGCGTCGAACGCCTCTGTGAGAACTCAGAATGAGTGCCTTCATCTGGTATCCAGCGATCAGCTTTCTACGATCGAGCAAAGCTCCTCGACACTCAACCAAGGAACTAGACACCGGGTCCGAGTCGCCACGACCTAGGCCATGGTCGACACCCTAAGATCTTGGGTATAAGCTGCCCGCAATTCTGCGCGCTATCTGTATCTGCCTCAGCACGCGAATATCCTTAAGAGTCTCTGGATGCTTGGCACCGAATGTATTCGTGTCAATTTCAACTGCCTGCTTAGCCAAGCTAATAGCTCCTGGAAAATCACCGAGGAACATGCGGACTTGGGCCAAATGCACCAGAGCCGGCGTTAGTTCGTGATCGTAGCCGCGCCGTGCATTTTGCATTATTTCTAGCGACTCTTCAAGATCTTCACTAGCTTCCGGGAATCGCTGCTGGACAAACCTTAATCTTCCGCGAACCGCAAGGACATCACCATAGTGAGCGCTAGAGGTTCCGCCCCCCTCTCGCGCAAGCTGCTCCGCTTCGGCAACATATCGCTCCGCCACTTCGAGCTCTCCAGCGCCGATAGCGCTATCTGCAAGGTGCCTAACTCTGAGAAGGCGCGGCAGGTGCCCAGCTCGCCCCTCTCCCGCCTCCGCAGCTAGCGATTCGTAGCGAAACACCGCCGCGTCGTCATTACGGTCCCTCGCCAATAGTGCGGCGACGCCATAGATTTCTTCGGAAAGCTGTGGATGCTCCTTAACCGCTGGCATCCGCTCAAGCGCTACCTGGAGCGCACTATCGGCTTCATCATGCCGGTTTAGCAACCGCAGTAACTGAGCTCGCATCTGGGCGATCGTGGCCGATCCAACGTCATCCTGAACGGTCTGCGGTTCTGGCAACAGGCCTAACGCCTCTTCTGCCACTTCCCTTAACCCGCCTCTTGCGGCAGCGAGGCCGATGTTCAGCAAAGATCTGATCGCATGGAAATAGGAACCACGCGAGGCGCCAAATTCATAGTTCTTTCTTAATTCAACGATCGCTTCATCTGCCGCTCCATCGAGAATTAGCGCCTGAGCCAGTGCCTCGCGTACAGCGAGCACGAGCTCTGCATCTAGCGCACCGATGGCAACCTCCATCTCAGTTCGCGACAGCAGCACGCGGCCTAACTCTACGGCAGACGATTGAACCGATCCCGACACGCTGCCATCTCCCATGAGGGCGAGCCGCATGACAAGCGTCCTGCCAGCAAGGATTACGCCGATCCCATGCAATTGGCGTTCTAGAGCGTGAGAAACTATCGCATTGATGATTCCAAGATATGGATCCGGCCGTCCAGAATAGTCGTTATCGCCCCCCATTTTCCCCACAAAGAACCCAAGTCCCAACTCAAGATAAGGGACAGGCGAGCTACATAACCCTCGCGTATACAACGCGATCAGCGGGTGCATGATCAGCGCGCCGTCTCTACGATTAACGAGTGCGGACGAAACCAGGGCTTCAAGTGCTCTGTCCCGGATCTCATTCCTACCCAGGGTGGAAGCTATCGCCTGTGCATCCACTGTGACTTCCGCATGCCGAGTTTGAGATTCACGCTCAGACGTCTTGCGTTTGCGAAGTATCTTTTCTATCCAGCCGACGCTCTCCGATCGCGATTCGACCACTTCCGCCCGGGATACGAATGCCATTCCCCACCGATCCGGATCATCGGGGAACAACGACTCTGGGAACGGATGGCCGTCCATAAACGCGAGACACCGCAGAATTTCGCCGGCCTCCGAACATGTTTCGTCGAGCAACTCAATTGCCAACCGAAGCGTTTGAGCTAGACTTCTCGGATAGCCACTCGCTGAGCCCCGGTCGAGAAGATCGACTGGCATCCGATTGAATCGCTCAAGAAAGTCGATGATCGGACTACCGTTATTACGACAATAATTTACTGCTTGAGTTATCGCCAGCGGATGGTCATGAAGCACTGACGCAAGCTTCTGAACGACCTCGAACGACTCACTCGGGAAAACGTTTCGGATGAAGTTGACGCTTTCCCCCCGAGTCCATACATCAAGAGCGATGTGCATGTAACCCGCGTCAACATTACGAACAGTGCTCGTAATCAGCACCCGACATAGTCCGATCCGCGGGATTACTCCACGCAAGGTTTGTACGTCAGTCACGCCGTCCAAAATAATCAAAGTGGCCGAGTTGCCCGGAAGAGTCGGAGTAACGGGTGCCTTCATTTCGCGCAGAGCATCGTCCTTTGATATCTCGCGAGCCTCCGGAATAGACAGTGAGTTGATCCCGTGAAGCAGGGATGCACGGGATCGTGCATCGATTATGATCGGACGAATCTGATCCCTGCTGAGAGCGGCGAATTGCAACGCTACGCTGGTTTTCCCGCAGCCGGCGCCACCATGGATGACAACCGGCGCCACTTCTACGGGCTCACCTATCCGTAGCAGATCTCGAACTTGGTGCAGCACCTGTTCTCGACCAATAAACAGCGGGTCCGGCGTCCAACTTGACCTCGGCGCGCCTTGGAGTTCATCAGACTCACTTCTGTCCCAAGCCGCGAGCATCGCGAGTCGGAGATTGTCTGCGGATAGAAACTGTGTCTCTCGCTCCCACTCCCCCCGACGGGCGACCTCCGAAGCGAGCGTCGCGACCCGTTCGATCGGAATGTATGCCCGCTCATCGGGAAGATCGGTACTAGCCGCCGCGATCGCTTCGATGAGTGCGCCATACGCAGCTTCCGCATGCCCCATCGCCCCAGTTCTCCACTGGCGGATGTACCGACCGACCTTCACAACCCCAATGTCGGTTATTTCCTTACGGCGAGGCAATGGCTCGGCGGGCATCTTCAACGCCGCTAGAAATCGCCGTGCTTCAGGATCAGCAACGGCAAGCTCAGCCGCCACCTTTTTGACTATCTCAACTAGGATCGGTGCAGACGTCGAACAGGCCGTATGAAGTGGGACAAGGGATCGGATAAAGCCGGCATTGGTCCAGAATGCGACTGAACACTGCTCATCAGCCACAGACCAAGCCTTAAACAGACCGGTAAGGACATCCTGCTTGCGCAAGGAATCCCACGTCCAGTCACTGCCGGAGGTCTGATTCACATCTCTATGCTTGACTGAGACCATTTCAAGCGGACCGCTGGTCGGCACGATACAGAAGTCGGTCGTGACTTCGACTAGAATTCCTGCGAAATCCTCGGCACCGAGATGGTTCAGCACGGCTAGAGCGCCGCACTCATCTTGATAACGGAACCGAGCCCGGGTCGGTCGAGCAGTGTTCTTGCTGTCCGCCTTAACACGCGCGACCGACGTGGGCCCCTTGGCTCGCGTAGCTCGACGGCGACTCATGCGTGTAACTCTACGCAATCACGCCGCGCACAGAAAAGTGTGTGCTTCGACCACCGAACTTTGCCTTTACGCATGAAGCGAGTGAAATTCGCGAATCAGTCGAAATGCTCAAAGCCGGACAAGGCGGCAGACATTGGACGGGACCTCGGGGAGCATACGATCCTCCGCTACCACCGTGATCGACCCTGGGATGCCGAGTTGACGCCTCCCCCGGCATGCCGAACGTGGGCACCGGGGGTCGCGGTCAGACCAGCTCGGCCAGGGCGTGCCGCACGGCATCAGCCGAGTCGCGAGGGAGGAGGATTTCCCGGTTCGCGATCGGCTCGGTCAGGTGCCACGGCTGCCCCTCGGACAACTGCAACATCGCCATCTCGATGTGCTCATCTGTGCCGTCTGGGTCGGCCAGCTTGCAGATGAACAGGTTGATGGCCGGATCGTCGGTCTTGACCACGACCGGTTCAGACCGGTGGTACTCGTCTCCGTCACGAACGTAGGCCGTGCAGGCAGTGCGGACGCACCAGTCGGGGTGGGCGGTCATCATCGCTCCCTTGCTGCGCAGGATCAGGATGGACGAGGCGGCCGTGTTCCTCCTCGCCCCGACCGCCACATCCGATCGTCACCGTATCTCACTGTTACATGGTAGTCCATGGTCTGCCATGACGGATCGCGGAAGACCGTGACCACTTACCTTCAAGGAGTGATTGATCCGGAGGGCCCAGAACCGCTGTACCTACAGCTGGCGGCGGTTCTCCGTGAGCGGATCAGGACGGGCGTCTACCCGCCGAACCGTCCGGTCCCGAGCATCACGTCGCTACAGCAAGAGTTCGAACTTGCGCGAGGAACGGTCATCCATGCCATCGAGGTCCTGCGCGACGAGGGTGCGGTCCGCACCGTCCAGGGCCGAGGGACCTTCGTGGCGCCGCCGACCTGAGACCGGCAGCCAGGCGACGTGACGAGCAGGACCACGCCCGGATACACCAAACCTCGGTCAACTACCAATCTGACGGCCAGAGGACCGCCATGACCGGTGGATCAACGCCTTGATGATCTCGGGGCGGCTCGTCGGGTGTCGTGCCCCTGAGGACCCGGTCCAGGTTGATCGTCCGCGCCAGCACCAGCGCTGCGGGCAAAGAAAAGCCGTGAGCCGGAACTGCCGACAGCTTGCGTACCGATAGAAGTGATAGTTCTTATCAGTCGGTTCCGGTCCACCAGCCCTCCGCACCGTCGCCCACCAGCAGGGATGACGCGTTCATGGGCGAGGGTTCAGGCGAGCGTTCCCGGTCGTTGGAGCCCTCGTTGGAACGCTCGTTAGGACCCTCTAGTGGGCCCGCCCCATGAACAGCGAAGGTGTTGCGACCAACCAACGACGCGCCTGCACCGGCGTCGTCGGCGAGGTCGGTGTTCGGTTGGTCAGAGGCCGCGTCACCGAGCAACTGCCGGCGCTCACCGAGCGGCAGGCCGGTGTACTCACGAACCAGCCGGCGCAATCCGGAGGCCCCGCCTCGGATCGGCTCCGGCGGTGCGAGGGTGTCCGCGGTGACCGGCGGAGCAATCCGGCCGCCGGCCGCCGGATCACTGCATAGCCACCGAGGCGCAGCAGATCGCCCTGATCAACAGAACGCTGTGAGCGGAATCCTTCTGAAATTTGCTTTCATCAACGCGTCGGGCGTGCCGTCGCAGTGGTGTTCGACGTCTGACCTGCGTGTTCAACCTCGCATCGAGCTTGTTCATGACGTTGAACGCGGCACGGCAAGAGGCTTCGTGACCGGTTGGCCAGCTGGGCAGGCTCCAAAACGAGGCCCGAATTTGTATTCCCATAGTGTCAGCGCTTGTCGGCGGACGTGGCCACACCATCCATGCCACAGACGCACCAACACACTCCCGATCCCAACCCCGAACGCCCACGCGTCAAGCTGCTCCTCCTGGTCGAGGAACTCGTCGCGCTCATCGCCGGAGCCCGCGACGGCGTACCCGTACCGCAGGCATCGTTCCTTCAACCGGAGAACGTCCGTGCGGCCGTCGCCGCCGGTGACCCGCAATGGCTGATCCAGCAGGAGCGCGGACGTGGCTAGGTCACAGCGCGCCGCCGGAGATGACGCCGAGCGGGTTGACCACGAGCCGGACGCTGTCCAGACCGAGGATGCGTTGCAGGTGGACTTCGACATCACGGTCGTCGGCGGCGAGCACGGCCGGCGGCTCGCCGCCCTGCAAGCCGAGGCCGTTCTCGACGTGCTGACCTGGCTGCACGAGCACCACCGCACCGGCATCGCCACCGAGTAACCACGGACCGTGCATCGAGACGTATCGCCTCGACCGGCCAGCCTTGATCACCGCATCGAGGTGCGGGTGGATCGGTCCAAACCCCGCGTGTCCCGGCCCTGGGGCCGGGACACGCGGGCGGCCGATCACACACCCAAACCAACACCGGAGGCAACGGTTCCCATGCACGTCACCATCACCGCCGACGACGCCGGACGACTGACCGTCCGCCCGGCAGCCGACGCCACCACGCCCGGCAGCCCGGACAGCGTCACCGTCCTGTTGTGCCCGCCAGACGCCTACGACCGGCGGTCCGGCACCCTGGTGCACCCCTACCGGTACACGCCGGCCCCCACCGGGGTGGCCGCCGCGCCGGTATACCCGCCGCGTGACGCGACCGTCGTCGACTTGAACGCGCCGACCGTCCTCGTGGCCATCCACCCGCTCAGCCGACGCCTGCTCGCCGTCGGACCCTTCACCGGCCCCGACCGAGCCCAGCAATGGTGGCACGCCGACTCCAATCAGTTCGCCACCAGCGGCACCGCCTGTCACGTCCTTCCCCTGCCCGGCAACGACAACGCCGACCACCTCGACACCGTCATCGCCCTCAGCCAGGAAGGAGACCTTCGGTGACCGCCACCCTGCCCGAGTGGCTACGACCCGCCGCCACCAGCCCACTCCCGCGACAAACCATCCGCGTCGCGTTCCTCGGCCGGACCTCCACCGATGAGCAGCAGGACCCCACCCTCTCGCTGCCCCGTCAGTTGACCAACAGCGAACGCGCACTACTGCCCGGGATGGTCATCGTCGCCTGGTTCTACGACGTCGAATCCTCCCGCAAGGAACTCGCGCAACGAGGGTCCAGCACCGCGTGGACCAAGTACGACATCGGCATCCAACGCGACGGCGGCCTCAACGACCTACTCACTGAGGCCACCGCACCCAACCGCCGCTTCGACGTCGTCATCTGCGAATCGATCGACCGCATCGCCCGCTACACCCACCAGGGCACCAAGATCGAGCATGACCTCGAACTCGCCGGCATCCCGCTGCTGGCCGCCGACGAGCCGATCATCCTCGACGGGCAGACCAACGGCCGTAGGCGCAAACGGGCCAGTCAGGTCCTGTTGCGCCGCACCAAACAGGGTGTCGCCGAGTGGTACATCATCGAAATGCTGGAGAAGTCCTGGGACGGGTTCGAGACCCACACCGGGCAGGGCTGGAACGTCGGGAAACCGCCCTACGGCTACGTCGCCGAGCGACACAAGCACCCCGTGCCCGCGAAACGGGCGCAGGGCAAGCACAAGACCAAACTGGAGATCGACCCGGTCCGCAGCCTCGCCGTCATGCAGATCTACGCGTGGCGCATCGACGAGAAACTGTCGTACCGGGCCATCGCCGAACGGCTCAACACCGACCTCGATCGGTACCCGCCACCGCAGCCGGTAGACCCCGAGCGCGCGGTCGGCCGATGGACCGGCTCCGCCGTCCGGGAGATCCTGTTCAACCCGAAGTACACCGGGCACATGGTGTGGAACCGGCGCTCCACCAAGGACAAACTCCACCCGGGCAAGAACAACCCGCGCGACGAATGGATCGTCTCCGCTGAACCCACTCACCCGGCGATCGTGCCGATCGACGCCTACGTCGACGCGCAGAGCATCGCCGCAGCCCGCCAACGATCCCGCGCCGACGCGCAGCCCGACACACCCAACCGGCACCGCCAGACCCGGCGCGTCTACGCCCTACGGTCCTACGTGTGGTGCGGCCCGTGCCAGCGACGCATGTTCGGCCGGACCGTAGCGCCGTACACCTACTACTCCTGCCAACCACGCGAACGGGAGATCCCAGAAGGGCACCCCGGCACCGTCTCCGTCACCGAGGAGACGCTGCTCGGATTCACCACCCAGTTCTTCAACATCTACCTCCTCGGCCCCGACCGGCTCCAACTCGCCGTATGCAGCATCGACGTCGCAGCCAAACACGCCGCTGAGGAGCACCGCCGCAAGATCGCCTCCCTACGCCACGCCCTGACCGACATCACCCACCGCCGGGCCCGGCTCCTCCGCGTCCTCGAAGAAGCCGACGACCCCGACGGCAGCATGTTCAACGACATCCGCGAACGACGCGCCCAACTCGACCAGGACCTCAGCATCAAGACCGCCGAACTCGCCCACTACGAAGCCACCATGCCCGCCGGCACCGCCGACAACGTCGAACTCCTCACCGACCTACCCGAAATGGAGATCGACCTCGGACTCATACCAACCGACCGGCTACGACGCTTTCTCGACGCGTTCGCCGTCCAGATCACCCACGACGTCCGGACCAGCCGAGTCCGCTTCCAGGCCACCATCACCGACCGCGACGCGGCCAACCTGTCCCGACTGACACGGACCATCACCCCACACCAGCGCCGCCCAACCGACGCGGTAACCGCCACACATGACGCTGCCCCCGCCGTCGACGGCGGGGGCAGCGTCGATTTGCAGATCTGTGACACGCCCCGCCGGGGGCACACTTTGAGAAGTGGCTCTGATCAGCAAACGAAGCCCTAGACCAGCGGAAACGCGGCCTAGGGCTTCGCTCGTATGTCCGGCTGTCACTGGCTGGATCTGGCCCTGATCAGCCAGCCACGGGTAACTACGCGGCGACGTTCCCGGCTTAGTGCGACCGACAATAGGCGCTCCGCTCGCGGAGGAATCCCGCACCACGGTCCCGGCGCAGCGCCCGCGTCCAGGTGCAGGTCCGGCATGGTCCCGCGGCGAAGATCGCCGTCGGACGCGTGGCCTTCCCGGCCCAGTCATCGACTCTGACCACTTCTCGCGACCACGGAACTTCACGGGGCCTACGGTGCCACCGAACTTCCGTGATCACAGAGGGCGGGCATGCACTGTTCCCAGCACTCAACCCCATTTCACTCGGATTCGACCTTGCCGTCGTGATCGAGGTCGCCCGGTGGCCGTCCATGCGACCAGCCCGCGACTTCGATCAACCATAAGATCCACTCCCAGGACAGGGTCGAGGTGCGGGGAGGGCGATCTGGACATCGACGGACGGTCGCTTGGTGGCCCAGGGCCCTCGCCATTCGCCGGCGTGCCTGTGCGTGCCCCAGCCGAGGCGTTTGGTGTCGAGCTTCGGCAGCGTGTCGGCGGAGCGCCTGACCCACACGCCGCACAGCGCGGGCCGACTGCGTCCCTGCAGCGGGCCGAGCCCTCCGCCGCCTCGCAACTCGTGAACTGGGCGATACCCACAGGCTCACCGCAGGGCGAAGTAGAGCGCCTGCATGGAGTGGATGGTGGAGCGGACTTCCTGGAGCAGTTCGAAGGTGCGGGCCGCGGCGATGTACTCACTCGATGCCATGGAGAAGCCGACCGTGTCGATGGTGCAGCCGTAGGGCAGGCCGAGCAGGCGTACGGCGTTGCAGTGCTGGAACGGGACGTACAGGTCGGTGGTCACCAGGAGGAGTCGCGTGCGGTGAGGGTGGGGGGCGGCCAGTTGTATCCAGCCGGTGAACCCGTCGGCCGTGTTCGCGCGGAGGCCCGGGCGGGTGGAAGGAACGGCGAGGACGTGCACCTGTGGCCGGGCGTCCGGGTAGCTGCGGACCCACCAGTCGGGGCCGGTCCGGGTCGTACACGGGACGTCCAGGTGGAACGTGGAGCGGAGCGCCTCGTCGGCGCCTTCGGCCTCTGTCGGGCATGGGCGCAGGCCGAGGATGCGGGCCGTCTCCTCATGGTCTTGCAGGGGGCGCATGCTGCTCAGCGCGGCAACCGTCGAAGCCTGGACGCCCGAGTGGAGGATGTCGGCGGTCAGGGATGAGCGGGCCATCATCGTGCGGATGCCGCCGCCGAGGACCAGGATGTGGTCGTACGCCGTGAACGACGGTTGCTGCCGGCCGACCAGGCCCAGGGCGGTGGTCGTCGTGCGGATGAGGGCGTCGAGTGCTGGCGGGAAGTCCTCGCCCGCGGCCTCGTGGCGTTCCAGCCAGCCCTTGCGGTAGTCCCAGCGTTCGGAGCAGCGTTCGGCCACCGCAAGGTTCTCGGCCAGCGGGGACGAGGGCCGCAGCGGCGGGAAGCCGAAGGCGTCCAGCAGGGTGGTCATGGCCGGGGAGGTGAGCCACCTGGCCATGCCGTCGGGCAGGGAGGTGCCGTCCTCGCCCGGGAGGGGCACGCGCATCATGCGGTCATGGTCCGGTGCGGAAGGCTCATGGGTTGTCTCTGACGGACAAGGCGGTACATTTCGCGGGTGGAGCGGACCGCGGCGTTGATGGAGCGGGCGCCGGTGCCGGCCGTCGGTGTCAGTGTCTTCGACCGGGGCGGGGTGCTGTTCCAGGAGGTGCGCGGGGTCGCCGACCTGACCACCGGACGGCCCGCCACGGCGGAGGACTGGTGGGATCTGGCCAGCCTGACCAAGGTGCTGGTCACCCTGCCGCAGGTGCTGCTGCTGTGTGACGCGGGGCGGCTCGACCTGGACCGTTCGCTGGGTGAGCAGTGGGAGCGGGCCGCCGGGGCGCCGGTGAAGGATGCCACGATCCGGCAGTTACTGGCGCACAACGCGGGGTTGCGGCCGACCGTGGAGTTCTTCCGGTTCGCGCGGGGGCGGGAGGCGATCGTCGACGCGGCGCTGGCGACGCCGCTGGTGAGTGCGCCCGGTGGGGTGGCGGCGTACAGCGATCTGGGGTTTCTGCTGCTGGGTGAGCTGGTGCGGGAGCTTGGTGCCCCGCTGCCGGCACCTGGGTTGCGGTTCCCGCCGCTGCCGGGGCCGGCGGTCGCCACCGAGGAGTGCCGGTGGCGGGGGCGGCTGATCAGCGGTGAGATCCATGACGAGAACGCCTGGGCGATGGGTGGGCAGGCCGGTCATGCCGGCGCGTTCGGCACGCTCGACCTGGTGACGGCGGCAGGCCGCGGCTGGCTCGCGGACCAGGTGGTCAGCCAAGCGCTGCACGATCAAGCAAAGCAGTGCTGGGCGGGCAACGGGCTCGGCGAGCGCTTCGGGCTCGGCTGGTGGCTCGCGCCGACGCGGGACGTGGCCGGGGCGTCGGCCGGGCCGGGCAGTTTCGGCGCGACCGGGTTCGTGGGCAACCGGCTGTGGTTCGAGCCGGACCGTGGCTATGGCGTGGTCGTGCTCAGCAATCGGATCCATCCGGTACGCGACGCCGACCGCGCCCCGTTCCAGGCCTGGACCCACGAGCTGTTCGCGGCGATCGCCGACGAGGTTTGACTACAAGACGAGGTTTGACCACAAAGACGAGGTTTGACTACAAAGAGGCGTCGATCGCCTCGCGGAAGACCCGCGACCGGTGCTGCCAGTTGTCGAACCGCCCGTAGCTGGGCGCCGCCGGGGACAGCAGCACCACCCCGCCGGCCGGCGTGGACTTGCGGCTCAGGCGTACCGCATCCGTCAGGTCCTCCGCGACGATCGTGGTGACGCCCGGCAGGTCCTGCAGGGTGCCGAGGATCCGCGCGCCGCTGTCGGGGATGCCGATCAGGGTGCAGGTGATCTGCTTCGCCTCGAAGAAGGCCCGCAGCGGGCCGTAGTCGACGCCGCGGTCCTCGCCGCCCAGGATGACCGTGAGCGGGCGGTCCGCGTACGCCTCGATCGCGTAGATCGCCGACTGCGGGATGGTCGACAGCGAGTCGTCGATGAAGGTCAGCCCCGAGGCGTCGGGGATGGGGGTGAGGCGCTGCCCTAGCGGCTCATACGTGGCGAGTGCCGACCCGACCTGGTCGCGCTGGGCCAGGACGTCGATGCCCGCGCTCTGCACGGCGGCGAGCGCGACGCAGAGGTTGCCCTCGTTGTGCCGGCCGAGAAGCTTGAACAGCGAGCGCGGGAACAGCGGCTGGTCGCCGAGGTACACCGTGTGATCGGTGACGTGGAACGACTCGGGCTGGTTGGCGGCGACCAGCGGCAGCGAAGCGCCCGGCGCGCGCAGCTCGGAGGACAGCCGGGCGTCCTGACCGTTGTAGACGACGACCGAGGGGTTGTGCCGGGCCACGTTGAGCTTGTCGCTGTAGTAGCGGCGCTCGCTGCCGGCCCAGTCCAGGTGCTCCGGGAAGAGCGAGGTCAGCGCGACGATGCGGGGCGATTCGGTCAGGTCGGCGCACTGGTAGACGCTCAGCTCCAGCACGTACAGCTCGGCCGGTGGCAGTGCCAGCGCGGCGATGCCGATGTTGCCGCCGAGCGTGTTCGGCATCCCGAGCCGATCGAGCAGGTGATGGATCAGGGTGGTGGTGGTGCTCTTGCCCTTGCTGCCGGTCACGCCGATGGTGCGCGACGCGTTGTCGGCCATCCAGAGCGCGGTGCCGCCGGTGACGACACCGCCGCGGGCCCGGTGCTCGATGATCCAGGGGTGCACCTGGGCGATGATCGGCGAGCGCACGATCACGTCGACGGAGGCCAGCTCGCGGTGCGCGTCCTCGCCGCTGTACAGCGGGGCCATCTGCGCGAGGTCGCCGGTCCAGTCCGTGGCGAGGAAGGTCGTCTTGTCCTGCACCGCGATCATGGAGGCGGGCGCGTGCGGCACGATCGCTCTGGCGGCGGCGATGGCCTCGCGTCCGGTCCCCCACACGGCGACCCGCTTGCCATGGAGATCCTGCAGGCGCATGACCACTCCTAGGACGTGCTGTGAAGATCTCGAGTAGACGTCACAGTATCCGGGGTCAGCGCAACCGCAGCGCCAGGGTCGCGTCGTCGTGCTGCTTGAACCGGCGCCCCCGCTGCGTCAGGAGCTCCGGCCGCACCCGCTCCTGCACCCGCACCGCGTCGATGACCGCCCGAGGCCCCTGCCGCTCGGCGAGTTCGAAAACCGAGGGCCACGTGGAGCCGAAGAACTCGACCAGCCGGGATATTCCGTCGGTACAGACGAGCAGGCGCGAAAGCCCGTCGAGCGGCACCGAGCCGGTGACCGCCTCGCCCGCGGCCTGCGGGGCGGTGGATGCGACCCAGAACCCGCCGGGCCGGTTGCGCACCCGGGCCACGCTCTCCCGGTCGTAGTGCAGCAGGTCACCGGTGCGCCCGTCGCTGACCGCCTCGACCCGGCCGCCGCGCTCGAACACCACGGAGGAGTCGCAGAGGACCAGGTATTCCAGCAGTTCACCGCGTTCCCGGACGATCGCGACCGTCGAGGACGGGCTGTTGGGGTTGGTGAGGTCGCAGGTGCCGGCATGGTCGCGGCACACCGCCTCGATGGCCCCGGCCAGCACGTCGTCGAGGCCGCCGGCCGGGTCCGCCGACAGGGCCGTCGTGAGGTGGGCGCCGAGGGTGCGGACCAGCCAGACCGGCCCGTGCACGCAGCCGGTGTCCAGGCCCGGTAGCTGCGTGACGCCGTCCAGGAGTACCGCGAACTCCGCGGAGAGCAGCAGGTGGTCCTCGTTGGCCCGGCCCGGTGCCGCCGCGGTGGCGAACGCGAAGTCCATGCGGCCAGTCTTGCCCACCGGGCCGCCCCCGACGATCGAGGGCGGCCCGGCATGCAATCAGGGCAGGAGCTTCCACGGCCCCCACGGGTCACCCGGGGGCTGGTTGCGGGTCCACCACTTGGCCTCGTACTTCTTGCCCTGGTAGAGCACCACGGCGCCGGTGGTGAAGACGCGCGACGCGGTCCAGATCGCCGTGCCGTCCGGTGCGGTCGCGATCTGCTCCCACGGGCCGTACGGGTCACCGGGCGTCTGGTTCTGGGTCCACCACAGCGCCCGCCAGACGGAGCCCTGGTAGGTGACCTTGTCACCGTTCAGGTACACCTTCGACGGGCTCCAGGCCGGGAACGCAGGCGTCACCGGCGGGTTCAGCCCGACGACGACCGGGTCGTGGTCGGAGGCGGCGAACGGGTTGCTGCCGTTGAACAGCAGGGTGGCGTTGTAGTTGTAGCGGCTGTACGAGTAGGCGATCGCCTCCTGCGCGTTGATCTGCCACACGTCCGCGCCCGTGACCAGCGCGCGGGCGGCCGGGTTGGCCAGCACGTGGTCGAGGGAGCCCTGCATGCCGTCGAAGGAGTACGTCGACTCGTTCGGATCGAACGTGGCACCCAGGTCGGTGTAGCCGGCGTCGTACAGGACCTGCACCGGGTCCTCGTGCGTGTAGGAGTTGAGGTCACCGACCAGGAAGATCCGGTTGGTGCCGAGGCCCGCCGCGACCTGGTTGGCGAAGGCGACGGTCTCCTGCGCCTCGCGGACCCGGGTCTCGTTGAACGAGCCCTGGTTGACCGCGGGCGACGACGTGTCCTCGGCGTCGCCCGGGTACAGCGGGGTGCCGCTGCCCTTGGACTTCCAGTGGTTCGTGACGACCAGGAACGCGTCGGCGTCGGTCGCGCCGGCCTTCTTGAAGCCCTGCGCGAGCGGCTCACGGGCGATCGAGAACGGCTGGCCGGGGCCCGAGGCGGTGGTCAGGATCGCCGAGACACCGACGAGCGAGATCTCCGCGGGCTTGTAGATGAACGCGCTGCGGATCACGTCCTCGTCGGCGATCGGCGGCAGGACGGCCGGCGACGGCACGTACGCCCACACGGTCGCACCGGCGGCCGCGTTGAGCGCGTTGACGAGCGTGGCGAGGGCGGCGTCGCGGGGCTGGCCGAACTTCGCGGAGTTCTCGACCTCTTCCAGCGACACGACGCCCGCGCCGAGCCGGTTGATGCCGGTCACGATCTTCGCCTGCTGCCGCTGGAAGCTGGCGTCGTTCGCGGCGCCCCGAGGACCGGCGGTGTTGCCGGGTCCGGTGCACGTGTTGACGGCGATGTGGTTGCCGGCCCGGTCGTTGTAGTAGGTGCACGTGCCGAGGCCCTGCTGGACGTACAACTCTCCGGTCGTCGGGAAGTAGTTCTCGACGTTGAACGTGGCCAGGCGGACGGTGCCGCCGACGTTCGCCGGCTGCTGGTTGCCGGTGCGGGTGTCACTGAACGTCGCGACCGCGGCACCGTCGTCGGTGACCCGCTGGGTCGGCTGGAAGTTCCACAGCGAGAAGCGGTACTCCAGGATCACCGGCTGGTGGAAGGTGACCTTCGAGCCGATGCTGACCGCGTTCGTCGCCGTGAACCACGGCAGCGGCGTGCCGGTGTTGGCGGCGGCGCTGTAGTTGACGCTCGCGCCGTCGTCCAGGGTCACCATCCGGGCCGCGTTGTCGGCGACCGCGGCGACGGCCGCGGCGCTGCCGGGGCGGCCGGCGTCGGTGGGCTGGCGCAGCGGCGCGTCGCCGGCGGCCAGGGTGAAGGAGCCGTACCAGTTCGCGTCGTAGTTGTCCGCGACCGTGAACGTGCCCTGCGGCGCGACGAGCTCGCCCTCGTGGGCCTCCTTCTGCGCGTCCGTCGTCAGCGAGGACCACGGGATCGACCCCGGCACGACGGCCGGCAGCGGGGTGGTGAGCTTCGTGACCGACGGGCCGCTGAGCTCGGTCGTGCCCTGGAACTCGACCACGTTGCCGGTGACCCGCACGCTGTCACCGGCGGCGACCTGACCGGCGGCGACCGAGCCGAAGACGAAGATCGCGTCGGAGGCACCGGGGGTGTCGTCGTCCGCCTCGGTACCGCCGGCGCCGCCCGTCTCCAGGAAGAAGCCGTTGAACCCGCCCGTGGCGTACACGGCGGTCACGACGCCCTCGGTCGTCACGCTCTGGCCGACCAGCGGCGACGTGTCGGTGTTCGTGCCCTGGATCGCGGCGATCGGCACGACCGTGGTCACCGAGGTGACCGTGAAGGTGAACGTCGCCGAGCCGCTCGCGCCGCCCGACTCGGTCGCGGTGACCGTCACCGACGACGTGCCGCTCGCGGTCGGCGTGCCGGACACGACGCCGTCCGTCGAGATCGCCAGCCCGGCTGGCAGCCCGCTCGCCGTCCACGTGTACGGCGCGGCGCCGCCCGACGCGGCGAGGGTCAGCGGCGCGATCGCCGTGCCGGTCGTCGCGTTCTGGGTGCCGGGGTTCGTCACCGTGACCGTGGTGGTGCCACCGTCGGACGCGGCGTTCTGCGGCACCGGGGCCGCGGTGTGGAAGTCCGTGCCGTTGACGTCGGTGTCCGCGCCGGCCGCGTCGCGCTGGTAGCTCAGCACCAGCGAGTTGCCGCTGGAGGCCGTGCCCTCGGGGGCGTTGCTGGTACCCCAGCCGATCCTGTCGATCACGGAGGCGTCGGTGGGGAGCACACCGGTGGCGCTGGCCGCGATGTAGAGCGTCCCGCCGCCGGCGCCGGGGTTGACGCTGGTGCCGGTGCTCAGGTCGGGCGTGGGCAGCGGCCCGCCGGGGTTGGTGCCGGCGTTGTTGCTGGGCAGCTGGATGAGGAAGTGCCCGTGCGCGGCGACGGTCCCGGTCAGCGTGAACACCTGCGAGCCGCTCGGCACGACGGTGCTGGTCGGCGCGCGGTACTGCAGCGTGTCACCGCTCAGGTCGATGGCGCCGGCCGTCGGGTTGTACAGCTCGACGAACTTGTTGAAGTAGCTCGCACCGGACGAGCCGCCGTTGACGTAGACCTCGCTGATGACCAGACCCGTGCCGGCCGGATTCGCGGCGGCCGGGTCGGCGAATAACGGCCAGGCGAGCCCGGCTGTGGAAAGACATAAGGCGACGGTGGCGCGTTGGATGAGCGCACGAGACATTGACCCGGACCTCCAGGTGATCATGAGCCGGCTCCGTCACTGCGGAGGCCGACCTAAAGACGCTAGGCGGTCGGAGGCCACCCTGTCGCCGGACAATGGCTGAACGGCGGGTTTCGACGAGGGTCTACCCGTGACGGTTCACTGGTTGCGGAGCCTGTCGATGAAGGAGCGGGGCGCGTTGCGCTGCTTCACCACGGACACCTTGGTGATCAGTCCGCGGGTGCGCAGCTCGGCCCAGATCCACGGCGGGCACAGGCCCCGGTACCTGCGGAACTCCTCCAGCGGCACCCGGGTCGGCCGCAGGTCGAGCCAGCTCTCCTTGGTCAGCACGCCCCGGCAGCGTTCCAGCGGCAGCGGCAGGTAGCCGCCGAACCGGGACTTGTCCTGGCTGGTGATCTTCATGACCTCGGCGCTGCCGCCGCCGGTGCTCAGGACGAGGACGGGGCGGTCCTTGCCTTCCTCCTCGCCGTCGTCCTCATCCTCGTCGTCATAGCTCACGAATGCGTTCCACACCTCGTGTGCGGCCGGCACGCGGGCCGCCTTGTCGCGGGCGGGCCTGGCGCTGCCGGCGGTCTTGGCACTGCCGGCGGTTTTGGCGCTGTTGAACAGTGGCAGGTCGGGGCGGGTCCGGCGCAGCAGCGCGATGGTCAGCACCGCGCCGGCCAGGGCCAGCAGCGGCAGGACCAGCAGCATGATCCCGAGCGTCGTGGTGGAGGCGGTGCGCGGATTGCCCGCGACCGGCACGTGGTTGACGGCGGCCCAGGCGCCGACCAGGCCGACGGCGGCGAGGATCACGCCCGCCCGGACGAACAGGTGCACGGTCCCCTCGACCGCTGCGAACTGCCACACGGCGATGCAGACGACCAGCGCCCCGAGGGTGACGGCGCCGCCGGTCCAGAAGTCGAAGACCCGGAACCCGGCCGCGTAGGCGACACACTTCGCGAGGACACAGCCGGCGAGCAGGACACCGGCGCGGACGAAGATCTGGCCGATCGAGTTCTGACCCGGGGTACGGAACCGGCGCCCCAGCACCAGCGCGACGACCGGCGCCGCCACCAGCCCGGGCCAGATCGTGCCGGCCCGGGTGTGCCCGAGCAGCACGTCGGCCGGCAGCCCGATGACCGCCGCACCACCGAACCACGCGGCGACCACGATCGGCAGCAGCACCAGCCCCTGCGGCGTGAAGAACAGCGCCCGCGAGTCCCACGCGATGACGCACACGAGACCGAAGCCGATCACCGCGGCGATGAGCAGCAACGCGCCGTTGCCGTTGAGCAGCCCGGCCGCGACAGTCATGCACGCCCCTCCCCGACACGGTCGGCAACAGCGTGCCACAGCCGGTACGGTCGCGGCCATGACGCTGCGCCGGCGCCGGGATCAGCCCGTCCCCCTGCGCTGGCTGCTCATCGACGAGTACACGATGGGCGAGCCCGACACCGCGGTCGCCGCCTGCACCGACATCGACGGCCTGTTCTCCTGGCCCGCGCCGCAGCCGGCGACCCTCCTCGGCTGCCGGCCCGAGCCGAAGCTGCGGGCGGCGATCGAGGCCCTGCGCCGCGGCGCCGGCAACCCCGGAGGCGCGCTGCACCGGCGCCGGATCGACGGCCTGATCTGCAGCGTGGACACCGGCGGCCGGGTCACGCCCACGTTCGCCTCGCTGCAGGGTTCGGTGGCGGGCGCCCGCCCGTCCGCGCTCGGCGAAGGCCTGCTCGACGTCACGTTCGACACCGGCGTCACCCGCCCGATGCCGCCCGGCGCCCGGGACATCTGGGAACGCCGGCGCACCGAGGGCCGCCCGGCCGAGCCGGGGCTGTGGCACCGGTACGACCAGGAGCTGCGGCACCAGTGGTTGGGTGCGGCCCTCGCCCACCGCCGGCGCGACGCTCCCGACCGGCCCGCGGGCACCACGTACCACCTCGACGGCGGGCACGTGACCGACATCGACGGGTTCTACTGCGCGATCGGCGAGGCGGTCAACGGCCCCGGCGGCTACTTCGGCTGGAACCTCGACGCGCTCGACGACTGCCTGCGCGGCGGCTGGGGCGCGACATCCCCGTTCCGGCTGGTGTGGCACGACGCGCACGTGGCCCGCGCCCACCTCACCGGCTTGGACCAGGTGATGGCGGTGTTCGCGGAGCATCACGTCGAGGTGGAGCCGCGCTGATCGCCCTGCCGCCGCCGCGGTCCGGCGATACAGTCGGTGACCAGGAGGTTGACGCCGATGTCGAGCATCAATGAGTACCTGACCTCAGAGGTCGTGGTGGACTACTCCGAGGGCCTGATCCACCGGCGCGAGGCGCTGCGGCGGCTGTCGATGCTCGGGGTCGGCGCCGCGGTGGCCGGCCCGATGCTCGCCGCCTGCGAGTCACCGTCCGGCTCACCCGCGCCCGCCACGCCGTCTGCGGCTGGATCCGTGTCCGGGTCGGCGCCGGCCGGCCCTTCCCCGCTGCCCGTGGAGGCGATCACGTTCCGCGGCCCGGGCGGGACGCTGCAGGGTGCCTGGGCGGCGGCCGCCGATCCGCGCGGCACGGTCCTGGTCGTCCACGAGAACCGGGGCCTGACCGACCACATCCGCTCCGTCGCCGGCCGCCTCGCCGCCAGCGGCTACTCCGCCCTCGCCATCGACCTGCTGTCGGAGGAGGGCGGCACCGCCAAGTTCACCGACCCGGCCCAGGCCACCGCCGCCCTGGGCGCGGTGCCACCCGCCCGCTTCGTCGCCGACATGAAGGCCGGCATCGACGAGCTGCTCCGCCGCGTACCGGCGAAATCCCCCGCGGCCATGGGCTTCTGCTTCGGCGGCGGCATGGTCTGGCAGCTCCTCGCCGCCGGCGAACCCCGCCTCCGCGCCGCCGTGCCGTTCTACGGCCCGCTGCCCGACAACGCCGACCTGGCCGGCTCGAAGCGCGCCGCCGTCCTCGCCGTCTACGCCGAGCTCGACACCCGCGTCAACGCCAGCCGCGACACCGCCAAGGCCGCCCTGGAGAAGGCCGGCATGAAGCACGAGATCGTCACCTACCCCGGCGTCAACCACGCCTTCTTCAACGACACCGGCGCCCGCTACGACCCGGCGGCCGCGACCCAGGCGTACCAGCGCCTCACCGACTGGTTCGCCACCAACCTCAGCTGACCAGCTCGTCGTCGAGCGCCGCCGCCTCCGACACGGTCTCCTCCGACAGCTGCGGCGCCGGCGACGGCCACGGCTTGAGGCCCTGCACGACGGTGCCGTAGAAGGTCTCCAGGGACGCAAGCACACTCGGCACGAACGCGCCCTTGAGGCCGGACCGCTTGGTGCCCATGGCGCTGTTCCTGGTGAGCCGGAACGTGGTGATGTCCAGCGCGCGGTCCACGATCAGGATGGCCGGCTTGGACCGGGCGTCGACGAGCCGCTCGCAGGTGGTCTCGGCGCGGCCGGCGAACCCGACCTCGACCACGAGGTCGTCGGGGGCGGTGTCGCCGAGCTGGCGCAGCAGCCACGACACCCGCCGCTGCGCGCTGCCCTCCTTGGGCGCGGGGACCTGGACGGACACCCTGACCTGCCCGAGCCGCACGTCGGCGGCGACCGTGACCAGGCCGACCGCGCCCGGGATGCGCAGCGTCGCCTCGAGGACCCCGTCGACGGCAAGCTTCGACACGACGGCCGCCTGCCGGGCGGCGGGGTCGACGGCGAGCTTGCGGGGCAGCGTGTGGGTGACGGTGACGCCGAGCTCGGCGGTGAGGTGCAGGCACAGGTAGCGCACCAGCCGGAGCCAGGCGTCGGCGACCGCGGGGACCTTGCGGTCGCTCGCGCGCAGCGTCCCCGCATACGCCGCCTCCCGCACCGGCACCCACGCGGCGCCCATGTCGTCGAACCCGGACGCGCCCGACCGGGGGTGCTCCAGGTAGCGGATGAACTCGGACAGGATCAGCGCCTGCAGCGGCGTCTCGACGCCGCGGTGCGTGAGCACCATACGGGCCTCCTGCAGGACCTCCGCCCAGGACAGGTGGAACATGCCCACCTTGCGCAGCTTGCGCTTGTCCACGCCGATGGGGTGTTCCCCGGCGCCGGGGGCGATCTCGTTGGACAGCGTGACGACGGCGTCGAAGCCCCGCTCGCGGGCCACGTCGAGGTACTTCTCCACCTGGTCGCGGCGCAGCTGCCCGGTGCCGGTCTTGACCTCCAGCAGGGCCGTCCACAGCCGGCTGCCCCGCGCGACCCTGATGACGCCGTCCGGGATCACCACCCGCTCGTCGAGCAGGAACTGGACCTCGGCAAACGTCTCCACGGCACCGGCGGGTGCGCCGAGCCGCGCGACGATGCCCCGCGCGAACGGCCGCACCGCGAACATGGTCGCCAGAAGGGCCGACGTCGCGCGTTTCTCCTGCTCCTCGGCGGCGCCGACGCCGGCGACCGAGAACAGCCTCGCCGCCTGCCAGCTCTGTTCGGCCGCCAGGGTCGGCACCGGCGCGACGATCCGCGTGGCGCGGGGCTGCCGGGTGCGCACCCCTTTCGACCGTGCGGCGGCCTGCTTCGGTCCTGCGGTGGGGCCAGGCACGCCACCGGACACCGGCACGGCGTCCGGCTCGACCACCGGGGCGGGCTCGTCGAGCACGTCAATCGACGCCTCGTGCGACCCGGTCACGTCGTCGACAACCGGCGTCGGGTCGTCAAGGACCGAGACCGAGTCGTCGAGGACTGAGACCGGATCGTCGAGCGCCGTCGTGGGTTCATCAAGGATGGAGGTCGAGTCGTCCAGCACCGGCGCCGGGCCACCGTCGGGCAGCGCGTCCGGCGGGGTGACCGGCTCGTCGGCGGCCGGCGGCGAGGCCGAGTCGTCGTCGACGGTGACGCCGAAGTCGGTCGCGAGGCCGGCCAGGCCGCTGTCCCAGCCCTGGCCGACCGCGCGCAGTTTCCATATGCCGCCGCGCCGGTACACCTCACCGAACACGAACGCCGTCTCGACCGTGGCGTCGGTGATGTCATACCTGGCGATCGGCACGCCCGCGTCGTCGAGCGCGACCAGATGCAACCCGCTCAGCTCGCCGAACGACCCGCGATCGAGACTCGCCGCGACCGCAATGGCATCGACGTCCGCCGACATCGATTCGAGGTCGACCGCGATGCGCTCTTCGACGCCGCTTTCGGTGACGCTCGCGCCCAGGTGGCGCACCGAACCGTCGGCCGAGGTCGGCTGGTTGTAGAAGACGAAATCAGCGTCCGAACGAACTTTTCTACCCGACAGCAACAATGCGGACGCGTCGATCGCACGCTCACTGGAGGAATCCAGCCAACCGACGACGATCTGCAAGCCACCTGTCTCGGTGGGGATTTCGATATTCGCGCCTTTGGTGATGCTCCGGACCTCCATGCGGGCAGTATTGAGCAACGAATACCGCGGCGACACCACGCATGCGCAATCACCGCTGAAGGGCGGACGCATTGACCCGTTCCGTCGGTGTGCGGCGCCGATGAGGCAGTTACGGCTGGACCGAGCAGTGCCCGCAACGAACAGTCGCGGCGGTCAGTCGAGGGGGAAGGCGACGTCGCAGACCTCGTCGGACGGGGCGGCGGCGCCGAAGTCGGCGAAGTACACCTCGCGGGGTGATGAGCTCACCGGCAGGCCCTGCGAGGACACCCACTGGGCGACCGCGTCGAAGGCGGACAGGATCTGCGGGTAGCCGACCTGGGCTTTGATGATCCGGGTGTACGCCTCGCGGTGGGCGGGCTCCACGCGGACCGCGGCGTCGACGGGGCCGGTCGGGTCGACCGGGAGGCAGATCTCGACGGGGCCGTCGCTGTCCTCGTTGACCTCGCCGTGGTAGATGATGAAGCAGGGGCCGACGATGCCATCGCCGTGGCCGGCAGCAGACTTCAGCAGGCGGCCGGTGGCCTCATCGATCCAGGGCGACAGCTCCTGGACCTTCACGTGCCGCTGTTCGGTCAGCACGGTCTGTTCGGGCACGTCGCGGACCTTGACGTCGTACATGGTGAATCCCTCCGGATCGTCGAGCAGCCGGCGGCGCAGGTGGGTGACGAGCTCGCGGCGCACGGCCGTGGCGTGCTCCTGGGTGGACCAGTAGTCACCGATGAGGTCGGCCCGGGTCTGGGGGTCCTCGGCGGCGACGATCGCGGCGACGGCGGTCAGGGGCATGTCGAGGCGGCGCAGCCTGGCGATCAGCCTGGCCGTCTCCAGTTGCTCCTCGCGATACCAGCGGTAACCGTTGTGCTCGTCGACGGCCGCGGGCAGCAGGAGGCCCTGCCGTTCGTACAGCCGCAACGCCTTCGGCGACAGCCACGACCGACGCGCGAACACCCCGATGGTCACCAGGTCCTCGTCCACCTGTGCTCCTTCCGGGTCGGGCCGGGCGGCCCGACGGGTTCTACGTTCGACCTTTCCCAAGGGGCAAGGTCAAGCGATCGGGGCCCGGAAATGCCGGTGCGCGGGCCGGGCCGGTCCGGGCAGTATGGAACGACAGCAACGTCGAGACGGGAACTGTGGGAGAGGGAGAACATGCGCGCAGGGATCACGTCCACGCGGAAGGAAGCCATCGACGCTGCGAAGGATCTGACCCTGCATGACCGTGCTCAATCTTGGCATCGTGGCCCATGTCGACGCCGGTAAGACCAGCCTGACCGAGCGGCTGCTGTTCCGCGCCGGCGTCATCGACCGGATCGGCAGCGTCGATGACGGCAGCACGCAGACCGACTCCCTCGCCCTGGAGCGGCAGCGCGGCATCACCATCAAGTCGGCGGTGGCGTCGTTCGTGGTCGGCGGGGTGACCGTCAACCTGATCGACACGCCCGGGCACCCGGACTTCATCGCGGAGGTGGAGCGGGCACTGCGGGTCCTCGACGGCGCTGTCCTCGTCGTGTCCGCGGTCGAGGGCGTCCAGGCGCAGACCAGGGTGCTCATGCGCACGTTGCGGCGGTTGCGCGTACCCACGCTGATCTTCGTCAACAAGATCGACCGCCGTGGAGCCCGGCACGAGGACCTGCTCGCCGACCTCGCGGCCAAGCTCACCCCCGCGCTCGCCCCGATGGGCCGCCCGACCGGCCTCGGCACGCCCGCCGCCGGGTTCGAGCCCGACACCGGCCGCCTCGCGGAGGCCCTCGCCGAGCACGACGACGACGTCATGGCCGCTTTCGTTTTCGATGCGCCGGGTGTACCCCTCGGCGCGGCGCTCGCCCGTCAGACCGCCGGTGGACTCATCCATCCGGTCTACTTCGGCTCCGCGGTGACCGGCGCCGGCGTCGACGCGCTGGTCGAGGGCCTCGCCACCGTGCTGCCCGCCGCCGGTGGCGACCCGGACGGCCCGGTGTCCGCGACGGTGTTCAAGGTCGAACGCGGACCGTCCGGCGAGAAGATGGCCTACGTCCGGATGTTCTCCGGCACCCTGCGGGTCCGCGACCGGCTCGCCGCCGGGAAGGTCACCGCGATCAGCGTCCCCGACGGCGGCACCGCGGCCCCCGCCGGTGAGGTGGTCGCGGGCCAGATCGGGAAGCTGTGGGGCCTGCGGACCGTCCGCATCGGCGACAGCATCGGCGAGCCGCGACCCGGCGCGGAGCAGCTGTTCGCGCCGCCCACCCTGGAGACCGTCGTCGTCCCGCGCGACCCGCGGGACCGTCCCCGCCTGCACGCGGCGCTCGTCCAGCTCGCGGAGCAGGACCCGCTGATCGACCTGCGCCAGGACCACGAGCTGTCCGTGTCGCTGTACGGCGAGGTCCAGAAGGAGGTCATCGAGGCGACCCTCGCCACGGAGCACGGCGTGCTGGCCGACTTCCGCGAGTCCACGACCATCTACGTCGAACGTGTCACCGGCACCGGCGAGGCCACCGAGATCCTCGGCGCGCCGGACAACCCGTTCGTCGCCACGATCGGCCTGCGGATCGAGCCGGCCCCGCCCGGCAGCGGCGTCGCGTTCCACCTGGACGTCCCGGTCGAGGCGATGCCGATGTACGTCTACTCGTCGGCGTCGCTGTTCCACGCCGCGATGCACGACTACGTGCGCTCGACGCTCCGCCAGGGCCTGCACGGCTGGGACGTCACCGACTGCCTGGTCACGATGACGCAGTCCGGGTACTCCGCCCCCGTCAGCACCGCCGGCGACTACCGCAAGCTGACCCCGCTGGTCCTGATGCGCGCCCTGCACCGGGCCGGCACGCAGGTGTGCGAGCCGGTCCACCGCTTCCACCTCGAAGTCCCGGCCGACACCAGCGGCGCCGCGCTCGGCCTGCTGTCCAAGCTCGGCGCCGCGCCGGACACCCAGCACCCCCACGGCGACTGGCACGACGTGAGCGGCACCATCCCGGCGACCCGCATCCACGACCTGTCCCGCAGGCTGCCGGGCATCAGCCACGGCGAAGGAGTCCTGGAGTACGCGTTCGACCACTACCGCCCCGTCCGCGGCATCCCACCGACCAGACCCCGCACCGACCACAACCCCTTGGACCGCAAGGAGTACCTGCTGTGGGTCGAACGCCGCGTCGCCCTCTAGCCGCCGGCCTCGAGCTCCCGCTTCAGCCGTTCAAGCGTGACCCGCATGCCCTCACGGTTGGCCTCGGGCCTCGCGTGCGCGACCTTGCCGGTGAACACCCGCCCGAGAATCATCGCGCCGCGGACCCGCTGGTCGATCCAGTACTGACTGACGTCGGTGCCACCGCCTGCCGGCGCGAGCCGGAAGCCCCACCGTGCGACCGGCAGCCCGAACGTGGTCACGTCGAAGGCGAACTCCGCCCCCGGCTCGGCGACGACGACCCGGCAGGTGGTGAACCAGACGTACGCCTTGCGCCGGTTGAACCCCACGAACCGTTCCGGCACCCGGTCCGCGGACCGGGTGAGCACCCAGGTGGCGAAGCACTCGGGGCTCCATTTCGCCATCCGCCGCACGTCGGAGACGGCTTGGAAGACCGTGTCCGGGGTGACCTCAACCGTGATCCGCTCAACGACCTCGTCGGTCATGCCTGGTCACCATCCGCATCCATGTCACCGATCCGCTTCTTGCCTTGCGCCACGGTCCGTGTGCGTTTCGGCATGCCCCATGAATGAAACCATCACGGCTGCGGCCTTCGTGGTTCCGCGCAGCCTCCGGCGGCGCGACGGATAGCGCGGGTCGCCCTCCGTGCCGTCGTTGCGGTGATACCAAGCCAGGTCCGCACTCACATGTTCCAGCACCGTCAAGCGCATCATTCGGTGCTCCAACGCCGTCGCCGCCCAGAAACCAAAGACCATCGATCACTGGACTGAGCGGTATCTGCCCCCGGATGGCGATCTTCCGCCCCGGCCCGTGATCAAAGGACGGCCATGGCCGCCCGGACAACCACCCCGGTCCTTCGATCACGGACGAAGCCCTGGTCGATCCCGACACGACCCGAAATTGCCCAGATCCGCACAGGGCGGCCCGCCGATACGGGCAATTTGCAGCTTTCCTGACAACGGACGGCACGGCCGAGGCTGACAGCGCAGGCGCCACCAGCGGCACAGGCCAGCACTGGCAGCGTGGGGCCAGCGCGGACGTCACGGCCAGCGCGGACGTCACGGGCAACACGGGCAGCACTGGCGACACGGGCAGCACGAACAGCGGGAGGTCGACGAGCGGGCAGCACGAGCCACGCGGGCAACACGGGCAGCACGGGCGACACGAGAAGCGCGGGCAGCGCGCGGGCCAGCGCGGGCGACACGAGCGACACGGCCAGCGCGGGCAGCGCGGGCAGCGCGCGGGCCAGTGCGAACGACGCGGGCCAGCGCGGGCGACACGAGCGACACGGCCAGCGCGGCCAGCGCGGCCAGCGCGGCCAGCGCGGCCAGCGCGCGCAGGCGGCGCGCGGGCCAGTGCGAACGACGCGGGCCAGCGCGGGCGACACGAACGACGCAGGCGACACGGGCAAGCGCGGACCAGCACGGGCAGCGCGGACCAGCACGGGCAGCGCGGACCAGCACGGGCAGCGCGGACCACGCCGGCAGTGTGGGTGGCGCGGGCAGTGCAGGCAGTGCCGAGGGCGCCGTCGCTGCATCGGATCAGGTGAGGATTGTCGGCGGGGAGCGGCCCAGACCGGCAGAGCGCTGACCCGACAGGTCGCGCGTGCGTGGACGCGCAGCGTCGGGCGGCGCCGGCACTTCCGCCCCGTCGGCGAAGCCCGCGCAGACCCACAGCCAGCCAGGACAGCCAATCCGGGACGGGCCTCCGGGGCAGTCGAACTGGGGCGGCGGGCTCAGGACAGGAGGCGCAGGTCGTGGATCAGTTCTGAGAAGACGACGGGGGGCAGGGTGCCGAAGGTGTGGGTGCCGGCGCGGGCGAGGACCACGGGGCCGACCGTCTGGGGTGGGGCGGTGTCGACGGTGTCGGAGGCGTGCCAGCCCGGGTCGGTGGTGAGGATCGCGTAGGCGCCGTCGCCGATCGGCTTGGCCATCTGGACGGCGGCGTCATACCAGCGGGTCCAGCCGTGCCGCTCCAGGCCGCGCAGCACCGCATACGTCACCTTGCGGCCCTCGAAGCGGTCGATGGTGGTGGCGGTGCGCTCGTCGGCGGTGATGTCGTGGAAGGGGCGGCCGAGCTGCTCGAACGGCTGGAGCAGCTCATAGTCGGCGAGCACCTCGGCCCACGTGGTGAGGGCGCCGGCGGGGAACTCGAGGGGGTGCAGGACGCCGAGCGTCGCGGTGGGGGGCAGGGTCGCGGGCTCGTCGGCGGGGGTGGCGAGGGAGCCGTCCTCGGCGACGCGGACGGTGCGGACGAGCGTGGCGCCGTCGAAGACGCCCCAGACGAGGCGGCGGGCGAGGTGGCTCATCCACGGGTGGGTGGCGAAGCGGTCGAGGAAGATGGCGGCGGGGATGCGGCGGGCGGTGCACATGGCGCGCTCCAGCCGGGACACGTGCAGCGACGCCGAGGCGCGGGCCTCCTTGCGCAGCGCGGCGATGCGGTCCTTCGCCGCCTTGTGGCGCTGCTTGTCCTCGCCGCGGGCCGGCTTGGGCAGCTCGGCGTGGACGCGGCCGGTGGCGTCGCGGACGACCGGCAGGAGCTGGTGGTCGAAGGCGATCCGGAACGTGCCGGCGTCGGTGTCGACCGTGTCGCCGTGGTCGTCGAGGCCGAGGGTCGGCACGAGGCGGTCGGCGAGCTCGTCGGGGGTGAGGCCGCGCAGGTCGGCGATCGCCTCGATGTGCTGGCGGGCGACGCCTTTGAAGACGGGGAAGCGGGACTTCTCGGCGAGCAGGTTGAGCTCGATGAGGGCGGCGTCGCTGCCGCGGTGCCGCAGCGCGTCGAGGGCGGCCTGCGCGCGGGCGCTGGCGCCCTGGCCGGGCCATTGCTTGGCGAGGGCGGCGACGCGGCGGGCGCCGGCGTCGTCGCCGATCAGCCCGACGGCCTGCAGGCACCAGCCGTCGGCGGCGGGTGCGCCGGCGGTGAGCCAGCGCTCGAACAGCTCCAGCGCGAACGCGGCCCGCGACGCGTGGACCCCGGGGTGCACGGTGTCGGCGTCGCAGACCGCGAGGCGGACCAGCAGCGCTTCCGCGGCATCGGCGGATGCGACCGCGCCGTCCGCCGCGGCGAGCGGCGGCAGGGGCGGCGAGGTGACATACGCGGGGAGCTTCGACGCGACGCCGGGATCCTGGTCGAGCAGCGCCGTCAGCGCCTCGGCCTGAGCGCCGGCCCGGGCGAGGAGCAGCGGGCGCTGGCCCTGCGCGTCGAGATAGCGAAGGACCCGGGCGACCGCACGGTCCTTCGGCGTGGCCGACCACAGCGCGACGGCGCCCGCGGCGGCGTGGGCGGGGTGGCGCAGCAGCCAGGTGCGGGCGGGGCGGCGCAGCTTCTTGCCGGCGAACGCCTGCACGACCGGCGGGACGAGCGCGACGTGCCCGACGGGCTGCGCGGTCTGCAGCGCGGGCTCGACGCTGCGCGGGTCGGCGAAGGCGGCGAGCAGCGGCGCGATGTGGCTGGTGCCGTGCCGGAGCAGCAGCATCGGCAGCTGCCACCGGACCCAGTAGTGGTGCTGCTCGAAGCCCAGCTCCAGCAGCCGCTCGTGCGTCCACAGCGGAGCAAGGGAGAGCATCGGCACCGTGGTCGGCAGCGCCCAGTGCTCGCGGTGCTCCAGCCACGCGGTCACCTGCGCGGTGTCGCACCGGCTGATCGGCACGCCTTCCCACCGCACGTCGCCCTCATGGGCGCTCTGCCGCTCGGCGGCCTCCCGCTCCTCGTCGCGCCAGCGCAGCACCGGCTCGACCGGCACGGCCGGCTCCAGCCAGGTGGGGTGCGCGGCGGGCGGCGGCACGTAGTCGCAGGGGATGCCGTCCGGAACCGCGGTCACGGTCGAGGCGTCGATGCCGGGCTCGAAGGACGCCGGATCGTCGAGCGGGCCCAGGGTCGCCCAGCCGTGGCCGCGCTCACGCTCGCGCTGCAGGGCGTCGCGGGCCGCGTTGTCGTCGATGTGGGCGAGCAGGCTGCACCACACGCCGTTGTGGTGCGCGTGATCCTCGAACGGATACGCCGGCTTCATCCCGGCGAGCGCCGGGCCGGCGGCCGAGCCGGCGAGGTCCAGGAGGCTCGCCAGGTAGATCCTGCCGCCGGAGGCGCCGAAGAACTCCCACCGCACCCGCTGCTTGTTGGCCGCCAGGAGCCGGTCGAGGGTGTCGAGGTCGCCCGCGGCCAGGGCGGACGCGTGGACGTCGGCGTTGCCGAACTCGCCCGTGTAGCGCAGCGCGGCGGCGTGCGCGCGCCGCTCCGCGTCGCCGGAGGCGGGGCCGAGCGGCAGCAGGAACGTGGTGGCCCAGAACAGGTCGGCACGGATGTCGCCGGTGCGCTGCGCCGCGAGCCGGTCGCGGACCTCCAGCAGCGCGTCGCGGGCCTGCGCATAGGTCGGCTCGTCGGCGAGGACCAGCAGCTGCCGGAGCCGGCCGAAGACACCGACCCCGACATAGGGCAGCTCGACGTGCAGGCCGCCGAGGATCCGCCGGCACCCCTCGACGAGGCCGTGCGCGGCGACGAGGAAGTCGGCGAGCCAGTCGTGCGCCGGGCCGGACAGGTATTCGAACCGGGCCTGGCACGCCTCGACCAGCGCCCGGTCCTCGGCCGCGGTGCCGACGTGCGCCGAGGGGTCGAGCAGCCGCAGCCCGACGGCCCGGCTCTCGGACTCGGGCGAGGAGACCAGCTCCCAGACCCGGGACCGGTATCCGCGCCCGCGGATCGCCTCGTCCTCGACCCAGACCCCGTGGCGCAGCCCGGCCCACGCCTCGTCGAACGTGGCCAAGGGCCTGATGTCGGTGGCGATACCGCCGCGGCGGGGGTGCAGGACCGAACGCAGCCACGGGCCGACCGCGATCCCGTCGCGCCACGCCAGCGGCGGGGGCGGCGACGGGGCCCAGGTCTGCGGAGCGGGAGACGCCGGCGGCGCGGTCCATGTCGTCACCGCGCCACCCTAACCAGCCCCAACGACAAAAAACCGTGGTAGGAACGGGGCATGCTCACAGATTCCAAGGCGTTCAGCGGGTTCTCGGCCGACGACATCCCCGCCGCCAAGCGGTTCTACGGCGAGACCCTCGGCCTGAGGGTCGACGAGGAGCGCGGCATGCTGCACCTGCGCCTCGCCGGGGACAAGGACGTGCTCGTCTACCCCAAGCCCGACCACCGGCCCGCCACGTTCACGGTGCTCAACTTCCCGGTCGAGGACATCGAGGCCACCGTCGCGGCACTCGCCGGGCGCGGGGTGCGCTTCGAGCATTACGAGACCACCGACGAGCACGGCATCCACCGCGCCGGTGGGCCGCTGATCGCGTGGTTCAAGGACCCGGCGGGCAACATCCTGTCGGTGCTGCAACAGTAGTGGCGTGACCGCGGCTGAGATCTTCGATGCGCACCGGCAGAAGCTCAACGCCGTCGCCTACCGGGTGCTCGGCCGGGTCGGTGACACCGAGGACGTCGTGCAGGACACGTGGCTGCGGTGGAGCACCGTGGACCCGGCGGCCGTCGAGGATCCCGAGGCGTATCTGGTCCGGGTGACGACCCGGCTCGCGATCGACCGCCTGCGCAGCGCCCAGGCGCGCCGGGAGCACTACGTCGGGCCGTGGCTGCCGGAGCCGATGCTCACCAGCCCCGACGTCGCGGAGCGGGTCGCCCTGCGCGACTCGGTGTCCACAGCGATGCTGCTGGTGCTGGAGTCGCTGTCACCGCTGGAACGGGCCGTGTTCGTGCTCCGCGAGGCGTTCGGCTACTCCCACGCGGAGATCGCCGGGTTCGTCGGGCGCAGCGAGGTCTCCGTGCGCCAGACCGCGGCGCGGGCCCGCGCCCACGTCGAGGAGCATCGCGTCCGGTACGACACGGACGTCGCCACGCGCACCCAGGTGACCGAGCGGTTCCTTGCCGCGTGCGCCGGCGGTGACCTGCGGGAGCTGATCGCCGTGCTGGCGCCGGGCGTGGAGCTGGTCAGCGACGGCGGCGGCCTGGCACCCGCGCCGCGCAAGGTGATCGAGGGCCTGGAGCTGGTCGCGCGGGCGCTGCTCACGTTCGCCGGCCGGCTGCCAGAGGCGCCGAGCATCCTCCTCGAACAGGTCAACGGCGGGCCGGCGATCGTGGTGTACTCCGCCGGCCTCCCGTCGACCGCCGTCGTCCTGCACCTGGTCGACGGCCTGGTCCACTCGATCCATCTGATGACCAACCCCGAGAAGCTGGCCGGGCTAACCACGCGATGACAGCGCGGCGGCAGGGACCGTGAGTCGCTTCGACATCCGGTACGCCGGCAGCGGGCTGCGCGTCACCAGCTCCTTGTAGACCACCGCGGCGCGACCGGTGAGGAACCAGCGCCGCGGCGTGTCGTCGGCGTGGGTGAACTGGATGACCGCGTCCTTGCGGCCCAGCGACACCGGCTGGTGGATGTAGCCGAACCGGAACGGCTTCGCCGCCTTGCCCGAAAGGACCCGGGCGATGCTGTCGGCGGCGTGCGCGCCGCTGGGGATGCCGCTCTGGCAGGTGCCGTGGATGGTGCCCCACGGCTGCCGGATCGCCGCGGCGTCACCGATCGCGACGACGTCCGGGTGCGACACCGACCGCAGCGTTGCGTCCACCACGATCCGGCCGCGCTCGTCGACGGTGAGCCCGGCCTCGGCGGCCAACGGCGACGCGGTGAACCCGGTGGTCCACAGGGTCGCGTCGGCGGTGACGATCTCCCCGCCGGCGAGCTCGACCGCATCCGGACGCACCGAGACGACGTCGACGCCGGTGCGCACCTCGATGCCGAGGCGGGTCAGGGCCCGGTCGAGGTGGGCGCGGGCCCGCGGCGACATCAGTGGGCCGGGCGCGTCGCGGCTGAGCAGGACCACCCGGGCCGCCGGGTGCCGTTCGGCGAGCTCCGTGGCCGCCTCCACACCGGTCAGCCCGCCGCCGACGACCGCGATCGCCGCATCCGGTCGCGCGGCCAGCAGGTCCGCCAGCCGTCCGGCGGATTCGACGGTGTTCAAGGTGTACGCGGAAGCCTCGGCCCCCTGCCCCGCCGCTGTGTCAGCGACGCTGCCGATGGCGTACACGAGGGTGTCGTAACCGATCGTGCGGTCGCCGACGCTCACCTCGCGGCGCCCGGTGTCGATCCGCTCGGCGCGGCCCTGCACGAACGCGATGCCGGTGCCGCGCAGCAGGTCAGGGATGCTCACGTCGGGCAGCGCCTGCCCGGTGGCGGTCTGGTGCATCCGCAGCCGCTCGGTGAAGCGGCTCGACGGGTTGACCAGGGTCACGGTGGCCCGGCGGCGGGTGCGGCGGGCCACCCGGATGGCGGCGATCATGCCGGTGTACCCGGCTCCGAGGACGACGATGCGGTGCATGGCCGGCTCCTTCTCGTTGGGGCGCCGCGTCCCGGCGCGCTACACCCCCAGGACGAGACGGCCCGCCGATCCGTGAGCCGGCCGGGAGGTGACGGCGCTCACGCCGCCACCTCCGCCGCGCCGCGGCGCTCACTCCGTGCGCAGGACCTCCGCGATGGTGAGGCGGGCGGCGCCACGGGCCGGCACGATCGCGCCGAGGACCGCGATCACGGCACCGGTGACGGCCAGGAGCAGCAGCGTCCCCGGCTGCCACACGTGCAGCAGCGACCTGGGGATGTCGACCTTCGCCGCGTGGGCGGCCAGCGGCATGACGTACCGGTGGGCAAGGATGCCTGCGGGGACGCCGACGAGGCCGCCGACGAGGCCGAGGCCGGCCATCGACGTCACCGTCATCACGACCACCTGCCGCGGGGTCATCCCGATCGACTTGAGCATGCCGAGGTCGCGGCGGCGCTCCCGGACGTTGAGCACCACGGTGTTGAAGACGCTGAGCGCGGCAACGGTGCCGAGCATCAGCGACAGCGCGACGGACAGGCTGATCATCGAGACCGTGAACGGGTTGACGCCCGAGTTGTCCCACGCGTTGAGCCCGGGGTCGGCGGCGCGGACCGAGGCGAGGTAGGCCTGCAGGTCGGTGCCGGGGGTGAGCGCCACCTCGAACAGCACCTCGTGGTTGGCGACCGGCCGGCCCGGCGCGAGCCGGTCCAGGGTCTCCCACGCGGTGAGCAGCCCGGCGCCGCCCGGCGAGCCGTTCACCGTCTCACCGACGACGGTCACCTCGGTCCGGCCACCGTCGAGCTCCAGCGTGAACCGGTCGCCGACCCTGAAGCCGCGCTCGTGCAGCAGCGTCGAGGGCACCACCACCTCGCCGGGGCCCCGCAGCCAGCGTCCCTCGACGAGCTGCTCCTTGAACCCGACCTCGTCGAGGTCGCCGCGCAGGAACACCACCGGGACCGCCTGGATCTGCCCGGCGGCGGGGATCTCGATCCCGAACTCGGCGGTCACGTGCTGGGTGCCGGGCAGCGACCGCAGCAGCCGCTCGATCTCCACGTCGGAACGGGCCGTCACCCCCTGGTGGAAGCCCGGGTTCATCGGCCGCACCGCGACGGGGGCGGTCTCGATCCGGTCGGCGAGGCCGGAGAACCGGGCCACGGAGGTGGTGAGCCCGCTGGCGAACGTCACCGTGGTCACGCCGAGCACGACCGCGGCGACGGTCAGGGCGGTGCGGGCCGGCCGGGCGAACGGCAGGCCCAGCCCGAGGCTCACCGACCGGGGCAGCCGGACCCCGCTCAGCCACCGCTGCACCCGCCGGCCCCGCCCGCCGCGGGGCGCCGCCGGCGCTGATCGCCTCGGCGGCCGAGAGCCTGCGGGCTCGCGACGCCGGCAGCAGTGCGGCGAGCAGCACGACGACCAGCACCCCGGCCACCGCCGTGAGCTGGGCGCCATACCCGCGGCCGACGTCACCGCTGAAGCCGAGCCCGAGGAAGGCGTTGGTCAGCAGCGGTCGCGCCGCGAACTGGCCCGCGAGGGCACCGAGCACGCACCCTGCCAGCGCCGGGACCGAGACCATCGTCAGGTAGACCGCGACGACCTGCGCGGGGGTGAAGCCGATGGCCTTGAGAATGCCGATGTGCCGATACCCGGAGACGACCGCACCGCTGACGACGTTGGCGACGACCAGGATCGCGACGAGCAGCCCCAGGAGCCCGAAGACGACCAGGAACGGCACGTAGGCGCCCGGGCCGGCGGCGACCTTCTCCTTGATCACCAGATAGGAGCGGGTCGCGAGCAGTCCCTGTGACGGCAGCGCGGCGGTGAAGGCGCCGACGGCCGGCTCGGCCGGTGCACCGCGCAGCCGGTACAGCATCTGGACCGCGGTCGGGTGCAGCGCCGTCAGCTGCGCCGGGGCGACCCACGCGTCGGCCGTCTGGCTGACGCTGTAGGCGAAGCCGACGACCGTGAGCGGTGGCGCGCCCGGCAGGTGGATGACGGTCCCGACCTCCGAACGGGGGTGATAGCCGGGGGCCGGCGGGAGGTCCGCCACGACGATCTCGCCGGGTGCGGTCGCCCAGCGCCCGTCCCACAGGTCGACCCGGTCGACCGGGCCGCCCGGGTCGGCGCGGCCGACGACGGTGATCGAGTCGGCCAGGTGGATCAGCTCGACGTCGGGCGGCACCGTCAGCACCGCCTGCTCGAACGGCCCGGCGACCGCCACGGCACCGCCCGGCGCGGCCGCCGCGGGCCGGCACCGGCGGACCCCGGCTCGACGACGGCCACGACGTGGGCGCCGGCCTGCTCGTCGAAGACCCGGTCGAACGGCGCCGACGACGCGTCCAGCAGCCGCAGCGCGACCACGATCGTGGCGGTGGAGAACAGCACGACAAGCCCGATGACGACGGTCTGCAACCGCCGCCGGCGCACAGCCGCCCGCGCCGCCCGCCACACCGCGCTCACGCCGTCACCTCCGCCGCGCTGCGCGGCCGGCCTGCGCCCCGCCCTCCGCTACGCCCCGGGTCGCTCACGCCGTCACCTCCGCTGCGCTCCGGGTCGCTCACGGCGTGCGCTCCAGGCTGCGCTCGCCGACGATGCGGCCGTCGGCGACGGAGACGACCCGGTTCGCGCAGCGCTCCGCCAGGCGCTCGTCGTGGGTGACGAGCAGCAGCGTCTGGCCGATCTGGTTGAGGTCGAGCAGCAGGTCCATCACCTGCTCCCCCGCGTGGCTGTCCAGCGCGCCGGTGGGCTCGTCGGCGAGCAGCAGCGCAGGGCGGTTCATCAGGGCGCGGGCGACCGCGACCCGCTGCCGCTCGCCGCCGCTGAGCACCGCCGGGTAGGCGTTGCGCCGGTCGGCGATGCCGAGCTCGTCGAGCAGCTCCAGGGCGCGCCGCCTGGCCTGGCCCGCGGAGACCCCGGTGAGCTGGGCGGACAGTGCCACATTCTCCAGGGCGGGCAGGTCGTCGAGGAGGTTGAAGAACTGGAAGACCATGCCGATCCGCTTGCGGCGGAACAGGGCGAGCCCGGTCTCGGTGAGCCGGCCGAGGTCCTCGTCGTGCACGACGACGCTGCCGGCGCTCGGGCGGTCCAGCCCGGCGATCATGTTCAGCAGCGTCGACTTGCCGCAGCCGGACGGGCCCATCACGGCGACCGCCTCGCCCGCCCGGATCTCCAGCGACACCCCGTCCAGCGCGACGGTGTCCCCGTATTCCTTGCGCACCCCGTCGAGGCGCACCACGACCCGTTCCCCGTCTCCATGCATGCCAAGCAACGTAGGACCCGCACGGCGCCGGCGCGTCCTTCCACGGATGCATCCGTCTTCGGCAGGGGGTCATCCTGTGGTCGTACATCGCCGGGCAGATGCGGCCCGGGCTGCGCGTCTGCGAAGGTAGGCCGGTGTGGACCTCCGCGGCGACCTGGCTCGCCATCGCGCTGGCGGGCGCGTGCGCCGTGGCCGCCGCGCTGGGTGTGGCGCTGCTGCGGGCCCGCCGCCGGCACGCGCAGGCCCTCGGCGAGCGGGGCTGGCTGCTGGAGCGGGAGCGGGAGCTGGCCTCGCGGACCGCGGTCGACGCGGAGCGGGCCAGGATCGCCCGGGAGCTGCACGACATCGTCAGCCACACGGTCAGCGTGATGGTCGTGCAGGCGTCCGCGGCACAGGAGGTGCTGACCACGATGCCCGGTGAGGCGGCGACGGCGCTGCGCGCCGTGCAGGACGCGGGCCGGGCCGCGCTGACGGAGCTGCGGCACCTGCTCGGCCTGCTCGCGCCCGGCGCCGCGGGAGAGGGCGAGGACGACACCGGCGGGGGCGACGCGCTGGAGCCGCAGCCGAGCCTGCGCCGGCTCTCCGCGCTGGTGGACCGGATCGCGTTCGCCGGGCTGCCGGTCGAGGTCCGTGTGTCGGGCGAGCCGCGCCCGCTGCCCGCGGGTGTCGACCTGACCGCGTACCGGATCGTGCAGGAGGCCCTGACCAACGCGCTGAAGCACGGCGACGGCGGCAAGGCCGAGGTGACGGTCCGCTACGCCGAGCGCTCCCTGCGCGTCGAGGTGCTCAACACCGGGCCGAGCGTGCTGAAGTCCGACCCTCCCGGCAGACCCGCCGGCGCCGCCGGGCGTGGCCTCACCGGGCTGCGGGCCAGGGTCGCGGTGTACGGCGGCGACCTCGACGCCCGGCGCCGCCTCGGCGGCGGCTACCGCGTCCGCGCCCGCATCCCACTGGACCCGGCATGAGCGACCCGGCATGAGCGACCAGACATGAGCGACCAGACATGAGCGATTCGCAGCCCAGGGTCCTCGTCGTGGACGACCAGGAGCTGATCCGGACCGGGTTCCGGCTCATCCTGACCGCCAGGGGCATCGACGTGGTCGGGGAGGCCGCCGACGGCGCGCAGGCGGTCGAGGCCGCGCAGCGGCTCCGCCCCGACGTGGTCCTCATGGACATCCGGATGCCGGTCATGGACGGCATCGAGGCGACCCGGCGGATCCTGGAGCTGCTGCCCACCTGCCGGGTCCTGATGCTGACCACGTTCGACCTGGACCGGTACGTGTACGCCGCGCTGCGCATCGGGGCGAGCGGCTTCCTGCTCAAGGACGTGACCGCCGACCATCTCGCCGGCGCGGTCCGCCTCGTCGGCACCGGCGACGCGCTGCTCGCCCCGTCCATCACCCGCCGCCTGGTGGAACGGTTCGCAGCCCAGGACGAGCCGGTGAAAGCGCTCTTCGACAAACCGGCGAAAGCGCCCTACGACAAGTCGGCGAAAGCGCCCCACGACACGCCGCAGCAGACACCCCAGGCACCCGCAGACGCCCTCGCCCCGCTGACGCCCCGCGAGCGCGAGGTCCTGGCACTGATGGGCCGCGGCCGGTCCAACGCCGAGCTCGCAGCGGCGCTGTTCCTCAGCGAGGCCACCGTGAAGACCCACGTGGCCCGGATCTTCGCCAAGCTCGCGTTGCGGGACCGGGCGCAGGCGGTGGTGGTGGCGTACGAGACCGGCCTGGTCGTACCCGGGGACAAGTAGTCCCCGGATGAGCTGGGCCTTCATCCGCCCGCCGGTACTCGTAGGGTGAGGTCCATGGACCGGGCACAGCTGGCGGAGTTCCTGCGGGCGCGGCGCGAGGCCCTGCAGCCCGAGGACGTCGGGCTCCCCCGCGGGCCGCGCCGCCGCACGGGAGGCCTGCGGCGGGAGGAGGTCGCCGCGCTGTGCGGCATGTCGGCCGACTACTACGGCCGCATCGAGCAGCAGCGCGGCCCGAAGCCGTCGGAGCAGATGCTCGCCGCGCTCGCCCGCGGCCTGCGGCTGACCCTGGAGGAGCGGGACCACCTGTTCCGGATCGGCGGGCACCTGGCGCCGCACCGGTTCGCCCGCGCGGATCACGTCAACGCGGGCATGATGCGGGTCCTGGACCGGCTCGACGACACCCCGGCGCAGGTCATGAACTCGCTCGGCGAGACGCTCGTGCAGACGCGGCTCGCCGTCGCACTCCTCGGGGACGAGACAGGGTTCGACGGACCGGCCCGCAGCGTGGTGTACCGCTGGTTCACCGACCCCGCGTCCCGGGACGTCTACCCCGAGGAGGACCACCCCACGCACGCGCGCATCTTCACGGCGCTGCTGCGGGAGGCGTACACCCGCGAAGGCCGCACCGGCAGGGCCGCGACGCTGGTCGAGACCCTGCTGGCGGCCAGCGCCGAGTTCGGTGACGCCTGGCGGGAACACGTCGTCGGGGTGCGCCACACGGACCTGAAACGGATCCGGCACCCGGAGCTCGGGGTGCTGGAGCTGCACTGCCAGACGCTCGTCGACCCCGACCAGTCGCAGGCGCTGCTGGTCTTCACCGCGGTCCCGGGGACGCAGAGCGCGCGGACGCTGGAGCTGCTGCGGGTCATCGCCCCGTAGCGACCTGCATCGTCGACAGCAGCGCGAGCGTGGATTCCGCGCCCTGGTTGAGGTTCGGGCCGTCCGGGGTGAGGCCGTCGAACCCGCCGCCGGTCAGCGGGTCCCACATCGCGGCGCCGCCGTCGTTGTCGCCGTGGAACCAGCCGGCGGCCTGCCGCACGACCAGGTCCCAGTAGCGCTGGCCGGTGGCGGCGGTCGCGGTCGCGGCGGCATCGGCGAGCGCGGCGACCTCGATCGGCTGCTGGTCGTAGCGCTCGCGCGGGCCGTCGCGCCGCCAGCCGGTGGCGGCGACGACCGACAGCCGGCCGCCGGACTCCTGGACGCCGTGCAGCCAGCGCAGCATCCGCAGGCCACCGGCGAGCAGCGCGTCGTCGCGCAGGAGGTGGCCTGCGGCGACGACGACCTCGGCGAGGGACGCGTTGCCGTACGTGAGCTGTTCCCGCGGCCACGGCCACAGCGGGTCCTCGGCGGGCCCGCCGACGGCCGCGGCCGCGTCGCGCAGCAGGGTCGCGGCGACAGTGTTGGACGGGTCGGCGCGCAGCACCTCGGCGGCGCCGAGTCCCGCGTACGCCATCGCGTGCACCGCAGGCGACCGGCGCGTGGCGCCGAGCATGAACACGCCGAGCGCCTCCCGCCGGATCCACGGCGCGGCGCTGCGCGCGGCGGCGGTGCCCAGACCCCACACGGCCCGGCCCCACCAGTCGCCGAGGCCGGGCTCGTCGCTCCAGCGCCGGTCGTGGCCGAGGCGGTTGTGGAAGGCGCCATTGCCGTCCTGGGCGTGCGCGAGGAACGTCAGGTAGGTCTCCGCGAGGCGCAGCACCACCGGCGACGGGTCCGGCTCGCGGCTGGTGACCAGCAGCCCACGGGCGACGTCGTCGGTGCAGTAGCCGTGCTCCCGCCGTACCGTGGCGAACCGCGCGTGCTCGAACAGCCCGGTGTCGTCGGTCAGCCGGACCAGGTGGGTGAAGTCGAGCGCCGTGGTGACCGCGACCGCGGTCACGCCGCCACCTCCGCTGCGCTCCGGCGTCGGCCTGACCTGAAGACTGCGCCCATGATGACCAGCTCCTCGCTGCGCTGCGGGCCGGTCACGCCGCCACCTCCGCTGCGCTCCGGCGTCGGCCTGACCTGAAGACTGCGCCCATGATGACCAGCTCCTCGCTGCGCTGCGGGCCGGTCATGCGGCGACCGCGTCGAGCGCTGAGGGCCGCATGCGGACCAGGCCGCGGGCGAGCTCCGCGTAGCGCTGCGCGACGACCGGCCAGCGTGCCGCCGCGCTCTGCGAGCGGCCGCGACCGGTGAGCTCGGCGGCCAGGCCGGGCTCGGTGAGGATCCGGCGGACCGCGGCGGCCATCGCGACCGGGTCCTGGTGCGGCACGACCAGGCCGGGCCCGTCGGCGAGGAGCTCGACGGCGTGCGGGAAGGCGGTCGCGACGACCGGGATCCCGGCGGCGACGGCCTCGGCGAGGACCCCGGAGGTGACCTGCTCACGGGAGTCGTAGGGCAGGACCACCACGTCGGCGGAGCGCACGAGCCCCGACAGGGTCGCCCGGTCCAGGTAGCCGCCGCGGAAGCGGACGAGCTGCGCCACGTCCAGCAGGTGCGTGAGGCGCTGCAAGCCGGACCGGTAGAGCTCGCCCTCGTGCTCGAGCACCTTCGGGTGGGTCTGCCCCGCGATGGTGTAGGTCGGCCTCGGGTCGAGGTCACGCAGCCGGGCCAGGGCCCGCACCGCCCATTCGATGCCCTTGCCGGGGCCGAGCAGCCCCCACGTCAGCAGGTGCGGCTGGGCACCGTCCCGGGCCGGGTCGGCGGCCGGGGCGTCGACGCCGTGCGGGATGACGCTGACCTTCGCGGCGTCGACCGTGTAGCCGGCCAGGAGCCGATCGCGGGCGGTGCCGGTGAGCGTCACGACGGCGCCGGCGACGGCCATGATCTTCTCCAGCAGGGTCCGCTGGGCGTGGCTCGGCCGGGTCAGCACCGTGTGGAGCACGACGATGCTCGGCACCGTCAGCCGGCGCAGCAGCGGCAGCAGGTCCTCGCCGTCGCGGCCGGGATAGATGCCGTATTCGTGCTGCACGACGGCGACGTCATAGCGGCCCAGCACGTCCGCGGCGCCGCGCCAGCCGTCACCGGGGCCGGCGCGCCACGTGTGGGTGACGTCCGCCCGGGCGCGCTGGTCGTCGCCGGCCGCGGTCACCCGGACGATGCCGTGCGGCACCCGCTCGACGGGCAGGTGCCCGGCGAGGGCCGAGCTGAAGCTGGCGAGTCCGCAGAGCGTCGGCGGATGCGTGCTGAGAAAGCCGTAACTGATCGCCATATGCCGAACCTCTCGCCGGCGCCGCGGCAAGCACCGGAAGGTGGACACGATGACCGTCAGGACGACCGAGAACGCCGGGATTGCGGAGCACCTGGGAGGGCCGCTGGTTTCCGGGATACCCGGAACCCTACACCCGGTGACGCCCGGGAGCCCCTGGCGGAGGGCCCCCGGACGCCGGTCACCCTTGCGTGACCAGGCGGAACGACTGTGCGGGGCCGCCCGTGCAGCCCCACTGCTGCAACCACACACCGTCAGCGGTTGAAACATCACGGACGTCGAGACATTTACCACTGTTACGGGCCGTGAAGCGGAACGCGCCGCCGCCGAGCGGCGCCGGCAGCCATTGCTGGTTGGTGCCGCCGCCATATGCCCACAGGTGCACCTGGGCGCCGTCGCCGGTGGCCCCGGCACCGCCGTTGACGTCCCAGACCAGGTTCGGCGCGTACCGGTTGACGACCTGGTAGTAGCCGCCGCTGGTGGGCCGGAACTGCCACTGCTGGTTGGTCGCGGCCGCGGCGCCGCACGTCCACTGCTGCAGCGCGGTGCCGTTGGCGGTGCCCCAGCCGGCGTCGTCGAGGCACTTGCCGCTGTTGGTGTTGACCACCTGGTACCACCTGGTCGGGTCGATCGAGGTGGCGGGCGGCTGGGAGGTGACCGGCGGCTGGCTGGTCGGGGTGACCGGGCCACCCGGCCACGTGAACGTCGCCATCGAGCCGCCCGGCAGGTTGTAGCCGAAGGACGCGCCGCCGAAGGACACCTGGAAGTTCTGGGCGCCGCCGGAGTTCACCGCGACGAGCACGATCGATCCGTCCGGGTTGCGGAAGGCGACGTTCTCGATGCCGCCCTGCCCGTAGCCGGTCGAGTCGATGCGGACCGCGCCGGGCTTGACGAACTTCGCCAGGTGCCCGAGGACGTAGTACTCGGCGTTGTACGTGACGCTGCCGCCGTTGACGGTAACGACGCCCATGCAGTTGGTGCAGCTGCCGATGACCGGTCCGTGGGACGCATTCAGCGCCATGTTCCACATCGTGACGGTCTTCGCCCAGTTGCGGGTGGCGCCGACGGCCAGGTTGCGGCCCTGCCACAGCAGCGAGTCGGCGAAGGTGTTGCCCGACTCGATGCCGGAGCACTCGGTGAAGAAGACGTCCTTGTTCGGGTAGGCGTTGCGCACGGTGGACTGCCCGCCGGGGTCGCCGCCGTAGCAGTGCCACGCGGTGCCGGCGGTGTTGTTGCCGGTGGCGGCGAGGACCTGAGAAGGGAACGACGTGTTGTCCCAGTTGTGGTCCCACGCGAGGATCTTCGTGCTCAGCCCCGCCGAGGACAGTTTCGGCGCGAGGTTGTTGATGATCGCGGCCTGCTGCGAGGCGGACATGAGCATGCCGGGGTAGCCGGGCGGGGAGAACTGCGGCTCGTTCTGGATGCTGAGGTACTGCACGGGCACGCCCGCCGCCTGGTACGCCTGGACGGATCTCACCAGGTAGTCGGCGAAGGTGCCCTCGTAGCTGGTGCTCAGCGAGCCGCCGACGAGGTTGTTGTTGGTCTTCATCCAGGCCGGCGCGCTCCACGGCACGACCATCGTGGACAGCTGCGGGTTCAGGGAGCGGGCCTGGGTGAGCAGCGGCAGGATGTACGCCTGGTCGTGCGCGACCGAGAACCGCGACAGGCTCGGGTCCGCGGCGCCGTCGTCGTAGGTGTAGAAGTTCAGCGAGAAGTCCGACGCGCCCAGCGGCTGGCGCAGGAAGCTCAGGCCGATCCCGCTGCTCGGGTTGAACAGCGCGGTCATGATGCTGTTGCGGGCCGAGGAGTTGTAGATCAGGTTCGCGGACGAGTCGGTGAACGACGCGCCGAAGCCGACCATCGACTGGTAGGTCGTGTTCGGGTTGACGATGATCGTCGATCCGCTGCCGGCGGTGCCGAACGCGACGTCGGCCTTCTTCGTGAGCTGGTTCGCGCGGTCCGGCGTGGTCAGCCAGACGCTGGCGTTGGTGGCGGCGAGGGCGGGCGACGCCTGGGTGATCACGTAGGCGGCGCCGGCGGTGAGCAGCGCGCCCGCGGCGCAGGTGGCGAGGAGGCGTTTGACCGGGCGGTCGGTCATGGGGGTTCCCTTCTGAGGGTCGTGAAGGAGGCGGGGCTGGCGGGCCCCGCCTCCACCGCGGTTATGCGTAGAGCCGCAGGTCGGCCAGGCTCCACCAGCTGCCGCTCGTGCCCGTGTTCGTCACCCGCAGGTAGCGGGCGCGGGCAGGTGCGTCGACGTTGGTGAGCTGGCCCGTGCCTGTGCCCGACGCGACCACGCGCCAGGAGGTGCCGTCGTCACTGACGGACAACTGCCAGGCCCGTGCGTAGTCGCCGATGCTGCCGCCGCTGTCGATCGCGACCCGGCGGAAGCGCCGCTGCTCGCCGAGGTCGACCTGCAGGTACTGGCCGGGCTCCTGGGCCTGGCCGGCGGACCAGCGGGTGGAGGCGTCCTCGTCGACGGCGAGCTTCGCGTCCGGGCTCGCCGGCAGCGACGTCGCGGTGGCGCCCTTCATCGACAGCAGCCGCAGCCCGTCGTCGAACACCCGGCTCCGCGGCCAGGTGAACGTGGCGAGGGAGCCGCCGGGCAGCGTGTAGTCGAAGGTGCGCCCGCCGGCGGCGACGGTGAACGTGCGGGGGTCGTCGTTCTCGTTGTGCACGACCAGCGCCGTCGAGCCGTCCGGGTTGCGGAACGCGACGTCCATGATCTGGCCGTTCCAGCCGGTCGTGCCGAAGGAGGTGCTGGCGATGCGGACCGCGCCGGGCTTCACGAACCGCGACAGGTGCCCGATCGTGTAGTACTCGGCGTTGGTGGTGAACGTCCCGTCCGGCTGCACCGTGATCAGGCCGGTGCAGGTGTCGCAGCCGCCGAGGTGCGGGCCGCCGGTCGCGTCGAGGGCGATGTTCCAGTTGACCGCCGACTTCGCCCAGTTGCGGGTCGTCCCGATCGCGATGGTACGGGCGTGCCACTTGAGCGTGTCGCGGAAGAACTGCGCGGGGGTGTCGCTCGCGCCGTGCGAGCCGGAGCACTCGGTGAACCAGATGTCCTTGCCGGGGAACGCGTCGTGCAGGGCGGTCTGCGCGGCGGGCTCACCGTAGTAGCAGTGGTACGCGGTCCCGGCGAGCCACTTGCCGGCCGGGCTGTTCAGCAGCTGGTAGGGGTAGTCGGTCTCCGGGTCCTGCCCGGGCGGGACGTTGACCACGTCGTTGGGGTGCGTGGCCCAGTTGTGGTCGTACCCGATGATCTTCGTGCGGGGGCTCACGATCCGCAGCAGCGGGCCGAGCGCCTCGATGACCTTCGCCTCCTGCGCCACGCGCATGGCCGTCGTCGGGTAGCCGTTCTGGCCGCCGTTCTGCGGCTCGTTCTGCACGGTGATGTAGTCGACCGGCACGCCGTTGGCGGCGTACGCGAGGACGAAGCGCACCAGGTACCGCGCGTAGGCCGTGTAGATCGCGGGGTCGTCGATGAGCGAGCCGCCGACGAGCGAGTCGTTGGTCTTCATCCAGGCCGGCGGGCTCCACGGCGTCGCCATGATCTTCAGCTGCGGGTTGAGCTGCTTCGCCCGGCGCAGCAGCGGCAGGATCTGCTGCTGGTCGCGGGCGATGCTGAAGTGCCGCAGCGCGAAGTCCTTCTGCCCCGTCGGCACGTCGTCGAGCGAGTAGTGGCTGCTCGCGGCGGTGAAGTCCGACGAGCCGATCGGCTGGCGCAGGAAGCTCACGCCGTCGCCCTTGGCCGGGTCGAACAGGGCGCGCATGGCCCGCTCCCGCTCGGCCGGGCTCAGCCGGTACAGCACCGCGGCGGAGGAGTCGGTGATCGACGCCCCGAAGCCGTCCATGGTCTGGTACCCACGGCTCGGGTCCACCGTGATGGTGGCGTTCGGATTCCCGGCGACCGGCCGGCCGAACGCGACCGGGGCCCGCTCGTGCATGAGCTCCGTCCCGTCGACGGTCGTCACCCACACTCTGGCCGCCGCGGACTCTCCCGCCTGTGCCTCGGTGAACCCTGTCAGCCCGACCGCGACGGCGGCACCGATCGCCACCAGCCGCAACACCTGTCGTGTCATCGCGTCTCTCCCAGAGATACGGATGTAACAAATGAAACATGAATGTAACGAAGCGGAGGACAGCACAGCATCGGCCCCCACCGATTGTCAAGACCACCTCAGGTGGTTGACGCATGCCGGTGAGGGCCGTGGGACCGGTAGGGGACTACCAGATTGAAACGGGGCTGATGAAACAGATCGCGGCGGGTCAGCCCCGGCGCAGCAGGCGGCCGACGGCGGCCATCATCTCGGTCGCCATCTCCTCGCCCTTGCCGTCCTCGGCGCCGTGCTGCATGCAGTGGCGGGCGTGGTCGTCGAGCAGGCCGAGGGCGACCTTGTCCAGGGCGGCCTGGATCGCGCTGATCTGGGTCAGGACGTCGATGCAGTAGCGGTCCTCGTCGACCATCTTCTCCACACCGCGGACCTGGCCCTCAATGCGGCGCAGCCGGCCCTGGAGCTGGTCCTTCGTCGCGGTGTACCCGCGCGGCGTGGCGGTGGTCATGCCATCCATCCTAGCGCACACCCCCAGGGGGTATGTTAGATTCGACAACTACCCATGGGGGGTATCCGTATCCAGCCGTTGAAGGAGCCGACATGAGCACCACGACCTACGCCGTCAAGGGAATGACCTGCGGGCACTGCGTGCAGGCGGTCAGCACCGAGGTCGGGCGGGTGGCCGGGGTGACGGCGGTCCAGGTCGACCTGGAGTCCGGCGCCGTGACGGTGACCAGCGACGGGCCCGCGGACGAGCAGGCCGTCCGGGCCGCCGTCGACGAGGCCGGCTATGAGGTCGTGGGCACCCGAGCATGAACGCCCCGGTGCGGCTCGGCGCGTTCGCGGCCGTCCTGGCCGTGGCGTTCGGGCTGGCGTTCGGGGCGGGGCGGCTGGTCGGGCCCGACGCGGTCGCCGAGACCCGTCCGGCCGGCGACGGCCACGCCGGCGGCGACCATGGCACGCCGTCCGGCCCGCAGACCGGTGCGTATGCGTTCAGGCTCGATCCGTACACCGGCGGAAGGCTGAGTTTCAGGATCACCGGGTCCGACGGCCGGGCCGTCACCGCCTTCGAGACGCTGCACGAGAAGCCGTTGCACCTCATCGTGGTGCGGCGGGACCTGTCCGGCTTCCAGCACGTGCACCCCGTCATGGACGCGACCGGGACCTGGCAGGTGCCGCTGGCGCTCGCCGACGGCGGTCCGTGGCGGGCCTACGCGGACTTCACCGCGACCGGCGGGCCGGCCACGGTCCTCGCCGCGGACCTGACCGTCCCCGGCGAACACCGGTCCGAGCCGCTGCCGGCGCCCGCCACGACCACCGTCGTCGACGGGTACACGGTGCGGCTCGACCTGCACGACGGGGTGACGTTCCGCGTCGAGCGGGACGGGCGCCCGGTGACCGACCTGCAGCCGTATCTCGGCGCGCCCGGGCACCTCGTGGCGATCGCCCAGCAGGACCTCACCTACCTGCACGTCCACCCCACCGGAGCGGGCCTCGCGTTCGCCGTCGAGGGCGCCGGTCCCGGCGTGCACCGGCTCTATCTCCAGTTCCAGCACGGCGGCGCCGTGCACACCGCGGAGTTCACCGTGACCGGCTTCGGGGGCGGGCATGCCCACAACTGAGCTCACCATCGGCGGCATGACCTGCGCCGCGTGCGCCGCCCGGATCGAGAAGAAGCTGAACCGGCTGGACGGGGTCTCGGCGAGCGTCAACTACGCCACCGAGAAGGCCCGGGTGGTGTTCCCGCCGTCGCTGGTCGTCGCGGACCTGATCGCCACCGTCGAGCAGACGGGGTACACGGCTTCCTCCGTTCCGGAGATTTCGGATGTTCCCGGCGTTCTCGATCCGCTCGACGCCGCGCGGCAGCGGCTGCTGGTCAGCGCCGCGCTCGCGGTGCCGGTGATCCTGCTGGCGATGGTGCCGGCGTGGCAGTTCGAGTCGTGGCAGTGGGCGTCACTCACGCTTGCCGCGCCGGTCGTGGTGTGGGGTGCGTGGCCGTTCCACCGCGCGGCGCTGCGCAACCTGCGCCACGGCGCCGCGACCATGGACACGCTCGTCTCCGTCGGCACCCTTGCCGCGTTCCTGTGGTCGCTCTACGCGCTGTTCCTCGGCGACGCCGGCATGCCCGGCATGCGCCACCCGTTCTCGCTGACCGCCTCCGGTGACGCCATCTACCTGGAGGTCGCCGCCGGGGTGACGGTCTTCATCCTGGCCGGCCGCTATTTCGAGGCCCGGGCCAAGCGCCGGGCCGGGGCCGCCCTGCACGCCCTGCTGTCCTTGGGCGCCAAGGATGCCGCGGTACTGGCGGCGGACGGCACCGAGCACCGCGTTCCGGCAGAGCTCCTCGCGGTCGGCGACAAGGTCGTCGTCCGGCCGGGCGAGAAGATCGCCGCCGACGGCGTGGTGCTGGACGGCACGTCCGCGGTCGACGCGAGCATGCTCACCGGCGAGCCCGTGCCGGTCGACGTCGCACCCGGCGACCCGGTCGTTGGCGGCTGCGTCAACACCGCCGGGCGCCTAGTGGTCCAGATCAGCCGCACCGGCGCCGACACCCAGCTGGCCCAGATGGCGCGGCTCGTCGAGGAGGCGCAGAACGGCAAGGCCGCCGTGCAGCGCCTCGCCGACCGCATCGCCGCCGTCTTCGTGCCGATCGTCATCGCCCTCGCCGTCGCCACCCTCGGCTTCTGGCTCGGCACCGGCGGCTCGGCGGCCACCGCGTTCACCGCTGCGGTCGCGGTGCTGATCATCGCCTGCCCCTGCGCGCTAGGGCTGGCGACCCCGACGGCGCTGCTCGTCGGCACCGGCCGCGGCGCCCAGCTCGGCATCCTGATCCGGGGCCCTGAGGTCCTCGAGTCGACCCGCCGCGTCGACACCGTGCTGCTGGACAAGACCGGCACCGTGACCACCGGCCGGATGTCCGTCCTGGACGTGCACGGCCACGAGGACACGCTGCGCCTGGCCGCCGCCGTCGAGCACGCCTCGGAGCACCCGATCGCCCGGGCGATCGCGGCCGCCGTGCCGGACCGCCCCGCGGTCGCGTCGTTCACCAGCCACGCCGGCCACGGCGTCAGCGGCATCGTCGAGGACCGCAAGGTCTGGGTCGGCCGTCTGTCGTTCCTGGCCGCCCAGGGACTGACGCCGCTCGACCCCGCCCCCGAGCTCGCGGCGACCGTCGTCGGGGTCGGCTGGGACGGGGCCGTGCGGGGCCTGATCTCGGTCGGCGACACGGTCAAGCCGACATCGGCGGACGCGGTCCGCCGGCTGCGGGATCTCGGGCTGCGCCCGATGCTGCTCACCGGCGACGCTTCGCCCGTCGCGCACGCCGTCGCCCGTGACGTCGGCATCGACTCCGGCGACGTGATCGCCGAGGTGCTGCCGGCCGGCAAGCTCGACGTCGTGCGGCGCCTGCAGGGCGAGGGCCGGGTCGTGGCCATGGTCGGCGACGGGGTCAACGACGCCGCCGCGCTCGCCCAGGCGGACCTGGGCCTGTCGATGGGCACGGGCACCGACGCGGCCATCGAGGCGAGCGACCTCACCCTGGTCCGCGGCGACCTGACCGCGGTCCCCGACGCGATCCGGCTGTCCCGGCGCACCCTCGGCACGATCAAGGGCAACCTGTTCTGGGCGTTCGCCTACAACCTGGCCGCGGTGCCCCTGGCCGCCGCCGGGCTGCTCAACCCGATGATCGCCGGCGGGGCGATGGCGTTGAGCTCGGCGTTCGTGGTCGCCAACAGCCTGCGGCTGCGCCGTTTCACCTGACGCGGCCGGCGGCCGATCCCGACGCGGCGGCGCGGTCGGTCCCGGCGCGGTCGGTCCCGGCGCGGTCGGTCCCGGCGCGGTCGGTCCCGGCGCGGTCGGTCCCGGCGCGGTCGGTCCCGGCGCGGTCGGTCTCAGCGCGGTCGGTCTCAGCGCGATCGGTCTCAGCGCGGTCGGTCTCAGCCGATCGCGTCGAGGAAGCGTTCGGCGGCGAGGGCGTTCTCGTAGCGCCACGTCAGCAGGATCCGGCCGAAGCCCGTCTCCGCGTCGCGCTGCCGCTCGATCGCGGCCCGCACCCTCGCCACCGTCTCCCGCTGGGCGGCGACGAGGGCGCCGGGCGGCAGGTCGCGGCGCAGCCGGAGGGCGAGCTTGACCAGCAGTTCCGAGCGCATCTCCCGGACGTGCCCGACGGGCCGCTCCAGCCACTCCCCCACCGCCTGCGCGCCGTCCGGGGTGCTGGTCAGGATGGACCGCTGCGGCCCCCGCCGGCCGGCCTCGGTGCTCTCGACGCGCACCAGGTCGAGCGTGCCGAGACGGTCGAGCGAGCGGTACACGATCGGCCGCGGCACGTGCCAGGCCCGCCCGACGTCGCCGTCCTCGGCGGTCAGCGCGGCGATCGCGAAGCCGTGCGTCGGGCCCTCGTCGACCAGGGTGAGGACGATCCATTCGGCCAGCGACAACACGCCCTTGAGGGTACGTGCCCGCGCCGGTAGTCTCACTGTGACTACCGAACGTGAAGGGCGGGCGAATGGGCATCCACGCGCCGATCGGCCAGATGCTCACCGACGGCGAGCGGGTCCGCTGCCACCTGTGCGGGCAGTGGTTCCTGTCCGTCGCCAGCCACATCCGGGTCCACGGCTGGAGCAAGGCGGACTACATCGCCGAGTTCGGCCTGGAACTGGGCAACCCGCTCAGCGGGCCCTTGACCCGCAAACGCCGCTCGGCTGCGCTGCTCGCCCGCAGGATCGAGCCGGCGATCCGGCACGCGCAGCAGCGGGCCCTGACCCGGTCCCGGAGCGGGGCGCTCGCCATGGCCGCCGCGGAGGCGGCCCGCGGCCGGCGCACCCGGCCGAACGCCGCGCGAAGACCCTGGCCGCACTCGGCGGCGTCGACCCACAGGCCCGCGCGGAGGGCAGCCGCCGGCGGGCACGACAGCACCGCGAGCGGCTGACCCGCGAGGTGGCGGCCCGGTTCGGGTACGCCACCTTCGACGACTACCTGGCCGACCGTTTCGGCGCGGGCATGAGCATGGCCGCGATCAGCCGGGAGGCGGGGCTGCACAAGGACTGGGTCTCCCGCCACCTGTCCCGGTCCGGCGCCTTGTCCTCTGGTGCCCCGTCCCCTGGTGCTCCGTCCTCTGACGCTCCGCCCTTGTCCCGCGCTCCGGTCTTGTCCGGCGTTGGGCGTGGCGTCCCGGACCGGCTCGCGCCCGTGGCGCGACGGCTCGGGTTCGCTGACACCGTGGCGTACCTGACCGCCGCCCACGTCGAACAGCACCGCAGCGTCACGTCGATCGCGGCCGAGGCGGGCGTGACCAGGTCGACGGTCCTCACCGCACTGCGCCGGCTCGGCATCGACGCCGTCCCGCACGCGACGAAGCGGCACCTCGCGGACACCCGTGGACGGACGGTGGCCGAGTCGCTGGGGTTCGAGACGCTGCGGGCGTACATCACCGACCGCCGAGCCGCCGGCATGCCCTGGACCGCACTCGCCGCGGAGACCGGCCTCCCCGCCACAACATTGCGCCGACACGTCGCCGTAACAGGTTCTACATATTGACGTTTCTTAATATTACCCGACTCTCGGAGCGACTTACTCAACGGGGTTGACGGGCGTCATTGGCATCCACCAACATCGCAGGCGATCACTTCCCCGATGCTGTGAAAGGACGAGGTCCTTGACTGAGACCCCGCTCTGGTTGCAAGGCCGCTCGGCCGTCGTCGAAGCGGCCGACCCGGAGGAATTCCGTGACGGCACCCCCGATTACCACCTGTCGCACACGGTGATGCCCGAGCAGCGGACCCACCACTTCGCCCCGGACTCCCTCGAGGCGATCGTCGAGCGGATCGTGCAGGTCTTCGAGATGGAGGTCTCACACAAGAAGGACCCAGCGACCTGGGTCTCGATGGTCACCGAGCACTTCCGGACCAACGTCAACGGCGGCCCGTGGGCGACCGCGCAGGACATCGCCGACATCGGCAGCTACAACATCCTCATCGGCGACAGCGCGTTCTACAAAACCGGCCAGGAATCGTTCGAGTCGTCGCACCACATTTTCCACCAGGCATTTCCGACCGGATTCTACTGGGAGGTCCTCGAGGTCCTGAGCCCTCCCCCGGTCGTCACGTTCAAGTGGCGCCACTGGGGCGCGTTCACCGGCGAATACCACGGTTTCCAGCCCAACGGCGAGACCATCGAAATGTTCGGCATCAGCGTCGCGAAGGTGAACGACGACCTGAAACTGCTCGAGGTCGAACACTATTACGACCCCAACACCTTCCTCGGCAAACTGACCGGCGGCTGCCCGGTCGCGCACTGACCCGTACCGCCGCGGCCGGGCGCGCCGGCGGCGACTTCCCACACCGGCTCGAGGGCCGCGACGCGATCCGCGCCGGCATGGCCGCCTGGTACGCCCTGGCCGCCGAAGACACCCGCACCGTCGACTTCGCCCGATCGCGCTACGTCCTGCACACCACCGCCGACCCCGACGTCTTCATCGCCGAGATCGACACCGCGTTCACGGACTCCGACGCCGTCGCCCTGGTCCAGATCTTCCGCCTCCGCGACGGCAGGATCGCCCACCTCCGCGACTATTTCGCCCCGTCCCTCGTCGCCTCATAGCCCACCATCAGCGTTTTCGCGAGCCCGGGGCATGGGCCGGCGCCCGTCACGTACCGCGATGGTGGTGACGACACAGCGCGAGAGCATGGCTCGTCGTCGGCAGGAATCCCGTGCGACTCCTACGGTGATGGCAAGACGGTCCAGCCCTGGGGAGGTGGTCCAGTGTTTTCCGAGCGCAGCGCCCGGCTTCGGCACCGGCAGCGAACCGCGCCACGACCCACATCCACACCTGCGGCATGCCGCCGCGATCCACACCTGTGGCAACTGCGCCGCGACCTGCACCCGCAAGCCGCGCCGCGTTCTGCGATCGCGGCAAGCCCGCGACCACCGAGCCTGTCATGGCGACCGCCCGATTGCCGTGGACCCGGCCACTGAGGCGCGGGCCGGGCCGGGCCGAGGCCACAGGCCGGGCAAACGCGGCCGGGCAAACGCGGCCGGGCAAACGCGGCCGGGCAGGGCTTGCGGCGCGAGCGGCGGTCTCCTCGCGGCGTTCCTGGGCGCCCGCCTGCGCGGCGGCCCGGCGACAGCCCGCTGGGCGCGATGGCCGCACGCTGGGCGGCCGTCCCAGCGAGTTCCTCGCGGCCCAGCGGTAGCGGCGTGACGACGGCCCGCTGGGCACGATGGCCGCACACTGGGCGGCCGTCGCAGCGAGCTCCTCGCGGCCCAGCGGTAGCGGCGTGACGACGGCCCGCTGGGCACGATGGCCGCACACTGGGCGGCCATCGCAGCGAGCTCCTCGCGGCCCAGCGGTAGCGGCGCGCTGCAACATGGCCGCGCTGCAACACGGTCACGGCAGCAGGTCGGCGCAGTCACGCGGCGAGCGCATCGTGGACAAGGCGGCGGCGTGGGTCAACGCAGCCGCAGATCGGCGCAGTTGCGCGGCGGACCCCACAACACAAGGTGGGGTCCGGACAAGGTGGGGTCCGGACAAGGTGGGGTCCGGACAAGGTGGGGTCCGGACAAGGTGGGGTCCGGACAAGGTGGGGTCCGGGTCAGCGCAGGAGGGCGGCGAACTCGGGGCGGCCGAAGGCGGTGCCGGCGATGCCCCAGCCGCCCTCGGCGGCTTCGGTGAGCAGGACCCAGGTGCGGGCCGGCTGGGACCGGTCGCCGCTGACCTCGGCGACGATCCGGGTTGCGTCGGCGACGAGGGAGCGCTGGCCGTCGCGGGTCAGGGCGCCGGGTGGGGTCAGGACCTGGATGCGGACGGTGCGGGCGGCGTCGGCGCCGGCGGTGTGGACCGTCTCGGGGGGCATGCGGTGGATGTAGGCGCCGGTGTTGTCCAGGTGGGCGGCGCCAGGGTCGGACACGCCCTCGGCGCGCAGGAGCGCGGCGGTCAGTTGGGCGGCGAGGGTGCGGTCGCTACCCGCGGGGAAGAGGTCGGCGGGGGCGTAGACGTCGATCATGGGCATGGACGGGCTCCGTTCTGGACTATGCTGGTCGTCATAGAACGTAGATTATGCCGACCGTCATAGTCAAGGGAGTGCGGGATGGCGGGGGATGTCCGTGGGCGGATGGTGGAGGGTGCCGCGCTGCTGCTGGCGAAGCAGGGGCTGCAGGCGACCTCGTTCTCGGAGGTGCTGAAGGCGACCGGGGCGCCCCGGGGGTCGATCTACCACCACTTCCCCGAGGGCAAGGATCAGCTGGTCGGCTCGGCGCTGGAGCTGGTGGCGGGGCGGATGCTCGACGGGTTCGCCCAGCTGGAGGGGCGCGGGGTCGTCGGGGTGACCGAGCACGTGCTGCACCTGTGGCGCACCGTCCTGGAGCGCTCGCAGTTCAGCGCGGGGTGCGCGGTGCTCGCGGTGACGGTCGCGGCGGAGCCGGGTGAGCTGCTCGCGCACGCCGCGGAGATCTTCCGTGCCTGGCGGTCCCGGCTGGCCCGGCTGTTCACCGCGGGCGGGCTGGGTGCGGACGCCGCGGCGCGGTTCGCGGCGACGCTGATCGCGTCGACCGAGGGCGCGGTCGTGATGAGCAGGGCCGAGCAGAGTATGGAGCCGTTCGACCTGGTCGCGGCGGACCTGCTGGACCAGGCCCGACGGCTGTCCACATGAGACGGCGAGGGGGAGCCCGAAGGACTCCCCCTGACCGGTGCGACCAGACGTGACTACTCGGCGGTGAAGGTCACCCGACGGCGGCGGCGCAGGGTCGCGACCAGGGCAACGCCGCCGACGACCAGCGCGGCGCCGGTGCCGACCAGCGGCATCGTGCTGCTGGTGCCGGTGACGGGCAGGCCCGGCGTGGCCGACGTGGACGGCGAGGCCGGCACCGACTTCGAGCCGGACGGCGACGGGGACGCCGACGGCGACGGGCTCGGGCACGGACCGGTCAGCGCGACCCATTCGCTGGAGCCGGGCGACCGGTAGTTGTCGGCCCACTTGGCCTTGTAGGTGAGTTTCACCTTGGTCGCCGGCTTCTCCACGACGGAGGTGAACGTGACCTCGGTGAGCGGGCTGCCCGCGGGGCGGGCCGCGATGGTGCTCGGCAGGGTCGACTTCGACAGCGTCGACTTCGCTTCCTTGTCCAGCTCCAGCTTGATGTCGCCGAGCGTGACGACCGAGTTGTAGTCGTTGGTCAGCTTCCAGGTGATCTCATACTTGCCGTCGACGGACACGCACACCGCGGAGCCGGTCGCTCCCGTTGCGTGAGCACTGGCGGGCGAAGCGAACACGGTCGATAGCCCGACGGCCGCGGTTGCGGCGGCGGCGCCGACCACAACCCTCCTGAACAGCATGTTTCCCACGACTTCTCCTACCTGACGAAACTTGACGTCCGACAACATATGACCGGACAGGGCATAGCGACAGCCGTTGCAGGGCAGGGATTTTGGGACTGATCCTGATTAGTCCGATTCATCCTGGAAAATGTTGAAGATCGACTTCGGTCGCGGTGACGCACGGCGATCGGGTGGGTGGAATCGTGCTACTGCCCTACGCTGACGGGGCATGAGACGGGGACTGACACTGCTCGTGTTGCTGGTGCTGACCGCCTGCTCGGCAGAGACCACGACGAATCCGCCCGCCGCCTCGCCCGCGGCGGGAGGGCCCGGCGAGCACAAGCTGACCGTGACCGTGGGTGGCGCCGAGCGCACGTTCCTGCTGCACGTCCCGGCCTCGTACGATCCCGCCCGCCCCATGCCCGCGGTCGTCGCGCTGCACTACCGGCCGGGCAGCGCCACCGCGATGCGGGAGCTGACGGGCTTCGACGCCAAGGCCGACGCGGCCGGGTTCCTGGTTGCGTACCCGGAGGGTGTCGGCGGGCAGTTCAACGCGTTCGGCTGCTGCGGCGTCCAGGACGACGTCGGCTTCGTCAAGGCCGTCGCCGGCCGGCTCGTCGAGCAGTGGCACGCCGACCCCGACCGGCTCTTCCTGGCCGGCGTCTCCAACGGCGGCGACCTGAGCTTCCGGGCCGCGGTCGAGGCGCCGGGCGTGTTCGCCGCGATCGGCGTGGTCAGCGGCGGGTTCGCCGGCGGGCGGACCGAGGCGGCGGACTACCGGCCGACCGCCCCGGTCTCGGTGGTGACCCTCATCGGCGCCGCCGACCCGCAGGCCGCGACCTTCCACACCGGCGTGGACGCCTGGCGTTCCCGGCTCACCTGCGCCGCACCGCCCGCAACCCCGTCGACGACAGCGGCGCCGCCCGCAACGCCGGCGGAGCCGGCCCTGGACCCCGGCGTGCACAGGACCACCACCCACTGCCAGGACGGCAGCGACGTGGACGCATACGTCGTCGACAGCGGCGGACACACGTGGTTCGGCGCGACGGGCGGCGAGCTCAAGGACGCCACCGTCAAGGTCAAGGCCACCGACGTGCTGTGGGCCTTCTTCGCGGCGCACCCGCGGCGGCGCTAACCTTCGCTGGTCCACCGGTCCGGCTGTGAACAAGGACGCTGACGTGAAGACCATGCTCGACTTCCTGTCCGGGCTGGCGGCACCGCGGCTGGCCGAGCTCGTCGCGGCCCACCTGCCCGACGGGCCGGAGCCGGTCGGGCGCAAGGCCCTCGCCAAGTTCGCGGCGCTGCTGCTGGACCCCGGCACGGTGACGGAGACGATCGCCGTGCTGAGCCTGCCGGAGCTGCAGGTCGCCGAGGCCCTGTCGCTGCGCGCGGCCGGGACCCGGCGGTCCGACCTGGCGCGCCTGCTCGGCGTGGCCGCCGACGACGCCGACCTGGGCATGGTGCTCGGCCGGCTGGAGTGGCACGCGCTGGCCTGGCCCGACGGCGAGTGGATCCGCACCGCGCCGATCCATGAGGTGATCGTCGGCGGCTACGGGTTCGGGCCGTCGGCCCGCATCGAGCTCACCCAGCTGACGATCGACCGGCTGCAACGCATCGCGTACAACCTCGACGCGCCGGTCGGCCGGGACCGCGCGTCGCTGGTCGACGGGGTCTGCGCGGCGCTCGCCGACGCCGCGACGGTCAGGGCGAAGTTCGCCGCCGCGCCCGAGGCCACCAAGGACCTGCTGCTGTCCCTCGCCGACGACGACCCGTTCTACTTCGACCCGCGGCAGATGGGTGCCCTGCGCACCAACCGGCCGACGGCGCTGCGCTGGGCCGTCGACCACGGCCTGATCATGTGGAACCCGGCCGGCATGGCCGCGGTGCTGCCCAGCGAGGTCGGCGTCGTCCTGCGCCAGGGACTCCATCTGGAGGCGGGGTTCCGGGCGGACTTCGACCCGGCGCCGCCGCTGCAGGTGCCGGTGGAGGTCAGCGTCGAGATGGTGGAGCGGGACGGCGCCGCCGCGATCCGGGCCGCGCTCGCCCACGTCACCGCCCTGCTGGAGGCGTGCGGCCGTGCGCCGGTGCCGATGCTGAAGGACGGCGGGGTCGGCATCCGTGAGCTGCGCCGGCTCAGCAAGGCCATCGGCGGCGACGACCTCGACATGCGGCTGTGGCTCACCCTCGCCGGCGTCAGCGGCCTGATCGGCGTCACGGACAACCGGATCGCGCCGTCGGCGTACTACGACGACTGGTTGAAGCTCGACCCGCCCGCGCAGTACGGCGAGCTGCTCACCGCCTGGCTCATGATGGACGCCGCCCCGCTGGACACCAGCTCCCCCGCGCTGCTGCGGACCCAGCGCGACGAGGCCGTGAGCGTGCTGCGGCGCAGCCTCGTGTCGCTGCTCAACGGCCTGCCCGACGGCTTCGCGCTGCCGTCGTTGGAGGGGATCAACGCGCTGCAGATGTACATGCGGCCGCTGCTCACCGGGGCCGACGCCGAGGAGGCGTACCCGACGACATCCATGCTGTGGCGGGAGCTGGAGCTGATGGGTCTCGGCGCTCTGCACGCGCCCACCGGCCTGTGCCGGGCCCTCGCCGCGGAGGCGGGTCTCGACGGCACGCCGCGGCGCTCCGCGCTGCTCACCGCGCTGGAGCGGCTGATCCCGGCCGCGCAGCGCACGGTGCTGCTGCAGAGCGACCTGACCGCCGTCGCGACCGGCGCCCCGGCCGCGCCGCTCGCCGCGTTCCTCGACCTGGCCGCCGACCGGGAGTCCCGCGGCGGCGGCCACACGTGGCGCTTCTCCGAGGCGTCGGTGCGCCGGGCATTCGACACCGGCTCGTCCGCCGACGAGCTCCTCGCGGCACTGCGCGAGGCGGCCACCGGCGGCCGCGTCCCGCAGCCGCTGCAGTACCTGGTCACGGACCTGGCCCGGCGGCACGGGGCGCTGCGGGTCCGCACGGTCGGGTGCGTGCTGCGCAGCGAGGACCCGACGCTGCTCGCCGAGCTGCGGCGGGTGAAGAGCCTGGCGAAGCTGGGCCTCACCGAGCTCGCCCCGACCGTCTACGCCAGCGCCCTGCCCGCCGGGGAGACCCTGGCGGCGCTGCGGTCCGCCGGGTACGCCCCGGCCGGCGAGCACGCCGACGGCACCATCGCCTTCGACCGCGTCACGAGACACCGGGTCGTCCGAGACCAGGACAAGTCCTGACGGTCCGGGTCGCCCGGGACCAGGACAAGTCCTGACGGGTCCGGATCGCCCGGGACCAGGACAAGTCCTGACGGGTCCGGATCGCCCGGGACCAGGACAAGTCCTGACGGGTCGCCCGAGATCAGGACAGGTCCTGACCGCATCGGGTCGTAGCGTCATGGGCGTGATCCTCACCAGGCGGCAGCTCAACCGCACCTACCTGCAGCGCCAGCTGCTCACCACCACCGACGCCGAGCCCGACCCCCGGCCGGTCGAGGAGGTCGTCGCGCACCTCGTCGCGGTGCAGGCCCAGGAGGTCGACGCGCCCTACGTGGGCCTGTGGACCAGGATGCGCGGCCTACGGCACGACGAGCTCACGGCCGCGCTGACCGACGGGCGGGTCGTGCGGGGCGGGCTGCTGCGCCGCACCCAGCACCTCACCGCCGGCGCCGACTACCGCTGGCTGAAGCCGATGCTGCGGCAGCGGATGAGCAACGGCGGGCTGTCGCCGTTCGCCAGTGAGTTCGCCGGGCTCGAGGTGGCCGACATCGCCGCGGCCGGCCGGGACATCCTGCGCGGCCAGAGCATGACCCGCCCGAAGCTGGCCAAGCAGCTCGCCGAGCGGTTCCCGGGCCGCAAGGGCATCCCCTTGGCCTGGGTGGTGCAGCACCAGGAGAACCTGATCCACCCGCCGCCGTCCGGGGTGTGGCGCCGCCGCGGGCATGTGACCTGCGCGCTCGCCGAGGACTGGCTGGGCGGGCCGCTGGAGGAGGACCCGCCGGTGTGGACGCTGCTGTCGCGCTACCTCGCCTCGTGCGGGCCGGCGAGCGTCGCGGACCTGCAGAACTGGTCCGGGATGAAGCGACTCCAGAACGAGGTCGAGCGGGAGCGGCACCGGCTGCGGGTCTACCGCGACGAGCGCGGGCAGGAGCTGTTCGACCTGCCGGACCTGCCGGTGGCGACCGGTGAGGAGGCGGCGCCGGTGCGGTTCCTGCCCGAGTTCGACAATCTGGTGCTCAGCCACGACGACCGGACCCGGATCATCAGCGACGAGGACCGGGCGCGGGTGTGCCCGGGCTACTCGATGGTGCACCCGACGTTCCTGGTGGACGGGTCCGTGGCGGGACTGTGGTCGGTGACCGCCACGGCGCTGACCGTGACGCCCTTCCGGCGGCTGTCCGATGTCGACGCGGCGGCGGTACTGGAGGAAGCCGGCCGGCTGCGGGAGTTCCTTCAGGTCGACGTGACCGTCCGGCTCGACCAGGTCTGAGCGGCCAGCCTCGCGGCGCCGATCGCCGGGTCGTGGGCGGTGCCGACCTCGACGCCACGCCTGCGCAGCGTGTCGAGGACGCCTTCGCGGACCGGGGTCGGGCCGACGAGCAGTCCTCCCGCCAGTACCACCGCCGCGTCGGCAGCGTCGAGGGCGTCGAGGGTCGCGACCAGCCGCTCGACCGCCGCCGCGACGATCACCGCCGCGGCGGGATCACCCTCGGCGGCGAAGTCACAGACGATCGGGGCGAGCGCCGCGAAGGAGCCGAACGGCAGCCGCTGAGCCCAGTGGACCAGGTCGTCGGCGGAGGCGGCGCCGGCGTGCAGCGCGACCCGGACGGCGAGCCCGGAGGACGACCAGTGCCGCGCCGCGTGCCGGACCGCCTGGAGGCCGAGCCAGAGGCCGGAGCCCTCGTCGCCGAGGAGCCAGCCGAGCCCGTCGGCGGTGCGCACGACCCGCCCGTCGTCGATGAGGGCCGAGACGGCACCGGTGCCGGCGATGAGCACCGCGCCGGACGTCGCGGTGGTCCCCGCGGCGAACGCCGTCACCGCGTCGGCGACGACCGCGACGGGACAGGTCAGGCCGATCGCGGCCCACTGGGCGGTGAACGCGGCGGCGACGCCGGGGTCGGTGAGGATGCTGACCCCGGCGACTCCCACCACGCCCGCGACGACCCCGCCCGGGTCGTGCGGGCCGAGCGCTCCGCGGACCGCATCGCCGATCGCCACCGCGGCCGCCGACCCGACAGCGGACGGGTTGCCGGGACCGGCCGTCCCGCGCCCCAGGACCGTCCCGTCCGGCGAGACGACGACCGCTTTGGAGGCCGTCCCGCCGGCATCGACCCCGAGGATGAGCACCATGGCGATGATGGAAACATAGAAAATGCTTATTGACTAGAAGTTGAAGTGGTCGTAATTTTCATCGCCAAGACGCAACGATGAAAAGGATGACCGGAGTGACGGGTGAGAGTGGCGGGCTGCTAGGGCGGCTGCGCATCGAGGGGCCGACCATGCCGGAGGCCCTCGCAAAGATCGCGGAGATGATCCTCAGCGATCCTGAGACGGCGGCGCACGCCAGCATCGTCGACCTCGCCGAGCGGTCGGGCACGTCCACGGCGACCGTGACCCGGTTCAGCCGCACGCTCGGCTTCAAAGGCTACGCCAACCTGCGGGTCGCCATCGCGACGGAGACCGGCCGCGCCGAGCAGGCCCGCTGGGAGACCGACATCAGCGGCGACATCGCCCCCGACGACCCCCTGGACGGGGTGCTCGACGTCATCACCGCCGCGGACACCCGGGCGATCCAGGCGACGGCGGCCGGCCTCGACGTCGCGGCCGTCGAGCGGGTCGCGGCCGCCATAGCGACCGCCGGGCGCGTCGAGATCTTCGGGCTGGGCAGCAGCGGCACCGCGGGGCGGGAGATGGCGTTCCGGCTCGAGCGCATCCGCGTCCCCGTCTGGTACCGCTCGGACACCCACACCGCACTGACCAACGCCGCGCTGCTCGGCCCCGGCGACGTCGCGATCGGCCTGTCGCACTCCGGCCGGACCCGCGAGGCGATCGAGACCCTGGCCGAGGCCGCCGACCACGGCGCGCTGACCGTCGCGGTGACCTCCTTCGGGCGCTCGCCGCTCGCGGAGGTCGCCGACGTGGTGTTCACGACGTCGGTCCACGAGACCACCTTCCGGGTCGCGGCCCTCTCCGCACTGCACTCGCAACTGCTGGTCCTGGACCTCATCTACGTGGCGGTCGCGCAGCGCACCTATGAGCGGACCGCCGAGGCCCTCGAGCTCACGGTGCGCGCCGTCGACGCGCACCGGGTGCCCGACACGACCAACAACCGCAAGCGACCACGGAGGGAAAAGCCGCTGTGACCAGCATCGGAAGTGCAAGCTATGTCGAGGTGATCCGCGCCGCGATCGACCGGGTAAGCACCACCCAGGTCGAGCAGGTGGCGCAGGCAGCCGACCTGATGACCGCCACGCTGCAGGCCGGCGGGGTGATCCAGGCGTTCGGCTGCGGGCACTCCGAGGCACTCGCGATGGAGATCGCCGGGCGCGCCGGCGGCCTGGTGCCGACGAACAGGATCGCCCTGCGCGACATCGTCCTCTACGGCGGCGACGCCTCCGGCGTCCTCGGCGACCCGCAGCTGGAGCGCACGCCCAGCGTCGCGCACCGGCTCTACGACCTCGCCCCCGTCAAGCCCGACGACACCTTCGTCATCGCCTCCAACTCCGGCGTGAACGGCGCCGTGGTGGAGATGGCGCAGCTGGTCAAGCAGCGCGGGCACGCCCTCATCGCGATCACCTCGCTGGAGCACTCCTCCCGCGTGGACTCGCGGCACGAGAGCGGCATGAAGCTCAGCGACTTCGCCGACGTGGTCCTCGACAACGGGGCACCCTACGGCGACGCGTCGCTGCCACTGCCGGGCGGCGGCGCCGTGGGCGCCGTCTCCTCGATCACCGCGGCCCTGCTGGCCCAGCAGATCGTCACCGAAGTGGTGGCGCGGCTGCTGGCACTCGGCGTCACGCCGCCGATCTACCTGTCCGACAACGTCCCAGGCGGGCGGGAGCACAACGCAGCACTCGAAGCGCGGTACGCCGGGCGCATCCGGCGTACCGCTTAGGAGAGAAGGCCCAGTCATGAACCCATCACCCTTCGTCCAACCGTACCCGACGAGACGCACCGTCCTGCGCGCGGCGGTCGCGGCCGGCGCGACGCTGCCGCTGCTCAGCGCCTGTGTGACCAGCGGCGACGACGACAAGCCGGCCGCCGCGAGCGGCGCGAAGAGCGCGACGAACCCGCTCGGCGTCAAGGAGGACGCGGCCCTGGAGGTCGTCATCTTCAAGGGCGGCTACGGCGACGACTACGCGAAGAAGGCCGAGGGCCTCTACACGCAGAAGTATCCGAAGGCGACGATCGACCACAAGGGCATCCAGAAGGTGGGCGAGGCGCTGCAGCCGCGGTTCGTCGCCAACACCCCGCCGGACGTCGTGGACAACACCGGCGCCGGGCGCCTGGACCTCGCGACGCTGGTCGGCGCGAAGCAGCTGTCCAACCTGAGCGACCTGCTCGACGCGCCGTCGTTCGACGACCCGGCGGTCAAGGTCAGGGACACGCTGCTGCCCGGCGTCATCGAGGACGGCACGTTCGACGGTGCGCCGCTGGTGCTGAACTTCACCTACACCGCGTGGGGGCTGTGGTACTCCAAGCCGCTGTTCGCGAGCAAGGGCTGGACGTACCCCAAGACGTGGGACGAGATGTTGGCCCTCTGCGCCACCATCAAGGCCGCCGGTATCGCGCCGTGGACCTACCAGGGCAAGTACCCGGAGTACATGAACGACCCGCTGCTGAGCATGGCGGCGAAGACCGGCGGCACCGACCTCATCAAGGCCGTGGACAACCTGCAGCCCAACGCCTGGAAGGCCGACGGCCTGAAGGCCGCCGCCGAGGCGTTCGCGGAGCTCGCCGCGAAGGGCTACATCATGCAGGGCTCGGAGGCGCTGTCGCACACCGAGTCGCAGGCCGCCTGGTGCCAGGGCAAGGCCGCGTTCATCCCGTGCGGCTCCTGGCTGGAGGCCGAGCAGAAGGACGTCGCGCCCAAGGGCTTCGACATGGTGATGGGCGCGGTGCCGGCGCGCACCGGGTCCGACAAGATGGGCGCCGCGGCGATCCAGGCCGCCAGCAGCGAGGCGTTCATCGTGCCGTCGAAGGCGAAGAACGCCGCCGGCGGCATGGAATACCTGCGGATCCTGTTCTCGAAGCAGTCGGCGCGCAGCTTCGCCGAGTCCGCCGGCACGCTGCCCGCCATCGTCGGCGCGACGGACGGCCTGACGCTCAGCAGCGGCCTCGGCTCGACCCGCGACGCGGTCAACGCCGCCGGCAAGGAAGCCTTCACGTTCCGCTTCCGCACCTGGTACGCGCCGCTGGCCAAGGCCGTCGACGACGCGACCGGTGAGCTGATCAACAAGCGGGCCACGCCGGCCGAGTGGGCCGACCGCATCCAGAAGGCCGCGGACGCGATCGCCAAGGACAGCTCCGTCAAGAAGTACACCCGCTGATGAAACACGGTCGGCTCCGGTTCCTCATCGGTGCGCTGACGCCCGCTCTCGTGCTGCACGTCGTCTTCGTGCTGTCGCCGTACGGGCAGGCGTTCTACCTGTCGCTCACCGACTGGACCGGCGTGGCCGGCGAGGCGCACTTCGTCGGGGCGGGCAACTACGCCCGCCTCGGCGGCGACTCCCTGTTCCTCGACGCCGTGCGCAACAACGCGGTGATGCTGGTCTGCGTGCCGCTGGTGACCATCGCGCTGGGCCTGTTCCTGGCCAGCATGCTGCACCTCGGCGGGCGCAGCGGCCGGTCGTCCATCCGCGGGGCGGGCGCCTACCAGATCGTGTACTTCTTCCCGCAGCTGCTGTCGCTGGTCGTCATCGCGGTGCTGTGGCAGTTCGTGTACAACCCGACCAACGGCCTGCTCAACGGGGCGTTGCGGGCGTTCGGCCTGGACGGCCTGGCCCGCAGCTGGCTGGGCGATCCGCAGCTGGCGCTGCCGGCGGTGATGGCGGTGCTCATCTGGTCGTCGGTGGGCTTCTACATGGTGCTGTTCAGCGCGGCGATCGACGGCATCCCGAAGGAACTGTTCGAGGCCGCGCTGCTCGACGGCGCCAGCGGCTGGGCCACGTTCCGCAAGGTAACGCTGCCGCTGGTCCGCGACACCGTGCAGGTCGCCTTCGTCTACCTGGGCATCGGCGCCCTCGACGGGTTCGCGGTGGTGCAGGTGATGACCGCCGGACCCGGCGGCCCCGACGGCGCGACCGAGGTCATCGGGCTCTCGCTGTACCGCAACGCCTTCACCTACGGCAAGTTCGGCTACGCCTCCGCGATGGGGGTCGCGCTGTTCTTCGCCACCCTCACCCTTGCGATCCTCGCCCTGCGGTCGGGTCGCAAAGAGCGGCTGGAGCTGTCATGAAGCGGTTTCCGGTACACGTGGCGATGCTGCTGTGGGCGGTCGTCACCGCGCTGCCGTTGCTGTGGGCGATCGTCAGCTCCTTCAAGAAGGACAACGACATCCTCAACGACCCCTGGTCGCTGCCCACGGATCCGCAGTGGGGCAACTGGGCCAGGGCGTGGAGCCAGGCGAACATCGGCCGGTACTTCTTCAACAGCCTGATCGTGGTGGGCGGGGGCCTGCTGCTGACGATGCTGCTCGGCTCCCTGGTCGCCTACGCGCTGGCCCGCTACGAGTTCCGTGGCAACCGGGTCATCTACTACGTGTTCGTCGCGGCCATGTTCTTCCCGGTGTTCCTGGCCCTGGTGCCGCTGTTCTTCGTCGTGCAGCAGCTCGGCCTGCTCGGCACCTACCAGGGGCTGATCCTGGTGTACGCCGCCTACGCCGTGCCCTTCACGGTCTTCTTCCTGCACGCGTTCTTCAGGACGCTCCCCACGGAGGTGGCGGAGGCCGCGTTCCTGGACGGCTGCTCGCACGGCGCGGTGTTCTTCCGCGTCATGCTGCCCATGGCCCGTCCCGGTCTCGTCGCCGTCGGCATCTTCAACTTCCTCGGGCTCTGGAACCAGTACCTGCTCCCCCTGGTTCTCAACCCCGACCCAGATCGGTATGTCCTGGCGCAGGGTTTGGCCGCCCTGTCGGTCAGTCAGGGGTATCGCAGCGACTGGAGCGGTCTGTTCGCCGGTCTCACCATCGCAATGCTGCCGGTGCTCATCGCCTACGTCGCGTTCCAACGGCACATCCGAGCCGGTATGACCGCCGGCGCGGTCAAGTAAGGTCCGTCGAACTCCTTTCCCCTCAAGGAGGACTGTGCCCATGTCCATTGGTAAACGTCGATCTCTAGCGCTCGCGGCGGGTGCCGCGGTGCTCGTCGGGGTAAGTGCCGTGGCCGTCACCGCGGCCACCGTCGGCACCGCCAGCGCCGCGGCGAACAACTGCGGCTACCTGTTCGACGACTTCAACTACAGCTCGTCCTCCGACGCTTCGCTGAGCCAGCACGGGTGGGTGCCGCGCACCTACGCCGGCGGTCCCGGCGTGCCCGGCGCGACCTGGTCGGCCAACAGCATCACCTTCCCCACCAACGGCGGGCAGAAGGTGCTGCAGCTGCAGGCGTCGACCGACGGCACCGGCGGCGGCACCAACCAGGCCGAGCTGTACTCCTCGCAGAAGCGCTACCTCGAAGGCACCTACGCGAGCAGGGTCCGCTTCACCGACACGCCCGTCAGCGGCAACGACGGCGACCACATCAACGAGACGTTCTTCACCATCAGCCCGCTCAACGGTGACCTGGACCCCACCTACAGCGAGCTGGACATCTCCGAATACCTGCCGAACGGCGGCTGGGGCGAGACCGGCCCCATCAACTACCAGACGACCTGGTACACGTACAAGGCCGACCCCTGGTTCGCCGACAACGTCCACTCGGAGCAGCGGCGCAGCTTCGACGGGTGGCACGACCTGGTGGTCACCGTCGCCAACGGGCACGTCATCTACTACATCGACGGCGTGCAGGTCGGCGACCACTCCGGCAAGTTCTACCCCCGCCAGACGATGACCATCAACTGGAACCTCTGGTTCATCGACACGGCGGCGCACACCGGCGGGCTGTCGACCTACATCCAGCAGGTCGACTGGGTCCTGTTCGCCAAGAACCAGGTCCTCACCCCGTCGCAGGTGACCACCCAGGCGGGTGCGTACCGCTCGGCGGGCAACGCGTTCACCGACACCGTCGACTCGGCCGGCCCGTGCGTGACCCCCTCGGGTTCCGCCTCGCCGTCGACGTCGGCGTCGCCGTCGAAGTCCCCGTCGGCGTCGCCGTCGGTCTCCACCCCGCCGGCCACCAGCTGCTCGGCCGCCCCGGAGTGGTCGATCACCTCGGTGTACACCACGGGTCAGACCGTGAAGCACGAGAAGAGCAAGTACGGCGACCCCAACGGCCCCGCGTCGGGCCAGGGCAAGCACCTGTGGCGCGCCAAGTGGTGGACCCAGGGCTCCGAACCCGGCTGGACCGCCAACTGGGAGGACCTCGGCCACTGCTAGGAGTGTGAAAGGCGACAGTGCCGGCACCGAACTGTGGTGCCGGCACCGTCGTGTTCTGAAGACATGGCCCGTTTTCTGTTCGCGTCCATGCCCAGCGCCGGACACACGAACCCGCTCAAGCCCATTGCCCGCGCGCTGATCGGTGCGGGGCACGCCGTCGACTGGTACGCCGGACTGCGCATGCGGGCGGGGGTGGTGGACACCGGCGCCGCGTTCGTGCCGATGCACCCCGAGCTCGACCAGCACGGCGACACGTTCAGCGACGACCACCCCGGCCGTGCCGGGCGCACCGGCCTCGCCGGCATCAAGTGGGACCTCAAGCACCTGTTCATCGACCCCGTCCCGCGACAGGTCGCCGAGCTGCACGCGCTGCACAGCGCGCAGCGCTACGACGCGCTGATCGCCGACATGGGCTTCCTCGGCGCCGCCGCCTTCCACGAGCTGACCGGCGCCCCCTGGATCTCGGTCGGGATCAGCCCGTTGCCGGTCCCCAGCCGCGACACCGCCCCGTTCGGCACCGCGCTGCCGCCGTCGGCGTCCTTCGCCGGGCGGCTGCGCAACCGGGCGCTCTACGCGCTGATGGACGGCGTGCTGCTCCGCGACGTGCAACGGCACTGGCAGAGCGTCCGCGCCCGCATCGAGCTGCCCCCGACGTCCGCGTCGCCGTTCTCCAACATCTCGCCCGCCCTGCACCTGCAGAACGGGGTGGCGTCCTTCGAGTACCCGCGCTCCGACCTGCCGCCGCAGGTGCGCTTCGTCGGCTCCCTCGACGCCGGCCCGGCCGCCGGCTTCACGCCGCCGCCGTGGTGGCCCGACGTCACCTCGGGCGGCCGCCCGGTCGTGCACGTCACCCAGGGCACCGTCGCCAACGGCGACCTGACGACCCTGGTCACCCGCACCATCCGGGTCCTCGCGGACGCCGACGTGCTGGTCGTGGCGACGACCGGCGGCCCCGACCCGTCGGTGCTCGGGCCCCTGCCGCCCAACGCGCGGGCGGCGGCGTTCGTGCCGCACGGGGCGCTGCTGCCGTACACGACCGCGATGGTGACCAACGGCGGCTACGGCGGCGTGCAGACCGCGCTCGCCCATGGCGTGCCGCTCGTCGTCGCCGGCGTCACCGAGGACAAGCCGGAGGTCGCCGCCCGGGTCGCGTGGACCGGCGCGGGCCTGCGGCTGCGCTCGGCGGCCCCGGCCGACGAGGACCTGCGCGCGGCGGTGCTGCGGGTGCTCACGGAGCCGTCGTTCGCGGCCGGCGCCGGACGGCTCCGCGACGCCTACGCCCGCCTCGACACCCGGGCCGAGCTGCTCCGGCTGATCGAGTCCACCCTCGCGCCTAGCACTGCTCCGCGCGGGTGAGCAGGAGGGCGCGCTCGCGTTCGTTGCGGGTCATCGCGGCGGCCCGTTCGAACTCCGCGCGGGCCTCGTCGCGGCGGCCGAGCTTCAGCAGGAAGTCGCCGCGGACCGTGGGCAGCAGGTGGTAGCCGCGCAGCGACGCGTCGGTGCCCAGCGGTTCGAGCACGGCCAGGCCGGCGGCGGGGCCGGCGGCCATGCACACCGCGACCGCCCGGTTGAGCTCGACGATCGGTGAGGGCGGCAGCTGGGCGTACAGGGCGGCGATGCGGTGCCAGTCGGTGTCCTCGGCGGACGCCGCGCGGGCGTGGCAGGCGGCGATCGCGGCCTGCAGCGTGTACGTGCCGCCGCCGAGCTCCTCGGCCTTCGCCAGGGCGGCCAGGCCGCGGCCGATGAGGAGCCGGTCCCACCGGCCGCGGTCCTGCTCCAGCAGCACGATCGGCTCGCCGGACGGGCCGGTGCGCGCCGCGGAGCGGGACGCCTGGATCTCCATGAGGGCGACGAGGCCGTGGACCTCCGCCTCGGCGGGCATGAGCCCGGCGAGGACCCGGCCGAGGCGCATCGCCTCCTCGCACAGGGCGGGTCGCATCCAGTCGTCGCCGGCGGTCGCCGAGTACCCCTCGTTGAAGATCAGGTAGATCACCTCGAGGACCGACGCGAGGCGCTCGGTGCGGGCCGCCGCGTCCGGCAGCTCGAAGGGGACCTTCGCGTCGGCGAGGGTCTTCTTCGCGCGGCTGATCCGCTGGCCGACGGTCGTGCTGGGCACCAGGAACGCCCGGGCGATCTCGTCGGTGGACAGCCCGCCGAGCATCCGCAGGGTCAGCGCGACCCGGGCCTCGGGCGCCAGCACGGGGTGGCAGGCGGTGAAGATGAGCCGCAGCAGGTCGTCCTCGATGGTGTCCTCGAGCACCGCGTCGAACTCCCCGTCGACGGTGTCCGGCCGCAGCAGGTCGGGCATCCGGGCCTCGAAGCGCTCCCGGCGCCTGATCTGGTCGATCGCGCGTCGCTTCGCGGTCGTCATCAGCCAGGCGCCGGGGTTGCGCGGCACGCCCTCGGCCGGCCACTGCTCCAGGGCGGCCAGGAGCGCGTCCTGGGCCAGCTCCTCGGCGAGGCCGACGTCACCGACCATGCGCGCGACCCCGGCGATGACCCTGGCCGCCTCGATCCGCCAGACGGCCTCGATCGCCCGGTGCGTGTCCGTATGCGTCACGCCGCCAAAATAGCGCTCAGCCGTGCTCGCCGACCTTGCGGACCTCGACCTCGACGTCGTCGAACAGCGCGGCGAAGCGCTGCGCCCACTCCACGGCCTCGGCGTGGTCGCGGACCTGCACGATCGCGAACCCGCCGATGACCTCCTTGGCCTCGGCGAAGGGCCCGTCGACGACGGTCTGCTGACCGTTCTTGACGGTGATCGTGGCGGCCCCGGCGGAGCTCGGCAGCAGGCCCTCGGCGGCCAGCAGCACCCCCGCCTTGCTGACCTCGGTCATGAACTCGCCCATCCGGCCGAGGAACTGCGGCGTCGGCGCCCACTGCGACGGGTCGGCGTCGTTGAGCTTGTGCATCAGCATGTACCGCATCGTGTGTCTCCCTGAAGTCGTCGTGCCGTTACCAACGCGTCGAACGGTGGCCGCCGGCTTCGACACGGTCCTGGAAGTATTTCTGCTCGTCCGCCGCGTCGCCGATCTCGCGGCGCAGGACCGGGTGGAGCCCGTCCCGTGCGAGCAGTTCCCCGGCGAGTTCGAGGGATCGCCCGGCGTACCGGGGGAAGGCCTGCCGGACCACCATCCTCGCGAACAGGTGGTAGCGCCCCGACACCATGGCGGGCGCGTCGGCGAAGAACCGCTCCACGTAGGGGTCGGTGAGCGCCTCCTGACCGGGCTGCCAGAAGCCGGTGGCGGCGGCCAGGGCGATGCGGGGCCGCTCCTCGCGCACGATCCGCTCCCAGGCCTCGGCCTTCGCCGCCGGGTCGGGCCGGGAGGCGCGGGTCGCGGCGGCGCGCTCGGTGCCCCGGGTGCTTCGCGCCGCTCCTCCGCCGCGACGTCGGACTCGCCGGCGGCGCCGAGCGCGACGAGCCTGCCGAGCACCTCCCACCGCAGGTCCTGCGTGACGACCAGCCCGGACGGGCCGGCCGAGACGTGGGTGAGGGCGCTGCCGCGGGGGCCCGAGCGGTGGGCGGCGTTGGTGAGCACGTCCACGGGGTCGACGGCGAGCCAGTCCGCCAGCTCGGCGGTCTGCGCCGGGCCGGCGACGCTGGTCAGCGCGGTGGCGAGGGCGAACTGCCGGCCGCTGCCCGGCACCGACGCCGACAGCGCCGCCGCACAGATCGCGGCGAGCGGGCCGAAGGGCACCAGGCCGCGACGGGCCAGGCTGTCCCGGGCGAAGCCGAGGACCTCGACCAGCACGCCGGTCTCCGCCTCGCCGGCCAGGCCGGCCTCCAGCAGGGCCAGGAACTCCTGCGGCGGCAGTTCGCCGTCGTGGGTCGCGTCCATCGCCGCGGTCCACAGCTGCGCCCTGGTGAGCGGGTCCGCGACCGAGGGCAGGACCGACGGCAGCGCGGCAAGGCCCGCGGCGTCGAGGCGGAGCTTCGCGTAGGTGTCGTCACCGTCGTTGACCAGCACGACCGTCCCGGCGGGCAGGTCCGCGAACCCGGCCACCGCGGCCGAGTCCCCGTCCAGGACGGCGTCACCGTGGTGGATCGCTGCGCCGGTCGGGTCGTACGCCGCGACCCGGAACCGGTGCGGGCGCAACGGGTCACCGCTCTGCTCGACGCGCAGCCCCGCCGGCCCGGCGGCGGGGCGCAGGGTGTTGACCCCGGTGGTGCGCAGCCACAGGCCGGCCCAGCCGGTGAGATCCACTGTGGACACCTCGCCGAGGACGGCGAGGAAGTCGGCGAGGGCGGCGTTGCCGAAACGGAAGCGCTCGAAGTAGACGCGCAGCCCGGCGAGGAACACGTCGTCGCCGAGCAGCACCGAGAGCTGCCGCAGCGCCGCCGCGCCCTTGGCGTAGGAGATGCCGTCGAAGTTCAGGAACGCCTCGGTGGTGTCGGCGACGTCGTCGGGTGCGACCGGGTGCGTCGAGGGCCGCTGGTCGGCGAGCATGCCCCAGCGCTTGCGCCACACGACGAAGTCGGCGGCGGCGGCCGGGTAGCGCCCGGTCTCGGCGGCGACCCGCCAGCCCATCAGCTCCGCGAACGCCTCGTTGAGCCAGATGTCGTCCCACCACCGCAGGGTGACCAGGTCGCCGAACCACATGTGCGCCATCTCGTGGGCCATGATCACGAAGCGGCGCTGCCGCTCGTAGTCCGGGGCCACGGTCCGGAACAGCAGCTCCTCGCGGAAGTTCACCATGCCGGGGTTCTCGACCGCGCCGCCGCCGAACTCGGGGACGAACGCCTGGTCGTACTTGTCGAAGGGGTACCGCACGCCGAAGAGCTCGTGGTAGCGGTCGAAGCTCGCGGCCGTGGCGGCGAACAGGTCCTCGGCGTCACCGTCGAGCTGCGGCGCGAGAGACCGACGGCACAGCAGGCCGAGCGGGATCCCGTCGTGTTCGGCGGTCCTCACGTGCCACGGGCCCGCGAGCACGGTGAAGAGGTACGGCGCGAGCGGCTGGGTCGGCGCGAAGCTCCACCGCCCGTCGTGGACCTCCCGCAGCGGCGCGTTGCCCCGCACCGTCCACTGTGGAGGAGCGATGACGGTGAGGGTGATGGGCGCCTTCAGGTCGGGCTGGTCGAAGCAGGCGAACATCCGCTGCGCCCCGTCCAGGGGTGCCTGCCCGTAGAGGTAGGTCTCGCCGTCCTCTGGGTCGACGCAGCGGTGCAGCCCCTCCCCCGTGCGGGAGTACGGCGCGCTGAACGTCACCTCGAGCCGGTTCTCGGCGAGCAGGTCCGGCAGCGGCAGGCGGTTCCCGTCCATCGTCGCCGGGTCAAGCGGCCGTCCATTGAGGACGGCCCGGTCGACCCCGGCGTCCTTCACCTCGGCGAAGGTGGTGGCGCCGGGAGCGGTGCAGCGGAACTCGATCGTGGTGCGGGACAGGAACGTCGAGGGGTCGGTGACGTCGAGGGTGACCGCGTATCCCTCGACGCGGATGAGGCCGGCGCGGGCCTCGGCCTCGGTGCGCGTCAGGCTGCGGGCGCGAATCGGGCTGGGCATGCCACCGACGCTACCCGGGCACCCCGGCCTCCTGAGGAAAGACGGCGGCGGGTGCCTGGGCGCCGGCGGTGACCCGCCCGGCGAGCACCGCGCCCGCGACGGCGGGGAGCAGCGCGATCAGGAACGCCGCCAGGTAGGCGACCGGCCCGGCGGTGACCAGCGCCGCGAACACGGACCCGCCGACCGCGAGGACGACGGTGGTCAGCAGCGAGTCGGCGACCGACAGCGCCGAGCTGTTGACGCCCTGCTCGCCCGGCGGGGACAGCTGCAGGACCAGCGCGGAGACCGTCGGGGACGCCAGGCCCATGCCGAACCCGGCGACGCACCAGCCGGCCACGACCATCGCGACGGGCACGGCCGGGGCGACCAGCGCGACCGCGGACAGCACGCCGACGGCGATGCCGGACAGGCCGACCCGCAGCCGGGCGGCGGGGCTGAACCGCTGCCCCTGCCGGGCCTGGATCCAGGAGCCGGCCGACCACAGCAGCGCCCCGGCGGTGAGGGTGAGCCCGGCGAGCGACGGGCTGAGGCCGCGCTCGCGGGTGAGCAGCAGCGGGATGAACACGTCGGCCTGCATGAACGCGGCACCGGCGAACCCGCGCACCAGGATGACGCTCGGCAGGCCGCGGCGGCCGGTGAACGTGCCCGCGGGCAGCAGCCGCGGCCCGCAGACGGCGACGACCAGCAGCCCGGCGCCGATGAACAGGATCCCGCCGGTCTGGCCACCCCAGTGCAGCAGGACGACCCCGGCCGCGACGCCGGCCGCCCACGGGAGGCGGGTGTTCGGTGCCGTGCCGGCGACGCCGGGGATCGGGCGCAGGTGCGGCTGGATCACCGCGGCGACCGGGAGGGTCGCGACGGCGATGAGCAGGAAGACCCAGCGCCAGCCGAGGTGCTCCACGATGAGGCCGGCGACGGCCGGCCCGACGACCGCGGGCAGGACCCACGCCGCGGACAGTGCCGAGAAGACCTTCGGGTGCGTGGCGGCCGGATACGCACGGCCGACGACGACGTAGAGCGCGACGGTGATGAGCCCGCCGCCGAAGCCCTGCACGAGCCGGCCGGCGATGAGGGTCCAGATGCCGGGGGCGAGACCGGCGAGGAGCAGGCCGAGGCTGAACAGCACGACGCCGGCGAGGGTGGGGCCGGCCGGGCCGCGGCGGTCGCACCAGGTGCCGGCGGCGACGGTCGCGACGATCCCGGTGGCGAACGGACCGCCGAACGCGAAGCCGTAGAGGGCGACGCCGTCCAGGGCCTGCGCGACGGTCGGCATGGCGGCCGTCACCGCCACCGCCTCGAAGGCGACGAACGTGACGAGCGTGACCATGCCTGCAGTGAGGGCGCTTCTGGGCTGCACCCGGCAACGGTCGTACCTGAACCGCACTTCAAGTCAACCGGAAGTGACGGCCGTCATTTCATCGCCCGTTGACATGCACCCTCCCGCGGGGTCAACATGTGTTGGCCAACAGTTGTTGACTTCCTGAGGGAGACGCCATGAAAACCGTTGTCGTCGGTGCCGGACCGACCGGGCTGCTGCTCGCGGGTGACCTCGCCGCCGCGGGTGTCGAGGTGACCGTCCTGGAGCGGCGCAGCACCGACTCCAACCTGACCAGAGCGTTCGGGGTGCACGCGCGGACCATGGAGCACCTCGACGCCCGCGGGCTCGCCGACGAGCTCGTCGCGACCGGGCAGCCCGTGTCGAAGCTGCGGCTGTTCAACAGCCTCAAGGTGGACCTCGGCACGCTGCCGTCCCGCTTCCCGTACCTGCTCATCACCCCGCAGTACAACGTGGAGAAGCTGCTGGAGCAGCGAGCGCTGGACCTGGGCGCCCGCATCGTGCGCGGCGTGACGGTCACCGGGCTCGAGCCGGGCGCGGTCCTGGCGGACGGCGACACCTACGAGGCCGACACCGTCGTGGGCGCCGACGGCGTGCACAGCGCGGTCCGCGAGGCGATCGGCATGCCGTTCCCCGGCAAGGCGGTGCTGCGCTCGATCATGCTGGCCGACGTGCGGCTCACCGACGCGCCCTCGGACGTCCTGGCCGTCAACTCGGTCGGCGACGCGTTCGCGTTCGTCGCGCCGTTCGGCGACGGCTGGTTCCGGGTGTTCGCCTGGGACCAGCGCTCCCAGCAGCCCGACAGCGCGCCGCTGGACCTCGACGAGGTCCGCGACGTGACCCGGCGGGCGCTGGGCACCGACTTCGGCATGAAGGAGGCGCGGTGGCTGTCGCGGTTCCACAGCGACGAGCGGCAGGTCCCGCACTACCGCCAGGGCGACGTCTTCCTCGCCGGCGACGCCGCGCACGTGCACTCCCCCGCCGGCGGGCAGGGCATGAACACCGGACTGCAGGACGCGGCGAACCTGAGCTGGAAGCTCGCGGCCGTCGCCCAGGGCTGGGCCCCCGAGGGCCTGCTCGACACGTACCAGTCCGAGCGCCACCCGGTCGGGGAGCTGGTGCTGCGCAGCAGCGGCGGGCTGATCCGCCTCGCGATGCTGCACTCACGGGCGGCGCGGGCCGGTCGCGACCTGCTCGGCGGGGCGCTGCTGCACGTGCCGACGATCATGCGCAAGGCCGCCGGCACGGTGTCCGGCATCGGCATCGACTACCCCCACGCGCCCCGGCAGCCCGACCTGACCCTGCGCGGCGGTGCGCGGCTGTACGAGCTGCTGCGGGCGGGCCGGCACGTCCTGCTCGCCCCCTCGGCGCCGGCGGGCTACGACGACCGGCTGGTGCACGCGCTGAACGACCGTTTCGTCCTCGTCCGCCCAGATGGCCACACCGCCTGGGCCGGCACAGAACGGGATCTTCCGGTCGCGCTGCGGCGCCACCTCGGCCCGCCACGGTGATCCGCGACACGGCGAGTCCATGAAGCTCTTGACATGGGAGCGGTGATCCATGTGTCATGCCGATCACAAAGCGGTTCTCGTTGGGTTGCCGCCGCCGTCAGGCCGTCACCGCGGTCCGGACGACGGCGCTACACGGGGACGACGGAGCGCTTGCGAGACGTGCCGGGCCCCGCGCCGCCACGGGGGGCCCGGCACCTCGCTTCAGCCATGACCCAGCCTCGGCTTGTCGCCCTGCTCGACCACCACGAACTGGCCCATCATCCCCTCGTCCTCGTGCCGCAGGACGTGGCAGTGGAACATGTACGCGGTCGTCGGGTCGGCGTAGTCGGCGAACCTGGCGATCACCGAGTACCGCCGCTGCGGCTCCAGGAACAGGGTGTCCTTCCAGCCGCCCAGCTCCGGCGGGGGCGCGCCGCGGTCCACCGACAGCACCTGGAACTGCACGTCGTGGATGTGGAAGCTGTGCGGTGTGTCATGGCCGTTGGCGACGTTCCAGACCTCCACGGTGTCCTTGACGACGACGGCGTCGACGCGGTCCATGTCCATCCGGTCGTCGTTGATCTCCCGCCCCTGGAACGTGAACGTCCGGTGCTGCGCCGCCTGCGCCGGGTCCAGCCTGGGCACGCTCACCAACTCCCCGGGCATGGTGCCCGGCCTGAGCGCACCCGCCGCCCGCAGCTGCAGGACGTCGAAGGCGTCCCGGCCGCCCTGGAACCTGCCGAGGCCCGTCGCCCGGCTGCGCAGCTCGACCCGCTCCCCCGGCCGCATCGCCACGACGACCTCGGCCCGCTCTCCGACCGACAGCCGCAGGTGCCGCGCGGCGTAGGGCTTCTCCAGCAGCCCGCCGTCGGACGCGATCATCGTCATCGGCCGGTCGTCGGACATGACGAAGTCGTAGACCCGCGCGGTCGAGGCGTTGAGCAGCCGCAGCCGGACCAGCTCGGTCCGCACGTCCAGGAACGGGCCGGGCGTGCCGTTGACGAGGATCTCGTCGCCGAGGACGCCGACGTCACTGAGGAACCGGTCGCTCATGCTCAGCTGGCCGCCGTCGAAGCCCTTGTCCTGCACGACGACCGGGATGTCGTCGACGCCGTACTCGCGCGGCAGCCCGGCCGGCTCCCCGCCGCCGCCCGCCTCGTCGAGGATGAACAGGCCGGCGAGCCCGCGGTACACCTGCCGCTCGGTGAGATCGCTCGGATGCGGGTGATACCACAGCGTCGCCGCCGGCTGGTCCACCGTCCACGCGGCCTGGTAGTCGCCGCCCGGCGGGATCGGGTGGTGCGGCCCGCCGTCGACCCTCGCCGGCAGGTGCATGCCGTGCCAGTGCACCGTCGTCGGTTCATTGAGCCGGTTGTGGACGTTGACCGCGACCCGCTCGCCGCGCTCCGCCCGCAGCGTCGGGCCGAGGTAGGCGCCGTTGTAGCCCCAGGTGCGGGTCTCGGGGCCGTGGCCGAGGTCGCTGGCACCCGGCTTCGCGGTGAGGTCGAAGACCCTCCGGCCGTCGGCGTCGACGGTCGACGCGGCCAGCGGCGGCACCTGGAGCGGGCGGTCGAAGGCCACCTTGCCGACGGTGTCCACGGCCGAGCGGGTCACGAGCCAGGTGACCGCCGCGACGCCGCCCCCGCAGAGCAGGAGCAGCAGTCCGAGCCCACCGAGAAGCCACCTGCGCACCGTCGTCCCCCTCGCCTCATAAGTAGCGTTGCTACATGTAGCTTCGCTGCTGAAGGCGTTTCCCACATTGGGGGTTGTCCCTGAGCTTTTCCCGGATATCGCGGCGCCCGGCCTCCGCGATACTGGGCGGGTGGTTATCGACACCTACGTGACCTCGCTCGGCGCCGCGCTGCGCGGTCCCCGCGCCGCGAAACGCGAGCTGCTGACCGAGGTGCGCGACAGCCTGCACGACGCCGCCGCCCACTACGAGTCCACCGGCCTGCCCGGCGACGACGCGGCGCGGATGGCCGTGGACGAGTTCGGCCCGGTCCGCGAGCTCGCCCCCGACTACCAGCGCGAGCTGGCCCTCTTCCAGGGCCGCCGCACGGCGCTGTTCGTCGCCGGCGCCATCGCCGTGCAGCAGGTCATCTCCGAGGTGGCGTGGCGCTCCGCCGCGACCGGCTGGCACTGGCAGCCGGGCCGCGGCTACGCCCTGCTCGCCCAGACCGTCGACTACGCCGGCTACACGGTCGTCGTGCTGGGCCTGCTCGCCGCCCTGGCCTGCGGCATCGGCAGCCGCTACGTCACGGTCGGCAGCGGCTTCGTGCGGGCCACCGGCGTCGCCGCGATCGGCACCTGCGCCTTCTTCGTGGTGGGCGGCATGACCCTGTCGCTGCTCAGCCCCGCCTGGCACACCACGACCACCGACGCCTCGCCGCTGGCCCTGGCCTCGGCCGCCATCACCGCCGTCACGCCGCTGTGGATGGTGCTGTCGGGGCTGCGCTGCCTGCGTGCCGCCGGTTAGCCCCACGGCCGTGCCGCCGGTCAGCCCTGCGGCGGCACCCGGTCCAGGAAGCCCAGGACCTGGTTGACCCGGCCGTCGCCGGCCACGGTGACCACGTCGAACCCGGCGACCGGCGCGTCCTGGCCGGGCAGGCCCATCTCCCAGCCGAAGCGCGCCTGGTCGTGGTGGCCGTCGACGGCGCCGAGCCGGCTGATCACGAAGCCGGGGAACTGCGCCTGCACGCCCCCGATCATCCAGTCGATCTCCGCCTGGCCCTTCACCGCCGACATCGGGTCGACGAACGTCACGTCCTCGGTGAACAGGGCGTCGATCGCCGCCCGGCGCGCGGCCGGGTCCGTCTCGTTCCACACCTCGATGTACCGCTCGACCAGCTTCTCGTATTCGCTCATGCCGTCGAGACTGCCGCCGCCGGCGCGGCCGGTCGATTCCCTCCGAGGTAATGGCCGGGCCGCGGCGGCCCTCCTACGATCGGATCATGACGCAACCGGTCGGGGTACTGCTGCGCGAATGGCGGGAGCGGCGCCGGCTCAGCCAGCTGGAACTGTCGATCCAGGCGGAGATCTCCACGCGACACCTGAGCTTCGTGGAGACGGGCCGTTCGAAGCCGACGAGCGCGATGATCCTGCGGCTCACGGAGCACCTGGACGTGCCGCTGCGGGAGCGCAACACGCTGCTGCTCGCCGGTGGTTACGCGCCCGCGTACCCGGAGGGCCGGCTCGACGCCCCGCAGCTGCGGGCGGTGCGGGACTCGCTGCGGCAGGTCCTGACGGGTCACGAGCCGTTCCCGGCGGTCGTGGTGGACCGGGTGTGGACGATGCTGGACGCCAACGCCCCCGTCGGGCTGCTCACCGCCGGCGTGGCACCGGCGCTGCTGGAGCCGCCGGTCAACGTGCTGCGGCTGTCGCTGCATCCCGGCGGTCTCGCGCCACGGATCGCCAACCTGGAGCAGTGGCGCGCGCACCTGCTGGGCCGCCTGCAGCGCCAGGCCCGCGCCACCGGCGACCCTGCGCTGGACGACCTGCTCGCGGAGCTGACGGCGTACCCCGGCGGCACCGGACCCGCACCGGCGCCGCACGACGTGGTGGTGCCGCTGCGGATCCGCCACGACGGCACTGAGCTGCGGTTCTTCAGCATCACGGCGGTGTTCGGCTCGCCGATGGACGTCACGGTCGCCGAGCTGGCCATCGAGTCCTTCTTCCCCGCCGACGCGGCGACCGCCGAGGCGCTGCGCGCGTAGGGACCGTGGCACGTTTCTGGGATTCGGTGGGGTGCGGCCTTCCGTAACGTCATATGCATCGCAAGGCCACACCACACACCACCCACCAGAGGGAGCACCCAATGAGCGAGTACGACGGCGGCGACACCGGCTACGACGGCGGCACCGACTACGGTCACGTCGAGACCGGCGAGAACCACGAGGCGCTGGACCAGCTGCACCAGGTCAACGCCAGCGAGGCGGACTACCAGTCGCAGTTCGGCGTGTACGAGCAGGACCACGCGTCGGCCGAGTCGACCAGCTTCGACCAGGGCCACCACGTGGAGTACTCGAACCCGTCGGGCGAGCACTACGAGGAGTCGGACTACACCTCCTACGACCACAGCGAGGCCGAGGCCGACCACGTCTTCGCGGCCGAGGGCAGCGAGTCCTCGCACACCGCGGAGTACTCCGAGATCGACGCCCTCCAGGCCCGCCTGGACAGCGCGTTCGCCTCGGCGACCGAGCTGCACACCGACGGCGGCCCGGCCATCGCGGCCAGCTGACCCGTCCGCGACATCAGCACCAGAAGCTCCTGACGGTGTGGTTGACCACGCCGGCCCGCGGTATCAGCCCCGCGGGCCGGCGACCCACCAGAGCGACCATCGACGCACCTGGTTGTTCGACTTCGTTCGGGTGTCCGGGACTGTCCGGACATTCCCGGCCGCCCGAACGAAGTCGGCCATCCGGGTGCGTTTTGTCGTGCGCCACAGTAAGAAACGCGACCGGTCCTTGATCGCACCGGCGATCGGCCACACAATGCCGCCCATGGCGCGAATCGGAATCGGCGACGTCGTGGCGATCTGGCGGCACCGCCGCCAGCGCCGGCGCAGGCAGGACCAGAACAACCCGCACAACCAGCAGCAGCGGCAGCGGCGGCGCAACCGGGACAGCGACGGCTGTGACTGCGACCCGTGCGACAGCTGCGACTGCAACCCGTTCATGCTCGGCTCGCTGCTCGGCCTGATGGCGATCGCCGCACCGCGGCGGGCCCCGCGCCGCAGCACGACGGGCCCCGGCCGGGCCGGCGTCGTGGCCATCCGCGGCTACCAGCGGTGGCTGTCGCCGCACCTGCCGACGCACTGCCGGCAGATCCCCTCGTGCAGCAACTACGGCCTGCAGGCGGTGCAGCGCTACGGCCTCGTCGAGGGCTCACGGCTGACGGCCGCGCGGATCAAGCGCTGCAACCCCTCGACCCCGCACGGCACCAAGGACCCGGTGCCGTGAACGCGTCAACGGCCGACCGGTCGCACCCGGCCGGCCGTCGCGGCCGCTACACCCGCACCGGCGGGGCGGCGGTGTCCGCGCCCACCGGTGCCGCCGTGCGCACGGCGACCGCGAGCACCAGCAGGAGCAGGTACTGCACCAGCTCACCGGCCTGCGACGCGGCCGTCGGCTCGTCGCTGCCGCCGTTGAGGAAGCCGAGCAGCAGGTACATGACGGCGAACGCGAGCACGGCCCACCGCCGCCAGCCGGGCAGCCGCCGCCGGACCGCGACCAGGACGCCGCTGACCAGCAGGCTGAGCGTGCCGAGGATGCCGCCGATCGGGAAGAAGACGGTCATCGGGCCGTCGCTCTCGTCGCCGCGGATGAGCAAGCCGATGCCGCCGAGGGTCAGCGACAGCCAGGCGACCCAGTTGAGCGCCAGGAAGGCCCGGGCGACGCGGCCGTCGCCTGCCGGGTGCAGGGCGGCGAGCCCGAACAGGAGCACCGCCGTGCCGAAGAGCGCGACGGTCGCGAGGGTCTGCCCGGCGTACCAACCGCCGCCACCGACCGGCGGGTCGACGAATGCCTCGAAGGTCCAGTTGAGAAGCCACAGCAGGCCGACGACGATGCCGGCCGTGCCTGCGGTGCGGGCCTGACGGATGCGTTCCATGGGATGCTCCAATGCCACGAGGTGTGTGCCGTCGACGGTCCGCTCCGGCTGGCCCGCCGTCATGAGCGCGTGGCCCCATCCCGCTCCCATCCCCGCCTGGGTGCACGCTCCTATGGCCCTCGGGAACCCGGCGGCCGCATGATGTCGGCATGTCCGAACGTCCCCGCGGCCCGGCCGTGCTCGTGTCCGGCGTGGCGGCCTGGACCGCCGCCGTCTGGGGCATGTGGTTCGCCGGCGGGCTGACGTTCGCCGACTCGGGCGACGCGTACCTGTTCAACAACTCGGTGATGGCGCTGGCGTTCACCGCGTTCGGCGCGCTGGTGCTCACGTACCGGCCCGGGCACCGCATCGGGCGGCTGTTCGTCGTGTACGGGCTCTGCTACGCCGCCAGCCTCGCCGCCCTCGGCCTGCTGTCCGGCTGGCTGACCCCGACGCCGGGGTGGCAGAAGGCGGTCGACGTCTTCGGCATCATGGTCTGGACCCCGGCGCCGATGATCTGCCTGCCGCTGATCCTGCAGCTCTTCCCGGACGGGACCCCGCTGACGCCGCGGTGGCGCGCGCTCGTGCCGGTGACCGTCGCGCTCGGCGTGCCGTTCCCGTTCCTGATGGTCCTCGCCCCGGACGCCCTCGCCAACGAGCCGATCGCGGACCGCCGGCCGCTCGCCGGCCCGGCGGTGACCGAGCTCGCCGGCGCGCTGCTGCCGGTCAGTGTGCTGGCCATCGCCGCCGGAGCGCTGCTCAGCGTCGTCGTGCTCGGGCTGCGGGTGCGCCGCTCGCACGGGGTCGAGCGGCTGCAGCTGCTGTGGTTGCTGTGGGCGATCGGCGTGTTCCTGGTGCTCAACCTGCAGCGGGTGGTGACCGCCGACGGTCCGATCATCTTCGTGCTGTCCCTCGTCCTGGTCCCGGCCGCGGCGACCGTCGCGATCGTGCGGCACCGCCTGTACGACATCCAGGTCATCGTCAACCGCTCCCTCGTGTACGGACTGCTGACCGCCGGTGTCGCCGGGGCGTATCTGGGCATCGTCGCCCTGCTCGGGACCATCGCCGACGAGTACGACCTGGCCGGCCCGATCGTCGCCACGGGGGCCGTCGCCCTCGCCTTCGCCCCGGCCCGCAGCCGGGTCCAGGCCGCCGTCGACCGGGTGATGTACGGCGGGCGGGCCGATCCGGCGGCGGCCGCGGCCCGGGTCGGCAGCCGCCTCACCGGCGGCCTCGACGGGGTGCTGCGGGCCGTCTGCGAGTCGCTGCGGCTGCCGTACGCGGCGGTCAGCGCCGACGGGCGGCTCGTCGCCACCTACGGCGAGCTGCCGCAGCTGCGCCACAGCGTGCCCCTCGACCTCGGCGACGGCCCGCCCGCCGACCTGCTCGTGGGGTTGCGCACCGGCGAGCGCCGCCTCGCCGGTGCCGACCGCCGGGCTTTGGAGCTGCTCGCCGCGCCGATCGGCCTGGCCGTGCGGGAGGTGCGGCTGTCCGGGGAGCTGCGCGAGTCGCGCACCCGGATCGTCGCCGCCCGCGAGGAGGAGCGCCGCCGGCTGCGCCGCGACCTGCACGACGGGCTCGGCACGGCGCTGACGGCGGTGACCCTGAAGGCGGACGCGGCGCACAACGCGCTGCGGGCAGACACCGACCGGGCCGGGGAGCTGCTGCTCGGGGTCCGGCGGGACGTCACCGCCGCGATCGCCGACATCCGGCGGCTCGTCTACGACCTGCGCCCGCCGGACCTCGACGAGCTGGGGCTGCTCGCGGCGCTGCGCCAGCGCGCCCAGCAGTCGTGGGTGCGCGAGGTCACGGTCACCGTCGACGCGCCGGACACGCTGCCGGCGCTGCCCGCCGCGGTGGAGGTGGCCGCGTATCGGATCGCCACCGAGGCCGTCACCAACACCGTGCGGCACGGCGCGGCGACCGCCTGCCGGATCCGGCTCCGGGTCGAGGGCGGATCACTGCTGATGGAGGTCAGCGACGACGGCGCCGGCCCGGGTGAGCCGTGGCGGCACGGCGTCGGCCTGCGCTCCATGCACGAACGCGCCGCCGAGCTCGGCGGTACCCTCACCGCCGGCCCCACCGACAGCGGCGGCCGGGTGCACGCCGCGCTCCCCCTGGAGGGACCGTGATCCGGATCCTGATCGTCGACGACCACCCGCTGATGCGGGAGGGGATGCGCGCCCTCGTCTCGTCCTATGTGGACATCGAGGTGGCCGGGGAGGCCGCCGACGGCGAGGAGGCCCGGCGGGAGGTGCTGCGGACCGCGCCCGACGTGGTCGTCATGGACCTGCACATGCCGGGCACCAACGGCGTCGACGCGACCCGGGCGATCCTGGCCGCCGCACCGCAGACCCGCGTGCTGGTGCTGACCATGTTCGAGGACGACGACTCGGTGTTCGCGGCGATGCGCGCCGGCGCGTCCGGGTACCTGGTCAAGGGCGCCCAGCAGGAGGAGATCATCCTCGCGGTGCGGTCCGTCGCCGCCGGTCAGGCGATCTTCGGCCCGACCGTGGCCAGGCGCATCATCACGTTCTTCTCCGGCGCGCCGGCCGCCCGCGCCGAGGCGCCGTTCCCGGAGCTGACCGGCCGCGAACGCGAGGTCCTCGACCTCATCGCGGCCGGCCGCCCCAACCACGGTATCGCCCGCGACCTGGTGATCAGCACCAAGACGGTCAGCAACCACATCTCCGCCATCTTCGCGAAGCTGCAGGTCGCCGACCGCGCCGAGGCGATCGTGCGGGCCCGGGAGGCCGGTCTCGGCAAAGGTCGTCAGGCGACCGCCCCGGCGTGACTGCGGTGGTAGGTGCGGACCAGGTCCTCGACCCGGGCGCGCAGCGCGAGGAACTCCGGCGTCCGCTTGACCCCCAGGTCACGATCGTCGGGCAGGTCGACCGTGACGTCGGCGGCGACCCGGCCGGGGTCGCTGGCCAGCACGACGACCCGCCGGCCGAGGAACACGGCCTCCTCGACGTCGTGGGTGACCATGAGCACCGTCGTGCCCGTGTCCTGCCACACGCCGCGCAGGAAGACCTGCATGTCCTCCTTGGTCTGCACGTCCAGCGCGCCGAACGGCTCGTCGAGCAGCAGGACCTCCGGCTCGCAGGCGAGCGCCCGGGCGATCGCCACCCGCTGCCGCTGCCCGCCGGACAGCTGCTTGGGCAGCGACCGGCGGAACGGCTCCAGGCCGGTCTCCGCGAGGTACCAGTCGACCCGTGCCCGGCGCTCGGCCCGGGACAGGCCGAGCAGTTCGAGGCCGAAGGCGATGTTGTGCTCGACGGTGCGCCACGGGTAGACCGCGCCGGACTGGCAGACCAGGCCGCGCTCCGGGCCGGGGCCGACGACGGGTGCGCCGTCCAGGGTGACGGTGCCGGCGGTCGGCGCGACGAGGCCGGCGACGATCGACAGCAGCGTCGACTTGCCGGAGCCGCTGGCGCCGACGACGCAGACGAACTCGCCCCGGTCGACGGAGACGGACACGTCCTGCAGGGCGACCTTCGCGCCGAAGGTCCGCCCGACGCCGTTCAGGTCGAGCATCACACCCACCGTCCGATCCTGTTGCGGGCCAGGCGGAGCAGGACGTCGGTGAGGACGCCGGCGACCGCGATGACGACCAGGATCGCGAAGATCTTGTCCGTCTGGGTGAACCGCTGCGCGAGCAGGATGCGCTTGCCCAGCCCGGTGTCGGAGTTGACCAGCTCCGCGACCACGACGAGGTTCCACGCGGCGGCGAAGTTGACCCGCACGGCGTCGAGCATGCCGGGCAGCGAGTGCGGCAGGATCACCTTCCACAGCACCTCGCGGCGCCGCGCACCCAGCGTGTAGGCGACGTCGACGAAGTCCCGGGGCACCAGCCGCACCACGTCCGCCGTCATCAACATGTTGAAGAAGACCGTGCCGATGAAGATGAGCGCGATCTTCGGCTGCTCGTCGATGCCGAGCCAGATGAGCAGCAGCGGGGTGAACGCCGCCGCCGGGAGGTAGCGCAGCAGCCCGCTCAGCGGCTCCAGCAGCGCGTTCGCCGCGGCGAAGCTGCCCATCGCGACGCCGAGCGGCACCGACACGAGCACGGCGAGGCCGAAGCCGTACACGATGCGCTGCACGGTGGCCCAGGTGTCGGTCCACAGCTGGCCGCTGGCGGCCATGTCGCTGCCCGCCCGCCAGACGCTGCCCAGGCTCGGCAGGTAGCGGGCCGGCACCGCCTCGGTGGCGCCGAGGACCAGCCACACCGCGATCGGCAGCAGCACCGACACCGCGACCAGCACGAACCGGGTGCGGGCGGGCAGCGGCGAGCGGATCGCGAACACCGCCCGCGGCGGTCGCACCGTCCGCCGCCGGGGCAACGGTCCCCAGGACTTGGTGGTCCTGGGGACGGTCATCGTCACCGCACTGCCTTCACGAACTTGGGCTCGAACAGCCCGTCGAGCGGCGGTTTGGCGTCCACCAGCTTGGTGCTCACCAGGAACTCGGCGATCTTGTCCGCCTGGAAGTCGAGGTGCTTGGCGTCGCCGCCGGGCGTGAACGCCTCGATGTTCTGTTCCTTGGTGAAGATGGTGGTGCCGGCGTCGTAGGACTTGTAGTCCTCGTCGGAGACGCCGCCCTTCTTCGCCATGATGCTCACCGCCTCCGCCGGGTTGGCCTTGATCCAGGCGGTGGTGTCGAACCAGGTCTGCACGACCTTCTGCACCTCGTCGGGGTGGTCCTTGACGAACTGCGACTGGAAGGACAGTGCGTCGGGGATCGCGCCCGGGAAGTCCTTCGACGTGCTGATCGCCGTGCTGCCGGCGCGGCCGAGCGCGGTGGTGGTGAACGGCGCGAAGACGCCGACCGCGTCGACCTGCCCGGCGACGAACGCGGCCGCGGCGGCGTCGGTGAGCAGCGGCGTGAACGTGACGTCCTTCTCCGTGAGGCCGGCCTTCTCCAGCGCGAGCAGCAGCAGGTAGTGATCGACGGTGCCCTGTTCGGCGGCGACCTTCTTGCCTTTGAGCTCCGCCACGGTACGGATGCCCGGCCCGGCGATGATCTGGTCGTTGCCGGTCGAGTTGTCGTTGAGCAGCACGATGGTCTGCTTGGACCCGCCGGACACGGACGACAGGGTGTCGTTGAGCGTCTGGCTGTTGCAGCTGAGGTTGCCGGTGGCGAGGGCGTTGAGGCTGTCGGTGTAGCTGTCGAAGTACTTCAGTTCGACCTCGACGCCGTTCTTGGTGAACAGGCCCTTCTCCTGGGCGACCTGCCACGGGAACCAGCCGGGCCAGGCGCTGAATCCGAGGGTGATCTTGGCGCCCGCGGCGCCGGTCTTGTCGTCATCTGCGCCGCATGCGGCCAGGAAGGCGGTCCCCGCGACCGCGGTGAGGAACGAACGACGCTTCATGAGGCTCTCCTAGGAAGGTGGCCGGCGCGCACCAGGCAGCCGAGGGTGTCGCAGATGACGCGGGTCGCGATGAGCGCGGTGATCTCGGCGTTGTCGTACGGCGGCGAGCACTCCACGACCTCGATGCCGGCGAGGGGCCGCTCGGCGATCAGCTGGATGAACTTGAGCACCTCGCGGGGCAGGAAGCCGCCCGGCTCGGGCCAGCCGGTGCCGGGCACGAACGCCGCGTCGAGGCGGCCTCGATGCCCATCTCGACGCAGTCGGTGACGGTCATGATGGTGGTGCCGCGCTCCCGGCCGACCTTGACGCCCGGGCGGGGCGCCTGCCAGCCGCCGATGCCGATCTGCACGAGGTTCTTCGGCGGCACGTTGGGGATGTCCGTGGCGTGGAACCACGGGGTCGTGTGCATCCGCTCGTCGAGGTCGGTCTCCTGGGTGTCGACGTGCCGGTCGAAGTGGATGATGCCGAGGTTGCCCGTCATGTGCTGGGCGACGCCGCGGACCGTGGGGTAGCCGATCGAGTGGTCGCCGCCGAGCACGACCGGGAACGCGCCCGACTCGTAGACGTGGGCGACGGCCTTGGAGATCTGGTCGAACGTCTTCTCGATGTTCGCCGGGATGGTGAAGATGTCGCCGAGGTCCGCGATGGTGATCGACTCGCGGAGGTCGACGCCGAGCTCGAAGCTGTACGGCCCGTACAGCGCGGAGATCTTCCGGATGCCCTGCGGACCGAAGCGGGTCCCGGACCGGTAGGTGGTGCCGCCGTCGAACGGGGCGCCGAGCACGGCGACGTCGTATTCGCCGCAGCGGCGCACGTCCTCCAGGTAGGGCGCCTTCAGGAACGTGTTGATGCCGGCGAAGTGCGGCAACTCGCCGCGGGAGAACGTCGGGATGCGCTTGTCGACGATGGAGTCCGCGCCCGGCAGGCCGTATTCCAGGCCGCGGGCGATCTCTTCCTCCCACTTGGTGGTGGGCAGCTCGGCCTCGCGCTCGACCGCGTAGCGCGCCTCGGGACCGTAGTTGTCGTGCAGTTCGTGCTGGTGCGGATGGTGGTGGTTGAAGCCCATGGACAGACCCCCTCGGGGTGCGTCCGGCCCACAGCCGGACTGCGACGGCTGTCTCCCGGGCTTTTGTCCCGCCGTGGAACGCCCCGTTCCTGTCGTGTCACAGGGCGCCTGCACCTCTCGGACCAGCCGCCGGTTCGCCCGGCGCGGAACCCTAGGCGCGCCTCACCAGTGGTGAGTCGATGGCAGTAGACGCCTGCGGGGTTACTGCCGCTTTGCCCGTCCGTTGCGGTGATGTAACCAGCGCATCGGTGATCCGGCGGGTCTCGGTGAGATCCCGGCCGAGCACGGTGGCCACGGTCCCGCCCTTGGCCAAGGTCATCACCGCGCTCATGGGCGTCGCCGCCGGCGGGTGCCCGTGCGTGCTCACCACGGTCGCGAGCACCCGCGCGCCGCCCAGGCTCCGCACGCTCACGTCGCTGCGGTACAGGGGGCGCTTGTCGCGCCGCAGCACGGTGGACAGTGTGACGTCGCCGGGTGTCTCCCCGTGCCGCCCGCAGACCAGCTCCTCGCGCCAGATCAGCTCGGCCGTCCCGTCCAGGTCCACTGTGGACACTGTGGTGTGCCGGCAGCGGGCGGCGGCGATGAGCGGCTCGGGCAGCCAGAGCAGCCGCCCACCCTCGGCGACGCTGACGCTGACCGAGAGCAGCGACTCCTCGCCGAACCGGCCGGGCAGGGCGATGCTCGCCGCGACCGTGCGCACCACCAGGTCAGCGCCGGGGCCGACCTCGATCTCCATGGTGAGCTCGTCCCCGCCGAGCGGGGCGGCCGCGCCGCCGACGAAGTGGACCTCGTTCGGTCCCGTCCGGCGCGGCAGCAGCGGCGCCTCGCCCTTGAGCACCCGCAGCGCGGTGCGGCCGTGGTCGAGCTCGGCGACGACCCGCGCTGTTGCCTTCATGTGGCCATCACACGAGGCTCCGGACCCACTCCTGGACGGGCTTGGCGGCCGGGTCCTCCACCAGCGACAGGAACACCGTCGGCAGGGTGCCGCGCCGGGCGGCCGCGTCGCGCTCCATCACGCCGAGGTCGGCGCCGACGAGCGGGGCGAGGTCGGTCTTGTTGATGACGAGCAGGTCGGCGGCGGTGACGCCGGGCCCGCCCTTGCGGGGCACCTTGTCGCCGCCGGCCACGTCGACGACGAAGATCTGCCGGTCGATGAGTCCCTTGCTGAACGTGGCGGTCAGGTTGTCGCCGCCGCTCTCCACGAGGATCACGTCGAGCGGGCCGAGGCTGTCCTCCAGTTCCTCGATGGCGTCGAGGTTGGCGGAGATGTCGTCGCGGATCGCGGTGTGCGGGCAGCAGCCGGTCTCCACCGCGCGGATCCGTTCGGCCGGCAGGACGCCGTTGCGCAGCAGGAAGTCGGCGTCCTCGGTGGTGTAGATGTCGTTGGTGACCACGGCGAGGCGCAGGTCCGCGGACATCGCCCGGCACAGCGCCGCGACCAGGGCGGTCTTGCCGGAGCCGACCGGCCCGCCGATGCCGATGCGCACGGCCCGCTTCCCCGCCGGCAGCGCCGCGTGCGGATCGACGTCCGGGTGCGGGTGGGTGTGTGGGGTCTCGTCCAGGCCGTGGGTGTGATCGTCAGGATGCAAAGAGTCGTACCTCCCATGAGGCGTGGTCCTCGGCGGACACGTCCAGCAGCGGCCACGACGCCGCCGGGAGGTCCGCCGCGGGACCACGCGCGGATTCGGTGGCTGTCGCCGCGACCTGGTCGATGTCGCCGCCCAGCTCGGCCAGGAGACCGTGCACCTGGTAGGGGTCCAGCCCCAGCAGCCGGATCGCGGCGCTCGCCGGACCCGAGACAGCATGGTAGGCGCTGATCGTCGCGCTCTCCGACGGTGTGCACCCGGCCGCTTCCGCGACCACGCCGAACGCCACCGGCTGGTGCAGGCCGCCCCGGTGCGCGACGGCCGCCGACACGTGCGGCCCGGGCCACACCACGGCGGCGGCCCGGCACAGTGACCGGCCCTGCCTTCGCGACGCGAGGCGCAGCGCCGGCGACGGGGTCCGGGCGTCGAGCTCGTCCTCCAGCTCGTCCATCGCCTCCGGCCTCGCGCACGCCGCGGCGGTGAAGGCCGCCCCGACCAGGCCCGCGGTGTACAGCCGCCCGACCAGGAACCCACGCAGTTCGGCGAGGTCGCGGACCCGCTCCCGGACCACGGCCACCTCCAGCCCGCCCGAGTGCGCGTGGCCCCCGGACGGGAAGCGGCCGTCGGCAAGGAGGAGCAGTTGCGTGTTCATGCCCATTAAAAGAGGAAGTACCGCTGGGCCATCGGCAGCTCGGTGACCGGGTCGGGCTCGACGACCTCGCCGTCGATGCGGACGGTGAACGTGTCGGGCTCCACCTCGATCCGCGGCAACGCGTCGTTGCCCGGCATGTCGGCCTTGCCCGTGCCGCGGGTGTCGGCGACGGCGGCGAGGCGCCGCTTGAGCCCGAGCCGGTCGGCGAGCCCGTCGTCCAGGGCCGCCTGCGCGACGAACGCGAGGCTGGTCGCCGGTGCCGCGTTGCCGTAGGCGCCGAACATCGGCCGGGACAGGATCGGCTGCGGCGTGGGGATGGAGGCGTTGGCGTCGCCCATCGCGCCCCACGCGATCGCGCCGCCCTTGATGACGGCGTGTGGGCGTACCCCGAAGAACGCCGGATCCCACAGCACCAGGTCGGCGAGCTTGCCCACCGCGACCGAGCCGACCTCGTCGGCGATGCCGGTCGCGACCGCGGGGCAGATGGTGTATTTCGCGACGTAGCGCTTGACCCGCTCGTTGTCGGCCGCGCCGTCGCCCGGCAGCGACCCCCGGCGCCGCTTCATGACGTGCGCCGTCTGCCAGGTGCGCAGCACGACCTCGCCGACCCGGCCCATCGCCTGGGAGTCCGAGCCGATGATCGAGATCGCGCCCAGGTCGTGCAGCAGGTCCTCGGCCGCCATCGTCGAGGGCCGGATCCGGCTCTCGGCGAACGCCAGGTCCTCCGGCACGCTCGGGTTGAGATGGTGGCAGACGATGAGCATGTCGAGATGTTCGCTGAGGGTGTTGCGGGTGTACGGCCGGGTCGGGTTCGTCGAGGACGGCAGCACGTTCGGGTGCGACGCGACGGTGATGATGTCGGGTGCGTGCCCGCCGCCGGCCCCCTCCGTGTGATAGGCGTGGATCGACCGGCCGCCGATCGCCCGCAGGGTCTCCTCGACGAAGCCCGCCTCGTTGAGCGTGTCGGTGTGGATGTTGACCTGCACCCCCGACGCGTCCGCGACCCGCAGGCACGCGTCGATCGCGGCGGGCGTCGTGCCCCAGTCCTCGTGCAGCTTGAAGCCGCCGGCGCCGGCGCGCAGCTGCTCCCACATCGCCGGCTCCGACACGGTGTTGCCCTTGCCGAGCAGCAGCACGTTGACCGGCCACGGGTCGAGGGCCTCGAACATCCGCGCCAGATGCCAGGCGCCCGGCGTCACGGTGGTGGCCTTGCTGCCCTCGGCCGGCCCGGTGCCGCCGCCGACGATCGTGGTGATGCCGCTGGCCAGGGCCTCCTCCAGGATCAGCGGCGCGATCAGGTGGACGTGGCAGTCGATGGCGCCGGCCGTCAGGATCCTGCCGTTGCCGGCGACGATCTCCGTGGACGGGCCGATGACCAGCGCGGGGTCGACGCCGTCCATGATGTCGGGGTTGCCGGCCCGGCCGATGCCGACGATCCGGCCGTCGCGGATGCCGACGTCGGCCTTGACGATGCCCCAGTGGTCGAGGATGACCGCGCCGGTGATCACGGTGTCGGGGGTGCCCTCGGCGCGGGTCGCGCGGGACTGGCCCATCGACTCGCGGATCACCTTGCCGCCGCCGAAGACCGCCTCGTCACCGCCGGCGCAGTCGTCGCGCTCGATCTGGATCAGCAGGTCGGTGTCGGCGAGCCGGATCCGGTCGCCGGTGGTGGGTCCGTACAGGTTGGCGTAGCGCCGGCGGTCGATCTCGGTCACAAGGCTCCTCCGCCTTCTTTGTGGCGCAACCCGGGCACGATGCGGTTGCCGGCGAGGGGCACCAGCACGACCTCACGCGAAACGCCCGGCTCGAAGCGGACCGAGGTGCCCGCGGGGACACCGAGGCGGTGCCCCCAGGCGGCCTCGCGGTCGAAGGACAGCGCGTCGTTGGCCTCGGCGAAGTGGTAGTGCGAGCCGACCTGCACCGGCCGGTCGCCGGTGTTGTCGACGGTCAGCGTCAGCTCGGGCCGACCGGCGTTGATGACCACCGGGCCGTCGCCCGGGAAGATCTCGCCGGGGATCATGGGATCGGGTGGTGGACGGTCACCAGCTTGGTGCCGTCCGGGAACGTGGCCTCCACCTGCACCTCCGCGAGCATCTCGGGCACCCCCTCCAGCACGTCGTCACGGCCGAGCACGTGCCGGCCGGCCTCCATCAGGTCGACCACCGTGCGCCCGTCGCGGGCGCCTTCCAGCAGGAACGCCGTGATGATGGCGACCGACTCCGGGTAGTTCAGCTTCAGGCCGCGATCCTTGCGGCGTTGCGCCACGTCGGCGGCGACGTGGATCAGCAGGCGCTCCTGCTCGTGGCGGGTCAGGAACAACGACGACCTCCTGGTGTTCTTCGCGCGATGCTGCCAGGCGGATGTTTCCCCAGCATTACACGCCATTCTCTCTGTTTCCCGTTGCTTTCTTGAATTCCATTCATCATGCGGTTCCAGGCGTCCTTCTTTGGGGGCAACTTCGCCGTGTTAGGCTCCTGACCTGGACTGCCCCGCGGGTCTACCTAGAGAGTTGCGCATGAGCAATCACCGGTCCGTCGTCATCAACGGCGACCTCGGCAGTGGCAAGAGCACCGTTTCCGTGGAGCTCTCCAGCCGGCTCGCACTGCGTCGCATCAGCGTCGGTGACATGTACCGGCAGATGGCCGAGGAACGCGGCATGACCGCGCTGCAGCTCAACCTCCACGCGGAGCTCGACGACGCGATCGACAGCGCGGTCGACGAGCTGCAGAGCAACATCGCCAAGTCCGGCGAGCAGCTCATCGTCGACAGCCGCCTGGCGTGGTTCTTCTTCCACGACGCGTTCAAGGTGCACCTCATCACCGAGCCCAACGAGGCCGCCCGCCGCGTCCTGGCCCGCCCGCACAGCGAGGTCGAGCGGTATGCGACGCTCGAGGAGGCCAAGGAGCGGCTGCACGGCCGCAGCGAGAGCGAGCGGGTGCGCTTCCTGACCCGCTACGGCGCCGACAAGCTCCGCCTGCGCAACTACGACCTGGTCTGCGACAGCACCCGCGCCCGGCCCGACGACATCGTCGCGATGATCGTGGACGCGTTCGAGGGCCGCCTGGGCGGCGACATCCTCCGCGAGCGCCCGCCGCTGCTGCTGCTCGACCCGATGCGGATCTACCCGACGCGTGCCGCCGATCCGGCCGATCGCGCGTTCGTGGACGAGGTCGGCGACGCGGGGCCGAAGTCCCTGGAGCCGTTGACGATCGGGCACTGCGGCCCGGACTACTACGTCATCGACGGCCACCGCCGGCTCAGCGCCGCCGTGCAGAACGAGTTCCGGCTCGTCCCGGCGAGCCTCCTGGCCGAGGGCGAGGAGCAGGTCACCGGCCGGCTGAGCGCCAACGACTACTTCCGGGTGCACGTCACCGAGCAGGTCGTCGACGCGTGGCAGCGGGCCCATAAGATCGAGCTTCCGGTACCCGCCCTGAGTTGAGTAGGCCTACTCAGGCCTTTCTTCCCGGCGCTGCCGAGACTCATGGCATGACAACACCAGTGCCCTCGAAGACCACCACCGCATTCTTCCTGCAGTCCGCGGTCTCATTCGGGGTCGCGGTGGTCGGCCTCGGTATCGGCATCGCCTATCTGCCGGTCAACCAGTGGATGCGGGCCTTTCTCGGCATCGGCCTGCTCTACACCGTCACGTCGGCGTTCACCCTTGCCAAGTGCGTCCGGGACCACCAGGAGTCCACGGCGGTGGTTCAGCGGGTCGGCCAGGCCCGCCTCGACAAGCTGCTCACCGATCACGACCCGTACCGCGCGTGATTTCGCCCTGTTTGTGACGCCCGGGAGCGCTCCCCGGGCGTTGTCGTATGGAAGATCGGCTACGTCACACCCGCCATGACTAGGCCAGACGGCTATCTGGCTGTATGGTTCAGCGCAACGCAGCGACCTTGAACACAGCGTTATGTCCGTCGCGCTCGATCGAGTGATCTAGACCACTCTCGGCGCGCGCCGATATGCCCGATCCGGGGCTATCGTGCCGCTTTCCAGTCGTGCTATTTCTTAGGCACGACTTAAGAATGCTAAAGGTAACCACGACGGCACGCCGGAGGGTTTCACTCACCCGGCGAACCGTGGCATGCTTCGACCGGAAAACAGTTACGCAAGGTTGCGGGTGACATACCGTGCGCCGATCTTGACGGCATTGCCGAGAATGAATCGCGCCCGGTTTCTCGCAGGACATTTGCAGTCGATAGTAAGGAGCGGAATCACCAACCGAGCATTCACGCCGAAAAGCTCCGACAGGCCTGAGGCCGCGTCGACTGACGGATGTCGACTGATCCGGGAGGATTCCCCGTACATGAACATGCAAGACAACTCTTCGACCCCCGTGACCCGCAGCGCGTTACGCCGCACGAGTGTGGGCATCGTCGCCGCGGCGCTGCTCGCCGGCGGCGCCCTGAGCGCCTGCAAGAACCCGACGGAGACCGGCTCGGCTCCCCGCCCGACGGCCAGTCCCGTCAGCGGCAAGCCGTCCGCCTCGACCAGCGTCTCGCCGGTCGCCTCCGCGTCGGCCTCCGCGTCGGCCTCGCCGTCCAAGAGCGCCTCGACGAGCACCAAGCCGCCCGCGCCCGGTGGTAACGGCGGAGGCGTGCCGCCGACCTACACGGTCGCCGGCTACCCGGCCGCGCACAACACCGGCTACCCGCAGGGCCTGGCCGGCGACACCCGCAAGAAGGTGACGCTGACGCCGTACACCGGCCCGATGACCATCACGGTCGCCGGCACGGTCATCGACGGCAAGGACATCAACGGCCATATCGAGATCAAGGCCAAGAACGTGACGATCCGCAACAGCCGGATCCGCGTGGCCAACGTCCAGGCCGTCACGTCCACCGACGACAACGCGAACCTGCGCATCGAGGACACCGAGATCGACGGCCAGCTCAAGGACGCCTCGACCGGTGGCATCGCCCTCATCGGCCGGACCGGCTTCACCCTCCTGCGGGTCAACGCCCACGGCTCCGGCGACATCCTGCGCATCGACGGTCGCGGCACGGTCCAGGACTCCTGGCTGCACGACCCGGGCGGCACCGGCTCCGCCCAGCACAACGACGTCATCCAGTCGACGAACGCCGTCTACATCCGGATCCTGCACAACCGCCTGGAGAACCAGCACACCCAGACGTCGTGCATCCTGCTCAAGGCCGACATCGGTTCGATCAGCGACGTCATCGTCGACAGCAACCTGATGAACGGCGGCGGCTACTCGTTCTACTGGTACGACGCCAACTACAAGATCACCAACGGCAAGGTCACGAACAACAAGTTCATGCGCCAGTCGGGCGGTGGCTTCTGGCCCAAGGGCGGCTACTACGGCACCCAGGCCTTCCAGGCGTCGCAGCTCCCCTCGTGGAGCAACAACACCTGGAACGACAGCGGCCAGCAGATCAACATGTGACGTAGCGGGACCATCAGGTAGGGGCGCGGCGCCGATCTCGGCACCGCGCCCCTACCTTTTCGCGCTCCCTTTCGCGCTCCCTTTCGCGCTCCTTTTCGCGCTCCCCGGCCCCCTCACCGTGATCACGGAAAGCGGTCTGCCACCGACCGCGCGGGAATCGCGTCACGCCCAGGGTGCTGCGGCGCACGCTTGCCACAGTGATCGCGGAACTTCGGTGGCGCCCCGGGCCCAGTCGATTTCCGTGAGCGCGGGAAGCGGTTGCGAGCGGGGCGCGTTGGAGACGTCTGCGGGGGCGGGGCGCCTGGAGACCGTCGCGCCACGGCGGGCGTGGGGCGCCACGCGTCACAGCGAGGAAGCCGGCGCCCGCACGGGGAGAAGGTTCCCCCGGGACGGCAGGGGTGGAGCGGTCAGCCGGCGCTCTGCGGGACCGTTGACCTGGACGATGACCTGGTCAGCTGTTGTTCTGCAGGCCGTTGACCTGGACGAAGACCTGGTCAGCTGGCGTTCTGGAGGCCGTTGACCTGGACGAAGACCTGGTCAGCTGGCGTTCTGGAGGCCGTTGACCTGGACGACGACCGACTCTGCGGCGGCGACGGCCTCGGCGGCGACGAGCACCTCGATCGCGGCCATCGGCTCGGCGGCGGCGAGGGTCTCCATCGCGGTGCGGCGGCAGCGGCGGCGGGCCGGTTGCGGGGCCGTGGCGACGACCGGCATGCTCCCGGCCACCCGCATCACCCTGGCGACCAGGCCGATCTTCGAAGCGAGACCCGCCCCGACGATGGACCGCCCCGACAGGCGGCGGCCGTTGAACGCGCCCTCCGTCGGGCGGCCGGCCTTCGCGTCCTCGACCGCCGCAGACCCCACGCCGACCGCGGAAACCGCGCCGACTGCGGAGGCCGCGCTCATCCCGGAACCCGCCGCAACAGACCCCATGCCCGGCGCGGGCTCGGAGGCGAACGCGACGGCGACGGCCGGCTGGGCGGCGGCGGCGAGAGCGGCGCGCTTGCGCAGCCGGCCGGCCAGGCCGAGCAGCGGGGCGCCGGCCAGGAAGAGCAGTGCGGCCGCGGCGACCAGGGTCAGCGGCAGCCACGACGAGTCGGCGATCGCCTCGCCGCCGAAGTGGCCGAGCAGTGCGCCGTAGGAGGCCCAGAGCGTGGCGGCGACCACGTCATACGTGAAGAAGCGGCGGGTCGACACGCCGTTGCGGCCGGCGTAGATCGCGGTGATCATGCGGCCCGCGGGCACGAAGCGGCACAGGAGCACGGCCAGGAAGATGTGCTTGCGCATGGCTTCGTTGAGGCGCAGCGTGATCGCCCGGGGCTTGCGGCGGCGGGTGAGGCGCTGCGGGGTGTCGGCGTCGCGGCGGGCCAGACGGCGGCCGAGCAGGAAGGCGAGCAGGTCGCCGGAGACCGCGCCGAGGGCACCCGCGGCGACGAGGAGCAGCAGCTCGACGTGGCCGGTGGTGGACAGGATGCCGCCGCCGATCATCAGGGCCTGCGCGGGGACGACCGGGATGAACGCGTCGACGGTGAGGAGGATCAGGATCGTGGCATAAAGAACCCCGGGCGCCGCCACCAGGTCCATGACCGCGTCTACCATGTCCCGCTCACCATGGTCCGCCCCCTACCCCGTTGTCAGTCGACCATTCCCCGTTGACCATGGCAACACGAATGCACCCGACTCCATGCCCAACTGGAGATGATTGTGTCCGGCGTCTCCTTAGAAACCGCTGAGAACACGCATACCCGCAGGTAGGACGTCACGGTTAGGTCAGCCGATGGTCTCGTCCAGGTAACACCAGCGCCAGAACTCGCCGGGCTCGATCGACTGCATGACCGGGTGGTGGGTGGTGAGGAAGTGCTGGGTGGCGTGCCTGCGCGGGGAGGAGTCGCAGCACGCGACATGTCCGCAGGTGAGGCACTGTCGCAGGTGGACCCAGTCGGAGAAGCCCATGGCGATGCATTCCGGACATCCCTCGACGTCGGGGGCGTCCATCTTCTCCGCCGCTTCGATGTGCGCGCAGGTCACAGATCTCCTCGCTCCAGCAGTGACTCTTCCAGGTCCATGTCCCGCTGCGCCTGGCGCAGCGTCTCCTCAGGGATCTTGCCGGTGTCGCGGGCGCTCCGGAAGACCTCCCGTTCGGCGTTCAGCATCTCGCGTCGCAGGCGGGCGTACGCGGCGGACGGCGTTTCCCGGTCGGACCGGCCGAGGCGCTCCCAGGCAAGGTTGGAGCGGCTGAGCGCGACCTGCCGCAGCCGCTCGACCACGCCGTCGGGCGCGTCCTCGGCGACCTCCTCCAGGCGGGCCTTGCCGGCGCGGCTCGCCTCGTGCTGCACCGACGCCTCCGCGAGCGCGTCCTCCTTCTCGTCGTCGCCGGGCACCTTCAGCCAGCGGGCGACGGTCGGCAGGGTGGCGCCCTGCAGGACCAGCGTCGCCACGATCACACCGAAGGCCAGGATCACGAACAGCCCGCGCGGATAGTCGTCCGCCTGGATGCTCGCCGGCAGGGACAGCGCGGCCGCGAGAGTGACCGCACCCCGCATACCCGCCCAGGAGATGACGGCGGCCGCGGCGGACGCCGGGGCGGGATCGCGGCGGCGGACACGTGGGATGAGCCGGGCGAGGTACACCGTGGGGAACAGCCACACGATCCGGGTGACGATCACGACGCCGACGACCGCGCCGAGGCAGCCCATGACGAACCAGAACGACCGCTGCTCCACCTGCTCGATGAGCGCCCGGATCTGCAGGCCGACGAGGAGGAAGACCGCCCCTTCGAGCAGGAACTTCACCATTCGCCAGAAAGCGTCCATCTGCAGCCGCGATGCGGCGGACATCAGGGTCGGCATCCTGTGGCCGAGGGCGAGCCCGCAGACGACGACCGCGACGACGCCGGACGCGTGGATCCGCTCCGCCGGCAGGAAGACGAGCCAGGGGGTGAGCAGCGACATCGCGTTGTCGATGAGCGGGTTCTCGATGCGCTTGTGTATGTAGCCCAGAACAATGCCGCCGACGACGCCGATGCCGACGCCACCGACGACCGCGATCGTGGCCGCCTGGGTGATCGACCAGGCGTCGACGGCCTCGCCGACTGCGGCGGCGACCGCGACCCGCAGGGTGACGAGCGCGGTCGCGTCGTTGACGAGGCTCTCGCCCTCCAGGACGGTGACGATCCGCCGCGGCAGGCCGATGCGCCTGGCGACCGCGGTCGCCGCGACCGCGTCCGGCGGCGCGACGACGGCACCGAGCGCGAAGCACATCGCGAGTGGCACCTTCGGCAGGAGCATGTGCAGCGTCAGGCCCACGGCGGCGGCGGTGAAGAGGACCAGTCCGACCGCGAGCAACAGGATCGGGCGCAGATTGAAGCGGAACGCGGGAACCGAGGTCTCCAGCGCTGCCACGTACAAGATGGGCGGGAGGATGCCGAGCAGCACCACCTCCGGGTCCAGCTCGACCTCCAGGACGCCGGGGATGAAGGAGATCCCGATGCCGACCAGGACCAGCAGGATGGGTGACAGCACACCGATGCGGCGGGCCACCACTGAGGTGGCGACGACGACCGCGATCAGTCCGACGATGTTCTCGAGCCCGTGCACGCGCGAAAGCCTATCCAGCGGTAGGACGCAACAGGAGTGTGGTGACGTCGACCACTGCGACTGAGACACTGCACCCGCACGTGCAGCGAGCCGTCAGGTAGGGAAGGATCGTCCCCATGTGTGCCGCGCGACAACTACCCGCATCCGTGGCAGGGGTGTGAGCATGGCCGACGTCGGCACGACGATCGACCTTCGCAACCGGCGGCTGGGCCTGCGCACCGGCGAGCGCATCCGGGTGCTGCTCATCGAGGACGATCCCGGCGACGCCTTCCTGGTCCAGGAACTGCTCGCGGAGGCGGACGCGCCGTTCGACGTGCAGGTCGCGCAGACGATGCGGGAGGCTCGCCCGCTGCTGCGTGAGGTGCACTGCGTGCTGCTCGACCTCGGGCTGCCCGACGCGAGCGGGCTGGACGGGCTGCGGCAGGTGCTGCAGGACGCGGGGCGGGTCGCGGTGTGCGTGCTCACCGGCCTGGAGGACGAGCACCTGGGCACCGCAGCGGTCGCCGAGGGCGCACAGGACTACCTGGTCAAGGGTGCGGTCGACGGCACGGGGCTGTCCCGCGCCGTGCGATACGCCGTTGAGCGCAAGCGCGCCGACGAGCAGGCCCGGCTGCTGCGCGAGTCGGAGCTGCGGCAGGCGGAGTCGGCCCGCCTCGAGCGCGGGCTGCTGCCCAAGCCGATCATGGCCGGGGTCGAGGCCGACCTGTGGTCCATCTACCGGCCCGGCCGCGACCGGGGGCTGCTCGGCGGCGACTTCTTCGACGCGATCGGCGCCGACGGCACCCACCTGCACCTGCTGATCGGCGACGTGTGCGGCCACGGCGTGGACGAGGCCCCGCTCGGGGTGGCGCTGCGGGTCGCGTGGCGGGCCCTGGTGCTGGCCGGCGTGCCCGAGGACCACATCCTGGACTCCCTGGAGCAGGTGCTGGTGAGCGAGCGGCGCTCCGACGAGCTGTTCGCCACCGTCGCGGTCGCCACGGTCAACCTGGCCGAGGGCACCGCCCGGATCCGGCTGGCCGGCCACCCGCCGCCGATCGTGATCGCCGGGGACCGCGTCGAGCCGGTCGACGTGCGGCCGGGTCTCGTGCTCGGCGTGATGCCAGGTGTACCCCGTCCCGCCACCGAGGTGCGCCTCGGCGAGCCGGGCTGGCAGCTGCTGCTGTACACCGACGGCCTGATCGAAGGCGCCGCCACTCCTGACGCGTCCGGCGGGGAGCGCCTGGGCATCGAGGGCATCGTCGAGGTCCTCAACGACCCGGGCCGCGCGCAGCCCCGCGACCTGCCGGCCTGGCTCGCGGCGCAGGCGGAGGGCCACAACGGCGGGCCGCTGTCCGATGACATCGCCGTACTGCTGCTGGACCCGAGGAGTACGGGATGAATCCCACCAAGTGGTCGCTCTGGCGCCGCATCATCGCGCTGTGCGCGGTGGTCGCCGGCCTGCTCGGGCTCATCGCGGTGAGCGCCACCGTCACGGCCGGGGCCAACCGGGCCGACACGACGAAGGTGATGGACCGGCTCACGCCGGCGCTGGTCAACACCGAGCAGCTGTACGCGCAGCTACTGCGCCAGCAGACCAGCGCCCGCACGTTCCTGCTGACCGGCAAGGAGAGCGACCTCGACACCTACAAGACCGCCCAGCAGCTGGAGACGGAGATCCTCGCCGACTCGGAGCGGCTGCTGTCCGACGAGCCCGACCTGCTCGCCACCGTCCACGACATCGCGGCGGCAACGTCCCGGTACCGGCGGGAGATCACCGAGCCGCTGATCGCGCAGACCCGCCGTGACGGGCCGAGCGCGGAGCGTGCCACGCCGACGGACACCTCCAGGGCCGTCTACACCGCCGCCTCCGACCGGATCAACGAGCTGCGCACCGCGCTGAGCACCCGGCGCAACGTCGTTGCCGCCCAGGTCCGCTCCACCGGCAACACGCTGATCCTGCTGCTCGTCTTCGCCGGCATCGTGATCATCGTCGCCGGCACGGCCCTCGCGCTGCTGTTGCGGCGGCTGGTGACGCAGCCGGTCACCGAGCTGGCCGCCGAGGTGCGCATCGTCGCGGCCGGCAACTACGACCACGAGATCACCGGCGGCGGTCCCCCGGAGCTGGCGGCCCTGGCCGCCGACGTCGACACGATGCGCCGCCGGATCAACACCGAGCTGCAGGACGTCGTGGAGGCGCGCCGGCTGGTCGAGGAGGCCAACCGGATGCTCGAGCAGCAGGCCGCCGAGCTGACCAGGTCCAACCGCGACCTCGAGCAGTTCGCCTACGTCGCGTCCCACGACCTGCAGGAGCCGCTGCGCAAGGTCGCCTCCTTCTGCCAGCTACTGCAGCGGCGGTACGCGGCGCAGCTCGACGAGCGGGCGGATCAGTACATCGCCTTCGCCGTCGACGGCGCGCAGCGCATGCAACGGCTGATCAACGACCTGCTCGCCTTCTCCCGCATCGGCAGGCTCACCAGCGGCTTCAACGACATCGACCTGAACGCGGTGGTCGTCGACGCCGCAGAGCAGTTCGAGTCGCAGCGCGAGACGACCGGCGCCGAGATCACCTTCACCGAGCTGCCCGTGGTGCGGGGCGAGGAGCCGCTGCTCGGCGCGCTGTTCGGCAACCTGATCGGCAACGCCCTGAAGTTCCGGCACCCCGACCGCACGCCGCGCATCATCATCGACAGCCAGCGCGTCGGCGACGAGTACGAGATCAGCGTGGAGGACAACGGGATCGGCATCGAACCCGAGTTCGCCGACAAGGTCTTCGTCATCTTCCAGCGGCTGCACGCGAAGGACGCCTACCCGGGGACAGGCATCGGGCTCGCGATCGCGAAGAAGATCGTCGAATACCACGGCGGCAGGATCTGGATCGACCCGTCGCAGACCGAAGGTACGCTGTTCCGGTTCACGCTCCCCGTGCCTGTACTCGAGGACGCCGACGACGCCGCCGCCCCCTTGCTTGAGGAGTCCGTTTCATGACCGCACCCCGGGAATCGTCCCTGCCGATCGAGGTGCTCCTGGTCGAGGACGACCCGGGTGACGTGCTGATGACGCAGGAGGCGTTCGAGGAGCACAAGGTCCGCAACAAGCTCAACGTCGTCTCCGACGGCGAGGAGGCGCTGTCCTACCTGCGCCGGGAGGGGCCGCACGCGGACGCGCCGCGCCCCGACCTGATCCTGCTGGACCTCAACCTGCCGCGGGTCGACGGCCGGCAGGTCCTCCAGGCCATCAAGGAGGACCCCGACCTGCGCCGCATCCCGGTCGTGGTGCTGACCACGTCGGGCGCCGACGAGGACATCCTGCGCAGCTACTCCCTGCACGCCAACGCCTATGTGACGAAGCCGGTCGACTTCGACAGCTTCATCGCCGTGGTACGGCAGATCGACGAATTCTTCGTGAGCGTGGTGAAGCTTCCCCCGCGAGGGTGAGCCTTCCCGTTTCTCCAGCACTGCTGCACTTTGCGCCGTTGAACTATTGCGCCGCTGAACTTTGCGCCGCTGACCGGCCGGGTCTGCTCGTTCACCCGGCCGGTCCTGCCGTTTTCAGGCCGTGTGGGCCACCTTGGCGACCTTGGCCAGCAGGAGCGCCTCGGCGACGCAGACCCGCTCGAACTCGCCGAGGTGCAGGCTCTCGTTGGGCCCGTGCGCCCTGGTGCTCGGGTCCTCCACGCCGGTGACCAGGATCGCCGCCTTGGGGAACAGCTCCTGGAACGTCGCGATGAACGGGATCGACCCGCCGACGCCCATGTCGACCGGCGTCACGCCGTCCCACGCCTCGGTGAACGCCTGCCGCGCCGCCTCGAACACGGGCCCGGTCGCGTCGATCACGCACGGCTCGCCGAGCTGCTCAAGGGTCACGGTGAGCTTCGCGCCCCACGGTACGTGCCGCTCCAGGTGGGCGATCATCGTGTCGTACACCCGCTGCGCCGAGTCACCGGGCGCGATCCGCACACTGAACTTGGCCTTCGCGACCGGGATCAGCGCGTTGGGCGCGCCCTCGGTCGGCGGGGCGTCGATGCCGAGGATCGAGATCGCCGGCCGGGTCCACAGCCGCTCGACCAGCCGGCCGCTGCCGATGAACTCGACGCCGTCGAGCATCCCGGCCTCCTCGCGGAACCGGTCCTCGGGGTAGTCCAGCGGCGCCGACGCCGTGCTGACGAGCCCCTCGACGGCGACATCACCCGCATCGTCGTGCAGCGTCGAGATCAGCCGCGACAACGTGATCAACGCATCTGGTACGGCGCCGCCGAACATGCCGCTGTGCACGGCCTGCTCCAGCACCCGCACCTCGAAGAACCCGTTGACGATGCCACGCAGCCCCGTCGTCAACGCCGGCTGACCGACGTCCCAGTTGCCCGAGTCGGCGATCACGATCACGTCGGACGCAAGCTCGTCACGGTGCTCGCGCAGCAGGTCCTCCAGCGACTCGGAGCCGAACTCCTCCTCGCCCTCGATGAACAGCACCACGCCGACCGGCAGATCCTCGCCGAACGCCCGCAGCGCCGCGATGTGCGCCATGACGCCGGCCTTGTCGTCGGCGGTGCCGCGCCCGTACAGGCGGCCGTCGCGCTCCTGCGGCTCGAACGGCTCACTCAGCCACTGCGAGCGGTCACCGATCGGCTGGACGTCGTGGTGCGCGTACAGCAGCACCGTCGGCGCTCCGGGCGGCGCCGGCCGGCGGCCCAGCACCGCGGGCTGCCCACCCTTACGGACCAGCCGCACGTCCGGGATCCCCGCGCCACGCAGCAGCTCCGCAACCGCCTCGGCGGAGCGCTCGACGTGGCTGTGGTCGAACCCGGTGAACGCAATCCCCGGGATACGAACCAGCCGCTCCAGGTCGGCGCGGACCCCTGGCATCTCCCGCCGGATCGCGGCGCGGAGCTCTTCGTCGGTGAGCACAGTCATACCCGGAACTTACTGCGCCGCCGACCCGTCCGTGCCGCCGGACCCGTTTCCTGCCCCGGAACTCACCGCGCCGCCGGACCGTTCCTGCCCCGGACCCGCTGCGTCGCTGGACCTGTTCCTACCCGGGGACACACTGCCCCGCCAGCCCATCCGCGCCACCGGACCCGTTTCCTGCCCCGGAACTCACCGCGCCGCCGGACCCGTCCGTGTCGCCGGGCCCGTCCCAACCTCGGGACACATTGCGCCGCCAGCCCATTTGCGTCGCCGGCCCCGTCCGTGCCGCCGGCCCGTCCCAACCCCGGGACACACTGCGCCGCCAGCCCATTCGCGCCGCCGGACCCGCCCCTGCCCGGAACCCACCGCGTCGCCGGCCCCGTCCGTGCCGCCGGCCCGTCCCAACCCCGGGACACACTGCGCCGCCAGCCCATTCGCGCCGCCGGACCCGCCCCTGCCCGGGACACACTGCGCCGCCGGCCCATTCGCGCCGCCGGACCTGTCCCTATCCCGAACTCACTGCGCCGGCGGGCTGTCCGGGCCGTCGGAGCCGTTTCCGCGCATCCAGCCACGCACTCGGCCGGCACCGGCGCCGACCCAGTCGCCGACCTCCGACGCCCCGTCGCCGAGCTTGCGCAGCAGCGCCACCAGCGGGTCCTGCGACCGCGAGAACGCCTCCCGGTATGACGCGGCCGCCGCCTTGATCTCCTCGCTGACCGAAGCGTCCCCGTCGTCGGTACGGCGCGGGTACTCCCCACCGAGGATCCGCTGATACTCCCCGCTGTCGATCCACGCCCGCACCTCGGCCGCCCGCGCCACCGGCATCGGGTGCGACCGCGCCGTCACCATCCGGATCTTGATCAGGCTGTCCCGCAGGTCACCCGCGCGCTCGAACTCGGCGGCCTGCTCCAGGAACGCGGTCGTGTCCACCTCCGACAGATCCCCGCCGCCGGCCAGCTTCATCGACAGCCGCAGCGACGCCGCCGGGTCCTGGCAGGCCAGCAGCCCGGCCCGGTCCGCGGACAGCTCCGCCTTGCGCCACCATTCCATCAGCGCGGCCACGATCGCCCGCAGCACCATCGACCCGACCGGCAGCCACGCGAGCCGCACCGCCCAGTCCGTCAGGATCATCACCATCGTCCGGTACACGGCGTGCCCGCTGACCAGGTGCCCGAGCTCGTGCCCGAGCAGGCAGCGCAGCTCCTCGTCGTCGAGCAGCTCCAGGCAGCCCCGGTTGATCACGATGAACGGCTTCGACATGCCGATGCACATGCCGTTGATCGAGCGGCTGCTGTGCACATACAGCTCCGGCAGCTCCGCGATGTCCAGCGACGCCGCGGCCTCCGCCATCAGCCGGTGCACCCGCGGGAACTGCCGGTGGTCGACGCGGATCGCGTTGCCGAGGAACTCCAGCCTCCAGGCCCGCTCATTCCACAACGCGTGCAACGACTTCAGCGCGTCGTCGAACCCGCGCAGCTCGCGCAGCGCCACCAGGGCGCCCCTGTCCGCGGGGTGCTCCCACGCCCGGGAACTGATCCCGGTCAGCACCACCCGCCGTCGTTGCACGTCGTTCGTGGTCATCCGCTCCGCCTCCCCGTCGCACCCGGATCACGTCCGGCCGCCTCCCGGATCGTCCCGCACCTGCGCAACCGCCGTCTACCCGCCCGCAAGGATGAAGTACTCATTCTGCGGATCGTGCTCCTCCCCCGGCGCCCCGTCGACGTGCACGTCGACGGCCCGCAACGCCGTGCCGTCCCCGAAGAACCGGTCCTCCTCCGCCATCCACCGCTCCCACTGCGGCCGCAACGCCTCACCGTCCCGGATCAGCCCCCGCTCCAGCCGCAGCGCCTCGGGCGCGTGCACGCACACCGCCAGCGTCAGGTCCTGCGCCCCGGCGCTGCCGACCCCCTCCACGACCAGCACGTCCGGCCGCCGCAGCGGCTCCCACTCCTCACGCAGGCGCTCCGCGGCCCAGTCATATCGCCGGTACCGCGCGTCGCCGCCCTCCTTGAACGGCCCGAACACCCACCGCTCCAACCTCGGCCGCCATGCCATCAGCTCCGCCCACCCGTCGAGGAAGTCATCGGTGTGCAGCTCGGCGACGTCCACACCGGCGTGCCGCAACGCCCGCGACAACCGCCCCGCGAACGTGGTCTTCCCCGACCCGGCCCGCCCGTCGACAGCTACGAGCCGCACGTCCCCCAGCCATGCCTCCCTGCCGAGGACCTCCTTCGCCAGCCCGTCATACGTCCCCACCCGCACCCCGCCCACGCTCATCGCACCCCCCGCACGGCTGTGGACGCCGGTGGCACCGGCGCAGCAGGACGCAGAGCGGGCACGACCGTCGGCAGCCCGGCGGGGGCGCCGCCCTCGATGAGGCGCCACAGGGCCTCCGTGTCGAGGTGCTCCTCGACCAGGTCGCCCAGCACGTCCACGGTCCGCTCCCGCAGCGCGGCGAACGACGTGTCCGGCGCGACCTCGAACCCGTGCCGCCCGGCGAGACGTGCCGCCTCGACCAGGAACGCGCGGCGGAACCCGTCGGTCTCGAACGCCCCGTGCCAGTGCGTGCCGAACACGTTGCCCACCACCGCCCCCTCCCCCGTGCCGTCGGCCAGCCGGATCAACGGCGTCAGGCCGTCCGCCGCCCGGCTCACCACTCCGTGGTGGATCTCATAACCGTGCACCGGCTGCGATCCGAGCCCGGTCCCCGTCACCCGCCCGAGTGTCTTGCGGGCGGCGAACGTGACCTCGACCGGCAGCAGCCCCAGCCCCTGCACCGCACCGCGGCGGCTCTCCACGTCGTCGAAGATCCGCTCGGACAGCATCTGGAACCCGCCGCAGATGCCGAGGACCGGCCGGCCCGCCGCCGCGTGGGCCAGCACCGCGTCCGCCAGACCACGCTCCCGCAGCCACCGCAGGTCGTCCACAGTGGACTTGCTGCCGGGCAGCACGACGAGGTCCACGTCGGCAAGGTCGGCCGGCTCGACCGTGAGCCGCACCTGGACTCCCGGCTCCGCGGCGAGCGCCTCGGCATCGGTCGCGTTGGAGACGCGGGGCAGGCGGACGACCGCGACCCGCAGCCACTGCCCGCCGCGCGGCGGGGCCGGCCGGCCGAGGACCCGCCCGTCATAGGCGAGCGAGTCCTCCCCGTCGAGCCAGAGCTCACTGGACCACGGAACCACCCCGAACGTCGGCCGCCCGGTCAGCTCGGTGAGCGAGTCGAGGCCCGGCTGCAGCAGCCCCGAGTCCCCGCGGAACTTGTTGATCACGAAGCCCGAGACGAGAGCCTGATCGTCGGCGTCCAGGAGCGCGAGTGTGCCGTACAACGCGGCGAACACCCCGCCACGGTCGATGTCACCGACCACGATCACCGGCAGGTCTGCCGCGCGGGCCAGGCCCATGTTCGCCAGGTCACCGGCCCGCAGGTTGATCTCCGCCGGGCTCCCCGCACCCTCGCAGATCACCACGTCGTGCTTGGCCTGCAGCTCACGCAGCGTCTCCAGCACCGTCCCGCGCAGCCGGTCCTTGATCTCGTGGTAGTTGCGCGCGCCGATATGCCCGGTGGCCTGCCCGAGGACGACGACCTGACTGGTGCGGTCGGAACCGGGCTTGAGCAGCACCGGGTTGAACCTGACGCTGGGCTCCAGCCCGCACGCATACGCCTGCAGCGCCTGCGCCCGGCCGATCTCACCGCCGTCGACCGCGATCGCCGAGTTGTTGGACATGTTCTGCGCCTTGAACGGTGCGACGTCGACGCCGCGCCTGCGCAGCCAGCGGCAGATCCCGGCCGTGAGCATGCTCTTGCCCGCGTCCGAGGTCGTGCCGGCAACCAGCAGCCCGCTCACTCCGCCACCTCCGCCACGCTCCGGCGCCGCCTGGCGATGCTCCGCCCGGCTCCTGCCCTTGCCGCGCAGGCGAGCCCGAGTGCCGCCGCGCCGACGACCACGGACAGGGTCGCGGCCCGGCGCACGTCACGTGGAGCCGGTGGCCCGCCGTCGCCGAGGTGTGGCCGCTCCTCCACGCGGGACCCGTACACATTGCGGCCTCCCAACCGGATGCCGAGCGCACCGGCGGCGGCCGCCTCGCACTGCCCCGAATTCGGGCTCGGATGCCGCCCTCCGTCGCGCAGCCACACCCGCAGCGCCTCACCGGGCCGCCCGCCGACGACCGGCGCGGCGGCGACCGTCAGCGCCGCCGTCACCCGCGACGGCACGAGGTTGGCCAGGTCGTCGAGGCGGGCCGACGCCGTGCCGAACCTCGCATACCGCGCGGAGCGGTGCCCGACCATCGCGTCGAGCGTGTTGACCGCCCGATACCCGACGATGCCCGGCAGGCCCGCGACCGCGCCCCAGAACAGCGGGCCGACCACGGCATCCGACGTGTTCTCCGCGACGGACTCCACCGTCGCGCGCGCCAGCTCGGGCGCTCCGAGCGCCGACGGGTCCCGCCCGCAGAGATTCGGCAATTGCGCCCGCGCGGACTCCAGGTCGCCGCCGTCGAGCCGGTCGGCCATCACCCGCCCCTCCCGGGCGAGGCTGGCGCCGCCCAGCGCGGCCCAGGTCGCACCGGCGACGAGCACGGTGCGGGCGATCGGCCTGCGCCTCGTCAGCCAGGCCGCCACCGCCGCGAGGGCCACCGGGGCACCCACAGCCACCGCGGTGAACCGCGCTCCCGCCGGCCGCTCGTCGGCATACGTGTGGCGCTCGACCGCCCCCGCGAACCGCCCGAACCCCGCGACAGGGTGCCACCTGCGCGGATCGCCGAACACCGCGTCCAGCACACCGCCCAGCACCATCCCGATCGCGTCGGCTTGGAGTCTTCGATTCACCATGGGCCGGACACTACCGACCCCCACCGACAGTTTTTTGCGACGGCCCGCGGACGCCCTAGCAAGCAGATGGTGCAAAAACAAGAGCTTGTCTCACATCCGTCACCGTCCTACTTTGCAAGCGTGCAGCTCACGCTCCTCCCCGTCCTTGCACCACTTCGCGACATCCGCCGCGACGACGTGCACGCGCCCGTGCTCGACGAGTTCATGGGCGGTCTCGGAGTGGGCTACAGCTACGGTCCGCCGTATGGGCAACGCCTCGTCACCTGGGCCGACCTGCAGCGCATGGAGCTGCCGAGGCGGATGCTGCGCCGCCAGGCCGCGCACAACCTCGACAACCGGCTCGGCGCCGCGCAGGTCCACGGCCAGCCGCCCGCGCTGATGCTCCAGTTCGACGGCATCGCCTCGACGCTGCTGCTCGCCGAGCCGTTCTGGGCGGGCCTGGAGCGTGCCGTGCCCGGTGAGCTCGTGGTCGGCGTCCCGGCCCGTGACGTGATGATCGTGACCGGTTCGCAGTCCCCACCCGGCCTCGCGAAGGTCCGGCGCGCGATCGACAGGGTCTTCTTCGCCGGCGACCCGCATCTGCTGTCGCGCAAATTGCTGGTGCGCCGTCGCGGGGCTTGGGAAGTGTTCACCCAGAACCTCGCCCACGCCGCCTTCTGAGGTGTACACCCAACAAGCCGCCCGCACGTACCAGATCATCCGACGTGGCGCGACCCTGTCCACAAGCACCCAGTTATCCACAGATCCGGCTCCACCTCCGAGCGGCGACGACCCGATCTGACCGATGCTCCGTCCCGAGTCCACAACACGGGAGGGAGACGGACATGAACGAGACGACCGTGACCATGGTCGGCAACGTGCTCACCGAGCCCGAGTGCCGGCGGCTGGAGGAGAGCCGCCAGCTGGTCACCAACTTCAGGGTCGCCGCAACATCCCGGCGCTACGACCGCCACCAGGAGCGCTGGGTCGACGGCGACACGCTCCGGCTGCGCGTCACCTGCTGGCGCCAGCTCGCGGAAAACGTGATGCGCTGTGTCCACGTCGGCGATCCGGTCGTCGTCACCGGCAGGCTGTCGAGCCGCAACTGGGAGACCGAGGACCACGTCAAGCGCGTGGCATACGAGCTCGAGGCCACCACCGTCGGTCACGACCTGTCGCGCGGCCGGGCGAAGTTCGCCCGGGTCCGGGCGAGCACGTTGACCAGCGCCATCGACGACGAGCTGTCCGACGCACGGATCGCAGGTCAGTCGAGCACTCCGGTGACGGCACTCAATGACCTGCCCCGCCACCGCGACTATGACGCGGAGCTCGGCGGCTTCGTCACGACCGTCGAGGAGCCTCCGCAGGACGCCACCCGGGACCCGTTCGCGGAGGACGTCATGGCCGAGCTGGACAACGCGGTCAACGCCGCGTTCGACGGCTCGGCGTTCGCAGCAATGGCCGGCTTCACCGCCCCGGACGACGCCGCGGAGCTCACGACGCCCGACGCCGCACCGGACGAGGAAGCCGCACCCGTCGAGGAGTCCGACAGCTCGGACGACGACACCACTTCGGGCGACGACACCACCTCGGGCGAGTCCGACGAGGTGAGCGGCGGCCGCCGCAGGCGTAACCGGGGTGGCAGGGTCCCGGTGCCCGCCTGACCGCGGCAGGTGGGTCGTGACGCCGCACCATCCGGTGTCACGACCCACCATCAGATGCGGATCGCCCGACAGCTGGGCACGGCGCCGTGCCCAGCTGTGGAGTGGCCGCGTCCCAGCCGGAACGGCCCGCCCGCAGGCCGAGACGGCAGCGTGCCCGGCCTCGGGGAGGCGCGCGATCCGACCCCGCGCAGCGGCGTGCTTCTGTCTCGAAACGGTGCGCGACCTGGGCGCCGAGGCAGCTGCCCGTCAGATTTCGAAGGGTCCGCATCCCGGCGTCGCGACGGCGCCCAGCCCAGAACCGCGCCGGCGAGCAACGCGGCATCGGGGCGACACATCGCGGCAGCCGACGAGCACGTACAGGAGCTCCAGAGAGGGCGACAGACCAAGAGCGACCCGAACGACCCGAAGCGTGATCCCACCGCCACCCGCTGCGAAACCGGCGGCACACCAACGGAACCCGCTTGTGCCCGACGGCAATGAATGCTGTCCTGAGAGCGTCGATTTGGCTCCCCACAAGCGAATCCTCCGCCCCAGGCGGTAGCCTGTCCGACGACATGCGCTCGTAGCTCAGCGGATAGAGCAGGGGACTTCTAATCCCAAGGTCGTAGGTTCGATCCCTACCGGGCGCACCAGCTTGACCAGGCCATTTGCCTGGCCTGCGGAAGACACAGGCGGCATGCCGCCGTGCTCAGCCAAGCATTCGTAGGTGATGCTGACCAGGCATGCGTCCCGGCCGTTCACCTGGCAGCCGGTGCCGAGTCCGTGGACGGAGCCGAGCCCGAACACCACGGGGTGTTCCGTCGACGGTCCGGGCGGCGGCGCCGATCCGGTTGGATGCCTCCCCGCCGCGAACCGAGGCGATCACGGCCCCCGCCAAGCAGGCAATCACCAGCAGTGGTCGCCTTCGCGCACTGCTCCTCGGCACGGCAGGGGTCGGCACAAACCTGTGACAGGTTCTGAACGAGCAGGGGCCCGTCGCCCGGGTGGCGGCGGGCCCCTGGCAAGAATGTCAATGAGCCGACGTCTGCACGGAATGCAATGCGGGATGCGCGGTGGGCAACACCGCGGCGGCGTGGGTTCGGCACCGTGGACGGTATGGCACTCAGGACCAGGTTCACCGAGGCGTTCGGCCTCACCACCCCGATCGCGCAGGCCGGCATGGCGTTCGTGGGGATGACACCGGAGCTGCCGGTGGCGGTCAGCAACGCGGGCGCGCTCGGCTCGCTCGGGGTCGGGCTCATGCCGGCGGCCGCACTGACGCAGACGATCACCACGATCCAGGCGAAGACCGACCGGCCGTTCAACGTCAACTTCATCACCGTCTTCACCGAGCAGGCGCAGATCGACGCGGTGTGCGAGGCCGGGGTGGCGGTCGTGTCGTTCCACTGGGGGCATCCGAAGCGGGAGTGGATCGACCAGTTGCATGCCTCGGGCGTGCGGGTCTTCGAGCAGCTCAGCTCCGTCGACGCGGCCAAGCGGGCGGTGGACGACGGGGTCGACGTCGTCGTCGCGCAGGGGCAGGAGGCCGGCGGTCACAACGCCGCGACGCTGCCGGTCTTCGCGCTGGTGCCGCTGGTGGTGGACGCCGTCGCGCCGGCGCTGGTGCTGGCCTCGGGCGGGATCGCCGACGGCCGCGGGGTGGCCGCCGCGCTGATGCTCGGCGCGGACGGCGCCTGGGTCGGCACGCGGTTCGTCGCCACCGGGGAGTCGGACGCGCATGACGGGTACAAGAGCCGGCTGTTGAGCTTCGACGCCACCGAGACCGTCAGCACGTCGATGTTCGGGCCGGAGATGCCGGACTTCAACCCGATGCGGGTGTTGCGCAACCGGGTGGTACGGGAATGGCTCGACACCGCAAAGGAGCACGAGGAGGAGCACGAACCGACGGTCATCGGCGAGACGGTCCTCGGCGGGGAGACGGTGACCATGCACCGGTTCTCCAACCTGGTCCCGATGCGCGGGCTCACCACCGGCGATCTGGAGGAGATGCCGCTGCTGGCCGGGCAGGGCGTCGGTCTCGTCACGTCGCTGCTGCCCGCGGCCGAGGTCATCGCGACGATGACCCGCGACGCGGTGGCGATGCTCGGCCGGTACGGGGGTTAGCCGCACCATGGATCCGGTGGGCAGGGGGCGTGCCGCCCGGTTCGCGACGGCGAACAGTGAAGGGTATGACTCTCCTGACCACCGGCCGGCCGCCCGTCGCGGTGCGCGCCGCGTCCGGGCTGTGGCTCGCCGCCGTCGCCCTGGGCGCCCTCGAAACCGTCATCGTCGTCGGCGCGGACCAGGCCGGCGACAACCCGCTGCCCGGCGTGCTGTTCCGGTGCACCGTGTACGCCGCCGCGATCCTCACCACCTTGCGCATGCGTGCCGGGCGCCGGTGGGCGCGTCTCGCCCTCGCCCTGGTGCTCGGCATCGTCGGTACCCTGTCGCTGATCATCGAGCCCATCTCGTGGCTCGTGGACGGCAACTCGCTCAGCGCCGCCACCGGCGACGCGGACCTGACGTGGTGGGCGATCGCCGCGTCCAGGGCGCTGCACGTCGCCGCCGTCTGGGCCGCGGTCCCGCTGATGTTCACCGCATCGGCGAACGCCTACTTCCGGGCCACCGGCAGGAACTCCGCCTGATCCTCGTGCCGGCACGGTGTCGGAAGGCCGTCGCAACCATGTCCGATGGAGCGGAACCCGGCGTTGCATGGCGACGGGGAACGGGGCATAGGAGACGTGCGCGATGGACCACCACGGCTACTGGACGACGTCGGCGCTGGCACCGGCCGAGCAGTTCACGCATTGGCGCGAGCTGATCTGCGAGGCGTTCCTGGCGTTGACGCCCGAGTCGGATCTGCGGGGCGGGTTCGCGGGGTCGGTGACGCAGTGGCGGCTGGGTGAGCTGAGCCTGGCGCGGATCGAGTCGCAGCGGCAGACGGTGCACCGCACCGAGGCCGGCGTGCAGCGCGACCCGATCCGCGGCTACTACGCGAACCTGCAGGTCAGCGGCACGAGCCTGATGGCGCAGCACGGCCGGGTGGCGACCCTGCGCCCGGGCGACATCGCCGTGGTCGACGCCGACGAGCCGTTCCGCTTCGAGTTCGGCGGGGACTTCCGGCAGCTGTCGCTGTTCGTACCGGCGCGGACGCTGACGACGGCGGGACCGGTGCGCACCGCCACCGCCGTCGACACCACCATCGGGGTCGGCGCGGCCGTGCGGCACTCCTTGGAGACCCTGACCCGGGGCCCGCTGCAGGAGCCGACCGCCGCCCGGCTGGCCCTGCACGCGGCCGGGATGCTGTCGATCGCGCTCGAGCCGTCCATCCTGACTCCGGTGCGTTCGCCCAGGTCGTACCAGATGTGCATCGACGACATCGCGGAGCATCTGACCGACGAGGACCTGTCACCGGCGACGACCGCGCGGCGGCTGGGGATCTCGGTGCGCACGGTGCACGGGCTGTTCGCCGGGCACGAGGCGTCCTACGCGGCCACGGCGCGGCGGTTGCGGCTGGAACGCGCGGCACGGCACCTCGCCGACCCCGCGATGCGGCACCTGCGGGTCATCGACGTCGCCACCGAGGCCGGGTTCGGCAACGTGGCGAGCTTCCACCGGGCGTTCCGGCGGCAGTTCGGCCGTACACCGAATGCAGCCCGCGGCTAGCTGCAGGACACCGCACGTTCATCGATAGTGATAAAAGTATACGGCATGAAGAGGCTCAGCCGCCGCACGTTCGTCCTCAGTGGACTGGTCACCGCCGGGGCCGTCGCACTGCCGTTGACCGGCGCCCAGGCCGCCGTCCCGTTCCCGTTCAAGCTCGGGGTCGCCTCCGGCGAACCTGCCGCAGACAGCGTCGTGCTGTGGACCCGGCTCGCCCCGTCGCCGCTGAACGCCGACGGCCAGGGCGGCATGGCGAACGTCGACGTCACCGTCGACTGGCAGGTCTCCACGACCGACACGTTCGCCTCGCTCGTCGCGTCCGGCACGGTCACGGCCCGTTACGCCGACGCGCACTCCGTCCACGTGGTCGCGGGCGGTCTCGCCCCCGACGCCGAGTACTACTATCGCTTCCGCGCGCAGGGCCACATCTCCCCCGTCGGGCGCACCCGCACCGCGCCCGCCGCCGGCACCGTCGGCCGGGACCTGGTGATGGCGTTCGCGTCGTGCGCGCACTACGAGTCGGGCTACTACACGGCGTACCGCCGCATGGCCGAGGACCGCCCCGACCTGATCCTGCACCTCGGCGACTACATCTATGAGGGCGGCACCGGCACCGGAGGGGTCCGCGCGCACGCCGGCGCCGAGATCGTCTCCCTGGCGGACTACCGCCGCCGGTACGCGCAGTACAAGTCCGACCCGGACCTGCAGGCGGCGCACGCGATCGCGCCGTGGCTGGTGGTCCCCGACGACCACGAGGTCGAGAACAACTACGCGAACATGGTGCGCAACGACAGCAGCCCCGCGCTGACCACCGCACAGTGGACGGCCCGCCGTACCGCCGCCTACCGCGCCTACTACGAGAACATGCCGCTGCGGCCGAGCGCGGCACCGGCGGGCAACAGCATCCCGCTGTTCCGGCGCGTCCGGTGGGGCACCCTGGCCACGTTCCACATGCTCGACACCCGGCAGTTCCGCGACGACCAGGCCTGCGGCGACGGCTGGAAGGTGTGCGCCGCCGCGGACTCGACCACCAGGAGCCTGACCGGCGCGGCGCAGGAGGCGTGGCTGCTCGACGGGCTCGCCCAGCACTACGGCACCTGGGACATCCTGGGCCAGCAGGTGTTCTTCGCCCGGCAGTTCGACGCGAGCGGCGCCGCGAGCATGGACGCCTGGGACGGCTACCGCGCGTCGCGGGCCCGCATCCAGCAGGGCTGGCTGGACCGTTCGGTACGCAACCCACTGGTGCTGACGGGTGACGTACACGCGGCATGGGCCAACGACCTGAAGGCCGACTACGCCAACGGCAACTCCGCGACCATCGGCACCGAACTGGTCTGCACGTCGATCACCTCCGGCGGCAACGGCTCGGCGGCGACCGCGATCCCCAACGTCGCCACGAACCCGCACCTCAAGTTCCACTCCGGGCTGCGCGGTTACGTGCGGACCACGATCAGCCCCGCGCAGGTCCGCGCCGACTTCCGTGCCGTCACGACGGTCACCGAGCACGGCGCGGCCGCCACCACCCTCAAGTCGTTCGCGATCCTCGATGGCCAGCCCGGCCTCCGGGCCCTGTAGGAGTCTTCTCAATGGTTTTTGCAACGGCAGCCACCGCTCTGGCACTCGCCGCCGCGTCGATGACGTGGACGACGGCCAACAGCGTCGCCACCGGCGACCAGGACACGCCCGCCATCGCCGCCAACCGCAACGGGCAGGTCGCCGTGGTCTGGGAGGACGACCGCGACACCACCGCACCCGAGAACAACAGCCACTCCGACGTCTGGCTGCGGCTGTTCACCGACGGCGTCGCCAAGTACGAGCTGAAGCTGTCGGCCGGCGGCACCGCCGGCACCGGCTGGAAGCACGTCAGCCCCGACGTGGGCCTCGACGACAAGGGCAACGCCGTCGTGGTCTGGGCCGAGGACCCCGACGGCAACGGCGTGTTCAACATCGTCTACCGGGTCGTCTCGCCGACCGGCAGTGTCACGGCGTCGGGCCGGGCCAACGCCGACGCCGCCGGCGACCAGATCCTGCCGAAGGTCGCCGTCGACCCGGACGGCGCGCCGGGCACCGCGGCCGTCGCGTTCAGCGTGGTCTGGGAGGACGTGCAGGGCACCGCTTACACCGTGAAGGCGGCCGGTTACACCGCGCCGACGACGAAGGCCTACGAGGTGACCGCCTCGCAGACCACCGGCGGCCATCACCGGCCCGACGTGGCCACCTCGGCGTCCGGCGACGCGCTGGTCGTGTGGGACGAGGACGCCGACGGCAACGGATTCTTCAACGTCGCCCTGGTACGGCTGGCGAAGGCGAACGGGGCAGTCAACCTGACCCGCCGCTCCGCGAACAGTCTCGGCGACGGGCAGCAGCGCCACCCCGCGATCGCGGCGTCGTTCTCGGGCGCGTTCGCGGTCGCGTGGGAGTCCGACCACACCGGCACCGCCGGGGTGTGGACCCGCTCGTTCGGCGCCGACGGCACGCCGCGGCACGTGGAGACGCTCGTGGCGGCCGGCGGGGCCACCCCTTCGATCGGCATCGACGACCAGGCGAACACCGTGGTCGGCTACTCCACAGGCGCTTCCGCTGCCGCCGACGTCCTGGTCCGCGGCTTCAACCCCGACGGCACCGGCACCGGCCGGCTGGCGGCCCAGGTCCTCAGCCAGACGGCCACGGGTCGCCAGGAGCAGCAGTCGGTCGCGGTCTCGCCGTGGGGTGAGGTCAGCGTCGCCTACACCGACGACAACGACGGCAACACGTTCGACCAGGTCATCCTCGGTACGGGAGGATCGAACTCCGACTGGTGACCGTTCCGGCCTCGGCCTGGATCATCTGCGCGCGCTATTGTTGAACCGTCAACGAGTAAGGAGTGCGCATGATCCAGGTCGAGGTCTGGTCCGACATCGTCTGCCCGTGGTGCTACATCGGCAAGCGCCGCCTCGAAGGGGCCCTGTCCCGCTTCGACGGCGCCGTCACCGTCGAGTGGCGCAGCTACCAGCTCGACCCGTCGACGCCGGTCGGCGACCCCCGCACGGTCGGCGAGTCCCTCGCCGCGCGCAAGGGGCTGTCCGCGGCGCAGGTCAAGGGCATGTTCGCGCACGTGACCCAGATCGCGGCCGACGAGGGCCTCGCGTACGACTTCGACCGCGCCCGCACCGCCAACACCCTCGACGCGCACCGGCTGCTGCACTTCGCCAAGGCCCACGGCCTCCAGGCGGCGCTGCAGGAGCGGCTCATGCAGGCGTACTTCACCGAGGGCGCCGACATCGGCGACCAGGCGGTGCTCGCGGGCCTCGCAGGCGCGGTCGGGCTGGACGAGGTGGCGGCCAAGCAGGCCCTCGCCGACGGCTCGCACGAGGCCGACGTGCGCTCTGACATCGCGACCGCCCGCGCCTACGGCATCAACGGCGTGCCGTTCTTCGTCTTCAACGAGCGCATCGGCGTCTCCGGCGCGCAGCCCGTCGAGGTGTTCGAGCAGGCGCTGCGCCAGTCGTCCCTCACCGTCCTGGGCTCGCCGTCCGGGGCTTCTGACGACGCTGCCTGCGCCGACGGCTCCTGCGAGATCTAGGCGCACGTGCACTTGCGGGTGCGGATGGTAGAACGATCGGCAGAACAGTCAAGTGTCGCGTTGACGATGCACGTGCACCGCGGACGTGAATGACTGCGTTCAGGCCGGTACAAACGGCGCCGCCGGTTCTACGCTGCATTCATGAGCGCTGACGTGCTGCACGCCTACCGTATGCAGGTCGCCCGCGGGGTGCGCCGGTTGTCCACCGACGATACCGAGCAGGTGACGACGCTGCTGGAGCTGCTGGGCTATACGCAGGAGGGCACCGACGTCGCGGGGCGCATGCGCTCCTGGGTGGACCATCCCGACGGCGGCGCGTTCGTCTGGGACGAGCGTGGCCGCCTCCTCGGCGTCATCGCCGCGCACATCATCCCGTCGTTCGAGAAGGACGGGTCGTGGCTGCGGATCGTCGCGCTCGCCGTCGCCGATTCCGCTCGGGGCCGCGGGATCGGCACCAGCCTGGTCGCGGCCGCGGAGACGTTCGGCCTCATGCGCGGCTGCCACAGCGTCGAGGTGACCAGCCTGCGTACCCGTGAGGGCGCCCACGCGTTCTACAAGGCTCTCGGCTATCAGGACCGCTCAGACGCCGCGGGCCGCTTCCTGCGCCAACTCCCCTGACATGTCCTTTTTGCCCGCTATGTGATTTTGTGCAGGGCGGGTGAGATTAGCTCTTCCGGGTCCGTTCGATCGTGTTCGCCAACCTGCCCGGCCGGGCCGCCAACCCCGGTCGGGCCTCCTGCTTTCCGGGTCTTGCGGCCTCCAGGGCCTTTCGGCCCTCCAGGGCCTTTCGGCCCTCCAGGGCATTTCGGCCCTCCGCTGGCGGCGCCGGCCACGCGGGATCCGGGTGCTTCCCCGCCGCTGCGGCACCGCGGGCCGCGTCGTGGGCGCCTCCGTGAGCGGCGCGGTGACGTGGCGGGTGTCAGCCGTTGAGCTTGGTGGCGAGGGACCTGGCGACCTCCACGAGGCCCGCGTCCGCGGCAGCGGGCAGCTCGCCGCCGCCCAGGTTGGCGACGGAGAGCACCACGATCAGGTTGCTGACCCGCATCGTGATGATCTCGGGCTGGCCGATCGCCTGCACCCGCTGACGGATCGCCTGGTCGCCGACGTCGAGACGTTCATGGTCGGTGCCACCGACCACGTCGAGATAGCGGGACGCGAGCTCGGGGCCGCCGACCGTGCCCTTCTTCGACACGACGGTGAAGCCGACGTTGAGCTGGGTCTTGCCGTCCCCTGCCGTGCAGTTGTCGCCGTCGGCTTCGATCTTCGCCGCCGGTACCACCGCGGCGACCGCTGACGCGTCCAGCACCGCGCAGTCAGGGGCGGAGCGGAAGCGCCCCGCGTCGGTGAAGACACCGAGCGTGTACGCCACGCCCAGCCCTGTCGCGCCGAACGCGGCAACCACCGCCACGACGACCAGGGCAATTCGCCAGAACCGCTGCATCGAGCCAGTCTAGGGGCGCGCCTTCCAGGGGCACGTGCGAGCATCTTGTGCGCAGGTTGAAGTCCGGCTTAAGCCTATGGCCCTTGGCCAGCGGGTTCTGATACCACCAATGGCAGTGGAACCACATGAGACAAGATCAACTATGACCGTCCCTCGGCAACAACGCGCGGCCGGCAGCCTCGCCGCGCCGGCGGCACGACCCGTCGAGCACAACAGCGCCGGACGGTTCCTGCTGCGCACCCTCTTCTGGGGTGGCTTCGCGCTGGCCCTGCTGCCGTGGTGGCTGGGCACGAAGCCCGGCTCGATCGACACCACCGCGGAGGTCTTCCAGTCGGCCGGGCGGGTGACCGGCCTGATCGCCGGCTACCTGCTGCTGGTGCAGGTCATCCTGATGAGCCGGCTGTCCGTCCTCGAGCGCTGGATCGGCGCCCGGCACCTGGGCCTGTGGCACCGCGAGCTCGGTGGCTCGGTGCTGGTCACGATCCTCGCCCATGCGTCGCTGATCACCGTCGGCTACGCCTATGCGGACCGGGTCGGTTTCGTCAGCGAGCTCGGCACGATCCTGACCGAATACCAGGACATGGTCACCGCCTTCCTGGCAGCGGGCATGCTGGTGTGCATCGGCCTGCTGAGCATCCGCCGGCTGCGGCGGGCCCTGCCATACGAGCTGTGGTATTTCCTGCACCTGACGGCATACCTGGCGTTGCTGCTGGGCTTCGCGCACCAGTTCTCCAACGGGCAGGAGCTCTTCAAGCCGGGCCTCGGGCGGACGCTGTGGACGGTCTTCTACGTCGTCATGATCTGCGCCGTGGTGTGGGGCCGGGTCGTGGCGCCGCTGACGCTGAACCTGCGGCACCGGCTGCGGGTGGCGGACGTGGTCGCCGAGGGCCCGGACATGGTGTCGATCTACATCACCGGCAACCGCCTGCACGACCTGGACGCGCAGGCCGGGCAGTTCTTCCGGTGGCGCTTCCTGTCGCGGGGCCTGTGGTGGCAGGCGCACCCCTTCTCGCTGTCCGCCGCGCCGAACGGCCGCTGGCTGCGGCTCACCGTGAAGACCGTCGGCAGCCACACCAACGCGCTGCGCAACCTGCGCCCGGGCGTGCGGATCTTCGTCGAGGGTCCGTGGGGCGACTTCACCGCGAGCCGGCGGGTCAAGTCGCGGACCGTGCTCATCGCCGCCGGCAGCGGCATCGGGCCGATCCGCGCGCTGCTCGAGGAGCTGCCGCCCGGCGCCGTGGTGATCTACCGGGCGTCGGCCGTGCACGACCTGCACCTGCGGGACGAGCTGGAGCACCTCGCGGAGCTGCGGCACGCCACGCTGTGGTTCGTCGTCGGCGACCGGCGCGACCCGGGCCCCCGGCGCCTGTTCACCCCGACCGGCATGCGCGAACTGGTGCCGGACATCACCGAGCGTGACATCTACCTGTGCGGCCCGGACGGCCTGGTCACGCAGTCCCTGCAGGTGCTCCGGCGGCTGCGGGTGCCGCGGCGGCAGGTCCACCTCGACCCCTTCGAGTTCTAGAGCTGTGCTCCCGTTCCTGAGAGTTGGTCCCTCGTGAGACGCGCGATGATCGCCCTGATCGGCACCGCGGCGGGCACGGTCCTGCTGGTGAGTGCCAAGGCCGGCTTCAGCAGCCCGACCGACCGGCCCCTGAACCCACAGGCCGCTGGCGCGACCGGCCCCGTGCCGAGCGGCTCGGTGCCGCCACCGTCCGCCGCTCCCGGCGCCGCCGGGAGCATGCCACCGGGCAACGGCGGGGCGACCACCATGACCACCACGGCGGCGCCGCCCGCCGGCGGTGCCACGAAGACGACGAGCGCGCCGAAGCCGACCACCGCTGCGCCGAAGCCGCCACGCACGACCATGAAGGACGGCACCTTCGGCGGCAGCAGCGTCTACGTCGAATACGGGTCGGTCGAGCTGTCGATCGTCGTGTCCGGCGGCAAGATCACCGACATCAAGGTGCTGGACTCGCCGAGCGACCACTCGCGGTCCGTGCAGATCAACAACAGCGCCCTGCCGAAGCTCAAGGCCCAGGCGCTGTCCGCGCAGAGCGCGAACATCGACACGGTCTCCGGTGCCACCTACACCAGCTCCGGCTACAAGCTGTCCCTGCAGTCGGCGATCGACCGCGCGCTGCAGGCGTGACCCGTGCTGGTGCGGGTCGAGCACGTGATGGGGATGGCGGTCAGCCTCGACCTCGCCGATCCCCTGCCGGTGCCGGAGCTGGAACGCCTCGCCGACGAGGTCTTCGCCTGGCTCCGGCTGGTCGACACGACCTTCAGCACCTACAAGCCCGACAGTGAGATCAGCCGCCTCGGCCGTGGCGAGCTGCGGCGGGAGGACTGCTCGCCGATGGTGGGCGAGGTCCTCGACCGGTGCACGTCGCTGTGGGACGAGACACGGGGCTACTTCGACATCATGGTGGGCGGCAGGCTCGACCCGTCGGGCTACGTCAAGGGGTGGGCGGTGCAGCGCGCCTGCGACCGGCTGCAGCTGCTCGGCTCCTCGCACCACTGCCTGAACGCCGGCGGTGACGTCTTCGTCCGTGGCGCGGCGCCGGGACGCTCGGCGTGGCGGGTGGGGGTGCGCCATCCGTGGGAGGCACTGTCGCTGGCCTGGGTCCTGGAGGTCACCGACATGGCGGTGGCGACGTCTGGCACGTATGAGCGTGGTCTGCATGTCTACGATCCCTTCACCGGTGAGCCCGCGGCCGCCCTGCGCTCGGTGACGGTCGTCGGGCCGGAGCTCGGCACGGCGGACGCCTACGCCACGGCGGCCCTGGCGATGGGCGAGGCGGGCATCGACTGGCTGGCCCAGCTGCCCGGCCACGAGTGCGCGGTCGTCACCGAGGACGGCCGTGCGATGCGGTCCGACGGTCTGCCTGTGGTCGCTGACGGTGTGGTCGCTGACAGCTGAGGGCTACGTGACCGCGAGGTCCAGATACTCGACCAGGTGCTCATGGGTCGGCGCGGATCCGTCGACGGTGAAGTGCAGGTAACGCAGCCGCTTGCCGGTGCCCTGCAGCAGCCCGTGCGGATCGGGCAGGTCGGCGCCGTGCTCGAACCCGACCGACACCGAATCGGTGCCGGGGAAGATGGCCGCCACATAGCCCTGCTCGGGGTGGTGGAAGCCCAAGCCGTGCCAGCCGCTGTAGACCCGCTCGGTCAGCTCGGGCCGGGCCTCGACAATGACGTCCCGCAGGTGGCGGGCGAGTGCGGCGATGTCCGCGCAGTGCTCGGCGAGAAGTTGGTCGAGGCCCGAGGGCTCGGTCGCTATCATGCCGACACCTCACCACATGGGTACGACAATTCCAGCGACTTTTCCTACCAGTCGAACTCGGGTCCGCTGACCTGTCCGCCGGGCAGGATCGCCCGGTTCGTGTAGACCCATTTCTGCAGCACGAAGTACCGGTGGCCGCGCGGCGGCGTGGCGTCGAACGGCCCGCAGTCGTGGTTCGGGGCGAAGTCGGTGAACATCAGTTCCGTGCACGTGTGGGGGCCGTCCACGACCGCCCCGGAGTCGGCGTCCATCAGCGAGATCGAGATGTCGGCCTGGATGGCCGGCAGTGCCTGTGCATGCCCGACCATCCGGACCGCGACCCCGCTGGTCTGATGGCACGGCTGCGCCAGGAGCGGATGGCCGATGTCCCACGTGTACTGGTCGGCGCACTGCCAGGCGCTCCACACGATGGCCTCGACCGGACCCGCTGAACGCGTCGGCGCACCCGCACCGAGTCTCGCGCCGCCGGGTGTACGACTACCGCCCGCCGACGGCAACCCGCTCGGCTGTGGCTTCGCCGCCTGACCGTCCGCGCTCGGCGGCGGCGCGTCCGGCCGCTGGACCGCGGTCTCGGCGCTCGGCCGGTGCACGATCCGCCAGGCGGGCACGGCGACAACGGTGACCGCCGCCAGCACGACCGCCAGAACTGTCATACGTGAGCGCGAAGATGTCGGCGGCCGGGGCTTCGGCAGCGGCGGCTCGAAGGAGGGCAGCTCATGGATCACGGGTTGGGGCGGCAGTGGCTGGTCGTCGGCGGTGCGCTTGGCCACGACACGCAGCGTGTGCGCCAGTTCCTTCGCCGATGGGCGGCGGCCTGGGCGCTTGTCCATGCAGGCCTCCACGACCCGCCAGACCGCCTCCGGCATGCCCTCCACGCGCTGCGGCGACTCGTCGACGTGCCGGCGCAGGATCGCCCAGGCAGGACCGCCGGCGTAGGGCGGCCGTCCTGTGACGAGCTCGAAGAGCACCACGCCGAGGGCGTAGACGTCCGCGGACGGGGCCGGCCGCCCGCCGTAGACGGCCTCGGGCGCGATGTAGTTCGCGGTGCCGACGAGCGCGCCCGGCGTGGTCATGCTCGGCGTGTCGAGCACCCGCGCGATGCCGAAGTCGGTGAGCCGCGTGTGCAGCCGGCCGTCGTCGCGGTCGAGCAGGATGTTGTCGGGCTTCAGGTCGCGGTGCACGATGCCGCGCCGGTGCGCGGCCGACAGCGCGTCGGCGACCTGGGCGAGCAGTGTCGCGGCCGCGGCGGGCGCCAGGGTGCCCTGCTCGTGCAGGTGGTCGCGGAGGCTGCCGCCCTCGACGAGGTCCATGACGAGGCCGAGCGACGTGCCGACGGTGACCAGGTCACGGACCCGCACGATGTGCGGGTGGCGCAGCATGAGCAGGATCGCGCGCTCCTGGACGAAGCGGCTGACCGCCTTCGGCTCGGCCATGAGGTCTTCGCGCAGCAGCTTGACGGCGACCTCGCCGTCGCCCTGCAGTGCCCGGGCACGCCACACGGTGCCCGTGCCACCGCCGCCGATCGGCTCGATCAGCTGGTAGGCGTCACCGATGCGGTAACCGGTGAGGTCCTCGCTGAGCGACCGGAGGTGGTCGTCGGTGTCGTCGCGTGCTTCGGGGGGAGTACGCATCGGGGTATTCGTACAGAATGCAAGATGAAGGTCACAACCGTTACCAGGCATTACTCCCCGCAAGGGGGACTCTTTGGGCGTCGGAGACCTTTACAGCTGCCGATACATGATATGGAAGTCGACCAAACCGTGCTTCGTGCTGCGGAAACCGTCGGGGATCGTGCCGACGATGATGAAGCCGAGCGAGCGCCAGAGCCTCACGGCGACGGTGTTGGTCGAGACCACCGCGTTGAACTGCATCGCGGTGAAGCCGCGCTCGCGGGCCCGCTCGAGGCAGTGCTCGCCGAGCGCGCGGCCGAGGCCGCGGCCCCGCGCACGGGTCGACACCATGAAGCTGGCGTTCGCCACGTGGTCGCCGAGGCGGCCCTTGTTGGGGCCGACCTTGTAGGTGCCGAGCACCTCGCCGTCCTCGACCGCCACCCAGATCTCGAAGGGCGGCGGGAGCAGCCAGTGCGACCGGGCGTCCTGCTCGGTGGACGCCGGGTCGTTGTCGTAGCTCTCACCTGCCGCGACGACCTCGTGCCACACGTCCCAGACGCCGTGCCCGCCGCCGTGTTCGCCGTGCCCGCTGCCGTGTTCGCCGTGCCCGCTGCCGTGTTCGCCGGGCTCACCGCGGTGCTCGCCGCCGCCGTGCCAGTCGGTGTCGACAAAGCGCCTGATCTCCACGCTGTTCATTCAACACGTCAGGTGGCAGGCTCTGCATTCGTGTTCGATGAGTTGAGCGACGCATTCAGCCGGCTGCCCGCACCTCCGCGTGAGGTCGTCATCGCCACCGCCGTGGTGGCGCTGCTCGCGGTCCTGTTGCGACCAGCGTGGCGGGTCATGCGCAACTTCGTGACCATCGCACACGAGGGCGGCCACGCCCTGGCGGCGGTGCTGAGCGGCCGGCGCCTCTCCGGGATCCGGCTGCACTCCGACACCTCGGGCCTGACCCTGTCGAAGGGCCGGCCCAAGGGGCTGGGCATGGTGGTGACCGGCCTCGCGGGCTACATCACGCCGTCGCTGCTGGGGCTCGGCGCGGCCGCGATCCTCGGCGCGGGCCGCATCACGGTCCTGCTCTGGCTCCTGCTGCTCCTGCTCGCCGCCATGCTCATCATGATCCGCAACGTCTACGGTGTGGTCTCCGTCGTCGTCGCCGGCGCGATCATCTTCGGTGTCTCATGGTTCGGGTCACCGCAGGTGCAGGGCGCGTTCGCGTATGCCTTCTCGTGGTTCATGCTGCTCGGCGGGGTCAGGGCCGTGTTCGAGCTGCAGCAGTCCCGCTTCCGCCGCCAGGCACCCAACTCCGACGCCGACCAGATCGGACGCCTGACCCGGGTGCCCGCGATCATCTTCGTCGCGTTCTTCGTCATCGTCTCGCTGGCGTCGCTGGCGTTCGGCACCCGGCTCATGCTCGGACCGGTGTCAGACCTGATCTCCGGCTGAGCCCTGCCTCACATCGCTTATGCCGCTTGGCGGAGTCGGGGCGCTCGCGCCAAGCGCGGCTGTGTTCGAGCCGCGGCAGTCCCGACGCCGATCAGATCGGACGCCTGACCCGCGTGCCGACGGCCGTCCTTGCCGCGATCTTCGTCGCCGCGTCACTGGCGTCAGTGGCGTTCGGCACCCGGCTCATGCTCGGACCGGTGTCAGACCTGATCTGCGGCCGAGCCCCCGCCTCTCGGCGCTCATCTGCTCGGCGGGTTCAGGGCTGTGGTTGAGCTGCAGCGGTCCGGGTTCCACCATCGGATCGAGTGACTGACCCGCCCGCTGACGTTCGGCGGACGGGGTCACGCTGGGACGGGTGTCAGACCTGGTCTGCGGCTGAGCACCGCCTCGCCGACCCGGTGCGCCTCCTCGAGGTGTGGCCAGCCGGAGAGGATGAACTCGTCGACGCCCTCGTACTCGGCCAGGCGCTGCCGGATCTCCTCGGGGCTGCCCACCAGTGCCGTGCCGGCGCCCTCGCGGACCAGGCCGACGCCGGCCCACAGGTTGGGTGCGATGACGAGGCCGTCGGTCGTGCCGGCGTTGAGGGCCGTCATCCGGGCCTGGCCGACGGAGTCCATCCGGGCGAACCGGGCCTGCGCCGCCTCGATCCGCGCCGGGTCCATGCCACGCAGCAGCCGGTCGGCCTCGGCCCACGCCTGGTCGGCGTCGTCGCGGACGATGACGTGCACCCGGAGCCCGAAGCGCAGCGTCCGGCCGTGCGCGGCTGCCTTGGCTCGCATCCGAGCGACCCGCTCCGCGATCGCGGCCGGCGGCTCTCCCCACATCAGGTAGACGTCGGCATGCTGGGCGGCCACGTCCTCCGCCGCCGGTGAGGCGCCACCGAAGTAGATTGGAGGGACGTCGGCGAGTGGGGTACCGAGGCCGCCGCACTCGACGTGGTAGTAGTCGCCGTGGAAGTCGAACCGCTCACCCTTCCAGGTGTTGCGCAGCACCTGGAGATACTCGGCGGTGCGTGCGTAGCGGCCGTCGTGCTCGACGAAGTCGCCGTATGCCCGCTGCTCCTGCTGGTCACCGCCGGTCACGACGTTGAGGGCGAGCCGGCCGCCGGAGATCCATTGGAAGGCCTCAGCCTGCTGTGCGAGGAGGGTCGGCAGTGTGAACCCGGCCCGGAACGCGACCAGCATCCGCAGCGTCGTGGTGTGCTGCGCGATCGCCGTGCACATGACGAGCGGGTCCAGGCAGCCGGCGCCGACGGGCGTCAGCACCGAGGCGAACCCCGCCTCCTCCGCCGCGTGTGCCACCTCCGACAGGTACGCGACGGTGGGTGTCCGGACGTGTGCGGCGGCACCCGCGGCGACGGTCGCCGCGCCGACCTGATCGCCGTCGCCGGTCGTCGGCAGGAACCAGTGGAACGTCGTCATGCCGCCACCTTACCTACTTAAACGGTGTGTTTCACAGGTTGTTCGCCGAGACTGGGAAATGTAGCGCCGATCGATTAGAATGTGTGTACGAAAGTCGCTCTTGAGCTGGGGTTCTTGAGTCGCTTTCGTTGGCTGGGAGGAGAGCGCAAGTGACCGTGTCCACCGTCACCCCGGGGTCCGTTCCGTATGCGACCCTGTTGAGTTTCACGCGCTATGTCGGCCGCACCGGCCCGCGCAAGGCGAGCTTCGTGGGCGGCCTGCGCCGTCAGCGGGAGTCGGGCTCCGGCTTCAACCCGCACGGCCAGCTCGTCAAGGCACTGAAGGCGGACATCCGGTTCCGGACCGGCGGCACCTACCTCAACGCGGTCGTCGATCAGGTCAACTCGCGGTGGCGCCCGCTGTATGAGTCCGTCGTCCCCGGCGCGCTGCGCTACATCGAGTCACTCGGCGACCTGTCGCAGGTGGAGATCACCCCGACCCGCGACGCCCTCGGCATGCTGGGCAACCTGCCGGTGAAGATCAACCCACACTTCGGCCTGCGGTATGCGGACGGTCACGGCGAGGCCGTCCGGCTGCACTTCGACGAGGACCCGCCGCAGGACGAGGCAGCGGTTGCGACCCTGCACCTGATGACCCGCCACATGGACCTCGTCCTGCCCAACGCCACCCCCGTCCTCGTCGACCTGCGCCGCGGCGACGTCCTGCGCCCGGACCCGGCCCTCAAGCAGGGCGAGGTCGAGCGCTGGCTCGCCGGCGAGGCGGCCGCCTTCGCCGCGATGTGGGGCACCACCGCCTGACCGATCCGCTCCGATCCGCTCTGCTTGACGCGGCGGGCGAGGCACGCCACCCCTCTCGGGTGTGCCTCGCCCGCCGCCACGTCGCGTTCGCCGCTCTGGCGGTGTGCCGTGCGATGCCGCCGCAGCGACCGGTTGGGCCGTCACGCCCGTGGTCGCCGGACCACGCCTGGCCCGTAGGCCGCGCCTGCCGCCGGCATGACGAGTGCACCCCATCCGCTACCGCGACCAGCGCACCGGTCCGCTGCGGTCGGCGCGCCCAGCACGGCGCCTGCCGCCACCGTGACCAGCGCACCGTCCGCCGCGTTTCGGCTCGCCCGGCACGCCACCTGTCGTCACGGCGATCAGCGCCCGTCCGCCACCGTGACCAGCGCACCGTCCGCCGCGTTTCGGCTCGCCCGGCACGCCACCTGTCGTCACGGCGATCAGCGCCCGTCCGCCACCGTGACCAGCGCACCGTCCGCCGCGTTTCGGCTCGCCCGGCACGCCACCTGTCGTCACGGCGATCAGCGCCCCGTCCGCCACCGTGACCAGCGCACCGTCCGCCGCGTTTCGGCTCGCCCGGCATGGCGCGCCTTGCTTGCCGCCACCATGACTCGCCCGTCGCAGTCCGCTGCCGCGACCAGCCCGACCAGCCCGACCGGCCCACCCGCTCGCAACGTCTTGGCATCACCGCGATCAGCCAGCTGCTGCAGCCGGCCGCTCGCTCGCATGCCGCACCTTGCCAGACCACCAACAGCCCGCCGCGCGTCGTCCGGCGCCACCACCCGGCCCACCCGCGCACCACGCCGTGCCGCCGTCACCGCGACCCGCTCCGGCCGCCGCATCCGCACGCCGCGCCTCACCACCACCGCGACCGGCCGCTGCCGCGGTCGGCTCGCCCCGCATGCCGTGGCCTGCCGACATCGCGCCCAGGCCGGCGCGCCTTGGCCTTTCCTCGACTGTTCGATCGCGGGCCGACTGGCGGTGGGCGTCCATGATTCGGATGCTCTGGATGGGCCATCGTCGCGGTTCGCGTGCGGGTTGGCATGCCCGTAATAGAAAATCCAGCGCGGCTGCGGCCTTCGTGGTTCCGCGCAGCCTCCGGCGGCGCGACCGGGTAGCGCGGTCACCGTCCGTGCCGTACCCGGGGTGATGCCACGCCAGGTCCGAACTCACATGATCCAGCGCCGTCGAGGGCATCATTCGGTGCTACAACACCGTCGCTGGTTCAACCATGACGAATCGCCATATCGCAGCGCCCGTTTCGTCCGGATTCAGCCTCGCCATCGTGATTGAGGTCGCAGGTCCTCGGCGTCGGGAAGGCATCAGGAGTGAACGTCCGCGCGGGTGGAGATCGACGTGGCGGTCAGGGATGGTTCGGGGGTGCAGAGCGGGGCGATCTCGGCGGCCGGCAGGGGGCGGGCGAAGTGGAAGCCCTGGGCCAGGTGGTAGCCGAGCTCCAGCAACCGCGCCGCCTGCGCCGCGGTTTCGACGCCCTCGGCCACCGCTTCCAGGCGCAGCGCCTGGGCGATCTCGCTGATCGAGGTGGCGATCGCCTCCTGTTCGACGGTGCCGGTGACGCCGTCGACGAAGGACTTGTCGACCTTGAGGACGTCGACGGGGCAGGTGCGGAGGAGGCCGAGGGAGGAGTGGCCGGTGCCGAAGTCGTCGAGGGCGATCTTCACCCCGAGGGCGTGCAGGTCGCGGACGGTGTCCAGGGCGCGGCCGCCGCCGAAGACGGCGGTCTCGGTGATCTCGATGGTGAGGCGGGCGGGGTCGAGGCCGGTGTCGGCGAGGGTGGTGACGACGGTGGTGACGAAGGCGGGTTCGAGGAGTTGGCGGGCGGAGGCGTTGACGCTGATCTTCCAGGGGGCGTGGTCGCCGAGGTCGAGGGCCCAGCGGGCGCCCTGCGTGCAGGCCTGGCGAAGGACCCAGGCGCCGATGGCGACGATGAGGCCGGTGCGTTCGGCGACGGGGATGAAGGTGACGGGTGAGACGAGGCCGCGGGTCGGGTGGCGCCAGCGGACGAGGGCCTCGACGCCGCGGACGTCGCCGTCGGGGAGGCCGACGATGGGCTGGTAGAGGACGAACAGTTCGTCGCGGTCGAGGGCCTGGCTGAGCTCGGCGGCGATCTGGGCGTGCTCGACCGCGTGGGCGTCCAGTTCCGGGCCGTACTCGACCCAGCGGCTCTTGCCGAGCTCCTTCGCGGCGTACATGGCCATGTCGGCGCGGCGCAGCAGGTCGCTGGCGTCGCAGTCGACGGTGTGCCGGGCGACGCCGATGCTTGCCTGGATGAGCAGTTCGTAGCCGGCGGCGCGCACCGGGGCGGCCAGCGCGTCGATGAACGTCTCGGCGATGCGGGCGCTGTCGGCTGCGGTGGCGTCGGGCAGGAGGACGGCGAACTCGTCGCCGCCGAGGCGGGCGACGGTGTCGCCGGGGCGGACGCTGGCGCGCAGGCGTTCGCTGACCTCGACGAGGAGGGCGTCGCCGACGGCGTGGCCGAGGCGGTCGTTGATGGCCTTGAAGTCGTCGAGGTCGACGAGTGCGAGCGCCAACCCGGAAGAGCCCGGAGAACCCGAAGAACCCGAAGAACCCGAAGAACCCGAAGAGCCGGAAGAGCCGGAAGAGCCGGAAGAGCCGGAAGAACCCGAGGAGAAGGACTGCGCGACCCGGACCGCGCTGGTGGTGGCGGCGTTGAACAGGGCCCTGTTGGCCAGGCCGGTGAGCGCGTCGTGGGAGGCCTGGTAGCTGAGCTGGTCCTGGTAGCGGCGGGACTCGGTGATGTCGCGGGCGTTGCTGACGATGCCCCGGACGCTGGGGTCGTGCATGAGGTTGCTGCTGACCACCTCGAACCAGCGCCAGTCGCCGTCGGCGTGGCGCAGCCGCAGTTGCAGGGTGGCGGTGCCGGAGGGGGGGTCAGCCGGCGGGACTCGATCAGGTCGTCGGGGTGGATGCGGTCGCTGACGGTGGCGCCCGGGATCTCCTCGGCGGTCACGCCCCGGAAGCGCAGCAGGCTCGGGCTGGCGTACGTGACCCGCCCCGCGGCGTCGGTGATGGCGAAGATGTCGGCGGAGTTCTGCACGAGGGAGCGGAAGCGGCGTTCGTGCCTGCGCAGCTCCAGCATGCTGGCGTCGACGCGGGCGAGCAGGGCGGTGTTCTCGTAGAAGGAGACCAGCTGGCGGGCGACGACGAGGAGGGTGAGCAGCACGGAGCCGGCGACGAGGACGCGGGTGTGGCGCTGGTCGGGGCCGATGCCGGCCAGGACGAAGCCGTCGGCGACGATGACCGCCAGGTACGGCAGGAGGCTGAACGGCCGCGCCGGCGCGCGGGGAGCCGCCGGGGAAGGCACGGCGTGGCGCTGCACGAGCGCGGCCAGGGTGATGCCGGCGGCGCAGACCGGGATCGACAGGTGGCAGTCGTTGAGGTAGGGCCTGGACGCCAGCAGCGGCGCGACGGCGCCGAGGCCCGCGCCGGTGAGGACGGTGCCGCCGAGGACCCACAGGGCGGTGCGGTCCAGGCCGCCGGTGCCGGCGAGGGCGACCTTCGCGACGGCGAGCAGGCCGGCGAAGAGCAGCACCACGATGCCGAAGACGGTCCAGGCCGTGCCGGTGACCCTGGTCAGCTCCAGCGAGCCCTGTGCGGCGAAGAACCAGGCCATGAGGCCCGCCGCGCAGACCACGACGGCCAGGTCGAGGCCGAAGGTGATCATGCGACGGCGGATCGGCAGGCGCAGCAGGGCCCAGACGAGGACCAGGACGGCACCGAGGTACAGCGTCATCGTGAGGCCGCCGGAGCGCTGCGTCGGCGCGTCGGGGCCGGTGAGGCTGTCCACGGCGCTGCTGAGGACGCCGGCGAGCAGTATGAGCATGATGACGCCGAGGTGGCGCCAGAAGCGGCCGGCGGGGCCGGCGAGGCGGGCGGTGCGGAAGCACACGGCGGCGGCCAGGCCGGCGCTGAGCGGCACGGGGAGCCAGCCGATCGCGGGGTGGACGATCACGTGCGGCCACTGCGCGGCGAGCCAGCTGGTGCTCAGCAGCGCAAGGGCCACGGCGCCGCGCAGCGCCGGGTGCGACCGCACCGCCCGCACATCGACCGACATCGACAGAGCCCTCCACCCGCTCGGACGTGCTGGACATTCGGCCGGCCGTCGGCAGATCTGAGAGATTCCAGACGAATGTGCGAATTGCGCGATCCTCAGATACCGCAAAGCGACTTGATCAATCGGTAGCCGCACGGTCACACATCGACGGTTCCCAGTGCTAGGTTGACCGCAGCGTGCTTCCTCATCCTTGCGCTGCGTAGCGGCCTCGCCGACGAGAAGGGAACTCGATGACCGAGGGCCGGCACCACAGACGTCGCGACGACGACCACACGGAGGACGGGATCTATTTCCCGCCGCCGCGTGAGGTGCCACGCTCCCGGACAGCACCGCAGGTCAGGCCGGTTGACGCCTCCCCCTGGGCACCGACCGCGCCGGACCGACCGGCACCGCAGATCCCACCGGCCCCTCCACCGGCGGCATCACCGCCCGCACGCGAGCCACCACCCCGGCAGCAGGGCGGCGACGCACATCCCCCGGAGGCACCGGTCTACTACGCGCGCGCGTCCGACTGGACCGTCCGCCCCTCCCCCTGGGCGACGGTCGAGGACGACGGGCTCGCCGGTGAGGACACGTATGCACCGGCGGAGGTCGAGCCCCCACCTCCGCCGGTGCGAAAACCCAGAAAAACCTCAAAAGCGAAAAAAGCGGCCACGGTACCGGTGGAGCTCCCGCCCGCCGAGCAGCCGCCACTGCGGCTGCCGGTCCCGGATGACCGGCAGCCGCACCTACCGGCGCGCGAACCGGCACCGCGGCAACCCGTGCCGCAACAGCCGGCGCAGCGGCCGCCACGACGGGTGCCGGCCATCGAGCCGCCCCAGGTGAGCAGCGCGACCGCCTGGTGGATCGCGGCCGGCGTGATCGTGGTCGCCCTTGCGGTGGCCGCCGGCATCCTCGTCGGACTCAGCCTCGCCCGGCGGTGACCCCGGCGTACTGGCCGAGATCTTCCTGGCCGCGCACACCCCCCGGCTGAAGTCCCCAGGCTGAAATCACGGGGCTGAAGTCACTAGGTGCATTCGCCGCGAATCGGGTAGAGACGCCGCGTTGCCATCTGGACGCGATTTGGGGGAAGAGTCCATGAGTGGACCGATCGTGGGCAAGCGTCGCCTTCGAGCCGAGTTGCGACGGCTCCGGCGGGAACGTGAACTGACCCAGGACCTGGTGGCCGCCGAAATGGAGTGGTCACTGTCGAAGCTGATCCGGATCGAGAACGGCACCGTCGCCATCTCGGTCAGCGACCTGCGCAGCCTCCTGGCCTACTACCGGCTGCACGACACCCAGCTGGTCGACGACCTGCTGGAGCTGGCCAGGGCGGCGAAACGGCGGATGTGGTGGGACGAGTACCGTGCCGCGCTGCCCGGCTCCCTGCTCACCTACGTGGGGTTCGAGGCGGAGGCGGTGTTCGTCGGCACCTTCGAGCCGATGCAGTTCCCCGAGCTCATGCAGACCCGGCGGTACGCGACCGCGACGACCGCCGAGCAGAAGGCCGGCGATCACGAGCAGCGCGTCGAGTTCCGGCTGCGGCGGCAGAGCGAGCTGTTCGAGCGGGAGTCGCCGTCACGGTTCCAGGCGCTGATCGACGAGTCGGTGCTGCGCCGGCTGCCGCTGCACGACGACGAGGCCGTCCTCGTCGATCAGATCGAGCACGCGGTCGAGTTCGCGCAGCGCCCGTACACCGACGTCCGCGTCGTGCCGTTCAACGCCGGTCATCACATCGGGTGGGACGGCGCGTTCACGGTGCTGGAGTTCGGGGCTGACGACGGGATCCTGCACAAGGGCGGTCAGCTGCTCGAGGAGCCGGAACTGATCGCCTCGCACACCGAGGGGCTGCGCGGGCTGGCCGCGATGGCCCTGCCGCATGAGGCCTCGATCGACCTCATGCGGCAGGTGGCCGCCGAGCTGAAACGCGGGTGAGGTCAGCCGGCCGGCGGGTGGAACAGCACCCCGTTGCCGCTGACCAGCACCGGCTGGTTGTTGGCGTACTGGTAGGCGACGGTCCCGGCGGCGTTCTCGATCCCGACGGTGGCGTTGCTGCCCTGCTCGAACGCGTTGTCGAGGTCCTTGTACGCGAACGCGATGTCGCCGTTCTCGTAGAAGACCGCCTCGAAGGTGAGGCGCCGCGACGTGTTGCCGTAGATGAACACGTTGCGCCACTCGATGACGTAGGCCCGGTTCGGCGCCGCACCGGTGGTCGCGGTGCGGACGCTGGACTGGCCGTCCACGACCAGGTCCGACCAGAACGGGTAGACCGTCGCGTTGGGCACGAGCGTGGTCGGCAGCGTCGTGTGGTCGGCGTTGGCCGCGCCGGGGTTGACGAAGCTCGCCTTGCCGTTGGTGTCGACCCAGACGGAGTTGTACGCGGTGCCGTACAGCTTCACCGGGAACGGCGTGGTGAGCTGCACGATGCTGTCGTCCCCGGTGAGGGTCAGCGGCGTGTCGCCGTCGATGAACGTGCGGGGGCCGTCTGCGCAGGTGTAGCCGAACGCGTCGGCGCCCTGCGTCAGTGCCAGGTTGACGGTGGTCGTCCCGGCCACCACGTTGACCGGGGCGGAGGCCCCGCCGCCGCCGCACTGCCCGCCCGAGCCGACCGCGGCGGTCACCGTGTACGCACCGGCGGGCACGCCGGTGAACGTGTAGGTGCCGTTGGCGGCGGTCGTCTTCGTCGTCCCGCCCGGGGTGAGCGTCACCGTGGCGCCGGCGACCGGCGTGCCGGTGCCCTGGTTGGTCACGGTGCCGGTGACGTTGCCGGTCACCGGCGGCGGGTCGGCGCCGCCACCCGGCGACTTGAACAGCACGCCCATGCCGTTCTGCAGCGCCGAGGTGTTGTTGGAGAACTGGATGCCGACGGTGCCGCTGGCGTTCTCGATGCCGACGGTGGAGGACGCGCCGGCCTCGGCGGTGTTGTCGATGCCGGAGTAGTTGGTGACGACGTCGCCATTCTCGTACAGGATCGCCTCGGCGTTGATCCGCCGGGACGTGAACCCGTACTGGTAGGCGTTGCGCCACTCGACCACGAACTGCCGGTTGGGCGCGGAGCCGGTCACCGCGGTCCGCACGCTGGCCGAGCCGTCGACGACGAGGTCGGTCCAGTACGCGTACACCGACGCGTTCGGCGTGGCCGCCGACGGGATCGCGCCGTGCGTGGTGTCTGAGGTGCCCTGGCTGGCGAAGCTCAGCCGGCCGTTGGTGTCGATCCACGCCGAGTTGTACGTGGTGCCGTAGAACTTGAACCCGAACGGCAGCGACACCTGGCTGAGGTTGTCGTCGCCGGTGAGCGGCAGCACGGTGCCGTCGGCCGGCACGAACGCCCGTGGCGAGGCCGAGCAGATGTAGCCGTAGGTGTCCTGGCAGGAGGACACGTAGCCGGCGGTGTAGGTGGTGTCGGTCGCCGGCGCGGTGATGACGTGGGTCTGCGCCCCGCCGTCGGACCATGTGTTGAAGGCGTGCGGCACGTTGTTGTACAGCTGCGGCGTCGGCGCGCTGACCGTGTTCGTCGAGCCCTGGATGACGGTGCGGGTGAACGGCGCCGCCTGGCTCGTCGGGCCGACCGTCAGGTTCAGCCCGGCGGGGTTGCTGACGAACGTCAGGTCGACCGTCTTGGGCTGCACGTTGACGGTGGTGGTGCTGGTCAGCCCGCCCGAGTCCGTCGCCTTGAGCCGGAACTCCAGGTATGACGGGTACTCGTGGTCGGGTGCGGTGAGCGTGCCGCCGGCGACGCCGTTGAGCGTCTGCATCGGGTGCTCGTGGCACACGCCCGGCGAGGAGCAGTGGTGCAGCACGATCGTCCAGCTGAGCCCGGACGCGGGGATGGTGCCCTGCTGCGGGTCGCCGGCGTGGCCGGTGAAGCTGATCGTGTTGCCGACCGCCCAGGTGAAGCTGGCCGCGGGCGTGTCGATGACCGCGGTCGGCGCGTCGTTGCCGGCCGTGATCGTCACCGTCTTGTCGTTGGTGACGCCGAGCGTGTCGGTGACCCGCAGCTTGGCCGTGTACGTCCCGGGCGCGGTGTACGTGTAACTGGCGGTGACGCTGGCCGCGGCGTTGGGCGTGTCGAAGGTGCCGTCGTTGGTGAAGTCCCACTGGTAGGTGAGCACGCCCTGGTCGGCGGGGTCGGCGTCGGAGGACGTCGATCCGTCGAAGGTCACCGCGAGCGGCGTGCCGCCGGAGGTGCGGTTGGTGGTGATCGACGCGACCGGCGGCTGGTTGCCGGCGTAGTAGCGGATCCGGCGCACGGTGCCGCCGAGGTCCACGTAGTACAGCTCGTTGCCGGGGCCGATCTCCAGGTCGACCGGGTTGGCGGCGCCCGCGGCGAACGTGATGATGTTCGACGTGGACGGCAGGCCACCGGCGCCGGCGGGCATCATGGCCCAGATGCAGTCGCGGCTGTAGTCGGAGAAGAACAGCGCGCCCTGGTAGGCGGCCGGGTAGGGGCCGCTGCCGGGGTAGAACGCGACGCCGGAGGACGAGGAGCCGCCGCTGGGGCAGCTCTCGCCGGCCACGACCTTCGCGTTGTGGTTCCAGGAGAAGTACGGCTGGACGTTCGGCACCGACGGGGTGGCGCCGTACATCGGCTCGCACAGGTTGAGGTTGGCGCCGTCGTAGCCGCTCTGGGCGCTCGGGCCCTCGATGCACGGCCAGCCGTAGTTGCCGATGGTGCTGGCGACCGGGTTCTGCACCCGGTTGATCTCCTCGTACGTGTTCCAGCCGACCTCGCCGCTCCACACCTCGCTGGTGCCGGGCTTGATGGTGAACCGGAACGGGTTGCGCATGCCGTAGGCCACGATCCGGCGGGCATTGGTGTCCGCCGAGGCGAAGTTGGGGTTGGTCGGCAGCGCGGCGCCGGTCGCCGGGTCGATCCGGATGACGGTCCCGTTGAGGCCGGTCGGGTCCGCGGTGGTGCGGATGTCCTGGGCACGCAGGGCGCCGCCCTCGGCGGTGGGCGGGGTGAGTGCGGTGCCGGCGGCGGACGGCGGGTCGCCGCACCGGTTGGAGAACTGACCGTAGTCGGTCGCGCTGAAGCTGGCGCCGTCACCGGAGGAGGCGTAGAGCGCGCCGTCGGCACCGAAGTGCAGATCGCCGATCGAGTGGCTGGGGTACTGCTGGCACCAGTCGGTGATCAGTACCTGCTCGGCACCGGTCATCTGGTTGCCGTTGGCCTGCAGCCGCGAGAGCCGGCCGGTGACGACGCAGGTGCCGTTGTTGGCGTCCGGGCAGGCGTCGTTCCACTTCGGCGCGGTACCGCCGGGCAGCGCGTCGTAGGTGTACAGGACGTAGACCCACGGGTTGGTCGGGAAGCCCGGCGCCAGTGCGAGGCCGAGCAGGCCCCGGTCCCACTGGTCGTGGACGTTGGTGCGCAGGTCGGCGAAGACGTCCGGGGTGGTGTCCGCAAGGCTGTCGAAGACCTTGATGATCCCGCTCTTCTCGGCGACGAAGACGCGGCCGTCAGGCGAGAACTCGATGTTGGTCGGGTTGGTGAGCCCGCCGTACACGACCTGCTCCTGGAATCCGGCGGGCATTGTCGCCGCGGCGGCCTCGGTCGCGCTGGCCAACGGGACGAACACGCTCGCCGTGAGCACGGCGGCGAGGAAGGCGCGCACGGTACGTCGACGTATCGACATGAACCGTCCTCTCCTGGTGGGGTGGGCAGAGAGGCGGGAGTCCCGCTGAAATTGCGCCAGCCTACCGAGCGGTACGTCGTGAAAAAGTGTCGCGTTGCCGACCCCATGCGGCCCGACCCGCCGCGAATCGGGCCAGGTCCGGACAAGATCGACGGAAAACGACCCGTTCGGCCAGTCAGCCGAACGGGTCGTCCTCAGATCCCTGTGCGCCTACAGCTTCTCGTAGCAGGCCTTGTCGAGCTTGTAGTCCTTCGCGACGGAGCCGGTGAAGTAGTCCTTCATCAGCTTGATGTCGTTCGGGCCGCCGCTGCCGACGGTCGGGTTGTAGATGAGCGACTGGCGGAAGGTGCCATCCGCGCCGCCGGCGTAGTTGCCGGCGCCGTCGGGCAGCATGCCCTCGTAGTCGACCTTGGTGAGCGACTTGGCGGCCTTGAGCAGGCCGGCCCGCGTCAGGTCACCGTCGGCCTGGGCCTTCTTGAGCGCGGCGAGCAGCGGGTACGACCAGACCCAGCCGGACGTGTAGCCGTCGTTCGGCGTGACGGACGAGCCGAGCGCCTCCCGCATGGCCTTGTGCCCGGGGGTGTCCGACGCCCACGACTTCCACGGCGAGGACTGCAGGTAGAGCGCCTTCAGCGCGGGTGCGGCGGCGGTGGCCAGCAGGCCCTGGTTCCACGACGGGCTGGTGCCGATGAACTTGCCGGTGAAGCCGCGCTGGGCGGCGCCGCCGACGATCGCGGCCGCGTCCGCCGGCCCGGTGGTCAGGATGACCAGGTCCGGCTTCTGCGTGACGATGGCGGTGACCGCGCCGGCCTGCTTGTCGGTGCCGGAGTCGGTCTTCACATTGACGAACGTCATGCCCAGCTTCTCCGCGGCGATCTTCGCCCCGGCTGCGGCGTCGTCGCCGTAGTCACCGGCGAGGTGCACCGCCATGACGGTCTTGGGCTTGAAGGTCTCGTTGGCGTAGTCGACGGCGTTCATCGACTCGATGCAGTAGTTGGCGCCGGACTCGAGGATGTTGTCCTCGAACGCGTACGCCGACGTCCACGCGGCGGGCGCGGCGATGATGTTGTTGGCCTTCATGTCGGGCAGGATCGCGGCCGTGGTCGGCGAGCCGAGGCTCTGGGCGAGGGCGAGGACCTTGCCCTTCATCTCCTGGTACGCCTCGTTGTGGGTCTGCGGGTTGTACTTGTTGTCGCGGACGTAGGTCTCCGCGTCGATGTCATACCCGCCGACGCCGCCCTGGGCGTTGACCCGCTTCCAGAACGCCTTCTGCGCGTCGGTGATCGGCACGGCGAGGACGTGGAAGGGTCCGACCGTCAGGTCGGAGATGATGCCGAGGTAGATGCAGCCCCGGTCCTTGTGCTCGGATTTGGGGCAGGGCTCCTTGGTGATCCCGACGTCGGACTTCGCGCCCGACGAACCCTTGTCTTCCGTGCTGTCCCCGCCACGGCATCCGGCGAGTGAGCCGACGGTCAGCACCGCGGCGAGGGCAAACATGCCCAACCTCTTCATTGAGGAGCTCCTTACGACGAGGTCAGTACGAGAACGGCCAGGCTTTCCAGTAGTTGCGGAGCCGGATCCAGATGCCGAACAGCCCGCGTGGCTCGAAGATCAGAAACACGATGATCAACACGCCGTAGAGGACGGTCTCGAGCTGGTAGGCGTTCGGGGACTCCGCGGGCGAGTTGCTGATGAACGGCAGGAACGACGGGACCTCACGGATCAGCCGCGGCAGGAGCGTGATCAGGAAGGCGCCCAGGACGGCACCACTGACCGTGCCCGCACCGCCGATGAGGACCATGGCGATGTACTGCACCGACAGCAGCAGGTTGAAGGTCGTCGGGTCGAAGTAGCCGATCCCGACGTAGAGCAGCGCACCGGCACAGCCGGCGTAGAACGACGAGACGCCGAAGGCGATCGTCTTGTATCTGGCCAGGTTCACGCCCATCACGCCGGCCGCGATGTCGCGGTCGCGGATGGCGGTGAAGGCCCGGCCCACTCGCGAGCGCGCCAGGTTGCGCGCCGCGAGAGCCGCGATGATGAGCAGCACGAGCATCAGCAGGTAGAGCTTCTGATCTCTCGTGAGGAACGCGTCACCGGTGTTGAGGTCGTAGCCGAGCAGCGTCGGCGCCGGGGGCTGCCGGCCGATGCCGGGCCCGCCGGTGAGCGAGGACCACTCGTTGATGATGTGGCCGCCGATGAAGACCAGCCCGAGCGTGACGATCGCCAGGTACAGGCCGCGCAGCCGGGTGGCCAGGGGCGCCACCAGTACACCGGCGAGCGCGGCGACGATACCGGCGGCCGGCAGCCAGATCAGGATCTCGGTGACCCCGAACCCGACGGTCCGCGCGTCGGGGTCCCCGGCGATGGCCGCCGCCGTGTAGGCGCCGATCGCGAGGAAGAACGCGTGCCCGAGCGACACCTGCCCGGCGTAGCCGGTGACGATGTTGAGGCCGATCGCGCCGATCGCGGTGACGCAGGCCAGCCCGATCAGCTGGAGCAGCTGGTCCTCGACCAGCCATGGCAGCGCCGCACCGACGGCGAGCAGGATGCCGACCGCCACCTTCTTCGAGGTGGTGTCGAGCAGCGCCAGCTCCTGGTTGTAGGAGGTGCGCAGCAGTGGACGGTTTCTCATACCCTTTCGACCTCCCGGGTGCCGAACAGGCCGTAGGGGCGCACGAGCAGGACCAGGAACATCACCACGTAGGGCGTGACGACCGAGATGTTTCCGCCCAGCCACGGGAACGAGCCCTGGTAGGTGGCGGTGAGCTCCTGGACGGTGCCGACGGCCAGGCCGCCGATGACGGCGCCGGGCAGCGAGTCGAGGCCGCCGAGGATGATCACCGGCAGGGCCGTCAGCGCGATCAGCCACAGCGACTCGCTGACGCTGCCGCCGACCGCCGCGAACGTGCCGGCGACCGCCGCGAGGGCGCCGGCCAGCGCCCACGACAGCGCGAACACAGAGCCGACGCTGACGCCCTGGGCGAGCGCCGCCTCCTGGTCGTAGGAGGCCGCCCGCATCGCCAGGCCGGTCCGGGTGTACCGGAAGAACAGGAACAGCAGGGCGATGAGCACGGCCGTGGTGAGGACCATCGCCACGTGCCGCTGCTCGACCTGGACCCCGCCGGGCAGCTTCCACACCTTCAGCCCCCACGGGTCGCCGACCTGCCGCACGTCCAGGCCGATGGCGGCGTTGACGACGACCCGGACCGCGATGTCGATGCCGAGCGTGATGATCGCGACGGTGAACACCGGCCGGCCGATCATCGGCCGGACGGCGAGCCGTTCGACGCCCAGCGCCAGGCCGCCGGTGAGCACGGCGGCCGCGGCCAGGCCGAGGAAGAAGCCGAGCGGGCCGACCAGGTAGGTCACCAGGACCGCGCCGGCCAGCATGAACGCCGGCTGGGCGAAGGAGATGACCCGCGTCGCCTTGTAGATGATCACGAACCCGAGACCCAGCAGCGCGTAGACGCTGCCCGTGCCGATGCCACGCAGGACGCTCTCGACGAAGTCCTTCACACCTTGCTCCCGTACATGTCGTCGACGAGTGCGGTGAACGTCGACGCGACGGCGCCGCGGCGGACCTTCTGCGTCGCGGTGAGCTCGCCGTCTTCGTGGTCGAGTTCCTTGGGCAGCATCCGGAACGTCTTGATCTGCTCGACCGGGTTGTGCCCTGCGTTGACCGCGTCGACGACGCCCTGGACCAACGCGAGGACCTCGGGCTTGCCGGACAGGTCGCGGTAGGTGGTGTAGCCGATGCCGCGGCGCTGCGCCCACTCCCCGACGGTGTCGAGCTCGATGCCGATGAGTGCGGTCAGGAACGCGCGCCGGTCACCGATGACGATCGCCTCCTTGACGAACGGCGAGGCCTTCAACGCGTTCTCGATCTCGCTCGGCGCGACGTTCTTGCCACCGGCCGTGATGATGATGTCCTTGGAGCGGTCGGTGATCTTCAGGTGGGTACCGTCGACGAGCACCCCGACGTCACCGGTGCGCAGCCAGCCGTCGGGCGTCATCGCCGCCTCGGTCGCCTCCGGGTTGCGGAAGTAGCCGGCGAACGTGCCCGCGTGCCGGGTCTGGATCTCCCCGTCGTCGGCGATGCGCAGCTCGACCCCGCTGTGGGTCTCGCCGACCGTGCCGAGCTTGACCCGGCCGGGCCGGTTGGCGGTGCTGATCGCGGTGTTCTCGGTCATGCCGTAGACCTCGTACATCGGCACGCCGATGCCCATGAAGAACCGCAGCACGTCCGGGGCGATCGGGGCGGCGCCGCTGGCGGCGTAGCGGACCCGGCGCATCCCGATGCGCTCCTTGAGCGCCCGGTAGCACAGCAGCCAGCCGACCGCGTAGAGCAGGCGGCTGCCGGCGGTGTGCCGGCCGCCGTTGCGCTCCAGGGTGGCGCCGAGGCGGTCCGCGACGCGCAGCCACATCCGCGCGTTGGAGCGTTTGATCAGCGACGCCCCGGCGAGCCGGATCGTCACGCCGGCCATCATCTTCTCCCAGATGCGGGGCACCCCGAACAGGATCGTCGGCTGCACCTCGCGCAGGTCGGCCTGCACCGTGGCGATCGACTCGCCGAAGTGGACGGTGACCCCGGCGGCGGCGTTGAACCAGGTGGTGAAGACCCGCTCCGCGACGTGGCACAGCGGCAGGTACGACAGGGTCAGGTCGCGCGGTCCCGGCGGCGGGTCGGAGAAGCCGCCGCCCTCCACCAGCACCCGGATCGCGAAGTCCACGTTGGCCACGGTGAGCATCGCGCCCTTGGGCCGCCCGGTGGTGCCGGACGTGTAGATCAGGGTGGCGACGTCGTCGTCGCTGGACTGCAGCTCGACCGGTTCCGCGCCTTCGTGCGAGGCCAGCAGGTCGCTCCACGAGATGAGCTTCGGGTGCTTGTACCGGCCGCGGATGCCCCTGGGCTCCAGGTAGACGATCCACTCCAGGTCGGGGCATTCGTCCAGGACCGCGAGGGCCTTGTCCACCTGCTCCTGGTCCTCGGCGAAGAGGATCCGCGCGCCGGAGTCGGCCAGCATGTGGCGCACCTCGTCGGGCGGGTTCGTCGGGTACAGCCCGACGGTCGCCGCCCGCACCGCCACGGTTGCCACGTCGACGAAGAGCCACTCGGAGCGGTTCTCCGACTGGATCGCGACCCGGTCGCCGGGCAGGATCCCGAGCGAGCGCAGGGCCCGGGCGACCGTCTCCGCGGTGCGCCAGTAGTCGCGCCAGGTGATCTCGCGCCAGATGCCGCGGTGCTTCTCCCGCATCGCGACGGCGTCCGGCGTCCGCTCGGCGCGCTGTTTGACCAGATCGGCGATGGTCATGCGTCCTCACTTCGTTCCGGGCGCGTGACCCAGGGCTGCTCTGCTGATGACCGGCCCGAGACGCTCCGCTGGCCGGTCACTAGGGCACCATCCTTCTGACAGGGCCCTCTGAGAGGGTTGTTGTTGGAACTCGGCGAGAACTGAGAGACGGCCTGTGCCGGTCGCCCTTCGAGGGCCTGCATGACACCGCCGCTCTCGGTTCTTGTCGGGGCTGCCGACCGGCAACAGGGAGAAGCGCCGTAGAGCGCCGGTTAGTGACCACCCGGCAGTCAGCCCCGTTCGTCGAGTCACATCGCTGCCAAGCTGAGGAGAACCGTTGTCGCTCAACGTTGTTGGAGCTGAGTTCTTCGTCGGGATCGATTGGGCCTCGGCCACCCACGCGGTCTGTGTCCAGAACAGCGCCGGGCGGCGGGTCGCCGCGTTCACCGTGGAGCACACCGCCGTCGGTCTTGCCGGGCTGCTGCGCCGCCTGGCCGGTCTCGGGCACCCCGAGGCCATGCCGATCGGGATCGAACGACCCGACGGTCGGCTCGTCGACATCCTCCTGGAGGCCGGACACCCTGTGGTGCCGGTCAAACCCAACGCGATCAAAACCTGGCGGGACGGCGAAGTGTTGTCCGGCGCCAAGTCCGACGCGGGCGATGCGGAAGTCATCGCCGAGTACCTGCGGTTGCGGCACCACCGGCTGCAGCTGGCCACCCCGTACACGGCGCAGACGAAGGCGCTGCGCACCGTGACCCGGACCCGCGGGGACCTGGTCGACATGCGCGTCGCGGCCACCAACCAGCTCACCGCGCTGCTGGACACGCACTGGCCCGGCGCCGTGGCCGTCTTCGCCGACGTCGAGTCCCCGATCGCCCTGGACTTCCTGACCCGTTACCCGACCGCCCGCCACGCAGCGCACCTCGGCGCGAAACGCCTCACCGCGTTCTGCGTCAAACACGGCTACTCCGGCCGGCGCACCGGCGAGCAGCTCCTCGCCCGGCTGCGCGCCGCCCCAGCGGGGACTACCGACGAAGTCCTGTGCGAGGCCGTCCGCGACGCGGTGACCGCCCTCGTCACCGTCCTGCGCGCGGTCGTGGCCGCGTTGAAAACGCTCAGCCGCAGTGTCGTCGCCACACTCGGCGAACACCCGGACGCCGAGATCTTCACATCGCTGCCAAGGTCTGGTCAGATCAACGCCGCGCAGATCCTCGCCGAGTGGGGCGACTCCCGCGAAGCCTACGCCGGACCCGACTCCATCGCCGCGCTCGCCGGTGTCACCCCGGTGACCAAGGAATCCGGCAAACACCGAGCCGTGCACTTCAGATGGGCGTGCAACAAACGCTTCCGCGTCGCGGTCACCACCTTCGCCGACAACAGCCGCCACGACAGCGACTGGGCAGCAAGGGTCTACGCCGCCGCCTGCGCCCGCGGCCTGGACCACCCACACGCCATCCGCGTCCTCGCCCGAGCCTGGATCCGCGTCATCTGGCGCTGCTGGACCGACCAGACGCCATACAACCCCGACCGGCACGGCAACGCTGTACGACTGAACCAACCCACACAAACCACGTTGGTCGCTGCCTGAGGTTGACACAGGGAGTGTCATGCCGCCTCCACCTCCCCCAGGTAGGCACGCAGGACGTCAGGGTTGTTCTGCACCTCGGCGGGCGTGCCGGTGGCGACCGGCACGCCGAAGTCGACGACCATGACCCGGTCGGCGAGGTCCATGACGAGGCCCATGTCGTGCTCGACGAGGATCATCGGGATGCCGAGCTCCTCGCGGACGTCGAGGATGAAGCGGGCCATGTCCTCGGTCTCCTCCAGGTTCATCCCGGCGACCGGCTCATCCAGCAGCAGCAGCTTCGGCTCCATCGCCAGGGCGCGGCCGAGTTCGACGCGTTTCTGCACGCCGTACGGCAGCAGCCCCACCGGCAGGCGGCGCCACTGGGCCAGTTCGAGGAAGTCCACGATGTCCTCGACCACGGCCCGGTTGGCGATCTCCTCTCGCCGGGCGCGGCCGAGCCACGCGATGGCGGCGAGGGTGCCGTAGCGGATGTGGTGGTGCCGGCCGAGCATGAGGTTCTCCAGCACGGTCAGGTGCTGGAACAGCTCGACGTTCTGGAAGGTGCGGGCCACGCCCAGCTTGGCGACCTTGTCCGGGCGCAGTCCGGTGAGCTCGAGCTCGTCGAGCATCACCCTGCCTTTCTGCGGCCGGTACACACCGGAGATCACATTGAAGATCGACGTCTTCCCGGCCCCGTTGGGGCCGATGACGGCGAACAGCTCGTCCTTGGCGACGGTGAACGAGACACCGTCGATGGCTTTGACGCCGGCAAAGCTGAGCCGGACGTCTTCGAAACGCAGCACGGCGACTCCCGAAGGGGTTGTTGCGGCTCTATGACAGCCAGCGTTTGCGACGCTTGTAGTGCTTGACGTCGCGGAAGGACCGCTCGGCCCGTCCGAGGTAGAACTCGCGGATGTCGTCGTCGGCGAGCAGTTCGGCGGCGGGTTTGTCGAGCACGACCTTGCCCGTCTCCAGCACGTATCCGTGCTCGGCGATGGACAGCGCCATGGTCGCGTTCTGCTCGACCAGCAGCACGCCGGTGCCGGCCCGGTTGATCTGCACGATCAGGTCGCGGACCTGCTCGACCAGGCGCGGCGCGAGGCCGAGGCTGGGCTCGTCGAGCAGCAGGTACGCCGGGTCGGACATCAGGGCCCGCCCCATCGCCAGCATCTGCTGCTCGCCGCCGGAGAGGTATCCGGCGATGCTGCCGCGCCGCTGGGCGAGGACGGGGAAGAGGCTGTACATGCGGTCCATCGCCTCGGCCCGTCCTTTCGGGCGGGTGTGGGCGCCGAGCCGCAGGTTCTCCTCGACGGTCAGCTCGGCGAACGTTCTTCGCCCCTCCATCACCTGCGACACGCCGCGGCGGACCACGGCGGCCGGCCGGAGCCGGTGGATGGGCTTGTCGTCGAGCGTGACGGCGCCCTTGGTGATGGCGCCGTCGTGCACGCCCAGCAGGCCCGACAGGGCCCGCAGCAGCGTGGTCTTGCCCGCACCGTTCGCGCCGAGCAGCGCGACGATGCGTCCGGGTGGCACCTGCAGGCTGACGCCGCGCAGCACCAACATCACGTCGTCGTAGACGACCTCGAGGTTCTGGACACGCAACATGGGGGTGACGCTCCTCCGGGGGTGTTCGGAGTGGGCGAACTATGTGCATCGTCGGTGAATAAAGTTACGTGTATTTAACCGGGTATCAGAGCAGAATCAAGCCCCAATTGTGTGTCCGTCAACACCATCTTCTGTGGCGCATCACCGTCCGATGTGGACCGACAACTCGCCGTGATTCGGACTTTTAGGGTAATAGATATAGAACGACACGCGTGGGTTTCGCTTCGCTGGTGATCACGTTAAGTTAGGTCCGGCCTGCCCGGCAGTCCGTCGCCCACCCCGGGCGGCGCCGTGCAAGCGCCGCCGAGTCGAGCGCCCATGGCGCTGTCGAGCCGGGGACCCAGGTTCCTTGGGGTGAATCCGCGAAGCCGCGGTAGGGCGCACTCTTCCCGCCCGAACCCGTCAGCTAACCCGGTAGGCGGTCGGTGAATGAAGGGTCATCCCTTGTCCGCTGGACACCGCGCCAAGCGGTCACTGCTGCGTTCCCTGATCATCGGGGCCGTCGCGCTGGCCGTCGTGGCGCCTGCGAGCGTCGCCAAGGCCGATCCCACAGCTGCCGAGATCCAAGCCCAGCTCGAGAAGGCGGGCGACGAGCTCGAAGTCACGATCGAGGCCTACAACAAGATCAATGAAACGCTTGCCGCCACTCAGGCGGAGGCCGCCACCGTCCAGGCGAAGATCCAGCCCCTCGCGGACAGCATGGCCGCGGCCAACTCCGACGTCGACGTCATCGCCATCGCCGCGTTCAAGGGCTCAGGCAACATGGTGAGCCTCAACGTCATGCTCAGCGCGCAGTCGTCGGACACGCTGATCGACCAGCTCACCACGCTGCGGCAGATCAGCAAGCACCAGCAGCGCGCGATCGCCGAGTATTCGGAGGCCAAGTCGAAGCTGGACGACGAGAAGAAGAAGATCGACGACACGCTCGCCGCGGAGAACGCGCAGAAGGCCGAGCTGGAGACCAAGAAGAAGAAGATCGAGGGCGACGTCAAGAAGCTCGACGCCCTCAAGCGGCGCGCCGCCGCGGCCGGCAGCACCGGATCGACCGGTGTGAAGGTGTCCCTCGGCGCCGAATGCACGAGCCCGGCGAACTCCGCCGTCGCGTTCGCCTGCGCCCAGCTCGGCGAGCCCTACAAGTGGGGCGCCGCCGGACCGGGCAGCTGGGACTGCTCGGGCCTCACCATGGGTGCCTGGAAGGCGGCCGGCATCACGCTGCCACACAACGCCAACGACCAGTGGCGCTCGAGCAGGGTCACGCACGTCTCGCGGTCCGCGCTCTCGCCGGGAGACCTGGCGTTCTTCGGAGGATCGTCGCCCAGCCACGTCGGCATCTACATCGGCAACGGCAAGATGATCCACGCACCGACCACGGGCCGCAACGTCGAGGTCGCCTCGGTCGACCGTTCCAACACGACCGGCTACGGGCGCCCTCACTAGGAACCCCTCGTCACGCGCCAGGAGGCCATGCCCGCAAGATGGGGCATGGCCTCCTGGGATCCCGAGCAGTACGCCCGCTTCGCCGACGAACGGGCCCGGCCCTTCCACGAGCTGGTCGCGCGCATCCCGACCACCTCCGCCGTGGCGGTCGTGGACCTCGGCTGCGGGCCCGGCACGCTGACCGCGACCCTCGCCGCGCGGTACCCGGACGCGGCTGTGCTCGGCATCGACTCCTCGCCGCAGATGCTCGCCGCCGCAGCGCCTTTGGCCGGCCCGCAGGTGTCCTTCCAGCTCGGCGACATCGCCGGGTGGCGGCCGCAGCGCGGGTCGGTCGACGTCATCGTCGCCAACGCGTCGCTGCAGTGGGTGCCCGATCACGCGGCGTTACTGCCGGTGCTGGCCGCGGCCCTCGACGACGGCGGGACGCTCGCCTTCCAGGTCCCGACCGGCGGCCCGATCCTCGACCCGGGCATCCTCGACCCCGGCGTCCTGGGTCCGCGCGGCGCGACGCCGGTGCAGGAGCCCGCCTGGTACGTGCGGACCCTCGCCGCGCTGGGCCTCACCGTGGACGCGTGGGAGACCACGTACTTCCACGTCCTGCCCGGCGACGACCCGGTCCTGGAGTGGTTCAGCGGCACCGGCCTGCGGCCCTACCTCGACGCGCTGTCCGGCGCGGAGCTCGACGACTTCCGCGCGCGGGTCGCCGCCCGGCTGCGCGAGCGCTACCCCCGCGAGCCGTTCGGCACGATCCTGCCGTTTCCGCGACTGTTCGTGGTGGCGCAACGATCTTAAGATCTCGCCCGTGACCCAATCTCGCAGCCGCCGCAGCTCGGTGAAGATCGTGCTGATCGTCCTTGCCGTCGTGGTCGTGCTGTGCTGCTGCGGCGGCGGCGCGGGTGCCTACTTCTTCTTCGACGACCGCACGAAGGCCGCCCGCGAGGCGACGTCGGCGTTCCTGTCCGACCTCGAGTCGGGTGACCTCGCCGCGGCCTACGAGCGGCTGTGCGACGACACCCGGGCCCGTTACGAACAGTCATCGTTCGAGGCGGCGGTCAACCGGCGCAAGCCGGTCTCGCACGACCTGCACTGGGGTGGCTGGTACGGCAACGACAACGGGCTCGAGACCGCCAGGATCACCGCCGATGTGACCTACTCCACCGGCCCGAAGGAGGCCCACGCCGTCCCGCTGCGCAAGGAGGCCGGCGCCTGGAAGGTTTGCGGCAACCCCTACTGACACGGAGCAGCCCCCGACCGGGAAGGTCAGGGGCTGCGGGTTGCTGTCGGTCAGGCCGCCTGCAGGCCTTCGGCGCGGGCCAGCTCGCGGAGCCGGCCGAGGGCCTGGATCTCCAGCTGGCGGATGCGCTCGCGGGACAGGGAGAACCGGCTCGCGACCTCGGTCAGCGAGTGCTCGCGACCGTCCTCCAGACCGTAGCGGGCGCGCATGATGCCCGCGGACCGGTCGTCGAGGTGGTTGAGCAGGCCCTCGATGCGCTGGCGCTCCAGGGCGGCGAGGACCACGTCCTCCGGCGACGGTGCGTCGGAGTCGGAGACCAGGTCGCCGAGGCTGGTGTCACCGTCGTCACCGACAGGGGTGTCGAGCGAGACGGTGTCCTGGGACCAGCGCTTGAGCTCGTGGACGCGCTCGACGGGGACGCCGAGGGCGACGGCGAGCTGCTCGGGCTCGGGGTCGTTGCCGAGCTCGCGGGTGAGCTGACGCGCGACGTTGCGCATCCGGTTGACGTCTTCGACGAGGTGGACGGGCAGCCGGACGGTGCGTTCCTGCTGCGCTATCGCCCGGCTGATCGCCTGGCGGATCCACCATGTCGCATACGTCGAGAATTTGTAGCCGCGCACGTAGTCGAACTTCTCGACGGCTCGGACCAGGCCGGTGTTGCCCTCCTGGATGAGGTCGAGCATCGGCATGCCGGACCGCACGTAGCGCCGCGCGATCGAGACCACGAGTCGCAGGTTGGCCCGGATGAACCGGTCCTTGGCACGCTCTCCCTCGTCGACGAGGCGCTGCAGCTCCGCGGCGCTCACGCCGTCGGGCAGCTCCGCCACGTCCAGCAGGTGCTCCGCGTAGAGACCAGCCTCGACCGCCTTGGAAAGCTCGACCTCAGAAGCGGCGTCGAGCAGCGGCGTGCGGGAGATCTCATGCAGGTAGACACCAACCAGGTCACGCTCTTCGGCACCTGTATCGGGTCGCATCTCCACTTTCACGTTCTCCACCTTCGGGCCCCTCCCCGTCCATCCTTCGCCTTCCCCGTTTCACCCTGCTAAAACGGGTGCCCCCCGGGTATGCCCCCTACACAACAGTCACCTGGCCTGCCGAATTCCACCCTCGCGGGCGATTCCGGTGACGACCCGTGAGAGTTGCACCACTTACCTAGACGACTCGGGAGCTGATCCGGTTCGCTTCGGTTCCAACAAGTGATACGTGGTATTCCTGCCCGTCAGACGCCTAAACTCGCTGTGAGTTCCCTGGGAACGGCACCGACTGGGACCGGGGTCACCGCTGTTCATCGGCAAGAGTCGCCCGCATGACAGGCAAATGCGCAGGTATCCGCAGGAATCGACCTTCGTATCGATCGCCGCCAGGCTGTCCGTCGTCTGTCGAAATGCTGACGGGCTCGTCACACCCCGCCTACTGAGCGTGCCATTCCCGCAACAGCGCGACTTCTTCCTCTTCCGTGAGACCAGTGATGTGGCGTGTGTCACTGAATGCGGCGAGCGTATCGGCGGCCGTTTCCCCGAGGGGCCGGGTGCGAAGTCCGGCGGCAAGGGACGGGGTGGTGTCGCGGGTGAGAAACCCGGCGTATTCGGGCAACGGCAGCCACAACGGCAGCGACCGCGGGCCGGACCAGGCCACGACGTCGTGGGCGGTGAGGAAGTCCTGTGAAACCCAGGTGAGCGTCCCGCCGCCACCGAGTCCGGCTTGCAGACCGGCATGGAACTCCCGGCGGGTGATGGGGGTGCCGATGCCGTCGAAGGTGCCGGTCAGGCTCTCCTCGGCGGCGCGCACGGTCCAGTCGGCCAGGTCGCGGACGTCCACGTACTGGACCCGCTCGCCGGGGTCGCCCGGGGCGAGGATCTCGCCGCCGCGGGCGTGGCGGGCCACCCAGTAGTCGAAGCGCCCGGTCGGGTCCTCCGGCCCGACGATCAGCCCGGCCCGGTTGACGAAGACGTCCGCGAAGGCCTCCCGCACCAGCTCCTCGCAGGTGACCTTGCACCGCCCGTACGCCTCGGGGCTGGCGGCCGGGTCGTCGAAGCCGGGTTCGGCGGCCGGGAGCACCGGCCCGGTCGCCACGGTCTGGTCGGGGGTCGCGGCGTCGGCGTAGGCCGAGCAGCTGGAGACGAACGTGTAGTGGCCCACGCGGCCGGCGAGCGCGGCGACGGCGTGCCGGACGTGGCTGGGCTTGCGGGCGACGTCCACGACCGCGTCGAAGGTGCCCTCGATCGCGCCCAGCCCGTCGGGGTCGGACCGGTCGATCATCACGAACCGGGCACCGTCGACGGGGTCGCCGGACGTGCCGCGGGCCGCGCAGGTGACGTCGTGACCGGCGGCGAGGGCCTGCCGGGCGACCGCCCGGCCGAAGAACACCGTGCCGCCGAGTACAAGGATTCTCATCCGGCGATCCTTCGCCGCCGGACCCCGGCGGCGAAGCCCTGTTCGCTCAGAGCGGCAACGCCGGGAGCTGAACCTACGCGCGGTGCGACGGTGGCGGGCGGTGCGGACGGGTCTTGTGCACCACCAGGACGAACAGGGCGGCCGCGGCCATCACCGTCGCCGCCACCGCCAGCCACAGCGACCATCGGTGCCCGCTGGGCGTGCCGGGCAGCGCATTGGGCACAGTGGACGGTGGCACGGCGACCGCCGGCAGCGACGAGCCGGGCGCGAGGGCATAGACGCGCAGGAAATCGACCTGGAACTCCGCCGGCAGCGCCGTCGACGTGCCGGGGGTGGCGGACCCGCTGGTGGTCACCGCGAAGCCGAACCAGCGCTGGGCCGTGGACACGCCCGGGTCGGCGGCGCGCTCCTTGCCGTCGACGAAGACCTTGAAGCCCGCCGGTGACCACTCGATCGCATAGGAGTGCCAGTCACTGAACGGGCCGGGCAGTGCCTGCACCGAGGTGCCGGCACCTGAGCCGTTGCGCACCAGGGCCTTCTCCTCGCCGGGCTGGGCGCTGATCTCCAGCTGCGACGTGTGCTGGGCCACCTGCTGGTCGACGGGGCGCAGCATGGCGATCGACGAGATCCCCGCGCCCACCGGCACCCTGGCCAGGAACTCATACCGCCCGTACTGCTGGGCCGCGCCGAGGCAGCGCAGCTCCCCGGTGACGAACGCCTTGCCGCCATAGGCGCGCCGGTGCAGGGCGAGGTGCAGCTTCCCGCCGGAGACCGTGACCGCCTCGGGCCGGAAGTAGCTCGCCGAGGCGCCTCCGGCGGCGCCGTCGGAGACCCCGTCGGACGTGCCGTCGGAGACCCCGTCATAGGCCGCGCAGCCGGACGGCAGGGCGCCCGGGTCGTCGAAGGAGTCGGAGAAGACCGGCTTCCAGTCGCTCGGATCGACGGCGAGGACCGGCGCGGGGGCCACCCAGATCGCGGACGCGACGACGACCATGATGGTCGCGGCTCGCCTCAACATGGTGTCAGCCCCCTTCTTTCGAAAACCTACCGGATACCTTGCGTCCGCACAGCATTGCGGAGCGTCGACGAACGTGCGTACTTGGCGGCCCGATCGGATAAGGACCCTCGCATTCACCCGCATGCAATCTGTCCGTCTCCGGCAGACGCTCGTGCGGGATCGACAGCTACGGAAGGATGTCCGTCGACGCATGTCTTCCAAAGGAGAGATCATGGCCCAGCCTCGCGCCCGCGCGTGGCGGATCGCTCAGCACCTCGCGGTGCCGACGCTCGCCGTCGCGGTTGTCGCCTTACTGCCCTTAGCCAAGTCCGGCGCACCAGAGCAGTCCGACCGCTGGACACCGCTCACGCCGGCGAACGTGTCGTTCTCGCAGAAGACCGGGCCGACCACATCCGCGCAGCTGCTCGGATTCAACGACTTCCACGGCAACATCGACCCGCCGCTCGGCAGCGGCGGCCTCATCAACGGCACCCCGGCAGGCGGCGCCGAATACCTCAGCACCTGGCTGACGAAGCTGCGCGACGCGGCGAAGGCCGACGGCGTGCGCAACAGCGACACGGTCGTGGCCGGCGACAACATCGGCGCCACCCCGCTGGTCAGCGCCGCGTTCCACGACGAGCCGGCGATCGAGGTCCTCAACAAGATGGGCGTCGACATCGCGTCGGTCGGCAACCACGAGTTCGACGAGGGCGTCGACGAGCTCAAGCGCATCCAGTTCGGCGGCTGCCACCCCGTCGACGGCTGCCAGGACGGCGACGGCTTCGCCGGCGCGGCGTTCCCCTACCTCGCCGCCAACGTGACCAACAAGTCCAACAAGCTGCCGGTCCTGCTGCCGTTCACGATCAAGCTCTACGAGGGCGTCCCGGTCGCCTACGTCGGCATGACGCTGGAGGCCACGCCGGGCATCGTGAACCCGGCCGGCATCAAGACCGTCGACTTCCGCGACGAGGTGCAGACCGCCAACCAGTACGCGACGCTGCTGGGCTGGCTCGGCATCAAGTCGATGGTCCTCGTGATCCACGAGGGTGGCCTGCAGAGCAGCCCGCCCGCGCCGCTGGACCCGTCCGGCTGCGCCAACTTCGCCGGCCCGATCACCGACATCGTCAAGGGCCTCAACCCGGCCTACGGCGTCGTCGTGTCCGGCCACACGCACCGCTTCTACACCTGCCAGCTGCCGAACTCCTCCGGCGCCAACTCGCTCGTGACGAGCGCCGGCACCGCGGGCACCCTGGTCACCGACATCCGGGTGACCCTGGACCGCAAGTCGCGCAAGTTCGTCGACGCGTCCGCGACCAACGTCATCGTCGAGAACGGCGTGAAGAACGCCGACGGCACGTGGCAGAAGGACGCGGCGGGCAACTTCGTGCGCAACCCCGCGCTCGTCGACCCGAAGATCAAGGTCATCGCCGACAAGTACCGCGTGGCGGTGGCACCCCTGGCCAACAAGATCGTCGGCAGCATCACCGCCGACATCACCAACATCGCGCTGGCCAACGGCGAGTCCGCGCTCGGTGACGTGATCGCCGACGCGCAGCTCAAGTACACGGCGTCGGCCGGTGCGCAGATCGCGCTCATGAACCCGGGCGGCATCCGCCAGTCGCTGATCTACGCGAACTCCCCCGGCGGCGAGGCGCCCGGCCAGGTCACCTACGGCGAGGCCTTCACGGTCCAGCCGTTCAACAACCTGGTCGTCACGCAGTCGTTCACCGGCGCGCAGATCAAGGACGTGCTGGAGCAGCAGTTCGTCGGCTTCGGCGGGCAGACCGTCCAGCGCATCCTGCAGCCGTCGGCGAGCCTGACCTACACCTACAGCGCGTCGGCCCCGGCCGGCTCGAAGGTCAGCAACATCGCGGTCAACGGCACGCCGATCAACCCGGCCGGGACCTACCTGGTCACCACGAACGACTTCCTGGCCAACGGCGGCGACGGGTTCACCAACCTGGCGCTGGGCACCGGCCGGGTCTACGCACCGGGCTTCGACGTCGATGCCCTCACCGCGTACCTGACGCCCGGTCCGGTCGCTCCGGGCCCGGGTACCCGGATCACGAAGATTGCCTGATCCCTGCTCATGAACGGACCGTGTGGGCGGGCGGCGGGTTTTGCTCCTGCCCGCCCACACGTATGCTCGCAGGCGCCTGGACAAGCGCGGAACGCATGCGCAATCTGCACGACTGAGGTCGAAAGGTGTTGATCGGTGGAGCGACCGAGCTGGGCACCCGCGGATGTGGACCTCGACCGGCCGAGCGTGGCCCGCGTCTATGACTACTACCTCGGCGGCTCGCACAACTTCGCCGCCGACCGGGCGTTCGCCGAGCAGATCCTCAAGGTCATGCCCTCCGTGGCGCCGCTGACCCGCAGCAACCGCGCGTTCCTGCGCCGGGCCGTGACCATGCTCGCCGCCCAGGGCGTGCAGCAGTTCATCGATCTCGGCTCCGGCATCCCGACGGTGGGCAACGTGCACGAGCTCGTGCCCGGCGGCAAGGTCGTCTACGTCGACCACGACCCGGTGGCGGTGGCGCACAGCCGCGCGATCCTCGCCGACGTGCCGGGCACCGCCGTGGTCGCCGCCGACCTGCGTGCGCCCGCCGACGTGCTCGCCACGCCGCAGGTGCGGGGCCTGCTCGACTTCACCCAGCCGATCGCGTTCCTGCTCGCCGCGGTGCTGCACTTCGTCCCCGACGAGGAGCGCCCCGCCGACATCGTCGCCGGCTACGCGGCCGCGGGCGTGCCCGGCAGCCACGTCGTGCTGTCCCACGCGGGCATGGACCGGCCGCTCACCCCCGCCGAGCAGTCGGCCCAGGAGATGTACCGCAAATCCCCCACGCCGCTGATCCTGCGTCGCAGCCAGGAGGTTGCGAAGCTGCTGGACGGCCTGACGATCCTGGAGCCCGGCGTGGTCGCGACCTTCGACTGGCGGCCGGACCCCGGCACCGAGACCGCACCCGACGGCGACGCGATCGGCTTCGCCGCCGTCGCCCGCAAGGACTAGTGCCGCACTGATCATGACCGCCCTCAGCCCCACGCCGACGTCGTGGGACCGCCCGCACCGAGCCGCCGAGCGGCTCGCCCGCAGCTGGTCGCTGGCCATCGCCGGCACCAGCTACGTGTCGATGAACGGCCTGGAGGTCCAGGACTTCCTCACCGCCCTCTCGACGCGGCTCATCCACGCCCTCACCGCGGAGACCTTCGACCCCGACGACGTCCGCGAGGTCGGCTCCACGCTCGTCGCCGCGCACTTCACCGAGCCGACCACGCTCGAGCGCACCGTCGCCGTGATCAGCGAGCAGTTCGCGAAGGCGCCGATCAAGCGGGTCGCGGAGATCCAGGGCGCGCTCGCGGCCGGGTACGCCCAGGCGCTGCGCGACCGGGTCCTCGACGAGCAGGAGGAGATCCGCACCGCGGCGCTGTGGGCCCGGGCCCGCGCCGAGGAGAGCCGCCGGGTCAGCGAGGCCCGGTTCCGGGCCATCTTCGCCGGCGCCGCCATCGGGATGAGTGTCAGCACCGTCGACGGCCAGGTCATCGAGGTCAACCAGGCGCTGTGCGACATGCTCGGCTACAGCTCCGACGAGCTGCGGCTGATGACGTTCGACGACTTCGTGCACCCGCAGGACCCGCCGGTCGCCGCCGGCATGTTCGATGAGCTGCTCGTCGGCGGGCGCGACCAGTTCCGCATCGAGAAGCCGTACACGCACAAGGACGGCCACCAGGTCTGGACCGACCTGGTCGCCTCGATCATCCGCGACGAGGACGGCGAGCCGAAGTGGCTGGTCGCGATGTTCGAGGACATCACCGAGCGGTATCTGCTCCAGCTGCGCCTGCGCCACCAGGCCCTGCACGACCCGCTGACGCAGCTGCCGAACCGGACCATGTTCTTCGACCGCCTCGCGGAGCTGCTCGCCGGCGCCGAGGACGAGCCCGACTCCCGCGTCGGCGTCTGCTACCTCGACGTCGACGGGTTCAAGGTCATCAACGACACCCTCGGCCACGACGTCGGCGACCAGCTGCTGCAGACCGTCGCCCGGCGCCTCGCCCGCTCGATCTCCGGCGACGGCCAGCTGGTCGCCCGGATGGGCGGCGACGAGTTCGTGGTGCTCATCGAGCGCTCCGACGGCACCGACGACGTGGTCGCGGTCGCCGAGCGGGCCCTGGACACGGTCCGGGCGCCGGTCCACGTCGGCGGGCACGAGATCAGCATCTCGGCCAGCATCGGCGTGGTCGAGCAGCCGCTGCGCGGCACCAGCACCGGCGAGCTGATGAAGGCCGCCGACACCACCCTCTACTGGGCGAAGGCCGACGGGCGCAACCGGCTCGCGCTCTTCGACGCCGAGCGGCACGCCCGCGAGGTGACCCGCTACGAGCTGTCGGCCAGCATGCCCGCCGCCCTGGAACGGCGCGAGTTCTTCGTCGAGTACCAGCCCCTGGTCCGGCTCAGCGACGCGGTCACGATCGGCGTCGAGGCCCTGGTCCGGTGGCGCCACCCGCGCTTCGGGGTGCTCGGGCCGGACGCGTTCATCGGCATGGCCGAGGAGACCGGCCTGATCGTGCCGCTCGGCCGGTGGGTGCTGCACGAGGCGTGCAAGCAGGCCGCGCTGTGGCACCGCGAGCACGGCGCGAAGGCGCCGCTGATGAGCGTCAACCTGGCGGTCCGGCAGATGCGTGACCGCACCATCGTGCGGGACGTGAAGGCGATCCTGGAGCAGACCGGCCTGGCGCCGGACCGGCTGCAGCTGGAGCTGACCGAGAGCGCCGTCATGGGCAGCGGCGGCGAGCCGACGGAAGCGCTCAACGCCCTGGCCGCGCTCGGGCCGCGGATCGCGATCGACGACTTCGGCACCGGGTACAGCAACTTCGCCTACCTGCGGCACCTGCCCGTGCACAGCCTGAAGCTGGCCGGCTCGTTCGTCGCCGGGCTGCGCCCGCCGGAAGGCGCCGACCCGGTCGACCAGAAGATCATCGCGGCCGTCATCGGGCTCGCACACGCGCTGAACCTGAGCGTCACAGCCGAGGGCGTCGAGACGGCGGAGCAGGCCGACCGGCTGCTGGCCCTCGGTTGTGACACCGCGCAGGGTTGGTACTACGCAAGCTCCGGCCCGCCGTCGGCGATCAAGCTCTGATCAGTTCGCCGCGTACGGGTTGACGTCCTCGTTCATGTCGACCATCAGCTGCGACCAGAGGTCCGCCTCGTGCCGGTCGGCGCCGATCAGGTCGTAGGACCCGTCGGTGAAACCCGGATCGAACTGGAACTCCGGCAGGTCGGTCTCGTCGACGTACTGCGACTCGTCGCTCACGTCGCCGAAGCTCGGCTGCTCGTCGTGGTAGTCGCCGTCGACGCCGCTGATGTCGCCGTCCAGGGTGGCGTGCTCGCCCTCCTGGCCGCCGGCGTCGAACGCGTCGTGGTGCTCTGCGAACTGCTGGTCGGAGAGCAGGTCAGCGCCACCGTCTTGGTCGACGTGGAGGCCGTCCTCCATCTCCCAGTCGATGTCAAAGTCGCTCATGGCCCGCTCCCGGTTGATTGGCTACCAGGCAACGGTAGGTTGCCGCACCGCCCGGCTGATCCCCGAAACGTGCCACGACCGCTTTCAGGGCTGCAGCCACCAGGGGCTGGAGTACGCGAGGCCGAAGTCGTTGCAGGGGTGACCGTTGGGGCCGGGGCTGGGGTTGGGCAGGGTGGGGTCGGAGACCCGCAGGACGACCCAGTTGCCCATCGCCACGTCCAGTGGCACCGTGAAGCGCACGACCTGGTTGGCGACGGTGTCGATCACGTCGGCGACCACCGGCGCCGCGACGCCCGGCCGCAGGACCTGCACGCGGATCGGCTTGCCGTTCCAGTCCGGGCCGCGGTCCAGGTCCAGGGCGAAGCGCACGTCACCCCGCGCGAGCGGCAGCACCCCGCCCATCCGCACGTCGTTGGCGGTGGCGTCGACGCGCAGGCCGGAGACCCGGGTGGCGAAGAACCGCCGGGCCCGCATCGCCTCCAGGACCCCGGCGCGTGTGTTCTGCGTCACCCACAGCCCGGTGCGGCCCTTGCCCTCGGGGAAGCCCCAGTCGGTGCCGTGCTCGTCGGAGACGCCACTGATGCCGGTCCGCCAGCCCGCGTTGAGGCACGCGTTGAGCGCGGACGTGCGACCCTCGGACCAGCCGTCGAAGAGGTAGTCGTCGCCGCGGTTGAACATCTCCAGGCTGACCATCGCGTCCCTGGCGGCGGCGGAGTAGGAGAAGTTGCCGAAGCGGGCGATCTCGCGGCCCGGATGGTTGAAGCTGGCCACCCCGCCGTTGCCGACGATCCAGTTGTACAGGCCGCCCATGTTGCTGGAGCCGCCGAGATCGGTGAAGCCGTTGGTGAACCAGACGTTGACGTGGCCGAGCAGCGGGTGCGACCACTCGAACCCGCGGATCGCCGTGTAGTTGCCCGGGTCGTCGGCCGCGTTGGCGAGGGCGCCGGTGCGGTCCCACTCCGACCTCGACAGGCCGCTGATCGAGAACAGGGTCGTGTGGTCGGTGAGGGCGGCGACGTCCAGCCCGGCCGAGCGCATCGAGGCGAGCGCCAGGTTCGGGTCGCCGTCGCCGTCGGACATGACGGTGTGGTTGTGCAGGTCGGCATGGACCAGCGCGGTGCCGGCGGTGATCGCGGACGCGCGGGCGGCGCCGGTCAGCGCGGCGGGGCCGGCGCCGACGGTCGCGGCGGTGCCGGTCTCCGCACGGGCGGTCCGGCTCGTCCCGGCGTAGGCGGTGCCGGGCGCGGCGAGGAGCAGCAGACCGCCGGCACCCGCGGTGAGCAGGCCCCGGCGGTCGATACCGCGGTCATGACGGTCGATGCCATGGTCATGACGGTCGATGCCGTGGTCATGGTGGGAGTGGTCTCCAGTCATGCCCACAGCACACGCCACCCGGCGTAACGTGTCGATACATGTTGATGTCCGCCAGGCGAATACCGACTACCGGGTGCGCCGGTCCAGCCAGCCGTCGCCGTTGAGGTCCTCGTACCGCTGGTCCATCACGCCGTCGTGGTTGGTGTCGATCTCGGAGGAGTTGATAAGCCCGTCACGGTCCGTGTCGTGCCCGACGAACTCGGCCCGGCCGTCACCGTCGACGTCCACGACGATGTCGACGCCGCCGTCGGCCCGGTTCACGTACGTGTGCTGGTCCCACGTCCCGTCGCCGTCCCAGTCGACCCTGGTGTGGTAGCCGTCGGTCGGCGCCTGCCCGGCACCGTTGGGCAGCCCGTCGCGCAGCGCGCCGCCGATACCGCCGCGGTGGCCGCCCTCGTATCCGCCCGGCGAGCCCTCCTGGGACGCCTCGATGCCGTCCAAGGCGCCACCGATGCCGTGCCGGCCGCTGCCCGCGCCGCCGTCGGCCTGCCCGAACCCTGCCGTGCCCTCGGCGGTGCCGTCGGCCTGGCCGAACCCGGCGGTGCCCTCGGCCTGGCCGAACCCGGCGGTGCTGGAGCGGTACACGGTGCCCTGGCTGCTGGAGTGGACCTCCGTGACGTGACCCTGGCCGGCGTGACCCTGGCCGGCGTACGGGTCCGCCTCGGCGATTCCGGCGCTGCCGTAGCCGGCGCCCTGCGCGTCGGGTGCCTCGGCGATCCCCGCGCTGCCGGAGCCGCCCTGCGGGTCGCCGCCGTACCCGGCCGACGCGTAGATGCGCGGCCCGTCCGGCGCCTCGGAGATCCCGGCGCTGCCGTAGCCGCTGTCCTGCGGCTCCGGCGCCTCGGCCAGCCCCGCACTGCCGTACCCACCGGCCTGGGCCTCGACGGACCCTGCCGACGCGTACGCACCGCCGGGGCCTGCGTGCGCCTCGACCCCACCGGCCGAGGCGTGCGCCCCGTGCTCGACGGCGCCGTGCAGGTGCGCGGCGATGCCACCCGGTTGTGCACCCGGCTCGGCGGCGTGCCGCCCACCGGACTGCTCCAGCGCGCCCAGCCCCCGCGCCGCGCTCTGCCCCGCGCCGGAGCCCTGCGTACCGCCACCGAGGTCCTGGGCTCCGCCGTGGCCGTGGACGACGTCGCCGATGCCCGATCCGATCGAGGAGAACAGGCCGAACATGCTGGCCTTGCTCGTGCGCTGCTCGACCCGGGACTGCCCGGCGTCCACCCCGCCGACCTGCGCCTGGAGCAGCTCCAGCTCGTCGGCGGTGAGGCGGTACCCGGCGAGCGCGCCCGCCGGGTCGGCGGCCAGGCGGGCCTGGAAGCCGGGGTCGGTCAGCAGTCTCTCCAGTACGTCGTCGAAGTCGCTCATCGGAACAGTCCCCCAGGTAAACGGTCAGTCGAGCTCGGGCATCGGTACGGGTTGCGGGCGCGGCCGGCAGGTGCCGCACTGCACCGCGTCCTCCACGACCAGGCCCTCGGCTCGGCCGCGGCTCTGCGAACGGTGCACTTCCAGCAGGTACGGGCCGAACTTCGCGTGGTCCTCACACAGCCCACGCGCGCAGAACCGGCACGACCCCCGCGCCGCTTTGGCGCAGAACCAACAAAGCACTGTCTCTCCTAGCGGGGAATCTGCTGCGGTTGGCACCCCAACAGCACTGTTGTCAGGGCACCGGATGTGGATTTGTTGCCCGCGCCGTCAACCGCGGTGATTCTGACCGTGATGGTGCCACCGTTCACGTTGCTCGAGTTCCAGGTGAACGGGCCCAACGTGCCGCGGTAGACGCCACCCCGACCAGTCATGGTCACGGTTCCATCAAACGGAATCTTGGTCGCCACATGGTAGGTAAAACTCACCGACTTGATACCGGACGGGTCAGACGTCGTGACTGTGACCGTCGTCGAGGCCGGCGAGCCACAGGACGTGTAGTCAGCTGGTGCGGTCTGAGCGAAGCGTCCCGCGCCGATGCCAGCGTCCGTCAACGTCGGCGGGGTCGTGTCGGGCGGGGGCCCGGCGGTCGTCGTGGGTGGAGGCCCGGCGGTCGTCCGTGTGGGCGTCGGGGTCTTGGTCTTCGTCGGGGTCGTGCCGGGCGACGGGGACGCTGACGCGCTGTCCGAGACCGACGGGGACGGCGACGGGGACTCCGACGGCGTGTCCGACGGGGTCGGTGCCAGGGTCGGCGTGCCGCCGGGCTTCGGCAGCGCGACGCCGTCACCGCAGGTCAGGTCGGCCGACGCGTCGGTCGTGACGGTGCTGCCGCCCTGGGTGACGACACCCGAGGCGACCGCCGGCGACGAGTCGCCCGCGGACAGGGCGAACCTGGCCCGGCCGTCGTTGCGGATCGGTTCGCCAACGCCGGACACCGTCAGCCGCAGCGGCTCGAACGCGGTCGTGGTGCTTGTCGTGTCGACCAGGGTCCGGCCGGAGCGCAGCGTGTACGCGCCGGTGGGCTGGATCGGGCGGCGGTCGATCGAGCTGATGAGCTCGCCGACGTCGAGGCGGGCGCCGGCGCACAGGACCGTGGCGCTGCCGCCGCGGAACGTCATCGTGGCCGTGGAGCGGTCCGCGATGGTGACCGAGTCGCCCTGCTCGACGTACATCTTGCCGTCGCGGCGCAGCGTGCGGTCCTCGCCGTTGATCCTGATCGTCGCCTGGCCCCGTGTGACGGTGATCAGGGCCCGGTCGGTCGGCATCTCCGCCCACACTGGCGCGGAGAAGAGGTTGCTGCCGGTCAGGAACAGCGCGAACAGCAGCAGCAGCACCAGCAGCCACCACAGTTTGCGCTCGAAGCGCTTGTCGATGGACTCGTCGGTCTTGTCGTACACCCCGGGCGGCGCCGCGAGGGGCGGGTACGCCGACGGCGGGTGGGCACCCGAGGACGGCGCGCGGCCACCGGCGATCGGGCCGTACAGCGCGGGACCGCCGATGAGCAGGGGCAGCCCGGCGATCGCGGGCAGCACCCAGACCCTGGCGGCGGAGCGTGCGGTGGCGACCTGGCCGGGCGGGCCGTCGCCGTACGGGCCGATCATCGAGCCGCGGCCGAGCTGGACGCCCTCGGGCAGCATGAGCGAGCCGGAGGCGACCACGATCGCGTCGGTGCCGCTGCCCAGGTGCACCGGCTGCCCCGGCACCAGCTGCGCCGGCTGGGCGCGGGTCATGAGCCCGAGCCGGTCCTCCGGGCCGAGCCCGGCCAGGGCCGGCGCCTCCGCCAGCAGCGCCTCCAGTTCGGCCCACTCCACCGGCGGCGGGCCGGGCAGCGGGCCGACGGCGGCGGCGACCGTCGACGGCGGGATCGCGAGCAGGGTCGTGCCGGCGGTCAGCCAGCCGAGCGCGGCGGGCGCGCCGGTGAGCGCGTTGGCGAGGCCGACGACACCGCCCTTGCCGACGCGTTCCCGCACGGTGCCGGTCGGGTCGCCGGGGCGGCGCGCCTCCAGGGCACCGTCGACCACGACGTAGACCGACTGCTGGGCGGCGCCTGCGAAGACGAGTTGCTCACCGGTCCGCGGGTGTACCCATCGCGCCTGCTCGGCGAGCTTCGCGAGCGCGGCCGGCGGCAGGTCGGCGAGGCTGGAGCCGCGCAGGGCGGCGAGGCGGCGCGGCTCGTCGCGCGACAGCTTGCGCTCCCCGAGCCGGTCGCGGACCCGGCGGCCGCGCCGGCGCAGCCATGAGAACAGCAGGTAGACCAGCGGGGCGAGCAGCCCGGCCACGATGACCGCGAGCAGCGCCCGGGCCAGCCAGCCGGCGTTCCACAGGCCGGTGACGACGCCCGCGACCCGGTCGGTGTAGATCCGGTAGATCAGGTTCACGGCGATGGCGAGCCAGACGACGGCGAGCATCCCGTACAGGGCGACGAGGCGACCCTCCCGGTCCAGCTCGCCGAAGCGGGGCGGGCGCCGGCGCAGCCGGGCGATGACCCAGGCCAGACCGCGGGCCCGCAGGTTGGGCACCTCGAGCCAGTCCATGAGCAGGTAGTAGCCGTCCAGCGCCATGAACGGGTTCAGGTTGAACAACGCGTTGAGATACCACGCGAACGCCAGCTTGAACGTCCACGGCTCCAGCTCCGGGTAGAACAGCCCGACGAGCTGGCAGGTACCGGCGAGCACCAGGCCGGTCGCCGGTCCGGCGACGGTGGTGACGATCCGGGCGCGCCGGCCGGCCATCCACACGTCGGTGGTGTCGACGAACACGGAGGGGATCCCGAAGTACACCAGAAAACCGGCGACCGGGACCTTCCTGCCAGCGTGTTTGGCCCCCAGCGCGTGGCCGAGCTCATGGCAGGCGAGCGCGACCACGTTGAGCCCGAGCAGCACCAGGGCACCGGTGAAGTAGGAGTCCTGGGTCAGGAACACCGACTGGTCGGCGCGGAACCAGTTGAAGACGAACACGCCGAGCCCGGCCAGGGCGACCAGGCCCGCGAGCACGGCGACGATCCGGGTGAAGAACAGCCGGCCGCCGGCCTTGTACAGGAACGTGACGACCGGGTCGACGCGGGCGATGACCACCCGGCGGCCCTGCGCGGTCGCCAGCAGCGCCTTGCCGAGCCTGATCGGCCACGGCCGGCGGTGGACCCGCTGCAGCCGGTGGAACGCGTCGACCGGCAGCTCGTCGAGCATGCGGTTGCCGGCGAGGTCGGCGACGATCCGGGTGACCTGGTCCGGCGCGAGCCGCCCGCTGATCCGGGCGAAGTCGGCGACCAGCCGCGCGACGGTGCGCGTGCCGTCCATCAGCTGCGCCAGGCTCCACTCGTCCGGCGTGAGCCGCAGATAGCAGGCCTCGCCACGGTCGGGCGAGCGCACCATCACGTAGTCGACGCCCCGCGCGGACGTCAGGGTGACGGCCTCGACCTCGGCACGCAGCACAGGCCGGGCACGGGCAGGATTGAGCCGGTCCGTGACCGCCTGCCACAGACCTGAGTCAGCAGGGCCCCAAGGGACCCCAGGGGCGCGCCCGGCGAGGGCCTCCCAGACACTGATGCGCGTCTCGATGACGGCCACGATCGCTCCTGATAGGGCCACTGTTCCGGCAGGCAGCGTAAGCCGCAACCGCCACCTCGGGAAGGTTCCGTCCCGAACGTGACAACTCTTCAGCGAAGATGGCAGGCGTGTACATCCTCGCCATCGACCAGGGCACGACCTCCTCCCGTGCGATCGTGTTCGACGCCGACGGCGCCATCGTGGCGCTTGACCAGCGCGAACACCATCAAAGTTTCCCCAGACCGGGCTGGGTCGAACACGATCCCGTCGAGATCTGGCACCAGGTCCAGGCCGTGTCGACCCGTGCTCTGGACCAGGCGGGTCTCTCCCGCGCCGATGTCGCCGCCATCGGCATCACCAACCAGCGCGAGACCACGATCCTGTGGGACGCCGAGACCGGCGAGCCGGTGCACCCGGCGATCGTCTGGCAGGACACCCGCACCGACGCCCTCATCCGCTCCCTCGCCGGCGACGCCGGCCCCGACCGGTTCCGCGAGCGGTGCGGGCTGCCCCTCGCCACGTACTTCGCCGGCCCGAAGGTGGTCTGGCTGCTGGACAACGTGCCGGGCCTGCGCGCCCGCGCCGAGGCCGGCGAGATCCACTTCGGCACCGTCGACACCTGGCTCATCGAGAAGCTCACCGGCCGGCACGTCACCGACGTCACCAACGCCAGCCGCACGATGCTGATGAACCTCGCCACCCTGGACTGGGACGACGAGCTGCTCTCCGCGTTCGGCATCCCCCGTGCCATGCTCCCGCAGATCGGCCCTTCCTCGCACGTCTACGGCGAGGCCACGACCATGTTGCACGGTGTACCGGTGGCCAGCGCCCTCGGCGACCAGCAGGCGGCGCTGTTCGGCCAGGCGTGCTTCGCCCCGGGCGAGGCGAAGTGCACCTACGGCACCGGCTCGTTCCTGCTGCTCAACACCGGCCACCAGCCGGTGCCGAGCACCCGTGGCCTGCTGACCACGGTCGGTTACCGCATCGGCGACGCTCCCCCGGTGTACGCCCTGGAGGGCTCCATCGCGATCACCGGCTCGCTCGTGCAGTGGCTGCGCGACAACCTGGGCCTGATCCACTCGGCACCGGAGATCAACGACCTGGCCGCCACCGTCACCGACAACGGCGGCTGCTACATCGTGCCGGCGTTCTCGGGCCTGTTCGCCCCGCACTGGCGCCCCGACGCCCGCGGCGTCATCACCGGCCTCACCGGTTACGTCACCAAGGGTCACGTCGCCCGCGCCGCCCTGGAAGCCACCGCCTGGCAGGTCAAGGACGTCGTCGACGCGATGATGGCCGAGTCCGCCGTCCCGCTGGAAACCCTCAAGGTCGACGGCGGGATGACAGCCAGCGATCTGCTCATGCAGTTCCAGGCCGACGTACTGGACGTGCCCGTGGTCCGCCCGACGGTGTCGGAGACGACGGCGCTGGGTGCGGCGTACGCGGCCGGGCTCGCTGTCGGCTTCTGGCCCGACACCGAGACCCTGCGCGAGAAGTGGCGCGCGGACCAGCAGTGGTCACCCGCCATGTCCACCGACGCCCGCGACCGCGGCCACGCCTCCTGGCTCAAGGCCGTCGAACGCTCCTTCGGCTGGGCATGACCCCACGCCCGGGCGGCATCCCCGCCCGGGCCCAACCGCACCGGTTCTCGTTTCGCTGTTTTTCGTGAAGCGGAACGGTGTTCCGTCGGAATACCGTTCCGCTTCGGGTTGGGCGCGGCGGAGATGGAGACAGAGATCCGGTGGGCGCCCCGCCAGGCGCACCACCGGATCTCTTTTCTGGAGGGAAACCAGTCTCCGGGTCAGCTCAGCAGGCGCTGGGCGACCGTCTTGGCGGTGTTGCTGCTGATGGCGAACCCGACGCCGATGTTGCCGGCGGTCTCGCCCGAGGTGGCGATGGCGGTGTTGATGCCGACCAACTGGCCCGCGGTGTTGACCAGGGCGCCGCCGGAGTTGCCGGGGTTGATCGCGGCGTCGGTCTGGATCGCGCCGGTGATCTTCGCGGCGGAGGACTGGCCGTCGTCGCCCTCGTCGATCGTGCGGTTGACCGCGCTGACGATGCCGGCGGTGACCGATCCGTCGAGGCCGAGCGGGCTGCCCACGGCGAGCACCGTGTCGCCGACCTTCACCGTGGAGCTGTCACCGAACGCGAGCGGCGTGTACGTGTCGCCGCCCACGATCTTGATCACGGCGAGGTCGCTGGTGGGCTCGGTGCCGACGATCTTCGCCTGGGCGGTCTGCCCGTTGGAGAACGTGACCTGCACCGTCGTCCCGCGCGCCGTGGCGACCACGTGGTTGTTGGTGAGGATCGCCCCGTCGGCGGTGATGACGACGCCGGACCCGACGGCGTTGCCGGTGCTGATCGACACCACGCTGGGCAGCACCTGCGCCGCCACGTCGGACAGCGTCGTCGTCGCACCCGCGCTGGAGCCGGACGAGTCCGTCGCGCTCACCACCGCGTTGGACTTCTCGGGCCGCAGCTCGAGTGCCGCCAGCCCACCACCGAACGCCGACACCGCCGACAACCCGACCGCCGCGACGATCCCCGCCACGGCCAGCCCGACCCGGCTGCGCCGCCGCACCGCCGGCGCCACGAACACCGACCCCGGCTGGGGCTGCTGCGCCCAGTGCGGCGGCCGTTGCATGTGCGGCACGTGCGGCGGCAGCTGCGCCGTCGGCAGGTGCGGCTGGTCATGCCCCGCACCCGAGGCGGCCGCCCAGGCCCGCGGGTCCTGCCCGGTGCCGGGCTGCCCGTGGGCGGCCTGCGCGGCGTACGGGCCGCCACCGGGCGCGGCGTGGAAACCGCCCTGTCCGGGGAGGTGATTGCCGTGCCCCGCGGGAAGGCCTGTGCCGTGAACGCCGCCCTGCCCGGTGAAGGGGTTGCCCTGCGCGGTGTGGGGGTTTCCGGCCTGCGGAGCTGCGTGCTGCGACGCGGGCCAGGTCTGAACGGGAGCTGCGGGCATGGAGGACTGCGCGGCGGGCCAGGTCCTGGCGGGCTCGGTCTGCAGATCGCCGGCGCCGGTGACGGGGGCGGCCGAGTTCGTCGGCCAGGCGTGCAGCGCCGGGTAGGCGGGGGTCGCGGCGGCGGCCGGTGTGGCAGGTGAGAGATCGGCCGACGAGGCGGCGGCAAGGCCGCCCGGCGTCGTGGCGGCCGGCGCGGAGCCCAGCGGCGCGGCCGGGGTGGAGTCCAGTGGCGAGGCGCTCAGCGGCGCGGCCGGCGCGGAACCCAGCGGCGCGGCCGGGGTGGAGTCCAGTGGCGAGGCGCTCAGCGGCGCGGCCGGCGCGGAACCCAGCGGCGCGGCCGGGGTGGAGTCCAGTGGCGAGGCGCTCAGCGGCGCGGCCGGCGCGGAACCCAGCGGCGCGGCCGGCGTGGAGTCCAGCGGCGTGATCGGGGCGGCGCTCAGGGGCTGGACCGGCGCGGCGGCCGGGGAGCCGGTGGGCGTGACGGGCGTGGTGCCCGGCGGCGTGACCGGCGTGGTGGTCGGCGTCGCGGCGTCGGCCGGTGTGGTGGCGGCCGGTGTGGTGGCGGCCGGTGTGGTGGCGGCCGGTGTGGTGGCGGCCGGTGTGGTGCCGGTCGTCGTGGTGTCAGCCGGCGTGGTGGTCGGCTGTGCGGCCGGGCCCGACGCCCGACCCTGCTGGTCGGCTGGGTTCGGCGCCCATCCCTGCTGTTCGCTCATGACTTGAGCTTGGCGACGGCACCTTGCAAACCACTGGCCGCCGCCTGGGAACCGCCTGTGAGAGGGAGGCGGACCTGGAAGGTGGCGCCGCCGCCGGGTGTGACGAAGACGGAGACGGTGCCGCTGTGCACTGCGACCAGGGCGGCGACGATCGCCAGGCCCAGGCCGCTGCCGCTGTGCGAGCCGCCCGCCTGGCGGCGGGTGCGGGCCTTGTCGACGCGGTAGAAGCGTTCGAAGACGCGGGCGGCCTGCTCGTCGGTGAGGCCGGGGCCATGGTCGGCGACCTCGATGAGGGCGTCGCTGCCGTCGCGGCGCAGGCGCAGCGAGACGGGGGTGCCGGCGGGTGTGTGGGTCAGCGCGTTGGTCATGAGGTTGCCGACGACCTGGCGCAGGCGGGACTCGTCGCCGTTGACCTCGATCGGCTCGTCGCGCTCGATCTCCAGCTCGACCGTGCGGTCGGGTGCGACGGCGCGGGCGGCGGCGACCGCGTCGCTGGCGATGACGCGCAGGTCCATGTCGGCGAGTGCCAGGGGGCGCTCCTGGTCGAGGCGGGCGAGCATGAGGAGGTCCTCGACGAGCAGGCCCATGCGGGCGGCCTCGTCCTCGATGCGCCGCAGCAGCGCCTCGGTCTCCCCGGGCTGGCGGGCGGCGCCCTGCCGGTACAGCTCGGCGAACCCCCGGATCGTGGTCAGCGGGGTGCGCAGCTCGTGGGAGGCGTCGGCGATGAACTGCCGCATGCGGTCCTCGGACGCCTCGCGCAGCCTGAAGGCGCCCTCGATCTGGGCGAGCATCGCATTCAGCGCGGCGGCGAGGTGGCCCATCTCCGTTTCGGGTGGGCTCTCCGGGACACGTTTACTGAGGTCGCCGGCGGCGATGGCGGCGGCGGTGCGCTCGATCTCGCGCAGCGGTTGCAGGCTGGCCCGGACGATGGCGACGCCGACGGCGGCGAGGACGACCAGGACGCCGGCGCCGACGAACAGCTCCGCGGCGACGAGCTCGTCGACGGCGCTGTCGACCATCGACAGGCTCTCCGCGACGAGCAGCAGCGTCCGGTCACGCTTGATGATGAGGATCCGCCAGCGCTCGTGGGTCTTCGCGGTCGTCGCCGTGTACGGCACGGTCAGCCGCGACGAGAGCTCCTCGACGGTGTCCGGGATGGGAGGTGCGTCGGACTCCTGCCGGGTGCCGACGACGCCGGTCTGGTAGGCGCCGGAGTTCAGCAGCGTGACCCAGGCGATGTAGTAGTTGCTCTGCAGGATCGAGTCGGTGCTGCTGGTGGTGGCCAGCCGGGTGAGGTCGACGGTCTCGGCCATGGCCCGCAGCTGCTGGTCGACCTTGTCGAACATGCTGCTCTTCATGACCAGGGCGCTGGCGACCCCGATCACCAGCAGCGCCATGGTGACGAGGGTGAGGACGGCCGCGATCAGCTTGACGCGCAGCGGCACGTCGGCGATGAACCGCACCATTGCGGGCCTCAGACTGGCAGGCGCAGGACGTAGCCCACGCCGCGCAGGGTGTGGATCAGGCGCGGCTCGGCGATATCCACCTTGCGCCGCAGGTAGGAGATGTACGACTCGACGATGCTGTCGTCGCCTCGGAAGTCGTAGTTCCACACGAAGTCGAGGATCTGCGCCTTGGACAGCACCCGGCCCGCGTTGAGCATCAGATACCGCAGGAGCTTGAACTCCGTCGGCGACAGGGCGATCGTCTGCCCGGCGCGGGACACCTCGTGGGTCTCCTCGTCGAGCTCCAGGTCCTGGAAGACCAGCCGGTTGGGCCCGGGGTCACCGGCGGTGCGGCGCAGCACGGCACGGATCCGGGCGGTGAGCTCCTCCAGGCTGAACGGCTTCGTCACGTAGTCGTCGCCGCCGAGCGTGAGACCGCGGACCTTGTCCTCGGTGCCGTCCCGGGCCGTGAGGAACACGACAGGAAGCCGGACGCCACCCTCGCGGAGCCGCCGGATGACCTCGAAACCGTCGAGGTCGGGCAGCATCACGTCGAGGACGACCAGGTCGGGCTTGCTGTCGCGGGCCGCGGTGACCGCCTCGGCACCGGTGGTCACCGCGTCAACCGCAAAACCGGCGAAACGCAGGCTGGCCGAGAGGAGCTCGCGGATGTTCGGATCGTCCTCGACCACGAGCAGTCTCGCCTCAGCCTGCGCAACGCCTGGCGACGGGGCACCCCCGGATTGTGCAACGCCGCCTCGTACCCCCATGCGCATATCTTTCCGCCTCCTGCTGGAGTGGGGCTGATGGTTGCCTGGGAAGTTCCTGAAACAACCAGCCCGACCTCTCCAAGCTAGCGCAGCAGACGCCGCACCTGGTCGATTGCGCCGTCGAGAACGACGAGAGTGGCGCGCATCGTCTCCTGGCTGGCGCGGCCGGCGCGGGCCAGCCGGCGCACCTCGGCGAGCAGCTGGGCGGCCTTCTCCTCCAGCTCGGCGACGACGTCGCCGGGTGGCGGCGCGGGCCTGGCCGTGCCCGCCGCGCCCGGGCGGGGCGGGTAGCCCCAGCCCCAGGTGGGTGCGCTGCGGGCCTGCCGGCCGGCCTCCTTCAGCTCCTTCTTCAGGTCGTGCACGGAGCCGTGCACGCCCCGCTCGACCTCGTCGGCGAGGGTCGACAGGTCGGCGAGGGAGGCGTTGATGTCGGTCTCGAGCGTCTCGAGCTCGGCGGCGCGCTGCACGAGCTCGGCCCGGCCGGCGTCGGTGATGTCGTAGACCTTGCGGCCGCCCGAGGCGGTGTGGAAGACCAGGCCGTCGGCCTCCATCCGCTGCAGGCGCGGGTAGATGGTGCCGGCGGAGGGCGCGTACAGGCCGTGGAAGCGGTTCTCCAGCAGCCGGATCAGCTCGTAGCCGTGCCGGGGGCCCTCGGCGAGGAGCTTCAGCAGGTACAACCGCAGCCGGCCGTGACTGAAGACGGCACTCACAGAATGTCCTCCTCGTCCAGGTCGACCGGCCGGTGCAACAACGTGATCGTGCCAGACGTGGCGTTGGCGGCGATGCGGCCGGTGCCGGCGCCGAGCGTGCCGATGACGGTGCTGCGGCCGACGCGGTCGAGGCCGGGGAAGGCGCAGATCACCCGCCCGGACGTGGCGTTGAGGTTGACCCGCAGGTCACTGTCCTCCCGGACCCGGGCGGTGATCTCGCCGGAGACCGTGTCCAGGCGCACGTCGGTGTCGACCGGCGGGTTGTCGAGGTCGCAGGTGATCGAGCCGGAGATCGCGCGGGCGTGGACCTTGCGGGCGGTGGTGTCGGCCACGACGATCTCGCCGGAGACGGTCTCGAGCTCGACCTCGCCGTCGAGGGTCAGCGCCTCGATGGAGCCGGAGATGACCTTGGCGGTGACGCGGCCGTCGAGGCCGAGCAGGGTGACGCGGGCGCTGGTCGCGTCGACCTGGGTGCCGGCGCGCAGCGAGGAGACGATGACGGAGCCGGAGACGACGGTGAGCTTGGCCGGGGTCCGGGGCGGGACCATGACCGAGACGTCGACCTTGAACTGGCCGTGGAAGAGCCACCAGAGGAAGCCGGGCCACTTGGGGATGGTGCCGTGCGTGACCCGCAGCACGCCGTCGTCGTCGAGGGTGACCGTGACCGGCCGCTCGCCGATCGCGGTGACCTCGACCCGGGCGGGTCCCTCGGCGCCGACGACGTTGACCCGCCCACCGACCAGCCGCACCTGGAGGTCCTTGACCTCCCCCTTCAGCTCGAGCCGGGTGGGCTCGGCAACGTTCCACGTCGTCATGCCACCGACGGTAGCAGACAAACGCGATACATCGCGACTGCCAGTCGCAAGCAACGGAGCGTCAGGCCGCGACCACCGAGGTCGCCGCGCGGGCGAGGACGCGACGGGACGAGGACGGCTGCGGGTACATCGTGGCGTGCGCCTTCAGTTCGATCGACAGCCCACGGGCGGCCACGACCCGCCGCAGCGAGGTGAGCAGCGTCTCGTCGCCGATGAACGCGGCCACCGTCGACGGCGTCCCGCCCTGCGCGAACGTCAGCCGGACCGGCACGACGGGCGCGGCCGCGTCGACCGCCGCCTGGAACATCGCCGGCCGGAACGTGCCGCCCATCCGGCCGCACCAGGTGGTGCCCTCCGGGAAGACCGCGACCACGCCGCCGGCGGCGAGCTCGGCGCGGATCCGCCCGACGGTGGCCGGCAGGGTCTTGGGCCTGGACCGGTCGACGAAGACCGTGCCGAGGGTGGCGGAGAGCCGGCCGATCAGCGGCCAGGCGCGCACCTCGCGCTTGGCGAGCAGCCGGGCCGGCGCGTGCGCCAGGATCACGACCACGTCGAGCCACGAGACGTGGTTGGCGACCAGCAGCGCGCCGTGCTGCGGGATCCGGCCGACGGCCCGGTGGGAGATGCCGAGCCCGGCGAGGACCGCGCGGGCCAGCCGGCGCTGGGCGGCGATCAGCCCGCGCTGCGGCAGCAGCGCCAGGACCGGCACGGCGAGGGCCGCGAGCAGCAGGACCGTCCCGGTCACGACGACCCGCTTGAGCATCGTCGTGGCCGGGACGTGCCCGTCGGAGCGGGCCGGCAGGCAGCTCACGTCGCAGGTCGAGCGCGGCAGCCACAGGGAGTCGACGACCGTCACGGGGTCACCCCTGGCCGAGGAAGTGCCGCATGTACCGCGGGTTGACCCGGTCCAGCGACAGCAGTACGTAGAAGTCGGCGCAGTCGAAGTCCGGGTCGTGGGCGGGTTCGCCGCCGATCCAGGCACCGAGGCGCAGGTACCCCTTGAGCAGCGACGGCACCTCGACCTTGGCCGGCACCGCCGCGGTCAGCGCGAGGGGGTTGCGCGGCCGGACCCGCCAGGCGGGCGGGACGAGGTGCTTGCGCTGGGCCAGGTCCCACACCCCGGCGGCGGTGGCGCCACCGTCGGCGAGCGGCACCGACGCGCAGCCGCCGAGCCAGCGGTGGCCGTGCAGGTGCATGTACCGGGCGATCCCGGCCCACATCAGGTTGATCACCGCACCGCTGCGGTGGTCGGGGTGCACGCAGGAGCGGCCGGTCTCGACCAGTCCCCCACGCAGCTGGTGCAGGCCGGCGAGGTCGAACTCGGTGTCGGCGTAGAGCCCGCCGGCGGCGACGGCCCGGTCCGGCGGCAGCATCCGGTACGTGCCGACGACCTCGCCGGTGCGCTCCTCACGGATGATGAGGTGGTCGCAGTGCTCGTCGAAGGCGTCGACGTCCAGGCCCGGGGTGTCGGTGTGCAGCTCAGCGCCGAGTTCCCCGGCGAAGACGTCGTGGCGGAGCCGTTGTGCGGCCCGGACCTGGTCACCGTCCGTGGCCACCAGCAGGGTGTAGCGATCGGTTTCGTCGACCCCGACCGGGTCGGCGGCGACGGCGAGAATCGTCATGCTTTCGGTGTAAGGCTCGACCCCTGCGGCTGGCTGACGGTGACTGGTTACCCGCATGGCTGGTGGGTGAACGATGACTACCGTGGTCAGGCATGGCGGGATATTCAGGGACCCCACTGCCCAAGAAGCTCGGCGTCAACGCCGGGCACCGTGTGCTGCTCGACGGTGCACCTGCCGCGTTCGACCTGCGGGAGCTGCCGTCCGATGTGGTGCTGCACCGTCGCAGCGCGCCCGGCCTCTACGACGTGATCGTCTGTTTCTGCCCTGATCAGGCCAGGTTGCGGCGGCGCTGGCAGGTGCTGCACCGGCTGACGCCGCCCGCCGGCGCGCTGTGGGTCGCTTGGCCGAAGCGCTCCTCCGGCATGGCCACCGACCTGGACGAGAACGGGGTGCGCGAGTTCGCCCTGGCGCACGGCCGGGTGGACGTCAAGGTCTGCGCGATCGACGACGTGTGGTCGGGGCTGAAGCACGTGATCCGGGTCGGTGACCGGCCGGGTCGGTGACCGGACGGAGTGACCCGCAGCAGCGCCCCAGCGAGCAGCATGAGCAGGCCGGCGAGCGCGTACGGCGCCACCGCCCCGCCGGTGATCGGCAGATCGGCCGGCAGGTCGACCGAGCCGACCATCAGCTCGACCGTGCCGGCGACGGCGGTGGTGCCGTCGGTGACGGTGTACGCGAACGAGTCCGCGCCGGCGAAGCCGCGGTCCGGGGTGTACGTGACGGTGCCGTCGGCGTTGAGCACGGCGCTGCCGTTGGCGGGCTGGGTCACGCCGACGACCTTGAGCGGGTCGCCGTCGGGGTCGGTGACGTTGTCGAGCGGGGTGATCGTCTGCGCCCCGCTGCCGGTGGGTGTCGTCACGGTCGGGGTGGTGACCACCACCGGCGGGCCCGCGGGCTCCCCGGCCGCGGGTTCGGCGGCCGTGACGGTCACCGTCACGGTCCCGGTCGCGGTGTCCGGCGGGGTGTTCGCGGCGTCCGCGCGCGGCGACGGCGGCTGGGGTGTGCCGACGTGGACGGTGACCGTGCCGGTCGAGGTGCCGCCGAGTCCGTCGCCGACCGTGTACGTGAAGGTGTCGTCCCCGGTGAAGCCGGCCGCCGGGGTGTACCGCAGTGCACCGCCGCTGTGCGTGACGGTGCCGCCGTGCGCCGATGCCGCGTCCCAGGCCGTGACGGTGAGCGTGTCGCCGGGGTCCGGGTCGCTGTCGTTGGCGAGGACCGCGACGTCGAGCGGGGTCCCGGCGGGGTGCCGCGCTCGTCGGCGGCGGCGACCGGGGCGCGGTCGGCGACGGTGACCTGCACCGTGGCGGTGGAGGAGCCGCCATGCCCGTCGCCGGCGGCCGGGTCGGGGCCGGTGTTGGTGACCGTGACCGGGTAGGTCACCGTGCCCTGCACGGCGGGCGGGCCGGCGACGGTCACGGCGAGGTCGGCGGCGGCGGTCGCGGGCAGGGTCGACGTGGCCGCGTTGGACGGTGCGCGCAGCTTCACCCCGGTGTCCGCGCCGGCGGCGGAGACGTGCGCGACGTCGAGCAGGGTGGCGGCGCCGGGCGCGGTCGCGGTGACGCGGTAGCTGACGGTCACCGAGTCGCCGACGGGCAGGCGGCCGCCCCGGGTGGCGTCGCTGCCCGTACCGACGCGGAAGCCCGCGACGCCGGCGCTGATCTCGGCGCGGTCGGTGTCTGCGGAGTCGCTCTGCGGGGCGCCGTCGATCGTCAGGCTGCCGGGGACGAACGTGGTCCCCGGTGGCACGGCGCCGACGTCGACGTTGCGCATCCGGTGGGCGGTGTTGTTCAGCGCGCCGCCGCCGGCGGTGGCGTTCCTTGCGGCCGCGCAGCCGGGGTTGACGTCGTCGCAGGTCAGGTTCGCGTTGCCGCGCAGGACGACGGAGCCGCTGCCGTTGACCGAGTACACCGGGCGGAACGGCTCGACGATCTCGGCGGCCGCCGGCCGCTGCCACACCCAGCCGATCGCCGTGGCCAGCAGCGCGATGGCGAACCCGGCCCGAACGCTCCCGAATGCCACCTTTCGTGTATACGTGGATACGGTGCGTTATGGGCGAGTTTTCCTCGCCTTGATTCACGGGCAGTCCGGCCCCCCGCTGTTTGCCGGGACGTGCCATATTGACGGCTTCACTCTCTTGGAGGGAGCGGCACGTTGTCCAACGGACAGATCGTGGTCTCCGACCTGACGAAGCGTTACAAGAACGTCACGGCCGTGGATCACCTGTCGTTCGTGGTCGAACCAGGTCGCGTCACCGGGTTCCTCGGCCCCAACGGCGCCGGCAAGACCACGACGCTACGCATGATCCTGAATCTGGTGACCCCGAGCTCCGGATCGGCGACCATCAGTGGCCTGCGCTACTCCGACGCGGCCGAGCCGCTGCGGCTGGCCGGCGCGATCCTCGAGGCGTCGGCCGCGCACAAGGGCCGCACCGCCCGCAACCACCTGCGCATCGTCGCCGCCGCGGCCGGCATCCCGGACTCGCAGGTCGACAAGATGCTGGAGCTGGTCGGGCTGACCCCGGCGGCGAAGCGCAAGTTCCGCGGCTACTCGCTGGGCATGAAGCAGCGGCTCGGCATCGCCCAGGCGATGCTCGGCGACCCGCAGGTGCTGATCCTGGACGAGCCCGCCAACGGCCTCGACCCGGAGGGCATCCGCTGGATGCGCGGACTGCTGCAGGGCCTGGCCCAGCAGGGGCGCACCGTGCTGGTCTCCAGCCACCTGCTGTCGGAGATGGAGATCCTCGCCGACGACGTGGTCATCATCGCCGCCGGCAGGCTCGTCACGCAGGGGCCCGTCGAGCAGATCGTCGGCGCCGGCTCCAGCGCGCCGCGCACCCGGGTCCGCACGCCCAACCTGCAGGAGCTGGTCACGGCGGTGCGCACCGCCGGCGCGACGATCGAGCCCAACGGCAACGACAGCCACGTGGTCACCGGCCTGGACGCCCCGGCCATCGGCCGCCTCGCTCTGCAGGGCGGGATCGAGCTGCACGAGCTGGTCAACGAACGGCCCGACCTGGAGCACGTGTTCCTCGAACTGACCCAGGGAAAGGCGGCCATCCGATGACAAACCCGCAGCGGAGCGAGGAGTTGGTCATCATGAGCGCAGTGCCTGGGTCAGGCCGGCGCCGGAGCGCAGCGGAGGTGATGGCATGACCCGGCTCATCCGCAGCGAGCTGCTGAAGCTGCGCACCACGAACATGTGGTGGATCTTCCTGCTGACGTCGCTGGTCTTCACCGCGCTCGCGCTCTGGATCAACCTCGAGCAGACCGACTCGGAGCTGACCAACAACTACACCGCGTACCCGCAGGGCGACCCGCCGCCGGGGCTGACCGACGAGCAGAAGGCCGAGTTCGAGGCCAGCCAGCGGCAGTACGAGCAGGAGGAGGCGGACCGGGTCGCCAAGGCGCACGCCGCCGGCCAGCTCGCCAAGTACGCCGCGAACGTCTACACCTCGGGCCAGTTCTTCGGCCTGCTGCTGGTGATGCTCCTGGCGATCCTGGTGATCACCAACGAGTTCTACCACCAGACGGCGACCGCCACGTTCCTCGCGACCCCGAAGCGGACCAAGGTCATCACCGCGAAGCTCATCACCTCGGCGCTCGCGGGCGTGCTCTTCTGGCTGATCACCACGGCGATCTCGATCGGGGTCGGCGTGCTGTACTTCGGCGCCAAGGACCTCACCAACAGCCTCGGGCACTGGACGGCGCAGCAGTCGATACTGCTCAACCTGCTGGTGTACGTCCTGTGGGCCGTCTTCGGCATCGGCATCGGCGTGCTGATCCGCAGCCAGATCGGCGCAACGATCACCGCGGCGGTCCTCTACACCGTCGGCACCTGGGCCGCGATCATCGTGCTCACCCTGATCCATGAGCTGGTGATCAAGGAGGACTGGGTGCTGGAGAGCGCGGTCTACATCCCGCCGCTGGCGTCGTCGCACGTCGTGGGCGGCCTGGCCGCGCAGCTCGGCGACACCGACCTGCCGCCTCGATGGGCCGGCGCGGTCGTGCTGATCGCGTGGGCGGTCATCCTCGGCACCGTCGGCACGTTGATCACACGGAAGCGTGACATCGCGTAGGCGTTATAGCAGATCTAGGACAGTTGTGGCCGCCAAATGGCGGCCACAGTTGTATGGGATGGACCCATGCCGTCGTCTACATGGTCACTTCGGGCGGCGTCGGCGACGAACGAGCGTTAGGCAGCGCGTAGCCTTGACGCGGAATTAGCAACCCCAGTGACTCCGTTTGGAAGAGGCGATCAACAGCCGTGTCGACCCAAGCGACCAACTCGCAGGAGAACCCCTTGGCGGGCTTCGGCCCGAACGAGTGGATCGTCGAGGACATGTATCAGAGGTACCTCGCCGACCCGGCCAGCGTGGACCCCGCGTGGCACGACTTCTTCGCCGACTACAAGCCTAGCGGGGACGGCGCCGAGGCCAGCTCGGCGGCGCCCGCCGAGACGGCTGAGCCGGCGACCCCTGCCACCCCCGTTGCCACCGCTCCGCGAGCCGCCGCCGTCCCCGCCGCTCCGCCGGCCCCCGCGGCGTCCACCGCGGCCGCGGCCTCCCCGCCGCCTCCGCACCCGCCGCCGCGGCGCCCGCCCCCGCGGCCAAGCCGGTGCAGAAGGCCGCGCCGGCGACCAGGCCCGCACCGACGAAGCAGGCGCCCGCCGCGTCCGGTGCCGCCAAGCACACCCCGCTGCGCGGCGTCGCCGCCCGGATCGTGCAGAACATGGACGCCTCGCTGGAGGTGCCGACGGCAACCAGCGTCCGCGCCGTGCCGGCGAAGCTGCTGTCCGACAACCGCGTCGTGATCAACAACCACCTGGCCCGCGGCCGCGGCGGCAAGGTCAGCTTCACGCACCTCATCGGCTTCGCGATGGTCCGGGCGCTCGCCGCGCACCCGGAGATGAACAACTCCTTCGCCGAGATCGACGGCAAGCCCAACCTGGTCCAGCCGGAGCACGTCAACCTCGGCATCGCGATCGACCTGGTCAAGCCGGACGGCTCGCGCAACCTGGTGGTCCCGAGCATCAAGGCCGCCGACGGCATGGACTTCCGGCAGTTCTGGTCGGCCTACGAGGACATCGTGCGCCGGGCCCGGCGCAACGAGCTGACCATGGAGGACCACAGCGGCGCCACGGTCTCGCTGACCAACCCCGGCGGCATCGGCACCGTGCACTCCATGCCGCGGCTCATGGCCGGGCAGGGCACGATCATCGGCGTCGGCGCGATGGAGTATCCCGCGCCCTATGCCGGCATGTCCGACGAGACCCTCGCCGACCTCGGCATCAGCAAGATCCTCACGCTGACCAGCACCTATGACCACCGGATCATCCAGGGCGCACAGTCCGGGGAGTTCCTGAAGGTCATGCACGAGCTGCTGCTCGGCGAGCACGGGTTCTACGACCAGATCTTCACCGCGCTGCGGATCCCCTACGAGCCGGTCCGCTGGGTCCGTGACGTCGCCCGCACCTCCGAGGGCCAGATCGACAAGGCGGCCCGGGTCGTCGAGCTGATCCACGCCTACCGGGTCCGCGGCCACCTGATGGCCGACACGGACCCGCTGGAGTTCCGCATCCGCCGCCACCCCGACCTCGACGTGCTCGAGCACGGGCTGACGCTGTGGGACCTCGACCGGGTCTTCCCCGTCGGCGGCTTCGCCGGCAAGCAGAAGATGAAGCTGCGGGCCGTCCTCGGCGTGCTGCGCGACTCCTACTGCCGCCGGGTCGGCGTCGAGTACATGCACATCATGGACCCGGAGGAGCGGCGCTGGGTCGCCGAGCGGGTCGAGAAGCCGTACGAGAAGCCCGACACCGCCGAGCAGAAGCACATCCTGAACCGGCTCAACGCCGCCGAGGCGTTCGAGACATTCCTGCAGACCAAGTACGTGGGGCAGCGCCGCTTCTCCCTGGAGGGCGGCGAGTCGCTGATCCCGCTGCTGGACGAGATCCTGCAGAACTCCGCCGAGGGCGGCCTGGACGAGGTCGTCATCGGCATGGCGCACCGCGGCCGGCTCAACGTCCTGGCCAACATCGTCGGCAAGCCCTACGAGAAGATCTTCTCGGAGTTCGAGGGGCACCTGGACCTCAAGTCGGCGCACGGCTCCGGCGACGTCAAGTACCACCTGGGCATGACCGGCAAGTTCACGCACCCCGACGGCGAGCACGCCACGACGGTCTCCGTGGTCGCGAACCCGTCGCACCTGGAGGCGGTCAACCCGGTCCTCGAGGGCATCGTGCGGGCCAAGCAGGACTCGATCGACCTCAAGCTCGAGGGCTACACGGTCCTGCCGCTGCTGATCCACGGTGACGCGGCGTTCGCCGGCCAGGGTGTGGTCGCCGAGACGCTGAACCTGTCGCAGCTGCGCGGCTACCGCACCGGCGGCACCGTCCACGTCGTGGTCAACAACCAGGTCGGGTTCACCACCGCGCCGGAGTACTCGCGCTCGTCGCTGTACTCCACCGACATCGCCCGGATGATCCAGGCGCCGATCTTCCACGTCAACGGCGACGACCCGGAGGCCGTGGTCCGCGTCGCGCGCCTGGCCTTCGAATACCGCCAGGCGTTCAACAAGGACGTCGTCATCGACCTGGTCTGCTACCGGCGCCGCGGGCACAACGAGGGCGACGACCCGTCGATGACCAACCCGCTGATGTACGCGATCATCGACCAGAAGCGATCGGTGCGCAAGATCTACACCGAGGAGCTGATCGGTCGCGGCGACATCCCGATCACCGAGGCCGAGGCCCTGCTCAAGGACTACCACGAGCAGCTGGAGACGGTGTTCAAGGCGACCCGTGACGCCTCCTCCAACCCGGCGTCGCGGCTGACCCGCCTCCGCGAGCCGGAGCCGGAGCCGGTGGTCGAGACCGCGATCGACGTCAGCGTCATGCACGCGATCGGCGAGGCGAACGTCAAGCTCCCGGAGGGCTTCACCCCGCACAAGCGCGTGCAGCAACTGCTGGACCGCCGGGCGAAGATGGCCGCCGAGGGCGACATCGACTGGGGCTTCGCGGAGATCATCACGTTCGGTTCGCTGGTCAACCAGGGCGTCACGGTCCGGCTCTCCGGTCAGGACTCCCGCCGCGGCACGTTCGTGCAGCGCCACGCCGGCATCGTCGACGCCGAGACCGGCACCGACTACATGCCGATGTCCGCGCTGATCAAGGACAACGCGAAGCTGTTCATCTACGACTCGCTGCTGTCGGAGTTCGCCGCGATGGGCTTCGAGTACGGGTACTCGGTGGAGAACCCCGACGCGCTGGTCATGTGGGAGGCCCAGTTCGGCGACTTCGTCAACGGCGCCCAGTCCATCGTCGACGAGTTCATCTCCTCCGGTGAGGTCAAGTGGGGTCAGCGCACCGCGGTGACGCTGCTGCTGCCGCACTCGCACGAGGGCCAGGGCCCCGACCACACATCGGGCCGGCTGGAGCGCTACCTGCAGCTGTGTGCCGAGGACAACATGCGGGTCGCGGTGCCGACCACCCCGGCGAACCACTTCCACCTGCTGCGCCGCCAGGCGCTGTCGCCGAAGAAGAAGCCCCTCGTCGTCTTCACGCCCAAGTCGCTGCTGCGGCACCGGCTGTGCGTGTCGCCGGTCGAGGACTTCACCACGGGCACCTTCGCCACCGTCCTGGGCGACCCCGGCATCAAGGGCACCGCCCTGGACACCGCCGGCGTCAAGCGCGTCCTGCTGTGCTCCGGCAAGGTCTTCTACGACCTGCTGCAGGCCCGCACCGAGCGTGACATCACCGACACCGCCATCATCCGGGTGGAGCAGCTGTACCCCATGCCGGTCGAGGAGCTGCGCGAGGCCCTGGCGCAGTTCCCCAACGCGGAGGACTTCGCCTGGGTGCAGGAGGAGCCGGCCAACCAGGGCGCCTGGTCCTTCATCGCCCTCAACCTGCTCGAGCACCTGCAGGGCGTCGGGCTGCGCCGCATCTCCCGCCCCGCCGCGGCCGCCCCGGCGGTCGGCTCGACGAAGCTCCACGACGCCGAGCAGCAGGCCCTGATCGAGGCGGCGCTGCCGAAGCGCTGACCGTCCGTTCGTCGTTCCGCGGGGAGGGCCCACGCCCTCCCCGCTTCCTTCTGGGGGTGCCCATGTACTTCACCGACCGTGGCATCGAGGAGCTCGCGCAGCGCCGTGGCGAGGAGGAGGTCAGCTTCGAGTGGCTGGCCGAGCGCCTGCGCGACTTCGTCGACCAGAACCCCGAGTTCGAGACGCCCGTCGAACGCCTGGCGGTCTACCTGGCCCGCCTGGACGACGACGAGGACTGACGCCGGCCAATGCCCGCATTGCTCCGATTTGCGGGCATTCACCGGAGCCGTCGTCCCGGTGCATCCACCAAATGGGTCGTTCGAGGACAACCTGGTGTAGTCCGGCAAGCCAATCGATTGTCCCCAGTCGGGTGATAACGGCATAGCGCACGCTGCACCTACATTCTGTACGTGCCCCCGAGTCGCAACCGTTCTGCAACCGTGTCGCTCCTGGCCGCCGCCCTCCTGCTCCTGGGCGGCGCTTTTTCGGCCTCAGGGGCCGACACGGCCGAGCCGTTGGTGGTCGCGGCGGGCGCCAGCCCCGCCGGCCCGAGCAACCACGCCGTCGGCGTGCGGCACTTCGACTTCGCCCGCGGCAAGGACCGCCCGCTGCCCACGACCGTGTGGTATCCGACCCGCGGGTCCGCCCGCAGGACCAAGGGGCGCGTCCAGAGCGACGCCCCGCCGCTGCCGGGGAAGCTGCCGCTGATCGTGTGGAGCCACGGCTTCTACAGCAACCCGCAGATGCAGGAGGGCATGACCAGGTTCCTGGCCGAGTCCGGGTACGTGGTCGTCGCCGCGGCGTACCCGTTCACGAAGAAGGACACGCCGAAGTTCAACAAGCTCGACGTGCCGAACCAGTCCCTGGACGCGTCGTTCGTCATCACGCAGATGCTGCAGCCGGGCAACCCCCTCGCCGGGAGCATCGACCCGGACCGCATGGCGGCCGTGGGGCACTCCGGCGGCGGCACCACCACCGACGGGCTCTTCACCGTCCACCGCGACCCGCGGCTCAAGGCGGGCGTCATCTTCGCGGGCCGGCCCGCCGGGACCTACCAGGGCAGCCCCGTGCCGCTGCTGTTCATCCACGGTGACAAGGACCCGGTGGTCGCCTACGAACAGGGCCGGACCTCCTACGGCAAGGACCCGTGGCCGAAGGCGTTCCTCACCATCGTCGGGGGCGAGCACGGCGCCGGCACCAACGACGCGGAGCGCGGGCATCACCAGGCGATGGCTACGCTGCTCGACTTCCTCACCTGGGCGCTCGACGGTGACGACACGGCCCGGCTCCGGCTGAGCGGCGACGCCGCGCTCGACGGTGTGACACGGTTCGAATCGGTCGGGATCTACAGCACGACGAGCACCACGACGACCACCAGCACGACCGCCACCACTGCGCCGGCGACGATGAAGCCGAGCTTGGAGCCGGTCGCGGCGGGCTGAGCCGCCGGATTGTTGTTGTTGTCCACCCATGCCTGGAATGCCTGAGTGTTCTGGCTTGGGTCAATGCGCTCATCGGGCATGGCCGACAGAATACCCATGACCTGACCTGCAGGCAGTGGCCGAACGTGTCGGATTGTGGCACTCTCCGTCAATGGCCGCCTTGAACCGCGCTCAGGGTGAACGGTCGTGGTGGGGCTGGGGGTGGACCGGCGACGCCCTCGACGACGAGGCGTGCCGCCGGCTCGCGGAGACGGCGTTGCGCCCGTGGATGCCGATCGACGGGTCGGTGCTGCCGATCCCCTACGACCCGGTCCTTGCCCCGCCGCGCCTGATCCCCCCGTCGATCATGGAGGAGGCGTTCACCGCCGACTCGATGAGCCGGGCCGGGCACACGTACGGCAAGGCGTTCCGCGACGTGGTCCGGGCGCTGCACGGCCGCCTCGACAACCCTCCCGACCTGGTCTGCTACCCGCGCACCGCGCACGACGTCGTCGCCACCCTCGACTGGGCCGAGGCGGTCGGCGCGGCGGTCGTGCCGTACGGCGGCGGCACCTCCGTCGTCGGCGGCGTCGAGTACCGCGGCGACGCCCCGTGGATCTCCCTCGACCTGAGCCGGCTCAACCGGGTCGGCGAGGTCGACGAGGTCAACCACGCCGTGCGGGTCCAGGCCGGCGTGTTCGGCCCGGCCCTGGAGCAGGCACTGCGACCGCACGGCCTGACGCTGCGGCACTACCCGCAGAGCTTCGAGTTCTCCACCGTCGGCGGCTGGCTCGCGACCCGCTCCGCCGGCCACTACGCGACCGGGCCGACCCGCATCGACGACTTCGTCGAGGCGCTGCGGGTGATCACGCCGCAGGGCCCGGTGGAGTCGCTGCGGGTGCCGGGCAGCGGCGCCGGCCCGTCCACCGACGGACTGTTCCTGGGGTCGGAGGGCACGCTCGGCGTGATCGTGGAGGCGTGGCTGCGGGTCACCTCGCGACCCGCGCCTTCCGAACGGGTGTCTGCGTCGGTGGCGTTCCCGGTGTACGCCCAAGCTGTCGCCGCCGTCCGGGCGATCCTGCAGGCGGGGCTGCGGCCGAGCAACTGCCGGCTGCTCGACCCGGTGGAGGCGATGCTCAACGCCGGGGCGACCGACGGCCAGGCACGGCTGCTGCTCGGCTTCGAGGGCGCCACCACGGCACTGCTGGCCGACGCCGTCACCATCTGCGCCGACCACGGCGGAGCGGCCGCCCCGGCCGCTGCCTCTGCCCCTGACGGCGATCACGGCGCCTGGCGGGCGTCGTTCCTTCGGGCGCCGTACACCAGGGACGCCCTCATCAGGCTCGGGCTCGTCGTCGAAACGGTCGAGACGGCGTGCACGTGGAGCCGGTTCGACGCGCTGCACGCCGCCGTGATCGCCGCCGCGCAGGCCGCCGCCCCGGCCAGGGTCGCCGTGGTCACCTGCCGGCTCACCCACGCCTACCCCGACGGCCCGGCGCCCTACTTCACGATCATCACCCCCGCGCGCCGCGGCGCCGAGGTGGCGATCTGGGACGAGATCAAGGCCGCGGTCAGCGAGGCCATCACCGCCAACGGCGGCACCATCACCCACCATCACGCCGTCGGCCGCGACCACCTGCCGTGGCTCGCGCAGCAGCGCGACCCGCTGTTCACCGACGTGCTCCGGGCCGCGAAACGCACCCTAGACCCCCGCGGCATCCTCAACCCGGGTGCGCTGCTGTAGCACCGCCCGGACCAGCGCACCCAGCCCGATCAGCAGCAGCCCGAGCAGGAAGAACGCCACCGTGAAGCCGAGTGCGGAGATCGTCACGCCCACATACCCGAGCTCACCGGCGTCGACGAACGGATACGGGTACTCGTGCACGATCGCGCCGCGGACCAGCGCGAACGCCAGATACGCCAACGGGTAGCCGAGCCAGACCGCCGCGTACCACCACCGCACCGGCTCCCGGTCGACGACCAGCCAGGTGACCGCCGCGAGCACCGGCGTCACCGTGTGCAGCAACAGGTTGTGCGGCGCGTGCGCCCCGGAGTCGACCACGTGGAACGGGCTGGACGGATTCGCCAGCAACGCGTGATAGACCGTCCCGGTGATGCAGCTGTACAACGTCGCCGCGCCCCGCACCCACGCCGGCACCGGCCGCACCGCCGCCACCGCCGACACGACCGCGATGATCACACTGCTCTGCACGGTGAAGTAGACGAACACACCCCCGTCACCGTGGGTGTAGTCGAGCAGCAGCACGATCCCGGCCAGCGCACTCACGGCGGTGAGCACCCGGAAGACGACGGACATGGGCCGCAACCTAGCCGGAAATCGCCCGCCGGGCCAGCCTTGGTCGCGGCGGGCGCCTCGTACGGTTGATGCCATGCGCCGCCTCGCCTCCCTGCCGGTCCTGGCCGCTCTGATGGCCGTGGCCCTCGTGTCCGGCTGCACGGGTCAGCCGGAGCCCGCCCGCTGGGTCACCCCGTCACCGTCCCCCGCCGGGACCGTCGCACCGAGGCTCGCCCAGGTCGCGCCGCTGCCGCCGCTGCCGGTGCCGCGCGCAGCGCTGGACGTGTCGCGCCAGGAGGTCACGTACCGCCGCGAAGGCCGCGTCCTGCGCACCGTCATCTGGACGCCGTCCACGCCGTCGAAGGTGCCCGCAGTCGTGTTCAGCCACGGCCTCAACGGCACCCCCGAGTCGTTCGCGCCGCTGCTCACCGCCTGGGCGTCGGCCGGCTTCGTGGTGATCGCCCCGGCCTACCCGAACACGACCCGCAGCGCCCCCCGCCTCGACGTCTACGACGTGCTCAACCAGCCGGCCGACGCAACCTTCGTGCTCACCCAGGTCCTCGCCGGCCCCCTCGGCAAACGCATCGACGGCGACCGCCTCGCCGCCGCCGGCCACTCCGCCGGCGCCATCACCACCGTCGGCCTGTTCACCGCCGGGCGCGACGCCCGCCTGCACGCCGGCATCGTCCTGGCCGGCAGCGGCCTCGGCGTCGGCACCGCCTTCACCGGCACCCCCGCGTCCCTCCTGTTCGTCCACGGCGACGCGGACCCACTCGTCTCCTACGCCTCCGGCAAGGCCACCTACGACGTCGTCCCCTGGTCGAAGGCCATGCTGACCGTCCCCGGCGGCAACCACAACGACCCCTACCTCCAGCCGGGCGCGGCATCCTTCATTGCGGTCCGCTCCCTGACCCTCGCCTTCCTGCGCCTGGAGCTGTACGGCGACACCTCCGCCCGTCAGCAACTCCCCAGCGGCCCCTCCTTCGACGACCGCCTGTGATGCTTATTCTCATATGATGATATGGGTTGGACCGGTGGGTGGGGCGCTCGGAGAATGGAGGGGTAGCGCCTACCGGGGGAGGCGGCACGTGCCACGACCGTACTTTTCGTTGGACGCACCGGGCTCCGGGGCTTGCGGGCCGCCTGGGCCTCTTGACTGGGACGCCCGCCTCGCCGCGTCGGCGGCGGCGTTCGAGCGGCGGCGCGAGGAGAAGGTGCGGGTCAGGGCGGAGTTCGCGGAGGCACGGGCGCACGGCCTGGCCGCCCGGCACGCGACGAAACTGTCCCGCCTGCGCGGCGCCCACGTCCCCGCGTCGACAGTCGCCGGCACGCGCTCTGCACCGGCCACCGGGCTCTCCGCGCCATCGGCGACGGGTGCGTTCCACCGGCCGTCGTTGGCGGGCCGGGCTCGCCGCGCGTCCCCACCAGCGGCCGTCGCGATTCCCGGCACGTCGGGGCGATCCGCCACGCCATCGACCGCCACCGACCGGCCCACGCCACCAACGGCCTCCACAGACCAGCCCACGCCACCAACCGCCACCGACCGGCCCACGCCATCGACCGCCACCGACCGGCCCACGCCACCAACGGCCGCCACACCCGCACCAACCGCCACCACGGCGGGGGCCACACCACAGCCCACGGCGGCAACCCGACCCGCACTACAAACCACCGCCACGGACCAGCCCACACGACCACCAGCTACCGATACACACGACCGCGCACCCACACCAACCACCACCACGGCTCGGCCCACACCGCTGCCCACGGAAGCAACCCGACCCGCACCACCAGCGACCGCCACAAACCCACAACCACCACGGCCCGCCCCCACACCGCAGCCGGCGGCCGTTCCACCCCGCCACACACCCACGCCGACAACTACCGCGGCTGGCCCCGCACCGCGACCGACCGCAACAAACCCGACCCACACGACCAGCCACCGCCACAAGCCAGCCCACACGACCACCAGCTGCCGATACACACCGCCGCGCACCCACACCAGCCACCACCACGGCCCGCCCCACACCGCGGCCGGCGGCCGTTCCACCCCGCCGCACACCCACGCCGACAACCACCGCGGCTGGCCCCGCACCGCGACCGACCGCAACAAACCCGACCCACACGACCAGCCACCACCAGCGGCCGCCGCACCCCGCCACGCGCCTACAACCACGACGGCCCGCCCCACAGCGCAACCGACCATCACAACCCGGCCCGTACCACCGCCAGCGACCGTCACAGACCAACCCGCACCATCACCAGCAGCCGGCACGGTTCGCTACAGCGACCAGCTGTGCGAACGCCAGCCTCAGCTCTCGGATGCCAGCACACCGCGGACCCGCCTCACGCAAACGCCGGCCCCTGCGAACGCCGCACCCTGCAGCCCGCCAAACCGCAGCCCACATCCCGCGCCCCCGCAGCCGCGAACGCGGCAGCTCGGAGACCCACAGCTCGCAGACCCCCGCCTCGGCAGCCCCGTCCGCGGGCGCCGCACCTCGCGGACCCGGGCCTGGGAGGTCGGCCCGCACGAAGTCGGCGCGCGTGCGGAATCACGTCGTGGTCGGCTGGCCGGCGGCACATCCGGAGCAGGGCGGGGCCGTGGCCGGACGACGCTCCGGCCGGCACCGTTGGGCGCCGGCCGGAGCTGGGTCGAGCGATGACCGGAGAGCGTCTGCCCGGCAACCGTCGTCGGGGCGTCTCCGGGTTGTTCCCCCGGGGGCGCCGTCAGGCGGTGTGGTCCAGGACGATCTTGCCGAAGACGTCGCCGGAGTGGAGTTTCTCGAAAGCGGATCGGGTCTCGGAGAAGGGGATGACCGAGTCGATGACGGGGCGTACGCCGGTCTTGGCGAGCAGTGTCATCAGGTCGGCGAGCTCGTCCGGGGTGCCCATGCTGCTGCCGAGGATCTCCAGTTGCAGCGCGAACATGCGGCGCAGGTTGACCTTCGGCAGGTGGCCGCTGGTGGCGCCGGAGACGACGATGCGGCCGCCGGGTTTGGCGCACTTCATCGAGTGTTCGAAGGTGGCCTCGCCGACGGTTTCGACGACCACGTCGACGCGTTCGGGCAGGCGGGCGCCGGAGTCGAGCGCGGTGGCGCCCAGCTCGGCGATGCGGGAACGCTTCGTGGCGTCGCGGCTCGTGGCGTACACCCGTGCGCCGAGGGCCCTGGCGAGCAGCACCGCGGCCGTGGCCACCCCTCCCCCGGCCCCTTGCACCAGCACCGCCCCGTCTGCCTCCAGGCGGCCCCTGGTGGTCAGCATCCGGTAAGCGGTCAGCCACGCCGTCGGCAGGCAGGCCGCCTCCGCGAAGGTGAGCTCGGCGGGCTTCGGCACCAGGTTGTACGCCGGGACCGTGACCCGTTCGGCGACGGTGCCCTGGTAGTGCTCGGACAGGATCGAGAAGTCGCCCTTGTCGGTGTAGACGACGGGGTACACCACGACCTCGGCACCGTCAGGGCCGACGCCTGCGGCGTCGCAGCCGAGGATCATCGGCAGCTGGTCCTCGCGGAGACCGACACCCCGCAACGACCACAGGTCGTGATGGTTGAGTGCGCTGGCGCGCACGTCCACCACGGCCCAGCCGTCCAGGGGTGTCGGCTCCGGCGCGTCGCCGACCGTGAGGCCGGCGAGCGGATCGGCATCGTTGAAGCTGGACGCGAAAGCGGCATGCATGACGGTTATCTCAACACACCGTCGCGGCGGGCCGCAGCGCCGACCGCCGCGGCGACCGCCGGCGCGACCCTCGGGTCGAGGGCGCTGGGCACGATCACACCGGTGGACAGTTCCTCTTCGGCGAGGACCTCGGCGATGGCCTTCGCGGCGGCGACCTTCATGCCGTCGGTGATGCGGGTCGCGCCCGCGTCGAGGGCGCCACGGAAGATACCGGGGAACGCGAGCACATTGTTGATCTGATTGGGGAAGTCGCTGCGGCCGGTCGCGACGACGGTGGCATACCGGGCGGCGATCTCCGGGTGCACCTCGGGCGTCGGGTTGGCCAGCGCGAAGATCGCTCCGCCGGGTGACATGCCGGCGAGTGCGACCTCACCGATGGTGCCGCCGGAGACCCCGATGAGGACGTCGGCGCCACGCAGGGCGTTGGTGATGTCGCCGGTGATGCCGCCGGCGTTGGTGAGGGCTGCGAGGGCCGCCTTTTCCGGGTTGAGGTCGGTACGCCCGCCGTGCAGGCAGCCACGGGAGTCGAGGACGACGATCTCGCCGGCGTCGGCGCCGCCGCTGATCAGCATCTTGGTGACCGCGACGCCCGCGGCGCCGGCGCCGCTGATGACGATGCGCAGGTCGCACAGCTGGCGGTTGAGGACCCGGGCGGCGTTGCGCAGCGCGGCGAGCACCACGATCGCGGTGCCGTGCTGGTCGTCGTGGAAGACCGGGATCGGCAGGGTCGCCTCCAGCCGGCGCTCGATGTCGAAGCAGCGCGGCGCGGAGATGTCCTCCAGGTTGATCCCGCCGAACGAAGGGGCGAGGGCGGTGACGATCGCGACGATCTCGTCCGGGTCCTGGGTGTCCAGGCAGATCGGCACCGCATCCACCCCGCCGAACTGCTTGAAGAGGACGGCCTTGCCCTCCATGACCGGCATCGCGGCGCGCGGGCCGATGTTGCCCAGGCCGAGGACCGCCGAACCGTCGGTGACCACGGCGACCGCACGGCCGACCCAGGTCAGCTGGTGGACCAGCGACTCGTCGGCGGCGATGGCCTCGCAGACCTGGGCCACGCCCGGGGTGTACGCGAGGGCGAGGTCTTCACGGGTGGCGAGCGGGACGCTGGACTGGACGGACATCTTGCCGCCCTGATGCAGGTCGAAGACTGGCCCTTCAAGGGCGTGATTGGTCACGGGTGCAGACACGGGGGCTCCTTTGCCACGTCTGACAATGCTGGTGTTTCCGCGGAGCGCGCGGGTGGTGAAAGCGCTCAAGATGCGATTCAGCGGGGGTGACCCGGTATCCGCATCACCTTACGCTGGGGTGCGCCGCAACCGCACCGGTTGTGGCCACCAGCGAAATGTCACACGTCCGATGACGTCGGCAGTGCCGTACGCACCCGAATCATCGGATCCGAAGGGGTTGTCGCCGGTCAGCCACCATCCGTCGGCGTCCGCTCGGGCGACCCGCTTCACCACCAGAAGTCCCGGCCGGCTGCGGAAACACCCGACGACGACGTCGCCCGCGCGTGCGGCGCTGGTACGGCGCACGAAAATCCGGTCGCCGTGGCGCAGTGTGGGCGCCATCGACGGGCCCTGAACCAGAGCCACGAACCACGGTAGCCGCATGAAATCCCCGGACTTGGATAGGAGTAGGGTCAGGAACTGAGGATCATCGCAAATCACCCTGGAGGGTTCGATGCGACTGTCGCGGCTATTCACCCCACGCACCGTGGTGAGCGCCCACTGCGACCTGCCGTGTGGTGTCTACGACCCGGCGCAGGCCCGAATTGAGGCCGAGTCCGTCAAAGCAATCGACGACAAGTATCAGGCCAGCAGCGACCCCGAGTTTCGCACCCGGGCCCTGCTGATCAAGGAGCAGCGCGCCGAGCTGGTCAAGCACCACCTGTGGGTGCTGTGGACCGACTACTTCAAGCCGCCGCACTTCGAGAAGTACCCGGAGCTGCACAACCTCTTCAACGAGGCGACGAAGCTCGCGGGCGCGTCCGGCGCCAAGGGCTCGGCCGACCCGGCCGTGGCCGAGAAGCTGCTGGCGAAGATCGACGAGATCGCGAAGATCTTCTGGGAGACCAAGCAGGCCTGACCTGCCATCTCACGGGTTCGCCCCCCACACCGCCGACGCGGGTGGGGGGCGTTTCTTTTACCGGAGGTACATAGATGAGCGTTGAAATCCGCCCGGCGGCGGACGAGGACGTCCAGGCGATCGTCGAGATGGTCTATGAACTCGCCGAGTTCGAGAAGGCCGTCGAGGAGTGCCACCTGACGCAGGAGCAGCTGCGGGTGGCGTTGTTCGATCCGTCGCCGTCGGTGTTCTGCCACGTCGCCCGCGTCGACGGGCAGACCATCGGGATGGCGCTGTGGTTCCGGACCTTCTCCACCTGGGAGGGCGTGCACGGCGTGTACCTGGAGGATCTCTACGTGCGGCCGGCGGCCCGCGGTACCGGTGCCGGCAAGGCCCTCGTCGCGGCGCTCGCGCGGATCTGCGTCGAGTCCGGCTACCCGCGACTGGAGTGGGCGGTCCTCGACTGGAACCCGGCACGGTCGTTCTACGAGGCATTCGGCGCACGGCACAAGTCGGACTGGCTGCCGTACCGGCTGTCCGGCGACGCACTGACGACGCTGGCAGCAACGGCGTGACGGAGCTTGCCACCGTGTCCGCCGCGCCCGCGCGTGCGGTGAGGTCGTAGAGTCGCGGGCAAGGGGGTTCATCGCGTGACTCAGGTCGTTTCGAAGAGGTCGGGCCCGGACGGCGACGACGTCGTCCTGCTGGCCGTGCCGGCGTCGCCCGCCTATCTGGGGGTGCTGCGCACCGCGACGGCGGGTCTGGCCGCGCGCCTGCAGTTCACCCTCGACGAGATCGAAGACCTGCGCATCGCCGTCGACGAGGCCTGCGCGATGCTGCTCGCGGTGGCCAGCGAGACACCTCAGCTCGGCGACACGGTCGAGCTCGCCTGCCGGTTCACGGTCACCGCCGACGCGTTGACGGTCGAGACGACGGTGCCACTGGGCTCACCGACGGAGCGACTGCCCGGCGGCGAGTCGTTCGCCTGGCAGGTGCTCAGCGCCCTGGCCGACGAGGTGTCCGCGACGGTCGACGGACACCAGGCCAGCATCCGCCTCACGAAACGCCGCCCGAAGTAGCGAAAACTCCGGACGGTGACCGCGTCGGCATCATCCCCCACGCGCGGGCACGCGGCAGGCACGCGGGCGCCGCGGCTCGGCGCGGGGTGCGGGCGTGCTGCGGCGGACCGTCCGACGGCTGGACGTTGGCTACAGCGTGCGCTCCTGGAGCGCTGCCGCACCGGGAGCCGGACGCGGGCACGCTCCGGCAAGACCGCAGACGGCCAGAGGTGTCCTAGATGGCCAGAGGTTGGCTGAAGCGAGCGTTTTATGAGGACGCCACGGTGCGCGCGGAGGTGCGGGCCGTGCTCCGGCGGCCGGAGGTGGCTACAGCGGGTGTTCCTTGAGGACTGCCACGCCGGGGACCGGGGTGCGGGCGTGCTGTGGCGGGACCTCGGAGGGGCGAACGTTGTCGATGTGGCCGCGGGCGATCTCCATCGCCAGGTCGATGTCCTGGTCGCGGATCGCCTCGAGCAGGGTCCGGTGATCGCGGTCGATGACGCGCCACATCGGGGGTGGGGCGTTGTGGGCGGCGGCCTTGCGGTCGGTGACGGTGTACAGCGGGCGGACGACCAGGCAGAGCAGGGTGTTGCCGGATGCGGCCGCCACCGCGAGGTGGAACGCGGCGTGGGTGGCGATGCGTTCATCGAGGCTGGCGGTGTCCGGGTCGAACATGGCTGACTCGAGTTCGCGCAGGTGGTGGGGTTCGCGGCGGGCGGCGGCCAGGCCGGCGGCGGGGACCTCGAGCATCCGGCGGACCTCGAGGAAATCGTCGCCCTTGACGGCGCCGCTGGCGAGCAGGAGGCCGATGCCGTCGGTGAGGGACTCGCTCAGGGCGCGGGCGTCGGGTTCGGCGACGAAGCTGCCGCCGTTGACGCCGCGGGTCGTGATGATCAGGTGCTGGCTGCTGAGCAGGCGGAGGGCCTCGCGGACGGTGGAGCGGCTCAGGCCGGACTGCTCGCACAGCTGCGGCTCCGTCGGCAGGCGGGCACCCGGCTGGAGCTGGCCGGACATGATCTCGACGCGGAGCCGGTCGGCGAGGACCTGATAGGCGGGTGCGACCGTCACGACAAATGAGCGTATGTCACGCCGGCCACCTGCGGGACATGCAACGCCTCGATCTCCTACATTTGATCGGAGATCAGCGCATGCCGAGCGCTATGCGGGTCGACGGATCAGCGGATGCCGAGCGCTATACGGGTGGACGGGGCGAAGAGCAGGATCGCGCCGGCGAGGCCGAGGGCGAACAGTGGCGCGCCGATCCATGGCTGGCCGTGGGTGAGCATGGTCCAGCCGATCGGCATCTGCAGCATCTGGGCGACGATCCCTGGGCCGCGGGCCCACCGGCGGCGGCGGTGCAGGGCGACGGCGACGCCGAGGAAGAGCGCGGTCATGAGTGCCAGATAGCCGGTCGAGGACAGGGCGATCGACGCGGCGGTCCACTCGGCGGTGACGTCGAGGTAGACGATCACCAACGTGAGCAGGGCGAGTCCTGTGCCTTCCAGGAACAGCAGCCGCACCGCCCATCGCAGGGTCGCCGGCGCCTGTTCGGGCGCTGCCGTGCCGCTCACCTGGCATTCCCTTCTGAAGCGCCGTATCGCGCGCACCAACCTTATCGCGCGGGAGAGCGGGTACAGTGCCGCCCATGCGAGCCCTCCTGGTCGTCAACCCGAACGCGACGACCACCACCGAACGCGGTCGGGACATCCTGGTGCGGGCGCTGCGCAGCCAGGTCGACCTGGAGGTGGCATACACGCAGCGCAAAGGCCACGGCGTGGAGCTGGCGCGCAACGCCGCCCGCGAGGGGTTCGACCTGGTCGTGACGCTCGGCGGGGACGGCACCGTCAACGAGGCGGTCAACGGCCTGATGACGTTCGACACGGGCGCGGCGGCGGGGCGGGCGCAGGAGCGGCCGGCGCTCGCGGTCGTCCCTGGTGGTTCGACGAACGTGTTCGCGCGGGCGCTCGGCCTGCCCAGCGACTGGGCCGAGGGCACGGGCGCGATCCTGGAGGCGCTGCGGGACCGGCGGGAGCGGATCGTGGGGCTCGGCCGCGCCGACGACCGGTATTTTACGTTCTGCGCCGGTATGGGGTTGGACGCGGAGGTCGTGCGCCGGGTTGATCAGGCCAGGCACAAGGGTTCGACGTCGACGCCGTGGCTGTACTTCAGGGCGATCGCGCAGCAGTACGTCACGACGAACCGCCGGGTGCCGCTCCTCACGCTCGAGCTACCGGGCGAACCGGCCAGGTCCGGGCTAACGTGGATGTTGGTGCAGAACACCGCACCGTGGACATACATCGGCGAGCGGCCGGTGGATCCGAATCCGCGAGCCTCGTTCGACACGGGGCTTGACGTGCTTGGCCTGCTGCAGATGCAGGTCGGGAGCACGGCCCGGACGATGGCCCAGCTTGCGCGGGGCAGTGATCCGAAGGGTAAGCAGGTGCTGCGGATGCACGATCTTGCCGGGTTCACGCTCACCGCTGCCAAACCGATCGCTTTCCAGGTCGACGGGGAGTACCTCGGAGAGTGCGACAAGTTGGATTTCGCGTCCGTGCCGGGGGCGTTACGCGTAGTGTGTTGAGTCACCCCGGGCGATCATCCACCGAAGGGGGAGAAAGTTGCAGAGAGTCGCGAGAGAGACACCGCGGCCGCATCCCGGAAACCCCTCCGGTCGTTGACCGAACCGTACTACATTGGTAACTGGCTGTTGCGATTCAGGGTCCCCAAACACAATAAACTCGGACAAACAGTGCGTGAGCTTGCTCACCGACTTGGATTTTCTTGGTTTGGACCCCTTGACATCGCGGTAGTTCGTGAAAGCATTCACAAGCGAAACGAACACTGAGCGTTGCCCGCAGGCGCGTTACGGATCTTCAGGCTCCGCCTAGCCGAGACGTTACGCGAGATGCATATAGGGAATCATTAACAACGATCCGCGAAAACAACAAGGAGTGTTGCCGCCATGTCGGACTGGCGCCACCATGCCCTCTGCCGCGACGAGGACCCGGAGCTGTTCTTCCCCATCGGGACTTCGGGCCCCGCGTTGCTGCAGGTCGAGCAGGCGAAGGCAGTCTGCCAGCGCTGCTCCGTGACCAGTGACTGCCTGCAATGGGCACTCGATTCCGGTCAGGACGCAGGTGTCTGGGGCGGAATGAGCGAAGACGAGCGTCGCTTGATGAAGCGTCGCGGTGGCCTCCGGGTCCGCGCTCACTCCGCATAGCCTTCCCATAACTGCACCGAAGACGAAAACCGCCCCGGCCGGTCGGCCGGGGCGTTTCGTATGCCTGAACTTCAGTCGAACAGTTCCTGGAAGAAGCTGTCGCGGTGGTGCTTCTTCCGCTTCTTGTGATGGCCGTAATGACCGTGGTGGCCGTAATGACCGTGCTGCTGCGGATAATGCGGCTGACCGTGCGCGGGCTGGCCGTATGCCGGCTGGCCGTAACCAGGCTGACCGTACGGCTGCTGGCCGTAAGCGGGCGGCGGCGGGTATGCCTGCGTGGAGCCGGGCGGCGGATAGCCCTGCGGCGCCCCAGGCGGCGGGAACCCGGGCGCACCCGGGGGAACACCGGGGACACCCGGCATACCGGGCTGCGGAGCACGCCCGCCGCGCCAGGCGTTCTCCGCGTCGACGAGCTTCTCCAGCTCACCACGGTCGAGGAAGATCCCACGGCACTCCAGGCACTGGTCCACCGTGACACCGCTGCGCTCGTACTGCCGCATCTCGCCGCGGCACTTCGGGCATGTCATCTGCATACGTCCAAGGTAGCCGCAGGCATCCACGGCGGCCGTCAGGCGGCGAGACCCACCGTCTCCGGCGAGACCCGGCCGATCCTGGCGACGACCAGACGGGCCAGGTCCAGGGCCCGGCCGAGCGGCGGCGCGGCGGGGCTCAGCGCGCCGGCCGACACCGCGGACGCGACGGCGGTGTCGTGCAACCGGCCGGGTGCCAGGAAATACGAGGAGATCGCCACCCTGGCGCAGCCCAGCGAGGCGACAGCGACCGCGCCGGTGACCGGCGACCCGGAGGCGAAGGCGGCCCGGCACGGCAGGCCGAGCTGCTGCCCGAGTGCGGCAGCGGCCAGGTCCACGGTGTGCCTGGCCAGGTCGTCGCGGGTACCGGCGGCGATCATGACCACCCCGTCGGCCTCCAGCGCGGGCATCTGCCGGCGCAGCGCGGCCAGCAGCAACGGCGGCACCACACCACCGACCGGTCCGAGCACGTCAGTCGTGTGCACCCGGAGGGAGAGGCCATTGGAACAGGCCCGGTCGATGACCGCCGGCAGGTCCACGCGGCCGTGGAAGGCAGCGGTCAGCAGCAGCGGGACCACCACCACAGAGCGATGCCCGAGCCGCTGCATGTCGAGCAGGACCGCGTCCGGCCGCGGCCCGGCATGGTCCAGATAGGACGTCCGGACGTCCAGCCCGGGGCGCTGGGCCGCGACCGCGCGAGCGAGGGCCCTGGTGGAGGCCGCCGCCCGCGGATCCGCGGACCCGTGCGCCACCAGGAGAACCGCTGTTACCGGCTCCCCCGGCTGCGCCACCCCACACCCCCGATGCTGCGCACCAAATGCCTTCACCCGGTGTGCAGGCCGCACTCGGTCTTGTCGAACATCGGCCAGCGCCCGCCGCGCGGGTCGCCGCCGGGAGGGGTCCGCCGGGTGCACGGCCAGCAGCCGACCGAGGCGTACCCCTGCCGCATGAGCGCGTTGACCGGCACGTTGTAGCGGGAGATGTACGCGTCGACGTCCGCCTGTGTCCACTGCGCGAGCGGCGACACCTTGAACTTGTCGCGGGCCTGCTCGAAGCCGACGATCGGCGTGTTGGCCCGGCTCGGCGACTCGTCGCGGCGCAGGCCGGCGGCCCAGGCGTCGTAGTCCGAGAGGGCCCGCTCCAGGGGCTCGATCTTGCGCATGAAGCAGCACTCGTCGGGGTCGCGGGCGTACAGCCGCGGCCCGTGCTCGGCGTCCTGCTCGGCGACGCTCTGCCGCGGGCGGATCGAGCGGACCGTCACCGGCAGGGTGCGCTGGACGACCTCGCGGACCCGCAGCGTCTCGGCGAAGTGCAGGCCGGTGTCGAGGAAGATGACCGGCACGCCGGGCACGACCTTCGACACGACGTGGGCGAGGACGGCGTCGGCGAACGAACTGGTCACACAGAACCGGTCGCCGAACTCGCCGGCGGCCCACTCCACGATCTTGTCGGCGGACTGGCCTTCGAGGCGTGCGGACGCCTCCTTGGCCAGCGCCATGGACTCTTCCCTCGTTCGTGCAACGGCTGTGCTCATCGCTTCGCCTCCAACATGTGTGCCGCAAGCCCCAGGAATTTCAGTGAGAAGACCCGTGCGCAACTGCGGCACTCCCATGCGCCGTGGGTCTCTTCGTGCGGTCGTAGGTCCTCGTCCCCGCAGTACGGGCAGTACAGGGGAGCCATGCGCTCGCTCATCGCAGCTCGTCCTCCGGCGCCCGCAGCACCCAGTGCGCGAAGGACTCGCCGGTCGAGCGGCCGGCCAGGTAGTGGTTGGTGACCCGCTCGACGTAGGCGGGCAGGTCGGCGGCGGTGGTCTTCAGGCCGCGCAGCTTGCGGCCGAAGCCGGCGTTCTGCCCCGCCGCCATGCCGAGGCCGCCGCCGAGGTGGATCTGGAAGCCCTCGACCATGTCGCCGGTGGCGTCGTCGCGCACGAGCATGCCCTTGAGGCCGATGTCGGCGACCTGGGTGCGGGCGCAGGCGTTGGGGCAGCCATTGAGGTGGATGGAGATGTCGGCGTCGAGCTCGGCGACCTTGGCCTCCAGGTGCTCCACCAGCTCGGCGGCGCGGGCCTTGGTCTCCACGATCGCCAGCTTGCAGAACTCGATGCCCGTGCAGGCCATCGTGCCGCGCCGCCAGTTGGACGGGCGGGCCTCCAGGCCGACGGCCTGCAGCCCCCGCACGACGGCCTCGGTGTCGGCCTCGGCGATGTCGAGCACGATGAGTTTCTGGTACGGGGTGAGCCGCACCCGGTCGCTGCCGTGCCGCTCGGCGAGGTCGGCGACCTTCGCCAGCTGAGTGCCGGAGCTGCGGCCCGCGAGGGGTGCCGCGCCGACGAAGTACTTGCCGTCCCACTGCTTGTGCACGCCGATGTGGTCGATCGGCTTCTCCGGCAGGTCCGGTGACGGGCCGTCGATGAGGGCGCGCTTGAGGTACTCGGTCTCAAGGATCTCGCGGAACTTCGCCACGCCCCAGTCGGCGACGAGGAACTTCAGCCGGGCGCGGGTGCGCAGCCGGCGGTAGCCGTAGTCGCGGAAGATCTGGATGACGCCGTGCCAGACGTCGACGACCTCGTGCAGCGGCACCCAGACGCCGAGCCGCTGGGCGAGCATCGGGTTGGTCGACAGGCCGCCGCCGACCCAGAGGTCGAAGCCGGGGCCGTGGTCGGGGTGGATGACACCGACGAAGGAGACGTCGTTCGCCTCGTACGGGGTGTCCGGCAGCCACGAGATCGACGTCTTGAACTTGCGTGGCAGGTTGGACAGGGACGGGTCGCCGATGAACCGCTGGGTGATCTCGGTGATCGCCTCGGTCGGGTCGAGCACCTCGCTCTCGGCGACGCCGGCGATCGGGCTGCCGAGCACGACCCGCGGGGTGTCGCCGCAGGCCTCGGTGGTGGACAGCCCGACGGCCTCGAGCTCCTGCCAGATCTGCGGGACGTCCTCGACGCGGATCCAGTGCAGCTGGATGTTCTGCCGGTCGGTGATGTCGGCGGTGTCCCGGCCGAACCGGGTGGAGATCGACGCGATGGTGCGCAGCTGCGCCAGGCTCAGCTGGCCGCCGTCGCTGCGGATGCGCAGCATGAAGTACTTGTCGTCGAGCTCCTCGGGTTCGAGGATCGCGGTGCGGCCGCCGTCGATGCCCGGCTTGCGCTGCGTGTACAGGCCGAACCAGCGGAACCGGCCGCGCAGGTCGGCGGGGTCGATCGAGTCGAAGCCGCGGTGCGCGTAGATCGATTCGATGCGGGCCCGGACGTTGAGCGGGTTGTCGTCCTTCTTGCTGCGCTCGTTGGGGTTGAGCGGCTCGCGGTGTCCGAGCGCCCACTGCCCCTCGCCACGAGGGCGCCCGCCGGCACCGGCCCGTGCGCCGCGGGACGCGGGGCGGGGAGCGGGTGCGGCGTTGCCTGCCGGGACGGTGTTCACCGTCATGTCGGCGTCCTCTCAAGGTTGAGAGCACGCGAGCCTGCGCCGGCCTATCGCGGAAGATGCGCGATGGATGACGTCGATGTCATGAAGAATCCGGCGCGAAGTCGCGCGCCCGGGAAAAGAATTAGCGGGCGGCGATCAGCAAGCCGGACACATGGCGCTGCGCACGCGACCGTAGTCAACGTGTCGGCGGCTGACGAGCCGCAGAGAAGCAGCGTGCATAGGGTGCAGTCTTCCACGTCGACCGGTCCTTACGCCACGTCGGCGTGAGGGTTGTCTCAAACCCGCGTCACCCAGACGTAACATAAACACGACTCAGCCGATAGGAAAAACAGACCCGAAAGGGCCTGGTGGCGACCGGGAAGCCGCGCCGGTCCCACACTGCGGTAGGTTTCAGCGTTTCGCCAGCGGGACGACCATCACGGCCTCGGTGCCGCCCTCGGCCCGGGTCCGCAGCTCGATCGTGCCGCGCAGCTCCCCCGTGGCGAGGGTCCGCACGATCTGCAGCCCGAGCCGCTCACTGCTGTCCAGGTCGAACCCGTCGGGCAGGCCCCGGCCGTTGTCGGCGACGGTCACGTGCAGCTGCTTGCGGAAGCGGTGCACGGAGACGACGACCTCGGGAGAGGCGGAGGACGGCGGCTCGAACGCGTGCTCGACCGCGTTCTGCAGCAGCTCGTTGAGGACCATGACCAGCGGCGTGGCGATCTCGGCGGGCAGCACCCCGAAGTCGCCCTCGCGGCGCAGCGCCACCGTGAAGTCCGAGGCGCCGACCTCGACGGCGGCGGCGGCGACCCGGTCCACGATGCCGTCGAACTCGACCGCCTCGTCCGCGGTGTCCGACGCCGACATCGACAGCGTCTCGTGGACCAGCGCGATCGAGGCGACGCGGCGTACCGACTCCTCCAGCGCGTGGCGGGCGGCCGGGACGCCGACCCGTCGGGCCTGCAGCCGCAGCAGCGCGGCGACGGTCTGCAGGTTGTTCTTGACCCGGTGGTGGATCTCGCGGATCGTCGCGTCCTTCGTCATCAGCTGCCGGTCCCGGCGGCGGACCTCGGTGATGTCGCGGACCAGGACCAGCGCGCCGATCGGTACCCCCGCCGGCATCAGCGGCAGCGCCCGCATGAGCACCGTCGCGCCGCGGGCCTCCAGCTCCTTGCGGGCGGGCGCGTCGCCGCGCAGCGCGGAGTGGACCCGGTCGGTGGCGTCCTTGCCCTCCAGGGGGTCATCGACGAGCCGGCCGGTGATCTCGGCGAGGCTCTCCCCCACCAGGTGCGCGGCCAGCCCGAGCCGCCGGTACGCCGACTGCGCGTTCGGGCTGGCGTAGGTGACCTTGCCGGACGCGTCGAGCCGGACCAGGCCGTCGCCGATGCGGGGGGCGCTGGTGGTCTCCCCCGGGTGCCGCGGCGGCGGGAACGTGCCGTCGGCGATCATCTGCGCCAGGTCGTCGGCGGTGGTCAGGTAGTTGAGCTCCAGCTGCGCCGGGGTCCGGGCGGTGCTGAGGTTGGTGTCGCGGCCGACGACGGCGATGACCTGGGCCTCACCCCGGCGGCGGACCGGGATCGCCTCGTGGCGGGCAGGCATGTCGCCGTACCAGACGGGGTCGCCCTCCCGCCAGATCCGCCCCTGCGACCGCACGATGGTCAGGTGCGCCACCTCGGGCCCGCCGGAGACCCGCCCGACCTGGTCGTCCTGGTAGGCGGTCGGCGCGGTGGTGGGCCGCACCTGCGCGACGCACAGGAACTCGCCGCGGTCCGCGATCGGCACCCACATGAGCAGGTCGGCGAAGGACAGGTCGGACACGATCTGCCAGTCGCCGGCGAGGCGGTGCAGGTGCTCGATGTCCTCGGGGGCGAGGGAGGTGTGCTCCTCGACGAGGTCACGCAGGGTCGACACCGGTACAGACTAAGGTGAACCGGTGCGCCGCCTGCTGCTTCCCCTTGCACTCGTGCTGTCCCTCGGCGGTTGTGGCTGGGTCTCGCGTGCCGATGAGACCGGCAAGCCCGACGGGTTCCTGCTGCACGGGTATGCGAGCGTGGCGGGCGCGGCGGCGGGGATCCCGGGCACGCCGTGCCTGGCGCCGGCGTCCGCCCCGGACATCGTCGCCGGGGCGACGGTGAAGGTGGCCGACACCGAGGGCAAGGTCATCGCCGTGACATCGCTGGCGTCGGGGGTACTGGCGAGCGCGCCCGACGGGTACCGCTGCAACTTCGCGTTCGAGCTGCTGAACCTGTCCGGGAGCCGGCCCGCCTACCAGATCCTGGTCGCGGACCGCCCCCCGGTGTCGTTCGAGTCGCGGGCGCTGCGCGAAGGCCGGCCCGCGGTCGTCGACGTCGCCGTTACAGCGTCGCCGTCACCTTCTTGAGCCCGCGCGGCGCGTCGGGGTTCTCGCCGCGGTGCAGGGCGAGGGACAGCGCGAGCCGCTGCAGCGGCAGGATGTCCAGCAGCGGCGCATACCGCTCGTCGACGTCGGGGGTCTGCACCCAGCCGGTGGCGCCGTCGACCGCGGACGGGCCGAAGACGACCACGTCGGCGCGGCGCTCGCCGAGGCGGCCGACGACGTCGCGCATCGAGGCGCCGGCGGGGCCGCCGCCGACGACGGCCAGGACCGGCACGTCGGGGTCGGCCATCGCCAGGGGGCCGTGCAGCAGGTCCGCGCCGGAGAACGCGAGCCCGGCCACGTAGGAGGTCTCCATGAGCTTGAGCGCGGTCTCGCGGGCGGTCGGGTACGCGTAGCCGCGGCCCGTGGTGACGATCCGGTCCGCGAACCGGTAGCGGGCGGCGAGGTCGGCGGCGCTGCCGTCGGCGAGGACGGCGGCCGCGTGATCGGGCAGCTTGCGCAGCTCGGCGAGCTCCTCGGCGGGCAGCGTGCCGCCGCCCCGGATGCTCTCCACGAGCATGAGCAGCGCGAGCAGCTCCGCGGTGTAGGTCTTGGTGGCCGCGACCGCGATCTCGTGCCCGGCGACGACGTCGACGTGCAGCTCGGCGACCTCGGCGAGGGGCGACCCGGCGTTGTTGGTCACGGCGAGGGTGTGCGCGCCCTGCTCACCGGCGACCCGCAGCACCTCGCGCAGGTCGGGTGAGCCGCCGCTCTGGCTGACCCCGACGACGAGCGTGTCGCGCAGGTCGGGGCGGGCCCCGTACAGCGTCATCGCCGACGGCGACGCGAGGCCGACGGGGATGCCGAGGCGGATCTCGGTGAGGTACGCCGCGTACAGCGCGGCGTGGTCGGAGGTGCCACGCGCCGTGAAGATCACGTTGCGCGGCTGCCATTGAGCGATCTGTGCGGCGACGGCGGCGATCCTGTCGGCCTGCTCGTCGACGAGCCTCGCGAACACCGCCGGCTGCTCGGCGATGTCCGCCTGCATTCCGGCACCGGGCTGCTCCGTCACGGCTGTCTCCCTTGCATCGTCTGGTGCGCGTTACTGCTCAAATCTTCGCAGCTTCGCGCACCAGACGCCAGTTTTCGGGGTAAATTCGCGCATCCGGTGCGCGAAACTACCCTTCCTGCGCAACGAGCGTGCTTTCCGGCTGCTCCTTCGGCGTCTCGGGGGCGCCGCGCAGCGCCACCTCGCGGATGAAGATCGCGAGGACCGGCACCAGGACGGTCGCGGCGATCGCCCACAGGAATACGCTCGAGGTGGCGCCGGCGATCGAGTCGACGACCGCGGTGCGCACCTGCGCCGGCAGCTGGCCGAGCGTCGCGGGGCCGATCGTGGCGCCGCCGCCTCCCCCGCCGGACAGCTGCTCCGCCGCCTGCTCGCCGACCTTGCCCGCGAGCAGGTCGTGCAGCCGGTGGTTGAAGATCGCACCGAACGCCGACACGCCGAACGCGCCACCGATCGAGCGGGCGAACGTCGCCGTGCTGCTGGCCACCCCGAGGTCCTTGAGCTCGACGCTGTTCTGCGCGATGAGCATCGAGGTCTGCATCAGGAAGCCCATACCCAGGCCGAGGACGGCCATGTAGATCCCGGACTCCAGCTTCGAGGTGTCGGAGTCCAGCCGCGACAGCAGCACCATCGCGACCACCATGACGAGCCCGCCGATGATCGGGAACGCCCGGTACCGGCCGGTCTTGGTGATCAGACGCCCGGCGACCAGGGACGTGATCAGCAGGCCGCCCATCATCGGCAGCAGCAGCAGGCCGGAGTTGGTCGCCGAGGCGCCCTGGACGATCTGCTGGTAGAGCGGCAGGAACGTGATCGCGCCGAACATCGCGAACCCGACCAGGAAGCCGACGCCGGAGATCAGGCTGAAGTTGCGGTTGCGGAAGATGGCCAGCGGCAGGATCGGCTCCGGGTGCCGGCGTTCGACCAGGGCGAACGCCGTGAGCGCGACCACGGCGAGGACGGCGAGGCCGAGGATCTGCGCGGAGCCCCAGGCGTACTGGGTGCCGCCCCAGGTGGTGATCAGCACCAGGCCGGTCACGCCGACGGACAGCAGCGCGGCGCCGAGCCAGTCGATGCGGTGCTCGGTGCGCCGCTTGGGCAGGTCGAGCTTCAACGCGAGCAGCGCGAGGGCCGCGCCGCCGAGCGGCAGGTTGACGAAGAACGCCCAGCGCCAGTCGGCGTGATCGGTGATGAAGCCGCCGACGAGCGGGCCGCCGACCATGGCGACAGCCATGACCGCGGCCATCTGGCCCTGGTACTTGCCGCGCTCCCGGGGCGGCACGAGGTCGCCGAGGACGGCCATCGCGCCGACCATCAGGCCACCGGCGCCGAGGCCCTGGAAGGCGCGGAAGCCGATCAGCTGCACCATGTCCTGCGCGAAGCCGCACAGCACCGAGCCGAGCAGGAACATCACGATCGAGGTCAGGAAGACCGTCTTGCGCCCGTAGAGGTCGCCGAGCTTGCCCCAGATCGGCGTCGAGACGGTGGCGCCGAGAACGTAGGCCGTGACGACCCAGGACAGGTGGTCGACGCCGCCGAGGTCACCGACGATGCGGGGCATCGCGGTGCCGACGATGACGTTGTCGAGCATGGCCAGGAGCATCGCCATGAGCAGCCCCGGCAGTACGACGCGAATGCGCTTGTCGGACATCGTGGCACACCTTACTTGTCGGCCGGCTAGTGAACTTACTAGCCGCACGGTAAGCTGACTACTAGCCGCTCGTCAAGTAGGTTCACGTAGGATGGTCCCGATGGAGCAGAACCAGACCGCCGCCCGCGTGGTGCGGGGGCGCAACCGCATCCGCACCGGTGCCACCGACGCGGAGCCCGACGACGTGCGCGCGCACATCCAGCGGGTCGCCCTGGAGCTGTTCATCGAGGAGGGCTACGACAAGACGTCGTTGCGGGAGATCGCGGAGAAGCTCGGCGTCACCAAGGCCGCGCTCTACTACCACTTCCCGACCAAGGACGACATCGTCAACAGCCTCATCGAGCACCGCATCGCCGCGGTCGACGCGCTGATGGCGTGGGCCGAGGCGCAGCCGCGCACCGAGCAGACCCGCATCGAGTTCGTGCGGCGCTATTCGGTGCTGCACGACGTCGAGAAGCACGAGCACGTGATCCGCTTCTTCGAACGCAACCAGACCCTCATCAACACGATGGCCGCCGGCAAGCTCATGCGCGGGCAGATGGAGCGGGTCTTCGAGTTCCTGATGGACCCCGAGGAGTCCACGGTGCAGCAGCTGCGCCGCGCGATGGCGATCTTCACCATCCACGCGGGCTGGTTCGTGTTCCGCGGCCGTGACCTCACCGCGCAGGACCGCCGCGACGCGACCCTGGAGGTCGCCGAGGACCTGATGCGCCTGGCGGCGCGGGGGGTTCGCCCCACCGAGGACGAGTAGCGGCGGCGGCAGCCGCCGGGCCTCAGGTGGCGGTGCTGGGCAGCTTCAGGCGCAGGCCGAGCAGCCGGACACCCGGCACCGGGGTCCAGTCCAGCGCCGGCTCGCGCACGAAGCCGAAGGTGTCGTAGAGCGCGAACGCGGCGGCGTTGCGGTCCCGGGTGGAGATCACGAGCGACCCGCAGCCCAGGGCGGCGGCCCGCTCGACGCAGGCGCGCACCAGGGCCCGCGCCACCCCGCGCCGCTGCGCGGCCGGGTCGACGGCGAGCATCCGGAACTCCGCCTCGCCCGGCTTGGACAGCTCCGCGTAGCGCGAGCCGGGCAGCACGAACGCGACCGCGCCCAGCAGCGCCGCGCCGTCGGTCGCGACCAGGATCTCGCTGTGCCCGGCGCGGGTCGCCACGTCGGCGAGCACGTCGCCGTAGCCGTGCTCCTCCTCGAGCTGGCCGTCGGCGCGATACGCCTCGACGGTCAGCCGCGCCACCTCCGCGTAGTCGTCCGGCGCCGCACGCCGGACCGTCACCGCTGCTGACGTCACCCGATCACGGCGATCAGATCGCCCTCCTGCACCACGTCGCCCTCATTGACGGCGATCTGGCTGACCGTGCCCTCGGACTCGGCGATGACGGGGATCTCCATCTTCATCGACTCGAGGATCACCAGGGTGTCACCCTCGCTGACCTCGGCACCGACCTCGGTGGTGATCTTCCATACGTTGGCCACCATCTCGGCACGGATCTCGTCGGACATCCCGGTCTCCTTTGACGTCGGATGCGTACGTCGGATTGCGTTGGGAGCATATCGGTGGGAAACCCGGTCGCGCGCGGCCATGCGGCGAACGCATCATTGCCGCGTGGAATCGACCGTCACCGTGACCCCGGCGACCCTCCCCGGCGTGCTGCTGCACGTCGCGGTGGTGCGTCCCGTGTTCGTGTGGGGTCAGCCCGGCATCGGCAAGAGCTCCCTGGTCAAGCAGTTCGCGGCGGCGCTCGGCCTGGACTGCGTCACCCTCATCGGCACCCAGCTCGCCCCCGAGGACCTCATCGGCGTGCCCGAGCTGCGCGACGGCCGTAGCCGCTTCGCGCCGCCGGAGTCGATCGCCCGCGACGAGCCCTACTGCCTGTTCCTCGACGAGCTCAACTCGGCCTCGCCCGAGGTGCAGAAGGCGTTCTACTCGCTCATCCTCGACCGGCGCATCGGCGCCTACGAGCTGCCCGCCGGCTCGATCGTGATCGGCGCCGGCAACCGGGCCTCCGACAACGCCCTCGCCCGGCCGATGGCCTCGGCGCTGCTCAACCGGCTCATCCACGTGCACCTGCGGGCCAGCGCCGACGACTGGCTGCTGTGGGCCATGGGCGCGGGCCTGCACGCCCTCGTCACCGGATACCTCACGGCCCGCCCGGACCACCTGTGGTCGAAGCCGCCGAAGACCGAGGAGCCGTTCTCGACCCCGCGGTCCTGGCACATGCTGTCCGACGCGCTGCACTCCTTCGGCAGCGATCTTGAGAAGGACGCCGGCGAGGACATCCTGCGGGTCCTCACGGCGGGCACGCTGACGCCCGCGCACGCGTCGGCGTTCTGCGCCTACGTCAAGACCGTCCGGCACCGCTATGGCCTGGACGCCATCGTCCGCGGCGACGCGCCGTGGCCCCGCGACCCGACGGACCGTGACCTGCTGTACTTCTTCGCCGAGGCGTTCCGCGCCCGGCTGGTCAAGGACCTGCCGGCCAGCCGCGAGCACGCCTCGCCGTCGGTGCGCCGCTTCGCGGTGCGGGCGAAGGGGCTGCTCGTCGAGCTCGCCGAGATCTCCCTGGAGTGCGCGCAGCTGGTCATCGCCACCGACGAGGACGGCATGCCGGCGCTGCCGGCGTGGTTCCTGGTCGAGGTGACCCGCGACCTGCCGCGCCTCGTCGCCGCCCGGGCCTGAGCCGATGGCCTCCGCCGCGAAGAAGAAGGTCGACCCGCGGCTCGAACGCGCCCAGCACGCCTGGGCCGCGGTCGCGGGCAACCCGATGTTCCGCGCCCTCGCCGACGACCCGACCGGTGCCGACCCGCGCGAGCTGCGGTGGCGGTGGGCGGAGGACACGCCGCTGATCCGGGCCCGCGGCCACGCCCGGGTCCACGCCGACGGCACCGTCGTGGCCAACAAGCACTCGCCGCTCGAGCTGGACGAGTGGCTGTGGGTGTTCGCGCACTGCGCCCTGCACCTCGGGTTCGGCCACCTCGACGACCCCGCCGAGCGCGTCGACGCCGAGCTCTCGGTGGCGCGGTGCGTGGTCGTCGCCCGCTTCCAGGCGGAGCTGCGGCTCGGGCGGGCGCCGGTACACCTGCCGGCACTGCCCACGGCACCCGAGGAGCAGCTCGCCGAACGGTGGCGGGTCTCAGGCATCCCCGACGGGATGGCCGGCTGTTCGGCCGGTGGGACCGGCGGCGACACCGACCTCACCCCGGGCGCGCCCGTCCACCCGCACCGGGCCCGCTGGATGCCGCCCACCCGGCCCGGCGTGACGGCGATGACCTGGCCGGACCGGTTCGCCCTCGGCCTCGGCCAGGCCGCGGCCGCCGCCGTCGACGAGGCCGGGACGCTGCGGCAGGTCGACCGGGGCACCGGCCGCAAGACCGACGAGGCGTGGGAGACCGCGCGCCGCTGGTTCGTGTCGTCCTACCCGCTGCTGGCCGGCCTGGCCGCCGGGTTCACCATCATCGGCGACGTCACCGTGTCCCGCGACATGTCGATCAGCATTGCCGCCGTCGACCCCGCCGCGGCCGAGATCTACGTCAACCCGTTCGCCCCGCTCACCCCCGACGAGCGGCGCTTCGTCATCGCCCACGAGATGCTGCACGCCGCCCTGCGCCACGGCGACCGCGTCGCGCACCGCGACCCGTACCTGTGGAACATCGCCACCGACTACGTCATCAACGGCTGGCTCGTCGAGATGGCCGTCGGCGACCTGCCCGAAGGGGTCCTCTACGACCCGCAGTTCCAGGGCGCCGGCGCCGAGGAGGTGTACGACCGGATCGCCACCGACCTGCGCCGGTTGCGGCGGCTCGGCACCCTGCGCGGACGCGGCCTCGGCGACATCCTCTGCGACGCCCGCCACCCGCACCGCGGCACCGAGCTCGACGAGTACTACCGCCGTGCCCTCGCCACCGGTCTCGCCTTCCACGAGTCGAACGGCCGCGGCTGGCTGCCCGCCGGCCTGGTCCAGGAGATCCGTGCGCTGGACCACCCGCCGCTGCCGTGGGACGCGCAGCTGGCCCGCTGGTTCGAGGAGCACGTGCGCGGCCCGGCGCCCCGCCGCTCCTACGCGCGCCCGTCCCGGCGGCAGAGCTCCACCCCCGGCATCCCCCGGCCCGGGTGGCTCTGGCCGGAGGAGGAGGTCGAGCGGGCCACGTTCGGCGTCGTGCTGGACACCTCCGGGTCGATGGACCGGTCCCTGCTCGGCAAGGCCCTCGGCGCGATCGCCTCCTACGCCACCGCCCGGGACGTCCCCGCCGCCCGGGTCGTGTTCTGCGACGCGGCCGCGTATGACGCCGGCTACCTAGGGGTCGCCGACATCGCCGGGCGGGTGCGGATCAAGGGTCGCGGCGGGACGATCCTCCAGCCGGGCGTGCGCCTGCTGGAGCGCGCCACGGACTTCCCCGCCGACGCCCCGATCCTGGTCATCACCGACGGCTACTGCGACCACGTCCGGGTCCGCCGCGAGCACGCGTTCCTGGTCCCGGACGCCGCCCGGCTGCCCTTCACCCCCCGCGGCCCCGTCTTCCGTCTCCGCTGACCCGACCCCACTTCGATCCCCGGCTCCGGACCGGGTGCCCGCTCAGGCGCTCCGCCTCTGCCCCCGGACCCTCGCGTTTGATCATGACGGGCCGACCGAAGCCGCCCGGGCGACCAGCCCGCGACATCGATCATGCCGGCGGCGACCCGCACCGGCATCACCGCTGCAACCACGCTTTTCGGCACGAAACAGGCACGCTCGCGACCAGCGGATGACCTTGCGACCTTGATTGGACGGCGGGCGCCGGGCGGCAGGCACGCGCACGGCAGCGTTCCTGCCGACGGCCGCGGTTCGGTGCCGACAGACGATCTGGCGACCGTGATCAAAGGACAGCACTGGCCACCCCGGCGACCACGGCCGTCCTTCGATCAAGCGGGCGAGAGAGGATCGCCGTCTGGAGCGTGGTACTCCCGGGTCCAGTCCTCGATGGTCACGACCTCCCCGCGATCCGGAGACGCCACCCCGTCAGAACCACCGATTGACACAACCCCGCACAGGTCGGCGCCGCCCGGGCGACCAACCCGCGACTTCGATCACGCCGGCGTGGCGCGCGACCACCCCGAACGGCGACCCACACACCGGCATCACCCCTGCAATCGCACCTTTCGGCACGAAGCAGACACGCCCGCGACCAGCGGGTGACCTTGCGACCTTGATTGGACGGCGGGCGTCGGGCGGCAGGCACGCGCACGGCAGCGTTCCTGCCATTGGCCGCGGTTCGGTGCCGACAGACGATCTTGCGACCGTGATCAAAGGACAGCACTGGCCGCCCCAGCGACCACGGCCGTCCTTCGATCAAGCAGCGGGGTGAAGATCGCCGTCTGGAGCGTGGCACTCCCGGTCCAGTCATCGACGGTCACGACTTCGATCATGCCGGCGTGGCGCGCCACCAACCGGACGGCGACCGCGGGAGTCGTCGACCCCGCCAGGCGGCTACTGTGCTGCCGCCGCAGCGACGGGTGGCTGCGGTGGCAGCACACCCGGCGCGGCTGCTGGCGGTCAGTCGGTGCGCAGCTCGCGGGCCTCGGCGTTGACGACCAGCTCGGAGAGCTTCAGCCGGAGGCGGTCCTTGAGCTCGGCGGGCGCCAGCTCGGAGCCGCAGCAGCGGGCGACGAGCGCCTTGACCTCCTGCTCGATGCCGAACTCGCGCAGGCAGGGCGAGCACTCGTCGAGGTGGTCGCGGATGAGGGACCGGCGGTCGTCGGCGCACTCCAGGTCGAGGTAGAGATACACCTCGGCGAGGACGTCACCGCAGTCGGTCTCGTGCGGGTCTCCACAGCTCATCGATCTCAGACCTCGCTCGGCTCAGCGGACGGGGTGCGGGTGAATCCCCGGTCGGCAGCATAAGTCTCGAGCGAGCGGCGCAGGTTGCGCCGGCCACGGTGCAGGCGGGACATCACGGTGCCGATGGGCGTGTTCATGATGTCGGCGATCTCCTTGTAGGAGAAGCCCTCGACGTCGGCGAGGTAGACGGCGAGCCGGAACTCCTCCGGCAGCGACTGCAGCGCCTCCTTGACGTCGGAGTCGGGCAGCCGGTCCAGGGCCTCGGTCTCGGCGGAGCGCAGGCCGCTGGACGTGTGCGACTCGGCCTCGGCGAGCTGCCAGTCGGTGATCTCCTCGGTCGGCGCCTGGACGGGCTGGCGCTGCCGTCGACGATAGGAGTTGATGTAGGTGTTGGTGAGGATGCGGTACAGCCAGGCCTTGAGGTTGGTGCCCGTCTCGAACTGGTGGAACGCCGCATACGCCTTGAGGAACGTCTCCTGGACGAGGTCCTCCGCGTCGGCGGGGTTGCGCGTCATGCGCAGGGCCGCCGCATACAGCTGATCGATGAAGGGCAACGCGTCGTGCTCGAACCGGATGCGCTGCTGCACCGCGCTCTCGCTGCTGACCACTCGTGCGACTCCAACCCTCGACCGTCCTGACGAGGATACGCCGAGTTGCTGAGCGACTTCTGAGTTTGTGGCGCCCGTCAACCGCTCGCGGGTGATCGGCTGCCAGGAAGGATCCGGCTCCGCGTCCGTCACCGCAGGCCACGACGGGCTGAACAGCAACTCGCGAATGCGCTGATCCTCGCGCTCAAGAATGGCCACGAGAAAGACTCCCCTGCACAGGCGGCGCCTCGGCAGCGTCGCACGGTCGGTGTAACACCCGGGGCGCTGCGGCCATTCCTACCCGCCTGCCCCGGCGGCCGGCCTTTTTGGATTGGGACCGGTCGGCCGCCGGGAACAGGAAGGGCCTGGGAGGTTGCGGAACGACATCGGTCCGCGGTGTGGAGAGTGTGTCCGGTTTGCACCGGTCACAGGCTGTTCAACGAGCGATTCCCGGGGTGGTGACGAACGCCACGGCGATCTGTGCGAGCAGTTGCGGCGCCTTCGACAGGGCGTGGGTCTCCCCGGCGAGCACCTCGACGTGGACCGTCGGCAGCGGCTCGGGCACGCCGAAGGGATCCCGGTCGCCGTTGAGCACCAGTGTCGGCACGCCGGTGCGCAGTTCATCCGCCCGGGTGACCTCCGGGCGGCCGGGCGGGTGCAGCGGGAACGCGAGCGCCAGGATCCGGTCGGCGCCGGCCTCGGCCGCGGTGCGGCACGCGACCCTGGCGCCGCTGGAGCGGCCGCCGACGACGAGCGAGTCGACCGCCACTCTGCGGCGCAACTCGGCGACGACGGCGAGCCAGGCGGCGTCGAGCTGCCTGGCGGGCGCCGGCGGGCGGCGGGCACCGGCGACCCGGTAGGGCTGGGTCACCATCGCCACCCCGGCACCAGCGGCGAGCACGGCGGCACGGACCGCCGCCAGGTCCACGGCGTCGACGTCTCCGCCGGCGCCGTGGCCCAGGACGAGCAGTGTCCCCGTGTATCCGGCGGGCACGTCGAGGGAGTATTGCGCGACCCCGTGCGGGGTCTCGCACTCCTGCCCCCTGAGTGACCGCTTCGCTCGCGACCGGCTCGGTCTGCCGGTCAGCCGGCCACTCCCACCGGATCCTTCCGGTCGGTGCGGCCCACGCGCTGGATCGGCAGCAGCGGCAGGCACACCACTGGGCCCATCCGATGCTCCGGGACCGGCGCCGGGCCGGTCAGGCTGGGATTGGGCACGTCGCTGCGCCATGCGACGAGCATCGCACGCCGCTCACGCGGCGTGGTCGCTCCCCACACCCCGTGGCAGTCGCCGACCTCCAGCGCCCAGGCGAGACAAGCGCCCTGGACGTCGCAGGTCCGGCACAACGCGACGGCAGCGTCGGCGGGTTCACTCGGGGCCGGAAAGAACGTCTCCGGATCAACGGTTTGGCACGCGCCGCGTGTCCGCCAGGCATCATCGCCCTGTTGCTCGCGAACAGCGCGCAACAGACGCGGATCGCGCTTGGCGGCAGCGACCTCATGCGGGCGTGGCATCCTCGCCCGGGTCATACACCCACCTCCCCCGTGGGTCAAACGAACACTAGGCAGGAAAACGTCGGGATGCCCCCATCCGACATTGACCTACCGGCGCTGTGTTCTATCGCACAAACACCTGCAAATACAAGAGTTTTCACGCCGATCGTCAAATTCTGCCGGGGATGAATTGGACGTAGGGCCTAAAAGAGGGTCAGATCGATCGGTTCCACATCGCCCGGCCGCAGCGCCGCCGCGGGCACCCGGTCGAGCAAATCACGGCCGTCGTTGCGCACGTCACCCACCCGCGCGCCGACGGGGCGCAGCTCCAGCCGCGCAACGTGCTCGGACGGCGTCGGCGCGAGGAGCCGCTCATCGACGGGGGCCTCCAGCCACTCCTCCCACCGCGACCGCGGCAGCACCAGGGGCATGCGGTCGTGAATGAGCGCCAGATCGTCGACGGCGGGCGCGGTGATGATGCTGCACGTGAGCACCCGGCCGTCACCTTTCCCCCAGACCGTCCAGATTCCGGCGAACACGCACGGCTCCTCGTCACCGAGCGTCATGAAATAGGCCTGCTTCGCCTTGCCCTCGCCGCGGACCCATTCGAACCAGCCGTCGGCCGGGACGAGACAGCGCCGCTTGGCGAAGGACTGGGCGAACGCCTTGGAGTCCGCGACCGTCTCCGACCGGGCGTTGATCATCCGGGCGCCGGCCTTCAGGTCGGGTGCCCACGGTGGCACGAGGCCCCAGCGCGCGGAGCTCAGCACCCGGACGCCGGCGGACTGGGAGACGCGCACCACGGGCACCTGGTCCGTCGGCGCGACGTTGTAGTCCGGCTCGAGCCCGTCCGTCTCGTCCGCCGCCTCGAACAGCGCGCTCAGGTCAACGTTGCTGCGGGATGTCGCATACCGACCACACATGCCCATTACGGTACCGAGACCGGCTGTGACTCCGCGAACGGCGCATTGTCAACCGTCGCTACCCAACGAAACGACCCGCACACTGAACGCGTGCCGAACCTGACCGCCCCCGCATACGTCCCCTGGACCGCACCGACCGCGTCGGGTCCGGTCACGGCCACCGTGCGACTGCCCGGTTCGAAGTCGATGACGGCAAGAGCCCTGGTCCTCGGCGCGCTGTCCCTCGGTGCCAGCACCCTGCGCGCACCGCTGCGGGCCCGTGACACCGAGCTCATGGCCGCCGGCCTGCGCGCCATGGGCTGCCACGTGTCCACCTCCGACGACAACCTGTGGCTGTTGCGGCCCCGTCCCCTCGGCGGGCCCGCCCGGGTCGACGTCGGGGCCGCCGGCACGGTGCTGCGGTTCCTGCCGCCGGTCGCCGGGCTCGCCGACGGTGCGGTCACGTTCGACGGCGACGAGCGCACCCGTACCCGGCCGATGGCGCCGCTGATCGGCGCGCTGCGCTACCTGGGCGCCCGGGTCGACTACGCCACGGGCCTGCCGCTGACGGTGCACGGCATCGGCCGCGTCACCGGGGGCGAGGTGACCATCGACGCGTCCGCCTCCAGTCAGCTGCTCTCGGGGCTGCTGCTGTCCGCGCCGGAGTTCGACCGGGGCGTCGTGGTGCGCCATGCCGGCCCGCCGGTGCCGCGCGCGCCGCACCTGCGCATGACGGTGCAGATGCTGCGCGCCGCCGGCGCCGGCATCGACGACAGCAGGCCAGACGTCTGGGTCGTCGAGCCGGGCCGGCTCAACGGCCGCGCCTGGGACATCGAGCCCGACCTGCTGGGCGCCGCGCCGTTCCTCGCCGCGGCGCTCATCACCGGCGGCACCGTGACCGTCGCCGGCTGGCCGCCGCGCTCCGGCGTCCAGCCCGGCGGGCGCCTGCTGGACCTGCTGCGGCAGATGGGCGGCTCACCCACGCTCACCCGGCAGGGCCTGGTGATGCGGGGGACCGGCACCGTCCACGGCCTCACCGCGGACCTGACCGACGTCGCGGAGCTGGCGCCGGTGCTCGCCGCGCTCGCCGCCGTCGCGGACTCCCCCTCGTACCTGTACGGCATCGCCCACCTGGGCACGCACGAGACCGATCGGATCGCCGCGCTCGTCACGGGCCTGACGAGCCTCGGCGCCGATGTGGCGAAGGACCACGACGGCCTGCGGATCCGGCCCCGCCCGCTGCGCGGCACCACGTTCGCCACCCACGACGACCACCGCCTCGCGCACGCCGCAGCCGTCGTCGGGCTCGCCGTCAACGGGGTGCACCTCGACGACGTGACATGCACCGCGAAGACACTGCCGGAATTTCCCCGGCTATGGTCAACGATGGTGGACGGCACGGGATCGTTTGGGGGGCAGGACTGACGCGCAAGCGCGAGTACGACGAGGATGACGTCCGGGTCCGCCCGAGCCGGTCCTCGCGACCCCGCACGCGCACCCGCCCCAAGCACAGCGACGCCGTCGAGGGGTTCGTCGTGGCGGTCGACCGCGGCCGGTACACCTGCCACGTCGCCGACACCGACGCCGTGGTCACCGCGATGCGGGCCCGCGAGCTGGGCCGCCGCGGCGTGGTCGTCGGCGACAACGTCCAGATCGTCGGCGACGTCACCGGCCGGCCCGACACCCTCGCCCGCATCGTGCGCATCGACGACCGCCGGTCGGTCCTGATGCGCACCGCGGACGACGAGGAGGGCACCACCGAGGGCCGCTTCGAGCGCGTCGTCGTCGCCAACGCCGAGCAGCTCGTCATCGTCAACTCGCTGCACGACCCGCCGCCGCGGACCGGGTTCATCGACCGGTGCCTCGTCGCCGCGTACGACGCGGAGATCGAGCCGCTGCTGTGCCTCACCAAGGGTGACCTCGCGGGGCCCGCCGCGGTGCTCGACTACTACTCCGAGCTTGACCTGCCGTATGTCCTGTGCCGCCCCGACGCGCCGCTGGACGACCTGGTCACCGCGCTGCGCGGCCGGGTCTCGGTGATGATCGGGCACTCCGGCGTCGGCAAGTCCACGCTCGTCAACCGGCTCGTGCCGGGCACGGACCGCGCGGTCGGCGTGGTCAGCGCCGTCGGCAAGGGCCGGCACACGTCCACCAGCGCTGTGGCGCTGCGCCTGCCGGCCGGCAGGGCGGAGGACGCCGGCTCGACCTGGTCGAGGCGTCGACCCGGTGCGCGCCCAACTGCGATCACACCGGCGCCGGCGGCGAGTGCGGCCTGGACATGCTGGTCGCCGAGGGCGGCGCGGACGCGCGGCGGCTCGCCTCGTTCCGCCGGCTCCTCGCCTCCAAGGAGGGCTCCCCCGACCCGCAGGAGACCGTGGAGTCCCCGGAGGCATGAAGCCCGGGGTTACAGGGTGACCGGGCCGCCGGTGCGCCAGTAGGTGCCGTCGGCGCGGGAGAGCAGGTCGCTGTCGACCAGGTAGCGGCGCAGGGCGGCGTAGTCCTCGAACCAGGCCCGCAGCACCGCGTTGACCTCGCGCTCCGGATACCGGACGCCGGGCTCGAACGCGGCGGCGATGTGCTCCAGGACCACCATGCGCTTGCCGTGCGCGGCGGGCATCTGGGCCAGGCGGCCGTCGACGATGAAGGTGCGCAGGATCTGGTCCCGCTGGCGGTCGGCGTCCATGGGCTCGACGGCGGCCGGGGCCGCGGCGTTGGCGCGGACGGAGTCCTTGAAGACCTCGACGTCGGCGCACAGGACGCCATCGACGACGGCCAGCAGGCCGCCCTGCTGGAGGCGGCGGACGGCGGCGGCGACGGTGCGGGCCGGCAGGCCGGTCGCGGACTCGATCGCGGTGGGACCCGGCGCACCGAGCACCACGGCGGCGTAGACGCGGAGCCGGTCCTCTTCGGCGAGAAGGCCGCACAGCGCGGCAGGCGACGTCGCGGTGTGCGCCGCGTGCGGCGCATCGGGGGTCCGGGGTGAGAATCCCCCGGCGGGACCCGCCGCGGAGCGGTGGGGCGGCTGGTGACTGCTCACAAACGGCGACAGTACTGCCAGAAGATGGCGATCGTCGGCTAAGTTTCCGCGCATGGCGCGTTACGCGGACGATCTGGCCCTCGCTCATATGCTTGCCGACACCGCGGACGCGATCGCCGTTCCCCGGTTCCGGGCCGTGGATCTGCACGTGTCGACGAAGCCGGACCTGACCCCGGTGACGGAGGCGGACACGGCGGTGGAGAAGGCGTTGCGGGCCACGCTGCAGCGGGCCAGGCCGCGCGACGGGGTGCTGGGCGAGGAGTACGGGGCGACGGAGGCCGCCGCCGGCCCCGGGACGCGGCAGTGGGTGATCGACCCGATCGACGGCACGAAGAACTACGTCCGCGGGGTGCCGATCTGGGCGACGCTGATCGCTCTGATGGAGGGCTCCCAGCCGGTGGTCGGCCTAGTGTCGGCGCCGGCGCTGGGCCGGCGCTGGTGGGGCGCGCTCGGTCACGGTGCGTATGCGGGGCGGCACACGGCCGCGGCGACGCCGATCCGGGTGAGCGGCGTCGACCGGCTCGCCGACGCCAGTTTCTGCTATTCGGACCTGGGCGGCTGGGAGGAGGCGGGGCGGCTCAACGGCATCCTCGACCTGACCCGCCGGACGTGGCGACAGCGGGCGTACGGCGACTTCTACGGGTACATGCTGCTCGCCGAGGGTGCCGTGGACATCATGGTCGAGCCGGAGCTGTCGCTGTGGGACCTCGCGGCGCTGGTGCCGATCGTCACGGAGGCCGGTGGCACGTTCACCGACCTGCAGGGGCAGCCGGGGCCGGGTGGCGGCAGCGCGATCGCTACGAACGGTCACCTTCACGAGGACGTTCTCACCCGTTTAGGCAATCCCAGATTGTCCGGTTTGTCAGGCTAAACCGAATAGTCCGCATGCCAGTGCCCCGAACCGGGTCTATCCTCTCCGGGTGGCATCTTGGAGTTGGTTCTTCCTCGGCGCGATGATCGCTGCCTACGGGGTGGCCAACCTGCTGCAGTCCGTCGCCGCCGCCCGCACCGACCTGCACCACGGGTTCCACCCGATGCTGCTGCTGCGGCTGGGCCGGCACAAGTCCTACCTGGTGGGGGTCGCCTGCCAGTTCGGCGGCTTCGCCCTCGCCTTCTTCGCCCGCCGGGATCTGCCGCTGTTCCTGGTGCAGTCCGCCATGGCGGCCGGGCTCGGCGTCACCGCCCTGCTCGGCGTGCTGATCCTCAAGTGGAAGCTGCCCAGGACCGAGCTCGCGCTGCTGGTGCTGCTCGCCTTCGGCATCGCCGCGCTGGTCCTCGCCGCGAAGCCCGCACCGTCCCGGCAGCTCGGCACCGCCGGCGTCGCCGGGCTCATCGCCGCGCTCGGCGTCATCGCGGTCGTGGGCTTCTTCGCCTGCCGGCTGCACGGCGCGCCCGGCTCGGTGGCGCTCGGCGCGCTGTCCGGCGTCGCGTTCGGCGCGGCGGCCGTCGCGTCGCGCCCTCTGGCCTCCGCCGACAACCTCGGCCAGTTCTTCACCGACCCGCTGTCCTACCTGCTGATCGCCCATTCGCTCGTCGGCCAGCTGCTGCTGGGCCTGGCGATGCAGCGCGGCTCGACCACCGCCGCGGTCGCCGCCATGGACGCGGCCGGTGCCGTCCCCGCCGCCCTGGTCGGCCTGCTGTTCCTCGGCGACGGCGTCTGGCCGGGCAAGGAGTGGCTGGTGGCGGCCGGCTTCGTGGTCACCCTCGGCAGCGTGATCGGCCTGAGCTTCTACGCCGAGCCCCAGCACCACCACCAGATCACCCGCGAGGCGAAGACCCTCGTGCTCAGCGGGATCCCCGTCAGCGCCAGGCGCCCCGTCGGCCGCTAGCGCCACACCGCCCCCTCCTGACGGGTGGTGTCGGCCGTTCGGGCACACCGTGCGGCAACACAGCCGACCCGACCCGCACCCCGGTATTCGTTCAGACCATCACCGCGCGACCGATCTGGTCAGTCGCGGAGTTTTGTCTGACGGCAAGCGGGACGGAGGCGGACGACTTGCTGACACGCACACTCAGCACCTGGTTCGCGGCCTGGATGGCGCTGCTCACCGTGGCGTTCTACCTGTGGCCCGGGCAGCACATGCTCTGGTGGGGCGCGATCGGCCTGTCCAGCACGGCCGGGGTCCTCGTCGGGGTGGTCGTGCACCGCCCCCGGCGGCGCTGGCCGTGGCTGCTGCTGGCCGCGGCGCTGGTCGCGTTCGGGGCCGGCGACTTCCTGTACAACCTGCTCACCGACGTGTTCGGGATGACCAACCCGTTCCCGTCGTTCTCCGACGTGCTGTACCTGGCGATGTACCCCCTCGTCGCCGGCGGCCTGCTCGGCTTCATCCGGTCCAGGACCGGCCGCAACGACCGCGACAGCCTGCTCGACGCCACGACGCTCACCATCGGCCTGGCGCTGCTGGCGTGGATCTTCCTCATCGACCCGTACGTGCGCAGCACCGAGCTGACGCTGGTGCAGAAGCTGGTCTCCATCGCCTACCCCCTCGGCGACGTGCTCACCCTGGCGGTGTTCGCGCGGCTGATCACCGGCGGCACGCGCCGCAGCGCGTCGATCGTGATCCTGGGCGTCGGCACCACCGGCCTGCTCGGCGCCGACGTCGTGTACGGCCTGATCCAGCTCAACGGCTCCTGGCACGTCGGCGGCCCGACCGACCTCGGCTGGGTGCTCTGCTACGCGGCGTGGGCCGCGGCGGCGCTGCACCCGTCGATGGTGGAGCTCACCGAACCGGCCAGGTCGCAGACCGTCGACGTCGGCGTGCGCCGCATCGCGCTGCTCGGCGCGGCGTCGCTGATCGCGCCCGGGGTGCTGCTGGTCGAGGCGAGCCTCGGCACGGTCCGCGACGCGGCCGTCATCGCCGTCATGTCCGGCGTCATGTTCGTGCTGGTGCTCGCCCGCCTCGCCGGGGTGATGGGCAACCACCGCCAGTCCATGGCCCGCGAGCGGGAGCTGCGGGAGGCCACCACCACCCTCGTCTCGGCCGCCGACGCCGCCGAGACCATGGCCGCCGTGCGCCACGCCGTGGACCGGCTGCTGCCGGACGGTGTCGCGCACACGGTCGTGCTGGTGCGGGCCGAGCGCGTCGACGACCCCGGCCTTGTCCGGGTGTCCGGGCTCGACCCGGCGGTCCGGGAGCTGCTGCGCGAGTACAGCTCGGCCCTGCGCCACCCGCTGGGCATCGAGCGCGACATGCTCTACGTCGGCGCCCCGACGGAGGCGCTGCAGGCGTTGCAGACCACGTTCGAGGTGCTCGCGTCGCAGGCGGCGATGGCCCTGGAGCGCATGACGCTGACCGCCGAGGTCAACCGGCGCAGCAGCGAGGCCTACTTCCGTACGCTGATCCACAACACCTCCGACGTGATCCTCATCGTCGACGAGCACGACCTCATCCAGTACGCGAGCCCGTCCGCGGGCGCCGTGTTCGGCGACGAGCGGCTCGCCGGCTTCGAGCTGTGGGAGTTCGTCGCCGCCGACGAGCGGCCCCGCCTCGCCGAGCTGCTCACCCAGGTCCGCGGCGGGCTGCACGCACACAACCAGATCGACCTGCGCGCCGAGCGCGTCGACGGCATCGGCCTGCTGGTCGAGGTCGACTGCCGCGACCTGCGCGACGACCAGACCGTCGGCGGCCTGGTGCTCACCGTGCGGGACGTGACGGAGCGCCGCCAGCTGGAGGAGCAGCTGATCCGCCAGGCGTTCCACGACGCCCTGACGGGCCTGGCGAACCGGGTGCTGTTCCAGGACCGGGTGGAGCAGGCGGTGGCCCGTTCCAAGCGCGACCAGCACCTCGATCAGGGCCTGGTCGGGGTCCTGTTCATCGACCTCGACGACTTCAAGATCGTCAACGACACGCTCGGCCACGCGGTCGGCGACGCGCTGCTCATCGCGGTCGGCGAGCGGATCAGCGGAGCGCTGCGCGACACCGACACGGTCGCCCGGCTCGGCGGCGACGAGTTCGCCGCGCTGATCGAGGCCGAGTCGATGACCGACCTGGAGCTCACCGCGGAACGGATCATCCTCGCGCTCGCCGAGCCGTTCGAGATCGCCGGCCAGGACGTCAACGGCATCTCCAGTGTCGGGCTGTCCACCACCGTCGACGCGAGCTCCGCCGAGGAGCTGATGCGCCAGGCCGACCTCGCGCTGTACGTGGCGAAGGGCGCCGGCAAGGGCCAGTGGCGCCGCTACCAGTCGGACCTGCACACGGCCGTGCTGGAGCGGCTGGAGCTGCGCGCCGCGCTCGACCAGGCGGTCAAGGAGCAGCAGTTCGTCCTGCAGTACCAGCCGATCGTGGACCTGGACACCGGCGCGCCGCTGGGCTTCGAGGCCCTGGTGCGGTGGAACCACCCGACCAGGGGCATGATCGCGCCCGGCCACTTCATCGAGGTGGCCGAGGAGAGCGGCCTGATCGTGCCGATGGGGCGGATGGTGCTGCAGCAGGCGCTGAACACCGTCGGGCGCTGGCAGCGCTCCACGGCGCCGGGCGCATTGCGCTACATCAGCGTCAACGTCTCCGTCAGGCAGTTCCGCACGCCAGGCTTCGTCGAGGAGGTCCGGCAGCTGCTGCGCGCCTCCGGGGTGGAGCCCGGCACGCTGCTGCTGGAGATCACCGAGAGCCTCCTGCTGCGCAACGACGAGCAGGTCAAGGCCGACTTCGACGCGCTGCGGGCGATGGGTGTCCGGCTCGCGATCGACGACTTCGGCACCGGGTACTCGTCGCTGTCATACCTGCAGCACATGCCGATCGACGTGCTCAAGATCGACAAATCGTTCATCGACGACATGCTGGGGTCCAAGCAGCAGCGGGCGGTCGTCACCGCCATCGTCACCCTCGCCCAGACGCTCAACCTGGCGGTCGTCGCCGAGGGCGTCGAGGAGTCCGCGCAGGCCGAGGCGCTGCGCGACATGGGCTGCCCGTACGGCCAGGGCTACCTCTTCGCGCGACCGCTGTCCGAGCCGGACGCGTTCGCCCTGATCCCCAAGGCGGCGCCCTTCGCCGCAATGGCCTGAATCACCTGACCGGACCGCAACCGGAACGGACCCACCGCGGCTCCGCGCGTCCATTGCAATGGATTGCATCACCCTTCGACGAAAGGCAGCAGGAATGACCGTCAGCCCGATGCACAGCACCAAGGCCAGCTACATCCGCCGTGACGGGCGATGGGCCGACCTGGAGCGACTGCGCACGAGCAGCCCGATGTACGACGCGACGATCGAGGAGATCGCCGGCCGCCGCATCCGGGTCGGCCAGCACTGGCTGTCTGACTTCGCCTCGTGCAACTACCTCGGCTTCGACCTCGAGCCGGAGATCATGGACGCGGTCGACCCGTACATCCGCACCTGGGGCACCCACCCCAGCTGGTCGCGGCTGCTGGGCAACCCCCGGCCGTACGTCGAGATCGAGGAGCGCCTCACCGAGCTGCTCGGCGCCCCCGACACGCTGCTGCTGCCGACGATCACGCACATCCACATGTCGGTGATCCCGATCCTCGCCGGCCAGGGCATGATCTTCCTGGACTCGCAGTCGCACAAGACGATCTACGACGGCTGCATGTACGCCAAGGGCCTCGGCGCGACCGTCACCCGCTTCCGCGCCAACGACCCCGAGCACCTCGAGGAGCTGCTGAAGGCCGCCCCAGCCGGGGTCACCCGCCTGGTCGCCATGGACGGCGTCAACAGCATGACCGGCCTCGCGCCGGACCTGGCCCGCTTCGCCCAGGTCTGCCGCGAGAACGACGCGCTGCTCTACGTCGACGAGGCGCACGGCTTCGGCGTCATCGGCGAGCGCACCGAGACCGAGACCTCGCCCTACGGCTCCCGCGGCAACGCGATCGTCAGGTACGCCGGCGAGACCTACGACAACATCGTGCTCGTCGGCGGCTTCTCCAAGTCGTACTCGTCGCTGATGGCGTTCCTGGCGCTGCCGACCTGGCTGAAGAACCACCTGAAGGTCGCCGCCCCGCCGTACCTGTACTCCGGCCCGTCGCCGACGGCGTCGCTCGCCACCGTCATGGCCGGTCTCGACGTCAACGAGAAGCGCGGCGACGAGATCCGCGCCGACCTGTACCGCAAGACGATGAAGGTGCTCGACCATGTCCGGGCGCTCGGCCTGTACACGCCGAACACCGGGACCACACCGATCATCGAGCTGCCCCTCGCGGCCGGTCAGGACGTCCAGGAGATCGGTCAGTTCCTGTGGGACCGGGGCATCTACGTCACCCTCGCCGCATACCCCCTGGTCCCGCGTGACCAGGTCGGGTTCCGGGTGCAGGTGACCGCCGCGAACACCGACGAGGAGCTCGACCAGCTCAACACCGTGCTCACCGAGCTGGCGGGCAGTTCTCAGCTGCGAGACGCCGCCTGATGGCCAGGCACCGCGCCCCGCGCGAGCTTCCCGGGCTGCTCGTCCCCCTCCGGCAGCGGGACTTCCGCCTGCTGTGGACGGGGATGAGCACCTCCCTGATCGGCGACGGCATCCTGCTCGTCGCGCTGGCCTGGCAGGTGTACGCGCTGTCCGGCGCGCCCGCGGCGATGTCGGTCGTCGGGTTCGCCCTCTCGCTGCCCCAGGTCGCCACGCTGCTGTTCGGCGGGGTGATCAGCGACCGGTTCGACCGGCGGAAGATCATGCTGTGCACCGACCTGGTGCGGGGGGCGGTGCTCACGGTCCTGACGGTGCTGAGCCTGACCGGCGTGGTGCAGGTGTGGCACATCGTGGCGCTCGTGGCGGTCTACGGGGCCGCCTCGGGCTTCTTCGGCCCGGCCTTCGACTCGATCGTGCCGCAGCTGGTGCCCGAGCGGGACCTGGTCAAGGCCAACGCCCTCGACCAGTTCGTGCGGCCGGCGGCGCTGCAGATGGCCGGGCCCTCGATCGGCGGCATCCTGATCGCGATCGGGGGTAGCGGGTTGGCGTTCGCGCTGGACGCTGCCACGTTCGCAGTCTCCGCCACCTGCCTGTGGCTGATGCGGCCGGTGGCCTCCTCGCAGGGGGAGGATGCCGGCTCGGTGTGGGAGGAGTTCAAGGAGGGCATGAACTACGTCCGCGGCAACGTGTGGCTGTGGGGCACCTTCCTCGCCGCGACCTTCGCCTACCTGCTCTTCATCGGCCCGACCGAGGTCCTGCTGCCGTTCGTGGTGAAGAACGAGCTGCACGGCAGCGCCGGCGACCTCGGCCTGGTCCTCGCCAGCGGCGGCATCGGCGCCATCGCGGCGGCCCTGATCGTCAGCCAGCGTGGCGTACCGCGGCGCTACATGCCCTTCATCTACGTCACGTGGACCCTGGCGACCCTAGCGGTCGCGGGGTACGGCATGGCCACCGCATCGTGGCACCTCGCCATCGCGTGCGCCCTGGTCAACGGCCTCGAAGCGGCCGGCACCATCGCCTGGGCGACGGCGAAGCAGAAGCTCGTGCCGGAGGAGCTGCTCGGCCGGGTCTCCAGCGTCGACTGGTTCATCTCGATCGCGCTGGTCCCGCTGTCCTACGCCATGGCCGCGCCGGTGGCCTCCGCGATCGGCGTGCAGAACACCCTCGTCGGCGCGGGCGTCCTCGGCGCGATCGTCACGTTCGCGTTCCTCTTCCTGCCGGGCATGCGCTCACCCGGGCGACTGGCGGTGAACCCTACGTGAGTGACCCCATCGAGATGGTGGACCGGCTCGGCATGGCGTTCCTGTCGCGGGACGTGTCCGCGGTGCTGGCGTGCTTCGTGCCCGACGACGACATCACCTACGTCGGCAGCGAGGCCGGCGAGTCGGCCACCGGCCGGGTATCGATCGAGAAGCTCCTCGGGAGCCTCTTCGCCCGGCCGCAGTCCTACAGCTGGCAGGCCACCGCCGCGACCGTGCACACCGTGCCCGGCGGGGCGTTCGTCCTGGCCGAGGCCGACGGGGAGGAGCACCACGGGAACGGGTCGGTGACCCCGTTCCCCTACCGGGTGACGGGGTTGCTGTCGCGCCGCGCGTCGGGGGTCTGGCTGTGGCGGGCCGTACAGGGCGCGGAGCCTACCTAAGGCCAGACTAACAGTGTTAGTTTCAGGGTATGCGTGCCGTCTACTTCGCCGCCGCCAGGCGCACCCCCATCGGGAAGCTGCGCGGCGGCCTCTCGCACATCCGGCCCGACGACCTCGCCGCCACCGTGATCCGGACCCTGGTCGAGGGCATCGATCCCGCCCGCGTCGACGAGGTCTACTGGGGCGCGGCCAACCAGGCCGGCGAGGACAACCGCAACGTCGCCCGGATGGCGGTCCTGCTCGCCGGGCTGCCCGAGTCGGTGCCCGGCGCCACCGTCAACCGGCTCTGCGCGTCCGGCATGGAGGCGGTCACCGTCGCCGCCCGCACCATCGCCGCGGGCGAGGCCGACGTGGTCGTCGCCGGCGGGTCCGAGTCGATGAGCCGCGCGCCGTTCGTGCTGCCCCGCCCCGACGACGCCCTGCCCAACGCGATGGCGATCGCCGACACCCGGCTCGGCTGGCGCCTGGTCAACCCGCTGATGAAGGACCTGCACGGGCTGCTGTCGATGGGTGAGACCGCCGAGGAGGTCGCCGCCCGCTACGACGTGTCCCGCGACCGGCAGGACGCGTTCGCGCTGCGCAGCCACCAGCTCGCCGCCGCGGCCCGCGACGCCGGTGACTTCGCCGATGAGATCATCCCGGTGGACGGCGTCACCGCCGACGAGGGCATCCGCGCCGACACCAGCCTCGCCAAGCTCGGCAACCTCAAACCGGTCTTCAAGGCCGGCGGCACCGTCACCGCCGGCAACTCCTCCCCGCTCAACGACGGCGCCGCCGGCCTGCTCCTGGTCAGCGAGGACGCGCTGCGCGAGCTCGACCTGGAGCCGCTGGGCCGCTACGTCGCCGGCGCCTCCGCCGGCGTGCACCCCGACGTGATGGGCATCGGCCCGGTCCCCGCCACCGGCCGGGTCCTGGCCCGCAGCGGCTGGAAGCTCGGCGACGTGCAGTCCGCCGAGCTCAACGAGGCCTTCGCCGCGCAGGCGATCGCCGTCACCGACCAGCTCGGCCTGGACCCCGCGATCGTCAACCCGTCCGGCGGCGCGATCGCGCTCGGGCACCCCCTGGGCTGCTCCGGCGCCCGCATCCTGACCACCCTGCTGCACCGCATGCGCCGCACCGGCGCGACCCGCGGCCTCGCCACCATGTGCGTCGGTGTCGGGCAGGGCACCGCCGTCCTCGTCGAAAGGTGATTCGAACCGTGACACCGCCCAGATTCGCCGGCAAGACCGCCGTCGTCACCGGCGCGGCGCAGGGCATCGGCCTCGCGACCGCCCGCCTGCTCGCGTCCCAGGGCGCCCGCGTCGCGCTGCTCGACCTCGACGCGGCCCGGGTGCCGGACGGGGTCGGCACCGCGTACTCCTGCGACGTCACCGACCAGAGCGCCGTCGACCGCACCTTCGACGCCGTCGTCGAAGACCTCGGCTCGCTCGACATCCTCGTCAACAACGCCGGCATCACCCGCGACAACCTGCTGTTCAAGATGCCGGTCGAGGAGTGGAGCTCGGTCCTGACCACCAACCTGACCAGCATGTTCCTGTGCTGCCACGCCGCGCAGCGGCACATGGTGCCGGCCCGCTCGGGTCGCATCGTCAACCTCAGCAGCCGCTCCGCGCTCGGCAACCGCGGCCAGGTCAACTACGCCGCGGCGAAGGCCGGCGTGCAGGGCCTCACCGCGACGCTCGCCATCGAGCTCGGCCCGTACGGCATCACCGTCAACGCCGTCGCGCCCGGCTACATCGCCACACCGATGACCGCCGCCACCGCGTCACGGGTCGGCAGCACCCCGGAGGACCACCAGAAGGAGGTCGCGGCGCGCACGCCGCTGCGCCGGGTCGGCCGGCCCGAGGAGGTCGCCGCCGTCATCGCGTTCCTGGCCAGCGACGAGGCCTCCTACGTCTCCGGCCAGACCCTCTACGTCAACGGCGGCGCCCGCTAGCCCTACTTGACGGTGACGTCCAGCTCGGCGACGTCAGAGGGTTTCCTGGCGTCGCCCGCGATGTCGACCACGCGCAGCTTGTACGTGCCGGGCACGTACTTGAACTGGAAGCCGAGGTTGCGGGCCGGCGCCAGGTTCTCCGAGCCGGACGACATCGCCTCGTTCGGCGCGGTCTTCGGGGCGACCTCGGTGCCGTCGGGCAGCCCCAGCCGGAAGTGCTCGGCCCCGACGTATTCGCTGCTCTTGCCGTTGTAGCGGATGTCGAGCTTGCAGGTGAACACCCGGTTCTCCTTGAGCGCCTGGCCGTTGTAGTCCAGGAAGCCGCCGCGCACGTCGCAGGTGGTGAACGTGACCTCGAGGTCGTGGATGGTGACCTTCTTGTCCTTGAGCACGTTGACCGGCTCGTAGGCGACGACCTCGCCGCCGCCGAGCGGGATCTTGGCCTGTGCCTCCTTGCCGTCGCCGATCAGCAGCGTCCCGGCGCCGATGCTGACCTTCAGCGGGTCGTACACCGCGAAGGAGACGTGGAAGTTGCTCTTCTGCCCGCCGGAGACCTGCGAGGACTCCTTGAACGAGCCCGAGTACTCCTGGCCGTCGAGCTGGAACGACATCCGCACGCCGTAGGACTGCACGGTGTCGTCGCCGAGGTTCTCCATCTGCACCTCGGCGACCAGCGGGTCGTCGTCGGCCTCGGCGTCGTACACCATCTTGCCGAAGATGAGCTTGACCTGGCCGTACCAGACCGCCTTGTTGATCTCGACGGTCTGCTGCTTCGCGCCCGGCTTGGCGTCCTTGGTGGAGGCAGGACCGGCCGCGTTGCCGGTGGCGCCGCTGCCGCCGCCCCGGTTGCCGGTGGCGCTGGTGGTCGGGTTGTCGGTGGCCTTGTCGTCGCTGACGGCGCGGTAGGTGGCGACGCCGCCGATGCCGAGCAGCAGGACCAGGACCAGCGCGACGCCGACGACGATCGCCGTCTTGCCGCCGCCGCTGCTGTTCGGCCTTCTGGGCGGCGGCGGGCCGAACGGCGGCAGGCCCGTCCCCGGCGGGGCGCCCGGCGTCGCGGGGGCGCCGACGTGACCGAACTGGGCCGTCGGTGCCGACGGCGGCTGGGCACCGAAGCCCGCGGTGGGCCCGCCGGGCGGCGTGAACGCACCGGCGGGCGGGAAACCACCCGGTGCCGCGGTCGGGAAACCGCCGGGGGCCGCCGTCAGGAAGCCCGGACCGGCCGCCGGGGAGACCGGCGGCCCGCTGGCCGGGGGTGCGCTGTGCGGCATGCCGCTGGTCGGCGGCGCCGACACGGGGACACCGGATGACGGCGGAGGCCGCCGATCCACGTGGGCGGGGACGACGCCGACCCGGCCGGCGACATCGGACCGGGCACCGGCGCGGACACGGGCGCCGCCGCACCCATCCCGGCGGCCGCGGCGACGGCACCGGCCGGACCGGAGACCGGGACTCCCATCGGGGCGCCCATGCCCGGCGGGCGCGGCCCGGACTGCGGCCCTGCCATGGGCGCCGGGCGGCTCGGCATCGCGGCGATCGCGCTGCCGAGGGCCACCACCAGCTCCGGCTGCTCGATGATCGTGGGGGCGACGCCGAGTCGCTGGTGCAGCAGGGTGCTGACCATCGGGATGCGGCTCGACCCGCCGACCAGGAACATCCCGGCGATCTGGTCGGGGCGCACGCCCGCGCGCTGCAGCGTGTTGGCGGTCAGGTCGACGGTGCGCTGCAGGTACGGCCGGGAGACCTGCTCGAACTCCGCGCGCGTGACGTGCAGATCGACCTCGAACAGCGGCACGTGCACCCCCGCGGACGAGGTGCGCGACAGCTGCTCCTTCGCGGTGCGCACGTCCTCGCGCAGCAGGAAGCTGCGGCGGCGGGAGATGTCGTCGGCGGGGTCGGTGAGCTGCCGCCACCGGTCGGCGTCGCCCATCGCGAGACTGCGGCCGACGTCGGTGAGCAGCGCCGCGTCGAGGTCGACCCCGCCCACGTCGGGCAGGCCGTCGCTGGCGAGGACGTCCCACCCGCCGTCCGGGCGTCGCCGCAGGACGGAGGTGTCGAAGGTGCCGCCGCCGAAGTCGTACACCACCAGGACCCCGCCGGGCGGGATCTGCCGCCCCATGACGGTGGTGAAGTAGGCGGCGGCCGCGATCGGCTCGGGCACCAGGATCGGCGCCGGCATGCCCGCGCGGGCCGCGGCGTCGGCGAGGACGGACCGGCGGTGGGTCGCCCAGTTGGCCGGGTAGGTCAGCACCGTGCGCACGGGCATGATGCCGAGCACCCGCGACGCCTCGTCGGCGGTGCGCCGCAGGACGGCCGCGAGCAGGTCCGACACCGGATACTCGCGGGCGCCGAGCAGCACCGTGCCGTCGTCGATGCGGCGCTTCGGGTTGGGCTCGAAGCGGCTCGGGTCGAGCCGGGCGCTGCGCTCCGCGTCCTTGCCGGTGAGCAGGTGCCCGTCGGCCTCCGCGAACACCGACGACGGCAGCAGGAAGCTCGCATCGAACAACAGGGGCTGGCTGCGACCGTCGGCAGAGGTCAGCGCCGCAACCGTGTGGGTGGTCCCCAGGTCGACGCCCAACTGCGAGTCGGATTGCCTCGTCACGCCGACACGGTAACCCCTGCCATCAACGCCTGCCGCTACCTCCCGTCTTTGTGACCTCCTTGATGGTCTCGTCGGTCTGCACGAGCGGGGTGTCGACGAGGTGCTCGGCCAGGAACCACGCCTGCAGCTCACCGGTGCGGATCACCTGGGAGACCAGCAGGTCACTGGTGCCGTCATCGCCCATCGTGACCGTCTTCGCCGCGGCGTCGTGCGCCTCGACCAGGATCATCTCGTGCGCCTCCAGCAGCCGCGACAGCATCGCCGGCACCTCCTCGGCACCGTCCGGCGGCCGCGGTACCCGCGTGAGCTCCGCGACGTGCCGGGGGTCGCCGACCGCGATCCCGCCCAGGGTCTGCACCCGCTCGGCGACCGCGTCGACCAGCTCCAGCTGCTCGCCCGCGTGCTTGTCGAGCAGCAGGTGCAGCTGGTAGAAGGTCGGGCCGCGCATCAGCCAATGGTGCTTCTTGTACAGCGCGTAGAGGATCTGGGTGTCGGCGAGGACCTGGTTGAGCCGCTCGCAGGAGTACATCCGGGCGTCCGCGGGCAGCGCTATCGGGAACTGGCGGATCGAGCCAAACCGCTGGATCTCCCGGCCCTGCTGGTGCAGCCACGGCTGGCTGCCCTTCTTCTTCGCCGCTGGCGCGGCGCTCTTCGCTGGTGGCATGGTGGCGCTCTGCCCTCCTCCGCCGGGGCGAACCTCACCCGGGGGCGGAACCGGCGGGTGGGTCGCACCGTCAGAACGGGTATGACTCAGCTGCGCGTGCTCGCCGCCACCCTGGTCCTCCTGGTCGCCGGCTGCGCCGCCGAATCGACCGGCGGCGCCACGTCGGGATCCGTGTCCTACGGCCCCGACGACCTCGTCGTGCGCGTCGACGTGTCCGGGGGGCTGGTCCCGGTCGCCATGACGGTCACCGAGGTGCCGGCCCTGAGCGTCTACGGCGACGGCCGGGTCGTCACCAACGGCCCCGTGATCGAGATCTTCCCCGGGCCGGCGCTGCCGAACGTCCAGGTGCAGCAGATCAGCACCGCCGACGTGGCGAAGCTGGCCGACCGGGCGGTCGACGCCGGCGTCGGGAAGCAGGCCGACTTCGGCATGCCCAACGTCGCCGACGCGCCGACCACCCACGTCATGGTCCGCACCGCCGCCGGCGAGCAGGTCACGGACGTTCCCGCACTGGGCATCGGCGAGGAGTCCCTGAACAACTCGCAGCGCGCCGCCCGCCAGCGCATCCAGCGTCTCGTCGAGGCGCTGACGGACCTGCCGTCGACGCTGGGCAAGGGCGCGGTGTCGGAGTCGAAGGCGTTCCCTGCGGCGGGGGTCGCGGCCGTCGCCGTGCAGTGGGCCGAGATGGGCGGCGACCAGGGCATGCAGCCGCAGGCACCGGTGGCGTGGCCGGGTCCGGCGCTGCCGGGCGAGGCGTTCGCCGACCGGCCGAGCGTGCACTGCGTGAGCGCGACGGGCGAGCAGGGCAAGCAGATCCTCGCCGCGGCCGGCAAGGCCAACTCCCGCACCCCGTGGTTGTCGGCCGGGTCGTCGTGGCAGGTCACGTTCCGCCCGTTCCTGCCCGGCGAGTCGACCTGCGCCGACCTGGCCCACCGCAGCTAAGGCCGGGCGCACCGCAGCTAGGCCCGGCGCACCGCGGTCAGGCCCGGCGCACCGAGGTCAGGGCTGGGCGACCCGTTGGCGGACCTGGTCGGCGTCGGGGTGGCCGAGGTCCTCGAGGATGGTGAGCGCGGCGAGCCAGCAGGCGCGGGCCTCCTCCGGCGCGCCCGCCGCCCGGTGCAGGTCGCCGAGGTGGGTCTGGGTCTCCGACTCGCCGTAGCGGTCGCCGATCTCCCGCCACAGCTCAAGGGCCTGCCGGTAGCACTCGGCGGCCGGCTCGTGCTCGCCGAGCTGGTGGTGGATGAAGCCGATGCTGTCCCAGCTGTAGGCCTCGCCGGTGCGGTCCCCGATGCGCTGCTGCAGCTCCAGGGCCTGATGGCAGTAGTCCAGCGCCTCGCGATGCTCGCCCGAGGCGGCGTAGGACCAGCCGAGGTTCGCCAGCGCCGCGCCCTGCCCGGCCTGGTCGCCGGTGGCGCGGAGCAGGTCCAGGGACCGCAGCAGGTGCTCGATCGCGTCGCGCGGGCGGGCCTGCCGATCGGCGATGAACCCGAGGTTGCCGTGCACCCTGGCCCGGCCGGCGTCGTCGCCGATCCGCCCGTAGCGGTCCAGGGCCAGCTCCAGGTGGGTGGCGGCGTCGTCGTAGTCGCGCATCCGGATGCAGGCCCGGCCGAGCTGGTGCGCGCTGACCGCCTCGCCCGCGGCGTCGCCGGCCCGCTGCGCGGCGGTGAGCGCGATCCGCTGCGCGGCGAGCAGGTCCGGCCAGTGGCCGCGCCGGTCGAGGTGGTCCACGAGGGTCCACGCAAGCCGCCACGCGTGCGCGTCGTGGCCCGTCGCGGCCGCCTGCCGCACGGCGGCGAGCAGGGTGTGATGCTCCATGGCGTACCAGGCGAGCGCCTGCGCCTCGGTGTCCAGCGCCCCGGCGGCGCCGATGCCCGGCAGCGGCGTGCGGTGGGGGTCGAGCAGCAGCGCCGCGGTGTGCGCGGTGCGCAGGTAGTGCTCCAGCAGCCGCAGCGTCGCGGCGTCCCGCTCGGCAGGGCAGTCGAGGGTGCCGGACAGTTCCGCCGCGTACGCGCGGAGCAGGTCGTGCGCGACGAACCGGCCCGGTGCGTGCTCGGTCAGCAGGCTGGCGTGGGTCAGCTCGGCGAGGGCCCGCCGCGCGTCGGCCGGCTCGCCGAGGAGTGCGGCCGCGGCGGCCCTGCCGACGTCGGGGCCGGGCGCGAGGGCGAGCAGCCGGAAGAGGCTCGCGGCGGGTGCGCTCAGCCGCTGGTACGACCAGAAGAACACCGACCGGACGTCGGTCGCCGCGACGGCGTCGCGCAGCACCGCGAGCCGCCCGCGCTCGGCCCGCAGCTCCTGGGCGAGCACCCCGAGCGGCAGGTCCGGGTGCGCGGCCCCGCGGGCGGCGACGATGACCAGCGCGAGCGGCAGCCGGGCGCACGCGTCGATGATCGCGTCGGCCGCAGCCGGGTCCGCGTCGAGACGGGCCTGCCCGACCCGGGTGGCGAGCAGCCGCCGGGCCTCGCCGGCGGTGAGCAGGTCCAGCGTGACCGGCACGGCGCCGTCGGTGGCGACCAGGCCGGTGAGCTGGTTGCGGCTGGTGACGAGCACGAGGCTGCCGGACCCGCCGGGCAGCAGCGGCCGGACCTGCTCGGCGTGCGCGGCGTTGTCGAGCACGACCAGGACCCGCCGCCCGGTCAGCAGGCTGCGGTACAGCCCGATCCTGGCGTCGAGCTCCGCAGGGACCTGGTCGGGTGCGACCCCGAGCGCGGTGAGGAACGCCCGGAGGGTCTCGTCGGCGGTCACCTCCGCCGTGCCCTCGGTGCCGCCGGGTCCGAAGCCGCGCAGGTTCACGTACAGCTGTCCGTCGGGGAACCGGTCCGTGACCCGGTGCGCCCAGTGCACGGCGAGGGCGGTCTTGCCGACCCCGGCGGTGCCGATGACGATGACGGTGCCCGCGTCGGCGGCCGCGTCGAGGCGGGCGATCGCCGTGCCCCGCCCCGTGAAGGCCGCCGGCTCCGCCGGCAGTTGCCGCGGCACGCCGTCGCCGCGCGACTCGGCCCGGCTGCGGTCCTCGGCCCGGCTGTGCTCCTCGGCCCGGTCGCGGGCGTCGGCGAGACCGCCCAGCTCGTCCGGCGACGCGTCGAGCAGCTGGACGAGGACGTCGAAGCGATCGGTCGGCGGCAGGATCTTGCCGGTGAAGTAACCGCCGATGCTGCCGTGCGACCAGCCGGTGCGACCGGCCAGCTCCCGGTAGGTCAGCGGAGGGTCGCCGCGCCGCCGCGCCTGCCGCCGGCGCAGGTGCCGCAGCAGCTCGGCGAGGTCGTCGAGGCTCGAGACGGTGGCCGCGATCTTCAGGATCGCCGCGCTGTCGCTGTCCACGATGGACGGCGGATCAGCTTCGCACGGGTGGGCCCGAGTCCATCAGCCGGTAGTTGGAGATCTCCTCGGGCTCGCGGACCACGTCCGGCGGCCCCGGGTTGACGACCAGGACCGCGCCGAGCAGCAGGCCGATGACGACAAAGAGTACGGATCTGCGCGCCGACACCTTGACTCCCTACGGGATCAGCATATTGAGGCCGCAGGATACCAACCCGCCACCAGTCATCCAGCTACCTGGATGGGCCGATTCCAGCGCCGTGCCGGGCCGGACCGGTCGCGTCCGGGCGGATCCCGGCCACGGATAGGGTCTGGGCATGCACGTGGACGAGCTGCTGGCGTTGGACCGCGCCCATGTCTGGCACCCGTACGGGCCGATGCCCGGCCGCAGTGCCCCGCTCGTCGTGACCTCAGCGCAGGGCGTGCGGATCCGTCTCGCCGAGCCGTTCGAGGGCCACGACGAGCTGGTCGACGGGATGGCGTCGTGGTGGTCGGCGATCCACGGCTACCGCCACCCGGCCCTCGACGCGGCCGCCGCCGAGCAGCTCGGCCGGATGAGCCACGTGATGTTCGGCGGGCTCACCCACGAGCCGGCGGTGTCCCTGGCGGCGCGGCTGGTCGAGCTGACCCCGCAGCCGTTGCAGCACGTGTTCTTCAGCGACTCCGGATCGGTGTCGGTCGAGGTCGCGGTCAAGATGTGCCTGCAGTACCAGCGCTCCCTGGGCCGGCCGGCGAAGCGCCGACTGTTGACCTGGCGCGGGGGGTACCACGGCGACACCTTCCACCCGATGTCGGTGTGCGACCCCGACGGTGGCATGCACAGCCTGTGGTCCGGGGTCCTTCCGGCGCAGGTGTTCGCGCCGGAGCCGCCGGCCGCGTTCGATCCCGCCTACGCCGCGGCGCTCACGGCGCTCATCCACGAGCACGCGCACGAGCTCGCGGCGGTCATCGTCGAGCCGGTCGTGCAGGGCGCCGGCGGGATGCGCTTCCACGCCCCGGAGTACCTGCGGGTGCTGCGCGACGCCACCCGCGCCGCGGACGTCCTGCTCGTGTTCGACGAGATCGCGACCGGGTTCGGGCGCACCGGCGCCCTGTTCGCCGCCGACCACGCCGGCGTCAGCCCCGACGTCATGTGCCTCGGCAAGGCGCTCACCGGGGGGTACCTGTCGCTCGCGGCCGCCCTGTGCACCGCCGAGGTCGCCGACGGCATCTCCCAGGGCGGCGTCCCGGTCCTGGCGCACGGCCCCACGTTCATGGCCAACCCCCTGGCCTGCGCGGTCGCCGGGGCGTCGATCGACCTGCTCCTGGCCGGCGACTGGCAGGGCGACGTCAAACGGATCTCGTCCGTCCTGGACACCGGCCTGGATCCGGCCCGCGGCGCGCCGGGGGTTCGTGACGTACGGGTCCTCGGCGGCATCGGCGTCGTCCAGCTCGACCACGAGGTCGACGTCGCGGCGGCGACGCGGGCGGCCGCAGCGCACGGGGTGTGGCTGCGGCCGTTCCGCGATCTGGTCTACACGATGCCGCCGTACGTGACGTCCGCCGACGATCTGGGGCTGATCTCGTCGGCGGTCGTCGCGGCGGCCCTCGCGGGCTAGCGTCCCTGCAGTGACTTCACGTTGTCGCCGAAGGTCCAGCTCTTCGAGCCGTCCCAGTTGATCGACCAGGTCATCAGACCCTTGAGCTGGGTGTTGTACGCCTGCGACACCAGCGACGGCGTCATGTAGCCGCCACCCGCGCCGGACTGGGCGGGCAGGCCCGGGACCTGCTTGTCGTAGGGCACCCGGATCGTGACGCCCTGGATCGTCAGGCCGCTGTTGAGGCAGTTCGTCTGCACCTGGAAGCCCTGCACCGTGCCGGCCGAGTAGGAGTCACCCGCGCACCCGTACATGCTGCCGTTGTAGTACTGCATGTTCAGCCACCACAGCCGGCCGTTGTCGACGTACTTCTTGATGATCGGCAGGTAGGAGCCCCAGATCGAGCCGTAGGTGACGCTGCCACCGGTCACGTACGCCGTCTCCGGCGCCATCGTCAGCCCGAAGTTCGACGGCATCTGCGCGAGCACCCCGTCGATGATCCTGATCAGGTTCGCCTGCGACGTCGACAGCGTGCTGATGTTGCCGCTACCGGTCAGCCCGGTCTCGATGTCGATGTCGATGCCGTCGAAGTTGTACGTCTTGAGGATCGGCACGATCGTCGCGACGAACTTGTCCGCGACGGTGCTGGAGCTCAGGTCGATGCCGGCCGCCGCACCACCGATCGACATCAGGATCGTCGCGCCGGCCGCCTTCGCCGCACACATCTCCGCGGGTGTGGACACCTTGACCCCGGCGTCCATGCCGTTCTCCCACAGCACCGTGCCGTCGGACCGGATCACCGGGAACGCCGCGTTGATCACGTTGTACCCGTGCTGCTTGATCCGCGAGTCGGTGATCGGGATCCAGCCGAGCCCCGGGTGGACGCCGTTCGACGCGCCGTCCCAGTTCTCCCAGTACCCCTGCAGGACCTTCCCGGCGGGCCGCGACTTCACCGCGCAGGTGTTCCCACCCGGCGACGTCGACGTGGTCGGGCTGCTGCTGGGGCTGCGGCTCGGGCTCGGGCTGGTGCTCCTGCTCGGGCTCACGCTCGGCGACGGGCTCACCGACCGCGACGGGGACGGCGACGCGGTCGGCGACCCGCCGGTGCACGCGCCGAGGTCCTTCCACAGCGACGGGGTCGCTGCGGGGTTCCAGCCGGCACCGACGTACGCGGTGTGGGTGACGAGCGCCTGGTACAGCTTGCCGCCGTAGGTGACCTGCGTCCCGGCGGTGTACGTGTTGCCCTCCGCCCAGGTGGGCGCCGTGCACGCGACGGCGGCGGCGTTGCTGGCGGCCTCGGCCTGGGTGACGGTGGCCATGACCAGGCCCGCCACGAGCGTCACCGCGGCGCCGGCGATCAGGGCAAATGTTCGACGTTGCGCTCTCATGGGCGCGCCCTCCACATCGATGGATCGATGGGCAGGGAGCGTATCAGTTAACTTTCTTTAACAAAAGAGGTGTCTCTATGTGGGGAGGTGGCGACCCTGCCGCCGATGCGCTGGCTACCCAGCACCGACGTCGCCCGCGCCAAGATCTACGATCTTGGCGCTTGATCAAAGGATCCGAGTGGCCGTCCGGGGCGGGCTCAAGAGGTGGTTGCAACACTCCGAGTCATGATCGATAGATGGGTGTGTGCAGCTAGTGGCGTCTCGGTTGTCGTTCGCGGAACGGGAAGAGATCTCGGTGGGGCTGGCCCGGGGTGAGTCGAGGCGGGTGATCGCGGCCCGGTTGGGCCGGGCGGCGTCGACGGTGTCCCGGGAGATCTTCCACCATTCCAACCACCGCTGGTCCGGGCTGGGTCAGCCGGGTCTGGTGTACCGGGCGACGCGGGCGCAGGTGTCTTCGGACGCGTTCAAAGCGAGGTCGAAAGCGGGGAAACTCACCGCGGCGTCGCCGTTGCGGGACGCGGTGATCGCCCGGCTCGAGGACCGGCATTCCCCGCAGCAGATCGCTCTACGGTTGCGGGAGGACTTCCCGGACGACAGGACGATGTGGGTGTCACACGAGACGATCTACCACGCCATCTACCTGCAGGCCCGCGGCGGTCTGCGCGCGGAACTGACCCGGCAGAAGGCACTGCGGTCCGGGCGCGTCAACCGGCGCCCCCGTGCGGCCGAGGCCGGCGCGGTCCGCTCCAACCGGCCCTGGCTCGGGCTGCGCATCAGCGACCGACCGGCCGAAGCAGCGGACCGGGCCGTGCCCGGGCACTGGGAAGGTGACCTCCTCATCGGCAAGCACGGCACCACCGCGATCGCGACCCTCGTCGAACGCACCACCCGGTTCGTGATCCTCGTCGCCCTGCCCGACAGCCGCGTCAGCGAACACGTCATCGCCCAGCTGACCGCGAAAATGACGCAGCTGCCCGAGGAACTCCTGCGGTCGCTGACCTGGGACCAGGGCACCGAAATGGCCCTGCACGCCCGGTTCAGCATCGCGACCGGCTGCCCCGTGTTCTTCTGCGACCCGCACAGCCCCTGGCAACGCGGCTCGAACGAGAACACCAACGGACTGCTCCGCGAGTACTACCCCAAAGGCATCCACACCTTCACCACCACCAGCCAGGCCGACCTGGACGCCACCGCCGCCCAACTCAACCGCCGACCCCGTGAAACACTCGGATGGCGAACCCCCGCAGAAAAACTCGCAGAACTCCTGACCAGCAACGTTGCAACCACCTCCTGAAACCGCCCGGACGATCACGGGGCGCCTTCGATCATGAGCCAGAACAGAAGATCGCCGTCCGGGCGCTGGCACTACCCGGTCCAGTGATCGATGTTCTTCGTTCTTCCGACCAGCGACGGTGTTGTAGCACCGAATGACGCGCCCGACGGCGCTGGATCATGTGAGTTCGGACCTGACTTGGCATCACCGCAACTACGGCACGGACGGCGACCGCGCTACCCGTTCGCGCCGCCGCAGGCCGCGCGGAACCACCAAGGCCGCAGCCGTGATGGCTCTTCTATTACGGGCATGACGGACACGCACGCGGAGAGCAACCGCAAGGTAGCCAGCGAATCGGCAAAGGCCGTCACGAGCCGTCGCGCAGATCCCCCAGCGGCGCAGAAGTGAAGGAAACCAGCGAGAACACCGCAGTCGTCCCCGGACCCCGCGGCGACTGGACCAGCACCCCGATCTCCACAGCCCTCTCCGCAGGCAGCCCCGTCGCAAACACACGAGCCAACCGCCACGTCACGCCGCCGTCGCCACCGTCGGCATCGGCGGCATGCAGGGCGAACACCCGCCCCCGCCGGCTGATCCGCAGGTGGACGCCACCGCCCGGGTAGGGCCAGCCGTTGGCGTCGTCCGAGGCGCCGGCGCGGGTGACCACGGTGACGATGCGGGCGATGCCCTCCGGGTCCAGCTCGGCGCAGATCTTGAACCAGTTGTCGTCGTCGATCCAGCCGAGCAGCACGCCGGAGTCGAACGTGTCGCGCAGTTCGACCGCGACGTGCGCGCTGAACTGGAAGTCGCCGGTGACGGGGGCGGTGAAGCGTTCGGCGTCGGGGCGGTCCGGCGCGCCTGCCGGGTCCAGGAACAGGTCGGCGCGCGGGCCGCAGAAAAGGCGCATGCCGCCCGGGACCGGCAAGGGCCGCGCCGCGGTCCGGGGCCCTGAGGCCCGCAGCGGCAACGGCACGCCGTCGAACTCGAGCTCGGTCATCCGGTCTCCCCCGGTCGGCGGATCTACGTCCGTTCACCCTAAGAGGTCACTGATAGTCATTTTAGAATCACTATCGGTAACCCTATCCCTGAATGCATGACATCGTTAGCATGCGCATCAATACCTGCCGATGCCTGCCCGCCAGCGGCGTCGGTCTCCGTCCGCCAAGGAGAACCCTCATGCCCGCATCACCTCACCGGCGGAGGCTGCTCGGCGCGGCCCTCGCCGCGCTGCTCGGCCTCGGGACGGCGCTCTCCGCCGCACCGCCGGTCGCCGCGGCGCCCGCCCAGCCGGCACCGCTGAACACGCCCTGGACGAGCCAGGCGCTCGCCGGGCAGCCGCTGCCGGAGTACCCGCGGCCACAGATGACCCGCCCCGACTGGCTCAACCTCAACGGTGAGTGGCAGCTGCGCCAGTCGACCACCAACGACAACCCCGTCTTCGGGCAGACCCTGCCGGAGCGGGTCAACGTCCCGTTCCCCGTGGAGTCGGCGCTCTCCGGGATCAAGCGGGCCGCGAACGACAACCGGCTGTACCTGTTCTACCGGCGCACGTTCACCGTGCCGGCCGGCTGGGCCGGGCGGCGCGTCCAGCTGCACTTCGGCGCGGTCGACTGGCAGGCCACCGTGTGGGTCAACGGCGTACAGGTCGGCGGGCACACCGGCGGCTACGACCGCTTCGAGTTCGACATCACGCCGCAGCTCAACGGCGGCACCAACGAGCTGATCGTGCGGGTTTACGACCCGACGGACACCCCCGGGCTGAACATCGCCAGGGGCAAGCAGGTGCGCAACCCAGGCGGCATCATGTACACGCCGTCGTCCGGGATCTGGCAGACCGTGTGGATGGAGCCCACCCCCACGTCGTCGATCTTCAGCGCCGACCTGTACCCCAACCTCGCCAGCAACACGCTGCGGATCAGGGTCTTCACACGGGGCGACGTCACCGGGCACTCCGTGCTCGCGGAGGCGCTCGACGGCACCACCGTGGTCGGCACCGCGACCGGAGGCTTCACCGAGTTCAGCGTCCCGGTGCCCAACGCGCGCCGCTGGTCGCCGGACGATCCGTTCCTGTACAACCTGCGGATCTCGCTGCGCAACGGCGCCGGCGCGACCGTCGACCAGACCACGCACTACTTCGGTATGCGCGAGGTCGGCAAGGCCGTGGTCAACGGGCGGCTCGTGCCGACGCTCAACGGGCAGTTCGTGCTCCAGACCGGCGTGCTCGACCAGGGCTTCTGGCCCGACGGGCTCTACACGGCGCCGACCGACGCCGCTCTCGCCGGTGACCTGCAGAAGATCAAGGACCTCGGGTTCAACATGGTCCGCAAGCACATCAAGGTCGAGCCGCAGCGCTGGTTCTACCACGCGGACCGGCTCGGGCTGCTGGTGTGGCAGGACATGCCGAGCATGGGCGAGGCGCCCGGCACCGCGGCGCAGCACGCACAGTGGGAGACCGAGGTCGGGCAGATCGTCGACGAGCACCGGTCGTCACCGGCGGTCATCGTGTACGTGCCGTTCAACGAGGGCTGGGGCGAGTGGAACCTCGCCGACACGACCCGGGTCGTGCAGAACGTCAAGAACCAGGATCCGACCCGTCTCGTCAACGCGCACAGCGGCTACAACTGCTGCTCGTCCAAGGGCGACCCCGGCAACGGCGACATCCAGGACTGGCACTGGTACGTGGGCCCGAACTCCCCCACCCCGACGAGCACCCGGACCGCGGTGCTCGGCGAGTACGGCGGGCTCGGCGTGCGCTCGGCGGGCCACGAGTACAGCCCGAACGGCGGGTACTTCATCTACGAGACGCACCCGAACGGCACGTCGGCGACCGACCGGTTCGTGAGCCTCCAGCAACAGGCGCTCGGCCTCATCTACACACGGGGGCTCGCCGGGCTGGTCTACACGCAGCCCTTCGACGTCGAGGGCGAGGTCAACGGCTTCTGGACCTATGACCGGCAGGTGCTGAAGTTCGACCAGACGAAGGTCCGCAACGCCAACCAGCAGCTCATCGCCGCGTCGAAGCGGCTCAACACCGCCGGCCCGCCGCCCGGGCGCAACGTCACCGGGCCCGGCGGCAAGTGCGTGGACGTGGCCGCCGACGACACCGCCGAGCTCGGCGCCGCGGCGCAGCTGTGGGACTGCCAGCTCAACGCCGTCGACCAGCGCTGGTCGTGGGACGGCACGGCGCTGCGCACCCTCGGCCGCTGCCTGGACGCGACCGGCAACGGTACCGCCAACGGCACGCTGATCCAGTTGTGGGACTGCAACGGCGGCGGGGCGCAGCAGTGGGTGCCGCAGGCCAACGGCTCGCTGCGCAACCCGCAGTCGGGCCGCTGCCTGGACTCGCCGAGCGGCTCCACCGCCAACGGGGCCCGGCTGCAACTGTGGGACTGCAACGGCAGCGGCGCGCAGGGCTTCCGCCTCGGTGGCGGCTCCCCCGGCGCGACGTTCGTCAACGGCCCGGCCGGCCAGTGCGTCGACGTCGCGGCCGACGACACCGGCGGCAACGGCGCCGCCGTGCAGCTGTGGGGCTGCCAGCCGCACGCGGTGGACCAGCACTGGGCGTGGGACGGCACGGCGCTGCGCACCCTGAACCGGTGCATGGACGCCACCGCGAACGGCACCGCCAACGGCACCCTGATCGAGCTGTGGGACTGCAACGGCGGCGGGGCGCAGCAGTGGGTGCCGCAGCCCGACGGCTCGCTGCGCAACCCGCAGTCGGGCCGCTGCCTGGACTCGCCGAACGGCTCCGTCGCCAACGGCGCCAGGCTCCAGCTGTGGGACTGCAACGGCAGCGCCGCACAGACCTTCCTGAAGCAGTAACCGACGGCGCGGGGGCCGCGAGCGGCGGCCCCCGCGAACCGCGATTTGTCAAGAGTTGACAAAACTCGATATGGGCGCGAATCTCCGTATGGACGTCCGCACCCCCACCCCATCAAGGCGCCGCCCCGCCAGGCGCGCTCGCGTCACCCACCTCGGCATATATCGACAGGTGGTGATGACACGTGTGCTGACAACGTTGACAATGCTGGCAGGCGGCGAGACAACCCTCACCGAAACGGCAGGTTGCCGCATGACCATCCGCCACCCCCGCAGCAGACCCCGCAGACGCACCTGGTTCGCGGCGGCCGCCCTCGTCGCCGGCCTGATCGGCGCCACCGTGTTCACCGAGCCCGCGGCCGCCGCCGCCGGCGACTGGTCGACCGGCTTCGAGTCCGGCGAACCGCAGCCGACCTGGACCAACAGCGTCGAGAACAGTAACGGCATCGGCGGTTACTGCTGCGCACTGACCGGCATGGAGAGCACCCCGGGCACTGGGACGGCCCACGGCGGGACGACCGCGCTGCTGTACTCCGGCAACGACCTGAGCGCGACGACGTCCTTCTCGTACAACCGGGTCTTCGATGTCGACATTCCGGTCGGTGCGGCCAGCACGCTGTCCTACTGGGTGTACCCCCAGTCCGGCGGCCACCTCGACGTCGCCGTCGACCTGATGTTCACCGACGGCACCAACCTGCGCGACTCCGGCGCGGTGGACCAGTACGGCGTCCGGGTCCACCCGACGTTCCAGGGCAACGGCTCGACCCTCGGCTTCGACCGCTGGAACTTCGTCACGTCGAACATCGGCGCGGTCCGGGCCGGCAAGACGATCGACCGGATCATGGTCGCCTACGACCAGCCCCTCAACACCGGGCTGTTCCGCGGCTGGTTCGACGACATCCAGATCCGCGCCGACGGCGGCACTGCCGGCCGGCTGTCGGACTACGTCGACACGCGGCGCGGCTCCAACTCGACCTTCAGCTACTCGCGCGGCAACACGTTCCCCGGCACCACGGTCCCGAACGGCTTCAACTTCTGGACGCCGGTGACCAACGGCAACAGCGACGGCTGGCTGTACGAGTACTCCAAGACGACCGTGCAGGGCTTCGCGATCAGCCACCAGCCCAGCCCGTGGATCGGCGACTACGCCCAGCTGCAGATCATGCCGATGACCGGCGCGGTCAAGTCGACCCCGGACGCGCGCAAGTCGAACTTCAGCCACGCCAACGAGGTCGCGAAGGCGCACTACTACAAGACCCAGCTCGACACGTACGGGATCACCGCCGAGATCGCGCCGACCGACCACGCCGGCGTGATGCGCTTCCGCTTCCCGTCCGCCGCCGAGTCGGTGATCCTCTTCGACACCGTCGACAGCGCCAGTGGCTCGCTGACGGTCAACACCGGCGCGCAGACCATCTCCGGCTCGATCAACCACCGCGGCCAGCAGCTGTACATCTCCGCGACCGTGGACAAGGCGATCGCCGCGTCCGGCACGATCACCGGCCAGGGTGCGACGAGCTGGATCCGCTTCGCGACCGCCGCCAACGAGCAGGTGACCCTGAAGATCGGCACCTCGTTCATCAGCGTCGCCCAGGCCGCCGCGAACCTCAGCCAGGAGGTGGGTTCCAAGAGCTTCGACACGGTGCGCGAGGAGGCCGCGACGCTGTGGGACAACACGCTCGGCCGGGTACGGATCGAGGGTGCCACCAGCGACAGCCAGACCACGTTCTACTCGAACATGTACCGGTCGTTCATGTACCCGAACAACCGCTCGGAGATGGTCGGCGGGGTCCGCAGGTACCAGAGCCCCTACGACAACACGGTCCACGACGGGCAGATGTACGTGAACAACGGCTTCTGGGACACCTCCCGCGCGGTGTGGCCGCTGTACACGCTGCTCGCGCCGACGAAGACCGGCGAGATGCTCGACGGGATCGTCAACGCGTACAAGAACTTCGGCTGGACGCCGCGCTGGACCGGGCCGGGCTCGATCGACATCATGGTCGGCACCAACCAGGACCTGGCCTTCGCCGACGCGTACATGAAGGGCGTGCGCAACTTCGACTACCAGGCGGCGTACGCGTCGATGGTGAAGAACGCCAGCACCTACTCCGGCGCCGGCAACAAGGGACGCAAGGGCATCCAGACGTCGGTGTTCAAGGGGTACGTGGCGACCGACGTCCTCGGTGAGTCGGCGGCGTGGACGCTGGAGGACGCGACCAACAACTTCGGTATCGCGCAGATGGGCCAGGCACTCGGGTACACCGAGGACGCGGCGTACTTCCGCAACCAGGCCCTCGACTACACGAACCTGTTCTCACAGTCGGTCGGGTTCTTCCGCGGCAAGCAGAGCAACGGCTCGTGGCGCACCACCGACGCGAACTTCAAGCCCAACGAGTGGGGCTGCGAGTTCACCGAGGGCGCGCCGTGGCACTACGCGACCGCGGCGCCGCAGGACCCGAACGGCATGGCCAACCTCTACGGCGGCAAGGCCCAGCTGTCGGCGAAGATCGACTCGGTGCTCGCCGCGTCCCGGGACTTCCTGCCCGGCTGCTACGGCGGGACGATCCACGAGATGTCCGAGGCGTACGACACCAACATGGGCCAGTACGCGCACTCCAACGAGCCCATCCATCACATGCTGTACATGTACAACTACGCCGGCACCCCCGCCAAGACGCAGAACCAGGTCCGGCGGGTGCTGACCACGCTGTACAACTCGGGCGCCGGCACCGGCAACGGGTACCTCGGTGACGAGGACAACGGCGAGATGTCCGCCTGGTACGTCTTCTCCGCGGCGGGCTTCTACCCGGCGCGGATGGGCTCGACCGACTACACGATCGGCGCGCCGCTGCACCCGAAGACGACGCTGACCCTGGAGAACGGCACGATCTTCACGGTCAACGCGCCCGGGGTCAGCGACACCAACCGGTACATCCAGAGCGCCACCCTCAACGGCGTCGCCTACACGAAGAACTACCTGACGCACGCCGACCTCACCGCCGGCGGCACGCTCAGCTTCGTGATGGGCCCGAACCCGTCGTCGTGGGGCACCGGCGCCTCGGACATCCCGGGCTCGCTGACGGCCGGCACCGCGGCACCGGTGCAGCTCAAGGACCGGGCCACCGGCAGCACCGTCACCGCCACCGCGGAGAACGGCACCGCCGAGGGCCGCGCCATGCTCGTCGACGACACGTCGATGACGAAGTGGCTGGCGTTCGCGAACACGGCCACGATCACCTGCCAGCTGACGGCGTCGGCGACGCTCAAGCAGTACACGCTGACGTCCGCCGACGACGTCCCCGGCCGGGACCCGAAGAACTGGGTCGTGCAGGGCTCCAACGACGGGGTCACCTGGACGACGGTCGACACCCGCACCAACATCGACTTCGTCGACCGGCGGCAGACCAGGGCCTTCGTCATCCCGAACACGACCGCCTACAGCCGCTACCGGATCCAGGTGACCGCCAACCACGGCGCCGCCGAGACGCAGCTGGCGGAGTTCGAACTGCTCGCCTGATGTTCCTTGGTTGCTGAGGGCGGTCACCGGCTTCCGGTGGCCGCCCTCAGCGCACCTGGGTCGGGCTGAGCCGGTCCTCGATCAGCGCGGCGAGGTCGGTGGTCTCGTCGTCGTGCCGCACCGCGAACCGGTGCTGCCCGTCGGGGCCGGCGTCGAGCAGCACGTCGGCGCCGACCGGGTTGGCGACGCACGTCAGCCGCACCGTCCCGGCCTTGTCGGCGGCCACGCAGTCGAACCACTGCAGGAACGGGTCGCTCTGCCGCACGCCGGGCACGGTGCCCTGGCGCACCTCACAGTGCGGGAAGGTCCAGCCGAGCCGCCGCAGCGCGTCCAGCACCCGCCACTGCCCGGCCGTGGGGTGCACGGTCACCGGATCCACGCCCACGTCGTGCGCCTGTCCCGCGACGGTGACCGTGGTCCGCAGCCGCACCGAGACCGCCGGCAGGTGCGAGCCCGCGACCTGCGTGAACGGCGTCTCCCACGGCAGCGGCTGCTCGATCGGGATCGACCGGCTCCGCCCCGCCGCGAGGGTGAACCCCGCCGACACCGGGCACCGCAGGAAGTCGACCTCGACCCCGCTGACGACGGTCATGAGCGTCACGGTGACCCCGTCGACGGCGAGGTCCTCCCCGGCGCCGCCGAGGTGGACGTGCCCCGCCGCCATCGTCCCCGGCCGCACTCCGCGCTCGTCGAGCATCGCTGATCCGAACATACCGATGCTCCTCGCACGTGCCGTAACAGGATCCGACACTAACACGTGCCACTGTACGGTTGCTCGGCCAAGCGTCCGATCGTGGCAGCTCAGCGGCCTGGGCGCAGCCCAGAAGCGCGCCCACCGACGCAATTGAGGGGGTGTGGGTGTAGCGAAGCTCCCCCACCGGGGAGCGAGCGAAGCGAGCGCGAAGAACGCGGAAACCTCAACGGCAAGAGGCCCCCGCCGCGAAGCAGGGGCCTCTCAAGGTTGTAGCGGGGACAGGATTTGAACCTGCGACCTCTGGGTTATGAGCCCAGCGAGCTACCGAGCTGCTCCACCCCGCGTCGGCTCGTTCAGGTTAGCGCACGGTTGTCACGAGTTCCAAATCGCTTACGGGTGACCGTGTTGGGCGTCACTCCGGTGGTACGGGGGGCCGCCGCACGCTGGGTGCGGCGGCCCTCCGTCGGTCAACCGGAAGGGGCGGGCGAGACCGTCACCGATGGCGACGGATTGGCGCTCGTCGACGTGCTGGGTTGTGCGCTCGGTGAGCCGCTCGTCGACGGGGACGGCGTCGCCGCCTTCACCGCCGCCTCATAGCGCCCGATCGCGTCCTGCAGGGCCTTGAGCGCCCGGCCGTACGCCTCGAAGTCCCCGGAGACCTGAGCGGCCTTCAGGTCGGCGATCGCCTTGTTCATGGCGTTGATCGCCTCTTGTACCTGCGGCGAGCCGGTCGGGTTGCTGGTCCCCGTCGAGGTGCCGGGATCGGTGTTGTCGCCGCTGCCGGGGACCGGAGCCTGGCCCGTCGCCTGTTTCACCAGCTCGGCGAGCCCGTCGGCGAGGTTGTTGGCGTAGGCCTTGTAGTTCGGCCCGTAGGCGACCAGGACCTTCTGCAGGGTCGGGAACGTCTTGTCGCTCTTCGTCCGCAGATAGATCGGCTCGACGTACAACATGCCCTCGGCGACCGGCAGCGTGAGCAGGTTGCCGTAGATCACCTCGGAGTTGTTCGAGCTGAACTGGGTGATCTCACGTCTGGCCTCGGCGATGCCCGTCATGGCGCTGTGCATCTGCGCCGGGCCGAGGGTCGCCGTGTCCGGTGGCAGCTCCAGGATCTCGAACACCGGCTTGCCGTCCACGTAGGACGCCGACATCAGCGCCGCCAGGTTGCCCCGGCTGCGCGGCGCGAGCGCCGTGGTGAGCTGGAACCGGGACTGGTCCTGGTTGGGCAGCTTCGCCACGATGTAGTACGGCGGCTGGTCCGCGGTCGGGTTCGCCGGGTTCTTCGGCACCTCCCAGAAGTCCTGGCCGGAGAAGAAGCCGTTGGGCGTGGTGACGTGGAAGCGGCTGAGCAGGTCACGCTGGACCTTGAACTGGTCCTCCGGGTAGCGCAGGTGGTCCATCAGCGACGGCGTGATGGCCGAGCGCGGCTTGACCAGCTTGTTGTCGAACGCCTTGTTCCACGCCTTCAGGATCGGGTCGCTCTCGTCGAACGCGTAGAGGCTGACCTCACCGGTGTACGCGTCGACGGTCGCCTTCACCGAGTTGCGCAGGTAGGACACGTCCTGGCGCGGCTCGGGGAACATCCGGCTGTTGGTCGAGGAGTCCTGGATCGCGGTGTTCCAGTCGATGCGCTGCGCGTACGGGTAGGTCGCCGACGTGGTGTAACCGTCGACGATCCACTGGATCCTGCCGTCGACGACCGCGGGATACGGGTCGCTGTCCAGCGTCAGGAACGGCGCGACCTTGCGGACCCGGTCCTCGGGGTCGCGCACGTACAGCACCTTGGAGTTGTCGTTGAACACACCCGAGAGCAGGAAGTTCGTCTCACGGAAGTAGGCGGCGTAGAGCAGCCGGCGCCAGTACGAGCCGACCTTGACCCCGCCGGAGCCGTCGTAGCTGGAGTACTGGTCGCCGGCGTTGGCGGTGGGACGGTCGAACTCGGCGCCGCTGCCGCCGGCCAGCCGGCCGGTGACCGCGTAGACGTCACCCATCTGCTCGCCGTAGTAGATCCGCGGCTCCTTCACCGGGATCTGGTCGCTGGAGGACGCACACTGCTGACCCTGGTCACCCACCGGCTTGGTCTGCTCGGTGAGGAAGCCCGAGACGTAGAACGGCTGGCCGTTGCAGACGATCTGGTTGGCCGGCGCGGCGACGAACCCGAAGCCGTGGGTGTAGACCGAGTGCCGGTTCTGCCAGTTGTTCTGCTGCAGCTGCGCGTAGTTGATCTCGCGGACGCCGACCACGTAGTCCTGCGTCTTGCCGCCGATGGTGTACCGGTCGATGTCGAGCTTCGGGTTGAACTCGTAGAAGCCGCGGACCTGCTGCTGCTGCGTGTACGTCTCGCCGACGACCGTCGGGTCGAGCAGGCGGATGTTGGTGACCGTCTCGTCGACCGAGGGCAGGTTGGTGGGCGGTTTCTCCGCCTTCGACGCATAAGGTTTGACCTGGACGGTATTCAGCCCGTACGCCAGCCTCGTGGCGTCGATGCTGCGCTGGAAGTACTCGGCTTCCTTCTGCAGCTGGCTCGGCTTCACCGTGAACGACTGCACGGCGGCCGGGTAGATGCCGCCGACCGCGACCGCGGACAGCGCCAGCAGGCCGAGCGCCAGGCCCGGCCAGACGAGGTTGCGCATGAACGCGTTGGAGAACACCAGGATCGCGATCGCCACGACGATCGAGATCCAGGCGAGGATCTCCTTCGCCGGCAGCAGCGCGTTGACGTTGGTGTACCCGGCGCCGTAGAGATCCTGCGTGGGGAACTTGTCCAGCAGGAGCCCACGCCGGTCCAGGTAGTACGCGGCGGCCTTGAGCAGCACGAACGTGGCGACCAGCGCGGTCAGGTGGGCACGCGCCGCGGTCGTCATCCGCTCCCCGGCGCCCTGCAGCCTGACCCCGCCGAACAGGTAGTGCAGGGCGAGGGCACCCAGCAGCGAGAAGACCACCGCGGTGAAGGCGACGCCCAGCAGGTACCGCCAGAACGGATATTCGAACACGTAGAAGCTCAGGTCCACGTGGAACTGCGCGTCGGTCTGCCCGAACGGCGTGCTGTTGCTGAACAGCAGCCACTCCTGCCAGTGCCCCTGCGCGGACAGCCCGGAGAACAGCCCGATGAGCCCGGCGACGGCCACGACCCAGATCGTCATGTGCGGCAGCAGGAAGAGCCGGTAGCGGTCCAGCGCGTGCTGCTCGGCGGAGTGCGGCCGCAGCAGCGGACGGGTCCGGTACGCCAGGTAGAGGTTGCCGGCGATGACGAGCCCGACCGCCGACCCGAAGATCAGGAACATCCACAGGCGGGTCGTGAGCACGGTGGAGAAGACGCTGGTGTATTTGACCTCGGAGAACCACAGATAGTCGGCCCAGGCCCCGACGACCCGGTCGAAGAGGGTGAAGAGCAGGAAGACGACCGCCAGCACGACGATCGTGACCCGACCGCGTCGGCTCACCCTGGTCATCGGATTACGCATTACCACGGTCGGCTCCGCCCGTTCGCGTATGGAAACCCGTTCAGCGTAGTCATGGACTGCACACGGGTGGTGTACGACCGGCCCGCAACTGCTCGAGCGCGGCGAGCGCCTCGTCGGCGGTGCTGACCTTGATCAATGGCAGGCCCGGCTGGGCATTGGCGACGGCCTCCGCACAGTTGGCCGCCGGGGTGAGGAAGACCTTGGCCTTCGCGGCCTTCGCCGCGACCAGCTTCTGCGGGATCCCGCCGATCGGCCCGACGTTGCCCTCTTCGTCGATGGTGCCCGTGCCGGCGATGACGATCCCGCCGGTCAGGTCCTCTTCCTTGATGGTGTCGATGATGCCGAGCGTGAACATCAGCCCGGCCGACGGCCCGCCGATGCGGTCCAGCTGGATCGACAGCTGGAACGGGTGCGGCTGCGACGTCTTGGCCACGACGCCGAGGCGCGGGGTGCCGTCGTCGGCGGCCTTCGTCGCCACGGTGGCGGTGCGCTTCTCGGTGCCGCGGGTGATGTCGACCTGACGAGAGGTCCCGGCCGGCTTGGCCCGCACGAGCTCGGTGAGCTTCGCCAGCGACGTCACCGGCGTGCCGTCGATCGCGGTGATCACATCGCCCTTCTCCAGCTGCCCCTCGGCCGGGAAGCCGGCGGACACCTCGTCGACGGCCACCAGGACGGGATAGCCGAGCTTGCGCAGCGCGACCGTCTCCGCCGAGGACTGCGACGCCTGGAAGTCCTTCTTGTTGTCTTCCTCGACCTGCTGCTCCGTGCGGTTCGGCGGGTAGATCAACTCACGCGGCACCACCGCGCGGTCATCCTGCCACCAGCCGATCATCGCCTCGAGCAGCGTCATCTGCGGCTGCACCGACACCGTGGTCATCCGCAGCTGCCCCGCCGACTTCGTGACCGGCGCGCCACTGACGTTGATGATCGGCTTTCCGTCGTCGCCGGCGCCGAGCGTGTTGTAGGTCGGACCGGGCCCCATCTCGACATAGGGCACCGTCAGCTCGGCCGTCTGCCAGGACAGCAACAGCAGCAGCAACGCGCCGACCAACACGGTCACGCCACGACGTCTCATGGCGGCGAGCCTAGCGCTCTCAGTTTTCAAGCATGGGAAGCGAGTACCTTTGGGACATGCCCGCAGACATCCCGTTCGGCTTCGGTCCGCCCGGCGGCGAGGTGCCGGATCCCAACGATCCGCGCCAGATGCAGCAATTTCTGAGCCAGCTGCAGCAAATGTTCGCCACGCCCGGCGGCGGCCCGGTCAACTGGGATCTGGCACGCCAGCTCGCCCAGGCCCACCTGACCGGTGGCGGACCCGCCGGCGGCATGGCCCAGTTCCCGGTCGGCTTCGCGATGCCCGGCGTCGCGGTTACGCCACCAGCGAACACGACCGACCCCGACGCCGCGAAGCCGGTCGGTGACCCGTCGGTCACACCGGCCGAGCGGGCCGCGGTCATCGAGGCGCTCCGCCTGGCGGACCTGTGGCTGGACCCGGAGTCGGCGCTGCCCTCCGGCGTGCGCTCGACCGCCGCCTGGAGCCGCGGCGAGTGGCTCAACACCACGCTGCCCGTCTGGCGCAAGCTCTGCGACCCGGTCGCCGCCCGCATGGTCTCGGCGATGACGGAGCTGGTGCCGGAGGAGATGCGCGCCCAGATGGGCCCCATGACCTCCATGGTCGCCTCCCTCGGCAGCGCCCTGCTCGGCGGCCAGTTGGGCACGGCCCTGGGCTCCCTCGCCGCCGAGGTCCTCTCCGCCGGCGACATCGGCCTGCCCCTCGGCACCGCCGGCACCGCCGCGCTCGTCCCGGCCAACATCGCCGAATACGGCCGCGGCCTGGAGATCCCCGACGACCAGGTCCGCCTCTACGTCGCCCTGCGCGAGGCCGCCCACCAGCGCCTCTTCGGCCACGTCCCGTGGCTGCGCGGCCACGTCTTCGCCGCCGTCGAGGCCTACGCGGCCGGCATCCACGTCGACCGCGAGGCGATCGAGGAGGCGATGAGCCGCATCGACCCCGCGACCCTCGGCAACGACCCGCAGGAGCTCGTCCTGGAGGGCATCTTCACGCCCGAGGACACGCCGCAGCAGCGTGCCGCCCTCGCCCGCCTGGAGACCGCCCTCGCCCTCATCGAGGGCTGGGTCTGCCACGTCGTCGACCGCGCCGCCGGTGACCGCCTCCCCGACGTGATCCGCCTCTCCGAGGCCTTCCGGCGCCGCCGGGCCGCGGGCGGGCCCGCCGAGCAGACCTTCGCCGCCCTGGTCGGCCTGGAGCTGCGCCCCCGCCGCCTCCGCGAGGCGACGGCCCTGTGGGCGGCCCTGGCCGAGCACCGCGGCGTCGCGGGCCGCGACGCGCTCTGGGACCACCCCGACCTCCTGCCCGACGAGGAGGCGTTCGCGGACCCTGACCTGTTCGCCCGGACGCAGCTGGACCTGAGCGACCTCGGCTTCAGCGACGAGACCGGCGACCCGCCGAAGGAAGGCGACACTCCGACGGAGTAGCAACTTCCCCGCATCAACCGTGCAGCGGACCCGGCCACCCTGGCGACCCGGTCCGCTGTTCGCGTTCCACCCCCTGCCTGATCACGGAACTTCCGCGGTCCCCCGCACCCACGAAAGTTCCACGATCACGAGCCGACCCCGCGCTGCCGCCGGCAGTGCGCAGACGCCCAGCGTGCGCAGACGGGGCCACCGGGCGCGGCGCGGAGCACCGAGGCGGGTCGACGGCCGGATCCTTCTCTGGATCACGACCGGGGCATTCGGCACGGGGGACGGATCGGGCGTCGCCGGGCGCTGAGGGGGTCAGGAGAGCAGGGAGCGGGTGGCATCCCAGCCGTCGAGGCCCATGTCCAGGTGGCGCAGGTCCTCGGGGCTGCGAAGGCGGTGCCAGCCCGGCGCCGCGGCGACCATCGTCGGCTCGGGGGCGGGGCGGCGGGCCGTCACCACGTCGCCGGTCTCCGGGTCGAGATCGGGCAGCCAGGAGGGCACCGGCAGGCGGGTCGCCACGCCCAGCAGGCCACCGCCGGCGGCCGGGGCGACGGCGACCGTGCGGGTGGACAGGGGGCGGATCATCTTGCCGATCAGCATCGCCGGGAGGTCGGGGGCGTCGGCCATGAGGACGACGGCGCGCTCGTGACCGTCGGCGGCCGCGGCGGCGAGGGCGGCGCGGATCGACAGGGAGGGCAGCTCGTAGAGCGGCATGCTCGGCCATGCGATCTTCGCCGCGAGCGGCAGGTCGGCGGCGAGCGCGGCGATGGCCGGCTGGACGAGCGGCAGCGGGGCGACCAGGTCGACGACGTCCTCAGCCAGGGCGGCGCGCCACGAGGACGGGTCGATGCCGGGTGGTGACCACGGGGTGGGCACGAGCAGCACGATCACCGCCGCGGAGACAGCCGGGACGGTCATTCAGTGATCCCGAGACCTGCCGCCGCTGACACCCCCTCAAGATACCCCCGCGCCCGCTCCGACTTCGGGTAGCGGCCGACGAGCGCCCAGAAGGCGGCGCTGTGGTTGGCGATGACCAGGTGTGACAGCTCGTGCAGCAGCACGTAGTCGATCACCCAGTCCGGCATCTCCTGGACCCGGTGCGAGATCCGGATGGTACCGTCTGCCGGCGTGCACGACCCCCAGCGGCCGTTCTGGTTCTGCACCCAGCGCACGCTGGTCGGACGGGCCGCGCTGGGGTGATCGGGCAGGTAGCGGGCGGCGAGGCGCTGCGCGCGGGCCGTCAGCTCGCTGTCGGTGCGCCTGGCCCGCTGCTCGCGGACGGCGAGCCGCTCCAGCATTCGATCGACCCACTCGCGCTCCTCCGCCCGGGAGAACTGCGCGGGGATCAGCACGACGACCCGCTCACCATCACGGTAGGCAGACACCGTGCGACGGCGGCGCTTGCTGCGCCGCACCTCGATGACCGGCTTGCGTGTCATGCCGGCCCCCTCAGGGTACCGCTCACGGAGGAACGCTAGCTGGAAACGGCCATCCCTCCGCAAGGCCCAATCTCGCGGAGGGCGCCCGTATGTCACCCATTCGTGGCGGCTCGCCGGAAAGATTCCACCGGTTGTCGGCCTGGTGAGGCCACTCGGAGGCATTTCATCCACAGCAACCCACACCGTTGCCCACACAGTTATCCCCAGCCTGTGCATAGTGTGTAGCGTGCGGTTAGAGGAAGATCTTCCGATTACGCTCGGCGTGTCCCGTCTTACCGCACTTTCCCCGAGTGTCCGACAAGGCACACTCACCACGTCGACCTAGCTGGTCAGCACCGGTGCGCGCAAGGGCACCGGACCGAGATGAGGAGGGCATCGTGGCCGAGACGTACAACGGCTACTGCGTCAAGTGCAAGGAGAAGCGGGACTTCGAGGGCGAGATCGCGATCTCGAAGACGGGCATGAAGATGGCCAAGGGCGCCTGCCCGGTCTGTGGCACGACGGTCAACCGGATCCTCGGCAAGGCCTGACGCAGGTAGGCACGGCCGCCGTCAACGGGCCGTACACATCCGGCTCCTCGCCGCCCCCCGCCCGGCGCGTGAGCCCCGAGATCGTCGCGCTAGAGCAGCAAGGTTGGCCCGCGCGGTATGAAGCGTTTGCGCCTTTCGCTGTGGACAACTCGGCGGCTGGCTGTGGACAAGTCCGGCCGGCGGTGGATATCCCTGTGGACAACCACCCCGGCCGGAGTCCGCGCCGGTGGCAGTCTCGCCGGTCATGCGACCGACACTCCTGCCGAACCTGCGCCGCCTGTGGCGGGACGCGTCCACCGTCCAGCTCGGCACCGACCCCGCCGGTGCCGTCGTGCTGCACCTGCGGCGCCCGGAGCTGGCCCGCGTGCTCGACCTGCTGGACGGCGCGCACACCGAGCCCGCCGTCCTCGCCGCCGGTGAGGCGCTCGGGCTCGCCGCGGCGGAGGTGCTTGGCCTCGTGCAGACCCTGCGGGAGGTCGGGCTGGTCGTCGCCGCGCACGCGCTCGTCCCGGTGGGCCTGCCGGAGCGGGTGCACCGCCGGCTGAGCGTCGAGGCCGCCGCGATCGCGCTGCGGCTGCGCACCGAGGTCCCGGGCGGCCAGGGTGTCCCCGCGGACGTGCTGCGCCGCCGGTACGCCTCCCGCGTCGTCATCGCCGGGGACGGTCCGCTGCTGGCTCCGCTCGCCGCCCTGCTCGCCGCAAGTGGGGTCGGTCACGTCGACCCGGTCGTCGACGGTGTCACCGGCGTCCCGGACGTGCTGGTCGGCGGCCTGCGCGCCGACGACGTGGGAGTTTCACGGGCGGTCGCGACCGGCAACGCCGTAGCGAGGTTCGCCCCGGGAGCGGACCTGTCCGCCACCCGGATGGACACCGTCGACCTGGTGGTGCGCGTCGGCGACCGGCACCCGCCCGCGCTCGCCAGGCGGGGGCTGCGGCTGGCGGGCCTGCCACGGCTGGAGCTGACCGTGCGGCTCGGCACGGTGCTCGTCGGTCCGCTGGTACGCCCCAGCGGCTCCCCGTGCAGGGCGTGCCTGGAGCTGCACCGGCGTGACCGTGACCCGATCTGGCCGGTGCTCGCCGCGCAACTGGCCACGGCGCCACCCGGCGACGGCGAGCCGTGCGCGTCGGCGACCGCGCTCGCGGGGGTCGCGTTCGCCGCCGACGAGGTGCTCGCGTTCCTCGACGGGACGGTGCCGCGGACCGAGGCGGCGATCGTCGAGATCCCCCGCGCCGGTGAGCTGAGACGGCGGGAATGGGTGGCGCATCCCCGCTGTGACTGTCGTCGCCGTCGTCGTACCGCCATGAACGGGTAAGAATGACGTGTGACCGAGATCCCCAGGGGCGCCGTCGCCCGCACCGCACGACTGGCGTCACTCCCTCTCGGGCTGGCCGGGCGGGCCGCGCTCGGCCTCGGCAAGCGTGTGACGGGTATGGCCGCCGACGTGGTGTCCGCCGATGTCCAGCGCCGCACCGCCGAGCACCTGTTCAGCGTCCTCGGGCAGCTCAAGGGCGGTGCGATGAAGATGGGGCAGGCGTTGTCCGTCTTCGAGGCCGCGCTGCCGGAGGACCTCGCCGGGCCGTATCGGGCGGCGCTGACGAAGCTGCAGGAGGCCGCGCCGCCGCTGCCGGCCGCCAGCGTGCACAAGGTGCTGCATGAGTCGCTGGGCGAGGACTGGCGGGAGCTGTTCAAGGAGTTCGACGACAAGCCGGCCGCCGCGGCCAGCATCGGCCAGGTCCACCGCGCGATCTGGGCTGACGGCCGCGACGTGGCGGTGAAGGTGCAGTATCCGGGCGCCGGTGAGGCGTTGCGGTCCGACCTCAACCAGATGGCCCGGTTCGCCGGGCTGTTCAAGGCGATCCAGCCGGGCCTCGACGTGAAGCCCCTCGTCCAGGAGATCCGTGACCGGGTCACCGAGGAGCTGGACTACGAGCTGGAGGCGGCCTCGCAGCGGGCGTTCGCGGCCGCTTTCGACGGCGACCCCGACATCTGCGTGCCGCAGGTGCTCGCGTCCTCGCCGCGGGTCCTCGTCACCGAGTGGATCGACGGCGTGCCGCTGTCGACGATCATCGCGTCCGGCACGGTCGAGGAGCGCGACGCCGCCGGGACCCGGATGGCGCTGCTGCACTTCTCCGCGCCCGCCAGGGTGGAGCTGCTGCACGCCGACCCGCACCCGGGCAACTTCCGGATGCTGCCCGACGGGCGGCTGGGGGTCCTCGACTTCGGTGCGGTCGCCCGGCTCCCCGGCGGGCACCCCGAAGTGATCGGCCGGCTGACCCGGCTCGCCCTCGCCGGCGACGCCGACGCGGTCCTGACCGGCCTGCAGGACGAGGGGTTCGTCAAGCGCGACGCGAAGATCGACGCGGCGGCGGTGCTGGGGTACATCAGGCCGATGCTGGACCCGGTCGCCGAGCCGAGGTTCCGCTTCAGCCGGGCATGGCTGCGCGCGGAGGCGGGCCGGCTCGCCAACCCGAAGAGCCCCGCCTATGCGATGAGCCGCCAGCTCAACCTGCCGCCGTCCTACATGCTGACCCACCGGGTGACGCTCGGCTCGATCGGCGTGCTGTGCCAGCTGGAGGCGGAGGCGCCCTACCGGGAGATCATCGAGCGGTGGCTGCCGGGCTTCGCGGAGCCGAAGGAACTGGCGAAGAAACCGCGCAGGCGCAAGGCGGAATGACGCAGAGGGCGGGCCTCCCGATCGGGAGGCCCGCCCTCCTTGCTGCGGGTCGGATCAGTGTCGGCTCAGCTGACGCTCCTGCTCACGGCGGGCGCGCATCGCGATCTGACGGGCGGACGAAGAAGCCTCAGAGTGACGGACAGCCTGAGGCTGACGCATTCGCGCTCGTGATAGTGCTTCGTGGAGTAGTTGCAAAGACACGGCCATGCTCCTCATAGGAATGGTGCGAACTTCGGTGAGTTGAAGCCGGGTCGGCTGCGCGGCGCGCAGACCTCGGCTGGCTGGCAACGGATGTGCACTCATGTCAGGCCGCCATACTTGCGGCGACGGCAGCAGTACGAGCGGCAACCTCGACCCGCAGGACGGCGTCGCGAGCGACGTCCTCCTTGCGCGGACGACCCCGCGGACGCTTCCGCGGAACCACCGCACCGCGCTCGAAGATCTCGCCACCCCAGACACCCCAGGGCTCGGCGCGCTCGATCGCACCGGCAAGGCACTCGACGCGCAGAGGGCACTCCACGCAGAGCGACTTGGCCAGCTCGAGCTCGGCCGGCGAGTCAGCGAACCACAGGTCCGGGTCGAAGGTGCGGCACGGCAGGTCGGACTTCACGCCTCGCGCAGCGACAAGGAGACGCTCGTCGACACCCGACTCAACGCGCACATCGCGCGATGCCAAGGCCAGGCTCATCCCGGTCACCCCTTTCTGTTTCTCGATCGTTTGGTGGTGATCGTCGGTGCAAAAAACTGAGGCCGCGGATCCCGGTGTCGGGTTCCGCGGCCTCGAGGTGAGCCGGTTGGTCGGTCTGCTAGACCGGCCTGCCTCGAGGTGGTGTGCCGCGGACTCCGCCGTTGGGCTTCGGAGCCGTCAGGTCGTGCTTGTCGTTCGCGGTGAGCCCACTGGTCCCCTGAACCTGGACTTCCCGCCGGTCGAGCAGCGCCACGCCAACGGCGGGGACCTGCTCAACGATGCGGACGCGCTCGGTGGTGCCGTGTTCGGTGGTGCCGTGCTCGGTGGTGTCGACTCGATCGGCGTCCATGTCGACCCTCAGGTCGACCTGGAACGCACCGGTCGCGCAGACACCGGCCATGGAACCGCCGGTCGCCGTGCCGCCCTGGACTCCGACGCCGCCCGGAACCTCGACGCCGCCCAGGGCCGCGACGCCACCCGTGACCGCGAAGGACGCGATCGGGGCAGCAGCCGGAGCGGAGGCAACGGTCGGGATCAAGGAAGCGGTCGGCATCTGAGCGGCGGACAGTTTGCGGGCCGGGGCAGACGCGGCAGTGACGCCCGCGAAGGCGCCTCTGACGGCAGACTCCTGCCACAGGGCCGAAACTGACGGCGGGACACGGCGTGCCGACACCGGGGACGGGGCGCGGAGGGCGCGCAACGCCGGCTGTAGCTCGGCTGAGATATAGAGCTTCACGGGTCGCACCTTCTCTCCACACTCGTCATGGGCCGACTGCCGGGGCTCCGGCGTTCGTGTTCGCAGGCTATGTCGCCTCTTCAGGCTAGTGCAATCGAATTTCCGGGAAAAGTTCTTGTCACTTTTCCGCGCATCGAAATCAGTCGCTGCCGACGAGGTCCTCCACGGTCGTGCCGGACACCAGCGCGAGGACGTCGTCGCCATAGAGCCCCAGCTTACGGGGGCCGATGCCGGCGATCACGGCGAGCTCCTCGCGGCGGCCCGGGCGCCGCTCCGCGATCGCGGCGAGGGTGACATCGGTGAATACGACGAACGCCGGAACCTTCTGCACGGCGGCGAGCCGGGCCCGCCAGTCGAGCAGCCGGGCCAGCAGCTCCTCGTCACGGTCGGCCGGGCAGCCGGTGCACCGGCCCAGCTTGCGCTCCGGGCCGCTGAGCAGCCCGGCGCCGCAGACCCGGCACGACACGGCGACGGTGCGCCGCACCCTGGCCACCACCTCGCCCTTGCCGATGCCCGGCCGCGCGTTGCCCGACGACGACCGGCGGCCGGGCTCATAGCCACGGCCGGGCTCCAGGAACGGCACGAACCGGCTGGCCCGCCGGGGACGCCCGCCGGGCGCTCGGGCCCCCGCATAGGACAGCCACAGGGTGTGCCGGGCCCGGGTGACGCCGACATAGAGCAGCCGCCGCTCCTCCTCGACCGCGTCGGGCGTGCGGGCGTGGATGACGGGCATCGTGCCCTCGGCGAGGCCGACCAGGAACACCGCGTCCCACTCCAGGCCCTTGGCGGAGTGCAGCGACGACAAGGTGACCCCGGCGACCGTCGGCACGTGCTGCAGCGCGGCGCGGCGGGCCAGCTCCTCGTTGAACGCCTCCAGGGTCAGCGCCGGCATGCTCTCGGCGAGCGCGACGAGCGCCGCCACCGCCTCCCACTTCTCCCGGGCGGCACCGCCGGCGGGGATCTCGGCGGGCCGCCAGCCGACGCCTTCCAGGGCCAGGCCGACCGACTCCGCGAGGGGCGCGTCCGCCTGGAGGGACCGGGTCGCCACCCGCAGCGCGATCATCGCCTGCCGGACCTCGGCCCGCTCGAAGAACCGCTCGGCGCCGTGCACCACATAGGGCACCCCGGCCTCCGCGAGGGCCTCCTGGTAGACCTCGGACTGGGCGTTGACCCGGAACAGCACCGCGATCTCCTCGGCCGGCGTGCCCCCGGCGATGAGCTCGCCGCAGCGGGCGGCGACCGCGGCGGCCTCCTGCGCCTCGTCGGGGAACGATCGCGCGGTCGGCTCCGGGCCCGGCGGGCGCTGGCCGATCAGCTCCAGGCGCAGCCGGGCCAGCTCGCCACGGGCCTGGCCGATCACGGAGTTGGCCAGGCCGACGACCTGCGGGGTGGACCGGTAGTCACGGATCAGCCGCACGATCGTGGCGTCGGGGTGGCGGCGCTTGAAGTCGACGAGATAGGACGCGCTGGCGCCGGTGAACGAGTAGATCGTCTGGCTCGCGTCGCCGACGACGGTCAGGTCGTCGCGGTCGCCGAGCCATGACTCCAGCAGCCGCTGCTGCATCGGGTTGACGTCCTGATACTCGTCGACGACGAAGTGCCGATACTGCGAGCGGATCTGCTGCGCGACGTCCTCGTGCTCCTCCATGGCCCAGATCGCGGCCCGGATCATGTCCTCGAAGTCGATCACACCCTGCGCCCGCTTGACCCGCTCATAGGCGGCGTAGACCTCGCCGACCTTGGCCGCGTCGAACGGCGGCTCGCGCAGCGCCTTGGCCGCGGCGACCGCATAGTCGGCGGGCTCGATCAGCGACGACTTGGCCCACTCGATCTCGCCGGCGAGGTCCCGGGCGCCGGTGCCGTCGACCTTGATGCCGACCCGGGTGGCGGCCAGGCCGACCATGCGGGCCTTGCTGTCCAGCAGCTCGGGCATCTCACGGCCGGAGAAGAGCCGCGGGGCGAAATAGCGGACCTGGCGCAGCGCCGCGGCGTGGAACGTGCGGGCCTGCACCCCGCCCGCGCCGAGCTGGCCGATGCGGGCCCGCATCTCCGCGGCGGCCCGGGCCGTGAACGTGACGGCGAGGACGTGCTGGGCCCGGACGTGCCCGGAGCGGACCCGATGGGCGATGCGATGGGTGATCGCCCTGGTCTTGCCCGTGCCGGCGCCCGCGAGGATGCACAGGGGCCCGGCCGGAGCAGTGACCACGGCCGCCTGCTCCGGGTCAAGTCCGGTGAGTGGGTTTGAGGAGTCCGCCACAGGTAGGCATCATTCCAGCCGGGTACGACGTTTCCGCCGAAGTACCTACCGAGAGCCCGACGGAGGAGACGACCCGATGCTGACGATGTACTCGACCACGTGGTGTGGCTACTGCCACCGCCTGAAGTCGCAGATGGACCGCGAAGGCATCCAGTACCAGGTCGTCGACATCGAGCGGGACCCCGCCGCGGCGAAGTTCGTCGAGAGCGTCAACGGCGGCAACCAGACCGTCCCGACCTTGAAGTTCGACGACGGCACCGCCCTGACGAACCCGACGATCGTCCAGGTGAAGGCCCAGCTGGCCAACGCGGTCCGTAGCTGACCCTTCACACGGCGCCGCCGGCTCACTACGGTGACCGGCATGCGGGTGGCTCGCGACTTCGCCGTCGCCGGCGCCCGGGGACCACGGACCTACCACGCGCCCGAGCGGCCGAGGGTGGCCGACCCGGGACGCCGGCAGCGCATCGCCGACTATCTGTCCGGCGGCACCGTGATCGGCCGCGGGCAGGGCCCGGGTGTGCTGCACACCGACGGGTTGTGGCTGTGGCCGGAGCGTTTCGTCGCCGAGGTCCTCGACCAGGGGCTCGCCCCTGAGCAGGACTTCCTCGGGCAGATGCAGCGCAGCGACTTCCGCGCGCCCGCGCCCGAGCCGGACGCCAGGCTGACCGACGACGCACTGACGGCCTGGCGGTCCGGTCCGCCGCCCGCGCCGCGGCTGCTCATCACGTACTTCGTCCGGCTCGACGGCGACTCCACGCCCGAGGCGCCGCTGTCGCTGCTGCGCCGGTGCGTCGACCCGGCCGGCGGGGTGAGCGAGGAGGCGCTGTGGCGCGACCTGGGCTGGCACCCGACGCAGGCCTTCGGGGCGCACAAGATCGACCATGACATCCGCGAGGTGACCCCGGCGCACGCCGCCGGGGTCCTCGACCGCTGGTGCGGCCAGTGGCACCGCGAGGCGGTCAGCCGAGCCACTCCGTGATCAGGTAGTACGCGATCGACGCGGGGAACGGCAGGCCGAAGGCGCGGGAGTCGCCCCGCAGGACACCGGCGATCTCCGAGCGGGAGAACCAGCGGCCTTCGAGGATCTCCTCGGTGTCGACCTCGATCGCCGCGCCGACCTTCGCCGTGGCGTGGAAGCCCAGCATCAGCGAGCCGGGGAACGGCCAGGGCTGGCTCGCCACGTACGTGACCTCGCCGACGACGACGCCGACCTCTTCCAGGACCTCACGGGCGACCGCCATCTCCGCGGACTCCCCCGGCTCGACGAATCCGGCGAGTGTGGAGTACCGCCGGATCCCGCCGGCGGCGGGCCACTGTGCGTTGCACCCGAGCAGGCAGCACCCGCCGGGTCCCTCGACACCGTCGTGCACCAGCATGATCACCGCGGGGTCGGTGCGCGGCCAGAGCGTCTCCGTGCCGTCCTCGGTGGTCCGCACCCACCCCGCGTGCGCCGGGACCGTCAGCTTGCCGCTGAGGGGGCTGTACGGGTGCCGCGAGTGCCAGTTGGCCAGCCCGACGGCGGTGATGAACAACCCGGCCGGCAGGTCCGGCAGGGAGTGCCCGATCTGGCGCAGGTTGACCCGCCGCGTGCCGGGCAGCACCGTCACGTCGGCGGCGACCGCGAAGTAGACGCTGCCGTCGGTGTCCTCGCCGAGGAAGAACCGCTCGCCCTGCGGCGCGTCGGCGGGGTCGATCAGTACCAGGTCCGGCGGGTCGTCGCCGCGGACCAGGACGTGCCCGTCGTCGACGACGAGCACGCGGGAGCGGGTCCAGGCCTCGGCGAGCCAGTCGGCGTCGGTGCGGCGGTGGGCCGCCCGGTCCAGCGCACCCCGCGCGAGCGGCGGTCCGGACCGGGCTTCTCCGATGGTCATGATGCGGCTCGGGTGACCGCCGTCAGGGCCGCGAGGGGCTTCTCGATCTGCTCCGCGTCGCCGAGGACCACGGCCGCGACCCGGGACGGCGCGAGGTACTGCGCGGCCGTGGCCGCCACGTCGTCCCGGCTGACCCGGGCCAGCCGGGTGGCATGCTCGGCCAGGTAGTCCAGGCGCAGCCCGAAACCGGCGTAGGTGGAGACCAGCCCGGCCAGCCCCGCCTGCGTGGACATGCCCAGCTGGAGGGTGCCGAGCGCATACTGACGGGCCTGCTCCAGCTCGTCCTCCTTCGGCGGGAGGCTGGCGAGGCGGCCGAGCTCGTACAGCGTCTCCAGCAGCGCCGGGCCGGTCACGCCGGTGGCCACCTCGGCGGCGACGACCAGCGCCGAACCGGCGACGGCGTGCTCGACGAGGGAGTGCGGCCCGTACGTGTAGCCCTTGTCCTCACGGATGTTCTCCACCCAGCGGGAGGAGAAGTAGCCGCCGAACACGAGGTTGGCCAGCTGCAGCGCGGCGTGGTCGGGGTGCCGGCGGGACACCGCGGGCAGCGCCAGGCGCAGCGAGGACTGCACGGAGCCGGGCCGGTCGACCAGCGTCAGCGGCCCCGGCTTCAGCTCCGGGGTCGGCGGCAGCTCCACCGCCGAGCCCGCGCCGTCCCACTTCGACAGCATCCGCTCGGCGGCGGCGATCGCCTTCTCCGGCGCGATGTCGCCGACGATGACCAGCGTCGCCCCGGCCGGGTGCAGCCGCTCGGCGTGCAGGGTCCGCAGCGTGCCGGGGGTGACGGCCTCGACCTGCTCCGGTGCCGGGGTCTGGATGGCGTACGGGTGTTTGCCGTACATCCGCTTGAGCAGGGCGGCCCGCGCCAGGTGGCTCGGCTGGCTCTGCGCGACCCGGATCCGGTCGACCAGGCGGGCCCGCTCGGTGCCGACCTCCTCCGCCGGGTAGTTGGCGTCGGTGAGCACCTCGGCGAGCAGGTCCAGCAGCCGGTCCAGGCCACCCACGAGGGCGTTGCCGGAGATCAGCAGCCGGTCGGGGTCGGCGCCGGCGGACAGCCCGCCGCCGACCTTCTGCAGCTCGGCGGCGATGTCGACGGTCGACATCGCGGTGGTGCCCGACAGCACCGTCTGGGTCAGCAGCGCGGCACGGGCGAGGTGCGCCTTCGCGAACGGCACCCGCAGCCGGACCTCGACCAGCGGCACCGACGAGCGGCGCAGCGCGATCACGGTCAGGCCGTTGTCCAGGGTCCGCTCGACGGTCTTGGGCAGCTTCAGCGGGCGGTTCGGCCCCAGCACCGGCACGGTGCGGACCAGGGTTTCGGCAGTCACTTGGCTCCTCCGGCAATGACCTCGACCGCGGCGCGGCGCGACGGGACCAGCTCGGCCGCCGCGGCGATGATCTGCTCCTCGGTGACCCCACCGATCAGCGTGTGGAGCTGGTTGAGCAGCTCGGGCTCGCCGCGCTGCTGCTCCAGCACCGCCATCTGCAGCGCCCGCCCGAGCACCGCATCGGTGTCGCGCAGCAGGTGCGTGGCCATGCGGGCCTGGGTGCGGCTGAGCTCGTCGGGTGCGAGGCCGTCGGTGGCGATGCGCTGGCACTCCTCCTCGACGGTGCGCAGGACCTTGTCGACGTCGCCGCCCGGGGGCAGGTGCGCCTGCAGGACCAGGGCGGTGGGGTCGCGCACCGCGAACGGCTCACCCATGAAGCCGACGTAGCCGCCGACGCTGGTCACCGTCCGGTCCCGCAGCACGAGGCGCTCCACCAGCCGGGACGCGTCGCCGTCGGTGAGGACCTCGGCCAGGACCACGTACGGCAGGTACGCCTCGAGGTCGTTGATCGGATCCGGCACCCGCCACGCCGCCGCGACCGCCGGCAGCGGGGCCAGCCGGTCCTCGTAGGACGAGCGGCGCTCCGCGGTCAGGTCCGGCTCGGTGAAGTCGGGGCGGGCCGGCGCCGGGCGGGACGGCACGTCACCGAAGTGCCGCTCGATCAGCGCGGTCGCCGTCGCCACGTCGAAGTCGCCGGACACCGCGAGGACCGCGTTGCCGCAGGCGTAGTACCGGTCGAAGAAGTCGGCTGCGTCGGCGACGGTCGCGGACTCCAGGTCGTCGAAGGAGCCGTAGCCGTCATGGGCGTTGGCGAACGTGTCGAACATGACCGGCGGCAGCCGCAGCCACGGGAACCCGCCGTAGGGCCGGTTGAGCACGTTGACCCGGATCTCCTCCTTGACCACGTCGACCTGGTTGCGCAGGTTCTCCTCGGTCAGACGGGGCGAGCGCATCCGATCGGCCTCGAGGAACAGTGCCCGCTCCAACGCGTTGGACGGCAGCGTCTCGAAGTAGTCGGTGTAGTCGAAGTGCGTCGAACCGTTGAACGTGCCGCCGGAGCCCTGCACGTAACGGAAGTGGGCCAGCTTCTCCAGGCTCTCCGAACCCTGGAACATCAGATGCTCGAACAGGTGGGCGAAGCCGGTGCGGCCCTGCGGCTCGGAACGGATGCCGACGTCGTAGACGACCGCGACGCCGACGACGGGTGCGGCCCGGTCGGGCGTGAGCACCACCCGCAAGCCGTTGGGGAGGGTGAGGCGCTCGACGGGATACTTGGACGCGGGGATCCGCACAGCGGGACTACGACGAGGCACCCACCGAATCTATCCCGTCGCGCGCTGTTCGCCCGAGGCGACCGTCGACTCGGATCGGCGGAGGCGGTGTTCGGCACGCAGCGCGTACCACAGCAGCACGCCGATGAACGCGATCAGCGGCAGGCTCAGCACCCACCCCAGCCGGCCCCGCGACCGGGCCACGACCGGCCCGGCGGCCGGGGGCGCGGCCGTCGCCGACGCGGCGGCGGAGGGTGACGGCACGGCCGACGGCGTCGGCGGGTGGGCGAGGGGGATCACCCTGGTCAGCGCCGGCACCAGGTCGACGCGACCGACGCCGAACTCCGGGTCGACGCCCTTCGCGCCGGCGTCCACGGCGGTGACCGACAGCCGGTTGACGATCTCGTCGGCGGGCAGCTTCGGGTACGCCGCGCGCACCAGCGCCACGACCGCCGCGAGCTCACCGGCCGCCGCGCTGCCGGCATCGACGCGGTACCCGCCGCCGGTGTTGGTGGTCATGATCTCCTCGCCGGGCACCCCGAACCCGAGCCGGCGGCCGCTGTCGGAGGTGACGAGCACGTCCCCGGTGCGCGACAGCGGGACGGCCGCCAGGACCCCGTCGTACGCCGCGGGGTAGGGCTCGAACGCCTCCCCGGCGCGGTTGCCGTCGGCGGCGACGATGATCGCGTCCGCCGCCTGCGCCTCCCGCACCGCCTGCGCGAGCCGCTCGCTGCCACCCACCGAGTAACCCACCACGATGATCTTCGCACCGCGCACGACCGCCAGCTCGATGCCCTCGGCCAGTTGGTCGGGGGTGACGGTGCGCGCGCCGGTCGGGTCGGGCGTGGCCGGGCTGCCGAGGACCACCGGCAGGATGTCCGCGCCCGGCGCGATGCCCAGCACGCCGTGCTGCCGGTTGGCGCCGTGCCCCTGACCGGCGATGAGCCCGGCGAGCGCGGTGCCGTGACCGTCGGGGTCACCCGGCGCGGTGAGCGCGCCGTTGGTGTAGATCGCCGGGAGCACGCTGGCGGTCAGGTCGATGTGGTTGCGGTCCACGCCGTTGTCGACGATCGCGACGGTGACACCCTCGCCGCGGGTCTTGTCGTTGGCTTCGCTCACCCGCAGGTACTGCAGGTGCCACTGATCGTCACGGATGCCGTCCGCGAACGCCGGGCTCACCGGGACGAGCGCGAGCACGACTCCGACAACCAGTGCGGCCTTTTTCATCGCGCTAGCGTGACGGATCGACGCAAGCGACGCCAGTCAGGCTGTTCCCAGCTTCGGGCGGCTTCCGCCGCCGGACGGCCAGGGGGTCCCACCGTTCATCTGGCCGCCGTGTTCCGTTACAGGGGGCGGACGGACTCGGGGGCCTCGTCGGCGATGTAGTCGAACTGGCGGTGGGTGTCGGGGATCGACACGTACAGGATGGCGGCCTCGGGTTTGCCGAGGTCGATCAGGGCGATCGACACCAGTTCGCTCTTCGCCTTCAGGCCGGGCTGGGAGAAGTGCAGGCGGAACTTGAGCAGGCGGGCCGGGCGGCCGCCGAGGGTGAGGTCCTTGGCGGAGATCTGCTCGAGCTGGTTGCTCTTGGGGTAGAAGCTGATCCGCACGTCGGCGGCTATCTGGTCGCCGACGCACTTGAGGTCCAGCACCATGCCGTCGTTGACCGCGGCCGGGACGTGGCCGGACAGGATCGTTGCGTGGTAGTCGCTGTTGCCGCTGTAGTTCGGCTCGGTGATGAAGTGCTGGCCGATGCGGTAGGTGACCTTCAGCTCACCCAGGTCGACCCAGGCGGCGTCCCACGGCTGCCAGGGGTCGCCGTACTCCTTGTAGGAGATCCCGGCCTCCGGGTCGGTGGTCCGCGGGCCGGCCGGCACCTCCGCGCCGCCGGGGGGAAGCTCGGGCGGGATGGTCGGTGGCGGGCAGCGGCGGGCCAGCTCGGGGCGGGTGTCGCTCGGGCCCTCCGCCCTGCGGTCGAACAGGCCGCCGGGCGTCGTGGCGTTGCCGGTCATCAGTGACACGAGGATGACGATCAGGCCGATCGCGACGACCGCGACGGCACCACCGCTGAGCAGCTTCAGGATCCGTTTGTTGCGCTTGACCGGGTCGTCGTCATCCTCGCCGCCACCACCGCCACCGGACGGCCAGGACGGCGGCGGCACGATCGGCGGCACACCGATCCCGGAGACCCTGCCCGACCTGTAGCCGGGCGCGGCGCGCGGCGGCTCGGCCGTGCGCTGAATGGTCGGCGCCGGCCCGACGGGCGCCAGCACGACCTGCGTGTCCGGCTGAGCCCACGGTGAATGCTGCTCGGTCATCTCAGGAGCAAGTGTCGCAGCCCGGAGCCAGTCTGCCAAAAACCGCTACGGCTGCGGCTGGACCGGCGTGCGGACGTCGGTGACCTGCGGATACCTCGGGGCGTCGGCGGCGGCCACCGGGCCGATGACGATCAGGGCCGCGGTCAGCACCCCTGCGGTCGCCACCCCGACCACCAGCGCGACCTCGCGCGTCGGCGATGTCTGCATCCTGCGCACTTCCCCTCGCATGCCCGTCCGCATGCCCTTTGGACAGCTTCGGGGACGGCGTGGTTCCGTGGACAGCGAGGTGTCGGAAGCTTGACGCGACCTTGCTGTTGATCAGACGGTCGCCGCGCCGGGCAGCGTGGCGATCAGTGCCAGGAGACCGTCCTGGTCAAGCAGGTCGGCCGGGCGGACGGTGACGCCGTCGCGCACGTAGAAGAACGCCGCACCGACCCGCTCCAGCGGCACGCCTCGCAGTTCCGACCAGGCCAGCCGGTACGCGGCGAGCTGCACCGCGGCGGCAACGGCGTCGGTGCCGGCGGGCCGGGCGCCGGTCTTCCAGTCCACGACGTCGAACCGGCCGTCAGGGTACGCATACACGGCGTCCATCCGGCCACGCACCACCACTCCGGCGACGACGGACGCGAACGGCACCTCGACGTCCAGGGGCACCCGGTCGGCCCACTCCCCCGCGAGGAACCGTGCCTGCAGGTCGGCCAGGGCCTCGTCGGGTGCGGCGCCCTCGTCGGCGGCGCCGGGCAGCTCGTCGAGGTCGATCAGGCGCTCGGCCTTGAACCGCTGCTCCAGCCAGTGGTGGAACGCGGTCCCGCGGCGGGCGTACGGATCCGGGCGCGACGGCAGCGGCCTGCGCAGCGACCGCGCCAGCCGCTGCGGGTCGCGGCGCAACGCGACCAGCTGCGACACCGACAGGTGCCCCGGCAGCGCGACCTCGACCGGGGCGTTGAGCTGCGGGGTGAGGCGGGCCCGCTCGGCGAGGAGCAGGTCGGCCTCGGCGGCCCACCGCCGCCCGGAGCCGTCCTGCAGCACCTCGTCGGGCCACTCGATCCGCGCGCCGGCCACGCCCGGCACCCCGGCCCCGACCGGCGCGGACGGTGCCGCCGGCTCATCCAGAACGGCCGGCTCATCCGGGACGGGCAGCTCATCCGGGACGGGCAGCTCATCCGGGGCGGCCAGTTCGTCCAGGGCGGCCAGTTCGTCGAGGGGGGCGGTCGGCGGCGCGAGGGCGGCGGCGGCAGCGCGGACCATCGCGGCGGCGGACTCCAGCAGCGGGCGGCGCGAGCCGAGCGGGTCGGCGGGCCAGCTCGCACTCGGCACGTTCTCCGCCGTCGGGTTCTGCGCGTCGTGGGCGGGCGCGTCGGCCCACGCGTCGACCACGCCGGCGCCGGACGCGCAGCGGTCGCGGATCTCCTCCAGGAAGACCGACGGGCCGCGGGCGCGCTTGACGCCGTCGCCCCACCAGTACCCGCTGGCCAGCAGCAGCCGGCGGGGGCGGGTGACCGCGACGTACGCCAGCCGCCGCTCCTCACGCACGTCGTGGGCGCGCCAGTCGTCGGTGAAGACCTCCAGCCGCCGGACCACGCCCTTGACGTCGGCGGCGGCGGAGAGGTCCAGGACCGGCAGGCCGTCGCTGTCGCCGCGCAACGGGAAGGGCAGGACCCCGAGGCCGCGCAGCCAGTGATCGCCGGCGTTGCTCGCGCCGGGGAACATGTCGACGCAGAGGCCGGCGACCGACACCACGTCCCATTCGAGGCCCTTGGCGGCGTGCGCGGTGAGGATCTGCACCGCGCCCGAGACGACCTCGACCTCACCCGGTGCGAGGCCGCGCTCCTCGTTCTCCGCGGCGGCGAGGAACGCCAGGAAGGCGCCGAGGGTCGCGCCCTCGGACTCGGTGGCGAAGCGGGCCGCGATGTTGCTGAACGCGTCGAGATGCCCCCGGGCCAGGCCGGCGTCGCCGGGGCGGGCGGCGACCTCGACGTCCAGGCCGGTGGCCCGTTCGATGTCGGCGACCAGGTCCGGCAGCGGCTGGTCCAGGCGCCACCGCAGCCGGCGCAGCTCCGTGCCGAGCGCGGCGAAACGGGCGAAGCCGGGCTCCGAGTACGCCGCCGGGTCGCCGAGGTCGTCGAGGGCCTCGACCAGAACGGCCTCGTCGAGCCGGTCGGCGAGGGCGGGCTCGTCGTCCTGCGGGCCGGCCCGGCGGGCAGCGGCGAGGGAGCGGGCCCGGCGATAGAGGGCGACCAGGTCACGCGGCCCGATCCGCCACCGCGGGCCGGTCAGGATGCGCAGCAGCGCCGCGCCCTCGGCCGGATCGGCGAGGACCCGCAGGACGCTGACGACGTCACGGACCTCGGGCGTGTCCAGCAGGCCGCCCAGGCCGACGACCTCGACCGGCAGGCCGCGGGAGCGCAGCGCGTTCTCCAGGGCGGGGATCTGGGCGCGGGTGCGCACGAGGACCGCGGTCGTGGGCCGGTCGTCGACGGGGATGTCGAGCGGGAACGTCTCCGGTGCCGCCTTCGCCGCGAGCCGCCACGACGCGACGATCCGGTCGGCGATCCAGGCGGCCTCGTCGGCGTACGTGTCCAGCAGTGCACAGTGGATGGTCGCGGTGGACGCCGGCTCGGCGAGGACATCGGCGGGGGCGAGCTCGGCGACGCGGGCGCCGTGCGCGCGCAGCGGCGCGGAGATGGTGTTGGCGACGTCGAGGATCTCGGGGCGGTTGCGCCAGCTGGTGGTGAGGGTCAGCTCGGCGGCGGGCACACCCGCCACGGTCGGGAACTCGGTGGGGAACCGTTCGAGGGTCCCGGCGGACGCGCCGCGCCAGCCGTAGATGGACTGGCACGGGTCGCCGACGGCGGTCACGGGGTGCCCGCCGCCGAACAGCGACCGCAGCAGCACCACCTGGGCGTGGCTGGTGTCCTGGTACTCGTCCAGCAGCACCACCCGGAAGCGGTCCCGCTCGACCACGCCCACCTCGGGATGCGCGAGCGCCACGCGGGCCGCCCGGGACAGCTGATCGCCGAAGTCCATCGCCTCCAGCAGCGCCTTCTTCTCCTGGTACTGGCGGATCAGCGGCAACAACTGCAGCCTGGCCTGCTGGCGGGACAGCAGGTCACGCACCGGCTTGGCCATCTTGCCGGTCTTGGCGCTCACCTCGGCGAAGAACCGGCCGGTCCACGCGGCGACGTCCTCGGGCGCGCGCAGGTGCTCGGCGAGGTCACCGGCGAGGTGCAGGACCGCGTCGACGACGGTCGACGGCGCCGACGACACGGCCGTCATGTCGCCGTCGTAGCCGCGGACGACGGCGTCGGCGAGCTGCCAGCACGCTGCCTCGGTGAGCAGCCGGGTGGAGGGTTCGAAGCCGGCCCGCACACCGTGCTCGCGGACGACCCGGGCGGCATAGGAGTGGTAGGTGGCCACCGTCGGCTCGCCCGCGATCAGGTCGTCCCGGCCGAGCCGGCGGACCAACTGCCCGAGCCGCTGCCGGATGCGGTGCGACAGCTCGCCGGCGGCCTTGCGGGTGAAGGTGAGGCCGAGGATCTGCTCCGGCCGGGCGTGCCCGTTGGCGACGAGCCAGACCACCCTGGCCGCCATCGTCTCGGTCTTGCCGGACCCGGCGCCGGCCACCACGAGCAGCGGCTCGACGGGGGCGGCGATGACGTCGGCCTGCTGGTGGGTCGGTGCCGCCTGCCGGAGCAGCTGGGCCAGCTCGACCGGGGTGTATCGCACGGTCATGTGACGTGCCGCCCCTTGCCCGACACCGGGCAGGAGGTCTTGACCGGGCAGACCCGGCACTTGTTGTTGACGACGGCGTTGAACGTCGAGGCCGCCATCGTCTTGGCGGTCTTCTTCACCAGGGCCTGCGCCCAGTTGGGGTCGCCGGCCTCGCCGAGCGGCGGCTGGACCTGCTCGCGGGCGGAGGTGGTCTCGCCGCCGAGCTGCACCAGCGACGCTCCGCCGGAGACCGTCGACTCGTCGAACGCGCCGAGCTCGATCGCCGCCTGGTAGGCCGCCAGCTGCGGGTGCTCGGCCAGGTTGGCGTTGGCGGGGATGGACTTGCCGGTCTTGAGGTCCACGACGACGAGCCGGCCCTGCTCGTCGAGCTCGAGCCGGTCGACGCGGCCCTTGATCTCGACGGGGGCCTCGGGGTCGGCGAGCTCCACGAGGAAGTCCTGCTCGATCGCGACGAGCCGGCGGGGGTTGCCGGCGAGCCAGCCGATGAGCTTGTCCAGCATGGTCTCGGCCCGGTCCCGCTCGCGGCCGGCCAGCCACCGCGCGGACAGCTCGATCGCGTCGAACCGGTCGGCGACGTAGGCGACGAGCTGGGCCCGGTCGGCGGTCGCGTCGGAGGCGAGCATCGCCGCGGCGTGCACGAGGTTGCCGATGGACTGCTCCGGCGACGGGGTCAGCTGCCCGCCGTGCCGCTCCAGGAGCCAGCGCAGGCTGCACCGGTCGACGCTCTCGACCGTGGACGGGGTCACGGTCACCGCCTCGCCGGGGTCGACGAGGGGGCGGTCGTCCGACAGCGGCGGCAGCCCCCACCAGCTGTCCGGGTCGGCGCCGGGCACGCCGGCGGCGGCGAGCCGGGCGAGGATCGCGGCGGCCGCGGTGCGGCGCCGGTCGGTGGCGTCGGGGTCGATGAGCGCGACCCGCAGCTCGGCGACCAGTGTCGGCAGGGTCAGCGCGCGGGGCGGCTCGAACACGACGGCGCCGTCGAGCTCGGCGCCCGAGTCCGGGTCGGGGTCGGCGTTGCTCAGCTCCAGCAGGAACCGGCTCGGCTGCTCCTCGCCGTCGCCGGAGGCGACCGCGGTGACGAGGACCTGCTCGCGGGCCCTGCTGACGGCGACGTAGAAGAGGCGGCGCTCCTCGTCCAGCAGCGCCGACAGCCGGCCGATCGTCTCCATGGTGCGACCGGCGAGGACCTCGACGAGCAGCTCCGAGCCCAGCACGCTGCCGCGCAGCCGCAGGTCGGGCCAGACGCCCTCCTGCACGCCGGCGACGGCGACGACGTCCCACTCCAGGCCCTTGGCGGCGTGCGCGGTCAGGATGCGGACCGCCTCGCCGCGGTCGGCGGACGGGGCGAGGGAGTCGGCGGGCAGATCCTGGCCCTCGACGTGGTCGAGGAAGACGGCGGTGCCGGCGCCGGGGAGCCGGTCGGTGAAGCGGGCCGCCGCGTCGAACAGCGACACGACCGCGTCCAGGTCGCGGTCGGCGGCGGCGCCGCGGTGACCGCCCCGGGTGCTCAGCGCCGTCCACCGCTCGGCCAGTCCGCTGCCCTGCCAGGCGGCCCACAGCACCTCCTCGGCGGTGGCGCCGGGCCGGGCCGCGGCGTCGCGGACGGCCTGCAGCAGCTGCCCGACGGTGCGGGCCGGCGCCGCCCACCGGCGCTCGACCGTGGCCAGCTCGGCGGGGCGGCGCAGCGCCTGCAGGAGCAGCGTCCCGGACGGGCGGCGGTCCCCGGCCGCGAGCGCCAGGGCCCGCAGGCCCTGCCGGAGGCGCCGCTCCGCGAGGGGGTCGGCGCCGCCGAGCGGGGAGTGCAGCAGCGCGATCGCGGCGTCCTCGTCGAGGCGGGCGTCGTCGAGGGCGCAGCGCAGGAGCAGCAGCAGCGGCGCGATCGCCGGCTGGAGATGCAGCGGCAGGTCCTCTGCCTCGGTCACGGTCGGCACGCCCGCCGAGTGCAGCGCCCGCTGCAGCGGGGCCAGCTGCCGGGCGGTGGAGCGCACCACGACCGCCATCCGGGACCACGGCACGCCGCGCAGCAGGTGCGCCTCGCGCAGCCGGTGCGCCAGGAACGCCGCCTCGGTGGTCTCGGAGCCGAACGTCGCGGTCTCCACGGTGCCGCCGGGGTGCTGCGGCTCCAGCAGCCGGTGCCGCGCGGGGCCGCGCAGCCGTGCGGCGACCCGGCGGGTCGGCGCGAGCAGCCCCTCGCCGAGTCGGCGCGAGTGCGGCAGGATCACCTGCGGCGCGGGGCGTCCGCCGACGGTGCGGAACCGGTCGGGGAAGTCGCCGACGATGCCGGGGTCGGCGCCGCGGAACGCGAACGTCGAGGAGTCCGGGTCGGCGAACGCGACGAGGTGCGATCCCGACCCGGCGATCAGGTCCAGCAGCTCGATCTGGGCGGGGTCGGTGTCGGGCAGCTCGTCGAGGTAGACGCACTCGATCCGGCGCCGCTCCGCGGCCAGGACGTCGGGCTCGTCGACCAGCAGCCCGGCGGCGGCCCGCACCAGCTCGGCGTAGTCATAGGCGACCGCACCCCGGCTGGTGGCGTCGCGCAGCGCAAGGACCTGCAGATACTCCTCGAAGAACCGGGCCGCCGCGGCCCAGTCGGGTCGCTGGTGCACGACCGCGAGCCGGGCCAGGCCCTGCGGGCCGACGCCCCGCTCCACGGCCCGCAGCAGCAGGTCGCGCAGCTCGGTCGCGAACGCCCGGGTGCCGAGCGCGCCGCGCAGCGCCTCCGGCCACGGCGCCTGCGAACCCTGCAGCAGCTCGCGGATGACGAGGTCCTGCTCGGGCCCCGTGAGCAGCCGGGGCGACGCCTCGCCGCGCTCGACGGCGGCGCGGCGCAGCAGGCCGAACGCATAGCCGTGGAAGGTGCGCAGCCGCGCGGCCCAGCCGGGCCTCGATGCGGTCGCGCAACCGCACCGCGCCACGCCGGCCGAACGTCAGGACCAGGATCCGCTCCGGGTCGACCCCATCGGCGACCCGCGCGGCGACCGCCTCGACCAGCGTGGTCGTCTTGCCGGTGCCGGGTCCGCCGACGACGAGCAGAGGCCCCGAGCGGTGCTCCACGACGAGCCGCTGCCACGGGTCCGTGTCGATCGGGACCGCCGCGGGGCCCGGCCGCCGCACCAAGCGATACGTGCGGCGGGGGGAAGCGGTCGCGGTCACGCCGCTATGCAATCACGACCGTCCGACAGTTCCTCCGAGGAGGCTCGCTTCCAGCAGGTCGAGTGACTCCGCCACGTCGCGGGACACCAGCAGCATCGAGATCGCCGACGGGCGGACGAACTCCTGGGCGGCGAGGCCGCGCAGCCAGTCGAGCAGCCCGGCGTAGAAGCCGTCCGCGTCGAACAGCAGCACCGGCTTGCGGTGCAGGTCGAGCGTGGCCGTGGTCCACACCTCGAACAGCTCGTCGAGGGTGCCGAGCCCGCCGGGCAGGACCACGAACGCGTCCGCCCTCTCGATCATCAGGGTCTTGCGCGAGGCCATGCCGTCGGTGACGACGAGCTCGTCGGACTTGGTGTCGGCGACCTCCAGGTCGACCAGCAGCTGCGGGATCACGCCGTACGTGCGGCCACCGCCGTCGCGGGTGCCGTCGGCGACGGCGCCCATCATGCCGACGCAGCCGCCGCCGGAGACCAGCTCGTGGCCGCGGCGGCCGATCTCGAGCCCCAGGTCGTGCGCGAGGTCGAGCCAGCGCCGGTCGAGCCGCTGTGAGGAGGCGCAGAACACGCCGATCGACGCCATCAGCCGCTCGCCCCGCGGGCGGTGCGGCGGGCGGAGGCGGCCTCGAGGTCTTCCGCGCCGGCCTCGATGATGTGCCGGACCGCCTCGTCGACGTCGTCGGTGAGGAACAGCAGGCTGAGGTCCTCGGGGCCGATCTTGCCGTCGGCCTGCATGGTGTCGCGGATCCAGTCGACCAGGCCCCGCCAGTACGCGGTGCCCATCAGCACCACCGGGAAGCGGGTGACCTTCTTGGTCTGCACCAGGGTCACCGCCTCGAACAGCTCGTCCAGGGTGCCGAAGCCGCCGGGCAGCACCACGAACGCCTGCGCGTACTTGACGAACATCGTCTTGCGGGCGAAGAAGTACCGGAAGTCGATGCCGAGCTCGACCCACTCGTTGAGGCCCTGCTCGAACGGCAGCTCGATACCGAGCCCGACCGACAGCCCGCCGGCCTCCGCGGCGCCCTTGTTGGCCGCCTCCATGACCCCGGGACCGCCGCCGGTGATGACCGCGTAGCCGGCCCGCGCGAGCGCCCCGCCGAGGTCCTCGCCGAGCTTCCACTCGGGGCTGTCGGCCTTGCTGCGCGCCGAGCCGAAGACGCTCACGGACGGCGGCAGGTCGGCGAGGGTGTCGAAGCCCTCGACGAACTCGCTCAGGATCCGCAGCGCCCGCCAGGCGTCCTTCGTCTTCCACTCGCTGCGCAGGTGCGAGTCGAGGAGCCGCTGGTCTGCGGTACTCAGCGGAATCGAGTCGCGGCGCAGCGTCACCGGCCCGCGGTGCCGCTCGGGGGGCTGGCTGGTCCTACCCTCGGTCATGGCCCCCACGGTACGTGGATCTCATGATGCAATGCAGCGATGGGGCGGCGCTGGGGGCTGGTGGCCGCGCTGGCGGCGCTCTTCGCCACCGGCGCTGCCGGGGTCTGGCTCGGCTCGGGCGCCCCCACCGCGACGAGCAGCTCGCAGGCGGCACCCCCGTCCGGCACGCCGTCGCCCTCCCCGCCGGCCTCGGCCTCCCCGTCGCCGTCACCTTCGCCGTCGTTGTTCCCGTCGCCGGTGCCGACCTCGCCGGCGGTCACCGCGGTCCCGGCCCGCGGCAACGGGCAGTTCACCTACAGCGGCACCGGCGGCGAGCGGGCCGGCACCGCCGGGCGCCTGGTGCGGTACACCGTCGCGGCCGAGCAGGGATCGGGGGTCGACGCGGAGGAGTTCGCGGTGGCCGTACACCGGACCCTGGCGGACCCGAGAAGCTGGATCGCGGGCGGGCGGGTCTCCTTCCAGCGGGTGCCCGCCGGGCAGCAGAGCGAGCTGACGGTGCACCTGGCGACCCCGGGCACGACCGACACGATGTGCGCGAAGCGGGGCGTGCGCACCCGCGGCGAGGTCTCCTGCCGCGGCGGGCGGGACGTGATCATCAACCTGAAGCGATGGCAGCTCGGCGTCGCGTGGTACCCGCAGCTGGCCGACTACCGCGACATGGTCGTCAACCACGAGGTCGGGCACTTCCTCGGCAACGGTCACGTGGTCTGCCCCCGCAAGGGCGCCCCGGCGCCGGTCATGGCGCGGCAGACGTTCGGCCTGGAGGGGTGCGCGCGCAACCCGTGGCCGTATCCGGACGGGCGCACCTACGTGACCGGCCCGCCCGCCCCGCGGTGATTAGGCCGAACGTCGCGCTTCGGTGAGAAATCAGGTGCAGACGGCAACGTTTGCCGGTGTCATCGCGTCGTACCCGATATACCGGACGGCAAGGTGTAGGGGGTGACCGGTATGACACGTGCGGATCACGATCGTCGCAAGCGGCAGATGAACCGGCGGATCCGTGAGGTCCTCGCGGTGCGCCGCATGCTGGCCGCGATGGACCCGCAGGTCGAGCCCCCGGAGTCGTCAACGTGCGACCGCTGACGGAAGTTACGGCCTCGCGGTGAGCCAGCGCCGGACCACGTCGGCACCCTCGACGATCTTGTCGATCTCGACGTGCTCGTCCTGCTTGTGCGCGAGGTTCGGGTCGCCGGGGCCGTAGTTGAGCGCCGGGACGCCGAGGGTGGCGAACCTGGCGACGTCGGTCCAGCCGAGCTTCGCGCGCGGCGGCCGGCCGATCGCGGCGAGGAACTCCCTGGCGGGCGGCGCGTCCAGGCCCGGCAGCGCACCCGGCGCCGAGTCGACGACCTCCAGATCGAAGCCCGCGAGCACGTCCCGCACGTGCGCCGCGGCCTGCTCCTCCGAGCGGTCCGGCGCGAACCTGAAGTTGACCTCGACCACGCACTCGTCGGGGATGACGTTGCCGGCGACGCCGCCGCTCACCCTGACCGCGTTGAGCCCCTCACGGAACTCACACCCGTCGATGATGACCGTGCGCGGCTCGTACGCCAGCAGCCGCTGCAGCACAGGGGCGGCCTTGTGGATCGCGTTGTCGCCGAGCCACGAGCGTGCCGAGTGCGCCCGCCTGCCGCTGGTGCGGGCGAGGACCCGCAGGGTGCCCTGGCAGCCGGCCTCGACGAGGCCGTGCGTCGGCTCCAGCAGCAACGCGAACGACGCGTCCGTCAGCAGCCCCGGCCGGCTGTCGGCGAGGATCTTCAGCCCGTTGCGCGCCGAGTCGACCTCCTCGCATTCGTAGAAGACGTAGGTGACGTCGTGCCGCGGCTCGGCCTCGGTGACGGCCAGGTGCAGCGCGATCGCCGTGCCCGCCTTCATGTCCGACGTGCCGCAGCCGTGCAGCAGGTTGCCCTCGGTCCGCGACGGCCAGTTGTCGTTGAGCGGCACCGTGTCCAGGTGCCCGGCGAGCACGACCCGCTCCGCGCGGCCCAGCTCGGTGCGCGCGACGATCGTGTGCCCGAAGCGCTCCACCTTCAGCGCCGTGTCGCTCAGCGCGTGCTGCACCTGGTCGGCGATGTCCGCCTCGTTGCCGGACACCGACTCGATGTCGACGAGGGCGCGGGTCAGGGCGACGGGGTCGGCGAGCACGTCACGGGAAAGCATGCCCCATACCCTAGATGCGGTAGCGTTCGACCACGTGACGACCGCCTACATCGACTCCCCCGCCTGGGGACTTGGCCTGGCCACCGTGACCGGATCCGGGCAGGTGCTGGACACCTGGTTCCCCGCCGGTCAGCTCGGCCTCGGCGCGCTGCCGGACCTGCCGCCCGTTGTCGAGCTTCCCACCGCCGGGCCGCTTCCCTCGCTGTCCGTCGAGGTGGTCCGGGTCGTGATCGGCTCGCTCGGCGACGCCCCGGCCTCCACCGCCGACGCGTATCTGCGGCTGCACCTGCTCTCCCACCGGCTGATCCAGCCGCACCAGGCCAACCTGGACGGGCAGTTCGGCCTGCTGGCCAACGTCGCGTGGACGTCGGCCGGCCCGTGCCTGCCGGAGCAGGTCGACGAGCTGCGCCTCGCCGAGCGCCTCGCCGGGCGGCGGCTCAACGTCTTCGGCATCGACAAGTTCCCGCGGATGGTCGACTACGTCACCCCGTCCGGTGTCCGCATCGCCGACGCCGACCGGGTCCGGCTCGGCGCCCACCTGGCACCCGGCACGACCGTCATGCACGAGGGCTTCGTGAACTTCAACGCCGGCACCCTCGGCACCTCGATGGTCGAGGGGCGCATCTCCGCGGGCGTGGTCGTCGGCGACGGCACCGACGTCGGCGGCGGCTCCTCGATCATGGGCACCCTCTCGGGCGGCGGCAAGGAGATCATCCGCCTCGGCGAGCGCTGCCTGCTGGGCGCCAACGCGGGCATCGGCATCTCGCTCGGCGACGACTGCGTCGTGGAGGCGGGCTGCTACATCACGGCGGGCTCGAAGCTCACCCTGCCCGACGGCACCGTGGTCAAGGCCCGCGAGCTGTCCGGCGTGCCCAACCTGCTGTTCATCCGCAACTCGGTCTCCGGCCGCCTGGAGGTCCGCGAGCGGGCGGGCCGCGGCATCGAGCTCAACGCCGCGCTGCACGCCAACTGAGGTTCCTGGCCTTCGGGCGGCGGGCTTGCACCCGCCGCCCGCTCAGCTCAGGCGTTTGGCGGCTTCGGTGATGCGTCCGTCCGTCGCGGTCAGGGCTGCCCTGACGTGCCGGTGGCCGTCGGGGCCGTAGAACGCGCCGGGGGCGGTCAGGATGCCACGCTCGGCGAGCCAGGCGACCGTGTCCCAGGAGTCCTCGCCGCGGGTCAGCCACAGATACAGGCCGGCCTCGGAGTGCTCGACGGTGAAGCCCGCGCCCTCGAACGCCTCACGCAGGATCGCCCTGCGGGATGCATACCGGTCGCGCTGCTCCTGCACGTGGTCCTCGTCGCCGAGCGCGGCCACCATCGCGGCCTGGACCGGGGCGGGGACGATCATGCCGGCGTGCTTGCGCACGGCGAGCAGCTCGTCGACCAGTGCCGGGTCGCCGGCGACGAACCCGGCGCGGTATCCGGCCAGGTTGGAACGCTTCGACAGCGAGTGCACCGCGAGCACGTTGTCGAAGCGGCCGTCGCAGACCGACAGGATCGAGACCGGCTCGGCCTCCCACGGCAGCGGCAGGTAGCACTCGTCGCTGGCCACGACCGCGCCGCGCTCGCGGGCCCAGTCGACGACCTTGCGCAGGTGGGCGGGGGGCAGCACGCGACCCGTCGGGTTGGACGGCGAGTTGACCCACACCAGGCGGACCCGGGCCGGGCCGAGCGACGTCAGCGAGTCGGAGCGGACCACGGTCGCGCCGCTGAGCTGCACGCCGACCTCATACGTCGGGTAGCAGACCGGCGGGATGACCACGGTGTCACCGGGACCGAGCCCGAGCAGCGTCGGCAGCCACGCGACCAGCTCCTTCGAGCCGATCGTGGGCAGCACCCCGAAGCCGTCGCCCGCGGGCGCGCACCAGCGGGTCACCCAGGCGCGGATCGCGGCCCGCAGCTCGGGCGTGCCCGCCGTCAGCGGATAGCCGGGCGAGTCCGACGCCGCCGAGAGGGCAGCACGGATCGCCGCGGGCACCGGGTCGACGGGCGTGCCGATCGACAGGTCGACGAGGCCGCCGGGGTGGCCGGCAGCCCTGGCTTTGGCCGGCTCCAGCCGGTCCCACGGGAAATCCGGGAGCCCGGCAGCGAGCGCACGCCGGGCTCCGGGCGGGACGGTGCCGGTCAGTGGTCGTGCTCCTGCGGCGGCAGGCCCGCGACGAACGTCGCGTCCTTCTCGACCTTGCCGACCTTCGAGGCGCCACCGGGCGAGCCCAGCTCGTCGAAGAACGTGTAGTTGGCGCCGACGAAGTCCTTCCACTTCTCCGGGACGTCGTCCTCGTAGAAGATCGCTTCGACCGGGCACACCGGCTCGCAGGCACCACAGTCGACGCACTCATCCGGGTGGATGTAGAGCATGCGGTTGCCCTCGTAGATGCAGTCGACAGGGCACTCCTCGATGCACGCCTTGTCGAGCAGGTCCACGCAAGGTTCGGCGATGATGTATGTCACGGGTCGCCCTCTTTCGCGCCTGAGGCTGCCAACGTGGTTGGCGAACCCCGCCGCATCCCTACCGCGGCGGTACGAGCCTAGTATCCCGTCCGACTGGAGGTGCAGCGTGCTCGGTCCACTGCACGTGGGAAGTCGGGTCGTGGTGCGCCGCATCGTGGGACATCGCGGCGATCGGCCCGTCTACTCGGACATTCTGGGCCACCTTGTCGAGTCTACCGAGACACATCTCACAGTGCGTACCCGAAACGGCGCCGTCCGCGTTCCAACCGCTGAGATCCACCGGGCCAAGGAGGTGCCGGACCGGCGCCGCCTGACCCCGACCGAGGCGCTCGAGGTGGCCGCGGCGGCCGGCTGGCCCGCCGGGGAACGCGACCAGCTCGGCGACTGGCTCCTGCGCGCCACCGACGGCTGGACCATGCGGGGCAACTCCGCGCTGGCGGTCGGCGACCCGGACCTGCCGCTCCCCGCCGCCGTCGACGCGGTCACGCGCTGGTACCAGGAGCGCGGCCTGCTGCCGGCGATGAGCGTGCCGCTGCCGCTCTTCCAGCGCGTCGACGCCGAGCTGGAGCGCCGCGGCTGGACGGCGATGCCGCTGACGCTGCTCATGACGGCCCGGCTGGCCGACCTGGCCGCCGCCGTGGACGAGCGGGTCACCCTCGCCACCGCGCCGTCGGCGCAGTGGCTGACCGCGGTCGCCGGCCGGAAGGGCCCGCTGCCCGAGTCCGCGCTCGGCGTCCTCACCGGCGTGCCCCAGGTGCGCTTCGCCACCCTCCGCGAAGCCGACCCACGCTTCGCCACCCATCGCGACGCCGGCGGTGCGCACGACGCGGGCGGGGCGTTGCTGGCGACCGGCCGGGGCTGTATCGCCGACCCCGAGGGCCGCTGGCTGGGGCTGGCGCTGATCGGCACCGAGGAGCACGCCCGGCGCCGGGGGCTCGCCCAGCGGGTCATCGCGACGCTCGTCGCGTGGGGCGCCGAGGCGGGCGCCACCGACGCGTACCTGCAGGTCGAGCAGCGCAACACGGGAGCCGTCGCCCTCTACGAGAAGCTCGGCTTCACCACGCACCACGTCTACCAGACGCGATACCTGGCCGCCGGCTAGCGGCGCACGACGCGGCGGGGCTTGGTGCTGGTCCGGTCGATGTACCGCTTCCAGGACTGCGACCGGTAGTCCAGCCCGAACGTCATCAGCGCGAGAACGCCCAGGACCGCGCCGATCGCGGACAGGCCGACGAAGTAGAAGAACTGGCGGAAGACCAGGCCCACCCCGTTGCCGAACGGGGTCGCGCCCGACACGAACGGGCCGACCAGCACCGCGAGGACGCACGCGGCGACGACGGCGATGCCGAGGTCGGCCACGACGCGGAGCATCGGGTGGCGTCGCCCATACCAGAACGCGACGGGGATCATCACCGCGCCGACCGCGAACAGCGCCCACAGGCCGATCGTGATCTGCTTGTCGTCGTCACCGTCGGCGGCGAACCGCACGACGAGCCGGGCCACGATGTTGACGAGGAAGAGTGCCCCCGCGACGAGGCCGACCGGCAGCCACCGCTCCTTCATGCCACGCCTCCGCTGGTGCTCGTCCGTCGCGCGCCGCCCAGGGTCACGGACGGTGCGGGAACGTGTCTACCTGTCCACGCTCCGTGGCGCAAGAGGAGTTGCCTTGGAGTTCGCTGTGGCGGCGGTCCGGTGGCGCAGCGCGGACACATAGATGCCGATGGCGAAAGCGAGCGGACCGGTGAACAGGGTCAGCAGCCCGACCCAGTTGTCGTCGGTGATGAGCAGGTCACCTTCGGTGGTGCGGCCGGCGGCGAGGATCCACACGACGCACCAGGCGCCGGCGGGCAGCAGCGCCGCGAACCGCCGTCCGGTCGTCGTGAACGCGAACCAGCCGAGCAGCGGGTTGGTCACCAGCGCCAGGATCAGCGAGAGGGGAACCCGCATGTTGCCCTTGCCGGGGCCGGACAGCCCGAAGTCGGAGACGTGCAGCGGGGCGAGGAACGCCTCGAAGACGGCCAGGACGACCGCCAGGAGGACGGCGACGACCAGCCCACCGATCGTGATCGTGATGTCGAGCGGGCCGCCGGGCCGGTGCGACCTACCCGCGTCGGCCGCCACTCCAGGCACGGTGAACCCACCGTCGGGCGCGTGGGGATCGGCACCGTCAACCGTCACCGCGTCAGGCCCCGCGTCAGGCCCGGCGTCCGCCGATCCGCCGGCGAACCCGGCCGAGGGCACGTCGGCCACGGCCGGCGGCAAGCTCTCAGACTGATCCACCACCGCGGCGCCGTCCGCGGCCTCCACCGGCGGCTGCCCGGTCCGCGCCGCGGTCCCTGCCTTGCGCTTCGTCACGATGCCGCGGTCTCCAGCTGCGGGACGACCGCTTCGACGTCGAGGCCGGCGAAGAGGTCCTCCTCCCAGCCGTGCGGACCCACGCCGGGCCCCTTGACCCCGCGGGCGAGCTGGTAATACTCCACGCCCATGAACTCGGCGCCGAAGTTGCCCGCGATCGCGAACAGCCACGACGACGGCGGGATCTGCGTGGCGTGGGCACGCAGTGCGGCGGTCTTCTCCTCGGCGAACTCGTGCCCGTCCAGCCGCGCCGCGATCTCGTGGTCCGGGGTGCCGAACGGCAGGTCCTCGGGCTTCTCCACGTCGGCGAACGGGTTGTCGGACGAGTCGCGGAACTCCGCCATGCCCGCCTCCAGGACACTGCGCGGCACCGCGGTCCAATAGACCTTCGCCGGCGCGATCCTCTCGGCGTCGGCCAGCTCGACCGCCCGCATCAGCACCCGGTGCGCCTGGATGTGGTCGGGGTGACCGTAGAAGCCGTTGGGGTCATAGGTGACCGCGACCTGCGGGCGGACCTCGCGGATCACGTCGAGCAGCTCGGCCGCGGCGACGTCCAGGTCGGCGCCCCAGAAGGCGCGGGGGTGCTCGTTGGGCGGGGTGTCCATCATCCCGGAGTCGCGGTAGCGCCCCGCGCCGCCGAGGAACCGGTGGTCGGTGACGCCGAGGCGGCGGCACGCCTCCTCCAGCTCCGCGATGCGGTAGCCGCCGAGCTGGTCGGCGGCGCCCGCGGCGAGCCCGGCGAGCTCGGGCCGGTGGATCTCGCCCTCCTCGCCGAGGGTGCACGTGACCAGGGTCACGTGCGCGCCGACGGCCGCATAATGGGCCATCGTCGCGCCGGTCCCCATCGACTCGTCGTCGGGGTGCGCGTGGACGAAAAGGATGCTCCGAGCACTCACAGCGCCAACTCTACGACGTGCGTATGACACTTCCCCCGCGGCGCGGCGCCCGTGGAGCATGACAATTGCGCCGCTTCGGGTAAACATTCACCGGTGGACTATCCGGAGTTGGCCGCGCGCACCAGACGCTTCTCCTACGGCGCACCCCGCGCCGTGACGGTGACCTCCGACGGTGCGCGGGTGGTGTTCCTGCGCTCGTCCGGGCCCGAGGACAGCAGTGACGCGCTGTGGGTGTACGACGTGGCGACCCGCTCCGAGCGCCGCCTGGCGGACCCGGCGGCGCTGCTGGGCGACGACGTCGACCTGCCCCCGGCGGAGCGGGCGCTGCGTGAGCGGCTGCGGCTCTCGGCGGGCGGGATCGGGTCCTACGCGATGGACGGCGCCGGTGTGATGGCCGTCTTCCCGCTCGGTGGCCGGTTGTTCCGCGTCGACCTGCTGACCGGCGACCTCACCGAGCTGCGCACGGCCGGCCCCGCCGTCGACCCGCGTCCGGACCCGGCGGGGCGCCGGGTGGCGTACGTGACCGGCGGTGCGCTGCGGGTCATCGAGCCCGACGGCACCGACGCGGTCCTCGCCGGCGAGGAGGGTGTGACCTGGGGTCTGGCGGAGTTCATCGGCGCCGAGGAGTTCCACCGCTTCCGGGGGTACTGGTGGGCGCCTGACGGCCGCAGCATCCTCACCGCGCGGATCGACGAGTCGAGGGTGCCCCGCTGGCACCTGCACGACCCGTCGCAGCCGGACCAGCCGCCGACCACGGTGGCGTATCCGCACGCCGGCGCCTCCAACGCGAAGGTCACGCTGCACGTGCTCGACCTGGACGGCGGCTGGGTGGATGTGCACTGGGACCGGGAGACGTACCCGTACCTGGTGGACGCCTCCTGGACGGAGCAGGGCGGCCCGCTGCTCACCGTGCTGCGCCGCCTGCAGCAGCACGGCCTGGTGATCGCGGTCGACCCGCGCACCGGTGAGACACAGGTGCACGCGGAGCTCGCCGACCCGCGCTGGGTCGAGCCGGTCCCCGGCACCCCGCAGCACCTGGCCGACGGCCGGGTCCTCGTCGGCGGTGAGCTGGCCCACGACGGCTACGACTCGCGCTGCCTGTTCGCCGACGGCAGCCTGCTGACCCCGCCCAGCCTGTACGTGCGGCGGGTCGCCGGACGGCTCGGCGCCGACCTGGTCGTGGAGGCCAGCGAGGGCGAGCCCAGTGAGCAGCACATCTTCCGCATCCCGGTCTCGCACGCCGGCGCGCAGGCGCAGCGGCTGACGACCGAGCCCGGCTGGCACGTCGCCCACGCCGCCGGCCGCACGGTGGTGATCGGGTCGCAGACCCTCGAGCACGCCGGCTGGCAGTACACCGTCCGCCATGACGACGCGGTGATCGGGACCATCCCGTCGCTGGCCGCGACCCCGCCCTTCGCGCCGAGACCCGTCCTGGAGCGGGTCACGGACCGGCAGCTGCCGACCGCCGTGCTCTACCCGCGCGGCCACGTCGCGGGGCGCAAGCTGCCGGTGCTCGTGGCGATCTACGGCGGCCCCGGCCATCAGGAGGTCATCGCGGCGCGCGCCCGCTGGCTGGAGAAGCAGTGGTGGGCCGACGGCGGGTTCGCGGTCGTCACGATCGACAACCGGGGCACGCCGGGCGTGTCACCGAGCTTCGAGAAGGCGATCCACCGCCGCTTTTCCGACGTGATCCTCACCGACCAGGTCGACGCACTGCAGGCCCTCGCGGAGAAGCACCCGGACCTGGACCTGGACCGGGTCGCGATCCGCGGCTGGTCCTTCGGCGGCTGGCTGTCCGCGCTCGCGGTCCTGCGCCGCCCGGACGTCTACCACTGTGCGGTCGTCGGCGCCCCGGTGACCGACTGGACGCTGTATGACACCGCGTACACCGAGCGGTATCTGGGGCTGCCCTCGGACGCGCCGGAGGTGTACGGCCACAACTCGCTGGTCGAGCTGGCGGCGGAGCCGCCCGTGCGCCCGGAGGAGGCCCGCCCGATGCTGCTCGTGCACGGTCTCGTCGACGACAACGTGGTCGCGGCGCACACCCTGCGGCTGTCGGCGGCGCTGCTGGGCTCCGGCCGGCCGCACTCGATGATCCCGCTGACCGGCGCGACCCACATGGCCGCCGGTGGCCTCGCCGAGAAGCTGCTGCGCATCGAGCTGGACTTCATCAGGCGATCCGTACCGTGACGTCGCCGCCGAGGCGCCCGTCCCTCGGGTGCCTGGTCACCGCGCCGCTCTGCAGCAGCGCGGTGATCACCTTGACCGCGTCGGCGGCGCGGTAGACCGTCTCCGTGAGCGCGTAGCGCTTCAGCTCGGTGACGGTGCGCTCCCCGTCGCGCAGGTGTGCCAGCAGTTCCCGCCGCAGCGCGCCCGGGTTCGGCTCGAGGGTGATGTCCATCAGGTGACCTTCGGGGTCGTTCGGGTCGCGGTACCGCACGCCCGCGTACTCGTCCAGCGCCCACATCTCGTTCTTGAACGCCTCGAGGCTCTTCGCCGACCGGGTGCCGAACCCGATCGTGCGCTCGGCGTCGCCTTCCACCAGCGTCACCGCGGCGGTGAGGTCGAAGACGCGCATCCGCTCCCGGGGGACGTCGACGGTGAGCGCCTCGGCGGGCTTGCCGGTCGCGACGACCGCCGGGTCGATCCCGTCGATCATCGACAGCAGCGGGCCGGAGTGGGCGCCGAGTGCCTTCAGCATCACCGCCGCCGATCCGGCCATCACGTGCAGCGACAGCTCCGGTGGCGTCCGCAGCTCCCGCTGTACGGCGTCGAGCCGCCGCTGCAGGTCGCCGACCTCCGGCGCCACGAACAGCAGCGTGAGCCGGCGCCGCTTCAGCCGGTCGCCGAACTCGGCGCATGCGCGCACCGCCGCCTCCGCGACGTCACCGTCCAGGTCCGTCGCCGACGCCTGCAGGAACGTCGCCCCGTGCGGCGAGTGCACCGCACCCGGCACCCACAGGTCGAGGTGACGCACGAGCAGCTCACGGGTGACACCTGCGATGGACATGCTCCCTTTGTACTGGAAGCGGTAGCGTTTCCGGCATGACTGCAGTGCTCGGCAGCGACGAGGTGGCGACCGCCCTGGCTCATCTGAGCGGGTGGGCCGGCGACGTCGAGGGGATCGAACGGTCCGTGACCGCGGAGACCTTCCTCGACGGGATCCGCCTGGTGGCGGAGGTGGCGCACGTGGCCGAACAGGCCGACCACCACCCCGACATCGACATCCGCTGGCGGACGGTGACGTTCCGCCTCAGCACCCACAGCGCCGGCGGCGTGACTCAGAAGGACATCACCCTCGCCCGGCAGATCAACGAGTTGATCGGGTAGGTCACGCCCGGACAAAGGGTCCGAATGTCGTACCCGGTCGGTAGGGTCCAACCATGACCCACTTCGACGTGGCGAGCGCGGCCGTCGAGGCGGCCCTTGCCGCCGGCGCCCGGTATGCCGACGCGCGCGTGATGCACCGGCGGTCCGAATCGATGAGCGCGCGCAACGGTGAGATCGAGGACCTGAGCCAGTCCGAGGACGCCGGGGTCGGCGTGCGGGCGCTGGTCGGGTCGAGCTGGGGCTTCTTCGCGGTGCCCGACCTGGGGCGCGACGCGGCGCGGCGGGCGGGCGAGCGGGCCACCGCGATCGCGCGGGCGTCCGCGTCGGTGCCGGCGCCCGCCGTCGACCTGGTCGAGGTGGAGGCGCGCACGGACTCGTGGGCGAGCGCCTGCGAGGTCGACCCGCTCGGCGTGGCCCTGTCGACCAAGGGTGACCTGCTCACGGGCGCGACGGCGGAGGCGCACAAGGGCGGCGCCGACATCGCCGAGGGGATCTACCAGATCTGGGACACGCGCAAGTGGTTCGTGTCGTCCCAGGGGCACCGCATCGACCAGCACATCCGCGAGTCGGGTGCGGGGATCTCCGCGACGGTGATCGGCGACGGCGAGACCCAGCGGCGCTCCTATCCGTCCTATCGCGGGCAGTATGGGACCAGGGGCTGGGAGCTGGTCGACGAGCTGGACCTGACGGCGCACGCGGCGCGCATCGCCGACGAGGCGCGGGCGCTACTCACGGCGCCGCAGTGCCCGGCGGGCGAGACGACGCTGATCCTGGGCAGCGAGCAGATGGCGCTGCAGATCCACGAGTCGGTGGGGCACGCGATCGAGCTGGACCGGATCCTCGGCTGGGAGGCGGCGTTCGCCGGCACCAGCTGGCTCGACCTGGCGAAGCTCAACCAGCTGCGCTACGGCTCCGAGCTCATGAACATCACGATCGACCCGACGATCCCCGGCGCGCTGGGGTCGTTCGGGTATGACGACGAGGGCACGCCGGCGCGGCCGCGGCACGCGGTGCGCGACGGGATCTGGGTCGGCACCCTCGCGGGGCGTGACTCGGCCGCGGTCGCCGGCCTGGACTATGCGGGCAGCGTGCGGTCCGACGGCTGGGCACGGCTGCCGATGGTGCGGATGACCAACGTCGGGCTGGCCCCCGGGCCGCACAGCCTGGAGGAGATGATCGCCTCGACCGCCGACGGCGTGCTGATGGACTTCAACCGGTCCTGGTCGATCGACGACAAACGGCTCAACTTCCAGTTCGGCTGCGAGATCGGCTGGGAGATCAAGGACGGCAAGCTGGGCCGGATGCTGCGCAACCCGACCTACACGGGCATCGGGCCACGGTTCTGGGGGTCGATGGACATGCTGGGCTCCGAGATCACGGCGTGGGGCACGCCCAACTGCGGCAAGGGCCAGCCCGGCCAGATCGGGCACACCGGCCACCCGGCCGCCGCGGCCCGCTTCCAGAACGTGCGGGTGGGGGTCCGAGGATGACCGCCCTGGACCGTATCGGAGGTGGCGGCATGAGCGGCCCGCAGCGCAGCGCAGGGACCGCTCATCAGGGGCGCAGTGTTGGCTCAGGCCGACGCCGGAGCGAAGCGGAGGGGGCGGCATGAGCGGCCCGCAGCGCAGCGCAGGGACCGCTCATCAGGGGCGCAGTGTTGGCTCAGGCCGACGCCGGAGCGAAGCGGAGGGGGCGGCATGAGCGGCCCGCAGCGCAGCGCAGGGACCGCTCATCAGGGGCACAGTGTTGGCTCAGGCCGACGCCGGAGCGAAGCGGAGGGGCGGCATGAGCGGCCCGCAGCGCAGCGCAGGGACCGCTCATCAGGGGCACAGTGTTGGCTCAGGCCGACGCCGGAGCGAAGCGGAGGGGCGGCATGAGCGGCCCGCAGCCAGCGCAGGGACCGCTCATCAGGGGCACAGTGTTGGCTCAGGCCGACGCCGGAGCGAAGCGGAGGGGCGGCATGAGCGGCCCGCAGCGCAGCGCAGGGACCGCTCATCAGGGGCACAGTGTTGGCTCAGGCCGACGCCGGAGCGAAGCGGAGGGGGCGGCATGAGCGGCCCGCAGCGCAGCGCAGGGACCGCTCATCAGGGGCACAGTGTTGGCTCAGGCCGACGCCGGAGCGAAGCGGAGGGGGCGGCATGAGCGGGACCGATCTCGCGGCGCAGGTGTTGAAGCTGGTCGACGACGGGGTCGAGGCGGAGGTGGTGGTCGAGCGGGCGGCGCTGTCGCTGACGCGGTTCGCCAACTCCTACATCCACCAGAACGTCGCCGACGAGACCACCACCGTGCGGCTGCGGCTGCACGCCGACGGCAGGACCGCGACCGCGTCCACCACCGTGACCGACGGGGTGGAGGAGTTCGTGCGCCGCACGGTGGCCTCGATGCGCCTCGCGCCGGCCGACCCGACGTGGCCGGGGCTGGCGCCGAAGGCGCCCATGTCGTTCGAGGGCAACGCCGACGAGGCGACCGCGGCGGCGGCACCCGACGAACGGGCCGCCAGGGTGCGGGCGTTCGTCGAGCAGGCGGCGGGGCTGGAGGTCGCGGGCTACTGCCGGACCTCGGCGACCCGGGTCGTCTACCTCAACTCCGCCGGCCAGCAGGTGCGCGGGGTCCGGACCGCCGCGGCGATGGACGGCATCGCGCGCACCGCCACGTCCGACGGCCTCGCGAGGCTGGCCTCGACACGGCTCGCGGACATCGACGGCGCGGTGCTGGGGGCGCGGGCGGCGGCGAAGGCGCGGGCCGGGGCCGATCCGGTGGAGCTGCCGCCGGGGCGCTATGAGGTGGTCCTGGAGCCGACCGCGGTCGCGGACGTGCTGCAGATGCTCGCCGTCTACGGCTTCAACGCCAAGATGGTGCAGGACCGGCAGTCGTTCCTGGAGCTGGGCGCGGCGCAGTTCGACCCGGCGGTGACGCTGGTCGAGGACGCCACCGCGGCGGACTCGACGGCGCTGCCGTTCGACGTTGAGGGCACCCCGCGGCAGCGGGTGGTGCTGGTCGACGCGGGCGTGTCCAGCGCGGTGGTGCACGACCGCCGGACCGCGGCGAAGGCACAGGCGGCCTCGACGGGGCACGCGATCGCGGGCGGGGCGAGCTTCGGCGCGGTGCCGGCCAGCCTGCGGCTGCTCGCGCACGACGGGCCGGCGCCGGTCGAGGTCGACGGCCCGGCCGCCGACTCGGGGGTGGCGGCGCTGGTCGCCGGGGTCGAGCGGGGCCTGCTGGTGACCGACAACCACTACACCCGGGTCCTGGACCCGCGCACGCTGGTCGTGACCGGGCTGACCCGCAACGGGGTGTGGCTCATCGAGGACGGCGTGGTGACCACGCCGGTGCGCAATTTCCGCTTCACCCAGTCGTATCCGCAGGCCCTGGCACCTGGCGCGGTGCTCGGTGTCGGACCGCGTGCCGTCGAGCTGCCAGGTCCCTGGGCGGAGTCCGGCACATGCGCCCCGGCACTGCGTCTCGCCTCGTGGAACTACACGGGTGGCGCGTCTGGGTGAGGGCGATCACCGGGCGGGCCGGGGCCGCGCGTAACGTGTGCACCGACCACAGATCGGTACATCGGCCCGTCCCTCAGCGCCAACAGGGAGCAATCACCATGACGACCACGCCGGCCCGGCTTCGGTCAGCCTCGGGCGCGGGGCCCCGCGCAGCGATCAGCGAGAAAACGTTGCGGACGGACAGGTGGTGGCTGCAGCCACTGCTGGTGTTCCTCGGTCTCGGGGCCTTCGTGGTCTACGGCCTGGTCCGCGCCATCATGAACAAGTACTACTGGGCCGACGCCGAGCACTATCTGGCGCCGTTCTACTCCCCATGTCTGACGAAGAGCTGCGTCGAGGGGTCGAGCCACTTCCTCGGCCAGCCGATCCCGCAGCTGCCGTCCTGGCTGTCACCGGCGATGATCATCCTGGTGCTGCCCGGCGGGTTCCGTCTGACCTGCTACTACTACCGCAAGGCGTACTACCGCTCGTTCTGGCTGTCGCCGCCGGCGTGCGCGGTCCCGGACGGTCACAAGACCTACTCCGGTGAGACCCGCTTCCCGCTGATCTTCCAGAACATCCACCGGTACTTCTTCTACGCCGCGATCCTGGTCGGCTCGGTCCTGACGTATGACGCGGTCCTCGCCTGGCACGGCAAGGACGGCGGCATCGGCATGGGGCTCGGCACGCTGATCCTCGCCGTCAACGCGGTGCTGATCTGGGCGTACACGCTGGGCTGCCACTCCTGCCGCAACATCGTCGGCGGGCGGCTCAAGCACTTCTCGAAGCACCCGGTGCGCTACCGCGCGTGGGGGCTGGTGTCGAAGCTCAACGCCAAGCACCAGCAGTACGCGTGGGCATCACTCTTCTCGGTGATCATCGCTGACGCCTATGTCATGGCGGTCTCGGCCGAATGGATCACCGACTTCCGGTTCTTCAACTAGGGACACATCCGATGACGAACATCGAGCGACACACCTACGACGTCGTGGTCATCGGCGCCGGCGGCGCCGGGCTGCGCGCCGCGATCGAGGCTCGGCTCGCCGGCAAGAAGACCGCCATCATCTCCAAGTCCCTGTTCGGCAAGGCGCACACCGTCATGGCCGAGGGCGGCGCCGCCGCGGCGATGGGCAACGTCAACTCGAAGGACAACTGGCAGGTCCACTTCCGCGACACGATGCGCGGCGGGAAGTTCCTCAACAACTTCCGGATGGCGGAGCTGCACGCCAAGGAGGCCCCGGACCGCATCTGGGAGCTGGAGACCTACGGCGCGCTGTTCGACCGCACCAAGGACGGCAAGATCAGCCAGCGCAACTTCGGCGGGCACGAGTACCCGCGGCTCGCGCACGTCGGCGACCGCACCGGCCTGGAGCTGATCCGCACGCTGCAGCAGAAGATCGTGTCGCTGCAGCAGGAGGACTTCGCCACGCACGGCGACTACGAGGCGCGGATCCGGGTCTTCCAGGAGTGCACGATCACGGAGCTGTTCGTCGAGGACGGCGCGGTGTCCGGCGCGTTCGGCTACTACCGCGAGTCGGGCGACTTCGTGCTCTTCGAGAGCGCCGCGATCGTGCTCGCGACGGGTGGCGTCGGCAAGTCCTACAAGGTGACCTCCAACTCCTGGGAGTACACCGGCGACGGCCACGCCCTCGCCCTGCGCACCGGCGCGACGCTGATCAACATGGAGTTCCTGCAGTTCCACCCCACGGGCATGGTCTGGCCGCCGTCGGTCAAGGGCATCCTGGTCACCGAGTCGGTCCGCGGTGACGGCGGCGTGCTGCGCAACACCGAGGGCAAGCGGTTCATGTTCGACTATGTCCCCGACGTCTTCCGCAAGCAGTACGCGGAGACCGAGGAGGAGGCCGACCGCTGGTACTCCGACCCGGACAACAACCGGCGCCCCCCGGAGCTGCTGCCCCGCGACGAGGTCGCCCGCGCGATCAACAGCGAGGTCAAGGCGGGCCGGGGCACGAAGGCGGGCGGCGTGCTGCTCGACATCGCCAGCCGGCTGCCGGCCGAGCAGATCCGCAAGCGGCTGCCGTCGATGTACCACCAGTTCAAGGAGCTGGCGGACGTCGACATCACCGCCGCTCCGATGGAGGTCGGGCCGACCTGCCACTACGTGATGGGTGGCATCGAGGTCGACGCCGACACGACCGCCGCCGCGGTCGCCGGGCTGTTCGCGGCCGGTGAGGTCTCCGGCGGCATGCACGGCTCCAACCGGCTCGGCGGCAACTCGCTGTCGGACCTGCTGGTGTTCGGCAAGCGGGCCGGCGAGCACGCGGCCGCGCACGCCGAGCGGATCGGCCGGCGCAAGCCGACCGCCGCGGCCGTCGACGCGGCCGTCGAGACGGCCCTCGCGCCGCTGGCCCGTGCGGACGCCGGGGAGAACCCGTACACCCTGCACCACGAGCTGCAGGAGATCATGGGCGTCCTGGTCGGCATCATCCGGCGCGACGGCGAGCTGCGGGAGTCGATCACGCGGCTGGCCGAGCTCAAGGAGCGGATCAAGAAGGTCGGCGTGGGCGGCGGGCGCAAGTACAACCCGGGCTGGCACCTCGCACTGGACCTGCGCAACATGCTCGTCGTGTCCGAGTGCACCGCGAAGGCGGCACTGGAGCGCACCGAGTCGCGCGGCGGGCACACCCGCGAGGACTTCCCGAAGATGGACCCGAAGTGGCGCAAGGTCAACCTGGTCTGCTCGCTGGACGGTGAGGACGTCCGCCTGGAGCACAAGCCGCTGCCGGTCATGCGTCCGGAGCTGCAGGGCCTGTTCGACCAGAGCGAGCTCGCCAAGTACATGACCGACGAGGAGCTGTGATGGGCACCAAACGCCACTTCCGCGTCTGGCGCGGCGACGACACCGGTGGCTCGCTGGAGGACTTCCAGGTGGAGGTCAACGAGGGCGAGGTCGTGCTCGACGTCATCCACCGGCTGCAGGCCACGCAGACCCCGGACCTGGCCGTGCGGTGGAACTGCAAGGCCGGCAAGTGCGGCTCCTGCTCGATGGAGATCAACGGCAAGCCGCGGCTGGGCTGCATGACCCGGATGTCGACGTTCGAGGAGACGGAGACCGTGACGGTCACGCCGCTGCGGACGTTCCCGGTGATCCGTGACCTGGTCACCAACGTCAACTTCAACTACCAGAAGGCCCGCGAGCTGCCCGCGTTCGCACCGCCGCCCGGCGTGGCACCCGGTGAGTACCGGATGCAGCAGGTCGACGTGGAGCGCTCGCAGGAGTTCCGCAAGTGCATCGAGTGCTTCCTGTGCCAGAACGTGTGCCACGTGATCCGTGACCACGACGAGAACAAGGCCGCGTTCTCCGGTCCCCGGTTCTTCATCCGGGCCGCCGAGCTGGACATGCACCCCCTCGACGCCCGCGACGACCGCAAGGAGCTCGCGCAGGCGGAGCAGGGTCTGGGCTACTGCAACATCACCAAGTGCTGCACCGAGGTCTGCCCCGAACACATCAAAATCACAGACAATGCGATCATCCCGATGAAGGAACGTGTTGTCGATCGGAGGTACGACCCGGTGACCTGGCTCGGACGCAAGATCTTCCGTCGTGACCAGCTGGACGAGCCGGTTCCGGCGCACGCCACGGCCACGGCAAAGGGTGACCTGGCGGTCGCGGACACCAGCAGCAACTGGCACCAGGAGGGCCCCGTGCCGCAGGAGGCGCCCGTCGGCACCGACGGCAAGCTCGTGGTGGCCGAGCTCACCCTGGACCGGGCGGCGGCAGGCTCGCCGTTCGGCGACGACCAGGTGTTCCCGCTGCCGCCGGAGCAGCTGCGTTACCAGCACCCGTCGGACCCGCACGGCGACGGCCACTAGGACCGGCCTCGGCCGGCAACGGCCACCAGGACCACCCAGAACCAGGAAAGCACCAGAAGGCGCCCCGGCTACGGCAGGGGCGCCTTCTGCATGGCCCTGGCGTAGCGGTCGGTGACCCGCGCCTGCACCAGCTTCGCGACCGGGTTGCCCAGGCGCACCCACCAGGTCGCCGGACGGCTGAACGCCCTGATGTCGAACCACACCTCGCCGCCCGGCTCGACGGTCAGCAGGAACGACTCCTCGCCCGTCTCCACGTGCCCGGGCAGCGTGCCGAAGCCGAACCCGTACCGCTCCGGCTCGTCGACGACCCACACGATCAGGCACGGCACCCACAGCCGCAGCGGCCCGACGCCGATCCCGGTCGAGAACCGCCCGCCGAGCGTGACCGTGTCGGCGTCGCTGCGCAGCCGCAGTCCCGCGCCGCGCTGCGGGTGCCAGCGGGCCAGGGCGGCCGCTGCGGCCGCGAACGCCTCGTGCCCTTGCCCGACCCTCACCCTGCGCGTCACGTGCAGGTAGCCGGGCGGCAGGGGGCCTTCGCGGGTCGCCCCGACCTCGGGGTAGGTGACCGTCACGCCGTCGAAGGTAGCAACGGCATGAGCGCCACCACGATCGGCGCGTCGGCCGGCAGCCAGGGGACGGTGTCGAGCTCGTCACCGGCGAGCCATCTGATGTCGCTGTGTTCCAGGGGTACGGGCATCGCCCCGTTCACCAGTCGCGCAAGGTAGACCTTGAGAATCGCGGCGCCGTCGAGCATCGTGATGTCGTCACCGACACGGACACCCACCTCGACGTCGACGCCGAGCTCCTCCTGGCACTCACGGATCAGCGCCTGCTCCTCGGTCTCCCCTGGGTCCACCTTCCCCCCAGGAAACTCCCATCTACCGGCCATTTCGGGCGGCAACGCGCGCTCACAGGCCAGCACGCGACCATCCGAGATGATCGCGGCGCCGACGATGATCCTTGGCATCAACCGTTCGGTCTGCACGGGCAACCAGGGTGCCAGATCGAAATGAAGTTCCGGTGGCGGGCTCTGCCCTGTTGTTCACCAGACGAGGGAAATGTGGCCGTGGACAGATCCACCAGTCGCACAGGAGACTTGCAGTCACCGTTGATGACGGGCAGGCTTCGAAACGGCCACAAGCCGGCAACGATGCCGCGGGAGGGTAGGTCGTTATGCGGGCCCGGCGGAGCGAACAGCACCGTGATTATCTCAGCGATGCGCTGGCCTTATTGCAAGGCTGGACGCACGACGGCGAAGAAATTCGCCGGACGCTGCATCTGGACGATTCCCAGCATGCGGCACTCACCGAGCGTATGAAGATCGTCGCCGACGCGCTCCAGGTGCGTCCGGACGTGCGCCGCCTCGACGGCCGCACCCAGATCCGCCTGAGAGTGCCCGGCATGTCGGACCTGTCCCCTGGCGAGGTCACCTTGGCCGCCCGGATCGAGGACCTCTACCGCACCATCATCGCCGGCGCCGCTTAGCCCCCACCCGCGAGCGGCGCACAGTCCGCGCTTACGGCTCATTGGTTTTCAGAACCGCACAAATCACCCAAATCGGCACGGCGTCACCCTCCCGCACCAAGACCGCACTCGATCAAAGGACGATCGCTGCCCGGGACGTGGTGCTCCCCGGTCCAGCGATCGACCTGGACGGGCCGCTGCGCGCCTAGACGTTGAAGCGGAACTCGACGACGTCGCCGTCCTGCATGACGTAGTCCTTGCCCTCGATGCGGACCTTGCCCGCGGCCTTCGCGGCGTTCTGCGAGCCGGCGGCCATCAGGTCGTCGAAGCTGACCACCTCGGCCTTGATGAAGCCGCGCTGGAAGTCCGAGTGGATGACGCCCGCGGCCTCCGGGGCGGTCGCGCCGGTCGGGATCGTCCAGGCCCTGGTCTCCTTCGGGCCGGCGGTGAGGTAGGTCTGCAGGCCCAGGGTGCGGAACCCGACCCGGATCAGCTGGTGCAGGCCCGGCTCCGGCTGCCCGATCGAGGCCAGGAGCTCCAGGGCCTCCTCCTCGTCCAGGTCGGTGAGCTCGGACTCGATCTTCGCGTCGAGGAAGATCGCCTCGGCGGGGGCGACCAGGGCGCGCAGCTCGTCCAGGAACGCCGGGTCGGCGAGGCCGGCCTCGTCGACGTTGAAGACGTACAGGAAGGGCTTCGCGGTGAGCAGGTGCAGCTCCTGCAGCTCCGCGACGTCGATGCCGGCCTTGGCGGCGCCGGCGTAGAGGGTGGTGCCGCCGTTGAGCAGCTCGGCGGCGGCCTTCGCGGCGGCCGCGGCACCGGCGCGGTCCTTGCGGACCTTCGCCTCCTTCTCCAGGCGGGGCAGGGCCTTCTCGATCGTCTGGAGGTCGGCGAGCAGCAGCTCGGTGTTGATGGTCTCGATGTCGTCGGCCGGGGAGATCTTGCCGTCGACGTGGACCACGTTGGGGTCGGCGAAGGCGCGCACGACCTGGCAGATCGCGGAGGCGTCGCGGATGTTGGCGAGGAACGCGTTGCCGCGGCCCTGGCCCTTGGACGCGCCGCGCACCAGGCCCGCGATGTCGACGAAGGACACCGGCGCCGGGAGGATCTTCTGCGAGCCGTGCAGCTCGGCGAGCTTGCCGAGGCGCTGGTCGGGGAGGCCGACGACGCCGACGTTGGGCTCGATCGTCGCGAACGGGTAGTTCGCGGCGAGCGCGTCGCCCTTGGTGAGCGCGTTGAACAGGGTGCTCTTGCCGACGTTGGGCAGGCCGACGATCCCGATGCTGAGTGCCACGCGTAAAAGCTACAGGTCAACCTCGACCCAGACCGCACCGTGGTCGGACGCGGCGTGCCGGGCGCTGGTGATCTCGGGGTACGCGTCCCACAGCTTCGGCCGTCTGACGTTGGACGGTGTGCCCCACAGGCCGCGCCGGAAGACCCCGCCGTCGGTGACCCGCCCGGCCAGCTCGGGTGAGAGCAGGATGTAGTCGAGGCGGTTGCCGATCGTGCACGACTGGAAGCTGCCGGGGCGCTCGCGGTCGTGGTCGAGCGGGTCGAACAGGCCGGAGAACGCGTCCAGGGAGTAGGCGTCGACCAGCGGCGAGTCCGGGCCGAGCAGCGGCCGCAGGGAGGGGTGGTCGGGGCGCTTGTTGAAGTCGCCGACGACCGCGACGAACTCGGCGCCGGCGGCGCGCAGCCGGTCGTAGACGGCGCGGACCTCGGTGGCCTGGCGGGTCCGCAGCGGGTCCGGGTCGCCGCTGGTGAAGGACTGGCTCTTCAGGTGGTTCAGCACCATGTACAGCTCTGCGCCGCCGGGCAGGAGCAGCCGGTACACGGGGCAGTCGCGGCTGAACAGGCGCTTGCCGTCGATCAGCGGGTCGGGCACGTCGACGTGGCTGCGGACCCAGTCGATCTCGATACCGGCGACGCAGAAGAGGCCCACGTCGATGCCGCGGGGGTCGTTGCCGTCCACGAGCATGGCATGGTCGTACCGGCGGCCGAGCAGTTCGTCGTTGAACTTGACCAATGACGGGCGGCTCTCGGCCTCCACGACGCAGAGCACGTCGGCGCCGACGTCGGCGACGACCCGGGCGGTCATGCGGGTGGACAGCTCGTCGACGGGGTCGACGATGAGGTCGACCCAGCCGTTCCAGGACGCCCGCCCGGTGGCGACGATGCGGGGCTCGGCGTCGGCGGGCACGGCCAGGAAGTCGCCCTTGTTCTCCCGGAGCACCGCGAACGCGTCGCCGAACAGGTCGGGGTTGGCCCGCCGGCCGGCGGGGGTCCGGACGAACACCCGCAGGGTCTCCAGCGCCGCCAGCATCGTGGCCTTGTCCTCATCGGAGTAGACCGGGTGGGCCGCGATCCGGTTGAACTCCTCGTACGCGGACAGCGCCGGCTGTCCCTTCGCCGGGTCGACCGGGTCGAGGGCCCGGGCCCGGGCGAACAGGTTCTCCACGTTGTATGTCGCCAGCCGCATGACTACGGACCGTAGCAACGACCTTGCAGGCCCGCAGTCGGCTAACCGCCAGTGGGCAACCCGCGACGCCTTCTTCGTCGTCGTCCTGGATATGGAGGCCGAGTTCCGTGCGTTCGTCGCCGCGCAAGGCGACCAGCTGCGCCGGACCGCGTATCTGCTGTGCCGCGACTGGCACGCCGCCGACGACCTCGTGTCGATCACGCTGACGAAGCTGTTCCGGCACTGGCGGCGGGTGAGCGCGGCGGACAACCCGGCCGCCTACGCCCGCGGGGTGCTGACCAACGCCTGGCTCGACGAGCGGCGGCGGCCGTGGCACCGCGAGGACCCGTTCGACGTGCTGCCGGACGGGGTCCACGTCGACACGTCCGGGGTCGAGGACCGGCAGGACCTCATCGACCTGCTGCAGCGCCTGCCGGCGGGGCGACGCGCGGTCGTGGTGCTGCGGTACTACTGCGACCTGTCCGTGGAGCAGACCGCGGAACTGCTCGGCATCACCACCGTGCCGGTGGTGATGCCGAGCAGTTCCGCGGTCTGCTCCGGCATCACCACCGGCACGGTGAAGAGCCAGGCCGCCAAGGGCCTGACGGCACTGCGCGCGGTGAAGGAGGAGGCATGAGCGGTCCGGAGCGCGGCGGAGGTGACGGCGTGAGCATGCGGGCGCGGTTCGACGCGGCGATCGACGCCGAGACCGGCCCGCCGTCAGGGCTCGACGTCGACCGGATCGTGCGTGGCGGACAGGCCAGGCGCCGGCTGGTCACGGCGGGCGCGGGGCTGGCCGTCGCGGCGGCGCTGACCGTGGTCGCGATCCTGGTGGGCACGGCACCGCCGAACCGGGCCGGCATCCCCGACCCGCCGGCCAGCCGGAAGCCACCGCTCGGCACGGCGACGGCGGCACCGAGCGTCGTGGAGATGTCGCCGATGCCGGGCTACGGCACCACCGCGACCCCCGGCGTCCCGGCCGAGACGTGGAACGCCGTGCAGATCGCCAGGCTCAGCGCCGCGTTCGAGCAGCACCTGCGGTCGGTCGCGCCGAAGGGCAGCACGTACCTCGACACGCCGGTCAACGGCACGGTCACCGGCCCCTTCCAGTTCAACGTGTCGCCCGGGCCGGACAGCCGGTACTCCGGCTACTTCTCCGTCGGGCCGGACCTGCAGGACGCCCAGGGCGTCAGCAGCATCGTCATCAGCGTGGGAAAGCCGGTCGGCACCGTCGACGTGAACGGCCTGCCGTTGCGGGCCGGCTCCGGCATCGGCCAGTTCCAGGAGTGTCCCGGCGAGGCCGTCGACAAGGCCGAGTGCGAGACCCGGACCGGGCCTCACGGGGAGAAGATCGTCGCCATGCCGCGCTTCCAGGTCGACGGTGCCAAGAAGATCGCCCGGATCGACGTCACCACGGCCGACGGCACGGGCATGACCATCGAGGTGCGCAACTTCAGCGTCTTCCGCTCGGGCAGCCGTGCCGAGCTGCCGATCACGGTCGAGCAGATGATCCAGATCGCGGTGGACCCGGACTTCGTCATCAGCACAACGTGACGCCCGCGCGGGCGGTCAGGGCCGCGAACGCCCGCGCGGCCCGGCCGAAGCCCGCGGGGCCGGTCCTGGCCGGGTCGGTGGGGTCGGCGAGGTGCGGTTCGAGCGACGCGTACCCGGTCCAGCCGTCCTCGCGCAGCGCCGTCACCGTCTGGAGCAGCTCGCCGTCGCCCTCCCCGGCCGGCACGACCGCACCGTCGGCGAACCTGGCGTCCTTGACCTGGAGGTACTCCAGGTGCGGCCGCAGCATCGCGTAGCCGTCGCTGAACGGGCGGACGCCGACCTGGACGAAGTTGGCGTTGTCCCAGGCGACCCGCAGCGCCGGCGAGCCGACGGACTCGATCAGGTCCAGCACGCGGGCGGGCACGTCGCCGTAGATGTCCTTCTCGTTCTCGTGGACCAGCACCACCTGCTCGCGTTCGGCGAGATCGGCGAACGCCCGCAGGCGCCGCAACACCGTGTCGCGGGTCGCCGCCACGTCCACGCCCGGCGGCCGGTAGAAGGAGAAGATCCGCACGTAGCGGCTGTTCAGCCGCTGCGCGAGCGTGACGACCGCGCGCAGCCGGGCCAGCTCGGCGTCCGCGTCGCCGTAGACGTCGGTCTTGCCGATCGGGGACGCGACCGCCGACACCGCCATGCCACGGTCGGTGAGCACCGTGGCCAGGCGAGTGGTCAGGTCCGCGTCGAAGTCGGCCACGTTGACGCCCCAGGCGCTGCGGACCTCGACGTGCGAGGCGCCGAGCGCCCGCAGCACCGCCAGCTGCACCCGTGGATCATCGTCGATCTCGTCGCCGAACCCGGACAGTACCCACTCAACCATGGCGAACAGTATTCACCGGCTAGAGTTTCCGGTTGTGGAGAAGGACGCCGTCGCCAGGGCGGCCGTGCCGGGCACCGTCCGCGGCATGGTCGCGCAGCTGGCCACCCTCGGCCTGCCGACCGGCGCGACCGTCATCGTCCACGCGTCGCTGTCGCGGCTCGGCTGGGTCGCCGGTGGCGCGCAGGCGGTCGTGACCGCGCTGCTGGAGGCGGTCGGCCCGGCCGGCACGCTGGTCATGCCGACGCACTCGCGGCAGCTCACCGAGCCGTCCGACTGGGGCAACCCGGCGGTGCCGCAGTCGTGGTGGGACGTCATCCGTGCCGAGACACCGGCCTTCGACCCACGGACCACGCCGACCTATTTCATGGGTGCCGTCGTCGAGTGTTTCCGCGATTTTCCAGGTGTACGGCGCAGCCTGCACCCGACGGTGTCGTTCGCCGCGTGCGGGCCGGACGCCGAGCGCATCATCGCGGGTCACACCCTCGACGACGGGCTCGGCGAGGGTTCACCGCTGGCGCGGCTCTACGAGGCGGACGCCTGGGTGCTGCTGCTGGGCGTCGGGCACGACAACAACACGTCGCTGCACCTGGCGGAGTACCGCGCCGACGGGCCGAAGACGCAGCTGCGGCAGGGCTCGCCGATGCTGGTCGACGGCGTGCGGCGCTGGGTCGAATACGTGGAGCTGGCCGACGACACGTCGCTGTTCGAGCCGCTCGGCAAGGACTTCGCGGCGATCACGGGGCTGGAGCGGGTCGGGCCGGTCGGGTCGGGCACGGCGCGGCTGATGCGCCAGCGCGCGCTGGTCGACTTCGGCGCGGCCTGGCTGTCCCGCCGCCACCAGCACTGATGCCGCTCGCACCGACGCCCGGCCCATGACAGGCGCGGGCCCGGCGGCCCTCGGTGAGGGCGGCCGGGCCCGGTCCGTGCGGTGCGGCGCGGGTCAGGCCTGCGCGAGCGGGTTGGTGGTCGGGTCGTCGTAGCGGACCGTCTCGAACGTGCCGTCGCCGTCGGTGTCGGTGACGGTCACGTCGCTGTCGCCGTCCGCGTCCGTGTCCTGGGAGACGGAGTCCGCGACGCCGTCGAAGTTCGCGTCCCGCACGTCGGTGTCGATGATGCCGTCGCCGTCGGTGTCGGCGACCACGCGGTCGATGATGCCGTCGCCGTTGGCGTCCAGGGCGGCGACGTCGGTGACGCCGTCGCCGTCGGTGTCGGTGAGCACGGCGTCGAACGTGCCGTCGCCGTCCAGGTCGACCATCCTGGTCTCGAGGGTGCCGTCGTTGTCGGTGTCCAGCGCGATCTCCTCGAGCTGGCCGTCGTTGTCCTTGTCGTACCCGGCGGCCTCGGCGTCACCGTCGTGGTCGACGTCGACGGCGTAGATCGTCGAGCCGTCCTGGCCCTGCAGCGTGATGATCTCGGACTCGCCGTAGCCGGCGTCGGCGCCCTGGTCGGCGTAGTCGGCTTCGCTGGTGCCGGCGGTCGCGTCGGTGTCGTACTCACTCATGGTGCTATCTCCATCTCGGCTGGGGGCCGTTTGTTTCTCGCTGGCATGACCAACTTAGACAACCCCCCGATCGGCTGAATCCCGCAAACGTGCCAGTGGCCGGTCCGGAACCGGACACCGCCGCCACCGCGCCGACACCGAGGTCCGAAAGCCGCCAGCCGAGGGGCGGACCTGCGAGGCAGGATAGGTGGCATGGAACTGGACTTCGATACCTGCCGCAGGGCGGCGACCAGCCGCGACGCGCGGTTCGACGGGGTCTTCGTCACCGCGGTCAGGTCGACGAGGATCTATTGCCGGCCGTCGTGCCCGGCGATCGTGCCGAAGGCGGAGAACGTGCGCTTCCTGCCGACTGCGGCCGCGGCGCAGCGGGAGGGCTTCCGGGCCTGCCTGCGCTGCCGGCCCGACGCGGCGCCGGGCTCGCCGGCGTGGGACGTGCGCGGTGACGTGGTCGGCCGTGCGATGCGGCTGATCGCCGACGGGGTCGTCGACCGCGACGGCGTTCCGGGGCTGGCCGGGCGGCTCGGGTACACCGAACGCCACCTGCACCGCATGCTCACCGCGGAGGTCGGCGCCGGCCCCCTTGCCCTGGCGAGGGCGCAGCGCGCGCAGACGGCCCGGGTGCTGATCGAGACGACCCGCCTCGGGCTCGCCGAGATCGCGTTCGCGGCCGGGTTCGGCAGCGTCCGCCAGTTCAACGACACGATCCGGGAGATCTACGCCCGCACGCCGTCGGACCTGCGGATCCGGCGCACGCAACCGGAGCAGGACCCCGGGGTGGTGTCGGTGCGGCTGCCGTTCCGCGCGCCGCTGCACGCCGAGGCGCTGCTGTCGTTCCTCGGTGATCGGGCGATCGAGGGCATCGACGGGCGCGACGGCGACTCGTACCACCGCAACCTCCGCCTGCCACACGGTGCCGGGACGGTCGTCCTGCGCCCCGGTGACGGTCACGTCGCGGCCACCCTGCGCCTGGCGGACCTGCGCGACCTGGCGCCCGCGGTGGCCCGCTGCCGGCGGCTGTTCGATCTCGACGCGGACCCCGCCGCCGTGGACGCCGTGCTGGGCGAGGACACGTTCCTGGCTCCAGTGGTGTTGAAGGAGGCCGGGGTACGGGTGCCGCGCGCCACCGACGGCTTCGAGATCGCCGTCCGGGCGGTGGTCGGGCAGCAGATCTCCGTCGCCGCCGCCCGGACCGTGCTGCGCAGGCTGGTCGTCGGCGCGACGTTCCCGACCGCCGAGGAGCTGCTCGAACTGCCGGATGAGGCGTTCGCGATGCCGGTCGCGCGGCGGCGCACGTTGCGCGCGCTGGCCTCCGCCGTCGCCTCCGGCGAGCTGTACCTGGACGGCGGCGGCGACCGCGACGAGACGACCGCCCGGCTCAAGGAGGTGCCCGGCATCGGCGACTGGACGGCCCAGTACACGGCGATGCGCGCCCTCGGCGACCCCGACGCGTTCCTGCCCACCGACCTGGGGGTGCTGCGCGGCGCGCGCGCCCTCGGCCTGCCCGACGACCCTAGATCCCTGGCCGCGCACGCCGAGCGCTGGCGGCCCTGGCGTTCCTACGCCGTGATCCGACTCTGGAGGATTTCCTGATGTTGTACTCGACCACTTCCACCCCGGCCGGCCCCCTGACGATCGTCGTGGACGGCGACGGCGCGGTGCTCGCCAGCGGGTTCTGTGATGTCGCCGGGTTGGCGCCCTTCGTTGACGTGGCCTTGTTGCGGCAGCGCGACGACGTCGGCGACGCGAGCAAGGCGGCACTGTCCTACCTGGACGGTGACCTGCACGCGATCGACGCGGTGCCGGTGCGCCAGCGCGGCGGCGGGGTGTTCCTCACCCACGCCTGGGACGTGCTGCGCACGGTGCCCGCCGGCGAGCCGGTGACGTACCGCGAGTTCGCGGCGCTCGCCGGACGGGCACCCGCGATCCGGGCCGCCGCACAGGCCTGCGCCCGCAACGCGGCCGCCCTGTTCGTGCCCTGCCACCGGGTGCTGCGCACCGACGGGACGCTCGGCGGATTCCGCTGGGGACTGCCCGTGAAGCGCTGGCTGCTCGACCACGAACAATCTGTCAGGTAATTGACAGTTTTGTATTCCGAACTGCGTGAATGGCGGGGTTCACGTAAGCGATCTACCGTGGACTGGTTCATTCGTGGGAAGATTCTCGTCACGCTACGGATCTTTTCCATTGCTGCAAGCGTTGATCGCTTAGAAGAGGGCGGATGACTGGCGGACGATGGAGTAGCCAGACCCGATTCAGCGTCGTGCTCGTCGGGCTGGCACTGGTCGCGCTGGGCGTGCTCACCACGATGCAGTTCCGCAGCACCGCAGGCGCCGCCGCCCTCGTGGCGGCCGGCGTCCTGGTGGGGCTCGCGGGCCTGTCCGGCGGCACGATCGTGGTCCGCTCCGCCGACCGCGAGGAGCGGCTCGCCTCCGCCGGCAAGGCCCAGCTCGACGGCGACGCCGAGGGTGCCTACGACCGCTTCGTGCAGCTCATCCGCGGGCACGCCCCGCAGGCGATCGCCTATCACGAGGCGGCCAACGCCGCGCTGTATGAGGCGGCCGGGCGCGAAGGGCAGAAGCTCCAGCCCGTCTTCGGCTACTTCCTCGGCCCGATCGCCATGTCCGAGTCGCACATCATCGTCGACATCCGGGCCGGCACCGGGTTCTCCATCGCCCGCATGCAGAGCACCTACCAGGCGCTGCTGGTCGGCCAGACCGCCGCGTTCCAGGCCGCGCTGGTCATCGTCAACGCCTCGCCCGACGACTCGATCCTGAGCTCGGTGCGGCAGCTGAGCATCGCCCTGGACCGGCCGGTGATCGCGGTCGCGTGGCGCATCGGCGACCACAGCGACGGCATCTCCGACGCGATCGTCTCGCTGAAGCGGGAGCTGCGCCGCCGCGGCCTCGAATCGCCGATCGAGGTGCCCGAGGTCGTGCTCTCCTCCGCCGGCAACGGGTCCGCCGCGAACGCACCGGCGGACCGGTTCGTGCCCGAACGGTTCTCGCCGGACTCCTTCGAGCCGGAGCCCGACCCGTACGTCGACGACGAGTACTTCGAACCGCAGCAGTCCGTGCGCATCCCGACGCGTCCCGAGCCGCCCCGCCAGCCCGCGCCGCCGCGCCCGCCGGTGATGCGGCCGCCGGCACCCGAGCCTGCCTTCGGTGCCGCCGCCGCGGCGCCCGTCTTCGGACCCGCTGCCGCCACGTCCTCGATCCCGGTCCAGCGCGAGCTGCACGCCAGGCCCGAGCCGGAGCCGGAGCCCGACCCGATCGAGTGGCCGAACCCGGAGCCGCGCCGGCGCCCCTCCCCCGCCCCGCGCGTCTACGACGACTCGGCGACCTGGCAGCGGGCGACCGACCTGCACTGGCGCGGTCAGTTGCAGGAGGCCAAGGACGCCTACGGCGAGATCGTCGACGCCCGCGCGCACGCCCTCGGCTGGGACCACCCCGACACCCTCACGGCCCGCGACCAGCACGCCACGGTGCTGCGCGACCTCGACCGGCTGGCCGAGGCGCTCGTGGAGTGCGACGAGGTCCTCACCGCCCGGATGCGCATCCTCGGCGAGGACCACCCGGACACGCTGACCAGCCGCAGCCACCTCGCCACGATCTACCACCAGCTCGGCGACCTGACCCGCTCCGAGGGTGAGCACCAGCGGGTCCTGGAGGCCCGGACCCGGGTCCTGGGCAGCAACCACCAGGAGACGCTGATCAGCCGGAGCAACCTCGCCAAGGTGTACCAGGACATGGGCGAGCTCGACCGGGCCATCGACGAGCACAGCACGGTCATGCGGGCCCGGGCCCGGCTGCTCGGCCCCGAGCACCGCGACACGCTGATGAGCCGCAGCCTCCTCGCCTCCGCGCTGCACCACGCGGGGCGGCTGCCGGAGGCGGAGTCGGAGCACCGGGCGGTGCTGGGCAGCCGGCTGCACCTGCTGGGCCCGGTTCACCTGGACACCGCCGTGTCGCGGCACCGGCTCGCGAGCGTGCTGCACGACCTGGGGCGCCTCGACGAGGCCGTCACCGAGTACCGGGCGGCGCAGTCGGTGTACGCGCAGCTGCTGGGGGCGAGCAGCCCGTTCGCGCGGGCGGCGGCGTCGGACCTGGCGCTCGCGGAGCGGGCGGCGCGGGGGACGCAGGGTAGTCGGTACTGACGCCTCGATGCGTCGGTTCGGCGTCGGTTTAGAAGTCGCCCCCGAAGTCGCCCCCGAAGTCGCCGCCTCCGAAATCGTCTCCGCCGAAGTCGCCGAATCCTGCGTCGCCTGTGTCCCCCGGGTCGCCGCCGTCGCCGGGATCTCCGCCGTCGCCGCTCTGGTCCGCGTCGGTGCCGGCGTCGTAGCCCTGGTCGAAGCCGGCGTTGTAGCCCGCGTCGTAGCCGGAGTCGCCCCACGACGGGCTGAACAGCGCGTCGAACACCAGCAGCGAGCCGACCCCCCACGCACCGGCGACCAGCGCCGTCTTCCACCACGGCTCCGAATACCAGCCGGCCGGCACGCCCCGCCCGGCGACCTGGCCACCCGGGTAGTAGTACGGCGTGGCGTCCGCCGGGTTCGGCCCGGCCCGGAAGCGGTGCCCCTGCACGTCGACCTCGCGCTCCCTGGTGAGCCGCCCGGCGCGGGCACCGGCGAGCGGCGGCAGGTCAGGCCCCGGATCGATGCCGAGCGCCACCCGGGCCGCCCGCGCGTACGCGAGGCCTTCCAGCGCGGTCTCACGGACCAGCTCGTACTGCCTCACCGACGTCGAGCGCTCCAGCTGCGCGCCGGCGGCGGTGTAGCGCTCCCCGGCGTCGGCGAGCGCCTGCCGGACCGCGGGTGCGTCGCCTGCGAGGTTCATCACCTGGCCGCCGAGGCGCTCGTACCAGCGCAGCGCGTCCTCGCGGGCGTCGGCGAGCTCGCGCTTCCTGCGTGCCGAGACGACCACTGCTCCGACTGCCACCACGGCCACCACGAGCACGATGAGGAAGATCCAGGTTCCCATGGCTTCGACGGTACCCATTTCTGTCACACCCCTCATGCATGCTGATACCCGTGGAACTCCTCCTGATCCTCGGCCTCCTCATCGGCCTCGCCGCCGGCACCGCGCTCGGCTGGTTCGCCGCGCGGTCGCGTGCGGCCGTCGATGTGGCCAAGCTGGAGGCGACCCTGCAGGCGACCCGCGACGGTGAGGCCCGGCTCGAGTCGTCGCTGCGCTCACTCACCTATGAGGCCCGTGCCCAGACCCAGGACGCGGTGGCCGACGCCGTCGCCCCGCTGCACGACGCGCTGCTGCGCTATGAGCGCCGCGTCGCCGACCTGGAGCGCGACCGGGTCGGCGCCTATGAGCAGCTGCGCGAGCAGGTCCGCGCCATGCACGACGTCTCCGGCGAGCTGCGCACCGAGACCCGCCAGCTGGTCTCCGCCCTGCGCGCCCCCCAGATCCGCGGCCGCTGGGGCGAGCACCAGCTGCGCCGCATCGTCGAGGCCGCCGGCATGCTGGAGCACTGCGACTTCGACGAGCAGGTCACCGCCACCACTGACAACGGGATCGTCCGCCCCGACCTCGTCGTCCGCCTGCACGGCGGCCGGCAGGTGGTCGTCGACGCGAAGGCCCCGTTCGAGGGCTATCTCAGCGCGATGGAGGCCCGCGACGAGGCCGGCCGCACCGCCCACCTGACCCAGCACGCGAAGCACCTCCGCGGCCACGTCGACGCCCTCGCCGCCAAGTCCTACTGGGCAGCGTTCGAGCCGGCGCCCGAGTTCGTCGTGCTCTTCATGCCCGCCGACACATTCCTGGACGCCGCCCTCCAGCACGACCCGACCCTGCTCGAGCACGCCTTCACCCGCAACGTCGTCCTCGCCACTCCGGCCACCCTCGTCGCCCTGCTGCGCACCATCGCCTACGCCTGGCGCCAGGAGTCCCTCGCCCACAACGCCCTCGCCGTCCACCAGACCGGCCGCGAGCTCTACGCCCGCCTCACCACCATGGGCGACCACTTCGCCAAGGTCGGCACCGCCCTGGGCACTGCGGTCTCGTCGTACAACAGGGCCGTCGGCTCCCTCGAGGCCCGCGTCCTGGTCAGCGCCCGCCGCCTGGCCGAACTCGGCATCAGCGCCGACCCCCTCCCCACCCCACCCCAGGTCGAACTGACCCCCCGCCACCTGCAGTCCCAGGAACCCCTCGAGTCCGAGTACGAGGTCCTGTTGGCCGCCCTCCGCGAAGACCCACCCTCCTGACGCCCCACCCCTCGCTCCCCACCATCCCCTGCCCCACACCCTTTGCCGCCACCCCCGTCCCCTGACGCCCCAGTCCCTGATCCCACCCCAAGGCCTCTCACGCCCGCTCCGCTCCGCCCCGCTCCGCCCCGCTCCGCCCCGCTCTGCTCCGCCCCGCTCTGCCCCGCTCCGCTCTGCCCCGCCCCGCCCCGCACCGTGAGCCGATCCTCCGACCGTAACTACCCGCACCGCACCGCACCGTGGGCCGACCCTCCGACCGCAGCCACCCGCGACCCGCGCTCTTGACCGGCCCACTCGAAGCCCCACCCTGGCCAGCCCGGCGGGTGGGTCTCCGCGCCGTGGTCCGCGCCGTCGCCTGGCCGGCCCCCGCCGGCGAGCCTCCGCCCAGCCATCCCCGCCGCTTGGCCAGTCCCCGCCCGGTCAGTCCCCACCTGGCCAGGCTCCGCCGCCTTGCCAACACCTAGCCGAGCCCGGCATAAGCGTCGACCACCAACCCACCCAGGTCGGGAACGCCCGCGACCCGCAATCGACAACCCGCAATCCGCAACGGCGACCAGCGCATTCCGCGGAGCCACATCCCGCCCGGCACCCGCCGCCAACCGACCTCACATCAACACCGACACCGACAAAACGCCCACGACTCGACGCTTGAACAGTTCCCACGAAACTCACGACCCGGCCAGCACCCGCCGGACTGTCAACCTCGACATCAGCACTGGCACCCCTCACCAACTCAGGTTGAGGCCGCCAATAGGGCTCCACAGCCCTACGGGCTCTTCGAACCGGATTTTTGATCATGGGGCGCTGATCGAAGTCGTCCCGTGGTCGTCCGGGCGGCCCGTACGCGGCTTCGATCATGGCGGCGCCGTGGGCGGCACCCTCAAGCGGTGGTCGTGCGCCGGGTTTCCGGATCAGCAGCCGTAGGTTTGCGGCGAGATGGGGGGCTTCTCGGCATCTTCCTGCGTGGTGGTGGCGCCTGAGCAGTCACGGGGGCAGGCCCCTGGGGGCGGGTCGGGCGGGTGAGGGGAAGGGCGGGTGGAGGGCAGTGTCGGGCAGATGATCGCGCAACGGTGGGCTGGGGGCTAGCGTGCCGGGCATGTTCGGATTCGGCCGGAAGCCCGGCGCTCATGCGGTCACCGCTCGCGGTGAGATCGCCCACGTCGACTTCGGGCTGCAGAGCGTCGGGCGGGACGGGCAGACGCGGGCGGCGAACTACACGGTGGGGGTGCAGGTGTTTCCCGATGGGGCGGCGCCGTTTCTGGCTTCGATCAAGGTGAAGCTGCGGGGGACGGCGGGGCCGATGATCGGGGAGGAGACGTGGGTGCGGTATCAGGCGGACGACAGGCAGCGCATCGACTTTGACCGGGACCGGATCAAGGTGCGGGCCTACGACCGGGTCAGGACGAACCCGGGGTTGAAGATCGTCGTGGACATGCTCTACACGCACGGCGACCCGCCGGTCAGCGTGATCGCAACCGCCCGCTGAGCACGGCAGCCGGCCGCTGAGCACGGCAGCCGGCCGCTGAGCACGGCAGCCGGCCGCTGAGCACGGCAGCCGGCCGCTGAGCACGGCAGCTGCTCGCCGAGCGTGGAACAGGCCGCTGGGGCACGCGACTGCCGGTGAAGGCGCAACGGCAGGCGGCGGCGGGGAAGGTTACGACAGGGACTTGGCGACCTCGGCGGCGCGGGCGGCGGCGCCGGCCTTCATGTCGCGCTTGAGCTCCTGGGGCAGGGAGAAGACGAGCTTCTCCTGGGCTGTGGTGATCTCGGCGACGTCGGTGAAGTCGCGGGCGGCGAGGAAGTCGAGGACCTCCATGACCAGCTCCTCGGGGACCGAGGCGCCGGAGGTGACGCCGACGGTGGTGGCGCCGGTGAGCCACTCGTCCTGGATCTCGCTGGCGTAGTCGATGAGATAGCCGGCGTTGGCGCCCGCGTCGACGGCGACCTCGCGGAGGCGCTGCGAGTTGGACGAGTTCTGTGAGCCGACGACGAGAACGACGTCGCACTCGGGGGCCATGGCCTTGACGGCGTCCTGGCGGTTGGACGTGGCATAGCAGATGTCGTCGCTGGGCGGGGACATCAGCAGGGGCAGCCGGGTCTTGAGGCGGGCGACCGTCTCCAGGGTCTCGTCGACCGAGAGCGTGGTCTGGGAGAGCCAGACCACCTTGGACGGGTCGCGGACGGTGACCTTGTCGACGCCGGCGGGGCCGTCGACCAGCTGGATGTGGGCGGGGGCCTCGCCGGCCGTGCCGATGACCTCTTCGTGCCCTTCGTGACCGATGAGCAGGATGTCGTAGTCCTCGGCGGCGAACCGGCGGGCCTCCTGGTGGACCTTGGTGACCAGCGGGCAGGTCGCGTCGATGGCCTTCAGCGAGCGGGCGGCGGCCTGCTCGTGGACCTCGGGGGCGACGCCGTGGGCGGAGAAGACCACGGTGGCGCCCTCGGGCACCTCCTCGTTCTCCTCGACGAAAATCGCGCCCTTGGACTGCAGCGTGCCGACGACGTGCTTGTTGTGCACGATCTCCTTGCGGACATAGATCGGCGCACCGTAGAGCTTCAGCGCCTCCTCGACCGTCTGGACCGCACGGTCGACGCCGGCGCAGTAGCCGCGGGGCTTGGCAAGCAGGACGCGCTTCGAACCAGTCACCCCGCCATGGTACGTGCACCCCCCGACAACATCCTCCGCCGCAGAAACGGCAGCAACGAGGCAAAGGCCGCGAGCAGCGCGCAGATGCCCGCCACGAGAGCCAGCGTCGACCAGGGCATGACGAGGGTCACAGAGGCGCCGATCTCGTCCTGCAGGCCTGCCCTGGCCTCGAACAGGGCGGGTACCGCCACCGCCAGCCCCAGCAGCGTGCCGAGCGCGACCGCGAGGAGTGACTCGACGACCACCACCCGCATGGCCTGCGCGGGGGTCGCGCCGGTGCGGTGCAGGGTGATCAGCTCCTGCCGGCGGCCGTACGTCGCCATGAGCACCGTGTTGGCCACGGCCAGGGCCGTGTAGCCGACGGAGATGCCGAGCAGCACCGCCAGGAACAGGTCGACCAGGTCGTTCTCGGAGGCGGCCTCCCGTTCGACGTACGCGCGGGCGGTCATCGACGTGGCACCGGGCGACGGCACGAACGCGCCCGAGAGGTGCACGACGGGCGTCAGCGCGGTGGGGTCGTGCAGCCGCACCAGCTCGCGCGGGATGGACAGCACGGACGAAACGGCAGAAACGGTCAGCGGGACCACGACGCCGTCGGCGAACCGCAGCGGCACCACCTCCCCCACCCGGAACCCGAGCACCGCGGGGACAGAGAACGCAGCGCCACTGACAGCGTCGAGCGGCTCACCGGACGGCAGGTAGACCACCGTCGGCAGCGACGACGAGCCCTGCTGGGCCTGCACGGCGGCCTCGGACAGCCCCGGTACCGCTGAGGAACCGGCCGCCACGGACACCGCCGGGATCGCCGCGGCGTCCTCGATGTTCACGGCGAGGGAGGCGGTCTGGAACGTGCCGACCAGCAGGACGGCGAACCCGACCGCGGCGAGCACCGGCGCCGCGATCGACGCCAGCCGCCGCGCCGCGACCGCCGCCGCGCCCCGCACCAGCAGGCCGGTCGCGCCCCGGCCGGCCGGCATCAGGCGGACCAGCGGCACGACCAGGACCGGCGCGAGCAGCGCGGCCGCGACCAGCAGGATCATCGCTGAGAGCAGGACGATCGTCGGCTTGTCCTGCGCGGTCGCGCCGGGCAGGAGCAGCGCGAGGCCGCCGCCGGCGAGGACGCAGAGGACCCCGGTCGCCCACCGGGTGCGGGTCATCGGCCGCCGCTCGACGGCCGCGTCGCGCAGCGCGGCGAGGGCGACACCCGGCCGGCGCGGCGCGCGGACAGCCACACCCCAGCCGCGCCGACGACCAGGCCGGTCAGCACGGAGACGCCGAGCGCCCACCAGGACACGCCGACTGTGAACCCGGCCGGCTCCAGCCCGACGGCGACGAACGGGCCGGCCAGCAGCGGCGCGGCGAGGGCGCCGAGCAGCGCGCCCGGCACGCCGGCGAGCAGCGCGACCAGGACGATCTCGGTGAGCAGCAGCCGCCGCACCTGGCCGGGGGTGGCGCCGACGGCGCGGAGCAGGCCCAGCTCGCGGCGGCGGGACGTGACGGCGAACGCGCACGTGGAGGACACCACGAACACCGCGACGAACCCGCCGACGAAGACCGTGGCGATGATGAGCTGCGCACCGATCCACCGGGTCCGGGTGTCCTGCTCCGGCTCGGCCGCCGACCGCGCGTCGCCGGTCAGGACCGTGCCCAGCGGCCCCGCGTCGAGCCGCGGCGAAGCGCCCGGAGCGAAGCGGACGCCGATCACCCGTACACCACCCGCCAGCGCCGAGGCGGTCGCCTCGTCGACGAAGAAGCCCGGGCCGTCGGACACGCCGGTGACCGTCCAGCTCGTGGGGCCGGCGGCGGTGAGCACCGGCAGCGACGCGCCGACCGGGACGCCGGCCGAGGACGGCACCACAACCTGGCCCGGGCCGCTGGGTGGGTTCCCGTTGCGGATGGTGTACCCCCCGAGCCCGGCCGACGACCACGCCGATCCACTGTGGACCGCGTCGGAGGGGTCACCGACCGGTTGCCCGTCGATCAGCCGCTGCACGTAGAACGTGCGGACCGGGACGGCGGACAGCACGCCCGGCGTGGCGGAGATCCGGGTGACCAGCGAGGTGACCTCGTCCGGCGACCAGGGGCGGTACACCGGGAAGCCGCCGTCGCCGGGCTGGAACGCGGGCGAGGCGATCACCGCGTCGGCCGCGGCGAGGGCGTCGGGGACCCGCGGCTGCGCGGCGGCCCACAGGGTGAGGCTGCCGGAGATGACGGCGACGCCGAGCAGCAGCGCCACGAAGGTGCCGAGGAACCCGGCCCACCGGTGCCGGATGGACGCCCAGGTCATGCCGCCACCTCCGCTGCGCTCCGGACCGCTCATGACAGCGCCGCCATCCGGGTCGCGATCTGCTCGGCGCCGCGCGGCTCGTGCAGGTCCTCGACGATCGCGCCGTCGGCCAGGAACAGGACCCGGTCGGCGTACGCGGCCGCCAGGGGGTCGTGGGTGACCAGGACGACGGTCTGGGCGTGCCGGTCGACGGCGGCCCGCAGCAGCCGCAGCACCTCCCGCGACGCGGACGCGTCCAGTGCGCCGGTCGGCTCGTCGGCGAAGACCACCACGGGCCTGGTCGCCAGGGCCCGGGCGATCGCGACCCGCTGCTGCTGGCCGCCGGACAGCTCGCTCGGGCGGTGCCCGGCCCGGTCGGCGAGGCCGACCTCGGCGAGCATCGCGTCGACCTGCCCGGCCGCGGCCCGGCGCCCGGCGAGGCGCAGCGGCAGCTCCACGTTCTGCGCCGCGGTGAGCGACCCGACGAGGTTGAACGCCTGGAACACGAAGCCGATCCGGTCGCGCCGCAGCCGCGTGCGGGCCTTCTCCCGCAGCGGGCCGAGCTCGACCCCGTCGATCAGGACGCGGCCGTCGCTGACCCGGTCGAGGCCAGCCGCGCAGTGCAGCAGGGTGGACTTGCCGGAGCCGGACGGCCCCATCACGGCGGTGAAGCTGGCCGGGGCGAACCCGACGGAGACCCGGTCGAGGGCGGTCACGGCCTGCTCGCCGGTGCCGTACCGGCGGGTGACCCCGTGCAGCTCGACGGCCTGGCGGGTGTGCAATGTCGTCGTCACACCGTCGAGCCAACCGCCTCACGGCGTCCGGCACAGTCGCGCTGCGCTGACAGTCGAAGGTAACGCCAGCCTTACCGTGCCCGGGCGGCCGGGTCGGTAGCCTCACCGTGGTGCAGGTCCGATCCGCACTGGAGTCGCTGACGCTGCCACCGGCGAAGTTCCTGACCTCGTCGTGGCCGTGGCGGTCGCTGCTGTACCTGGGCAGCGGCGCGATCCTGGGCGTCGTCACCGGCGCGGTGCTGGCCGGCCTGATGGTGTTCGGCGTGCTGTTCACCCTGGCCGTGGTCGGCGTCGCGGCACTGCTGGCGTTCGCGCTGTCCGGGGTCGCGGTCGCGCGGATCGAGCGGTGGCGGCTGCGGCTCGTCGACACGGTCGCGCTGCCCGACCACCACCGTCCCGTGACCGAGCCGGGCCTGCGGGCGTGGGTGCGGACCCGGCTGCGGGAGCAGGCGACGTGGCGGGAGCTGGGCTACACGATCGTGCTCACGTCGATCCTGGCGTGGCTGGACCTGATCGTGGTGGCCGGAGCGACGTGGGCGGTGACCGCGCTGCTGTGCGGGCCGATCTACATCCAGGACGAGTCGCTGTCGCTCGCGCTGACCGGCAGCGTCGCCGGGCTCGTCCTCGGCGTCGTCGCGCTGTACCCGGTGACGGCGTGGGCGGCGGCCCGCGCGGCGATGACCCGCTCGATCCTGGCGCCGCGCGCCGACGACGACCCGCAGCTGGTCGAGCTGACCCGGTCCCGGGCCCGCCTGGTCGACGCGTTCGAGGTCGAGCGCCGCCGGATCGAACGCGACCTGCACGACGGCGCGCAGCAGCGGCTCGTCGCGCTGAGCATGCAGCTGGGCCTGGCCCGCCTGGAGCTGCCGGACGGCTCGCCGGCCGCCGACCCGGTCCGCCGCGCGCACGAGCTCGCCAAGGAGGCACTGGCGGAGCTGCGGGAACTGATCCGCGGCGTACACCCGAAGATCCTGACCGACCGGGGACTCGCCGCGGCGGTCCGGGAGGTGTCGGACCGGGCCCCGCTGCCCGTCGACGTCGACATCGCCCTCCCGGCGCGGCTGCCGCAGGCCGTGGAGGTGACCGCGTACTTCGTCGTCGTCGAGGCCCTCGCCAACGTCGCCAAGCACAGCGGCGCCGGGCGGGCCAGGGTCGTCGCGTCGGTCGCGTTCGACCGGCTCACCGTGCAGGTCCGCGACGACGGTCGGGGCGGCGCCGACCCGGCCCGTGGCACCGGCCTGGCGGGCCTGGTCGACCGGGTCGCCGCGGTCGGCGGGACGGTGGCGCTCGCCAGCCCGCACGGAGGGCCTACGGTGGTCCACGTGGAGCTGCCGTGCGGGTCGTGATCGCCGAGGACGGGATTCTCATCCGGGAGGGGATCGCGGGCCTGCTGCGACGCTTCGGCCACGAGGTGGTCGCCGCGGTCGGCACCGCACAGGAGCTCGTCGACGCGGTGCACGCGTCCCGGCCCGACTTCATCGTCACCGACGTGCGGATGCCGCCGGCGTTCACCGACGAGGGGCTGCAGGCGGCGATCGCGCTGCGGGCCGAGAACCCCGCGCTGCCGGTGCTGGTGCTCAGCCAGTACGTGGAGCAGACGTACGCCGCCGAGCTGCTGGACTCCGGGCGTAACGGATATGTCGGGTATCTGCTGAAGGATCGCATCGGCGACGTGACGGAGTTCGTCGACGCCGTCGACCGGGTCGCGGCCGGGCACACCGTCGTCGACCCGGAGGTGGTGATGCAGCTGCTGGGCCGCCGCCGGGACCCGTTGCGGCGGCTGACGCCCCGGGAGCGCGAGGTGCTGGCCCTGATGGCCGAGGGGCGCTCCAACGCCGCAGTGGCCCGGACGCTGGTGGTGTCGGAGGCGGCGGTGTCCAAGCACATCAACAGCCTGCTGTCGAAGCTGGACCTTCCCCCGGACGAGGACGACCACCGCCGGGTGCGGGCGGTTCTCGCATACCTGCGCGGCTAGGGTGTTGCGGGTGACCACTCCTGCGCCGTCGTCTTCGTCCGAAGAGCCGTGGCCCGTCCGGGTGGTCTCGCAGAAGATCGGCGCCTGGATCGGCAAGCTCGGCTGGATCTGGGTCGACGGCCAGGTCGCGCAGATCACCCGCCGCCCCGGCACCAACACCGTCTTCCTCACGCTGCGCGACCCGTCGGCCGACCTGAGCCTGACCGTCACCACCAGCCGTGACGTCGTCGACCTCGGCGCGCCCAACCTCAACGACGGCGCCCGCATTGTCGTGCACGCCAAGCCCGAGTTCTACGCCGCCCGCGGCTCGCTGAGCCTGCGCGCCGACGAGATCCGCCAGGTCGGCCTCGGTGAGCTGCTCGCCCGCCTCGAACAGCTCAAGAAGCTCCTCGCCGCCGAGGGCCTGTTCGACCGGGCCCGCAAGCGGCGGCTGCCGTTCCTGCCGACGAAGGTGGGTCTGATCACCGGCCGGGCCAGCGCCGCCGAGCGCGACGTGCTGACCAACGCCCGGCGGCGCTGGCCGACGGTGGAGTTCCGGGTCATCAACGTCGCGGTGCAGGGCACGTCGGCGGTGCCGCAGATCATCGACGCCCTCAACGTCCTGGACCGCGACGAGACGGTCGACGTCATCGTCCTGGCCCGCGGCGGCGGCTCGACCGAGGACCTGCTGCCGTTCTCCGACGAGGCGCTGTGCCGGGCCGTGTTCGCCTGCCGGACCCCGGTCGTGTCCGCCGTCGGCCACGAGACCGACATCCCGCTGGTCGACTTCGTTGCCGACGTGCGCGCCTCCACCCCCACCGACGCCGCGAAGCGCATCGTGCCCGACCTCGGCGACGAGTTCCGCCTCATCGGCCAGGCCAAGCAGCGCCTGGACCGCGCGCTGCGGGGCATGCTCGACCGCGAGCAGCACCGCCTCGACGCGATCCGCTCCCGGCCCGTCTTCTCCAGACCGCTGAGCATGATCGACAATCGTTCGTCGGACGTGACGCAGCTGCGCGACCGGGCCGCCCGCAACCTGAGCCACCGCCTCGACCGCGCCGGCACCGAGCTCGCGCACACCCTCGCCCGGCTGCGCACCCTCTCCCCCGCGGCGACCCTGCAGCGCGGCTACGCGATCGTCCAGCGCGCCGACGGCGCCGTGGTCCGGGCCGCCGGCGACGTCTCCGCCGGCGACCCGCTCCGCATCCGGCTCGCCGAGGAGAGGTGGCCGCCACCGTCGACCCGGCCGCCACCGACCCCTCCGCCGACGGCGGCGCCGGCCCCGCCGCCGGGCCGGCGCCGAAGAAGGCCACCCGCAAGCGATCCACCACCCCAGCCGCCGTCTCCCAGGAGTGACGTGTCTCAGCGCATCCAGGACTACATGCTCGCCAGCGCCAGCCGTGGCCGGGAGGTGGTGCAGGCGGGCCCGTTCACGGTGACCATCAGCGCCCACGACCCGCTCGTCTACATCAACTACGCGATCCCGGCCGCCGGCGCCGACCCGACCCCGGAGGACATCGCCGCGCTGGAGGCCGCGTTCACCAGCCGGTCGCGCACGCCCCGCCTGGAGTACCTGCCCGGCCTCGCCCCGCTCGTCGAACCGGCGCTCGTCGCCGCCGGCTTCACGGTCACCGACCGGCTCCCGCTGATGGAGTGCCCGCCCGGCGCCGACGTCGACCAGCCCCTCCCCGACGGCATCGAGCTCATCACCCCCACCACCGACGAGCACCTGCTCGGCCTGCTGTCCGCGCAGCACGAGGCGTTCGGCGAGGCGCCGCCCACCGACGAGCACCTGGCCAAGGCCCGCGGCGGCGACAACATCCAGGTCCTGGCCCGCACCCTCGACGGCGAGCCCGTCGGCGGCGGCGCCGCCATCGCGGTCAAGGACGGCATCAGCGAGGTCGCCGGCATCGCCGTGCGCCCCAAGTTCGAGCGGCGCGGCATCGGCGGCGCCATCACCCTGCACCTGACCCGGGCCGCGCACGCCGCCGGCGCCGGTCTGGTCTTCCTGACCCCGGCCGGCGACGCCCAGGAGCGCGTCTACGCCCGCGTCGGCTACCGGCGCACCGACTCGGTGCTCTTCCTCACGAAGGAGACGTCGTGACCGACCTGTCCTACGAGCAGGCCAGGGCGGAGCTCGCCACGGTCGTGGAGAAGCTCGAGTCCGGCGGCACCACGCTGGAAGAGTCCCTCGCCCTGTGGGAGCGCGGCGAGGAACTCGCCGTCGTCTGCCAGCGCTGGCTCGACAACGCCCGCGCCCGCCTCACCGCCGACCGCACCTGACGCAGGCCCCGCCAGAGGGCGGGGTGGTCAGCGCAGCGAGCTTGCCAGGCGCTGGAGCTGGGAGTCGGTGGCGCGGCCGAAGATGATGACGGTGCGGCCGGTCGCGGACTGGATCAGGGCGCGCTCGCCGGGGCGGCCGTCGTCGTGACGCTGCCACTCGGTGCCGTTGATCGAGACCGGCGCGCCCGCGGCGCCGCCCGTGCCGACGATCGACGGGATCAGGGTGGCGGAGGGCTGGGCGCTCTCCACGACCTGCATCGCGCCGTCGGAGGGGGCGGTCACGCCGATGCGCAGGACGCCGCCGGTGAACGTCGCGGAGGCGATCCGCCAGCCCTGCGGCAGGTCGGTGGGCTTGAGCGGGGTGAACTGGCCGGCGCGCTGGACGGAGCCGTACACCTCGGTCGTGTCGACGGCCGGCGGGTCCTCGTGGCCGAGGAAGCGGTAGAAGCCGACGAGCAGGAACACCGGCACCAGCAGGACCAGCATCGACAGCGCCATGTCCCGGGGGCGACGACCGGCACGTTCAACAGCGGGTGCGGGGGCAGCGGTTTCCACCCCACCATCGTGAACCATCGGATGGAAGATGCCACAACCGCCCGGACCGTAGCGACGCGGAACACGACGGCCTGCCACGATGACAGGTGGCCCGCCCGCCCACGCAACGCCGCGCGAGGAGAGCACACATGAGTCGTGAGATGGACCGGAATCTGGCCCTCGACCTGGTACGAGTCACAGAGGCGGCGGCGATGGCCGCCGGGCGGTGGGTCGGCCGGGGCGACAAGAACGGCGGCGACGGTGCGGCCGTCGACGCGATGCGCCTGCTGATCAACTCGGTGCCGATGCAGGGCGTCGTGGTGATCGGCGAGGGCGAGAAGGACAACGCGCCGATGCTGTACAACGGCGAGCGGGTTGGTGACGGCACCGGGCCGGAGGTCGACGTGGCCGTCGACCCGGTCGACGGGACCACGCTCATGAGCAAGGGGATGCCCAACGCCGTCGCGGTGCTGGCCGTCGCGGAGCGCGGGGCGATGTTCGACCCGAGCGCCGTGTTCTACATGGAGAAGCTGGCCGTTGGGCCGGACTACGCGGACGTGATCAACATCGACGCCGGCGTGGAGGAGAACCTGCGCAGGATCGCGCGGGTCAAGCGGTCCAGCGTGTCCGACGTCACGGTCTGCATCCTGGACCGGCCCCGGCACAAGCAGCTCATCCAGGAGGTGCGGCGGACCGGGGCCCGGATCCGGTTCATCTCCGACGGCGACATCGCCGGCGCGATCAGCGCGGCCCGCGAGGGGTCGGAGACCGACGTGCTGATGGGTGTCGGCGGTACGCCGGAAGGCATCGTCGCCGCGGTGGCGCTCAAATGCATGGGCGGGGCGATCCAGGCGAAGCTGTGGCCGCAGGATGACGCCGAGCAGGACAAGGCCGTCGCCGCCGGCCACGATCTCGGTCGCGTGCTGCACACCGACGACCTGGTCAGCGGTGACAACATGTTCTTCTGTGCGACCGGCGTGACCAGCGGCGACCTGTTGAAGGGCGTCCGGTACCGCAGGGGCGGCGCGGACACGCAGTCGATCGTGATGCGGTCCCGGTCGGGCACGATCCGGGTGATCGACTCGTTCCACCGCCTGGAGAAGCTGCGCGCCTACTCGCTGGTCGACTTCGACGGCACGCTACCGCCCCTGGCGATCGAGCCCGAGGGGTCGCTGCCGAGCACCGACTGAACGGCCTCGTCGACCGGCGTGTGGGTCAGGCCGAACGTCGCGGTGACCCGCGAGGAGTCCAGCACGAACGGCTTGACGTGCTGGTAGCGGACCTCGCGGAACTCCTTGGCGAACCGGTCGGAGAGTCCGGCGGCCCACACGGCGGCCAGCGGGTAGGAGCGCAGGCGCGGGGCCGGCAGGCCACCGACGCGGGCCACCGTGCCGAGCAGCGACCGGGCCGTCATCGGGGGCGGCGAGGGCACATGCCACGCCCGTCCCCACGCCCGCTCGTCGGCGGCGAGGGTGATCAGGGTCTGGGCGACGTCGCCGATGTACGTGTAGCTGTGCGGCGCGTCGAGCGCCCCGGGCAGCCACGCGGTCCTGCCGGCCCGCAGCGCCGGCAGCGCCATCTCGATGATCGACGACGTGGGGCTGATGTAGTCCGACGCGCGGGCCTCGAACGTGCGGATGCCCGCGGCCAGGGCCTCCTGCCACATCGCCACCCGGACGCGTCCCTTGCGGCTGGTCGCCGCGAGGGGCATGTCCTCGGTCATCGGACGGTCCGGGCCGAAGGGACCGGGGCCGTAGCCGTACAGGTTGCCGGTGATCGCGAGGACCGCGTCGTTCGCCGCGGCGGCGCCGATCAGCGCCCGGTTGATCGGCGGCCAGTCGGTGGGCCACGCGTAGTACTGCGGGTTGACGCAGTTGTAGATGACGCTCGCGCCGGCGGCGACGCTGCGCAGGGCGACCGCGTCGGACGCGTCGGCGCAGACCCGCTCGATCAGCGGGTGGACCGGCCCGCCGCCGGAGCGGCTGACGAGCTTGACGTGCTCACCGGCCGCCGCGAGCCGTCCGGCGATGATGGTGCCGACCGAGCCGGCGCCGACGATGACCTGCATGACTGCCTCCTGAGCCGTGAATGTGAGAGCACTGCTCTCTCAGTAGAGCATGAGTCGCGTGCACAATCAAGAGCAGTGCTCTCGCATGTGAGCATGCGACTATGTACGGCATGAAGGCGACCAACATCCGCGCCCGCGTCCGCGCCGAGATGACCGAAGAGATCAAGACGATCGCCCGGCAGCACCTGGCCACCGACGGGGCCAACCTGTCGCTGCGGGCGGTGGCCCGCGACCTCGGGGTCGTCTCGTCGGCGATCTACCGATACTTCGCCAGCCGCGACGACCTGCTCACGGCGCTGATCCTCGACGCGTACAACTCCCTGGGCCAGACGGTCGAGGACCGGGAGCGGGCGGTGGGCCGGGACGACTTCGCCGGTCGCTGGATGGCGGTCTGCGACGCGGTGCGCGGGTGGGCCCTGCAGCGGCCGCACGAGTACGCGCTGATCTACGGCAGCCCGGTCCCCGGCTACCAGGCGCCGCCGGACACCGTGGCCGCGGCCACCAGGGCGGTCACCGTGCTGGGCACGATCATCCAGGACGCGGCCGTGGCGCACCGGGTCCGGCACGACCCGGCGGAGGTGCTGCCTGCCGAGGTGGTCGAGGACGTGCGGCGGGCCGGCTCCGTGATCGCGCCGGACGTGCCCGACGCCGTGACCGCCCGCGCGCTGTCGGCCTGGGTCACACTGTTCGGCCTGGTCAGCTTCGAGCTGTTCGGGCAGCTCAACAACGTCGTGCAGCACCGCGACGAGTTCTTCGCCCACCAGATGCGGGCCCAGGGCAGGTTCGTGGGGATCTGACCGCGCGTCCTTGTCATGCTGGTTGACTGGTGTTCTACTCTACCAACACAATCGTGTGACGGAGAGGAGGACGCCGGACGTGATCAACTTCCATGTGGACAAGTCCAGCAGTGTCCCCGCGTACGCACAGCTGATCCGGCAGGTGCGCGAAGGACTGCGGATGGGCCTGCTGCATCCCGGGGACCAGCTGCCCACGGTGCGCAGCGTCGTGACGTCGTGCACGGTCAACCCGAGCACGGTGCTGAAGGCCTACCGGGAGCTGGAGCTGTCCGGCCTGGTGGAGGCGCGGCAGGGGGCCGGCACCTTCGTCAGCGGCACGCTCGGCGGCGCCGACCCGCACGTCATGGCGCGGCTGCGCAACGGCCTGTCCCGCTGGCTCGACCAGGCCCGCGAGGCGGGGCTGGAGACCGAGGACGTCGAGGCGCTGTTCGCCTCCGTGATCGTGGAGAACGCGACCCGCCGGACGCAGGAGGGTGTGGCATGACCTCCGTCGAAGCTCATGCCGTGAGCAAGCGCTACGGCTCCGTGTGGGCGCTGCGGGACTGCTCCTTCCAGCTGCCGGCCAACCGGATCATCGCGCTGGTCGGCGCCAACGGCGCGGGCAAGTCGACGCTCATGAGCATCATCAGCGGCATGCTGCCTGCGACCTCCGGCTCCGTGCTGGTCAACGGCCGGCCCGTGGAGAAGGGCGACCGCGGCGGCGACGACACCCGGGTGGCGATCCTGGCCCAGGACAAGCCGCTGTACCGCGACTTCAGCGTGGCGGACATGCTGCGCTTCGGCCGGTCCACCAACCGGGTGTGGGACCAGCGGCGGGCGCTGTCCTGGCTGGAGCGTTTCCGCATCCCCCTGGACCGCCGCTGCGGCAGGCTGTCCGGCGGGCAGCGGGCGCAGGTCGCGCTCGCGGTCGCCCTCGGCTCGCGCCCGGCGGTGCTGCTGCTGGACGAGCCCCTCGCCAACCTCGACCCGGTGGCCCGCACCGAGGTGACCGGCGAGCTCATGGCCGAGGCCGCCGACAGCGACATGACCGTGATGCTGTCGACCCACATCATCGCCGAGCTCAGCGGCGTCGGCGACCACCTGCTGCTGCTCGACGCGGGCCGGCCCGTGCTCACCGGCGACGTCGACGAGCTGCTCGAAGGCCACCTGCGGCTCACCGGACCCCGCGCGGACCAGCCGCCCGGCCCCGACGCGATCGTCCAGGCGCAGCACACCGACCGCCAGTCGACGTTCGTCGTCCGGCAGCCCGCCGGACCGCCCCCGCAGATCGTCGCGCCCGGCTGGACCGCCCAGCCCGTCACCCTGGACGAGCTGATCCTGACCTACCTCAAGGCTTCGGCCGAGACCCACCGGCACCTGGAGGCGGCGGCATGAGCGGGCCGGAGCGCTGCGGAGGAGCCGCGAATCAGGGGCTCAGTGATAGCTCAGGCCGACGCCGGAGCGCAGCGGAGGTGGCGGCATGAGCGGGCCGGAGCGCAGCGGAGGAGCCGCGAATCAGGGGCTCAGTGATAGCTCAGGCCGACGCCGGAGCGCAGCGGAGGCGGCGGCATGAGCGGGCCGGAGCGCAGCGGAGGAGCCGCGAATCAGGAGCGCAGTGTCAGCTCAGGCCGACGCCGGAGCGCAGCGGAGGAGGCGGCATGAGCCTGGTCACCGACGCGCCGGTCACCGCGAACCGCCCGGACGGGCCCGGCCCCGCCGGGGGCCTGCTCTGGCTGACCTGGCGGCAGCACCGCTGGGCCCTCGTCAGCACGCTCGTCCTGGCCACCCTGCTGGTGGGCTGGATGACGTACCTGTCGGTCGAGATGACGGATCTCTGGCACCAGTGCCACAACGCGCGGTGCCCGGACGGCTCCTCGCAGGACCTGCGGCTCGGCGCGCGGCCCTTCGGCCTGTTCCGGCAGGCCAGCTACGTCGAGCGGCTGGTGCAGTACATGCCGCTGCTGATCGGCATGTTCATCGGCGTCCCGGTGCTGTCCCGGGAGCACGAGCAGCGGACCCTGCTGCTGGCCTGGAGCCAGGACGTCTCCCCGGCGCGCTGGCTGTGGACCCGGCTCGGCCTGCTCGGCCTCTTCGTGGTCGCCGTGACCACGGTCGTCGCCGCCGCCAGCGACCACCTGGAGCACGTGGGGACCAGGGTCGGCCAGGAGGACCTGTTCCGGTACGAGGCGGTCCTGGCCACCGGCATCCTCCCGGTCGTGATCAGCGTCTGCTGGTTCACGGTCGGCGTCGCGCTCGGCGCCGTCGTCAGGCGGACGCTGCCCGCCGTGTTCGGTGTCATCGGCGGCTTCATCGGCGTGATGCTGCTCGTGCAGTTCAAGTTTCCGACCCTCATGCCGCCGCTGGGCGTCTACCGGCAGGTCGACGCGCCCGTCGACGACCTGCTGCGCGACAACGCCCTGCTCGTCTCCGGCGGCATCATCCGCACCGGCGGCGGCGACGAGCTGTCCGGGTTGTTCGACGCCTCCGGGCACCAGTTCACCAGCGGCGAGCTGGAGCGCCTCTGCCCGCCCCGCCTCGATCCCGAGGCGGAGCTGTCCTGCTTCGCCGGTCAGCATCTCCAGCGCTACCTGGAGTATCAGCCGGGCAGCCGGATCCCCGAGTTCCACCTCATCATCGGCGCCGGCTACCTTGCGCTCGCCGCGGCAGCGCTGCTCACGGTCTGGCTGAGCGTGCGCCGTACCAAGTTGAGCGCCGGATAGCACAAGGACTACGGCGTGGGGACGCCGAAGCCCACGGTGGTGCCGCTGCCCTCGATGGATTCCAGGGCGATCCAGCCGCCGTGCGCCTCGACGATCGCCTTGCTGATCGCCAGGCCCAGGCCGCTGCCCTTGATCGCCCGCTTCTGGGCGTCGGCGGTGCGGAAGAAGCGGGTGAACAGCATGCCCTGCTCGTGCTCCGGGATGCCGACGCCGGTGTCCCGGATCCACACGACGACCTCGCCGTCGCGTTCCCGGCCGGTGACGGTGATCGAGCCGCCGGGGTCGGAGAACTTGACGGCGTTGGTCAGCAGGTTGAGCACGACCCGTTCGAGCTGGTCGCTGTCGCCCTGCACGACCGGGATGTGCTCGTCGATGTCGGTGGTGACGGTCAGCCCGGCCGTCTCGACCGACGGGCGGATCGCCTCGCACGCCGCGTCGATGATGTGCTTGACCTTCACCGGGCCGACGGTGAGCGTCAGGGTGCCCGACTCGATCCGGGAGAACGTGAGCAGGTCCTCGATGAGGTCGAGCAGGCGGCGGCCGTTGCGGTCGATGATGCCGACGATCTTGCGTTCGGTCGCGCCGAGGGAGCTGGCGTGCGCGTCGGCGAGGATCTCCGTGTAGCCGCGGATGCTGGTCAGCGGGGTGCGCAGCTCGTGGGAGACGGTGGCGACGAACTCGCTCTTGAGCCGGTCGAGCTCCTGCAGGTCGCTGTTGGTGCGGGCGAGCTTCGCCGCCTGCCGCTGGAGGGCCTCCTCGGCGCGGCGGCGGTCGGTGACATCGGCGATCTGGTGCACGACGTGGTGCGCGCCCTGGTGCCCTCCCCGGCCGCCCGCGCCGATGAGCGACGCCGAGTACTGCCCCCACAGCGGCGCGCCGTCGGAGCGGCACAGCCGCAGCTCCTTGCTGACCTTCTCCGCCTCGCCGGCGACGAGGCGCTTCATCTTGTCCGCGACGATCGGCCGGTCCTCCTCGATGACCATGTCCAGCAGCAGCTGCGCGGGCTGCAGGCCGGTCATGCGGGCCAGCTCCTGGTTGACCTCCAGCACGTGGCCGTCGAGGTCCGTGACGGCCATGCCGACCGGGGCGTGGTCGAACGCGGCGCGGAACGTCTCCTCCGCGCGGCGCTGGTCGGCGGCGAGCCGCTGCTGCGACAGGGCGTGCTGCACCGCCGAGCCGAGCCGGCTCAGCCGGTCCTTGAGCAGGTAGTCCACGGCGCCGTGGCGCAGGGCGTCGACGCACGACTCCTCGCTCATGGCGCCGCTGACCACGATCGCCGGGATGTCGTAGCCGCCGGCACGCAGCATGTGCAGCGCCTCCAGGGCGTTGAACTGCGGCAGCGAGTAGTCGACGAGGATCACCTTGGGCGGGCCCGCAGGATCCTCGAGTGCGGCCTGGAAGTCCACGCGGGACTCGACCCGCTGCCACACGGGCGCGAACCCGGCCCGCCGCAGCTCGAACACGAGCATCTCGGCGTCGTCGGGGTTGTCCTCCAGGAGCAGGATCCTCATGAGTGCGAGTCGGTCAGGTTCAGGCCCAGCCAGTACAGGCCGATGCTGTTGACGGCGGACATGAACTGCTCCATGTCGACGGGCTTGACGATGTAGCTGTTCGCCCCGAGCTCGTAGCAGGCGTGCAGGTCACGGTCCTGCGCCGATGAGGTGAGCATGACGACCGGGATGTGCCGGGTGCGCCGGTCGGCCTTGACCCGGCGCAGCACGTCGATGCCGTCGACCAGCGGGAGCTTGATGTCCAGCAGCACGACCTGCGGCGGGTCGGCGGCGGCGGGCCCGAACAGGTGGTCGAGGGCCTCGGCGCCGTCGCGGGCGACGTCGACGTTGCGGGCGAACCGGCCCCGCTCGAACGCGAGCCGGGCGAGCTCCAGGTCGTCGGGGTTGTCCTCGACGAGCAGGACCCGATTGGACAGCGGTTTCACCCGCCCACCTCCAACAGCGAGTGTCCAGTGTGTTCGAAGGCCGGAAGGGTGAAGGAGAACGTGGCGCCCTCGCCGGGGACGGCGTCGGCCCAGATCTGGCCGCCGTGCCGCATCACGATGCGGTGGGTGAGGGCGAGCCCGATGCCGGTGCCCTCGTAGTCCTCGGCCCGGTGCAGCCGCTGGAAGACCTTGAACAGCTTGTCGGCGTAGCGCATGTCGAAGCCGGCGCCGTTGTCCTTGACGTAGTACATGACCTCGCCGCTGAGCGGCCCGACCCGGTGCCCGATCTCGATGCGGGCCGGGGAGGCGTCGCGGGTGTACTTCACCGCGTTGCCGACCAGGTTGGCCACCACGTGCCGGACGAGCCGCGGGTCGCCCTGGGCGTCGGGCAGGTCCCCGACGGTGAGGACGATGTCGCGGGTGCCGCGTTCGACGCTCAGCTCGTCCCAGACGTCCTCGACGAGCTGGCCGACGTGGACCCGCAGGCTCGCCATCTCCTGCCGCTGGAGCCGGGAGAAGGCCAGCAGCCCGTCGATCAGGTCGCCCATGTTCTGGGCGCCCGCGCGGATGCGGCCGAGGTACCGCCGGCCCTGCTCGTCGAGCGCGTCGCCGTGGTCCAGGGCGAGTATCTTGGCGAAGCCGTCGACGGCCCGCAGCGGCGCCCGCAGGTCGTGGGAGACGCTGTAGGAGAAGGACTCCAGCTCCGCGTTGGCCTCGCGCAGGTCGGCGGTGCGCTCCGCGACGCGCGCCTCCAGCTCGGCGTTGAGCTGCTCGACCGCCCGCTCGGCCGTCTTGCGCTCGGTGACGTCCTGGCTGACCTTGACGAAGCCGCGGATCGACCCGTCGGGGTCGCGCACGGCGGTGAGCAGCCCGTGCGCCCAGTAGCGGCTGCCGTTGCGGCGCACGCGCGGGCCGTCGATCTCGATCCGGCCATGCTCCGCCGCCTCGTCGAGGATGCGCCGCGGCACCCCCGCGGCGGCCTCCTCCGCGGTGAAGAACATCGCGTAGGAGCGACCGAGGACCTCCCCGGTGCGGTACCCCGCGAGCCGCTCGGCGTTGTCGGACCAGCTCACGACGGCGCCCTGCCAGTCGAGCATGTAGATGGCGTAGTCGCGGGCGCCGTCCAGCAGCAGCTGGAGCAGCTCCTCCGAGGCGCGCACCTTCTCGTCCGCCTCGTGCAGGTCGGTGATGTCGCGCAGCACGGCGACCGCGCCGTCGGCGCCCTCCTGCCGGATCAGGTTCCGCAGCCGCACGTCCAGCCTGCGCCCCCGCACGACCAGCTCGACCTGCGACTCCCGGTGCTGCCGGACCAGGTCGCGGAACTGGTACGGGGTGGCGCCGTCCGCCTCGTACGCCTCCAGCAGCTCGGGCCACTCGGCCGGCGGGTGGCGGTCGATGTCGTGGCCGAGCAGCTCGCGGGCCATCGGGTTGACCCACACGGCCGCGCCGTCCGGGCCGAAGACGACCACGCCGTCGCCGATCGTGTTCATCACCGCGGACAGCAGGGTCGCCTGGTGCCGCAGGTCGGCGGTGGCCTGCACGACCCGGTCCTCGGCCCGGCGGCGCGACGTCGCGAGCGTATAGACCAGCAGCGCCGTGACCAGGGTGAGCGCCAGGCCGCTGAACACCATGCCCTCGTCGAGGTGGCCGTCGGCGCCGACCAGGGCGGAGCCGGCGGTGCCGACCGTCAGCTGCCACTGCTGGTCGGCGACCTGCACGATGGCGCTGCGGTGCAGGTCGCCCGCGCCGACGTCCTGCCGCTCGATGTGGGCCATCGAGCGCCACGCGTTGTCCTCCAGCGCGGACAGCCTCACGTCCAGCTCACGGGACGGCTGGAGCATCGTGTCGGTGAAGAAGTCCTGCATCCGCACCGCCATCTCGACGAAGCCCCACAGCTCGCCGGTACCGCGGTCCAGGACCCGCTGCAGGAACACCACCGATTGCTGCTGCGACTGCGGCGGCAGACCGGCGTCGCGCAGCAGCACGTACGGGTCGGAGATGGCGGGCAGGCCGATGCGCTGGGCCCGGGCCAGCGCCGAGGACGCCTCCGGCGACGCGGTCAGGTCCTGCCCGACGCCATCGGTGCCGCCGCCCTCGGCGAGGATGCGTTGCAGCACGGTGAAGTAGTGCCTGGCGACGCCGGTGGTGGGTTGCAGCGTCAGCCCGGGCGCGCCGCGCGCCCGCCAGTCGGCCTGCACGGCCGCGACGGCGGCGTCCTGCACCGGGACGATGAGGTCGATGGAGGTGGCCCCCGGCAGCCACAGCTGCCCGAGCGGGGCGGTGGCGGTCGTGAACGAGGCGGCGTCGATCTCCGGCAGGGCCTCGAGGCTGCCGGCGGTCAGTTGTACGGCGTCGACGTAGCGCTGCGCGGTGGACGCCACCGACTCCTGCGCCGCGGCGACCCGCCGGTCGAGGGCCTGCCCGGCGTTATCCAGCTCGACGCGGTGCATCAGCAGCCCCGCCCCGCCGGAGACCAGCAGGCCGAGGAGCACCACCCCGAACACCTGGAGACGGACGCCCACCACGTATCTCAGATCGGCGGTGCTTTCAGGTTATTGAGGAGTTGCTCATCCGTTGTCCGACGAGTGTCCGGGGAAGAGATGCGCGGCCGGGTCGATGATCACGGCGGCGTTGTTGACGGCGGTCGCGGCCTCCCCGAAACCGACCGCGATCAGCCGGACCTTGCCCGGATACTCGCTGATGTCGCCGGCGGCGAACACCCGGGGCAGGTTCGTCGCGGTGGTCGAGTCGACCTTGATGTGGCGCTTGTCCAGCTCGAGGCCCCAGTCGGCCAGGGGGCCGAGGTCGGCGGTGAAGCCCAGCGCGGCCACGATCGAGTCGGCGGGCAGCGTGCGCGGACCGCCGCCCCGGACGGCGACCTCGACGCCGGTGCAGTGCCCGTCGCCGTGGATCCTCGTGACCTCGGCGTTGACGATGATCTCGATCGGCAACGCCTGCGCGCGGGCGACGGTCGAGGCGTGCGCGCGGAACTTCTCGCGGCGGTGCACGAGGGTCACCGACTTCGCGAGGGGCTGCAGGGCGAGGGCCCAGTCGAAGGCGGAGTCGCCGCCGCCGACGATGACCACGTCGTGCCCGGCGAGGTCGGCCAGGTGCGGCACGAAGAAGACCAGGCCGGAGCCGGTGAACCCGGCGGCGGCCGGCAGCGGGCGGGCGGTGAAGCTGCCCAGGCCGCCGGTGATGAGGATGGCCCCGCAGTGCAGGACGGTGCCGTCGGACAGGGTCAGCACGGGCCGCTCGTCCTCGTAGGCGAGGCCGTCGGCCCGCACGCCGAGCAGGTACTGGGGGTGGAACTGGTCGGCCTGCTCGACCAGGTTGGCGACCAGGTCCCGGCCGCGGATGCCCGGGAAACCCGCGACATCGAAGATCATCTTCTCGGGGTACATGGCCGTGACCTGCCCGCCGGGCTCCGGCAGGGCGTCGATCACCGCCGTGCTGAGCCCCCGGAAGCCGGCGTAGTACGCACCGAAGAGGCCGGCCGGTCCCGCGCCGACGATGGCCAGATCGACTTCCCGCATACGGGCACGCTATGCGGCATCGGTGCCGATGGCCAGTGGGCCGTCGGTGCGTCGCGGGCGCCTGCGCCGGAACAGCACCGCCGCCACGAGGCCGCCGATGAACCCGCACAGATGCCCCTGCCAGGAGACACCCTCCTCGCCGGGAAGGACACCGAAGAGCTGCCAGCCGTACAGCAGGCCGATGAGCACCCCGACGGCGATGTGCCACCAGCTGTGCTCGACGACGCCACGCATCAGGATCACGCCGAGGTAGCCGAAGATGACGCCGCTGGCGCCGACGACCACGGTGTCCGGGTCACCGATGAACCACACCCCGACCCCGGCGACGATCGCGATGAAGGCGGTCGTGAGCAGGAACCGGGTCGTCCCGGCGGCGAGGACGAACGTGCCGAGCAGGATCAGCGGGATGCTGTTGGCCAGCACGTGGGCGAAACCGGCGTGCAGGAACGGCGAGAAGACGATGCCGTCGAGCCCGTCGAGGTGGTGCGGCTTGATGCCGCCGTCCTGGTCGAGCCGCTCGCCGGTGAGCCGGTCGAGGAACTCGATCGCGAACAGCACCGGCACGAACGCACACATGGCGACGAAGGCCCGGCCCACGGCGGCGTAGAACGCCTCGGTGCCGAAGCGCGTGGGGTCGGCCTGCCGGGTCTCGTCGAGAGTCACGCCACTGTGGTAACAGGTCCACGGGAAACCCGCCACCCGTGTTCAGCGAGGTGGCGGGTTTCCTCCGGGTATGCCGTTCTTTTAGTACCAGCCGCTGGACTGGCTCTGCGCCCAGGCGGCGCAGGGCGTCTTGTAGCGGCCCTTGATGTAGCCCAGGCCCCACTTGATCTGGGTCTCGGGGTTCCACGACCAGTCACTGGCGACCGAGGCCATCTTCGACCCCGGGAGCGCCTGGGCGATGCCGTACGCCCCGGAGCTCTTGTTCTTCGCGGTCGTGGTCCAGTGGCTTTCCTTGTCCCAGAGCTTCTCCAGGCAGGGACCCATCTGGTCCATCCCGAAGCCGGCGACGTGCAGCAGCCCGCAGCCGCGCCACTTGTTGTCGCTCTTGGTCTTGTACACGTCGCACTCGGCGGGGATCGGGTAGGTCGGCGGGCCCAGGGTGCGTACGACGGACCGGCTCGCCTCCTCTTCCTTCTTCTTGCGTGCGGCGTCCTCGGCGGCCTTGGCCTGCGCGGCGGCGGCCGACGCGGCGTCCTGCGCCTTGCTCTGCGCGGACGCCTGCTCGGATGCCTGCCCGGCGCTCGGGCTGCCCGACGGGCCGCCGGAGGCATGTGGGAGCGCGACGTCGGCGGCGGTGTTGACCGGGTCGGCCTGCTTGCCGCTGTCCCAGTTGGCGACGACCAGGCCGCCCACCAGCGCCGCGACCAGCGCAAGGGCCGCGATGGCCCGCACCTTGCCGACCCGGCGCCACAACAGAGTCACAACATCCATGGCTAGTACCAACCCGAACTCTGGCTGTGCGCCCACGCACCGCACGGCGTCTTGTAGCGGCGCTTGATGTAGCTCAGGCCCCACTTGATCTGGGTCTTCGCGTCCGTCTCCCACTCGGACCCGTAGGCGGCCATCTGGTCACCGGGCAACGCCTGGGGGATGCCGTGGGCGCCACTGCTCTTGTTGTGGGCCTTCGGGTTCCACCCGCTCTCCTTGGTCCAGAGCTTGTCCAGGCAGGGCATCTGGTCGAGCGCGAAGCCGGCGGCGACCATCTCGGTGCAGCCGATGTTCCTGTTACCCGTGTACACGCCGCACGAGGCGGGAGCGGGATACGGCGCGCGCGTGTTGGACCGGCTCGCCTCTTCTTCCTTCTTCTTGCGTGCGGCGTCCTCGGCGGCCTTGGCCTGCGCGGCGGCGGCCGACGCGGCGTCCTGCGCCTTGCTCTGCGCGGAGGCCTGCTCCGACGCCTGCCCGGCGCTCGGCGAGCCCGAGGTTCGCGGAAGCGAAGCGGCGTCGGCGGCCTTGACCGGCTCTGCCGTCGCGTTGTGCTGGGTCTGTCGGTTGGCAATGAGCAGACCACCGGCGAGTCCCGCAACCAGCACGAGAACCGCGAAGGCCCTGACCTTGCCGACCCGCTGCCACAGCCGGATCACGAAGGTATCCATTCGTCGGGGACATGGTCGGTGCACGGCCCGGACGGGCGCCCGCTGCGCTGAGCGGACACTCGTCCGGGCCGGTGACGCACCGTGAGCGCCTGATGCCGAGGTGCCTGGAAGCTCGTCGGCGTCACGCGCTCGTTCCCCACCATCGCCTAGTGCATTCGCGGGTGAGAACCCAAACGGTACCTTCTGTGATTTTAATCACGTGACAATTGGGACTCTTTTGCTCAAGTCACCGCTCGAACGGGAGGTCCTCCAGGAGGTCCGTGACGACCTCGGCAATCGGTGAACGCTCCGAGCGGGTCAAGGTCACGTGCGCGAAGATCGGATGGCCCTTGAGCGCCTCGATCACCGCCGCGATGCCGTCGTGCCGGCCGACCCGCAGGTTGTCACGCTGAGCGACGTCGTGGGTCAGCACGACCCGCGAGTTGCTGCCGATGCGGGACAGTACGGTGAGCAGGACGCCGCGCTCCAGCGACTGGGCCTCGTCGACGATCACGAACGCGTCGTGCAGGCTGCGGCCCCGGATGTGGGTCAGCGGCAGGACCTCGAGCATGCCGCGGGCCGCCACCTCCTCCATCACGTTGTCGTGCACCAGCGAGCCGAGGGTGTCGAAGACCGCCTGCGCCCAGGGCGACATCTTCTCCGCGGCGTCGCCGGGCAGGTAGCCCAGCTCCTGGCCGCCGACCGCGTACAGCGGCCGGAAGACGATCACCTTCTTGTGCTTGCGCCGCTCCATGACCTGCTCCAGGCCCGCGCAGAGCGCCAGCGCCGACTTGCCGGTGCCGGCCCGGCCGCCCATCGACACGATGCCGATCGACTCGTCCAGCAACAGGTCCAGCGCGATGCGCTGCTCCGCGGAGCGGCCCCGCACCCCGAACGCCTCGCGGTCGCCGCGGACCAGCCGCACCGACTTGTCCACGCAGACCCGCCCCAGGGCGGAGCCGTTCTGCGAGGTGAGGACCAGGCCGGTGTGCACGGGCAGGTCGCCGGCGCCGTCGAGGTCGATCGCCTCGCCCGCGTACAGCCGCTTCACGTCGTCCTCGGCGATGCCGAGCTCGACCATGCCCGTGTAGCTCTGGTTCGTCGCCGGGCCGGGCTGGTACTCGTCCGCTGCCAGGCCGACCGAGCCGGCCTTGACCCGCAGCGGCATGTCCTTGGTGACCAGCAGGACGTCCTTGCCCTCGGCGGCCAGTGCCAGCGCCACGGCGAGGATGCGGGCGTCGTCGGTGTCGGCCCGGAACCCGGCCGGCAGCACGTTCTGATTGGCGTGGTTGAGCTCCACCCACAGGGTGCCGCCCGCGTCGGTCAGGGGCAGCGGCTGGTCGAGCCGCCCGTGCTTGGCCCGCAGGTCGTCAAGGAACCGCAGCGAACGCCGCGCGAAGTAGCCGAGCTCTGGATGGTGCCGCTTGCCCTCCAATTCGGAGATGACGACCAGGGGCAGAACCACGTCGTGCTCCCCGAAGCGCAGGAACGCGCCCGGGTCGGCCAGCAGCACCGAGGTGTCCAGCACGAACGTGCGGCGCGCGACCTCGGGCTCGGCCTTCTTCCGGGTGCGCCGGACCGGCTTGACCGGCTCGGCGGCGTCCGCAGGGGCGGCGCCCGCCGGCTGGGCCTTCGCGGCACGACTGCGAGGAGCGGGACTGGAATCAGAGGGACTGCGGCGAACGGTCACGGGATCTCCGGGGACGGGCACCTCGCCGCCCGCACTCGCGTCCTCCGACGCCCGCACGGGGTCGGGTGCTTGGCCCCGTGGCTTCACATGGATCGCTCGGTCCGGGCCTCGGATGGCCGGGAAAACCCCTAGCCACAGCACAGACGCTAACCGCTGCAAGCAAAATCCACTAGATCGAGTCGTTGATTGCCGGCGAACGCCCGCCTTGTGAGGTACGCCCCGCCACCCACACGTTGCGCGAAATCTTCAGTACGCTGAGGATATGGCGGCCCCTGACACTGCACGCTCCCGCGCGGCCATCCTCCAGCTGACCGCGGAGCGAGCCGGGCACTGCGCCTTCTTCTTCGATTTCGACGGCACCCTCGCACCGATCCAGGAAGATCCCGACACGGTCCATCCGGCCGACGGCATCGTCGAGATCCTCGGCGAGCTCAACCGGCGCCTCGGCAAGGTCGTCATCGTCTCCGCCAGGCCCGCGGACTTCCTGCGCCAGCGCTTCGCCGCGCTGCCCGACGTGGCCGTCTTCGGCCTCTACGGCCTGGAGGTCCAGCGCCCCGGCGGCCTGGTCGAGACCGACCCGAGCGCCGCGCCGTTCGTGCAGGTCATGAGCGACCTGGCCGACCGCGCACGGATGGAGCTGCCGGCGGGCACCCGGGTGGAGTACAAGCGGCTGTCCGTCGCCGTGCACTACCGCAACGCGCCGCACCTCGGCCCCGAAGTCGAGCAGTGGGGCAAGGAGCGGGCCAGCGAGCTGGGCCTGCGCCTGCAGGCGGGCCGCATGGTCGTGGAGCTCAAGCCCCCCGGCCAGCGCGACAAGGGCAGCGTCCTGCGCGAGGAGACCGAGGGGCACAGCTGCGCCTGGTATTTCGGCGACGACGTCGCCGACCTGCGGGCGTTCGACGCCCTGACGGCCCGCGAGGAGGCCGATCCCGACTTCGTGGGGGTCCGGGTGGCGGTCGCCAACGCCGAGAGCGGCCACGCCCTCATCGAGGCCGCCGACATCCACGTCGACTCCCCCGAGGACGTCCCGGCGCTGCTGCGCTCCATTCTCGACCAGCTGCCGTAACACCCGCCGCCTTCGCGTTGCGGTTCGCGTGGGTGGTGGTCATGCCCGTAATAGAAGATCCATCACGGCTGCGGCCTTCGTGGTTCCGCGCAACCTCCGGCGGCGCAACTGGGTAGCGCGGTCACCGTCCGTGCCGTGCCTGGGGTGATGCCAAGCCAGGTCCGTCGAGGTCGTCATTCGGTGCTACAACACCGTCGCCGGATTCAAGAACAAGGACAAATCACCCATACCGCAGCACCGACGTCGCCCCGTGCCAAGATCTACGATCTTGGGCGCTTGATCGAAGGATCCGGGTGGCCGTCCGGACGACCACAGGGCGCCTTCGATCATGAGCGGGGACAGAAGATCGCCGCCCAAGCGCTGGTACTCCCCAGTCCAGTGATCGCTGGTTTTCGCTTTTCTGACCAGCGACGGTGTTGTAGCACCGAATGACGCGCCCGACGGCGCTGGATCATGTGAGTTCGGACCTGGCTTGGTAGAACCCCAGGCACGGCACGGACGGTGACCGCGCTACCTGTCCGCGCCGCCGAAGGCTGCGCGAAACCACCGAGCCCCGAGGACCGACACCAGGAACCACTCCAAGCGGCGTACCCCCAAGCGGACGCTCAACAGAAAGACGAAAACGCGATCTTGGGGGAGTACCGATCAAGCCCCATAACGACGCTGGCGGTTGGCGTAGGAGCGCAGGGCGCGCAGGAAGTCGACGCGGCGGAAGCTGGGCCAGTGCACGTCGCAGAAGTAGAACTCCGAGTGGGCGCTCTGCCACAGCAGGAAGCCTGACAGCCGCTGCTCGCCGCTGGTGCGGATGACCAGGTCGGGGTCGGGCAGGCCGCGCGTGTACAGGTGGTCGGAGATGTGGTCGACGTCGAGGATCTCGGCGAGCTCCTCGATGGAGGTGCCCGCCTTCGCGTGCTCGTGCAGCAGGGAGCGGACCGCGTCGGCGATCTCGCGGCGGCCGCCGTAGCCGACGGCGAGGCTGACCTGCGCCCCGCCGGTGCGGCTGACGGTGCGCTCCTCGGCGGCCTTCAGCGACTGCGCGCTGGCGGTCGGGAGCAGGTCCAGGGCACCGACCATGCGCAGCTGCCAGGGGTTGCCGTCGGCGGCGAGCTCGGCGGCGAGGTTCTCGATGATCTGCAGCAGCGGGTCGAGCTCGGCGGAGGGCCGGGACAGGTTGTCGGTCGACAGCAGCCACAGCGTGACGTGCGAGACGGTCGCCCCGTCGCACCAGCGCAGCAGCTCCTTGATCCGCTCGGCGCCGACGCGATGGCCGTCGTTGGGGTCGACGTAGCCCATCTCGCGCGCCCAGCGCCGGTTGCCGTCGACGATCACCCCGACGTGTCGCGGCTGAGGTTTGCCGTGCAGCCGTCGGGCGAGACGCTTCTCGTACAACGAATACACCACGTCACGCAGGCCCACGGTCGAGAAGAGTAGCGACCTACCGGGCAAAACAACACCGTCAGCCGTGCACCGGACACTGCTGAACGGCGGGTGGGAGGGCGGCCGATCTCCCGACTGACCGGCCGCCGACCAGGGTCTATACGGCGTCTGCGGCGTCCAGTCGGGCCTTCAGCGCGTCCAGCTCGGCCCAGAGCACGCCGGGCAGTTTGTCACCGAACCGCTCGAACCACTCGACCACCTGGGGGACCTCGGCGCGCCATTCGTCGGCATCGACCCGCAGGACCAGCGACAGGTCCTCGGCCGTCAGGTCCAGCCCGTCGACGTCGAGCGAGCCGGGCGCCGGCACCCGGCCGATCGGGGTCTCCACCGCCGCCGCGGTGCCCTCGATGCGCTCGACGACCCACTTCAGCACGCGGGCGTTCTCGCCGAAGCCGGGCCACAGGAAGCGGCCGTCGTCGCCGCGGCGGAACCAGTTGACGTAGAAGATCCGGGGCAGCTTCGTGGCGTCGCCGTCGACGCCCTTGCCCATCTCGATCCAGTGCGCGAAGTAGTCGCCGGCGTTGTAGCCGATGAACGGCAGCATGGCCATCGGGTCGCGGCGGACCACGCCGACCTTGCCGGCGGCCGCGGCCGTGGTCTCGCTGGACAGGGTCGCGCCGAGGTAGACGCCGTGCACCCAGTCGCGGGCCTCCGTGACCAGCGGGATCGTGGTCTTGCGCCGGCCGCCGAAGAGGATCGCGTCGATCGGCACGCCGCGCGGGTCGGCGTACTCGTCGGCGAGAATCGGGCACTGCTCGATCGGGGTGCAGAAGCGCGAGTTCGGGTGCGACGACGGCTCGTCGGAGTCCGGCGTCCAGTCGCGGCCCTTCCAGTCGGTGAGGTGCGCGGGCGGCTCGCCCATGCCCTCCCACCAGATGTCGCCGTCGTCGGTCATCGCCACGTTGGTGAAGACCGAGTTGCCCTTCGCCAGGGTGCGCATCGCGTTGGGGTTGGTCTTCCAGTCGGTGCCGGGCGCGACGCCGAACAGGCCGAACTCGGGGTTGACGGCGTAGAGGCGGCCGTCCTCGCCGAAGCGCATCCAGGCGATGTCGTCGCCGAGCGTCTCGACCTTCCAGCCGGGGATGGTCGGCTCCAGCATCGCCAGGTTGGTCTTGCCGCAGGCGCTGGGGAACGCGGCCGCGACGTACTTGACCTGCTTGCTCGGGCCGGTCAGCTTCAGGATCAGCATGTGCTCGGCGAGCCAGCCCTCGTCGCGGCCCATGACGCTGGCGATGCGCAGCGAGAAGCACTTCTTGCCCAGCAGCGAGTTGCCGCCGTAGCCGGAGCCGTAGCTCCAGATCTCGCGGCTCTCGGGGAAGTGGGAGATGTACTTGGTGTCGCTGCACGGCCAGGCGACGTCGTCCTGCCCGGGGGCGAGCGGTGCGCCCACCGAGTGCAGGCAGGGCACGAACGTGGCGTCGGAGCCCATCCGGTCGAGCACGTCGGCGCCCATCCGCGTCATGATGCGCATGGAGGCCACCACGTACGGCGAGTCGGTCAGTTCGACGCCGAACATCGGCTGCTCCGCGGTGAGCGGGCCCATGCAGAACGGCACGACGTACATCGTGCGACCGCGCATCGAGCCGTCGTAGAGCTCCGTCATGACCCGCTTCATCTCCGCGGGGGCCATCCAGTTGTTCGTCGGGCCGGCGTCCGCCTCGTCGGCGGAGCAGATGAAGGTGCGCTCCTCGACCCGGGCGACGTCGGACGGGTCGGTGCGGGCCCAGAAGGAGTTGGGCTTCTGCCGCAGCCGCACCAGCACCTGCTTGTCGACCAGCTCGTCGGTGATGCGGCGCCACTCCCCCTCGGAGCCGTCGCACCAGACGACGCGGTCGGGTCTGGTGAGCTCGGCGACCTCGCGAACCCACGCGAGCAGCTTGGGGTGGGCGGTGGGTGCCTGGTCGAGGCCGGGGACGGTGACCGGTGCGGACATGTTCGAGATCTCCTCGTGGTCGGCGTTGACCTGGGCTTTCAGGGGCTTCGCGCATATGCCGAAGCACGGCGCGCGATGCTGCGAGCGGCCGTGGAAACGTTCAACTGATTTCCCTCAGCGTAAACCGGCCGCGGGTGGCGGGCAGTGTGAGAGCTTGTGAAACCTTGCACAAGGGCCGGAGAATCTCGCACCCGTTCGCAGAATCACGCGTGAACTTTTCGTCAACCGCGCACCAACGCGCAAAGCATGCGGTCTGCGGTCGGTGTGTCCGCTGAGGTCATCGGTGCCGTACCCTCTGCGACGTGACGGAACTGCAGTCGGTGGCGACCGAGCCGGGCCCGGGCGGCCTGCGTGGACTGTTCGCCCGCTTCGAGCACCTGGTCCGCGAGCTGGGCAAGTTCGGCACGGTCGGGATCGTGGCGTTCGTGGTGGACGTGGCCATCTTCAACGTGCTGCTCTTCAGCGGCACGCCCACGCTGGTGGCCAAGACGATCTCCACCGTGGTCGCCGCGACGGTCGCCTTCATCGGCAACCGGTTCTGGACCTGGCGCGACCGGGAGCGGACCAACCTGCGCCGTGAATACAGCCTGTACTTCCTGTTCAACCTGGTCGGCCTGATCATCGGCCTGGCGTGCCTGTGGGCGAGCCACTACGGCCTGGGCTCGATCTGGCCGTTCTTCCAGGGCAAACTCGCCGACAACATCGCGGCCAACGTGGTCGGCATGGCGTTCGGCACGCTGTTCCGCTTCTGGTCCTACCGGAACATTGTTTTCCGCAAGACCGCCGAACCGGCCTGACGCCGCTTAAACTCGGCAGCAGGTAACAGCCCGGTTGCGCAGTGGTCAAGATGCGGGTGAGCTGCCCCGCAGTCTGCGGTGTATCCGGGGCGATGCTTGGCGACCTACCGTAAGGTTGCACGGTGCGCCTAGCCAGCAACCTCCGCGACCGGTTCGTCCCCGAGCGGCACCGCTCGCTCGTCACCGAACTGTTCAAGTTCCTGGCGGTCGGTGGGATCAACACGATCATCGACTTCGCGGTGCTCAACCTGCTGCTGTCGATCGGCCCGCTCAAGGCGAAGATCGTCGCTGCGGTGGTCGCGACGACCGCGTCCTACATCCTGAACCGGCAGTGGACCTACCAGCGCAGCGACCGCAAGAGCCTGCGCCGGGAATACACGCTGTTCTTCGCGCTCAACGGCGTCGGCCTGCTGATCCAGAGCTCGGTGCTCGCCGTGGCCAAGTACGGGCTGGGCTTCAGCGAGACCAACAGCGACGACCGGCTCGCGTTCAACATCGCCAGCGCGGTCGGTATCGGCATCGCGATGGTGTTCCGCTTCTGGGCATACCGGACGTTCGTGTTCCACACGCCGGTCGTCTCGGACGACCCGCAGGTGATCGCGGACGCCGAGCTGGAGGCCGAAGTGGAGGCCCTGGAGGTCGCGCTGACCGAGGTCGCGGTCGCGCCCGGCCCGCGCCACTCGCACGACGACGACGAGCTGACCCTCGACGAGCTGGAGTCACCCGCCGGTCACCGCTGAGCCCGGCCGGGCCATCGCTGCGCCGGCTCTGCCCGAGCCGGCGCAGCGATCACGGGCGCACCGTCAGTCGTTCTTGATCTCGTCGACGAGGGCCTGACGGTCGTCGTCGCCGAAGGTGTGCTTCTGCCGGTCGGCGTCGACCAGCTCGTAGAGCATGCTCTGGGTCTTCTCCACCTGCGGGATGTCGGTGAGCTGGACCTGGCCCCGCTCGCCGGCCGACTCGATCGTCAGCGTGCCGCAGCCGAGCATCCGCTCGAACAGCGAGTGCGAGAACGACACGTCGTTGACCCGGCCCAGCGGGATGTCGCGGCCGCTGCGCGAGAACACGCCGCTGCGCATGATCACCCGCTCGTTGGTGAAGACGTAGTGCGTGGTCTTCCACTTGATCCATGGCCACACGGTGACCACGAGCACCACCACCAGGCCGACTCCGGCCGTGATCAGCGTGCCGATCGTGCCCACACCCGTGAACAGGGAAATGGCCACGACCGCGGCGGCGGTGAGGACGAACCACAGCACCGGCAGGAACAGTGCCTTCCAGTGGGGGTGCAGGTGCAGCACCACCTGCTCGTCCTTGGTCAGGACGCTTTCCGGGAACCCCACGCCAACCTCCTCGTTCATGAATGTCGAGGTGAGGCTAGACCCTTCGCGGCGCGCCCGACATTGGCCTACCCGGTCGTCATCCGGTCATCTCAGGGCGCACGTGCACCACGTCGCCGGCCGCGACCGTGTGCACCAGCTCCGCAGGGTCCGTGACCTGCAGCCGGCCGTCGAGGTCGATGCCGGTGGCGACGCCGGTCAGGGCCGTCCCGCCGGGCAGTTCGACCCGCACCCGGCGGCCGATCGTGCCGCAGTGGAAGAGGTACGCCTCCCGGATCCCGTCGTCGTCGCCGGACTGCCATCGCGCGTACACCTCCTCGAAGCTGCGCAGCAGCGCGCGCAGCAGCGGGTCACGGTCGGCGCTCGCGGCACCGGCCAGGGCGAGGGACGTCGCGTCGGGGCGGGGCAGCTCGTGCACGCGCAGCGTGGTGTTGAGCCCGATCCCCACCACCACGGCGCCGCCGCCGACGCCCTCGGCGAGGATCCCGGCGGTCTTGCGGTCGCCCTGCAGCAACAGGTCGTTGGGCCATTTCAGGTACGCGTCGAGGCGGGCCACCCGCCGCACCGACTCGGCGAGCGCCACCCCGGCCAGCAACGGCAGCCAGCCCCAGCGGGCCGACGGCACCACGGGGCGCAGCAGGATGCTCAGCGCCAGCCCGGCCCGCGGCGGCGACTGCCACTGCCGGCCCAGCCGGCCACGCCCCGCGGTCTGCCGCTCGGCGACGATCACCAGACCCTCGGCGGCGCCGTCCCGGGCGGCGGCGGCCACATCGGCGTTGGTCGAGCCGGTCTCCTCGACCAGGCGCAGGTCCGTCCAGAACCCGCCCGGGACGACCAGCGCGCGCCGGAGCGCGGCCGCGTGCAGCGGGGGGCGCTCGAGATCGCTGTAGCCGGTGGAAATGTTCACAGGTCGACCGTATCCCCGCGCGATTACGATGCCGAACGTGACGATTGAGCAGGTTGGTGTCGGCGCGGACATCCACACGACCGCCGGGAAGCTGGCCGACCTGGGCCGGCGCACCGACGAGGCGGTCCACGCGGGCTCGGCCCGGGCGGTGGAGAAGCAGCACGCCAGGGGCAAGAAGACCGCCCGGGAGCGCATCGATCTGCTGCTGGACCCGGGCTCGTTCGTGGAGCTCGACGAGCTCGCCCGGCACCGGTCGACCAACTTCGGCATGGAGCAGTCCCGGCCGTACGGCGACGGGGTGGTCACCGGCTACGGCACCGTCGACGGGCGCCAGATCTGCGTGTTCGCGCAGGACTTCACGATCTTCGGTGGCAGCCTCGGCGAGGTTTTCGGCGAGAAGATCGTGAAGGTCATGGACCTGGCGATGAAGATCGGCTGCCCGGTCGTGGGGATCAACGACTCCGGTGGCGCCCGCATCCAGGAGGGCGTCGTCTCGCTCGGCCTGTACGGGGAGATCTTCTTCCGCAACGTGCGGGCGTCCGGCGTGATCCCGCAGATCTCGCTGATCATGGGCCCGTGCGCAGGCGGCGCGGTCTACTCCCCCGCCGTCACCGACTTCACCGTGATGGTCGACCAGACCTCGCACATGTTCATCACCGGCCCCGACGTGATCAAGACGGTGACCGGCGAGGACGTCGAGTTCGAGGAGCTGGGCGGGGCGCGGACGCACAACACGAAGTCCGGCAACGCGCACTACCTCGCCTCCGACGAGGACGACGCGATCGAGTACGTGAAGGCGCTGCTGTCCTACCTGCCGTCCAACAACATGGACGACGTGCCGGTCGTGCCGCTGCCGGCGTCCCTGGAGGTCTCCGAGGACGACCTGGCGCTGGACACCGTCATCCCGGACTCGGCGAACCAGCCGTACGACATGCACACCGTCATCGAGTCGGTGGTCGAGGACTTCCTCGAGGTGCAGCCGCTGTTCGCGCAGAACATCCTGATCGGCTTCGGCCGGGTCGAGGGCCACCCGGTCGGCGTCGTGGCCAACCAGCCGATGCACTTCGCCGGCTGCCTGGACATCGACGCGTCGGAGAAGGCCGCGCGGTTCGTGCGGACCTGCGACGCGTTCAACATCCCGATCATCACCTTCGTCGACGTGCCGGGCTTCCTGCCCGGCGCCAGCCAGGAGTGGGACGGCATCATCCGGCGCGGTGCGAAGCTCATCTACGCCTACGCCGAGGCCACCGTCCCCAAGGTCACCGTCATCACCCGCAAGGCGTACGGCGGCGCGTATGACGTCATGGGCTCCAAGCACCTGGGCGCCGACCTCAACTTCGCCTGGCCGACGGCGCAGATCGCGGTCATGGGCGCGCAGGGCGCGGTCAACATCCTGTACCGCCAGGAGCTGCGCGACGCGAAGGACCCCGCCGCCCTGCGCGCCGAGCTGATCCAGGAGTACGAGGACACCCTCGCGAACCCGTACGTGGCGGCGGAGCGCGGCTACATCGACGGGGTCATCCCGCCCTCGACCACTCGGGTGGAGATCGTGCGGGCGCTGCGGCTGCTGCGGACCAAACGGGAGACCCTGCCCCCGAAGAAGCACGGCAACATCCCGCTGTGACACCGCGTCAGGCGGCGTCACAGCGTCAGGCAGTGACGCCGCGTCAGGCAATGATTCTGAAGGACGCCTGGACGATGTTGAACTTGTTCACGGTGGCGAAGTCGTCCCACAACCCGTCCGGGGTCTGCCAGTAGATGGCGTGACCCCGGCCGGGGTTGACCCGGCAGCCGATGTTGGAGATGTGCAGGCGCCCGCTCGGTGCCGTGTACCGCCACTGCCAGTCCGCGCAGGCCCAGTCGTCGCGGAAGGTGAACGGCTGGATGTGGACCCGCTCGTAGTCGGCGTAGAGCCTGTCCCTGAGCCGCGCCGCCTCCTGGTCGGTCCAGTCGGCGACCGGGTCTCCCTGCGGCGGCTTGAACGACGTGTCGATCGCCATCTCCCACCGCCCGTCGAGCGGGTCGGTGAAGGAGATCATCGACGGGTAGTTGGGCTTCTTGACCGAGCGCACCCAGCCGTTGGGGACGGCGACCGCCCAGCCGTACTTGTCGTCGGTCTCGTAGTGGAACCCTGGCGGCAGGTCCATCACGGTCGCCCCGATGCTGCCGCGGACCTGCGGTGACACGCTCGGGGTCGGGCTCGCCGAGCCGGGTGTGGCCGGCCCGGCCGGCAGACCGGTGGCCTGCGCGCCGGTCGGCTGGGTCTGCCGCGGGTCGTCGTCGCCGGAGTCGGCGACGACGACGCTGACCCCGACGAACAGGGTCAGCGCGACGAGGACGCCCACGATCCAGCGGCCGCGGTGCTGCCCGGGCGGGACGGTGTCGAAGGCACCGCTGTCGTCGCCGGCCCCGACCACCTCGGGTGCCGCACCGGGCCGCGGGTTGCGCGAGTAGAGACCGGCGCCGACGGGCGGCGGCACCGTCGCGCTGCCCCTCGCCTTGCCGGGGAACTCGATCGGCGGCGCCTGGCCCTGGTGCATGGCCCCGGCCTCGGACGGCGCGGGGCTCGCCTGCTCCAGGCCCGCCGGCGGCGAGCTGACGGGTGCCTCGAACGGCGACGCCCCGCCGAGCGGGTGCGAGGAGTTGCGTCCGGAGCCGCGCGATGCGCCGCTGGAGGCGCTGCGCAGCCCGGTTGAGTGCCCCTCCCGGGACCGGCGCGGCCGCGGCAGTGTCCACGACCAGGCCCGGCCTTCACCGGAGACGGCGCGCTGCAGCAGCCGCTCCGTCTCGGCCACGCCGGCGCGGGCCTTCGGGTCCTTGCGCAGCAGCGCGTTGAGGACCGGCTTGAGCACGCCCGCGCGGGTCGCCGGGTCCGGGTCCTCGGTCGCCAGGGCGGTCAGCGTCGCATAGGTGGTGGAGCGCGCATACGGTGAGCGGCCCTCGACGGCGGCGTAGAGCGTGGCGCCGAGCGACCACAGGTCGGACTCCGGCCCGGAGATGCCCTCCCGGGCGCGCTCCGGCGAGATGTACTGCGGCGAGCCCAGGATCAGCCCGGGGCGGGTGACCGCGCCGTCGCCGCCCTCGAAGACGGCGAGGCCGAAGTCGGTGAGCACCACCCGGCCGGTGTCGGCGAGCAGCACGTTGCCGGGTTTGACGTCGCGGTGCAGCACCCCGGCAGCATGCGCGGCCTTCAGCGCGTTGAGCACGGCGAGGCCGATCTGCGCGGCCCGCTCCGGCGGCAGCGGCCCGTCGTCGGTGATCACCTGGTGCAGCGAGCGCGACGGCACGTATTCCATCACGATCCACGGCGCCTGCTCGGACTGCACGACGTCGTAGATCCGCACCACGTTGGCGTCGTTGAGCCGGGCCGCGGCGCGGGCCTCGCGCAGGGTGCGCAGCCGCAGCTCCTCGCGCTCCTGCTCGGTCAGCCCCTCGGGCGGGATGACCTCCTTGATCGCCACGTCCCGGCGGAGCATCTCGTCGCGGGCCAGCCACACCCGGCCCATGCCACCGGCACCGAGCGACTCGATCAGTCGGTAACGCTCGGCGATCAGGGATCTGGACTGCATCATCACTGCAAACGCTACCCAACGAGCGCCCGTTCCAGACAGCCCGGATCCTGCTCAGATCACTCTATTCAGTCGGTGCGGGACCGCAGGACCATGATCAATAGGATGACGAGCCCGATACCGACCAGCCCGGCGCCGATCAGGGCCACCGGCAGGATGCGGAACGTGTCCAGCACCTTCTGCTGCGTCGGCGCCGCGTCGTCCGCGGTGAAGGTCACCGTCACGGTCACGGTGTACAGGTCGACGTCCTTGCCGGCGTCCTCGCCGATGGCGACGGTGCCCGGTATCGACAGTGGTGCGTTGCCCGGCGCCGGGTCGAGCGTCGCGCCGACGCTCACCGTGGCGCCGGCCGCCGCAGGGGTCGACGGGCGCCGCAGCGTGCACCTCGTCGGGTCGAGGAAGCCCAGCGGCACGGGCAGCGTGGCCTCGCTGTTGTCGTCCTCGGGCAGCACGACCCGGCCGGTCGAGCCGTCCAGGCAGTCCAGGTCGAGCACGACGGGGCCGCCGCGGCCGCTGGTGCTGCCCGCGAACCGGACCGTGACCTGCAGCTGGTGCGCCTCGTCGAACAGGTAGGTCGCGGTGCACTTCGCGGCCGGCTCGGCGGCGGTGAGCGGCACGACGTCGGCGCCGACGTTGGGCACGTCCTGCGACTCGCCCGGGTCGCAGGCGAACGAGCTGAGCCGCCAGCTGCCGTCGACGGTGGCGAGCGGCGGCAGCGGTGTCACCAGGTATTCGCCGAGCGGCAACGCGCCGGGCACGCCCTGGGCGATCGCGGCCTCGCCGAAGGCGGTGGTGGTCGCGACGCCGGACCAGCCGGGCGAGCCCTGGGTGCGCGGCGCGATCACGAACGACGCCGCGCCGATGCCGCCGACGGTCACGGACCGCAGCTGGATGGCGCCGCCCTTGCGGGTGACCCGCAGGGTGCAGTCGGTGGGCGTGCCGGCGGCCACCATGACCGTGACGGTCAGCCCTTCGGGCTTGAGCTCGGTCCCGCCGCAGCCGGCCCCGGCGAGGGTCCACGCGGCGGCCTCGCCGGCGGGAGCGGTGAGCGTCACCGGGTAGGCGCCCGGCAGCAGCGTGGACAGGTCGGCGCCGACTGCGACGGTCGCGGAGCCGTCACCGGTCGGAGCGGCCTGCAGCAGCCGCGGCGGGTCGGCGCCGCCGCCGGATGCGACGGACACGTTGAACGCGCCGCCGGGCGCGTCGCCGAACAGCCGCAGCGTCAGCCCGGCCGGCGCGACCGGCGGGGTGTAGGTGAACGTGCAGGTGACGACCTCACCGGCGGCGAGGGTCACGGTGGCGGTCCCGGTCGGGACGTCGGTCGCGGTGAGGCTGCGCCCGGCGCCGCTCTTCGCGCAGCTCAGGTCGGTGAGGGTCCAGCCGGCCGGGGTCCGCGACACGACCGTGCCGGGCGTCCCGCCGGAGCTGCGCACCAGGGTCGCGTCGGTGGTCGCGTCGGCGTGGATCCGCTTGTCGGCGGTGTAGCTCGCGGAGGCGTCGAAGGCGAAGCGCTGCGGGTAGCCGGTGGGCGTGGCGGTGCGGGCCTTCACCACCAGCGTGCCCGGCGCCTGCGCGGACTTCACGTAGTACGCGAAGCAGAACACGTGCCGCGTCCCGGCCGGGAAGCCGAGCCACTGCACGTTGCCGCCGGCGTGCCCGTCGGCGGCGCAGCGCAGGGCGCCGAAGCCGTAGCCGGGCCGCGCGGCGGCGAGCAGCGGATCGCCGGGCGTGCCGCCCTGCACCCAGAGCTGCCGGTGCGTGGACGCGCTGGCCTGCTCCGGCGACAGCTGCATGGTCACCGCGCCGTCGATGAGCTTGTCGGTCTTGTACCCCGCGGCGTCCAGCAGCGGCACCTGCGCCACGGTCTCGCCGGAGTCCACGGCGGGCGTCGTCACCGTCGACAGCGCGCCCTTCTTCTCCTGACCGGGTCCCAGTGAGAAATGCCATCCGGGCAGCGCGGTGCAGCCGCTGCCGTTGGCGGCCTCGACGGCCGGGTCGACCGCCTGGCCGTCCTTGTACGCGTTGCCCCGGCCCGGCGCGGTCGCCGCCTCCATCCGGTCGTCACGGACCCGGTTGGCCATGACGTCGGCGTAGGAGTCGCAGGACCGCGCCACGAACGTGATCTGGTAGCGCAACGACGCGGAGACCGAGGCCGGCTGCTCGCCTTCACGGGCGTGCCCGGGCACCGCGGGCAACAGGACAGCGAGGAGCACGCCGACAACGAGCATCGACGCGGCTCGAAATGAGACGTTTGTCAATGCGCCCCCCAAACTCGCCATCGACTCCCGTTCCGCTTGAGTATGCGCCGCCGATACATGCGTATGCTCGCAGGACGGCAACGTTTCGCACACTTTCAGGGAGTCACGGTGGCCGAGGAAGCGCTGTTCAAGGTCGTCCGCGGCACGCCGACGGCCGAAGAGGTCGCGGCGATCGTGGGCGTGTTGTTCAGCCGGCCGGCCGCCGCGGCGGCTCCGGCTCCGGCTCCGGTGTCCCGCTGGCGGCAGAGCGCCCGGCCAGGGTCTCGTCCCCGCTGGAAGTAGGCCCTCCCGCCGGCGGCCCGTCCGCCGCGGGCGCCTCGTCCCGGGTCTCGTCCCGGGCGGGGGGCCGCTCCCGGTGGCCTCCGGCGCGGGATCGCGATCGGCGGCAGCGCCGGCAAGGTCGGCCAGCGCCGCGCCTCGCGCTCGTCGAGCAGGTGCTCGGCCTCGGCGAGCGTCGGCAGGTCCGCCACGAGCTGCTGCCCGCAGGACCGGCAGATGAGCGCGGCGCCCGGGACCCGGTCGAAGCAGAACGGGCACTGCCGCTGATCGAGGGACCGGCCGCGCTCCACGCCGATCCAGGTCATGAACTTGATGATCACGAACAGGGCGACCGCCAGCAGCATGAACTGGAGCAGGTCGTTGAGGAACACGCCGTACCTGATCGGCGTGCGGTGCAGCGTGATCTCCAGCTTCTGGAAGTCGGGCTCGCCGACGACGGAGGCGACCGCCTGCAGGAACAGGTTGGTCACGAACGACTGGACGAGCGTGGCGAACGCCGAGCCGATGATGAAACCCAAAGCCAGGTCCAGGACCGTGCCACCGATCGCGATCGCCTTGAACTCCGCCCAGAGCTTCCGCATGGCCGCGATGGTACTAACGTCCGTCCCGTGAAGACCTTCATCCTCGCCTCGGCCAGCCCCGCCCGCCGCAAGCTGCTGCAGTCCGCGGGCATCGACCCACGGGTCATCGTCAGCGGCGTCGACGAGGCCGCGGTCGAGGCCTCCGGCGACGCCGCCCTGGCGGGCACCCTCGCCGAGCTCAAGGCCCAGGCGGTCGCCGAGTCGCTGGACCCGTCCCTCAAGGGGGCGCTCGTGCTCGGCTGCGACTCGATGCTGGCCTTCGACGGCGAGGCCCTCGGCAAGCCCGTCGACGCCGCCGACGCGGTGGCCCGCTGGAAGGCGATGCGGGGGCGCTCCGGCGTGCTGCAGACCGGGCACTGCCTGATCGACACGGCGACGGGGAACAACACGTCGAAGACCGTCGAGACGATCGTGCACTTCGCCGAGCCCAGCGACGAGGAGCTCGACGCGTACGTGGCGACCGGCGAGCCGCTGCACGTGGCCGGCGCGTTCACCATCGACGGCCTCGGCGGCGTGTTCATCGAGCGCATCGAGGGCGACCACGGCAACGTCGTCGGGTTGTCGCTGCCGACGCTGCGGGTGCTGATGGCGATCCTCGGCGTTCGGCTGACCGACTACTGGTCGGGCAGGATCGAGCGATGACGAGACAGACGCTTCCCCTCACCGACGCGCTGCACGCCTACGTCGTCGCCAACGGCAGCGAGCCCGACGACCTGGTGCGGGACCTGATCGCGGAGACCGCGGCGGCGCTGCCGCACGACGCCGGCATGCAGGTCGCGCCCGAGCAGGCCGCGCTGCTGACCCTCCTGACCCGGATCACCGGGGCACGGCGGGCCCTCGAGATCGGCACGTTCACCGGGCTGTCGTCGATCGCGATCGCCCGCGGGCTCGCCGACGGCGGGCGGCTGACCTGCCTCGACGTGTCGGAGGAGTTCACGTCGATGGCCCGGCGGTACTGGCGGCGCGCCGGCCTCGACGACCGCGTCGAGCTGCGGATCGGCCCGGCCGCGCAGACCCTCGCCGCGCTGCCCGCCGAGCCGCACCTCGACCTGGTCTTCATCGACGCGGACAAGACCGGTTACCTCGGCTACTGGGAGGCGGTCGTGCCCCGCACCAGGCCCGGCGGCCTGATCCTGGTCGACAACGTGCTGCGGCACGGCCACATCATCGACCCGGACCCGGGCGACGAAGGCACCCTCGCGATGGTCGAGTTCAACCGTCGGGTCCTGGCCGACGACCGGGTCGACTCGATGATCCTGCCGATCGCCGACGGGCTCACACTGGCTCGACGGCTCTGACCGGCACCGGTGGCAGGGTGGCGCGGTCCAGCCGCGCCACCACCACCACACTGAGCAGCAGGAACCCGGGCACGAGCAGGAATGCGGTGTGCGGGCCGACCGCGTCGGCGATCGCCCCCAACGCGAACGGGGCGACGGCAAAGGAGATCCCGACGGCGAAGGAGGCCCGCGCGGCGGCGAGGTCCGGCTGCCCGTCGGAGTGCGCGAGCGCCAGCCCGATGCCGAGCGGGTAGTGCAGGCCGACGCCCAGCCCGCAGACGAACAGGCCGGAGACCGCCAGCCACGGCACCGTCGCCGACCAGAACAGCGCGAAGCCCGCCGCCGACACGCCGAGGGCCGCCAGGAGCATGCGGGTCGGCCGGTACCGCAGCAGCAGCCGCCCGCCGATGATCCTTCCGGCGACCATCCCGGCGATCATCATCGACACCGCCGCGGTGGCCACCCCCGCCGACACGTCGGCGTGGGCCCGCAGCACGTCACTGCCCCACAGCGTCAGGCAGACCTCGACCGAGCCCGTCGCGAACAGGCTCGTCGCGGCCAGCCAGTAGGTGGTGGGGAGCCTGCGGACGCGCTTGCCGTCGGCGGTGACGACCTGGAGGGGCTCGGGTGCCCGTACCCCGGCGAACACCGCCAGCAACAGGGTGGGGACGACCACGAGCACCAGCCCGACCCGCCACCCCAGGCCGATGCCGTAGGCCAGGCCGACGACCAGCGGGGCGACCAGGCCGACCGCGGCGGCCGCGGCGTTGGCCTCGCTGATCGCGGCCGGGCCGGCGGTGCCGTGGTGCTCGGTGAGGGCCGCGACGACCCCGTTGACCAGCAGCGACCCGCCGAAGCTCGCGAGCGTCGCGAAGGTGAGGGTCAGCGCCAGGTGGTGCGCGGCGAACATGCCCACGGCGGCGGCACTGATCAGCGTCAGGCCGCCCCAGATGAGGCGGTTGCGGCCGTACCTGCGGGTCAGGGCGGGGATGACCGCGCCGCCGATGATGCCGCCGACCGCGAAGCCGGTGCCGTGCAGGCTCGCGAGGGTGCGGCTGATGTGCAACTCGTCGCGCAGCAGCGGGGCCACCGGCCCGAACCCGTAGAGGAAGTAGCACCACAGGGACAGCTGCACATAGATGACCCAGGTGAGACGGTCACGGACGAGTCGCGGCACCACCTGACGGTGTCACGGCCCCTCCCAAGGTTGGAAGGGGCCGAGACGGTGACGGTCGTTACCGGTACAGTTTCTTGCCTCGGCGGCCTATCGGCCGGAAGAGCAGTGGGGGTTCCCACCCACACCCCCATGCGACGCTGCGCGCCGCACTCAAGCGTTGCCTAGCGGACGCCTCGGGCGAAGGCGCGGGAGGCCCACACGACGGTGATCAGGGTCAGCCCGCCGATCACGACGGCGGCCTGCCAGACCGAGTCCGCGCCCGCGTCGCCGGCGAACAGGGCCCGGACGCCGTCGGTGGCCCAGGAGAACGGGTTCCAGTCGGCGACCCGCTTGAGCCAGGTCGGGGCGAACGTGAGCGGCAGCAGGATGCCGGCCGTCAGCAGCAGCGGCTGCGAGATCGTGTTGAGCAGCGGCGCCAGGGCGTCCTCACTGCGCAGCTTCAACGAGATCGCGTAGGAGAACGCCGACAGCATCAGCGAGATGATCGCCATCAGCGCGAACGCCGCGAGCACGTCGAGCACGTTGACCTTGAGGCCGAACCCGACGGCGATGATGACGATGAGCGCCGCCTGGAACAGCAGCGACACGACGTCGCGCAGCGAGCGGCCGATCAGCAGGGCCAGGCGGCTGACCGGGGTGACCCTGCTGCGCTCGATGACGCCGGCGCGCAGCTCGGCGATCAGGCCGAAGCCGGTGAACAGCGAGCCGAACATCGCCAGCAGCACCAGCAGGCCGGGGACGAACAGCTTGTACGCCTCGGCGTTGGTCTGCACGCCCAGCGCAGGCTTGAGCAGCGGCGCGAAGAGCAACAGGTAGAACAGCGGCTGGACGACCCCGACGATCAGCCACACCGGCTGGCGGAGCATGAGCTGCATCTGGCGGGCAAAGACGAGCCAGGTGTCGCGGAGGAATTTCATCGCTACTCAGCTTTCCCGAAGTGAACGGCCGGTCTTGGTGAGGAAGACGTCGTCCAGGCTGGGGCGGTGCAGCTCCATCTGCTTGAGCTGCACGCCGGCGGTGTCCAGGACGCGAAGGATGTGCGGGATCGCCACGGCGCCCTCGTCGACATACAGCCGCAGCGAGTGGTCCTGGTTCTCCTCGATCTTGCGGACGTAGTCCTGGCCCTTGAGCAGGTCGGTGGCGGCCTTCGCGGCGCCGTTGACGCCGACCGTGACCACGTCGCCGGCGACCTCGCGCTTGAGGTCGTCGACCGTGCCCTCGGTGACGATCTCGCCGTGGTCCATGATCGCGATCCGGTCGCAGAGGGCGTCGGCCTCGTCGAGGTAGTGCGTGGTGATGAAGACGGTCATGCCCTCGTCGCGCAGGCGGCGCACCTCGTCCCACATGTGGGCGCGGCTCTGCGGGTCGAGCCCGGTGGTCGGCTCGTCGAGGAACACCACCTTCGGCCCGTGGATGATGCCGAGCGCGATGTCGACCCGCCGGCGCTGGCCACCGGAGTAGGTCTTCGTCTTGCGGTCCGCGTATTCGGTGAGCTGGAACGCCTCCAGGGCCTTCTTCGCCCGCTGCTGCGCCTCGGCCTTGTGGATGCCGTAGAAGCGGGCCTGCAGCACCAGCTCCTCACGGGCGGTGCTCTCGTCCCAGGTGCTGCCGCCCTGGGCGACGTAGCCGATCCGGCGGCGCACCTCGCCGGGGTGCTTCAGCAGGTCCGCGCCGGCGATGACGGCCTCGCCGCCGTCGGGCGTGATGAGCGTGGCCAGCATCCGCAGCGTCGTGGTCTTGCCGGCGCCGTTGGGGCCGAGGAAGCCGTAGATCTCCCCCTCCTTGACGGAGAGATCGACCCCCCGCACCGCTTCGACGACCTTGGTCTCGCGACCGGCCCGTGAGCGGTACGACTTCCGCAGACCCTTCGTCTCGATCATGACGGTCTCCCCTGTCGTCTCGTGTCTCGCAGGGTCAACCTAACGCGATATAGTTCTACTAGTCAAGACAGATATATATCGCGTTTCAATCCTCGTCCTCGTCGACCGGCTCGCCGAATTGCTCGCGGATCGCCTTGCGCCACGCCTCGGCGCCGTGCTCCTCGGAGTCCTCGGCGAAGTGCGAACCCTCTCCGGCCTCGACCCGGGCGGCGACGTCGTGGCACCAGCGGGCCTCCGCCTCGGACCGCAGCATGGTCAGCTCGAACTGCCAGCCCACGTGCGGCGGCTTGCCGACGGCCCATTCGTCGCCGCTATCGCGATAGGTCGCCACCCAGCTCTCCAGGAGCCTCGCGCGGGCCCGCAGCGCGCCGACCGCCTCGGCCCGCGGCAGCGACGGCAGGAACGCGAACGCGGCCAGGAACGGGTCGACCGGCTCGGCGTACTCCCACCAGTACCGCCGCAGCATCGTCTGGTATTCGACCTCGCCGGCCTTCGTCAGCTGATACCTGGTGCGGGCCGGACGCCCGTCCACCTGCTCGGTGTCGACCGCCTCGAGCAGGCCCTCCTCGGTCATCCGGCGCAGCGCGTGATAGATCGAGCCCGGCTGCACGTTGGCCCAGCTCTCAACGTTCCAGCTGGTCAACTCCTTGCGGATGTCGTAGCCGTGGACGGGCTGGAGGTAGGAGATCAGCCCCATGATCATCAGACGCGTAGTAGACACGACACTATCGTAATGGTGTTTCTTGACTACGGCACTCAGTGACATTGTTGGCAGCGGTCCCCGCCGAGCAGGTCGCCTAGACTGCGCTGGAGGGTTACCCGAGGGAGCGTTCAGCGTGCGCAAGGTTCTCATCGCCAACCGTGGCGAGATCGCCGTCCGCGTCATCCGCGCCTGCCGCGATGCCGGTCTGGCCAGTGTCGCGATCTACGCCGACTCGGACCGCGACGCGCTGCACACCCGCCTCGCCGACGAGGCCTACGCGCTCGGCGGCGACACCGCCGCCGCCTCGTATCTGCGCATCGAGAAGGTCATCGAGGTCGCCGTCGCGGCCGGCGCCGACGCCGTGCACCCCGGCTACGGGTTCCTCTCCGAGAACGCCGCCTTCGCCCAGGCGGTCATCGACGCCGGGCTGACCTGGATCGGGCCCACCCCGCAGGCCATCCGCGACCTCGGCGACAAGGTGACCGCCCGGCACATCGCGCAGCGGGCCGGCGCGCCCCTCGTCCCCGGCACCGCCGAGCCCGCCCGCGACGCCGACGAGATCGTCGCGTTCGCCCGGGAGCACGGCCTGCCCGTCGCCATCAAGGCCGCCTTCGGCGGTGGCGGCCGCGGCCTCAAGGTCGCCCGCACCATCGAGGAGATCCCGGCCCTGTTCGAGTCCGCGACCCGCGAGGCCGTCGCCGCGTTCGGGCGGGGCGAGTGCTTCGTCGAGCGGTATCTCGACCAGCCCCGCCACGTCGAGGCCCAGGTCCTCGCCGACCAGCACGGCAACGTGATCGTCGTCGGCACCCGCGACTGCTCACTGCAGCGCCGCCACCAGAAGCTGGTCGAGGAGGCGCCCGCGCCGTTCCTCACCGACGCCCAGCGCACCCAGATCCACGAGTCGGCGAAGGCCATCTGCCGCGAGGCCGGCTATCACGGCGCCGGCACCGTGGAATACCTGGTCGGCAACGACGGCACGATCTCCTTCCTGGAGGTCAACACCCGCCTGCAGGTCGAGCACCCGGTCAGCGAGGAGACCGCCGGCATCGACCTGGTCCGCGAGCAGTTCCGCGTCGCCGACGGCGAGAAGCTCCGCTTCGACGCCGACCCCGAGCCGCGCGGGCACTCCATCGAGTTCCGCATCAACGGCGAGGACCCGGGCCGCGGCTTCCTGCCCGCCCCCGGCACCGTCACCGTCCTGCGGCTGCCGACCGGCCCCGGCGTCCGCGTCGACGCCGGCATCGAGTCCGGCAGCGTCATCGGCGGCAACTTCGACTCGCTGCTGGCCAAGGTCATAATCACCGGGGAGACCCGCGAGCAGGCCCTGGAGCGGGCCCGCCGCGCCCTCGACGAGATGGTCGTCGACGGCATGGCCACCGCGCTGCCCTTCCACCGCGCCGTCCTGCGCGACGAGGCCTTCACCGCGTCGCCGTTCCGGGTGCACACCCGCTGGATCGAGACCGAGTGGGTCAACACGGTCCCGCCGTTCACCGCGCCCGCCGCAGACCTGCCCGCCGCCGAGGAGCGCTCGACGGTCGTCGTGGAGGTCGGCGGCAAGCGCCTGGAGGTCTCGCTGCCGGCCGGCTTCGGCGCGGGCGCCGCCCCCGTTGCCGCCGGCGCACCGCGCCGGCGCTCGACCCCCAAGAAGCAGTCCGGCGCCGCCGGCGGCGACGCGCTCACCAGCCCCATGCAGGGCACCATCGTCAAGATCGCGGTCGCGGAGGGCGACACCGTCGCCGAGGGCGACCTGATCGTCGTGCTGGAGGCGATGAAGATGGAGCAGCCCCTCAACGCTCACAAGTCCGGCGTCGTCACCGACCTGTCGGCCGCCGTCGGTGAGGTCGTCTCCGCCGGCGCCGTCATCGCGACCCTGAAGTAGCCCGCTCCGCCGCGTGGGCGCCCGAGCTGGCGTGCAGCGGCACGGCGACCACGGCCGTGCCGTAGGCGCACATCTCCGCCCAGGTGTTGGTGAAGTCGCGGTGGTGGAAGCGCATCCCGACCACGGCGTTCGCGCCGCGCTGCTCCGCCACGTGCACCATCTGCCCGACCGCCTTGGCCCTGGTCTGCACCAGGAACTGCGACATGTCCATTCCCGGCCCGCCCTCGGTGGACCGCAGCCCCGCCGCGAACGGGTTCCGCGACGTGGGGCACACGCCCAGCACCTCGCCGAGCACCGTGGTGATCTCGTACCCCGGTAAGCCTTCAGTGGTTACAACTAACACAAATGAATCGTATGCCCATATGTACGGTTTAGGGTGCATCTACTGTGAACCACCCCACTGCTCCCCTGCGTCCGGGACAATTCCTCGTCAGCCCTGGCCGGGGGTGGCAGTGGGGTTGACGGTGATGCCGGCGGCGAAGCGGATCAGGTCGGGCTCCGGCAGCGGCACCCGCACCGCGGACTGCACCACGAGCAGCCGCCCGTCGCCCAGGTCGACCTGCAGCGCGAGGTAGCCGCCGGCCGGGTCGGTCAGCGTGCCCGGGTGGCCGGCGACGTCGACCCGGCGGCCCGGGGACTGCTCGCCGGTCACGCCCAGCATCACGGTGATCTTGCCGACGAAGGACTGGTCGAAGGCGACGTCCGCGGGGCAGAAGGTCACGGCGGCGGGGCTGACGTTGTCGATGGTGTAGCCGTCGGGGACGAGGGCGAACGTGAACGGCGCCGGCGCGGTGACCGGGACGGGCACGAGGCTCTTGGCGAACCCGGCCAGGCGGTCCACCGGCACCCGGGGGGACGCCCGCAGCTCGAACCACTGCTCGGCGCTCTCCTGCCACACCAGCGAGAGCTCCGGGCCGCCGGCGTCGTCGGACCACTCGACGGCGTGGCCGGGGTGGCCGCGGACCGTGAGGGGGGTGGTGCCGGTCGCGGTGGCCAGCACCGCCGGGCGGGCCGGGCTCGCGGTCACGGTGGCGGTGACGCCGCCGGTGCCCGGCAGCGGCTGGGTCGGAGGGTCGGCAGCCCCGCGGCGAGCCGCACCTCGGCCGGGCCGGGCGGCGGCGTCGTGCCCGGGTCGGCGGGCAGGCTGAGGGGGAACGTGACGGTCGCGGGGGTGGCCGGCTCGCTCAGCGTGGACGGCGCGGCGACCGTCATGGGCGCGGTGGCGAGCCGTAGCGGCAGGGTAGCGCCGGCGCCGGCGAGCACCGTGACGACCGCGGCGAGCAGGACGCGGGTGCGCCGCGTGCGGCGCCGGCTCTCCCTGCGCACGGCGGTGAGCAGGGTCGCGCCGGGCGGGGCGTCGGCGGCGTGGCGCTCCAGCAGGTCGCGGACGCGATGTTCGACGTCGCTCATGCCCCGCCTCCACGGAAGCTCACTGACACGTCTGCGCGGAAGGTCACTGGCACGTCTGCACGGAAGCTCATGCTCCGCCTCCATGGAAGGTCACTGGCACGTCTGCACGGAAGCTCATGACTTGTCTCCACGGGAGCCGAAGGAGGCCGGCACGGGGGTCAGCACGGACCGGAGCCGGTGCAGTGCGTGGAACGCGTGGACGCGGACGGTTGCCTGGGCGCACCCGAGCAGCCTGGCGATCTCGGCGTCGGGAAGGTCCTCGTAGTAGCGCAGGACGACCACGGCACGCTGCGAGCGGGGCAGCGTGTGCAACGCGGTCCACAGCTCGTCGGCGTCGGCCACCCGGTCGGCGAGGTCACCACCGGCCGGGCCGTCGGGTGGCTCGGCGACCGGCCGTTCGGTGCTCGCGCGGCGGCGGCGCCACGACAGGTACTGCCGCAGGATCACCCGGCGCACGTACGGCTCCGGACCGTCCTCGCCGGTGATGGCGTGCCAGCGGCGGTGCGCCCGCACGAGGGCCTCCTGGGTCAGGTCCTCGGCGAGGTGCCGGTCCCCGGTCAGCAGATAGGCGAACCGGAGCAGCGACGCGCTGCGACCCGTCACGAAGTCGTCGAAGTCCTGCACACAGCACCCCCTCACCTCCTAGACGAGGCCGGGTGCCCGGGCGTTTATGGCGATTCCTCGGGAGTCGGATCGTTGTACTGCCCGGAGCGCCCCGCATAGGGCCGGCCGTCGACGATCGGCCACGGGTTGGCGACGCAGCCGTGCAGCCCGAGGGTCTGCTGCTGCATGACGGGCGCCGGGCGCCCGGGGCCGGGGCACAGCTCGTGGCCGCGGCCGAGGCGGTGACCGGTCTCGTGGTTGACCACATACTGCCGGTAGGCGGTGAGGTCGGCGCCGTACCCGGGAATGCCGCGCGCCCAGCGTGCCACGTTGACGACGACGGTGTTGCCGTTCCTGCACGAGGTGTACCGGTCGTAGCCGTTGCCGCACAGCACGTCGCGGGTCGCCGGGGTGGCGAGGTAGATGGTGTAGTCGAACCGTTCGCCCTGGCCGGCCCGGCGCAGCCGCCAGTTGCCGGTGGCGGGCCAGCTGCGCGTGTCGGCGTAGATGAGCTCGACGGCGTCGCCGAACGTGGCGGCGTCCACGCCGGTGATGCCGCGCTCGACCCCGACCCGGTAGCTCAGCAGCGTGCCCTTGCCCCCGACGACCGGCCCGGCGGCCTGGGCGAAGTCGAACTGCCCGCCGCCCTCGACGGGGTACCTGATGACGGGCACGTCGACGGTGGCCGGCCCCCGCGTGGGAGCGGGGGCCGAGGACACCACCGGCGACACCGCGGGCGACACCGCGGGCGCCGAGTAGGACGGCGTGGACGAGCAGCCGGCCACGAGGGCGAGCAGGACGACGATCCGGAAGATCCGCACACCTGGACTGACGCACCGGTCGCGCCCGCCTGTTTATGGGGCCGAGCACACTTCCGACAACGCGGCGACCGCCGACCCGATCGGCAGCACCCCCGACAGCGCACCGGGATCGCGCGGGCGCAGCGACACCGCGCCGTCGGCGGCCTCCCGTTCGCCGACGACCGCGACGTACGGCACCTTGCGCGCCACCGCCTGGCGGATCCGGGCGCCGAGGCTGCCCGCGTGCCACTCCTCGACCCGCAGGTCGGCGGCGCGGCAGGCGCGCAGGAACTCGCCGCCGGCGCAGGCGTCGGAGACGGGGAGCACGGCCACCTGCAGCGGCGCGTACCAGGCCGGGAACGCCCCGTCGTGCACCTCGATGAGGTGCGCGAAGAGCCGTTCCATGCTGCCGGCGACGCTGCGGTGCACCATGACCGGGCGGCGCCGCTCGCCACCGGCGTCCACATAGGACAGGTCGAAACGGGCCGGCTGGAAGTAGTCGACCTGCACGGTCGCGAGGGTGCTCTCCCGGCCGGCGTGGTCGAGCAGCTGCACGTCGACCTTCGGGCCGTAGAAGGCCGCCTCCCCGGGAGCCTCCACATAGGACACGCCGGCGTCGTCGAGGGCGGCACGCAGGACCGAGGACGCCTTGTCCCACATGGCGGGGTCGTCGACGTACTTGCCGCCCTCGCCGCGCAGCGACAGCCGGAACGACGAGGGCTTGAAGCCGAGCGCCTCGTGCGCCACCCGCATGAGCCGCAGCGACTCGACGACCTCGCCGTGCACCTGCTCCTCGGTGCAGAAGACATGCCCGTCGTTGAGGGATATCGCCCGGACCCGCGACAGTCCACCGAGGACACCGGAGCGTTCGGCGCGGTACTGCCCGCCGATCTCACCGATGCGCAGCGGCAGTTCGCGGTAGGAGCGGCCGCGCGCGTTGAACACGGCCGCGTGGTGCGGGCAGAGGCTGGGGCGCAGCACGAACGCGTCGTGCTCGCTCAACGCCATCGGCGGGAACATGTCGTCGGCGAAATGCGGCAGGTGCCCGGACCTGACGTACATCTCGCGTTTCGCCAGGGGCGGCGAGTAGACGTGCTGATAGCCGTTGCGGCGTTCGAGGGCGTGGAGGTAGTCCTCCACGGCGCGGCGGGCGGCGGCACCGGCGGGCAGCCACAGCGGCAGCCCGGCGCCGACGAGCGGGTCGGAGTGGAACAGTTCGAGGTCGCGGCCGAGTTTGCGATGGTCCTGCATGAGGAGGCTCCCTGTGACAGGGGGGCGCGGCACCTCGGGCGCACGAAAATGCTCCGGAGCGCAGGCGCCCCGGAGCATGGCTGAACGACGAGTGTCAGCGCCGCCGGGGTGGACCCGGCGTCGTCGTGGACAGTGCGCTGCGACTCATGCCCCCGAGAATAGCGCGCCACGGTCGCGGCGCGACGGGTATAAACGTTCGGTGCCTGAAGGTCACACCATCCACCGCCTCGCCGGGCGGCACCGCGCGCTGTTCGCCGGCCGCGCCGTTGCGGTCAGCAGCCCACAGGGCCGGTTCGCCGACGGCGCCGCCCGCGTCGACGGGCGGGTACTGCTGGGCACCTCCGCCCACGGCAAACACCTGCTGCACCACTACGAGGGCGACGTGACGCTGCACGTCCACCTCGGGCTGTACGGCAAGTTCACCGACGGCGACGCGGACCCGCCGCCGGCCGTCGGGGAGGTGCGGCTGCGGATGGCCAACGGCGCGCACTGGCTCGACCTGCGCGGCCCGACGGCGTGCGAGCTGCTCGACCCGCTGCAGGTCGAGGCCCTGCACGCCCGGCTCGGCCCGGACCCGCTCAGCGACGTCGACGACGGCGGGGTGGCGGCGTACACCATCATCAAGAAATCCGACCGGCCGCTGATGGCACTGCTGATGGATCAGTCGGTGGTCGCCGGGGCTGGCCTCATCTACGTGACGGAGGCCCTGTTCCGGGCCCGGCTGCGCCCCACGGTCCCCGGCCGGCGGCTGACCCGCCCGCGGTGGAACGCGATCTGGCAGGATCTGCGGATGCTGATGCGCGCCGGTGTACAGGACGGCCGCATCGACACCGTCCACAGTGTCCACCTGCCCGAGGCGATGGGCCGCGCCCCACGCGTCGACCGGCACGGCGGCGAGGTCTACGTGTACCGCCGCGCGGGCCTGCCCTGCCTGATCTGCGGTACCCCGGTGCGCACGGCGGAGCTCAACGCCCGCAACGCGTACTGGTGCCCGGCGTGCCAGGCGACCCGCTGATGGTCGCCGCCCTGGAGATGCATCTCGACGAGCGCTCCACCCGCCGGATCCGCGTGCTGTGGGACCTGCTGGAGGAGCTCGGCGTGCAGACGCTGCGCACGCCGCACGACGGCAAGCACCGGCCGCACGTCTCGCTGATCGGCGCCCGCGCCCTCGACCCGGACGCGGTCGCCGAGGCCCTGGCACCGGTGCGGGTCGCTACGCCGCTGCGGCTCAACTTCCAGTTCGCCGGGGTGTTCGTCGGCCGGGTCATGTTCCTGGGCCTGGCGCCGACCCCGGACCTGATGCGCCACCAGGCCGACGTGTGGCGGCACCTCACGGGCGCCGGCATCGAGAGCCTGCCCCTGTACGACCCCGGCGAGTGGGTCCCGCACTGCACCGTGTCCATGCGGGTGCCGCGCCCGATCCTCACCGAGGCGCTGCGCCGCTGCCTGGAGGTCCTGCCCATCGAGGCCACGGTCACCAGGGCCGCGGTCGTCGACTACGCCCGCGACATCTACCGGGAGCTGCCCTAGTCCTCGGCGTGGAGCATCAGCTGCCGCGCCGCCTCCGCGACCGAGCCGGAGATCGACGGGTAGATCGTGATGGTGTGGGCGAGCTGGTCGACGCTCAGGTGGTTCTCGACCGCCATCGCGATCGGCATGATCAGCTCGCTCGCCTTCGGCGCGACCACGACCCCGCCGACGACCAGCCCCGACGCCGGCCGGCAGAAGATCTTCACGAACCCGTCGTCGAGCCCGTCCATCTTCGCCCGGGCGTTACCGGCGAGGGGCAGCATGACCGACCGCGCCGGGACCTTGCCGCTGTCGATGTCGGACTGCGTGATGCCGACGGAGGCCAGCTCGGGGTCGGTGAACACGTTCGCGGCGACGGTGCGCAGCTTCAGCGGCGCGACGGCCTCGCCCAGCGCGTGCCACATCGCGATGCGGCCCTGCATGGCGGCGACACTGGCCAGCGGCAGCAGCCCGGTGCAGTCGCCCGCGGCGTAGATGCCGGGGACGTTGGTGCGCGACACCCGGTCGACGGTGACGTAGCCGCCGGGGGCGACCTCGACGCCGTACTCCGTCAGCCCGAGCGTGGCCGTCTGCGGCACGGAGCCGACCGCCATCAGCACGTGCGAGCCCTCCACGGAGCGGCCGTCGGCGAGCTCGACCACGACCCCGCCGTCGACCCGGCGGGCGGCGGCCGCGCGGGAGTTGTTGAGGATCGTCATGCCACGCGCCCGGAAGACCCGCTCGATCGCCATGGCGGCGTCGGGGTCCTCGTGCGGCATGACCCGGTCCCGGCTGGAGACCAGTGTCACGGCGATGCCCATCGCCAGATACGCCGAGGCGAACTCGGCGCCCGTGACGCCGGACCCGACGACGATGAGGTGCTCGGGCAGCTGCGGCAGGTCATACACCTGGCGCCAGTCGAGGATCCGCTCGCCGTCCGGCACCGCGGTCGGCAGCACCCTGGGCGTCGCGCCGGAGGCCAGCAGTACCGTTGAGGCCGCAATCACATACGGAGCGTTACCGCCGGCGGGTGTGATCTGCACCGCATGAGTGTGACCCAGCGTGTCCTCACCGAGGCGCGCTGTGCCCGTGACGAACTCAACACCCGCTTTGAGCAATTTCGAGTGGATGTCGCCCGACTGCGCCGCGGCCAGCCGCTTCACCCGCCGGTGCACCGCCGGACCGTCGACCCGCACGTCGTCGCCGGGCGGCCCCATGACGCCGAACTCCTCGGTGTCCAGGTGCGCGGTGACCACGCTCGAGCTGGCGATGAAGGTCTTGGACGGCACGCAGTCGTGCAGCACGCACGCGCCACCAGCGCCTTCGGCCTCGATCACGGTGACCTCGGCACCGAGCTGCGCGGCGACCAGGGCCGCCTCATAGCCCGCCGGGCCCCCTCCGATGATCACGATCCGGCCCACGAACGCCACCCCTTCTCACCCCTTGACGCCCTATTGTCCCCCGTCGGCACGCACCCGCGGGCGGCGCCCCAACCGAACGGCCGCACCGCGCCGACGAGTGGATCCGAATCCGACACGCTCTGCAGTATTCTCTCCCGCACCCTGACGGGTTTATCGTCATCGCCGTGCGTCATTACGCCGCGTATGGCTCGAACCTGGACCCAGCCCGCATGCGGGCCTACTGTCCGTATTCGCCGATGATCGGCACCGGCTGGCTGGAAGGCTGGCGGCTGACGTTCGCCGGTGAGGATGTCCTCGGCTGGGAGGGCTCGGTCACCACGATCGTCGAGTCACCCGGCGACCGGGTCTTCGTCGCGCTCTACGACGTCCACCCCAACGACGAGAAGCAGCTCGACGAGGTCGAGGGCGCGCTCGCCGGCACGTACCAGAAGCTGCACCTGCGCGTGGCCACCCTCGACGGCGACGCGACCGCGTGGGTCTACGTCTTCAACGGGTACGAGGGCGGCCTGCCGACGGCCTGGTATCTCGCCGAGATCGCCAACGCGGCCGCGAAGGCCGGCGCGCCGGCGGACTACCTCGACGCGCTGCGCGCCCGGCCCACGAAGACCGCCATGCCGTAGCGGGCCCGGTCTCTCTGCCCGCTTCGCCGGCTACCTTGCCGTTGCGGTTCGCGTGCGGGTTCGGCATGCCCGTAATAGAAAATCCATCACGGCTGCGGCCTTCGTGGTTCCGCGCAGCCTGTCGGCAGCGCGACAGGTAGCGCAGTCACCGTCCGTGCCGTAGTCGCGGTGATCCCAAGCCAGGTCCGAACTCACATGATCCAGCGCCGTCGAGCGCATCATTCGGTGCTACAACACCGCCGCTGGTCAAAAAACGAAAACCATCGATCACTAGACCGGGTAGTACCCACGCTCAGGACGGCGATCTTCCACCCCGCCCCATGATCGAAGGACGGCCGTGGCCGTCCGGACGACCACCCGGATCCTTCGATCAAGACGGGGCCGGACTGGATCTTGGTGCACGCCTCGGGCGTGCCACGGTTTGGGTGATTTGCGATGGTTTTTGAAACCAGCGACGGTGTGGCACCACCGAACGACGACCTCGACGGCGCTGGATCATGTGAGCGCGGACCTGGCTTGGCATCACCGCAAGACGGCACGGACGGCAACCGCGCTACCCGTCGCGCCGCCGAAGGCTGCGCGGAACCACAAACGGCCGCAGCCGTGTCGGATTTTCTATTACGGAGATGACGATCACGCACGCGAAGAGCGACCGCAAGGTAGCCAGCGCATCAGGGAACGTCGAGCGGACGCTCATAGACATCCGCAGCAAACGTCACCGTCATCCCCACCCCCGTATACAACCGATAAGCCCCAGTCGGATTGGTCAGATCGACCCCCAACCCGGCCCCACTGCGCCCCTTAGCCGCGTACGCCGCGAAGGCAGTACGCAGCAACGCCCCGCCGATGCCGGACTTCCGGTGACCACACAACACGGCCAGGTTCTTGATCCAGCCCTCGCCGTGCTCGACGGCCTGGTCGGCGGACTGCAGCACGCCGACGATCTCGCCGTCGACCAGCGCCACGAACCACTCGTCCCAGCTGACCGACGGCAGCCCGTCGATCGCCGCGCGCCAGTCGTCGTAGCCGGTCGGCTGGAAGTCGGGGGTGTCCGCGAAGGCCGACTCGAGCACCTCGTGGAAGCGTGGCAGCTCGTCGGGGCGCACGGGGCGGATGTCGAAGCCGGACGGGGCGCGCTCGTCGCCGGTCAGCGGGCGGCTCATCCGGGCGTGCCGTTTGACGAAGGCGAAGCCGTGCCCGTCCAGTACCGCCACCAGCGCCGTCTCCGAGGCGAGCGTCCCGGCGCGCAGGATGGAGCGCGCGAAGCCGTTGCGGCGGGCGCGTTCGGCGGCCCGGGCGATGGCGAGGTCCAGCAGCGGGCCGTAGGCCGGTTCGCCGCGGCCGGGCCAGCCGTACACCTCGACGTTGTCGCGCACGCCGCGCTGCGGGTTGTCGACATAGGCCCAGGCGACCGGCTCGCCGTCGGGGCCCGCGGCGAGCCACGAATCGACCGCCGGGTCCTCGGCCGGGGCGGTGAGCGTCGCCACGACCTCGTCCTCGGACCAGTCCGGCTCGCCGAGGGCGGCCATGTCACTGGCCCGGGTGATCGCGAGGATCGCGGGCACGTCGCGCAGTGTGCAGCCGCGCACGGTCCAGCCGTCGAGACCGGGCAGAGAACTCATACGGGTGCCGCCTCCCGGACGGTGGTCACCGCCGCGTCGAGCAGGTTGACCAGTTCGATGCGCTCGGTGGGTGCCAGGGCGCGGAACGCTTCGCCGGCGATGCGGTCGGTGAGGGCCTCTGCCCAGCTGCGGCGGCGCACCAGCGGCTCGAAGGGCGGGAACGGCGGCTGCCAGCCGAACGCCGTCGCGCCGGCCTCGCCCTCGGGGCCGGCGATGATCGCTTCCAGAGGGCTCAGGCCGCTGGCGCGGATGGCGAGCAGGTGCGCGGCGCCGCGGTGCTCGCGCAGCAGGTGGGCCAGGACGGCGGCGCGGGCTCCGGGTGAGTCGTCGGGCAGCGGCATCGCCCGCCACGCCGCGAACAGCGGCATGCCGGCCGTCTCGGCGCTGACCACGACCCGCTCGGCGAGCTCGACGAGCTTCGGCAGGGCGTAGAAGCTCTCCAGGTGCTCGCGGCCCCACCGGCAGCACTCGTCGAGGTTGTCCGCGGCGATCTGCTCGGGCGGGGCGACCTTGCGGGCGGCGTCCCAGCCGTCCTGCACCGCCTCGGGCGCGATGAACCCGAGCGCCGCGGCGACGGTGTCGGCCCGCACGTCGCCGAGGGCGCCGCCGCGGCCGGCGACGTAGAACGCCCAGCCGGTCAGCCCGATCTGCCGAGCGCGGCGCATGGTCTTGGGGTCGTCGCTGAACGCGCCGCCCAGCATCAGGACGGCCTGCTTCGCCGCCGCTGCCGCCTGCTCGGGAGTCACCCGGCTCATTCTGCCTGCTCGGGTGGATCACAGAGTAGGCACACGTTCGTGGGAGCGGGTCCGGTCGGGTTCAGGACAGGTCCGCGAGGGCGTCCTGCGCGATTTTCACCCGCTTCTCGGCTGATTTGATCGCTTTCTCCGCGGCGGCGACGGCGCGCTCCGCCTCGGATTTCGCGGTCTCCGCGTCGGTCAGCTGCTGCAGCGCCGTCATCAGTTCGCGGCGGGCCTGCTTGACCACCCTGGCGTGTTCGGCCTCGGCCTGGCGCCGCTCCTCCTCCCGCCGGCGGGCCTCGGCGCGCTGCTCCCGGTCGTCCTGCGTCGGCGTGGACCGTTTCGCGGTCACGGTGCTCAGCCGGGGCGCGTCCTCACCGCCCTGGAGCAGTCGCAGCTGCGGTCGTGGGGTTTCCCCGAAACCCGTGTACTCGAGCGATTTTGTCAGCGCTCCCTGCTGTACCGCCGCCGCCGCCGTCGCATCGGCGAGCGCTGCCGCGAACGTTCCCTCCACCTCCTGCAGCGGAAGGTTGCCCCGGTCGGGGCCGGCGAGGCGGGCGGACTCCTTCGCCAGGGCGGCGACGGTGGAGCGGCGCCTGGTCGACAGCTCGCGCAGCTCCGCGCCGCGCAGCTCGCGTTGGGCGTCGCGCAGCTCCACGGCCAGCTCGAGCAGCTCCTCGACCAGGTCGGGCCGCTCGTGGGCGAGGAGGTTGACCAGCCACGCCGCGACCGTCGGCTTGCGCAGCTTGCCGATCGCGGCGGCCAGCCCGGTGTCGCGCGCCTTGCGGGCCTTGGCGACCTCTTCGGAGCGCACCGTGACGAACTCCTCCGGCGGCACCGCGTACAGCCTTGCCACCACGGCGGCGAGCGCATCGTCCACCATCCGATCGTAGGATCACCGGATGCGCGCGGACGTCTATTTCTCCCTCGATGTCGAGGCCGACGGCCCGATCCCCGGGCCGTATTCGATGGTGAGCCTCGGCCTCGCCGTCGCCGGCCGCTCCGACGGGGTGTTCGTCGCGGCGGACCCGACCGCTGAGACGTTCTACCGGGAGCTGCGCCCGATCAGCGACGACTTCGTCCCGGAGGCCCTGGCGGTGTCCGGGCTGGACCGGGCGGCCCTGCTGCGCGACGGCGCCGACCCGGCGACCGCCATGGCCGAGCTCAGCGCCTGGGTCACGCGCACCGCCGGCGCCGGGCGGCCGGTCATCGTCGCCTACCCGGCGGTGTTCGACTGGATGTTCCTGTACTGGTACCTGCTGCGCTTCGCCGGCAGCAGCGTCTTCGGCCACTCGGGCTGCCTGGACATCAAGACCCTGTACGCGGTCCGCGCGGGCGTCCCCATCGGCGCGGCAGTGAAGAGCCGCATGCCGGCGCATCTGCTGTCGAAGCGCCGGCACACCCATCACGCCCTCGACGACGCCGTCGAACAGGCGGAGCTCTTCGCCAACCTGATGGCCTGGAGGCCTTAACCCACGCTGGTGCCGGGCTCCAGGCGGGCGTACCGGGTGCCGGACAGCCTGATCATGTGCCCGGTGACCATCTGCTGACCGGCGTCCACCAGCAGGCTGTCGTGCAGCGCGAACGCCCGCTCCGGCGCGACCTCCCGGGTGAAGTCGATCGCCTCGGCGAGCTTCAGCCACGGCGCGGACACCGGCACGAACAAGGTCGCGATCTGCTCGTCCGGCACGTGGAGCGCGTCGCCCGGGTGGTAGAGCGGGCCGTCCGGGGTGTCGATCACGAAGCCGACGTTGACGACCTGGGGGATGTCCGGGTGGATGACCGCGTGCCTGCCGCCGTGGGCGCGGACCGTCATCCCGGCCGCGACGAAGGTGTCGCCGGGCGCGACCGCATACACGTCGGCGTCGAGGTCCGTGAGCTGCGCCTCGACGTCGGCGTGGGTGTGCACGGTGAACTCGGGGCGTTTCAGTGCCCGCAGCGCCTCGATGTCGACGTGGTCGAAGTGCTCGTGCGTGATGAGCACGGCGTCGGCGCCGTCGAGGGCCTCCGCCTCGCTGAAGACGCCCGGGTCGATCACCAGCACCCCGCCGTCGTGCTCGATGCGCAGACAGGCGTGCGTGAACTTGGTGATGCGCATGGGCTCCGTCTCCTCTGCTTGCTGTGCTCTCGCCGTGGCTCTGCTGTGTCGCAACCGTGACGCTGGGGGCGGGAACCGGGGTGCGGCCCGGCTACGTCCCAGGGTGCAGTTCGATCGCTCCGATCGACCCTACCCAGGAGGCGTCATGTCAGTCAGGCGCACCAGAGTGTTCCTCACGGCGGTGGGTGCCGCGCTGCTCGTCGCAGTGGGCGGTTGCGCCGGCGACAGCAAGGACTCCGCCGCGCCCAGCTCGGCGGACCGCGGCGCGGTCGCGCCCGGGGTGGCGCAGGAGGGCGGCGGCGGCCCGGGGGCCGGCCCCGCCAAGGAGCCGCTGCAGGACCCGAACCAGAACAAGGTCCCCGACAACCTCGACGTCGAGAACCGCTCGATCATCTACTCCGGCTCGATGACCGTCCGCGTGGACGACGTCGACGCCGCGGCCGCGAAGGCGATCACGCTGGCCACCGCGGCGGGCGGCTTCGTCGGCGGCGACAACCGCCGGCGCGACGACCGCCGCTCCACGGGCACGCTGGTGCTGCGGATCCCGGCGGCGAAGTTCACGCCGACGCTGGAGCAGCTCAAGGACCTCGGCGACGAGGAGGACCGCACCATCACCGCGCAGGACGTGACCGACCAGGTCGTGGACGTGCAGGCGCGGCTGAACAACGCCGAGGCCAGCGTCGACCGCATCCGCGCGCTCCTGGCGAAGGCCACCACCATCGGCGAGATCACCTCGCTGGAGTCGGAGCTGTCGCGCCGCCTGTCGGACCTCGAGTCCCTGCAGGCCCGCAAGCGCAAGCTCGACGGCCTGACCGCGCTGTCGACGATCACGCTGCAGCTGCTCGGCCCCGAGGCGGCGATCACCCGCGACAAGGACGAGATCGGCATCGTGGCCGGTTTCAAGTCGGGCATGAAGGCGTTCCTCGCCTCGCTGCAGGTGGCGCTGACGGTGCTGGGCTGGCTGGTCCCGTGGCTGCTGCTGCTGGGTGTGCCGCTGTACGTCCTGGTCCGGCTCTTCCGCCGCTTCCGGCCGAGCCGTCCCGCGCTGGTCGCCGCGGGCGCGCAGCCGGGTGGTCCGGCGCCGGGCTGGACCCCGCCGACGGCCGCGTTCCCGACCGCCCCGCGCCCGGGAGCAGGTGCGCGGCCCGGCCCGCCGCCCGCCGTGGTGCCGCCCGCTCGCGGCCCGGTCTCCGCACCGCCCGCCGCGGGTCCGGTCTCCGCACCGCCCGCCGGTGGTCCTGGCTCGATGCCGCCCGCCGGTGGTCCTGCTGCCATGCCGGCCGGTCACGGCGCGGTGTCGGCGCCGCCCGCCACCGGCGGTCCTGTCACCGCGCCGCCGTCCACCGGTCCCGCGGCCGGGACGGGCCCCGTCTCCGGCGCCTGCCGGCGGTCCGGCCGCCGGTACCGGTCCGGCCTCCGCGTCGCCTGCCGGCGGCCGGGGGCCGGGCCAGCCACCGTCCGAGGCGCCGACTGAGGCGCCGTCCGAGGCGCCGTCCGAGGCGCCGCCGAAGCGCGACGAGGACGACCGGTGACCCCGGAACGGGTCACGCACCACCGATGAGCAGTGTCCGGTCAGGGCGTCGGGTGCGCCGACGGGTTCTCCACCGTCGGCGGCTCGGCCGAGGTGCTCGACAGGACCGTCACGAGTCCGGCCACGGCAGCGCCGAACGCGGGCCGCAGCTGGTAGCCGGAGTGCCCGTCAACCTTGGGGAACACCGTGTCACCGGGTGCGATGTCGAAGCCCGGCGGGTCCACCAGCCGCACATCCCGTGCGGTCGGTGACTGCACCGGGCCGCCGATCGGGTCGGTGTCCCGCCAGAGGTTGACCCAACGGGGGCTGTGCTGACCCGCGTCGAGGACGCCATCCTCGGGGCGGGCCAGCACCGCGCCGATGCGTTCCAGCACCGCGTCGTTGACGTAGGCGGGGAAGAACCTCGCGTACAGGCGGCGCAGCGGCGAGCCGTAGGTCAGCAGCGTGGTGCGGGCCTGCGCCTCCGGCGGCAGCTGCAGGACGGTCGCGGCGGCCAGGACGGTGCCCTGGCTGTGCCCGGACAGCACGACCCCGCCCTGCTCGGCGGCGAGCCACCCGGTGCGCCGGGCCAGCTCCGGCACGACCCGCTCGGCGTAGCAGGGCGGCGCGAGGGGATGCGCGGCCCGCGGCCAGAACGTGCCGAGGTCCCACAGCACGCCGACGATCCGGCGGAATCGCTGGTACCGGTATGCCAGTACACCGATGAACACGAGCGCGAACGCCGACAGTCCGATGAGGTAGGTGCCGAGGTTGACCACGACCGACATCACCTCGGCCGCCGCCGAACCGGAGGACGCCAGCCGGATCGGCCGCTGCCCCAGCAGCGCGAACCCGGTCGCGACGACCGCCGCCGCGGCGGCCGGCACGAACACCCAGACGAGCATGCGGCCGACGTGGTCGGTGACGAGGGCGTCGGCGACGGCGGTGTCGATGTGCCGGGCCCGCCGCCCGTCGCGCTGCCGGCCGCCGCGGAAGTCGGCGTCGGTGACGACCCGGGCGTACCTGCGCAGGCGGCGCACCAGCGGCAGCCCCATGCTCAGCCCGACCAGCACGGCGAGCACCAGCAGCAGGACGAACCCGGCGGCGGCCCACTCGTACGCGGGCGGCGGTTCGATCAGGTGGCGGGCCTCCTTGTAGTCCGCGGTGGACGGCAGCGCCCGGCGGTCGAGGAAGTCGGCGACCCGGTACGCCATCCCGGCGGCGAACGCGACGGCGACGCCGAGCCCGGTGCTGGCGATCAGCGGGCCCGCGAGCCCTTGCAGGAACGTGCGCTTCGGGCGGGTCCCCAGGACCACGCCGCCGAGCACGAGCATCAGCAGGACCTGCACGCCGAAGAGCACGGTGACGGTGCCGCTGAAGACCGGCAGCCGGTCCTTGGCCGTCCACGGGTCGCGGTTGAGGCAGGCGTACGCGAGCACGAAGCCGGTCAGCACGACGGCGGCGTGGCTCAGCACGCGCGTGAACGGCTTCGCCCATGCGGCCGGGCTGTCGCGGTGCACGACGGCGCTCAGGGTCACCGCGAGGAACCCCGACAGCAGGATGACGGCGGTGACGGCGGCGAGGACGTACCCGAGCGGATGCCGGTCGTGCGGGACGAGCACGCCGAGCAGCACCGCGTCGAGGGTGCCGAACGCGACCGCGATGTGCAGCGACCGGAGCCTGCCGACGAGGGGCCGGCCGTTCCAGAAGCACGGGTGCGCCAGGCCGTCGCCGTCGCCGTCGGTGGTGACGGGGTACGCCTCGTACCGCGCCCAGGTGCGCCGGCCGAGGAACCACAGGAACGCGATCGCGACGACGGGGATCAGAGCGGTGACGGCGAGCCGCCGGCTGGTCGTGGCGAACGTGCCGTCCGCGAGAATCGACAGGTACCCGCGGTCCTGCAGGCAGCGGGGCAGCGCCGCGCACTGCCAGCCGACGAGGTCCATCGAGATCTCGACGAACGCCAGGACGAACGACGCGGTCATGGTCAGCGCGAAGACGCGGGTGATCGCCCGGATCACGGCCCGGGGTCCGGGGCCGACGTCGGGCCGCAGCCAGATGGCGACGTTGGCGAACATGAACGGCAGCAGGAGCAGCCAGAGCGCCCGGGCGGCGGCGCCGGCGGTGAGGTTGCCCCAGCGGTAGGCCTCCAGGGTCACGCCGCCGGGGCCGGTGACGGCGCCGTACTCCGCGCGGGGGCGGAAGAACCCAGCGTCGGTGTCGCCCGCGACCCGCCGCAGCAGCGGCCGGTCGAGGACGTCCTCCGCCGGGGTGCCCGTGACGCCGTGCACACGCAACTCAGTGACCACGGCCCATGGCTATCAGACCAGTGACGCTTTTAGATAGCCCTCGGGCCAGTGCTTCTGCTTTGCGTGCTCCTGCTTGCGTGCTCCTGCCTTGCGTGCTCCTGCTTTGCGTGCTCCTGCTTTGCGTGCTTCTGCTTTGCGCCGAGGCCTAGAACGCGCCCGCGCTCAGTGCGGCGAGGGCGGTGTGGACCATGACGCGGACGCCGTAGCCGATCGCGCGCTCGTCGACGTCGAAGGACGACTGGTGGATGTCGAACTTCTGGTCCGAGCCGGGCACGCCGACGCCGAGGCGGATCATCGAGCCCGGCACGCCGTCGAGGTAGAACGCGAAGTCCTCGCCGCCCATGCTGATCTCCGCCTCGACGACCCGGTCCGGGCCGAGGGCGGCACCGGCGGCGCCGGCGATGATCGCGGTGGCGAGACGGTCGTTGACCACCGGCGGCACGCCGCGGGTGTACTTGACCTCCACATCGGCGCCGGTGGGCGCGATGACGTCGTGGACGAGCTTGGTGACCAGCTCGGGCACGTCGCGCCAGGCGTCGCGGCTGAGCACCCGGATGGTGCCGCGGGCGATGCCCTCGATCGGGATCGCGTTGGCCGCCTCGCCGGCCCGCACGGCACCCCACACCATGGAGACCCCGGCGCGGGCGTCGAGCTTGCGGTCCAGCAGCGACGGCACGTCCACCAGGATCCGGCCGAGCGCGTGGACCAGGTCGGCGGTCAGGTGCGGCCGGGCGGTGTGCCCGCCGCGCCCGGTGAGCCGGACCTCGATCTTGTCGGCGGCGGCGGTGAACGGCCCGGAGCGGACCCCCACGAGGCCGACCGGCAGCTGCGGCGCGCAGTGCAGCGCGAAGATCGCGGCGACGTCCTTGAGCCCGCCGGCGGCGATGACCTCGGGCGCGCCGGACGGCATCGTCTCCTCGGCCGGCTGGAACAGCAGCCGCACCCGGCCCGGCAGCTCGTCGCGCTCGGCCAGCTGGGCAAGGGCGAGGCCGACGCCGAGCAGGATCGTGGTGTGGACGTCGTGGCCGCAGGCGTGGCAGACGTTGTCGACGGTGGAGCGGTAGGGCACGTCCTTGGTGTCCGGCAGCGGCAGGGCGTCCAGGTCGGCGCGCAGCGCGATGACCCGGTCGCCGTAGCCGATGTCGCACATGACGCCGTTGCCCTTGGGCAGCATGCGGGGCGACAGACCGGCACGGGTCAGCTCGCGGGCGACGAGGGCCGCCGTCTCGAACTCCTGGCCGGAGAGCTCCGGATGCGCGTGAATGTGACGCCGGACGGCTACGAGCTCGGCACCCCGGGAGGTGAGCCAACGGTCGAGTTGACCGGGCAGCGGATCGGCCCCGGGTGGAGTCTCGGGCCAGGACGACGTCAACTTGCTGACCCGCGCCGCCGCAGCGGCGGGATCGGGCAGCGTCAGCGCTCTCGTCACGGTGAGTTCTCTATTTCGGTCTAAAGGAGCGGCCCGCCCCATGCGTGCCACGGACAGACTAACTGGGTCAAGGTGACGGAGCGCAACATCATTCTGGTGATGTTCGGATAGCTGAGCGTCACTTGATTGGTACTGGAGGCGTAAAGTTGCTGGCCTCGTCGGAAGTGTGCGGTCCGCTTCAGACAAGTACCCCTCACCTCCTACAACGGGTGACAGGCGCCACGGTCACGTGGTGTCGCGAGTAACTTTTCGCCTCGGTGCTGCCGCCATGGTCGCCGATGATCGACGCACAGTGACGGAAGACGTCGCAGAGTGGCATGAACCCGGGGGTCGACGCCGCACCATGCGTCCGTCCGGCCCCCCGCTGATCGGCAGGTGCACCTGGAAATCCAGGGAAAGTAGTCCCCCGATGTTCCGGATGCGTTTCAGTACCCCTGCGTAGACGCTCCGCCGTACCGTTCGGGTTCCCCGAATGAACGGATTCAATCCAACCGTTTCAGCAGCGCGACAAGATCAGCACGCACGGTTGCCTGTGGGTCACGGTACGGTGAAGGACCGGACCCCACCTTTCTTAACCGGCGGCCAGCAAGCAAGATAGTGGGGACCGCGGTCGTACAGCGAGAAAGTCATCTCCCCTCCATGACGACGGTTTACTGCCTGTGACTCAGCTCCCGACGTGGCACGGCGAGCCCCTGCCACCCACCGGCGCTCTGGCCTCCGCCGGAGCCGGGCGTGATCCTGCGCGCGGCCCCGACCAGCGGGAGCCCCGCGAGCCTGGCTCCACGAGCATGCCCGTGCCCGGCCAGCGTGCCGCGCCAGGCGTGGTGATCGGCGGGCGCTATGCGCTGCGCACCGCCATCGGCCACGGCGGCATGGGCACCGTGTGGCGCGCCAGCGACACCGTGCTGCGCCGTGACGTGGCGGTCAAGGAAGTGATACTGCCGCCGAACATGGCCCCCAGCGACCGCGACTCGATGTATCAGCGGACGCTGCGCGAGGCCCGCGCCGCTGCGGCGCTGTCGCATCCCGCCGTCGTCCAGGTCTACGACGTGGTCACCGAGGCCGGCCGCCCATGGATCGTCATGGAGCTGCTCCAGGCCCGCAGCCTCGCCGAGATGATCGTGGAGGACGGCCCCCTCGCCGCCCGCGCGGTCGCGAAGATCGGCATCGCCCTGCTCGGCGCGCTCGAGGTCGCCCACGCCGCCGGCGTGCTGCACCGCGACGTCAAGCCGGCCAACGTGCTCATCGCCGGCGACGGCCGCTGCGTGCTCACCGACTTCGGCGTGGCCCGCATGCCCACCGACAGCGAGCTGACCACGCCCGGCATGGTGCTCGGCTCGCCGCACTTCATCTCCCCCGAGCGGGCCATCGGCGCCAAGTTCGGGCCGCCCAGCGACCTGTTCTCCCTCGGCGTCACGCTGTACACGGCGGTCGAGGGCCGCCCGCCGTTCGACCGGCGCGACCCGTTCGAGACGATGCGCGCCGTCGTCGAGGAGCCGCCGGCCCAGGCGGTCCGCGCCGGCCCGCTCGCCGGCGTGCTCTACGGCCTGCTGGAGAAGGACCCGGCCCGCCGCTGGAATGTCGAGACCGCCCGCGCGGTCCTGCGTGACCTGCTCGCCGGCCCCCTCGCCAGCAACGCCCCGGCGCACATGACGGACCCGTATGCGGTGGTCCGCCCGACGCACCAGCCGACGGTCGCGACCCCGCAGCACTCCCCGACCGGCCAGATCGGCGGCCGGGCGATGATCGCCCCCGGCGAGACGGTCAGCGGTGCCCTGCGCCGCATGCACTCCGGCGGCCCGTCCCACCAGGCGCAGGAGCCCGAGCTGGAGCGGACCGACGCCAGCCGCTACGCGGCCTACCAGGACGGCCCGCTCGGCACCACCGACTGGACCCGGGCCCCGGCCGAGCCGCCGAAGCAGCCCGGCGCCGACCTCAAGCGCATCGTCACCCAGGCACCACGCTGGGCGAAGATCGCCGTCGCCGCGGGCGTCGTGGTCGTCCTCGTCGTCGCGCTGTCCATGTCCGGCCTGTTCTCCGGCGGCGGCTCCGACGCGCAGAGCGGCAAGCCGACGACGACCGCGACGAGCGCCCCGGCGCGCCCCCTGCTGGACGTGGAGTCCTTCACCCACCCCGGCGGCATCACGGTCAACATCCCGAAGGGCTGGACGAAGAAGCAGCTCGGCAACGCGTCGGCGCCCTACTACGACATCACCGACCCGGCCGACGCCAACCGCCGCATCCGCGTCAACATCGAGAAGGCGTCGAACACGCCCCGCGCCTTCCTCGAAAGCGCGGAGAACCGGCTGAAGTCGACCGCGTCCAGCTGCACCCAGCCGTTCGCCCACGTCGACATGACCGAGAACAAGCTCGACGGCCACGACGCCGCGGTCCTCGAATACACCTGCGGCGCCGGCGACCAGCAACGCCACGCCCTGTGGAACGCCGTGGTCCTCAACGGCAAGAGCTACCACTTCTTCGTGACCGTGCCCGAGGCCAAGTTCGCCGAGAGCAAGGTCATCTTCGAGGAGATGGTCCGCTCGTTCAAGCTCACCACCCCCTCGGCAGGCGCCACGACCAGCCAGTGACCCGCTGAGCTCACCCGCCGCACGGGTCCCGGCGCCTGATCGAAGGATCCCGTGCCGCGGGCGTTTCGTGGCGCTTGACGGCTCGCCGCCCTACGCCCGGCCGGCAAGGGGCGACGAGCCGGGCCGGCGCCGGCACGCGCTTGGGGCCCTGTGAGCCGGCACACGCGCGAGCGCGCTCAGGCAGTCCCGCCCCTGCTGCGCCGTCGCAGACCCGGGCCGCGTGCTGCATGCTCCGACGTGCGTGCCTGGACCGGCGCGCGATGACACGCGCACCCGCCCGCCGGTGTCCGGACCGGGCTCCTTGCCGGATCGGACGCCTCGAGGGCGGGTCTTGCGGTTGATCGAAGTCGTCTTGTGGCCGTGCGAGCGACCAGCGCGCGCCGTTGATCACAGCAAGGCAGCGTGCGGCGGCGGCGCGCTCCGGACCGTCCTTGCCGGTGGTCACGCGTACGGCCGCCGGGCGAGCGCCTGCCGCGGGTCCGACCCGCGCATGATTGGTGTTTGCTGTCGTTGGGTGTCGCCGCGGCCGGCGGGCAGCCGCCGGACGATCTTGCTGCCGTGATCGAAGGACAGCGGTGGTCGTCCCGGCGGCCGGGGGCGTCCTTCGATCAAGCGGGGCGGGGACAAGGTCGCCGTCTGAAGCGAGGTACTCCCCGGTCCAGTCATCGATGGCCGCGACTTCGCAGCGATCCGGGAGGCACCGGCACCCATCCGGTCCGGCGCAGCGGCCGGGGTGGCTGGGTGGCGGCCCGCGCACAGCAGTGTTCCTGCCCGCGGCCGCGGTTCGGCGCCGGCGGACGATCTCGCGGCCGTGATCGAAGGACAGCGGTGGTCGTCCCGGCGGCCGGGGGCGTCCTTCGATCAAGCGGGGCGGGGACACGATCGCCGTCTGAAGCGAGGTACTCCCCGGTCCAGCCACCGATGGCCGCGAACATCGCAGCGATCCGGGAGGCACCGGCACCCATCCGGTCCGGCGCAGCGGCCGGGGTGGCTGGGCGCGGCCCACGCACAGCAGTGTTCCTGCCCGCGGCCGCGGTTCGGCGCCGCCGGACGATCTTGCGAACGTGATCGAAGGACAGCAGTGGCCACCCCAGCGACCACAGGCGTCCTTTGATCAAGCGGCGGGGTGAAGATCGCCGCTTCGATCATGCCGACGGGGCGCGCGACCGATCCGGGCGGCGACCGCGCACCGGAAGCTCACTGCTGTAACCCAACCTTCGGTGCGAAACGGACACGCCTCCGGCAGGTGCGCCAGTCGATCATGAGGGTCTGGAGCTGGGCGGCCGCCGCCGGGGGTGCTCGGCTTGGCGGCCGGGGTGGGGCGGGGCGTGCTAAGAACGACGGATGAGTGATCTGCGCGCCGAAGCGGAGGCCTGGCTGGCCGACGATCCCGACCCCGCCGGCCGGGACGAGCTGCGGGCCGTGCTCGACGATCACCAGGAGCTGCAGGACCGGTTCGCGGGGCCGTTGACGTTCGGCACGGCCGGGTTGCGGGGGCCGCTGCGGGCAGGGCCGAACGGCATGAACCTCGCTGTCGTGCGGGGTGCGGCCGCGGGGCTGGTCCGGTGGCTGCGGGACAGCGGGGTCGAGGGGCCGCTCGTCGTCGGGTACGACGCCCGCCACGGCTCGAAGGCGTTCGCCGAGGAGACGGCGAGGGTGGCGCAGGGCGCCGGGCGGCGGGCGCTGCTGCTGCCCAGGCCGCTGCCGACGCCGGTCCTCGCGTTCGCGGTGCGGCACCTCAAGGCGGCCGCCGGGGTCATGGTGACCGCGAGTCACAACCCTCCGCAGGACAACGGTTACAAGGTGTACTTGGGCGACGGCTCGCAGATCGTGCCGCCCGCGGACCGGGAGATCGAGCGGGCGATCCGGGCGGTCGGGCCGCTACTGGACGTGCCGCTGGGTGACGCCGGCACGACGCTGGGCGAGGACGTGGTCGACGCGTACGTCGACGGGGCGCTGCGCACCGTCGAGCCGGAGGTGCCACGGGATCTCGTCGTGGCGTACACCCCGATGCACGGAGTCGGCAAGGACGTGTTCGTCCGCACGATCACCGAGGCGGGTTACCCCGAGCCGGCGGTGGTCGCGGAGCAGGCCGAGCCCGATCCCGACTTCCCGACCGTCGCGTTCCCCAACCCGGAGGAGCCCGGCGCGACCGACCTGCTGATCGCGCTGGCCACGGCGGCGGGCGCCGACATCGCGATCGCCAACGACCCGGACGCCGACCGGTGCGCGGTCGCGTACAGGAACGACGCGTCCGGCGCCTGGCGCCTGCTGCGCGGTGACGAGGTGGGCGTCCTGCTCGCCGACCACCTGATGCGCAGGGGCGTCAAGGGGCGCTATGCGACGACGATCGTGTCCTCCAGCCTGCTGTCGAGGATGTGCGAGGCGCACGGCATGCCGTACGGCGAGACGCTCACCGGTTTCAAGTGGATCGTGCGGGCCGGCGACGACCTGGTCTACGGCTACGAGGAGGCGCTGGGGTACTGCGTCGCGCCCGGCCACGTCCGGGACAAGGACGGGATCACCGCCGCGCTGCTGGTGTGCGAGCTCGCCGCGGGGCTCAAGTCCGAGTTCAAGAGCCTCGGCGACCGCCTCGACGAGCTCGCGCTGCAGCACGGGGTGCACGCGACGGACCAGTTGAGCGTCCGCGTCGACGACCTCGCCGACATCGCGGCCGCCATGGCCACGATCCGGCGGAGGCCGCCGGTGGCGCTGCTCGACGAGCCGGTCCACGCGGTCGAGGACCTGCTGCCGGACGCCGACGTGCTGATCGTGCGGGCAGGCCCGGCCCGGGTGGTGGTGCGCCCGTCGGGGACGGAGCCGAAGCTGAAGGCGTACCTGGAGGTCGTGGAGCAGGTCACGGACGGTGACGTGGCCGCCGCGCGGGAGAGGGCCCGGGCCGGCCTGGCCGCGCTGAGGACCGAGACGGCCACCGCTCTGGGGCTATAGCGTCACGGAGAACACCGTCGACGAGGCCAGCTTCTGAAACTCCGCAAGGGCCGCCTGGGAGCTGTCCGGGCGGGTGTCGCCCTTGGGTGCGTTCGGCGAGTCGAAGTAGACGAGGGCCTTGATCGCCGGGAAGCGCCCGAGCTGCTGACGGACCGTCGAGTAGATCCAGGCCTTCTGGGCGGGGTCGGCGGCATGCTCGTACACCCCCCATTCGGCGATCATCAGGGGCTTGTTGCCGTGCGTGCGGGTGACCCAGGTGTAGAACCCGGGCCACTTCGCGGGATCCGAGGTGCGGTCGACCAGGTAGGTGAAGTCGCCGTGGCCGTAGCCGCCGGGCTTGGCGAACAGGTAGGGGTCCATGCCGATCCAGTCGACGACGTCGTCGCCCGGGTACAGGTCGCCGAACCACGGCTGCACGCACCACGGCTCGTAGGCCATGTAGACCATGACGAAGACGACGTTCGTGACGCCGGCGGCGCGCAGGCGCAGCACGGTGTGCCGGTACATCGCGGCGTAGTCGCGGGCGGTCATGCCGCCGCCGGCGCGCACGTCGTTCTCCGGCTCGTGATGCAGGGCGACGAACAGCTTCCCGGGGAACGCCTTCAGCCGGGCGGCGGCGCGGTCGATGCGGGCGTCCTGCCCGCCGGCGGCGACGTCGGCCCAGGTCGTGTCCCAGGCGACCTTCCAGTTGGCGAACAGGATCCGTTTGCGCGACTGCCGCACGGTGGCGATTTCGTCGGCGGTCGGCCAGACCTCGTCGCCGCGGTGGTAGGAGTGCAGAATGTCGGCGGGCCGGCCGGTGGTGCGCTCGAAGTTGCCCAGCGCCTCGGACGACGGCAGGTCGGTGAACGCGCCCGGCGCCACGCCCCACAGCAGCCCGCAGCTCGGCACCAGTTTTGCGCTCAGCCCGCAGCGGCGGGCGCCCTCGGTGGTCTTCGGGGCCGTCGAGGGCGCCGTGGACGGCTGCTTCCGCGCCGGAGCCGACCCGAGCGTCCCGAGGCCGCTGCTGTCTGGTCGCTGCGCCGCCGGTACGGCGTCAGCCCGCGGCTCGGGTCTGCCGACGGCGGTCGCAGCCAGGGCGCCCGAGCCGACGAGGACCCCGACGGCGAGCGCCACGGCGAGGACTGGATGGGTGCGCAGGAACGAGCGTCGGTGCTTCATCGCCGGTCACCGTAGGCCGCTGCTCAGCCCGCCAGGCAATGGCTGAGCAGCGGAAGTCCCCCGATCCGGCGACGAGAATTCAGCGTGAGTGGGAGCGAGGGAGCATGGGGGGTGTGGGGTGGCGCAGCCCCCACAGGACCGCTGGCGAAGCCGCCGGAGCTGGAAACAGCCGCCTCAGAAACGGGGCATGCCGCCGAACTGCCGGTCGCCGGCGTCGCCGAGGCCCGGGACGATGTACATGCGCTCGTTGAGCTTCTCGTCGATCGCGGCCGTGACGAGCCGGATCGGCAGCCCCGAGTCGGCGAGGCGCTCGATGCCGGCGGGCGCGGCCAGGACGCACAGCACGGTGATGTCGGTCGCGCCGCGGTCGACCAGCAGCCGCACGCAGTGCAGCAGCGAGCCGCCGGTGGCCAGCATCGGGTCGAGGACCAGCACCGGGATGCCCTTGAGGACGCCAGGCAGCGACTCCATGTAGGCGCGCGGCTCGTAGGTCTCCTCGTCGCGGGCCAGCCCCACGAATCCCATCGAGGACTCCGGCAGCAGCGCCAGGGCCGAGTCGGCCATGCCGAGGCCGGCGCGCAGGACCGGCACCAGCAGCGGCGGGTTCGCCAGGCGGGTGCCCTCGGCCATGGCGACGGGCGTCTTCACCGGGAACTGCTCGGTGGCGAAGGAGCGGGCCGCCTCGTACACCAGCATCGTGGTGAGCTCGTGCAGCGCGGCACGGAACTGGCCGTTGTCGGTCCGTTCGTCACGCATCGCGGTCAGTCGCGACTTGGCCAGGGGGTGATCCACCACGAGTACGTCCACGAGCAGTAAGCCTAGACTCGGGGGCATGACCCTCACCGCCGAGGTCGCGCGCTCACAAGGCGCCCTGCGGACCTTCCTGCACGGTTTGCCCGGTGTCGACCAGGTCGGCGCGGAGCAGCGCGCCGCCATGCTGGGCACCCGGTCGATCAAGACGACGGCGAAGGCGCAGGCACTTGACCTGGCGATCCGCATGGTCGACCTGACGACCCTCGAAGGCTCCGACACCCCGGGCAAGGTCCGGGCGCTGTGCGCGAAGGCGGTGCGCCCCGACCCCGCGGACCCCACCTGCCCCAGCGCCGCCGCGATCTGCGTCTACCCGGCGATGATCTCGGTGGCGGCCGATGCGTTGCGCGGCAGTGGGGTACACCTGGCGAGCGTCGCGACCGCCTTCCCCTCGGGCCAGGCACCGCTGGACGTGAAGCTCGCCGACACCCGCGCGGCGGTCGCCGACGGCGCCGACGAGATCGACATGGTGATCAAGCGCGGTGCGTTCCTGGCCGGGCGGTACGCCGAGGTCCATGACGAGATCGTGGCGGTCAAGGAGGCGTGCGGCGACGCCCACCTCAAGGTCATCCTGGAGACCGGCGAGCTGGCCACCCTCGACAACGTGCGCCGCGCCTCCTGGCTGGCGATGCTGGCCGGCGCCGACTTCATCAAGACCTCGACAGGCAAGATCCAGCCGGCCGCGACGATGCCGGTGACGCTGGTGATGCTGGAGGCGGTGCGCGACTTCCGGGCCGCGACCGGCCGGATCATCGGCGTGAAGCCCGCCGGCGGCATCCGCACCGCGAAGGACGCGATCAAGTACCTGGTCATGGTCAACGAGACCGCCGGGCCCGACTGGCTGGACCCCGACCGGTTCCGCTTCGGCGCCTCCACGCTGCTCAACGACCTGCTCATGCAGCGGACCAAGCTCGCCACCGGCCACTACGCGGGCCCCGACTACTTCACCTTGGACTAGAGCGATGGACTTTCAGTACGCACCCGCGCCGGAGTCACGCTCGGTCGTCGACATCCGGTCCTCCTACGGCCTGTTCATCAACGGCGAGTTCGTCGACGGGCGGGGTGAGTCGTTCAAGTCGATCAACCCCGCCACCGAGGAGGCCCTCGCCGACATCGCGGCGGCCGACTCGGCGGACGTGGACGCCGCGGTCCGTGCCGCGCGCCACGCCTTCGACACGGTGTGGGGCCCGATGCCCGGGCGGGAACGCGCGAAGTACCTGTTCCGCATCGCCCGGATCATCCAGGAGCGGGCCCGCGAGCTGGCCGTGCTCGAGTCCCTCGACAACGGCAAGCCGATCCGGGAGTCGCGCGACGTCGACGTGCCACTCGTCGCCGCCCACTTCTTCTACTACGCGGGCTGGGCCGACAAGCTGCCGTACGCCGGATTCGGCCCGGATCCCCGCCCGCTCGGCGTGGCCGGTCAGGTCATCCCGTGGAACTTTCCGTTGTTGATGTTGGCGTGGAAGATCGCGCCGGCGCTCGCCGCGGGCAACACGGTGGTGCTGAAGCCGGCCGAGACGACGCCGCTGACGGCGCTGCTGTTCGCGGAGATCTGCCAGCAGGCGGAGCTGCCACCGGGCGTGGTCAACATCGTCACCGGCGCCGGGGACACCGGCCGGCTGCTCGTCGAGCACGACGGGATCGACAAGGTCGCCTTCACCGGGTCGACCGAGGTCGGGCGGGCCATCGCGCGGTCCGTCGCCGGCACCCGCAAGCGCCTCACCCTGGAGCTGGGCGGCAAGGCCGCCAACATCGTCTTCGACGACGCGGCGCTCGACCAGGCGGTCGAGGGCGTGGTCAACGGCATCTTCTTCAACCAGGGGCACGTCTGCTGCGCCGGCTCGCGGCTGCTGCTGCAGGAGTCCGTGGCGGAGGAGTTCCTGGAGTCGCTGAAGCGCCGGATGGCGCAGCTGCGGGTCGGTGACCCTCTGGACAAGAACACCGACGTCGGCGCGATCAACTCCTCCGCGCAGCTGGCCAGGATCCGGCAGCTGTCGCAGATCGGCGAGGACGAGGGCGCCGCCCGGTGGTCGGCGCCGTGCGAGCTGCCGGCCCGCGGGTTCTGGTTCGCCCCGACGATCTTCACCGGGGTCACGCAGGCGCACCGCATCGCCCGCGAGGAGATCTTCGGCCCGGTGCTGTCGGTGCTGACGTTCCGCACGCCCGACGAGGCCGTCGAGAAGGCCAACAACACGCCGTACGGGCTGTCCGCCGGGGTCTGGACCGAGAAGGGCTCCCGCATCCTGCACATCGCCGACAAGCTGCGGGCCGGCGTCGTGTGGGCCAACACGTTCAACAAGTTCGACCCGACGTCACCCTTCGGCGGCTACAAGGAGTCCGGCTACGGCCGCGAGGGTGGCCGTCACGGGCTGGAGGCATACCTTGAGCACTGAGTCACCGGCACGGGTCGCCGTGCGCAAGACGTACAAGCTGTTCATCGGCGGCGCGTTCCCCCGCAGCGAGTCCGGGAGGTCCTACCAGGTGCATTCCGCCTCCGGCGCGTTCCTGGCCAACGCCGCGCTCGGCTCCCGCAAGGACGCCCGCGACGCGGTCAAGGCGGCCCGCGCGGCCGTCGGCAAGTGGTCCGGCGCCACCGCGTACAACCGCGGCCAGATCCTGTACCGGGTCGCCGAGGTCCTCGAGGGCCGCCACGAGCAGTTCGTGAGCGAGGTGAAGGCCGCCGAGGGCGTCTCGCGCAAGGAGGCCACCGCGCAGGTGGACGCCGCGATCGACCGGTGGGTCTGGTACGCGGGCTGGTCGGACAAGATCGCGCAGATCCACGGCGGGGCGAACCCGGTCGCCGGGCCCTATTTCAACCTGTCCGCGCCGGAGCCGACCGGGGTCGTGGCGGTGGTCGCGCCCGCCGACTCGTCGCTGCTCGGCCTGGTCAGCGTCATCGCGCCGGCGATCGTGACCGGCAACACCGTCGTGGTCCTCGCCGCCACCGACCGGCCGCTGCCGGCGGTCTCGCTCACCGAGGTCCTCGCCACCTCCGACCTGCCGGGCGGCGTCGTCAACGTGCTCACCGGCAAGGTCGCCGAGATGGCGCCGTGGCTCGCGGCGCACATGGACGTCAATGCCATCGATCTCACCGGTGTGACGGACAACACGCTCGCCACCGAGTTGGAAATTGCGGCGGCGGAGAACCTGAAGCGGGTGATCCGGCCTGGTAGTCCCGACTGGACCGCCGACCCGGGTGTGTCACGCATGCTGGCACTGCTGGAGATCAAGACGGTCTGGCACCCCAAGGGGGTCTGACCGTCGCCAACCGGGCACACTAGGGTGTTTGTGCGCGAGGCCATGTAAGTGAGCAGTGTGCCCGCACGCCGAGCCGACTACGGAGGTCACAGTGGCCCGCCAGTCTTCCCGTCCGTCTTCTTCACGTCCGGCGTCCTCGCGCCCAGCAGCGGCGAAGAAGAGCACACCGGCGCCCGAGCCGGTCGCCGCCGAAGAGGTTTCGGACATTTCGGACACCACTGAGACGGCGGACGTCATCGACGACGTCGACGCGGTCGACGCGGTCGACGCGGTCGACGCGGTCGAGGACGACGCGGTCGAAGCGGTCGAGGACGACGCGGTCGAGGACGACGAGGTCGAGGCGCTCGACGACGACGCCGACTTCAACGAAGAGGACGGCGGCCGGGAGCGCTCCGCGCAGGCCGACGCGATGTGGACCGACGTCAACATCGAGCCGGTCGAGATCGCGCTGCCGAAGGGCGTCGGCTACACCCTGCGGGCCTACCGGCTGTCGACCGACCTCACCCCCACCGAGCTGGACGAGGAGGAGGACGACTTCGCGATCCTCCACCGCCGCGACGCCGACGTGGACGAGGACGAGGTCGTCATCCTCGACGAGAACGCGGAGCTGTTCGAGGAGGAGCCCGAGCCCCCGGCGGCGCTGACGAAGTCCTCGAAGAAGAAGTCCGCCCGCGACGAGGACGAGGACGAAGATTCGGACGACGCCGTCGCGAAGGACGAGTCGGACGACCAGTCGGACGAGGACGAGCCGGACGAGGACGACGCGGAGAAGGCCGAGGCGGACGTCATCACCGACTCCGACGAGGATGAGGACGAGGAGGAGCCCGAGGAGGTTCCCGCGTTCCTCGGTCACCGCGGCAAGCTGCTGCTGTTCCGCAGCGTCGAGGGCCTCGTCGAGTTCGTGAAGTCCGACGAGGAGCACGACCTGCTCCAGCTCGACACGTGGAGCAGCCTGAAGACCCGCATCACCGCCTCGGCGGTCGTGCCGAAGGACGAGGACCGCTACGAGTTGGACCTGGTCGTGGAGAACCTCCGCGGCGGGCAGGACGCCTGGGACGGCGAGCTGCTCATCGCCGCCGGCGAGGCCGCCCGCGACCTGGCATACTCGCTGCGCCTCGAGCCGGTCCGCACCGCCCTCGCCCCGGGCTCCCCGCTCGACGACCTCGACGAGGCGCTGCGCGCGGCGGCCGGCGGAGGCGTCGGCGGCTTCTTCGCCAAACGGCGGCTGAAGAAAATCGGGGCACAACAGGCAGCGCTCGGCTGGCGGACCATAATCGGCAAGATTTCTGCCGCTGTGGACTGGCGTGATTGATTTGTGACCGACAGGATCTAAGCCGTGGGCATTTTGGCACGGCGGGCAAGACCCGACCTTTGACCGGACGGGTGCGGCGCTGAGCGACGATCAGCCGATGACGGCATTCAACCGAAACGGCTGATCGCGCCACCCGCTCGTAACCTGTTTAGTAGAGGTCGTTCAGTTTGACCTGCGGCAACACACGGCGGGGTGCCGGGACACGTCCCCGCCGACGTGGCGAAAGCTCAACTGATGTCCCGAGAGGAGGACGACGCGGTGGCGCTCGTTCGGGTGTACTGCGGTCTGGCGTCGGCTGATCTCGCCGAGCCGCAGTCAAGCTCCGAAATCTGGTTGACCGTCGCGGTCGTCGACGACGCCGGCCGACTCATCGACATCTGCGAGGTGAGCGACGACGCCGGCGGCTACGCCGAGCTCAGCGCGCTGCTCGCGCAACGCTCCGGCGGGCAGTCCGCCGTCGCGGTCGCGGCCGAAAGCGACGACCACGTCGTCACCCAGCTGCTCACCGCGGCCGGGCGCAACCTCGCCTTCACCGACGACGACTCGGCCGACGACTACGCCGAGCGGTTCGCCGACGACGAGTCGCCGGAGGAGATCCAGTCCAACGCCGCCGAGCGTCGCGCCGTGGGCCTCGCCCGCGCGCTGCAGGCCGGCGTGCTCTCCGCGGTCGGGCAGTCCCCGCCGCGTGACATGCTGCCGCTCAAGCCGGTCCTCGCCGCCCACGCCGCGGTCGTCTCCGGCCGTCAGAGCGCCGCGGCGACGCTGCGGGAGGTGCTGCGCGAGCTGTACCCGGCCGCACTGCGTGCCTACCCGGACCCCGCCGAGGCCATCCCGCTGGCGATCCTCGACGCGCTGCCCGAGCCCGGCATCCTCGGCGGCGGTGCCGCCGGCCGGAACCGGGACGCCCAGGTCGTCACCGAACTCGCCGCCGGCGGTCTCGCCGACGCCGAGACCCTCGGCGAGGCCATCACCGCGCTGCGGGTCGCGATCGCCGAGACCCCCCGCCGCACCGGGGTCAACCGTGCGCTCACCGCCGCCGTCGCCGAGACCATCCGGCAGTCGGTCGCCGCGGTCCGCGCCTGCGACGCCGCCGCGTCCTCGCTCGTCGGCGTCCTCGCCGACAAGATGAGCCCGTCCCGGCTGCAGCCGGGGCGCCAGCGCCCCGGTTCGCCGCTGACGCCGGTCGCTCCGCTGCGCTCCGCGCAGCCCGCACCCGTCCCCGCCGCCGGTTCCCTCGGAGCCGTGGCCGCCGTCGGGCAGGACGCGCCGCCGACCCGCACCCGGGTCGCCGCCCGCGCCGCCGAGGCCGCCCGTGCCGCCGAGTCGACCGCCGCCCAGGGTGCGCCCGGGTCCGCCGCCGCCTCCTTCGGGGCAGGTGCCCAGCCCGCTGCCGCCGCCGGACGCACCTCCGCCGCGCAGGCGACCGGTGGTCGCCGCCGCGCTCAGGCCGCACCCGCTCAGGCGCTGCCCTCGCAGGCCCAGCCGCCGGCCGTGTCCGCTCCCCGGCCGCGTCGGTCGTGTCGAGCCCGCCGTCGCGTCGCGCGGTCGTCTCCGGCCCGCCGTCGGTCACCTCGACGCCGCCCGGCTACCAGCCCGCGGCCGCCTCGTTCGGCCAGCCGGTCACCTCCACGCCGCCCGGTTACGGGCAGCCGGTCACGTCCACGCCGCCCGGGTTCGGGCAGCAGGTCGCCTCCGCGCCCCCGGCGTACGGCCAGCCCGTCACGTCGACGCCGCCCGGTTACGGGCAGCCGGTCACGTCCACGCCGCCCGGGTTCGGGCAGCAGGTCGCCTCCGCGCCGCCGGCGTACGGCCCCCCCGTCACCTCGACCCCGCCCGGCTACGGGCAGCACGTGACCTCGACGCCGCCCGGGTTCGGGCAGCAGGTCACGTCCACCCCGCCCGGCTACGGCGTCACGTCGACGCCCCCGGCGTACGGGGTCACCTCGACGCCGCCGGGTTACACCGCGCCGCCCGGGCACGGGCAGCCGGTCACGTCGACGCCGCCCAGCTACTCGCCGACCTTCCCGGGCGCGTTCGACAACACGTCCGCCGGTGTGCCCGGCCAGCCGGCCGTCCCGCTGTACCAGCCGGCCGCCTACCAGCCGCCGACGCCGACGTACGCACCCGCGCCGCCGATCCCGCCGACGTACCAGCAGCAGCCGATCCCGGCGTCGATGCAGTCGATCCCGGTGCCGTTGCAGCCCGCGCCGCCGCAGCCCGTGCCGGTCGCTCCCCTGCCCGTCGCGCCCGCCCCGGTCGCACCGCCGCCGGTCGCCCCAGCACCGGTGATCCCGCCGCCGGCCGCGACCGAGCCGACGTTCGCGTCGCTGATGCCGACGCCTCCGCCGGGCATCGCCCCGCTGCTCGCCGAGAGCGGCTTCGACTTCACCCGGCCCTCCTCCGCGCCCCCCGCCGAGAGCGACAGCGGCGCGATCCGGCTCAGCGACCTCAGCTCCCTCGGTGAGCCGCCGAGCCTGGACCCGGCGACGCCGGCACCCGGGACGCGCAGCAACTGGCCGCTGAGCGGCGCCGACAGCACCGACGCGTTCGACGGCGACCCGCTCAACATGACGACGTCGGCGTACGCCGTCGAGACCCCGTCGTTCTCCTCGGACCTGAGCAGCCTGCCGCGCCTGAGCGACCTGCCCAAGCCGCCGGTCGAGCTGCAGGACCTCGAGGCCACCGGCGACTTCGGCGGCCGTGGCGCCGCGGAGCCCACCGCCGTCCGCTCCGAGCACGCCGAGCTGCTCAACCGTTCCGAGCTGAGCCGCTCCGACCGCAACCGGACCGACCGCAACCGGGCCGACCGTGACCCGCTCAACCGCTCCGACCTGGCGAGCCCCGACGGGGAGACCGTCGCGGAGCCGAGCCGGGGGCGGCGCGCCAGCCGTACCGACGAGGCAGCGACGACCGGACGGTCCGAAGGCCGCCGGTCGGAGCGCTCCCGCGCCGAGGCCGCAGAGCCCGCGCGTGAGCCCGCCCGGTCCGAGCGGTCCCGCACCGCGATCCCCCGCAGCGAGCGGTCCCGCGCCGAGGCGCCGGAGCCCGCGCGTGAGGCCGCCCGCACCGAGATCCCCCGCAGCGAGCGGTCCCGGACCGAGATCCCGCGGTCCGAGCGCTCCGCCGCGAGATCCCCGCAGGTCGCAACCGGGCGGAGCGCCCGGTCGAGCTGCCCCGCCAGCGCGAGGGTCGCGTCCCGCCGCCGTGGCAGACCGGCGACCTGCCGGCCGAGCCCGCCGGTCTCCGCCTCGTCGAGCCCGCACCCGTGCCGGACCCGGCGCTCACCGGGTACGCCGACGAGCTCAGCGGGGAATACAGCGGCGAGTTCCGCTTCGAGCCGCCCGCGCTCCGCCTGGTCGACGGCCCGGCCGAACGCGCCACCGCCCGCAGCAACGGCACCGGCGCGGGCCGCAGCCGCCGCGCCGCCGCCGAACGCGCCGAGGCGACCACGAAGCCCTCCGACGAGGCCGACGGCGATCTGTTGATATTCGCCGCGGCACGCTCCGCGTGGTTCACCGACTGGGACGCAGACAGCGAGACGGAGACCCCGGCCGAGCGCCCCGCCGTCAGCTGGGAGAACCAGAACGACTCCGCCTGGCGCGCCGCCGAGCAGGCCGCCCAGCCGAAGCTGGGCGACGAGACCTCGACGGGCCTGCCCCGGCGCGTGCCGCAGCAGAACCTGGTCCCCGGCTCCCCGGTCAACTCCCCGGAGCGCCCGCTGCGCATCGTCCGCGACGCCGCGCAGATCGCCGCGCACACCACCGGCTACTTCCGTGGCTGGCGCCGGGGCCAGGAGGTCGGCGGTTTCGCCGTCGGCGGCCGTCCGGGTCGCGAGGCGGCCGGCGGCTGGGACTTCAGCCGCGAGCGCGAGGCCAGCCGTGAATATCAGGAGCGCGAGTTCGAGTACCGCTCAGCGCGCCGCTAGGCACTGACACAGAAGGGCCGCCCATCACTGGGCGGCCCTTTTGCTTGCCTGCAATCCCATCACATTCACCTTGAGTAACTGAACGGTGATGGAGTGTCGACTTCGGCGTGCGGCGGTGGACCTGGCTGCGGGCCGTCGCGAGGATGGAGCGCAGGACATCGTCACCCTCGGGCCCGGCGGCGGCCGTAGCTGGGCTCAGGTGCGCGGTGGACGCTTGCACGGCACGTTTCCATGTTCTCGGTGGTCCGCGATCGATGCGCGCCTCTCAGGGCTCACCAGAGGGTCCGCGCGTGGTCACGGGTCGTCGGGATCTCCAGGCACGCGGGGCGCGCCCCTGGAGCCAGGTGCCTGCGAATCCCGTCGGCAGTGGGGAGGCTCGATCTGGATCAGGGTGCTCGTCAGGTCGAGCAGGTGGGCGGTGCCCGCTGTGCCGTCGAGCAGGTAGGCGGTGTCCGCCGCGAGGTCGAGCCGCCCGCGGAGGATGACGGCGTCGCCGTCGGAGAGACCGCAGGAGCGGGCGTGTCACTGAAGGAACGGATAGCGAGGCCGAGGCGTCGCCGACGGAGTCGACTGCTGAGTCGGCTGCGGAGGCCGGGCTGTGCGCGGCATGGAGGACGCCCGGACCGGAACACCGCCCGACGGCAGGAGCTGAGCCTCGCCGACAGGCAGGACCACGGGCGTCGGGGCTTCCGGCGGCAGGCAGGCCCGCAGGTGATGGGCCGTCCACGGCAGCCAGGACCGCGTGGGGCGGGCGCCTGCAGCAGGCAGGACCGCAAGCGGTGGGCCGTCGACGGCAGGCAGGACCGCATGGGGTGAGGCACCTGCGCCAAGCAGGACCGCGGAGGTCGGGCCGACGACGGCGAGGAGGCCCGCGGCGGTCGGGCTTCCGCAGCGGGAGGACCGTATGGGGTGAGGCGCCTGCGCCAAGCAGGACCGCGGGGTCGGGCCGGCGGCAGGGAGGCCCGCGGCTTCCATGGCAGCCAGGACCGCGTGGGGTGAGGCGCCAGCGGCAGGGAGGGCCGCAGCGGTCGGGGTGACGGCGGGCCGGGCGTCGCGGAGCCAGGTCAGCGCGTGGGCGACGGTCCATTCCGCGTGATACGGCCCCGGAGCGGCGTGGGAGCGGCGTGGGAGCGGCGTCGGAGCGGCGTCGGCCGGGCGTGCCACGGGACCGCCGTGCCGCAGGCCGCGGGTCTCGACCTCCGCGACCGGCACCCCGGCACTCGGCACGCGGCTCTGCGGGACGCGGCGCAGGGGCTTGAGCTCGACCGGCATGGTGAGCAGCGTCCAGGCCACGGCAAGACAGACGCGCGCACCGGGTCCGCCGTGCTGAGGTGGCGGACGCGGTGCGCGCGAGGACGTGCGAGAGAGGGGGGTGCCAGGGGGTGTTACGCGGGGGCGGTGGCCCGGGTGCGGCGCATCGACAGGACGTACTCGACGAGCGAGATGAGCACGTTCTTCGTCGACTCCCGGGAGCGGGCGTCGCAGGAGACGACCGGGACGTCGCTGGAGATCGCGAGCGCCTCGCGGACGTCGTCGGCGTTGTGATACTGCACGCCGTCGAAGCAGTTGATGGCGACGAGGTACGGCAGCCGCCGATGCTCGAAGAAGTCGATCGCGGCGAAACAGTCGGCGAGACGCCGGGTGTCCACCATGACGACAGCGCCGATGGCGCCGCGGACCAGTTCGTCCCACATGAACCAGAAACGGGTCTGGCCCGGCGTGCCGAACAGGTACAGGATCAGGTCACGGTCGATCGAGATACGACCGAAGTCCATCGCGACCGTGGTCGTCGTCTTGCCGGGGACATTGCGGGTGTCATCCACACCGACGCCGGCGGACGTCATGATGGCCTCAGTGGTCAGCGGCGTGATCTCCGAGACCGAGCCGACCAGTGTGGTCTTGCCCACGCCGAACCCTCCGGCGATGACGATCTTCGCTGACGTGACCCGCCCTGGGCGGACTGCCACGTCAGAGCCTCCGAAGTCCACTCAGCACCCTCTCAAGCAGTTCTGTGCCCACCGACTCGTTTTCGTCGAGCGAGGTCGGCTCGTACACCGCGACGAGTCCGTCGGCAGCCATGTCCGCAACGATGACCCGCGCGACACCCAGCGGAAGCTGCATGCGCGCCGCGATCTCAGCGAGAGACTGCAAGCGACCGTCGCAAAGCGTGGAAATGTATTGCTGTTCTTGTCCGTGAGCACCGCCCGGCCGAGAGTTGGCCGCTCGACCACGCACGGTGGTCTCGACCAGCGCCTCGATCGCAATATCCAGCTTTGGCCGGGTGCGACCTCGGGTGACGGCGTACGGCCTGACCAACGCGCCGGTTGGTTCATCGCGCTCGGCCATGGTCGCCGTTCACCTCCTCACTCGTCGGGCCTCGTCAACAGCTAATGCGTCAACATCTATTGCGTCATGAGCTAATGCGTAAAGCACCTAGTTCAGGTTCAGCCGAGCATCGATGCCGTCGGCCGGGGTGGCGGTGTCAATGCGTCACCGACCCGGTCGACCAGCAGCGCCATTTCGTATCCGACCTGACCGACGTCACACGCCCGGGCCGCAAGGACCGCGAACGAGGAACCGTCGGAGATCGACATCAGGAAGAGGAAGCCGTTGTCCATTTCGACGACGGTCTGCAGCACAGCCCCGCCCTCGAAGCAGCGGGAGGCGCCCTGCGTAAGGCTCACCAGGCCGGAGGCGATCGCGGCGAGCTGGTCGCCTCTGTCGCGCGGCAGATCACGAGAGGCGGCCAACAGCAGACCGTCTGCCGACACGGCTACCGCGTGGGCGACGCCCGGCACTCGGTCCGCGAAGTTGGCGAGCAGCCAACCGAGATCCTGCGTAGATGTCATGCCTCTTGCTCCTTGCCAACCTGCGAGTTTTGAGGCCCGGCCGAAGTGGGCTCCGGGGTTTTCGAGTCGTCGGACCGGGTGCGGCCGCGCTGAACGCCTCGGTGATACGCGGACAACAGACCACGCACGGACTCCGGTGTGCGCCGGTGCACCGTGGCGGGGTTCTTCTCCACCCCGCCGGGGACCAGTTGCGCCTGCGGCACGCGTTTTGGCAAACCCGTGTCGGTCGTCGCAAATTCCTGCTCCTCGGCGAGTGCGGCGGCCGCCTGCCATCCTTCGTCTGCCGCAGTCTGCCAGTTTACCGCCGGACCGCCGGATGCCCGGTCGGCCGAACCTCGCGAAGCTTCACCCGGAACCCGGGTTTCAAATCGCTGCGGCGGCACGTATGCCGTGTCGCTGTACGTCACCTCGACCGGGCGCGTCGCCGTAGTGCCGTTGGACACCGGTGCCGGTGTCGGCGGCGGCACCGGCATCGTCGCCGGGGCCGGCACATGGGCGACAGGCTCGTCGTCGAAGGTCGGGCGCTTGCTGGTGGTCTGGAACCAGGCCGACTCCAGCTCGCGGAAGATCGGCAGCTCCATCGTCTCGTCGACGAAGCGCTGACGGGAGTCGGCGGCCTCGCCCTCGGAGACCGAGGGGTCCCAGTCCAGCCGCACCCGTGGAATCTCCGCGGTCATGTCGACCGGCGGATACGCCTCGGCCTGCGGCTGCGCGTAGGCCTCCGCCTGCTGGGCCGCCGCGGCCGCATACCTGTCCGGCTGCGGCGCGGGTGCCCCGGGCGCGGGCGCCGGGGACACCGGCGGCCAGGCGGGCGGTGCCGCCGCGGCCGGAGGGGGTCCACCGGCGGCGTAGGCCGTGGGAGCGTCGTAGCCACGCGGTCCGGGGACCTCGGGGCGCTGCCGCGGGATCTGGCCGCTGACCTCGTCCTCGACCTCGCCGTCGACGTCCCAGTTCTCGTTGGCACGGCGCTGGGGCAGCGGGTTGAGATCGTCGGGCGACTGCCGGCCCTGGTCGCCGCCGACGCCGGTCAGGTCCGACCAGGCGGGCAGGCTGCGAGCGGGTCCGGCGCCGAGCGGCGGGCGACCGCCGAAGCCACCGTCGCGCGGGCCGGGACCGGCCTCACGCGGGCCGGGGCCGTGACCGCCGGCGAAGCCGTCGCGGGGCGGCGGACCGGAAGGACCCTGTCCGAAGCCACCGCCGTCGTGGAAGGCGTTGGGTCCACCGTACGGAGGCTGCCCGTTGGACACCGGCGGCGTCTCCCGCCGGGGCGGGGTGCCGTTGGCGAAGCCGTTGACCGTCGGGCGCTCGCCGGTGTGGTGACCACCGCCGCCGAACAGGCCGCTGCTGGTGAGCGTGCCGAAGCGCGGACCGCCGCCGTTGCCGCCGCCGGCCGGTGCCGGACCGCTCTCCAGCGCGAGCGGCGAGGCCAGGGGGGAGCGCGGTGCGGGCGTCGACGGGATCGGCCGGGCCTGGACCATGTCGTTGGGCCCGACGGCGGGCATGCCCGCGGTCGGCATCCCGGCATTGGCGCGGCCGGACAGCGCCCTCGGCACGAGGACCCCGGCGGGCAGCGTCATGTCGGCGATGGTGCCACGCTCCCGCGCGGCCCGCAGCTCGACCTTGACACCGTGCCGGGCGGCCAGCCGGGCGACCACGACGAGGCCCATCATCCGGGAGACGGCCACGTCGACCATCGGCGGGTTGGCCAGGCGCTCGTTGAGCTCGTTGAGCTGCTCGGGCGAGACGCCGATGCCGTGGTCCTCGACGAGCAGGACGGAGCGGTCGCCGACCCGGCGGGCCTCCACGATGACCGCGGAGTCCGGCGGGGAGAAGGCGGTCGCGTTGTCCAGCAGCTCGGCGACCAGGTGGACCATGTCGTTGACCGCGTGGGCCGCGATCTCGATGTCCCGGTCGATCATGCCGAACTCGATGCGCGTGTAGTGCTCGACCTCGGACTGCGCGGCGCGGAGCACGTCCATGAGCGGCGCGGGCTCGCGCTGGATGCGGGTCGAGTCGGCACCGGCGAGCACCAGGAGGTTCTCGTCGTTACGGCGCATCCGGGTGGCGAGGTGGTCGAGCTGGAAGAGCTCGGCCAGCCGGTCCGGGTCCTCCTCGCCGCGCTCCAGGCGGTCGAGGTGGCCGATGAGCCGGTCGACCAGGATCTGGGAGCGGCGGGCGAGGTTGACGAACATCGTCGCGACGCTGGCCCGCAGTGCGGCCTGCTCGGCCGCGGTGCGGACGGCTTCCAGGTGGACGGCGTTGAACGCCTCGGCCACCTGGCCGAACTCGTCGCGACTTCGGACCGGTAGTGGCTCGGCGATCTGCAGCGCCAGCTGGTGCGGCGACATCTGACCGGCGAGTGCGGGGTCACGCAGTCGCTGGACGGCCTGGGGCAGCCCGTACTGCGCGACGGTCAGCGCGCCGTGGCGCAGCTCCCGCAGCGAGCGGGCCATCGACCGGGCCACGATCCAGGCGAAGAGGATGGCCAGCAGCAGCATGCCCATCAGGGCACCGGCGGTGACGAGCACCTGGCGCTGCAGGTCGTTGCGGTGCGCCGTGGCGTCCTCGATGTTGTGCTCATCGAACTCGATCTCGATGCCGCGCAACAGGTTGGTCTTGTTCACCATGGCGTTGTCCCAGTTGGCGACGCTGAAGATGTCGCCGGGCAGTGCCTCGGTGGTGAGCGGGGTGAGCTGGCCCTCGAACTTCGCGGCCTCACGCAGGTCGGAGCCGGCGATCTTCTTGTCGAACAGGTCGCGGTGCCACGGCTCGGAGACGACCCGGAACTGTTCCTCGGCCTGTTCCTGGCCGTTGAGCGCGGCGTCGAACTCCTTGCGCAGCTGCGGAGTGAAGGCCCTGGTGGTCAGGACCCGCAGCACGACGACCCGTTCGAGGGAGACCTGCTCCTTCATCTCGGAGATCGCCGCGGCGGCGCGCATGTCGGCGCCCAGCGTCGGATTGTTGGACAGCTCGGCGGCGGCGTCGCGGATGCTCAGCAGGTCGTCGATCATCGTGCGGTAGCGGCTGACGACGGTGCTGGCGAGGATCTCCTTGCCGCCCTCGGAGATCTGCTTGCGCATCCCCGGCAGGTCGAGCAGCTGGGTGTCGATCGACGCGAGCTGCCTGCGGAAGTCCTCGGGCGGGTCGGCCAGGCCGGACCGGGTGAGCCGGTAGTCCTTGCTCGCGTCCTCGGTCTTCTGGATCTGCCGCTCGAAGGTGGCGCGCGCCTCGACGTCGGCCGGAGAGCCGATCACACCGAGGAGCAGCGCCGCGTTGGCGCGCTCGCTCTGCAGCTCGTGCACCAGCGCCGACGCCTGGGCGGACAGCCCCGACAGGGTGCGGGCCCGGTCGGCGTCGTTGGCCTGACCGATGTTGTTGACGAGGCCGTTCGTGCCGACCACGATCGTCGCGATGATCGGGACGATCATGATCAGGCCGAGCTTCGACCAGATCGGCAGGTCTCGGAGCCGGCCCACCGGGAGACGCAGACGCGACGAGACCGGCTCCCGCGTCGTTGGCCGTTTGCTCACTTCACCGCCCTCCGAACCGGGGCCTTGTGAAACAGCAGGCACCCGCGACCGGCCGACCCTACTGGGCCAGACCTCCGAGATTCCACCATGTCCCGTCGCAAGAAGAAAGCCCAGGCCTGCCGCTAGCCGTTATGTTCCCAGTCGGGAAAAAAGTCCGTTTGGCGGGTGCTTCATCCGATCATCCCGTTACGCTGGGCGATTTACCCGATGCACGCAGATGATGACGGCTGACAAATCAGGACAAAATTACGACATCAACTTCGCGTACGAGGGCTTGATGACGTCATTGATCAACGACAGGCGCTCATCAAACGGAATGAAAGCACTTTTCATTGCATTCACCGTGAACCACTGCAATTCGGACCAGCCGTAGCCGAAGGCCTCGACCAGCAGCGCCATCTCGCGGCTCATCGAGGTCCCGCTCATCAGCCGGTTGTCCGTGTTGACCGTGACCCGGAAGCGCAGGTCACGCAGCAGCCCGATCGGGTGCTCCCGGATCGAGGCGGCGGCGCCGGTCTGGACGTTGGACGACGGGCAGAGCTCCAGGGGGATGCGCTTGTCCCGCACATACGCGGCGAGCCGGCCGAGCGAATTGTCGTCCGCGACGTCGTCGACGATGCGCACACCGTGTCCGAGCCGGTCGGCGCCGCACCACTGGATCGCCTGCCAGATGGACGGCAGGCCGAACGCCTCGCCCGCATGGATGGTGAAATGCGAGTTCTCGCGCTGGAGGTATTCGAAGGCGTCCAGGTGACGGGTGGGCGGGTAGCCGGCCTCCGCGCCGGCGATGTCGAAGCCGACCACACCGGCGTCGCGGTACTGCACCGACAGCTCGGCGATCTCCATCGAGCGGGCGGCGTGCCGCATCGCGGTCAGCAGCGTGCCGACCCGGATCGGGCTGCCGGCCGCGGCCGCCTCGGCGGAGCCCTCGCGGAAGCCGTCCAGGACCGCCTCCACCACCTCCGTCAGCACCAGGCCCTGGGCGAGGTGCTGCTCGGGGGCGAACCGGACCTCCGCGTAGACCACGCCGTCGGCGGCGAGGTCCAGCGCACACTCCCGGGCGACCCTGGCGAGGGACTCCCGGGTCTGCATCACCGCGACCGTGTGCGCGAACGTCTCCAGGTAGCGCTCCAGCGAGCCGGAGTCCGCGGCCGCGATGAACCACTCGCCGAGCCCTTCGGGGGTGGCGGCGGGCAGCTCGTGGCCGATGCCGGCGGCGAGGTCAAGGATGGTGGCGGGGCGCAGGCCCCCGTCGAGGTGGTCGTGGAGGAGGGCCTTCGGCGCGCGACGGATCTCGTCGTAGGTAGGAGCAACCATGGAACGACACTAGTAGCGTGCACGCTTCCGTCATCACACATCTGCGTTGTCCGGTCTGTGCCGGTGCTCTCGCGGCCGCGGACCGGGCGCTGCGCTGCGCCGCGGGTCACTCGTTCGACGTCGCCCGGCAGGGCTACGTGGACCTGACCGCCGGCCGGACGGTGCACGCCGGCGACAGCGCCGACATGGTCGCCGCCCGGGAGTCGCTGCTGGACGCCGGGCACTTCGACGTCGTGTCCGACGCTGTCGCAGCGGCCGCGGCGGGTGTACCGGGAGCAGGGCTGATCGTCGAGGTGGGCGCCGGGACGGGGCGGTACCTGTCCCGCGCCCTCGGCCCGCACCGCGTGGGCCTGGCCGTGGACGTGTCGAAACCGGCGCTGCGCCGCGCGGCGAGGATCGACCCCCGGATCGGCGCGGTCCGCGCCGACGTGTGGCAGGGGCTGCCGGTGCAGGACGCCGCCGCCGACGTGATCCTCGACGTGTTCGCGCCGCGGTCGGGTCAGGAGTTCGCCCGGGTGCTGCGCCCCGGCGGCGTCCTGGTGGTCGTGACCCCCGCACCGGGGCACCTCGCCGAGCTGGTGACGGCGCTGGGCATGGTCGGCGTCGACCCGGCGAAGCCGCAACGCCTCGCCGCGGGCCTGCGGCCGTGGCTCACCCCCCGCGACAGCGTCCCGCTGCGCGCCGGGCTGAGCCTGGACCGGGCCGCCGCGGCCGCGCTCGTCGGGATGGGGCCGAGCGCGTGGCACACCGACCCCGCGAAGGTCGCCGCCACCCTCGCGGGCATGCCGGAGCCGATCACGGCCACGCTGGAGGTACACCTGAGCACCTGGACGTCAGGTTGACAGGTCGACGTCCTCCCAGCCGGGCGGGTCTCCGTGATAGGGACCGGTGAAGATGACCGCCCACTCCAGGGCCCAGCGCCGCTGGCCGATCGAGTTGGAGTCGATCTGCCCGGGCAGCGGCAGCCGCCGGCGCTCCGCCTCCAGATATGACCAGTCCAGGCAGTAGTAGAGGTCGAGCTGGGCCGCCGCGGCGGCCGCACCGCGGGGCGCGGCCAGGGTGCGCTGCCGCCACGCCGCGAAGGTCTCCCCCTGCGGCAGGTTGGGCAGGCGCTCCATGAGCCCGTCGGCGGAGGGCAGCAGCGGGTCGAGGTCCATGGCGATGCCGAGCAGCCAGGACAGCGCGAAGAGCGCCTCCAGGTGCAGCGCGAAGGAGCGCTCGTCGCCCTCGCCCTCCGCGACGAACTGCCACTCCGGGCTGGTCACCCGCTCCTCCAGCCGCGCCTCGCGCAGCCACTCGGTCGCCAGCGGCGGCGGCATGCCGAAGGCACGGGCGAGCACGACGTTGAGGATCGCGGCGCGGGCCTCGATCTCCTCGCCGGAGCGCAGCTCCACCAGGTCGCCCGGCTCCCACGCCAGCGGGAAGTTGGGCGGTGGCAGGGGGAGCCGCAGGCGGTGCAGCTCTTCGAGGCTCGCCTCCCGCACCCGCTGCGGATCCGGCGACGTCACGGTCACCCGGGCACTGTAGCGGCAGGATCAAGCAGTGTCTCTACGGGCCAGGTCCGGTCCGAAGGCGGGCAGGCACACCGCGACGTACTCGGCGCCCTCCGGGGTCGGCGTGGTGTACCGCACGCGTTCCCCCGCGCGGGTGACAACGGCCTGACCTGCTTCGACGTCGAAGTGGCCGCCGTCGTGCTCGACCCGGACGGTGCCCCGCAGCACGATCGTGAACTCGTCGAACTCCGGCGTCTGGAACGGCTCGGTCCAGCCGCCCGGTGCGAGCATCCGGGCGATCGACACCGCCGACTCGCCGGAGTTGACCCGGCCGACGTACTCGTCGATGACCTTGCCGCCGGGGACGGGAATCTGAGTCGGGGCCTTGATCAGTTCTGGCATCAGGAGATCCTGTCGAGAATCAACGGTCGGGAGGGTGGCGGCGTGTCCGACAGCGCGACCGCGTCACGGGCCACGGACAGCGCCGTGGGCAGTTTGCCGGCGTCCTCGGCGCGCAGTTCCATGATCACATCGCCGGCCCGGACCGCCTCGCCGGGCTTGCGGTGCAGGATGATGCCGGCCGAGGCGCTGACCGGGTCCTCCTTGCGGGCCCGGCCCGCGCCGAGGCGCCAGGCGGCCACGCCGATGGCATAGGCGTCCATGGTGGCGACAAAGCCGTCGCGGCCGGCGGTGATCGTCTCGACCTCGTTGGCCACCGGCAGCGGCGCGTCGGGGTCGCCGCCCTGGGCGCGCACGAGGGCCCGCCACGAGTCCATGGCCCGCCCGTCGGCGATCGCGGCGAGCGGGTCGACGTCGCCGAGGCCCACCGCGTCGAGCATCTCCCGGGCCAGGGCCAGGGTCAGCGCGACCACGTCCTGCGGGCCGCCGCCGGCGAGGACCTCCAGGGACTCCTCGACCTCCACGGAGTGCCCGACGGTCCGGCCGAGCGGGACCTCCATGTCGGTGAGCAGGGCGACGGTGGTCACGCCGTGGGCCTTGCCCAGCTCGACCATGGTGCGCGCCAGCTCGCGGGCGTCGGCGACCTGGCGCATGAAGGCCCCGGAGCCGAACTTCACGTCCAGGACCAGCGCCCCGGTGCCCTCCGCGATCTTCTTGCTCATGATCGAGCTGGCGATCAGCGGGATCGCCTCGACGGTGCCGGTGACGTCGCGCAACGCGTACAGCTTGCGGTCCGCCGGGGCGAGACCCTCGCCGGCGGCGCAGATGGCCGCGCCGACCGTGCGCAGCTGCTCGACGAACGCCTCGTTGGACAGCTTGGTGCCGAAGCCGGCGACCGCCTCGAGCTTGTCGAGGGTCCCGCCGGTGTGCCCCAGGCCGCGGCCGGACAGCTGCGGCACCGCCGCGCCGCACGCGGCGACCAGCGGGGTCAGCGGCAGCGTGATCTTGTCGCCGACGCCGCCGGTGGAATGCTTGTCGACGGTCGGCCGGCCGACGCCGGACAGGTCCAGCCGCTCCCCCGAGGCGATCATGGCAGCGGTCCAGCGGGCGATCTCCCCGGCGGTCATGCCGTTGAGCAGGATCGCCATGGCGAGCGCCGACATCTGCTCGTCGGCGACGACGCCCTTGGTGTACGCGTCGACGACCCAGTCGATCTGTGCGTCACTCAGGACGCCCTTGTCACGCTTGGCGCGAATGACGTCGACCGCCGCGAAACTCATGCCGTCACCTCCGCTGCGCTCCGGCGCCGGCCTGAGCCGACACCGCGCCCCTGATTCGCGGCTCCTCCGCTGCGCTCCGGCCCACTCATGGCGTGCTCCAGTCCTGCTCGATGCCGGCCGGTCGGGGGGTGTCCCCGGCCCAACTCGTGCTGCCCTGCGCGTCGACCACGACCACCCGGGGCGTGCGGATCCGGCCCCAGGCGACCCCCTCGGCGGCGGTGCCCCAGGTCGGCCCCTCTTCAAGGATGCCCGCCGGCTCGCCGTCGACGGTGCCGGATGAACGCTCCCAGTAGCCGGTCCAGACCTGCTGGCCGTCGGCGACGTCGGGGTGTACGAACACCGTCCCGGTGCCGATCTTCAGCGCCAGCGCGGCCGGGACGGAAAGACCCGACGGCGCGAGCCGGCCCAGGTCGGTGTCGTCGAAGGCGTGCGGCAGCAGCGCCGACATGGGCAGCGGGCCGTCGGCGTGGTCAATGAGGCAGTCCGGGCCGCCGTGCTCCCACAGCAGCTGCCGGCACCTGCCGCACGGCATGAGCGGCCGCCCGTCGCCGTCGACGCACGCGAGGGCGACCAGCCGGCCGCCGCCGGTGACCTGGAGGTTGGAGACCAGGCCGCACTCGGCGCACAGGCCGAGCCCGTAGGAGGCGTTCTCGACGTTGCAGCCCACGACGATCCTGCCGTCGTCGACGAGCGCCGCCGCGCCGACCGGAAACTTGGAGTACGGCGCGTAGGCGCGCGCCATCACGGTGACGGCCGCCCGGCGCAGCGCCACCCAGTCAACGTCCGTCACGCTCAGCCTCCACGCCGGTACGGTTTGCCGTCCGCGGCGGGCGGTCTGAGCCGTTGCGCCGCGAGCGCCAGCACCACCAGCACCGTGATGTAGGGCGCCGCCTGCACCAGTGCCGTCGGGATCTTGTCCACAGAGAAGAACAATACGTAGGACAGGACGCCGAGGACGGCGGAAGAGATCGCCACGACCCTGTTCCGCCTGATGAACTCCCACACGGCCAGGGCCAGCAGCAGCGCGCCGACCAGGAGGAGCAACGCGTGCACGGACTCACTGCCGCGCCGCAGCTGCAGCGCGTCGGTGTAGCCGAACAGGGAGGCGCCGACGGCGAGGCCGCCCGGCCGCCAGTTGCCGAAGATCATCGCGGCGAGGCCGATGTACCCACGCCCGCCGGTCTGCCCCTCGCGGTAGATCGCGGAGGTGACGGTGGACAGGTACACGCCGCCGAGCCCGGCCATCGCGCCGGAGATGACCACGCCGTAGTACTTGTAGCGGTAGACGTTGAGGCCGAGGCTCTCCGCCGCCTGCGGGTCCTCGCCGACCGACCGGACGCGCAGGCCGAAGGCGGTCTTCCACAGCAGCCACGCGGTGAGCGGGATGAGCAGCACCGCGAGGATCGTCACGATGGACACCTCGTAGAGCAGGCCGCGCAGTACCCCGGCGATGTCGCTGATCAGGAACCACTGGTGTTCCTCGAGGCCCTTGAGACCGTTGATGCCGGGCACCGAGAGCCTCGGCACCTGGTCCACGACCGTCGGGGACTGGGTGGCGCCGGCGCTGCCCCAGGTGATGTAGGACAGGTAGCGCACGACCCCGGGCGCCAGGATCGTCATAGCGACGCCGGAGATGATGTGGTCGACGCCGAACGTGACCGTGGCGACGGCGTGGACGAGCCCGCCGATCGCGCCGCCGAGGATGCCGACGAGCAGGCCGATCCACGGCCCGAACTCCAGGCTGCCCCACGCGCCGAACCAGGTGCCGAGGATCATCTGGCCCTCGAGACCGATGTTGACCACGCCGGCACGCTCCGCCCAGAGGCCGCCGAGACCGGCGAGCCCCAGGGGGACCGCCGCCTGCAGCGCGGCCTGGATGGCACCCTGCGACGTGACGTCGGAGGCGCCCGCCAGCTGGTGGACCAGGGACAACCCGACCAGCGCCCCGGCGACGATAAGCAGGATCGTGCCGGTGGACATGCGCCGGCCCCGGGGTTTGGCCGCGGGCTTCGCCGCCGCCGCCGAGAGCATCGCGTCGGTGCTCACTTCGACTCCTCCACTACCGGGATCGCCGGCGCCGCCGCGGCGGTGGCCACGCCGACCCGCCGTTGCTGCGCCCGCCGGCCGATGCGGGCCGCGAGCTCGTACGCGATGACGACCGACAGGACCGTGACGCCCTGCATGATCAGGATGATCTCCTTGGGAATCCCGTCGAGGTCCAGGATGATCTGGGAGCTCGCCAGAAAGCCCCACAGGATCGCGCCGAGGGCCATGCCGATCGGGTGGTTGCGGCCCAGCAGCGCCACGGCGATGCCGGTGAAGCCGATGCCGCCGAAGCCCTCCGTGTAGGTGTGGCTCTCCCCCAGCATGCGGGGCAGGTTGACCAGCCCGGCGATCGCCCCGGAGATCAGCATCGCGGTGATCACCATGCGCTTGGCGTTGACGCCGCTGGCGGTCGCCGCGAACGGGTTGTAGCCGGTGGCCCGCAGGTCGAAGCCGAAGCGGGTCCGGTTGATCACGAACCAGTACGCGGCGCCGAGGACCACCGCGACGGCGAAGAAGCCCAGGACCTTCTGCTCGGTGCCGGAGATGATCGGCAGGCCGGGCATCCACGAGTCCTCCGGCAGGATGCCGGTGGTCTTGATCTGCGCGCCGGGCTCGGTGACGCCCCAGTGCTCGTTGAGCAGCCAGGTGACGACCAGGCCGCCGATCGCGTTGAGCATCAGCGTGGAGATGACCTCGCTGACCCCGCGCTGGGTCTTGAGCAGCGCGGCGATCGACGCCCAGGCCGCGCCGACGATCATCGCGACCACGACGATCAGCACGATGCGCAGGCCGCCCGGCATCCAGTCCATGAACGACGCGCTGGCCAGGGCGCCGGCGAAGAACGCGCCGACCTTGGACTGGCCCTCGACGCCGATGTTGAACAGGCCCATCTTGAAGCCGAACGCCACCGAGACGGCGGCGATGTAGAGCTCGCTGGCCTTGTTGAGGATCTCGACCTTCTGGTCGGGCTGCGTGCCGAACTCGTACATGTGCTGGAAGGCCAGCAGAGGGTCCTTGTCGCTGATCAGCAGCGCGATCGAGGAGATCGCGGCGGCGATGACCAGCGCGGCGACGGGTGCGATCAGCTGCGGGAGCAGCTTCCCGACATCGATGCGCCGGGCGCCCACAGCAGCACTCATGCCGACCCCTCCGCTGCGCTCCGGCGCCGACATGAGGCACGAAGTGCCCTGAGCCGATGATGCCCGGCTCCTCCGCTGCGCTCCGGACCGGTCATGAAGGAATCTCCTCACCTGCGGCGCCGGTCATGGCGACGCCGAGCTGCTCAGGGGTGACGGTCGACGGGTCGGCATCGGCCACCAGGCGCCCACCGTAGATCACCTTCAGCGCGTCGGACAGGCCGATCAGCTCGTCCAGGTCGGCCGAGATGAGCAGCACGCCCATGCCGGCGATCCGGGCGTTGCGGATGTGGTCCCAGATGGCGGCCTGGGCGCCGACGTCGACCCCGCGGGTCGGGTGGGCGGCGATGAGCACCTTCGGCTGGTGGCTCATCTCCCGGCCGACGATGAGCTTCTGCTGGTTGCCGCCGGACAGCGCGACCGCGGCCACGTCGATGCTCGGCGTGCGCACGTCGTATTCGGCGACGATCCGGGTGGTGTCGCGGCGGGCGCCGCCGACGTTGATCAGGAAGCCGCGGGCGTTGGGCGGCTCGGTCTGGTGGCCGAGGATCCGGTTCTCCCACAGCGGCGCGTCCAGCAGCAGGCCCTGCCGGTGCCGGTCCTCCGGGATGTAGCCGACGCCCGCCTCGCGCCGCCGGCGGGTGTCCCACCCGGCGATCTCGACGCCGTCGAGCTCGACGGTGCCCGTGGAGGCGCGCATGCCGATGATCGCCTCTGCGAGCTCGGCCTGGCCGTTGCCCTCGACGCCGGCGATGCCGACGACCTCGCCCTTGTGGATGGTGAACGTGGCGTCGTCCACGATCGGCCGCCCGTCGGGGCCGCGGACCGTGAGCCCCCGCACGACCAGGACCGGCACGTCGGTGACGGTCGACTCGCGGGCCTCGGGGCTGGGCAGCTCGCTGCCGACCATGAGGGTCGCCAGCTGGCGGGCGGTGACCTGGTCGGGCTTGACGGACGCGACGGTGGTGCCGCGCCGGATGACGGTGATGTCGTCGGCGACGCCGCGGACCTCGTCCAGCTTGTGCGAGATGAACAGCACGGTCAGGCCCTCACGGATGAGCTCGCGGAGGTTGCCGAACAGCTCGTCGACCTCCTGCGGGACCAGCACCGCGGTCGGCTCGTCGAGGATGAGGATGCGGGCGCCCCGGTAGAGCACCTTGAGGATCTCGACCCGCTGGCGGTCGCCGACGCCGAGGTCCTCGACCAGCGCGTCGGGCTCGACGTCCAGCCCGTACCGCTGGGAGATCTCGGTGATCTTGTCCTTGGCCTGGGTGCCGATGCCGTGCAGCTTCTCGGCGCCGAGGACCACGTTCTCCGTGACCGTGAAATTGTCGGCGAGCATGAAGTGCTGGTGCACCATGCCGATGCCGACCTCGATCGCGCCCTGGGGCGAGGAGAACTTCACCGGGTTGCCCTCGATGAGGATCTCGCCCTCGTCCGGCGGCTGCATCCCGTAGAGGATCTTCATGAGGGTCGACTTGCCGGCACCGTTCTCACCGACGATCGCGTGGATCGTCCCCTTACGGACGGTGAGGTTGACGTCGGAGTTCGCCACGACGCCGGGGAACCGCTTGGTGATCCCCTTCAGCTCGACGGCGGGTGGGTCCGCGGTCACGAGAGGCTCCTTCAACAAGTGATGGCGGGGGACCGGATCACAGTCCCCCGCCTCACGCCCAGCTTCCGATTACTTGGTCGGCACCGTGATCGTGCCGGCGACGATGTCCGCCTTGAACTTGTCGAGCTTGTCCTTGATGTCGTCGACCTGGCCACCGGAGGTGGAGTAGCCCACGCCGTCGGACTTGAGGTCGAAGACGGTCGGACCGGCCTTGAACTTGTCCTGGCCGAAGTCCTTGACGAAGTTGAACACCGCGTTGTCGACCCGCTTGAGCATCGACGTCATGATGACCGTCTTGAGCGAGGCGTCGGTCACGGTGTTGTACTGGTCGGAGTCGACGCCGATGGCCAGGGCGTTCTTGGCCTTGGCGGCCTCGAAGACACCCGTGCCGGAGCCGCCGGCGGCCGCGTAGATGATGTCGGCCTTCTGGTCATACATACCGGTCGCCGCGGTCTTGCCACCCGCGGGGTCGTTGAAGCCCTTGCAGGCCTCGGCCGGGGTCGACAGGTAGTTGGTCAGCACCTTGACGTCGGCCTTGGCGGCCTTGGCGCCGGCGGCGAAGCCCGCCTCGAACTTCTTGATCAGGTCGACCTGGCAGCCACCGATGAAGCCGACCGTGCCGGTCTTCGTCTTCAGCGCCGCGGCCGCACCGACCAGGAAGGAGCCCTGCTCCTCGGCGAACACGAGGTCGGCCACGTTGTCGGCGGCGGTGCCGCCGTCGACGATGGCGAACTTGGTCTGCGGGCAGTCCTTCGCGGCGCGAGCGAGCGGGCCGTTCTTGGAGTCCGCGCCGTCGTAGACGAAGCCGACCGCGATGACCGGGTTGTAACCGGTCGTGCAGAGCAGCTTCAGACGCGTGTACTTGTCGTTCTCGCTCTCGCCGGCGACCGCGGCCAGGTCCTTGACCTCAAGGTTCAGCTCCGACTTGACCCGGTCGAGACCGGCTGCCGCGGAGTCGTTGAACGATTTGTCGCCGCGGCCACCGATGTCGAACGCAAGGCCGACCTTGACGCTCTTCTTCGTGGTGCCGCTGCTCGTGCTGCCTGGCTCGTCGCCCTTGTCATCGCCGCAAGCGGCCATGCTGCCCAACGCGACAATCGCCACCGCGGCGGCCGCGAGAACCTTCATCCCACGCACTCGGCGCAAGACGGTCTCCCTTCACCAAAGCACCGCCCCAACGCGGTGAATCCCAACGGCGGGAGCGTACGCCCTCGGACCGACAGTTCCGTTGTTTGCTGCCGGGTTGGGAGGAGTGCGTTATAGGGCCGTGACGTGCCGACCGTCCCTCCAGCCTACTGAGATCGATCTTGTAACGCCCGGTTTACTTCCAAAAGACGGCAACGGCGGCGTTAACGAGCGTTAGCCCCACCAAAGCCAGGAAATGCCCACGGTTGACCTGCTCGCGCTTGCGTGAGAAGAACGCCATGGCGAAGATCGCCAGCCCGATGACGGCCTTGACGGCGAGCTTGGCGGCCGGCGGCTCGTCGCCGTCGCGCAGGGGCGCGGACAGCGCGATGCCGGTCACGACCTGGACGGTCGCACCCCACAACATGGCGTTGTTGATCCGCAGCTTCCCGGTGAGGTACTGGGTGATCGACCCGCCCAGCAGCAGCGCGAAGCCGATGAGGTGGGCATAGAGGAGGATGAGCCGCAAAGGTTCCACAGGCGCAAGGTAGCGGTTGGTTGACTCTCCCGCTGCTGGAGGGTCCACGATGGCCGCATGAACATCGGCGAGCTGTCCCGGCTGTCCGGCCTGCCGGTCAAGACGATCCGCTACTACTCCGACGTCGGACTGGTCCCGGAGGCCGAGCGCTCCCACGCCGGCTACCGCCGCTACGACCACGACTCGCTGGTCAGGCTCGAGTTCGTGCGCACGCTGCGGGAACTCGGGCTGGACATCGCGACCATCAAGCGGGTCCTGGACCGCGGCGAGGACCTCGGCGCCGTCGCCGCCGCGCACGCCGAGGCGCTCGGCGTGCAGATCCGGGTGCTGCGGCTGCGCCGGGCGGCGCTGCGCGCGGTGTCCCTGCACTCGGCACAGGGCGACCCGACCCCCGCGGAGCTGGACCGGATGACCCGCATCGCGCAGGCGAGCACCGACGAGCGCCGGCGCATCGTGGACGAGTTCTTCGACAGCATCTTCACCGGGATCGCCGACTCCGCAGAGGCCGCGGAGTTCACCGCGCGCATGCGCAGCGTCTCCCCCGAGCTGCCCGACGACCCCACCGACGCGCAGGTCGACGCGTGGATCGAGCTCGCCGGGATGCTGCGCGAGCAGGACTTCCGGGCGCGGCTGCGGGAGATGAGCAAGCGGAGCTTCGCATCGGACGAGCGCCGCCTGGCGCCCACCGACATGTCGGAGATCTCGTGGTTCACCGGTCACGTCGGCGCGTACATGGACGACGGCGTGGCGCCCGGAAGCCCTCAGGCGGTGCCGGTGGTCGCCGCCGTCCTGGACCGGTGGGGCGTGGCCGAGGGCGACCGCGAGGCGCTCATCGACCAGCTCACCCTCGCCGTCGACCCGCGCGCCGAGCGCTACTGGCAGCTCATGGCGGTGATCAACGGGTGGCCGCCGGTCCCGGCCACCATGCACCGGTGGGAGTGGTTCCTGAACGCCCTCCGGGCGGGCCGTGGCCCGTTAGCGTGACCTGGTGGAGTGGTGGCGGCACGCGGTCATCTATCAGGTCTATCCGCGCAGCTTCGCCGACGCCGACGGTGACGGCGTCGGTGACCTGCCCGGCATCACCGCCCGGCTCGGCCACCTCGCCGACCTCGGGGTCGACGCGCTGTGGCTCTCGCCGTTCTACCGCTCCCCCATGGTCGACGGCGGCTACGACGTCAGCGACTACCGCGACGTCGACCCCGTCTTCGGCACCCTTGCCGACTTCGACGCCCTGCTGGCCGAGGCCCACCGGCTCGGGCTGCGGGTGATCGTCGACATCGTGCCCAACCACACGTCGTCGCTGCACCCGTGGTTCGTGCAGGGCCGGCGCGACCGGTACATCTTCCGCGACGAGCCGAACGGGTGGCGGTCGCTGTTCGGCGGACCCGCCTGGACGCAGGTCGCCGACGGGCAGTGGTACCTGCACCTGTTCGCGCCCGAGCAGCCGGACCTGAACTGGCACAACCCGGACGTGCGGTCGGAGTTCGACGACATCCTGCGCTTCTGGCTGGACCGCGGCGTCGACGGCTTCCGGGTCGACGTCGCCCACGGCATGATCAAGGACCTGGCCGGCGTGACCCTCTTCGACCACGAGGACGTCCACGAGATCCACCGCCGCTGGCGCAAGATCCTCGACTCCTACCCCGGCGACCGGATGGCCGTCGCGGAGGTGTTCGACACCGCGCCGGACCGGGTGGCGCGCTACGTGTCCGTCGGCGAGCTGCACCAGGCGTTCAACTTCGACTTCCTGGAGGCACCCTGGGACCCGGTGGTCCTGCGCCGGATCATCGACGCGTCCCTGGCCGCCGCGGTTACGGTCGGCGCGCCGCCGACCTGGGTGCTGTCCAACCACGACCGGCGCCGGCACGTGACCCGCTTCGGCAGCGTCCGGCGGGCCCGCGCCGCCGTCCTGCTGATGCTCGGCCTGCCCGGCAGCGCATACCTGTACCAGGGCGAGGAGCTCGGCCTGCCGGAGGTCCTGGACCTGCCGGACGAGATGCGGGTCGACCCGCAGTGGATCCGCTCCGGGGGCACCGAGCTCGGCCGGGACGGCTGCCGCGTGCCGCTGCCCTGGTCGGGCGAAGCCCCGCCGTTCGGCTTCGGGCCGGGCGGCTCCTGGCTGCCGCAGCCGGCGGACTGGGCCCCGCTGACGGTCGCCGCGCAGCGCGACGACCCGCGCTCCACGCTGACCCTCTACCGGGAGGCGCTGCGGCTGCGCCGCCCGGCCACGACGCTGCGCTGGCTCGACGCACCCGACGGCGTGCTGCTGTTCGAGACGGAGACCACCCGGGTCGCGGCGAACCTGACCGCCGCCGCGGTGCGGGTCGAGGGGCCGGCCACCCCGCTGCTGAGCAGCAGCGAGATGGCCGGCGAGCTGCCACCGGACACGACCGCCTGGTGGGCGATCCAACCGGACTAGGCCGTCAGCTTGGCCGCGATCCGGGCGAAGCCTGCCCGGATCTCCTCGATCGACGGCGCCTCGTGCGTGTGGTCGTCGTGGTCGTGGTCGTGGTCATGGCCGTGATGATCGTGATCTTCGTAGTCGGCGAACTCCTCGTCGAGCGCCGCCGTCTCCAGGTCCTCGTTCTCGGCCGCCAGGCGGGAGGCGGCGATGTCACCGAGGATCTGCTCGGCGGTGACGTGCGGCTGGAGCGGCTCGACCACCGCCATCAGGTCCTCGTCGGCCACCACGGCCTCGGCGAGGGCGAGCGCGTGCGCCCGCTCGTAGGGCCCGCACACGACGGGCTCCCACTCCTCGTCCTCGTTCAACGGGCCGAAGGTGATGATCCACGGCAGGGTCAGCGCCGGCGCGTCGGCCGGCAGGTCCAAAGTCACAAGTGCACCCACGGCGCCCATCATGACGGGTCGCGCGGCTCCGGTGTCGCCGAACCGCCGGACGGGGCGGGACGCCGGCCGATGTTGGCCGCCATGTCGGCCGCCACCGTGACCGCCTCCGGGTCGGCCGCGCCCGCCGGTGTCCCGGTGGCGGGCTGCCCCGCGGCGGCCGTCTTCGGGTGCTCCGCGCGCACATTCTCCGCCACCCGCTGGGTGGTCTCCGCGGCCTCCTCGACCAGCTCGGCCGCGCGGACCGCCGCCTTCACGTCGCTGCGCGGCTCGCCGCCGGCGAGGTCCTTGGCCCGGCCGTGCGTGTCGGTGGCCGCCAGCGCCGCGGCGAACAGCAGCAGCTGGTGCAGCAGGTACATGTACAGCAGCAACCCGATCGTGCCCGCGACCAGCTGGTAGGCCGGGTTGTCCTCGGTGCGGGTGATGTAGAGCTTGCCCAGCGACTTGAGCACGCCGAGCCCGACCGCGAAGAGCAGCGCGGAGGGCAGCAGCCGCCGCAGCGACATCCGCAGCCGCGGCACGCCGGCCAGCAGCGCCATGCCCAGGACCAGGTCCACGATCCCGGACAGCAGCGTCGAGGTGCCCCGCAGCGCCACCCGGACCGGGTCCTGCTCGAGGTCGCCGGCCAGCCAGTACAGCAGCTCCTGGACGCCGGCGAAGATGCCGATCGACACGATGAGCAGCAGCCCCAGCGCCACCAGCACGGCGAGGTCCACGAGCCAGCGCACCACCGGGTTGCCCGGGTGCTCCTGCAGGTGCCACAGCGCGCGCTGCGAGGAGCGCAGGTTCTCCACCCAGCCGACCCCGGCGATGACCAGGCCGAGCAGGGCGATGAGCCCGATCTGCTGGCTGCCGGCGAAGATCTGGTCGGAGTGCAGCTGCGGCAGGTTGACCGCCAGGTAGCTCTGCACCCGCTCGACGACCGCCTCGTTGCCGCCGAGGACCCGGCCGAGGATGAAGAACGCCACGACCACCATCGCGAACACGGCGAAGAAGCCGTAGTAGGCGGTGGCGGCGGCGAGGCGGGCCGCGTCGAGGTCGAAGTAGCGCTCCTGCGCCCGCCAGACGTGATCGAACACGCGGGAGCGGCGGCGGCCCGCGGCCACCACCCGATCGAAGCCGGCTTCCAGCCGGTCCAGCAGGCTCACTCTCTTATCGTCGCTGATCGGCGGCGGAGTGGCGCGGCGACAGCCGGTACTGCGCGTACGGCTGCCATCGACCGCTCTCGTCGTGCTCGAACAGCGCGAACCCGTCGACGGGGAACGCCGCCTCGTAGCCGGCCAGGTCGGCGAAGGCCGCGTCGAGCCGCTCCGGGGCCACGTTGTGCGCGACCGTCACGTGCGGGTGGTACGGGAACGGCACCGTCGCCTCGATCGCGGCGGCGCCGAGGACGGCCTGGTGCAGCTGCTCGCACTCGCTGATGCCGGCCGCGACCGCCACGAACACGACCTGGGTCAGCGGGCGGAAGGTGCCGGTCCCGCGCAGCCGCACCGTGAACGGGCCGTGCCGCCGCGCGACCTCGGCGAGGTGCCGGTCGATCGCGGGCAGGTCGGCCGCGTCGACGTCGGTCGGGCCGAGCAGGGTGACGTGCGCCGGCACGTGCGCGGCGGCCGGGTCGCCCGCGGCCAGGCGGGCGGCGGTGAGCTCGCTGCCCCACGGGTCGGGGAGGTCGATCGCGACGCCGATGGTGGTCCGCACGCGAGCCACGTCAGTGCGCAGCACCCGGTGCGAGGAACCCGATCCGGTCGTAGACCGTGCTCAGGGTGGCACCGGCGACCGCGCGCGCCTTCTCGGCGCCGATCGCGAGCAGCTTGTCCAGCTGCGCCGGGTCCTCCAGGTAGGTGTTGGTGCGCTGCTGGATCGGGCGCAGGAACTCCACCACGACCTCGGCGAGGTCCTTCTTGAGGTCGCCGTAGCCCTTGCCGTCGTACGCCGCGACGAGGTCCTCGATGCTCCGCCCGGTCAGCGCCGAGTAGATCGTGAGGAGGTTGGAGATGCCCGGCTTGGCGGACTGGTCGAAGATGATCTCGCGGCCGGTGTCGGTGACCGCCGACTTGATCTTCTTGGCGGCCTTCGCCGGGTCCTCGAGCAGCTCGACGAGGCCGGACGCGGTCGACGCCGACTTCGACATCTTCGCGGTCGGCTCCTGCAGGTCGGTGATCTTCGCCGTGTCCTTGATGATGTACGGCGCCGGCACCGTGAACGTGGCACCGAACGTCGTGTTGAACCGCTGGGCGAGGTCGCGGGTCAGCTCCAGGTGCTGGCGCTGGTCCTCCCCGACGGGCACGGCGTCGGCCTGGTACAGCAGGATGTCGGCCGCCTGCAGGATCGGGTAGGTGAACAGCCCGATGCTGGAGCGGTCCGCGCCCTGCTTGCTCGACTTGTCCTTGAACTGGGTCATCCGGCTGGCCTCGCCGAACCCGGTGATGCAGCCCATCACCCAGCCGAGCTGCGCGTGCTCCGCCACTTGGCTCTGCACGAACAGCGTGCACCGCTCGGGGTCGAGCCCGACCGCGAGCAGCTGCGCCGCGCTCACCCGGGTGCGCCTGCGCAGCAGCGCCGGGTCGTGGCCGGCGGTGATCGCGTGCAGGTCGACCACGCAGTAGAACGTGTCGTGCGTGTCCTGCATCGCCACCCAGTTGCGCAGCGCGCCGAGATAGTTGCCCAGATGGAACGAGTCGGCGGTGGGCTGGATCCCGGAGAGCACCCGAGGACGGGCGGTGCTGACGGACGGCGACATGCGGGTCATTCTGTCAGCACCACCACAGCGGTGGCGCAACCGGGAGCATGCCGCAGGAGTCTTCAACGGTGAGGGGGTGACGGGGTGGGCGAAGAGCTCGAGGCACGCGAAGCCGTCCGTGACGCGTACGAGGCGCACTACCGGCGACTGGTCGCCGCCCTCTATGCGCTCACCGGCGACCACGCAGAGGCCCAGGACCTGGTCCAGGAGGCCTACGCGCGTGCCCTGGCCCGCCCCCGGCAGTTCCTCGACGTCGCCGATCCCGAGGCGTGGTTACGCACCGTGGCGATGAATCTGGCCCGGACCCGCTGGCGGCGGCGGCGCCTGTTCGACACACTGGTGCGCAGCGGGCGTGTCGCCCGGCCGGTGGAAAGCGTCCCCGGTGTCGACCCCAACCGGGTCGCGCTGGTCGCCGCCCTGCAGCAGCTGTCGCAGGCCACCCGGGAGACGATCGTGCTGCACCACCTGGCGGACATGTCGGTCCACGAGGTCGCCGACACCCTGGGCGTGCCCGTCGGCACGGTGAAGGCACGCCTGTCGCGGGGCCGCGCCATGCTCGCCGCGCTGCTCAGCGACACCGACGCCGACCCCCGGGCCGACGCAGGAGGGCTCCGCCGCCCCCCGGTCCTGCCCCAACGAGACGTCCAGGAGGTGCGCGATGCGCCCTGACCTGGACTTCCGCACCCTACGGGCGCAGGTCGAGTCGGCGACGTGGATGCCGGACTTCAGCCTGCTGTACCGCCGGGCCGGCCGGGTGCGCATGCGCGACCGGATGGCCGTCGTCGGCGCGCTCGTCGGCACGCTCGCCGTGTTCGCGCCCGTCGCGCTCGCCGGGGTGTTCGGCCGGCCGTCCCCCTCCGCCCTCGGCCCCAACCCCGACCTCGGCGAGCCCTGGAGCCCGCTGCCGTCGGCGTCGGCGCTGCCGAGCGGCACCTTCGACCGGACCCGGTCGATCCGGGCCGTCGCCGGCGAACTGCCCGACGGCGTGCTCGCCGCGGTCGACGTCTGCGTCGAGGTGCCCCAGGCCCGCCGGTGCAGCCTCCAGGTGGTCGCGCTGCGGCCCGAGTCGCCCGGGCAGACCAGCACGTTCGTGAAGGACGCGCTGCGGCAGAGCTCGCTGGACAAGCTCGACCACGTCGAGCTGGCGCGGCTGTCCCCACAGACGTTCATGCTCAGCGGCGAGGTCAGCGGCGGCTCCCGCACCAACCTGAAGTTCCGCCTCGACGACCCCGCCGCCGTCCCGGCCGTCACCCCGGTCCTCGGCCCGGAGACCCGCGAGGCGCTCGGCCCCACCGACCGGGCGGTGCAACTCGCGCAGTACGGGGACCTCTTCGGCATCCGGCAGAGCGACGGCACGCTCAGCCTGCTCGTCGACCAGCCGCCGATGGCCCGGCGCAGCGTCGTCGGCGGGCTGCCGGTCCAGGCCGGCTGGTGGGTCACCGGCGCCGACCTGCACACCGGCTCGCCCGCCGTCTCGGTGAGCACCGATCAGGGCCGGCACTGGCTGGCCAGGTCGCTCAACGTGCCACCGGGGATCGACGCGCCCACGGTCGTCACCCTGGACGGCGTCACGGCGCACGCCTTCGTCCGGTACAGCAAGGGCATCCGGCACTTCCGTACCCGTGACGGCGGCGACAGCTGGCAGGAGGTGACCACGAAGATCGAGCTGCCGGGACCGCTGAGCAACGACGGAGCCCTCAACGGCCGCGCGTTCGACGCGCTGGTGCGCCCGGACCGGTCGGTGCTGCTGTGGGTCAGGGGCGACTCCGAGACCGTCTACCTGGAAAGCCTCGACGGGGAGCACTTCGGCGTGGTCGCCGGCCCGACCGGCGGTGTCGAACCCGTCGACAACGGCTTCGTCTCGCTCGCCGACCCGCCCTGGCTGGCCATCGACGGCCGCGACTGGCACGCCGCGACCCTCCCGGCGACCGTCCTGCCCAACTGAACGCTGTTTCGCAGAAGATTGGAACCGGGGCGGCCGGTCGGGGATCGTGAGCGGTGTGAGCGAGCTCGAGGGGGTCTACCACGCCTGCTACCGGAGGCTGGTGACACAGCTCTACGCGTTCACGACCGACCTCACCGAGGCGCAGGACGTGGTCCAGGAGGCGTTCGCCCGCGCCGCCGCCCGCCCCGGCGGCTTCATCGGCATCGACAACCCTGAGGCGTGGCTGCGCACCGTGGCCGTCAACGTCGTCCGCCGCCGCTGGCGCCGCCGGAAGCTGCTGGACCTGATCCTGCTCCGCGAGCGCGCCGTGCAGCGGCACGTCGAGGCGGGCCCGTCGCCGGAGCGCACCGACCTGACCGAGGCACTGGACGCCATACCCCGCACGTACCGGGAGGTCATCGTGCTGCACTACTACGCCGACCTCAGCGTCGAGGAGATCTCCGCCGCGCTCGGGGTGCCCGGCGGCACCGTCAAGTCGCGGCTGTCCCGGGGGCGCGCCGCCCTCGCCCAGCGGCTGCCCGGCTACTCCCCGCCGGCTTCCTCCCCGGCACCTTCGGAGGTGCGCCATGCCTGACGAGCTGGAGACCCTGCTCCGCGCCCAGCGACTCGACTTCGACCAGCCGCCCATGTCGGCGATCACCGCCCGCGCCCGTTTCCTGCGCAGGCGGCGCCGCGCCGTCCAGGCCGGGGCGGCCGCGCTGACGCTGCTCGCCGCGTCCGTGGCCTTCCTCGCGCCCCGCGACGCCCCCGCGCCGCAGGTGGCGGCGTCCCCGTCGCCCGGCGGCGTCTGGACGGGCGGCGGCATCACCGTCAACGGCCTGCCCGCCCTGCCCCGCGACCTGCCGGGCAAGATCGACGACGCGGAGTTCATCGACGCCGACCGGGGCTTCCTGCTGACCCGTGAGTGCGCCGCCGCCTCGTGTACCGCCTGGGTCAGCGCCTCCACCGACGGCGGCCGGACGTGGAGCACGGCCCGCGCCCCTGGCGTGTTCGGCACGCCCCCGCTCGGCGCGGTGTCGTCGCTGGTCGTCACCGGCTCCCGGATCACCCTGGTCGGCGCCGACGGCACCCGCTCCAGCAGCACCGACGGCGTCGCCTGGGACACCGCCACCGGCCCGCCCGCCCTCGCCGCGGGCGCCCTGCCCGGCGACGCCCGGCTGATCCTGCTCGGCGGTCAGGTCGCGGCGCTGCTGCACGACGGGACGAGCCTGGTCACTCCGGCCGCCCAGCCGCCGCTGACGGTGCACTGGGTGTCCCCGGTCCGCGCCGGCAGCGGGTCGTGGTGGGTCGGCGGCGCGGTGGACGGCCGCCCGGCGGTGGCGGTGTCCCGCGACGACGGCGCCACCTGGAAACTGACGACGTTCGCCGGCACCGGCACCGCCCAGGTGGCGTTCCTCGGCACGGACGTGTACGTGGCGGTGACCGACCCGCGGACCGGCCCGCCCGGGCTGACGGGGGTCGCGGCCTCCACCGACGGCGGCGCCCAGTTCACCGACCCCCGGCCGGTCACGGGCACCACCATCGGCGGCGACCTGGTCCCGCTCCTGGACGGCCGGCTGCTGTTCGTCGACGGCGCCGGCCACTGGCTGGTCTCCACCGACCGCGGCGCCACCTGGCAGCGCGTCTCCGGCCTGCACCCGACCGAACGCCTGGCGAGGACACAGGTCGGCTGGGTCGCCTACGGCATGTCCACGATCTACACCGCGTACTCCGTCGACGGCGCCACCTGGCAGAAGCTCGACGCCCAGTAGCCCCGCTCAGCTGCGGATGAAGTCCCAGGCGTCCTGGACCATCGTGGCCAGCTCCGCGTGCCGCGGGGTCCAGGACAGCTCCGACTTCGCCTTGTCGGAGGCGGCCACGAGCTGCGCCGGGTCACCCGGGCGGCGGGGCGCCATCTCGACCGGGACCGGGTGGCCGGTGACCTCGCGCACCACCTCGACGACCTGGCGGTTGGAGAAGCCGGTGCCGTTGCCGAGGTTGTAGACGCGGTGGCCGGGGCCGTCCATCGTGCCGAGGGCCAGCAGGTGGGCGGCGCCCAGGTCGCCGACGTGGATGTAGTCGCGGACGTTGGTGCCGTCGGGGGTGTCGTAGTCGTCGCCGAAGAGCTGGAGCTTCTCGCGGCGGCCGAGGGCGACCTGCAGGGCGATCGGGATCAGGTGGGTCTCCGGGTCGTGCCGTTCCCCGATCATCGACCCGTCGGGGCGGCGCAGCGCCCCGGCGACGTTGAAGTAGCGCAGGCTGACGGCGGAGATGCCGTGGCCGACGGCCTCGCCGGTGAGGGCGTGGTCGGCGGCGAGCTTCGAGGTCGCATACGGGTTGGGCGGCCGCACCGCCGCGGTCTCCGGGATCGGGACCACGTCGGGGTCGCCGTAGACGTTGGCGGTGGAGGAGAACACCAGGCGGCGGGTGCCGGCGGCACGCATCGCGTCGAGCAGCAGCAGCGTGCCGACGGTGTTGTTCTCCCAGTACTTCTCCGGCTTCTGCACGCTCTCGCCGGCGGCGATGAACGCGGCGAAGTGCAGCACGCCGTCGAACGCGGCGTCGCGGGTCAGCACGTCGCCGATCGCGTCGTGCACCCGGCCGCGGACGAAGACGGCGCCCTGCGGCACCGACGACTCATGGCCGGTGGAGAGGTCGTCGAGCACTGTCACGTCGTGACCGGCGTCGAGCAGCAGGGCGGTGACGACGCTGCCGATGTAGCCGGCGCCCCCGGTGACGAGCAGTTTCACGGCGTTCCTCCAAAAGTCATCAGGAACCAACAAATTTACACGTCCGTGGTGAATGACGTGGTTCCCGCCGCCTACAATTTCGTGCATGCCGGAGCCCGGCCCCGGGACCATGAGACACGCCGTGGCGAGTCTGCTGAGCCGCTGGGCGCAGCGCCTTCACGCTACCAACGAGTCCTCCGACGTCAGCGAGGCCGAGTTACGGACCCTGATCGCGGTGAACACCGGCACCGGCCACGTGCGTGAGGTGATGGTCCCACGCACCGAGGTGCTGTTCCTCGACGCGGGGCTGACGGTCGCGGAGGCGGTGACGGAGGTGCGCAACACGCGCCACTCCCGGTTTCCCGTGATCGACGGCGACCAGGACGACGTGCTCGGCTTCGTCCACGTGCGCGACCTGACGCTGCTGCCCGCGGTCGACCCGTGCCTGCGGCTGCGGGAGCTGACCCGCGAGGTGAAGCGGCTGCCGGCGAGCAAGCGGGTCCTGGCCGCGCTGTCCGAGATGCGCCGGGAGGGCCACCACCTGGCGGTCGTCATGGACGAGTACGGCGGCACGGCCGGCATCGTGACCCTGGAGGACCTGATCGAGGAACTCGTCGGCGAGATCCACGACGAGTACGACGCACCCCCGGAGGCCGCCGACGAATCCGCGGAGGTCGACGGCCGCCTCAACCTCGCCGACCTCGCCGAGCGGACCGGCCTGGCACTGCCCACCGGCCCGTACGAGACCGTGGCCGGCTTCGTCATGGCCCGCCTGGGCCGTCTGCCCCGCATGGGCGACGAGGTCCGGCACGACGGCTGGCACCTGCACGTCGCCACGGTCGAGGGCCGCCGGGTGGCGCGGGTGTCAGTGATCCGCCCGCGCCAGCCGTAGCAGACGATGGTCAGCCGGCCTCGATGATCATGCCGGCGCCGACGGTGCGGTTGCTGGACTCGTCGATGATGATGAATCCGCCGGTGGTGCGGTTGCGGCGGTACTCGTCCGCGAGCAGCGGCACCGTGGTGCGGAGCTTGACCCGGCCGATCTCGTTGAGCGCGAGGGACGTCGCCGACTCGTCGCGGTGCAGCGTGTTGACGTCGAGCCGGTATTGCAGGCCACGGACCACGGCACGGGCCGAGCGGGTCGTGTGCTTGATCGAATACTTGGCGCCGACGGTCAGCGGGCGGGTCTCGTCCATCCAGCAGATCATCGCCTCGATGTCCTGGGCGACCGCGGGCGCGTTGTTCGGCCGGCAGATCAGGTCACCGCGGGCGATGTCGATCTCGTCGGCGAGCCGGATCGTCACCGACATCGGCGGGTAGGCCTCCTGCAGCGGCCCGTCGGCGGTCTCGATGTGCGTGATCTTCGTGGTGAAGCCCGACGGCAGGACCATGACCTCGTCGCCGGGCTTCAGGACACCGGAGGCGACCTGGCCCGCGTAGCCGCGGTAGTCCGCGACCGTCGTGGACTGCGGGCGGATCACGTACTGCACCGGGAAGCGCACGTCGACCAGGTTGCGGTCCGAGGCGATGTGCACGTGCTCCAGGTGGTGCAGCAGCGACGGCCCCTCATACCACGGCATCTTCTCCGAGCGGGTGACCAGGTTGTCACCGTGCAGGGCCGAGATCGGGATGACCGTCAGGTCGGGCGCCTCGAGCTTCGCGGCGAACGAGGTGAACTCGTCGGCGATCCGCTCGAACACCTCCTGCGAGTAGTCGACCAGGTCCATCTTGTTGACGCACAGCACCAGGTGCGGCACGCGCAGCAGCGAGCACAGGAAGGCGTGCCGCCGGGACTGCTCGACCAGGCCCTTGCGGGCGTCGACCAGGATCAGCGCCAGGTCGGCGGTGGACGCGCCGGTCACCATGTTGCGCGTGTACTGGATGTGCCCCGGCGTGTCGGCGATGATGAACTTCCGCCGTGGGGTGGCGAAGTACCGGTAGGCCACGTCGATCGTGATGCCCTGCTCCCGCTCGGCCCGCAGGCCGTCGGTGAGCAGCGCGAGGTTGGTGTACTCGTCGCCGCGGGAGCGCGAGGTCGCCTCGACCGCCTCCAGCTGGTCCTCGAAGATGGCCTTCGAGTCATACAGCAGCCGGCCGATCAGGGTCGACTTGCCGTCGTCGACGGAGCCGGCGGTCGCGAACCGCAGCAGGTCCATCTGCCGCTGGGCGGGAGTCTCAACAACGGCGGTCATCTTAGAAGTACCCCTCACGCTTACGGTCTTCCATGGCCGCCTCGCTGACCTTGTCGTCGCCCCGGGTCGCGCCGCGCTCCGTGATCCGGGTGGCGGCGACCTCGTCGATGACCTTGTCGATCGTGTCCGCGTCGCTGCGGACCGCGGCGGTGCAGGAGGCGTCGCCGACGGTGCGGTAGCGCACCCGCTCCACGAACGGCGTCTCACCCGCCTTCAGTGGCAGGAACTCGTTGACCGCGTAGAGCATCCCACCACGGTCGACGACCTCACGGTCGTGCGCGTAGTAGATGTCGGGCAGGCCGATGCCCTCGCGGGCGATGTAGTGCCAGACGTCCAGCTCGGTCCAGTTGGACAGCGGGAACACCCGGATCGACTCGCCGGGCGCGATGCGGGCGTTGTAGAGCCCCCACAGCTCGGGCCGCTGGTTGCGCGGGTCCCACTGCCCGAAGCCGTCGCGGAAACTGAAGACCCGCTCCTTGGCGCGGGCCTTCTCCTCGTCGCGGCGGGCGCCGCCGAACAACGCGTCGAAGCGGTATTTCTCGACCGCGTCGAGCAGGACCGGGGTCTGGATGCGGTTGCGCATGCCGTCGCCGGACTCGCGGACCAGGCCGCTGTCGATCGCCTCCTCGACGCTGGCCACGATGAGCTGCACGTTGAGATCGGTGACCCGGCGGTCACGGTAGGCGAGGACCTCCGGGAAGTTGTGTCCCGTGTCGACGTGCATGACGGGGAACGGAATCCGTCCTGGTGCGAACGCCTTCTCGGCGAGACGGAGCATGACGATCGAGTCCTTGCCGCCGGAGAACAGCAGGACCGGTCGCTCGAACTCGGCGACCACCTCACGCATGATGAACAGGCTCTCGGCCTCGAGAGCGTCCAGATGCGAGACGCGGTAGGGCGCGCGACTCATGGTTGGCGGAAACCTTTCCCTAGGAAGCGACAGACGCGCTGATCGCGGCCAGCAACTGAGGCGCCAGTGCCTTCCGACACACCACCAGGTCAGGCAGCCGTGGGTCGGGCTGGTTGTATTCCAACGTAGTCCCGTCGATCCGGGAAGCATGCAGACCCGTGGCGACCGCCACAGCGACCGGGGCGGCGGAGTCCCACTCGTACTGGCCGCCGGCGTGGACGTAGGCGTCGACGGCACCGTCGATCACCGCGGCGATCTTGGCACCGGCGGAGCCCATGGGCACGAGCTCGATCGGCAGCCGCTCGGCGAGCGCCGCGAGCAGCGCCGGCGGGCGGGTGCGGCTGGCGGCGAGCCGGATCGGCTCACCCTGCACCCCGGGCATCGGGGGGAACGGCGGCGGCGCGTCGGTGCCCAGGACGCAGTGCTGCGCAGGCAGGGCCACCGCACCGGCGAGGAGCCGGCCCCAGCCGACGGCGCGCTCCGGCTGCGGGGTGCCGTCGCCGGCATACTCGGTGATCCGCGCGGACGTGCGCCCCCACAGGGCGACGTGGACCGCCCAGTCGGCGCGGCCCTCCTCGCCGAACTCGCGGGTGCCGTCGAGCGGGTCGACGATCCAGACGCGGTCGGCGCTGAGCCGGGTGGCGCTGTCGGCGCCCTCCTCGGACAGCACGGCGTCGGCCGGGCGCCAGCGCTCCAGCTGCGCGACCAGCAGCTCGTGCGACAGCCGGTCACCGGCCTTGCGCAGGGCGGCCGGGTCGGAATACCCCATCTCCTCGCGCAGCTTCAACAGCAGGTCGCCCGCGCGCTGAGCCAGCCAGCGGGCGAACCCGCCGTCGGTGGCGGGTGGCAGATCGGTCATCAGTACGCTCCAGCCCCTCGGGTCACCGCGCTCAACGTCCGCAGCATGATCACCAGGTCGAGCGACAGCGACCAGTTCTCCACATACTGCAGGTCGAGGCGGACCGCTTCGTCCCACGATAGGTCCGACCGGCCGGACACCTGCCAGAGGCCGGTCATCCCGGGCCGCACCGCCAGCCTGCGCCGGGCGTCGTCCGGATACACGGCGACCTCCTCCGGCAGCGGCGGGCGCGGCCCGACCAGTGACATGCTGCCCCCGAGCACATTGAGCAGCTGGGGCAGCTCGTCGAGCGAAAACTTGCGCAGAAGCCGCCCGACGCGGGTGACCCGTGGGTCGTTGCGCAGTTTGAACAGTGCGCCGTCGACTTCGTTGAGGTGCCGCAGCTCGGCAAGGCGGGCTTCGGCGTCCAGGTGCATTGTGCGGAACTTGACGATCACGAACTCACGACCGTCTTTGCCCACACGTACTTGACGAAACAGTACCGGCCCTCGTGACTCCGCGCGAACCGCGAGCGCCAGACCAGCCAGAAGTGGACTCAACGCGATCAGCAACATGACGGCACCGACCCTGTCCACGACCGCCTTCAGCACCCGCCTCGCGCCGGTGAGCGTGGGATGCTCGACGTGCAGCATCGGCAGGCCGTCGACGGGCCGGATCGTGGTCCGGCTACCGGCGACGTCGATCAGGGTGCTCGCCACGATCAGGTCGATGTCGTCGCGTTCGAGGCGCCACGCCAGCCGGCGCAGCGCGTGCCCGTCCAGCTCCGGGCACGACAGCACCAGCACCGTGTCGGCCCTGGCCTGGCGGACCGCCCCGGCGATCTCGTCGAACGTGCCCAGCACCGGCACGTCCGGCACGGTGCCCTCCTCCGCGAGGCAGGCGCCGACGACCTTCAGGCCGTGGTACCGCTCCCGGCACAGCTGCCTGGTCATCGTCTCGACCGCCAGCTCGTGGCCGACGACCACGACCCGCCGCATGCAGGCGCCGCGCGTCTTGCGGGCCCGGTGCAGCAGCTGCCGCAGCACGAACCGCGACACCAGGCACCCGGACGTGACCAGCGGCAGCGCCACCACGAACCAGCCGCGGGCGATGGAGATCTCCGCCGCGTAGGCGCCGACGATGGTCGCGGCGGTCAGCGCCAGGCCGGCCCGCAGCACCCGCTGGTACTCGTCGGTGCCGACGAACAGGTACCGCTTCTCGTAGGCGCGGTTCGCGGCGAGCGTCGCGGTGAACGCGACCGGCAGGAGCGCGGACAGCAGCGCGTACCGGCTGTTGTAGTTGGTCAGGACCGAGCCGAACCGGACCTCGAACGCGACGAGCCCGGCGAGCACGCCGATCAGGGCGTCGATCAGCAGCAGGGTCCGCAGGTAGCGGCCCTCCCATGCCCAGCGGGCCCGGTGCCGGGGCGCCCTGGCGGGTTCCCTGCCGGGGTCCATGGCCGGTCCGGCGGGCTTCGCGGCCGGTACGAACGTCGCCACCCGCCCGACGGCGTCCTCGACCTCGGCCTGGAGCTGGGCTGACACGTGTGCGGGCGGGACGGGCGGCCCGGGCGCCGGCGAGACGGGGGCGGCGGTCCGTGCGGCCGCCGAGGGCAGCCCTTCCGGGCCGCGGGCGATGGTGCCCATCGGGCTGGGCCGCCGCCGGACCACCTGCCGCTCGACCGTGTCGGCCCGCTGGATCGGCTCCGCGGCCTTGACCTGGGCCACCGGCTCCGCGGGCTGGATCCTGGTCACGGACCCGGCGGGCGCGGTCCGCGGCACGGACGCGGTGGGCGCGGTCCGCGGCACGGACGCGATGGGCGGGGTTCCTGTGGCGGGGGCGGCCTGGTCGGTGGCGGTGGGCCTGTGGCCGGCCTGCAGGGCGTTGCTCTGCCGCTCGGGACGCCGCAGGCCGCCGGAGCGCTCGTCGCGGCGGAGACCACCCGGCCGCTCCTCCCAGCGGAGGCCGGCGGCCCGCTCGTCCCGGCGGGTGCCGGCGGCGCGCTCCTCACGCCGCGAAACGGCGGCGTGCTCCTCGCGGCGCGGACCGGCCAGACGCTCGTCACGCTGCGGACGGGCGGCGCGTTCCTCGCGGCGCGGGCCGGCGGTGCGCTCGTCACGGCGCGGGCCGGCGGCGCGTTCCTCGCGGCGCAGGCCGCCGGGGCGGTCCTCGGGGCGCAGATGGGCCGGGCGGTGGAAGCCGTCCCGCGTTCGCCCGCTGTCGACCGCCACGCACGCCTCCTCAAGTCCGCCTTCTTTGCAAAAGGTGCGACTTGGAGTACAACGTGCAACTCGGACATGCGTCACGGCGACACACGGACCGGCATGCAAGGTTCAGACCGGACGGACGATGGACAACCAGGACCTTATGACGCGTGATACCGGTTCTGCGCCGGCTCCAGCCCCTGCTCGATTACCATCTCCACGGCGTCCGCCGCGCGGTCGATGAAGAAGTCGAGCTCCTTGCGCTCCACGGTGGTGAAGTCCGACAGCACGAAGTCCGCCGGGTTCTGCCGGCCGGGCGGGCGGCCGATGCCGAAGCGGACCCGCACGTAGTCCTTGCTGCCCAGCGACGTCGACATGGACCGCAGGCCGTTGTGGCCGCCCTCGCCGCCGCCCTGCTTGAGCCGCAGCTGCTCGTAGGGCACGTCGAGCTCGTCGTGCACGGCGATCACCTGGGCGACCGGCACCTTGTAGAACTGGGCCAGCCCGGCGACCGGGCCGCCGGAAAGGTTCATGAACGTCAGCGGCTTGACCAGCACGATGCGTGGCCCGCCGATGCGCAGGCGTCCCTCGGCCACGTCGGCGGCGACCCGCCGGTGCCGGGACAGGCGCAGCCCGGCCCGCTGGGCGAGCAGGTCGGCGACCATGAAGCCGACGTTGTGGCGGTGGCGCGCGTATTCGGGCCCGGGGTTGCCCAGCCCGACGATCAGCCAGGGCGCGGTGTCCGTCATCAGGGTCCCCTCATGCGACAAGGCCGCGGGTGCCCGTCAGGCGCCTGCGACCCCGGGTCGGACGACTCCGGCATCGGCCGGGTCATGCGAAGAGGTCGCGGGTGCCCGTCAGGCGCCCGCGACCTCTCATCGAACGACTCAGGCGTCGGCCGGCTCCGGGGTCGCCTCGGCCTCGACGGCCTCGGCGGCCTCGCCGGTCTCGCCCTCGAGCGCCTCGGCGGTCGGGGCGCCGGTGACGACGGCGATGACGAGGCCGGGGTCGGCGGCCAGCTCGGACCCGGCGGGCAGCTGGACGTCGCCGGCGGTCACGTGGCTGCCGGCCTCGAGACCGGCGATGGAGACCTCGACGAACTCGGGCAGCTTCACCGCGTCGGCCAGGATCGCAAGCGTGGTGTTCTCGACCATGACGAGGGTGTCGCGGGCGGCCTCACCGGTCAGGTGGACCGGGATCTCGACCGTGACCTTCTCGCCACGGCGCACGACGAGCAGGTCGACGTGCTCGTAGGTGTCCTTGATCGGGTCGCGCTGGATCGCCTTCGGCAGGGCGAGCGCGGTGCCGCCGCCGGTGATCTCGATGTTGAAGATCTGGTTCTTGCCGCCGTGCCGGATGGCGGCGGCGAACTCGCGGGCAGGGAGGGCGATGTGGCGGGGCGCTTCGCCGTGGCCGTACAGCACGGCGGGCACCTTGCCGGCCCGGCGCGTGCGGCGGGCACCACCCTTGCCGAACTCGGTGCGGGGCTCAGCGCTGATCTTTACCTCGGACACGGCAAAAACTCCTGATGCGGTTGTGCGGCGGGCACCGGCCGGCGCGACCGGTAACAGTTGTCGTGGTGCGGCGCTCGGGCGAGGAGGCGCACGGGGCACAGGCCCGGAGCACCGCGTCGATCACGGAGCCCGCATGGCCGTCATGCTGAACCGGCGAAGACCGCTTCCGCGGTGGTCACTGGAACGCACGCCCGGCCCTTGGAGCACCCTCGCCGTGGCAACCGCACTAGCTTACCCGAGACTCCAGACCGCCTTCACATCGCACCCGTCCGGTTGTGCAGATCACGCGGGCGTGTCAACCGGACGGGCCGCGAAGGCCACCGGAAAATCAGGACAGGCCGCCGAAAAGGGTCGTGACCGAGCCGTCGTCGAACACCTCGCGGATGGCCCGGGCCAGCAGCGGGGCGATCGAGAGCTGGGTGATCTTGTCGACTTTCTTGTCACCCGGCAGTGGCAGCGTGTTGGTCACCACGATCTCGCTGATCCGGCTGGCGTCGAGCCGGTCGCAGGCGGGGTCGGACAGCACCGCGTGGGTCGCGGCGACCACGACGTCGGCGGCGCCCTCGTTGAAGAGGATGTCCGCGGCGCCGACGATCGTGCCGCCGGTGTCGATCATGTCGTCGACGATCAGGCAGACCCGGCCCTCGACCTCACCGACGACCCGGTTCGCCACCACCTGGTTGGGCTTGGACGGGTCGCGGGTCTTGTGGATGAACGCCAGGGGGCAGCCGCCGAGGCGGTCCGTCCAGCGCTCGGCGACCCGCACCCGGCCGGAGTCGGGCGCGACGACGGTGATCGGGCGTCCGGCGTACTTGGCCTCGATGTGGTCGGCGAGGGTGTTCATGGCGAACAGGTGGTCGACCGGGCCGTCGAAGAAGCCCTGGATCTGCGCGGTGTGCAGGTCCACGGTGAGGATCCGGTTGGCACCGGCGGTCTTGAGCAGGTCGGCGACGAGCCGGGCGGAGATCGGCTCGCGGCCGCGGTGCTTCTTGTCCTGCCGGGCGTACGGGTAGAACGGCAGGACAACGGTGATCCGCTTGGTCGAGCCGCGCTTGAGCGCGTCGACCATGATCAGGCACTCCATCAGCCAGTCGTTGATCGGCGCGACCATCGACTGCACGACGAAGGCGTCCGACCCGCGCACCGACTCCCGGTAGCGGATGAAGATCTCCCCGCTGGCGAAGTCGTAGGCGTCCATCGGTGTCGGCTCGACGCCGAGCACCGCCCCTATCTCCTCAGCGAGCGCGGGAAAACCCCGGCCGGAGAAGAGCATGAGGTTCTTGCGGTTCTCCGAACTGATGCTGGCCATTTGGGTCGCCCGCTCCCGATCTCGTGGTTGGGCTCATTGTTCGTCGCGTGGCCCCACGTCGGCCACCTGACCGGGGGTGACGTGGTTTTGTTCACGTGCGAGGGCGTCGCGTGCGGCCTGCGCGGCGGCTGTGCCAGCTCGCCTGCGCTCGACCCAGCCCTCGATGTTGCGCTGCTGGGCGCGGGACACCCCGAGCGCACCCGGGGGCACGTCCTTGGTGATCACGCTGCCCGCGGCGGTGTAGGCACCGTCGCCGACGTGCACCGGCGCGACGAACATGTTGTCGGCGCCGGTGCGCGCGTGGGCGCCGATCACCGAGCGGCGCTTCTGGATCCCGTCGTAGTTGACGAAGACGGTCGCGGCGCCGATGTTGGTGCCCTCGCCGATCTCCGCGTCGCCGACGTAGGACAGGTGCGGGACCTTCGCGCCGTCGCCGAGGGTGGCGGCCTTGGTCTCCACGAACGTGCCGATCTTCGACTTGCGGCCGAGCCGTGTGCCGGGGCGCAGGTAGGCGAACGGCCCGACGGACGCCTGCGGCCCGATCTCGGAGGACAGCGCGTGGGTGCGCACGACGCTGGCGCCGTCGCCGACGACCACGTCGATGAGCGAGGTGTCCGGACCGATCACCGCGCCCTCGCCGATGCGGGTCGCGCCGCGCAGGTGGGTGTTGGGCTCGACGACGGCGTCCCGCGAGAGGGTGACGGTGACGTCGATCCAGGTGGTCGCCGGGTCGATGATCGCGACGCCGGCGCGCATCCACTCGTCGTTGATGCGGTCCCGCATGAGCGCCCGCAGCCCGGCGAGCTGGGCCCGGTCGTTGGCGCCCAGGGTCTCCGTCGCGTCCGGGGCACGGTGCGCGACGATCGGCGCCCCGGCCTCGGCGAGCAGGCCGATGACGTCGGTGAGGTACTCCTCACCCTGGTCGTTGTCGGTGGACAGCTTGCCGAGCATCTCGCGCAGCCGCTCGGCGTCGAACACGTACACCCCCGAGTTGATCTCGTGGATGCCCCGCTGGGCGGGTGTGGCGTCGCGCTCCTCGACGATCGCGGTGAACTCGCCGCCCCTGTTGCGCACGATGCGGCCGAGCCCGGTGGGGTCGGTGACGTCGGCGGTCAGGACGGTGGCGGCGGCCTTGGTCGTCTCGTGCGTGTGCACGAGCGCGCTGAGGGTCTCCGCGCGCAGCAGCGGGGTGTCGCCGCCGAGCACGACGACGGTCCCGGTGAGCTCCGGGGTCTCGTCCAGCGCGATGCGCACGGCGTGGCCGGTGCCGCGCTGCTCGATCTGGGTGACCGGCACGGCGGCCGGCGCGACCTGCTCCAGGTGGGCCCGGACCAGTTCGCCGCCGTGGCCGACGACCACGGTGGCGGGGCCGCCGATCGCCGCTTCGGCGGCGGCGAGCACGTGGCCCACCAGGGTCCGGCCGAGCAGCGGGTGCAGCACTTTCGGCAGGGCGGACTTCATCCGCTTTCCCTCGCCGGCGGCCAGGATGATCACATTTCGCACGAGCGCGCTCCTCGACGGTGTCGGTGCGCCTCATCGTAGTCAGGTGGCTGGGGTGCCAGGATTCGAACCTGGACTGCGAGGCTCCAAAGGCCTGCGGGCTGCCGTTACCCCACACCCCAAAGATCTGCCTGTGCAGCCTACCGGTCGCATCAATCGCACTCGTATCGAGGCCGGTTTGCTCACCCGTGGGGCGCTTCGGCCGATGCTTCTGGACGAAGATCACAGAAGACGGCGGGTAATCGACTTGACACAGAGCTCGTCTGGCGAACCTACGCTCCCGTAAGTTACGGTGACGTAAGCGTAGCCCGTCGATCTCCCCCGCCCGGCGAAGAGCCTGTGAGAGGTGCCATGTCCGCTGTACTCCTTGATCCCACCCCAGGTCAGACCCCCGAGCGCGGGCCGAAGGCCCTCACCGAGGGCCGCCAGAGCATCGGGATCCTGGTAGCCCTCTGGGGCTTCGTCGTCCTGCCGTTCGTCGCCATCCTGGCTGCCGTCCCCGTCGCCTGGGGGTGGGGGCTCACCTGGCTCGACGTCGCGCTCGGCACGATCTTCTACGTGGTCGGCGGGCTCGGCATCGGCTCGGGCTTCCACCGGTACCTCACGCACGGCGCCTTCAAGGCAAACCGGGGGCTGCGCATCGCCCTGACGGTCGCCGGCAGCACCGCGATCGAGGGCAGCCCGACCCAGTGGGTCGCCGACCACCGCCGCCACCACGCGTTCTCCGACCGCGAGGGCGACCCGCACTCGCCGTGGCGCTTCGGGGAGTCCTTCGGCGGTCTCGTGAAGGGCCTGTTCTACGCCCACGTGGGCTGGCTGTTCTTCCGCGAGCTGTCCAACCGGGAGCGCTTCGCCCCGGACCTGCTCGCCGACAGGGACATCCGCCGCATCGACAAGCTGTTCCCGGTGATCGTCGTCCTCTCGGCCACGCTGCCCGCGATCATCGCCGGCCTGGTCACCTGGTCGTGGCAGGGCGCGCTGTCGGCGTTCTTCTGGGCGGGCGTGGTCCGCATCGGCCTGCTGCACCACGTCACCTGGTCGATCAACTCGATCTGCCACGTGTACGGCGAGCGCCCGTTCGAGACCCGCGACGGCGACAAGGCCAGCAACTTCTGGCCCCTGGCGATCCTGTCCTTCGGCGAGAGCTGGCACAACCTGCACCACGCCGACCCGACCTGCGCCCGCCACGGCGTCGACAAGGGCCAGATCGACATCAACGCCAGGCTCATCTGGATCTTCGAGAAGCTCGGCTGGGCCACCGACGTGCGCTGGCCGAAGCGTGACCGGCTCGATGCGAAGCGGGTCGCCGCCGCTGGTGGCGCGGCTGGCACGATGAGCGGGTGACCGACCTTCCGGAGGAAACACCGCACATCCACCAACGACCGAGCCCACCGCCGCCGGTCTCGCCGAAGTCACGGGTGCGGATGTCCGCCGCCCAGCGTCGCGAGCAGCTCATCGCCATCGGGCGGGCGCTGTTCGCGGAGCGGGGATTCGACGCCACCTCCATCGAGGAGGTGGCGTCGCGTGCGAAGGTCTCCAAACCCGTCGTCTACGAGCATTTCGGCGGCAAGGAGGGGCTCTACGCGGTGGTCGTGGACCGCGAGGTCCGCAACCTGCTCGACCGGATCACCAACGCGCTGACCGCGGGCCACCCGCACGAGCTGCTCGAGCAGGCGGCCCTCGCGCTGCTGGACTACATCGAGCACGAGACCGACGGCTTCTGGGTCCTGGTCCGCGAGTCGCCGGTGATGTCGCCGAACGGCAACCTCATGAGCGTCCTCAACGACGTCGCCCACCAGGCCGAACACATACTGGGCTCGGAGTTCAAACGCCGCGGCTTCGACCCGAAGCTCGCCGAGCTCTACTCGCAGGCCCTCGTCGGCATGGTCGCGCTGACCGGCCGGTGGTGGCTGGAGGTGCGCAAGCCGCGCAAGGAGGTCGTCGCGGCCCACCTGGTCAACCTGGCGTGGAACGGGCTGTCCAACATGGAGGCCAAGCCGACCCTCGTCACCAGGCAGGGCAAGTAGTCACCAGGCAGGGCGGGTGGCTGAAGGCGGCGCCGCCGGCGCCGCCTTCACTCACGCGACGCGGGCGCCGTGCCGGAAGTGCTCCTCGGCCTCCGCGTCCGAGACGCTGCCGACCCGGTCGTAGAGGCTCGCGACACCGGTGATGCCCGCGAGAATGAACGTGACGACCACGTTGACCATCGAGAACGCGAAGATGTTTGCCTCGGTCTGCATCAGCGCGAGGGACCCCATGCCGACGATCGTCAGCACGATCCCGGCGAGCTGGTTGATGTGGTGGGCCAGGTTGCGGCCGATGAGGTTGGCACCGAGCACGACGACCCCGGCGACCAGCGACAGCAGCGAGAACGCGGGGTTGGTGCGCAGGCCCAGCACCCACTCCGCATTGTCCTGGGTGAAGAAGTCGTTCCCCGACGTCTGGGCGAAGCCGACCACGCCGAAGACCAGCATGTAGAGGCCCGCAACGACGCAGAGCAGCCGGTACAGGGGCCGGAGGTGATGGTTGATCGGAAAGTGAGCGGCCATGACCGCATTCTAGGACGGGGTCATCCGGCGATCTCGGCGAGGGCGAGCCATTGCTCCTCGATGAGCGCCTTCTCCTCCTGTACCGCGCGCAGCTCCGCGTCCAGTGAGGTGATCCGGGCGTAGTCGGTGGCGTGCTCCGCCAGCTGGGCGTGCAGCGCCGCCTCCTTCTGCGTCAGCCGGTCCATGCTGCGCTCCAGCTTCGACAGCTCCTTCTTCGCGGCCCGCGCGTCCTTGTCCGACGCGCGCAGGTCGGCGGCCTTCTCCCGGCTGAGTGCCGGCGCCGGGTCCGTGCCCGCGCCGAAGCCCTCCCCTTCGCCGGCGATGCGCTCCAGGTATTCGTCGACGCCGCCTGGCAGGTGCACCAGGTTTCCGTCGCCGAACATGCCGTAGACGACGTCGGCGACCCGCTCGACCAGGTACCGGTCGTGGCTGGCCACCACGATCGTGCCCGGCCACGAGTCCAGCAGGTCCTCGAGCGCGGCGAGGGTGTCGATGTCCAGGTCGTTGGTCGGCTCGTCGAGCAGCAGCACGTTGGGCTCCGCGGCGAGCAGGCGCAGCAGCTGCAGCCGGCGGCGCTCACCACCGGAGAGATCCGCGACGGGCGTCCAGACCCGGGCGCCGCTGAAGCCGAAGACCTCGGCCAGCTGCGACGCGGTCAGCTCCCGGTCGCCGAGCCTGACCCGCTTGGCGACCTCCTCGACCGCCTCCAGCAGGCGCAGCCCGGCCGGCAGCTCGTGCAGCTCCTGCGACAGGAACGCGGCCCGCACGGTGCTGCCGCGCAGGATACGGCCGCCGTCGGGGTCGCGGACCCCGGCGAGGACCCGCAGCAGGGTCGTCTTGCCGGCGCCGTTGGCGCCCAGGATCGCGATCCGGTCGCCGGGGCCGACCAGCCAGTCCACATCGGACAGCAGGGCCCGCTCGCCGGCCCGCAGGTCCACCTTGGACAGTTCGTACACCTGCTTGCCCAGCCGCGTGACGGCCAGGCGCTGCAACGACACCGTGTCCCGGGCCGGCGGCACGTCGGCGATGAGGGCGTTGGCCGCGTCGATGCGGAACTTCGGCTTGCTGGTCCGGGCCGGCGGGCCGCGCCGCAGCCAGGCGATCTCCTTGCGCAGCAGGTTCTGCCGGCGGGACTCGACCTCGGCGGCGACCCGCAGCCGCTCCGCCCGGGCGAGGGTCCAGGCGGCGTAGCCACCCTCGTAGGCGCGCACGGTCGCGTCGGCGACCTCCCACGTGGTCGTGCAGACCGCGTCGAGGAACCACCGGTCGTGGGTGACGACCATGAGCGCGCCGCGGCGCTGCAGCAGGTGCCGTGCCAGCCAGGCGATGCCGGCGACGTCGAGGTGGTTGGTGGGCTCGTCGAGGATCAGCAGGTCCGAGGGGCGCACCAGCAGCGCGGCGATCGCGATGCGGCGCCGCTCACCGCCGGACATCGGCCCGACCGGCGCGTCCAGGCCCAGGTGCGGCATGCCGAGCCCGTTGAGCACGGTGCGGACACCGGCGTCGCCGGCCCATTCGTGCTCCGCGGCGAACGCGGCCGGCAGCCAGGCGGTGCCGATGATGACGTCGCGGACGGTCGCCGCCGGCGGCAGGTCCAGGGCCTGCGGCAGGGCCGCGACCCGCAGGTCACGCCGGTGGGTGACGCGGCCCTCGTCGGGCTCGTCGGCCTTGGTGAGCATCCGCAGCAGGGTCGTCTTGCCGGCGCCGTTGAGCCCGACGACGCCGATCCGGTCGGAGTCGTCCACGCCGAGGGACACCTCGTCGAAGATCCGCCCCGCGGGGTAGGTCTTGCCGACCTTGTCCAGGTTGATGATGTTGGCCATCTACAGCACTCTCGCTCCGGGCACGGGACCGACTGCGGTGCGCACCGCGCGGCAGCAGTCGCTGGCTTCCAGGTCGGCGGCCAGCAGCGCCGCGTGCCTGGCGTCCTCGGCCAGGAACACGACGGTCGGGCCGGAACCGGAGACCAGCCCGGCGAGCGCGCCGGCGTCCAGCCCGGTGTCCAGTACACCCTGCAGCTCCGGACGCAGGTGCAGCGCGGCGGCCTGCAGGTCGTTGGCGAGGTGGGCGGCGAGCACGTCGGGGTCGCGCTGGCGCAGCGCGGCGAGCAGCCCGTCGGGCGGTCCCGCCTCGCTCTGGGCGCCCAGCTGGTCGAACGTCTTGTAGACCGTCGGGGTCGACAGGCCTTCCTCGGCGACCGCGAGGACCCAGTGCCACGCGTGCCCGCCGGTCAGGATCGGGCTGACCAGCTCGCCGCGGCCGGTGCCCAGCGCCGTGCCGCCCAGGACCAGGAACGGGATGTCCGAGCCCAGGGTCGCGGCGATGCCGGCCAGGTCGTCGCGCGACATCCCGGTCCCCCACAGCTGGTCGCAGGCGACCAGCGCGGCGGCCGCGTCGGCGCTGCCGCCGGCCAGGCCCGCGGCGATCGGGATCTGCTTCTTCAGGTGCAGCCGGGCGTGCGGGTCGTGCCCGGTCTCGTCCGCCAGCGCCCGCGCGGCCCGCATGACGAGGTTGTCCTCGCCGAGCGACAGCTGACCGGTCCCCTCACCTTCCATGGTGAGGGTCAGCGTGTCGCCGCGGCGGGCGGTGATCTCGTCGTAGAGCCCGATCGCGTGGTACACCGTGGTCAGCTCGTGGAAGCCGTCGGAGCGCACCGGGCCGACGTGCAGATGCAGGTTGATCTTCGCGGGCACGCGGACCCGGACGGGCCCGTGCGCGGCCAGGCGCGGCCGGTCGAACTCCTCGTCGTCGTCGGAGAAGAGCGGCTCGGTCACGTGGAGCACCCTACCTGGGCGAGGCGTGCTCCTGCCGCTGGCTCGCGATGCGGGTGAAGTCCTGCACCGTGAGCTGCTCCCCGCGGGCGCCGGGGTCCACCTGCGCGGCCCGCAGGATCCGCTCCGCCACGTCCGGGCCGCCCGCCCATCCCGCGAGCGCGGCCCGCAGCGTCTTGCGGCGCTGGGCGAACGCGGCGTCCACCACAGCGAACGTCTCCTTGCGGTCGGAGCCGGCGGGCGGCTCCCGCCGCGTGAACGCCACCAGGCCCGAGTCGACGTTCGGCACCGGCCAGAACACGCTCGGCGGCACCTTGCCGGCCAGCTTCGACGTCGCGTACCAGGCGAGCTTGACGCTCGGCACGCCGTAGACGCGGCCGCCGGGGCCGGCCACGAGCCGGTCCGCGACCTCCTTCTGCACCATGACCAGGCCCTTGCGCAGCGACGGCAGGGTCGCCAGCAGGTGCAGCACGACCGGCACGGCGACGTTGTACGGCAGGTTCGCCACCAGTGCCGTCGGCGCCTGATCGACCTGTGCCTTCAGCGCGTCACCCTCGATCACGTGCAGCCGGTCGGCGTGTTCCGGGGCGAACCGGGTCACCGTGCCGGGCAGGGCCCTGGCCAGTACCGGATCGATCTCGACGGCACACACGATCTTCGCCGCCTCGAGCAGGCCGAGGGTGAGCGAGCCGAGTCCCGGCCCCACCTCCAGGGCCACGTCGTCGTCGGTGAGCTCGGCGGCGCGCACGATCCGGCGCACCGTGTTGGGGTCGTGCACGAAGTTCTGCCCCAGCTGCTTGGTCGGCCTGATGCCCAGCGACGCGGCGAGCTCCCGGATCTCGGCCGGCCCGAGCAGCGTCATCGCCACTCGCCGAACGCGCGGGTGCCGTTGTCGGAGATGGCCGCGCACAGCGCGTCCAGGTCGTGCCCCGTCACCTCGGCAAGGGCGCGGACCGTCAGCGGGATGAGGTAGCTGGCGTTCGGCCGGCCGCGGAACGGCGTCGGGGTCAGGAACGGCGCGTCGGTCTCCACCAGCAGCCCGTCCAGCGGCGTGACCGCCGCGGCGGCCCGCAGGTCCTTCGCGTTGCCGAAGGTGACGGTGCCGGCGAAGCTCAGCAGGAACCCGCGGTCCAGGCACTCCCGGGCGAACGCCTCGTCGCCGGAGAAGCAGTGCATGACGACCTGGTCGGGGGCGCCCTCCTCGTCCAGCACCCGCAGGATGTCGTCGTGCGCGTCACGGTCGTGGATGACCAGGGTCTTGCCGTGCCGTTTCGCGATCCCGATGTGCGCCCGGAAGCTCTCGTGCTGGGCCTTGCGCCCGTCGTCGCCGGTGCGGAAGTAGTCCAGCCCGGTCTCGCCGATCGCCCGGACCCGCGGGTGCGCGGCGAGCCGCTCGATCTCCCGCAGCGCGGCGTCCAGGTCGTTGAGGCGGGGCGCGTCGTTCGGATGCAGGGCGACGGTCGCCACCACCTCAGGGTGTTGTTCGGCCACCTGTACACCCCACTGCGACGACGCCACGTCGACGCCGACCTGCACGAGACGGTCGACCCCCGCGGCTGACGCCTTCGCTATTGCATCCGCAACCGTCGATGGACCGCCGACCCCGTCGTCCTCCAGGGTGATGTCGATGTGGGTGTGGCTGTCCAGCACCGCGACCGGCAACGGCTCGGGCGGCGGAGGGAACGTGCCCTCCCGGCTGTGTTTTCTGGCACTCACAGCGCCGGCTCGCTTCGCTCCCCGGCACCGCGAGGCACCAGACGCTGCAACATCATTCGCTCGCTTCGCTCACTCATCGGCGTTAAGCATGCCACCCCCGGTCCGGCGTTCACGATTCGTTCACCTGGGCAACACCACCCGGCCTTAGCGTCGCGAATGTGACAGTCATCGGGCATGCGGAAGGGTCGGCGACCCACAGCGTCACGCTCGACGGGGCGACCTATCCCGCCGAGGAGATCGCGCAGGGCGCAGCGTACGAGGTGTACGCGGCACAACCCGCCCCCGGCTTCCTGCCCAACCCGCGCCCCGGCGCCCGCTGGCCGTTCCGCCGGTTCGTGCACGCCACGGAGGTCGCCGCCTTCTCCGGGCTCCCGGACTTCGCGGGCTTCGCGGACGAGCCGCTCCTCATGCCCGTCACCCGGTCCATGGACTGGGCCGGCCTGCACAAGCTCACGCAGACCCCGTCGGCGGCCGCCCAGGTCGCCGCGATCCGCCGCACCGCTGCCATCCGCCGCGGCACCCGCATGATCAAGTTCCTGACGGGCCAGCAGCTCGGCGGGCACCTGCGCGGCTGGCCGATCAGCGGCTTCTGCTACCGCGCCTTCGACGTCGCCCACCTGCGCACCCCGATCGACCTGGCGATCCTCAGCGGCGGCATCCCCGAGTCCGACGGCGGCGTCGTCTTCGCGATCCGCTGGCGGGCCGTCGACCCGTGGGACTACGAGGTGCCGCTCGCCGACGCGTACGCCGGGCTCGTCGCCATGCCGCCGCACGACCGGCTCGGCTCCCCCGTCATCGGCACCGGCTTCGCCCCGAGCGGCCGGCACATCGTGCCCGAGTTCGTCACCCGCGACCTGGCCGAGCTGCCGGTCCCGGCGAACACGTCGCTGGTCGCCTACACCGGCGACGGCACCGAGGTGACGCTCTACACGTACCTGCCGGAGCAGCGCGCCTGGAGCCGCATGCACGGCCCCCAGTGGCGCCACCTGCTGCCCGACACGATCGCCGCCGACCAGGAGTACTTCCCGACCGCGACGCCACTGGCCCGCTACGTGGGCCGCTACCGCGACAACGTGTACGAGGCGATCGTCGACCCGCCCGGCGAGTTCCGGGTCGCGGCCAAGACCCGCGCCGCCCGCTATCCCCTGGACGCCCTGGCCCGCCGCGTCCCGTCGGCCACCTGGCGCGACGCGCGCTGCACGGTCATCCGCGAGGAGGGCGACTGGCTCCGCCTGCGCCTCAGCCGCCCGGACGGCGACCAGGTGGCGCGCCTCGGCGCACACTGCGTGGAGCGCGGCCTGTACGAGGCCTGGGCCCCGTCCGCCGAGGTCACCGAGGCGCGCGAGGACGACCACTGGTTCGAGCTGTAACGGCGCCCGGCTGAGCGCTGCGGCACACTCGGCCACCGCTCCTGATCCAAGGACGGATCCGGTCACCCCCGTGGCCACCGCCGTCCTTCGATCACCACAGCGAAACCTCCGGCCGGCGCACCGCTTCACAGATCGAAGTCGTCCCGTGGCCGTTCGGGCGGCCGGCCCGCGACTTCGATCACGCCGGCGCCGGACCAGTGGGGTAACCCGGTGCATCGTGGCAATCGACCGCCCCCGCAGCCGCGAGCGGGGAGTGGCGATCACCGCTCGGGATGGGCGTCCGTGCGTTGCGGTGCTAGCTGGCCTGAGCCTTCGAGGCGTCGGCCACCCCCGGGGTGCCGGCGGCGTGGGAGAAGGACTGCAGGCCCTGGACCAGGGCGGCGCGGTCGTCCGGGGACATGCGACGCAGCACCGCGGCGATCGTCTCCTGGCGCTGGCGGCCGAGGCCGTCGAGCAGGCGGCGCGCCGTCGGGGTCAGGACCAGCCAGACCTCGCGCCGGTCGCGGTCGTCGTTGGTGCGGCGCAGCAGGTCGGCGGCCTCGAGGCGGTCGCAGAGGCGGCTGGCGGAGGACGGCGCGGTGTGCAGCGCGATCGCCAGCTGGGTCAGGTTGATCGAGCCGGCCTGGTCCACGACGCCGAGGACGCGCAGCTGAGCGGCGGAGACCCCGGAGTTGTCATTGGCGGCGCTGGTGGCGAGGACCAGCGCCTGGCCCGCGGCGTCGACCAGTGCCGCGGCCGCGAAGGCCGCGTCGTCACTGCCAGCCGGGTGCGGTGAGGGTCGGCTCCGCACGTCGTCCTCCGGGGTTCGCGGGGATCACGGGTCGGCTCTGGGCGACCAGTCGAGGCAGACGATCAGCGCATCGTCGGCGAGCTCGGCACCCGCGTGATAGTCACGAAGGCTCCGCATGACGCTGCTGATCGCCTCGGCCGGTGGTTGCAACCGGGTCGATCGTATGGCACGGCTCAACTCGCGCTCACCGTACGCGGTCTCGTTCGGCCGGGTGGCGGCGTGTACCCCGTCGCTGACGACGAAGATCCGGTCGCCGGGGTGCAGTCGTTCGTGCTCCTCGACGTACCTGGTGTCGCCGAACATGCCCAGCGGCAGCTGCGGGTCGAGGACCATGTCGCGGACCTGCCCGCCGCGGACCAGGAGCATGCGGGGCGAGCCGGCGTCGATGATGCGCAGCTCGCCGGTGGCGATGTTGAGCGACAGCAGCAGGGTCGCCACGTGGCGGATGCCGCCGTACTGCGAGGAGATCGCGTCGGCGGCGAGGACGGCCTGGTCGGCGAGGTCGCCGGGGGCGCTCTGCCCGGCGGGGATCGAGCGGCGGGCGTTGCGCATCGCGTTGACCGCGAGCGTGGTGAGCAGCGCGGCGTCCAGGCCGGTGCCCATGCCGTTGAGCGCGGTGACGGTGAGCCAGTCGCCGTTGATGGACCAGTCGAAGTGGTCGCCGCCGACCGCGTACGCCGGCTCCAGCTGCCCGGCGAGCTTCACGCCCGGCTGGTCGTAGCCCCGGGCGGGCAGGAGGTCCCACTGCATCTCGGCGGCCATCGTCAGCCGGCCGCTACGCCGCCGGTCCATGTGGTAGCGGTCGGTGCGCTTGTACGCGGCCTGCAACGCCACCGCGAACGTGCCGGCGAGGTCGCGCAGCCCTTCCCGCGACCGCTGCGCCCGCTCGGCGTCCATGACGACGCTGAGCACCCCGACGCGCTCGCCCCACGCGGTGATCGGCAGGTGCAGCCGGGCGAGGGCCTGACCCTCGCGGGACTCCAGCACGACCGTCTGGCTGGCGAACGCCCTGGTGGCCGAGGGTAGCTGGTCGTCCGCGCGGTCGGGCTCGACCCCGCTCGGGGAGAGCGTGGTCGAGCGGTAGTCGGCGAGCCACACGGTGCTGCTCTTCGTGCCGTGTGACGCGCTCAGGTGAGCGTCGAGCACCTCCACCAGGCGATCAGGTGGTGCGGTGCGCAAAGCCTTCTCGATGGAGCCAACGCCGGACATGCGAGCCCTTCACCATCCGCGACCGAAGCCTTTGCTTGCCGTGCGGCAAATAATATAAGGCAGTCCGTCGACTCTGGTGTTACCCCGCTACCTCCCGGTACTACACCCAGCGCGATCCGAGCCACATACGGGAGAACCATTCCGTGTACGTAATGTCCATACCACTATAGATCGGGTAGAAGTACGCGAAACAGGCAGCGACGAGCAGAACGTACGCTCCGGCGACGATCGACCCGATCAGCCGGTGGTCGCTGTCGGGCTTGACGTGCCGCGGCGGGCCGATGATGGCGCCGAGCACGTACACGACGGCGAGGACCAGGAACGGCTCGGCCGGCAGGGCGTAGAAGTAGAACATCGTGCGGTGGTCGGGCATCGACTGGAACCACGGCACGATCCCGGCGAGGGCGCACACCATGATCAGCCAGGCGCGGCCGTCGCGGCGGGCGATGGCCAGCCAGCCGAGGGCGATCAGCGCCGGCAGGAACGACCACCACAGCACGGGCGTGCCGAGCAGCAGGATCTCCGACGCGCAGCTGCCCGCGCCGCACGGCCCGTCGGTGTTCCAGTAGAACGCCACCGGGCGGCCCAGCAGCAGCCACATCCACGGCCAGGACTGGTACTGGTGCTTCGCGCTCAGCCCGGTGTGGAACTTGTACGCCTCTTGGTGGTAGTGCCACAGGTTGATCAGCGGGTCGAGGAGACCGTCGCTCGCCCGTCCGTTCGTCTGCGCGTTCCAGTGCCGGAAGTATCCCTCGTCGGACAGGAACCAGCCGGTCCAGGTCGCGAGGTACGCCAGCAGCGCGAGACCGATCACGGCGAAGATCCAGCCGCCGTCGTCGAGGATGCCGTCGCGGATCGAGTGCCGCGACCCGGCCGCGCGGCGGGCGCTGATGTCGAAGATCAGCGTCAGCGCGACGAAGAGCAGCACGTACCACAGCGCGCTCCACTTGACGCCGCAGGCGAGGCCGAGGGAGACGGCGCAGGCCAGCCGGTACCAGGGGATCCCGAGGCGGGGCCGGTTGCCGGCGCCGGGGCGGCTCGGGTCGATCCCGCGCTCCAGCGCGGCGAGCCAGCGGGCGCGGCGTTGCTCGCGGTCCAGGACGAGGAAGTAGAACGCGACCACGATCCAGAACATGAGGAAGATGTCCAGCAGCGCCGCCCGGGACAGCACGAAATGCATCCCGTCCAGCGACATCAGCAGCCCCGCCGTCGCCGCCAGGAGCGTGGAACGGAACAGCCGCCGCGCGGCCAGGACGATCAGCAGGATCGACACCACACCGACCGTGACCGCGGCGATGCGCCACCCGAACGAGTTGTACCCGAAGATCTGCTCGCCCAGCCCGATCATCCACTTCCCCAGCGGCGGGTGCACCACGTACTGCGGGGTGCCGTCCTCCGGGTTCCACTCGACCCCGTGCTGCAACAGGTCCCACGCCTCGTTGGCGTAATAGACCTCGTCGAACACCGTCTCCTTCGGGTGCGCCAGATTCACCATCCGCAGCAGCAACCCGATCCCGGTGATCAGCACCGCCGCCAACCAGAAACCGGGCGTGGCGGGTGCCGGACGGGCGAGCCGGCGACGCACCGCGTCGGCGACCGGGCGGGCCGGGGACGGCTCAACCGCCTGCGGCGGCGTCTCGCTTGCGTCGGTCAGCACCGAGGTCATTGCGCGATCGTAGGCGGTGGGATGCCACCATCGCACATGTGCCATTGATTCTGCTCGGAGCTCCGCTGGGCAACCCCGAGGACGCCTCGCCCCGCCTGCGGTCGGTCCTCGCCACCGCCGACGTCGTCGCCGCCGAGGACACCCGCAGGCTGGGGCGCCTCGCCCAGGCCCTCGGCGTCACCGTCGGCGGCCGGCTCGTCAGCTACTTCGAGGGCAACGAGGAGCGCCGCACCCCGGAGCTCGCGGACCTGCTCGCGGCCGGGGCAACCGTCGCGGTCGTCACTGACGGCGGCATGCCCAGCGTGTCCGACCCGGGATTCAGACTGGTCCGCGCGGCGGTGGCATTGGGTGTACCGGTGAGCGTCGCCCCGGGCCCGAGCGCCGTCACGACCGCGCTCGCCGTGTCCGGTCTGCCCTGCGACCGGTTCTGCTTCGAGGGGTTCCCACCCCGCAAGCAGGGTGAACGCCGCGCGTACTTCGCCTCGCTCGCCGCCGAGCCGCGGACCCTCGTCTTCTTCGAGTCCCCGCACCGCATCGAGGACACCATGCGCGACCTGGCCACCGCCTTCGGCGCCGACCGCCCCGCGGCGCTGTGCCGCGAGCTGACGAAGACCTACGAGGAGATCCGCCGCGGCACCCTCGGCGACCTGGCCCAGGACGCCGCGTCCGCCCGCGGCGAGATCACCCTCGTCGTCGGCGGCGCCCCGGCCGTCACCCTGGAACGCCCTACCGACGCCGCCCTGTCCGCCTCCGTGGCCGACCTCGTCGCCACCGGCACCTCGAAGAAGGACGCCATCACCGAGGTGGCCACCCGCTTCGGCCTCCCCAGACGCGAGGTCTACGCCGCCGCGCACGCCTGAAACTTCCAGGGCCGGCTAGTAGCTGGCGACGAGGACCCCGAGGCCGAGCACCAGCGGGGCCGCGACGGTCACCGCGCAGGCGGCCAGGCGGGTCCGGAAGCGGCCGAGGCGGCCGGCGCCGGTGGCCCAGCAGAGGGCGGCGCCGCAGAGCAGGATCAGGGCCAGGCCGACCGTCCAGCGCACGCGCAGGCCGGAGGGGTTGCCGGCGTACGCGATCCGCCCGCCCTCGCGCATCCGTGCGTCCAGAACGGTGCCGGGGGTGTCGTCGGCGCCGACGAGGGGTACGCCCGCGACCGCCGGATGCGCCTCGGACTGGAAGGTGGCGTAGCAGCGGCGCAGGACGCCGTCGCCCTTGCAGCGGGTGATCTGGGCGAGGCCGCGCTCGCCCTGACCCATGTCGAGCCAGAACGGTTCGGCGCTGGTCCAGGCGAAGAAGCCGGCGAGCAGGGCGATCACCAGCATCGCGGGCAGGCCGACGGCGGGGTTGCGGGAGTGCCGGACCTTCCACGGCAGGCGCTTCGGGGGCGGGGAGGTACGGGCGGCGTCGCGGGGCCGGCGCATGACGCGCATCGCGGGCGGCGGCCAGAGCTCGCCCGCGTCGGAGAGCCGGGCGTCGGACCAGTGGGCGTCGGGCGCCTGGGTGCCGGGCGCCTGCAGCGCGGACAGCTGGGCCGCGGTCCGCTCCAGGTGGTCGGTGGCGAGCTGCAGGTGTTCGACGACCGCCGTGGCGCCCGCGTCGTAGGCGCCGGCATCCGGGTCGGTGAGGCCGGGAACGACCGGCACGAGGTCGCGGGCGGGCCCGGCGGCCGGCGCCCTGACCGTCGTGGTCGTGGTGGTCGGCCACAACGGGAACCCGTCGGGGTCGAGGGCCTTGGGTGGGATCCCGGCGGCCTGGCCACGCCACCACGCTGCTTCTTCGCTCACCGGTTCATTGGACAACGGGCGATACTGCATATTTCGGACGTCACCTAGCGTGTCGGGAGAAACTATCCGTTCGCCGAACGAGCGGGCGGGTCACTACGCTTGCAGGTCATGAGTCGTGTTCTCGCCGCGGTCGCCTGGCCTTACGCCAACGGGCCGCGCCACATCGGTCACGTGTCCGGCTTCGGAGTGCCTTCCGACGTGTTCAGCCGGTACATGCGAATGGCCGGTCATGACGTGCTGATGGTCTCCGGCACCGATGAGCACGGCACCCCGATCCAGGTCCAGGCCGACGCCGAGGGGGTGACCCCGCGCGAGCTCGTCGACCGGTACAACCGCGTCATCGTCGAGGACCTGCACGGGCTCGGCCTGACGTATGACCTGTTCACCCGCACCACCACCGGCAACCACTACCAGGTCGTCCAGGAGCTCTTCGAGGGCCTGCACGACAACGGGTACATCATCGCGAAGACCACGCTCGGCGCCCGGTCGCCGTCGACGGGGCGCACGCTGCCGGACCGGTACATCGAGGGCACCTGCCCGATCTGCGGCTACGACAGCGCCCGCGGCGACCAGTGCGACAACTGCGGCAACCAGCTCGACCCCGACCAGCTCATCAACCCGCGGTCGAAGATCAACGGTGAGACGCCGGAGTTCGTGGAGACCGAGCACTTCTTCCTGGACCTGCCCGCGTTCGCGGACCAGCTCAACGCCTGGCTCGACACCCGCGAGGGCTGGCGGCCCAACGTGCTGAAGTTCTCCCGCAACCTCATCGCCGATCTCCAGCCGCGGGCGATCACCCGTGACCTGGAGTGGGGGGTGCCGATCCCGCTCGACGGCTGGCGCGACCGCGACGACAAGCGCATCTACGTGTGGTTCGACGCGGTCATCGGATACCTGTCGGCGTCGGTCGAGTGGGCCCGCCGCACCGGTGACCCGCAGGCGTGGCGCAAGTGGTGGCAGGACCCGGACGCCGAGGCGTTCTACTTCATGGGCAAGGACAACATCGTCTTCCACTCGGTGATCTGGCCGTCGATCCTGCTGGGCTACTCGGCGCCGAAGCCGGGCTCGCTCGGTGCGCTCAACCTGCCGACCGAGGTGGTGTCCTCGGAGTACCTGACGATGGAGGGCAGGAAGTTCTCCTCGTCGCGGCGGGTCGTCATCTACGTGCGGGACTTCCTGGAGCGCTACGACGCCGACGCGCTGCGGTACTTCATCGCCGTGGCCGGCCCGGAGGCGACCGACACCGACTTCACCTGGTCGGAGTTCCGCCGCCGCAACAACGACGAGCTGGTCGCCGGCTGGGGCAACCTGGTCAACCGCTCGATCTCGATGGCCGCGAAGAACTTCGGGGAGATCCCGGCGGCGGGCGAGCTGACGGCGGAGGACACCACGCTGCTGGAGGCGGTCCGGGCCGGGTTCGGCACGGTCGGCGACCTGCTCGCCAAGCACCGGCAGAAGGCGGCGATCTCCGAGGCGATGCGCGTCGTCGGCGAGGTCAACAAGTACTTCTCCGACCAGTCGCCGTGGAAGCTCAAGGAGGACAAGGCCCGGATGGGCACCGTGCTGCACGTCGCCCTGCAGGCGGTGCGCGACTGCAACACGCTGCTCACGCCGTTCCTGCCGCACGCGGCGCAGCAGATCCACGAGCTGCTGGGCGGCACCGGCGTGCACGCCCCGATGCCGCAGATCGTCGACGTCGAGGACCTGGACAACGGCCTCATGTATCCGATCCTGACCGGCGACTACACGGTCGGCGCGACGTGGGTCAGCGTCCCGGTCGTCGCGGGCACCCCGTTGTCGGCGCCGACGCCGGTGTTCAAGAAGCTCGACGAGTCGATCGTCGAGGAGGAGCTGGCCCGGCTGCAGAGCTGATGACCGCGGCCCCCGGCCGTCGCCGTCAGACGGCCGGCCGGGGGTGCAGCGGGATCTCCGCCCAGACGATCTTGCCGTCGGCGACCGCGCGGGTGCCCCAGCGGTCCGAGGTGGCGCGCACGATGTGCAGGCCGCGGTGGTGCTCGTCGTCGAAGGTCGGCTCGATCAGGAACGGCAGCCGGTTGTCCTGGTCGAAGACCTCGACCGCGACGTGGGCGGGCAGCAGGTGCAGGCGCAGCTCGACGTGGCGGGTGCGGGCGTGGGTCGCCGCGTTGGCGAAGAGCTCGGCGACGACCGCGACCGCGGTCTCCGTCCGCTCGCCGGGCACCCCCCACCCGTCCAGGGTCTCCTCGACGAAGCGGCGGGCGGTGCGGCTCTGCGCCGCCGACGCCGGGTAGGCCGCGACGGCGGTGAGCGGCACCTCGGCCGGCGGCTGCCGGACGTAGAGCACCGCGATGTCGTCCTCGTGGTGGGCGGGGTCGACCATCCCTGCGACGAGGTCGTCGATGGCGGCCAGGGTCGGCCGGGGGTGCAGGGCGATGCGCCCCTGCAGGTCGGCGAGGCGGTCCTCGATGTTGCTGTCGCGCCGTTCGATCAGGCCGTCGGTGTACAGCAGCAGCGCCTCACCGGGCGGCACGGCGACGACGTGCTCGGTGTACGGGAAGTCGACGGTGCCCAGCGGCGGTCCGACCGGCCCGGTCAGCAGCCGCGACGGCTGGCCCGCGAGGACCCCGACGGCCGGCGGGTGGCCCGCGTTGGCGTAGCTCAGGGTGCCGTGCACCAGGTCGTAGACGGCGTAGAGGCAGGTCGCCATCTGCGTGTCGAGGTCGGCGGTGAGCAGCGTGTTCAGCTGCCGCAGCAGGGAGCCCGGGGAAAGGTCCAGCGACGCGTACGAGCGGATCGCCGTGCGCAGCTGCCCCATGACGGCGGCGGCGCGGATGCCCTTGCCCATGACGTCGCCGACGACCAGCGCGACCCGGCCCGCCGACAGCGGCAGCAGGTCGACCCAGTCGCCGCCGACCTCGACGCCCTTCGCGGCCGGCAGGTACCGCGAGACCACCTCGAGCCCGTCGAGGCGGGGGATCCGGGGCAGGAGGCTGCGCTGCAGCTCGACCGCGGCGTTGCGCTGCCGCAGGTACATGCGGGCGTTGTCGAGGGCGCCGGCGGCGTGGGCCGCGACGCCGACGGCGAGCCGCTCGTGCCGTTCGGTGAACCGGGCCCGTTGCGGGTGGCCGAAGAAGAAGCCGCCGAGCACCTCGCCGGTGGAGGAGATGACGGGCACGGCCAGGTAGCTCACGACCGGCAGATGACCATCGGGAATGCCGGAATACGGTTCGTTGTGCCCATACCTCGGGTCCTTGGTGATGTCGTCACTGCGCATGTACCCGACACCGCGGAACGTCGGATCGAACACCTTCGTGTTACGCGGCATCGGAAACTTTGAAAACGCCTCTTTCGGCACTCCGGAGAGGGTGTACAGCAGGTACGACTCGCCGACCTCGTCGGTGACGTTGTAGAAGAACGAACCGAACGCCGCGCCGGTGAGATCCGTCGCCACGTCGGTGGCGCGCTGGACGACCCGGTCGACGTCGAGCTCCGAGGACAGGTCGGTGCCGACGGCGTGCAACGCCTCGGCGATGCCGGTCTCCTCCCGCAGCCGGGCCTCCCGCTCGCGCAGCTCGTGCTGGCTGCGGCGCAGCCGGTCGGCGGCGGCGGCGAGCTCGGCGACGGTCTGCTCCATGCGGGCCGCCTGCTCCGCCGCGGCCCGCTCGACGGCGGTGAGCAGATCGCCGAGCGCCGCCTCGCGCTGCGCGGGGCAGGCGCCCTGGTGCCGCTGCAGCCCTATCCGCAAATTGAGGCTGACCAGCTCGAACAGCCTCGCGGTCGGCTCGTCCAGCCGGACGGTGACGCCGGCGAGCATGCGGTGGCCGGGGTCGCCGACCGCGAGCACGACCCGCACCGGATAGTCGTCGGCGTCGTGCAGCTGGACGCCCGCGGGGCCCTCGACGGGCAGGGCGGCCGGTGGCGGGTCGCCGACGCTGACGACCGTCGCGCCGGCGGCGAGGCGGATCCAGGCGAAGGCCGGTGGCCCGTCCTGGCCGTCGCGCACCCGGTCGCGCAGCAGCACCGCGACGGCCCGCAACGCACCGGGGAGATCCTCCTGCGTCGCGGCGGCGGCGCGCACGTCGGTCCCGCAGCGCACGATCTCGCTCAGCGAGAGGCTGTTGAGGTCGTACACCGGACCTCCGGTCTTGGAACATTCGCGGACGAACCATCCAAACCAGCAACCGGGTGGCGGCGCAACGGCTGCGGCGGAACCACCGGTCACAGAGAGCGCCTGGAATGTACCCTATGCCGCTTGTCGGAGCGTGCAACTTGCAGATTGGCATGTGTTTGAGCAACCGACGGAGCACCTAAGAGGAGTGTTGCTGATGACACCGTTGTAATTATGAGCAACAAATCTGACCAGATCCGATGGTTCTGAGTAATGAGTGGTGTCAATCTGAGTAGATCTCAAATCGACACGCCGAGACCCTAAGTGGGAGGATCTTCGCAGCCGTGCAGTACGGGCCCGCCGCGGGTCGAAACCGGCCATTCCGCACACCCCTGTGCGGCGCCCAGGAAGCCCTCAGGACCCAGGTTCACGCTGTGTAGCCACAAGACGCGCAGTGACAACTGACGCGGACAGCAAAACTGGACAAAATGCGTCGATCGCCCTCACTGGCGCGTACACGGTGTACGGCAGGCCAGCGTAATCAATCGATGCATGTCTACCTGTAGAGCGCTCAACCGTGCGATATCCGTCAATGTTTGTAGCTATGCAATCGACGCTGGCGAATGTGAGGCTCCCCTCGGGACCGGTCGGAGATCTATGGTGGTCGGCGTCAGTTGTCCGACCATTACCACCCCCAGGAAGGGCCGACCGGCACGTCGGAAAACCGCGTCTTCGGGAGTGACTGGTGCACACGAGCCATCACGGCGTTCCACGCGAGAGCACTCTTGACAAATTGGCGCACAACGACGCCGCAGAACGGTTCCGCGTCTGGAACGCGCCGAACCGGCCGATCGAGGCGGAGGTCGTTGAGCGGCACGGCGACACGCCCGCGCTGCCGACGGTGCACCTCGCCCGGGCCCGGCTCATGGACCAGCTCGACGCGGCCGTCTCGCACCCGGTGACCCTGCTCTGCGCGCCGACCGGCTGGGGCAAGACCGCCCTGGTCGCGTCCTGGATCCGTGCCGGATGTGCCCCTGGCCGCGCCGCCTACGTGCGGTTCGAGGTCAACTGCGGCGCCACCGCCTGGCGGCAGCTGACGAAGGCCCTGACCACCGCCGGCATCGCCGTGGACCCCACCACCTACGCGTGGAGCAACGCCCACCACCACGAACGCGCCGTCGTCGTCCTCGACGACCTGCACCACGTCACCAACCACACCGTGCTGCGCCGGCTCGAGCGGCTCATCACCCGGCTCGGCGACCGGATCAGCTTCCTCATCCTCGCGCGGACCGAGCCGCCGTTGTCGCTGTACCGGTGGCGGGTCCGCGGCCAGCTCAACGAGCTGCGCACCGACCACCTGGCCCTCACCCAGGACGAGGTCGCCGGCCTCGCCGAGGGCTACGGGGTGCGCCTGGCCCAGCACGTCCGCTACGCCCTGTGGCACGTCACCGAGGGCTGGCCGGCGGCGGTCGCGGTGATCCTGTCCGCGATGGTCGGCCGGCACGAGCCGGAGCGGATGGTCACCGACATCATCCTCGGCGAGGCCGGGCTCAACGAGGAGGTCGGGCTCAGCGAATACGTCCGGCGCGAGATCCTGCAGCACCTCGACCCCGAGATACGCGAGGTCATGCTGCGCACCTCCATCCTGGAGACCGTGTGTCCCGGCCTGGTCGAGGCCCTCACCGGCAGCCGCGGCGGTGCCCGGCTGCTCGCCCAGATGAGCCGTGCGAACGCCCTCGCCAGCTTCTACGGCGGCTCGCACTCCTGGTACCGCTACCGCAGGCTGCTGCGGGCGATGCTGCGCGCCGAGCTGCGCGTCACGCTGCCGTTCGCCGAGGAGCGGGCGCTGCACCGGGCCGCGGCCGGCTGGTACGCCGCCAACGGCCTGCCCAGCGACGCCCTGACGCACGCCATAGCGGGCAGCGACTGGGTCTCGGCCGAACGATTATTCATGCAGTACTGGCCCGAGCTGGCCGGATCCGGTCCGCGGGCGATGACGGCGCGGGACGGCACGCAGCCACCGCCGGACATCGCCGATCGGCCGATGCTCGCCTTCGCCCTCGCCGTGTACTGCCGCGACACCGGCGACCTGGTCGGCATGTCCGCGTTCATCAGGCTGGGTGAACGCGGGCTCGGCGAGGCGCCCACAGCGGTGCAGGCCGAGGTCCTCGCGGCGATGCGGCTCGCGGAGGCCGAAGCCGCCGAGAACCCGGACCGGGCCGGGGAGGCGGCGGCGCGGCTGCTGGAGCGCACCGAGGAGGCCGCAAGCGAGCACGTCTACGCCGACTTCACCGACGCGGCGCGCGCCGTCGTGCACCTGACCCTCGCCGGCGCCGGGGTGGCCGGCGGGCGGCTGGACGAGGCCGACACGGCGCTGGAACGCGGCGCCGACCTGGCCCGCAAGTCCGGGTTCAACCTGCTCACCGTGCAGGCCAACCGCCTGCAGGCGCTCGCGCACCTCAGCTGCGGGCGGCTGTCGGCGGCGGCGGCCTGCGCCCGGCGGGTCCTGGACAGCTGCCGCGACGCGGGGATCGCCGAGTCGCGCAACATCAGCTACGCCCGGCTGGTGCTGGCCGCCGTCTGCCGGGAGCGCGGGCAGCTCGACGAGGCCCGCTTCCACATCGAGGAGAGCGTCAGCGCCAACGCCGTGCCCGACCCCAACGGGTGGGTCAGCGGGGCGATCGCCCTCGCGCTGCTGCTCTTCGACCGCGGCGACCACACCGGCGCCCTGGAGGCCCTCGAACCGCTGCTGGACAGCCGGGTCGGCTCGATGCCCCGCTACGCGGACGTCACCGCCCGGGCCCTGCAGGCCGAGCTGTGCCTGCACTCCGGCCGGATGGACCGGGCGCACACGGTCATCGCCGAGGCGGTGCGGTGCTGGCCGGAGTCGGAGGAGCCGCTGCTGACCCTCGGCCGCCTGCACCTGGCCGAGGGGCGCCCGTCAACCGCCGCGCAGCTGGCCGACCGGGTCCTGGACCGCAAGCCCGTGTCGCTGGTCACCGCCGTGTCGGCCACGGTCCTGCTGGCCCAGGCGCTGCGGCAGCTCGGTGACGTCGGCGCCGCGTCGGAGCAGCTCGACCAGGCGCTGCGGATGGCCGGGCCCGAAGGCATCCGCCGGCCGTTCCAGGGGCACGCCACCTGGATCGCGGAGGTGCTCGCTGCGCCGCCGGTGCTGACCGTCAGCCGCCCGCGGGAGCTGGAGCGTGACGAGCGGTACGGCATTGCCGACGCCCGCGCGCAGCCCCCGGCGGTGCAGGCCGCCGCGGCGCAGACCGACGGGTCGCCGCCCGCCGGGGCGCTGCCGGCCCCGGCTCCTCCCGGCGGGGTCGCGGACAGTCTCGCGGCGTGGACCGCGCCGGCGGGTCCCACCATGGCCGACCCGCTCACCGAGAAGGAGTCGCAGGTGCTGTTCTACCTGCGCAGCATGCTGTCGATCGCCGAGATCGCCGCGGTGCTGAGCGTGTCGACCAACACCGTGAAGACCCACGTCAGGCACGTGTACCGCAAGCTCGGCGTCAGCCGTCGCCGCGACGCGGTGCGCCGCGCCCGGGAACTGTCCCTGATCTGAGCGCTCACCCCGCGGGGTGGTGCGGCCGTTGCCGCCAACCACCCTTTCCGGGCGAGCCACCCACCCGGCTGTGGGGGCCACGATATGGGCGGTTGCCGGTGCTCCGGCCGTCGACCGACGAAGGCTCAGGGGTGTGACGTGGTGACGACGGATGTTGCGGTCAACGGTGTGCGGGTCGGCGTGCGGTACGCGGTCGCCGACACGATCGCCGGCGTCGGCGGGGACTGGTTCCTCGGCATCGCCCTTCCGGGCGGCGACGTGATGCTGGCCGTCGGCGACGTAATGGGCCACGGCCCCGACGCGGCCGGCACGATGCTGCAGCTGCGGGCGTCGATGACGTCTCTCGCCCTGGCCGGGGACGAACCCGGCACCATCCTCGCCGCCCTCAACCGGATGCTGTGCCGGCGCCGCACGACGATGCTCGCCACCGCGGTCTGCGGCCGGTTCCGCCCCGCCGACCGGATGCTCGTCTGGGCCCGCGCGGGCCACCTGCCGATCCTGCGCGCCAACGCCGACGGCGTCGGGCCGCTGCGCCAGCCGTCCGGCATGGCGCTCGGCGTCGAGCCCTGCGCCGCGTACCCACATGCGGCCGTGCGCATCGAACCCGGCGAGCTGCTCTTCATGTACACCGACGGCGTCGTCGAACGTCGCGACCAGGCCATCGACCAGGGCGTCCAGGGGCTCGCCGACGACGTGCGGGCCGCGATGCACGCCTCCGCGCCGGACGAGCGGATGGACCGCGCGCTGGACGGCGCCCGGCGCGGCAACCCCGACGACGACGCCTGCCTGTTGGCCGCCGAGCCGGTGGCCAGATGACCCGGAAGCTCACCCATCGAGGGTGATCCCTGCTCACCCGCCTCCCTCCAATCATGTTCCCAGGCACGACGTGGACGTTCCGGGCGCGCGGGCGGCGCGTCCGGAACGGCCATCCGGGCCTGTTCCGGGGGGAACAGATAACAACGGGGGAGATAGGCCGTGCCGGTCCTGGTTTCGACCGGGGCCGGCACGGCCCGCAGTGTTTTTCCGGCCGTTGTCCCCCAGGTGAAATCGATTCAGCAGACGGCAGAGGCAGTAGGGAGAGTACGGCGGATGGACAGCGGCGGCGGCGGTGTGGTGAAGGAATGGACCATGTTCGGAACGACGATGCTCACGCTCGTCGGCACGTTGAACGTCTCGCAGGGACTGCTGGTGGGGTTCGCCAGCGGCGGCATCGGCTTCGACAGGAATGACGTGGCGTTCACCAGCGCCACGACGTGGGCGGCGGCGACGGTGACCCTCGGTGTGCTGCTCGGCGTCACCGGCTTCGCGCTGCGCGCCCGCAAGAGCAGCGCCCGGGCCGCCGCGGTCAGCATCGTGGCGCTGCACGCGATCTCGCAGCTGGCCATGCTCCGGGCCTACCCGGCGTGGTCGCTGCTCATGATCACACTCGATGTGATCATTCTCTTCATCCTCACGGTACCGAGAGGCAGGGCGGCCGAGGCCGACGCCGAACCGGACGAGACCCCGATCGCGTCCGTCACGAAGCTCGCGCTGCGGCGCAACAGCCGCTCCGACCGGTACCGCGGCCGCCACAAGGCCGGCCGGCCCATCGTGCGGCACGAGGACGACGACGTGATCCTGGTGGACATCGTCGAGGAGCTCGAACCCGCCGTTTCCGCCACGGTGGACGTGGACGTCGACGACATCGACTTCGACTCCCCCACCTCGTGGGTCCGCGCCGTCGGGCACGCCACCGTCCCGATGATCCTGGGGGAGCCGGTCGAGGAGTCACTGGTCCCCATCCAGCGCGCCTCCCTCGACCCGCTGATGGACCCGCTGCCGGTGCTGATCGCCGCGCAGGCCGACACCGCGATCATCGAGGGCGTCATGGTCGAGGACGAGGAGGAGCTCGCCGCGATCGGCGCCCGCCCGTACGTGACCCAGTAGCTCGAACATCCCCACCGCCGACAGCGGCGCCCACAATGACGTGGGCGCCGCTGTTGTCTGTGCGGGCACCTGTCTGTATGGGCTCGGCTGTGTGTGCGTGCGCTGGGCACCGACGACGACACGGTGGATGGGGATCGGATTGCCCGTCGCCCGGGAGACGGAGACGACGGAGACACCAGGGACGCAGACGCCAAGGACGCAGACGCCAAGAAGGGCGGCCCCCGGTTTCCCGGGGGCCGCCCTTTCCGTCTGCGCGAACCGACCTACAGCAGGTTCAGCTCGCGAGCCCGCTCGATCACCTCTCGCCGCCTGCCGACCCCCAGCTTGCGGTAGATGTTCTTCATGTGCGTCTTCACCGTGTTGACGGACACGTAGAGCATCGAGGCGATCTCACCGGCCGACAGCGTGCCCTGCAGGTAGCGCAGGACGGCCAGTTCGCGTTCGGTGAGCGGTTCGGCCAGCTCGCCCGCCACGGCGGCGGGGCGGCCGAAGCCGTTGAGCTCGGTGGCGATGTCCTCGGCGACGCCGCGGTAGCCGCTGCCCGCCGGCAGGTAGGTCACCAGCAGCTCCCTGACCGGCTGGCCGCCGGCCACGAACGGCCAGCGGATGCCCTCGTCCTCGGCGCAGCGCAGCGCCTGCTCGAGGGCCCGGCCGGCCTTGGACCGGTCACCGAGGGCGCGCAACGCCCGGGCGCAGGTGAGGTTGGCGTCGACCGTCCACACCAGCGAGCCGGTGGTGTACTCCAGGAACGGCTGGACCGCGCCGAGTGCCGCCGCCGGGCGGCGCTCGGCGAGGTGGGCCTTCGCCCGCACCACACCCAGCCACGGCGTGAGCAGCTCGACGGGCTCCAGGTTCAGCAGCCTCTTGGCCGCCTCCACGTCGCCGGCGGCGAGTCGCAGCTCGGCCTCGGCGAGCGTGACGCAGTGCTGCAGCCGCTGGGTGTACCGCCAGTCCGCGAGCTGCCGCCGGATCGCGGCGAGCTCGGTGCAGGCGGCCCTGGCGTCGCCGGCGGCGGCCCGGATGTGGGCCCGGGACATCGTCGCCACCGCCACCAGGCCCGGGTCGGCGAGACCGCCGCCGTCCAGGGCACGGTCCAGGTAGTGCTCGGCCGCCGGCACCCTGGCCTGCAGGTAGCAGACCTCGGCGACGGTGAGCTGGGCCCAGACCACGTCACTGCCCTGCGTCTGTCCCTCGCGGTCGGCGAGGGCCAGGGCCTCCTTGCCGTAGCGCATCGCCGCGGACAACCGGCCGCGGGTCGCGTTGAGCTGCGCGAGCTGGCGCAGCGCGGCCAGCTGGGACTGGACCCCGCCGCAGCGGCGGGCCAGGTTCAGCGCCTCCGTCAGGGCGAGCTCCGCGGCGGCCAGGTCACCCTGCAGCAGCCGGGCACCCCCGACCGCGACCAGGGCCAGGGCCCGCATCCGGGCGGTGTCCTGGTCGTCGAGGCCCATGTCGTCGCGCAGCAGCAGCGGCGCCGTGGCCAGGATCAGGTCGGGCTTGCCGGACTGGTGCGCCTCGGCCATGCGGAAACTGTCGACGATGGGCCGCAGCGCCGTGCGGGCCGACTCGACCAGGGTGTGCTGGGAACGGTCGACCAGGTGCAGGAACGTCTCCGTGCCCTGCGGGTCGCTGGCGTCGAGGCGCTCCGCCGCGAACGCCAGGGCCAGCCGCGGATCGTTGCGGACCTCCTGCGGCGGCGGCGGGACCAGCTCCTTGATGGTCCGCAGCCGGGCGCCTGGCACCAGCTCCTGCCAGCTCGCCGCGAGCAGGTCGGACGCCTGGCCCCAGTTGCGGGCTGCCAGGGCGTGCCGCAGCGCGTCGGCCGGCAGGTCGTGCGCGGCGAACCAGTCCGCGGCCCGCCGGTGCAGCTGGCGGACCTGCTCGGGCCGGCGGTGGCGCAGTTCGTCGTAGAGCATCAGCCCGAACAGCGGATGGCACCGGTACATGCCGGCGTTGCCGCTGCCCTGCACGACGAACAGGTTCGAGTGCTCCAGCTGCGCCAGGATCCGCGCGCCGTCGACCCGCCCGGTCAACGCCTCCACGAGCTCCGCGCTGACCTGGTCGAGCACCGACGTGCACAGGACGACCTCGCGGATGTCCTCCGGCAGGGTGTCGAAGACCTCGCCGACGAGGTACTCCCCCAGCGCCCGGTCCTGCAGCGCGAAGCGGGGCACCAGGCTGTCGGGCTCCGGGTGTCCCTGCACGGCGAGGGCGGCGAGTCGCAGTCCCGCCGCCCATCCACGCATCACCGCGTGCAGCTCGACCAGCGCCGACTCGGCGAGCCGGACGCCGTGCGCGTTGAGCATCTGCGCCGTCTCGTCGAGGGTGAAGCCCAGCGTCCCGTTGCGCAGCTCGGCGAGCGCGCCGCGGATGCGGAACCGGTACAGGGTGAGCGCCGGGTCGGTCCGGCAGGCGATGACGAGACGCAGGCGGTCACCCGCCTGGGAAAGCAGTGTCTCGAGCTCACCCCACACCCGCGGGACGGACAGTTCCTGCAGGTCGTCGAGGATCACGGCGACCGGCGGGCCCGGCCGGCGCAGCAGCACGATCAGTTCGTCGAGTGCCTCGCCACCGTCGGCGGGTGCCGCGGTGACCTGGTGCTCCGCGGTTGCTGCCGCGACCGCCCCGAGCACGTGTTCCCAAAAGCGTGGGCCGTGGTGCGCCTCGACCGTCAACCACGCCAGCGGCCAGGGGACCCGCCCCGCCGCGACCCACTCGGCCAGCAGGGTGGTCTTGCCCCACCCCGCCGGAGCGGAGATCAATGTCAAAGGCCCCGCCACCGCCCGATCCAACGCGTCCAAAAGACGCGGTCGTGGCACGTGATAGCGGGGCGGCTCAGGCACTGCGAAGTGCAGCGCGGGACGGGTGATGGTGTCAATAAGCGTCTTCTGCCCCAACGTATTTCGCCCCCTCCCACCCACCGCAGCACGGCGGATGACCACGGGATTGTGGGGCGATTAAAGGTGAGGACGCCTCACCCGTAGGGGGTGAACAAATGACGCTGCGTGCTCACCCGAGCCTGCGTACGCATCGGAAGCCTACGTGGCAGCTGCCGTTGTCGACCGCCTCCGGCTGCCGGGCGGCGGGACGGAACCGGTGGTCGTAGCCGGTGGAGCACAGGTAGGAGCCACCCTTGACGACCCGGCTGGCATAGACGGCCGCCCCTGCGGGAGTGTCGACGCGGGGGTTCTCCGCGACCTCACCCTGCGGCTGGAGGGGGTCGTCGCCCATGTCGAACCTCGCGTTGCCGGAGCGGTAGTAGTCCGAGGTCCACTCCCACACGTTACCGACCACGTCGAAGAGCCCGTACGCGTTGGCGGCGAACGCACCGACCGGGCTGGTGCCGTGCCCGCTGTCGCTGCGATCGAGCCACGGGAATATGCCGTGCCAGATGTTGGCACGTCCCGGCTCGGGTTCGTCACCCCATGGGTACACCGCCTGCTCGAGCCCGCCGCGGGCGGCGAACTCCCACTCCGCCTCGGTGGGCAGGTCCTTGCCGGCCCACCGGGCGTACGCGGCGGCGTCCTCGTAGGCGACGTGCACCACCGGGTGCGCGGACTTCCCCCGGATGTCGGAATCCGGGCCCCACGGATGTCGCCAGGACGCGCCGGGGCGGAACTCCCACCACACCCGCCAGTCGCGCAGCGGCACCGGGCCCGGCGGTTGCACGAACACCATCGAGCCGGGCAGCGTGCCCGGCTCGGGTTGCCGCTCCGCCACGGTCTCGTAGCCGGTCTCCTGCGTGAACAGGGCGAACTCCGCGTTCGTCACGGGATGCGAGTCGATCCAGAAGCCGTCGACGGTGACCTTGCGCACCGGCGCCTCTTCCGGATAGAAGCCATCCGCACCCATGGCGAAGGTGCCACCAGGTATCCAGGCCATCTCCACGACCGCATTGTGCTGGCGCCGCCGGGTGAGAAGTCCTCACCCGGTGCGGGTGACGGGCGGTCCGTCGATGGTTCGATCGATGGACGGGCACGCCAACTCACACAACCAGGGTGATGCCCGGTCATCCGGATGCGCGGCAACGTTCGGTTCCAAAAGCACCGGTTCGCAATTTCCGCAAGGGAGGGAGGTCGCCACACGAGCTTCGCCGGATCCGGCCGCGGCGCCTCCTCTCTTGTCCGCCGCGGCCGGACGACGAACCTGCTCCCCTGGGTCAGACCTGCCAACCCCTGCCTCCTGCCGGTGTCCCGCTCGTGCAGAGGAAGGAACACAGAGGCCATGACCAAGAGCAGAACCGTGTGGTTCGGCTGGGTCACCTTCGCGGCCGTCATGCTCGTCGTGCTCGGGCTCCTCAACGTGCTCGAAGGACTCGTCGCGCTGCTGCAGAACCAGGTGGCATTCATCGACGGCGACAGTCTCGTCGTCGTCAACCTGACCGGCTGGGGCATCCTCATGCTGGCGTTCGGCGCCCTGTTGCTGGCCGCCGGGATCGGGCTGTTCGCCCGCAACACCGCCGCCCGGGTGGCGGCGATCATCATCGTGGCGCTGCACATGCTGATCCAGGTCGGCTGGCTCGGCGCGTACCCGGTGTGGTCGCTGCTGATGATCACGCTCAGTGTGGTGGTGCTGTTCGCACTCACGGTGCACTGGAGCGACTCGCTGGAGCCCGCCGCGGAGACGGCGGCCGCGGGAGCGGCACCGGGCATCCATCGCGCGGACCGCGAGCAGCCCCGCGAGTTCCAGCCCGACTACCAGTCCGAGTACCAGCCGGACTACCAGTCGCAGGGCAGTGGCATCCCGATGAACTCGCCCACCTCGCCGAGCCACCCGGCGGCGCGCCCGTCCGGGGCGCCCAGTTACAGCGCCGGGCCGGCCTCAGGCCAGACGTCCGGGACGAACGTCGGCCCGTACCCGCCGAGCGGGCCCTACCAGTCGGGGCGGCCGGGCGCGACGGCCAGGCCGAACGAGGGCTCGCACCCGGGCGAGCCGGCCCGGCCCGAGCAGACGGCCCGCCACGGCGGCGGCGATCTGGGGCAGGGCGAGCTCCCGCGGTACGGCGACATGGACGAGATGACCGGCCGGCACGCGGACACGGGCCGCTGGTCGGATCCCCCGCGCGGCGCGCATGCCGCACCGACCTCGGACTACGGCGTGATCTGAGCAGGTGGGGAAGAGCAGTAAGGAAGACCGGTAAGAAGGAAGACCGGTAAGGAAAAGAACCAGCAAGGAAGCAGAGAAGGTGGCTGCCCCCGTGGCAGCCACCTTCTTCGTGCGGAAACGCCTGAGGCGCCGACGCGGGCCTGGGAGCGCGTCGGCGCCTCTCGCGCCGTCTTTCGGTGTTCAGACGCCTGTGACTTGCGATGGGTGGGCGGCCTCCTCCGGATCAGCCGCCCACCCATCGGCTCCCGCCGCCCTCGCTGAAGAGCGTCCGGTGCGCAGGATGCGGGCCGTGTCCACCGCTCCTCCTGCCCCGTTGAGTACCCCCTGCTCAACGGTGTTCACCTGGCGCTCCAGCTGGGTCGTCACGTCGGGGACCACCGACGACGTGACGCCCGCGGCTGGCGGGAACGGGCGGACCATCGCGGATGGTGCAGCAGTCACCATCAGGGCCGCCCGCAGTTCGTTCATGGCAGGAATCCTGCTGGCTGTCAGAGTGATGCGTCCTCACCCCGGCAGGGTGATCGGCCAGCGGGCAGATCGTCACTCCGCACAGGTGGGGCGGCGCCCGGACCGCCGCCGCGACGCTCGATCTACATGTCGATCCACGTCACGGAACGGAGAGCACCGCGATGGCCACGTTGACCGTCTGGAAGTTCGACACCCCTGAAGGCGCCTCGCAAGCCGCTGAGAAGCTCCAGGACCTCGCGAAGCAGGGTCTGGTGACCATCGAGGACGCCGCGACCGTGTCCTGGCAGCACGGCTCCGACAAGCCCAAGACCCGGCAGCTGCACAACCTCACCGCCCGCGGCGCGCTCGGCGGCATGTTCTGGGGCATGCTCTTCGGCCTGATCTTCCTCATCCCGCTGTTCGGCATGGCGGTCGGCGCGGCGGCCGGCGCCATTGCGGGTTCGCTGACCGACGTCGGCATCGACGACGACTTCATCAAGCGGACCCGCGAGGAGATCCAGCCCGGGACGTCGGCGCTGTTCCTGCTGACCACCGACGTGGTGGTCGACCGGGTCCGCGACGCGTTCGCCGGTGAGCGGCCGAAGCTGCTGCACACCAACCTGTCCAAGGAGCAGGAGGACCACCTGCACGAGGTCTTCGCCTGACAGGCCGGCCCCGGACAGGGCGGTGCCCGGTGTCCATCATGGACACCGGGCACCGGGACGGGGCAGTACGTCGTTCAGGCGTTGGGCAGGTTGGCCATCTCCTTCTCCGCGGTCTCGACCTCGGCGGTCAGCTTGGCGTGCTGCTCGGACAGCACGTCCAGCAGCCTCCTGGTCGTCTGCAGGCTCTCGGTGCCGATGGAACGGGTCGATGCGAGGAGGTTCTCCGCCGCCTCGCGCTGCCGCTGCCGGCGGGTGTCCCACTGCGCGCGGCGGGACTGCTCGGCTCGGGCCTCTTCGGAGCGGCGCTGCGCCAGCGCGGTCTGGAAGTCGCGGATCGCGTCCTCGGCGTGCTTGCGGGCGTCGGCGAGCATCGCCTCCGCCGCGATCCGGGCGCCGTCCAGCTCTCCGGCGGCCTGCCTGCGCAGTTCGTCCGCCTCCTGCTCCGCCAGCTCGATCATCTGCTGGATCCGGCCACCGACGGCCTTGGAGCTCTCGTCGCCGCACGTGCACTGGCGCAGATCGGTGTTGAGCCGTTCGACTCTGCCCGCGAGCTGCTGCTCGCGGTAACGCGCCGAGGCCAGCTCCGTCTCCACCGTGGTCAGCCGCATCTGCAAGGTGGCGACGTAGCGGTCGACCTGGGCACGGTGGTAGCCCCTGAGGCTCAGCTCGAACCCGTTTTCGCCGCGGAGCTCGATTTCGCCGACAAGCGCGCTCATCCTGGGCTCATCCCCTCCCCCGCCCGTCGAAGCGACGGGCGATATCGGGAACGCTGCCGACCACTGTGGTGACCGCGCGTCATCCGTTCCGGGTGAGCCTCCTGCGCCCGGCGTGCCGGTGCAGCGACGTCGATGGAACCGTTGCTACGCAAGGCAAACAGCCACATCGGTTCAGGGAAGACCACCCAGGCAGGGTGAGGCCCCGCAGCTGCGGGCGGTGCTTTGCTCGTCACGTTTGGCGAGGTATGAAATCGGGGGGCACCGAGTGTCGCAAGCGCTGGTACAGCAGGATCGCCGTGGAACGGCCCCGTCGACGTTGGCGGTGCCGGATCTCCCGCCCGGATACGTGCTGCGTGACCGTGTCGTCGCGCAGCTGGACGCCGCGGTGCGTGCGCCGCTGACGCTGGTGACCGCGCCCGCCGGTTGGGGCAAGACCGCGGCGCTGGTCGCCTGGGCCCGCACCGCGCGGATCGGTGACGAGATGCCGGTGGTGCGCTGGGTGACCTCGCACTCGCCGGACGGCGCCGACGTGCCCGGCCGCCTGCGGGGGGCGCTGTCCGCCGGCGACGTGAAGGGTGACCTGACCGGCGGCGAGGACGACGACGACCTCACACGGGTCGTCGACTCCCTCGACCGGCCCCACATCGTGGTCGTCGACGACGTGCGCGAGATCAGCGACCCGGCTGCCCTGACGGAGCTGGAGTCGTTGGTACGGCACGGGATGGGCCGCCTGCACCTGGTGCTGTCGTGCCGGCGTGACCCCGCGCTGCCGCTGTACCGCTGGCGGGTCAACGGCTCGCTGACGGAGATGCGCACGACCGACCTGTCGCTGACCATCACCGAGACCGCGCAGCTGCTCGCCGCGCACGACGTGGTCCTGCCCGGCAGCACCCTGTACGCGCTGCACTCGATGACCGAGGGCTGGCCGGCCGGTGTGCGGCTGGCCGCGATGGCGATGCGCGGGCACCCGGAGCCGGAGCGGGTCCTCGACGACGGCGGCCCCTACAGCACCGCCGTCGGCGACTTCCTCACCGGCGAGGTCATCGAGACGCTGCCCGCCGACACCCGCCGGCTGCTGTTCGACACGGCGGTCGCGACCCGGCTCAACGCCGGCCTGGTCGAGGCGATCACCGGCCGCGACGACGGCGCCCGGGTCCTCGCGGAGCTCAAGGGCTCCAACGCGTTCCTCACCCGCAACGCCGGCCCCGGCGGCTGGTACCGGTTCCATCCGCTGTTCGCCCGTACGCTGCACTCCGAGCTGCTGCGCCGCAACCCGGAACGGGTCGCTGAGCTGCACCGCAGGGCGGCGGCGTGGCATGCGACGTACGGCATCCCGGCCGAGGCGATGCGCCACGCGCTGCTCGCCGAGGACTGGCCGGGTGCGGTCGAGACCCTTGAGCGGCACTGGCCCGACATCGTCGGCGGGGTCCGCTACGACCGCCCGCACGAGGCGGCGCCGCACGCGCCGGCCGGCGACGAGCACACCGACCCGCGGCTGGCCCTGGCGTTCGCGGCGGAGCGCCTGCGGGTCGGCGACCTGGAGGGCACCCGCGACTTCCTGCGGCGCAGCAACCGCGCCACGGACACCTCGAACCCGCAGCCCGGACCGGCCACGAGCACCGTCACCGGCGCCGGCACCGCGAACGGCAACGGCTCCTCGGCGGCGAACGGCGGTGGCGCGGCCAACGGCAACGCGAGCGGCGCGGCGAACGCCGCCGGCGAAGCGGCGCCGGGTCGCCGGGACGCCACCGGCCCGACCGCCACGACCGCCACAACCGGCCCCACCGGCCCGACCGCCACGACCGGCCCGACCGCTACGACCGCTACGACGGGGCTGAGCACCCCGCCCGGCCCGAACAGCCCGACCAGTCCGAACGCCCCCGGCAACCCGGGCAACCCCGCCGGACCGGGCGGTGGGACCGGCACGGGTGGCGGGACGGGCACGACCGCGCAGGCCGCCCGCCCGGGCCAGACCGCGCCGGGCCAGACCGCGCCGGGCCAGACCGCGCCGGGCCAGACCGCGCCGGGCCAGACCGCGCCGGGCATGCCGGCCACGCAGCCCGGCCCGGCAGCACCGGGGACGGCGACAGGAGCGGGCGCGGCGGTGGCGAGGCCCACCTCGGGCGGCGCCAACGCGACGGCCGTCATGACCGCCCCGGCCCCGGCCACCGGACAGCCCGCCACCGGCCAGGCGGCCCCCAACGGCCAGCCGGCATCGGACGCGCAGACTGCCACCGCGAAGAGTCCGGCCCGGGTCAGCGCCCGCATGATCGCCGGGTTCATGGCCGCCGAGGCGTGGCTGTCCGGCGACCCGCGCAGGACCCTCGCGGCCCTGGGTGAGCTCAACCGGCCCGAGGAGCAGAACGACGAGGTCCGGGCACTGTCCATGTTGGACGAGGGCGAGGCGCGGCTGCGGCTGGGCGAGCTCGCCGCCGCCGGGACGCCGCTGCACGGTGCCCTGGTGCTCGCCCAGCGCACGGGCATGGCGCAGGCGCAGGTGTGCGCGGCGGCCCAGCTGTCGGTGCTCGAAGCGGCCCGCGGCCGGCTGCGGGCCTCGGCCCGTCTCGGCCGGCAGGCGCTGGTGACCGCGGACCGCTTCGGCATCACCGACGCCACCGACCTCGGCTGGGTGCGGATGGCCCTGGCCAGCGTGTACGGCGAATGGGACCGCATCGCGGAGGCCGACCGCCTCCTGGACGAGGGCCTCGACCTCGCCGCCGGCGACCCCGACCTGCTGGTCGCGATCGCCACCGTGCGGGCGAAGCTGCGCCACGGCTCCGGCCGGCTCGCCGCGGCCCTCGAGGTCCTGCACACAGCCCGCCGCGAGCTCGGCGGCGCACCACTGGCCCCGAGCGTGGAGCGGGCCCTGGCACTGACCGAGGCGGAGCTGCGCATCAGCGGCGGCGACCTCGGTGCGGCGAGGCGACTCGTCGCGACCGGCGGCGACCCGGACGTGTACCCGGGCTGGGCCGCCTGTGTCGACGCGTCGGCGGCGCTGGTCGAGGGCAAGGCGGCCGCCGCCGCGTCGACCGCCCAGCAGTACGCGACCCCGTCGGTGGACAACGCGCTGACGTGGACCGTGCACGCCGCGATCCTGACGTCGCTGGCGGGCAGGGCGCTCGGCGACCGCAACCGGGTCCTGCGCGGCCTGGAGGTGGCCCTGGACATCGCCGAGGAGGAGAGCTTCCGGCGGCCGTTCCTGGTCGGCGGGCACCCCGTGCGGGATCTTCTGGCCAACTTCGCGCCGCTGCTGCCGGTGTACCACCCGCTCGCCGCGGAACTGGCCGCCGGGTCCTCGCCCCTCGCGGGCGGCGGGCGCGGCGCCGACGGCAGCCTCGTCGAGCCGCTCACCGAACGGGAACTGACGGTGCTGCGCTACCTGCAGGGCACGATGTCCAACCTGGAGATCGCCTCGACCCTGTACGTGTCGGTCAACACCGTCAAGACGCACGTGAAGAACATCTACCGCAAGCTGCACGCCGGCCGCCGGCGCGAGGCCGTCGAACGGGCGCGGGAACTGCGGCTGCTGTGATGCTGGTCCGGGCCGTCGACGAGGGACCCGGACCCGCCGCGGCGGCGACCCATCGGTGCGTCTGGGGCGCGCTCGCGGCCACCGTGGCCTGGCCGGCGCTCAACGTCGGCGGGGTCGCCCACCCGCAGGCCGCCGCGGTCGGCGTGGGCCTGCTCACGGTCCTGCCGCTGCCAGGGCCTGCGCTGGGCGTGGCCCTCGCCGCCGGCCTGGTCCTGACGTCCGGCCAGCCCCTCGCGCCGCTGCTCGCCCTGGCCGCCGCGTCGCTGATCGCCCTGGTGGGTGTGCCGGCGCAGCACCTGCCGAGCTGGGTGGGGCCGCTGTCACTGCCGGTGCTCGTCGCGACGGCCCTGTTCGCCGGGGTCGTCGGCGGCCTGCCGGGGGTCCTCGCCGGGTTGCTGCTCGCGAGTGCCTGCTCGGCGCTGGTCCGGCGTGCTTGAGTACCTGCGCGGGCGGCGGACCGCGATCGTGCGCCGGCAGGCGTCCCGCGCCCTGGACCGGGCCGTCGACCGGGGACTGGCGGGCGCCGCGGAGCAGCCGCGCAGCGGGCCGTACTGGCCGGCCGACAACTGGGTGTTCGTGGCGTACGCCGCCGCTCTCACCTGCGCCGCGGTCGTGGCCCTGGGGATCCACTGGCTGGACCCGCCGCCGCTGGGCCGCGCCGTCCTCGCCGCCGTCGCCGCGACCGGGTTCCTGCTCGCCGGGCTGCACCTGGTGCGGACGCCGGCGAGCCGGGAGAAGGCGCTGCGGCAGTTCCTCACCGACCCGCGGGACCGGGTCGTGTTCGAGGAGGCCGCCGCGCACGCCGACCGGATCGTGCTGACATGGCCCGTGCTGGAGCGCCTCGGCGACCCGACGGATCCGCAGGAGACCCTGGAACGCACGCTGTGGGATCTCGCGCACGCCCTCGCCGAACGCGGCGAGCTGCGGGCCGCCGCGCGGGAGCTGCGCGCGTCGGTGGGCGAGCCGATCGGCGCCGGGCTGCTGTTCGCCGCCGTCACCGACCGGCAGGCGGAGCTCACGGCCCGGCTGACCGAGGTCGACGCCGAGGTGAGCCGGCGGGCCGGGCGGCTGCGCCACCTCGCCGGGCTGTGCCAGGGGTTCCTGGACCACCGCGCGGCCCAGTCGCGGGCCCGGATGCGGGTCAACGCCGCCGACGTGCTGCTGGGCGCGATCAATGCCCGGCCGGCCCGCGATCCAGAACCCGCTGAAACTCTGACGGAACGGACGGAAACGGTACTTGCCGCATACCGCGAACTGGCAGACGAGTTCGAATAGCCTGAGTGCGCAGCGCAGCGGAGCATGGGGGGTGCGGGGAGGCGCGGCCCCCCATGGAGCCACCGGCGAAGCCGGCGGAGCCGCAAACAGCTACCCTGCCGGGGTGCTGAAAACCAGGCGGTTGACCGGGGTACTGACCGGGTTCGGGATCGCCGTCGCGGCCGTCGGGCTGTTCTTCGCCTACCTGCGGATGGCATACGCGTTCCCGATCAACAGCGACGGCGCGAGCAACGCGATGCAGGCCTGGGACATGTTCCACGGCAATCCGCTGCTGTCGGACTGGACGCTGTCGGACGTCGCGTTCTACCCGAGCGAGCTGATCCAGTACGCGATGATCCAGGTCTTCACCGGCCCGACGGTGGCGCAGATCCACATCGCCGCGGCGATCACGTACACGATGATCGTGCTGCTGGCCGCGATCCTCGCCAAGGGCCGCGCGACCGGGCTGCAGGGCTGGCTGCGGGTCGGGGTGACGGTCGCGATCCTGCTGGTGCCGGTGCCCGGCACCGGATACCAGACGCTGCTGTCCTCGCCCAACCACACCGGCTCGGCGGTGCCGCTGCTGCTGGCGTGGGGCGCGATCGACCGGATGCGCGACACGAAGGCCAAGCCGGTCGTGGTGGCGCTGCTGCTGGCATGGGGCGCGTGGGGCGATCCGCTGGTCACGTTCGTCGGCGCCGTTCCCCTGGCACTCGTGTGCCTGGTGCGGGCGGCGCGGCTGCCCGGGCCGTACCGCAGCCGCCTGATGAGCATGGACTTCCAGCTCGCCGTCGCCGGTGGCGTCTCGGTCGTCCTGTCGCACCTGGCCACCTGGGGGCTGAAGGCCATCGGCGGCTACCACACGCCGAAGCCGCCGATCGAGCTGTCGCCGTGGGACGAGTGGTTCAGCCGGGCGCACATGACGGCCCGCATGCTCGGCGTGCTGTTCGGCACCCACCGGCCCGGCTGGCAGTCCAAGTGGATCCAGCAGGGCGTGTCCTACCTGCACCTGATCGGTTTCCTGGTGGCGCTGGTCGCGGTCGTGATCGTGCTGGTGCGCATGCTGCGCGGCACCGCGGACCGGGTCGAGGAGATCATGGCGATCGCGATCTGCTGCGACATCGGCGCGGAGATCGTCTCGACGCTGCCCGTCGACCTCATGGCGGCGCGGGAGATCTCGCCGGTGCTGCCGATGGCGGCGGTCCTCGCCGGCCGGATCATCGGGCCGCGGCTGACGGTCCGCTGGCGGCAGGGCGTCCTCGCCAGCGTCCTGGCGCTGCTGACGCTCAACCTCGTGGCCTACTCGCCGCCGCGGGCCGAGCCGTCGGAGGGGCAGGTCGTCGCCGACTGGCTGCGGGAGCGCAACCTCACCTACGGTCTCGGCGCCTACTGGGTGTCGAACAACATCACCGTCACCACGAACCGGAAGGTGACGGTCGTGCCGGTCCTCGGCGACGGCGACCGGGTCGCCCCGATGTGCTGGCAGTCCAAGACCAGCATGTACGACGCCGCGCACGACGCCCGGTTCATCGTCTTCGAGAAGGACCGGCCGTTCTACGGCACCCCGGCGCAGGCGGTGAAGATGTGGGGGCCGCCGAAGCAGCGCTTCGACACCGGCCGCTACGCCATCATGGTGTACGACATCAACCTGCTCGTCGGTTTCCCGCCACCCTGCTGACCGCGTGGCGTCGATACGATCATAGGCGTGCGCCGATTCGTCGTCTGGGGCGACAACGCCCTCGCCCGGCGCCTCGTCGGCGAGCTGATCAACAGCTACGGCGCGCAGGTGACGGTCGTCGTGCCGTCGCTGACGCAGAACCTGGCGCCGGAGATCACGGAGCTGTGCGCGCCCGACCCGTGGTCGATGGTCGTGGAGGAGCGGCGGCTCACGGCGGCCACGTTCCTGCGGGCGGAGCTCGCCGAGGCCGAGGCGATCGCGTTCGTCGACGCCGACGACGTGGCCAACGTCGACGCGGCGCTGATCGCCCGCGAGACGCTGCCCGACGTCAGGGTCGTGCTGCGGATGTTCAACACCGTCCTCGGCGAGGGTGTGGCGTCGCGGCTGCGCAACTGCGCGGTGCTGTCCGCGTCGGAGATCGCGGCGCCCGCGTTCGTCGCCGCGGCGCTGGGCGACAACACCCCGACGTCGATCCAGCTGAGCGACGGTCAGCGCCTCATGGCCGTCGACCGGGACGCCGCCAACCCGACCGACGTCCGGTGCGGCCTCGCCGTCACCGGTCCCGCGGACGCGGACCCGGTCAGCCTTCCCGCGCTCGACGACGACGCCGACTTCGTCCTCGTCAGCACCTACGGCCGGCCGGAGCCGGCGCCGCGCCGGGTCGGCCGGCACCCGCTGCGCACGACCCGGCTGGTGCTCAAGGGCGGGCTGCGCCGCGTCCTGGTCGGCGTCGCAGCGCTCATCGCCGCCGGCACCGTCGTCGTCGCCTCCGTCAAGGACCTGAGCCCGTGGCGCGCGCTGTACGTCACCGTCCTGACCACGCTCGGCGGCGCCAATGCCGACCTCGACGCGGGACGCGTCAGCCAGGCCGTCGATCTCGCGCTGGTCATCGCCGGGGTCGCGGTCATCCCGGCCGTCACCGCCGCCGTGGTCAACACGCTCGTCAAGGCCCGGCTGAAGATCGCCGCCGGCGGGCTGGCCGTGCCGGTCGGCAACCACGTGATCGTCATCGGCCTCGGCAACGTCGGCGCCCGGGTCGTCCAGGGCCTGCACGACCAGGGCATCGACGTGGTCGCGGTGGACCGCGCCCCGACCGCCCGCGGCGTCGCCGTCGCGCGGGGGCTCGGCATCCCGGTGATCCTCGGCGACGCCAGGGACCCCGAGACTCTGCAGGCCGCGTCGGTGACCACGGCCCGCTGCCTGGTCATGGTCACCACCGACGACGTCACCAACCTGGAGGCGGCGCTGCTGGCCCGCTCGCTGCGCGCCGACCTGCGGGTGGTGCTGCGGCTGTTCGAGGAGGACTTCGCCCGCAGGGTCAAGGTCGCGTTCGGCATCAACCACTCCCGCAGCGTGTCCTACCTGGCCGCGCCCGCGTTCGCCGCGTCGATGGTCGGCAGCGAGGTGATCGACACGATCCCGGTCGGGCGCCGGGTCCTGCTCGTCGCCGAGGTCCACGTCGGCGCCCGCTCCCGGCTGGAGGGCCGGCCCTTCCACGAGGTCAACGTCGCCGGCGAGATCCGGCTCGTCGCTGTCCAGACCGGCCGCCCCGGACTCGGCCAGGGCGTGCAGACGTTCTGGTGGCCGGAGCGCAACCGCGGGCGGACCCTCGACCGCGCCCACACGATGGTGGTCGTGGCGACCCGCGCGGGCCTCGTCGCGCTGCTGGCACGCGCCGCCGCGCCGTGACCCACCTCCCAGCTCATCCCTGGTCATCCTCTTCGGGTGCTGGCGGGTCACCTGCGGCAGGCGACCGTCTAAGGCATGGCTTACCCACCCATCGAGGGCCACGGCCTCATCGGTGACCTGCAGACCTCCGCGCTGGTCGCCCAGGACGGCACCATCGACTGGTTCTGCGCACCCCGCTTCGACTCGCCCAGCCTCTTCGGATCACTGCTGGACGCCTCCCGCGGCGGCTTCTGCCGGCTGCGTCCCGAACGGGACGACTTCGTGACGCGGCAGCTGTACCTGCCGGGCACGGCCATCCTCATCACCCGGTTCATGAGCCCGGAGGGCGTCGGCGAGCTGCTGGACTTCATGCCCGTCACCGGCGAGGTCGCCGCCGACCGGCACAGCATCGTGCGGATCATGCGGATGGTGCGCGGCCACGGCCGGTTCGTCTTCGAGTGCGAGCCCGCCTTCGACTACGCGCGCGCACCGCACGACACGTCGGTCACCCCGCACGGCGTCACCTTCACCAGCGACGGCGACTCGCTCACGCTCAACCCTGCCCGCACCGACCTGATGGACCGCATCGAGCACAGCGACCGCGGGGTCCGGGTCGTCGTGGAGGCGGGCGCCGGCGACAGCGGCGGCATGATCCTGTCCGCCGGGCCGGCGCACACCGCGACCAAGGTCGGCCTGGAGGAGATCTGGCGCCTGTACGACGAGACCCGCGACTTCTGGCGGTCCTGGGTGGGGCGCTCCACGTACCGCGGCCGCTGGCGGGAGACCGTCGAACGCTCCGCGATCACACTGAAGCTGATGACCTACGCCCCGACCGGCGCGCCCGTCGCCGCCCCGACCGCGGGCCTGCCGGAGCTGGTCGGCGGGGCGCGCAACTGGGACTACCGCTACACCTGGGTCCGTGACGCGTCGTTCTCGGTCCACGCCCTCGTGGGCCTCGGCTACCACGACGAGGCCGAGGCGTTCATGCGCTGGATTCGTGACCGTCTCCTCGCCGGCCACGAGAGGATCATGTATCGCGTCGACGGCAGCGTCGACCTGCCCGAGTTCACCCTCGATCACCTCGACGGCTACCGCGGCTCCCGCCCGGTGCGGGCCGGCAACGACGCCAACGGGCAGTTGCAGCTCGACATCTTCGGCGAGGCCCTGGACGCGGTGTACCGCGCCCACCAGAGCGGCCTGCGGCCCGCCTACGAGGGCTGGGCGGGCCTCACGGAGCAGGTCGACTGGCTGTGCGAGCACTGGGACGAGCCCGACGACGGCATCTGGGAGTCACGCGCCGGCCGCAAGGACCACACCTACGGCCGGGTGATGAGCTGGGTCGCCTTCGACCGCGCGATCCGTCTGTCGCAGGAGCTCGGCCTGCCCGGCAACGTGCCGCGCTGGACGGCCCAGCGCGACGCCGTCTACCGCCAGGTGATGGAGTGCGGCTGGGACCCGGCCGGGCAGACCTTCACCCAGCACTACGACACCTCCGTCGTCGACGCGGCGCTGCTCTACATGCCCCTCGTCGGCTTCGTCTCCCCGCGCGACCCGCGATGGCAGTCGACGCTGCGCGCCATCGACGAGCACCTCGTCTCCGACAGCCTCGTCTACCGGTACGACCCGCAGAAATCCCCCGACGGCCTCGACGGCGCGGAGGGCACGTTCTCGATGTGCACCTTCTGGTACGTCGACGCCCTGGCCCGCTCCGGCCGCCTCGACGAGGCCCGGCTCACGTTCGAGAAGATGCTGACCTACAGCAACCACGTCGGCCTGTACTCCGAGGAGATCGGCCCGACCGGCGAGCAGCTTGGCAACTTCCCGCAGGCGTTCTCCCACCTCGCGCTCATCAACGCCGCGATCCGGCTCGACGAGGCGCTGGCGTGACTACGTGGTCGTCAGGATGACCGGGCCGTCCTCGGTGATCGCGACCGAGTGCTCGGTGTGCGCGGCGCGGGATCCGTCCACCGTGGACACGGTCCAGCCGTCGGCGAGCACGCGGCTGCGGTTGGAGCCGCTCTCGATCACCATCGGCTCGATCGCGAGGACCAGGCCGGGGCGCAGGGTGAGGCCACGCCCGGCGCGCCCGGTGTTGGGCACGTGGGGGTCCTCGTGCATGGCGGTGCCGATGCCGTGGCCGCCGTAGCCCGCGGGCATGCCGTAGCCCGCACCGCGGCAGACCTGCTCCACGGCGAAGGAGATGTCACCGAGGCGGGCGCCCGGCCGGGCGGCGGCGATCCCGGCGGCGAGGGCCTCGGCGCACGTGCCGGCCAGGCGCTGCGCGGCCTCGTCGATCTCCCCGATGCCCACGGTCACCGCGGAGTCGCCGTGATAGCCGTCGATGTGCGCACCGAAGTCGATGGAGAGCAGGTCACCGTCGGCGAGCCGGCGCCGGTCGGGGATGCCGTGCACGATCTGGTCGTTGACCGACAGGCAGAGCACGCCCGGATACGGGATCGGCGCGAAGGACGGCAGGTAGTCCAGGAACGAGGACTTCGCCCCGTGCTCGGCGAGCATCGCTCGGGCCAGGTCGTCCAGCTCCAGCAGGGACACCCCGGCCTTCGCCTGCCCGCTCACGGCGCGCAGCGTCAGTGCCACGATCCGGCCGGCCTCACGCATCGTCTCGAGCTCCGCGGCGCTCTTCAGTACCACCATGGCCAAGATTCTAATACCAGGATTATCATCGTCGCATGGTGCGGAACCCGTTGACCGCAGACGAACGCCACCGGGGCCTCGTCCTGGGCAGACTCCTCCAGCAGGCGCGGGGCACCCGCAGCGCGGCGGCGGTCGCCTACGAGGCCGGCATCTCCCTCGACACGCTGCGCAAGATCGAGCGCGGCGCCATCGCGACACCGGCGTTCTTCACCGTCGCGGCCCTGGCCAAGGCGCTCGGGCTGGACCTGTCGGAGCTGGCCGAGACCCTCGTCTCCGCCGACGACCTCGTGGCCTGAGCCCCTTAGTCTGCGTTGCATGACGTATCTGCGAATCCCGGGCGGCGACCCCGCCGCCACCAACTACGAGCGGGTCTTCTCCCTCGCCCCGGAGGTCTACCAGCACTGGGGCGCGCTGTCGCAGTCGGTGAAGGCCGGCATGGACCTGCGCCGCTACGAGCTGGTCACCCTGGTCGCGGCGCTGCGCATCGGCGCCTCGTACTGCAGCCTCGCCCACGCCGGCGTCCTGCGCGACCGCTTCTACGACGACGCGACCCTGCAGGCGATCACCACCGACTGGCACGACGCCGGCCTCGAACCGGTCGACGTCGCCGTCATGGACTTCGCCGACCTCGTCGCCACCGACCCCGGCAAGGTCACCGCCGCCGACGCGGACCCGCTGCGCGCCCACGGCCTGTCCGAACAGGACATCTTCCACGTGATCCTCGCCGTGTCCATCCGCCGCTTCTTCGGCGGCGTCCTGCAGGCCACCGGCGCCGAGCCGGACCAGAACCTGTTCGACGCGCTCACCCCGGAGCTGGGACACTTGCTCGCGTGAATCCGAGGCGCTACGGGGCGATCGACGTCGACTATCCCGACACCGGCGGCGCCCGTGGCGCCCTGGTGCTCGCCGGCGAGCCGACGTTCGGCACCCTCCTCGACGAGCGCGTCACCTGGCTCGACGACGTCGCCCCGTATGAGCCGGGCGCCTTCTACAAACGCGAGCTCCCGGCGGTGCACGCGCTGCTGGACCCGCTGCCCCCGCTCGACCTGCTCATCGTCGACGGCTACGTCGACCTCGACCCCGACGGCCGTCCCGGTCTCGGCGCCCACGTCCACGACGAGCTGCGCATCCCCGTCATCGGGGTGGCGAAGACCGCCTTCCACAGCGCCACGCACGCGATCCCCGTCCGCCGTGGCGGCGCTGAGCGCCCCTTGTTCGTCACCGCCACCGGTGTACCCCTCCCCGACGCCGCGGCCCTCGTCGCCGCGATGGCCGGCCAGTTCCGCCTGCCCGACGCCCTGCGCCGCGTCGACGCCCTGGCCCGCGCCCGCGCCACCCCGTCGGCCACGCCGGCGGCCTGATCACCCGGCCGATTGCCCGCGGGGTCCGCGACCGGTCCACGGCCGTGGAGGACGCGGCGCAGAGCCGGATCAGCGTGTGGCTGGACGGGCAGGTCACGCAGCGGTTCGTGGTCAATGTGCTGCCGTCGGACGATCCGCGTGACGAGCTGGCGCGGCTGGCCGCGGGCGGGGTCACGAACACGGCGTACCGCGGCTACAACCGCCAGGGCTTCCGATCGATAGTCTTCATATGTAGAGTTTCAGGCATGCCGAGGTTGCCGCACACGTCGCCGCAGACGTTGCATGTCTTCGAGGCCCTGCTCGCCGCGCCTGAGGCCTGGCGGTACGGGTATGACCTGAGCCGGGAGACCGGCCTGGCGTCCGGGTCGCTGTATCCGATCCTGATGCGGCTCGCGGAGGGGTCGCTGCTGGAGACCAGGTGGGAGCCGGCGGAGCAGCCCGGCCGTCCACCGCGCCACCTGTACCGGCTGACCCCGGACGGCGCCGCTCTCGCCCGTTCGCGGCTGGAGCGCCGCGCGGCCGCCGCTGCGGCAGCGGCCCCGGCGCCGGTGGTCCGGCTGCACCCGCGGGCCGCGTCATGACCGCCGCGCACCGGCTGGCACGCCGGGTCCTGGCCGTGGCGTTGTTCCGCACCCGCAGCCCTTGGGGCGCCGCCGTCGTCGCCGAGCTCGACCACGTCACCGGCACCTGGGCGGTGCTGCGCTGGACGGCCGGCGGCCTGCGGGTCGCGTGGCGGGAGCGGCGCGGCGCCCGCCTCACCGTCGCCGCCGCCCTGGTCGCCGCCGCCGCGTTGTCGGCGTTCACGGTCCGCCCGATCCCGTCCGGTGCCATGGCGCCGACCCTGGGCATCGGCGACCACACGCTCGTCGACCGGCTCACGTTCCGGGTGACGGGCATCGACCGCGGCGACGTGGTCGTGCTGCGGGTGCCCACCGGTGACGGCGGCTGGTTCACCACCGTCGACCGGGTCATCGGCGTCGCCGGCGACAGCATCGACTGCGACGGCGGCACGGTCCGCCGCAACGGCCTGCCGCTGGACGAGCCCTACACGCACGGGGCGGCCACGGACTGCGCGCCGGTCACGGTGCCCGACGGGATGCTCTACGTCATGGGCGACAACCGCGAGGTCGCCCGCGACTCCCGCCACTACGGCCCGCAGCCCGCCTCGAACGTCGGCGGCCGCGTCCTCCTGTGAGCCGGCGCCGGTGGCACGTTTCGGGGATTCGACGGCCCGCGGCGTTGTCTAACGTTGGCTTCAACAGCGACAACGAAGCCACACCGGATACCTGGGAGTAAACAATGAGCGAGTGGGACAGCGGCGACAACGGCGGCGTCGACTACGGCCACGTTGAGGCCGGCCAGGAGCACGAGTCGCTGGACCAGCTGCACCAGGTCCACGCGGCGGAGAACGACTACGACTCGAACTTCGGCGTGTACGAGCAGGACCACGCGTCGGCGGAGTCGACGTCGTTCGACCAGGGCCACCACGTGGAGTACTCGAACCCGTCGGGTGAGCACTACGAGGAGTCGGACTTCACCTCGTACGACCACAACGAGGCCGAGACCGACCACGTGTTCGCCGCGGAGGGCTCGGAGTCGTCGCACGCGTCGGAGTACGACCAGCTCGACGCCCTGCAGGCCCGCTTCGACAGCGCGTTCGCCTCGGGCACCGAACTGCACACCGACGGTGGCAGCGCCGCCCTGGGTGTAGCCTCGAACTAAGCGTCCTATCACCGCTCCTCGGAGCATCAGATGGCCGGCACCCTGGCGGGGGTGCCGGCCATCGCCCGTTTCACCGGCGATGGCGCTCGCGTTCTGTGGGGAAACGACAGTAGCCCCAGCCGTGAGGCTGGGGCTACTGCGAAAATTTGTCCGGCGGCGTCCTACTCTCCCACACTCTCTCGGGTGCAGTACCATCGGCGCTGGAGGGCTTAGCTTCCGGGTTCGGAATGGGACCGGGCGTTTCCCCTCCGCTATGGCCGCCGTAACACTATGAACCTGTCAACCACCGCACACCCTGCCCGCCGTCGCCGGCTGCAGGGGTGCGTTCTGGTGTTGGTTCAGAATCACACAGTGGATGCGTTGTCTCATAAAGCTTTGTGTATGAGGTCAAGTCCTCGGCCTATTAGTACCGGTCAGCTCAAACCTGTTACCAGGCTTCCACTTCCGGCCTATCAACCCAGTGGTCTAACTGGGGGCCTTAACCCTCAAGGGGTGGGATACCTCATCTCGAAGCGAGCTTCCCGCTTAGATGCTTTCAGCGGTTATCCCTTCCGAACGTAGCCAACCAGCCGTGCTCTTGGCAGAACAACTGGCACACCAGAGGTTCGTCCGTCCCGGTCCTCTCGTACTAGGGACAGCCCTTCTCAAGTATCCTACGCGCGCGGCGGATAGGGACCGAACTGTCTCACGACGTTCTAAACCCAGCTCGCGTACCGCTTTAATGGGCGAACAGCCCAACCCTTGGGACCTACTCCAGCCCCAGGATGCGACGAGCCGACATCGAGGTGCCAAACCATCCCGTCGATATGGACTCTTGGGGAAGATCAGCCTGTTATCCCCGGGGTACCTTTTATCCGTTGAGCGACACCGCTTCCACCTGCCAGTGCCGGATCACTAGTCCCGACTTTCGTCCCTGCTCGACCTGTCAGTCTCACAGTCAAGCCCCCTTGTGCACTTGCACTCAACACCTGATTGCCAACCAGGCTGAGGGAACCTTTGGGCGCCTCCGTTACATTTTAGGAGGCAACCGCCCCAGTTAAACTACCCACCAGACACTGTCCCTGAACCGGATCACGGTCCGAAGTTAGATACCCAAATCCAACAGAGTGGTATTTCAAGCTTGCCTCCACAACCACTGGCGTGGCCGCTTCACAGGCTCCCACCTATCCTACACAATCGAATTCGAGTACCAATGTCAAGCTATAGTGAAGGTCCCGGGGTCTTTCCGTCCTGCCGCGCGTAACGAGCATCTTTACTCGTAGTGCAATTTCGCCGGGCCTGTGGTTGAGACAGTGGGGAAGTCGTTACGCCATTCGTGCAGGTCGGAACTTACCCGACAAGGAATTTCGCTACCTTAGGATGGTTATAGTTACCACCGCCGTTTACTGGCGCTTAAGTTCTCCGCTTCGCCCTCACGGACTAACAGGTCCCCTTAACGTTCCAGCACCGGGCAGGCGTCAGTCCATATACATCGTCTTACGACTTCGCATGGACCTGTGTTTTTAGTAAACAGTCGCTTCCCCCTGGTCTCTGCGGCCACCAACCGCTCCACCAGCATGTGGTCTCACCATCGGTGGCCCCCCTTCTCCCGAAGTTACGGGGGCAATTTGCCGAGTTCCTTAACCACAGTTCGCCCGATCGCCTCGGTATTCTCTACCTGACCACCTGTGTCGGTTTGGGGTACGGGCCGCTCGAAACTCGCTAGAGGCTTTTCTCGGCAGCATGGGATCACTGACTTCGCCTGAAACGGCTCCGCTTCACGTCTCACCCTCAAGCAGTACGGATTTGCCTATACTGCGGGCTACACGCTTGCCCCGGCACAACCACCGGCCGGGTCCAGCTACCCTCCTGCGTCACCCCATCGCTTGCCTACTACCACCCAAGTTCCCAACATCAACCCATCAACCCGAAGGTCTCAGAGCATCCGGAGGTTAGTACAAGCGGGTCCGGCATGGACGCTTCTACGCGGGTACGGGAATATCAACCCGTTATCCATCGACTACGCCTCTCGGCCTCGCCTTAGGCCCCGACTCACCCAGGGCGGATTAGCCTGGCCCTGGAACCCTTGGTCATCCGGCGGCAGGGTTTCTCACCCTGCTTTCGCTACTCATGCCTGCATTCTCACTCGCGTCACCTCCACGGCTGGATCACTCCGCCGCTTCACCGGTGACACGACGCTCCCCTACCCATCCACACACCTGGACCTCACCCCGAAAGGATCAGCCGGGTTATCATGTGAATGCCACAGCTTCGGCGGTGTGCTTGAGCCCCGCTACATTGTCGGCGCGGAACCACTTGACCAGTGAGCTATTACGCACTCTTTCAAGGGTGGCTGCTTCTAAGCCAACCTCCTGGTTGTCTATGCGACCCCACATCCTTTACCACTTAGCACACGCTTAGGGGCCTTAGCTGGTGATCTGGGCTGTTTCCCTCTCGACTACGAAGCTTATCCCCCGCAGTCTCACTGCCACGCTCTCACTTACCGGCATTCGGAGTTTAGTTGACTTCAGTAAGCTTGTAGGCCCCCTAGGCCATCCAGTGCTCTACCTCCGGCAAGAAACACGTGACGCTGCACCTAAATGCATTTCGGGGAGAACCAGCTATCACGGAGTTTGATTGGCCTTTCACCCCTAACCACAGGTCATCCCCCAACTTTTCAACGTTGGTGGGTTCGGCCCTCCACGCGGTCTTACCCGCGCTTCAGCCTGCCCATGGCTAGATCACTCCGCTTCGGGTCTAGGACACGCGACTGAACGCCCTATTCAGACTCGCTTTCGCTACGGCTCCCCCACACGGGTTAACCTCGCCACGTATCACTAACTCGCAGGCTCATTCTTCAAAAGGCACGCCGTCACCCCCGACCCCAAAAGGCCAGGACGCTCCGACGGATTGTAGGCGCACGGTTTCAGGTACTATTTCACTCCCCTCCCGGGGTACTTTTCACCTTTCCCTCACGGTACTCGTCCGCTATCGGTCATCAGGGAGTATTTAGGCTTACCAGGTGGTCCTGGCAGATTCACGGCAGATTACAGGAGTCCGCCGCTACTCGGGAACACACCAACACAGACCCAGGATTTTCGCCTACCGGACTCTCACCGTCTACGGTGCCGCTTTCCAGCGAACTTCGACTAACCCAGAATTTTCTGACTGTGCGACCGGTCAGCAGCCCGATCAAGACATGCCCCACAACCCCGCGCACGCAACCCCTGCCAGGTATCACACGTACACGGTTTAGCCTCTTCCGCTTTCGCTCGCCACTACTCACGGAATCACTATTGTTTTCTCTTCCTGCGGGTACTGAGATGTTTCACTTCCCCGCGTTCCCTCTACCTGCCCTATGTGTTCAGGCAGGAGTGACACCACATGACTGGTGCCAGGTTCCCCCATTCGGACACCCTGGGATCACAGCTCGGTTGACAGCTCCCCCAGGCCTATCGCGGCCTCCCACGTCCTTCATCGGCTCCTGATGCCAAGGCATCCACCGTACGCCCTTAAAAACTTGACCACAAAAAGCTTTAAAGATGCTCGCATCCACTGTGCAATTCTCAACCAACACCAAACCCACGCTCTTTTATCAGCCCCATCCTGCACCGAAGCCGGCACGGTTATGGAAGCGAACGTGGATCTCGTCTGAACCAACCCCAACGCTCGCGCGCTTTGGTTGTTTCAGGACCCAACAGGGTGCCTGTGTGCCTCACGAACCGCATCCTCGGACCGTTCCACTCCACTTGCGTGGCTGTACTAGATCATTGAGAACCGTTGTCCATGTGAACTCGCCAGTGTCTCCGCCATATGAGCACCCATCCGACGCATTCGGTCGAAAGTGGGCTCCTGCGCTCTTTCGAGCGAGGTTGCTCCTTAGAAAGGAGGTGATCCAGCCGCACCTTCCGGTACGGCTACCTTGTTACGACTTCGTCCCAATCGCCAGTCCCACCTTCGACGGCTCCCTCCACAAGGGTTGGGCCACCGGCTTCGGGTGTTACCGACTTTCGTGACGTGACGGGCGGTGTGTACAAGGCCCGGGAACGTATTCACCGCAGCGTTGCTGATCTGCGATTACTAGCGACTCCGACTTCACGGGGTCGAGTTGCAGACCCCGATCCGAACTGAGACCGGCTTTTTGGGATTCGCTCCACCTCACGGTATCGCAGCCCTTTGTACCGGCCATTGTAGCATGCGTGAAGCCCTGGACATAAGGGGCATGATGACTTGACGTCATCCCCACCTTCCTCCGAGTTGACCCCGGCAGTCTTCGATGAGTCCCCGGCATAACCCGCTGGCAACATCGAACAAGGGTTGCGCTCGTTGCGGGACTTAACCCAACATCTCACGACACGAGCTGACGACAGCCATGCACCACCTGTGAACGCCCCCGAAGGACACCACATCTCTGCGGTTTTAGCGCCCATGTCAAACCCAGGTAAGGTTCTTCGCGTTGCATCGAATTAATCCGCATGCTCCGCCGCTTGTGCGGGCCCCCGTCAATTCCTTTGAGTTTTAGCCTTGCGGCCGTACTCCCCAGGCGGGGCGCTTAATGCGTTAGCTGCGGCACAGAGAACCGGAGAGGCCCCCCACACCTAGCGCCCAACGTTTACAGCGTGGACTACCAGGGTATCTAATCCTGTTCGCTCCCCACGCTTTCGCTCCTCAGCGTCAGTATCGGCCCAGAGACCCGCCTTCGCCACCGGTGTTCCTCCTGATATCTGCGCATTTCACCGCTACACCAGGAATTCCAGTCTCCCCTACCGAACTCAAGCCTGCCCGTATCAGCTGCAAGCCCACAGTTGAGCTGCGGGTTTTCACAGCTGACGCAACAAGCCGCCTACGAGCTCTTTACGCCCAATAAATCCGGACAACGCTCGCGCCCTACGTCTTACCGCGGCTGCTGGCACGTAGTTGGCCGGCGCTTCTTCTCCAGGTACCGTCACTTGCGCTTCGTCCCTGTCGAAAGAGGTTTACAACCCGAAGGCCTTCATCCCTCACGCGGCGTCGCTGCATCAGGCTTCCGCCCATTGTGCAATATTCCCCACTGCTGCCTCCCGTAGGAGTCTGGGCCGTGTCTCAGTCCCAGTGTGGCCGGTCGCCCTCTCAGGCCGGCTACCCGTCGTCGCCTTGGTAGGCCATCACCCCACCAACAAGCTGATAGGCCGCGAGCCCATCCCAGGCCGAAAAACTTTCCACACCCCACGATGCCGTGAAGAATGAATATCCGGTATTAGCCCCCGTTTCCGAGGGTTATCCCAAAGCCTAGGGCAGGTTACTCACGTGTTACTCACCCGTTCGCCGCTCGAGTACCCCGAAGGGCCTTTCCGCTCGACTTGCATGTGTTAAGCACGCCGCCAGCGTTCGTCCTGAGCCAGGATCAAACTCTCCAACAAAACTTGTGGAAAACCTGTCCTGGCAACAAACAATCGTTTGTCACCAAAGGAATCCTCGGACACGAAAACCATCACTGGCCCGTGTCACGGGGTCATATCAATTGGCACTGGCTTAACAAGCACCCTGTTGAGTTCTCAAACAACCAACACACACCGCGAAACCGCCTCTTTGTTGAGGCGCTCTCTTGGGGCCTTCAATACTGTAGAACCATCCGGCCGATTTCGCAAAATCGCGATTCTCAAGAGATTCGCTTGCATCGCCCGAACACAGCCGCGCTGACGCACACCATTAGGTGATTGAAGTTGCGGCTGGCCTCGCACACCGGCCGATGGTCGCTAAGCAATCCATCCGCCCGGCTCGTGCTGGCTGTGCAAACTTACTCGCCCCCGCCTCCGGTGTCAACCACCGCCGAGCACCCGACGCATCGCCGCGAGGATTTCCGCAGGTGGGAAGCGCTCCAACGCGAGCTTCTCGGCCCGCGCGAGGGTGACCTGAAGCTGCGCGGCGGGCGTGGACCGGACGAGGGCGAGCAGCCACGCCTCCAGCAGTGTCCCGTCCGACGGCAGCTCCAGATCCGCCGGAGACGGAGCCGGCGGGACCGCGGATGTGGGCAGGGGCACACCCCCTGAGGCGTACAAGCCCGGTGGCACCCTCACCCGGAAGGCGTGCACGCACGTCGGCACCCCGGTGTCCGCGGCCACCCGGTATCCGAGAACGGGCGAGAACGGGATCGCCGGCGACGGCCGCGGGGCCACGTCGAACGCCCCGAGCGGCAGGCGCTGCCCCGGACATGCGACGCACGTCTCATCGAGGAGTTCCTCAGGGGACAGCATCGAGAGACCGCAGCGGGTCGAACAGCCCGATCGGGTGCGCCGTCGACCCGGTCAGCGCCAGGTCGGCGAGGATCTCCCCGACCACGGGCACGAACTTGAAGCCGTGACCGGAGAAGCCGCACGCGACGGTGACCCGCTCGTGCCCGGGATGCCGGCCGATGACGAAGTGGGTGTCGGCGGTGTTGGTGTACATGCAGGTCTTGCCGTGCAGGAAGCGGCCGGTCACGCCCGGCACCCGGTCGGCGAGGTGCGCCGTGACGGCCGCGATCTCCTCGGAGCGGATCGAGCGGTCGATCGTGGACGGCGTGGTCACCTCACCACCGCGGAAGAAGGCGACCTTGACCCCGCCGGAGGGGCCGTCCAGCGCGGGGAACCCGTAGACCTGCGTCCCCGGAGGACCTTCCCAGATGAAGATCGGCTGGCGGTCCGGCAGGTACGCGTCGACCCCGCCGACGGGCTGGAAGAAAAACTGCGCCTGCCGCTCGACGGAGAAGGCGACGCCCAGGTCGGCGAGCAGCGACGGCGCCCACGGTCCGGGGCAGATCACCAGCGCACCGGCGCTGTACGAGCCCTGTGCGGTCCGGACCGACACGCCGCCGGAATCGGAGGTCCACGAGAGAACGGGCTCCTCGAACCGCAGCTCGGCGCCGTGGAAGTGCGCCCGGTCGAGGTTGGCGCGGACCGTCTCCTCCGGGCGGACGAACCCGGCCTTGCGCTCGTACAGGCCGACCTCGTGCGGCGCCGGACGGAGGTTCGGGAACCGCCGGCGGATCGAGGCGGCGTCGAGCATCTCGTGCGGCAGACCCCACTGCTCCGAGCTGCGGCGGCTGCCCGCGACGGTGAGGCTGTCGGGCGCGCCGAGCATCAGACCGCCGCACAGGTTCATCAGGTCCCGCCCGGAGTCGCGCTCCAGGGCCTCCCACAGCTCATACGCCCGCAGCAGCAGCGGCACGTAGGCCGGGTCCTCGAAGTAGGACTGGCGGGTGATGCGCGATCCGCCGTGGCTGGCGCCCTGGTCGTGGGCGGGGGTGTGGCGGTCGAGGCCGAGCACCCGGCTGCCGCGGGCGGCGAGATGGTGAGCGGCAGAGCTGCCCATCCCGCCGAGCCCGACCACGATCACGTCATAGGTTTCCACTGCTGGCAACTGTAGGGGCTATCGGCTGTAGAACTCCACGATGAGCTGCTCGTCGCAGATCACCGGCACCTCGCGGCGCAGGGGCAGGCGGAGCAGCCGGGCGGTCAGTCCGGACACGTCGACGCTGAGGTACGGCGCGGTCCGCTCCCCCACGTGCGCGCCCGCCGCGGCGACGACGAACGGCGTCTTCTGCCGGCTGCGCTCCGCGACCTCGATCACGTCACCGGGGCGCAGCCGCGCCGACGGCCGGTCGACCCGGCGCCCGTTGACCGTCAGGTGCTGGTGGGTGACGATCTGCCGCGCCTGGTAGATCGTCCGGGCGAAGCCGGCGCGCAGGACCAGGGCGTCGAGCCGGGTCTCCAGGTCGACGATCAGCTCCTCGCCGGTCTTGCCCGGACGGCTCGCCGCCCGGTCGAAGGCGTGCCGCAGCTGGCTCTCCCGCAGGTTGTACTGCGCCTTCAGCCGCTGCTTCTCCAGCAGCCGCACCTTGTAGTCGCTGTGCTTCGGGCGGGCGCGGCCGTGCTGGCCGGGCGGGAAGGGCCGCCGCTCGAAGTACTTGACGCACTTGGGGGTCAGCGGCATGCCGAGCGCCCTGGACAGCCGGACCTTCGGTCGAGACTGGTTCATTCGTCACCTCTCTACTAAGGTAAGCCTAACCTTAGGAGGTTGCCATGCCAGGGATCAAGCTCCCCACCGCCGCGGAACGGCTCCGCACGCTGCTGACCGCGGCGTCGTCCCTGACGCTGCACATCCCCGGACACCGCTGCGACCTCATCGGCCGCCATCACGTCGACGAGGCCGGCCGGGTGGTCGTGGAGCTGCCCGCGGGCGGCCACGTCGCCCGGCTCGTCGAGGCCGAGCCCGACCTGGCCGCCGCGATCGAGATCACCGACATCGCGCCGACGCCGGTACGGTCCGCGAGCGGCCGGATCCGCTCCAGGGCGACGTTCTCCGGCTGGCTCCAGCCGGCCGGCGAGGCCGACGGCGACCTGCGGGCCGTCCTCGAGCTCGCCTCGGCCACCCTCGTGGACCCGATCCTCGGCGAGGTCGAGGTCGAGGCGGACGCGTTCGCCGCGGCGGACCCCGACCCCCTCGCCACGCAGGAGGCCGACCTGCTGTGCCACCTGACCGACGCGCACCCCGAGGCGATCGAGCACCTGTCCCGGCTGATCGCGCCGCACCACCTGCACGGCGTGCACCGGGTCGTGCCGGTGCGCATGGACCGCTTCGGCGTGGTCCTGCGACTGGAGTTCGCCAGCCGCCACCGCGACGTGCAGCTGCCGTTCAGCGCGCCGCTGCGCACCGCCGACGAGGCCGCACCCCGCATGCACGAGCTCCTGACCCGCGCCCGCTGCTGCCAGCGCAACCATTCAGGGCACTGACCGACTACCATCTAGAGATTTACATCTATCTCTAGATGGGGGCACCATGCGTCTCCGAATGCTCCTCGGCGTGGCGGTGGCGGCGGCGGTACTGCTGCCCGCGCCCGACGCGGCGGCCGCCGCACCCCTGCAGGCCTTCGCCGCGACCACCGGCACCGCCTGGTGGACCGACGGGCGGCTGACGGTCAGCATCGACGACTCGGTGCGCCCGTCCGTCGCCGCCGGCCTGACCAGGGCCGTCACCCGCGCGGGCGGCACGGTCCTGCGCGAGCCGGGCATCCTGGCCCCGCACATCGCCGGCGGCGACACGTTCAACGCCGGCGCGGTCGGCGGCCGGTGCCTGATCGGCTTCAACGCCAAGGCCGGCCTCACGTACTACTTCCTGACCGCCGCGCACTGCGTCCCGGCGGTCGGCGTCACCGTGTACGCGGGCACGGGGACCGGCACCGTCCTGGGCGTGGTCGCCGCCCGCGACACCAGCTACGACTACGCGCTCGTGCGGTACACCAACGGCGGCATCGCCAAGCCCAGCGCGGTCGACCTGTACGCCGGCGGCCTGCAGCCGATCACCTCCTTCGGCTCCGGCACGGTGGGCCAGACCGTGCGCCGCACCGGCCCGAACGGCACCCGGACCGGCACGATCACCTCGTTGAACGTCACCATCAACTACGCCGGCGGCACCGTGTACAACATGATCCGCACCACCGTGTGCAGCGAGCCCGGTGAAAGCGGTGGCCCGCTCTTCGCCGGCACGGTCGGCATCGGCATCAACTGGGGCGGCAGCGGCAACTGCGCCACCGGCGGCGCCAGCTACTACTCGTCGGTCCGCCGCGCGGCGACCGCGTACGGCGTCGCGCCCTACTGACTGTGTGGACCATGGTGGACCGCCCCGCCCCGTGCCACGTTTGAGGAGAAAGGATTTCGATCTACGAATAGGGGAAGCGGATGCAGCTCGGCGTGCAGTTGCCGACCGGGGGCGCTCTCGCGGGACCGGCGAACATCGCACGGGTCGCGAAGGAGGCCGAACGCCTCGGGTACCACTCCGTCTGGACCTACGAGCGGCTGCTGCGGCCGATGGCCGAAATCTCGATGTTCGGCGCCCCACCGGCGCGCATCCCGGAGACGTACCGGCTGACGTACGAGCCGCTCGAGACGCTGAGCTACGTCGCCGGCATGACCGACACCATCAGGCTCGGCACCAGCGTCATCGACGCGCTGCTGCACCCGCCGATCGTCCTGGCCCGCCGCTTCGCCACCCTCGACCAGTTCAGCGGCGGGCGGGTCGTCGCCGGGCTCGGGCAGGGCTGGATGCCGCAGGAGTTCGAGGCCGCCAACGTGCCGATGAAGCGCATGGGCGCCGGCATGGATGAGGTCGTCGCCGCGATGCGGGCCTGCTGGGGGCCGGACCCCACGCAGTACCAGGGCCGCTTCTACCGCATCGAGGCGGCCGAGGTGAACCCGAAGCCGGTCCAGCAGCCGATCCCGATCCTGCTGGGCTCCACCACCCCGGCGGGGATCGCGAGGGCGGCCCGGATCGCCGACGGGCTCAACCCGATCGCGTTCTCGGCCGAGCAGCTGACCGGGACGGCGGCCACGTTCCGGCGGCTCGCCCAGGAGGCCGGCCGGGACGCCGCCGCGCTCAGCGTCGTCGCCCGCGCCAACGTGCCGCTCACCGACGAGCCGATCACCGAGGGCCGGCCGTTCCTCGGCGGCGCGCCCGAGCAGATCGCCGAGGACATCGCCCGGCTGGAGGGCAGCGGCGTCGACACGGTGCTGATCGCCAGCATCCGGCAGACCGACATCGACCTGGAGCTGCGCCTGCTGGAGCGGCTCCAGGCGGCGGTGGCCAAGGTCGGCTGATATCAGGTCTTGCCGACGTGTGTAAGGATTTTCTTACAGGTGTCGGACGAGACTGACAGAGGTGCGTTGTGAAGGCGATGGTCCAGGACGCGTACGGCGCCCCGCAGGACGTCCTGCGACTGCGGGACGCCGACCCTCCACAGCCCGGTGAGCGGGAGGTGCTCGTGCGGGTCGCCGCCGCGTCGGTCAACCCGGCCGACGTCTACTTCACCACCGGCGTGCCGCGCCTGGTCCGGCTCGGCACCGGGCTGCGCCGGCCGCGGCGGGCGGTCCCCGGTGGCGACGTCGCCGGGGTGGTCGAGGCGGCCGGCGCCGGGGTCACCCGCTTCCGCCCCGGCGACGCGGTCTTCGGCCGGTGTGCCGCCGGCGGCGCCTTCGCCGAGCTGGCGGTCGCCGCCGAGGACGACCTGGCCGGCAAGCCCGAAGGCATGACATTCGAGCAGGCGGCGGGGGTACCCCTCGCCGGCGCGACCGCGTTGCAGGCGATCCGTGACGTCGCCCGGGTGCGCCCCGGGCAGCGGGTCCTCGTCGTCGGCGCCGCGGGCGGCATCGGCGGGTTCGCGGTGCAGCTGGCCAGGCACTACGGCGCCGAGGTGACCGGCGTGTGCGGCACCGGCGGCGTCGAGCACGTCCGAGGCCTCGGCGCGGAGCACGTCGTGGACTACACGCGGGAGGACTTCACCGCCGGCGACGTCCGGTACGACGTCATCCTCGACAACGTCGCCGCGCGGCCGCTGTCGCGGGTCCGGCGGGTCCTCACCCCGACCGGCATCCTGATCCCCAACAGCGGCCGGGGGCGGCTCGCCGGGCTCGACCGGATCATCGCCGTGCGGCTCATGGCGCTGACAAGCCGGCGGCGGGCGGGGACCTTCGTCGCCAGGACCCGCCGCGAGGACCTCACCACCCTCGCGGCGCTCTTCGAGGCCGGCAGCATCACCGTGCCCGTCGGCGCGACCTACCGGCTCGCCGACGCGGCCGCCGCCCTCGCACACGTCGCCGCCGGCCACGCCCACGGCAAGATCGTGGTCGTCCCGTGACGCAGCGCCGGTGAACCGGCGCCCCGTGGGTCAGCGGTCCAGGACGGGGACCAGCCTCGCCGGCGGCGTCGGGCGGCGGCTCCACTCCCGCGGATAGCCCACCGACACCTCCTGGTGCCGCACCCCGTCCTGCCAGGTCGTGCGGGGGATGTGCAGGTGGCCGTACACGACCTCCTGGGCCCGGAAGCGCGTCGGCCAGGCGGCGGTCAGGTCGGTGCCGCACCACAGCGCGAACTCCGGGTAGCGCAGCACGTCCGTGGGGTGCCGCACGAGGGGGAAGTGGTTGACCAGCACGGTCGGCAGCTCCTGCGCGGCGGCCTCCAGCCGCGGCTCGGTCAGCTCGACCCTGGCCCGGCACCACGCGTCGCGCCCCGTGTACGTGTCGAAGTGCAGCAGCACCTCGTCGGTGCCGACGATCCCCGCCGCCTGCGCCTTCGCCATCGCCTCGTCGGTGCTCGCCGTCCCGGCCGGCCACCACGAGTAGTCGTAGAGCACGAACAGCGGCGCCACGATCACCGGGCCGCCGGCGCCGTCCCACACCGGATACGGATCCTCGGGCGTGACGACGCCGATGTTGCGGCACATCGCCACCAGCCGCTGGTAGCGCTCCTCGCCCCGGGACTGGTCCGGGTCGTCGCGGGTCGTCCACAGCTCGTGGTTGCCCGGCACCCAGATCAGGTTGGCGAAGCGCTCCCGCAACGTCCGCAGCGCCCATGTGACGTCGGCGACCTTCTCCCCGACGTCGCCGGCCACGATCAGCCAGTCGTCGTCATGCGTCGGCTTCAGCTGATCGACGATCTCCCGGTTCTCTTGGTACGACACATGCAGATCACTGATCGCCAGCAGTCGTCCGGTCACGATTGGACCTTAACCGCTGCCATCGCCCGATGACGATCCGAGCAGCGACGGCGGCGGGGCCGCTTCCGTGCGGCCCCGCTGCGGTTGTCGCCGTCAGCCGACGGTCGGGATGGGCACCGCCGTGTCGGTCGGCGCCGGTACCACGGTGTCGGTCGGTGCGGGCATCATCGTGTCGGTCGGCATTGGCGCCGCCGTGTCGGTCGGGGCCGGCGCCAGCGTGCCGGTCGGGATCGGCACCGGGACGGTCGCGCACGACGGCGTGGCACCGGGCACCGGTGTCGTGTCGTCGCTCGGCGTCGCACTCGGCGTGGCGCCGTTCATGCCGGGCGGGATGATGACCGCCGGTCCCGTGCCGGACGGCACCGCCCCGGTCGGGTCGGTCGGCCCGGGCACGATCGGTGTCTCCTCGGCGCCCCTCGCCACGGCCTGCGCCGTCGGCGGGGCCCACCATCCGGGCGGCGGCGGAACCTCGCCCGGGTCGACGGGCGTCCCGGGGTCGACGGGCGTCCCGGGGTCGACCGGCACGCCCGGGTCCGTGGGCAGGCCGGGATCGACCGTCCCGCCCGGGCTGACGCTGGGACTGGCGCTGGCGCTGGCGCTGGCGCTGGGACTGGCGCCTGGCGCCGGGCTGCCGAACGGGCCCGCGGTGCCACCCGGGTCCGTGGCACACGGAGCCGGGGTCGAGAACGCCCCCGCGCTCTGGGACGGGTCCGGCGGCATCGCCGTGCTCGGGTCGGCGCCCGGCGGCATGGTCTCCGCGACCCTCGTCGTGGCGTCACCCCCCGTCGTGTGCGCGCCGGCCGTCTGCACGATCCCGCCGGTCAGCGCGACGAGGAAGCCCGCCGCCCCGACCACGACCGGTATACGGAGCCGGCCACCCTTCAGACGCTGCTGCCGTGTCTGAGCCATCTCGTAGAAACCCCCGTTGGTCTCGTTGCACGTGACCTTCACTCTACGTATTTGACCAACTACACACAGCTCAAACGCGAAGATCGCGCGGCATTTCGGCAGGTCGCGATGAAAAAAACGTGCCAACGATGTCATCGCCGTTGACCTGCGGCTACTGATACTCATAGTTTTCACATCCTTGAATGGATGGAGGCACTATGAGATCAACTGGAGGCGGGCGGGCGCTCGTCGCGGTCGCGATGCTGGTGGGCGCCGCCGCGGCGCCCCTGGCCGGGGCGGCGCCGGCCCTCGCGGTCACGAACCCCGCCGGCTACGTCAACACGCTCGTCGGGACCAACGGCGGGGAGACCTTCCCGGGCGCCGACACGCCCTACGGGATGGTGCAGTGGAGCCCGGAGAACACCGCCGGGAACCAGACCCGGACCGTGCGGCCCGGCGGCTACGGGTACAACACCACCCGCACGCGAGGCTTCAGCCTGACCCACATGTCCGGCACGGGCTGCGCCGGCGGCTCCGGCGACATCCCCTTCATGCCGCACGTCGGCACCGTCGCCTCGTCGCCGTCCGCGGACACCACCGACGCCACGTACGCCAGCGGCTTCTCCCACGCCGACGAGACCGCCACCGCGGGCTACTACCGGGTGCGGCTGAACTCCGGCGTGAACACCGAGCTGACCGCGTCGACCCGCACCGGTGCCGGCCGCTTCACGTACCCGACCGGCAGCACCGCCTCGATGCTGATCCGCACCTCGAACTCCGAGGTCGGCAGCAGCGCGGCGACGGTGAACATCGACGCCGCGAACCGCACCATCAGCGGCTCGGTGACCAGCGGCAACTTCTGCGGCTACATCAACGCCGTTGGCCGGCGCAGCTACTACACGCTGCACTTCACCGCGGTGTTCGACAAGCCGTTCAGCAGCGTCGGCACCTGGCAGGACAACGCCCTGCGGCCCGGCACGACGAGCGCGTCGGGCGGCACGACCTACGGCACCGACGGCTGGCCGGTCGCCGGCAAGGGCTCCGGCGGCTACGTCACCTTCGACCTGAGCCAGGGCGCGACCGTCGGCGTCCGGGTCGGCATCTCCTACGTGAGCCAGGCCAACGCGCAGGCCAACCTCGCCGCGGAGAACCCGGCCGGCACGACCTTCGACACGGTGCGCCAGCGCGCCACCGACGCCTGGAACACCGAGCTCGGGCGCATCGACGTGACCGGCGGCAGCACCGCGCAGCTGCAGACGTTCTACACCGCGCTGTACCACGCGCTGCTGCACCCCAACGTGTTCAGCGACGTCAACGGCCAGTACGTCGGCATGGACCAGCAGGTGCACACGGCGGCGAGCGGGCACGCCCAATACGCCAACTTCTCCGGCTGGGACGTCTACCGCGGGCAGGTCCAGCTGGTGACGCTGCTGCGCCCCGACGTCGGCGCCGACATCGCCCAGTCGCTGCTCAACCAGGCCAACCAGAACGGCGGCGTCTGGGACCGCTGGACCCACAACCAGGGCGGCACCCACGTGATGACCGGCGACCCGGCGCACGCGGCCGTGCCGAGCATCTACGCGTTCGGCGGCACCGGCTTCGACGCGACCGGCGCGCTCAACTCCATGGTCCACGCCGCGACCACCGTCACCGCCGCGGACCTGAGCCGCGACGGCTGGAACGTCATGGTCGTCGGCGAGCGGCCGTCGCTGGACAAGTGGCTGTCGATCAACTACATCCCGACCAACGGCAACGCGTGGGGCGGCGCCGGCGAGACCCTCGAGGTCTCCGTCGCCGACTTCGGCGTCTCGCAGCTCGCGCAGCGCCTGGGCAGCACCAGCACCGCCGCGCAGTTCCTGGCCCGCTCGCAGTACTGGAAGAACGTCTACAACCCGGCCAACGGCGGCTACATCCAGAACCGCAACGACAACGGCACCTGGCCGTCGTTCAGCCCCGGCAGCGACAGCGGGTTCGCCGAGGGCAGCGCCGCCCAGTACACCTGGATGATCCCGCACAACGTCCGCGGTCTGTTCGACAGGATGGGCGGCAACGCCACCGCCGTCAGCCGGCTCGACAGCTTCTTCCACAACAGCGACGGCAGCTGGGCCCTCACCGGCGCCGGCGGCACCAAGTCCGAGATGGACAACGAGCCGTCGATCTGGGTGCCGTGGCTCTACAACTTCGCCGGCCGCCCCGACAAGGCGCAGCAGACGATCCGCCAGACCCTCAACGCGCTGTGGGCGCCGACCCCGTCCGGCATCCCCGGCCAGGACGACCTGGGCGCGATGTCCGCCTGGTACGTGTGGTCCGCCATGGGCCTGCACCCGCTGACGCCGGGCCGGTCCGAGCTGCTGCTGTCCGCGCCGCTCTTCCCGGGCGTCACCGTCAACCGTGGCAACGGCAAGACGATCAGCATCACCGCCCCGGGCGCGGCCACCTACGTGCAGAGCCTCACCGTCAACGGCGCCGCCTCCAACCGGGCGTGGCTGCCGGAGTCCTTCGTCGCCAACGGCGGGACCCTGGCCTTCACCGTCGGCACCACCGCCAACCCATCCTGGGGCAGCGCCGCTGCCGACGCCCCGCCGTCGTTCGACACCACCACGACGCCACCCGCCACGAACCTGGCGCTGAACCGGCCCGCCACCGGCTCCGCCGCCTGCAACGCCAACGAGGGCCCCGCCAAGGCCGTCAACGGCAGCGTCTCCGGCGGCACCAGCGACAAGTTCTGCTCCACCGCGGCGACCAAGTACCTCCAGGTCGACCTCGGCGCCGCCACCACGGTCCGCTCCGTCACGCTGCGCCACGCGGGCGCCGGCGGGGAGAGCGCCACCTGGAACACCCGCGACTACGACCTGCAGGTGTCCGCCGACGGCGCCGGCTGGACCACGGTCGCCCAGGTCCGCGGCAATACCGCCAACGTCTCCACCCACCCGTTCACCGCCACCACCGCCCGCTACGTCCGCGTGAACGTCCTCGCGGCCGAGCAGGGTTCCGGCGGCGCGACGCGCATCTATGAGTTCGAGGTGTACTGACGCTTGTCCGGCCGGCCCCGCCCGTTGCGCGGGGCCGGCCCTTATAGCGGCCTTATACCGGTCTTTCGTCGGCCTTTGGCCGGTTGGCTTCCAGTTGACCCGGCGGCAGTGATGGGCTTAGTTTTCATCCACATCGATACTCGATGAAAATTCCGACCGCCAACGGAATGCTTCGGGAGGCACCGCCATGCCCATCAGCCACACCCCGCCACGGCCCGTCCTGGCCGCCGCCGCGCTGGTCCTCGCGACCACGCTCGGCGCGGTCGCGGTCACCGCCGCGACCACGAGCCAGGCCGACGCGGCCGCGAACAGCTGCGGCAACGTGTTCGACGACTTCAGCTACGCCTCGTCCGCCGACGGGAACTTCACCGGCCACGGCTGGGTCCCCCGCGGCAACGCGGGCGGCCCCGGCGTCCCCGGCGCCACCTGGTCGCCGGCGCAGATCACGTTCCCGTCCTCCGGCGGGCAGAAGGTGATGCAGCTGACCGCGTCGACCAACGGCACCGGCGCCGGCACCAGGCACGCCGAGGTGTACTCATCGCAGAAGCGCTACTTCGAGGGCACCTACGCCAGCCGCATCCGCTTCACCGACACCCCGGCCGCCGGCAACGACGGCGACCACATCAACGAGACGTTCTTCGCCATCAGCCCGCTCAACGGCAACATGGACCCGACCTACAGCGAGCTGGACTTCTCCGAGTATCTGCCCAACGGCGGCTGGGGCGAGACCGGCCCGATCAACTACCAGACGAGCTGGTACACGTATCAGCCGGACCCGTGGATCGCCGACAACACCCACTCCGAGCAGCGGCGCAGCTTCGACGGCTGGCACGACCTGGTCGCCCAGGTGTCCGGCGGGCACGTCAAGTACTACATCGACGGCGCCCTCGTCGGCGACCACTCCGGCAAGTTCTACCCGCGGCAGACGATGACCGTGAACTGGAACCTGTGGTTCATCGACACCGCCACCCACACCGGCGGCACCTCCACCTACGTCCAGCAGGTCGACTGGTTCCTGTTCGCCCGCAACCAGGTCCTGTCGCCGGCCGCGGCGACCGCGCAGGTCGCGGCGTACCGCGCCGCCGGCAGCGCCTTCACCGACACGTTCGACACCGCACCGCCGTGCGGCGGCACCGGTGCCGGCGCCATCATCGGCAACGGCAGCAACCGCTGCATCGACGTGCCGTCCTCCAACGCCGTGGACGGCAACCGGCTGCAGATCTGGGACTGCAACGGCACCGGGGCGCAGCAGTGGACGTTCAACAGCGACGGCTCGGTGCGGGCGCTCGGCAAGTGCATGGACGTGTCCGGCGGCTCCACCGCCGACGGCGCGGTCGTGCAACTGTGGACCTGCAACGGCACCGGCGCCCAGAAGTTCACCCTGACCGCCGCCGGCGACCTGGTGAACACCCAGGCCAACAAGTGCGTCGACGTGCAGAACGTGGCCACCGCCAACGGCTCGAAGCTGCACATCTGGACGTGCAACGGCGCCAGCAACCAGAAGTGGCACCGCTAGAGGTTCGTGGCCCGGCCCTGCTCCGCGGCGGTCTGCGCGACCGCCGCGGAACGGTACCGCCGTCAGGCCTCGCGGGCCGCGCCGTCAGGTCTCGCGGGCGGCGCCGGCGGGCCAGCGCACGTCGACCGGCACGTGGCGGGCACGGGCCTCGACCACGAACGCGCCGGTGCCGCCCCGGCGCTCGGCCGACAGCCCGTCCCACACCGCGATCAAGCGGTCGCAGGAGTTGAGGATGTACCGGTTGGCCGCCTCGTACGCATCGCGACCCGGCCTGCGGAACGGCATCTCGCGGACCGTCGCCGCGGCCCGCAGCAGCTCGTCGAACCGGCTGCGGTGCTCCGGCCGGACCATGGCGTCGCCGTAGCCCGCGCACGGCAGCACCACCTCGAGGGCGCCGCCCAGCGCGAGGACCACCTCGGCGAAGATGGTGTCGGCGCCCCGGGCGAGGCAGCTCACGCCGACGAACCCGCTCTGCCGCAAGGGTTGCAGCGCCTGCCGCAGGTCGTCGCGGACCAGTTCGACGGAGCTCGCCGTCAGGTTCATGTGACCGGTCACCCCGATCCTCTGCACCACCACCGTCACAGGGTGCCAGGCCAGTCATCGCGATGTGGACCTGTCCCCCACGGCCACGGGTGCCGAAGCATGGGCTGCGGGAAGGGAGCCCACTGATGATCATTTCGGAAGCGACGACCCTGCTGGCCCGCACCCCCGACGCGCTGGGCGCGCTGCTGCCCGGCCTGCCCGACGAGTGGCTGCACCGCGACGACGGCGAGGGCACGTGGAGCGCGTACGCCATCGCCGGCCACCTGCTGCACGGCGACGCCACCAACTGGCTGCCCCGGATCCGGCTGATCGTGGAGCACGGCACCGGCCGCCCGTTCGCGCCGTTCAACCGGGTCGCGATGCTGGACTGGGAACGGGAGCCGGTCACCGCGCTGTTGGACCGTTTCCGGGTGGCCCGGGCCGGCAGCCTGCGGGAGCTCGCCTCGCTCGGACTCACGCAGGACGACCTGACCCGGTCCGGCACCCACCCGGAGTTCGGCACGGTGACCCTCGAACAGGTCCTCGCCGCCTGGGTCGCGCACGACCTGACCCACCTGGCGCAGATCGGCGAGGTCCTGGCCGGCCGGTACCGCGACGAGGTCGGCCCGTACCGCCGCTACATGCCTGCCCTGGAACGCACCGCCCCCGCCGAGTGAGCCGGCGCCTTTACGCCGGCGCCTTCGCCGGCGCTCCGGCCGTGGCGCGCTGCCCGGTGACCGGGCGGCGGCGGGCCGGCAGGCCGAGCAGCGGGTTGGCGACGGCCCAGGCCGCGCCCTTGCAGACCCACTCCTTGTAGACGGCGGCGAACCGGCCCGTCAGGACCGCCCGCACGGCGCGGTCGTCGGCGGTGACGTACTGGATCAGGCCCTCCCTGCGGCCCAGGGAGATGCACTGGTTGAAGTAGCGCAGCGGCGTGTGCGGCAGCTTCCCGCCGGTCAGGCGCGCCGCGATCGCGTCGGCGGCCTGCCACGCCGTCGGCATCCCCGACGCGCATGACATCCGCAGCGGCTTGTCACCGGGGCCCATCACCATGGCGGCGTCGCCGACGGCGTACACGTCCGGGTGTGAGACCGACCGCATGGTCCCGTCGACCACGATCTGGCCGGCGGCGGTGACCTCCAGGGTGGTCGCCTTCGCGATCGGGTGCACCGCGAAACCGGCGGTCCACACGGTGACCGCGGCCGGGATGGCCGTGCCCCCGGTCGTCACGACCCGGCGTGCCTCGACGGCGGTGACGGTGGCGTGCTCGTACACCGTGATCCCGAGCCCGCCGAAGACCTTCCGCAGGTGCTCGCGCCCCTTGGGCGACAGCCAGTCACCGAGCGCGCCGTGGGTGGCGAGGGCGACGTCGAGGTCCGGGCGGGCCTCGGCGAGCTCGGTCGCGGCCTCCACGCCCGTGAGCCCGCCGCCGACGACGACCACGGCCTGCCCGGCGTCGAGCCCGGCGAGGCGCTCGCGGAGCCGCAGCGCCCCCGGGCGGCTCGCGATCTGGTGCGCGTGCTCGGCGGTGCCGGGGACCCCTTGGTCGTTCCAGCCGCTGCCGAGGGCGTAGACGAGCGTGTCGTACGCGAGTTCCGTGGTGCCGTCGGCGCCGGCGACGGTGACGGTCCTGCGGTCGGCGTCGACGGCGGTGACCTTGCCGAGCCGCAGCTCGACGCCCGTGCCCGCGAACATCGCGCTGAACGGCCGGGGCTTGAGGGCCTGCCCGGTCGCCAGCTGGTGCATGCGGACCCGCTCGACGAAGTCGGGCTCGGCGTTGACGAGGGTGATGGCGACGTCCTCGCGGCGCAGCCGCCTGGCGAGCCGCCCGGCGGCGACGGCTCCGCTGTACCCGGCGCCGAGAACGATGATGCGGTGCTGCATGGCAGTGCTCCTGTCCTGCGTGGTGTGCCCCTTGAACCGGGCAGCCCACCGTTTCCTGACAGCACCGCCGTGTGAAGCACCTCACACGGCGGTCAGAAGGCGTTGAACAGGGGTTTCCCGTGGTCGCCGGCCGCCGCCCAGACCGCGGTCGCACGCTCGAGCTTGTCGGGGTTGACCTGGTTGCGGACCCCGGCGATCCCTTCGGCGGTGACCTGCAGGCACATGACCCCGATGACCCGCCCGTCCACGACGGCCACGACGGCGGGGCCGCCGTTGGCGGTCCAGGCGTAGATCTCGGGCGTCCCACCGGCGTAGGCCCGCTTGGCCTCGCCGGGGGTGAACAGCCCCCGCAGGAACTTCGCGACCGCGAGCGCACCCTCGAACGCCTTCGCCCGCGCCGGGACCTTCCCGCCACCGTCGCCGATCGACACGGCGTCCCCGGTGAGCAGCCGCACCAGCGGCTCGGTCCGCCCACTGGTGGCGGCCGCCAGGAACTCCTCGACGATCCGCCGCGCGGCTGCCTCGTCGATCTCCGTGCGCGCCTTGCCGTCCGCGACGTGCTGCTTGGCCCGGTGGAAGATCTGCTGGCTGGCACCCTCGGTGATGTCGAGGATCCCGGCGATCTCCCGGTGCGGGTAGTCGAACGCCTCCCGCAGCACGTACACCGCCCGCTCGCTGGGCGTGAGCCGCTCCATCAGGGTGAGCACCGCGTAGGAGACGGACTCACGCTGCTCGGCGGTGTCGGCCGGGCCGAGCATCGGGTCGCCGGCCAGCAGCGGCTCGGGCAGCCACTGCCCCACGTAGACCTCGCGGCGCGCCCGCGCCGATGCCAGCTGGTTGAGGCACAGGTTGGTGAGCACCTTCGTCAGCCACGCCTCGGGGACCTCGACCCGCTCGACGTCGGCAGCCTGCCAGCGCAGGAACGTCTCCTGCACCGCGTCCTCAGCCTCGGCCGCCGACCCGAGCAGCCGGTAGCCGATCGCCTCCAGCCGCCCCCGGACCGCCTCGAACCGCGCAACGTCCTCCCCGGTCAAGGCCATACCCGATCCTAGCCCCGGCACCAGGGACATCGACGCCGCAACCGTCCGTCCGTCAGATCACGGGTACGGATGGAACGAACGTGGGATCCCGGCGGAGGAACGATGGCGGCGTTTGGCATTGATCTGGGCACAACCTACTCGTGCATCAGCCGGGTCGACGGCTCGACCGGCGAGCCCGTGATCATCCCGAACGAGGCGGGCGAGGACACCACCCCCTCCGTCGTCTACTTCGAGTCGGCGTACAAGGTGCAGGTCGGCGCCGACGCGAAGAACGTCGCCCGGACCGACCCGGACCACGTCGTCGCGCTGATCAAACGGGACATGGGTCGCAAGAACGTCCAGCTGAACTTCCACGGGCTGCCGTACACCCCGGAGAGCGTCTCCGCGCTGATCCTCAAGGACCTCGTCAAGTCCGTGAGCCGGACCACCGGCGAGACGGTCGAAAGCGTGGTGATCACCGTGCCTGCGTACTTCGGCGTCGCCGAGCGGCAGGCCACCCGGGTCGCCGGCGAGATCGCCGGGCTGGATGTCATCAACGTGATCGAGGAGCCGGTGGCCGCGGCGATGTACTACGGCCTGCTCACGCCCGGCGCCAACCGGACGATCCTGGTGTACGACCTGGGCGGCGGGACCTTCGACACGACGGTGATCAAGCTGGTCGACGGCGACGTGACGGTCGTGTGCACCGACGGCTCCCACAGCCTCGGCGGCGCCGACTGGGACGAGGCCGTCGCGACGTACCTCTTCGACTACTTCGTCGCCGAGGAGCCCGGCGCCGGTGCCGAGGACAGCGAGGAACTGCTGCAGGATCTGATGCTGGTCGCCGAGAAGCTCAAGATGTCGCTCTCGGTGCGCCAGACCGCCGAGCAGGCGATCAGCTTCCGGGGCCGGACCGTGCGGGCCCAACTGAGCCGGGCCGCGTTCGAGGAGATGACGGCCGACCTGCTGGAGCAGACGCTGGAGATCACCGACCGCACCCTGCACACCGCCCGCGAGAAGGGCGTCGACAAGATCGACGAGGTGCTGCTGGTGGGCGGGTCGACCCACATGCCGATCGTGTTCACCCGGCTCGCCGAGCGTGTCGGCGTCACGCCGAAGCGCAAAGAGCCGGACCTGGCCGTGGCCAAGGGGGCCGCGCTGTTCGCGGTGCACGAGACCGCTCGGACCCGGCTCACCGCGGCGGACGGCAACGGCCGCGGGAGAAGGGCCGCGGTGAGCGCGGAGCGTCTGGCCGACGAGCTCGGCGTGCCCGTCGGCACCATCGAGAAGATGCAGGGCAGGAAGGTCACCACGGTGGTGCCGCGCGCGTTCGGGGTCATCGTCCTGGAGGACCTGCCGCCGGAGCCGGGAAAGCCGGAGCCGGAGGAACCGGCGATGCACCTGGTGGTTGAGCACCTGCTGCACGCGAACACGCCGCTGCCGACCGAGCGGGTCACCAAGCAGTTCGGCACGGCGGTCGACAACCAGCGTGAGATCCGGATCGAGATCTGGGAACAGGCGGGCGACGTCGAGTCGCGCCAGCCGACCGACAACACCAACATCGGCGAGGGTCTCATCAAGCGGCTGCCGCCGCTGAAGAAGGGCTCGCCGGTCGACGTCACGTTCCAGATGACGGAGGGCGGCAAACTGTTCGTCGAGGCGAAGGAGCTGCACACCGGGCTGACCCTGAATCTCGAGCTGCAGATCGGCGAGATGACCCCGGGCCAGGTCGCCGACGCCCGCGACGCCGTCTCCCGGCTCAGCTAGGCCTGGTCCCTCGCCGGACCCGGCCCACCTGCGGCGCGACCACCGCCGGCACCCCCTGCACGAGCGACGAGCGGGGGGTCATCTCCTGCACGATGCGGTCGACCGACGGGCCGAGGTAGCGGGCCTGGGCGCCCACGAAGGGCGTCTCGCCGTTGATCGCCAGCAGCCGCCGCGACCAGCGCAGGTCGTGCCAGGCCCGCGTCGCCGACACATACAGCGGATGGTGCTCGGCCCGCATCGGCCGGGCGCTGCGCAGCTTGAGCAGCTCGGCGACCTCGGCCCGCAGCCGCGCTGCGCGCTCCTTGTCGCCGCCGGTCTCCTCAAGGTCGGCGACGAGCAGGACGGCGACCCCGGTGAGACGCTCGTCGCCGAGCTGCCGGGCGGCCGTGACCGCCTGCCGCAGCGTCGCATCGGCAACGGGCGTACCGGCGTCGCGCAGGGCCCGGCCGCACTCCCGCAGCGCGTGCGCCAGCGCGATCCGGTCGCCGATCTCCCCGGCCACATACGCGGCGAGGTCGAACCGCTCGGCCGCCTCGGCCGCCGCTCCGGCCGCCTGCGCCAAGGCCCCGAGCTGCCACGCCGCGTCGACCGCCTGGTTCGCCGCCGCGCGCCCGCAGTCGCGGGCCATGGCCAGCGCACCCTCGTAGTGGGCCCGGGCGGCGTCGCGGTCCCCGGCCTCCTCGCCGCTCATCGCGCCGTCGCCGGCGCAGAGCAGGCCGACCGCGGCGTACGGCCCGGCCGGCAGGGCCGCCGCGGCCTGCGCGCACCGCCGTGCCGTTGCCCGGGCCCCGGCCTCGTCGCCGGTGCGGTGCTGCGACCACATCAGCCGCACCAGGCACCACAGTTCCGGGGCGGGCTGCCCGGTGCCCTCGACGAGCGCGACCGCCTTGCTCAGCGCCGTAACGGCCCCCGAGTGATCGCCGCGGTCGGCCCGGCACCGGCCGATCTCGCGCCAGGCGCCCCAGACGAGATCGATGTGCCGGTGCTCGTCCGCGATCTCCAGGCAGTTGTGGCAGAGCTCCTCGGCGAGCACGGTGTTGCCGCCGTCGGCCTCGATCCGGGCCAGGTGCAGATCGCACTCGGCGATCGCGCGCCGATGGCCGATGTCCAGTGCGCGGTTCTGGGCCGCGTGCAGCCACTGCCGCGCCGTCGTGTCCTCGCCCCGCTCCCGCTCCAGCAGGCCCCGGACCAGGCAGCACGCGACCAGCGCGGTCGCGTTGCCGGCCAGCCGCGCGCGCTGGAGGCCGGCCATGGTGAACGCGACCGCCTCCTCCGTCCCTCCGTACGTCTCCGCCAGGGTCGCCAGCTGGATGTTGCAGGCGATCCAGAGGGTGTCGTCGCCGGCCGTGACCGCCTGCTCAAGGCCCGCGGTCAGGGCCTGCGTGGCCGCGTCCCGATCGCCGAACGCCGCCATGCCCCGGTACAGGTGCGTCGTGCCGATGAGGCGCGCATTGCCGAGCCGCTCCGCAAGCGCCAGGGCGATCCGGAAGTACTCGGCGGCGCCGGCCGGGTCGCCCAGCGCCGCCGAGACCCGGCCCAACTGCTGGTAGACGACGACGAGCCCGGGCTGGTCGTCCAGCTCGCGCAGCAGCCCGAGCACCGACTCGTAGGCCGCCCGGGCGTCGCCGTGGTAATGCAGTTCCGAGCACATGTCGCCGTGCAGTTGCAGGCACCGGGCCTGCAGGGGGACGTCCCCCAGCTGCTGGGCCAGGTCGATCGCGTGCTGCAGCAGCTCGCCGGTGTCCTCCGGGCGGTCGCTGACCATGTTCACCGCGCCGAGCTGCAGTGACGCGGTCGCGGCCAGCCGCATGATGTCCGGCTGGGTCGCCTGAAGCTCCCAGGAGTCGAGCAGGTGTTCGTCGGCCAGCGCAGTGTCGTCGAAGGCCAGCGCTAGCCGGGCCAGGTCGTCGTCGGTCGTGCTGAGCACCGACTCCTCACCGAGCCGGTTGACCAGGTCCAGCGCGCCGACGCTCCACCGCTGCGCGTCGTCGGGGTCGCCCCGGTCGAGCGCGAGCGCCCCGAGCTGCTGATACGAGGCGGCCAGTACCGCCTCGGCCCGCGGGCTGTGGTCGAGGTCGGCGCCGTTCAACGTGCGCACAGCGGTGCGGTACCACTCCTCTGCCGCCGCCGGGTCGCCGCGCAACTGCGCGATGACGCCCATCTGCTGCTGGCTCGTCGCCACCCCGACCTGGTCGCCGGACCGCTCCGCCAGTTCGAGGCAGCGGGTCTGCCGCTGCGCCGCCGTCTCGTGGTCGCCGCGCAGCGCCGCGATCTGTGCCCGTGACTGCAGGAACGCGGCCGCCTGCGGAACGTCGCCGGGCAGCCGGGCAAGCGTCTGCCCGCACAGCGCGTCCTCCTCGTCGTACGCACCCCGGGCCCGCAGACGGGCGCACAGCTCGGCCGCGGCCGCCACCGCGGCGTCGGCGTCTCCGGCAGCCCACAGGTGGAAGTGCGCCTCCCGCAGGTCGGTCAGGTCGCCGAGCCCGTAGATCTCGGCCCGCCAGCGGTGGTAGGCCGCCGCGCGGGCATGCAGGTGCGGCCGCTCGGCCGGGTCGGCCAGACCGGCCAGCGATCCGGCCGTCCAGCGGTGGACCAGGAACCGCTCACCGTCGTCCTCGCCGGAGTGCGCCGGCGAGAGCAGGCTCAGGTCGAGCAGCGTCCGCCGGGCCGCGTCGAGGCCCGGATCGCGGGCGGGGTAGCGGGACCCGAGCAGGTCGCGGTGGAGCTGCTCCTGCTCGGCGCCGGGCAGCGGCAGCGTGTCGAGGGTGCCGCCGGGCCGGGCCCGCAGCCGGTCATACACCGCGCGGAGCCGGGCTGCCCGCGCCGGGTCGGCCGGCCGGTCCGGGGCCATCACCCAGTTGAGCCCCTGCTCGTCGACCGGCGTCCGGAACACCGACGCGGCCATCAGCAGCCGCTGCGCGGGCATGCCGTCGAGGCGGTGGAAGAGGGCGTCCAGGAGTACCTCGGCCGCACTGGTCGCCTTCACCACGTCCAGCGCGGCGCTGAGCGAGTGGGTCGCCGCTGCCGACCGGTGCACGCCGCGCGCCTCGAGGGCACTGGTCAGCCGGGCGCTGACGGTGTCGAACGCCCGGCCCCGCTGGGCCGAGCGCCGCGCGCCCGGCGCCGGCTCCTCCTCGCCGTGCCCGGCGCTGAGCAGCGCATCGAGGTATTCCAGGCAGCGCGGGTGCCCGCCGATCTCGCGATAGGCCCGCTCGCGCTCGGCCGGGCCCAGGTTGTACACCCACGGCAGCCGCCACAGCAGCTTGCGCGCCTCCGCGCCCGAGAGCTGGCCGAGATGGAGCTTGGCCAGCCGGCCCGGCTTGCGCAGGTCGCGCAGCGACTCCGCCATCCGCAACGTGATGATGAGCAGCGCGCCGGGGCCGAGGTCGAGCCAGCGGTCGAGGAAGTCCAGCAACTCGGCCCCGGCGACCGGCACCGCCGCGGCTTCGGCCAGCGTCTGCCCGGGCTCGAGCCCGCCGAGCGGATCGCCCAGGGGATCGTCGAGCAGCAGCACGACGCGCTGCCCGTCGTTGAGCACGTCCGCGAGCGTGTCCAGCCGATCCCGCCAGGACAGCGTCTCGTCGGCGAGCTCCCCCACGAGCTCCAGATCGGCGCCGGGGCGCCGGCGCAGCTGCCGGGCCACGAGCCGGAGGATCTCGCCCGGGCTGTTCGGGCCGTGCAGGGTCACCACGGCGCGGTCATCGGCGCCGATCTCGTGCAGCATGGCCCCGGCGAGGGTGCTCTTGCCGACCCCGCCCATCCCGTGGATGAGCACCCCGCCGCCACGTCCCCGGGCCGTCTTCAGCAGCTGCCGCAGCTCCCGCCGGCGGCCGACGAAGTCCCCGAGGTTCAGCGAGCTGATCTCCCGGTGGATGACCGGCCTGCGGGGGCGGCGGACCGGTTCGGGCGCGCCCGGGTCGAACAGCACGAGGGAGCGCACGCGTGTGAACAGCGCCGGGGTCGCCCACTCGACGACGTGGTGGCGGGGGTCGTCCTTGGGCAGTTTCTGGCGGTCGGCCTCGCAGGCGCGCCGCGCCTCGCTGAGCGCCGCCAGCGGGTCCGGGGCCTCGGGTTCCCGCGCGAGCTGACGGTACATGCGGGCCAGCAGGTCGGTCGCGTAGAGGTCGTCGACGGGCTCGGTCATCGCCAGCACGGCCGGGACGCCGTGCTCCAGCAGCGTCTGGGCGTAGCTCGGCAGTGCGTTGTTTCCGGCACGGGCGGTCGAACAGCCCGCGAGCACGACCAGCGGGACCATCCGGCCGGGCACCAGGACCCGATCGAGGAACGTCGCCGCGTCCACCTCGTCGACGTCCCCGTCGGGCTTCTCCAGCTGCAGCAGGCCCCCGTTGGCGTGGCACGAGATGTGCAGGACGTGGAAGCGCTCCTCCTCCAGCGCCTCGCGGATCGCGGACACCGAGCCCCAGTTGAGGATGCGCACGTACGCCTGCTCCTGGCGGGCCGATTCGACCTGCTCAAGGATGGTCGCCAGCTCGTGCTCGTAGTCCAGCAGCGCGCCGCCGCCGTGGTCGGGGCTGGCGATCACGGCCAGGATCCGCAGCGGGCCGGGCACCCGGGCCTCGACCGTGTCGCCGAGCCCCGGGACCGCGCGGTGCAGCAGCACGTTGCGCAGCAGCACGAGCGGGCTCTCCTCCCCGACGACGCTCAGGCTCTCCCAGGACACCTCGTTGAGCGGGGAACCGGCGGCGATCTCCACGCCGAGGCGCAGCCGGCTGCCGCGCCGGTCGCAGGCCCGCACCAGTTCGCGCAGCGCGTCGCCGACGGCGCCGTCCAGCATGATGCGGGCGGGGGCGGGGACACCCTCGGTGGACAGGTCGCGCATCTGGCGGTGCCGCCGGCCGGTGGCACCCGGGTCCTGCAGCAGCGTGACGATCCGGTCGCCCGGGGCGGAGGCCTGCGCCGCCCACGGCGTGGTGAGCGTCAGCCGCGGGCCTTCGGCGTTGGCCTCGACACGCAGCGTGGCCAGCACCGGCCCCTCGGGCACCCGGTCGAACTGCGACGCCGTCGGCACGGCCGAGACGCCCGCCCGGCGCGGCGCGTCCCGCACCGTGTCGAGCAGTTCGGGCAGGCACCGGTCTACGTCGGCCCGGCTGCCGACACCGATGAGGTTGATCGGCTTGAAACGGTCCAGCAGCGCGGGCATCCGCGCGGCGGACACCAGGACCGGGATCAGCCGCAGCCTGCGCTGGTCGGCAAGGCGGATCATCGCCGCGTACTGCGGATCGCGCTCGAAGTCCGCCCCGTCACTGACGAAGATCAGGCCGGTCCGGGCCCGGCGCAGCGCACTGTCCAGCTCGACGGTGGTGTCGTCGCCGGGCCGCAGGTCCGCCTCGGAGCGGTACGTGGACAGATCCTCGGTCCGCAGTCGGCTCTCGAGGTACACGGCCAGCTCCTGCGCATCGGCCGCGTGCGCCAGCACCACGTCGATCGGGCTGCCACCGATCCGCTGATCGTCCATGCAGGGTCCGTTCGGCTCGACGTCGTTCGATCAACGCGCGAGGGCTCGGTCACTCGCGGTGGCGACGCTACCACCAGCAGGCACGGCATCCGGTCCTGCGCGAGGACGGGTCCGGGGACCGTCCGTCCGTCAGTACCGGACCAAAGGCACCGGCCGTCCGGCTCGTCGACCGGAGATGAGGACGCATGACCACATTCGGAATCGACCTCGGCACCACCTATTCGTGCATCGCGCACATCGATGCCGACGGTCGCACCGTGATCAGCAAGAACGCGGACGGGGACGAGGTCACCCCGTCGGCGGTGTTCTTCGAGTCGGCCAGCAACGTGATCGTCGGCAAGCAGGCGAAGCTCGTCGCGAAGATCAGCCCGGACCAGGTGGTGACACTGATCAAACGCAGCATGGGCCAGCCCGGCGTCACGCTGACCTTCCACGGCGTCGCGCACACACCCGAGTCGATCTCCGCGCTGATCCTCAAGGAGCTGGTGCAGGCGGTCGAGCAGACGACCGACGAGAAGGTCACGGACGTGGTCATCACGGTGCCCGCGTACTTCGGGATCCGGGAGCGCGAGGCGACCCGCAACGCGGGCGTGATCGCCGGGCTCAACGTGCTCAACCTCGTGCCCGAGCCGGTGGCGGCGGCACTGCACTACGAGGCCCTCAGCGCCGGTCAGGACCAGACCATCCTGGTCTACGACCTGGGCGGCGGGACCTTCGACACGACCGTCATCCAGATGCGCGGGCACGACATCAGCGTGGTGTGCACCGAGGGCGACCACGAGCTGGGCGGCGCCGACTGGGACGAACGGATCGCGGGCTGGCTGCTGGAGCGGTTCATGGCCGACAACCCCGAGTCCGGCGCGCAGCAGAGTGAGGAGTTCCTGCAGCAGCTGGCCAACGAGGCCGAGGACATCAAGCGCTCGCTGAGCCGGATGGAGGCCAAGGGCCACAGCATGAGCTTCGACGGCGGCAAGGCCCGGGTCGAGCTCACCCGGGTCGAGCTCGAGCGGATGACCGCCGACCTGCTCGACCGCACCTTCCAGATGACCCAGCGCACCATCGACACGGCCCGCCAGAAGGGGGTCACGACGTTCGACCAGGTCCTGCTGGTCGGCGGCTCGAGCCGGATGCCGGCGGTCGTGGCGGGTCTGCGCGAGCGGTTCGGCTTCGAGCCGCGGCTGACCGACCCGGAGTCCGCCGTGGCCAAGGGGGCCGCCCGGTTCGCGCTGATCGAGTCGGTGAAGATCGCGCTGCCCGATCGCGACGACAGGACCGACGCCGAGCCGGCCGCGGTGAGCGTGGTCGCCGCGCAGCTGGGCATCTCGACCGAGCAGGTCGAGACGCTGGCCGCGAAGCGGGTCACCAGCGTGGTGCCGCGGGCCTTCGGGGTGCAGGTCCAGAACAAGCGGCACCCGGACGCGGATGGGGACGGCAACATCGTCGATCACATCCTGCGGGCGAACGACGCGTTGCCGGCCAAGCCACCCACCCGGCAGTACTACACCTCGTCCCCGGACCAGACCGAGATCGAGCTGCCGGTGTACGAGCAGGCCGGTGAGGTCGAGTCGGCCCGCGTGGACGCCAACCGCCAGATCGGCACCGGGCTCATCTCCGGGCTCCCACCGCTACGGCAGGGATCGCCCATTGACGTGTTCGTCGAGATGGGCGAGACCGGAGCGCTGCGGGTGCGGGCGGTGGAGCTCACGACCGGCCGGGAGGCGCTGGTCGAGCTGCAGGTCGACGGGCTCACGCAGGCCGAGGTGGCGCAGGCCCGCATCGCCGTGGCGCAGTACGCCGTCGGGAACTAGACGATGACGTTCGACCGGGACTCCTACAAGACGTCGGTGCTGGACCCTGCCCGGCGCGCCGGCAACGTGCCGCCCGCCGACCTCCTCGTCCGCTACGGGCTCAACCGCTCCGAGCTGAGCTCCGATCAGGTCGTGACCGCCCGGATCGCCGAGGTCTGCGGCTACTGGAACTCGCTGCGGGCTGGCAACAACAAGTTGTACAAGACGCTCGTCGATGCCCTGCTCGGGGCGCACGCCGATCTGGAGCAGCGCGGTGAGCTGACCGCGGCGGCCTTCAGGGCCCAGCGGGACAAGGCCGAGACCGAGGCCCGCAAGCGCCTCGCGCTGCGGGTGGGCTCGATCGCCAAGTCGCTGTCCTGCGTGACGCTGGAGACCCTGGCCCGGCTCGTCGAGGACGGCGCCGGGATGCTCAGCGAGCGCGAGGTGCGCAACGAGCTCGGCAAGCAGGGCATCCGCATCATCGAGGCGCCGTGGGCGATCCCGGCCGCGCCGCCGCTGCCCGCGGCACGCAAGCTGCCTGACCATCTCACCGTGCTTGGGCTGCGCCTGTCGGTCGAGATCGTCCTCGGCGCCGACGGGCTCCGTGCGGGTTTCTCACTCAAGCAGGGCTTCCGCGCCCAGGGCGGCAAGGTCCTCGGCAAGGACACGCTCGACAGCGTCCGCGAGCGGATGGCGACCCGCGGGCACGACCAGCGCAAGACGGCCTCGAACTCCATCATCACCGTGCTGCAGCTCGCGCTGGACACCCCGGGCAAGCTCGACGAACTGCTGATCTGGGAGCTGTCGGCCATCCTCCGCCGCGATGTCGCGGCCGGGCTGCCGGTCAGCGCCGTCGCCGACTCGGCCATCGAGCTCGGGCTCGACCCCGCGGAAGCCCAGGAGCTCGCGGTCACGCTGATCTCGGCCGGTGCACCGGCCGCGCCCGACACCGCACCTGACGCCGGCGAGCAGGTCGAGGAGCTGATCCGGGCCGGCGACCTGCGCGGCGCCGAGGAACTGGTCCGGTCGCTGCCGGCCGACGCCGTGCGCCAGCCGACCCGCGACCTGCTCGACCGGTCGCGGGCGGAGCTGGCGAAGCTCGTCGCCGAGGCCGACGCCGCCCATGCCGGCGGCGACACCGAGCGCGAGGCGGAACTGCTCGCGCAGGTGATGCTGCGCGACACGGACGACGACCTCCGGCGGCGGCTGGACCGGATCCCGCCACCGCCGCCGAGCGACGTCGCCGTCATGGCCGACGGCGACCGCATCGTCGTGAGCTGGCGGCACAGCCAGACCCGCACCGGCAGGACCCGCTACCGGGTGCTGCGGTCGGCCTCCGGCCCGGTCACCTCGGCCGAGGCACACGGGCTGATCGGCGAGGTCGAGACCGACTCCGCCGTCGACCCGCGACCGCCCGTCGGTGTGCCCAATCACTACACGGTGTTCGCGCGCCGGGGTGACGGCGCCTGGTCGGCCGGGGTCGCCGGCGGGCCGGTCGCCATCCTGCCGGAGGTGGGCGGCCTGACACTCGACGCCACCGCCACGGCGGTCAGCGGGGCGTGGACCGTCTCGCCGGAGGCGATCGACGTGGAAGTGGAGCGCGCCGACCCGGCCACCGGGGCGACCGAGCGGGTGGCCCTGCTCCCGGGCGGTAGGGAGGGCTTCCTCGACGAGGCCGTCCGGACGGGCGTGCTCTACGAGTACCGGGTGCGGGCGATATACCGGGGCGCGACCGGCGACCGGCTGGCGACGGTCGGCGCCGTGGCCACGATCCGGCCGCAGGACGAGCCGGTCGCGGTCGCGGACCTCAGCGCGGAGTCGCTGATGACCGGCGGCTCCCCCGTCATCGAGCTGCGCTGGACCGAGCCGGCCGCCGGGGTGGTGGAGGTGCGCTCGGCGTCGGTGGCCCCGTCGTGGGCCGCGGGCGCCGCCGTCCCGCTGGAGGTCGTGCGCTCCTACGGCCGGCGCCACTCGGGGGTGCCCGCCCGGACCGCGGACGGCCGGTCGGCGCTGCGGGTGCCGGCCCGCGACGGCACCACGTACTTCACGGTCGTCAGTGTCGGGCTGCGCCACGCGATGGCCGGCAACGTCGTGCGGCACACCGGCACCCGGCCGGTGTCCGACCTGCGCGCCAAGCGCCTCGGCACCCGGATCCGGCTGAGCTGGATCTGGCCCGACGAGGCGGCCACGGCCCTGGTGACCTGGATCGGCGAGGACGGCCGGGGCGAGCAGGAGTGCCTGCGGCGGGAGTTCATCGACGACGGCGGGTTCACCCTCGACGCCGGCACCGGCGCCGTCGAGGTCTCGGTGATGACGCTGACCCGCGACGCGGGCGGCCGGGTGCTCTCCGCGGCCGAGACCCGCCGGGTCCCTGCGCGGCGGCCGCACGTGCGTTACAGCTTCGACCGCCGCGGGTTCTGGCGGCGGCGCACGGTGCTGGTGCTCACCGCCGACGATGCCTGCGAGGTGCCGCCGATCGCGGTGGTCCGCGGCCGGACGCACGCCCGGCCCGAGGCCCTCGACGGCGGAGAGGTGATGGCGCGGATCCCGCGCAGCCGCATCGCGCCGGACCAGCCGGTCGAACACCCGCTCGGCTCCAGCCGGCAGGTCGGGCCCGTCCCGGTGCTGGCCTGCTTCATCGACACCACATCCGCGCCCGACGGCGGGCCGGACGGCGGCCCGGTCTTCGGACCGGCCTGAGCACAGGTGGGAGCGCAGATCCGATGGCGAAGTTGTACTGCCCATACTGCTACGACGAGTTCGCGGAGAAGGCGATCGAGTTCCGCTGCGCGGGCCGCGTGTCGCCGACCGGCAAGCCGGCCTGCAAACGGACGGTGGACCGGATCGCCCGCGACGTCCTCGGCGACGCCGAACTGAAGTTTCCCGCGTTCGCGGCCGACGGCCGCAAGCTCAAGGCGACGCACAAGGACGCCTGCGAGGTGGAGACGTTCATCCGGCTGTGCCCGAAGTGCCACTCCCAGCTGCCGAACCACTTCGGCAAGGTGGAGTCCCGGATGATCGCGCTGATCGGGGCGAAGGAGTCGGGCAAGACCGTCTTCGTCACGGTGCTGCTGCACGAGATGATGAACCGCGTCAGCCGCCGCTTCGGTGTGTCGGTCCTGGGCGCCGACGACGAGACCCGCAGCCACTATCGGCGCGACTACGAGGATTCGCTGTACCACCAGGGCCAGCTCCCGGACATCACCAGGTCGGCGACCGCCGGGCGCCGCCGCCGGCCGCTGGTGTTCAGCTTCGCCATCAACCAGAAGCGGTTCGGCCGCAGCCGGGTCGACCGCAGCGTGCTGTCGTTCTTCGACACCGCCGGCGAGGACCTGACCAGCGCCGACAGCGTCGAGCTCAACACGCGCTACCTCAACAGCGCCGACGGCATCATCCTGCTGCTCGATCCGCTGCAGATGCTCGGCGCCCGGCCGCTGATCAACGACGACGCCGAGCTGCCGGCCGTGGCCGAGGTGAGTGACCTGCCGGAGCACGTCCTGGGCCGGGTCATCAACCTGCTCGAGCGTGACCTGCGCCCCTCGGGCCGCGGCAAGATCAAGAAGCCGATCGCCGTCGCGTTCTCCAAGATGGACGCGCTCACCTCGGCACTGCCCGAGGACACGCCGCTGCTGGCCGAGCCGGCCGAGGTCCCGCAGTTCGACGAGGCCGACAGCCTGACCGTGCACCGCCACATCGAGCAGCTGCTGCACAAGTGGCAGGGCGGCAATCTCAACGAGACCCTGAACCTCCACTTCGAGCAGTACCGCCTGTTCGGCCTGTCCGCGCTCGGCAACAGCCCGGTGACCGCGGACGGCGCAGGGGGCGGCCGCCGCGTGTCGCACCACGGGATCCAGCCGATCCGGGTGGCCGACCCGTTCCTGTGGCTGATGAGCGAATTCGGCGCGATCCCGAAGAAGCGAGGCTGACGTGGCGCTGGGCCAGCTCTACTACACATCGTGCCGGACCGGCATCACCGGCTACCCCGGCTACCAGTTCAACGCGGTCACGCCGGGCATCCCCCTCGACGTCATGCGCGACGTCGAGGGCCTCACCGCCTACGAGCCGCCGCGCTCGCTGACCGCCGCCGGCGTCGACCTCGACCGGTACCCGGTCAACCTCTGCCACCTCCCCGGCGACACCACGGTGGTGGCCAGCGTCGAGTTCGTCGGTGAGGACTACTCCCGCCGGTCCGGCAACTACTTCGCGCACGCGCTGGTGGCCGCCGATCCGGAGCACGACCTGGCAGGGTGCCGGCCGATCGAGCTGTGGCGCTCCCACGGCTGGGTGACCGAGCCGGTCGAGCACGCCGACCTGCCGGAGCTGCCGCAGCCACCGAGCCCCGGCCCGCTCACCCCGCAGCTCGTCGGCGACTCCCTCACCGGCGGCGGCAACGACCACCATCTCGGCGCGATGCTCACAGCGGCCGAGGCGGCGATCCAGCGGGGCGAGCGCAAGCTCGTGATCATCGCCGACGACTGTGACACCGTGGCGCACTGGATCGCCGCGCTGACCTACCTGCTGCCGCCCGCGCTGGCCCGGCAGATGTCGTTCATGACGTACAGCCGCCAGCCCCGCTACAGCCGCACCACGGTCGTCGGCGCGCTGCCCGAGGTCGACATCGAACGCACCGCGGACGGCTTCGAGAGCTACTACCTGTTCGACCTCAGCGCCGACCGGGCCAGCGACCTGACCGTGCACCCGCTGGCCCGCCTGCTGGCCGAGGTCGGCCCGGCGGCCGGGCCGATGCTGTGGGAGCGGGCCGAACGGCACGCGACCGGCACCGAGCGCGACTTCGACGACCTGTACCCCATCGCGGTGGCCGCGACCGTCGGATGGTCCGAGGGCCCGCTGGAGCCGGAGCTCGACCCGCTGCCGCTGATCGACTGGCTGCACCGCAACGCCGCGACGCTCGACCCGGACCTGTTCACCGCGGTCGGCGACGCCGCGACGGCGGCACTGCGGGAGGCGGCCGGGCGGCCCGGCGGGCCCGGCCCGGAGACCGTCGTGGAGCAGCTGGGCCGGCTGGCGGAGGCCGCCGACGGGCGCGGGCTGCCGCAGCTGGTGCCGCAGATCGAGGTGGCGCTGGTCGGCACCATGCTCGCCGCGGACACCCGGCCGCCGAAGGACCTCGCGCTGCGCAGCGAGATCGGCCGCCGCAACGCCACCGACCAGCTGACGCAGCGCCTGCTCGGGATGCCGGTCGACAGTGCCGGCGCGTACCTGCTGTGGGCCCGGCGGATCGGCCTCAAGCTCGACAATGCGGCCCTGCTGCGGGTCGGTACCCAGACGATCGGCCCGGCCCTGCTGGCCGGCGGCGGATCCGAGGTCCTCGATGTCATGCGGGCGTGGCTGCCGGTGCGGGAGGGCGCGATCCGGCACCTCGCCATCGTCGCCGGCAAGGACCCGGATCCGGTCATCGCCCTGATCGCCGCACGGTCCGGCGACCTCGAGCTCGACGACAACGACCTGGACGCCAGCCCCGCGCTGGCCGAGGCGGTCGTGCTCGCCGACGTGCGCGTGGGGCGCGTGCGACCGGTCGAGGCGCTGCTGACCCTGACCGCGGCCCGGCGGGCGCAGGGCCTGGAGCCGGCGGTCGACGAGGACCTCCTGCAGCGGCTGTGGCCCACCGACGGGTTCACCTGCGGACAGGCTCTGGCGGTGCTCGACCGGCTCCACGAGCACGACCTGGCCGACCCCTGCGTCGTGGACCGGCTCGGTGCCGCCGCGCAGCTGCAGCCGCCGCTGGATGAGCGGGCCGCGTACGACCTGCACACCGACCTGGTCAACCGGCTGGCGGAGTCGGCTGTCTTCGGCGACCTTCCGCCCAAGGCGCGCAAGCACATCCAGGAGCTGCGCCTGGCCGACACCGCGGCGGGACGCGTGGTGGGAGCGTCCAGCACCGCGCGATTCGAGGACGCGTTCGAAGAGCTGCGGGGCCTGCTCACCGGCCGCAGCGCAACGGCCGCGCGTCGGCAGCGCGTCGAGGACGAGCTGCTACGTCAGCACAAGAGGATCAACCTCACCCGCCTCCTGATACCGATCAGGAGGCTGCCGAACCTGCGCCAGCGGCTCGTGGCCGAGCTGGCCGGCGAGGCGGGGCGAGTCGATCTGGAGGCCGCCGCCACGCTCTGGTACTGGCACTACGAGCTCGGCCGGGACCCGGACGCGGCGGCCCGCAACGCGCTCGACGACATCGACAAGGCACTGCTGCCGGTGCTGAAGGGCTGGCGGCGGCGAGATCTCCAGTCGCTGTCCGAGCAGCTGCGCGATATGCGAGCGCTCGGCTCCGCCCACACGTTGCAGACCTGGATGGACGGTGACGGGTCGGGGCTCCTACGCAAGATCGCGCGCACGGTCGTCGGGCGCACGGTCGGCGGCAAGGGCGGCCGGCCCGACAAAAGCGGCAAGAAGGATTGATCCCTCCTCACCCCCGGGAGACAAGTTGGACGCCGGCCAGGTGGCAAAGATCGTCGCCTCCATCTTCTTCGCACCCGTCCTCGTGGCGCTGTTCACCGTCCGCTACTTCGTCGTGGCACTCGTGCAGTACGGCCGCGGCCTGACCTCCGGTCTCGGCATCGGCCGCAACGCGGAGCCGGTGCCGCTGCCCTCCGTCTCGAAACAGCCCTCCGACGGGCGCGAGCCGGCCTACAAGCAGTACCTGTTCGGGCAGATGTGGGCCGACGTGCGCCAGATCGGCAAGCTGGTCTGGCGGTATCAACGCACCAGCATGCACGGCGCGTTCGAGAAGAAGGCCAAGCCCCAGTTCGTGCCGGAGCAGCCCTCCACCGACCCGAACGTGCCGTTCGGCGTCGCCTACGCGGTCGCGATCGGTCTCGGCTTCCTGCTCGCGACCGTGGTGCTGGCCGCGGTCGCCGCGCTCCAGGCGACCGCGTTCGGGCTGCTCCTGGTGCTGTCCATCGGGCTCATCTACCTGCTGCGGGTGGTCGACACCGGGCTGTTGCAGCTGCGGGGCATCCGGATCACCTGCTCTAACCCGAACGACTACGGGCGGGTGCCGTACCCGTCGTACAAGTGCGCGACCTGCGGTGCCATGCACCACGACGTGCGGCCGGGGCGCTACGGCGTGCTGACCCGGACCTGCGCCTGCGGCAACAAGCTGCCGACCCTGCTCATGCTCGGCAGTCACCGCATGCCGGGCTACTGCCCCAAGTGCCACGAACCATTGCCGCCCGGCTCCGGCCAGGCCCCGGAGATCGTCCTGCCCGTCTTCGGCGCCAGCAACGCCGGCAAGACGCAGCTGATGGTGCTGCTCGCCCTGGCCGCGCAGGAACGCTTCGAGCGCAGAGGGCAGAAGGTCGAGCCGGCCGACGACTACACCCGGGACTGGATCAAGGACCAGAGCCAGCACATGTCGAAGATGGGCATGCCGCAGAAGACCGCCAAGGAGCTGCGGGCCCCGTACGTCCTGCACATCCGCTCCGGTCGGCGCGGCAGCCGGACGCTGAAGATCTTCGACGTGGCCGGCGAGATCTTCGACACCAGCGAGCACATCGACGGCCTGCGGTACGCGATGGCCGCCCGGACCTTCGTCTTCGTGCTCGATCCGCTGGCCATCGAGCGGTTCTGGACCTCGCTCGACGACAAGCTGCGCACGAAGCTGGCCAGCGTCCGGTCGGTCCGGGAGCCGGCCAGCATCTTCGAGAACGCGACTGTGGCTTTCGAGCAGATGGACCTCACCCTGACCCGGACCCGGCTGGTGGTCGCCGTGAGCAAGGCCGACCTCGTCGAGGCGGAGCTCGAACAGGCAGGCGTCAGCAGCGACGCCTCCCTACGGACCTGGCTCTGCGAGGACCTCGACCAGATCAACATGGTCAACGCCATGGAGCAGCGCTTCGCGAGCGTCGAGTTCGTGCTGACGTCCGCGGTCCGCCGCGACGACACGGTCGACGACAGCGTCGTCCGCTTCATGGACGCCGTCCTCACCAACGAGGGCGTCAAGCAGCACCGCTGACGAACGGAGAAACAACGATGATCCGGGTGTACCACCGCTGGCGTGTCGGCATCCTCTGCCTGTGGGGCGCGTCAGCCCTCACCGTCCTGGCCGCACTGGTCCTGATGGTCACACGCGCTTCCGCATGAGCCACGTCATGGTCAGCAGCCGACCATGCCCTTCCACCCAACGGCGCCGACGAAGATCGGCCGCGGATGTCGGTCCATGACGGCCACAGGCTGCAGATCGGTGACCACAACACGCAGGCGAACGTGGGTACGGAAGGGTCGAGACTGCCGGCACAACGGGTCGCTGCCGGCACGGTGGTAGACAACCTGCCGGCGCCGTCGTCCGGGGATGTTCGTCGGCCGAGACCCTGACGGTGCTGGCCGAGCTGGTGTGGTGGGTGAACGCGGACTCGGTGGAGAACGTGGGCCTGGCCTGGCGACGTCAACGGCGCGGTTGCATCCCGTGGCGGCCCTCGCGGACGGTGCAGGCGTTGGGCGGTCGGGTGGCTGCCTTCGCGGCCCTTCGGGATCAGCTACGAGAATTCAGGCAGATCCCGCTGACTGAACACGACAAGCGCCACCACCCGGGAGGGCAGCGGCTGTCGGCCACACAGCCCGGCGCACGACGTACACCACCGAAACCGAGACCCCAGCGCTGCTGAGACCGAGTCGGGCAGCCAACCGGTTTTGAGGGGGTGTGGGTGGAGCGAAGCTCCCCCACTGGGGAGCACGGCGAAGCCGTGCGCGAAGAACCAACTCCACGCCAACGCGAAGCGGCGCAGCCCGCTGAGCAGACTGCGCCAAACGTGGGCCGGAGGTATCGCGATGCGAACCCTGCTCACGTGGTGGTCGGTGACCCTCTGCCGCTGACTCTTCGCAGGTCACGCGGGCAGAGTGAGGCCCGATGACCGTCCCGATGAGCCGCATCGAAGCTGCACTTGCTCGACTCGGCAAGCATGATCCGTTCTCCACTGCCCTTTGGGCGGGGCCGCCGCTGCCCACGCCGAAGGCGGTCCGGATTCGGTTCGTCGTGGAACTCGTCGCCCACCTGCACGACTCACTGACCGACAGCCTGGTCACGGAGCCGGAGGCGTATCAGACCTTCGTGCGGGCCGTCTCGATGCTCAACACCTTCCTCCCTGAGGGGAGTCGGCGATGACGGACGAGCATGGCTGGCCGCCGGTCCGGTTCTTTGACGCCGAAAAGGTCAACCCGTTCCAGGTGTTGCTCGAACTACACAGCCACGCGATCGGACGTCCCGCCACGCCGAGCCAGCACGACGTCCTCGCGGAGCTGGCGCTCGCCGCGGCGGTCGTGTCGTGGTGGAGCCGATGGCAGCCGATGTCCATCCACGCCGCCCTACGAACGGGGGCGGACCTGGCGGACGTGGCCGCCGCGACTGGGCTGGACCCGGCGGACGTGATCCGGAGGTGGCTGCGATGGGCCGAGGTCCAGACCCGGTTGACCATCGGCGGACGTCCGGCCGTGGACGTCGAGGAGGTCCGGACCATCGGGCGGCGGCTGCGGATCGAGGTGGACCTGTGACACCGACCCGTCTCGCCCGAAACGTCAGCACGGCGGCCGTCGCGACGATCGCGGCGTGGTCCTCCTGGAGTCACATGGTCCACGTCGCGCTGCGGTACGGCGAACGTCCAGAGGTCGCCTACGTCCTGCCGATCTCGGTCGACGGGATGCTGATCGTGGCGTCCGCCGCGATGATCGAGGACAAACGCAACGGGCACCGGGTCCGCTGGTCAGCGCGGATCGCGTTCATAGCTGGTGTGGCGGCCAGCGTGGCCGCGAACATCGCCGCCGCTCAGCCTACGGTCGGCGCGCGCATCGTCGCGGCGTGGCCCGCCGTGGCGATGCTGCTCGTGGTTGAGATGCGCTCGCGTGCCAAACCAGCCAACCCCGGTACGGACACCGCACCACCAAACGAGGACAACGCCGACAACCGCACAGACGGCATGGCGTCCACGACCCTCAACGAGTCGCTCGCAGGCCCCGCTAAGTCATCGTCCGATCCCGCCCCCGAGCCGCCCACTTTGGTCCAGGACAAGCCGCCTGCCGATACGTCGCACAGCGTCCGTCGTCCACGCCGTCCAGGTCCGACAGCGGACGTCATTGCAAGGATGCTGGCAGAACATCCGGACGCCCGTCCCGCCGACATCGCCAGAGAGGCCGGCGTATCCGAGAGACATGTCCGTCGCCTGTTGACGTCCGGTGCATCCACGACCGGCTCAGACCAGAATCCGACGACAAGCTCCGACAACAGCGGTAGGACGTCTATCGAGCGCAATAGGTAGCAAACTACCCTTCCGCGTTAACCTTCCAGCTCCAGATACGACAACGCCGCCCGACATGCGCCGTAGCACTGATGATGCCGCAGCGGAGGCGCACCACGGCAGTCGTCGCCAGCTCGAATCCCGACCCTGCGGATTAAAAGTCCGAATTCCGAGCATTGAGCTATTTTCGGACGGTAATCGGCGAGCGTCCGCGTCCGGGCGACAAGCGTCCTGGTGCATCCGCCCTGGTCCTGGCACTGGTCACTCTGCGCAGCAAGTCCCCGAGGCGGCAGCTCGAGGACTTTTCCGTGCCTGTCCACGTGCGTCCGTCCAGCTTGGTGAACATCCGAGCAACCACGGAGCAACTACGATCGCAGTACTGCTGGGGCCGTGCACGACGGGTCGAGGTTCCTGGCTGGCCCCGCGCACACCCGGTCCTCTGGACCAGCAAACGGGTCGAGCAGTGGTAGCGGCACGGCACCCAGGAGAGGGTTGCCGTCTGGACCGCTGAGTACCTCGCGACGTTCCTGAACCGGGTTGCTGCCGACTGGCTCTACGCGCTGTGGTGGCTTGTCGCGCCATGCCCGCCGCCACCGACAGCACCGGGCTGCTGCCGCCGGTCGCGCCGCAGTCGCCCTCGACCCTGTACCCGACCGTGAACAACCGGTCGGTCACCGGCGACTTCGACAACGACGGCCGCTCCGACGTCGCGATCCTCAAGCAGGGTCAACAGCAACGTCGAGCTGACCGTCCAGCAGTCCGACGGCAACGCGCTGCTCGGCACCACGACACTGCAGACGCTGACGGGCTGGTCGGTCGGCAACATCAAGCTCCTCGCCAGCGACGTCAACGGCGACAGCCGCGACGACCTGATCGCCAACTACCTCGTCTCGTCCACGAGCTGGGACATGCGGGTCCTCCTGGCCACCGGGTCGCCCGGCACCATCACGTTCGCGGGACCGATCACCTGGTGGACCAACACCGCCTCGGAGTTCAGCCGGATCAAGCTCGTCGCCGGTGACTTCAACCTCGACGGCCGCGCCGACGTCGTCGAGTTCTACGACTACGGCGGCGAGCGGACCGCCATCTTCATGCACTACGCGAGCGGCACCGGCTTCCCCGGCGGCACCCAGCAGTGGGACTCCGGCGCCGGCAACTGGGCCTGGAGCCACGGCAAATACGTGGTCGGCGACTTCTCCGGCGACGGCCGCCCGGACATCGCCGTCCTCTACGACTACAACAACTCGCAGGTGAGCCTGCTCGTCTTCCCGGCCAACGCCAGCGGCAGCTTCGCCGGCGGCTGGCAGTCCTGGTGGGGGGCCGGCGCCGCCTGGCGCTGGAACTTCGACGCGACCGAGGCCGTCCCCGGTGACATCAACGCCGACGGACGCTCCGACATCTCCCTGGTGCACCACTGCTGCGGCGCCCTGCAGCCCGACCAACCTGGCCGGGCAGGTGACCCTGCAGGTCAGCGGCGGCGGGCAGTATCTGGTGCGGTTCGCGCACACCAGCGACCGCTGCATCGGCGTCTGGGCGGCCCGCTGGGCAACACGCCACCGATCTCGCAGACCAGCTGCGGCTACGGCTGGAACCCGATGCTGCTCAAGTACGAGTCCGGCGGCATCGGCGGCATCGACGCGACGGTCAGCATCCGCCCGATGTACAGCGGCTACGTGCTCGACGTCTCCGGCTACGGCACGGCGGACGGTTCGCTGATCTGGCAGTACCAGTGGCTGAATGGCACCAACCAGAAGTTCACGCTGCGCCCGGTGACCTGACCGGCCCGGTTGGAGGGAGCCCGGTGCCACCTCGGCACCGGGCTCGCCGGCTGTCAGCGGCGAGCCGTCGTGACACCCAGCGCCGCCGTGCGGCCGGAAGGTCTGCGTTGTGGGCCACCGCGCCACCGCGCAGTCGCGCAGTCGGGCAGCCGGCGTCGTGGGACCTGGCGCCGCCGCACGGTCGCGCCGCCGGAAGTCTGGGTCATGGGGTGCAGAAGCCGCCGCTCGATCTGCCGCCACGCAGCCGGAACGTCCCACGTCGTGGAGACCTGCCGCCGCGCGTTCGGAAGGTCTACGTCGTGGGACCTGACGCCGCCGCACAGTCGCGCAGCCGGAAGACCAACGTCGTGGGGCCTGGCGGCGCCGCGTGGCCGGGCAGTCCGAAGGTCTGCGTCGTGGGAGCTGGCGCCGCCGCGTGGTCGCAGGTCTGGGTCGTGGTGTTGCGGAAGCCGCCGCTCGATCTGCTGTCGACTATTTTGGGATTGCTCGTCGTGGGGTGTTCTGTCCGTTTCGGCCGTGGGTGGGGGGATAATTTTTGGCAAGGTCGTTGTGATACGTGATATTCACGATCAACTTCGTGCGGGGCGGGTGGTGGTGGGGGCGGGGTTTGCGACTGTAGAGTCGCGATCACCGATTTCTTGGGGATTCGTGGCTTAGGCCGCGGCGGAGCGAGGCGGCACCTGGTCATGTCTCATGCCTATCTGGAAATTCATGTGCTCAACGTCAGTCAGGGCGATTCGGTGCTCATCATCAACCGGAACCTGGACAAGGTTAAGGCGAGAATCGCCAGTGCGAAGAAGGCCAACCCCACACTGACCCCACCGATCGAGCCCATCGACTGGGTGCCGTATGCCATTTCACAAAATATCAACCTGACCAATACGGTCAAGAAGGCACTGCTCATCGACGGGGGCACTGACGGTTACGGCGGCAACGTGCTCGCCTATCTCCTCGCCCACGGCGCCATCAACCCGGAACTCGAGCATCAGCCGCTGCTATCCGTCATGATATCCCACTACCATGCCGACCACATGGACGGCCTGAAGAGCATCGTCGCCAAGCTCAATCCGGCGGGGAAGGGACTCCTGCCCCTCTACCGGCCGGCGGTCATCTATCAGCCCGTATTCGACGGGATGAAGGCGGCCGCCGGGTTCGTCGACCTGGAGAAGTACTTCGAGATCGCCGCGACCGGAAAAGCGGCCACCCGCGGCAAATCGACGAAGCTGGTCTGGGTCTATCCGGGTGGTCTCACGTCGATGCCCCAGCGCATCCAGGTTGGCAGCGAAATCGTCAAGCAAGGCGGCGAATCCTTGGTCATCGACCTGGGCAAAACCCCCGACGATCTGCCGATCACGTTCACGGTCATCGCCGCCGGCCAGAGCGTGTCCGGCCAGGAAAACTACACCGACGTCGCCTCGAAATCCGCAGCGATCGACCAGAACGACCGCTCCATCGTGGGCGTGCTGGAGCACGGTTCCTTCCGAGCCTTCTTCGGGGGCGACATCGCGGGTACCGGCGGCGACAGCGGCGGCAACTTCGGCGACCAGCACATGAACACCAAGCTCCTGCCGTACGAAGGCAACAAGAAGTCGTTCACCTCGCACGCCAACCTCGAGACACCCGTCCGCGAGGCCATGGAGCAGCGCTTCCCCAAGACCTGGATGGCGCAGGCCGGCCGGCCGAAGTTCCGGCACGCTGGCTACGTCACGCTGATGAAGGCCAACCACCACGGCAGCAATTCCAGCAACGACGTGCATCTGCTCGCGCAGCTCAGGCCCACCCTGTTCGCCGTGAGCTGCGGGTTCCGGACGAACTTCCACGGCCACCCCACGCAGCAGGTCATCAACCGGCTGGCGAGCGCCCAATGGAGTCAGGCGGGAAGCAGCGAGCCGGTCAAGAACACCATTCAGCAGGTGTACTACACCGAAGTGCTGGACGTCATCGACAAGGATGACAAGAAAAAGACGATCGAACAGTTCGGCGTGCACCTGCGCGGCGGCAAAATCCTGGGCTGCATCGTCATCCGGCCGGTGCACGAGTCGCTGGTGAAAATCCAGCAGGCGCCGAACTTCGGCCAAGAGCTGGCCGTCCAGGTCTACGGCAACGCTGGCTTCTCCGACGTTCCCGCCGCCAAGGCGCTGCTGCCCCCGGCCCATCCGCCGCAGTACGGCCATATCTATCCGCTCGGCCCCTGGTACCACACCGACCTCCACTGAAGCGCGAGCCCTCATGACACTCAAGGCTTTCCAGCGGTCCGACGGGCGGTGGGCGTTGCAGGGGGTGACCAACGATCCCTCCGCCCCCGGCCTTCTCGGCCGGAAGTACTTCCACGTCGGCCCGCACTGGTTCGGGGTGGACGACAGTTTCACCGATGCGGTGAGCGTCCGGGCATATTTCGATCCGGTCGAGTACCGCGCCATGTTCCAGGTGGACCCGGCACGGTTCGATTTCATCGGCTATACGCAGTGCGCGCAGCTGTCCTTCTGCGGCATGCCCGTGCCGCCGCAGGTCTACGGCGGCCGGCTGGCCGACCGGGAGCCGTACGTCTTCTCTCCGGTGCAGCACTTCCTCGACTTCATGGGCCCGTCCGACTCCCTCGCCGCGAGGGTCGGGCTGCCGCTCTATCCGTTCAACAGCCGCTTGTTCGGCCTCAAGAACGAGGACCTGTTCAGCGACCTGGTGCCGAACGGCGCGCTGTGGTCGCCGGCTCCACACGGCGATCGCCAGTCGCTTGTCGCGTCGCTGGCCGCCAACGTGGCACCGGGCCTGGTCACCCGGGACCGGCTCGGCGAGGCGGTCGCGGGCCTTCCAGAGCTGGCGAGGATCACGCCGAAGGGGGAGCTGACGCTCGAGTATCCGGCCTATCAGATCGCCCTGGAAGCTCTGAGCAACGTCCCGCTGAAAGGCAGCACGGTTCCCTGGCTCAACGGACTGAAGCCCGCTCAGGTCGAGGCCGAGCTCATCGGCGAGCTGGTGGTGCTGACCCTGCCGGACCCGGAGGAACTCGGCGACGCGCTCGTGGTGCACACCGACAGGGGCCCGGCCGGGGAGCCCGTCGTCGTGGTGCGGGTCCTGCCGGCCTACGACTTGACCGTCCTCAAGACGGACACCGGCAACGACCTGCTGTGGAGAATCCAGGGCCACGCCGACCGGACCGGTATGAGGCTGCCCTACCCGCCGGCGCGGCGGGGCTGGGGCACGAGCGGGCTCCACTCCCCGCCGTTTCGCCCGCCCGCCGAGCACTATCCGCTCCAGCTCCGGTACTGGACCGCCACGATCGGCGTCAGCGGCGGCGGCTCCCGGGTGCTCAGTTGCTTCACCTGGGCGTTGCTGTTCCAGTACGAGGAGATCGGCGGCCGGTTCATCGCGTCCGCACTCGACGAGCCACAAATGGTGGACGGATTCGACTGGCACGCGGCCGTGACCGGGCTGCACAAGGCGCAGCACACCTCGCCCGGCGCCGTCATCGACCCCACGAACTTCACCGCGGCCGCGCTGTGGCGGCAGCCCTACACCGGCGGCCCGAAGTTGCAGTTCCCGAGCGACCGGCAGTGAAAGGGACCACCTTGTCCGGATCAGACGAACCCCGGCCCGCCGACATCCTGGCGGCGCTGCACACCCGGCTGCTGGCCGCCCGCACGGGTCCGGACCTGTACCGGATCGACGGCACCGTGCTGCCCGGGCCGGCGTTCGCGGTGCTCGCGGCCGCGCTCAGCCAAGGACCGGAGACCGCGCTGACGGTGACGGCGGTGGACGAGCCCGTCCTGACCGAGGATGCCGTGTTGCTCAGCGGTACCTCGCCGCTGCTGACCGGCCTGCCCGAGACCGCGGTGACGGTGGTGTTCACGGTGTCTCCGGCCGGTGACCTCGACGCCACCTGGACGTCCCGGCCGCCCGCGTCGTGGGATCTCGGCCGGACGTTCCCCACGCTTGCCGCATCGCCGATGGCGTATCTGCCGATGCGCGAGCCGCGGTTCATCGCGGCCACCCGCCCCCACGATGACGGTGACGTGTTCTTCCCCGTGCCGGCCGGGCTGAGCTTCCAGGCGACGCTGCGGGTGCGTGAGGATCTGCGCCCGGCCTACCGCGACGACGAGCCCGCCCGAGCCGTCCGGTTCGGCGGTCCGGTCGAGGTCGCCGAGGACAGCGGCGACAGCGGGCCGCGGCTGTCGTGGACCGGCGAGTCCGCCCTGCGCGCGCTGAGTCTCGCCCGGACCGGCCAGGACCCAATCGCGATCCGCGACGCCGTCCTCGGGTTTTCCGGAACGCCGTTCGCCGGAGTGGAAGGCAGTGCGGGGGCGGACGTTTCGGGCACCGTGACCCTGGACGGCGGTGTCTTCGCGTGCGTGGCGAACCTGCCAACCGCGGTGTCCCCCGGCGTGACGCTGCGGCTGACCGGTGGCGATGCAAAACAGTCGGCCGACGCGGTCCTGCGGGCCTGCGGGGTGGCCGACGTGCTCGGCACGGACCTGCCACGGTCGCTGCTCGACCTGGCGGGCGCCGAGATCACCGGATTCGAGGTCCGGGTCTCGCCGGCCGGCGACGGGCCGGCCCGGACCCGGGTGACGATCGGCTTCCCCGGCACATGGGCGCCCGTGCCCGGCCTGATCGCGGTCGGCGACGTCGAGCTCGAGGTGAACGTGACCCGCGCGGCGGGCTACGGGCCCGAGGTCGTGACCGGGTACGGCGTCGAGGTCCGGGGCCGCATCGACCTGGGCAGAACCCGCTACGCCGTGCGGGCCGCGATGCCACAGGCGGGACCGTGGGCCGTGGAGATCCTCGACGCGGGACCGGTAGACGCGGGGCCGGCACCGACCCTGCCGGAGCTGGCCGGGTTCGCCGGTTTTGACCACGTCCAGGTGCTCGCGGCACTGCCCGGCGCGCTCGTGGACCTGACCGAGGCGATCACCGTCAGCCGGGTGCGGCTGCTCGTGGACCCGGTGGCCCAGAGCCTGGTCCGGGTCGACTGCACGCTGACGCAGAGCCGGGACTGGCCGGTGGTCGACGGGGCGGTCACGGTGACCGGCGGCCGTGTCGACGTCCAGATCGACCGGCGCCCGGACGGCGGCTGGACGACCTCCGGCGTGCTACGCGGCAGCGTCCGACTCGGCGACGGCGACGGCGCGCTGACGTTCGAGGCCGTCATGTCGGTGCCCGTGCGCGACGGTGAGCTGTGGACGCTGGCCCTGGACGAGACCACCCCGCTGCGGCTGCCGTCCATGGCCCAGGCGCTGGCGCTGCTCGGCGGCGGCGACGTGGACCTCCCGGACGGGCTGGCCTCGATGCAGGGCCTGGTCATCACGCGCTTCGCGATCGGCGTGGATCCCACGCAGTACACCATCGGGCATCTCAGTCTTGCCTTCGAGCAGGCCGGCACCAGCTGGGTGGTCATCGAGGACGGGCTGGAGGTCAGCGACCTCTCCGCCGCGTTCGTCGTCGATCCCACGACCACCCCGATGAGTGTCGTGGGCTCCATCACGGGGACGGCGACGCTGAGCGGCCGGCCCGTCGACGTCTCGGCGATCCGTAACGACGTCGACGACGACTGGCAGCTCCTCGTCGCGTTCGCCAAGCCCGTCCACGTCGGGGGTTTCGGCGACCTGGACGCCTGGCTGGCCGGCGACCGGGCGCGGGACGCGCTGCCGCCGACGCTGCCGGCGGCCGGCGGTTTCACCCTCAGCCGGCTGTACCTGACCTTCCGCAACGGCGGTCTCGCCCTGTTCGGCTTCACGATCCACGCGCCCGGCCAGTGGGCGATCGTCCCCGGCCGGCTGGCGCTGGAGGATGCGGAGGTGACCCTGCAGCTGCCGTACCCGGTGGTGGCGGACGGCGTGCTGGGCGTCGCCTCCGGAGTGCTGGCGATCGGCGCGGCCCGCCTGCGGCTCGCCGCCCGCAAGCCGGACGCGGGCCATCCGTGGGTGTTCACCGCCGACCTGGACGAGGACCGGACGTTCGACCTGGCCGACGTGTCCCCGGCCGCGCTGCCGCCGGACGCCCGTCAACTGGGCGTGCCCGCGGCCATCACGCTGCACCGGCTCAACGTCCGCGGCGTCCCCGACACTGGCGCGCTGCACTTCGATGCCCGCGCCGCCACGGACTGGTCGCTGTCGTTCGGCGCCACGCGCTTCGCGCTGACCGCCATCGGCGCCACGGTGGACATCCCCGATCGGGATTCCCCCACCACAGCGACCCTGACCGGCGACATCGACCTCGCCGGCCTGCGCGCCCGCCTGACGATGCAGCTGGGCGCCTCCCAGACCGTGCTGACCGGCACTCTGACCGCACAGGAGGCCGCGGCGGTGTCCATCGGCCGGCTGACCCAGGAGGTCGGCGGGCGCGCCGGCTGGACGGCCGCGGCCCCGCCGGCCATCGCGTCGCTGGGCTTCTCCGGCGCGGCCGCCTACCTGAACCTGTCCACCGCCCGGCTCATGCTCTACGGACGGTTCGGCGAGGGCACCGCGCTGGCCGCGGACGCGTTCCTGTACCTCGCACGGGGCCCGAAGCGGATGGCGTACGCGGTCGCGCTGTCGCTGGGACCCGCCTTCCGGTTCGACACGCTGCTGCCCGCCGCCTGGGGCGTCGACGACCACCTGCGCGTGACCCGCGCCCGGGCCGTGATCTGCGACCTCGCCGATACGACCCTGGGCGAGCTCGCCCGGGAGGCCGGCGAGCTGCTGGCCGACGCCGACCCGGCCTTCCCCGCACCGCTGGCCGGCCTCGACGCCGAGTCGATGACGCTCGGCACCGGCTTCTCGCTCGTCGCGAGCGTCGACCTCACCCGGGCGACGCTGTTCTCCCGGCTGGCGCAGATCGGCACCGCCGGCGCCCCGGCGACGCTGACCGTCGCCGCGCTCGTCGACCGCGCCGAACCGGACCGGACGGTCTTCACCGCCGACCTGCCCGACATCACGATCGCCGGGACCGTCCGCCTCACCCACGACGACGCGCATCCGGGTATCCACCTGAGCTACCGGCCCGCGCGGGCCGACCGGTTCGCCCTGCACGGCCGCGTCGAGTTGCTGGCGCTCTTCGGCCGCACCTACCGCTTCGACGTGGAGCTCACCGTCGATGACGCCGGGCTGACGACGTCCGTCCAGCAGCGCGGCACCCAGGATCTCGACGAGCCGTTCGGGCTGCCGGGCCTTCGCCTCACCGGTGTGGGGCTCGACGTCGCCTACCGGTGGGCGCCGCCGGCGACCTCGTCGATCGGCCTGCGGGGCCGCGTGCTGCTCGGGCCGGCCCCGCACTCCGGCGAGGCCGACAACCGGCTCGACTGCGCCGCCGAGCTGGCCCTGCACGACGGCGCCCCCGTCCTGCTCGACATCGCCCTGGCCCGGGACTGGTCGCTGGGTGCGTTTCTCGCCCAGTGCCTCACCGGGTCCGCGGCGGCGTGGCCGGGCGACTTCGTCGAGATCCGGCTGCGGGCCGGGACCCGGCTCTACTACTACGACGAGGCCCCCGACCCGGGCCGCCGCTACGCGCCGGGGCACCACGACGGCTTCCACCTCGACGCGCGGCTGACCCTGACGCTCTTCACCGAGATCGACCTGCACGCCGTGGTGTCCGTGCTGCGCGATCCGGCGACCCGGCGGTTCAACCGGATCAGCGGCTCGGCCGTCCTGGACCATCCCCTCGACGCCGGTTTCCTGTCCCTGGCCGGCTCGGCGAAGCCGGCCGGCAGCGCCACCTACACCGGCGGCCCGGCGCTCAGCGTCGAGACCGGCCCGGCGGCCGCGATCCGGCTGGCCACCGGGGTCAACTTCCTCGGCGAGGCGTTCGGCGTCGTGGACGTCGCCGTCACCAGTGGCGCGCACGGCAGCCGGAGCTTCCACGGCCGGTTGCGGGCCGCCAAGAGCCTCGCCCCGTTCGGGGTGCTGGACTGCGGGTTCCGGTACACCGTGCGGCCCGGCCCGGCCGGGGGGACGTTCGCGATCGAGCAGTGGCCGGCGTTCGACTGGGCCGGGCCCCTCATCGACTTCATCACCGCGATCAAGGACATGGCCACCAGCACGACGTGCGGCGTGCTGACCAAGCTGGTGGCGAACACGCCCTTCACCACCACGCTCACCCTCAACCCGGTGGTCGGCCTGGTCGATGACCACCTGCGGTTCACGCTGCAGGGCCGGTACGCGCTGACCCTGACCAAGTCCGGGGTCGAGTTCCTCGGCGCGGACTTCCCCACCTTCGACGTCGACATCCCCGTCGCCACCCGCTGGGACGACCTGCCCTCGACGCTGGCGGCGGGCATCGGCCGGGCCTCGTCACAGTTCGCCGCCGCGATGATGCGCAACCCGGTGAAGATCGCGATCTTCCTCGCCGTGGTCGTCGGCCCGGACGCCCTGGAGGTCGTGAAGGTCCTGCTGTGCAACGAGCTGGTCGACGCCATCGCGGTGACCTGCGTCGAGGTGGCGCTCACCGTGCTGACCACGCTGCTGGCCGGCAGCGGGGTCCTCGCCGCCGCGGCGATCGCGATCCTGCTCGCCGCGGTGACCGCCGCCGCGGGCGGGAGCAAGCCGGACGAGGGCGACGGCCCGCCGCCCGGCACGCCCATGCTGCACGCGACCGCGTTCACCGACGGCGCGGTCACGGCGGTGTGGTCGGCCGCCGACCGCAGCGCCAGCTACACCCTCGGCGTCTTCGGGGCCGGGCGGCTGCTCCACAGCGCCGAGGTGGGACTACTGCTGTCCGGGCGCGTCCCCGTCGACGCCGACGCGCTCGCGGCCGGGCACTACGAGGTCAGGGTCCAGGCCACCCGGAACAAGCTGCACGGCGGCTGGTCGGCGCCGCTGACCCTGACCAAACCGGCCGCGCCGGCGGTGAGCCTGGCCTACGACCACCCCTGGCTGACCGCCGCCGCGACGGCCGTCGCCGACGTCGACACCTACACGTTCCGGTTTACCGATCCGCACGGCGCCCGGATCGGCGCCGACGAGCAGGTCCGCTCGGCGTACCCGAACACCTGCGCCACCCGGGCCCCGGTGCCCGCACCGGTCGACGGCGCCTACACCGCGACGGTCCGCGTCACGCACGCCGGGCAGTTCCCCGGCGCGTGGAGCGCCCCCGCGACCCACGTCATGAGCAACCCGCCGGCGCCCCGGATCACCTCGGTCACGCAGGAGGACGGGGCGTTCGACATCGGCTGGCTCGGCGACGGCAGGTTCGACGTGCGGATCGGCGCCCCGGACGGCGCCCTCGCGACCGCGGCCACGGCGGGCCACCGAATCACCCTGACGCCGGGCGGGAGGATCCCCAGCGGCACCACCTGTGACGTCCAGGTCCGGTCCCTGACCGCGCACGGCGTCAGCGCCTGGGCCACCACGCCGTTCCGGTACGTCCACGTGCCCGCGCCATCGGCCGCCGGCCTGGCCGAGCACGCGGGCTCGCTCGCCGCGACGTGGTCACCCGTCCACGTGCCGGGCGAGCCCGGGCCCACCTACACCGTCGAGCTGCTGGAAAGCACGACGCCGGACCCGGTCGGCCGCACCGACGGCAGCACCGCCGCCGCCACCACGATCGGCCGGGCCGACGGCCGGGCGCCGATCCAGCGGACCGAGTACGCCGTCATGGTCCAGGCGCGGATCGGCGGCAACCGCAGCGCCTGGACGGGATCCCCGGGACTGCTCGTGATCACCCTGGGGACGGTGTCCAACCCGCACGTCATGATCGACGGCAACGCGATCACGGTGGGCTGGTCGGGCGCCGCGCACGTCCAGTGGGACGGCGAGCGCCTCAACCTCGTCTGGGCCAACGGCGTCCTCCCGCCCGGCACCCTGCAGCCGCTGCGGTATGAGCTGGTGCTCGACTGCGACGGTCACGAGGTCGCCCGGATCGAGAAGGCCTCCACCACCTTCCTGACCATCGAGCGCGCCGACGGCCGGGGACCGCTGCCCGGCGAACGCTACTCGGCCCGGGTCCGGCTGGTGGCGCCCCGCCACTTCGGCGCGTGGGTGGAGGCGCCCGCGTTCACGGTCCCGGACCAGGTCCACGGCGTGGCCGCCAAGCCGGACCCGCTCACCGTGACGTGGGCGCCGTCCACGGCCGACGGCGTCGCCTACCAGGTCCGGACCGACATCGTCACCGCTGGCTCGGCCCCGCGCCCGGCCGGCTGGCAGCCCGTGACGACCACGGCGCAGCACAGCCCCGCCAACATCGACACGACCGGCTGGCCGAGCGGCCTGTTCACCGTCCAGGTCCGGGCGGTCGCCCACCACGGCACGGTGACCGGGCCGTGGTCGGTGCCGGTGGCCGTGCTGCTGATCCAGCGGCCGGCGATGGTCTCGGCGACCGTCGAGGCCGGCGTCTTCAGCGCGAGTTGGATCGCCAGTGCCGGCGCCCAGGGCTACCTGCTGGAGCTCCTGGACGGCGACCGCGTCGTCGCGTCGGCCGCCGGCACGGGGCGGCCCCCGGCGACCCGGAACACCATCGAACACCCCGACGACGGGGCGGCCTACCGGATGCGGGTGGCGGCCCGGGTGGGCATGCACGCCTCGCTCTTCAGCGATCCGGTGCCCGTCGAACGCCGGCGTCCCGGGTGGTGACGCGCCAGAGGTACTCCAGGGTGAGCGCCCACAGGACGGCGGCCTGCTCGTTGTCCGCGGCGGCGCCGTGGCCGCCCTCGGTGTTCTCGTAGTAGGAGACGTCGTGGCCCTGCTCGCGCAGCAGGGCCACCATCTTGCGGGCGTGCCCGGGGTGGACGCGGTCGTCGCGGGTCGAAGTCATGAACAGCACCGGCGGGTACGCCCGGCCGGCCTCGACGTTGTGGTACGGCGAATTGTCATGGCGTGGCGGACGGCTCCTGCGTCACCTGGTCGAGCGACTGGAGGCGGACCATCCGTTCGTCGACCTGAACGTACACAGCCTGTGGGCGCTGCTGACCGCTCGACAGCGCTTGGCGCACGACGAGCCTCACCTCGGCACCGACCTGCTGCGGCGTGCAGTCGATGTGCTCGACGCCGACGCGGTATCCCCGCAATCTCGCCGCGAGCTAACGTCCATCCTCTACGGACTCCGAATGAGTGGGGTCCGGGAGCCAGGGACGGGATGATGACCGAAACCGACGCAGCTGGCGCGATGCGCTTCATCGTCGAGGTCGGCATGCTCAAACGCGCCAAGCGCACCGGCTGGTGGATCGCCGGGATCAGCGAACCCGAGTCCATCGCCGATCACTCATTCCGGACAGCGATCACCGGGACCGTGCTCGCGGCGATGGAAGGCGTCGACGCCGCCCGCGTTGCCCTCATGTGCGTCCTGCACGACACGCAGGAGACGAGGGTCGGAGACATCTCGCGCATCGGCAAGCGGTACGTTAAGACCGCTGACAACCCGAGCGTCACCGCCGACCAGGTCGCGGCCTGCCCGTCACCGGTCGCGGACACGATCACCTCCGCGGTGGCGGAGTACGAGGCCGGCACCACCGCCGAGGCGATCGTGGCACGCGACGCCGACAAGCTGGAATGCCTGGTGCAGGCCGTCGAGTACCAACGCCAGGGCGTCACCACTGTCCAGTCATGGATCGACAACTGCCGGGCCGCCCTGAAGACGGACTCCGCCCACCGCCTCGCCGACGCCGCGATCGCCGGCGACCCCGTGGCCTGGCTGACCGCCGGGCAGAACGACTGAGACCGCCAAAAGCATGCCGTCAGGACAGCTTACTCAGTGTGACGATCACCGTCGGGTGGCAGTACCCGACCGGCGGCAGGTCCGTAAACCAAGAGCTTCGGCCGAAGATGAAGGAGAATTAGCCAGGTAGCCCCGACGCATTGCTGCGCCGGGGCCCCTTCAGGACCGTGCATGCGCGTTCCCACGCACACGGCCCAAGCAAGCCCTAACGGCTGTGCAGGTGTTCAGAGGTTCCGTTCCTCCTGGTGGCGCCGGTGTTGCTGCGGCGTTGGCAGGCGGAGTGCACGAGACGGATACGAGCGTCGTCGGGCTTGTCCGGGTTCGGTGTGGCGGCCAGGTTGTGTCTGGAGATTGCCTTTCGGATCCCGGTGAGCCACTGCTCCCACTCGCGGGGGCAGTTGGGTTCACGATCGGCGTAGAGCAAGGTGTCCCCGCACAGCGGGCAGCGACCACCCTGGGTCCGGATTGGACGCAGGGTGGTGCGGTCCAGCGGGGGTGGGGCCTTGCGGCGCCGATCGGCCCAGTATTGGGCCAGGGCGGGGTCATCCGGGGATGCCCGGCCTGGGACCAACTGGTGCCGGACGATCTTCGTCCAGGCGAATCGCGGTAGGTGGGCGCCGCTGGCGCGGTCGCCGAATACCCACCGGTCAGCTCTGGCGGGGTTGAAGCGGCCGAAGTACCGGCGGGTGATCCAGGTCTTCGGCTTGTTCGCGTGGCTGTATTTCGCCCACTTGTAGGTGAGTCTCCACATGTGACTGTCCAAAGTGGCGAAGATCCTCTTGGACACCACACCCCGGTAGTAGGCTGCCCATCCCCGGACGATCGGGACGATCGTTGCCAGAACCGCGGGAGCGTTCGAGCCACGCAGGATGCGCATCTCGGTGGACAGTCTGCTACGAATCCGTTTGACGGCGGTCTTGCTGGGTTTGATCAGCAGTTTCTTTTGGTAACGGCGGACATTGAATCCCAGGAAGTCGAACCCGCTGTCCAGCTACGTCTTCGACATCAGTCGAACCTCCACGACCAGCTCACTCACAACGTGCGACCTCGTGTCGCAACCTGCATATCAAGCAGATCCGTGCATCCATGACGACGGTCCGCGCACCCGGGGCCGGTAGCATGCGGCGATGACAGAAAAGCTGATCGACATTGCTGACCGTGAAGGCGTGGACCATCTCGAGGCGTATTTCGCTCCGAGTGCGTACACCGGACAGTGGTTCGAGACTTTCGCAGGTGGCGGCGACCGGGCCGAGACGCGGGATCGGATAACTGCGGAGGACCTGTACGCGGTGCAGGCACTCAAAGTGCAGGTTCCGTTCGCCGTGGGCAGAGAAATACTCGAGGGACAACGCCGCGTCGCCCGGGAAGGTCGACACACGGCTGGCGTACGGCAAGGCAGATCAATCGCCAGATGACGCAGTGGACACATTCGTGTGGTTGGCCACCTTGCCGGATGATGGGCCGACAGGCCAGCTCTTCCACAATCGGAAGACGATCCCCTGGTAAGCCCAGCAGACTGCGCCTTCTCCATCATGCCGCCTGGGTGAGACGTGCGCTTCGGCTACCGGCGCCTCCGAGCGGTACGGTCGGTCACGAGGCCATGCCGGGTGACGCGTTCACCACCACGGTCCACGCGCAGTTCTCCGCTCTCATTATCGATCCAATAGGTCTGACCGGAGCCGACGAAGGTCGGCTTTTGCAGGTAGAGCCACTCCATCATCATCGACCGCGTGAAGAGCGGCATGACCGCCAAGGCCAGCAAAGGCAAATGGGCCGGCGGCAGCCGACCCTACGGATACCGCATCCACCCCGACACCTCGCACCTCGTCCCAGACCCCGACGAAGCACCGATCCTGCGGGACATCTTCCGGCTCTACACCCACGACCGCCTCGGCACCCGCGCCATCGCCACCGAACTCAACAGCCGGGGCATCACCAACCGCACCGGACGCGCCTGGTCCGGTCAGACGATCAACCGGCTCCTGGACAACCCCGCATACACCGGCGACATCGCGTTCAACGACACCTACGTCCCCGACGCCCACGAAGCCATCGTCGACCGCGATACCTTCCATCGCGCCCAGCAGATCGCCGCAGGCCGCAACGACACCCACCACCGGCGGGGCGTGTCCAACAGCGACTACTACCTCACCGGCCTGATCACCTGCCCGGAGTGCGGCAACCGGTACGTCGGCACCTCCGCCACCGGACGCACCAGGCGCTACCGCTACTACACCTGCTTCACCAAAGCCCGTTACGGCAAGACCGCCAACTGCACCGCACCCAGGCTCCCCGCCGACGAAGTCGACGACCTCGTCCTCAACGCGCTGTACGACTTCTACGCCACCGCCGAGCCGGTCCTCACCGCCATGATCGACCGCGCTTGCGCCCAACAGGCCGCCACCGACACCAACCAACAGGCCGAACACACCACCGTGGCCCACCAGATCGCCACCACCGAGGCCGCCATCGCCCGGTATCACACCGCCTTCGAACAGGGCACGATGGACGACGCCACGGCCGGGCCACGCATCCGCGACCTGCGAAAACGCCTCGCCCACCTCCAGACACGGCTCGCTCAGCTCGAAGCCGAACTCAACGCGAATCCCGCCTCGCCGCCGCCCGCCACCATCACCGGCATCCGCGACTGCCTCGCAACGATCATGACCAGCGGCACCACCCTCGAACGCAAAGCCGCCATCGAAACCCTCGTCGCCGAAGTCCAACTCACCCACCAGGGAGTCATCCCCGTATTCAAGATTCCAACCCCAGACACGACGATGCCCCCGCCCGAAACGGACGAGGGCACTGACGAAATTCGCACAATGGTGCGACTGGTGGAGTTGAGGGGACTCGAACCCCTGACCCCCTCGATGCGAACGAGGTGCGCTACCAGACTGCGCCACAACCCCATCGGCCCGCCGGAGTGGGCCGGGGCCAAGAGTAGCAAATGGTGGAGAGGGGGCGCGAATCAGATCACTGACCTGACGCCCGCGTGTCGTAGGGGCGGCCGCGCAGGGAGCCGAGGGCGCCGAGGCGGGCGGCTTCGCGGCGGGCGCGGTCGCGTTCGGCGAGCTGTGCGGCGACGGCTTCGCGGCGCAGGGCGGCGCGGCGGAGCTGCTCGCGGCGGACCTGGGCCTGGCGGCGGGCGATCCACGCGGCGTAGTGGGCTTCGCGGCGCCGGCGGCGTTGCTCGGTGAGGGCGCGGTTGCGCAGGTGGGCGGTGTAGGCGACGAGGAGGGCGCCGGTGACGGCGAAGCCGACCCAGAAGCCGGTGCTGACGAGGGCGACGCCGCCGAGCTCGACGAGGTTGAGCAGGACGAGGGCGAGCAGGACGCGGCGGCGGCGGTACATGGCGCGGGGCGCGCGCGGCGGGCGGCGGCGCCGGGCGGTCGGCGGGACGACCCGCAGCGGGGGTGCGGACACGGGGCGGTGCACGACGGTGCGGGGTGGGTTGACGGGGCGGCGGCCGGGGATCGTCCGGCGGCGGCGGTCGCGACGCATCCCGGCACGGGTGAGCACCCGTGCGGTTGACAACGCCCGCTCCGCCACCAGCCGCTCTGTGGCGTCGTACCGGCGCACCAACGCGGGCGCCAGGGCTAGGAGCCCAGCAGCGGCAAGGACGGCGAGGAGCACCGAGGTCGGCACCCTCACGCCTCCTGTTCACACCTCGCGCACCGGTCCCCCCGGGCGCGCGAGTCATCCAAGTCTGTGGAAGTTACAACGTGGTAACTCCGTCTCAGAACAGTACGGGTTGCGCAGCGTCACACCACGTCAACACGCAGGAGGAAGCGTGACAGCCGGCGAAACTAGGCCGCGAGGACCTTGTGCCAGCGGGCGAGGAGGCCACCTTCGGCGGACACGTCCTCGGTGGTCATCGCGTAGCCGAGGTGGTCGCGCCAGTCGCCGTCGATGTGCAGGTAGCGGTGGTGGTAGGCCTCCTGGCGGAAGCCGAGCTTCTCCACGACGCGCCGGCTGGCGAGGTTGTCGGGGCGGATGTTGACCTCGATGCGGTGCAGGCCGCCGACGCTGAAGGCATGGTCGACGACCAGCGCGAGCGCGGTCGGGGTGATGCCCTTGCCGGCGTGGCGGGCGTCGACCCAGTATCCGGCGTACCCGGAGCAGAACGCGCGGCGCACGATGTTGCCGAGGGTGAGCTGGCCGACGAGCCGGTCGTCGTAGCAGACCGCGAACGGCATCGCGCTGCCCTGACGGGCGGCGCGGCGCAGGTCGGCGTGCACGGCGCGGAAGGCGGCGGGCGAGTTCAGGTCGTGCCAGGTCCCGTAGGGCGTGGGCTCCCACTTGGACAGCCACTGCTCGTTGGCGCGGCGGACCTCGGCCCAGGCGCGCGCGTCGGCGCGCCGGTAGGGCCGCAGGGTGACAGGGCCGTCGGCCAGGACCGCCGGCCATCCGGGCTGGCTCATCGCCGTCTATCCAACATGATGACGTCCACTGTAGAGCCCGCGGCTGCGCTGATCACCTTCTCGCCGAGGACCATGAGCCCGTTGGCGTCGGCGAGGCCCGACAGCGTGTAGGGACCACCGGCGAGCGGCATCACGGTGTAGCCGCCGCCACGACGTTCGGTGATGTACGCGGGGCGGAACTCCCGCATGCCCGAGGGTGAGCTGACGGTCTCCAGCAGGTGCGCGCGGACGCTGGGCCGGAAGACGGGGTCGGCGCCGGCGAGGAGCTGGATGACGGGCCGGGCGAGGACCTCGAAGCCGATGAGGGCGGCGCCGGGGTCGCCGGGGAGGCAGACGATGGGCACGCCGTTGGCGCCGCCGGAGCCGCCGATGGTGCCGTAGCCGAGCGAGGAGCACGGGTAGACGGACAGGTCGGAGAAGACGACGGAGCGGGACAGGATGCGCCGGACCATGTCGCCCGGGCCGGTGCCGGTCCCGCCGGTGGTGATGATCAGGTCGGCGCGCAGCATCTGGTCGTCGAGCAGGCCGCGCAGGCCTTCGGGGTCGTCGTCGCAGATGCCGACGCGGTACGCGTGTGCGCCGGCCTCCGCGGCGGCCGCGGTGAGCGCGTGGGAGTTGGCGTCGACGACCTGGCCGGGCTGGCTGGCACGGCCGACGTCGACGAGTTCGTCGCCGGTGGCGATGACCACGACGCGCGGGCTGGGGCGCACGACGACGTGCCCGATGCCGCTCGCCGCGAGGACGGACACCAGCGGCGGCGTCACGTACGCACCGGCGCGCGCGAGGACGGCACCGGCCGGCAGCTCGTCGCCTGCGCGGCGGACCCCGTGGCCGCGTTTGGTCGGGTGGTACACCTCGACGGCGGCCATGCCCTGGTCGGTCATGCCGGGCGGCACGACCACATCGGCGGAGACCGGCATGAGGGCGCCGGCCGCGACGGAGAAGCAGGTGCCGGGGGTGAGCCGGACGGGCCGCCAGCTGGAGGCGACGAGGTCGCCGACGACGCTCAGCCGGACCGGGCGGCCCGGCTGAGCGTCGCTGATGTCGTCGAAGCGGGCGGCGTACCCGTCGATCGCGGAGTGGTCGAACGCGGGCACCGGGCCCGGTCCGACCACGTCCTCGGCGAGCACGTTGCCGTGCGCGGCGGTGATCTCAAGGTCCAGCGGGGGCAACGGGCGCAGGCCCCGGAGCACGCCGGCGAGATAGTCGGCGAGTGGGACGCGCGCGTTCGACCCGACGCCCGCATCGCGTGCGGCGTCGTGGTGGGAGCCCGTCGCTGGAACCGCTGTCACCCGCGCAGATCCTTCTCCACGAACTGGGTCAGCCACTGGCTGAACGCCGGGCCGAGGTCGCCGCGCTTGCACGCGAGCTGGACCACGGCCTGCAGGTATCCCAGGGGCATGCCCGTGTCGTACCGGGTGCCGCGATAGACGATCCCGTGCACGGGGGTTCCCTCGGCCAGCAGGAGGGCCATCGCGTCGGTCAGCTGGATCTCGCCGCCGGCACCGGGGCCGATGCGGCGGATCGCGTCGAAGAGGGTGGGTGGCAGCACGTACCGGCCGATGACAGCGAGGTTGCTCGGCGCCTCCTCGGGCTTGGGCTTCTCGACCAGGCCGGTCACCTTGAGCACCTCGCCGGCCTCGGTGGCCAGGTCGGAGGGCTCGACGGAGGCGATGCCGTAACGGTTCGTCTCCTCGGGCTCGACCTCGATGAACGCCAGGACGATGCCGCCGGTCTGTGCCTGCAGGTCGAGCATCGCGGGCAGCAGCGGCTCGGTCTCCTCGACGAACTCGTCGCCGAGCAGGCACGCGAAGGCTTCGTTGCCCACGTGGGACTCGCCGTAGGAGATGGCGTGGCCGAGGCCGAGCGGCTCGCCCTGCCGGCAGGTGTAGATCTCGGCGAGCTCGCTGGGGCGCTTGACGGCGGCGAGCCGCTCGTCGTCGCCCTTCTCCGCGAGGCGCGCCTCAAGGTCGGGGCGGCGGTCGAAGTGGTCGACCATCGAGGTCTTGCCCCTGCCGGTGACCAGCAGGATGTCTCTGATGCCGGCCGCGGCGGCCTCTTCCACGATGTACTGCAGGACGGGCCGGTCGACGACCGGCAGCAGCTCTTTCGGCACGGCTTTGGTCGCCGGGAGGAAGCGGGTGGCCAGGCCCGCCGCCGGGATCACGGCTTTGACAGCCCGCTGGCGCGGCAGCGCGGGCTGGTGAGGAGTCGTGTCAGGCATGTCGCAAGGCTAGCCGCCGCGGCTCTGTCGTGGCGGTTGTGCCGACTTTGGCGCGCCGGGCGTCACCTCCGCACTAGCCTTCACGGACGCTTCCACCCCCACGTCGGGCGCGATCTTGTACGTGTCACGCCCGCCGGCCTTGGCGGCGTACAGGGCGTCGTCAGCGGCTTCCAGCACGGCGGCGCCGGTCGCGCCGTGGATCGGGAAGACCGCGATGCCGATCGAGACGGTCACCGGGATGTGCCGTGGCGCCTGGCCCGGTGTGGAGGAGATCACCAGCACCGGGGTACGCCGGACCGCCGTCCCGAGCCGCTCGGCCAGAACCGCGGCGCCGGTGGCGTCGGTCTCCGGCAGCAGGATCACGAACTCCTCGCCCCCCTGCCGGAACGCGAAGTCGACCTCACGGATCTCGGCGCGCAGCCGTCGGGCGAACTCCGCCAGTACCGCATCCCCCGCGGCGTGACCGTAGGTGTCGTTGACCTCCTTGAACCGGTCGAGGTCCAGGGCGAGCGCGGCCAGGCTGCGACCGAACCGGTTGGCCCGCTCGACCTCGCGCCGCAGCGAATCGCGCAGGTACCGGTAGTTGGACAGGCCGGTCAGCGGGTCGGTGAGCGACAGCCGCTGCGCCTCCTCGTGGACCCGGACGTTGTCGACGGCGACCGCGGCCTGCCCGGCGAACGTGCGCAGCGTGATCAGGTCGGAGTCGTCGAACTCGTCGAACCCGTGCCGGTCGTACAGGGCGAGGACCCCCCGCGCGGCCGGTGGCAGGTCCGACTGCGGCTCCAGCCCCGTGGTGGGCCCGACGCCCGGCGCGGCGATCGGGACGGCGACGTACGTGATGCAGCGCGGCTCGACCGGCGAGAGCATCGGCCCGTCCCGGTCGATGCGCCCGCGCCGCGGCTCGCCGGACGCGGCGACGGCGCCGAGCAGCCCGTCGCCCAGCTGGAGGCGCAGCTCGCCGACGTCGAAGCCGGCGAGACCCTCGGCGACCTGGCCGCGCAGCTCGCCGCTGGCGGGGTCGACCATGAGGACCACGCCGGACTGGGCGCCGGTCGCGGCGGCCGCCGTCTGCAGGATGACCTGGAGGATCCGGTCGAGGTCGTGGGTGCCGGCGAGGGTGTCGCCGAGCACGCCGAGCTGCCCGCGGAGCTGGTCGCGGCTGGCGGTGAGGGCCTGGACGTACCCCTGCATCTCGCGGGTCATGCGGTTGAAGGTCTGCCCGAGCCGGCCGACCTCGTCCTGGCTGCGCACGGGCACCCGGGCGCTGAGGTCGCCATCGGCGACGCGCTCGACCGCGAGGGCCAGTTCGGTCAGCGGGTGGGTGGTGGAGCGGGCCAGCCACCACGCGACGCTGATCGCGACGACCCCGGCGCAGGCGACGACGGCGATGAGCACGGCGTAGAGCCCCTGCGTGTCGGGCTGCGGCACGGACAGCGCCAGGGCCAGAGGCTGTCCGGGCTCCGGGATCAGGTGCCGGACCAGATGGCCGTCGGCGGTGGTGCCGGTCTCGCCGGAGCCGAGGCGCTCGGCGGTGCCGGCGATGCTGGCGCCCTCCTCCGTCACCGGCCGGGCCGCTGCCGCCGGGCTGGCTGCCAGCGAGTCGACGCGGACACCGCTGGACTCGGCGAGCAGGTCGAGCAGGGTGGTGTCGACGGGCTCGACCGCGTAGGCCCGGCCGATGCGCCGCGAGCTCGGGTCGAGCACATCGACGGACGCGAAGATCACGGCCGGCGCGGCACGGGGGTCCGGCGCCGCGCAGTCGGCCCACGGCTTCGGCGGCAGCGTGCCGGCGGTCGTGATGACCGTGCCGTTGGCGCTGGTCACCTCCACCGCGCGGGCCAGTCCGCGCGCGACGGCCCGCTGGGCGGCGTCGGGCTGGTCGCCGTCGGCGGTGACCAGGGCGGTCGTCTCAGCGGCGAGCCGCAGGCGCTGGCAGGTGACGGCGAGCGCCGCGTGGACGTTCTGGACGCCGGCGTCGAGGCGCTCCAGGGCACGCTGGTCGCTGACGGCGGCGACGGCGATGCCGACGAAGACCGCGCCGAGCAGCACGGGGCCGAGCACGACCGCCAGGAAGGCCGCGGTGAGCCGCGCCCGCAGCGTCACGTCCGTCCTCCCGTAGCTGTGTTTCTGCGATGCTGTCACAGATGAGGAGGAATTGAGCCGTGCCGTCTGCGGTGTCCCCGAAATCCGAGCTGCGATCGCACATCCGGTCCGCCCGCAGGTCCATGCCCCCTGCACAACGGACCTTGTCGGACAATTCGCTTATTTCGGCATTTTCCGCGATTGTACGGGCGGCGAGCGCTCGCACGGTTGCCGCCTACGTGCCGCTGCCGGCCGAGCCCGGCGGTGCCGCCCTCGTGGGCGCCCTCGCCGCCGCGGTGCCGCGGCTGCTCCTGCCCGTGCTGCTGCCGTCGCGCGACCTGGACTGGTCCGTGTATGACGGGACCCTGGCGCCCGGCCCGCTCGGCCTGTCCGAGCCGACCGGCCCCCGGCTCGGCGTCGACGCGGTCCGCTCGATCGACCTGATGCTGGTCCCGGCGCTCGCCGTCGCGCTGGACGGCACCCGGCTCGGCCAGGGCGGCGGGTCGTACGACCGGGTCCTGCCCAGGGTCACCGCACCCACGATCACCCTCCTGCACCCTGGCGAACTGCTGGCCTCCCTCCCGGCCGAGCCGCACGACCAGCGGGTCTGCGGGGTGGTCGTCGGCTCCACCACCGGGTATGAGACCGCCCACCTCCACTGGACGAAAGGATGTGCGATACCGCACTATTGGCACTCGATAGGGTTGAGTGCCAATGATGGAGGCTGAACGGTGCCTACCTACCAGTACGCCTGCACGGCTTGCGGCCACCAGCTCGAGGCGGTGCAGTCGTTCACGGACGACGCGCTGACCGAGTGCCCGCAGTGCCAGGGTCGCCTGCGCAAGCAGTTCTCGGCCGTGGGCGTGGTTTTCAAGGGCTCGGGCTTCTACCGCACCGACTCCCGCTCCACGACGAAGTCCAACGGCTCGTCGACCTCGGCCGCCGCGTCGACCTCGTCCTCCTCGGACTCGAAGTCGTCGGACTCGGGCTCGAAGTCGTCGGACTCCGGTTCGTCGTCCGGCTCGTCCAGTTCGTCCGGCTCGTCCTCTTCGGACTCGAAGCCGGCTGCGACGTCCGGCGCCTCGACCAAGTCGGCGTCCTCGGCGGCCTGACCCAGGTCACGCCGCGCTGCGCTTGGTTGATCCACGTCACGCTGCACTGCTCTTGATTGATCGACGTCACGCTGCACTGCTCTTGGTTGATCCACGCACGCTTCGACAGCGCCCGCCCGGCAACCCGGTCGGGCGCTGTCGCCGTTCACTCTGATTCCCGCCGCGAAGGCGGTTACCTACAGTGGCCGTGCGGCAACGAATCAGGAGATCATTGTTTCGCGAGTGCTACGGTGCTTGGGAAGCAGTCAGCCGTCACCGGCCGGGCCGTGCACAGAAAGCCGGGACGGCCTGGCGTCAGCGATTGTGGACAGCCCTGGTCCCGCCGACCCGGCTCCCGAACGGGCGCGCGAGCACGGGAACCTGGCGGGCGCGCGAGCACGGGAACCTGCCCGCTGCCGCGAGCCGGACGACAGACCTGGCCCGCACTGCGAGGCGACAGGCCGAGACCCCGCTGGGCGACGAATCTGACCCGTGCACGCGAACCGCCGGACTGGTCCCAGCGGAAACGGCGGACTAGTCCCAGTGCGGGGGCCGGTCGGCGAGCAGGCGGTCATCGTTGCTCGCGCTGCGCTCACCCCAGCCCGCGTCGGTGTCGTCGGTCGTGGTGTCCGGCAACACGACCAGCTCGTCGGCGAAGTCCTCGAAGCTCACTTCGCGCTGCTCATCGGCGGATGCCCACCCGCTCGTCCCTGCCACGCCGCCGAGCGTACTCCGGCGAGTTTGCGGGAAGTTGGCCGAATGACGACAGTCGCCCTTCCGTCGACAGGTCACACTCGGCGGCATGACGCAACCCACCTCTGAGACCCCCCAGCACGGCACCGACGCCCAGCACGGCACCGACCTGGAGCAGCCGCCGGCGGACGAGCAGCCGACGATGCGGCTGGCGCCGGCCGATCCTGATGCCACCCGGCCCATGTCGCTCGCCGATCTGCTCAACAGCGACTGACCACTGACCACTGACCGCTGGTCGCAGCGGTTCCCCACCGGGCGGGCGATGAAGGTCCGCCCGGTGGGTACGCTCGTGGCGTGAGTGACGACGCCTTCTGGCGGCGCCCCCAAGAGGGAGCCGCGCCGCCACCGCCGGCGCCGAGCTCTCCGGCGCCGGCGCCGTACACCGGCGCTCCGCGCAATGCCCCGCCGCCGCGTGGCTGGCGGCCGCCGACCGTCGAACGGCCGGCGGCGCCGCGGAAGTTGCCCGCGCAGGACGGCGAGCGGATCGACCGTGAGGAACAGGCGGCGACGATCCTGACCAAGGGCATGGGCATCTTCGCCGGTGCGGTCATCCTCGTGCTGCTGCTGATCTTCTGCGGCCGCCTGCTGTTCTAGAAGCCGTCAGAGACGGCGTGTTCCAGAAGCCGTCAGAGACTGCATGCTCCAGCGGCCGTCCGAGACGGTCGGCTGCTAGAAGCCGTCCCAGACCATGTGCGCGCCGCTGTCGCCGGTCTTGAACACGTAGTAGAACGCGGCCAGGCCGAGCAGCACGGTCAGACCGGCCAGTGCCCAGTGGGCCGCGACCGGGCCGACGGACTCGCCGGCGAGGGGGCGCACCAGGTACGCCATGACCAGCGCGACCAGGGCGAGCCCCAGCACGATCAGGAACAGGTCGCTGCCGAAGCCCTCGTGCTCTTCGATCTTCGCCTGCAGCTCAGCCGACTGGAAGTTGTCGCTCGTCTCGAACGCCTCGCCGGACTCCTTCGCGGCGAACACGGCGCCGGGTGTGGCCACGGCCAGCACGATCATCGTCCAGCGGACGTGCCGGCGGGCGCCGGGCCAGACCGCGTACAGGATGCCCGCGATCGCGAGCAACGGCACGAGCACGACGGCTGCGTGGATGAAGAGCGGGTGAGCCGGTAGACCGAGCACACGTTCGAACACGGGGCCTCCTCTTCGTCGGTGCGATCCTCCCCCACCGGACGTGTACACAACCCGAGGACCAGCAGTTCAATCAAGAGTCCAGAAACATTTGAACGGTTCCAGGCTGCGTGGTGTTATTGAAGGCGTGTCGGGTGAGGATCTGCTGCGCGCTCGGGGTCTGCGTGTGACGCGGCCCCGGCTGGCCGTGCTGGAGGTCCTCGAGGCGTCGCGGGGGCAGGCGCAGGGCCATCTCGACGTCGATCAGATCGCCGCCCAGGTCCGTGCACGGCTCGACACCGTCTCCACGCAGGCGGTCTATGACGTGCTCAGCGCCCTTTCGCGGGCCGGGCTGGCCAGGCGGATCGAGCCGGCGGGCAGTCCCGCGCGGTACGAGTCGCGGGTCGGCGACAACCATCATCACATCGTCTGCCGTGGCTGCGGCGAGATCGCCGACGTGGATTGCACCGTCGGTGAGGCGCCGTGCCTGACGCCGTCGCAGGCGCACGGGTTCGTCCTGGATGAGGCCGAGGTCACGTTCTGGGGGCTGTGCCCCACCTGCCAGCAGCGCCGCGCCGAGGACATGGCGGCGGCCGGGGACCCGGGACTGCAGACGCCGGTCGGAGAAGTGGCGCGTTGAGCGACATCGGGCTGTTCGGCCCGGACTCGGTCACCTGGCGGGTGCACCGAGAGCCGATCGTCACCGTCGGTGGCCTGCGCAGCCTGTACCTGCAGGCCCTGCTCCCCCGCGCCGTCGCCGGGGTCGAGCAGAACAGCCGGTACCGCAAGGACCCGTGGGGGCGTTTCCAGCACACCGCGACCTACGTGGCGACGGTCATCTACGGCACGACCGAGCAGGCCGAGCGCGCCGGCCGGCGGGTCCGGGGGATCCACGCCCGGATGACGGCGACCGACCCGCGCACCGGCGAGCGCTTCCGCGTCGACGACCCCGACCTGCTGCGATGGGTGCACGTCACCGAGGTCGAGTCGTTCATGGAGGCCGCGCTGCGTGGCGGGCTTCGGCTGACCGGGGACGAGATCGACGGCTACTACGCGGAACAGACCCGGGCGGCGGCGCTCGTCGGCCTGGACCCCGCGACGGTGCCGGACTCGGCCGCCGCGGTCGCCGCCTACTACGAGCGGATGCGGCCCGAACTGGAGCTGACCGTCGACTCCGCCGCGACGGGGCTGTTCCTGACGGTGCCGCCGCTGCCGTACGGACTGGGCCTCACCCCCGTCCGGGGCGCCGCGCTCGGGGTCGCGGCCCTGGCGATCGGCCTGCTGCCGGCCTGGGCGCGCCGGCTCTACGGGCTGCCCGGTCTGCCCGCCACCGACCTGATCGCCTCGGCGAACGCCCTGGTCCTCGGCCGGATGCTGAGCGCCATCCCGATCGAGTGGATCTCCCCGCTGCGCCGCAACGCACTGCGCCGCATCGCCGAGTCCGAGGCCGCCGCCGGCACCACAACCTGACCACCCGGCCCAAGACAAGCCGGCCAGCACCAGACCACCGGCCCAAGACAAAGCCGGCCAGCACCAGACCACCGGCCCAAGACACAGCCACGCACAGGCAGGCACCCCGCACAACGGCGCGACCTTCACGGGCGCCGGCGCGTTGAGCCGGTGGCATGAGAGCGAAACTTCCATGGATCGTGCTCGCCGCGACGAGCCTCGCCATCCCCGCCGCACTCGGCACCGCCCCGCTTGACGTTGTCCGTTATGCCGCTTACATCCTCTACGCCGTCGTGGTACCCGGCACGCTCCTCTACCGCACGATCCGGCCGGTACCCCGGTCGCTGCTGGAGGACCTCACCTACGGCACCGTGGTCGGGCTGCTCGCGGAGACGGCCGCGCTGGTCGTCGCGAGCCTGCTCGACGTCCGCGGGCTGCTCTGGATCTGGCCCCTGCTGGTCATCGCCCCGCTGGCCAGGCGGCACCTGCGCGGGCCGGACTACCCGCTGCGCCCGTCCGCCGCCTGGTCGTGGGCGGTCGCCGGGGTGGCGGTGGGGTTTCTGGCGTACCTGACCGCCGCCTTCCTGGCCGTGAACCCGCCCGTCCCGACCGGCGGGGCGCACGACTACATGATCGACCAGCTGAACCTGCTCGCCGTCAGCGCCGATCTCAAGCACCACTTCCCCTTGGCGGTGCCCGAGCAGGGCGACCGGACCCTGGGGTACCACTGGTTCGCCTACGGCCACCTCGCCGCGAGCAGCCTGATCAGCGGCGTCGACCTGCCGGTGCTGTGGTTCCGGCTCGACCTGCCGGTGCTCGCCGTCCTCGCCGTGTGCCTGCTCGCCGTGACCGGCTGGCGGGTCGCCCGGCGCCCCTGGGCCGGCCCGGTCGCGGCGGCGTTGATGTTCACCGTCGGCGAGCTCGTCCCGCAGCGGCAGGCGCCGGCGTTCTTCGGCTCGATCACCGCGTACTACAGCTGGTCGAGCCGCTCCCTGCTGTTCGGCGCGGCGCTGAGCATGCCCCTGATCGCGGCCGTCGCGACCGTCCTCAGCAAAGGCCCCGACAAAAGCCTCAACAGAGCCCCCGGCAAAAGCCTCAACAGCGGCCTCAGCAAAGGCCCCAGCAAAGGCATCGACAGCGGCCTCGGCAAGAGCACCGACAACGGCGCCGGACGGGACTGGCTGCTCGTGCTCCTGTTCGCGACCGGCACGACCGGCGCGAAGTCGACGATCGTGCCGCTTGTCGGCGCCGGCGTGGCCGTGCTGTGCGCCGTACACCTGCTGCAACGACATCCACAGTGGACGCCGTGGCTGCTCGGATCGCTGCTGGCCGCCGTCGAGGTGGGCGCGGTCGCCGTGCTCTACGGCTTCGAGGGGCAGGGCCTGCGCTGGGGGCCGTTCGCGATCATGCTCGACTTCGTCGGCAGCCAGCGGCACGGCACCACGCTGCGTGACGTCCCGCTCATCCTGTGCGGTCTCGGCGCGTACGCGATCGCCATGGGTGCCCGCCTCGCCGGTGTCGTGGGTCTCGGGCGGCGCTGGGGCGACACGGAGATCTTCCTCGCCGGCACGACCGCGGCGGGCGTCGCCGGCACGCTGTGTGTCTGGCACGTCTCGTGGAGCGAGCACTTCTTCATCGTCGCCGCGTGGCCCTGCGCCGCGATCCTGTCCGCGGCCGGCCTGGTCAGGCTGCCCTGGTCACCGGTCGCGCTGCGCCGCGCACTGACGGTGGCGGCCGCACTGGCCGCTGCATCCGTCGTGTTGCGTCTGCCGCTGTGGTACAGGTGGAGCGTCCCCCTGCCCGTCTATGCCTTCGGCGCCCTCGTCCTCGCCGCGGCACTGCTGGTGGGGTGGCGGCACGGGCGGTTCGCGGCGCTGGTCGTGGTGCTTGCCGCCGGTGCCGCGCGGCTGCCGTTCGACGCCGCGACCAGTGCGAACCTCGGCGTCGCCTACCACGTCCGGGTGACCCCCGACCAGGCCGCCGGCGCCCGCTGGCTGCGCGCGCACAGCACCCCATCGCAGTTCGTGGCAACCAACGTCCACCGGGTCGGCGGCGGGTTGCAGGGCGGGCAGAGCCTGGCGTACTGGATCTCGGCGTACAGCGAACGCCGGGTCCTGCTCGGCAGCTGGGGCTACTCGCCGGAGTCGACCGAATCACAGTCCCGCGCGCACCGCCTCGGCCCGGCGCTCGCCTACTGGGATCCTGCCCGGCTCGCACTGAACGACGCGGCCGTGCTCGACCCGACCCCCGCGCGCCTCGGGTGGCTGTGGGACCAGCGGGTCCGCTGGATCCTGCTCGACCGCGCCCAGGGCACGCCGACCGCGGCGCTGCCAGCGCTGACCGACCTTGCGTGGCAGCGCGGCGACATCGCCGTCTACCGGCTGCGCGCCACCTCGAACTGCACGCCGGTGAGCTGCTCCGACAGCGTCCAGAGCCGCTGAGCGTCGGCGGGGTCCTTGGCCGCCTCGACCGGCTGGACCACCGTCGGCCAGCCCCGGCTCTCGCCCATGCCGTCCGGCCCGATGAACTGCCCGCCCTCGGCGCGCGGGTCGACCGCCGCGTACAGCTGGTTGAGCGCGCCCCGCGCGGCGGGCTGCGCCATGACCGCGTTGCCGACGCGCATGAACGCCTTCATCACCCCGGTCGGCCCGGACGTCTGCAGGTTGGTCGCCGAGTACCCGGGGTGGGCGAGCACGCTGCGCACCGGCGATCCCGCCGCCCGCAGCCGCCGGTCGAGCTCCAGCGCGAACAGCACGTTCGCGAACTTCGACTGGCTGTAGTACTTCCCCGGCGAGTAACCCTTCGCCCCGTCCAGGTCGTCGTAGTGGATCCGGCCGGACCGGTGCAGCGTGGAGCTGACCGTGACGACCCGATCGCCGACCAGGTCGAGCAGCAGCCCGGTCAGCGCGAAGTGCCCGAGGTGGTTCGCGGCGAACTGCAGCTCGTGCCCCTGCGCGCTCAACGTCCGCGGCGGCATCATCACCCCGGCGTTGTTGACCAGCACGTCGATCGCCACCCGCTCCCGGCGCAGGTCACCGGCGAGCCGCCGCACCGTGTCGAGGTCCGCCAGGTCGACGGTCCTGAGCTCGGCGCGCTCCCGCCCCGGCAGCGTCCCGAGCGCGGCCCGCCCCTTCGCCTCGTTGCGCACCGCCATGATCACCCGCGCGCCCTTGGCCAGCAGCGCCCGCGACATCTCATACCCGAGCCCACTGTTGGCCCCGGTCACGAGAAACGTCCTGCCGCCCTGCTCACCGATCTCCGCCTCAGTCCACCGCATGCGATCGATTGTGCTCGTGCTGGCACTGAGTGTCAATGACGCTCCCATGTGCCAACTTCTGGTTACGCCGCATAGAATGCCTGCGTGAGCCTCGCCGAACGCAAGCGCCAACTCGTCCGCGACGAGCTGACCGAGGCCGCACTGAAGCTGCTCGCATTCCAGGGCTTCGAAGAGACCACCATCGACCAGATGGCCGCCGCCGCCGGCGTGTCCCGCCGCACGTTCTTCCGGTACTTCCAGTCCAAGGAAGACGTCATCATCGAGTTCCTCAGCGACCTCGGCCGGAAACTGAGCCACGGGCTGTCGATCCGCCCCGCGACAGAACCCCCGGCCGTCGCCCTGCAGAACACGTTGCGCGTCTTCACCGACACGTTCTGGGAGCACCCCGAGAAGTCGCAGCGACTCGCAAAGGCCACGGTGAGCACGCCGGCACTGCTCGCCCGGTACCTGGAACGCCAGGTCACCTGGCGCACCACCCTCACCGCCGAGCTCGCCACCCGCATGGCCACCGACCCGGCCACCGACCTGCGCCCCGCGGTCCTGGTCGCCGTCGCCTTCGCAGCGTTCGACACGGCGCTGATGCGGTGGGTGGAGCAGGGCTCCACCACGGACCTCAACGCCCTGCTGTCCGAGTGCTTCGCCACCGCCTTCCCCACCTGACCATCGACTTCGGTGGCAACGCAGGACCGCCACCTGGACGCGGGCGCCGCGACCCGGCCATGGTGCTGGATACCTCCGCGGGCGAGGCGCCCATTGCCGGTCGCTCCCCGACTCCCAGGTCATGATCGAAGGACGGGAATGGCCGCCCGGACAACCAGGGCCATCCTTCGATCATGGTCTACGTTGAGCACCGACCCGAGCGGCACGACGAATCAGGCGATTTGCGCGGCTTTTGGAACCAGCGGCGGCGTGGAACCACCGAATGATGCGCTCGACGGCGCTGGATCAGGTGACCGCGGACCGGGCTTGGCGTCACCCCAGGCACGGCACGGACCGCAACCACGCCACCCGTTCGCGCCGTCGCAGGCCGCGGAACCATAAAGGCCGTGCTGGCTCTTCCACTACGGACACGACGACCACGCACGCGAAGAGCAAGCACAAAGCAACCAGCGCACCGGCAAGCCGAAAGACCCGGAAAAGGACGGGAATGGCCGCCCGGACAACCAGGGCCGTCCTTCGATCATGGCCCACGTTGAGCACGACCCAGGCGTGGCGCAACCCCGGCCAGCACGGTCACACCTCACGCCGCTGGATCACGCGAGAACGGAGCCGCGAGCATTCCACGGAACGGCGTTCAACCCCGGACCATGATCGAAGGACCGGAATGGCCGCCCGGACAACCACGACCGTCCTTCGATCATGACCCACGTTGAGCACCGACCCGAGCGGCACGACGAATCAGGCGGTTTGCGGGGCTTTCGGAACCAGCGGCGGCGTGGAACCACCGAATGATGCGCTCGACGGCGCTGGATCAGGTGACCGCGGACCGGGCTTGGCGTCACCCCAGGCACGGCACGGACCGCAACCACGCCACCCGTTCGCGCCGCCGCAGGCCGCGCGGAACCACCAAGGCCGTGCTGGCTCTTCCATTACGGGCACGACGACCACGCACGCGAAGAGCAAGCACAAAGCAACCAATGCACCGGCAAGCCGAAAGCCCCGGAAGCAGAGGTCAGGCCACGGGCCGGTCCACCGCGGTCCACGGATCCTTCGCAGCGGCCTCCACCCCCGCCGGGCACGACCGCCGGTAGTCGCACCACGAGCACTGCGGCCCGGGCGCGACCGGGAACGCCTCGTCCGCGGGAGTGCCGGCGGCCAGTGCCGCGTCCGCGGCGGTGATGTCGGCCGCGGTGGCCTCGGCGCGGCGCAGGTGGCGGGCCAGGGAGTCGTCGGTGTGGTCGTGGGCGGCGACGGTGCCCGTCGGCAGGTGGTGCAGCTCGACGCGGTGGCACGGCTTGCGGAACACCCGGGAGGCGGCGATCGCGTAGAGGGCGAGCGCGCGGGAGCCGCGGGCGTCGTCGGGGGTGAGGCCGGAGCGGCCGGTCTTGTAGTCGACGATGACGAGCTCGCCGTCGCGCTGGTCGATGCGGTCGACGCGGCCGGACAGGGCGAGGGTGTCGGTGCGGGCGGCCACGGTGCGCTCGACGCCGACGGGCTCGTCGTGCGGGTCGAGACCGTCGACATAGGACTCGAGCCAGCCGAGGGCGCGGCGGAAGACGTCGCGCTCCTGGGCGTCGTCGCGGTAGCCCTCGCTGACCCAGGTCGCCTTCAGCAGGGTCGGCAGGGCGGCCCGGTCGCGGCGGTCGGGGTCCAGCGCATACCAGCTGCGCAGGGCGGTGTGGACGGACGCGCCGAGCGAGTTGTGCGCCCACGGCGGGCCCTTGGGCGGCGAGGGGCGGTCGACATAGGTGAACCGGTAGCGGCGGGGGCAGTCCTCATAGCTGCCGAGCTTGCTGGGGGTGCAGGTGAACAGGCGCCGGGGCGGGGCGAAGAGGCCGAGCTGCTCGTTGTCCACACTCCGATCCTGCCACCGGGGTACGACAAAACCTCAATGGGGTGAATGCAGGTACTCGGTGACGAAGGCGCCGATCGCGTCGGCGAGCAGCTGGACGGCGATCGCGGCGACGAGGAGGCCGGCGATGCGGGTGACGACCTCGATGCCGCTCGGGCGCAGGATGCGCACCAGGATGCCGGAGAAGCGCAGGACCAGGTAGACGATCGCCATCACGGCGATGATGCCGACGGCGATCGCCAGGTAGCCCGGCCACGACGACGTGCGCTGGACGAAGAGCATCGTGGCCACGATCGCGCCGGGGCCGGCCAGCAGCGGGGTGCCGAGGGGCACCAGCGCAACGTTGGAGGTGACCTCCTGCCGGGGGTCGTCAGTCTTGCCGGTGAGCAGCTCCAGGGCGACCAGCAGGAGCAGCAGGCCGCCGGCGCCCTGCAGGGCGGGCAGGTCGATGTGCAGGTAGGCGAGGATCTGCCGGCCGACGAGTGCGAACGCCACGATGACGCCGAACGCGAGCGCCACCGCCTGCAGCGCTGCGCGGTGGCGGTGCTTGGCGGCCATCGATCCGGTCAGGGCGAGGAAGATCGGCACCGCCCCGGGCGGGTCGAGGATGACCAGCAGGGTCACGAAGACTTCGCCGAAGAGCTTGAGATCCACTCCCGGATTGTCGTGGTGCGCCCGCATCGACCGGAAACCAGGGTCTTGACGGCATCGAATGGCACCCCTACGTTGCCCTTAAACAGCAAACTTTCCTTACAGTCATGGAGGGTTCATGGGCAGACGCTCCGTCCTGGCCGGGTTGGCGGTGTCGCTGACGCTCGCGTCGCTGGCGATCGTGCCGGGCACCGCGTCGGCGCACAGCGCGCCGCATCAGGACCAGTACAAGCGCGTCGGGTACTTCATCCAATGGGGCATCTACGGCCGGCAGTACTACGTCAAGAACCTCGAGACGAGCGGGCAGGCCAAGAGCCTGACACACATCAACTACGCGTTCGGCAACGTCGACGCGACCGGCAAGTGCGTCTCCGCCGACCCGTGGGCCGACTACCAGCGCCCGGTCTCCGCCGAGGAGAGCGTCGACGGTGTCGCCGACGCCCCGGGTCAGACGCTCAACGGCAACTTCAACCAGCTCCGCAAGCTCAAGCTCAAGCACCCCGGGCTGAAGGTGCTGCTGTCGCTCGGCGGCTGGACGCTGTCGGCGAACTTCTCCGACGCCGTGCTCACCGACGCGAAGCGCAAGGCGCTGGTGCAGTCCTGCATCGACACGTTCTACTCGACCGGCGTCTTCGACGGCTTCGACTTCGACTGGGAGTGGCCGGGTTCCGAGGGCAACCCCGGCAACGTGATCCGCCCCGAGGACAAGCAGAACTTCACGCTCATGGTCGCGGAGTTCCGCAAGCAGCTCGGCAAGAAGGCCACCCTGACTGCGTTCCTGCCGGCCAACCCGGCGAAGATCGACGCCGGTTTCGAGGTCAACAAGATCTTCAAGTACCTCGACTTCGGCACCGTTCAGGGCTACGACTTCCACGGTACGTGGGAGCCCACCACCAACCAGCAGTCCGCGCTGTTCGTGCCGCGCGGCGCGCCGACCACCCCGGACTTCAGCGGCGCCACCACGCTGAAGGCCTGGACCGACCGGGGCGCACCGAAGAAGGCCCTCGTCCTGGGCATCCCGTACTACGGGCAGGGCTGGACCGGCGTGACGAACGCCAACCGTGGTCTCTTCCAGGCCGCGACCGGCCCGGCGCCCGGCACCTGGGCCGCCGGCAACGAGGACTACAAGGTCCTCGCCACGCTGCCGCAGCAGGGGTACCAGGTCCACCGCGACCTGCTGTCCGGCCACGCGTGGCTGTTCAACGGCACCACGTTCTGGACCTACGACGACCAGATCACGGTCGCGCAGAAGTCGCTGTACCTCCGGCTCTCCGGCTACGGCGGCGCGATGGTCTGGTCACTCGACGGTGACGACACCAACGGCACGCTCACCAAGACGATCGCCACCGTCCTGCGGTAAGGCGCTCAAGCATGACCCCAAGGTGAAGCTGCGCACCTGGGCCGCCCTCACTGACGCGGGCGGCCCAGGTGCGCGTCGATGCCGTCCAGGACCCGCTCCAGGCCGAACTCGTAGGCTCGGACCGGATCACCCGCGCCGTACTCCTCCCCGGCCGCCTGGCCCACCCGCGCCGCCGTCGGGAAGCGCGCCGGGTCGAGGACCTCGCCGAGCAGCGGCGCGTACGCACCCCACCACTGCTCCTCGCTCATCCCCGTGCTCTGCTCGGCCTGGTCGGCCTGCACCACCGCGCGCACGGCGCCGGCGACGTAGTTGAGCACCAGGCTCAGCAGCAGGTCGGCGTCCACGTCGGGCACCACGCAGGACTCGAAGGCGCGCAGCTCGAAGTCGTACTTCGCGATCACGTTCGGGCCGAGCACCGGCCGGCTCGTGGCGATCTGCAGCAGCCACGGATGCCGCCGGTACAGCTGCCAGTTGGTCGCGGCGACCTCACCGAGCCGCTCCCGCCAGCCCGGGCCGGCGAAGGCCGGTCGGACCGCCTCCGCGCTGACGGTGTCGACCATGACGTCGAGCAGCTCCGCCTTGCTGGGGACATAGGTGTACAGCGACATCGCCGTCACGCCGAGCTGCTCCGCGACCCGCCGCATCGACACGGCGGCCAGGCCCTCGGCGTCGGCGAGGGCGATCGCGACCGCGGTGACATCGGCGACGGTGAACTTGGCCTTCGGTCCGCGCCTGGCCGGCGCGGCGGTGCCCCACAGCAGCTCGATGCTGCGCCTGGGGTCGCCGGCGCCGCTGTACTCGGTGGTCACGCGATCACTTCGGAACCCGTGGCGGCCTCGACGATCTGCTCGAACACGGCGGGTGCCGTGGTCCTGGCGCCGAGGCGGACCGTCTTGTTGGTGCCGTGGTAGTCGCTGGAGCCGGTGACGACCAGCCCGAGCCGATCGGCGATGGCCCGCACGTGCGCCTGCTCCGCCGGGGTGTGGTCGGTGTGGTCGGCCTCGACGCCGAACAGCCCCTCGAAGGCCATCTCCTCGATCACCTCGTCGGGGACGACGGGGCCGCGGGCGCTGGCCCGCGGGTGGGCGAAGACCGGCACGCCGCCGGCCTCGATGATCAGCCGGAGCGCCACGAAGACGTCGAGGTCCTCCTTGCCCACCCGGTACCGGTGGCCGAGCCACTCCGGCAGGAACGCCTCCGACACCGTGTCGACGAGCCCGCGGCGCATCAACGCCTGCGCCAGGTGCGGGCGGCCGACGGTGCCGCCGCCCGCGTGCTCGAGGACCTCGGCCCAGGTCACGTCGATGCCGTCGGCCCGCATCAGGTGCACCATGCGCTCGGCGCGGGTCTCCCGGGAGGCACGGATGCGGGCCAGCTGCCCGCTCAGTGCGACGTCGGTCGGGTCGAAGAGGTACGCCAGCAGGTGCAGGGAGATCGGCCAGGGGCCGCCGTGCCACCGGCAGGACAGCTCGGCGCCAGGCACGAGGGCGAGCCCGGCCGGGCGGGCGGCGATCGCGGCGGACCACCCGGACGTCGTGTCGTGGTCGGTCAGCGCCATGACGTCGAGCCCGGCGGCGGCCGCCTCAGCGACCAGCTCGGCCGGGCTCGACGTGCCGTCACTGGCCGTCGAGTGACAGTGAAGATCGATCCGCACTCAACCAGAGTAGAGCGGTTCGATCAGCACCACGCCTTCACTTTCGACGAGCGGCTCCGACGTGCCCTCCGTCGCCGTGGGGATGATCGCGCGGAACTTGCCGCCGCTGTCCACGACGAACGTCGTCGCGTTCATCCACACCGTCTTCGTGCTGACCTTCAGGCTCCAGGTCTTGGACCAGACCTTGGCCACGGCATCGGTGAAGATCTTCGTCAGGTCGAGCACCGCGACCTGCTTGAGACCCTCGACGGGGTACGCGAGCCAGTGCCCGTCCGGGGAGACCCGGCCGCCGGTCTTCGCCGCCACCGGCAGCCCGCACCGGCGCTGCTCGACCTTGAACGGCTGGCCGAGGGTGAGCATCGCCAGGCACATCGGCGCGTCGCCGTCGGCGGGCTTGACCTCGGCGTAGACGCTGCGCGTGTCGGGGTGCGTGCCGAAGATCCGCACGACCGTCGCGTCCCACGACTCCTTGTAGGTGCGGCCCGTGTACCAGACGTCGAAGCCGGCGCCCTCCTCCCGGCCGATGACCAGGTCCGAGCCGACGAACGTGACCGGCACCGCGGTCTGCGGCACGTCGATGGTCGCCTGTTCGGTGAGCCCCTCGTCGGCGGAGGCCGCCTTCGTGGCGTTGGTGGTGGTGGCCGGCTTGGTGGTGCGGGCGGCAATGGTCATCTTGCCCTCCTGCGCCCAGGCGACCTTCTTGCCGTCCTTGGCCACGGCGATGTTCGACGCCTTGTCGACCAGGACCTTCTGGTTGTCGTGCTCGTCCTGCAGCACCAGTTGCTTGTCGCCGTCGGGCTCGGTGTTGACGACCAGGTAACCGTCCTTCGCCTTGTACGCGGCGGCGACGGTGCCGTCGTCGGGCAGCTTGAGGCGCACGGTCTGCGACTGCTGGCCCTGCCCGTCGATCGCGTCGACCTCCCGTGCCGCGGCCGGCGGCGCGGTCTGCGTGTTGGACGTCGCCTTGGGCTCGGAGGTCTGCGTGCCGAGGTCGGGCTGCGCGACGGTGCCGGCGGGCCCGCCGGGGGTGATGCCACGGAAGGTGGCGACGGCCGCGACCGCCATGACGATGAACACGGCGAACCCGGCCGCGGTGACGCGCCGGCGTCGCCGGACCCGCCCCGCGTTGCGGATGGCGACGTCGGCGATGCCGTCCAGCGACGTCGGCGGCTCGGTGCCCGCCTTGGCCGCGAACGCCTCGCGGAGCGCATCTTCGATCATGGTCACGTCACCAGTCCCACTTCCACCGACCCGGAGGCTTCCACCAGGACGGCCTCCCGTTCGGGCGTCTCGCACTCGTCTTCGCGTGCGGGCTGCTCCTTCGGTACCACTTCCACTGCCTGTGCGGCCTTCGCCGGCGCCGGTGCCGGTGTGGCGGGCCGCAGCCGGACGGTCGGCGGCCGGGCCGGGCGGGCCGCGGGCTCGATGCCCTCGGCGCTGAGCCGCAGCCGCAGCGTCGCGAGCGCCCTGGACGCCTGGCTCTTCACCGTGCCGACGGACACGCCGAGCAGGCGCGCCGTCTCCGCCTCCGACTGGTCCTCGTAGAAGCGCAGGACCAGCACGGCACGCTGCCGGTTGGGCAGCTCCCGGACGTGGCGCCACAGGGCGTCACGCTCGAGGCTCTCCTCGACCCGGTCGGCGGCCGCCGACTCCGGCAGCACCTCCGTGGGCCGTTCACCGTGCCACCGGCGCCGCCACCAGCTGGTGGCGGTGTTGACCAGGACCCGGCGGGCGTACGGCTCGACCGCCTCGATGTGACCCAGCCGCTTCCACGCGAGGTAGGTCTTCGTCAATGCGATCTGGAGCAGGTCCTCGGCGGTCGCCCAGTCCCCGGCGAGCAGGTACGCGGTGCGCAGCAGCGCACTGGACCTGGTCTCGACGAAATCACGGAAGTCTTCCTCACGGAACCCCGCGTCATCCGGCACCGCCGCTCCCTCCCCCGCTCCGCCCACCAGGCAAGACGCGACGGAGGGGCGGCACGGTTGCACCCCGGACGGAAAATTTTGCGCGTTACCTCAGGTCACGAAAAGCTATGTTCCGTCGTCCTCGACGCCGGCGGCGCGGCCCAGGCGGGCCTCGACGGCCTCGGGCTCGTACATCTCCTCGACGATGCGCAGGTAGAGCTCGTTGGGGTTCGGCAGGTTGCGGATGTTACGCAGCGCCTGGTCCTGACCCGCGGACTCCAGCTCGAAGTGCCCGTAGCCGAACATGCGGCCGGTCAGCGACTGCACGTATTTCATGTCGGTGACCCGCAGCAGCGGCATCATGGCGACGTTGCGGGTGAAGATCCCGGAGACCACCATCACCCGTTTGTTGGTGAGGATGAAGCGGTCATACCACCAGTCGGCGACGCGCCAGGCGCAGTAGAGGATCACGACGGCCCAGATGATCAGGACCGCGGTGCGCAGTTGGGTCTGGTTGTGCTTGGTCAGCCAGCCCGCGATGTAGCCCATCGCGACCGTGGCGGCCACCGCGATCCCGCCCTCCTTGGCGAGCTGGATCCAGTGCCGCTTCCACTCGCCGCGGAACTTCTCGGTCGGGAAGAGATAACGGGCGGCGTGCCGACTGGCCTCCTCGTCGAGGGGCGCCATGCGGCTGCCGGGCGGCACCGAGGGGCCGGAGTCCCCGCCGCGCAGGCCGGAGAACTCGTCCTCGGTGAAGGTCGGCGGGCCCTCGTCGACGTAGTAGTCGTCTCGGCCGTAGCCGCCGAACTGGGCCGACTGTGCACCGTTGTCGTAGGGGTCGGCGAAGTCATCGGGGTCGGGATTGGTGGGACGGGCCCGCGGGATCGGCTCGGTGTCACGATCTTCCCAGCGGCGGGCGCCCGGTTCTTCGGCGGGAGGCTCAGGCCCGGTGGACATCGCAGTCAGGCAACCAGACTGGAGAAGAAGTCCCCGAAACCGGTGGCAATGTCCATGATGCCGCCGCCGATGGACTTGAAGACCTCAGCCGCGGACTGCGGCCGATATGCCACAAAGAAAATGAGGAAAGCAATGCTTCCCCAGGTGAGGACCTTTTTGACCATTGCCGTCAATCCCCTCCCCGCGGCGTAGTGCACGGCACCGCGGCGAACTCAGCGTATCAGTTGCACGGCGCACGGTGAATGTGCGCCGCGCCGACAGCGACCCCATCGACCCGAAGGTTGATCCTAGTCGTGTCCTTCTACGCCTTGCCGTGAAGATACGGCGACGGCGCGCCGTAAATGAGATGAGTTGGCACATCTTCGGCGAGGTCGTGCAGGTCGAGCCCCTCCTCCAGGAGGTAGCCCGCGGCGGCCGGCCACGTCACGACGTACAGCCACACGCCCATGGCCTCGCCGACATACGCGCAGCGGTCCTCCGGCGACTTGGCCATCCACAGCGGCGTCGGCCAGCCGGCGGCACGGACCTTGGCGTGCGCGACGGTCTTGGCGATGTCGCCGTCGAAGAACGGGCCGGGGTCGGTGCCGGGGATGCCGGCGAACCGGGTGCCGAGGCCGATCCCCGGCTCCTCGGCGATGATCACGCAGTCCGCCGGGCCGTGCTCGACCGGGCCGGGGCCGCTGCACGCGACCGCGGTGGCGCGCACGCCGGAGCGCTCGTCGCCGACCCAGCCGACACCGGTCACGGTCCAGCCGGTCGGCAGCGGCCACGGGCACCACATCGGCATCGGCCGCCGGTCGCCGACGCGGTGCGCCGCGGCGGCAAGCCTCGCCTTCGCCGACTCGACGATCTCCGGTCCGATGTGCTGCGCAATATGCAGCGGCAGCACACCGCCGTCCTCATCGCACCTCCACTCGGAGTGCATGAGGTCCGGTGGCCGCACCGGGCCGCCACAACGGGGACAGCTGACTGCGACGCCCATGTACCCACGGTAATGGGTCCTATGGGCTGTTGTCGCCGTACGCCCGGATCCAGGCGTGCATCGCGATCCCGCTCGCGACACCGGCGTTGATCGACCGGGTCGAGCCGAACTGGGCGATGGAGTACACGGCGGCACATGCCTTGCGGGCAGGTTCCGACAGGCCGGGGCCCTCCTGGCCGAACAGCAGCACGCACCGGCGCGGCAGGTCGGCCCGCTCCAGCGGCAGCGCGCCGGGCAGGTTGTCGATGCCGATCACCGGCAGGTCGTGCGCGAGCGTCCAGTCGAGGAACTCCTCGACGGTCGAATGATGCCTGACGTGTTGATAGCGGTCAGTGACCATGGCGCCGCGCCGGTTCCAGCGGCGGCGGCCGACGATGTGCACCTCGGCGGCGAGGAACGCGTTGGCGTTGCGGACCACGGTGCCGATGTTGAGGTCGTGCTGCCAGTTCTCGATCGCGACGTGGAAACCGTGCCGGCGGGTGTCGAGGTCGGCGACGATCGCCTCGAGACTCCAGTAGCGGTAACGGTCCACGACGTTGCGCCGGTCGCCGGCGGCGAGCAGCTCGGGGTCGTAGTGCGCACCCGCCGGCCAGTCGCCGACCCATGGCCCCACGCCGACTTCATCCTCGTTGTGCATCTACCGTGAATCCCCGGGCCGACACTCATTCACCCTGTGGCGCTCACCCGATACGCTACGTTCCTTGCAATCGCAGACCCAGAGGGGATTGGCGAAAATGGTCAAGAAGGTCCTCACCTGGGGAGGCATTGCCTTCCTCATCTTCTTCGTCGCGTATCGGCCGCAGTCAGCGGCCGAGGTGGTCAAGTCCATCGGCGGCGCGCTCATGGACATCGCCGGCGGGTTCGGCGACTTCTTCGCGAGCCTCTTCGGCGGCTGAGCCACCCCGCTCTCCGGCCTCTGCGGGGGCCGGACCACCGCGCTTGAGCAACCGGCGCGCCCACACCACGGGCGTGACCCGCTCCAGCGGCAGGAAGCTGGCCATGGCGACCTGGTGCGGGATGAAGGAGATCGTGATCAGGCAGAAGGTCACGACGTGGAAGGCGTAGAACCCCGCGACCATCGCGTAGCGCAGCTTCGGCTTCACCACGAACACCAGCGGGCTGAACAGCTCGAAGCCGACGATGCCGATCTGGCTGGCCGTGGTGAAGCCGGGGATGCCCAGCAGCCAGTGCGCCAACTGGGTGCCGCGGCGGATGAAGGACCGGGTCAGCGTCGCCCCGGTCAGCCAGGCGAGGCCGCCGAAGCGCAGTTTGGCGATCGAGGCCAGGAAGTACGTGCAGACGACGCCGACCTGGGTGAGCCGCAGCGCCCAGCCGCCGGCCTCGGTGGTCTCCTTGTCGCCGTGCCGGGCCCGGCCCGCGGTCGGCAGCACGGCGAGGGCGACGAGCAGGCCGAACCGGTCGTGGTCGATCTTGCCGTAGCTCATCGCGATGATCATCCACTCGAAGTACAGGACGAACACGCTCCAGCCGAGCAGCCGGTGCGCCCGGCCGGTCGCGGCGGCCAGGGACAGCGGGATCAGCGCCCAGTAGATCGAGCCGACGACCAGCGGGGTCGGCGTCGGCAGCGGCAGGATCCTGCCGATGACCAGGGGTTGGTACAGGTTGCCGGGCAGGTCGCCGTGGCTCTTCACCCACGCGCTGAAGAACACCACGTCCAGCGCGACGAACAGGTAGACCAGGGTGCGGAACGCGGCGACGCGGGCCTTCGGCACCGGCTCGAACAGCCAGTTGCGCAGCAGGGTCACGGCTTCCACCTCGCCAGGACGACCTCGGTGATCACACCGGTCGGCTGTGCGTTGCGCAGATGGTGCTGGACCTCGACGATGTCGACCTCCACCAGTGGCGGTTTGCCGGGATTGCGGACGGCGTAGGCGTCCTGAACCGAGCGCAGCAGGCTCGGGTCGGCCTTGAAGCGGTCGATCTGCGCCTCGATCTCGGCCCGGCGAACCCCGGCGTTGCGCTCGTCGAGCTCGATCCGCGCGCCGGTGGCGTCGATGCCGTCGGTGCGCAGCACCATGATCGGCTCGTTGGGGTTGTCCGCGATCGAGAACATCTGAAACGGGGCGAACGGGAAGTGGTTGTCGTTGCCCACGATGGTGCCGGCGAACGTCAGCACGACGACCACCAGCGTCACCGCCACCCGCGTCACGCGCCCCCGCGTGCTCAACCGTTCCATCGCCGCCGGACTTTACCGTCCGCCGTCCCACTACCGGACGCGCCACTACGCTGTGTAGTGAGACCGTCGACACACTCCGTAGCCGTCACGCTCAATTTTCGTCTCATTTCCATAACTGTGATGTGCGTCTCTATACGGAGCGTTGCTTTCGGCATCAAGATACTCGTCACAGAGCGTGGGCGGCGGGTGCCAGGGAGGGCCCCGCCGCTCACTGCGTTTTTGTCACACCCAGCTGAATTTCGCGGCCGTACCCGGCATGCTTGCAGACCCCACAACGACGAGGGAGTTGCAGATGCAGTTCGGCCGGTATTTCGAGGAGTTCGAGGTCGGCGCCGTCTACCGGCACTGGCCGGGCAAGACGGTCACCGAATCCGACGACCACCTGTTCTGCCTGCTGACGATGAACCATCATCCGCTGCACCTCGACGTCCACTACGCCGAGACGTCGACACAATTCCAGCGCAACGTGGTCGTCGGCAACTACGTCTATTCGATCCTGCTCGGCATGTCGGTGCCCGACGTGTCCGGCAAGGCGATCGCCAACCTCGAGGTCGAGTCGCTGCGGCATACCGCGCCGACCTTTCACGGCGACACCATCTACGGCGAGACCACGGTGCTGGACAAGCGCGAGTCGGAGTCCAAGGATGACCGCGGTGTCGTCACCGTCCAGACCAAGGGCTACAAGCAGGACGGCACCCTGATCTGCGTGTTCCGGCGCAAGGTCATGGTGCCGAAGAAGTCGCACGCCGGCCCGGAGATGCCGAGCTTTCCGGTGCCCCGCGAATAACCGCGCGTTTGAGGGAGGACGGCCGTGGGTTTGCTGCGCAGGCTGCTGGGGCGTGAGCCGGCATGGGTCGAACGCTGGGCCGTGTACCCCGGCGAGATCGGCCACGCGCTGGCGATGTACAACATCGACCTCGGCGCGGTCGAGGCCGCACCGGTGGCGAAGCTGCCGCAGCGCGTCGACGTCGACTTCACCTACACGGGCGACGGCACCAGCGGCATGCCCGCCGACGCCGAACTGAGCGCCATCCACGCCCTCGACGAGGCGGTGCGGCAGGCGCTGCGCGCCTCCGGGGGCGCGATGGTCGGCCGGGTGGTCACGGCCAACACCGGCCGCATCACCGGCTACCTGCCCGACGGCGCGACCGCGCCCCCGCTGCCGGACCTCCCGGCACTGTCCCCGGTCGCCGCGCTCAACCCTGACCCCGGCTGGACCCGGGTCCGTGACGAGCTCACCCCCGACGCGTGGCAGCGCAACATCATGGACGACAACCAGGTCGTGCAGGAGCTCGAAGGCCACGGCGACCGGCTCAGCCAGCCGCGGGCGGTGGAGTTCCTCGCGTACTTCCCCGACGCCGAGCACGCCGAGTCGGCCGCCGAGGACCTGCGGACCCTCGGGTTCGCGGTGACCGTCGAGCGGGGCGACGAGGCCGACTTCGTGCTGCAGGCGATCCGGCGGGACGCGGTCGAGCCCCCGGCGCTGCACGAGGTCACGTGGGAGGTCAGGGGCGTCGTGGAGCGCCACGACGGCATGTACGACGGCTGGGGCTGCATGGTCCAGGCCTGAATCGGCCCGGGGCGCCACGGCGGTTTGGAGGCCAGCCGGATGAGAAGGATTGACCAGCCCACCCGACCGGCGACCACCGGCGCGACCCGCTACTGGCGGTGCAGGGCCAGCGCCAATTCCCTGCCGATCTCGTTGACGAACTCCCGCTCGGCGAGCAGGACCTCCACCCCGCCGAGCCGGATCACGCCGGGCCGCCACGCGGTCCGGCCGACGCTGGCCGCGACGTCCATCAGCCACTCGCCGTAGGCGAGCGCGACGTCCGCGCCCATCCGTCCGGCCAGCATCCGCACGGCCGCGCCGCACTCGGCGAGCACGCCGTCGCGGTCCAGCGGTGCGGTGTCGTCGGCCTGCTCGGCGAAGATCGCCGCGACGACGCCACGGACGAGCAGCGCCCTGGAGCGCTGACCGGCCGCGATGGCCTCGACCCCGGCGACGGCGTCGACATTGTCGTCCCCGGCGCTGGCGACGACGAGGACGAGGCGAGGAAGCCGGACGAGCCGGTCCCACTCGTGCCTGTGCAGCGGCAGGTCGACCCCGGCGCTGGGCTGGCTCGGTGTGGGCTGGCTCGACATGGCGTACCTCCCACCGCGAGCGTATGCCGAAAAGTCCGACCCAGCCGCAAATCTGCCGGTTTGCCCTCGGCGGGCAGCGCGAGTTTCATCGGCGACGCGGCGGTTTCGGCCGGTACGGGCTCCGGTCTGCGCGGGTTTCAGCGGGCGGTGCGGGGTTCAGCGGGCGGTGCGGGTTTCATCGGCGACGCGGCGGTTTCGGCCGGTACGGGCTCCGGTCTGCGCGGGGTTCAGCGGGCGGTGCGGGGTTCAGCGGCCGGCGCGGGCGGGGTGGTCGGGGGGCAGGGCGCAGGCGGCGGTGCCGCCGGGCATCCGGTGCCGGTTGCGGGCGACCCAGCGGTACACCGGCAGGCCAGGGCGGTGACCGGGCGCAGCCCGAGCACGGCGCCGGCGCCGCCACAGCAGCCGGCCGGCGAGCCCGGGCGCGGTCTTGAGCAGGTCGGCGATCGCGACGGGGCCCGCGGTCGGGGCACGCCCGGCGCTCACCCACTGCACCGCGGCGCCCGCCTGCTCCTCGGTGAGCCCGAGCGCGTCGAGGTCGCTGAACTGCCACGCCACGACGTCCGCAGCCGGCCTGATGCGGTTTTCGATGAACCGGGCGCATGATGAGCAGAAGGCGCAGTCACCGTCGAAGACGAACGTCGGCCGATGCATGCCTCCATCATGGATCACCCGCGCGTCGGCGCCATCGTGAGCCCGGACACCGGTTGGGAATGCCGGTAAGGGGTACGTGGTTACAACGGTGCGTACCCGACCGCCCGAAAGGATCGGACAGACATGGCAACCGTAGAACTGACCGCCGAGAACTTCGCCGAGAAGGTCGGCGGCGACGGAATCACTCTCGTCGACTTCTGGGCCGAGTGGTGCGGGCCGTGTCGGGCCTTCGCACCGACGTACGAGAAGGTCTCGGAGAACAACCCGGACCTGATCTTCGGCAAGGTGGACACCGAGGCCCAGCAGGAGCTGGCGATGGAGTTCCAGATCCGTTCCATCCCCACGCTGATGATCGTGCGGGACGGCGTCGCGGTGTTCTCCCAGCCGGGCATGATGCGTGAGCAGCAGCTCGAGTCGCTGATCAAGCAGGTCCGCGAGCTGGACATGGACGAGGTGCGGGCGCAGATCGCCGAGCACACGGCCGGCAAGCACGGCGACGCGGCGGCCGACGAGCCCGAGACCGAGACCGCCAAGGCCGAGACCGCGAAGACGGACACCACCAAGGCCGAGTCCACCAAGACCGAGACCGCCAAGACCGAGACCGCCAAGACCGAGACCGCGAAGGCCGAGGCCGCGACCGCGGACGCCGAGCCGGCGGGGGTCACGGAGCGCGAGAACGCGGTCAGCGAAACCGTCGAGGCGTAGCTTGCGGTTCGTTCGTACGCGTGTTCGAATGAACCCGTGCGATGGGACAACCTGAAGGCGACTGGCGGTCCCGATACCGGTGACGCCGGGCCAGTGCGAGCCCTGCCGCTCGCACTGCCCGGGGCCGTCGTCCGGACCTTCGACACCCCGGAGTTCCGGGGTGTCACCTTCTATGAGGTGCAGGCCAAATCCCTGGTCAACCGGGTGCCGGCGCGCTCACGTGTGCCGTTCGAGTGGACGATCAACCCGTATCGCGGCTGTTCGCACGCCTGCGTCTACTGCCTGGCCGGCGACACCGCGATCCTCATGGCCGACGGCACGACCCGCCCCCTGGCCGACCTGCGCGCCGGTGACGCGATCATCGGCACCGTGCGCGACGGCCGGCTCCGGCGGTATGTCGCCACGACGGTGCTCGCGCACTGGTCGACCGTCAAACCGGCACACCGCGTCACCCTCCACGACGGCACCACGCTGGTCGCCTCCGGTGATCACCGGTTCCTGTCCGACCGCGGCTGGAAGCACGTCACGGGCGCCCGGCACGGCCGCGCCCGCCGGCCGCACCTGACCACCGCCAACCGGCTCGCCGGCTTCGGCGCCCTGCCCGAGCGGCCCACGGAGTCCACGGGATACCGCCGGGGGTATCTCTGCGGGTTTGTGCACGGCGACGGTCACGTCGGCCCCGTCGCGCCCGCCGCGCTGCGCCGGGCCAGGGCATATGCCACGGCCTGCGGCGGGCTGCACGCGATGGCCGACGAGGACCGCGAGTATGCGGGCGCCAGCGTCCGCGACGCGAGCGCCGTTCTCGACTGGCCCGCCGTGCCCACCCGCGCCTGGCGGCAGGGGTTCGTCGCCGGCCTGTTCGACGCCGCCGGCCAGCTCACCCCCGGCGAGCCCGGGCTGCCCGCCTTCGACCTCGTCGACAAGGTCGTCGTCGACTGGCTGGTCGAGTGCCTGACGGTGCTCGGCTTCGCCACCGTCACCGACGCGACCCTGACCAGGGTGCTCGGCGGGGTGCGGGAGCGGCTGCGGTTCGGGCTGATGTTCGCACCGGTCACGCCGACCGGCACCGTCGCCGGCGAGCTCGTCCGCGGCGACGACGGGCTGCGGGTGACCGCGATCGAGCCGCTCGGCGTCGACGTGCCCATGTTCGACATCACCACCGGCACGGGCGACTTCATCGCCGGCGGAGTGGTCAGCCACAACTGCTTCGCCCGCAACACCCACACCTATCTGGACCTGGACGCCGGCCACGACTTCGACTCGCAGATCGTGGTCAAGGTCAACGCCGAGGAGGTGCTGCGCCGGGAGCTCTCCGCGCCGTCCTGGCCGGGCAAGCACCTGGCCATGGGCAGCAACGTCGACTGCTACCAGCGGGCCGAGGGGCGATACCGGCTGATGCCCGGCATCCTGGCCGCGCTGCGCGACCACGCCAACCCGTTCTCGATCCTCACCAAAGGCACCCTCATCGCCCGCGACCTCGACCTGCTGTCCCAGGCGGCGGCGGTGACGAGCGTCAGCGTGTCGATGTCGATCGGCTTCCTCGACGAGCCGCTGTGGCGCTCGGTGGAGCCGGGCACGCCCAGCCCACGCCGCCGGCTCGACGTGGTCCGGCGCTTCGCCGACGCGGGGTTCGCGGTCGGCGTGCTCATGGCCCCGATCCTGCCCGGCCTCACCGACACCCCGGAGTCGATCGACGCGACCGTGGCCGCCCTCGCCGCGGCGGGCGCGGCCAGCGTCGTGCCGCTCCCACTGCACCTGCGCCCGGGCGCGCGGGAGTGGTATCAGGCGTGGCTCACCCGCGAGCACCCGCACCTGCTGCCGCGCTACCGGCAGCTGTATGGCGACGGCGCATACACCGGCCAGGCCTACCAGCGTGAGGTCGCCGCACGGGTCCGGCTCGCCTGCCGCCGCCACGGCCTGCCCACCGGCGGCACCGGCACCACCCGCCAGCCGTCCGCCGGCCCCACACCGCCCCCGCAGGCCGCTGAGCCGGCGCCGTCCGCGGCCCTGACCGCCTTGATGCTGCCGCTCACCCTCGCGTCGCCGGCGCCGTCGTCGCCTGCGGCGGGGGTGTATGCGGCGGGGGTGAATACGGTGGAGGTGAATACGGGGGCGAAAGCTGGGGCGTCCGACCCCGCGGGGACGGGGACGAGAACAGGGACGGCCATGCAGGCAAGGGCGGGCACAACCGCGGGCACGACGTGGGCGGCGGGACCGGTGCGAGCCTCACAGGCACCGACGGCCACCGGCGCCGGCCCGGCCACACAACCCCCCGGCCACGCAGCGACCGCGGCAGGGGCGCGGGTGGCGGAAGCGGGGCGAGCCGCTCAGGCTCCGGGAGCCGGCGGGGCCACAGCGGCCGCGCCAGGGGTGGCGGGGGCGTCGGCCGCGGAAACCGTCGAGCAGTTGTCGCTGCTGTGATCGGCGGTCAGGAAACCGTCAGCTAGCGTGCATAAGCTCGGTCGTATGCGTGCTCGTGCCGGTGACTTCCTGGTGCTCCTGGCGCCGACCGCCGTGGTCGGCGTGCTGGTGCCGGTCGTGACCAGAGACGACCCGAGTGCCTACGTGCCGATGCTGCTCGTGCTGCTGATCATCGCCACGATCGGCATCGCGTTCGGGCTGATTCTGCTGGCACACACGACGCGGGGGCCGTCGACGTTCGCGATCGTGGTGTGGCGGGAGCAGGCGGCGTTCCGGGTGCAGCCCAGCTTCCGGCGGCAGTGCGTGTTCTACGGGGTGCTCGGCGCGTCGCTGGTGCTGATGGCGTTCAACGGGTTCCGGGTCGGCCACCTGTCGGTCCTGCGCGCGATGTCCTACGGGATCATCGTCCTGACCTCGCTGTTCCTGCTGGTCCTGTCGATCAGGATGCTGCGCAGCGGGCCCCTCGTCCTCACCGCCGAAGGGGTGGCGATCGACGGCGGGCGCTCGTTCGTACCGTGGGACGCCCTCGACATCACATCGGAGCCCGGTGTCTGGTCGGTCAGCAGCCCTGAGCTGGTGCAGGGGCGGCGGGTGCGGGAGTTCCGGCCAGGTGAGGACGTGCCGCTGGAGGTCTCGCTGTACTTCCTGACGCGGGTCATCGACCTCTACGCCCGGCAGCCGGAGCGGCGGGCGGCGATCGGCACCGCGGAGGAGCTCGAGCGGCTCCGCGGCACGCTCACCCGGCAGGTCACCTGACCACACCCCGCTGACGGGGCACGGTGGACCTGTGCAGACACCGGTGCGGCGCGCGGCGGTCACCTTCGTGGCCGCCGGCTGCGTCTACTACCTGATCCCGCTGCGCCTGGTGCGCGCCGCGGAGGACTGGGTCCAGGTGGCCGCCGCCGCGGTCGCGCTGGCTGTGCTGGTCGTGTCGTTCAGCCGGCAGCTGGGCCGGTACCTGCGCGCCGACGAGCGCACGGACGTGCGGGTGGAGACGCTGCTCAATCTGCTGATCGTGGCCGTGCTGGCGTTCTCCATGGGGTACCTGCTGCTGGCCGACCATGACGGGCAGTTCGTCGGGCTGGACACGAGGACGGACGCGTTGTACTTCACGCTGTCCACCCTCGCGACCGTCGGCTTCGGCGACATACACGCCGTCGGGCAGGCGGCCAGGATCGCGGTCAGCGGCCAGATCCTGTTCAACCTCGTGTACGTCGGCGCGGCGGTCACGGTACTGGGCAGCGCGATGCAGCGCAGGCTCCGGCCCGAACGGGTGACGCAACCGGCGGAGCGGAGTCCGTAACGTATGGCCATGATCGCGCCGCGACGCAACCCGCTGAACTGGCTGTGGGTCGCCGTCCCGCCCGCCGTGACGCTGCTGGCCGGCGGCCTGCTGCTGGCGTTCGGCGGGCCGTCGGGCAGTGCGGTGCTGATGCCGTTCGTGCTGGCCAACGTGGTCGTGCACGGCAGCAACTTCGCGGTCAACGAGCTGCGCCGCCGTGACGAGGCGCCGGCGCGTCCCGGCTGGCAGTTCCACCGGCCGTTCCGTGAGGGGTGCGCGCGGGTCGGGCGGCAGCTGGCCGTCTCGTCGATGATCCTCATCATGGCGCTGCTGGCCGATGCCGGGCCGGTGGTGGCCGGGTTTGCGCTCGTCTTCGCGGCCGCCGGGTTCACCAGCGGCGCGCGCGGGCTGATGCGGCTGGTCCGGGCGACGCCCACCGTCCGCCTCACCATCACGGGCGTGGGGGTCGGGGCACGGTCGTACATCTGGGACACCATCGAACGCGTCGAGCTCAACGGTGACCGGTGGCACCCGCACGTCGACCTGATCGTGGCCGGGCGGTCCCGGCCGGTGACGGTGCGACCGGAGGACGTCGACGGCAACCTGCTGTTCCTGCTGGACCTGATCGGCTACTACGTGGCGCACCCGGGGCGGCGTCCTTCGATCGGCTCGCCGGCGGAGGCGGTCCGGGTGCACGGGTCGCTGCTCGGGGCGCGGCTGTCGGCCGGGCTGGCGGGCGGCCCGACACCGATCCCCGCGGTGTAGCGGGCAACCGTCTCCGGCACGCATCCGGCGGCGGCGCGCGTCCGGCGGCGCGGCGCGGCGTCCGGCGCGGCGCGCATCCAGCGGCGCGGCGCGACGTGCGTCCGGCGCGGCGCGCATCCAGCGGCGCGGCGCGACGTGCGTCCGGCGCGGCGCGCATCCAGCGGCGCGGCGCGACGTGCGTCCGGCGCGGCGCGCATCCAGCGGCGCGGCGCGACGTGCGTCCGGCGCGGCGCGCATCCAGCGGCGCGGCGCGACGTGCGTCCGGCGGCGTGGCGCGTGTCCGGCGGCGTGCGTCCGGCGTGGCGCGCATCCAGCGGTGCGGCGCGGCGTGCGTCCGGCGGCGTGGCGCGCGTCCGGCATGTGGTGCGCGCTACCGTCTCCGGCACCCGTCCGGCCGTCTGTGGCGCGCTACCGTCGAGGCATGCGCAGCGCTGAGCAGATCCTGCGGGAATCCACGACCATCGCCGTCGTCGGGGCGTCGAGGGACCCGCGCAAGACCGCTCACGCGGTGCCCCTGGCGATCCAGCGGCGAGGGTGGACGATCATCCCGGTCAACCCGTACGCCGATGAGATCTTCGGCGTCCGTGCGTACCGCAGCCTCGCCGACATCCCCGGACCGGTGGACTTCGTCAACGTGTTCCGGCCGTCTGCGGACGCGACGCAGGTGGTGAAGGACGCGATCGCGATCGGCGCGCCGGCGGTGTGGCTGCAGCAGGACATCGTCTCGCCCGAGGGTCGCGCCCTGGCCGAGGCCGCCGGCATCGACTACGTCGAGGACACCTGCATCGCCGTGGTCCGGGCGGTGCACGCGATCAGCGGACCCCGTACTCCTTGAGCAGCCCCCGGCTGATGATCGTCTTCTGGATCTCGCTGGTGCCCTCGCCGATGAGCAGGAACGGCGCCTCGCGCATGAGGCGTTCGATCTCGTACTCCTTGGAGTAGCCGTAACCGCCGTGGATGCGGAAGGACTCCTGGACGACCTCGGCGCAGTACTCGCTCGCCAGGAGCTTCGCCATGCCGGCCTCGACGTCGTTGCGCTGGCCCGCGTCCTTAAGCCTGGCCGCGTTGACCATGAGTGCGTGCGCGGCCTCGATCTTCGTGGCCATCTCCGCGAGCTTGAACGCGATCGCCTGGTGCTTGACCAGCTGCGCGCCGAACGTCTGGCGCTGCTGCGCGTACGCGATCGCCAGCTCGAACGCACGGATCGAGATCCCGCACGCCCGCGCCGCGACGTTGACCCGGCCGACCTCGATGCCGTCCATCATCTGGTAGAAGCCGCGACCTGCCTTGTCCGCGCCCCCGAGCACGGCGGTCTGCGGCACCCGGACGTCCTCGAGGATCATCTCGGTCGTCTCGACGCCCTTGTACCCCATCTTCTCGATCTTGCCGGGGATGGTGAGCCCGGGCAGCGCCTCGTTCTCGCCGAAGCCGGGCGTCTTCTCCAGCAGGAACGTGGTCATGTTGCCGTAGACGGACTCGGCGCCGAGGTCGGTCTTGACCAGCGTCGCGACGACGGAGGAGTACGCGCCGTTCGTCAGCCACATCTTCTGGCCGTTGATGACGTAGTCGTCGCCGTCGGGCACCGCCTTGGTCCGGATCGCGGCGACGTCGGACCCGCAGCCGGGCTCCGACATGGAGAACGCGCCGCGGACGTCGCCGGCGGCCATCCTCGGCAGGAGGTCCGCCTTCTGCTGCGCCGATCCGTGCTGCGCGACGAGGTACGCGACGATGAAGTGCGTGTTGACGATGCCGGACACCGACATCCAGCCCCGCGACAGCTGCTCCACGACGAGGGCGTAGGTCAGCAGCGACTCGCCGAGACCGCCGTGCTCCTCCGGGATCGTCAGGCCGAACAGGCCCATCTCGCGCATGCCGTCCACGATGTCCGCCGGGTAGACGTCGCCGTGCTCCAGGTGCTGCGCGTGCGGGATGATCTCCTTGTCGACGAACTCCCGCACGGTCTCCAGGATCGACTGCTGCACATCGGTCAGACCGGGCGTCTGGGCGAGGCGGGCCATCGGTGGACCTCCATTGGTCAGCGGCGTCTTGGATCAGCGCAAGTTACCGGCGGGTATGCAGGCAGTATCCCGGCCCGCCCTGCTCCGGGCCAACGTGAGCGGCCCACACAGTGCTGTGAAATGGTTCTCAGGTGCGCTACAACAAGATGGCCGTCATTGCCCTGGTCTGCGCGGTGCTGGTGCCACCGTTCGGCATCCTGATGGGGCACATCGCGTGGGCCCAGACGAGGCGTACGGGTGAGCGCGGCCACAGGCTGGCGCTGGCCGCTCTGGTGATCGGCTACGTCGAGCTGCTCGTGCTGTGCGGCGTGCCGATCGTGGTGCTGGGCTTCTGACCGCTTGCGGTTGCCCCTGGACGGTCAGATCGTCCGAGGGCAACCGGCCCCCGCCCAGCCCTCGTCCCAGTCCCGCCCGACCCGGTCGCGGCCGGAGGTCGCGCGCTTGTTCGCGGCCGGAGGTCGCGGCTGCGCAACTATCGGCGGACCTGGCAGGGCCAGGGCCAGCGAAGCTGGGCCCCGGCCCGGTGCCTGGCGGGAGCGGCGGCCCGGACCACGGCGGACCCGAGTCCGGACCTTGCTCCTGGCTCTTGCTCTTGGTTCTTGGCTCTTGGTTCGTTCAGCGGTACTGCGCCTCACGGACGCTGTTGCCGCCGTCGATGACGAGCATCTGGCCGGTGATGTACGAGGCGCCGGGCGAGCACAGGAACGCGATCGTGGCGGCCACCTCCTCGGGGGTGCCGGGCCGGCCCATGGGGGTGCCGAAGCCCTGCTTGAGCTCGACGAGCGTGGACGCGCCGGTGTGGATGATGCCGGGGGCGACCGCGTTGACGGTGATGCCGTCGGCGACGAGCTCCATCGCCAGGGCGCGGGTGAGGCCGACGACGCCGGCCTTGGCGGCCGCGTAGCCGGCCTCGGCGGGCAGGGCGTTGACGGGTCCGGCGGTGGCGGCGAGGTTGACGATGCGACCCCAGCCGTGCTCGGCCATGCCGCCGACGAAGGCGCGGCTGACCAGGAACGCGGTGGTGAGGTTGCGGTCGATCTCGGCGCGCCACTCCTCGTAGGTGAGCTGCGCGACCGGGCGCAGGACCTCGGGGCTGGCCTTGCTGGCCAGGCCGGCGTTGTTGACGAGGATGTCGACGGTGCCGACGGAGTCGATGATCGCGTCGGCGAGCGCACCGACCTCGGCCTCGACGGTGAGGTCGGCGACGAAACCGGTGACGCCGAGCTCGGTTGCCCGGTCGTGGATGCGCCGGGTGGTGGAGACGATGGCGACCGCCGCGCCCATCGCCTTCAGCCGGCGGGCGGTGGCGTAGCCGATGCCGTCCGGGCTGCCGGCGCCGGTGACCAGCGCGACGCGGCCGTCGAGCCGGTCGATCGCCGTGCTGCCCTCGTCCTCCGCGACCGGCTCTTCGGCGAGCTCAGGCCCGGTGGACGGGACGGCCCGCAGGGTGCGGCGGGCCGAAGAGGGGCGGCTCGCGTCACGCCGGTTGCCTTTTCCGGCGGGACCGGTGGATCGTAGGTCGGGTGCCATAGGGCAAATCCTGCCTGCCCGAGCCGCCCCCGGGCAATGCGACACGGATTTCTCAGGCCGGCGGGGTGAACGATGTCGTGCGGGACATGCCCGCGGCGCGGCCCTTCGCGGAGATGACCAGGGCCATCTTGCGTGACGCCTCGTCGATCATCTCGTCGCCCAGCATGACCGCACCGAGCTTGCCACCGGCCTCGGAGGTGTAGTGCTCGTACGCGTCGAGGATGAGCTCGGCGTGGTCGTAGTCGTCCTGGGCCGGCGAGTAGACCTCGTTGGCGGCGTCGATCTGGCCGGGGTGCAGGACCCACTTGCCGTCGAAGCCGAGCGCCGCGCTGCGGGTGGCGACCTCACGGAACGCGTCGACGTCACGGATCTGCAGGAACGGCCCGTCGATGGCCTGCAGGTCGTGCATCCGGGCGGCCATGAGGATGCGCATGAGGATGTAGTGGTACGGGTCGCCCGGGTACCCGGGGATGAGCCCGCCGACGATCAGCGACTTCATGTTGATCGAGGCCATGAAGTCGGCGGGGCCGAAGATGATCGTCTCGATCCGCGGCGAGGCGGTCGCGATCGCGTCGACGTTGACCAGGCCGGCCGCGTTCTCGATCTGCGCCTCGATGCCGATCCTGCCGACCTCGAGGCCCATCGTCTTCTCGATCTGGGTGAGCGTCAGGTCCAGCCACTCGACCTGCCCCGCGGACTGGACCTTCGGCAGCATGATGCAGTCGAGGTTCTCCCCCGCGCCCTCGACGACCTCGACGACGTCGCGGTACGTCCACGGCGTGGTCAGGTCGTTGACCCGCACGACCCTGGCCTTGCCGCCCCAGTCACCGTCGTTGAGCGCGGCCACGATGTTCTTGCGCGCGTCAGGCTTCGCCAGCGGGGCGACGGCGTCCTCCAGGTCGAGGAAGACCTGGTCGGCGGGGAGCCCTTGAGCCTTGTCGAGCATCTTGACGCTCGAGCCGGGGACGGCGAGGCAGGACCGGCGAGGACGCATGACGGTGCGCTCCTTAGTGAGCATTAAGGGGGACCTACGCCACGGTAACCTCGTCGCGTGATTGCGCAGAACGCCCCTGTGGGAGATCTCACCGGCCGCACCGTGGTGGTCACCGGCGCGAGTTCCGGGATCGGCCTGGCCGCGTCCGTCGACATGGCGCGCCGCGGGGCACACGTGGTCCTCGTCGGCCGCGACCCGGGCCGCCTGACCGCGGCGGTGACACAGGTGGAGGCCGCCGGCGGGCGTACACCTCCTGCGTACCGGGCCGACTTCGCCCGCCTCGACGACGTGCACGTGCTGGTGGATCACCTGCGGCAGCGGTACCAGCGCATCGACGTCCTCGCCAACAACGCCGGCGGCGTGGTGGCCGGCCAGTCCCGGACCACGGACGGCTTCGAGCCCACGATCCAGTCCAACCACCTGGCCGGGTTCCTGCTGAGCAACCTGCTGCGGGAGCAACTGCGCAACGGCCGGATCATCAACACCGCCTCGGCCGCGCACGCGATGGGCACGATCGACCCGTCGGACCTGCGCGGGGAGCACAAGGCGGGGATGTGGAAGCGGTACGGTGCGGCGAAGCAGGCGAACATCCTCTTCGCGGCGGAGGCGGCCCGCCGTTGGCCCGACATCATGTCGGCGAGCTACCACCCGGGCTTCGTGCGCAGCCGGTTCGGCGCGGGCATCGGGGTCAACCTGATGACGAAGGTGACCCCGTTCGCGAAGACCCCCGAGCAGGGCGCGGACACGCTGGTCTGGCTGGTCGCGACGCCCCGGCCGCAGCTGGTGTCCGGCGGCTACTACGAGAAGCGGAAACTGATCCGCCCGAACGCGCAGACCGAGGACGCCCAGCTGGCCGCCCGGCTGTGGGACGCGAGCATGGCGGCGGTCGGCTTCTGAACTACGGTATGTGAGCGCGTGGTTGCTGGGTTTGGTCGCAATTTTTTCGGATGCGGTACGGTGCAGTTGAGCAGCGCGGCGCCGCCGGGGTCGTAGTCGTTGGTTCCAGGCCGGGCTCGCGTTGCCGCTGTTTGTTGCGCTTGCGGGCCTTGTTGGCCGGCGGTCTGGTGCGGCTCGTTTGCGCGGCGCGGGGGGTGTGGCGTCGGCGTCTGGGCGGTGCGGGGGGTGTGGCCGGCCGGCGTTGACGGCGAGTTGCCGCAGGGTTCGTGGCGGGCGTCGACAGCGGGGGTGCGGCGCTGGCCTTTTTGGCCGGCGGTCTGGTGCGGCCCGCTTGCGCGGCGAAGGGTTGTGGCGCCGGCGAGTCGTTGCTGGGACTGTGGCGCCGACGTCGGTGGCGGAGTCGTTGCGGGGTTTGTGGCCGGCTGTCAACGGCGGGCGTTGCGGACCTTGTGCAGGCGGAACGGTCGCTTCGGCAGCCTGGTCGCCGGTGACGGCTTCGGCGGCGCGGCCTGCGAGTCGTCGGGCAGCGGCACCAGCGGCGCGTCGTCTGCCGGGGTGAGGCGGCTGACCACGCACTCGGTCGCCCAGCGGGTCGCGAGTTCGGTGCCGCCGTTGAGACGTTTCCCGGCGAGCTGCGGCACGAGCTCCGCCCACGCCTCGCCGGCCGGGTCGAGGGTCTCGACCGTCGCGGTCCAGGTGACGATCCGGCCACCGTGGTCGCCGCGCAGCGTGACGTCGGCGGTGTCCGAGTCGGCGAGCCCGGGCGCTGCCTGCTCGCCGGGGCCGCTCACGACCAGCAGCGACCCGCCGAGCCACGCGCACCAGACCAGGTAGGACGGGCCGGCGCCGGGGACGGCGAGCCAGGCGACGGCGGCCTTCTTGGCGGCCTCTTCGACCAGCGGTTCCACGTACGCCATCCAATCACAACGGGAGCGCGGCGAACGGGCTTGCGGCGCGGCAAAGCAAGGGCGCGGCGAAGCGACGGCGCTGCGAACGGGCCGGCGGCATGGCAAAGCAAAGGCGCGGCAAAGCAAAGGCGCGGCAAAGGGCACGGCGAAGGCTCGGCGGACGGCCGCGGGTCACGGGTCGCCGGTCACGGGGCGCCGCGGGTCGCAACGAACGGTCGCGGGGCGACGGAGCCGTCACAGCAGAGAGCGCTGCAAGCGGGCCCGCCACAGCAGCGAACGCGGCAAGCCGGCCCGCCACAGCAGCGAACGCGGCAAGCCGGCCCGCCACAGCAGCGAACGCGGCAAGCCGGCCCGCCACAGCAGCGAACGCGGCAAGTCGGCCCGCCACAGCAGCGAACGCGGCAAGCTAGCCCGTCACAGCGGAGAACGCGGCGAGCGGTCCTGGAACTCGGTCGAGCCGTACGCCAGCGCCCGCAGCCCGGTCGGCCACTCGCTCCACCCGCCCTTGCGCAGCAGGGCGTCGACGAACTGGTCCGCGGAGGGGAGTTTCGCCCACACCGACGGCAGGAACGTGGCGCGGCGGGTGCCGTCGGTCAGGATCAGGCCGTGTACGTGCGGCACCAGCGCCTCCAGCAGCACCCGGCGGCTGCCGGCGGGCAGGTCCGCGGGCCGGTCGAGGACGGAGACCTTCACGTCCAGCTCGGGCCAGTCGGCGGCGGTGACGGGTGGGACGCGGGGGTCGCGCATCGCCCGGACGGCGTTGTGGACGACGTCGTGGTGCAGCGGCCGGCTCGGCTCCAGGGTGCCGACGCAGCCGCGGAGGGTGCCGGCACGCTCCAGGGTGACGAACGAGGCGCCATCGGCGTGCACCGCGCCGGACGGCGGGAGTTGGGCGGTGAGGCGTTCGCCGGACAGGCGCGCGCGGACGGCGCGCGCCGCGAGTCCGGCGAGCAGCCGTCCATCCATCGGCGACAATGGCGCCGTCACCAGTTCAGCATAGGCGCACCGACCGCCGCGGTCAGTGGCATGCGACCGGCGACCAGGTCGGGGATTTCGTCGAGGCTGGTGATGCGCGCGCCGTCCCAGTCGAGGTCGGCGTGGAACGTGAGGTGTCCGCCGAGGTCGGGCGCGTCGAGTTGTACGGCGGTCAGGCCGAAGCGGCGGGCACCGGTCAGTTCGTGGCCGCCGCCGTCGCCGACGTACAGGCACGCCTCGGGGTGGACGCCGAGGCGGTCGCAGGCGGCGCGGTACATCGCCGGGTGTGGTTTGGCCTGTCCGACCTGGGAGGAGTAGACGCCCACGTCGAAGAGGCGGCCGATCGGCGTGCCGGGCAGCACCGACGGCAGTTCGAACCAGCAGTCGCTGACGACGGCGGTGCGCACGCCGCGGTCGCGCAGCAGGCGCAGGACGGGTTCGGCCTCGGGGCGTGGGGGTGCGTCCTGCTGGAGCGAGACGACCCGCAGGTCGGCGGCTTCGCGCAGGCGGGCGGGGGTGGGCTCCACGCCGAGTTCGACGCAGAGCGCCCGCAGGCCGGCTAAGACACTGCCGTAGGCACCTTTGGCTCGGGCGTCGAAGGTACGGTCCAGCAGCGCCAGCCACGCGTCGGGGTCGACGCCGAGGACCTCCGCGGTCCGCCGGTGCCCGTCGCCGCGTACGACGGCGGTCGTGCAGGTGTTGAAGTAGTCGAAAAGGACAGCACTGAACACCGTTCGGCCCTCCGGGTATCGTCCGAAAGTATGAAGCAGACCGGTCTGGTCTACTGCCAATAACGGTGGCCCGGTGTCGGATCCCAGACAATTTTCACAGAATGACAACATCGCCGTATGCGCCACATCGGACTGCCCGCGATCTTCGCCCTTGCCGTCGCGATCGTCGCGGTCTCGTCCTCGGCGCCGCTGATCGCGTACGCGGCCGCGCCGGCGCTGGCGATCGCCTTCTGGCGCAACGTGCTGGGGGTCGCCGCGATCGCCCCGGTCGCGATCGCCGTGCGCCGCGACGAGTTCCGCTCGAAGGTCCTCGGCGCCAGCGTCCTGTCCGGCGTCTGCCTCGCGGTGCACTTCGCCACGTGGGTGCCGAGCGTGAAGCTGACCAGCGTCGCGATGTCCGTCGCGCTGGTCAGCACCACGCCGATCTGGACGTCGCTGATCAGCGCCATCCGCGGCATCCGGGTCCCCGGCAGCACCTGGGCGGGTGTCGGGCTGGCCGTGCTCGGCGTCGCCCTCGCCACCGGCGCCGACCCGGACCTGTCCGGCCGGGCCCTCGCCGGCGACGCCCTCGCGCTCGTCGGGGGGATCGCGGCCGCCGGGTACACGCTGCTCGGCGCGCACGCCCGCGGGTCGATCGCGACCAGCACGTACGCGACGATCTGCTACTCGATCTGCGCGATCGTGCTCGGGCTGGCCTGCCTGCTCGGCGGGCAGGACCTGACCGGCTACCCGGCGCAGACGTGGCTGGCGCTCGCGGCGATGACGGTGGGACCGCAGCTGCTCGGCCATACCCTCATCAACTACGCCCTGCGCCGCGTGCCGCCGACCACCGTCGCGGTGCTGCTCCTGCTCGAGGTGCCCGGGGCGCTGCTGCTGGCCTGGCTGATGCTGGACCAGCTGCCGGCGTCGCAGACGCTGCCCGGGATCGCGCTGCTGCTTGCCGGCGTCACGATCGTCGTGCTCGGCGGTCGCCGGGCGCGACCAGCGGACGCTGAGCCGCCCACGACGAGCGGCGGCGGGGATCAGCCCACGAACGGCGGCACGATCATCTCCCCGGACGCGATCGCCACGACGTGGCCGGAGACCGTCGCCGACACCGCCTCGCCGCCCGCGGCCGTGATCGAGCAGCTCAGCAGGGACGGGCGGTGCATTTCGGAGCCCTGACGGATCTGGTACCGGCTGAGCCCGTCACCGGGCAGGAGCCCCGACGCGACCAGCCAGACCCCGAGTCCCATCGCCGCCGAACCGGTCGCGGGGTCCTCGGCGACGCCGGCGTCGGGCACCAGCACCCGGACGTGCGCCTCGTGCCGCTCCGCGTCCCAGTGCAGGACGCTGACGTTGTCGACCAGGCCGTCCGGCCGCAGCCGCCCGACGGCGTCGTCGGTCACGGACAGGAACGTGAACGGCAGCCCGCACCCCGCCTTCCGCGGCGCCGGCCCGACGTAGTCCGCCTCGGTGAGGCCGACCGCGGCGAGCAGCGGCGCCGGGTCCAGCGCCGACTCGACGGTCGGCTGGCCGCCGGTGACGACGGCGCTGCCGTGTACCTCGTCGATGCTGATCGGGATGAGTCCGGCGCCGCACTCCTGCACCACGTCGGCGTCCTTGACCAGGCCGTCGCGGCGCAGCGTGACGGCGCAGCCGACGCTGGGATGACCGGCGAACGGCAGCTCGGTGCCCGGCGTGAAGATCCGCACCCGGTAGGTCGCCTCGGGCATCGTCGGCGGCAGCACGAAGATCGTCTCGGAGAGGTTGAACTCGCGGGCGATCGCCTGCATCTGTTCGCCGGCCAGGTCGGCGGCGTCGAACACGATGGCGAGGGGGTTGCCGGTGAAGGGACGATCGGTGAAGACGTCGACCACTTTGTACCGCAACTTGCTCATGTGGACGAGCCTAGGGGAGCCGGAAGGCCCGGGGGCGGTCCAACCGCGAGTCGGTGGTCTTCTTCAGTAGTCTTGAGTCTCGTGAGCACCGCGCCCAGGGTCTATGTCGCGCGCCTCGCCGGCCTGAGCGTGTTCGACCCGAACGGCGACCAGGTAGGCCGGGTGCGGGACGCGGTCGCCCGGGCCCGCACCGATGACCTGCCGCCCAGGGTCGTGGGTCTGGTCGCCGAGATGCCGATGCGGCGGCGGATCTTCCTGCCGATCGGCCGGATCACCGCGATGGAGCCCGACGCGGTGGTGCTCAACACCGGCACCCTCAACCTGCGCCGTTTCGAGAAGCGCCAGGGTGAGCTGCTGGTCCTGGAGGACTTCATCGACCGGCACGTCAGCGTCCCGGCGACCGGCCGCACCGGCACCGTCGTCGACGTCGCGATGGAGGCCGACCGGACCGGCACGTGGGCGTTGAGCCGGGTGGCGGTCCGCGAGTTCAGCGGCCGGCTCACCCGCCGCGGCCACCTCAACCAGCTCGAATGGGGTGAGGTCGCCGGGCTCGCCGGCACCGCCCACGCGCAGGGCACCGCCGGCATCCTCGCGGTGCTGGACAACATGCGCCCGGCCGACCTCGCCAACGTGCTGCAGGACCTGTCGGAGAGCCGCCGCGTCGAGGTCGCGACCGCCCTGGACGACGAGCGCCTCGCCGACGTGCTGGAGGAGCTCCCCGAGCACGACCAGCTGGAGATCATGGCCGCGTTGGAGCCTGAACGGGCCGCTGACGTGCTGGAGGAGATGGACCCGGACGACGCCGCCGACCTGCTCGCCGAGATGCCCAAGGGTGAGCAGGAGGTGCTGCTGGACCTCATGCAGCCCGACGAGGCCTCGCCGGTGCGGGCGCTGCTGGACTACCTGCCCGGCACCGCCGGTTCGGTGATGACGTCCGAGCCGATCGTCATGGCGCCGCACGAGACGGTCGCCGAGGCGCTCGCCCGCATCCGGGAGCCGCAGCTGTCGCCGGCCGTCGCCGCCGGGGTCTTCGTGACCAGGCCGCCGATGGCGACGCCGACCGGGCGGTACCTGGGTGTCGTGCACTTCCAGCGGCTGCTGCGCGAGCCCCCGTCGGCGCTGCTCGGTGGCGTCGTCGACAACGACATCAAGCCGCTCGCGCCGCAGACCACCCTCGGTGAGATCACGCGGCGGATGGCGACGTACAACCTGGTGGTCATGCCGGTCGTCGACGACAACGACCGGCTCGTCGGCGCCGTGACCGTCGACGACGTGCTGGATCACCTGCTGCCCGAGGACTGGCGGGACCGCGAGCACGCCGAACCCGCGTTCCTCAACGCCGCCGGTACCGCGGGCCGCGCGCCGGACGGCACCACCGGCGGCGGGACGGCCGGCAATGGCTGACCGGCGCAAGCTCGACCAGCCGCGGGAGCCCGGGCGCTTGAAGCTGCCCCGGTTCGACCCGGAGGCGTTCGGTCAGTGGTCGGAGGGGATCGCCCGGTTCATGGGGACCGCGAAGTTCCTCGTGTACATGACGGTCTTCATCCTCGCCTGGGTCCTGTGGAACACGCTGGCGCCGAGGACGTGGCAGTTCGACCCGTACACCTTCACGTTCCTCACGCTGATCCTGTCGTTGCAGGCGTCCTACGCGGCGCCGCTGATCCTGCTCGCCCAGAACCGGCAGACGGACCGGGACCGGCTGGCCAGCGACGAGGACCGGCGGCGCGCCGCCGCGCAGAAGGCCGACACGGAGTACCTGGCGCGGGAGATCGCGTCGCTGCGCATCGCCGTCGGTGAGGTCGCGACCCGTGACTTCCTGCGCTCCGAGCTGACCCGGATGAGCGAGGAGCTGGACGAGGCCGCCGTCCGGCGGGCCAAGCTGGAGCGGAAGAAGGCGAAGAAGGCCGCCCTGGACGAGCCGGCCGAAGAGGACGACTACAACCCGGACGACGACCCGCCGCGCCGCCGGACCCGCGCCGCCCGCTGACCTCCCGCTACTGCGCCCTGGCCGCCACGAGGAGGCCTTCGCCGAGGGGGAGGATCGCCGGTACCCACGCGTCGCTGTCGCGCAGTGCCTTGACCGCCTCCCGCAGCAGGACGGTTTCCGAGTCGCGGATCGTCGGGTCACTGACGCGTCCCCCGCCGAGCGCGCCGGCCAGCACGAGGGTCCCTCCGGGCCGCAGCAGTCGCTCGGCGGCCGCGGTCACCGCCACGTACTCGCTCGGGTCGTGGTCGACGAACACCAGGTCATAGGCGCGGTCCGCGAGCCGTGGCAGCACGTCCAGGGCCCGTCCGCTGATGATCCGGGTCCGCGACGGCGGGTTGCCGGCCGCGGCGAAGACCCGCCGGGCGACCCGTTGATGCTCCGGTTCGAGGTCGATCGTGGTGAGGACGCCGTCGCGGCGCATGCCACGCAGCAGCCACCCGCCGCTCACCCCCGTGCCGGTGCCGACGTCGACGACGGCCTTGGCGTTGCTGACCGCGGCGACGACCCGCAGCGCCGCGCCCTCGCCCCGGCTCACGGCGGAGATGCCCAGCTCGGCGGCCTGCTCACGGGCTGCGGTGAGCACCGGATCCTCCAGCACGTAGCCGTCGACGAAGTCGGCGAACTGTTGCGCGGCTCTTACGGACGGGGGGATGTCGCACCTCCAGGAGACGTCGATCCCCGCAAGCCTAGGAGACCTCGCCCTCACGTGTGGGATGCCGGCCCGTGTAATGCTGGATGCGAAACGGACGGAGGAGCCGATCGTGACAGACGGTTCGGCCTGGCGTCAGCCTGGCCACGGCGCACCGACCAGCCACGCCGGCTGGCCGATGCCGCCCGCGCAGCCGCGACCGCAGCCCGCCCCGAGCAGCTGGTGGTCCGACGCCCTCGCAGACCCGTGGCGCGACCCCGACGCGCAGGTCGTCGTGGTCAAGACCCCGGCCGAGGAGCCACCCGAACTGGAGAAACCGCCGCCGCCCGGGCAGGCCCCGCGCATCGGCATCGGCCTGGTGCTGATCGTGTCGATCGTCACGGCGCTGCTCGCCGGCGCGCTCGGCGGCACCCTCGGCTACGTCTTCGCCGCCGGCGGGGGCGGCGTCCTGGGCGCACCGCCGCTCGGCAGCGACCCGCCACTCAACGGCCGCGCCCCGGACACCGTCGCGGCCCTGGCGAAGAAGGTCCTCCCGAGCGTCGTCACGATCAGCATGCGGGTCGGCTCCGGCACGTCCCTCGGCTCCGGCTTCGTGGTCTCCGCCGACGGGTACGTCATCACCAACAACCACGTCGTGCACGGCGGCAGCGGCTCGGCCACGATCCGCTTCAGCGACGCCTCCGTGGCACCCGCCACGGTCGTCGGCGGCGACGACGAGTCCGACATCGCCGTGCTGAAGATCGAGACCGCGGGCCTGCCCGACGGCCAGCTGCAGCCCGTCGAGTTCGGCGACTCCGACCAGCTCCAGGTCGGCGACCCCGTCGTCGCGGTCGGCGCGCCGCTCGGCCTGACCAGCACCGTCACGTTCGGCGTGGTCAGCTACCTCGACCGTCCGATCCGCACCAGCGAGGGCGGCACCGCCCGCTACTACTCGGCGATCCAGACCGACGCCGCCGTCAACCAGGGCAACTCCGGCGGCCCGCTCTTCGACGGCGCCGGCCGTGTCGTCGGCATCAACTCCGTCATCGGCACCCTGTCGGAGGACCAGGCAACCGCCGGCAACGTCGGCCTCGCCTTCGCCATCCCGATCAACCACGCCCGCCGCGTCGCCCAGGACGTCATCAACACCGGCAAGGCCCGGCGCACTGTGATGGGCGTCTCACCCGACCCGAGCTACCGCAACCCGGCCGGCGGCGCCCGCCTCGCCTCCGTCGAAGCCAACGGCCCGGCCGCCGGCGCCGGCCTCCACGCGGGCGACGTCATCCTGGCCGTCAACGGCAAGCCCGTCGAGGAGTTCTGGGACCTGACGGCTCTCATCCGCAAGTACGCCCCAGGCGCCGTCGTGGAGATCCAGTACCTGCGCGGCACCACCAAGGAGAAGACCTCGGTGACCCTGGTCGCCGACGCGAAGTAACCGGTGGGCCCTCCCGGATCAGGCCCGTGAGTGCGTAGGCTGACGGGCGAGAGCAGGGAGGGCCGGCAATGGGCTTGGAAAACCTCGGTGGCTGGGAGTTCATCGTCATCGTGCTGGTCGGGCTGTTCATCTTCGGCCCGGACCGGCTGCCGAAGGCGATCAGCGACGGCATGCGCATGCTCCGCAACGTCCGCCAGATGGCCCGCAACGCGACCGGCGACCTGAGCCGCGAGCTCGGCACCGACATCCAGCTCGAAGACCTCCACCCGAAGGCCTTCCTCCGCAAGCACCTGCTGAGCGAGGCCGACGAGGCCGCCCTGCGCCGCCCGCTGCAGGACATCGTCGGCGAGGTCCGCGGCGTCGCCGACACCGTGAAGCGCGACGCCCAGGCCGCCGCCAACGGCACCGCGGCCGTGACTCCCGCCCCGTCGTCTCCGGCCGCGCAGCCAGCCGCTGCGGCTCGCCCTTCCTGGGACGACGTCACCTAGGCCTTTCCTGGACCTGCTCTTCGCGTGCGGTGTTTTGGCATGCCCGTATAGAAAATCCATCACGGCTGCGGCCTTCGGCGGCGCGACGGGTGGCGTGGTTGTGGTCCGTGCCGTGCCTGGGTGATGTCAAGCCAGGTCCGCGCTCACATGACCCAGCGCCGTCGAGCGCTTCATTCGGTGGTTCCACACCGCCGCTGGCTTCAAAACGAAACCTTCCTCGATCGCCGGACCGGCGCAGGTCGTCACCCGCGTGGCCGAATGGGCGATTTACGGTCTTTGTGGCCCGGCTGCTCGGAGTCGGCGGCGACGGATGCCGCAACGGCCGCCCTCGATCGGCAACCGAGCCCTTGGGGAACCACACCGAGGCGCCGCTTCGACACGTCAAGACCCACGCCCGCCCACGGACGGCGATCTCCATGGGGCAGCCGAGCATCGCAGTGGTCCGAGGCGCTGCGTAGCCGAATCCCGTCACCGCCGGACCTGGTCGCCGATGGGACGATCGGGCGATTTATGCCTGTTCTAACCGATCGTCCAAATAAGGACGGAGACTGCAGGGGATGTCCCGACGGCACCGGAGCCCGCGAGGACGCCATGAACACCGGCCCGCGACGACACGGGCCGCACAGGGGCATGGGTCACCGAGCATCTCGCGCCGCGGCACGACGCGGCGCGACGCGGCGCGAGACGGGCGGCACGACGCGGCGCGACGCGGCGCGAGACGGGCGGCACGACGCGGCGCGACGCGGCGCGAGACGGGCGGCACGGTGGCGTTCGGACGGTGACCTTGGTGCAGGGACCATGACAGCTGGGATCGGTCCGGTCGCCTCCGATGCCGACGGGGCGATCCAGTCACCAGAGCGGCAAGCCTCCTTCAGTTAAGGGCGGGGCTCCTCGTTCAACTCGGCGTGGGCCGCGTCGCAGAGCGAAGCGGCGCGGCAATGTCGGTGATTGCTCTTGTTGTGAAGCCAGCGGAGGTGTGGAACCACCGAATGATGCGCTCCACGGCGCTGGATGAGGTGAGTGCGGACCCGGCTTGGCATCACCCCAGGCACGGCACGGACCACAACCACGCCACCCGTCGCACCGCCGCAGGCCGCGCGGAGCCACCAAGGCCGCAGCGGTGATGGATTTTCTATTACGGGCATGCCAAACACCGCACGCGGAGCGCAACCCCCGGCCCCGCTCCCGCGCCGGAAGAACAGCAAGTCGGCGCGGGAGCGGAAAGCAGAGCCCGTCACCCAGCCGGCACCTGCGCCGCCTTGCCAGAACGCGACGAGCGCGAGAACCTGGCGGACCGCGCGGCCGCCCGCTGGTCGCGCTCGATCCAGTCCAGCGCGGTCCGCGCCGTATACGCCCACCAGCCGATCGTCGGGCCATACCAGTCGCGGAGCTCGCTCGGTGACGGTGACGGATCGCCGTAGATCGTGGCGGCGGCGGTGAGGTGCTGCTGCAGCTCCAGCGGTGCCCGGTCGGGGCGGCCGAGGACCCGCAGGAGCAGCGCGTGGGCCGTGAACGGGCCGATGCCGGGCAGGGACAGCAGCGCCGCATACACCTCGTCGGCGGGGCCTGTGCGCAGCCAGTGCTCGTCGAGGGCGCTGAGGCCCATGAGGACCGTGTGCAGGCGCCTGGCGCTCAGCCGGTTGCTCGCATACTGCTTGAGCCCCTCGACGCCCAGCGCGGTCAGCGTGGACATGGGCGGGAACGCGGCATAGGCGACGCCGTCGACGACGCCGTGCGGGCCGTGGTCGGCGAGGAGGCGGCGCTTGTAGACCTTGGCGAACCAGTGCGTGGAGTGGTGCACGAGGGTGTAGAAGACGGCGCCCTCGGCGAGGGAGGCGAAGCGGACCTGGTGGAGGCCCTCGGCGACGGCGAGGACGGGGGTCATCGCCGGGTCGGCGCGGGCGAGCTCCAGGAACGTGTCGCGGTCGTCGCGGAGGCTGAGCCAGTCGCTGACCCGGTCGCCCACCGCCGTGGTCTCCGCCGGGGTGAGCGCGTCGTCGCTGAAGATGGTGACCGCGACGCCGTCGTCGCGGCCGACGACTTCGGTGACGACGGCGCGGGTCGGGTCGGTGGGGTGCAGGAACGCCCGGCGGACGCGGCCGTCGATGACGAGCTGGTCGCCGCTGCAGGGGGCGAAGGACTCCATGGCGCGCAGCGAGGAGCCGAAGTGGAACGGGGCGGTCGCCTGCAGGACGGTGCCGGTGGTGGTGCCGAGTTCAGTCATGCCCCGATTTTCGAACAGGGGTACGACAATTTTGGGTCATGCCCGGGCAGAGAAAAAGCCGCGTGCCTCAAGGGGCGAGGCGCGCGGCGTTGCCAACGATCATCCCACCGCCCGGGACGCGGGACAAGCCCGTCATCGTCCGTGTGATGTGTTACCGCGGGCGCCAGGTCACCCGAATAGGACAGGGGGCCGACGTACGATGGCTGACATGTCAGCCCCGGCCACCACCGTCGAAGCCGCGATCGCCGCCGCCCTGTCGACCGTCGACGACCCCGAGATCCGTCGCCCGATCACCGAGCTCGGCATGGTCCGTGACGTCGTGCTGCGCCCCGACGGGGTCGCCGTGATCGGTCTGCTGCTGACGGTCGTCGGCTGCCCGTTGAAGGACAAGCTGCGCAACGACATCACCAACGCGGTCGGCGCGGTCGACGGGGTCACCGGGGTCGAGGTCGACTTCGGGGTGATGACCGCCGAGCAGCGCAAGGAGCTGCAGAGCAGCCTGCGGGGTGACGTGCAGGAGCCGGTCATCCCGTTCGCCCAGCCGGGCTCGCGGACCAGGGTCTACGCGGTGGCCAGCGGCAAGGGCGGCGTCGGCAAGTCCAGCGTGACGGTCAACCTGGCCGCGGCGCTCGCCGTGAAGGGGCTGCGGGTCGGCGTCGTCGACGCGGACATCTACGGCCACTCGGTGCCCCGCATGCTCGGCGCCGACGGCCGGCCCACCCAGGTCGAGTCGATGATCATGCCGCCGTCGGCGCACGGTGTGAAGGTCATCTCGATCGGGATGTTCACCCCGGGCAACACGGCCGTGGTGTGGCGCGGGCCGATGCTGCACCGGGCGTTGCAGCAGTTCCTCGCCGACGTCTACTGGGGTGACCTGGACGTGCTGCTGCTGGACCTGCCGCCGGGCACCGGTGACGTGGCGATCTCCCTCGCCCAGCTGCTGCCGTCGGCGGAGATCCTGGTGGTGACGACGCCGCAGGCCGCCGCCGCGGAGGTCGCGGAGCGGGCGGGTTCGATCGCGCTGCAGACGCACCAGCGCATCGTCGGCGTCGTGGAGAACATGTCGTGGCTCGAGCTGCCCGACGGTCAGCGCATGGAGATCTTCGGCAGCGGCGGCGGGGCGCAGGTCGCGGAGTCGCTGGGCCGTCTGGTCGGCGCGCCGGTGCCGCTGCTGGGGCAGATCCCCCTCGACACACGGCTGCGGGAGGGCGGCGACGCCGGCGTCCCGCTCGTGCTGTCCGACATCACGGCACCGGCGGCGGCGGCGCTGATCGCCGTCGCGGACCGGCTCGCGGTGCGGCGGGAGAGCCTCGCCGGCAAACCGCTCGGTCTCAAGCCCGCCGGTCGTTAGAAAAGCGAGCCACCGGATCAGGCGGTGGCTTCGAGCCAGCGCAGCAGCGTGCGGACGCCCCAGCCGGTGGCGCCCTTGGTCAGCTCGCCGTCGGCGGAGTCCGCCCACGCGGACGAGGACATGTCCAGGTGCGCCCACTGATCGCGCAGCCCGCCGGTGAATTCGCGCAGGTAGAGCGCCGCCATCAGCGAGCCGGCCCCGATGTCGGTGGAGTTGACGAGGTCGGCGACGTCGCTGTCGAGCGCGTCGGCGTAGTCGTCGTGCAGTGGCATGCGCCACATCGACTCGCCGGCAGTCGCGGCGGCCTCGGCGAGAGAAGTGGCAAGGGTGTCGCTGTGGCTGTAGAGCGCCGCGGTCCGTTTGCCGAGGGCGACGCCCTGCGCGCCGGTGAGGGTCGCCAGGTCGATGATCGCGTCGGGGCGCAGCCGCCGCACGGCGTAGGCCATCGCGTCGCCGAGGACCAGGCGGCCCTCGGCGTCGGTGTTGTAGATCTCGCTGGTGGTGCCGCCGTAGTGGCGGACCACGTCGCCGGGGCGGAACGAGTCGGCGCCGAGCGCGTTCTCCGCGAGCGGCGCGATGGCGGTGACGCGCAGCGGCAGGCGCAGCGCGGCCGCGGCGAGGGTCGCGCCGATGACGGCGGCGGCGCCGGCCATGTCCTTGCGCATGAGTTTCATGCCGGACAGCGGCTTGACGCAGATGCCGCCGGTGTCGAACGTGATGCCCTTGCCGATGAGGACCACGTGCCGCCGGGCGCCGCGGGGACGCCAGGACAGCTCGAGCAGGCGCGGGCCGCGGGTGGAGCCGCCACCGACGGCGAGGATCGCGTTGAACCCCTCCTCGGCGAGGGCCTTCGGGTCACGGACGGTCGTCGTGAGCCCCGGCACCCCGGCGGCGGCCTTCTCGACCCGCTTCGCGAACCAGGCCGGGGTCTTCTCGTCGCTGGGCATGTTGGTGAGGTCCCGGGCGAGGACCGTCGACTCCGCGACGGCCTTCGCCAGGGCGAGCCCGGCGGCCAGGTCGGCGGAGGCCGCGACGGCGCCGGAGGGCGGGACGAGCACGATACGGCGCAGCGCCGGCGGGTCGTCGGCGCCGAGCCGGAAGCGGTAGGAGGCCAGCCACAGCCCCTCCCCCAGCCCGCGCACCGCCGCCGGCGTGACGTCGTCGGGCAGCACCACCATGAGGGTGGGCTCGCTGCTGGCGGACTTCGCCAGCTTGGCGCCCGCGGCGCGCCAGTCGGCCTCCTCGCCGGCCCCGACACCGATGAAGAGCAGGCGGTCAGGGCGGCGCCCCGGGCGCGGCAGCTTGTGCATGGTGCCGGCCGACCCGGAGTGCTCGACGTCGGCGAGGAACGCCGTGACGTCGTCCAGGTCGGCCGGGCCGAGCTTCAATCTCCCCAGCGACAGCCGCACGGCCGCGAACCGTGCCGCCGCGAGCTGCGCTGACGACGGGTCGTCAGATGCAGATGTGGTGTCCCCGCCGGCCGGCACGACGACGGCGACCGCGCCGGAGGCGTTGCGGGCCGTGGCGAACCGTATGTCCAGCAAGAGCATGCCTCCACTAAAAGTTTCCGCGCACACCTCGGGGAGCGACCGCCTCAGGGCCACTCGGTTGCGCGGGGTCGTGCCGGATGAACGAAAAAGACCTCAGCCAGTGGCGGTCTTCAGCGCCTCGCTGAGCTCGTTGGCCTCATCCTTGGTCATCTCGACGACGAGCCGCCCACCACCTTCCAGCGGGACCCGCATGACGATGCCCCGGCCCTCCTTGGTGACCTCCAGCGGACCGTCGCCTGTCCGCGGCTTCATGGCCGCCATGTTGTCTCCCTTCGCTCCCTGATGTCCCAGACACCAGGTGGCACAGCCGTCCCCGCATGCCCGCGCGGCCTCTCACCAGCGTCGACCGGGACCTGCCTCCCGGCCGTCCGACTCGTGATGAACGCGCCAACAGATGATTTTCCCTGATGATGGCCCCAAGACCCAAACTGGGATGCGAACCATGTGACAACTCCTGGCGGTGGATGCCGGTCAACTGTCACAATAAGCGGCCATGCAGGCCCGGTCCGCCCTCTTTGATCTCTATGGCGACCATCTCCGTCCCCGCGGTGGACGGGCCGCCGTAGCGGCCCTCGTGCGCCTGCTCGCGCCCCTCGGCATCGCCGCGCCCGCCGTCCGGACCGCGGTGTCGCGGATGGTGCGGCAGGGTTGGCTGCACCCTTTACGGTTGCCGACCGGCCCGGGCTACGGCATCACCCCGAAGGCGGCACGGCGGCTCGATGCGGCGGGTGCCCGCATCTACCGCACGCCGAAGGGCGGTGCCGCCGAGGCCACCTGGGACGGACGCTTCGATCTCATCACGTTGGACCCGCCGCAGCACCGAGGCGCGCGGGCGAAGCTCGTCGCCAACCTCGGATTTCTCGGGTACGGGGCGATCGACCCCTCCACCTGGATCGCGCCGCGCCCCGGCGAGGGCGTCGACGCCCTCCTCGCCGAGGCCGGGGTGCGCTTCGACCGGTTCAGCGCCAGTCACGTCGCCGGCGGCGGATCCCTCGTGTCGCGGGCGTGGGACCTGGACGAGATCGGCGCCGCGTACGAGCAGTTCGTCGCCAGGCTCACGCCGCTGGTGTCGGGCATCGGCCCGGGCACCGACGACGAGCGGGCGTACGCGGCCAGGTTCACGCTCGTGCACGCCTGGCGGGCGTTCCTGTTCCGGGACCCGCAGCTGCCGCCGGAGCTGCTGCCGCAGCGCTGGCCCGGCACCGCGGCGGCCGCGTTCTTCGACCGGCATGCCGGGCGGCTGCGCCCCGCCGCCGACCGTTACGTTGACCAGTGTCTGCACAGCTAGCCCGAGAAGCAGCCAGCCCGAGAAGCAGCTGGCCCAGAGAACAGCTGGCCCAGAGAACAGCTGGCCCAGAGAAACAGCCAGCACCGAGAAACAGCCAGCACCGAGAAAGGGATCCGCATGAGTCTGCAGGTCGAGCGCAATGGCGCGGTCGCCGTCGTGACCCTGAACCGGCCCGAGGCCCTCAACCCGCTGGACACGGCGACCAAGGTGGCCCTGCGCGACACGCTCAAGGACCTCGCCGCCGACCCCGCCGTGCGGGCGGTCGTGCTCGCGGGCGCCGGCCGGGCGTTCTGCGTCGGGCAGGACCTCCGCGAGCACGTCGCGCTGCTGGAGTCCAGCGACCCGGCGCCGCTGTCGACGGTCCGGGAGCACTACAACCCGATCGCGGAGTTGATCGTGGGCATGCCGAAGCCGGTGATCGCCGCGGTACGGGGTATGGCGGCGGGTGCCGGTGCGTCCCTGGCGCTGCTGGCGGACTTCCGGGTCGGCGGGCCGGGGACGAAGTTCCTGATGGCGTTCGCCAACGTGGGGCTGGCCGGTGACACCGGCGTGTCGTGGACGCTGCCGCGGCTGATCGGCCACGCGAAGGCGACGGAGCTGCTGATGCTGGCCGAGCCCGTCGACGCGGCCACCGCGGACCGGCTGGGCATGCTGTCCAAGCTGGTCGAGGACGACGAGCAGGTGCTGCCCACCGCGCTGGCCCTCGCGGAGCGGCTGGCCGCCGGCCCGACCGTGGCGTACGGGCAGATCAAGCGCCAGCTCGCGACCGGCGGATCGGCGGGGCTCACCGAGGCCCTGGAGGCCGAGGCGGAGGCGCAGGCCGTCTGCGGCCGGACCACGGACCACCAGGCATCGACGGCCGCCTTCGTGCAGAAGCAGAAGCCGGTCTTCAACGGGGCCTGATCGCGGCTTTACCTGCCTCGAACACACCGGTCCTACTGTGGCCGCATGGCCGATCGGAAAGCACTCGCACACCTGCTGCGCCGCGCGACCTTCGGACCGACCGCGGAGGAGGTCGACGCGGCGGAGCGGGCGGGCGCCGTCGCGACCCTCGACGCCCTCCTGAACCCGCCGACCGCCGACGGAGGCGCCGCCCGTACACCCGTGCCGAAACTGCCACCGGTGATGAACGCCAAAACCGAGCGGGCCGAGCAGATCCGCGCCGTGGGCTCGTGGTGGCTGGACCGGATGGTCCAGGCCGAGCACCAGCTGCACGAGAAGCTGACGTTCTTCTGGCACGGGCACTGGGCGACCTCGGCGGACAAGGTGAAGTCCGGTCCGCTGATGCTCGGCCACCAGCAGACCCTGGCCCGCACCGCGCTCGGCGACTTCGGCACGATGGTGCGCGCCATGCTGCGCGACCCGGCGCTGATCATCTGGCTGGACGGGCAGAAGAACACCGTCAAGGCACCCAACGAGAACCTGGCCCGCGAGCTGATGGAGCTGTTCACCCTCGGCGTCGGCCACTACACCGAGCAGGACGTCCGGGAGGGCGCCCGCGCGCTGACCGGCTGGGTCGTGGACACGAAGACGGGCACGGCGAGCCTCAACCCGAAGCGGCACGACGCGAAACCCAAGACGATCCTCGGGCGCACCGCCGACCTCGACGCCGACGGGTTCGCGGCGCTGCTGCTGGAGCAGCCGGCGTCCCCGGAGTTCATCGCACGCCGGTTGTGGCTGCGGTACTGCAGCGACGCCCCGATCCCGCAGCCCACCCTGGACGAGGCGAAACGGCAGCCGACCACGGCGGCGATGCTGCGGGTGCTGCTGCTGGCCGACGGGCACGCGGAGCTGGTGAAGCAGCCGGTGGAGTGGCTCGCCGGCGCGCTGCGGCAGCTGGGGCTGCGCCCCGGTGAGCTGCCGGACAACCAGCGCAAGCAGCTGCAGAGCGGGCTCAACCAGCTCGGCCAGGTGCCGCTGCGGCCGCCGAGCGTCGGCGGCTGGCCCGCCGGCGCCGCGTGGCTCACCACGTCGGCGACCCAGGCCCGGTTGAAGGTCGCGCAGCTGCTGGCCGGCAAGGCCCCGCAGCCGGTCCTGGACCGACTCGGCGCGGCGCCGCAGGGGCAGCGGGTCGACGCCCTCGCCCGGCTGCTCGTCGTCGACGCGTTCACCGACCGGACCCGCGCCGCGCTCGACCCGGCCGCCGGGGACCCCCGCAAGCTGCTTGCCCTGGGTCTGGCGAGCCCCGAATACGCGATCCAGTAGGAGGCCGCACATGGACACCGTGACCCGGCGCAAGTTCCTGATCACCAGTGGCGTCGTCGGCGGCGCAGCCCTGGCCGCGGGCGGCGCGTGGACGCTGCGCGACGTCTTCGACACCGCGACCTGGGACGACCGGCCCGGCGACGCGAAGACCCTCGTCCTGGTGACGCTGTACGGCGGCAACGACGGCCTCGCCAACGTCATCCCGTTCGCGGAGAAGGGCTACCGGGAGGCGCGCAACGAGCTCGCGTACACCGCCGATGAGGTCATCCGGCTCGACGACACCGTCGGGCTGAACCCGGCCCTGACCGGCTTCAAGCGGATGTACGACGCGAAGAAGCTCGCGATCGTCCGCGGCGTCGGGTACCCGAGGCCCGACCACAGCCACTTCCGGTCGATGGACATCTGGCAGACCGCGCAGCCGGAACGCCCCGGCAACACCGGCTGGCTGGGCCGCTGGCTGGACACGTTCGGCGGCGACCCGCGGCACGCGGTCTCCTTCGAGCCGGTCCTGCCGCCGCTGCTGGCCGGCGCGACGAGCGCGGGCGCGGCGGTGCCGGTGACGGGGCTCGCCCTGCCCAACGGGGTGCGGACCGCGACCCTGGAGCAGTTCGGTGCCGCCTCGGCCGGCGAGCCGGCGCTGCAGGCCAGGGCCGCCCGCGCGTTCGCGGACCTGGTCAGCGTCGACGCCCTGATCCACAGCGCCGACGGCGCCCCCGACGACGCCGACGACGAGGCCGGCGGCACAGGTACCGGCGGCAGATCGGACCTGAAGGCGCAGCTCGACCTCGTCGCCCGCTGCGTCGAGGCGAACGTCGCGACCCGGGTGTTCTCGGTGTCGCTGGGCGGCTTCGACCTGCACGCCGAGGAGCGCGACTCGCAGGAGAACCTGCTCAAACGCCTCGACGAGGCGCTGACCGGGTTCGCGGAGCGGATGGCGAGGACGGAGGCGGGCCGCAGGGTCGTCGTCGCCGTCTACTCCGAGTTCGGCCGGCGGGTCGCCGCGAACGGCTCGGACGGCACCGACCACGGCACGGCGTCGAACATGTTCCTGCTGGGCAGTCCCGTCACCGGCGGCCTGTACGGCGAGCAGCCGAGCCTGTCGGACCTGGACAACGGCGACCTGAAGTTCACCACCGACTTCCGGTCCGTCTACGCGACGCTGCTCAGGGACGTCCTGGACGCCGACCCGCAGCAGATCCTCGGCTACGACCGGGCGCTGCAGGGGGTGCTGTGACTCGCTCCCGCCCGGGATCCAGGTCGGCCCTGGCGGCTCACTCCTGCCCGGGATCCTGGTCGGCCCCGGCGGCTCACTCCTCCTCGGGGTCCTGGTTGGCCTCGGCGCCGAGGACGAACGCCTGCATCGCGAGCTCGTCGCCGGCGGGCCACACGAACGCCGGCAGCTCCGCCGGACCGAGGTCGCGCACATAGGTCCAGAACTCCCGGACCGCCTCGGCCGGTGACGCCGCCTCGATCGGCAGGTCGACGCTCACCAGCCAGGTGCGTTTCCCGGTGACGTCGGCGGTGGTGGTGCCCGGGTCCCCGTGGGGGGCGGCCGCCGTGAAGGCCGCCTCGTCGATCGGGTGTGTCCCCTGGCCGAGCGCGGCCGCGAACGGCAACGGCGCGTCGACCAGGTTGACCGTGTAGCGCAGCCGGCCTTCGGCGTCGGCCCGGGCGACGCCGAAGACGACGGGCGGGTCCAGGGCCGCGACCAGCAGCGCCTCGTCACCGGCCGGCAGCTCGGCGCCCGGCGCGAACTGCGAAGCGTAGAGACGCTCCTGCGAATACTGCTCCTCGGAAACGACCACCGCCCATTTCGCCATGACCCCATTGGATCATCCGGCGGGATCAGCGCTGCTCGACGGTCCAGCCGGTCTGGTCGGCCCACTGCTCGGCCCGGTCGAGCATGTCGAAGATGAACTCGGTCTTCGCCCGCGTGTAACGCTCCCGATCGTCCGCGAACCGGATCGCGAGGCGCCGCTTGACCTGCGCATACGCGTCGGCGGCGAGGTCGTGGTTGCGCAGGAAGTCCACGAAGAGCAGCTGGACCCGCTCGTGGGAGGAGCCGCGGGAGGTGACGTGGACGTGCCGGGTGCGCGGCGGCGCGGCGGGCCGGTAGAACGACCACGACGCGGCCGGGTCGCGGTGCGCCAGGGCCATCCCGGTCGACTCGACCGCGGCCCGGTAGCCCTCCCGGTCGTGCTCGTCGGCGACGACGACGAGGATGTCGATGACGTTCTTCGCGGCGAGGCCGGGCACGGCGGTGGAGCCGATGTGCTCGATGCGCAACGCCACCGGGCCGAGCGCGTCGGCCAGCTCGTCGCGGTAGTAGGCGAACTTCGCCGGCCAGCCCTGGTCATAGTCGACCAGGTCGAGTGGACCCCCGTAGTCGGCGGCGAACTCGGCGGTCATCCGTCCACACTCCCGTCGCTCACCGGGTGATCGTCAGTCCGGATCATGGCCGCTCGAGCTGCACAAAACAAGAGGCGAGGTGGTCGTCGACCATGCCGGTGGCCTGCATCAGCGCATAGGCGGTCGTCGGGCCGACGAACTTGAACCCGTGCCGTTTCAGGGCCTTGGCCAGGGCTTTGGACTCCTCGGTGACGGCCGGCACCTCGGCGAAACTCGCCGGGCGGGCCGCTCTGGGCTCCGGCGCGAACGACCACAGCAGCGCGGCGACCCCGCCGGGCAGCTCGGCGGCGGCGCGGGCGTTGGCGATCGCGGCCTCGATCTTCGCCCGGTTGCGCACGATGCCGGCGTCGGCCATCAGCCGCTCGACGTCGGCCTCGCCGAACTCGGCGACCTTGGCGATGTCGAAGCCGGCGAACGCCTCCCGGAACGCGGGCCGCTTGCGCAGGATCGTGATCCACGACAGGCCGGACTGGAACGCCTCGAGGGTGAGCCGCTCATAGAGCCCGTCGTCGTCGCGGACCGGCCGGCCCCACTCCGTGTCGTGATAGACCGCATAGTCCGGCGTGGAACCGCCCCAGGCGCACCTGGCCAGTCCGTCGTCCCCGATGACCACATCAACCACGTCACGGAATCTACTGCAGCCCTACGACAGTTTCCCCGCCTCGACGAGCCGGGCGAAGCGGCGCAGGGCACCGGTGAGACTGACCTTGGAGCCGGGCCACAGCACCGGCCAGGCGGCCTTCCCCGCGGCACCGGCCGGCAGGTGGAACCATTCGTGCCACACGACCTGGGTGCGGTTGGCGCCCAGCGGCGTGCAGCGCAGCACCCCCGGGCCGCGCAGCACCTTGCCGTGGTGCACGACGCGGACCTCGTAGGGCGGGTCGACCTTGACCACGCGCATGAGGTCGCGCAGCGCGGCCGGCCCGACCCGCGTGACCGCCTCGATGGAGCTGCCCTCACCGCCGTCGCCGGACAGCACCCGGACCGTGGTGAACGGGATCCAGTCGCTCTGCCGCGGCCAGTCGATGAGCGCGGCGAAGACCCGCTCGGCGGGTGCCCGGACGATCACCGTCGCGGTCACCTCGCCGGTGCCGGGTTGTGCGACCTCGTCGTCGAACGACGGATCGGTCACTTCACCACCGGGGACGGACTGCCCCAGGTCTCGTCGCTGGGCAGCCCCCAGCTGTTCGCGGCGCCGTCCTCGGGCGCGTCGCCGTCCTCGGCCGCGGACTTGTCCAGGTCGACGGGCTTGTCCAGGTCGACGGCCGCGTCGGCCGGCGTCTCCGGCTTCTCCGTCACGACGTTGGTGCCGCCAGCGCCGGTCACGGCGGCCTCGCGGGCGTCGCGGAGCGCGTCGGCGTCCTCGGTGCGACCGTCGCGCAGCGCCTTGACCTCGGCTTCGAGGACCTGGATCAGCTCCTCCTTGTAGCCGATGTCGTAGCCGGCGCGGCGCAGCGCCGCGTCGACCTGCGCCATCCGGTACCCGCGGAGGGTGGTGTCGAAGCGCACGTGCCCCACGTCGCCCTCCACCAGCGGCCGGGACGAGGGCAGCGGCACCGCGCGCCCGTCGGGCTCGTGACCTTCGATCCCCGGGTCGTCGCCGGTGATCAACAAGGACACGCCGAACCCGATGGCCCCGACGACCACGGCGGCGATCAACACCAGGAGGAACTCAGCCATAGGGGGAATCGTGGCACGCTGACTGGGCGCGGGCGACCCCGGCACACCCATCTGAAGGAAAGACGGAGGATCCATGATGTTTCGGCTGGGCCGCCGGGAGTTCACCGACAGTGACTACGCGGTGATGGCGATCGTGAACCGTACCCCCGACTCGTTCTTCGACCGGGGCGCGACGTTCGCGGAGGACGCCGCGCTGCGGGCCGTCGAGGCGGCCGTCGCGGAGGGCGCGGACATCATCGACATCGGCGGCGTGAAGGCCGGCCCGGGCAGCACCGTGGACGCCGCGGAGGAGCTGCGCCGGACACTGCCGACGGTCGTCAAGGTCCGGGAACGCTTCCCTGACGTGGTCATCTCCATCGACACGTGGCGGGCCGAGGTGGCCCGGGAGGTCATCGCCGCCGGCGCGGACCTGATCAACGACACGTGGGCGGGCGCCGACCCGGACCTTGCGACGGTCGCCGCGCAGACGGGCGCCGGCCTGGTGTGCTCCCACGCCGGCGGGCTCACCCCGCGGACCCGGCCGCACCGCGCGGCCTTCGGCGATCCGGTCGAGGATGTGGTACGCACAGTGACGGCGCTCGCCGAACGGGCGGTGTCCCTGGGGGTCCGCAGGGACGGCATCCTCATCGATCCGGCGCATGATTTCGGAAAGAACACCCGGCACTCCCTCGCCATCACCAACCGGCTCGACGAGATGACGGCGACCGGGTGGCCGGTGCTGGTGGCGCTGTCGAACAAGGACTTCATCGGCGAGACCCTCGACCTGCCGGTCGGCGAGCGTCTCGAGGGCACCCTCGCCGCGACGGCCGTGTCGGCGTGGCTGGGCGCGCGGGTCTTCCGGGCGCACCAGGTGCGGGCGACCCGCCGGGTCCTGGACACGGTCGCGGCGATCCGCGGCGACCGCCAGCCCGCCGTCGCCCGGCGCGGCCTGGCTTAGCGGTCTGGGTTGGTGGCCTGCCCCGGCTCCACGGCCGGCGCGGTGGTCAGGTCCAGCGCAGGATGCGCTTGCGCCACGCGTAGAGGATCCCGAGGGCGAGGACGGCGACGAAGATCGCCATCTCGACGACGGCGGCGGCCCCGAACTCGGGCCGGTCGAAGATCACGGCCCACGGGAAGAGGAACACACTCTCGACGGCGAACAACGCGTACAAGAACGCGTACACGTAGTAACGGATCTGAGCCTGCGCCCAGTCGCCGCCGACGGGGTCAAGCCCACATTCGTAGGTGTCGAACTTCGCGGCGGTAGCGCCACTGTCAGCCGATCGGCGGGGACCTAGCAGCCGAGCGGCCGTAAAGGCAGCGACGAAGACGCCGGCGCCGACCAGAAGCAGGAGGCCGAGCGTCGCATAACCACCCAGATAACCACTCACAACACGCACCGTACTCGCATAACCACGATCTCCGAGATGCCGAAATCCAGAACTTGTCTAGATAATGGGCTTCCTTGCTTAACGGCAAGCATGTGCCCCACCCCCAGGAGCAAGCGGACCGCCGCCGAGATACGAGGACGCCCCCCATGGAAGCACCCGCGCGCCGCCGCGCCCGGCTTCGTGCTGCCTTCGTCGCGCTGAGCACTGTCTGCTCGCTGCTGTTCATGCTCTCCCCCGCCGCGTACGCCGAGCCGGACCCGGAGCAGACGACCGAGGCCCCGACGGACCCGCCGGTCACCACCGACCCGCCCGCGCCGACGGTCGAGCCGACGACCGAGGCCTCGCCACCGCCGACCACGGAGGCTCCCCCGCCACCGCCGAAGGTCCGCAAGTTTGCGCTGACGGTCAGCGACGTCGTGCTCGGCGACGGGTACTGGCAGGGCGACGGCTCGTCCAAGCTGGTCGTCTCGGTGCAGAACCTCGGCGACGTCCCCGAGACCATCACGGGCTTCTACACGTTCCCCAGCGGCACCCGTGCCACCGGCGGGTACGGCACCGACGGCTGCACGACCAGCAACGGCACGCTGAGCTTCAGCTGCCCCCTCGCGCCGGGCAAGATCGGCCACGTCGTGGTCAACGTCGACGTCGCGCTGGACGCGTGGCGGCTGTCCGGATCCGGCAACGTGACCGCCGTGATGGAGAACTTCCCGCAGAAAGTGCGAAATTTCTCAATCACCTTCAGCACCAAGCCGCCGGTGCCCGGCATCGAGCTCATGGCCGACCCGATGACCCTCCCCGTGCAGACCACGCCGCGCACGGAGAACGCGACACTGCAGGTCAAACTGCGCAACACCGGCTCGGCGAAGGCCGCCGGCGCGGTCGAGGTGGTGACCCCGCCGGGCGTCGACGTGGTGTCGTTCCCGAGCGCGTGCAAGGTGAAGAAGAAGCTGACACCCGAGCGGGACCGCTGCGAGCTGGGCGACATCGCCGCAGGTAAGGACGTGTCCGCGAGCTTCGTGCTGTCGATCAGCGCGTCCGCGCGGGCCGAGGTGCCGCTCACCGGCGCGGTGCACGGCTACCTGGCGCCGATCGGCCGGGACGCGGTCGAGACCCGCGCCGACTACCGCATCAGCGGCCCGCCGCTGGCCGGTGAGTCGCCGCTGCCGACCGAGGCACCGGCGTCGCCGGTGGCCGTGGCGGTCGCCGCCACCTCCGACCCCGCGAAGCGCCAGCGGCCCGCCAGTGGCCTGCTGACCAGCGATCCCTTGTCCAGCGTGCCGTTCGTCGGCGGGATCATCGGCCTGGTCGCGCTGGTGGGTTTCCTGGTGGTGCTCTCGCTGCGCCGCCGCCTGCGTGACGAGTCCGACGTGCCCGCCGCCGAGGAGGAACTGGTCACCGTGCCGGCGCAGCGCACGAGTGACGAAGATCTACCGGCGCTGCCCCAGCGCACACCGATCCCCAGGTCGCTGACCCTTCCGAGGCTGCCCAGCGGCCCCGTCGCCGGGTCGAGCTTCCGCAAGGACGACGAATAAGCGCAGAATAACGGAGTTTGTGCGGTTCCACGGCAGCCGCACAAATCCGGGATCCGACCCACACGGGCAACTGCGGCGGCTGCAGGCGCGGACCTTCGACGTACCCTCTGAGTGTCAAGAAGGATCGGCCGGCTCGACGACGTGGTCGCACCACCGCATCCGGAGTTCCGCCGGCTTTAACAGGAGGTCAGCTCACGTGACCAAGCAGGTCCGCCAGCTGGATCGAGTGGTCATCAGGTTCGCTGGCGACTCCGGCGACGGCATGCAGCTCACCGGTGACCGGTTCACGTCGGAAACCGCGCAGCTCGGCAACGACATCTCGACCTTGCCCAACTTCCCCGCGGAGATCCGCGCGCCCGCCGGCACCCTGCCGGGCGTGTCGAGTTTCCAGGTCCATTTCGCCGACTTCGACATCCTGACGCCGGGTGACGCGCCCAACGTCCTGGTGGCGATGAACCCCGCGGCCCTCAAGGCCAACATCGCCGACCTGCCCAAGGGCGCCTCGATCATCGTCAACACCGACGAGTTCACCAAGCGCAACCTGGCCAAGGTCGGCTACGCCAGCAACCCCCTCGAGGACGGCTCGCTCGACGGCTGGGCCGTCGCGCCCGTCGGGCTGACCTCGATGACGGTCAAGGCCCTCGAGACGCACGGCGTGTCGAAGAAGGACGCCGAGCGGGCCAAGAACATGTTCGCGCTCGGCCTGCTGTCGTGGATGTACTCACGGCCGCACGAGTCGACGCTGCGCTTCCTGGAGCGCAAGTTCGCCGCCCGGCCGGAGCTGGTCGCCGCCAACATCGCCGCCTTCAAGGCCGGGTGGAACTTCGGCGAGACGACCGAGAACTTCGCGGTCCGCTATGAGGTCAAACCGGCGAAGATGGACGCCGGCAACTATCGCAACATCACCGGCAACGCCGCGCTCGCCCTGGGTGTCGTCGCCGCTGGTGTACGAGCCGAGCTGCCGGTCTTCCTGGGTGCCTACCCGATCACCCCGGCGTCGGACATCCTGCACGAGCTGAGCAAGCACAAGAAGTTCGGCGTGACGACCGTCCAGGCCGAGGATGAGATCGCCGCGATCGGCGTGGCCCTCGGCGCCTCCTACGGCGGGGCGCTGGGCGTGACGACCACGTCGGGGCCCGGGGTCGCGCTCAAGGGCGAGACCATCTCCCTCGCCGTCGCGCTCGAGCTGCCGCTGCTGATCATCGACGTGCAGCGGGCCGGCCCGTCCACCGGCCTGCCGACCAAGACCGAGCAGGCCGACCTCAACATGGCCCTGTTCGGCCGGCACGGCGAGGCACCGGTCGCGGTCATCGCGCCCCGCTCCCCCGCCGACTGCTTCAACGCCGCGATCGAGGCCGCCAGGATCGCGCTGACCTACCGCACGCCGGTGATCCTGCTCTCCGACGGCTACATCGCCAACGGCTCCGAGCCGTGGCGGCTGCCGGAGGTCGCGGACCTGCCCGACCTGCGCACCGAGTTCGCGACCGAACCCAACGGCGAGGACGGCACCACGTTCCTGCCGTACCTGCGCGACCCGGTGACCCTGGCCCGCCCGTGGGCGGTGCCCGGCACGCCCGGCCTGGAGCACCGCATCGGCGGTCTGGAGAAGGCCGACAAGACCGGCGACATCTCCTACGACCCGGCCAACCACGACTTCATGGTGCGCACCCGCGCGGCACGGATCGAGGGCATCGAGGTGCCCGACGTGGAGGTCGAGGACCCCGACGGCACCGCCCGCGTCCTGGTGCTCGGCTGGGGCTCCACGTACGGCCCGATCGGCGCCGCTGCCAGGGCCCTGCGCCAGCGGGGGCTGCCGATCGCGCAGGCACACCTGCGGCACCTGTCGCCGCTGCCGAAGAACCTCGGCGCGGTGCTCGCGGCCTACGACAAGGTCGTCATCCCGGAGATGAACCTCGGCCAGCTGGCCGGCGTCATCCGCTCGAAGTTCCTGATCGACGCGATCGCGTACAACCAGGTCCGCGGCCTGCCCTTCACCGCCGCGGAGCTGGAGTCGGTGCTGGAGGAAGTGGTCAAGAATGCCTGAGGCGCTCAAGCTGACGACGAAGGACTTCAAGTCCGACCAGGAGGTGCGCTGGTGCCCCGGCTGCGGGGACTACGCGATCCTGGCGGCGGTCCAGTCGTTCATGCCCGAGCTCAACATCCCGCGCGAGCGGATCGTGTTCGTGTCCGGCATCGGCTGCTCGTCGCGCTTCCCGTACTACATGAACACCTACGGCATGCACTCGATCCACGGCCGCGCGCCGGCGATCGCGAGCGGCCTGTCGGTGTCCCGCCCCGACCTGTCGGTGTGGGTGGTCACCGGCGACGGCGACGCGCTGTCCATCGGCGGCAACCACCTGATCCACGCGCTGCGCCGCAACGTCAACCTGAAGATCCTGCTGTTCAACAACAAGATCTACGGCCTGACCAAGGGCCAGTACTCCCCGACGTCCGAGATCGGCAAGATCACCAAGTCGACGCCGGCGGGTTCGGCGGACTCGCCGTTCAACCCGATCTCCCTCGCCCTGGGCGCGGAGGCGAGCTTCGTCGCCCGCACCATCGACTCGGACCGCAAGCACCTGCAGTCGGTGCTGCGCGCCGCGGCCGAGCACCGCGGTTCGGCGTTCGTGGAGATCTACCAGAACTGCAACATCTTCAACGACAACGCGTTCGAGGTCCTGAAGGACCCCTCCACCAGGGACGACTACACCATCCGGCTGGAGCACGGCCAGCCGATCACGTTCGGCAAGGACGGCGAGTGGGCGGTGACGCACCCGCCGGGCGGCTTCGGCCTGTCCGTGGTGCCGACCGCCTCAGCGCCGGCCGGCGAGATCGTCGTCCACGACCAGTCCGTCGCCGAGCCGGCGTATGCGTTCGCGCTGTCCCGGCTGCCGGGCCTGGACCTGCGCAACACGCCGATCGGGGTGTTCCGCTCCGTGGAACGGCCCGCCTATGACGACCTGGTCCGCGACCAGCTCACCGCCGCGAAGGCCAAGGCGAAGGGCACTCCTGAGGAGGAGCTCGGCGCCCTGCTCAACAGCGGCGACACCTGGACGATCCTGTGAGCAACCGGCGACACGTCCGGCGCGTCTGAAGAGGTAGCACACCGATCACGTCGGTGAGCCCTCCCTGGGGTGGGGTGGCAGCGCAACGGGGTAACCCTCCGAAGCTCTGTCACTCCATCTGAGCAACCGCATTCTCCCCTCTTTCAGCAGCGCTGACTACGGCCGGTAGCGACGCCGGAGATCAATTTCCGGTGCTGCGGTAGCGTGTGGATGAACGGTCCGCGACACGTCGGCATCGCACCACATAGGGCGTCGCGTCCGTCGAACGACTACTCGACGGCGGAGAACCTACTCGACGGCGGAGAAGCGGATCGAGCCGGCGACGAGGTCGGGGTGCTCGATCGTGAGCGCGAGGGCGACCGACTCCTCCAGGCCCAGCGCACCGCCGGCGGCGTAGGCCTCGTCGAAGTCCGCGTCGCCCATCGCGGACCGCAGCGCGTCCTGCTGGTCCGTCCAGTACGTGCCGAAGCCGCCGGCCGAGCAGCGCAGCCGCACCCTCGCCGCCTGGGCCGCGCCGAACAGCCGGGCCGCGGTGCCGGTCTCGCCGGCCAGGGAGCAGCGCACCGCGATCGCCATCAGGGTCTCGCAGACGCGCAGGTGGAAGCCGAAGCTCATCCGCGAGCGCAGCGCGACGATCAGGTGGTCGTGGGCAGCGACCAGGTCGCCGCGGGACAGGGCGACCAGGCCGAGCAGCATGTCGACGGTGCGCCGGCCGCGTTCCATCGGCCGGGAGTTCTCCAGCGTCCGGGCGGACGCGAGCAGGTCAGCGGCCTCGTCGAGCGCGCCGCGGCGCCACAGCAGCTGCGCGAGGGCGTACACGGCGAAGAGCGTCTCGCCCGACACGCCCTGCTCCTCGGCGAGGGTGATGACGTCGCGGCAGATGCGTTCGGCCTCGTCGAAGCGGCCCAGGTCGAGCAGCGGCGCGCCCCGGCCGGCGAGGACCCGGGCGATGAGCCCCGGGTCGCCGGCGCGGCGGGCGGCGGCCTCGGCGCGCTGTGAGAAGCGCAGCTCCTCGACCGTCTCGCCGTCGGCGCCGGCGTGCAGCGAGTGCAGGTGGTACGCGGCCGCGAGCTCGGCGTCGGGAACGGGCTCGCCGGTGGCGCTGATCCGCTCGTACAGGCGGAACAGCCACATACGGCCCTCGCGGACCAGGCCGCGCTCCCGCCACCACTGGTCCAGTGCGCCCGCGACGGCGAGGCCCTGCCGGGCGCTGCCGCGAGTCACGGTCCAGTGCAGGGCGGCGCGCAGCTCGTCGGCGAGCGGGTCGAGGGTGTACAGGGACAGGGTGACGGGGCGCCCGTCGGTGTCGAGGTAGGCGTCGTGCGCGGCCTGCAGGCACCAGGCGACGTGCCGCTCCCTGGCGGACTCCTCCTCGCCGGCCTCCACGAGCAGCCGGGCGGCGTACGCCCGGATCGGGTCGAGCATCCTGTAGGTCGCGTTCGTGGCGCCGGCCTCGGCCTGCAGCAGCGACTTGTCGACCAGGGTGGCCAGGGGGTCCAGGGGGTCGCCGTCGTGCAGCCACTCGATGGCGGGCAGGTCGACGGGGCTGGCGAACACCGACAGCCAGCGCAGCAGCCGGGCGGCGCGTTCGTCGAGCGTCCGGTACGACCAGTCCACCGCCGCCTGCATCGTCCGGTGCCGGTCCCCCGGCTCGGCGGAGGCAGAGGCGGACGCAGAGGCAGACGCGGAGGCCCGGTCGGAGCGGACAGGGGCGCCGTGCCCGGCGTCAAGGGTGCCCAGGACGTCGTCGATGCGGTTCGCGAGCTGCGTGGCGGACAGCAGCCGCAGCCGCGCGGCCGCCAGCTCCAGCGCGAGGGGCAGCCCTTCGAGGGCCTCGGCGACCCGGGTGAGCTGGGCGATGTCGCCGGGTTCGGCGGGGCGCCCGCCACGGGCGGCGGAGGCGCGGTCGACGAGCAGCGCGACGGCGTCGCTGAACCCTCCGCCGCTGGCCGCCTCGACCGACAGCGGCGGGATCCGCCAGACGACCTCGCCGGCCAGGCCGAGCGGCTCGCGGCTGGTGGCCAGGACGGTGATCGCCGGGCCGGCGGACAGCAGCCTGGACACGAGCCGCCGGGCGGCCGGCAGCTGCGCGTCGGAGGTGTCGAGCAGGATGAGCATCCGCCGGTCGCGGGCGTGGTCGGCGAGGGTCTGGATGACGGGCCGGCCCGGTTCGGGGCGCAGCCCGACGGCGGCGGCCACGGCGACGTCGACGAGGTCGCTGGTGGCCACGGCGCTGAGGTCGGCGAACCAGACCCCGTCGCGGAACTGCTCGACGAGTTCGCCGGCGGCCTCGACGGCCAGGCGGGTCTTGCCCGCGCCGCCGGCGCCGACGACGGTCACGATGCGGTGCGTGCCGATGAGGTCACGCACGGCGGCGCGCTCGGTGGCGCGGCCGATGAACCGGGTCGTCTGCACCGGCAGGTTGTGGGCGGGCGCGTCGATGGTGCGCGGCCTCGGGAACTGGCGGTCCAGGCCGGGCGCCACCAACTGGAAGATCCGCTCGCAGCCGTCGAAGCCGCGCAGCCGGTGCAGACCCAGGTCGAGCAGGTACGCGTCGTCGGTGAGCTCACCGACGCGGGCGGCGGTCGCCGCCGAGCAGAGCACCTGGCCGCCGTGCGCGGCGGCGGCGACGCGGGCGGCGCGGTGCACCTCGGGTGAGGTGTACTCCCCGCCGTACGGCTCGGCGAAGCCGGTGTGCAGCCCCATCCTGACCTTCGGCCTGGCGTCGGTGCCGTCGCCGGCGGCCGGCCAGTCGTGCGCGGCGAGCTCGCGCTGCGCCTCGATGCAGGCGGCGAGCGCGGCCGCGGCGTCGGCGAACGCCACAAAGAGGGAATCACCCTCTGTGAAGAGTTCGACACCGTCCGCTTTGGACAGTGCGCGGCGGATCACCTGCCGGTGCTCCTGGAGCACCGGCCGATACCCCGTGCCGAGCATCTGGGCCAGTCGAGTCGAGCCCTCGATGTCGGTGAACAGGAATGTCACCAGCCCGCTGGGCAGATGCGTCCGCGCCGACACGTGAAACCTCCGCCTCCCTTTTCAGGCGTGACCCATATTTCCCCACCCAGGGGTCGCGCGCATCGTAGAAACGGTCCCCACCAGCGACCCTCAAGGTCGAGGAGACGCTGGTCCATGCAGGTCAGCAAGCATACGGGGATGAAGCTCGAGTGGGTTTCGCGTGACGTAACGACAACGTGACCTACCGAGTTGTGGCACGCGAGGCCACAACATCAAAGCCGTACGGCGACTATTGCGAAACCGACCCGTAACAATGCATCAACAACCGCACGAGCCGCCGCAGCACCCACCACCGGAAGGACGCGGCTGGGCACCTCCGGCGTTGCCACCGCCCACCGCGACGGTCGACAGCAGTTTCACCGTGTCGTCGTGACCCGACGGACACGCGGCGTTCGCGTTGGCTTCACTCATCGGCCGCTGGACTTCGAACGTGTCGCCGCAGGCCCGGCACCGGTACTCGTAACGAGGCATCCCCACAGGTTAGACGGCGGTGACACGCGCACAGGAATTCGGCAATACTCGACGTGTGGCACAGAAGCACGGTCCCGAGCCCGACGAGCGGCAACCCACCACAGTGGACACACGCTCGGTGACCGCGATCCGCCCACCGGCGCCCGACGGAGCGGCCGCAGCGGCAGATTCACCATCAAAACAGGGTAGAAGAGCGTCGAAAAGCGACGAATCGGCCACTGCGAATGGTGACCACCGTGGTCCGGACATGACACCGCCCACCGACGGTGGCTGGACGCCCCCCGAGGGCAGCCCGGCGGCGCCCCCGCAGCGGCACGTCCCCAAGCACGCCGCGAAAGAGCCTGGCGACGAGCGGCCCGGCACCACCAACCCGGCCGGCCGGCCAGGCCCGGGCGCGGCCGGCCCACGCCAGGCCCGGGCACGACCGGCCCGGTCGTCACCGTCGGCGCCGCCGCCCGCCCGCCGGGGTCGACATCCTGCAGAGCCGGCCGTCCCGCTTCGAGGGCCAGCGGGTGTGGCTGCGCCGCCCCGCCGGCCGGGCCGTCATCGCCGGGGTCGCGCTGGCGCTGATGCTCGGCGCGGCGTTCGCCGCCGGACGCTTTCGTCCCCGCCGTGGCCGAGCCGCAGGCCGGCACCTCGGCCCCGCCGCCGCCGACGGCGACGCCCGGCGCGATCGAGACCGGCGAGGCACCCGTGCCGCAGCAGCCGACCACGACGTTCACCCCGCCCGCCGGCACCCAGCAGCGCCCGTCGGACGTCCTGGCCGCCTGGGCCGGCCCGCGCGCGGTGAAGCTGGCGATCCCCCCGGTGGCGATGCAGGCGTACGGCTACGCGGAGCTGATCACCGCACGCACCACGCCGGGGTGCAAGCTGACCTGGACCACCCTCGCCGGCATCGCGAAGATCGAGTCGGACCACGGCCGGACCAACGGCTCGCTGCTGCAGGAGGACGGCAAGTCGGTGCCGCCGATCGTCGGGCCGCCGCTGGACGGGCAGAGCAACCGGCAGTCGATCAAGGACACCGACGGCGGCGCGATCGACACCGACAAGACCTGGGACCGCGCGGTCGGGCCGATGCAGTTCCTGCCGAGCACGTGGAAGCAGTACGGCGTCGACGCCGACGCCGACGGCGTGACCGACGTCAACGACATCGACGACGCGTCCCTGACCTCCGCCGCCTACCTGTGCGCCAACGGCCGTGACCTGTCCACCGTGGAGGGTTGGAACGCCGCGATCCACGCGTACAACATCCCCGAGGAGTACCGCACGGCGGTGTTCAACGCGACGAATGACTACGGCCGGCGGGACCGCACGGGGTAGATGAAGGCCACGCTCTGCGCCGCGGTACTTCCGCTGAGCCACAAAGGTAGGCAAGCTTGACTCCGTGATGGTGCGCGAGTGGGACCCAGGGACCGCGTCCGCGGCCGAGATCGAGGCAGTGCTGCGGGCGCTGAACGAAATCGTGGCGCACGACGTACCGGAGGATCCGCCGTGGCGTGACATCAAGTTCCGGGAATATCTCGCGGTGACGATGCCCGGTGAGCGGCGCACGTCCTGGCTGGCCGTCGACGAGTCCGGCGGGGTGCTCGGCCACGCGAGCCTGCTCGCGCTGGAGGAGATCGGCGTGCTGGAGCTGTCGGTGCGCCCGGCGGCCCGCCGCGGCCATGTCGGCACGGCCCTGCTCGCGGCGGTGGCCCGCCGCGCCGCCGAGGAGGGGTTCGAGTCGGTCGGCGTCGAGGTGATCGGTGGCACGCCGAGCATCAAGTTCTTCGAGTCGTTCGGCTTCGAGTGCGCGTTCATCGAGCAGCGCAACCTGCTGGACCTCGGCGGCGTCGACTGGCTGCGGCTGGGTGAGATGGCCGCCGGCATCGGTGCGGGCTACCGGGTCGAATATCACCCGGGCGGTCCCCCGGAGCAGCACTACGCGGCCTACGCGGCGGCCAAGGAGGCGGCCAGGGCCTCGGTCGTGGAGGATCTGGCGCTGCGACCCAGCTCCTATGACGCGGAGCGTCTGCGGGCCAGCCTGGCGACGCTGCACGCGCGCGGCCTGAAGCCGTACATCGTCCTGGCGGTGCACGAGGCGTCCGACACGATCGCCGGCCTCACCGAGGTCGTGGTGCCCGCGCAGCGGCCGACCCGCGCGGACCAGTACGACACGATCGAGGTGCCCGCGCACCGCGGCTACGGCATCAGCCGGGCGATCAAGGCCAGGATGCTGTTCGAGCTGCGGGCCGCGGAGCCGCACCTGCTGGACGTGCAGACCTGGAACGCGACGGAGAACGAGCCGCTGCTGAAGGTCAACGCGGAGCTGGGCTTCAAACCCGACCGGGAGTGGCGCGAGTACGACGCCGACGTCATCGACCTGCTGCGGCGGCTGAAGAACGCCTGAGGCGCAACGCGCCCGGATAAACGGATCAGCTGGGTGCCCAGGGACCTTGGACGAAGGTACCTTCGGCGCAGCCAGCCGCCACCGGCAAACGAAGGGGGCCCCGGGACGGTCCCGAGGCCCCCTTCGACCCGATTGCTACGGAAGGATCCACTTCTGGTTCGCCGGCGGGCCGGCGACGCACGTCCACAGGTGCACGACGGTGCTGTCCGCGGAGTTGTTGCCGGACACGTCCAGGCACTTGCCGGACTGCGGGTTGCGCAGCGTGCCGTCGGCGTTCGGCGCCCAGTTCTGCGCACCGGAGCCGTTGCACGTCCACAGCTGGATCTTCGTGCCGTCGGCGCTGCCGCCACCCGACACGTCCAGGCACTTGCCCAGCGCCCGCAGCGTCTGGCCGTTGCGGGTCCAGGTCTGCGCGGCCGAGCTGTTGCAGGTGTAGATCTGGATCTGGGTGCCGTCGGCGGTGCCGCTGCTGCGCACGTCGAGGCACTTGCCGGCGAGACCCTTGATGGGTCCGACGCCGGTCGGCGTCGAGGTCTTCACGAACGTGATGTCGTCGACGTCGAAGAGGCCGGTGCCGGTGCCGGTGAACGTGAGGAAGATGTTCGCGTTGCCGGACGGGACGCCGGTCAGCGTGGTCGTCACGTTGGCGTAGGTGTCCCAGTTGCCGGTGTTCGGCACGTTGACGGTGCCCAGCACGGTGCCGGTCTGCGAGCCGTTGCGGATCTGGATCTGGCCGCCGGGGCCGCCGGAGACGACCCGCGCCCGGAAGGACGTGGCACCGCCGACGTTGACGCCGTTGTACCCGGCCCAGTCGCCCGGGTCGATGTAGCCGAGGGTCTGGCCGTTGTTGGCGCCGGCCTTCGTGAACGCCTGCGCGCCGTTGACGGAGCTGAACGACTCGGCCTGCACGGTCACGTCGGTCGACGGGGTACCGCCGAGGTCCTTGATCCGCACGTTGCGGAACGAGGCCGTGTCGCCGGTGCCGTGGTTCTGGATGCCGATGTACCCGTCGAGGTTGCGGTTCGCGTCGGTGTTGGTGAAGTCGTTGATCAGCGTGCCGTTGAGGTACACCCGGATCCGCTGGCCCTCCACGAGCAGCTCGTAGGTGTTCCACTCGCCGGCCGGGTTGAGCGCCGCGTCGCGGGCCGCGATGTCGGCGGACTTGAACGTGTAGATGGCGCCGGTGGTGCGGTCGGCGGCGTCGGTCGCGTCGATCTGGATCTCGTACCCCTGGTTGACGGCGACCCACGGGTCGCTGCCGGGGTTCGGGAAGCCGACGAAGATGCCGGTGTTGCTGTCGCCGGTGAGCCGCCAGTCCGCCTTCAGCGAGTACGAGGTGTACTGCTTCGCGCTGTACCAGAACAGGCCCATGCCACCGACGGAGGTCAGCGTGGCGTCGGAGTTGGTGAAGCTGCCGGGGCCGGACTGCGACCAGCCGGTGGTGGAGCCGTTGTAGAGGGCGGTGTAGCCGCTCTCGGGGCGGCAGTCGGCCTTGGCGCGCTTCGAGGCGTAGCGGATGCCGCCGAGGAGCTCGTTGCGGAAGTTGCCGTCCGCGTAGGACTCCTGGGTGTGCCCGAAACCGGTGTAGAACGAGCGGCCGCTGTCGATCGTCTTGCACCAGGTGATCGGGTGGTCGGCGCCCATCGTGCCGCCGGAGTAGGACGACTCGTCCAGCGTGGCCAGGACCCGGGCGGTGGCGCGCGGGTTGCTCTGGTAGTTGTACAGCTCGTCGGTGCGGGTCCAGGTCTGCGGCAGGTGCGCCGTGGCCGGGTGGGCCCGGTTCTCGGTCTTCGAGTTGACCTGTTGGATCGCCGGGTGCGAGGAGAACCACGCGCCGACGAGCGTGCCGTAGAACGGCCAGCTGTACTCGGTGTCGGCGGCCGCGTGGACGCCGACGTACCCGCCGCCGCCGCGCACGTAGGACTCGAACGCGGTCTGCTGGGTGTCGTTGAGCACGTCGCCGGTGGTGTTGAGGAACACGACCGCCTCGTACTGGGCGAGGTTGCCGGTCGTGAACGCGGCGGCGTCCTCGGTGGCGGTGACGGTGAAGTTGTTCGCCGCGCCCAGCTGCTGGATCGCGGTGATGCCGGCCGGGATGGCGTCGTGGCGGAACCCGGCGGTCTTGGAGAACACGAGCACGTCGTAGGGCGCGTCGGCGGCGACGGCCTGGGTGGCGGCGGACAGGGTGCATGCGGTGAGAGCGATGGCGGCGCCCACACCGGCGAGGATTCTGCGCACGGAATCTCCTTATCAGGGAGGGAGGCGCCCGTGTGGCGGCACGGGCGCCCGATCACCTCGTTAGGGCAGGGTCCACTTCTGGTTCGCCGGCGGGCCGGCGACGCACGTCCACAGGTGCACGACGGTGCTGTCCGCGGAGTTGTTGCCGGACACGTCCAGGCACTTGCCGGACTGCGGGTTGCGCAGCGTGCCGTCGGCGTTCGGCGCCCAGTTCTGCGCACCGGAGCCGTTGCACGTCCACAGCTGGATCTTCGTGCCGTCGGCGCTGCCGCCACCCGACACGTCCAGGCACTTGCCGAGGGCCTGCAGCGTCTGACCGCTGCGGGTCCAGGTCTGTGCGAGGGTGCCGTTGCAGGTGTACAGCTGGATCTGCGTGCCGTCGGCGGTGGCTGCGCCGCGCACGTCGAGGCACTTGCCGGCCAGGCCCTTCACGGGGCCGATCCCGCTGCTGCTGGTCGTGAACGTGAAGCTGTCCAGGTCCAGCAGGGCCGCGGTGCCCGTGCCGGCGAACGTCACGTACAGCGACGTGGTGCCGGCGGGTGGGCTGGTGATCGGCACGGTGACCGTCGTGAACGTCTCCCACGAGCCGGTGACCGGGATCGTGGCGGAGCCGATGACGGTGCCGGTCGGTGAGCCGGTGCGGAACTGCACGGTGCCGCCGGTACCCCCGGACGACGCCCGCACCAGCACGGAGGTGGCGTTGTTCACCTTGTACGGGTCGAACTCGATCCAGTCGCCGTTGTTGATGTCGCCGACCGTCTTGCCGCCCTCGGCGGTCGTCTTGGTGAAGGTGTTGATGCCCGAGGAGGTCTTGAAGTGCTCCGCCTGGCGGTGGCGGGGTTGCAGGATGTTCTGCGCGTGCACGGTCAGGCCGCCGTTGTCGGTGTAGGACGCGTCGAAGATCGGGAAGATGTTCGCCGCGTCGTCGTGCTCACCGTCGACCGGGATGGTGATCGTGCCGGAGCACCCGGTCTGGGACGTGATCTGGTGCGCGTGCTGGTCGTGGCCGAGGACGTAGGTCATCGTGATCCTGGAGCAGGTGATCGCCCCGTCCTCGGGGTCGCTGACCGTGACGCTCCACGGCACGCTGTCGCCGAAGGACACCAGCTGCCCCGACGCCGGTGCGTTGATCGTGACCGTCGGCGCGGTGTTGCCGACGCTGATCAGCACGCTCGACGTGGCGGGGGCGTTCTGGTTGTCCCGCACCGTCAGGGTCGCGTTGTAGGTCCCGTTCGTGGTGTACGTGTACGACGGGTTCGCCGCGGTCGAGTCCTGGGTGCCGTTGCCGTCGAAGTCCCACGAGTAGGTCAGCGGCCCGCCCTCGGGGTCGCTGGACCCTGCGGAGGAGAACGTCACGGCGAGGGGTGCCACGCCCGAGGTCTTGTTCGCGCTCGCCACCGCGGTCGGCGCCCGGTTGCCGCCGCCCACGTAGTCGTAGCGGTACAGCGCCGAGTTGGCGTCGCCGTTGAAATAGCCGGTGCCGTAGTCCAGCACGTACAGCGCGCCGTCCGGGCCGAACTGCAGGTCCATGACCTGCTTGCCGTTCCACGGGAACGTGTCGATCGCGCCGCGGGTGCCGTCGCTGTTGACGACGATCGGCTTGATCCAGCCGCGGCCGAACTCACCGGCGAAGAACATGCCGTTGAACGCCGCCGGGAACTTCGTGGCCGACGGGTTCGCCGCGTCGTAGCGGTACACCGGACCGGCCATCGGCGACTCGGAGCCGCCACCGAACTCGGTGGGGGTACCGGCGTCGCCGCCGTAGCGGATCCAGGCGGGACGGGCCGCGGGGAGCGTGCCCTGCCCGGTGTTGCGGAACGAGTTGTTCGTCGGCCCGCCGGCGCAGTTGTACTTGGCGCCGCCGGTGTTCGCGGCGAAGTCCCACTCGTTGTAGATCTCGTTGGTGGTGTTGGTGCCGGTGCAGTACGGCCAGCCGTAGTTGCCCGGCGACGTGATCCGGTTGAACTCCACCTGCCCGGACGGCCCGCGGGTCGAGCTGGTGGTGCCGGCGTCGGGGCCGTAGTCGCCGACGTAGATCACGCCGGTGGCCTTGTCGACGCTCATCCGGTACGGGTTGCGGAAGCCCATCGCGTAGATCTCGGGCCGCGTGTTCGCCGTGCCCGACGGGAACAGGTTGCCCGACGGGATCGAGTACGTGCCGTTGGCGTTGACCTTGATCCGCAGGATCTTGCCCCGCAGGTCGTTGGTGTTGCCCGCGGAGCGCTGCGCGTCGTACGCCGGGTTCCGGTTCGTCCGCTCGTCCAGCGGCGAGTAGCCCGCGGAGTCGAACGGGTTGGAGTCGTCGCCGGTGGACAGGTACAGGTTGCCGGCCGCGTCGAAGTCGATGTCACCGCCGACGTGGCAGCAGATGCCCCGGTTGGCGGGCACGTCCAGGATGTTGACCTGGCTGCTCATGTTGACGGTGAAGTTCGCGTTGAGCGTGAACCGGGAGAGGCGGTTGACCCCGGTCCAGGTGGCCCAGTCGGTGGCGGTGCCGGTGGCGGGCGCGTCACCGCTGGGCGTGCTCAGCGGCGGCGCGTAGTACAGGTAGATGAACCTGTTGGTGGCGAAGTTCGGGTCGGCCGCGACGCCCTGCAGGCCTTCCTCGTCGTGGGTGTAGACGGGGATGTTGCCGATCACGGTGGTGGTGCCGTTGGCGTCGGTGCGCCGCAGCGTGCCGTTGCGGGCCGTGTGCAGCACGGAACGGTCCGGCAGCACGGAGATGGTGAGCGGCTCGCCGACCTCGGCCTCACCCTTCGCGAGGGTGACCTGCTGGAAGTCGGCCGGGTTGATCGCCGCCGCAGCGGACGCGGCCTGGACGACGAGGGCGCTGATGCTCGCCGAGACAAGAAGCAGGGCGGCACCCATCGGCCGCCATCGATGACGTGAGGGCTGTTGGTTCACTGTGGTCCCTTCCTGACTGAACGTGCCAGGCAGGGCGCGCGCCGCCGCGCCGGATGCCGTATGCCTCCGCAACACGGGGATGTCCATCGATGTATCCACTGCCGACGGATAACATTGATGAAACACTCCAGTGTCGTGCAGGACACACTAGGAGCTTCGAACCAACCTGTCCATACTTTCGGTCGCCTTGGCATGAACTTTTGTTCCGCTAACCAAAAGTCACAATCTGCTACCCGGCGTGCTGCCACCTCGCGCATGATCGAATGCCGTTTCCGGCCGCGCAGCGCGCCGCGACCGGGCCGAGCTCCGTGTCAACAAACCTGGCGCCACGCGTCGAGGTCCTGCTTCTTCTTCATCGAGGAGAAGCGCAGGGCGGTGGTCTTCGGGCAGAACTTCGCGGTGTCGACGTCATACTCGACGTGGAAGACCGGCTTGCCCGCGGCGATGAACACCTTCAGGGTGTCGCACTCGTCGTAGTGGGCGCACTCCTCGTTGACCGCGAAGTCGAACGCCGGCTCCAGCGCCTGAGCCTGCTCGACGTCGTTCTTCAGGCCCACGCCGAGGCCGAGGCGGTGTGCGAGGTCGGCGACGCGGCGGTTGAACGTCAACTGGTCCGCGGCGGTCAGCGGGAAGCCGCTGTTGTTGGCGTAGCCGTCGACGTTGTCGGGCTCGACCGCGTCGAAGCCCTTGTCCTTGCACACCTTGAACCTGGCTTCCAGCAGCGGTGCGAGGGTGTCCCAGCGGCGGATGTCGAGCCACTTCTCCCCCGGCCAGCCCTCCAGGCCCCTGCCGCGCACCGACTCGGGGAAGTTGCCGGCGTCGGCGCGGAAGTCCTCGTGGGCGCCGACGTTGACGTAGCAGATGACGCGCCGGCCGGCGGCCTTCAGGCGAGCGACGTCGGCGGCGGAGGTGGTGACCGCGTCGACGTCGTACACGTCCACGGCGACGGACGGGTCGAGGGTGCCCGTCAGCTGCCACTGCCAGGTGACCCCGACCGCCGGTTTCCACCAGCCGGCGGGGGCGGCGCCGGGCGGGGAGCCGGACACGGACGCGGACGGCGACGGCGACGCGGAGCCCAGGCCGCCGAAGCCTGACGGCGGCACGGCGGCGGTGCGGGGCGCCGCGGCCCTCGTCGGGGTCGTCGTCGCCGCTGGTGCACGCGGCCGCGTACAGCACGGTCAGCAGCACGAGCGCGCACAGTGCGGCCCGGAGCCGGCGGTCGGTCACCGCGCCGCCGCCCGCTCGCGCACGACCGTCGGGATGCCTTCGTAGGGCAGGGGCGCGACGAGGTCGGTGACGAGGCCGTGCGGCGCGCGGGACAGCAGCAGCGCGGTCGCGGCGCCGACGCGTTCGGTCGGCACGCCGTAGACGAGGTGCGCGGCGTTGGGCCAGTCGCGGCCGTCGGGCAGGCCGTACGCCGGGGGTGCGTCCACATAGGACTCCCAGGAGCCCTCGAAGGTGCACACGACGTCGGCCAGGTCGGCGTAGCCGGGCAGGCACCTGGTCCCCGGGTTGAGCACCACCGATCCTCGCACCGCCCGCACCACCTGCGTCACGTAGGCCAGACCGGCGGCGTCCGCCGGCACCTGGTCGAAGAAGATACCGCCGACCGGATACCGCGCCCACCCTACGATGTCGCACCACACCTCGCCGTTGGCGCGGTTGCCGTAGTCGAGGTCGACGTAGCCGAGCATCCGGACGCCGCAGCGGTGCAGGCGGGCCGTGGCGACCGCGTACACCTCGTCGCGGCCGGCGCCGCCGGGTCCGTTGTGGACGTTGACGATCGTCGTCGGCCGTTCGGTGCTGCGGCACAGCGACTCCCACGCGTCGGGGTCGACGAGCGGATGGACGTACAGCGGCAGGAGCATCATCGGTAACTCTCCGGGTCACGCAGGACGAGCGCCGCGACGGCGAGGCCGGGCAGGCCGGCTCCGAGCAGGGTCGCGACGGCGAGGGTTTCGGTGAACGTGGGCGCCACGTGCACCAGGGCGGGTGCCCAGTGGCCGACGCCCGCGACGAGCAGCGTCGGCCACCAGACGACGAGCGCGGCGGTGCCGGCCCGGCCGTGTGCGGCCAGGACCAGGCACAGCGCGTACACGCCGGTGAGCAGGATCGCGGCGGCCAGGGACTGCCCGCCGGGGCCGCTGACGCCGACCCAGACCGCGCCGGCGATCGCGGCGCCGAGCCCGACGGGGACGCAGAGGACCGCGACGGTGCCCTTGCTGATGCGGGCGAGCCGGCGGTCGAACGCGGCCCGGTCGGCGAGGACGGCCCGCGCGTACGCGACGCGCCGCTGATGCCACACCAGGGTCAGTTCGATCAGCGGCACCCCGACGAGCAGCGGCACCGCCGCGACCGGGACGCGGTGCGGCGCGATCCCGTCGAGGGCGACCGCCCCGAGCAGCGCCGCCTGGCCGGTGCCGACGAGGCCGTAGAGCAGCGCGTAGCCGATGTCGCCGCCCCATGACCGCCACCGCCGCCACGGCATCCGGCCGCTGACGTCGGCGCCGACGACCGGCCGGAACGCGGCGACCAGCAGCGCCGCGACCCCGCACAGCAGCGCCGGCACCGCCCAGCCGCCGAGTCCCGCGGCGACGGCGGCGGTCGCGACCCAGCACGGGTCGTGCTCGTCGCGGCTGGTGACAAGGGCGACGGCGGCGACCGCGAACAGCGCCAGTTGCACCGCGGCGATCGTGTACGCCCGCGGCCCGGCGCCGGCGAGCACCAGCGTGAGTGCCAGGGCCCACACGGCGGCGAGGCCGAGGAACCCGCCGCCGAGGAGCCGGGCGGCGGCGGTGACACCCTGCTCCGACAGCGCCCGGTAGCCGAGGTAGGACAGGGCCTGGCCGCCGCCCCAGCCGAGCAGGAGCGTCCCGGTGGTCGCGAGCCGCGGCACACCGTCCACTTCGGACGCCGCGCCGAGCCCGATCGCCAGGGGGGTCAGGTAGATCGCGGCCCGCACGAGGGTGTCGGTGACGACGGAGCGGACCGTCGGCCCCTCATCGACGAACGCGGAGTGCGTGACCGTTTCGGCGGTGTCGAGGGTACGGGCGACGACCCGCCCGGCCAGCGCGAACACCGACGGCACGCCGTACTCCCGGTCGGCGACGCGGTCGTTGATGCCGTTGGCCTCGAGGATCGCGGCGACCTCGTCGACGTCGACGGCGCCGGCGCAGTCCTCGCGCATCTGGTCGGCGAGCGCGGCGACCGGGTCGGTCGAGGCACGCCCGACGAAGCGCAGCGGCTCGCCGCGCTCCAGTGCGGACAGCCGCGCCCGCCGCTGCATGGGCACCACCAGCAGCGAATCCGCGCTCACATCACCACCTCCGCTGCGCCGCGCTGCGCACCTGCCACCGCCACCTCCGCCGGGCTGTGTTCCGGACCGCTCACACCGCCACCAGCACGCCGTCACGCACGGGCGCGCAGGCGGTGGCGCGGCCGCCCGTCAGGTCCAGGTACCGGCCGCGGTACGCGGTCAGGCAGCGGTCCAGGGTGTACTCGTCCAGGGCCCGCTGCCGGCCGTTGCGTCCGGTCGCGGCCCGCAGGTCCGGTGAGGTGAGCAGTGCGATGCACGCCTCACCGAACGCCTGCGGGTCGCGTGGCGGCACGACCAGGCCGGCGTCGCCGACGGCCTCGGCGACGCCGCCGACGTCGGTGCTGACCGTCGGCCGGCCGCACATCATCGCCTCCAGCACCGTGTACGGCATGCCCTCGGAGATGCTGGACAGCGCCGCGACCTGCCCGACGGCGAACGCGTCGCGGCTCGACGAGCACGGACCGGCCCACGTGACCGCGTCGGCGAGTCCCAGGCCGGCGGCGGTGGCCCGGCACGCGGCGGCGTACGCCTCGTTGCCGGCAGGGACGGGGCCGGCGAGGTGGAGCCGGGCGTCGGGCACCTTCGCCCGGACCACGCCGAGGGCGCGGATGAGCGTCTCGAGGTCCTTGAGCGGGTCGATCCGCCCGACCCAGGAGATGACCGGTCCGGCGGGTTCCTCCGTGAGCGCCGGGAAGCGGGCCGGGTCGACGCCGTTGCCGATGACGGCGAGTTTCGCCGGGTCGGCGCCGTGACGCACCGCCCACCGCGAGTTGAACCCGCTGACCGGGGTGATGAGGTCCGACTCCCAGTACGACAGCCGCGCCAGGGCCCGGTGGAAGCGCAGCAGCGCCGTCTTCACCCCGGGTGCCTGGTCGCCGGAGGCGAGGTACCGCTCACGCAGGTACACGCCGTGCTCCGTCATCAGGAACGGCACGCCGCTGCGCCACTTCGCGGCCAGGGCGACCATCGAGGACAGGCCGTTGGCGTTGGCGTGGACGAGGTCCGTGCCGGCGGGGATCTCGGCGGCCAGCGGGCGCAGTGCGTGCTCCAGCAGTACACCGGCGACGTCGGCGTCACGCAGCGTCAGGCGTGGCAGGTGGATGCCGTCGGCTCTGGCCCGCGCCCACGCGTCCAGCAGGATGTCCGCGAGGCGGACCCCGGCGAGGGGGTGGCGGCCGGTGCGCGCGGGCAGGAACCGGCCCGGGCGGGGCCGCGCGAGCTCGGCGAGCTCACGCAGCCCCTCGGTGAAGACGACCAGGTCGGCCGCGGTGTCGCCGAGCATCCCCCGGCACAGCCTCGCGGCGGCCCGTTCTGGCTTGCCGCGGACCGGGCGGGCGGTGCCCCAGACCGGGACCGCGGTCAGTGACCGGACGTTGCCGGGCAGCCGCACCGCGGGCCGGTCCGGTTCGGTGCCGACGATGGCCACGAGCTCCCAGTCCACATCGGACAGTCCACGCACCAGTTGGTCGCACCAGGTGCTGACGCCGCCGGTGACGTACGGGTAGGTGCCTTCGTTGACGAGCGCGACACGCACGGCCCGACCTCAGCTGCTCAGGCGGAGCAGCTGCGTCGCGTTGCGGCCGAGGCTCCGCCAGGCGGAGCGTTCCCCGCCGTAGGGGTCGCCGAAGTTGCCGCCCGTGACCTCGATGCCCAGCACCGACATGGCGATGAGTTTGGTGCCGTTGGGCACGGTGACCGGCACGTCGAGGGTGCCGCTGCCCCGGTTGACGACGGTGACCTTGCCGTCGAGGGTGTACACCTCCACGGACCGGGCCCGCAGCGCCGCCGCCCAGGCCGCCTGCCGCTTGTTCTGCAGCGCGGTCTCGGCGAACTTCGGGTTCACGATCGGGGTGGCGGTGGTGTACGTGGCCGCGTACCGGGCGAGGACCGCGTCGAGCACCGGGTAGAGGATGCGGTCCTCGGCCAGGTTCGACTGGTGCGCGTAGTGCGGCGCCGGACTGGTGGAGACCAGGTGGTCGTAGGCGATGCGGGCCTCGATCGGCACGATGTAGGTGTCGAACCCGTCCGCGCCGAGTGGCGTGATGCAGGTGGAGGCGGCGTTGTTCTCGCAGATTCCGCTGCCGCCGTGCGCCCGGCTGGTGTAGATCCAGTTGTATTCGTCGACCTCTTCGGCCCTGGTGGCCACGTTGTAGTAGATGTTCATGGGGTACCGGGGCACCGTCACGGCGTTGCCGACGGCGCGCGTGGTCTGCTCGCGGGAGGCGTCGGACGCGATGTACTTGACGCCGTTGGTGTTCAGCGCCGGTGCGAGGTTCGGGTTGTCCGCCGGCATCTGCGGCCACGTCTTGAGCCCGGAGTGCTCGCCGGTGACGAGTTCGCCGGCGTCGACGGTGATGCCCTTGCCCTTGGCCCAGTCGACGTTGGTCTTGATCTGGGTGTTGATGTCGGCCTGCGACACCCATTTCGTGGCGCCGTAGCCGTCGGTCGCGCACTTCCACGGTGACACCGTGAAGTCCTGGACGCAGCCGAGGTACGGGTGCTCGTAGGTGTGGTTGATCCAGCGGAACTGGGTCCGGTTGCTCACCATCGCGGTCGTCAGCGGGTCGCCGGCGCCGGCCTCGACGCTGCCGCCGCCGTTGAAGACGACGTCGAGCTTCAGGCCCTTGGCCTGCTGCCAGGCGATGAGGGCCTGCACGTCGGCGGGTGTCATGCGGATCGTGGTGTTGTACGGCGTCACGGTCGGGTCGTGGGCCGGGTTGCAGTCGTCGCCGACGGTGCAGTTGTGGGTGGTGTCCCACCGGTCGTCGGGCAGGAACACGTCGTCGATGTGGACGCTGAAGAAGTTGCGGGTGATGCCGAGGTGGATGCCCTTGGTGAGCCACGTGACCAGGCCGTGGCCGAGTTCCAGCGCGTGCGTCTGGTACCGGTTCGCGGCGAGCGTGACGACGAGTTCCTCGCGGCCGTCGTGGGCGTAGACACCCACCAGGGAGCCGGTCGGGGCGTTCTGCGCCGTTCCGGTGACGAGCGGGGTGAACGTCGCCCCGGCCGGCAGGGTGCTGGCCGGCGTGCCGAAGTAGCCGTAGGACTCGATGACGCCCGGGTCGCGGTCGTCGATGCGGACGGTGCCGTCGAGGTAGCCGAAGCCGGCGGCCTTGCCGGCGTCGGTGACGTTCATCGTGGCGCCGTCCAGGACGCCGCTCCAGGCGAGGTCCTGGCCGACGTTCGGGTTCGCCCACGTGTACGCGTCGATCTGGCGGATCTTGAACTCGCGTTCGAAGTCGGCGAGCGCGGTCGCCTCGGTGCCGGTGACCGCGCTCTCGTTGGGCACGATCACGCCCTGGAACTTGGCCCGGCGCACGCCGCTGACGGAGTCGGCGAGGAACGCGGGGGTGATCGCCTGCCGGCCGCTGTCGCCGAGGGCGATCGCGTCGAAGGGGACGCCTTCGCGGTCGAGCTGGGCGCGGAGCATGTCGATGCCGGTGCTGCCGTCGTCGAGCACGAGGACCCGCAGGTCGACGCGCTGCCTGGGTTCGGCGGCGAGGGCCGGTGAGGCGACGAGGAGGCCGGTGAGGGCGACGAGCGCGCAGGCGCCGGCGAGTGCTCGCCGTCGGGTCTGGAACTTCAACGTGCTGCTCCTTCGGGCGGGGGCTTAGCGTTGGGTGTTTTTGAGCTTGTTCCTGGATTTCTGTCCGGTATGGGTTTCGGGTGCGGTCGCAGTGGCGGTGCCGGTCGCGCTGTGCTTGCCGGCGGCGCTGTGCCGTCCGGGTGGGCTGTGGTCGCCAGCCGCGCTGCGGACGATGTCGTCGAGGTCGTGGCGGGCGTGCCAGCCGAGCAGGTCGCGGATGCGGTCCGGTGAGGCGACGACCTCGGCCGGGTCGCCGGCGCGGCGGGGCGCGGCCGCGTACGGCAGCGGGCGGCCGAGCGCGGCGGCGACGGCGTCGATCATCTGCAGCACGGAGGCGCCCTCGCCGCGGCCGATGTTGAGCACCTCGTCGCGGATCTCGCCGCGGTGCAGTGCCAGCGCCGCGCGGACGTGCGCGTCGGCGATGTCGGCGACGTGGACGTAGTCCCGCACGGCGGTGCCGTCGGCCGTCGGGTAGTCGGTGCCGTAAACGGTGGCGGGCCGGCCCGCGGCGGCGGCCTGCAGCAGCCGCGGCACGAGGTTGGTGCCGCCGTGGTCCCGCAGGTGGGGGGCGCCGGCGCCGGCGACGTTGAAGTAGCGCAGCGCGCACCAGCGGAACCCGCCGCTGGCGGCCGCGTCGCGCAGCATCCACTCGCCGATCAGCTTCGTGCGGCCGTACGCGTTCTCGGGGGTCGTGACGTCCAGCTCGCCGACCGGGGAGCGCAGGGGCGTGCCGTACACCGCGGCGCTGGAGGAGAACAGCACCGAGGGTGTGCCGCTGATGGCGACGGCGTCCAGGACGGACCGCAGCCCGTCGAGGTTCTCCTCGTAGTAGCGCAGCGGGTGGGTGGTCGACTCGGCGACGTCCTTGCGGGCGGCCAGGTGGATGACGCCGTCGAACCGGTGGCGGCGGAACAGGTCCTCCAGCGCGCCGCCGTCGCGCACGTCGGCGCGGACCAGTGGCACGCCGGCCGGCAGGCGCCGGGCGTCGCCGGTCGACAGGTCGTCGATGACGACCGATTCGATGCCGGACGCGCCGAGGGCGGCGACGACGTGCGCGCCGATGTACCCGGCGCCTCCAGTGACAAGCCATCTCACGGTGGGGGCAACGAGGGTGTATCACTACGAATCGGGCAACTGTCGTATTCCTGACAGAACGAGCACCCGAAAGTCCGACGGAAGTCCCTCCACGGGTCCCGTAACCCAGTGTCGCCGACGACCCGACCTGCGCGTTTGCAAACACGCCCAAAATGCCCGAAATGTACGTCGTGCGGTGAGTGAGGCGCGTCGCAACGCTCATCCGTGCCCACGCGCTGCCGACAACACTTGCGGAGCGACAAACAACGACCGGACGGGGGAGGCACATGCCTGACGCGCAACCGTGGCACCCACCGGACGCCCCGCCGGACCCCCGGCTGCCGGTCCCGGTGTGGCCGTTCGGGCCGTTCCAGGCGCTGACACTGCAGGTGCACGAGCTGACGGTGCACGGCCGCAACTCCGAGGCGCTCGACCTCGCCGACCGGCTCGAACACGTCGTCGACCTGCTCGGCGACACCCGCTCCGTCGGCATGGTCCGCCAGGGCCGCCTGTACGCGCTGATCAGCCTCGGCCGGCTGCACGAGGCCCTCGAGGAGGGCGAACGTCTCCTGCAGATGCACCGCACCAGCGGCGCCCGCACCGGCGAGGCGAAGACCCTCGCCGACACCGCCGAGATCCTGATCAAGCTCGGGCTCCTCGACGAGGGCCTGCACCGCCTCGCCAACGCCACCCGGCTGCTGGAGAGCATCCCGCGCGGCAACCCCCGGTACATCTCGGCGATGTCGTCGGTCAGCGAGGCCGCCCGCGCCGCGGAGCTGTACGAGCTCGCCGACGAGGTCTCCGCGTTCGCGGTCGAGTCCTTCACCCCGGGCACCGACCAGCGCGCCGCCGCCGAGCTCCAGCGCGCCGAGCTGCTCCTGGAGTGGGGGCTGCGGCTCGAGCACGTCGGTCTCGTCGAAGAGGCGAACGTCCGCTTCGCCAGGAGCGTCGGCCTCGTGCGCTACTGGGTGCAGAACCACTTCCACGACGCGCCGCTGGCCACCGTCCTGTACGCGCTCGGCCTGGTGAAGATCGGCGCCGTCGAGGAGGCCCTCACCCTCGCCGGCTCGCTGATCGTGCCGCTGCGCGACAACGGCCACGAGCACGAGGCCCGCCTCGCCCATCTCGCGTACGGCATCGCCCTGCGCTGCTCCGGCCGCCTCCGTGAGGCCCGGCGCGAGTTCCTCGCCGCCGACGAACTCGCCCCACTGAGCCCGCAGCGGCTGATCTTCCAGTACGAGCTGGCGCTGCTGGCCGCCGCCGAGCAGCCGGGCGACTCCACCGGCGCGCTGCTCAACGCGGTGCGCGCGCACGCCCGGCACCTGTGGCGGCTGCGCCTGGAGCGCCGCTCGATGCTGCACCAGGCCCGGCGCCGCGTCGAGCTGGAAGCCGCCAGGGCCAGCGCCGACCGCGACGCCGCGCAGGACGCCCTGACCGGCCTCGGCAACCGCCGCCAGTTCGACCGGCAGCTCGACGGAATCACCGACGTCGCCGGCTCGGCCGTCCTGCTCCTCGTCGACATCGACCGGTTCAAGGGCATCAACGACCACTTCTCGCACATCGTCGGCGACCGGGTCCTGCGCGAGATCGCCGCGGTCCTGCGCGCCCACTGCCGCCCCGAGGACGTCGCCGTCCGCCTCGGCGGCGACGAGTTCGCCCTCTTCCTGCACACCGACCTGCCGACCGCGGCCCGCATCGGCGAACGCATCCGCGACGTCGTCACCGGCCGCGACTGGAACCAGGTCGCGTTCGGCCTGCGCGTGACGCTGAGCATCGGCGTCGCCGCGCTCCACGACGGCATGGACGGCCGGGAGCTGTACGACAGGGCCGACCGCAACCTGTACGTCGCCAAACGCGGCGGCCGCGACCGCGTCGCCGCCTGACCCGCCGCGTGCTGCCGGGGGCCGGGGCGGCGCTGCGTGTGGCTAGGGGCGCAGCAGGCGGGCCGCGTCCACGGCCCAGTACGTGAGGATCATCTGCGCGCCGGCGCGCCGGATCGAGGTCAGCGTCTCCATGATCACGCGGTCCCGGTCGAGCCAGCCGTTGGCCACCGCCGCCTCGACCATCGCGTACTCGCCGGAGACCTGGTAGGCGGCGACCGGCACGTCCACCGACTCCGCGACCTTGGTGAGCACGTCGAGGTACGGCAGCGCCGGCTTGACCATGACCATGTCGGCACCCTCGGCGACGTCCAGGGCGACCTCGCGCAGTGCCTCCCGGACGTTGCCGGGGTCCTGCTGGTAGGTCTTGCGGTCGCCGACCAGGGCCGACTCGACCGCCTCGCGGAACGGGCCGTAGAACGCGCTGGCGTACTTCACCGCGTAGGCCAGCAGCGACACGTCCAGGAAGCCGGCCTCGTCCAGGGCCCGGCGCACCACGCCGACCTGGCCGTCCATCATGCCGGAGGGGCCGAGGACGTGCGCGCCGGCGGTGGCCTGGGCGACGGCCAGGTCGGCGTACGCGGCCAGGGTGGCGTCGTTGTCGACGGTGCCGTCGGCGGCCAGGACGCCGCAGTGGCCGTGTGAGGTGAACTCGTCGAGGCAGAGGTCGCTCATGATGACGGTGGCGTCGCCGACCTCGGCCACGACGTCGCGGATGGCGACGTTGAGGATGCCGTCGGGGTCGACGCCGGCGGAGCCGCGCTCGTCACGCACCTGGGGGACGCCGAAGAGCATGATGCCGCCGACCCCCGCGTGGACCGCCTCGGCGGCGGCCTTGCGCAAGGACTCGCGGGAGTGCTGGACGACACCGGGCAGCGACGAGATCGGTCGCGGCTCGGTGAGTCCCTCCTTGACGAACATGGGCAGGATCAGGTTCGACGGCTCGACGTGCGTCTCGGCGACGAGCCGTCGCATCGCTGGGCTACGACGCAGCCGGCGTGGGCGGACGGTCGGGAAACCAGCCATGAGAACCCCTAACGGAACCTGAGAGCGGTCGGGCCCTGGACCTTGGAGCCGCGGCGCTGCTTCGCGGGCATCGCGGCGAGCTTCTCGCGCAGTTCGACGGCGTAGCCGGCGAGCGCCTCGACCAGGTCCGGCACGGACGCGTGCGGTGGTTGCACGTCGACGCGCAGGCCGAACTCGACCGCGGTGTCGGCGGTCTTGGGGCCGATGACGGCGACGACGGTGCGGGCGTGTGGCTTGCCGGCGATGCCGACGAGGTTGCGCACGGTGGAGGACGAGGTGAACAGGACCGCGTCGAAGCCACCGGACTTGATGGCGTCGCGGATGTCGGCCGGCGGCGGGGCGGCGCGGACGGTCCGGTACGCGGTGACGTCGTCGACCTCCCAGCCGAGCTCGGTGAGGCCGGCGGCGAGGGTCTCGGTGGCGATGTCCGCGCGGGGCAGGAGCACCCGGCCGACGGGGTCGAGGACCTCGTCGTGCGGGGAGAACTCGGCGAGCAGGCCCTCGGAGGACTGTTCGCCGGCGGGGACCAGCTCGGGGACGATGCCGAAGCCGCGGACGGCCTCCGCGGTCGCCTCGCCGATGCAGGCGACCTTGACGCCGCCGAAGTGGCGGGCGTCGAGGCCGTGCTCGGCGAACTTCTCCCACACGGCGCGCACGGCGTTGACGGAGGTGAAGACGGTCCAGGCGTAGCGGCCGTCGACGAGGCCCTTGATGGCGCGCTCCATCTGGGCGGGGGTGCGGGGCGGTTCGACGGCGATCGTCGGCACCTCGCACGGGATGGCCCCGTAGGCGCGCAGGCGCTCGCTCATCGCGCCGGCCTGCTCCTTGGTGCGGGGGACGAGGACCTTCCACCCGTACAGGGGCCGGTTCTCCCACCAGCCGAGCTTCTCGCGCTGGCCGACACCGGAGCCGAGGCAGAGCACGACACGCCCGGCGAAGCCGAGTGCGGCGGCGACCATGCTGTCGACGGTGGTGGCGGAGCTGTACTGGGTCTCGCCGGTGCCGTCGCCGGTGACGGAGACGGGGGTGGTGGCGTCGACACCCGCTGCGAGGAGCCCGTCGCGGATGGCGGCGAGGTCACCGGCGTCGACGGCGAGGGCGGAGGAGCCCCGGCTGACGGCGGCGGCGATCGACTCGAAGTCCAGGGACTGCACGTCGTCGACGTCGGCGGTGACGCGGACCCCGGGCAGGGGGACGCCGGCGTACGTGGCGACGCCTGCGGCCTGCCCGATGCCGGGAACGACCTCGAAGGGTACGGCGGTGCGGGCGACGGCCTGCACCTCCTTGAGGACGGTGTCGTGGGCGAGCGGGTCGCCGCCGACGAGGTGGATGGCGCGCAGGCCGGACCGGGCCGCGGACAGCAGCACCTTGGCGACGTCGCCGGGCGCTCCCTCGGCCGGGGAGAACTGCGCCTCGGGGTCGGCGTCGGCGCGGATCACGCTGAGCAGCGACTCGGGGACGTTGCGGTCATAGACGATGTGGTCGGCGGACACCAGCGCCTCATAGGCGCGACGCGTCAGCAGGCCTGGATCGCCGGGGCCGGCCCCGACGAAGGCGATCCGGCCGGTGCTGCCCTTACGGGTGCGGGTCATGCTGCACTCCCAGTGCGTTGTCGGCGCCTTCTTCGCGTAGGTCGCGGGCCAAGGCTCGGCCCACCTCCGCGGCGTCGGCGAGCGTTCCGGTGCGTGACAGCCGGAGGGCGAACCCGCCGTCCGGGCTGAAGACCGCACCGCGCAGATAGATCTCCGGCCCTTCGTCGCCTTCTGCGACCTCGGCCAGTGCCGCGATCGGGGCGGAACAGCCCGCCTCGAGCTCGGCCAACAGCGCCCGCTCGGCGGTGACCGCCGCGCGGGTGTATTCGTCGTCGAGCGCGGCGAGGAGCTCGCGCAGCTCGGCATCGTCTTCTCGGCATTCGACCGCGAGTGCGCCCTGCGCGGGGGCGGGCAGCATCAGCAGCGGGTCGAGGACCTCGGTGGCCTCGCCGGCGCGGCCGAGGCGGGTCAGGCCGGCGTGGGCGAGGACGATCGCGTCGAACTCGCCCTCGGCGAGCTTGCGCAGGCGGGTGTCGACGTTGCCGCGCAGCGGCAGCAGTTCGAAGCGGCGGCCGAGGGCGTTGAGCTGGGCGATGCGGCGCAGCGCGCCGGTGCCGATGCGCGCGCCGACGGGCAGCTCGTTGAGGGTGAGCCCGCCGCGGGCGACGAGCGTGTCGCGGGGGTCGTGGCGGAGCGGGATCGCGGCGATGACGAGACCGTCGGCGGGCGCGGTCGGCAGGTCCTTGTAGGAGTGGACCGCGAAGTCGATCTCCTTGGCGAGCAGCGCGTCGCGCAGCGCGGACACGAAGACGCCGACGCCCAGGGTCTGGATGGGCGCGCTGGAGCGGTCGCCGGGGGTCACGATCTCCACCAGGTCCACGTCGCGGCCGGTGAGGTCGCGGACGGCCTGGGCGACGGTGCCGGACTGCGCCATGGCGAGGGCGCTGCCCCGGGTGCCGAGTCTCAATGTCACGGGTGCACCTCGCCTGCGGCGGCCGGGTCGATGTCTGCGGTGGGGATCTGCAGGTCGAACAGTTCGCGGAGCGCCTGAGCGTATGCCTCGCCGCCGGGTTCGGAGGCGAGTTGCCGGACCCGGACGGTCGGCTGGTGCAGCAGGCGCTGGACGATGCGGTGGACGCTGTGGGCCACCTCGGCGCGGTGCGCGTCGGTGAGCTCGGGGCAGCGCTGGACGAGGCGGCCGAGCTCGGCGCCGACGACCTCGTCGGCACGGGCGCGCAGGGCGGCGACGGTGGGTGCGACGTCGGCGCCGCGCAGCCAGGTGAGGAATGCTTCGACCTCGCCGGCGACGATGTCCTCGGCGGCGCGCTGCTCGGCGTCCGCGGTGGTCGACAGCGACGTGGACAGCAGCTCGATGTCGACGAGCGTGACGCCGGGCAGGTCGCCGACGCCGGGTGCGACGTCGCGCGGGAGGGCGAGGTCGAGCACCAGCAGCGGGTGACCCAGCGCGCCGAGGAGCGCGGTGTCAAGGACGGGCTCGGGTGAGGCGGTGGCGCTGACGACGACGTCGACCTGCTCCAGCGCCGTCGGCAGGGTGGCGTACGGCACCGCGGTGGCGCCGTGCAGCTCGGCGAGGCGCTCGGCGCGCTCGGCGCTGCGGTTGGTGACGTACAGCGGCGCCGCGCCGGCCCGCTTCAACGTCGCCAGGGACAGCGCGCCCATGGCGCCGGCGCCGATGACCAGCGCGGGGCGGCCCTCGACGGTGCCGGTGGCGCCCTGGCCGTAGGCGAGGGCGGCGCTGACGACGCTCTGGCCGGCCCGGTCGATCTCGGTTTCGGCGTGGACGCGCTTGCCGACGCGCAGCGCCTGCTGGAGCAGCTCGTGCAGGACCCGGCCGGCGGTGCCCTGCTCGGCGGCGACACCGTACGCGTCGCGGAGCTGGCCGAGGATCTGCGCCTCGCCCACGACCATCGAGTCGAGGCCGGCGGCGACGCGGAAGGCGTGGCGGACGGCGTCGACCTCGTAGTGGACGTACAGCTGCGGGGCGAGTTCGCCGACGGTGGTGCCGGAGCGGGTGGCGAGGATGCCGCCGATGTCGGCGAGGGCACCGTGGAACGCGGTGACGGACGCGTAGATCTCGACCCGGTTGCAGGTGGAGAGCATGACGGCCTCGTCGACGTACGGCTGGGCGACGAGGTCGGCGAGCACGTCGGGAAGCTTGTCGCCGGGCACGGCGACGCGTTCGAGCAGCGGCACACCGGCGGTCCGGTGCGAGATGCCGACAACCAACAGGTTCACGCCGTCACCTCCGCTGCGCTCCGGCGCCGGCCTGAACTGACACTGAGCTGCTGGTGCACGGCTTCTCCGCTGCGCTTCGAACCGTTCACGTGGCCACCGCCTCCCCGCCGAGCCGGTTGGCCATGCCGACCCGCCCGGGTTTCTGCACCGCGGCGGGCAGCGCGGTGAGCGCTGACTTGCGGTGCTCGTGGAAGGACAGGATTTGCAGTTCGATGGCCAGGTCGACCTTACGCACGTCGACGCCGTCGGGAACGTTCAAGACACATGGTGCAAAGTTCAGGACACTCGTGACGCCAGCCTCGACGAGGCGGTCCGCCACGTGCTGCGCGGCGTGCGCGGGGGTGGCGATCACGGCGATGGAGATGGACTCCTGCTCCACGACCTCGGGCAGGTCGTCGATGTGGCGCACGACCAGGCCGTTGATGTGCTCGCCGACGCGGCCGTGGTCGGCGTCGAAGAGCGCGGCGATGCGGAACCCGCGGGTGCCGAAGCCGGCGTACCCGGCGAGGGCGTGACCGAGATTACCCACGCCGACGAGGGCGACGGCCCTGCGGTGGGTGAGCCCGAGGACCTGCTCGATCTGGTCGATGAGCAACGTCACGTCGTAGCCGACGCCGCGGGTGCCGGTGCGGCCGAGGTGCGAGAGGTCCTTGCGGAGCTTGGCGGAGTTGACGCCGGCGGCCGCTGCCAGTCCCTCCGAGGAGACCGTGTCGTGCCCGTCCTCAGCGAGGTGATGCAGGGCGCGCAGGTACTCCGGAAGCCGGGCGACGGTCGCCTCCGGAAGGTCCGGAAAGTCCGGTCCGTCGGTGGGGCCGGTGCGCTGCTGGCTCATGAGTCTCCGTGACGACGACGGTATGCGAGGCCGCTCGCGATGGCTGTGACCGCCTGTGCTAGCGGGGTTCGTCGTTGCAACAGAGTAGGCGCTTGTGAAGCCGTGCACAAATCGCGATCTTGATGCGTCCACGCCAACCATGTAGAGGTCAGCGCCCGCCCGTGCGGCCCACGCACCCGTGGAATGCCCCCGCGGCACCTGTGTGCCCCTTTCCCCGGACCAGGCCGGCAGCGGGCGGGCGCTCGATTGAGTATCACTACAGAATCGGGCATAACGCCGCCGACACGCTGGAGTTGTTTTCCCATCCGTAGCCAGACTACACGTGCCGGTAGGGTTGCCCCTACCACGCAGTGGCCGGGCCGCGGGATGGGATGAAAGAGGCGTCGTGCATAGCGTCGATGACATGACAACGACCATCACTCCCCGCCACCGCGGCATCTTCCGTCAGCTCGGCGTCGACACGCAGTACGTGCTGCTCGGCTTCCCTCTGGGTCTGGTGACCCTGGTGCTGTTCCTCGTCGGTTTCAGCCTCGGGCTGGGCCTGCTCGTGACCGTGCTCGGCTTCCCGATCCTGGTCGCCACGCTCTTCCAGGCCCGTGGTTTCGCCACCGTGGAACGCGCCCGGATCGGACCGGTCCTACGTACCCGGCTACCACATCCGTACTACAAGAAACCCGACCCGGACGACGGCTTCTGGCGCAAGATGCTGGTGCCGCTCAGCGACGGCCAGTCGTGGCTGGACCTGCTGCACGGGATCCTGCGTTTCATCCCGAGCACGATCGCCTTCGCGTTCGTCATCACCTGGTGGGCCGGTGCCCTCGGCGGAGTCACCACCATTCTATGGGACTGGTCGATCCCCCGCCCCCCGGACAACAAGGACCTCAACGAGCTCATCGGCCTCGGCAGCGGCGACAACGTGCGGATCCTGCTGTACACGGGCATCGGCATCGTCTTCGCCCTGACCCTGCTGCCGGTCGTGCGCGGCGCGGCGCAGCTGGAGGCGCAGTTCGCCCGGGCGCTGCTCAACGGCGTCAACGAGCTGCGGGAGCAGGTCGCGGAGGCCGAGGCGGGCCGCGACGCCGCCCGGGCGCAGCGGGAGGCCGCCGTGTCCGCCGAGGCGACCGCGCTGCGCCGGCTCGAACGCGACATCCACGACGGCCCGCAGCAGCGCCTGGTCCGCCTCGCCATGGACCTGGGCCGCGCCGACCTGCAGTTCGACTCCGACCCGCAGGCGGCCCGGGCGACGGTCGCCGAGGCGCTCGCGCAGACCCGGGAGACGCTCGACGAGCTGCGGGCGCTGTCGCGGGGCATCGCACCGCCGATCCTGGTCGACCGGGGGCTGCGGGCCGCGCTGACCGCGCTGGCCGGACGCTCGCCGGTGCCGGTGGACCTGGAGCTGCCGGAGATCGACGACCGGCTCGCGGAGAGCCTGGAGACCACGACCTACTTCGTCGTCGCGGAGGCGCTGACGAACGTGGCGAAGCACGCCGAGGCCGAGGAGTGCCGCGTGCAGCTGCAGCGCTCCGCCTACGGGCTGCTGGTCACCGTCGAGGACGACGGGGTCGGCGGGGCCAGCTTCGCCAAGGGCCACGGCCTGACCGGCCTCGTGGACCGGGTCAAGGCCGCCGGCGGTGAGTTGACCGTCACCAGTCCCGCCGGCGGCGGCACCCGCCTCACGGCGATCCTGCCCACCTGACCTTCAGCTCTGCAGGTACGTCAGCACCGCCAGCACCCGGCGGTGCTGTTCGTCGTCCGGGGGCAGGTCCAGCTTCGTGAAGATGTTCTTGACGTGCTTCTCCACCGCACCGTCGGTGACCACCAGCTTGCGGGCGATCGCCGTGTTGGACCGGCCCTCGGCCATCAGGCCCAGCACCTCCCGCTCGCGCGGGGTGAGGCTGCGCAGCGGGTCGTCGCGGCGGCGGCGGACCAGCAGCTGCCCGACGACCTCGGGGTCCAGGACGGTCGCGCCGTTCGCGACGCGCTGCATCCCGTCGAGGAAGTCCGCGACCTCCGACACGCGGTCCTTGAGCAGGTAGCCGACGGCACCGGCGCGGTCGGCGAGCAGGTCCTCGGCGTAGGACACCTCGACGTACTGCGACAGGACCAGGATCGGCGTGCCGGGCACCCGGCGGCGGGCCTCGACGGCGGCGCGCAGGCCCTCGTCGGTGTGTGACGGCGGCATCCGCACGTCGACGATCGCCACGTCGGGCCGGTGCTCGACGACCGCCTCGACGAGGCTTGGGCCGTCACCCACGGCCGCGACGACCGTGTGACCGCTCTCGGTGAGCAGCCGCACCAGACCTTCCCGCAGGAGCACCGCATCGTCCGCGACCACGACCCGCAGGATCATGCCATCACCTCCGCTTCGCTCCGGCGCCGGCCTGATCCCACGACTGAGCCCCTGGTTCGCAGCTCCTCGCTACGCTCCGGGCCGCTCATGCCATCACCTCCGCTTCGCTCCGGCGCCGGCCTGATCCCACGACTGAGCCCCTGGTTCGCAGCTCCTCGCTACGCTCCGGGCCGCTCATGCCGCCATCTCGACGGCTTCGAGCAGCGAGCGTGCCACCGGCAGCCCGGTCGCCTTGAGCAGGGACACGTCGGTGAAGCCGCCGGCGTACAGCACGCAGGTCGCGCCGAGGGACGTCGCGGCCTCGCCGTCGTCGACGGAGTCGCCGACGAGCACGACATCGGCCGGGTCGAGGCCGAGAGCCTGCAGGTGCCGGTCGAGGTAGGCGGCCTTGCGGTGGCCGCCCACGGTGCCGGGCAGGCCGTCGACGCGGACCAGGTGGACGCCGAGGCCATGCCGCTCGACCTCGATGAGCAGCTCGTCGTGGAAGAACATCGACAGCAGCGACTGGGTGCCGGTCCAGCGGCCCAGCGCCTCCAGGGCGTCGGGCGCGAGCTTCACGTCGGCCATGCCCAGCCGGTACGCGTCGTGGAACGCATCGTCCAGCAGCTGGAACTCGACCTCGCCGACGGGGCGCTCCAGGACGTGGGCGTAGTAGTCGAGGATCGGCCGGCGGAAGTCGCGGCGGTGGTCGTCGGCGGTGATCACCGGCCCACCGACGGTGGCCAGGCACACGTTGGTGGCGTCGACGACGAGGTTGAGGTCGTCGAGGAGGGTCCCGTTCCAGTCCCAGACGAGGTGCTTGGCGACGTGATTCACGGGGCTGAGGATAGCCGCATGTCGCGCAGGAGCCTGTCCTCCTCGACGCGCCAGTAGCCGTGCTCCTTGCCGTCGAGCAGGACGACGGGGATGCGGAAGCCGTACTCCTCCTCGAGGGCGTCGTCGCCGGTGATGTCGATCTCGGTCCAGCCCTCGCCGGTGGCGGCCGCGACCCGTTCGATGGCCTCCTTGGCGACGTCGCACAGGTGGCAGCCGGGCCGGGTGTACAGGGTGAGCCTCATCGCAGCGCCGCCTTACGGATCTTGCCGGTCGCGGAGTGCGGCAGCTCGTCGACGAACTCGACGGCGGTCGGGCACTTGAACCGGGCGAGGTTGCGTTCGCAGTGCGCGATCAGCTCCTCGGCGGTGACCTGCGACCCGGGCCGCCGCACGACGACGACCTTCACGGTCTGGCCGGTGTACGGGTGGGGTACCCCCAGCGCCGCGGCCTCCACGACGGCCGGGTGCGCGGCCAGGACGAGCTCGATCTCGTGCGGGTACACGTTGAACCCGGAGACGAGGATCAGCTCGCCGAGCCGGTCCACGATGAACAGGTCGCCGTCCTCGTCGGCATAGGCCACGTCGCCGGTCGCCCACCAGCCGTCGGCGTCGGGTGCGCCTTCGCCGCCGGGCCAGTAGCCGTCGAAGAGGTTCCGGCCGCGCACGACGATCTCGCCCGGGTCGGTGCGCACCTCGTCGTCCTCGTCGAGCAGGACCTCCTCGCCGCCGGCGTCGACGAGCTTCAGTTCGACGCCCGGGATCGGCCGGCCGATCGAGCCGGGCTTCACCGAGTCACCGGCGAGGGTGCTGGTCAGCACGGGGGCGGCCTCCGTGAGCCCGTACCCCTGATGCACGGGCCGCCCGGTCGCCTCGACGAAGCGGCGCTCCGCGGCGGCGTCCAGCGGTGACGCGCCGCAGACGGCGAGGCGGACCCCGGTCCATGCGTCGGTGAGCCGCTGCCCCATCAGCGACCAGGCGATGAACATCGGCGGGACGCCGACGATGCCGGTGACGCCGTGCCGCTCGATGACCTGCAGGGAGTCCGCCGGGTCGAACCGCTCGACGAGCACCCCGCAGGCGCCGTGATAGGCGACGGCGCCGAGGCCGCTGTTGAGCCCGTAGGCGTGGAAGAGCGGCACGGCCAGCAGCAGCACGTCGTCGGGGCCGACGGGCGGCGGATCGAGCTCGGCGAGCTGCGCGTGGTTGGCGAGCAGGGCCCGGTGCGACAGCATCGCGCCCTTCGGGGCGCCGGCGGTGCCGGACGTGTAGAGCAGGATCGCGAGGTCGCTGTGCCGGCTGTCGGCTTTCGCCGCCGTGAACAGCTCCCGCAGGTTGTCGCCGAGGGTGTACCGGTGTCCGCCTCCGACGGCACTGGTGACCGACCGGGTGCCGATGACGACGGCCGCACCGGAGTCGGCGACGACGTGGGCGAGCTCACGCGCGGTGTACGCGGGGTTGATGGGCACGGCGACGAGCCCGGCGCGCAGCACGCCGAAGAACACGGCGGCGAACTCCGGCACGTTGGGCAGGGCGACCGCGACCCGGGCGGGGCCGTGCTCGTCGCCGGGCAGGTCGAGTGCGGCCAGGTGCGCGGCGACCGCGTCGACCTGCTGATCCAGCTCGGACCAGGTGATCAGGGTGGCGTGTGATCGCAGGGCCGGTCGGGCGCCACGGGAGGCGGCGGCGCGCCGGACCAGATCGGCGAAATTGGTGACGTCCTGCACGATCGATCAGTCTGCCACGCCGCGGGTGGGTTGCCGCCAACCGAGAGATCACCCGTCACCGATCACCCGCTCGTATGCCAGGGTGCTTACGCGTCCGACACGCCGACTGAGTAAAGGTCCACTCGATCGTGTGCGTTCGGCGTGTCGACGCCAAGTAAGTCCGGCGCGTGTACGTCCCGTTTGCCCAAGTATTCGGCGTGTTGCACGGCGTGTCATGAGCAAGTGACGGACAGCATGTGCGCCGGGACGTCCCCGATCTGTGGGAAGAATTGTGCCCTCACGCCAAAGACTGCCCACATGCGGGTGACGCCGGACCTATCATCACCCAAGTCAGCTCACCCCATTTGTTGCGAGTTGACACCCCTCACCCCGAGGAGGCCGAAGTGCCCGTGATCGCGCCGAATAGGCCGTGTGGTCTGGATTGCGACGCATGACCGCGATCCAGCACGTGTTCGACGCCGAGCACGCACTCGCCGATGGGCTGTCCATGCTGCGCGACTCCATGCGCGACATGTTCAGCACCGTGATCCGCGGTGAAGGTGGCAGCGTCCCACGCACACGGGGACGCCCACACACCAACGAGGCACCCGCCCGGCAGGGTTCCGGTCAAGGTGCAGGCACAAACGTCAGACCGAACGCGGGCGCCAACGGCAAGCCCGCACCCGGCGCCGGGCTCATCGAGGAGGACACCGTCCCCATCTCGAAGTCCGCCGTGGCGGGCACCCTGACGGAGACACTGGCCGACACCGGGCCACCCGCCTCGCAGGAGCCGCCGAAGCCGGCCCGGCCGGACCGGGGCGACCCGGCGTCGGAGGTGTGGGCCCTCATCGAACGCGCCCAGGCCGGCGACGGGGCGGCGTTCGGGCTGCTCTACGACCGGTACTTCGACACGGTCTTCCGGTTCGTGTACTTCCGCGTCGGCAACCGGCAGCTCGCCGAGGACCTGACCGCCGACACGTTCCTGCGGGCGTTGAAGCGCATCGGCAGCTTCACCTGGCAGGGCCGCGACCTCGGCGCCTGGCTCGTGACGATCGCCCGGAACCTGGTCGCCGACCACTTCAAGTCCGGCCGGTACCGGCTCGAGGTCACCACCGGTGACGTGCTGGACGCCGACCGGCCGGACCGGGGACCGGAAGGCAGCCCCGAGGCCGCGGTCATCGACCACATCACGAACGTCGACCTGCTCAAAGCGGTCAAGCAGCTCAACCCCGAGCAGCAGGAGTGCATCGTCCTGCGCTTCCTGCACGGCTTCTCCGTCGCCGAGACCGCCCATGCCATGAGCAAGAACGAGGGCGCGATCAAGGCGTTGCAGTACCGCGCGGTCAGGGCCCTCGCGCGGCTGCTCCCCGACGGATTCCAGCCGTGACCGCTGTCACCTTCCGTTACAGTGCCTCCTCCCGCGCCGTAACCAGCTTCCGCTCTGCACCGTTGGTCCGGGTGCGACCGTCGGCTTGGCGCACGGCGGACGCGGTGGCACACCATCCCGCTACCCCGCCGCGCCTGAGCAACGCGATCAGCGAAGGGGGGTGCCTCAGGTGATCGGCTCCGTCTTCCACCGTCGTCGGGCTGAGCGTTTCGCTCAGCTCTTGGACGAGGCGGCAGGAGCCCGCAGGCACCGCATGAGGTCCACGCTCGACGACTCCCTGACCGGACTGGTCTCAGTCAGCCAACGGCTGACCGACCTCCCGGTCAAGGTGGAGACGCAGCAGGAGTTCAAGGACGGACTGCGGGCCATGCTCCTGGCCACAGCAGAACGAGAAGGCATCGGCATCACCGCCAAGGACCCGGAGCCCGAGGTGACCCGCAGGGGGCTGCGCTCACTGCGCCGCCCGGCGGGCAGCAGGCCCGCGGTCAGCCGCCGGACCCGCACCCGCGGCGCGATCGTCGTCGGCCTCGCCGCCGGCACCCTCGCACTGTCGGGCATGTCCGCGGCGAGCGGCGACGCCATCCCCGGCGACGCCCTCTACACGGTGAAACGGTCCACGGAGAAGGCCCAGCTGGCACTCGCCGGCTCGGACATCAGCCGCGGCCAGCTGTACCTGGAGTTCGCACGGACCCGGCTCGACGAGGCACAGGCGGTGAAGGACCCGGCGGGTCTGACCGCGGTCTTCGACGACATGGACAGCGAGACGCTCGAAGGTGTGCGCCTGCTGACTGCGACCGCCGTCGGCCGGAAGGACTCCGCCGCCCTGGACGCCATCGACGCGTTCACCAGCACCCAGCGTGCCGGTGCCGAGAAGCTCCGCAACGGGGTCAACGGCGACGCCCGGGCCCGGGCCGCCAAGTCCGTGACCCTGCTCGACGAGATCGACCGGCGTTCCAAGGCGATCCGCCCGCTGATCAAGTGCGGCGCGGCCGGGGTCTCCGCCGCCGACCAGCTCGGACCGGTGCCCAACAGCACCGCGTGCAAGCCGGCCGGTCAGAAGACCTCCGGGTCCAACACCCAGCAGCCGGGCAACACCCAGCAGCAGAACAACCCGGGCCAGACCGGCGCCCCCACCGGCCAGCGTCCCGTCCCCAGCGGCTCGGCCGGCACCACCACCGGTGGTTCGGCGACCGAGTCCGCACCGGCGGAGCCCACCCAGGCCCCCGCACCTTCCCCCACGAAGGACCAAGGCCTGCTCGGCTGGCTGTTCGACTGAAAGCTCTTCCTACGGACGGGCCCGGTGTCTGACACCGGGCCCTTCTCGTTCTTCGTGCCGGTACGGTTGGTCGCAACCAGAGGGGGTTTCCGCGCATGCCGATCCGACCTTCGACCGCCGCGCTGGCATTACGACGCCGCCAGCAGTCCGGCCGTATCGTGACGTCCTCGGCAGGCTGGGCCGTCGCCGAGGTCGAGGCCGCCCTCGAGGTCCCCGCCGACCCGGCCGCCGCGGCCTTCTTCGACGTCGACAACACGATGATGCAGGGCGCGTCGATCTACTACTTCGCCCGCGGTCTCGCGAAGCGCAAGTACTTCACCAGCGGCGACCTGGTCCGCTTCGCCTACCAGCAGGCCCGCTTCCGCCTCCTCGCCTCCGAACACGCCGGCACCGTCACCAACGCCAAATCCGCGGCGCTGGCGTTCATCGCCGGCTGGCAGGTCGACGACATGGAGCGGCTCTGCGAGGAGATCTTCGACGAGTTGATGGCCGACCGCATCTGGTCCGGCACCCGAGCCCTCGCCCAGCTCCACCTCGACGCCGGCCAGCGGGTCTGGCTCGTCACCGCGGCCCCGGTCGAGCTCGGCCGCATCATCGCCCAGCGGCTCGGCCTGACCGGCGCCATCGGCACCGTCGCCGAGATCTGCGACGGCGTCTACACCGGCCGCCTCGTCGGCGACCTCATGCACGGCCCCGAGAAGGCCGCCGCCATCACCGCCCTCGCCGACGTCGAAGGCCTGGACCTGTCACGGTGCGCCGCCTACAGCGACTCGGTCAACGACACCCCGATGCTGTCCACCGTCGGCTACGCCGTCGCCGTCAACCCCGACCCTGCGCTGCGCCGCGAGGCCCGCAAGCGCGGCTGGGAGATCCGCGACTTCCGCACCGGCCGCAAGGCCGCGAAAATCGCCGTGCCCGCCGCCCTCGCAACCGGCGTCCTCATGGGCGGCGTCGCCACCGCAGCCGCCCTCCGCCGCCGCCGTCGCCTGCCCCGCCTCTGACTCCCGCGGGCCCGCACGACACCACCCGCGATCCAAGCCGCGCCGCGGCCGCCCCGATAGCCACCAGGCGACTTCGATCACGACTGGGCGGACGGGGAAGCGAGGCCGCCCACGATCGGACGACAGACCTGTCGCGAAGCTCGGCCGTGCACGACCCACAACAGACGGCACAGCCCGGACAATCACCGCGAACCACCCATTCCCGCCGCGCCCCGACCCACCCGCACCCCAACCCACTGCACCCAACCCGCCCGCGCCCCTACCTGCCCGTGATCCAAGGCGCGCCGCGGCCGCCCCGATAGCCACCAGGCGACTTCGATCACGACTGGGCGGACGGGAGGCGGAACCACCCTCGAACCGGACGACAGACCTGTCGCGAAGCCCGGCCGCGCACGACCCACAACAGACGGCACAGCCCGGACAATCACCGCGAACCACCCACTCCCGCCCGCACCCGACCCGTCCGCACCCAACCCGCCCGCGCCCCAACCCGCCCGCGCCCCTACCTGCCCGCGCCCCTACCTGCCCGTGATCCAAGGCGCGCCGCGGCCGCCCCGATAGCCACCAGGCGACTTCGATCACGACTGGGCGGACAGGGAAGCGAGGCCGCCCACGGATCGGACGACAGACCTGTCGCGAAGCTCGCAACCTTGAGCCAGGGGCTTTCAGGCGCCGCGCGCATGCGCGTGTTTCGGCCGCGCGAAGTGCAGGGTGTGCGAGCGACAGCGGGCTAGCTGGAGAACGCGTCGGGGCGGCGGTCGAGCAGCTTGTACAGCGTCTGCTGGATTGTCTCGCGGACCTGGTCGGCGAGGTTGAACACGACCATCGGGTCGTCCGCGGAGTCGACGAAGTCCTCCGTCGGGATCGGCTCGCCGAACTCGATGAGCCACTTGCTCGGCAGCGGGACCAGGCCGAGCGGGCCGAGCCACGGGAACGTCGGCGTGACCGGGAAGTACGGGGCGCCCAGCAGGCGGGCGAGCGGCCGCAGGTTGCCGATCAGGGGGTAGATCTCCTCGGCGCCGACGATGGAGACCGGGACGATCGGGGTGCCGGTGCGCACCGCCGCGGAGACGAAGCCGCCGCGGCCGAAGCGTTGCAGCTTGTACCGCTCGGCGAACGGCTTGCCGATGCCTTTGAAGCCCTCGGGGAAGACGCCGACGAGTTCGCCCTCGCCGAGGAGGCGTTCGGCGTCGGGGTTGCAGGCGAGGGTGGCGCCGGACTTGCGGGCCATCTCGGACAGGACCGGGAGGCGGAAGACCAGGTCGGCGCCGAGGAGGCGCAGGTGGCGGCGGGCGGAGGTCTCGTCGTGGACCGCGACGGAGAGCATGAGTGCGTCGAGGGCGACGGTGCCGGAGTGGTTGGCCACGACGAGGGCGGGGCCTTCCTTCGGCAGGTGCTCGACGCCGAAGACCTCGGTGCGGAACCACTGGTTGTACAGGGGGCGCAGCAGCGGCAGGAAGACGCCGTCGGTCAGGTGGCGGTCGAAGCCGAAGCCGTCGACCTCGTAGTCGCCGGTGAGACGTTCGCGGAGGAACGCGAGCGCGCCGGCGACCCGGTCGTCCCACTGGTCGGGGAGACCAGGGTCAGTCATTTGCCCGCCTCCAACGCGGCGCGCGCCGCACGGGTCCGTCGGAAACCTTCGAGCAGGGTCTGCTCGACGGCGCGGATGCGGTCGGCCGGCAGCGCCTCACCGGACCGGCGGCTGCGGACGAACTCGTCGAAGGCTTCCGCGGTGGTCCGGGGGGTGAAGCCGAACTCCCGGATGAGTCTGGTCGTGTCGACGACCCGGCCGTGCACGAACAGGTCGAGCTGGTCCAGGGACACGGTGCCGCGGCCGAGGCCGGCGATGACGCCGAGGCCGGGCTCGAGGACCGGCATGGTGACCCGGCCGGCCCGCCGGACGGCCTGCGACAGGGTCAGGGTCCCGCCGCCGGCGACGTTGAACGTGCCGGGGTGTGACTCGACCACGGAGCGGTGCAGGACCTCGAACGCGTCGTCCACGTGCAGGAACTGCAGACGTGGGTCCCGGCCGAAGACGGTCGGGACGACGGGCGCGGCGAAATACCTGGTCAGGCTGGTGTCGACGGTCGAGCCGATGAACGGCGCGAAGCGCAGCACGGTGGCACCGACGTCGGGACGGCGGCGGCGGAAGCCACGGACGTAGCCCTCGATGTCCAGGACGTCCTTGGCGAAGCCACCGCGCGGGATCTCCCGCGGCTCGGTGTCCTCGGTGAAGATCGCCGGGTCGCGGAAGGACGCACCGTAGGCCGCGGTGGAGGAGCGGATCACCAGCTTGCTCAGCCGTGCCGCCTGCTGGCAGGCGGCGAGCAGTTGCATGGTGCCGATGACGTTGAGCTCTTTCATCGCGGCGCGGCCACCGTGCTGATCGGCCGCGGTGGTCACCGCGAGGTGCGCCACCGCCTCGACCCGGGCGTCGACCAGCACCCGCAGCACCCCGGGGGTCCGCAGGTCGATCTGGTGCACGTCGACGTCCTTGAGCACCGCGGCGAGCTCACTCGACGGTGCGGTGCTGTCGATGCCGACGACCCGCTCGATCCGGGGATCGGCGGCGAGCCTAGCGGCCAGGTGCGCGCCCAGATAGCGGCCCACCCCTGTCACAAGGACAACCCGTGGTGTGCTCACGGCGTCACCTCCGCTGCGCTCCGGCGCCGCCGTGAGCCAGACCTGCGCTCATGGTGAGCGGCTCCTTCGCTCCGCTCCGGACCGCTCACGCGACTCCCTTAGATGCGAGTGCGAGCGTGCCCGGGGCGGACCGCCGGCGCGCTGCTACTTGCCGAGACGACGACGCTGGACGCGGGTCTTGCGCAGCAGCTTGCGGTGCTTCTTCTTGGCCATACGCTTGCGGCGCTTCTTGACCACCGAGCCCATACGGGTATCTCCTCGTTACAGCGGAACGCGTGCCATCGCTGGCACGCCGAAGACATGGTTAGCGGCTCCAGCGTAGCCGCATCCCCTCGTGATCGGAAAAGCGGGCTCACCGGTCAGGCGCGAAGCGTGCGGTTACGCCGTCTCACGGAACGCTTCGCGCAGGTATGCGTCGACCGCGTGCTCGGGGACCCGGAACGACCGGCCGACCCGCACGGCGGTGAGATCTCCGGCGTGAACCAGGCGGTAGACGGTCATCTTGGACACCCGCATCAAGGTTGCCACCTCGGCGACCGTGAGAAACCTGACCTCGCCCAACCGGCCTTCGGTGGTGTGTGGCGTGCTAGACATCGCGACCTCCGACCAGCGTGCTCGCCAAGCTGATGAATCAGCGTGTTATCAGTACGGTAACGGTACTGCTGTGACTTGCGCCTTGGCTTCGTCGGATTCTTTGCTTCCAAGGTCAAGACGCGCCGGTTCCGAGGTGGAGACGCGCCGGTTCCCAGGTGGAGACGCGCCGGTTCCGAGGTCAGGACGCGCCGCTGGCGAGGTCAGGCCAGGCTCACTCGGTGCGCAGGGCGACGACCGGGTCCAGGCGCCCGGCCCGCTGGGCCGGCACGACGCCGAAGATGATGCCGACGGCGGCGGACACGCCGAACGCCAGCGCCAGGGACCACCAGGTGATCGCGGCCGGCACCGGGGACAGGGCCGCCACCAGCAGGGCCGCGCCGATGCCCAGCGCCATGCCGATGAACCCGCCGAGGGTCGTGAGCAGCACCGCCTCGAGCAGGAACTGCACCCCGATGTCGCGGGGCCTGGCGCCGACCGCCTTGCGCAGGCCGATCTCCTTGGTGCGTTCCCGCACGGAGACGAGCATGATGTTGGAGACGCCGACGCCGCCGACCAGCAGGGAGATGCCGGCGATCGCGGCGAGGACGCCGGTGAGGACCCCGAGGATGTCGCCGAGGACGCCGAGGATCTGCTCCTGGGTGACGGCGCTGAACTCGGTGCCCGGATGGCGGCGGCCGAGCTCGGCGATGATGCGGGCGCTGAGGTCGTCGATCTCCTCGCGGTTCGGGGCCTTGATCGCGATCCCGTCGACGCGGTTGGTACCCAGCAGCCGGTGCGCGCTGGTGATCGGGATGTGGACCTCGTTGTCGCGGTCGACGCCGAGGCTCTGGCCGAGCTGGGAGAAGACGCCGATCACCCGGAAGCGCACGCCGGCGATCGTGACCTGCTGGCCGACGGCGTCGCGGTCGCCGAAGAGGGTCTTGGCGACGCTCCAGCCGAGGACCGCGACGCGGCGCTGGGTGTCGACGTCGCTGCGGCTCAGGTACGTGCCGCGGGCCAGGCTGCGCACGAACACCTGCGGGGTGGTCTCGATGACGCCGTTGATCGTGGCGAACGTGTCGACGTTGCCCGCAGCGACGGTCTCACCCGAGGCGACGCTGACGGCGACCCGGTTGCGGTCCCCCACGATCTTCGACACGGCGTCGACGTCGGAGAGGTCCATCCGCGACACCGACGGCGCCGAGCCGAGGCTCACCTGGCCGGGCAGCACGATGAGCAGGTTCGAGCCGAGCCCCTCGACCTGCCGTTCGATCTGCTGTTTGGTACCCGTACCGATGGCGACGAGGACGACCACGGCTGCGACGCCGATGATCACGCCCAGCATGGTCAGGGTCGAGCGCAGCCGGTTCGCGCGCAGCGCGTCGATGGCGACCCGCCACGCCTCCGCGAACCTCATGAAACGATCACTCCGTCGCGCATGACGATCTTGCGGTGGGCGCGGTCGGCGACCTCGGTGTCGTGGGTGACGACGACCAGGGCGACGCCCTGCTCCTCGTTGAGTGCCTCCAGCAACGCGAGGACCGTCTGCCCGGTGCGGGTGTCGAGGTTGCCGGTCGGTTCGTCGGCGAGCAGCACCTGCGGGTCCGTGACCAGGGCCCGGGCGATCGCGACCCGCTGCTGCTCGCCGCCGGACAGCTGGTTGGGCCGGTGGTCGAGGCGGTGGCCGAGCCCGACCCGCTCCAGCATCGCGACCGCGCGGCGGCGCCGCTCCGAGGCCCGTATGCCCCGGTAGACCAGCGGCAGCGCGACGTTGTCGACGGCGCTGGTGCGCGCGAGGAGGTGGAAGGACTGGAAGACGAACCCGATCGTCTCGTTGCGCAGCTTCGCCAGGGCCTGCGGGTCGAGGCCGGCGACGTCCCGGCCGCCGATGCGCAGCGTCCCCGCGGTGGGCCGGTCCAGGCCGCCGAGCAGGTGCATCAGCGTCGACTTGCCGGACCCCGACGGGCCGATGATCGCCACGTAGTCGCCGGCGTCGACGGTGAAGCTGACCCCGCGCAGCGCCGGGACGGTGACCCCGTCCAGCGCGTACTCCCGGGTCACGTCCTGCGCGACGAGGGCCGCCGTCATCGGGGCAGGTCCATGCCCTGCTTGACCTTGTCGGTGCCGCGGATGACGACCCGGTCGCCGTCGGCGACGCCGCTGAGGATCTCGACGCGGTCCTGACCGGCGACGCCGATGCTGACCGGGGCCTGGACGGCCTTGCCGTCGCGGAGGAGCCACACGACGTCCTTGCCGCCGACGTTGAACACCGCCGCGGCGGGCACCGTGACCGCGTCGCGGATCTGGCGGACCTGCAGGTGCGCGACCGCGTTCATGCCGGGGCGGGGCGCGGGTGCGGGCCGGCCGTCGGCGAAGGTGCCCTTGCCGAGGGTGAGCCGCGACCGGTACGAGACGCCGCCGCGCGCCGACGTGGTCGGCAGCACGTCCGCGGACGTGACGGTCGCCTCGTAGGCGGCGCCGGGTGCGGCGTCGAGCTCGACCCTGGCGGCGACGCCCGGCTGGACGAGCAGCACGTCGGTCTCGTCGATCTCCGCCATCAGCCCGAGCTGTGACACGTCGACGACGGTGAGGATCGCGGTGCCGGCGCTCACCTGACCGCCGACGGGGACGGCCGGGTCGACGCCAGGCCCGGCGCCCGCGCCCGCCGCCGCGGCCGGTGCCTGGCCGCCGGTCGCGGCGCCGAGCAGGTCCGTGATCGACGGTGCCGCCGCCGCGGAGGTGCCACCGAGCTGGACGACCCCGGCGACGGGCGCCCGCAGGGTCAGCGCGTCGACGGTCGACTTCGCCAGGTCGTAGGCTGCCTGTGCCTGGCTGCGCTGCGCCGTGGTCAGCGCCGCCATCGCCTTCGTGACGCTGGCCAGGCCCCGCTGCACGGCGGTGATGACCGCCCGGGCGGACGCGGCCGCCTCCTGGTAGGACTTCTCGGCGAAGTCGATCTGCGCGAGGAGCCCGGCCCGTACACCGGCGTCCGCGATGACCTGAGCGGCCTTGCGGGCCTCGCCGAACGCCTTCGCGGCGGCGTCGTCGGTCTTCTTCTGCGTCGCCGACAGGTTCTTGACCCCGCCTCCCCCACCACCGGCGCCCTTGAGCGCGTCGAGGGCCTCCTCAGCGCTGCGCAGCCGCTGCTGCGCGGGCGGGGAGTCCACGACGGCGAGGACCTGCCCCGCCTCGACGGTGTCGCCGGGGCGCACGGCCAGGGAGGCGAGGGTGCCGTCCGCGGCCGCGGTCAGGGTCGCCGCGGCACGGGCGGTGACGGTGGCCGGGGCATCGACGACCTCGACGACGTCGCCGCGGCCGGCGGTGCCGAGCCCGATGTCGTCCTGATCGTCGGTGCAGGATGCGCCGGTGAGCGAGAAGACGGTGAGGACGGCCACGAGCAGCTGAACACGCGGGGGGACGCGATTCACGTCCGCAAGTCTGCCACGCCGCTCATGGGGGCCGATCAGATGTGGTTGCGCACGTACTTCACGCAGTCGGTGGCCACGTCGTCCCACGACACGCCATAGACCTCCGTGGCGGCCTCCTCCAGCGCGTCGCCCTGCCTGGCGGTCCGGTCGAAGAACTCGAGCATCTTCTCCTCGCCGAAGCGCTCCGCCATCCGGTTGACGGCCATGTACGCCACCCCGTACCGGCCGCTGACGTCGGCGGAGCTGGTCCCCTCCGGCGGGTCGTCCATCGCGATCTCGTTCTTCCAGCGGCCGCTCTGCACGTACTTGCGCACCGAGGCGGCGTCGTCGAAGCGGCCACCGAGGCCCTGCACCCGCACGTACTCGGCGATGCCCTCGACCAGCCACCACGTCTGGTCGTAGGCGCGCTCGACCTTCGCGAGGGTCACCACGTGCGTGAACTCGTGCCGCAGCACGTCGAGGGTCTCCTTGACGTCGACCCGGTTCGCGTTGAGCACGATCTCGGTCGCGTCGGCGGTCAGCGGCAACGCGAAGCCGGCGACCCAGCTCTCCTGCTTCAGGCCGTACCAGCTGGACCACTCCTCCGGTCCGGCCAGGTAGACGACGTACCGCGACGGCGGCTGGCTCCACTTCGAGTAGCGGTCGGACAGTTCCGCGGCCTTCTCCGCCGCGTTGAGCATCGTGGTGAGGCGTGAGGCGTACTTCGGGGTGGTCGCCATGACGACCCGTTTGCCGACCGCGACCCGCAGCTCGCTGCGCTCCCAGGGGCGCGGGCCGAGGTCCTCGGCGACGCCGAACGCGAGCAGTTTGACCCCGTCGGCAGTGACGTTCCACTTCGTGGTCGTCTCGAGGTTCATCGGGTCGCAGGTGGTCACGACGTAGCAGTACCGGACGTAGACGATCACGTCGGCGGTGTTGTCGGAGCCGACCTTGACGGCGTCCAGGACCGTCGGCTCCCAGACCTTCACCTGCAGCTGGCGCAGCGAGTTGAACCGCCTGGCGAGATCGTCGCGCAGCGGGCCGGCGGACGGGTCGACGGCGGCGACGAACCCGGCGGCGTCGCCGTTGAGCAGCGCTTTGCCCTGGTCGGTGAGCGCCTGCTTGACCTTGCCGTCGACGGACGGCGGGGTGGAGGTCTTCGGGGAGCCGCTCGCGCCGGGTTTGCCGTTGGAATGCCCGGGGCTCTTACCTTCCGGGTCGACGCCCTGGGCGGAGCCGCTGGCGGTCCGGTCCCGCCGCACCGTCTCGAACGCGATCGCCGCCGGGGGCGTGACCAGCACCAGCGCGAGCGCGACCAGCAGGGCGGCGCGCAGCCCGGTGATCCTGGACCGTCGCGGCGGGACCGGCGGATAGGGCTGGTAGCCGTAGTGGCCGGGATGCGGCTGTGGCGGATATGGCTGCCCGGTGTACGGGGGCTGCTGCAGGCCGGCGTGCGGCGGATACATCTGTGGCCCGGCCTGCGACGGCACGCCGAGGTGCGGCCCGGCCGGGAACTGCCCGGTCTGGTACTGCCCGGTCTGGAACTGCCCGGTCGGGTGCGGGCCGGGCTGGTACGGGCCCGCCTGGTGGGGCACGACCGGGAACTGGCCCGTCGGGGCCTGGCCGGGCTGATGCGGGCCCGGCTGGTGCGGCACGGCCGGGAACTGGCCGGTCCGTTGCGGCACCGGCGGGAACTGGCCCGTCGGGGCGTGGGGGCGCAGGGGCCGGGGTTGCGGGGAGTCGGGCGGCGCGAACTGCCCGGTCAGCTCCGCGGGGTCGGCCGGTTCGCCGGGCATCGGCTGGCGCGGCGACGACTGGTGCGGCGGCTGGTGCGGCGGCTGGTGTGGCGACGGGTTCTCGGCGGACGCGCGGGGCTGGATGACCGGGTGCTGGCCGGTGTTGCCCATCCGCGGCGGGAACGGCCCGACCGGCGGCCACGGCGCCACCGGCTCCGGCGACGTCAGCGGTCGCGGCTGCGGCTGCGGCGGTGTCAGCGGTCGGGGCGGAGCGGGCCGGTCCACGGACAGCGGCACCGGCTTCGGCAGCGGCGCCTGCCCGGGCAGCGGCGCGACGCGCGGCAGCGGTTGGTGCACGGCGATCGGGTCGGGCACCCGGGGCGGCGCCTGCGGCACCGGGACCGGGGTCACCGGCGGTGCGACGGGCGCCGCGACGGGTTCGGCCGTCGACCCGGCCCTCAACTCGGTCGTGGCCTCAGCCGTCGCCTCGGTCATCGACCCGGTCGTCGCCTCGGTCATCGATTCAGCCGCCGCCTCGGTCATCGATCCGGTCGTCGACTCGGCGGAGGGGCGCTGGCGCGGCAGCGGCGCACGCACGTCCACCACGGAGTCCGCCACCGGACCCGGCGCAGCGTCCGGCGCCGGGTGGCGGGTCGCGTCGGACTCATCCCCCTGCATCACTGCCGGAACGTACGCGACCGGGTCAAGGTGGCGCGTCGCCCGTACGGACGAGATGCAGGGTAAGCCCGTAACCTTCCGCTATGTCCTTTTAGCCGCGGGAGGTGACCGCGCGGGCGAGGAAGCCGAGGTTGGCGGGGCGCTCGGCGAGGCGCCGCATCATGTACGCATACCACTGCGTCCCGTACGGAAGGTAGACCCGCACGGTGTACCCGAGCCGGGCGAGACGCAGCTGCTCGTCGGGGCGGACCCCGTACAACATCTGGAACTCGAACTCGTCAGGGTTGCGGTCGAACCACTTGGCCCGGTCCTCACCGATCGCGACCAGTCGCGGGTCGTGGGTGGCGAGCATCGGATAGCCGGTGCCGGCCATGAGCACGTTGAGGCAGCGCACGTAGGACTTGTCGACGTCGAGGCGGGACTGGTACGCGACGGACTCCGGCTCCTTGTAGGCGCCCTTGCACAGGCGGACGCGGGATCCGGTGACCGCCAGCTCGCGGCAGTCCGCCTCGGTGCGGCGCAGGTAGGACTGCACCACGGCGCCGGTGGTCGGGAAGTCGGCACGCAGCCGGCCGAGGACCTCGAGGGTGGAGTCGGCGGTGGTGTGGTCCTCGGCGTCGAGGGTGACGGTGGTGCCGGCCTCGCTCGCCTTGGCGCAGATCGCGCGGGCGTGCTCGTAGGCGAGCTTCTCGTCGAAGACCTGGCCCAGCGCGGAGAGCTTCAGGCTGACCTCGGCGGCGGGGGTCAGCTCGGCGGCGTGCAGGGCGTCGAGCAGGTGCAGGTATTCGTCTCGGGTCGCCTCGGCCTGCTGGGGGTTGGTGGTGTCCTCCCCCAGGTGGTCGATGGTGACGGCCAGTCCGTCGGCGACGAGTTCGCGGGTGCGTTGTAACGCGTCCTCCGCGTGTTCGCCGGCGATGAAACGGTGCACGATGCTCCGGCTGACCGGGGCGGTTTCAACGATCCGCTCGACCCGATGTGAGCGGGCTGCGGCGAGGATGACCGATCTGAGCATGTGCCGAGCGTAGACAGAACCACTCGCCACCGGTGACGCCTGGTCGCCAGTGTGGCATTTCTTGACTACCTTGGTCGGGTGGACTTCGACGCGTATGCGCGGACCGCTGTCGACATCGTCAACGCGCCGCTCGAAAGCATGCAGGACCTCGCCGCACTGTTCGGCGAGGACAGCTGGCAGACCGCCGAGGCGACGGAGCGGGATCTGATCGCGTTCCGGCGTGCTCGCAAGCGGCTGCGGGAGGTGTTCGAGCACGGCTCGTCCGGGCGTGACATGGCGGCCGTCGCAGAGCTCAACGCGCTGCTGGAGGCATATCCGATGCAGCCGCGCATCTCCGGGCACGACACCCATGACTGGCACATGCATGTCACCGGTCGCGGGTCGTCGGTCAGTTCGGAGCTGCTCGCCGGCGCGGCGTGGGGCCTGGCGGTGTGGCTGTGCGAGCACGGCAGCTCCAGGTTCGGCGTCTGTGCGGACGAGCGCTGCGGCAACGTCTACCTGGACACCTCATCCAACTGCTGCCGGCGGTTCTGCTCGGAGCGGTGCGCGACGCGGTCGCACGTCGCGGCGCACCGGGCCCGCAAGCGTGCCGCCGAAACGGGCGCCGCACTCGCACCGTCGCAGGTCGGGGTGGGCGAGGCCGATCGGGCGGTCGTGACCGCGTAAGTGCTGGAAACGGCCACGGACGCGGCCGTCTTCGGCATATCTTGCGTGGTGTGGTTCGCTTCACCGTGCGCCCGGCATGCCCGAAATTTCGGATAGGTCGGACGTTCGGTTCAGGGCGATGTCGGGCCGTGGCACCTGTTCACGGCCCTCGACACCGGGTACCGCACCGGATCACAACGCCCTACGAAGGAGAAACAGCACCATGGCACAGGGAACCGTGAAGTGGTTCAACGCTGAGAAGGGCTTCGGCTTCATCAGCGTCGACGGCGGCAACGACGTCTTCGTCCACTTCTCCGCCATCGCCGAGGACGGCTACCGCAGCCTCGATGAGAACCAGCGCGTCGAGTTCGAGATCAAGCAGGGTCCGAAGGGTCCTCAGGCCGAGTCCGTCCGCAAGATCTGACCGTCGACTTCACGGCCCGGCACGCACTCGGCGTGCCGGGCTGTCTCCACGCCCGCTCTTCACACCCGCCCGGGCCTGCTGAACACCAGCGCCGGCCTGCTCACACCTTTGACGGTGCGGCGAGGTGCTGGCGGGCGAAGCGCAGCGACTCCGCCAGGTCGGCCTCCCGCTCCGCCCGGCTGCTCGCCTTGCGGGTGCCGACCTCCACCGCGACCGACCCGGTGAACCCGCGCCGCCCCAGCGACTCCAGCAGCTCCGCGCACGGCTGTGTGCCCCGGCCGGGGACCAGGTGCTCGTCGCGGCCCTTGCCGGTGCCGTCGCCGAGGTGCACATGCGCCAGGCCCGTGCCCATCGTGTCGGCCAGGCCCAGCGCGTCGGTCCGCGAGGCCGCGCAGTGGGAGAGGTCGAGGGTGTAGGCGTCGAAGCCGGTGATCGTCGGGTCCCAGCCCGGCGCATACGGCACGAACTCCCGCCCGACGCCCCGCAGCGGGAACATGTTCTCCACCGCGAAGCGGATCCCGGGGAACGCCTTGCCCAGCCGGGCCAGCCCGGTCTCGAACGTCCGCGCGTAGTCCCGCTGCCAGGCGAACGGCGGGTGCACCACCACGACCGGCGCGCCGAGCGTGTCGGCGAGCACCGCGGCCCGCCGCAGCCGCTCCCACGGGTCGGGGCTCCAGACCCGCTGCGTCACCATCAGGCAGGGCGCGTGCACCGAACGGACCGGCACGCCGTAGTGCTTCGACAGGCCGGCGAGGGCGCCGGCGTCCTGGCTGACCGCGTCGGACCAGACCATCACCTCAACGCCGTCGTAGCCGACGGCGGCGGCCATCTCGAATCCCGCCGCGGTCGGCTCGGGGAAGACGGATGAGGTGGACAACAGGACCGGCACTCGTGGACTCACTCCACCAGGCTAGCCCCCGCCGGGTAGCGTCTCCTGTCGATCAACTCGACTCCAGCACCTCCAGCCGGCGAAGAATCACCCCTTCGCGCAGCGCCCACGGGCAGATCTCGACCTCGTCGATGCCCAGGCTGCGCATCGTGACCTCGGCCACCACCGCCCCGGCGAGGATCTGATGCGCCCGGCCAGGGCTCACCCCGTCGATCTCGGCCAGGGCCGCCGACGGCATCCTGCGGATGAACGACAGGACCTGGTGCAGACCGGTCCTCGTCAGTCTCCGCGGTGCTCGCGGGCCTGCGCTGGACGGCGCTGCCCCGGCCAGCCGGGCCAGGGTCCGGAACGTCTTCGAGGTGGCCACCGGGCGGTCCCAGCCGTTGTCCATGAGCCGTTTCGCCGCCCTCGCGACCTCGAACTCCGCGAATTCGCACAGCGCGTCGACGGACGCCTTGCTCGCCGGGTCGCCGTCGAGCCGCTCCCGGGTGAGCCGCCCCGCACCGAGCGGCACCGACAGCGCCACGTCGGGCTCCTCGTCGATGCCGGCCGCCAGCTCCAGCGAGCCGCCGCCGATGTCCATCACCAGCAGCCGCCCGGCCGACCAGCCGAACCAGCGGCGCACCGCCAGGAACGTCATGATCGCCTCGGCTTCGCCGGACAGGACCTGCAGGTCGACGCCGGTCTCCTCGCGGACCCGCCGCAGCACGCGGGCCGAGTTCTTCGCGTCCCGCACCGCCGACGTGGCGAACGCGAGCAGGTCCTCGGTCTCCAGGGCCGCCGACGCGTCGCGGGCCTCGGCGCACGCGGCGACCAGGCTGTCCGCGCCGGCCCGGCTCAGCTCGCCGTCCTTGCCGATCTTCTCGGCAAGCCGCAACTCGGCCTTCTGGGAATGCGCCGGCCACGGATGCGCCCCGTGGTGGGCGTCGACCACCAACAGGTGGACCGTGTTCGAACCGACGTCGAGCACACCGAGCCGCATCCCTTCACCGTAATGCCGGGACCGGACGCGTACTCTTCGTCAGATGGAGATTCACGTCGCGGTCGACAGCATCGGCGACTCTGACACGCCGCGCGACCTCGAGGTCGACCTCGACTTCCCCCGGGAGTTCCTCGAGTTCTCCGACCCGGCCGACGCCGACCACCTCGTCCGTGCCGATCTCACATGGCTGCTGTCCAACTGGACGTGTGTGTACGGGCAGGGCTGCCACGGCATCATCGAGGGCAAAGCCGAAGAGGGCTGCTGCTCGCACGGCGCGTTCTTCACCGACGCCGACGACGAGAAGCGGGTCCGCGCCGCCGCCAAGCGCCTCACGCCCGAGCACTGGCAGCACTACCGTCGCGGCTTCAAGCAGTACACCGAGTGGGACACCATCGACGGGGAGTCCAAGGCCCTGCGCACGGCGACCCGCCCCGGCGCCGGCTGCGTCTTCCAGAACGACACCGACTTTCCCGGCGGTGGCGGCTGCGCCCTGCACGGCCAGGCGCTGCGCGACGGCGTCCACCCCCTGGAGTACAAGCCGGACGTGTGCTGGCAGCTGCCCGTCCGCCGCGACCAGGACTGGCGCAAACGCCCCGACGGCACCAAGGTCCTCGTCTCCACCCTCGGCGAGTTCGACCGCCGCGGCTGGGGCGAAGGCGGCCACGACCTGCACTGGTGGTGCACCTCGTCCCCCGAGGCCCACGTCGGCGCGAAGCGGCTCTACCAGGAGTACGAGGCTGAGCTCACCGCCCTCATCGGCAAGGCCGCCTACACGAAGCTGGCCGAGCTGTGCGCGGAGCGCGCGAAGCAGGGCATGATCGCCCCCCACCCGGCCACGACGGTCGCCCTGACCCTCCTGCCGACCCGCCGCGCCTGACCCGTCGCGGCGGCTCCGGCAGATCAGTCGTCGTTGTCGGAGGACGAGGAGTCGGCGCGGGCACGGCGGGACCTGGCGAACAGCGAGTAGCCGACGGCGGTCAGGGACAGGCCGATGAGGATGCTGGGCAGGGCCTCGGGCCAGTGGGCGCGGGTGATCGCGGTCCAGATCGAACTGGCGGCGAGGAGCACGCCGATCAGCATCATGAGCGTCCCGGCGGGGCCGGAGTTGAAGCTGCGCACCTCCGGAAACGCTACGGGGTCCGCGGTGTCGAGTGTGCGACAACGCGGGAACCCGGCGGTGGATGCGGGCGGCGGTGCAATAGGTTCGTGCGGTGACCGAAGAGATCTTCCCCGGGGTTGAGCTGGGTGAGGGCACCGTGGTGGAGCCCGGTGCGCGGATCGGGGTGCCGCCGCGCGGCGCGGCGCCCGGCGAGTTGCCGACCATCATCGGGCCAGGTAGCAGGATCCGGTCCGGGACCGTGATCTACGCGGGCGCGCGGATCGGGGCCCGATTCCAGTCCGGGCACGGGGCGATGATCAGGGAGAACAACGTCATCGGGGACGGGTGTTCGGTGGGCACCTACGCGGTGCTGGAGCCGGGCAACCGGATCGGTGACGGGAGCAGGGTGCACTCGCACTGCTTCCTGGAGAACGTGACGCTGGGGCGCCGGGTGTTCCTGGGGCCCGGGGTGGTCTTCACCGACGACCCGCACCCCCCCTGCCCCCGGTACGACGAGTGCGTCGGCGGCGCCACGGTCGAGGACGACGCCTCGATCGGCGGCAACGCGACGATCCTGCCGGGCGTGCGGATCGGAGCCCGGTCGCTGGTCGGCGCCGGTTCGGTGGTGACCCGGGACGTGGCGCCGGACACCGTGGTCGCGGGCAGCCCCGCGCGGGAGAAGCGCAAGACGTCGGAGCTGGTGTGCGCGCCGGGGCACTTCGCCAAGCCGTACGAGTGGCGCGAGGCACTGGACTCGTAACACCCCATCCTCAAGTCGGCGGACGATCGGCCGAACGTGTAGACGTGACCCTGCCCGCGATCAACGCTCTGGTCGACGTGGTGCTGATGGACGGCGAGGCCTATCAGTCCCGCGTCGAGGACATGACCGGCAAGCGGCTGACCGTCGCCGCGCCGTTCGGTGTCAACAGCGCCGACATGCCCAAGCTCGGCACCTCCGCCGAGCTTGCCTGGGTGGCCGGCGACCGGCGGCAGGCGGTGGACGTGCGGCTGGTCGAGCTGAGCAGGGAGCAGCCGCCGCGCTGGTCGCTGGAGGCGGTCGGGACGGTGCGGCTGCAGACCCGGCGCAACTATGTGCGCGGCGGGGGCGGCGAGGGCGTCGAGGTCACCAAGGACGGCACCGCGTACCGCGGGCGGGTCATCGACCTGTCCGAGGGCGGGGTGCGCTGCCGGCTGCACGAGGACCGGTTCGACCGCGACGACCGGGTCGACCTGCGGATCGCACTCGACGAGGAGACGATCGCGATCCGCGGCACGGTGCTGTTCGTCCGCCGCGACCCGGAGAACGACGCATTCGACGTGATCATCACGTACGAGACCACGGAGCTGATGGGCCGCGCGATCCGCGGCTACGTCCTCCGGCGCGAGATGGAAGAGCGCCGGAGGGCCCGCGAGTCCGTCGCGAACGCCGGATAGATCTTGCATGCGTCACGCAGCGGCGCCGCCTGCGGTGGGGCGGCTGGAAACAGCTTGCGTGCGTCGCGCAGCGGCGCATGGGGGGCCCGCGGGGTGGGAACCCCCCGCGCGGGACCCGCCGCCTGCGGTGGGGCGGCTGGAAACAGCTTGCGTGCGTCGCGCAGCGGCGCATGGGGGGCCCGCGGGGTGGGAACCCCCCGCGCGGGACCCGCCGCCTGCGGTGGGGCGGCTAGAGACAGCTTGCGTGCGTCGCGCAGCGGCGCATGGGGGGCCCGCGGGGTGGGAACCCCCCGCGCGGGACCCGCCGCTTGCGGTGGGGCGGCTAGAGACAGCTTGCGTGCGTCGCGCAGCGGCGCATGGGGGGCCCGCGGGGTGGGAACCCCCCGCGCGGGACCCGCCGCTTGCGGTGGGGCGGCTAGAGACAGCCGATTTACGGCTCGAACTTGTAGCCGAGGCCGCGGACGGTGACGATGAAGCGCGGCGCCGACGGCTCCGGCTCGATCTTCGAGCGCAGCCGCTTGACGTGCACGTCGAGGGTCTTGGTGTCACCGACGTAGTCGGCGCCCCAGACGCGGTCGATCAGCTGGCCGCGGGTCAGGACCCGGCCGGCGTTGCGCAGGAGCAGCTCGAGCAGCTCGAACTCCTTCAGCGGCAGCTGCACGGCGTCGCCCGCGACCGTGACGACGTGGCGGTCGACGTCCATGCGGACGGGGCCTGCGGACAGGGTCGGCGGGGTGAGCTCGCTGACCGCGTCGACCTGCCGGCGCAGCACCGCGCGGATGCGGGCGACCAGCTCGCGGGGCGAATACGGCTTCGTGACGTAGTCGTCGGCGCCGATCTCCAGGCCGACGACCTTGTCGATCTCGCTGTCCCGGGCCGTGATCATGATGATCGGCACGTTGGACTTGGTCCGCATCTGCCGGCAGACCTCGGTGCCGGACATCTCCGGCAGCATCAAATCGAGCAGGACGATGTCCGCTCCGGTGCGGTCGAACTCCGTGAGGGCCTCGGTGCCGGTCGCCGCGATGGAGACCTCGAAACCCTCCCTGCGGAGCATGTACGACAACGGGTCGGAGATGGACTCTTCGTCCTCGACCACGAGTACGCGCGCCAACGTGCTGTCCTTTCGTAGTTGCCGGGGAGCCGCACTGCGCTGCGAACCGCGGGTCTGATGTTGCGATTGGGTCACAATCATGGGGTGCCTCCGATCTCAACGGACGGCGGTAGCGCCAGCGCGGCATCCGTCGGACGCGCGGGCAGCCGCAAGGTGAACGTCGAGCCAACTCCGACGCTGCTGACCACGTCGACGCGGCCACCGTGATTGGTGGCGATGTGCTTGACGATCGCCAGGCCAAGGCCGGTGCCGCCGGTCGCCCGGGAGCGGGCCCGGTCGGCCCGGTAGAACCGTTCGAAGATCCGATCGATGTCACGGGGCTCGATGCCTATGCCCTGGTCGACGACGGCGATCTCGATGTGCGCGGTGTCGTCGCCGGCCGACAGGCTGGTCGAGATGCTGACCGTCGTGGACTCGGGCGAGTAGGCGATCGCGTTCTCCACGAGGTTGACCACTGCGGTGACGAGCTGATTCTCGTTGCCGTAGACGACCAGGCCGCGCGGGCCGTGCGACACCACGTCGATGTGCTTCGCGGCGCCCGGGGTCTTCGTGCGGTCGAGCACCTCGGCGACGATCTTGTCGACGTCGACGGGCTCCGGCTCGGGCAGCGGCTCGGCGCCCTGCAGGCGCGAGAGCTCCAGCAGCTCGGAGACGAGCCGGCCGAGACGGGCCGACTCGTGCTTGATCCGCTCCGCGAAGCGGATCGCGGCGGCGGGGTCCTTGTCGGTCGCGTCCAGCAGCGCCTCGGCGAGCAGCTGCAACGCCCCGACCGGGGTCTTGAGCTCGTGGCTGACGTTGGCGACGAAGTCGCGGCGGACCCGGGCGACCCGGTGTGCCTCGGTGACGTCGGCGGCCTCGATCGCGACCCGGCCGCCGTCCAGCGCGACCGCCCGCACGTTGACGCCCAGCGGGTCGCCGTGGGTGAGGCGCGGCAGGTCGAGCTCGACCACGCGGGTCACCCCGTTGCGCCGGACCTGGCCGGCCAGGGTGCGCACGATGGTGTGCGCCTCCTCGCCCGCGCCCTGGCGCTGCCGGACGAGACCCATCTCGCGTGCCGCCGCGTTGACCAGCACGGGCCGGTCGGTGTCGTCGAGCACGACCACACCGACCAGCAGCGCGTCGAGGATCTCGGTCATCGCCGTATCCGTCGCCGCACTGTCGGCCTTCGACTGCCGGAACTTCCAATCCACGACCTGATCGTAGGAGGTCGCTTACCCGACGGACGGTGGTCCAGGGCACGAAACGGGCTCACATCATCCAGTGTTCACCCTGCGGCGGGATGAAGTTCACCGGCTGCCCCGGCGCGGGACCTACCGTGAGGGACACCACGATAGGAGAACTATGCGCGACGAATACCGTGCCGACCTGCTGCAGGTCAACCGTCTGCTGGTATCGATGGCGGACGCTGTGCGCAACGCGATGGTCCGGGCCACCAAGGCCCTGCTCACCGCCGACCAGACCGAGGCCCAGGAGGTCGTGGCCCGCGACGCGGAGGTCAACGCCCTCTACCGGCTCGTCGAGGACAAGGTGTACGACCTGTGCGCCCGCCAGGCGCCGGTCGCCTCCGACCTGCGCGTGGTGCTGACCGCTCTGCACCTCGCGACCGACCTCGAGCGCATGGGCGACCTGGCCGACCACGTCGCGAAGACGGCGCTGCGCCGGCTGCCCGAGGTGGCCGTGCCGGCCACGCTGACCGAGACCTTCGAGCAGATGGGCCTGGTCGCCGACCGGATCGCGGGCAAGATCTCGCGCGCGATCTCCACCCTCGACGTGGTCGCCGCCGGTCAGCTGGACCGCGACGACGACGAGATGGACCGGCTGCACACCAGCCTGTTCGAGATCATGTTCGGCCCCAAGTGGACCGAGACCACCCAGGCGGCGGTCGACACGGCCCTGCTCGGCCGCTTCTACGAGCGTTACGCCGACCACGCCGTCAACGCCGGCCGCCACGTGGTGTTCCTCGTCACGGGCGAGGCGTTCGACACAGCACAGGCCTAGCACGCCACGAAAGCAGACATAGCAGGACACGAAGAGGGGGCCGCGCGAAGCGGCCCCCTCTTTGCAACAGCGTTACCGGCCCTGGTTGGCGACCGCGGCCGCGGCCTCCTTGGCCGCCTCCGGGTCCAGGTAGGTGCCGCCGGCCGTGACCGGCCGCAGCGCCGCGTCCAGGTCGTAGCGCAGCGGGATGCCGGTCGGGATGTTGAGCTTGGCGATGGCCTCGTCGGAGATGTCGTCGAGGTGCTTCACCAGGGCGCGCAGCGAGTTGCCGTGCGCCGCGACCAGCACCGTCTTTCCGTCCAGCAACTGCGGCACGATCTGGTCGTACCAGTAGGGCAGCATGCGCTGCACGACGTCCTTGAGGCACTCCGTGCTCGGGCGGATGTCGGGCGGCAGGTTCGCGTAGCGCGGATCGGCGGCCTGCGACCACTCGTCGTCTTCGGCGATCGGCGGCGGCGGCACGTCGTAGGAGCGGCGCCAGAGCATGAACTGCTCCTCGCCGAACTCCTCCAGGGTCTGCTTCTTGTTCTTGCCCTGCAGGGCACCGTAGTGCCGCTCATTGAGCCGCCAGTTGCGCTGGACCGGGATCCAGTGCCGGTCGGCGGCGTGCAGGGCGATCTCACTGGTGCGGATGGCACGGCGCAGCACTGACGTGTGCACCACATCCGGCAGCAGACCGGACTCACGGATCAGCTCGCCGCCCCGACGGGCCTCGGCCTCCCCTTTGGCGCTGAGGTCCACGTCGACCCAGCCGGTGAACAGGTTCTTGGCGTTCCACTCGCTCTCACCGTGCCGCAAGAGCACCAGTGTCCCGACTTCACTCATGCCGCCGCCTCGCTTCGCTCACCGGCGCCATGAGGCACACAGACGCTGCAACACGATTCGCTCGCAAGCTCGCTCATGCCGCCATCTTCCCGCACAGAATCACTTCGACAGCACCGGACCTCCGATGTAAGGATGCGAGCGTGCCTCGCAGCTTACAAAAACGCCGGTTGCCCGGTCAGTTCTGGATCGTGTGGACCGCGACCCTGGTCAACCGCGCGGGCGGATTCGTCGGCATCTTCCTGACGATCTACCTGACCACGGAGCGGGGCTTCAGCGAGACGGTGGCCGGGCTGGTCCTCGGCCTCTACGGGCTCGGCGGCGCGATCGGCGTCACCGCCGCCGGGCACCTGACCGACCGGTGGGGGCGGCGGCCGACGGTGCTGCTCGCGATGGGCTCCGCCTCGGTGCTGATGGTGTGCCTCGGACTGGCCGACAGCCGCCCGGCGATCATGATCGGCGCGCTCGCCCTGGGCATGGCCGCGGAGGGCGCCCGCCCGCCGCTCGGCGCGATGATCGCCGACATGGTGCCGGCCCCCGACCGCGGCCGGGCGTACTCCGTGTACTTCTGGGCGATCAACCTCGGCTTCGCGACCGCGGCGATCCTGGCCGGTTTCGCCGCCGGCAGTGGCTACCTGACGCTGTTCCTCGCCGACGCCGCCACGACCGCCGCCGCGGCGCTGCTCATCGCCGTGAAGATCCGCGAGACCCGGCCCGCGCTCGTGGAGCACCCCCGGCAGCAGCGCTCCGGCCTCGCCACGCTCGCCCGGGACCGCGTCTTCCTCGGCTTCGTCGCCTGCAACCTGCTCGTCGCGCTGGTGCTGCTGCAGCACATGTCGATGCTGCCCCTGGCGATGATCGGCGACGGGCTGGCGCCGCGGACGTTCGGCATGGTGATCGCGCTCAACGGCGTGCTCATCGTGCTCGGCCAGCCGCTCGTGACGCGGCTGCTCGCCGGCCGCCGCGAGGCCCTGGTCGCGCCGGTCTCGGCGGTGGTGATCGGGGTCGGCTTCGGGCTGACGGCGTTCGCGCACACCCCGGTCTGGTACGGCGCCACCGTGCTGCTCTGGACCGCCGGGGAGATGCTCAACGCCCCCTCCACCGCGGCGCTGCTGGCCGGGCTGTCCCCGGTCGACATGCGCGGCCGCTACCAGGGTGCGTACAGCCTGGCGTGGCAGGCGGCGTCCTTCCTCGCCCCGACGCTCGGCGGCGCGGTGACCGACCTCGCCGGCAACAGCGAGCTGTGGCTGGGCTGCCTCGGGCTGACCCTCATCGCGGCGGTCTGGAACCTCGTCGCGGTGCCCGCCAGGGAGCGCCGGGTGGCCGAACTGACCGCCGCCGCGGAGGAACAGAACGAGCTGGCTAGGATCTAACTGTTAAGAACACTTACCGTTCCTGGAGCACCGCTTGCGCAACTGGTACAGGTCCACGATCGGTGGGCTGCCGAACACGTACTGGCTGCTCTGGACCGGCATGCTCATCAACCGGGTCGGCGGGTTCGTCGCGCTGGTGCTGTCGCTGTACCTGACCTCCGAACGCGACCTGAAGCCCAGCGCCGCCGGCCTGGTCGTGGGTCTCTACGGCGTCGGCGGCATCGCCGGGGTCCTGCTCGGCGGGGTGCTCGCGGACCGGTGGGGGCGCCGGCCGACCCTGCTGCTCGCGCACTTCGGCGCGGTGGTGTTCCTCGCCGGCCTCGCCATGACCACGCGCATCCCGGCGATTGCGGCCCTCGCCGCGCTGCTCGGCCTCATGCACGCCATGCCCGGCCCCGCCTTCGTGGCCGCGATCGTCGACGTGGTGCCGGCCGCGGACCGCAGCCGGGCGTTCAACCTGCAGTTCTGGGCGTTCAACCTGGGCATGGCCGCGGCGTCGCTCATCGCCGGCCTGCTCGCCGAGGTGAGCTTCGCGCTGCTGTTCTCCGTCGACGCGGCCGGCACCCTGGTCACGGCGGTGCTCCTGCTGTGGAAGGTCCGCGAGACGAAGCCGGCCGCCGCCCCCGCGGCGAAGGAGCCGCGGGGTGGGCTGCACACGGCGCTCACCGACCGCGCGTTCATGTCGTTCGTCGGGCTGAGCCTGCTCCTGGCCGTCGTCACCCTGCAGAGCTCGACGATCCTGCCGCTGGCCATCACCGCCGACGGGCTGCGCCCGACCGTGTACGGCTCCGTCGTCGCGTACGCCGGGCTGCTCATCGTCGCCGGGCAGCTGTTCGTGCCGAGGCTCATCGACCGGTGGCGCAAGGGCACCACCCTCGCCGTCGCCAACGTGTTCCTGGGGCTCGGGTTCGCCTGCGTGGCGCTCGCCTCCGACGTGCCGGGCTACCTGCTCGCCGCGACCGTGTGGACGGTCGGTTCGATGCTCGCCGCGCCGCCGAACGCCGCCGTCATCGCGGAGCTGTCGCCGGAGGCGTTGCGCGGGCGGTACCAGAGCGTCTTCTACCTCATCTTCCCCGCGGCGAGCTTCATCGCGCCCGCGGCCGGCGGGGCGAGCCTGGAGTTCCTCGGCGACTGGCACTGGGTGATCTGCGGGGCCCTCGGCATGGTCGCCGCGGCCGGGCACCTGCTGATCCAACCGGCCCGTGAGCGCCGCGTCATCAGGGATCAGGAGAGGTTAGAAGTTCCCGTCGCGGGGTAGACGCCGCCTTTCGACGTGACAGGGGGCGAAGTGGACGGTCTGTCGGCGAGGCTCGAGGCGCCGGATCCCGGCACGGTCGTCATCCGGCTCGACGGAGAACTCGACCTCGCCACCCGCGACCACCTCTGCGACGCGGTGCGGGCGGTGCTGCCGATCTTCCGGCCCGAGGTGCTCGTCGTGGACCTCGCGGCCGTGTCGGTACTCGACTCGGCCGGCATCGGCGCGCTGGTCAGCTGCTGGAAGCTGGCGCAGGACAACGGCTGCGCGCTGAGCCTGCGCAACCCGCGCCCCCTGGCATACGCACAACTGCGCCTCACCGGCCTGCTGGACGTGTTCGCACTGCCGGTCTAGAGCAACTGCCGGTCTGGAGCAACTACCGGTCTGGAAGCGCGGCCGCCGATCAGGCGCTAGAGCGTGCCGTCGTACTTGGCGGCGCCGCTGACGGTCGCGTCGCCGCGCAGCCGGCCCTTGGCCGCGCCGTCGCTGTAGAGGGCGTACCGCAGGAAGTCCAGCATCGTCTTGGACACCGCCTGGTTGGCCGGCGCGGACCCGAACAGCCCGCCGCCGTGATCCCCGCCGAGCAGGGTCAGGAACGCCTTCGGCCAGGTGCAGCCGTCGTACAGCGAGCGGCCGCTGCTGTAGGGCACGGTGCCGTCCGCGTCGCCGTGGATGAACAGCACCGGCGTCGACGCGCCGCTGAACTTCCCGCCCATGCCGCCACCGGAGACGATGACGCCGCCCTTGAGCCGGCTGTCACGGCCCGAGCCGGACAGCATGCCCGCGGTGGTGTAGCCGCCCGCCGAGTGACCGCCGGCGGCGACCCGGGTGGTCTCGATGTGACCGGCGAGCGCGGCGCCCGCCTTCGTGTCGAGCTTGAGCACCTCGGTGATCACGGCGGACGCGTCGGCCGGCTGGTTGCCCATGTCGTTCTGGTTGAACGGGTTGGCCTTGTCGTTGGTGAACGGGTACGCCGGCGCCGCGACGACGAACCCGGCGGCGGCGATCTTCGCGGTCACGCCCTGGTAGCCCTCGGGCGAGCCGTGCAGCCCGTGGCTCCACAGCACCAGCGGGAACCTGCCGGCGGCCGCACCCGCGTTGCTCTTCGGCGAGCCGCCCGCCGAGCCGGTGGCCGGGTAGAAGACCAGGGTGCGCAGCGTACGACCGGCGCGGGTGAACGTGAACTGGCTGACGCCGACGGCGAAGGTCTGGGTGGGCGCCTTGACCGCGGGCGGCGCGGCGCTCTTCGAGGCGGAGGCCGACGGCGACGCACCGGCGGCGGCGAGCGCGGCCTGCGCCGAATCCGCGGCGGGATCAAAGGATCCGGCGGAATCGGTCGACTCGGCGGCAGACTGTGCTGATTGATCGGTTTTGTCTGCCTTGGCGCCGCAACCCGTCAACGCGACGACGAGCAGGAGACCGGCGACCGCACCCCGCATCCGCATGCGAGGAAACTACGGCTTTGCGGCCTCGTGCGTCTTTACGCGCGACTTAAGTTTGGCGGGTCGTACCGGCGGCAGCGGGTGGCGTGCACCCCCAGTCCACGACCACCCGCTCTGCTGCGGTCTCTCGACCGCGCGGTGCCGCCGGTTGCAGTGGTCGCCCCGCCCGGACAGACCACTGCGAGTGGGCCGCGAACGGCCCAGAAACACCCCCGTCGCTCCCCAACTTCAGGAATCGCCGGATCCGTCATTGACGGTACGCGGCGAGGAAATGCAGCGACAAGTAACGGGACTGTCGGCTCCCTCACACAACTGAAATAATTGAAATCAATCGAAATGCTGGAAGCTCAGCCACAGCTCAGCCCAGGTGCCCGTCAGGTCGCGGCAGACGAAGACGCGAGCTGTTTGCTCCTCGTTCTCGACGCCGTAACCGTTGTCGAGATCGGCCTTGTGCTCGCAGGACCCGAACGCCGTGGAACGGCTCGGGTCGCCCTGCGTCACGAGCACCACCACCGTCGCGGACTGCGGCGGCGGGCCGAGCCACCACAGCTCGTTCTGTCCACTGTAGACATCGGGCAGGCCCAGCGCCCGGCCGTAGCGGTCCAGGGCACCGGCCTCGCCGTAGTTGCCGGTGATCAGCACCGTTCGCGGCTTGTCCTGCGCCGGGAGGGCCTCGTAGACGGCGGCGACCTGCCGCACGTACCGCGGCCAACCGATCTGATCCGAGAGGCCCTGGTTGATGGCCGGGATCGGCGTCCTGCCCATGACGTCGATCGGCAGCACCGGCAGCGAGGTCAGGATGGCGAACGCCGCGTTCACGGCCGCGCCGGCGACCAGGATCCAGCGGCGGGTGACGCGCCGCTCCACGGGCACCGTGCCGATCGCGAAGAGCGCGGCGAGCAACCCGAGGGTGTAATACGGCTGGCCGGCGATCACGAACAGCAGCACCAGCATCACCGGGTACGCCAGCCCCAGCGCGCGGATCGGGCGCAGCACCGGATCGCGCAGCAGCGTGACGATCCCGGCGATCCAGACCGGCACGAACAGCGGGCCCAGCCACACCAGCTGCAGCGGGATCAGCGTGATCCGGGCCTCCTCGCCCTTGTTCTCGGCGAGCGCGGCGGCCATGTCCAGCTGCGGGAAGTCGTTGGCGATCTGGTACAGCAGGTTCGGCAGCCCGACGACCAGCGCGATGCCGAGCCCGGCCCAGAGCCACCGCGACAGCAGGACCTTGCGCGGGCCCAGGACGAGCAGCCCGGCCGCGAACGTCAGCAGCAGCAGGATGACGAGGTGTTTGTTGTACAGCGCCAGCCCGACCAGAAGTCCCGCCAGGAGCCAGTACCGTTCCAGTCCGCGCAGCATGGCCCGCATCACGCACAGGATGACCAGCAGCCACATCAGCAGGTCCGGCGCGGCGGTGATCGAGATGTGCGTGGCGACGAGGATGAACGTGGTGAGCACGCCGCTCGCGGCCAGGGTCTGCGCGACGGCGCCGCCGCCGGCCTCCCGGGCGACGTAGGCGAGCAGGAACGCGGCGGCCACGACGTAGAGCACGCCGGGCAGCCGGATCGCCCACAGGGTGTCGCCGAAGACCTCGATGCACAGGCGCATCAGCAAGGGCGTGAACGGCGGCTGGTCGACATAGCCCCACTTGGGGTGCTGACCGACCATGCGGAAGTACAGCTCGTCGCGGTGATAGTCGTACCGGTTGATCGTCAGCAGGAGCGCGACGGCGGCCGAGGCCGCCACCGCACCGACGGGCTTCCAGGCAAGGGGCGATCGCTCGATCACCGGCACAGAGTAGCTAGCTGGACCTCTCCACGAAGGCCGTGAATGCCTTGAGATTGTCCAGCGGCTCGCCGCGCTTGACCCGCCAGTCCCATTCACGGCGGATCGCGGAGCCGAAGCCGATCTCCAGCATCGGGTCGAAGCTCTCGTCGGCGTAGGTCAGCACCGCGCCGAGGAGCCGGTCGAGCTCCTCCTCGGTCACGGCGTGCAGCGGCAGCCGGCCCATCAGGTACACGTCGCCGACCGTGTCCACGGAGAAGGCGACCCCGTACATGCGGGCGTTGCGCTGCAGCAGCCACTGCCACAGCTCCTCACGGTTCTCGTCGGGGTGCCGCATGACGAACGCCTCGACGCGCATCGTGTGCTCGCCGACGATGAGGTTGCAGTTGGTCTTCTGCTTGTGCGTGCCGGGCAGCACCACCACGTAGGCGTTGTCGCCGGTCTTCTCCCAGGCGATCTCGCGCTCGTCGCACACCCGCTCGATCAGCGTCCCGACGTCCTCGGTCATGACATCACCGCCAGCAGCTCGGTGTCGCGGTGCGTGACCAGCGCGTCCCGGTACGCGGCGAGCAGGCCGCTCGCGGTGTGACTCCAGGAGAACTCATGGGCGTGCCGGACGGCGCCCGCCGACAGCTCCAGCCGCCGGGCGGGGTGGGCGAGCAGGTCACCGAGCACCGCGGCCCAGTCGGCCGGGCGGTGGGTGTCGACCAGTATCCCGGAGACACCGTCACGGACCGCGGTCACCAGCCCACCGACGGCGGCCGCCACGACCGGCGTGCCACACGCCTGCGCCTCGATCGCGACGAGGCCGAACGACTCGTTGTGGCTCGGCACCGCGACCAGGTCGACGGCGCGGAACAGCTCCGCCAGGTCCTCCCGCGGCTGCGGGGCGAGGAACCGCACGCAGTCGGCGATGCCGAGCTCGGCGGCCAGGTCCATGAGCGCCGTCGGCCGATCCAGGCCGGAGCCGCTCGGACCGCCGCAGACCGCCACGATCAGCCTGGCGCCCAGCTCCGGGTCGCGGGCGCGCAGCTCGGCGGCGGCGCGCAGCAGCACGTCGGGGGCCTTCAGCGGCTGGATCCGCCCGACGAACGCGACCACGAGCGCGTCCTCGGGCAGGCCGAACTTCCGCCTGTTCCGCGTTGCGGAAGGGGTGAACGTCTCCAGATCCACGCCCGGCGGCACCACGCTGACCCGGCTGGGGTCGGCGGCGTACAGCTCGATCAGGTCGGCCGCCTCGGCCGGGGTGTTGGCGACCAGGCCGTCTGCCGCGGCGACGACCTGCTCCTCGCCGATGACGCGGGCGATCGGCTCGGGCTTGTCACCGTCGGCGAGCAGCTGGTTCTTCACCTTCGCCAGGGTGTGCGCGGTGTGCACCAGCGGCACGCCCCACCGGTCCTTCGCCAGCCAGCCGACCTGACCGGACAACCAGTAGTGGGAGTGGACAAGGTCGTACCAACCGGGCGCCCTGGACGCCTCGGCCCGCAGGACGCCGTTGGTGAACGCGCACAGCTGCGCCGGCAGGTCCTCCTTCGCGAGCCCCTCGAACGGTCCCGCGATGACGTGCCGCACGAGCACGCCCGGCGCCATCTCGACGACCGGTGGCAGCTCGCTGCAGGTGGCCCGGGTGAAGACCTCGACCTCGACACCCGCCCTGGCCAGGCGCTCAGCGACCTCCACGATGTACACGTTCATCCCGCCGGCGTCACCGGTGCCCGGTTGGTCCAGCGGGGACGTGTGCACCGACAGCGTCGCAACCCTCCGGGGAAGCGAACGACGGGACTGCGGGGTGTGCCTGTGCAGCGAGTCGACCCGCGCCACGTCGGTGCTCCTTCATCTGTTGCCGGACGGTTACATCTTCCCAACCGTCCATGTTCCCTCCATGGCGGCCATCTACCCACCGTTGCGTTGGTCACTGCGCTCGCCGTGGCATGCGGGAGGATTGACGGCATGTCTTCTCCTATCGCCGTGGTGACGGGTGCCTCCAGTGGCATCGGCGCCGCCACCGCCCGCCGGCTCGCCGCGGAGGGCTTCCACGTGGTCGCGGTGGCGCGCCGGGCCGACCGCCTCGATTCGCTCGTCGCCTCCTTGCCCGCGGCGACCTCAGTTGTGGCCGACATCACCTCTGATGCAGACATTTCACGGCTTGTCGGTGTGGTGTCTGGTCTGGGCGGCTCCGTCGAACTGCTGGTCAACAACGCCGGCGGCGCGATCGGCGCGGAGACGGTCGAGGAGGCCGACCTCAGCGACTGGCAGTGGATGTTCGAGGTCAACGTCCTGGGCACCGTCCGGGTCACCAAGGCCCTGCTGCCGCTGCTGGAGAAGTCGGGCCGGGCGACCATCGTCATGATCAGTTCCACCGCGGGTCTCGTGGTGTACGAGGGCGGCGGCGGCTACACGGCGGCCAAGCACGCGCAGACGGCTGTCGCGGAGACCCTGCGCCTGGAGCTCAACGGCCGCCCGATCCGCGTGGTCGAGATCGACCCCGGCATGGTGAAGACCGACGAGTTCGCCATCAAGCGCTTCGAAGGGGACGCGGAGAAGGCGGCGGCCGTCTACAAGGGCGTCGAGTTCCCGCTGGTCGCCGACGACATCGCCGACTGCGTCGCGTGGACCGCCACCAGGCCGCACCACGTCAACATCGACCGCATCGTCGTCCGCCCGCTCGCCCAGGCCGCCCAGCACAAGGTGCACCGGGTGTCGTAATGCGGCCGATCGGCGCCATCACCCGGGGCACCACCAACCCCAACCGGCTCCGGCGGGTCGACAACTGGATCGCGGTGACCCTCGGCGCGGTGCTCGCCCGCGCCGAGGCGCCGCTCGTCGTCGACCTCGGCTACGGCGCCTCGCCGGTCACCACCCTGGAGCTGCGCCGCCGGCTCGGCCCGCGGATCTCGGTCGTCGGGCTGGAAATCGATCCTGCGCGGGTCGCGGCCGCGCAGCCCTTCGCCGACCCGCCGGGGCTCTCGTTCCGGCGGGGCGGCTTCGAGCTGGCCGGGCTCGCCCCGACCGTGGTGCGGGCGTTCAACGTGCTGCGGCAGTACGACCTCGACGCCGTCCCCGCCGCCTGGGCCGCGATGACGGCGACCGGCGCGATCCTCGTCGAGGGCACCTGCGACGAGCTCGGCCGGCTCGCGTCCTGGGTGACCGTCTCGTCCGGCGTGCCACGGACACTGACGCTGGCCAGCCGGCTGTCCACGTTGGACACCCCGGCGACCCTGGCCGAGCGCCTGCCGAAGTGCCTCATCCACCACAACGTGCCCGGTCAACCGATCCACGCCCTGCTGTCCACACTGGACACCGCCTGGCGCGCCGCCGCGCCGCTGTCCACCTTCGGCCCGCGCCAGCGCTGGCGCCGCGCGGTCGAGTCCACCCGCGCCGCCGGCTGGCCCGTCCTGGACCGCCCGGCCCGCTGGCGCCTCGGCGAGATGACGGTCCCGTACTCCTGCCTGGTCTAGATCCGCAGCGGAGCGGCGTGGAGGCTCGGACACCGCACCGTTGCAAGGCGTGGCCTAATGTTGGACGTGCAGCGTCCGGACCGGGAGAGGGATCGCCGATGAGCAAGCCTCAGCTCACCAAGGAGTTCTGGCTCACCGCGCTGCGCACTGAAGGCGACGCCTTCCGGGCCGCGCTCAGTGGGGAGGCCCCGCTGGACGCCGCCGTGCCCACCTGCCCCGGCTGGCAGCTGCGCGACCTCGCCTGGCACCTCACGCAGGTCTACGTCTGGGTCAACGCCCTCGTCCCGCGCGGTGTCACCGACCGCCCCGGCCCCCGCCCCGACGAGCCGCTCCCCGCCGGCGTCGACCCCGTGACCGCCTGGACGGACGCCTTCACCGAGCTGCTGTCCACCCTCGACGCCGTCGACCCCGACCTGCCCGCCTACAACTGGGCCCCGCAGGCGAAGAAGGCCTCGTTCTGGCACCGGCGCATGGCCCACGAGACCGCCATCCACCGCTGGGACGCCCAGATGGCCGGCGGCCTCAGCGAGCCCATCGAGCCGAAGCTCGCCAGCGACGGCGTCACCGAGGTCCTCGACAGCTGGCTGCCCGCCGGGCGTCGCAGCGGCCCCGCCAACCGGGCCGGCATGATCGCCCTGCACGCCACCGACGTCGACCATGTCTGGTATGTCCGCCTCCGCGGCGCCGGCGTCGCCCTGCTGGACACCGACACCCTGCTGGACTCCGACGACCACCACGAGCGCGCCACCGCCAGCGGCCCGGCCAGCGACCTGGTGCTGGCACTGTTCGGCCGGGTCGCCTTCGACACCCTGCTGGTCAGCGGCGACACCGGCCTCCTCGAAGGCCTCCGCACCGGCTGACCGCGCCGCTCCGCCGTTTGCCCCTACACCCGCACGACCACGGCGGGCGGCTTACCGCCGACGGCGGCGACCGGCGTGTCGACCGGCAGGCCGAAGAGCTTGCGGGTGAGCAGGGTGCTGCCGGCGACCGCGGCCGGCACGACCAGGACCGCGGCGAACGGGATCAGCAGGATCACGAACACCGGCATGCCGAAGCCGAGCGCCATCGGCCGGTTGGCCCGCAACATGGCGCGACGGTCCTTCAGCCGCAGCCCCCGCCGGTTGAACGGCACCCCGGTGAGCTCGACCGCAAGCAACCATCCCCCGACAACGGCGTCGAGGACAGGCACGACCGTCTGGCCGAGCACGGGCACGAAGCCGAGCAGGAACAGCGGCACGGCGACCGCGATCCCCAGCGCGATCAGCCTGATCGAGTCGGCGGCGTTCTTGAGCATCGTGCGATACCACGGCAGGTCGCTCATCCCGGGCGTGCCGCCGAAGCGCTCCTCGATCCGCTCGGAGATGACCTCGTAGAACGGGTCACCGATGAGCAGCGTCAACGCCGTGTACGTGAGCACCGACACCAGCGCCGACACGACCACGATCCCCGCGCCGGCACCGAACCTGGTGACCGCCCGCCACGGCGACCCCCAGTCGTCCGCGAACCAGGTCACCGTCGCCGCCAGGTCCTGGATGAACCACAGCAGGAAGAACCAGGCAGTGCCCAGCAACAGGAACGAGATGACCGCCGGGATCAACCCGAGCAGCAACAGGCGCGGACTCCGCCCGTACATCGCGAATCCCCGCCCGAGCAGCCGCGCCCCTTCGGCGAACTCGTCCCACATCGTCTTCAGCGGCGCCACCCCGCCATTTTTCATGACCCCGGGAGCCCTCCGATCAGCGGACCCCCGAGAGCATGAACTCAACGGAGAGGAGGCGCACCCCAGGCCCATCCTGCTCCGGCGCACACGTCAATACCGGCCAGCCGGTTGCTCGCGATTCCCAGATCACGTGCTTTGCGGCCAATGAACCAGTCCATGAGCCGGCCTGTTTCGCCGCCTCCTCACCGAACGGCAACACACTGACGGTCACCGACCAGAGCAGCGGATCCCAAGCGGTCGGGCTGATGTCCGCCCGACGACCGGCCTCGGCCATCGCGGCGGACGGGAAGCCAACCACGACCTTGCCTCGGTCAGCTCTGTCCCAGAGCCTGCAGACCGGCACGTAGGCGGCGAACAGCGCGACCAAGGCACTTTCGTCGAAGACGAACATCAGGCGGCCTGCTGGGCACCTGGCACAATCAGCTGGCGGGCCCGGGCTATCAGGTCGTCGACAGCACGCTCATCCTCGGGCGTAATCTCCGGGACCCGGTCATGCCCCCCAGAGTTGCCGCAGAAGTGCCGCACCGGCGCCAGGCGTGTGCGGAGGCAGCTGTGACCTCGACTGGATCTGGCCGTCCCCAGGCGCGTCCATTGCGCCAGAATACCTCGGCATCTCGTCCCCCGATCGAGCTTCGGTGATGTCCATGAGCACATATAGGGCCATGTGCGCATAGGACGGCAAGCGGACAAGATCGGCGGGCTATCTACGGTTGTCGCATGATCGACCGGAGTTCGGATCGGCCGCTGTATCAGCAGTTGGCGGACCTGCTGCGTGAGCAGATTAAGACGGGGAAGCTGGCGCCCGGGGCGTTCGTGCCGTCGGAGAGCAGTCTCATGCAGGAGTACGCGCTGGGGCGCCCCGCCGTCCGCAACGCGGTCTCGGTGCTGCGGCAGGAAGGGTTGGTCGTGTCGGCCAGGGGCGCGCGGACGCAGGTGCGGCCCGCTCTGGAGCGGGACATCGTCGAGCTGCGGGCCGGTGACGAGGTGATCGGGCGGATGCCGACCGATCCGGAGCGGCGCGACCTGGGGATCGACCCGGGCGAGCCGATCCTGGAGGTGACCCGGGCGGACGGGCAGACGCTCATCCTGCCCGCCGGCACCCACCACCTGCGGGTCAGTCGCTGAGGCGGACCCGCACGCGGCGGTTGGCCTTGCCCTTGCTCTCGACCTTGACGACCTGCATGCGGCCGATCTGCGCGGTCGACGCGACGTGCGTGCCGCCGTCGGCCTGAGCGTCCAGGCCCACGATGTCGACGATGCGGATCTCCTGCTCGTCGGCGGGGATCAGGTTGGACTGCGTCCGGATGATGTCGGGCAGGGCGAGGGCCTCGTCCCGGCCGAGGACCTTGGTCACGACCTTGCGGTCGGCGACGACCTCGGCGTTGATGAGCTCCTCGAGCCTGGCCTTGAAGTCGGGTGGGACCTCGGGCAGGTTGAAGTCCATGCGGGCCTCGGCGGGCTCCATCGAGCCGCCGGTGACGAGGGCGCCGAAGTCGCGGAACACCACGCCGCCCAGGACGTGCAGGCCGGAGTGGGTGCGCATCAGCTTGGTGCGGCGGTCGTCCTCGACGGCGCCGATGACCTCGGTGCCGACGGGCGGCAGCGGGTCGCCCTCGACCGGCAGGAGGTAGAGGTCTTCGCCCTTGCGCGTGCCGGCGATCCGGGTCTGCACCCCCTGCCACAGCAGCACGCCGTGGTCCGGGGGCTGGCCGCCGCCGCCAGGGTAGAAGGCGGAGCGGTCGAGCACGATGCCTTCCGTGGCATCGCTGTGCAGGACGACGCACGTCCACTCGCGCAGTGTCGGGTCCGCGAGGTCGAGGCGTGCGGTCCTGCCGTGTTGCGTGACACCCATGTCCGGAACTCTATGTCGGTCCGGCCCAGCGGCGCAGCGCGGTCATGGTCCGATCCCTCCAAAGCACGTCGTGGAAAGCTCACTCGCAGAACAAGACGCGTGGGGTCCCGCCCTGATACGCCGGACAGGTCAGCCGTTCGGTCAGAACCCGTGGCTGGAACCGGGCGAAACGCGCTTTCAGTTGAGAAACGCCGAGATCCGGCCGCGCAGGTCGGCCCGCTGGGTCCACACGACGCCGGGCCGGTCGTAGATGTGCAGTTCGGCGTCCGGGAGCGACTCGGCGAGCTGCTCGGCGACGGTGACGGGGTGCAGGTCGTCGCCCCTGGAGCCGATGACGAGGCACTTCGCGGTGACCTTGGCGAGGTCGGCGCGGTCGTCCACGGCGACCTGGGCGGGCAGGCTGCCGAGGCCGGCCGCGAGCCCGTCGCGCATCAGCTGGTCGAGTCGCTGGCGCAGGAACGCCCAGACCGGGGGTGAGTTGCGGACCTGGGTGGGGACCTCCATGGAGATCACGTCGGCGACGGCTGCGGCGTCTCCGGCCTCGATCGCTTCGAGCAGCGCGGTGAGGCGCTCCTGCGCGGCGGCCGGCCGCGCCGTATCGAGGACGGCGGGTAGGAAGAACACGGCACGTTCGAAGCGGCCGGGGTTGTCGGCGAGCAGCCGGCACAGGGCGCCGGCGCCGAGGCTGACGCCCAGGGCGCGGGTGGCGCCGGACAGGTCGGCGACGGCGCGCAGGTCGCGGGCGAGGTCGGCATAGGTCCAGACGCCGCCGGGTGACGCGGAGTGCCCGTGCCCGCGGAACTGGAAGAAGACCTTGCGGCCGGAGACGGCGCTGCCGAGCGGGCGGGTCTCGGCGATGCCGCTGCCCAGCCCGTGCGCGAAGACCGTGACGGGGTCGCCGTCGCCGGTGATGAGCCATTCCAGCTCGACGCCGTGCGGGGTGGCGATCTGCTCCGTCGGCGGCGCGGGGAGGGTCGGCCGGCCGGTCTGCGGCCCGCGGGTCACGGGCGGGCGGAACCGGTCGGGCCTGCCGTCGGGCGGCGGCGGCCAGCGAAAGTCCATCAACGAACCGCCATCACCACGAGCCGTGGCCGTCAACCGCGTCGCGCAGCGCGGGTCTGATGTCGAGCAGATACACCGCGAAGATGCCCGCGGCGATGAGCAGGAAGATGCTGAGGTAGCCCATCCGCAGCTGCGGCGCCAGGGCGGTGAGCAGCAGACCACCGCCGGTCATGGCCAGCCAGACCGTCTTGGACATCGTGCCGATGGCCGCGAACGCGTCGGCCCGCTGCACCAGACAGTGCAGCAGTGCCGCGGCGCCGAGCACCAGGCAGAAGATCCACACTGTCAGGTCGATGTAGAGCTCGACCCGTTCGTAGAACACCGGCACTGCAGTCACCATCCCACGAGCTTATTCCGAAGCCCCCCGGCCCGTGCGAGACGGTGCCGGAGGGCTCCTGACAAACTCCCGGTTACTTCTTCGCGGCCGCGGTCTTCTTCGCCGCGGTGGCCTTCTTCGCGGGCGTCGCGGCAGGCACGGTGGTGGCCGCGGCCTCGGGCTTCGCGGCGACGGCCGGCGCGACGTCGGCCGGGGTCGGGGTGACGGCGACCTCGGTGGTCACGGTCTTCGCGGCCGGCTCGATCTCGATCTTCGCCTCGGCGGTGCGGCCACCGGCGACGACCTTCTCACCGCGGTTGACCAGGTCGGTGTAGACGGCGAGGGCCCGGTCCTGGGCGACCTGGGCGCCGGCCTGGGCGTTGGCCAGGATCGACTCGGCGTTGCGCAGCGCGGCGCCGCGCAGGCGGTCCAGGTCGGCGCGCAGCTTGGTCTCGGTGACCGCGTCGGTCACGGCAGGGCGCAGCTCCTCGACCCGGGCACGCAGCTGGGCGACCTGGGCGGGCAACTTGCGCAGCTGCTGATAGGCCAGGTCACCGGCGCCGGCCGCGGCGTAGAGCGGCGTGGGGATCTTGCGGGTGGTGGTGCTGGTGGTCATGCTGACTCCTCTGACTTCGTCGTGGCTGCCGGGTCAGCGTCGGGCCCCGCCCCCGAGGCCGCGCTGTCCAGGTCGTTGCGCGTGTTCTCGCGCCGGAACGTCTCGTAGATCTGCGTGAGCGACTGCTTCTGGGCCATGGTGAGATCACTGTCCGCTGCGATCGCGGCCAGCACGTCGTGCCCCTCGCGCTCGAGCAGGCCGGCTCGCAGATACATCAACGGGGTCGACACCCGTAGTGCACCGGCGAGCTGCGCGAGCACCTCGGCACTCGGTTTGCGCAGGCCACGCTCGATCTGACTGAGATATGGGTTGCTGACTCCGGCCTGCTCGGCGAGCTGGCGGAGCGAGATGCGCGCGTTGCGGCGCAGGTCACGAATGAACCCACCCAGGTCACGCGGCTCTTCAGTCACGTCACTGACGGTAGCTCGCTCTGCTAACTCTTGCAAGCAAAACGCTAGCAGCAGCTAGCGTGAACCGGGTCACCAGACGGCGCGCACCGAACCTACCCGAGATCCTCCACCCAAAACCGGCATATCGGCGTACGTGCCCAGCGGGAAGCCCAGCCGGGACAGTCCTGCGCCGAGCACCGGCAGCCTGGGCCGCGCCGCGCCGTCGTCGATCTTCAGCGCCACCGCACCGACCCCTGGGACCGCGACCGCCATGACCCCTTCGGCGCCGATCTTCGACAGCAGCCCGGGGAACGCCCGCATGAGGTGCGTGTCGTGCCCGTCCGCGTCGGTGCCGGAGACCAGGTCGGGGTGGGCCCGCATCGCATCCGCGACCCGGCGCGCGTCGGAGCCCGGCTCGGCCGACACCAGCCGCAGGAACGCCGCCGCCAGCCCGCGCAGCGACACCGCGAGCAGCGGCGCGCCGCACCCGTCGACCCCGGCCGCGGTGGCCGGCTCGCCGGCGAGCGACTCGACACCGTGGCGGATCGCCACCTGCACGGGGTGCGCCGGGTCCAGGTACCCCTGCAGCGGCCAGCCGTTCGCCGCGCAGGTCCGCAGCATCCCGGCGTGCTTGCCGGAGCAGTTCATGAACAGCGGCTGCCGCGTCTCCCCCGCCCTGACCAGGTCGTCACGGGCGTCCTCGGCGAGCGGATAGTCCGCGGGGCAGCCGAGCGCCGATGCCGGGATGCCGGCGAGCACACCGCGTACCGATGCGATGTGAGCCGGCTGACCGCGATGGCTGGCCGAGATGATCGCGAGCTCGGCCGGGGTGGCGGCGAGCCCTGCCGCCAGCATCCCGACGGCCTGCATGGGCTTGTTGGACGAGCGCGGGAAGATCGGTCCGAGCACGTCACCGGCCCACGCCGTGACCTCGCCGTCGGCGTCCAGGACCACCACGGACCCGCTGTGCCGGCTCTCCACGAACCCGCTGCGGACCACCTCGGCGAGCGGCTCGCCACCCAGATAGCGGTCGCTCACGAGCGGGATCCGGGGATCCCGAGCAGCGCGCGGGCGTCAGCAGGAGTCATCGGCGGGCGCTGGGCGAGCCTGGCGAAGGCGGAGGCCCGCGCGACGAGCTGCGCGTTGCTCTCCACCGGCACACCCTTGGCGTAGGTGACGGTGTCCTCCATGCCGACCCGCAGGTGCCCGCCGGCGGACAGCGACGCGAGCAGGACCGGCAGCGTGCCACGGCCGATGCCGGTGGCCGAGAACGTGGTCCCCTCGGGCAGGTCGCGCATCGCCTGGACGCAGGCGACCAGGGCCTCGGCGGTGCCGGGCATCCCGCCGGGCACGTTCATGACCAGGTCGAGGTGGACGTGGCCGCCGAAGGGCAGCCCGTGCCGGTCGAGCAGGCGCCGCAGGGTGGTCAGCTGGCCCAGGTCGAAGATCTCGTACTCGGGCACGATCCCGCGGTCGCGCATGCGGGTGTGCAACTCGACGATGAACGCCCACCGGTTGAGGAACACGTCGTCACCGAAGTTGACCGTGCCCATCGTGCAGGAGGCCATGTCGGGCTCGGCGTCCAGGACCCGGAGCCGGTCGTCCTCCGGGTCGGTGACCGCGCCGCCGCTGGAGAGCTGGACGATCAGGTCGGTCTCGTCCCGCAGCGCGGCGACGGCCTCCTTGAGCCGGCCCAGGTCCAGGGTGGGCTCGGCGGCGTCGTCGCGCAGGTGCACGTGGATGACGCTCGCGCCCACCGCCTGGCATTCCTTGCCGGTCGCGACCAGCTCCGCCAGGGTCACCGGCAGGGCTGGCACGTCGGACTTGCGGGACTCCGCGCCGGTGGGCGCCACCGTGATCAACGTCGTTGTTGTCATGGCTCTTTCTACAGCGGGTCGATCGCGGCGGTCGACGGGCCCACCTGCAATTGACCGCCGTCGTCGGGCCGGACGTTCTGCCTGAGCACCGCGAGCGCGATCTGGCCGAGCTCGTAGTGCCGCACGGCGGTGCCGACGAACCCGACCGCCCGGCCGTCCTTGACGACCTCGGTGTGCGGCGCGGGCAGCTCGTCGGTGGTGATGCCGTCGAGGTGCAGCAGGGCCAGCCTGCGCGGCGGGCGGCCCAGGTGGTGGACCCGGGAGACGGTCTCCTGCCCCCGGTAGCAGCCCTTCTCCAGGTGCACGGCCCGCGCCGTCCACCCCACCTCCGCCGGGAGGGTCTTGTGGTCGGTCTCGAAGCCGAACCTCGGCCGCCGCGCCGCCACCCGCATCGCCTCATACGCCCAGATCCCGGCCGGCGGGAGCGCGGCGGCGGCGATGACGTCGGCCACGGCGGCGCGCGGCACCAGCAGGTCCGCGCCGCCCTCGACCCGCCGGACGAGACCGTCGAAGCCGGGCAGTGTCGCGGCGGCGTAGCGGGCGGTGGGCCGGTCCGGCACGGTTCCCGTGGCGAACTTCGCCGGCGGCACCGGTACGACGTCAGCGGCCTGGAGCGGACCGACCCCGAGCGCACGCAGCGCCTCATCGGTCTGCGGGCCGACGATCGACAGCACCGCCCGGTCGGCGGTCACGTCGGCCGGCTCGACCCGCATCATGAAGCGCATCCGCTCCAGGAACGTCAGCAGCCCCGCGCCGGCACCCGGCTCCAGGTCCAGCCACGTGGTGGTGCCGTCGTCGACCAGCACCGCGTGGTGCTCGACGTGCCCGTGCGGGGACAGCACGAGCAGCTCGGAGCCGGTCATCGGCGGCAGCCCGGTCAGGTGCTGGGTGGTGAGGCTGTGCAGCCAGGTGAGCCGGTCCGCGCCGGGCACCGCCAGGACGTCGCGGTGGGAACGGTCGACCAGTCCGGCCTCGGTGTCGAGGATCTTCTGCTCGCGGCTCGGGTCGCCGTAGTGCGCGACCGCACCGGCGTCGACCGACGAAGGCTCTATGGACGCCACGGTTACGGGCTTCACGGGTTACTCCTCTTTGGTACCGCAGCTGTCGCACACACCGAACAGGGCCACGTGGCCGATGTCGAGGCGGAAGCCGCGGGTCGTGCACAGGTCCTCGGCGAGGCCCTCAAGCGTGGACGACGGCAGCTCCTGCACGTCGCCGCAGCCCCGGCACACCAGGTGGGCGTGCTGGTGCTCGCCGAGCGGGTGATAGGTGGGCGCGCCGTGCGACAGATGCGCGTGCGTCACGAGCTGGAGCTCCTCGAGGAGCTCCAGCGTGCGGTAGACGGTGGTGATGTTGACCCCGGCGGCGCGCTCGCTGACGTCGGCGTGGATCTGGTCCGGTGTCGCGTGCCGCAACCGGTAGACCGATTCGAGCACGAGCTGCCTCGGCGCGGTCAGCCGCAGGCCTCGCGACCGGAGCACCGCGGCCAGATCATCGAAACCCACCTTCTTAGGTTAGCCCGCCACGCGCTCCAAGCGGGCGGACAGGTGCGGCTGGAGTTTCTCGCCGACCGCGGCCAGGTCGAAGGCGTAGAGCAACGCACCCTCGACGATGCCGTACAGCCGCTGACCGCCGCGGACCTCCTTGGCGGTCGACGTGCGGACCACCGCGTCGGTGGCCATCTGCCACTGCGTGGTGCCCTTGGCCTGGCCGATGTACAGCTCCATGATCCCGGTCGGCTGGCTGAGCAGCACCTCGACCTCGTCGGTCGCCTTGCCGTCCTCGAGCACCGGCCGCCACCAGCCGGTCTCCCGGTTGCTGGGCTTGACCGGGTTGCCGTCCACGTCGATCACCCACGCCCGCGACTCGTAGAACAGGAACGGCCGGCCGTCGTGGCTGAACCGGATCTCCTGCGCGTAGTGGAAGCCCTCGATCGTCGGGTAGTCGCCCTGCCCCCGCCCGCGCCACACCCCGACCAGCGGCAGCAGACCGAGCAGCGCAGGATGGAGATCCGGGCCGACCCGCAGGTCGTGCGTCTCCTCATACGGGTATTCCCCGACCTGGGCCAAGCCCGCCCACGGCGGCTGCACGTCCGTCACCAACGCCCCCTCGACACCCTCACCGCAAGATAGATCAGGCCGCCGGCCAGTGCGCCCATGCCGGCGACCAGCAGACTCACGAACCCGATCTCGGTAACCATCACCGCGATCCTATGCTGCGAGTCATGGCACGCTCTCTGGTCATCAAGACAACCGCCGGCGCGGACGCGCCGGAGCGCTGCTCGCAGGCGTTCACCGTGGCCGCGACCGCCCTCGCCGGCGGGGTGCCGACCTCCCTGTGGCTGACCGGGGAGTCGGCGTGGTTCGCGCTGCCGGGCCGGGCCGCGCAGTTCGAGCTGCCACACTCGGCGCCGCTCGCCGACCTGCTGGAGGCGATCCTGGCCGGCGGCACGGTGACGCTGTGCACCCAGTGCGCCGCCCGCCGCGGCATCGGCCCCGACGACGTCATCCCCGGTGTCCGCATCGCCGGGGCGGCCGTGTTCGTCGAGGAGGCCCTCCAGGAGGGTGCGCAGGCCCTCGTGTACTGAGGCGTGTCTGGTAGGGACCAGACACGCCTCAGCAGCCGGCCGTCGAGGTGATGCGCAGCGCGTCGCTCTCGACGCGCAGGGCGACGCCCGCCTCGCCGGCCCGGAAGGCGAAGAGCTTCGGCTCGTCCAGGACCACCGCCGTGGCCGGGACCGTGCTCCGTGCGGCGGCGCCGTCGCCGGTGGTGACCGCCTCGACGGTCCACAGGATGCCGCCGCCGGGGCAGACGAGGCGGTGGGTCCGCCACTGCGACGCGCTCTGCTTGAGGGTGTCGAGGACCGCCTGGACCGGCGCCCGGTTGGCGGTCTGCGACTGCGGGGTCGCCTCTTTGACCGCGGCGTCCTGGACCCGGCAGCCCGTGTCCGCGGTGAAGCGCACCTGACCCGGCTGGACCACGGCGCCGCGCAGCGTGACGAAGTCGCCGGCGTCCGCGGTGAGCACATGGGTGTTCGGCCCGCTCACCAGATGGCTCTGGTACGCCGCGGGCAGGGCGTCGTGGACGCGGTCGAGCACGGCGGGCTCGGTGTCCTTCTTGACGTACACCAGCAGCACCCGCTCGAACCGGGTGCCTTCGCGCGCCGAGGTGACCCGGCAGCTCTGGTCGGTGCGCGTGTAGCCGCCGAGCGCGGTCACGGAGGTGGCCGGGTCCAGCGCGGCGGCGACCCGGGCGAGCGCGGTGTCCACCACCGGCAGGCCGTCGGCGATCGTGGTCTGGTCGCGCGACGTCGGCGGATCATTGCGCGAGGAGTAGTAGGCCAGCCCGGCGATGACGAGCGCCCAGGCCGCCGTTCCGGCGATGATCCAGTGACGTTTCACGGCCGACATCTTCGCAGCCCGGGACAACGACGCCGCCCTCCGGGGTTGGGCCCGGAGGGCGGCGTCACTGTGCGTGCGAAGGTCAGGCGACCGCGACGGCGATCTCGTTGATGCCCCGGTCGGCGGCGAGGGTGGCGTCGCCGTTGCCCTGGCGGGACAGGGCCCGCAGGGTCCAGTTGCCGGGAGCGGCGAAGAACCGGAACTGGCCGGCCGGCGAGGTGACGACCTCGGCGGTGAACTCACCGGTCGAGTCGAGCAGGCGCACGTAGGCGCCGCCGACGGGACCGTCGCCGGAGCTGACCACGCCCGTGATGACGGTTTCCTTCTCGACGTCCACGGAGGCCGGGATGGGCGCGCTCTGCTCGGGCGCGCCGCAGCTGTCAACAGCACTCATGATGATCTGCCTTTCACGCGTTACCGGGCTCGTCGCCAACGGCGACGGGGACACCGACGAGGGAGCCGTACTCGGTCCAGGAACCGTCGTAGTTGCGCACGTCGCTGTGCCCGAGGATCTCCTTGAGCACGAACCAGGTGTGCGAGGACCGCTCGCCGATGCGGCAGTAGGCGATGGTCGACTTGCTGTCGTCGAGACCGGCGGCGGCGTAGAGCTCGCGCAGGTCCTCGTCGGACTTGAAGGTGCCGTCCTCGTTGGCGGCCTTGCTCCACGGCACCGACACGGCGGTCGGGATGTGGCCCGGACGCTGCGCCTGCTCCTGCGGCAGGTGCGCGGGGGCGAGGAGGCGGCCGGCGTACTCGTCGGGCGAGCGCACGTCGACGAGGTTCTGCACGCCGATCGCCTTGACGGCGTCGTCACGGAACGCGCGGATCGACAGGTCCTGGTCGTGCACCGCGACGTAGGTCGTGGCGGGGCGGCTGACCTCTTCCTTGGTCAGCGGGCGCCCGTCGAGCTCCCACTTCTTGCGGCCGCCGTCGAGCAGCTTGACGTCGCCGTGGCCGTAGAGCTTGAAGTACCAGTACGCATACGCGGCGAACCAGTTGTTGTTGCCGCCGTAGAGGACCACGACGTCGTCGTTGCCGATGCCCTTGCTGGACAGCAGGGCCTCGAACTGCGCCTTGTTGACGAAGTCCCGGCGGACCTGGTCCTGCAGCTCGGTCTTCCAGTTGATTTTGACAGCACCGGCGATGTGCCCGCCGTCGTAGGCGGCGGTGTCCTCGTCGACCTCGACGAAGACCACGTTGGCGGCACCGATGTTCTGCTCGGCCCAGTCGGCCGTGACCAGGGCGCTCTCGCGACTCATGAGTGTTTTCTCTCCCAGGGAACGATTTGGGGCGGGTCGAGTCGACACACGGGTCGGGGTGTGCACCACGCCGCGCGCGACCCGAGGGGACGGATCACGGTTTCGGCGATGGGTCTGGAAAATGCCGCGGACTGGAACTCGCCCGCCAGACCCATCGGTCTGGGGCGCCGCTGCCTCGAGCCGTTAGAAGAGCACGCTGCAGGGCCGCACCATTAGGGGCGGCAACACAGGCAGGTGGCCACGCGGCACAGGTCGACCGCGCGCCGTCTGGTGAGCAGCATGCTCATGGTCAGGGAGCCTAGCATCGCCGAGAGGGACGGCCCAGGGTCCGTTGAGTCACTGTCCGCCTGTTGGACCTGATCACTGGCTGGACAGCGGGACGTTCTTGGCCGATGCGATGACGAGCAGACCGGAGTCGGTGGTCTCGGCGGAGTTGATCACCAGGTTGTACGGCAGGCCGGGCAGCTTCACGGTGACCTGGAGGCGGCTCTTGTTGGCCTGGATGATGTCGTTGACGAACTTCGGCAGGTTGCCCTGGTCGGTGGTGACCGACTCCAGCTTGAGGCGGACCTTGCCCGACTCGACGACCATGGTGCCGTTCGCGATGATCATGACCTTGAAGCCCTGGTACGCGAACGGGATCCGCAGCTCGATCTTGTTGTTGACAACCTTCACGTCGACGGCGGAGGGGTCCACGCCCTGCGGCAGGTTGGTGAACTCGAGCAGCTTGCGGACGTTGTCCCAGGTCATCGTGGCCCGGCCGGCGACCTCGCCGGCGACGACCTCGCCGGTGCCGTTCATCAGGTCGCGGGCGTCGGCCTTGACCGCCTTGGCGTCGACGGTGAGCTCTTCGAGCTTCACGTTCTCGATCTGCGGCTTGGTCAGCGCGATCGTGATCTTCTCGTACTTCCCGGCGAGGACCTGCGTCAGGAACGGGAAGCCGGCGATCTTGACCGACGGGTTGCCCTCGTAGGTGACCGAGTTGGCCGCGAGCTGCTTGCGGGTCTCGTCGGTGATGCGGTCCTGCGCGGTGCTCGCCGCGATACGGTCAGCGACGAAGAGCACACCCACCAGGATCACCGCCAGCACGACCAGGACAATGCCGATCTTGGCTCCTCGACTCGCCGCCACGGCGCTCCTTCCGCATCCTGCGTGTGTTGTACCGGGACGTACCCAGACACCAGGATTTCGTACCCTGGCAACCTCGGAGCTACAGCAGCAGCAGCGTGCTGGCGACGTAGGCGGCGGGCGCGGCGAAGGCGAAGGCGCCCAGCGGGCCCTGGATGTGCCGGGCCAGCGACACGGCCGGCTCCTCACCGTCGATGAGGCGGCTGGCCTCCGCATAGCCGACCGACAGGTCGACCATGACCGCCACGATGGCGGTGGCCAGCCCGGCGAGCGCGCTCGGCAGCGGCATGATGCCGTCCAGCAGGTTGCCGATGGCGCCGGCGGCGGCCGTGCCGACCATCGCGCCGAGGACGACGCCGGCGCCGCCACGCGGGACCTGCGGCGCGATGCGGGGCAGCGCGACGATCGCGTCGGTGAGCCGGGCGACCAGGATCGCGATGCCGGCCGCGGCGAGGCAGGCGACGATCGCCTGGGTGCCGCGCGGGATCCGGCCCAGGACGATCACGCTGGCGAAGGCGACGACCCCGAGGGTGACGACCAGCGACGAGCCGAGGGACTCGGTGACCCGCTGCCGGCCCGCGGGGCGGGTGAGCTGGCCGACGACGCCGACGATGAACCCGGCGGCGGTGACGTAGGCCAGCGGCGCGAGGGACGCGGGACGGGTGAGCACGGCCGCGACGTCGGTGCCGATCGCGACCGCGATGCCGACGGCGCCGACGACGCGCGGGGCGGGCGGGCGGCTGGCGACGATCCAGACGCCGACGAACAGCACCTGGACGCCGAAGATCACCACGGCGTACGACTCGTGCGTGGTCTGCGCGCCGACGACCAGGCCGACGGTCATCAGGGCGGCGAACCCCGCGACGCCGAGGGAGACCATCCGCCGGATCGGAGGCCACGACTCGGACGTTTCGGGAATTTCCGAAACGTCGGTCTGGTCGACCTGGCCCCGACGCCGGCGACGGGTCGCCGGATCGGCGGCCGGAGGCCGGGCGCCGTGGTCCTCGGCGGAGGGCGGGGTAGCGGACACGCCCCGATGGTGCCAGAACGCCCCCGACCCGGGCAGCACCGGGATGAGGAAACCGCATAGCACGATGACGGAAACGGTGGGGTGTGGCTCACCCGACTGTCTCGATCTGGATTCCCGCCAGCCGCAAAACGTGAATACTCAGATATTCTTCTGTGGGGATACACCCACAACCCTCCCGTCAGTGTGGCCGGGACGAACAGAGCCGCCGCCCTTTCCAGGGGCGCCACAGCGCCCACTGCACGAGGTGCGTCGCGGCCACGGAGGTGACTCGTGGAGATTCTGCTGCTGACCGCGGCCCCCGCGGGCCAGGTGGTCCTGCCCGGCCTGGACCTGCTGCCCCACACGGTGCGCACCGCTCCCCGTGACGTCCGCACACTGGTGAGCGGACCGAGCCCTGACGCCGTCATCGTCGACGCCCGCACCGAGCTGGCCGACGCCCGCGCGACCTGTCGCATGCTGCACGCCACCGGTCTGGGCGTCCCGCTGCTGGCGGTCGTGACCGAGGCGGGCCTCGTCGCCCTGCACGCCGACTGGGGCCTCGACGACGTCATCCTGGCCACCGCCGGCCCCGCCGAGATCGAGGCCAGGCTGCGCCTGGCCGTCGGCCGCCTCAACTCGGCCGCCGCCGCGAGCGGCGGCATGATCAAGGCCGGCGAGCTGACGATCGACCCCGACACCTATGCGGCGAAGCTCAAGGGCCGCCCGCTCGACCTCACCTACAAGGAGTTCGAGCTGCTCAAGTTCCTGGCCCAGCACCCCGGCCGGGTCTTCACCCGCGACCAGCTCCTGCGCGAGGTCTGGGGCTACGACTACTTCGGCGGCACCCGCACGGTCGACGTGCACGTCCGGCGGCTGCGCGCGAAGCTCGGCTCGGAGTACGAGTCGATGATCGGCACGGTCCGCCAGGTCGGCTACAAGTTCGTCGTCCCGCCCGCCCGTCCGCTGCACGAGTCCGAGCCGGTAAGGGTCTGATCTAGTCTTTACCCGTGACCGTCGAGCAGCTTGACCACCTTTCCGACTCCGCTGTCGACCAGGTGCTCGCGCTGAGTCAGGCGGCCGGCGACACCGACGGCGCGCTGCCGCTGTCCGAGCACGTGGTGCTGCACCTGCGGCACGGGGGTGAGGCGCAGGCGGTGCACCTGCTGGCGCGCGACGCCGGCGGCACCGTCGTGGGCTACGCGCACGTCGACACCACCGACGCGGTCGCGGGCGCCTCGGCGGAGCTGGCGGTGCATCCGCTGCACCGGCGGCGCGGCATCGGCCGGGCGCTGGCCAAGGCGGCGATCGCGGTCGCCGACGAGCGCTCCGGCGGCCGGCTGCGGCTGTGGGCGCACGGCGATCACCCCTCGGCCTCCGCGCTCGCGGTCAGCCTCGGCTTCGACCGGGCACGGGTGCTGCTGCAGCTGCGGCGGTCGCTGTTCGCGCCGCTGGACGAGGTCGTGCTGCCCGACGGGGTGTCCCTGCGCGCGTTCCGGCCGGGCGAGGACGACGCCGCCTGGCTCGCGGTCAACGCCGCCGCCTTCGCCGATCATCCCGAGCAGGGCAAGTGGACCCTCGACGACCTGCACGTGCGGCTGCGGGAGCCGTGGTTCGACGCGGAGGGCTTCCTGCTGGCGTTCCGCGGCGGCGAGCTGGCCGGGTTCCACTGGACCAAGATCCACGGTGATCTTGCCGATCACGCGCACGAGCCGATCGGCGAGGTCTACGTGCTGGGCGTGGCGCCCGGCGCGCACGGCGGCGGGCTGGGCCGCGCGCTGACCCTGGCCGGACTCTGGCACCTGCGCTCCCGCGGGCTTGCGCAGGTCATGCTCTATGTCGACGAGGACAACCGCCGGGCCGTGGCCCTGTATCAGCGGCTGGGTTTCGTGCGCTGGACCAATGACGTGAGCTTCCAGCGCGGCGTCTGACGCAAAACGGGCACCACCCATCTCCAGTGGGCAGTTCACCCATTGTCCAACTGGCCTCCGACCAGGCGTCACCTGTCTCCCCGGACCTGTTCACCCTGCGTTCACCCGTCCCCGGATGGCCGGTTACCTAGCGCTCTTAGCGTCCCTCTCAGTCGACGACCCCCGTCGGCAGCACCCCGACGAAGGGACCGCAGTGAACTTCAAGCGGCACGGCATCATGGCCGGCATCGCGCTCACCGCGACGCTGGCGCTCACCGCGTGCGGCTCGGATAACGAGACCCCCAGCACGCCGGGCAGCACCGGTGGCAGCACGCCGGCCTCCGCCATCACCTGCGCCAAGGGCTCACTGACGGCCCAGGGCTCGTCCGCCCAGAAGAACGCGATGGACGAGTGGATCAAGGCGTACCAGCAGAAGTGCACCGACGCCAAGATCGACTACCAGGGCACCGGCTCCGGTGCCGGCATCACCGCCTTCTCGGGTGGCACGGCCGACTTCGCCGGCTCCGACTCGTCCCTCAAGGACGGCGACGAGACCACCAAGGCCACCGCGCGCTGCGGCGGCAACCCGGCGCTCAACCTGCCGATGGTCACGGGCCCGATCGCGATCGCCTACAACCTCGACGGCGTCAAGGACCTCCAGCTCAAGCCGGAGACCCTGGCCAAGATCTTCGCCGGCTCGATCACCAAGTGGGACGACGCCGCGATCAAGGGTGACAACCCCAGCGCGACGCTGCCGTCGAGCCCGATCCTCGCCGTGCACCGCTCGGACTCCTCCGGCACCACGGAGAACTTCACGGGCTACCTGGACAAGGCCGCGACCGGCACCTGGACCTTCGGCAAGGACAAGGTCTGGAAGGCCACCGGCGGCCAGGCCGAGAAGGGCTCCGACGGCGTTGCCGGCGCGGTCAAGAAGACGGCCGGCGCGATCGGCTACGTCGAGTGGTCGTTCGCCAAGTCGAACTCGCTCGGCACCGCCAAGATCTACAACGGCGCCGGTGAGTACACCGCGCTGACCGGCGCGGCCGCCGGCAAGACCGTCGCGGGCGCCAAGATCACCGGCACCGGTGACGACCTGAAGCTGTCGATCGACTACGCCACCAAGGAGGCCGGGGCGTACCCGATCGTCCTGGTGACCTACGAGATCGTCTGCAGCAAGGGCACCCCGGCCGACAAGCTCGAGCTGGTCAAGGGCTTCCTGGGTTACACCGCCAGCACCGAGGGCCAGGCCGTTCTCGACAAGCTGGGTTACGCCCCGCTGCCCGAGTCGGTCCAGACCAAGGTCGCTGCCTCCATCAAGAACCTGGCCTGACAGGACTGTCTTGAGCCAGCAGACTCTGCCTGCCACCTCCGCCGGTTCGCCCGGCGGAGGTGGTGGTCTTCCGAGGCGCCGCCGACTCGGCGCCGACATGTTGTTCCGCGGCACTGCGACGTTCGCCGGCTCGATGGTGCTCATCATCATCGCCGCCATCGCCGTCTTCCTCGTCGTGAAGGCCATCCCCGCCTTCCAGGACGACACCGAGAACTTCTTCACGTTCAAAGAGTGGTTCACCGACGGCGACACGCCGAGGTTCGGCATCGCGGCGACGGCGTTCGGCACGGTCCTCACGGCCGCGCTGGCGCTGCTGATGGCGGTGCCGGTCGCGCTGGGCATCGCGCTGTGCCTCTCGCACTACGCACACCGCCGGGTGGCCACCAGCCTGAGCTTCATCATCGACCTGCTCGCCGCCGTCCCCAGCGTCGTGTTCGGCCTCTGGGGCCGCGACTACTTCTACGAGCCGGTCACCAACCTGTCGAAGTGGCTGCACGACACCGCCGGCTGGCTGCCGATCTTCGGCAGCGAGGGCCCCTACGGCAAGTCGGTCCTGCTCGGCTCGATCGTGCTGGCGATCATGATCCTGCCGATCGTGACGTCGCTGTCGCGTGAGGTGTTCCTGCAGACCCCGCGGGAGAACCAGGAGGCCGCGCTCGCGCTCGGCTCCACCAAGTGGGAGATGATCCGCACCGCCGTGATCCCCTACGGCAAGGCGGGCATCATCGCCTCGGTCATGCTCGGCCTGGGCCGCGCGCTCGGCGAGACGATCGCCCTCGCGCTGACCCTCGGCAGCGTCTTCGCCATCAACTGGGACTTCATCGGCCCTGGCGGCATCACCATCGCCTCCAACATCGCCAACCGGTTCGGCGAGGCCGACGAGTTCGGCCGCAGCGCCCTGATCGCCTCCGGTCTGGTGCTGTTCGCCATCACCCTGGTCGTCAACATGGCCGCCCGCGCGATCGTGTACCGGCGCCGCGAGTTCGTCGGGAGCGCATGATGAGCGTGGAAACCCCGGAGCGGGTGGGCCTGCAGAACGCCCAGCAGCTCCGCACGAAGTCGCTGCCGAAGTGGTCGCCCTGGGCGGTCGCGGCGGCGGCGCTGGTCGTGTCGTTCATCCTGGTGTACCTGACGTCGTGGGGCGGCGCGGTGCTCACCGGCGTCGTCGCGGCCATCCTGTTCGTGGTGTTCCTCGGCATCGCGGCGACGGTCGTCGAGGGCGGCCGGTCGGCCCGCAACCGGATGGCCACCACCCTGATCTACGGGGCGTTCATCCTCGCGCTGGCGCCGCTGCTCTCGGTGGCCTGGACATTGATCAGCAAGGGCAGCACCCGCCTGGACGGCAACTTCTTCGGCACGTCGATGAACAACATCGGCGCGTTCGACGAGAAGGGCGGCGCCTACCACGCGATCATCGGCACGCTCGAGCAGGCCGGCATCGCCACGCTGATCACGGTGCCGCTGGGCATCCTCGGCGCGATCTACATCGTCGAATACGGCCGCGGCTTCCTCGCCAACGCGATCCGCTTCTTCGTCGACGTCATGACCGGCATCCCCTCGATCGTGTCCGGCCTGTTCATCCTGTCGTTCTGGGTCTTCACGGTCACCCCGCTGTTCAACGACGGCAACGCCCGCTACTCGGGCTTCGCCGCGGCCCTGTCGCTCAGCGTCCTGATGCTGCCGACCGTGGTCCGCTCGACCGAGGAGATGCTCCGGCTGGTGCCCACCGCGCTCCGTGAGGGCGCCTACGCCCTCGGCGTGGCGAAGTGGAAGACGATCGTCAGCATCGTGCTGCCGACCGCGGGCCCCGGCATCGTCACCGGCGTCATGCTGGCGGTCGCCCGGGCCGCCGGTGAGACCGCCCCGGTCCTGCTCGTCGCCGGTGGTCTCAGCTCGATCAACTTCAACGTCTTCAGCGGTAACCAGTCGTCGCTGTCGCTGTTCGTGTTCGAGCAGGCCGGTATCGCCTCCGAGTTCGCACCGGGCCGCGCCTGGACGGCGGCGCTCACGCTGGTCGTCCTCGTCCTGGTCCTGACCGTCGCGGCGAAGCTCCTCGCCAGCCGCAACAAGCTCGCCCGATGACCCTCACTGGAGCGCCCCACATGGCAAAGCGCATCGAAGCCCACGGTGTCACCTCGTACTACGGCTCGTTCAAGGCGATCGACGGCGTCTCGATGACCATCGAGCCGAAGTCCGTGACGGCCCTCATCGGACCCTCCGGCTGCGGCAAGTCGACGTTCCTGCGGTCGATCAACCGCATGCACGAGGTCCTGCCCAACGCCCGCATCGAGGGGCAGCTCCTCATCGACGGGCAGAACATCTACGACAAGGACGTCGACGTCACGGCGGTCCGCCGGATGATCGGCATGGTCTTCCAGCGGCCCAACCCGTTCCCGACGATGTCGATCTTCGACAACGTCGTGGCCGGCCTGCGGCTCAACGGCGTGCGCAAGAAGTCGTTGCTGGAGGAGATCGCCGAGAAGGCGCTGCGCAGCGCCAACCTGTGGAACGAGGTCAAGGACCGCCTCGGCCGTCCCGGCGCCGGCCTGTCCGGCGGCCAGCAGCAGCGCCTGTGCATCGCCCGCGCCATCGCGGTCGAGCCGCAGGTCGTGCTGATGGACGAGCCCTGCTCGGCGCTCGACCCGATCTCCACGCTCGCGATCGAGGACCTGATCACCGAGCTGAAGAACCAGTACACGATCGTGATCGTCACGCACAACATGCAGCAGGCGGCCCGTGTCTCGGACCGCACCGGCTTCTTCTCGATCGACAAGACCGGTGACCCCGGGCGCCTCATCGAGTACGACGACACCGCCAAGATCTTCACGAACCCTTCGGTGAAGAAGACCGAGGACTACATCACCGGCCGGTTCGGCTAGGGCTCTCTCATACAGGGCGGATGGCGTCGGCCGGGTTCCGGTCCGACGCCGCCGCCACGGCCGCCTCGATGCTGCCCGCCTCGGCCAGCTCGGTGAGCGTGTAGAGGGTCGGCGGCAGCATCGTGAAGCGGCCGTCGGCGGCCTCGGCCGGTGTGCACCAGACCGTGTCGTCGGCCTCGCCTCCCACGTCCCTGGTGACCTGCCCCTCCGGCAGCGCCGCGAGGAAGAAGTACGTGTCGAAGCGCCGCGGCTCGAACTCCGGCGTGATCCAGCGCGACCACGGCGCCAGCAGGTCGGAGCGCAGCACCAGGCCGTTGCCGGTGAGGAACTCGGCGAACCCGAGCTCCCGCTTGATCAGCGCCAGCCTGGCCTGCTCCCAGTCGGGTCCGCTCACGTCGCCCACGACGGTGTCGACGTCGGCGCCGGCCAGCAGCACCCCCGACTCCTCGAACACCTCCCGCACGGCCGCGCACACCACGGAGCGCGCCACGGACTCCGCGAGCCCCAGCCGGGCCGCCCAGTCCGCCGGCGACGGCCCGGCCCAGTCCGGCTGCACCGTCGCGTCGCGCGGGTCGACACCGCCGCCGGGGAAGACGTACATCGACGCGGCGAAGGCCATCGTGGGCACCCGGCGCAGCAGGTACACCTCGAACGGCGCCCGCAGGAGCATCACCGTACTGGCGAGGCGGGGCTCCACCGGTACACCACCTGCTGCGGCGAACTGACGGGCCTGTTCGGCCAGAGCGGGCGGCAGACGGAACTCGACCATCCGCCCAGCCTAGTCAGGCGCGGGTTCGTGCCCGGGGCGGCCGTGGGTGCGGCGGCGCTCCTTCATCTCGGCCTCGTACACGTGCCGGCGGCCCTGGATCAGCTCGTCGCGGGCGGTCCGGTCGAGCTCCTTGAACAGGGCGTAGTAGCCGTCGTCGAAGTCCTCGACGATCTGGAACGTCCAGCGGCCGGCGATCACGTTGCGGCCGACCAGTTCGGTCGCGATCCGCTCGGCGAGCTTCGCGTGACCGGCGGCGCGGAACAGGTCGACCACCTCGTCGAGCATCAGGTCGGCGTGGCCGATCAGCTGGTGCAGCTCATAGAGGTGCCCGCGGGCCCGCTCCACGGTCTCCAGCGCCTCGCTCAGCTTGCCCAGGGCCTCGACAGTGGCCTCGGACACCCCGTCCGGCCTGCGGTGTTGTTCATCAGATCCCACGATCGCCCGGTACCCACCGGAGCACTAGATTGAACGCATGGCCGACCGCATTCGCTGGGGCATCCTGTCCACCGGCAGCATCGCGAGCACCTTCGTGCAAGACCTGCGGCTGCTGCCGGACGCCACGGTCGCGGCCGTCGGCTCCCGCACCGCACAGAGCGCCGAGCGGTTCGCGGCGAAGCACGGCATCCCGCGGGCGCACGGCTCCTGGCAGGCGCTGGTCGACGACCCCGAGGTCGACGCGATCTATGTGGCGACGCCGCACACGGCGCACTTCGACGCGACGATGCTGTCCCTGGCCGCGGGCAAGGCCACGCTGACGGAGAAGCCGTTCACGCTCGACGTGGCGTCCTCGGAGGTCCTGGTGGAGACCGCCCGCAGCAGCGGCGTGTTCCTCATGGAGGCGATGTGGACGCGCTGCATCCCGGCGGTCCGCCGGATGGTCGACCTCGTCGGCAGCGGCGCGATCGGCCAGCCGACCGCCGTGCACGCGGACTTCGGCATGCAGGTCCCCCGCGACGACACGCACCGGCTGTGGGACCGGGCCCTCGGCGGCGGCGCGCTGTATGACGTCGGCATCTACCCGGTGACGTTCGCGCACCTGTTCCTCGGCGCGCCGTCCAGCGTCCAGGCGTGGGCGCGCATGAGCCCCGGCGGCATCGACGAGAACACCGGCATCCTGCTCGGCTACGACTCCGGCGCGGTCGCGGCGCTGACGTGCTCGCTGATCGGCGACAGCGCGCGCCGGGCGACGATCACGGGCACGGCCGGACGGATCGAGGTGCCCCGCGACTTCTTCCACCCGTCGGGCTTCACCGTCTGGCACGGCGACGAGGCCGAGGTGGTGGACCTGCCGTTCGAGGGTGCCGGCTACCAGTTCGAGGCCGCGGAGGTGCACCGGTGCCTGCGCGAGGGCCTCACGGAGAGCCCGCTGGTCCCCCTCGCCGAAACGCTGGACATTTTGACCGTTCTGGATGTTGTACGGGTAAAGGTCGGTCTTGACTACTCGGCCTGACGGGACCACCTGATCGTTCCGGCTTGACTACCCTGCGCGATATGGCGAGTGAGATCCGGGCCGATCCCGCGGCGTTGAGCGATCTGGCGGATGCCGGGCTGGCCGCGGCCGAGCGCCTCGGCGACCACTTCCGCACCGGCTACCGGCACCTGCCGGTGCCCGTGTCGGCGTTCGGCACCCTCGGCGGCGCCGCCGCGATCCACGGCACCTGCGAGCTGGTGCTGCACGACGCCCAGGCGGCGGTCACGGCGCTGGTCGCGGTCCTGGAGGGCGACGCCGAGCGGCTGTGGCGCACCGCGTTCGCGTATCAGGACGCCGACCGCACGGCCGGCATGCGCATGGGCGGGTCCCGCGGAGCCACGGCATGACCCCCACCGGCGCGACGCTCGAGGCGGTCGCCGCCTCCCGAGGAGCGACGGCAACCACCACCGGCGCAACGCTCAACGCGGTCGCCGCCTCCCCAGGAGCGACCGCATGACCACGACCGGGGCGACGCTCGAGGCGGTCGCCGTCGATGACCTGTGGCGGCTCGGCGCGCGGCCCGATCTGCTCGACGCCGCGGCCGGGGTGTGGCGGGCGACCGGTCGGGACGCCGCCGCCGCGCTCGCGCTGCTGGACGCGGCGGCCCGGCCCGTGACCGGCGCGGCGTGGACCGGTGACGCCGCCGACAGCTACCAGTGGCACCGCGGCAAGCTCGGCCGCGACCTGGATGCCCTCACGCAGCTCTGCCCGGCGACCGCCGCCCGGTACGAGGCGATGGCGGCGCTGCTGCGGCGGGGGCAGGACCTGCTCGACGACGCCTGGAGCCGCATCGCCGCGCTCGTGCCGCACCGGCGCGGCGGTGGCGGCGTCACGTTCAGCCCGGCGGACCAGGCCCAGGCCGGCGCGGTCGGGCGGGCCGTGGCCGACGCGGCCGCCATCCGGGCCGAGGTGGTGCAGGCGCTGGTCGTGCACGACGCGGCGCTTCGCACGTCACGGCCGCAGTGGGCGGTGATCGGCACGCACTGGCGCGAGGTCGCGGCCGGTCGCGTGGAGGGCTGGCAGGCCGCCACCGAGCCAGCGACCGGCGTGGGCGTGATCACGGCCGGCAGCGTCGTGGTCAACGCCGGCGGTGGCGACGACGTGGTGACGGTGCGCACCGAGCCGGACGGCAGCCGGATCGTGCTGGTCGGCGGCCTGCCGGTGCGGGTGCCCGCGGGCGCCCGGCTGGTGGTCCGGGCCGGCGCGGGCAATGACACCGTGCACGTGGAGGGTGCGGGCGGGGTCACCGTGCTCGGCGGCTCGGGCGACGACACCCTCGACGGCGGCGCCGGCGACGACACGCTGCTGGCCGGTGCCGGCGTGGATCACGTACGGGCCGGCGCCGGCGACGACCTGGTGAGCCTGGGCCCGTGGCGCGGCGGCAAGCCGGAGGCCGAGACCGCGGCGCTCGGCGACGGCGACGACCGGCTCTGGGGCAGCGCCGGTATGGAGCGGATCGACGGCGGCGCGGGCGACGACCTGCTGTTCGGCGGGGACGGCGACGACGTGGTCAGCGCCGGTGGCGGCGCGGACACCGTCGACGGCGGCGACGGCGAGGACCGGCTGGCCGGCAACGGCGGGGACGACACGCTGTTCGGCGGGGACTCCGCCGACCATCTCGACGGCGGCGCGGGCGACGACCGCCTTGACGGCGGTGAGGGCGGCGACGTGCTCTACGGGCTGTCCGGTGACGACACCCTGATCGGCGGCGCCGGCGGGGACTACCTGGAGGGCGGCACCGGCGCGGACACCCTCGACGGCGGCACCGGCGCCGACGTCCTGTCCGGTGGCCGCGGCGACGACGTGCTGATCGGCGGCGCCGGCGACGACGTCGTGTACTCCGGCGCCGGCGCCGACACGGTGCTCGGCGGTGCGGGCGCCGACACGCTGTACGGCCAGGGCGAGGACGCCGCCGCCGGGGTCGAGCGGATGGTCGCGGTCCAGTCCTCGGCGGGGTTGGACGGCTTCGTGTGGATCGAGGGCGACGCGGAGTACGTCGAGCGGGTCCGGGCCGACCTGGACCTGCTGAGCGCCTCCCCCGACGGACGGCAGATGCTCGCCGCGCTGCAGGCGACGGGCTCGCAGCTGGTCATCCGGCCGGAGCCCGGCGACAACGGCCACGCCAGGCCCGGCCCGCCGCCCGCGGTGCTCTACAACCCGGCGTGGGGCGGCGTGCAGGAGGGCCGCCCGCCGGTGGTGACGCTGTTCCACGAGCTGGCGCACGTCTACGACTACACGCACGGGACGCTCAACCGGCAGTCGTACAACGGCGCGAGCGGGCGCGACGTCGACGGCTTCGGCAATCCGGTGGGCAACCACGAACGCCAGGCGACCGGGCTGCCGATCGACGACGACGGCGACCCCGCGACCTCCAACCGGATCGACCCGCGGCATCCCGTGGAGCTCACCGAGAACGGCCTGCGCGCCGAGATGCAGCTGGCGCACAGGGACACGTACGGCACCGCTTAGAACATGGGGCGGGCGACCAGGTAGACGAGCACGGCGATGGCGCCCGCGGCCGGGAAGGTGAGGACCCAGGCGATCAGGATGTTGCCTGCGACGTTCCACCGGACCGCGGAGAGCCGCTTGGTCGCGCCGACGCCCATGATCGCAGAGGTGATCGTGTGGGTCGTCGAGATCGGCACGCCGAGCCACGACGTGGTGAACAGCACACCCGAGGCGACGGTCTCGGCGGCGAAGCCCTGCGGCGGGTCGAGGTCGATGACCTTGCGGCCCAGCGTGCGGATGATCCGCCAGCCGCCGGAGTAGGTGCCCAGGGCCAGCATCGTCGAGGAGGTCCAGAAGACCCACCACGGGATGTGGGTGGTGCTGTCCTGGTACCCACCGGCGTAGAGCGCGAGCACCACGATGCCCATCGTCTTCGCGGCGTCCTGCATGCCGTGACCGACCGACATGGCGGCCGCGGAGACGGTCTGCGCGTAGCGGAAGCCCTTGTTGAGCTTGCGCGGGTTGCCGTGGCGGAAGATCCACATGATGGCGATCATCATGATCCCGCCGAGCGTGAAGCCGACCAGCGGCGAGGCCACCATCGGAATGACGACCTTCTCCACGATGCCCGCCCACAGCACCGTGGCGCCCTCGACATCGAAGAGCATCGCGCCGAGGGAGGCGCCGACCAGGCCGCCGACCAGGGCGTGCGACGAGGACGACGGGATGCCGAAGTACCAGGTGATGAGGTTCCACGCGATGGCGCCGACGACGCCGGCGAACACGATGCCGAGGCCGCTCATGCCGCCCGGCGGGTGGATGATGCCGCTGCCGACGGTCTTGGCGACCGCGCCGCCGAGGTGGGCGCCGGCGAAGTTGCCGAGCGCGGCCATGATCAGGCCGGTGCGCGGGCTGAGGGCCCGCGTGGAGACGGAGGTCGCGATCGCGTTGGCGGCGTCGTGGAACCCGTTGGTGTAGTCGAACACCAGCGCCACGAGGATGACGGCCAGCACGGCGACCAGTTGCGCGCTGATCAGGACTCCTTGACGACGATGGTCTCGACGGTGTTCGCCACGTGCTCGAAGGCGTCGCAGGCGGCCTCGAGCTCGTCGACGACCTCCTTCATCTTGAGCACCGTGAGCGCGTCGTACTCACCGGAGAAGAGCCGCACGAGCAGCATGCGGTACGCGTTGTCGCCCTCGTTCTCGAGGCGGTTGCACTCGACCCAGTACTCCTCGAGGTTCTTCATGGTCTTCAGCCGCGGCATCGCGTCGGCGGTGAGCCTGGCCTGCTGGTCGAGGACCTTGACGATCTCGTGCAGTTCGCGGGGCAGCGACGGCAGCTTGGTGAGGCCGTACAGGTACAGCAGGCTGCCGACCGCCTCGAGGTGGTCCATCACGTCGTCGAGCAGCGAGCCGAGCCGGTAGATGTCCTCCCGGTCGAACGGCGTGATGAAGCTGGAGTTGATCTTCTTGTAGAGCTCGTGCGTGATGGCGTCGCTGTCGTGCTCGACCTCGACCAGACGCTCGCTGACGGTCTGCACGTCGACGCCCGGCAGCGCCAGCTCCGAGAGCAACTCGGTGCCGATCACCAGATTCTTCGCCGCGCGGGTGAAGAACTCGTAGAACGAATCGTCGCTGGGACGCAGCCTCAAACGCACAGCCTGACCTCGAGACGTGAACGAAATCCGCGAGTAACCGGTTGGTCCTCGGCGGGAATGCTAGATCCCGCTGCTGAGCTCGGCCGAACCGCAGTCCGCACCCCATGTGTAGTTCATCTCTCGTTCAACTGCTGTTCATCTGGTACCGCCGATCTGCGCGCCTCCGCCCGGTGCTTGCGTACCCGATTGGCCGGTTTGCGGAGAAACCGGGCGAGCGGGCCGCGGTGGTGGCTGGCGATCAGGTCGACCCCGGCGGCGCGCAGTTCCTGCCAGAACGCCGTGCGCGCCGCCCGCGGGCCCTCGGGGACGTCGACGAACCGGATGCGCCGCCCGCCGGCGTGCGCGGCGCCGACCAGGGATCGCAGGATGTGCCGGGCCTCGGCGGGGAACTCGGGCCACTCCTCCTGCGGGTCCCAGCCCAGCCTGGCCCCGAGCGCCTCGGTGACCAGCGGCGCGACGGTGACCGGCAGGCCGCCGGGCTCCAGGTCGGCGAAGCGGCCCTCCAGGAACGCGAACCGCTCGTAGGCGCCGAGCAGGTCGGCGCGGGACCAGTACGGCCCGGTGAGCACCACGGTGATCGCGCCCGGCACGACCCGGCCGCCGAGGAATGTGGTGAGCATCTCGGCCCGGGGGCGCAGCAGGAGGTCGAGGGCCTCGTACTCCGGGCGCGCCGCCTGCAGCGCGGCCGTGCCGTTGACGCTGCGCTGGTGCGGTGGCTGGCCAGGGCGCGGCGCGGCGACGCCCGGGTCGGCGTGGACGAGCAGCAGGAACGGCTCGGCCCGGCGTGGATGGACCCGGCCGAGCGGGCTCTCGTCGACCAGGGTGGCCAGGGGCTCCAGTACCGCGGCCTCGAAGGTCGGCGCGGGCTCGCCGGCGGGCATCACGCAGTCGAGTCGCAGCACGGGCGGCCGGGTGTCGTGGTCGAGGCGCACGGCGACCTCGACGCCCGCGAAGCCCGCGCGGACGGCGGTGGCGACCGGATCCGCCGGGCCGTCGACCGCGACGAGGAGGCCGTCGGCGAGGTACGGCCGGCCCCGCCGTGCCCGCGCCGCGGCCAGTGCACCCATCGCCGCGAGGCCCACCAGTCCGCTGGCGACCGTGGCCAGACCATTGCTCATGCTCAAATGGTATGTAACGTACATATCGCCCGGGCAGGAAACACCCTGCTCCGATGGGCTTGAATGAGTGTGTGGACGACGGGTTCAGCGCGCACCGCGGGCATCTGTTCGGCGTGGCGTACCGGATGCTCGGCAGCAGCGCCGACGCCGAGGACGTCGTGCAGGACGCATGGCTGCGTTACGCCGGGGCGGACACCTCCGGCATCGCCGACCTGCGCGCGTGGCTGACCACCGTCACGGGGCGGCTGTGCCTGGACCATCTGCGCGCCGCGAAGGTCCGCCGCGAGGCGTACATCGGGCCGTGGCTGCCCTCCCCGCTGGTCGAGCGGCTCCCCGACCCGGCGCAGGTCGACCCGGGCGAGCGGGTGTCGTTCCGCGACAGCGTCAGCACCGCGCTGCTGCTCGTCCTGGACGCGCTGACCCCGGAGCAGCGGGTCGCCTTCGTGCTGCACGACGTCTTCGCCGTGCCGTTCGCGGAGGTGGCGGCGACGCTCGGTACCACCACGGAGAACGCCCGGCAGCTGGCCTCCCGCGCCCGGCGGGCGGTCGCCGACGGTGAGCGCCGCCACACCACCGACCGGGTCAGGCAGCAGGAGGTGCTCGCCGCCTTCACCGCGGCGGCGGCCGGCGGCGACCTCGACGCGCTGCTCAAGGTCCTCGCCCCGGACGTCGTCGCGCTCGGCGACGGCAACGGCGCCGGCTCCGCGGCCCGGCGGCCGGTCGTCGGCGCCCTGGCCGTGGCCCGCTTCGTGATCGGCCTCTTCCGGCGGGCGCTGCGCGAGGGGTATGAGATGCGGACCGTCCTGGTCAACGGCGACCTCGGCCTGGTGGTGCGGATGCCGGGCACCGGCGAGACCGCGGTCGCCAGCCTGGCGATCGACCCGTCCGGGCTCGTCACCGGCGTCTACAACCAGCTCAACCCGGTGAAGATCGGGCTACTGGACGAGTTCTAGCCAGTCGAGGTACTTGCGGCCGAACGGCTCCGTGCGCTGCGTCACCGCGCCGAACAGCCAGTCGGCGCTGGCCTGGGCCTCGGCGATGACGTCGGCCGGGTAGGAATACTTCACCTGGTGCGCGGCGAACTCGTCCTCGTCGAGCAGCTCGATCGCGCCCGTCCGGCGCCGCCGCACGTCGAGATCCAGGTCGATCATCGTGACCTCGGTCTCCTCGATCCAGTGCGGCACCGTCGTGATGTCGCAGTAGATCTCGGTGCGGTGCGGCGCGGCGTTGAAACACGCCGTCCACCACGCCTGCCGCGGGAAGAGCAGCACGTGCGGCGCCTCGACCGGGCCGGTGCGCAGCGGGCCCCGGTGCACGATCGTGCCGCTGTCGGCGCCGACCCAGATGCCGTGGTCGTCCTCGCCGAGCAGTCTGGTCTCGTAGTTCCAGTGCAGCGATCCGTCGAACTTCCGGTAGACCACTTTTGGCATGCGCCCACAGTACTGATCGTGCTCTTGGTGGCGGGATTCTGTCGTACCGAGGCGGTAGCTTCTTCGGGTGACTGCCACGCTTCCCACTTCGAAACTGCTCTCCGCCGCCGTCGGCGCGGTGCCCGGCGGCATGGAGCGCCCCGGCCAGCAACAGATGGCCGAGGCGATCGCCGACGCGGCGAAGCGGGAGGAGCACCTGCTCGTGCAGGCCGGCACCGGCACCGGCAAGTCCCTGGCCTATCTCGTGCCGTCGCTGCTCATCGACGGCCCCGTCGTGGTGTCCACCGCCACACTGGCGCTGCAGTCGCAGCTGGTCGACCATGACCTGCCCAGGCTCGCCGACGCGGTCGAGCCGCTGCTGAAACGGCGCCCGACCTTCGCCGTGCTCAAGGGCCGGCACCACTATCTCTGCCTGGCCCGCCTGGAGGGCACGTCCGTCGACGAGCCCGAGGACGCGCTCTTCGACGTCGGCGAGGCCAAGCCGACCCGCTGGCTCGGCGAGGCCGGACGGCTCGGCAAGCACATCGAGCGGCTCCGCGACTGGGCGATGGAGACCGACACCGGCGACCGCGACGAGCTCGACCCGGGCGTCGACGACTCGGCCTGGAAGCTCGTCTCGATGCCCGCCCGCGAGTGCGTCGGCGCGGCCCGCTGCCCCTATGGCGCGGAGTGCTTCGCCGAGGCCTCCCGCGCCCGGGCCCGCGAGGCCGACATCGTCGTCACCAACCACAGCCTCCTCGCCGTCGACATGCTCAGCGGCCGCATGATCATCCCGCCGCACAAGCTCCTCGTCGTCGACGAGGCGCACGAGCTCGCCGACCGGGTCAGCTCCGCGTCGCAGGCCGAGCTCACCCCCGAGCTGCTGGAGCGCGCCGCCCGCCGCTGCCGCCCCTATGTCGACGACGACGTCGCCGACCGGCTCATGGAGGCCGGCGACACCCTCACCGTCGCGCTCGCCGACGCCCCTGCCGGCCGCATCACTGACGGCCTGCCCACCACGCTCGGCGAGGCCCTCACCCTGCTCGACGGCGGCGGCCGCAAGGCCGTCGAGGCCATCGGCGACGTGAAGGCCGACGACCCCGACCCGGTCCGCAAGCAGCAGGCCAAGACGATGGTCAGCGACCTCACGAAGATCGCCCAGCGCATCCTGTCGGGCTCCGAGCACGACGTCACCTGGATCGAGCGCGACGACCGGGGCCGCCGCGCGGTGGTCGTCGCCCCCCTCTCGGTCGCCGGCACCCTCAACACCCACCTGTTCCACGAGCGCACGGTCGTCGCCACGTCGGCGACCCTGGCCCTCGGCGGCCAGTTCGACACCGTCGCCCGCTCCCTCGGCCTGCCGGTCACCATCCCGTCGCCCGCCCTCGCCACCGGGGCGTCCCCGGCCGAGGCCGCCCGCGAGGCGGTCCTGCGCGCCGCCGCCAACCGCGACGAGGCCGACCTCGCGTGGAGCTCGCTCGACGTCGGCTCCCCCTTCGACTACGCCAAGCAGGGCATCCTCTACGTCGCCGCGCACCTGCCCCGGCCGCAGACCTCCGGCCTGTCCGAGCCCGCGGCCAACGAGATGGTCGAGCTCGTCCAGGCCCTCGGCGGCCGCACACTGGGCCTCTTCTCCTCCCGCAAGGCCGCGGAGCGCGCCGCCGAGGTCCTGCGGGCCCGCGCCCCCGGCATCACGATCCTCCTGCAGGGCGAGGAGTCCCTGCCGATCCTCGTGCGCAAGTTCCGCGAGGACCGCAACAGCTGCCTGCTCGGCGTCATGTCCCTCTGGCAGGGCGTCGACGTGCCCGGCGACGCCTGCCAGCTCGTCATCATCGACCGGCTCCCTTTCCCCCGCCCCGACGAGCCCCTCGCCGCCGCCCGCTCCGCCGCCGTCGACTCCTCCGGCGGCTCGGGCTTCGCCGCGGTCAGCGTGCCGATCGCGGCGGTCCGGCTCGCCCAGGGCGTCGGCCGCCTGATCCGCGCCGGCTCCGACAAGGGCGTCGTGGCGGTGCTGGACTCCCGCCTGGAGACCGCCCGCGGCTACGGCCCGTATCTGCGCGCCTCACTCCCCCCGTTCTGGTACACCACCAAGCCCGACCTGGTCCGCGGCGCCTTGCGCCGCCTCGCCTCCTCGTAGGTCCCGCGACCCTGCCCCGTCCACCCGGTGGTGCTTGCCTCCTGCGCCCGCATCGCCCGCATCGCCCGCAGCAGCCGCGGGCGCGGTGGAGGTGGCGAAGATTGGGATCCGCACCGGCCAGCCGGCGTTGCCCAGCACCGGCCAGATCAGCGCGCCGCGACGGCGACGGCCGGCAGTCGATCGCCGGCCTGGCCGGGTCTTCCGGCCCGCTGGCCTGGCCAGGTCTTCGTTCCGGCCCGCTGGCCTGGCCGGGACTTCGTTCCGGCTCACTGGCCTGGCCGGGACTTCGTTCCGGCTCACTGGCCTGGCCGGGACTTCGTTCCGGCTCACTGGCCTGGCCGGGACTTCGTTCCGGCCCACTGGCCTGGCCGGGACTTCGTTCCGGCCCACTGGCCTGGCCGGGACCTCCTTCCGGCCCACTGGCCTGGCCGGGACCTCCTTCCGGCCCACTGGCCTGGCCGGGACCTCCTTCCGGCCCACTGGCCTGGCCGGGACCTCCTTCCGGCCCACTGGCCTGGCCGGGACCTCCTTCCGGCCCACTGGCCTGGCCGGGACCTCCTTCCGGCCCACTGGCCTGGCCGGGACCTCCTTCCGGCCCACTGGCCTGGCCGGGACCTCCTTCCGGCCCACTGGCCTGGCCGGGACCTCCTTCCGGCCCACTGGCCTGGCCGGGACCTCCTTCCGGCCCGCCGGGCTGGCCGGCTTCCGGCCGCCGGGCTGGCCGGGACTTCCAGCTGGCCCGCCGGGCTGGCGACGCTCCTGCGCCCGCCCGGCGGACAGCGGCAATCGCCCCAGATCCATCCCTCGATCCCGAACGCCACCCCACCGATCCTGGGCTGCACCCACCTCGTGATCACGGAGCTTCGATGGCACCCGAGCCGTGAAGTTCCGCGATCAGGAGGCCATGGTCAGAGTCGACGGCCGAACCAGGAAGCCCACGCGTCGGAACGGCAATCTTCGGCACAGGACCGTGCCCGACTCGCACCTGGACGCGGGCACTGCGACCGGCCACATTGGGTGGAAGCATCCGCCAGCGGTGCGCCTGTCGTCGGTCGCTCTTCGAGCGCCCCCGGAGCGGGTCAGGATCGCAGTGCATACCTGCGCTTGCCTGTCGATGTCTAGATTTGGCCCTCTGCGATTCAGCCCCATCCCCGAGAGCAGATCTTGCGGCTTGATCGAAGTCGTCGGCTGGTCGCGCAGACGGCCAATGGGTGACTTCGATCACGGATCGCAAGATCGAATCTGGGTGGAGCGGTTGAAGGCCCGGATGGCGCACGCCCGTCTCCGGGATCGCGGTCCGGCGCGAGGCGGTTGTGCGGGTGGGGGTCAGTCGGCGGAGATGATGACGGAGTCGGGTGGGGGTTCGTGGCGGTGTTGGACGAGGTGGCGGATGCCGGTGTTCAGGACCGCGACCAACGGCACGGCCACCAGGGCGCCGATGATGCCGGCCAGGACCACGCCCGTTGAGATTGCCACGATGACGGCGAGTGGGTGGACGGAGACGGCGCGGCCCATGATCAAGGGCTGCAGGACGTGGCCTTCGAGTTGCTGGACGGCGATGACGCCGATGAGGACGACCAGGGCGCTGATGGGGCCTTCGTCGACGAGGGCGACCAGGACGGCGACGGCGCCGGAGACGGTGGCGCCGATGATGGGGACGAAGGCGGCCAGGAAGACCATGGTGGCCAGGGGGAACCAGAAGTCCACGTCGATGATGACCAGGAGCAGGCCGATGCCGAGGGCGTCGATGAAGGCGACGAGGACGGTCGCGCGGACGTAGGCGACCAGGGTGTGCCAGGCGGCCTCGCCGGCGCGGCGGATCGGGTCGCGGGCGGGGGTCGGCAGGACGCCGGTGAGGAACAGCCAGATCCGGTGGCCGTCGCGCATGAAGAAGAACGTGACGAAGAGCACCAGCAGGAGCAGCGCGAAGAACTCGATGGTGGCGGTGGCGGTGGAGACGGCGCTGTCGGTGAGGCTGCCCCGGTTGTCGTTGAGCCAGTTCGTCGCGGCGGCGAAGGTGGCGTCGAGCTGGCTGCCATTGAGGTGCAGCGGGCCGGTGGTGAGCCAGTCCTGGATCTGGTTGACGCCGTCGGAGGCCTTGTCGGCCAGGGCCGGGAAGCCGTCGACGAACTCGGTGATGACGAGGGTGAGCACGCCCGCGACGGCGGCGAGGCCCGTGATGAGGACCAGGAACGCGGCCAGCGACGGGGGCAGCTTCACCCGGCGGCGCAGAAAGCCCATCATGGGCGCAAGCAGGGCCGACAGCAGCAGCGCGATGCTCAGCGGGATGAGGACGGTCCTGAGCCGGCCGACCAGCCACAGCAGGACGGCGAGGGCGGCGACAAGGACGAGCAGCCGCCACGACCAGGCGGCGGTGAGACGCAGGCCACGCGGGATCTCGGCGTCGTCGCGGCTCATCGTCGAGGGATGGCGGGGGTCGAGGGGGGTCGGTGGCTCCACCACTGGCTCCTCTGGAGCGGCCTCGGCCTCGGCGGCGGCGGCCTCGCGGTCGAGGCGGGCCTTCTCCAGTCGCTGCTCGTACGCCCGCCGGAGGTTGACGCGCACCTGATCGAACCGGCCCACGGAACCCCCTTGATGTCGTGAGCGGACACTTCACCGTAGTCCGGGTCCCGCGGCGACCGCACGTACCCAGGCGGTAGCGTCGCAACCGTGACAGCCCAGCCAGCCGCCGGTTACCCGGCGGCCACCACCCCGCCCGCCGTGTCCGACGTGGACGGGGGCCTGCCGATCCGGTTGCTGCACGACCGGGTCCTCGTGCGGCTCGAAGGCGCCGAGGGTGAGCGCCGGCACGTGTCCGGCATCGTCATCCCGGCGACGGCGTCGGTGGGGCGGCGCCTGTCGTGGGCGACGGCCGTCGGGGTGGGGCCCAGCGTGCGTTCGATCGTGGCGGGCGACCGGGTGCTGTTCGACCCGGAGGACCGCTCCGAGGTGGAGTTGCAGGGCCGCGACTACGTGCTGCTGCGCGAGCGGGACGTGCACGCCGTCGCCGCCCGCCGGGTCGAGCCGGACTCCACGGGTCTTTATCTGTAGGGGTACGGGTAGCCCGCGTACATCGGGACCGGCGGCGGGGGCGGCGGCACGACGACCGGCACCGGCACGACCGGGGTCGGCGGGGCGGCGAGGACGCGGACCATCCCGTCGGGGAAGGTGATGTGGTAGCGGCTGCCGTCCCACACCGCGAGCGGCGCCTGCGGGTCACGGCCGACGAAGACCTGGCGGTACGCGGCGAGCGCGCTGAGCAGGTGCCGCTCCTCGGCGAGCGCCTCCATCCGGCGGGCCGGCGTGTTGTCGAGGCCACGATGCAGGCCGTCGCGGAGCAGGGCGAGCTTCGTCGCGTCGAACTGGAACGCCTTCATCGCCTTCGCGCCATGGTCTCCGGCGACCCGGCGCGCCCACCGGCGGGCGGACAGCCGCCGGCCGAGGGTGCCCAGCGCGGCGACCTCCGGCGGGGAGAACCAGCCGGCCCGGGCGTACTCGGTGAGCATCCGCTCGGTGAGCTTGCCCTCGTTGGACCGCTGCCACAGGGCGAAGCCGACCATGCACAGGAAGATCGGCATCATGACGGCGAAGTACCCGTACAGCAGCACCCACGCGCTTGCGGACGCCGTGACCGACATGAGGTTCCACGAACCGTGCAGCAGCATGGCGAGCAGCAGTCCGGCGATCGGGGCGAGCCACCGGACCGCCTTCGTCGAACTGCGGGACGCGATGCCCAGCCCGATGCCGGTCATCGACGTGAACAGCGGGTGCGCGAAGCCGGTCATCAGGATGCGCACCACGAAGATGGCGACCAGGGCGACCGCGCCGTTGACCGGGCCGGCATCCTCGGCCGTGTCGGCGTAGCCCTTGAATCCGAGGTACAGGATGTTCTCGACCATCGCGAAACCGGTCGCCGACAGTCCGCAGTAGACGATGCCGTCGATCAGGCCGGAGAACGCCCGTGGCCGGCGCCAGAAGAGCAGGATCGGCCCGAGCGCCTTCATGCTCTCTTCGATGACGGGCGCCACCAGGACCGCGACGATCGACTCCGACAGGCCGAGCCGGTCGGCGAGCACCCCGCCGGCCGTGTTGACCACCAGCGCGACGGCCGTCGCCACGCAGGCGCCCCAGCCGAAGACGAAGACCAGATATCTGACGGGCTCAGGCTCGTACCGGTCGAGCCAGAGGAAGCATGAGACCAGCACCGGCACCGGGATGACCGCGGCGGCGACGCCGATGACGAGGGCGGTCCAGCCGCCGCTGAACCCGAAGAACGCCAGCAGCGCCACGCCGCAGGCCGCGATGCCGCCCATGACGCCGATGAGCGTCCAGAGGCGGCGGCGGTCTGAGCGCTTGGCGGGCGGCGCGGCGGCCAGGGCGAGCGCGGCGGTCGGGTAGCGCTGCTCGCCGGTGTCGGGCGCGGACTCCTCGGTCACGTTGGGCACGACATCCGCACCGGCCGTGTTCCAGGCCTGCTGCTCGCCCGCGGCCTGCGAGTCGGGCTTGCTGAATGCGGCGGGGGCGGCCTGGTCTCCGAGCGGCGACGCCCACGGTGACCGCTCCGCAGGAGCCGGGGCCGGGGCCGGGACCGGGGCCGGGGCCGCAGGTGGCGACCACGCCGCGTCGCGCGGATCAGGGTCGTGGCGGCCGGGCTCCGATGGCGTCCCACTCGGCGGGAGTTCGGTCATGGAGCAACCTTATCCGCGCTACGGTGGGCGCAGGTCATGAGTGCCAGCGCACAGCCCCGGCTTGCTGGCCGGCAACCCTCGCGTTCGCGGCGGGGTGCCCCGGGTGATGACACGGTCCGGCACGCGGTGTGCCCGGGCAAGCGCGAGCGGAGGATTCTGCCATGTCCAAGATCCTGTCCCCCGGTGACGTGAAGCTGCGCGACGGCCGCAGTGTCGACTTCGCCAACCTCGACGTCGCCGCGACAGCACCGTGCCTGCGGGTCGTCGCCGACGCGGTCGCCGAGCTCCTGCCGTTCTACGGCAGCGTCCACCGCGGCGCCGGCGCGCTGTCGGAGCGGTGCACCCGGGAGTATGAGCAGGCCAGGGAGACCGTCGCGGACTTCCTCGGCTGCCGCGACGGCGACACCGTCGTGTTCACCCGCAACACCACCGACGCGCTCAACCTGCTGGCCAGGGCGCTGCCCGAGGACACGACGGTGCTCACGTTCGACGCGGAGCACCACGCCAACCTGCTGCCCTGGCGGCGCACGGTGCACCTGGACGCGCCGCGCTCGCCGCGGGAGGCCGTCGAAGCGCTCGAGCGGGCGCTCAGCCGGCAGCGCTGCGGCCTGGTGAGCGTGACGGCGGCGAGCAACGTGACGGGTGAGGTGTGGCCGGTGGCGGCCCTCGCCGAGGTGGCGCACCGCTTCGGCGCCCGCATCGCGGTCGACGCGGCGCAGCTGGCACCGCACGCCCCGGTCGACCTGACCGCGCTGGGTGCGGACTATGTCGCGTTCTCCGGGCACAAGGTGTACGCACCGTTCGGCGCCGGTGTGCTCGCCGGCCGGGCGGACTGGCTGGACGCCGCGGCGCCGTACCTGGCCGGCGGCGGGGCCAGCGCCGGCGTGGACGGCGACCTGGACGTGCAGTGGGCGACCGGACCGGCGAGGCACGAGGCGGGCACCCCCAACCTGCTCGGCGCGGTCGCCGTCGCCGCCGCGTGCCGGGAGCTCGACCACGCCGATCATTCGAGAGAGCAGGCGCTCGTCAACAGGCTGCGGGCCGGCCTGGCCGAGCTGCCGCACGTCGAGGAGCTGCGCCTCTTCGGCCCTGACGCGGAGCGGGTCGGCATCGTGTCGTTCGCGCTGCTCGGCGAGGACCCCGGCGAGCTGGCCACGGCGCTCGGCCGGGACCACGGGATCGGGGTGCGGACCGGGCTGTTCTGCGCCCATCCGCTGACCCGCCGGCTCCTGCGGGAGGCGACCGCCAGGCTCGACCCCGAAGCCCAGGCGCCGGCCCAGGCGGTGCGGGCCAGCTTCGGCCTCGGCACCACCGAGGAGCACATCGACCGCCTGATCAACGCACTGCGACGCTGAGCACCCGAAAAGGCGCTGAGCACCCGAACAAGCGCTGAGCACCCGAACAAGCGCTGAGCACCCGAACAAGCGCCGAGCACCCGAAAGGCGCTGGGCGCACGGAAAGCGCTGAGCACCCGGACAAGTGCTAAGCGTCGAACACCCGGGACAGCACGGCCGAAGGAGTGAGGTCGGCGATGGTCAACACGCCCTCGCCGACCTCGTCCCACGTCAGCGGCGCCGACACCGTCGGCATCGCGCCCGCGCGCAGCGAATAGGGCGCCACCGTCGTCTTGAACGCGTTGTTCTGGCTCCAGTCGATGAAGACCTTGCCGGGCCGCAGCTGCCGGGCCATCCGCGACACGATCAGGTCGGGCCGGAGGCGGGACAGTTCGTCGGCGACGTCCTTGACGTACGCGCTGATCTCGTCGGCCGTCTCGTCCCCGGACAGCTCCGCGACCAGCTGCATGCCCTTGCGCCCGGAGGTCTTCGGCAGCGACTCCAGCCCGTCCACGGCGAGCCGGTCGCGGACCAGCAGGGCCACCTCGAAGCACTCGGGCAGGCCGGCGGGCGCGCCGGGGTCGAGGTCGATGACGAGCAGGTCCGGGTCGAGCACGGCACCGTCGGCGGAGACCCGCCACTGCGGGGTGTGCAGCTCCAGCGCGGCGAGGTTCGCCAGCCAGACCAGGGTGGCGAGTTCTTCGACCACGATGAAGTCGATGGTCTCGCGGCCACGGCTGGAGCCGGGCACCGGCAGCCGGACCGTGCGCACCCAGTCGGGGGTACCGGCCGGCGCGTTCTTCTCGAAGAAGCTGTTGCCGTCGACGCCGTTCGGGTACCGGACCCGGGTCAGCGGCCGGCCGTCGAGGTGCGGCAGGAGGACCGGCGAGATGCGGGTGTAGTAGTCGATGACCTCACCCTTGGTGAAGCCGACCTGCGGGTAGAGCACCTTGTCCAGGTTGGTCAGGTCGAGGTGGCGGCCCTCGACGTCGACACGGATCTTGTCAGGCATCATGGACGTCCGCGGGGGTCAGGTCCGGCCGCATGCGCAGGAACCGGGGGAAGCGCAGCCGCCCGTCGCGCGTGCGGTGGCTGAACTTCACCTCCACGACGATCCGGGGCTCGACCCAGACCGCGCCGCGGGCGTCCTCGCGCGGCACCGCGCCGGCGAACGGCGACTGCGGCACCGAGAGGTCACGCAGCGCGTCGAGGAGCGCACGCTCGGCGGCGTTGGAGATCCCGCCACCGACCCGGCCGCGGAACGTGAGCCCGCCGGGGACGGGGACGCCGACCAGCAGGGCGCCGAGGGCGCGCTTGCCGGGCCGCCAGCCGCCGACGACGAACTCGCAGCTCTCCTCCAGTTTGACCTTCACCCAGTCCGGCGAGCGGAGGCCGGGCTGGTAGTGCGAGCCGGTCCGTTTGGCCACGACGCCTTCGAGGGCGTTGTCGCGGCTGGCGGTCACGGTCGCCGGACCGTCGTCGAACGTCGGCGGGATGACGGCCCGAGGGCCCAGCGACAGTCCTTCGAGCAGGCGGCGGCGGGTGGTGTACGGCGTTGCCAGCAGATCCCTGCCGCCGGCGCGCAGCACGTCGAAGGCGAGGTAGGAGACCGGCAGCGCGACGGCGAGGCGGGCGGCGCGGGCTGGCTCGCGCACGTGCATCCGCTCCGCGAGCAGCTGGAACGAGGGTCGCCCGGCCTCGTCCATGGTGACGACCTCGCCGTCCAGGACGGTGTCGTCGAGGCGGTCGCCGATGCGGGCGAGCTCCGGATAGGCGGCGGTCACCTCGACCCCGCTGCGCGCGTAGAAGCGGGTCGCGCCGGCAGTGACGACGGCAATTGCCCGGATCCCGTCCCATTTGAACTCATACGCCCAGCCCGGCCCTGACGGTAACGGGCCGGTCGAGGCGAGCATCGGTGCCGGCGGGCCGGTCCCCATCCCCTCACGATAGTTCGCCGCCGACTTCCTCGCGTGGAGGTCGAAACGATGCGATTCTGGTTGTCGGAGGTCAACACGCTGCGGAAAGGGATCCCCAATGCGCGCGATCTGGAAAGGCGCGGTCTCCTTCGGGCTCGTGTCGATCGCCGTCCGCCTGTATTCGGCGACGGAGGAGAAGGACATCCGCTTCCACCAGGTGCACCGCGACGACGGGGGACGGATCAAGTACAAGCGGGTCTGCTCGATCGACGGCGAGGAGGTCAGCTACGACGACATCGCCAAGGGCTACGACCTCGGCGGCGGCGAGATGGTGATCCTCACCGACGACGACTTCGCGGACCTGCCGCTGACCACCAGCCGGGCGATCGAGGTGCTGGAGTTCGTGCCGGCCGAGCAGGTCGACCCGATCCTCTACAACAAGGCGTACTACCTGGAGCCCGACAAGACCGCCGCGAAGCCCTACGCGCTGCTGCGCGACGCGCTCACGAACACGGAGCGGGTCGCGATCGTGAAGGTGGCGCTGCGGCAGCGCGAGCAGCTCGCGACGCTGCGGGTCCGCGAGGACGTGCTGGTCCTCAACACGATGCTGTGGCCGGACGAGATCCGGGCGGCGAAGTTCGACATCCTCGACGAGGACGTGTCGGCCCGTCCGGCGGAGCTGGCGATGGCGGGTTCGCTGATCGAGTCGATGGCGGCGGACTTCGACCCGGCGACGTACACGGACAACTACCGCGAGGCGCTGCAGGAGGTCATCGAGGCGAAAGTGGCGGGCCGGGAGGTCGTGCAGCCGGAGGAGACCGAGGAGGCGCCGGCCGCGGCGGTCGACCTGATGGCGGCGCTGCGGGCGTCGGTGGAGCGGGCCAAGGCCGCCCGCGGCGAGTCGGCGCCACCCGCTGCCGCGAAGAAGGCGGCAGCGAAGAAGGCCACGGCGGCGAAGCGCGACGACAGCGACGACAGCGACGACAGCGACACTGAGGGCGCGGCGACGCCGATCAAGCGGGCCGCCGCGAAGAAGACCACCACGGCGGCGAAGAAGGCGACCCCCGCGAAGAAGGCCGCCCCGGCCAAGGCCAGGAAGTCCGCTTAGTCCGTGGTGTGGGTGAAGTAGACCGTCGCCGACGCCTTGTCCAGCAGCAGATCGGTCCCGTCGACCTTGAGCCAGGCCGGGTCGGCGGGGGCGAAGGGGACCAGGTCCTCCGGCACCCGCGGAGCCGGCGCCGCCGTGGTCGCCGGCAGCGCCTGTACCCGCTCCGCGGTGATCACCGCAAAACCGTCCATGACGTAGTCCATCGGCCCGATCTCAGGGCAGGACCGCGCCCTGGCCTCGTGCTCCTGCCAGTGCACCTGCTGGATCGGCGCGAGCTGCGGCCACATCTGCTCGATGCGGATCTTCGAGGTGATGACGCCGTTCTTCGTCGGCTTGTCGGGGTCTTCGCACCCGGTGAGTCCCGGCACCCAGTCACGCAGCGCCAGGACCACACCACAGGAGGCGATCAGGCAGGCGAGCACCGCGCCCGAGACGAGCAGCGCGATCTTCGCCGTCCGGTTCACCCGTTGATCTGTACCACCTCGAGGCCCCCGCCCGCATAGTCGGCGCGGACGCGCTTCTTGTCGAACTTGCCGACGCTGGTCTTCGGCACCGCCTCGATGAACGACCAGCGCTCCGGCAGCTGCCACCTGGCCACCTTGTCGCCGAGGAACTCCCGCAGCTGCGCGGCGTCGGCGCTGGCACCTTCCCTGAGCACGATCGTCGCGAGGGGCCGTTCGCCCCATTTGTCATCCGGTACGCCCACGACACACGCTTCGAGGACGGCCGGGTGCGCCATCAGGGCGTTCTCCAGGTCGACGGAGCTGATCCACTCGCCACCGGACTTGATCACGTCCTTGGCGCGGTCGGTGAGGGTGAGGTACCCGTTGGGCGACAGCGTGCCGACGTCGCCGGTGCGCAGCCAGCCGTCCTCGAACTTCTCGGGGTCGGGGCCGTCCTCGCCGATGTACTGCGCGGTGATCCACGGGCCGCGGACCTGCAACTCCCCCACGGCCTTGCCGTCGCTGGGCATGACCTCGCCGGCGGGGCCCACGATCCGGCCCTCGACGCCGGCCGGGATGCGGCCCTGCGTGTACCGGTACGCCCAGGCCTCGGGCCCTTCGACGCCGACGGGTTCGCGGGCGACCGAGCCCAGCGGCGACATCTCCGTCATGCCCCAGGCGTGGATGACCTCGATGCCGTGGCGCTCGGAGAACGCGTGCATCAGCGCCGGCGGGCAGGCGGACCCGCCGATGACGACCTCCCTCAGCGAGGACGTGTCGGTCGGGTTGGCGTCCAGGTACGCGAGGAGGTCGGTGAAGATCGTCGGCACGGCGCCGGCGAACGTCGGCTTCTCCGCCGCGATCATCTGGGCGAGCGGCGCGGCCTGCAGGAACCGGTCCGGCATGATCAGCGAGGCGCCGCTCATGAGGGCCGCGTAGGGCAGGCCCCACGCCATCGCGTGGAACATCGGCACGATGCACAGATCCCGGACCTGCGGACCGAGGCCGAAGCTCTCCGCCATGCACACCTCCATCGAGTGGAGGTAGATCGAGCGGTGGGAGTACGCCACGCCCTTCGGGTTGCCGGTGGTGCCGCTGGTGTAGCACAGGGCGGCGGCGTCGTTCTCGTCGACGGCGGGCCAGTCGTACAGGTCCGACCTGCCTGCTAGCAGGGCGTCCCAGCGGTGGACGTCGACGCCGTCCTTCTGCAGCTTCGATGCGTCGCCGTCGCCGACGACGACGATGTGGCGGATCGTGCTCAGGTGCGGCAGGACGCCGGCGAGCAGCGGGATCAGGGTCGAGTCGACGATGACGACCCGGTCCTCGGCGTGGTTGGCGATGTAGATCAGCTGCTCCGGGAAGAGCCGCAGGTTGAGGGTGTGCAGCACGGCGCCCATGCTCGGCACGGCCAGGTAGGCGATCAGGTGCTCGGCGTTGTTCCACATCAGCGTGCCGACGCGCTCGTCGCCGGTGACGCCGAGGTCGTCGTGGAGGGCGTGGGCGAGCCGGGCCGCCTGGCGGCCGACCTCGGCATATGACGTATGTCTCGCACCAGCATCGGTCCCGGTCCAGGTGACGACCTCGGAATCGCCGTGGACCGTGGCTCCGTGCTGCAGAATTCGGGAGATCAGCAGGGGTGTCTGCATCATCGTGCTGCGCATGTACTGCACGCTAATGTGCCCTGGCTCACAAAGGAACCCCGGAGCTACTGGCGAGTAGCTCCGGGGTTCCTGAGTGTTCGTCAGAAGGCCGCGGCCTTGGCTTCCATCTCGGCGGCGGCGTCCTCCTCGGTTGCCACCTCGGCCGGGCCGCCGCCCTGCAGCGGCTTGTCCGGCAGCGCGAGCGTGATCACCGTGCCGACGAACGCGACGATCGCCGCGGCGAGGAACACCGGGTGCAGCGCGTTGACGAAGACGTGCTCGACCGCGTCGAGGACCGGCGCCGGCAGCTTCCGGACCTGCGCCGGCGAGTTGATCGACACGCCCTTCATGCCGTCGCCGGTCATCTGCTCGCTCAGCTTGCTGGTCATGAGCGCGCCGAGCGCCGCGACGCCGACCGAGCCGCCCAGCGACCGGAAGAACGTGGCCGCGCTGGTGCCCGCGCCCATGTCACGCAGTTCGAGCGCGTTCTGCACGGCGAGGATCAGCGGCTGCATCGCCATGCCGAGCCCGACACCGATCACGGTCATGTAGATGAACGCCTGCCACAGCGGCGTGTCGACCTTCAGCGTCGTGAACAGCAGCAGCCCGGAGCCCATGATCACGGTGCCGGCGACGGGGAACCACTTGTACCGGCCGATCTTGCTGATCGCCCGGCCGGCGACGATCGAGGTCACGATGACGCCCGCCATCATCGGCAGCATCAGCAGGCCGGACCGCGTCGGCGAGGCACCCTTGACGATCTGCAGGTACAGCGGGACGTAGATGATCGAGCCGAACATCGCGAAGCCCAGGATGAACGTGGCGGTGTTGGCCAGGGAGAACGTCGCCCGCTTGAACAGCCGCAGCGGCAGGATCGGCTCCTCGGCGCGGCCCTCCGCGACGATGAACAGCGCGGTCAGCACCGCCCCGCCGGCCAGCAGGCCCAGGATGGTGGCCGAGCCCCACGCGTACTCGTTGCCGCCCCACGACAGCGCGAGCAGCCACGAGCTGACCGCCGCGACCATGAGCGTCGCACCCAGGTAGTCGATCTTGTGGTCCCGGCGGGTGTGCGGGACGAGCCGGAGGACCCGGCTGCACACGTACAGCGCGAAGACGCCCAGCGGGATGTTGATGTAGAAGATCCAGCGCCAGTCGGTCTCGGCGAAGTAGCCACCGACGAGCGGCCCGGCCACCGAGGAGATGCCGAACACGGCGCCGAAGAGCCCCTGGTACCGGGCCCGCTCCCGCGGCGCGACGACGTCCGACACGATGGTGAAGGCGAGCGTCATGAGGCCACCGGCGCCGATGCCCTGCAGCGCACGCGTGGCGATCAGCTGGGTCATGTCCTGCGACAGACCGGCGAGCAGCGAGCCGACCAGGAACGTCGAGATCGCGAACAGCAGGACCGGACGGCGCCCGTACAGGTCGCTGATCTTGCCGTACAGCGGCGTCGAGGCGGTCGAGGCGAGCAGGTACGCCGTGACGACCCACGAGTAGTGGTCGAGCCCGCCGAGCTCACCGACGATCGTCGGCAGCGCGGTGCCCACGATGGTCTGGTCGAGCGCCGCGAGCAGCATCCCGGTCATGAGGCCACCCATCAGCAGCATGATCTGCCGGTGGGCGAGTTGCGGCCGGGCCTGTTCCGGCGGCGCGACAGTGGTCATCGAGCGTCCTTTTCCGAGATGGTTCCTGGCAACCGTTCGGTTCCTGGCAGCTTTTCGGCCAGCGACTGGTTGAGTTGCGTGAAGAGGGCAGCAAAGATCTGACGTTCCTCGGGGGACCAGCCGGCCAGCAGTTCCTGCCAGATGGCGATCCAGCGGGTCCGGTTCTCCTCGAACACGTCCCGCCCGAGGTCGGTGACCTCCACCAGGCTGGCCCGGCGGTCGGTCGGGTCGGTCGCGCGGCGCACCAGCCCCGCTGTCTCCAGCGCGCCCACCTGCCGGCTGACCGTGGAGAGGTCCAGCGCGACGTCGGTGGCCAGCGCCGACAGCCGGAACGGCCCGTCGACCGCGATCCGGCTCAGCAGCATGTAGGCGGGGCGCTCCAGGCCGCGGCCTGCGTCGCTCCACTTGAGCGTGGCGAACAACCGCTCCGAGAGCCGAATGAACCGCCCCACCTGCCGCCCGATGGCGGCGTAGTCGGCGTGCTCGGTGTTCTCGTCCACGGATCCTCGTCCCTGCGTCCAGATACTTGCTTGCCACAAGCATCGGTTCTCAGGGCAGCGTTCACCAACCTATTTACGGGTGATCCGCGTTACTGCGCTTTCCCTACTCGTCGCGGCCGAACTCGAAGCGGTCCGCGGGATACGTCTTGTCGCCGACCACCAGGACGGGCACGCCGTCGCCGAGGCCGTGCTCCTTCTTCTCCTGCGGCGTGGGCATCCGGGCCCAGACAACCTCGCCCTGGTGCAGCCAGATCCGCTCGCGCGGCGCGTTGGCCCGCACCCGGCTGCGATAACCCCGCTTGCTCTCGACGAGCCCCTCGCCGCGCAGGTATGCCATGGCGTCGCGGATCGTGTCCCGCCCGACGTCATACTCCTCGGCCAGATACTTCTCCGAGGGCAACAGGCTCCCCGGAGCCATCTCGCCACTGATGATCTTCTGCCGGATCGCGTCCGCGACCTGCAGGTAGAGTGCCAGGCCCGAACTCCGGGAGATCATGACCGCGACCATATGAAGGTCTATCGGCAAGAGATATTGTGGCCTTATGGCTACTAGGCTAAAGTTACCACAGGCGCGGGACCGGGCTGGGCGGTCCGGTTTCGCGCCACCCAGTCCGGGGTGCGGCGCCGTTCCACGACGCTGCGAGCCGCGCGGCGCCGCACCCCACCCTTCCTTGTTGTTCCTTGTCGCGACGGCCGATCGGAGCCACCCATGGACGACGAACTCTTCCCCATCGTCACCCTCGACCTCCGCGCCATCCGCACCGTCATCACCGAAGACGAAGGCGACCCGATCCTCCTGGTCGACGACGGCGACGTGCAGATCGAGTTCGGCTCCGGCCTGTGCGGCACCTGGGAGCAGGCAATCCTGGGCGCAGAGCGAATCGCCTCCGCCGCCGAACAGTTCGCCGCCACCCTGCGCCACCAGCACATGACCCTGGCCGCCTGACCGCCCCGCACCTCTTCACCCGCCGCCCCGGCCTCCGCCGCACTGGCTGCGTTTCACCGGCCTGCCGCGCCCGCCGTCCCGCCTCGGCCGCCGCCGCACCCCGCCTCTGCCCTGCCACACCGCCAGCTCCGCCCGCCCCCCGCCGGGTCCGCCGTCGCCGCGTCCTCCGCCCGCGCGCCACCCGCCGGCCCGCTCCACCCTGCTTCCACCGCGCTGGCCTCGCCGCCCCACCGCCGCGCTCCCGGCTCGCCTCCGCAGCCCGCGCGCGCATCCGCTCCGCCACCCTGCGCCGCCTTGCCCACGCCACCACGCGACGTCGCCGCCATTCCGGCCCACGCCACTCCGGCGCCGTGCAGCTCGGCCGTCCGGTGAAGTTCCGAGATCACGGTTCGGCTGAGGTGGAGGTGTCGGTGCGGCGGGCGTTTGGCGGCTTGCCTCTGGCGGTTGTCCACAGGTTGGTGGGCGGGTTGGCGGGGTGGTATGCACCGTGATCACGGAACTTTGGTGGGTGCGGGACGCCAGGAAGGTTCGGCGATCAACGGGGAGGAGAAACAGCGCCGCCCGGGCAGCGCACCTGGGATAGGGCGCTGCACGGGCGGCGAAGGGGTCTCTCAGGCGGTCCTGCGGCGGGCCAGGATCTGCAGGAGGCGGCCGGCCACGACGAGCAGGACGCCGCCGCCGAGCATCAGGGCCACGTTGTTGCCGGTGACCGGGAGGCCGCCCCCGCCGCCGGTGCCGCCGCCGGTGCCGCCCGTGCCGCCGCCGTGGTGGCCGTAGCCGCCGCCGTCGGAGTCGTCGTCGGGGCCGTAGCCGCCGTCGGAGTCGTCGTCGGGGGCGGTGGTGGAGCCGGGGGCGGCGGGTGCCTTCGGGGCCGCGGCGGCGGTTTCCAGGGTGCAGATGCCCAGGTCGATCAGCGAGGTGTTGTCGGCCGGGCCGGAGCCACCGTGGCCGTAGCCGCCGGTGGACTTCCACGTGTTGCGGGAGATGAGCTTGACGCGCACCGAGGCGGCCTTCGCGTAGACGCCGGTGGAGCTGAACTGCTTCTCGACCGCGCCGAGCTCGACGCGCAGGACGACCACGCGGGCCGGGGCCGAAGCGCTCTCCTGAGAAGGCGACGACGAGGAAGGCGTACCCCCGGAGCCGAGCAGGCCACCGACGGCCGGCAGGCCCGGCAGCGCGCCGAGCAGGCTGTTGAGGTCGGCGCCCGGAACGATCGCGGTGGCGCCGCCGACGACGCCGGAGACCGCGCTGGTGATGCCGGTCAGCAGGTCGATGAGCGGCAGGCCGCCGAGGAGCGGGAGGTTCTCGGTGCGGGCGAGGTCGGTGGCGGCCTCGGTGCTCGCGGCGTCGACGGGCACGACCACGTCGACGTGGGAGCCGGCCGAGGACACGCGGATCGGCGCCTTGCCGGGGATGGTGATCTCCAGGACGGGGGCGGTGTAGTCGACGGTCTTCGTGGTGCCGGCGAGCACGCTCAGCGACGGCGGGCTGATCACCCGGACCCCGATGGCGGAGGGGCCGTTGTCGAGGAGCTTGAAGTCGGCGATGGCACCGGTCGCGGCGGCGGTCGCGGCGGGGCGGCCGCCGGCCGAGCCGACGCCGGTGACGGTGGCGCTCTCGACGGCGTTGATGCGCAGCAGCGCGCGGCCGTTGCGGCCGGGCAGGACGGTGATGCCGGCGAGCGTCGCGGGACGCGGCCCGGGGGCCGTCGGCGGTGGTGCAGCGGCCGGCATGCTTCCACGACGCCTGGGCGCGCAGGCCGCCGGTGCCCAGGCGCAGCGCGCCGAGGTCGACGCCGGCGACGTTCACCACGTCGGGCTGGTCGTGTGCGGGTGGCGCCTGCTGGTACGCCCGCGGGCCGAGCACCCCGGCCGGGAGGTCGCCGCTGCTGCGCAGGTAGCGGGCGTCGGCGGCGGCGCGCAGGGTGCCTCCGGCGACGCCGGAGTGGGTGGTGGCGACCCGCAGTTCGGGCAGGACGGCGTTGGACAGGCCGGTGGCGCGCAGGTCGATGCGGCCCAGCGCAAGGGTGTTACTGGCGGCGGTGGCACCGAAGCCCTCTGGGCAGGCCGCGTCGGCCGGTGCCGCTGCCGCGGGCACCGCTGACGCGACCGGGCTCAGCGCTCCGACGATCGCCGTTGCGGCGAGGGCGGCGAGGGTCCGGGCCGTTTTTGGGCGTGCGGAAGCAACAGGAGACGTCATGCTTGAGGTCCTCCGAGACCGGGAGTACGGGGGTAGCTCGCCGGGGGGCGTGCCACTGCTGCCCCCAACGAGCCCTTTCCGGCCGGAGTTACGGCCCACGTAGCGGGCTCATCCGCACTAGTAACGACGAAGTAGTTGGAATAGCTACGGGCCACCCGAAAGACGTCAAAATGGACTTTCAACACCAATAGCCGCAGGCAATATGGAACTGCCAGTGACCCGCGTTACTGTGCACCCATGGGCATGCTGTGCGCGGTGAGCTTCAATCGCTACGGGCGGCTGTTCTACTTCGACCCCGGCGAGTTTCGCCCGGGAGTGGGCGATCGAGTGCTGGTCCCGACCGACGACGGGCCTGAGGTCGCCGAGTGCGTCTGGGCCGCGCAGTGGGTCAGCGAGGAGACCGAGGGCTTCCCGCGCCTGGTCGCCATGGCCGCCGACGACGACCTGCGCCGCGACGAGCTGCTGCGCAAGCGCAAGGCCGAGGCCAAGGTCGCCGCGAAGAAGCTGATCCGCGATCACGAGCTGCCGATGAAGGTCGTCGCAGTGGACCATGTGCTGGACGGATCGGGCGGTCAGGGCGCGCGGACCACGATCTATTTCACCGCACCCCATCGGGTGGACTTCCGGTCCCTGGTGCGGGATCTGGGCGCCACGCTGCACTGCCGGGTGGAGCTGCGCCAGCTGTCCGCGAGGGACTCGGCCCGCGTCCAGGGCGGCATCGGCTCGTGCGGGCGGGACCTGTGCTGCGCGACGTTCCTCAACGACTTCGAGCCGGTCACCATCCGCATGGCGAAGGACCAGGACCTGCCGCTCAACCCGCTGCGCATCTCCGGTGCGTGCGGCCGGTTGATGTGCTGCCTGAAGTACGAACATCCTCTGTACCAGCAGTTCCAGGCCACCGCGCCGGCGGTCGGCACCCGCGTGTCCACACCGGAGGGCGAGGGCCGGGTCGTCGGGCACAGCGTGCCGCGCGACTCCGTCACCGTCCGGATGGACGCCGACGGGTCGCGCTGCTCGTGCAGCCGCGCGTCAGTGTGCGGCTCGCGCCAGGCCTATGAGGAGCGGTACTAGACCACCGTCACGGTGACGGAGTGCCAGCCGGTCGCCCCGTCCGGGAACGGGGTGACGCGCTGCTCGGTCTGCAGTGCGCCGGTCTTGTCGGTGGCGCGGACCCGCAGCAGGTGGCTGCCCGCCGCGGCGGCCCAGTCCAGGCGCCACTGCACCCAGGTGTCGTTCGTCGGTGACGGGAGCAGGGTCGCGGCCCGCCACGGCCCGTCGCCGACCTGCACCTCGACCGACGCGATGCCACGCCCCTGAGCCCACGCCGCGCCGGCGATGCCGACCGTGCCGGCGGCCAGGCGGGCGATCCAGCAACCGGGCGGGCCGCCGGGTCACGCCGTCGACCAGGGCGCCGCCGCCCGGCTCGGCAAGCGTGGCGGCAAGGGAGGACAGCAGCAGGAGCAGCACGCCGGCCGCCGCCGCGCCGCCGATCAGGGACGGCAGACCGTCCAGTGGACCCGCCGCGGGCAGCCGGCGAGCCCGAGGAGCGCCGCGCCGGCGGGTCGCAGACCCGCCGGCGCAGTCCGAGCAGGCCCACCACCGCGGCGAAGACGACCAGCCCGGCCGCGATCCCGGTCAGGAGCAGCGGCTTGTCATTGGTGCCGAAGGTGCGCACCGCCCACTCCTTCACCGGGGTCGGCGTGGCGTCGATGATGACGCCGCCGACGCCGACGCCGCCGACCTGACCGGCCGCGGGGACGACCAGCGCGGCGAACAGCTCACCGCCGGCGATCCCCGCGCCGGCGGCAAGGATGCCGGCGAGGGCCGCGAAGGTCTTCATGGCGAGGATCAGGCCTTCGGCATGAGGACGGTGTCCACGATGTACACGATGGCGTTGGCGGTCTGCACGTTGCCGCAGATGACCATCGACGCACCGTTGACGGTGAAGCTGGTGCGGATGTACACCATGTCTTCGGAGCCCTCGGACGGACGGATGGGTGCCACCTCGGCAGGTGACACCCATCCGTGGAAGCGGACGTGCTAGGCGGGCACGACGCCCCAGGCGAGCGAGCCGCCGACGAACGCCGGCACGGCAGGAGCGTCCGCAAGCGACGTCCCCGCGCCGCGGCTGTAGTCGTTGGTCTCGTTGACCGGCTGCCAGTCGGTCCGGCTGACCCGCAGCTGGATCTCGCCGCTGCTGCCACCGGGTGCCACGGTGCCCCCGGTGAAGGTGACCTCGATGTACGCGTCGGCGCCGTTGACCGCGGAAGGCAGGTTCACGACCCGGGTCGCGAGGTTGCCGCAGCCGGCGAGGGCCCAGTCGCACCAGATCGCGTACGAGCCCCCGTCGCGGGTGAAGTAGTACCGGACCGCGACGGTGTTCAGCGCGAGCGGCGCGGTGCCGCCGTTGACGACCTGGAGGCCGGGCTTGATCTCCTGGTCGCCGGTCGGGACGCTGTTGTTGCGGTACTGCACCCGCACGACCCCGGTGGGCGTGGCCTGCGTCCTGGCGGTCACCGCGGCGCACAGCGCCGAGGCGTTGCCGGCCGCGTCGATGGCCCGTACCGCGTAGCTGAACGCGGTGTCGGCGGGCAGCCCGGTGTCCACATAGGTCGGTGCGGTGGTGGTGGCGACCTTCACGCCGTTGCGGAAGACGTCGTAGCCGGCGACGCTGCCGCTGTTGTCGGTCGAGGCGTTCCACCGCAGTGAGACGCTGCCGGTCGTGGTGCCGGTCACCGAAAGGCCCGACGGCACCGACGGCGCGACGGTGTCCGCCGGCGCGGTCGTGGTGGCGGCGGTGCGCGCCGCGGAGGCCGCGGAGACGTTGCCGGCGGCGTCGAACGCGCGGACCGTGTAGCTGTAGGTGGTGCCGGCCGCCAGCCCGGTGTCCACAAAGGACGCGGTCGCCGAGGTGCCGACCTTCGTGGTGCCGCGGTAGACGTCGTACCCGGCGACGGTGCCGCTGTTGTCGGTCGACGCGGTCCAGGTCAGCGAGACGCTGCTGGACGTGGTGCCGGAGACCAGCAGCGCCGACGGGACCGACGGTGCGACCGTGTCGCTCGTGCCGCCGTAGCGGTCGTTGAGGCTCAGGCCGTTCGCGCCGAGCTTCACCTGGTGGTCCAGGCCGACGAACCTGTTCTGGTAGGACCACAGGGCCGGCTTCAGCATCGCGTACTTGGCCTCGTCCCAGGTCTTCCAGTCGTCCAGCAGCAGCCCGCCGGTGTCACCGGAGTTGGGGTTGAGCACCCAGAACGTCTGGCTGATGCGCTTGTCGATGATGGTGTCGCGCAGGGCGTACATCCACCGGTCCTGCCGCGCGTCCTGCCCGAGCCGGCCGCCCCATTCGCCGACGAGCAGCGGCGCGATGTTGTCGTCGTGGATGTAGAGCCAGTTCGGCGTCCACACGTCGGCGGTCAGCGTCGCCTTGTCGAAGGGCTTGGAGAACCACGGCTGCTCGTAGACGAGCGGGCCGTAGTCGTGCGGCGAGTAGACGATGTGGTTGCCCAGGTTCACCGGGAAGTTCCGCACGCCGCGCAGGTTGCCGCCCCACCAGTTGCCGTAGTAGTCGGCCTCGGCGGTCGAGGACCAGTTGGTGCCGTTCTTCGGGAAGATCTCGATGCCCTCGCAGAGGATGAGCATGTTGGGGTTCTTCGCGAGGATGCGGTTGCCGGCGACCTGGCAGGTGTTGCGGAAGTTGTCCTGATCCGTGGAGTTGTCCCACTTGGCCCGCGGGGACTCCGACCACTTGCCGTGCGGCTCGTTCTTGATGTCGGCCGCGACCAGCGTGTCGTTCGTCCTGTACCGGTCGATCACCCACTCCCACGCCTGGTAGAACAGCTCGGGCGTGATCGAGCCCTTCCACCACACCGGGTGGATGTGCCCGGAGTTGTCGGCCTCGGCGGAGTGCACGTCGAGCATCACCTTGATGCCGAACTGCGCGCAGAGCCCCAGCCAGTAGTCGAAGACCTGCAGGGTGGTCTTGCCGAGCAGCTCCGGGTTGGCGTACGTGTTGACGCCGCTGGGCACGGCGGCCTGCCCGGCCTTCCACTCCAGCAGCAGCTGGGTCGAGATCGGCACTCGGACGATGTTGATCCCGCGGTCGGCCATCGACCTGGTGATCTCGGTGACGTTGCCGCTCCACAGGCCGTGGAAGACCCGCTCGGTGGCGTTGAAGCCGAACCAGTTGGTGCCGGTCAGCCAGACCTCGTTGCCCTGGCTGTCGACGATCTTGTTGCCGGCGGTGTGCAGCCAGTCGGCGCTGTCGGCGGCGGCGGCCGGGGCGGACGAGACGAACGGGGCCAGCGGGACGAGCAGCATGGCCGCGGCGGCGGCCATGAGTTTCGGCGGAGACGCATGAACGGTCCTTCCAGATGGCGGTCCAGACAGGCAAGGGAGCGCCCCCGAGCGGTGGCGGCCGCGTGGGAGCGCTCCCGGTGACGGGTAGCGTAAGCACGCGGACAGCACCGCGAAACAATGGCGAACATCGTTGGCACCTTTGTCCCGCGGCAGGCCGGGACCCACGCAGGGAGGTCCCGGCAGTGACCACAGTCCTCGTCGCCGACGACAACAGCGTGGTCCGGGCGGTCGTGCGCGACATGCTGGACGGCGCCGGCGACCTGTCCGTCATCGGCGAGGCGGCCAACGGCGCCGAGGCCCTCCAGCTCGCCCGGCTGCACCGCCCGGACGTGACGCTGCTGGATCACCGCATGCCGGTCCGCGACGGGCTGTCCGTCGTCGGGGCGATCAGCGTGCACAGCAGAGTGCTGATGCTGACCCGCAGCGCCGATGACCGCACCGTCCTGGACGCCGTGCGCTCCGGCGCGATCGGGTTCCTGGTGCACGGCCAGTTCGGCCCGGCGGAGCTGCTGCACGCGGTCCGCGCGGTCGCCGGCGGCGAGGCGCACCTGTCGCCGAGCGCGGCGCGGGTGCTGGTCTCCGCCGTGCGGGCCGCACCGCCGAGGCTCGGGCTGTCGCAGCGGGAGGCCGAGGTGATGGACCTGATCGCCCGTGGACTGTCCAATGGGGACATCGCCGCGACCCTGGTCCTTTCATCGAAGACGGTGGAGAACCACGTGAACCGGATCTTCGCCAAACTCGGCGTGACGGGCCGGGCCGACGCAATCCGCCGGTGGCGGCACACCTGAATCGCGGGGGCGCCGCACCCAACTTCACTGGGTGCCGCCCGCGCGGCGACGCGGCGGCGGGCGCCGAAAGCACCCAGCGCAAGTTTCGAGAAGCGTTGCCATCCGCGCGGCCCCGTGGTGTCGTGGCGGCATGCGCGTCCTGGTCATCAGCACCACCGGCAACAGCCTCGCCGAGTTGCTGCGCTCCTGCGCCGGCGCGCTGGAGGTACGCCCGCTGCTGCACGTGCTCAACGGCGGGCGGATCGACGCCGATCTCGTCGTGCTGCACACCCACGCGCCGATCCGCGAACTGGCCGCGCTCGCCACGCTGCCGCCGCCGCGGCCGCCGGTGCTGGTCGTCGCGCACACGGTGGTGCCCGGCGACGTGGTGCCGATGCTGCGCGCCGGCGCGCGCAGCCTGCTGGTCGAGGGCCAGTACACCCGGGCGGACCTGCTGGAAGCGACCCGCGCCACCGCCGACGGCCACAGCCGGCTCTCGCCGCTGCCACTGTCCATCGTGGTCGATCACGTCCAGCACCGCACGGCCGACCGGGCGCCGGCGCTGCTGCATCAGCCGCTGACCCGCCGCGAGCACGAGATCATGGAGCTGATCGCGGCCGGCGAACCCAACGCGGCGATCGCCGACCGCCTCGACCTGGCCGAGAAGACCGTCCGCAACCGGGTCAGCCAGATCTACCTGAAGCTGCGCGTCAACAACCGCACCGAGGCGATCGTGCAGTGGCTCAGCCGCACCGAACGCCGTTCAGGGTGAACGCAGTCGGCGCCGGGTTGGCACCCTGCCAGGTGCCCTGCAGCCCGAAGGTGAGCGTCCCGTTCGGCGCCAGCTTCGGCGTGACCCCGCCGTCCTCGACGACGACCGCCGCGCCCGTCTGCGTCACGATCGCGCCCCAGTAGCTGATCACCTTCTGCCCGGACGAGAACTCGAACCGCAGCGACCAGCCGTCGATCGCCTTCGTGCCGGCGTTGGTCAGGACCACGTCGGCGACAAAGCCCGGATCCCACTCGTTGCGCTTCGAATAGCGCACTTTGCAGGCATTTGCAGCGTTGGTACCGGGAGACCCTCCGGCGCCGGTGCCGCCTCCGGCGGCGGGCGCCGGGCTGGACGTGACGGACGCGGGGCTCTTCGGCGGCTTCGTGACGGCCGGTGCGACGCTCGGCCCCGACGCCGCCGGCGACCCGGCAGGCGCGGCGCCGGACGGCTGTCCGGGCAGCAGCGACGGGCCGGCGCCGGCAGGCGGCGCGGCGATCCGGTCGCGGGGCGGGTCCCCGGCACCGCTGAACGGCAGGATCAGCGCCACCGGCAGGGCGGCCGCGGCCGCGCCGACGAGCAGCCGCAGCCGCCGCGACGGCGGCGCGCCGACCGGCGCCGGCTCGGCCGGGACGACCGCGGTGACCCGGGTGCCGCCGCCTGGACGGGACCACACGGTCAGCGTCCCGCCGCACACCCGGGCCCGCTCGTCCATCCCGACGAGGCCGTGGCTGCCGGCGCGCTGCAGGAGGCTCAGGTCGCCGGGCACGGTGAAGCCGGCGCCATCGTCGCGGACCTCGAGGGTCACCGCGCCGCCGGCCCGGGTCAGCGTCACCGCGACCAGCCCGGCGCGGGCGTGCGCGGCGACGTTGCGCAGCGCCTCGCGCAGGATCCAGCACAGCTCGATGCCGGTCCCGGGCGCGGTGTCGACCTTGGGCTCGATGTCGGCGTCGGCGTTGTGCAGGATGACCCCGACGCCGCTGGTCACCGACCACTCCCGGCCGATCGCGGCGACGAGGTCGGACAGCGGGGCGTCGGCCGGGTTGGAGCGCAGCTCGTCGATGAGCACCCGGGCGTCGCGGGCCGCGTCGAGGGTCCCGTCGCGCAGGGTCGCCGCGAGCCGGCTGGCCCGGTCCGGCTCGGCGAGCGTGCCCGGCAGGGCCGCCGCGCCGAGGGCGATCGCGTCGAGGGTCTTGCTGAGCGAGTCGTGCATCTCCCGGGCGAGCCTGGCCCGCTCCGCGGCCGCGGCGGCGGCCCGGGCCTCGACCCGCATCCGCTCGCCCCGTGTCGTCCACGCCCGCCGGACCCGCATCGCCAGCACCGGCAGCAGCCCGGCCGCGGCGACGACCCCGAAGGCGACGAGGGGGTGCGGGCCGGCCGCCGGGTGCAGCCACCACAGCAGCGCCGCCGCCGGCAGCCAGATCGCCGCGGCGGCGGACCCGAGCAGGGTGCCCGCGAGGGCGGCCGCGGCCACGAGAGGGATCACCGCGAACGTGCCGGTCAACCCCGCCCCGGCGATGGTCGCTCCCGTGACGGCCAGGAGCGGGACGACCGCACGAAGACGCACAGAGTCACGCATGGTGCGACGAGTATTCCCTGCGGCGCCTCAGCCCGCCACTGTGCCGGCGGGTAGCTGGCGCTCCAGGTCGCCGGCCAGCACCGGCCCGGAGAAGTACCGCCCCTGCGCCTTCTCGCAGCCCAGCAGCGTCAGCTCGCGCGCCTGCGCCTCGCCCTCGACGCCCTCGGCGACGGTGTCCAGGTGCAGCATCTGCCCGAGGCGCAGCACCGCCTGAGCGACCGCCGAGCCCTTCGAGGTGCCGTCGAGCTCGGCGACGAAGCAGCTGTCGAGCTTGAGCGCGTCGACCGGCAGGCGGGTCAGGTAGCGCAGCGACGAGTACCCGGTGCCGAAGTCGTCCAGGGCGATGCGGATCCCGGCGGTGCTCAGCGCCTCCAGCTGCGCGATCGGGTCGGCCTCGCCGATGACCGCGCTCTCGGGCACCTCCAGCACCAGGTGCCCGGCGAAGAACCCGGCCCGGTCCAGGATCTCCAGCACCTGCCCGGTGAAGCCCTGGTTGTCCAGCTGCCGGGGCGAGATGTTGACGTTGAGCTGGAGCGACGGCACCCGCCGCTGCCACGCCTTGGCCTGCGCGCAGGCCTGCTCCAGCACCCAGCGGCCCAGGTCCTCGATCAGCTCTGCGCGTTCGGCGAGCGGGACGAACTGCTCCGGCAGGAGCAGCCCGTGCCGCGGATGCTCCCACCGCACGAGGGCCTCGACCCCGGTCAGCTCGCGGCTCGGCAGGGCGACGATCGGCTGGTACAGCAGGCGCAGCTGACCCTCGGCGATCGCGCCGCGCAGCTCCTGCTCCAGCGACAGCTCCGCCTCGTCGGTCAGGCTGCGGTCCCAGCAGTGCCAGCGGGTGCCGCCGGTGCGCCGCTTCGCCTGATACATGGCGAGGTCGGCACGGTGCAGCAGTTCGTCGGTGGTGCACTCGCCGGGGCCGCCGACCGCGACGCCGATGCTCGCCGACGCGCGCAGCGTCTGGTCGCCGAACGGGATCGGCTGCTGCGTCGCGAGCACGATCCGCTTGGCGACGGCCACCGCGTGATCGACCCGGCCGATGTCGTGCAGGACCACCGCGAACTCGTCGCCGCCGAGCCGGCCGACCAGGTCGCCGCCGAGCACGCTGCGGCGCATCATCTCGCCGAACTCGACCAGCAGCCGGTCCCCGGCCTCGTGCCCGAGGGAGTCGTTGACCTGTTTGAAGCCGTTCATGTCGATGAGCAGCACGGCGGTGCTGCGCCCCGAGCGCTCGCCGCGGGCGAGGGCCCGGGCGAGCACCTCGTGCACCCGGGAGCGGTTCGCCAGGCCGGTGAGCCCGTCGGTGACCGCCATCTCGCGGCTCTCCTGCTGCACCAGCACCTGGCGCAGCACGACCAGCCCGGTGATGCCGAACGCGCCGACGACCAGCCCGGCCCACGGGTACGCCTGCTCCTGCCGCACCGCGGCGAGGATCATCAGCGCGTAGCCGACGCCGATGCCCGCGTAGGGCAGCTTCCCGGCCAGTCCCCGGCCGGTGACGCGTGACCCGGGCCGCTCGTCACCCCGGCGGCTCGCCTGCCGGTCCTGCCCGGCGGCCGCCTGCCGGTCCTGCTCGGCGCCGGCCTGCCGGTTCTGCTCGACGGCGGCCTGCCGGTTCTGCTCGGCCGCGGCCTGCCGGTTCTGCTCGACGGCGGCGACCGCGAGCAGGAAGTGCGCCGTGGTCCAGCAGACGAACTGCCAGGCGGTGCGCTCGACATGGTCGGCGTGCGCCTGCATGTAGCCGAGGTAGCCGTCGCCGACGGTGAAGACGACCATCCCGGCGGCCACGATGCCCAGGGGCCGGCGTGAGGCCGGGTCGGCGCCGCGCAGCAGGACCTTGGCGATGCCGAACAGCAGGGCGAGGTCGGCGGCCGGGTAGGCGGCCGCGGCCACGACGGTGCCGACCGAGGCGCCCTTCGCCAGGATGTACGGGCCGACCACGAAGTACCACATCATCATCGCCGCGCCGGCCAGCACGGTCGCGGCGTCGAGGAGATGCTTGTGGCGCTCGTTGCGGGTCGCCGCGTGCAGCGGGAACGTCTGCACCGCGAACAGCAGCACCAGCACGAACGCCAGGTGCGGCACGTCGCCGGGCGACGGGAAGGGCCGCGGGCCGGTGACGGTGAAGACGCACGGCACGCTGAGCGCCAGGGCGTACCCGAGCGCCATGAACCACCAGGAGCGGCGGGTCCGCTCGTCCAGCCCGCCGTGCCGGGCCGCGCACACGGCGCCGAACAGTCCAACGGCACCGGACGCGAGCGCCCCGGCGCCGGCGGGCGCGTGGATCGGGGCGGCCCCGGTGGCGACCGCGGCGAGGATGCCGGCCAGCGCGAGCCCGTACACGCCGCCGAGCGCGTAGAGCGTGGCGGTCCACCGCCTCACCCGCCGGTCGTCTCCCACCGCGATAGCAACCCACTCCCCGAACCGCTTCCCCTTGTCGATCGTCCATTCGGCGGCGACCGGGTGCGGTTGAGTGAAAGGCGCCCGCCCGTGCCGGACGGGCGCCGATCGCAGCGGGTCAGCCGCGGCGCCACAGTTGTGCGCCGAGGCCGTTGCAGGGGTACAGCGAGAGCCGGGCCCCGTTGGCGGCGTTCCAGTTGTAGTCGTCCAGGCACATGTTGCCGGCGACGTTGCGCAGCGAGAACCAGCCGCTGCCACGGTCCTGGATCTCCCACCGCTGCGCCGTGGAGCCGTTGCACGCATACAGGCCCACGTCGGCGTTCGACGCGGTGCTGGAGTTCAGGTCGTCCAGGCAGGTGCCCGTGTTGCGGTTGCGGATCTCGTACCAGCTGACGCCCTTGTAGTTGAACTCCCATTCCTGGGCGGCGTTGCCGCTGCAGTCGTAGAGCCGCACGAGCGCGCCGGGCGTGGTGTCGAAGTTGTAGTTGTCGACGCAACGGTTGCTGTACTGGCCGCGGATGCCGGGCGCGGTCACGGTGCTCGGGATCGGCTGGCCGAAGAACGGGTCGCCGTTGTCGCGGAAGTACAGCTGCTGCATCCGGGTGTGCCGGTTGGGGTCGGTGAGCGCGTCGGGCGTCGGGGTGGCGTAGTCGCGGGCGTGGTAGACCAGCATGTCGGTCGTGTTGTCCTCGGCCACCGTGAAACTTCCATGGCCGGGGCCGTAGACGCCGTTCGCGGTCTGGAAGACCGGGTTCGGGTGCTTGTACCACGACGCGGGGTTGAGCAGGTCCACGTTGTCCCACGAGGACAGCAGGCCGAGCTTGTAGCGGGAGTCGGTCGCCGACGCCGAGTACGCGATGTACACCCGGCCGTTCTTCACCAGCGGCGAGGGGCCCTCCACGACCCCGGCGACGCCTTCCTTCTCCCAGTTGAAGGTCGGCCGCGCGATCTCGGTGACCGTGCCGGTGATGCCGGTCGCCCCGTTCATCCGGGCGATGTACATGTGGCTGTTGAAGTTGGTGTCCGGGCTGTCCTGCGCCCACACGAAGTAGCGCACGCCGCGGTTGACGAACGACGCCGGATCCAGCTGGAAGGACTCCCAGCCGGTGGTGAACCGCTGCGGCGCGCTCCACGCGCACGACATCGGATTGGCGCAGGTGTTGCGGATCCAGTACAGGCGCTGGTCGAACCGGGCGGTGCCCGGCGACGCCGAGAAGTACATGTACCAGGCGCCGTCGTAGAAGCGGATGTCGGGCGCCCAGATCCACCCGCTCAGCGCCCCGCTCGACGGTGCGACGAACGCGTTGGCGGTGGCGGCGGAGCGCAGGCCCTGCAGCGTGGTGGCGCGCCGCAGCTCGACCCGCTTGTAGTCCGGCACGGAGGCCGTCATGTAGTAGTAGCCGTCGGTGTGCTTGTAGATCGCGGTGTCGGCGCGCTGGCTGATCACGGGATTGCTGACCGTGACGAACTGCGCGGGCGCCGCCTGGGCGGAGGCGGCCAGCAGACCGGCGACGGCCGTCAGGACGACCGCGGTTCGCAGCCGGATGCGGGTTGACCATGCCATGGGGGCGACTCCTCATGAGTCCGTGGGGTGGCGGGCCGCGAGGACGAGGGCGGACGGCATCGTGGCCGAACGGGGGCGGGGTGTGCTGTGGCGGCACGGGATCGGCGGTCCCATGACGCGGTCGCGTGCGGGTCACGTTAGCCACCGCGACCGTCGTTGCCAACCCTTCGATCGTCAAGAATGTGAGCGCAACCATCCCCTGCCACCCGCGCTCAGACGATCATCGTGCGTCCTCTTGTGAGCGATAACAGAGACCCGCCGCAGACCGGCAGACGCCGCAGCGCCGGGCACGCCGCAGCCCTTCGCACCGCCGGGCCCGCACCGCTGTGGGCGGGAGCCGCGGCCGCCGTGACCGCGCTCGCGCTGCACAGCGCCTTTGACTTCCTGTGGGAACTGGCGGTCGTCCCGCTGCTCCTCGGTGTCCTGGTGGGCATCGCGGGGCCGCCCCACGGCGAAGAGTCCGCACCAACACCCAACGGGGAGGAATCATCGTGAAACTCACGAAGTCGAAGCTCGGTGTGGCCGCGCTCGCGGTCGGCGGGGTGCTCGCGTTCGCGGTGCCGGCCGGCGCCACGGTCAACCTGCAGTCGGAGTCGCCGGGCTCGCCCATCGTCAAAATCACCAAGAACGCGAAGCTCAAGGCCAACGGCGCCGCCACGATCGTGACGCTGACCGTCACCTGCCCCGCCGGCTGGTACTTCACCGCGCAGGCGAGCGTCACCCAGACCGTCGGCAGCATCACCACCGGCGGGCAGAACCATACCTCGGAGCTGGTCTGCACCGGCGCGGCGCAGAAAAGTGAAGATCCCGGTGACGGCGTCGCCGGCGCCGTTCCATGCCGGTGTCGCCTACGCCCTGGGCGACCTGTCGGTGCGCAGCCCCAACTATTTCTACACGTACGTGAACACCGGCCGCGAGATCGTCAACGTCGAGTCCTGACGGCCACGGGCGCGCCGGCCGGGAAGGCCGGCGCGCCCCCTTCCGTGTCGATCGGCCGTTCGGCGGCGGCCGCACCCGGATGAGCGAAAACCCCTCGGCCTGGCGGGTCGTTGTGCGCCCGCCCGGTGGTGCGCCAGGGGGCCGCCTGCATACGCTACGCAGCGACATCGATGCGATGAGGTGGTTGCCCTGTGGAAGACATCGGACTTGCCGAAGCGGTCGAGGCGCTGCGCAGGGAGCTGGCGGCCGCGAAGGCGCTGGCCGCGGGCGACCCGCTGCTCTTCGAGGTCGGGCCAGTCGAGGTCGAGTTCGCGGTCGTCGCCAAGCGGACGGGCGGCGCCAAGGGCGGCGTCACGTTCGGTGTGGTGACGTTCGGCGCCGAGGGAAGCATCGGGCGGGACGAGACCCACCGCGTCAAGGTGACGCTGACACCGAAGGAACGCGCCACCGGCCGGCCCACGGAGATCAACGACCAGATCGACCGCATCCCGGATCGCTGATCGCCGGTGCCGGTCAGCGAGCGACTCTGCGAGGTCTACGGGTCTCGGCCCGGCAAGGGACTGGCCTGCGGCTCCGGCACGTTGCTCTCGAACGGCCTGGTGCTCACCGCGGCGCACGTGGTCGCCGGTGACGGCGTCGCGGTCAGTGTCCGGCGGTTCGGTGACCGGACGCTGTACCCCGCCGAGGTGGTGTGGCAGCGGTGGGACGAGGCCGCCGACGTCGCGCTGGTGCGGGTCGAGGACACCGTGATCGACCCGGGCGACCTGCCCCCGCTCTCCTGGGGGCGGCTGGTGTGCGACGCACCGGACGCCCCGGTCGAGGCGGTCGGCTTCCCCCGGTTCCGGGTCAGCGGGCCGGGGGACGTGCGGGAGACCGACCACCTCGTCGGCAGGACCCGCCCGCTGGGGCTGGCGAAGTCCGGCTGGCTGGACGTGGCGGTCGACTCGGCACCGAAGCCGACCGCCACGTCGAAGGACTCGCCGTGGGGCGGGATGTCCGGCGCGGCCCTGTTCTGCAACCAGCTGCTCGTCGGGGTCATCGCCCACGACCAGGAGGGCTTCGCCGCCGACCGGGTGAGCGCGGTGGACACCGGCGCGTTCGCCGACGATCCGCAGTTCGCCGCGCTCGTCTGGCCGGGCGACCCGCAGACGCGGCCGGGGCTGGGGCCCGCCGAGCTGACCGCGCTGCAGCAGGACCCCGAAGAACCGCAGTCGCCCGCGATGCTGCTGCGCGCCGACGCGGCCGTCGTGCCGTTCGAGGGCCGCGAAGCCACGCTGCAACAGCTGGACGCGTGGTGCGGGAAGGACGGGAGCCGGTCGGCGTGGCTGCTGACCGGCGAGGGGGGACAGGGCAAGACGCGCCTCGCACGGCACTTCGCCGGCCGGATGCGACGCAAGGGCTGGGCCACCGTCGTCCTCGCCAGGCGCGACGGCGCCGGCACCATGCAGCACGAGACGGTGCGGTGGCTGTCGGCTGTGCGCATCCCTCTGCTACTGGTCATCGACTACGCCGAGGAACGCTTCGACCAGCTCGAGCTGCTCGGCGCGGCGCTCACCAACCGCCGCCAGCGGGCACCCTTGCGCGTGCTCCTCCTGGCCCGCAGCGACGGCGAGTGGCGCCAGCATCTGCCCCTCGGCTGGGACTTCGCGACCGACGGCGTCGTCGAGGAGCAGCTCCGGCCGCTGACCGCGGATCCTGGGGCGTTCGACCGGGCCGTGACGGCGTTCGCCGACAGGCTGGCTCGCCTCTCAGGCTTCCAACGGCGCGCCGGCTACTGGACCGAGCAGGCCACCAAGGTGCACCCGCCGGCGAGCCTGCCGACAACGACGCTCGGCGTGCAACTGGCGGCACTGGTCGCCCTGCTGCGCACCGACCACCCCGCGACCGGCGCCGGCGTCACACCCGAACGCAACGCAATGGACTTTCTGTTGAACCGGCACGAGAGCGTCTACTGGAGACGCCTGGCCGTCTCGTCCCGCATCAGTCTGGAAAGTCCGGAGCAGCGGGCGGCGGTCGCCGCGGCATGTCTGGTGCCCGCGGCGAACGAAGACGAGGCTCTGGCCGTGCTGCGACGCGTCCCCGGAATCCAGGCGGACGAGCTGCAGCGAACCGCCCGATGGCTCCAGAAGCTCTACCCGCACCGCAAGGACCACTGGGGCACCCTCCAGCCGGATCTTCTCGCCGAGCACCTGGTGGCGACGGCGGTCCAGAAGAACCAGGGGCTGCTGCCCTCCCTGCTCGACGGCGTGGACCAGCGGCAGGCGCAGCAGGCGATGACCGTGCTCGCCCGAGCCAGCGTGCACACCGGGCTCGGTCCGGACATCGAGGCCGTGGTGTCGGCGCACCCGCAGACGTTGGCGCCGGTCGCGGTCCGGGTCGCGGTCGAGACCGCCGAACCCGCCGTGCTGATCAATGCGCTGCGCACGGTCGTCGCCGACCGCCCGGATGACCTCGACCTGTTGTGGACGATCTACCGGTCGATCCCTCACCCCACCCGCGTGCACGTGGCGTTCGCCGCCGAGGTCGCGGAGCGGCTCGTGGCGGCCACCCGCTCGGCGGCACCGCACCGGGATCTGGGCCAGGCCCTGAACAACCTCGCGGTGCGGCTGCGCGCGCTCGGCCGCACGGAGGAGGCGCTGGAGGCGGCGCAGGAGGCCGTGGACATCCGGCAGCAGCTCGCCGCGGACGGCACCGAGCAGACGCTCACCGACCTTGCCACGTCCCTGAACAACCTCTCCAACTGCCTCGGCGAGCTGGGACGCAGGGAGGAAGGGCTCACCGTCCGCCGCCAGGCCGTCGGGGCCTGCCGGCAGCTGCCCGCAGCGCACCAGGCCGACCTCGCGACGGCGCTCAACAACCTCTCCACCGACCTGGCGGGGCTGTCCACCGACACCGCCCGGACGGAGTGCCACGACGCGGCCGACGAGGCGGTGCGCATCCGCCGGGGCCTCGCCGGCACCGACGCGTCCTTCGGCCCCGAGCTGGCCGGTTCGCTCAACACCCTGTCGTCCAGCCTGAGCGGGCTGGGCCGGTTCCCGGACGCCGTCGGGGCGGCGCGCGAGGCCGTCGAGCTGTACCAGACCCTGGCGAAGGACCGGCCCGACGCGCATCTGCCGGGGCTCGCCGCCTCGCTGAACAACCTCACCCGGGGGCTCGTCGAGCTGGGTGAGGTCGACGAGTCCCTGCGGCACAGCGAGGAGGCGGTCCGCCTCTACCGCCAGCTGAACAACCCGGGCGGCAGCGACGCCCACCGGGCCGACCTCGCCCGGGCCCTGCACACCCGCGCCGACTGCCTGGCGCTGCAACGCCGGCACAACCGGGCGATCTTCGACCTCAAGGCCGCCGCCCAGCTGTACCGGCCGCTCGCCAGGAACCGGCCGGAGGTCTACCGGCCGGACCTGCTGCGGGTGCTGCGCTCCCTGACGGACCGCCTCGCCGAGGTCCACCGCAGCGACGAGGCAGACGAGGTCGAGGAGGAGATCCGGTCCCTGGAGGAGACCTGACGGTCCGCTCAGGTCTGCTGGGACGGCTCCTCGCGCTTGGCGCGCAGCGGGTGCCCTGCGCTGGTCAGGCAGCGCCCGCTCGCCAGGTCGAACTTCCAGCCGTGCAGCTGGCAGGTCAGCACCCCGTCGTCGATCTTGCCGAAGCGGGTCAGGTCCGCTTTCAGGTGCGGGCAGCGCCGCTGCACCTGCCAGCCCTCCATGACGATGTCCTCGGCGTCGGTCTGCCGCTGGTGCTCGTCATACCAGCCCTCCGCATACTGCAGGCGCTCCTCGGACAGGCACTTGAAGAACGAGTAGATGAACTCGTTGTACTGCCCGATCCGGGTCGCCGTGAAGCGGCACGACAGGAACAGCGAGTTGACCCAGTCGCCCTCGTCGATGAAGAAGAGGTGCTCGATCAGCGCGCGCTCGGTGCGGAAGCGATACCGGACCTTCTCGTCGGCATACTCGCGGACCTGCTTGCCGGGGAAGTCGACCACGATCGACTCGACGCTCTCGCCGTCATACCCGACGAGGTCGAACCGGACCGGCCCGCCGATCCCGTCGGCCATGTAGATCGACTCCTCGAGCAGCGGCTCGATCCGGTCCTTCATCGCCTGCAGGACGTCGATCTCCGGGTGCCGCCACGTCGCCTTCTCCGCGTCGATGAGCGGCTGCTTGCGCGCCTTCATCTCCTTGAGGTAGATCGGCTTGGCCGCGAAGAACTCCCGGACGTCCGGCACCGGGTGCGTGGTGCTGCAGTCGTCGGCCGTCAGCGTCGACACGCTGCCCGGCAGCAGGATCACCTCGTTGGTCCGGCCCAGCTCCCGATACTGGTCGGAGAACCACTGCTGGTCCGGAAAGATGTTGCCCTCGTCGCCGAAGATGTCGTTGAACTGCCACAGGGCGTCGTCGAGGAAGCACGGCGGGCCGGCGATCGGGAACACCCACGACGCGTTGAGGTCGTCGATGTAGCGGATCGTGCGGTCCAGCTGCCGGTCACGCTTCTGCTTGCCGAACGCGCGCTTCGCCGGCTCCGACATGTCGTAGACCATCGGATACCAGATCGCGCCGGAGAACTGCAGCATGTGCGCGTGCACGTGCCCGAGCTCGGTGAAACGGGACAGGTCCGACGGCCGGGCGTCGTTCTGGTTGAGCACGCGGATGCCGTCATACTCGACCCACAGCGAAGAGTCGCCGATCGGCCCGTCGGTCGGCGAGATCAGCGACTGCACCATGATCTTGAGGCCGCCGTCGAGCTCGTGGACCTCGTCGTTGCGGGTGCGCAGGAAGCTGGTGAACCCGAGGTCGCGCAGCTCGTCCTCGAGCTGGCTGGTCGGATACTCCGGCAGCAGGACCGTGGCCTTCTTCGAGACGAACCGCCGCAGGTGCGCGGCGTCGAAGTGGTCCCGGTGCAGGTGCGACACGTACAGATAGTCGACCTGGCCAAGGCTCTCCCAGTCGAGCTCCGCGTTGTCCGGGAACGGAAACCAGGAGGCGAAATATGCCGGATTCACCCATGGGTCGCACAGAATACTTCCCGCGGCGGTGTCGATCCTGAGGCTTGCGTGCCCTGTACCTGTCAGTCGCACCCGCGCGTCCCTTCCTGAGGCTGCATCCGGCCCCACGCTACCGGAGGATGCACAGCGCCTCTTTCGCTGATCAGCCGTACCGGGGTCACCGGTCGGACGAACGGTACAATCCCGGAGGCTCATGATCGATCCGTCAGGCCCAAGTGAGCGGAGCATCGGCTGTGTACGTCCCGGTCGCGTTGCCGTCCTGGCCCGCTGGTGGTGGGCAGCCCGGCGTCCTCACGACGCAGATCGAGAGCTGGGTCACCTCGCCACCGATGCGGGACCTGGTCGCCGCCTGCGGTGAGCGGTTTCCGTCGGGCGGCCTCGGCGAGCTGCTCGCCGGCCTCGACGAGATCTCCGGCCGCAGGTGGGACTTCCGCGCGGGAACGTTGACCCGGGCCCAGGCGCGGGTGAAGCACGGCGGCACCTGGTTCCCTCCGCAGCTGCGGGCACAGGTCCTGGCCAGCGCCACCGCGCTCGGTCTGGTCGAGCAGGCCGGCCCCCAGCTGACGGCCTACGACCACGTGCTGGTCCTCGGCAGCTACCTGGACGCCTGCCTCATCCGGGCGCTGCGGGCGGCGGAGCTGCTGGCCGGCGGGGTGCGGACCGGTGACGTCTGCGGGCTGACCAGCTTCCGGCCGATCGAGGACTTCGATCGCCAGGCCGCCGAGCGGCTCGGCGTCCCCGCCGGCGAGCACGAGGTCGACGGCATGGACCTGGCGCTGCGGCGGGCCTTCGCCCTCGACGCCCCCCTGCGGGAGCAGCACGAGCCGTCGGTGCGGCTGCACCGGCGGTACCGGACCGCGGCGGGCGTGCCCGTGTCGGTGATCGCGGCCGCGTCCTCGACGAACGGCCGCGCGAACACCGTCGACACCTACCGCGAGTGGGAGTCGACCGAGGTGGCGGACGGCGACCGCCTCCTGCTGGTGACGACCACCTATTTCGTCCCGTTCCAGCACTGCGACGCGATCCGGGTCTTCGGGCTCGGCCGGCACCGGTGCGGCATCGACACGATCGGCGTGGCACCGGAGTACGCACTGACCACGACGGATCACCTCATGGAGATCCGCTCCGCGGTCCGTTCCATGCGCGCGCTGCACACGGCACTTGCCGGGGTAGCCCAGTAGCGGTCCGCCGAGTCGGTGGCCTGTCGACCGGAAGGCACGATGAGCCGAGCGTTGCGGCGTGTGACACTGAGCTGCGGGTCGATGTCATGCTCATCGGCGAGGAGGTCCGGTGGGAGCCAGCAGCACCTCGGAACGCGTCGCAGTGCTCCGGGCGGCGCTGCGCCTCTGGGACCACCTCTTCCACGGCCGTGACGGCCGGGCCGTCGCCGCCGAGGAGCTGGCCCTGCTCGGCGCGGCGGTCGGCGGTCACCTGCTCGACGACGACGGGTTGCGGCGCGCGGACACCCTCCGTGCGCTGCTGCGCGCCTGGCTCCGGCCCGGGCGGCAGGCGGCCGGCTTCCAACAGTTCCTCGTCTCCTGGGGACTCTCCGCGCACGCCGAGGCCGTCAAGCAGTGGCAGCGGGACGGCGCACCGCGCCGGATCGACCCGGCCCCGCATCTGGCCCGGGCCGTCGGATGGGACAAGGACCGGCCGGGCGTCATCGATCCGGGCACCTACCGGTATCTGTCGCACGGCGACCTGTATCCGGACCGGGGCGCCGGGGAGCTCGTGGACGCCGGGGTACGCCGGCTGCTGAACTCCGGTGTCCCGTTGCTGGCACCCAAGCACGGCCGCCTGGCCGCGGACATGCGGCAGCGGCTGACCCCGGCCCACGCGGACCGGCTCGGGCTCTTCGGCAGCGACCGCGACGGGCCGGACGCAACCCCGACGACCGAGGTGACGCGGCTCGCGTTCACCCTGATGGTCGCCGGATCGCTGGAGCGTTACGTCAGCCTGTACAACGATCCGCTGAGCGAGGCGGACGACGCGCTGCAGGCGCTGGCCGCCGATGTGCTGCCGTACTGGTCGGAGCCGCCGGAGCGCCTCGCGCTGCGCCGGCTGAGCATCGACCCGACGATCCCGCACCGCCTGACCGGGGCCGGGGAAGGGCCGAGCCCGGAGTTCATCGACCTGCAGGCCATGTTCCGCTCGTTCACCGAGCGGGCCCGCGACTTCCACGGCTCCGGGCGGTCCGCGGAGCGCCCGCGGCCCGACGACGCCGGCGCCGTGGCGTTCCGGCGGCTCGCGTTCCTGCTGGAACTGGCCATCAACGACGTCATCGAGTACCGCTCCGACGGCGCCGTCCGCATCGACGACAGGATCGCCGGACTCATCACCGAGGTGCTCGACGCCCAGCAGCATCAGCACGACACCCACGTGATGCTCGACCTGCAGCGGCGGCTGCACGTGCCGCCGCGGCAGCGGACCCGTGAACGCACCGACGGGCGGTCCTTCACCTTCCTCGACCGGGTGCTGCACCGGCTCGCCGATCGCAACCGGCTGGGCGACGCGGTCCTGCCCCGCGCCGACGACGCCGCGAACGTCGACGAGGTGGAGACGCTCGTGCAGCACGCGCAGCAGTTCCTGACCAGCGGCCGCGGCGGCCCGGAGTCGATCCTGAGGCGGTTCGCGGAGGACCTGCCGGCCGCCGTCACCGCCCTGACCCGGGGCAACGGCAGCGCCCTGGGCCTCAAGTCCGCGGCGGACGCCCGCTGGGCGCTGCTGAGCGCGAGTGGCCGGGCGCTGGCGCTGCGACCCGACACGACGGAGAGCGTGACCGTGGCGGGCTCGTTCGCCGAGCTCGGCTGGGTCGTCGCCAACGAGCGCGCGCCGGCGGACATGCGCGCCGTCAACGACCAGGTCTACCGAGAGCTGAGCGGGATCAAGGCCGGCCCGATGCAGGCCAGGCTCGCCGTGCCGCTCATCCGCATCTCGCGGGTCCGGCCGCTGGCCGACAGCAAGAAGGCCAACTTCGGGGTGGCGCAGCAGGCCGCTCACGAGTCGGTGATCTTCGGTAGCCAGGCGCTGGACAGTGCCATGCGGGATCCCGAGGCGACCGTGCGCCAGATCGTCGGCGCCCTGACCGGCCTGCAGCTGTCCCTGCTGCAGGCGGGCGGCGTCTTCATCCGCAGCGCCGAGACCGAGCTCATCTTCTCGATCCGGTACGACAACCCCGCCCAGCGCGCGGGTCACGCCGACTACATCCGCGGGCTGATCGCGACGTCGTACACGTACACCAACCTGGCCGTCGCCCGGCTCCACGACCTTCGCGACGTCGAGCGTTCGGGCCTGGTGTCGTCGGCCGACCTCAACTACCCGTCCACCGCCGCGGCGTCCACGGGGATGATGGGGATGCGGTCGCTGCTGCTGTGGGCCAACATCCACATCGCCTACCGGACCGAGTTGGCGAAGCAGGTGCGGACGCTCATTCCGAGCATCCCCGGCCAGTTCTGCGGCATGCTCAAGCTCAAGCACCTGAGCCGGCTCAACTTCGCCGACATGACGCGCATCGCGATGCACCACGCGTTTCTCAGCGGCGACTTCACGCATCCGGCCCGGGGTGCCAAGAGCTGGCACCCGGACACACCGGAGCATCTGCGGCCCAGCGCCGGCAGCACGCTCGACCTGGACGCCTGCGGGCGGTACCTGGTGGCGAACGGGTTCGACACGGGCATCCTGGACGTCATCCAGCTCGGAGCGGTCCGCCAGGCGCTCGACGAGACCAGCGACGGTCGCTTCACCGAATGGCGCGACGGCTACTTCAACCCGACGAAACGCAGCCTCGTGCGCTTCAACCGCGGCGACCTCGCCTATGCGTCGATCCGCTTCCGGGACGCGACCGTCGGCACGTGACCGGCGCTCAGAACGAGCAGTTGACCAGGTCGCACTCCGGGCCGAGCCGGATGTCGAAGCGGGCCTCGACCTTCTCCTGCACGTGCGCGGCGAACTTCATGATGTCCGCCGTCGTGGCGCCGCCCCGGTTCGTGACGGCAAGGGCGTGCCGGCTGGACAGCGCGACCGTCCCGTTGCCCCAGTCGAGGCCGTAGCCCGGGGGGCATCCCGCGTTGTGGATCAGCCAGGCGGCGGAGAGCTTGGTGCCTTTGATGTCGAAATACTGCGGGCACTCGCTGGCCCGCGGCGGCACCTCGGGCAGCACCGGGTTGATGAAGAACGAGCCGACGCTCCACGTGTCGTGGTCGTCCGGGTCGAGCACCATGCGCTTGTTGCGGCGCAGCGTCAGCACCGCCTGCCGGACGTCGGCGATGGGCGCGGTGCCACCGATCGGGATGTCGAGGGTGCGTGCCAGCTCCGCATACTCGATCGGCTTGGACTGCCCGGTGCGCTTGAGCCGATAGGTCACGTCGATGACCACCCAGCGGTCGCTGTGCTTGAACACCGACTGCCGGTGGCTGCCGAAGCCGCACCGGTCGGGCGTCCAGCGCTCCAGCTTGCCGGCCTCTCGGTCGTAGACCGTGATGAACTCGAGCAGTTCGGACGTGAGGGTCCCGAACGCGCCGACATTCTGCACCGGCGTGCCGCCGACCGAGCCGGGCACGCCGGACAGCGCCTCCAGGCCGGCGAGCCCCTCGGCCAGCGTCGCGCGGACCAGCAGGTCCCAGTCGACGCCCGCGTCGGCGTGCACCAGGTCACCTTCGATGTCGAACGCGGGCGAGGCCATCTTGACGACCGTCCCGTCCCAACCCACGTCGCCGACGACGAGGTTGGACCCGCCACCGATGACCAGCAGCGCGTCGCCGGCGACGTCGGCTTCGCGCACCAGCTCGACGGCCTGGTCGGCCGTCTGCGCGAGCTCGAACCGCCGCACCGGCCCGCCGACGCGCATGGTGGTGAGTTCAGCGAAAGTGATCGTCACGGGGCTTAGCTTAACGAGGCCCGACCAGCCCGCGACCCGGTCACCCCAGTGCGAGCGGCGAGGAGTCCCGGATGTAGCCGGTCGCGGTCCGGACCGCCCGCACGTTGATCGTGCTGCGGTCGTCCGCCGGGATCCGGTGGCGGCTCAGGTCCGCCAGGATGTTGGCCGGCCACGCCTCGATGTCATCCGGCTGACGGCCATGCACCTCGAAGAACAGCTCCACGTCCTCGGCGTTCGAGTGCTGCTCCAGATACTCCTGCACGACGACGACGAGCGCGTTCGCCAGCGCGCGGACCGCGATCAGCTCGTCGGCGCCCTTGGGCGCACGGCCCGCGGCGGCGAGGATCTCGGACTCCAGCCGGGCGGCATCGGCGGCTGACTGCGCGATCAACTCGTTGTCAATCATGCTCGACCACCTTCCGCGGCACCGGTCTCCACCGTAGCGCAGACGATCGATCCCGACGCCGCCGATTCTGCCGATCGGGGTCAGCCCTAAGGACACTTCGCGGGTGGGCACCCGCGGGCCACACGGCCGGGGCCGGCGCGTGGGTCAGCCGAGGCGCGGCGCTCACCCGGCGGTGCTGCCGTCCGGGTGCTGGGCGGCCGCGAACGTCATGCCCAGCGCGGCGAAGGTGAGGACGAAGCTCGCGCCGTCGCCCGCGAACGGCAGCGCGGTGAGGGTCGAGGGCCCCGGCAGCCGGAACGCCTCGATCAGCAGCGGGGCAAGCAGCGACACGAGCACCTGCCCTCCGAGCGCCACGGCCCAGACCTGCTGGAAAGCCCGCGTCCCCGTGCGCCGGTCGTCAGGGCGCAGCGCCCGGGCCACCAGCAGGCTCACCTGCCCGGCGAACACCACGACCAGCAGCGTGAGCACCGCCGCGGCACCCCGCCCGCCGACCGCGGTCAACGGCACCGCCCCCTCGGCCTGCCAGACCCCGATGAGGTCCCGCTCGGGCGGGACCGGCGGGACGCTGAAGATGCGCTCCGGGTCGATCAGCCGCAGGACCGTCGCGACCGCCGCGGTCGCGGTCACTCCCGTGGCGAGCGGCCGCAGGGTCGCCGGCCAGGTCATGCCCCACACCAGGCGGCCGGCGGCGAACACCACGCCAGCGGTGGCCCCGCACATGAGGACGGCGGCGCCGGGGTCGCGGGTGAACGCGTACACGGCCAGCGGCGGCACCGCGACGACATGCGCGCGGATCGCCTCCCGCCTGAACCCCTCGGGGCGCCACACGAAGCAGAGGGCGATCGCCCCGGCCAGGGCGGCGGCGAGCACGGCCGCCGGCATGGTCTGCTGCCAGTACAGGCGCGGCCCCTGCGGGATGTGCGGGTGCGGGGTGTGCGGGGTCAGGATGACCGCGGCGGTCGCCCCGGCGAACAGCACACCCACGACGACCGCCCACACCCTGATCGGCACCGCGCGGCGGCCCGCCTCGTGGGCGGCCAGGAACAGCAGCGCCGCGAGCAGGAAGACCGCCCACTCCAGTCCGGCCACCCACGGCTCCCGCGAGCTGAGCCGCAGCACGAACCCGACCTGGGCCAGCAGCATCGCCACCAGGAGCAGGCCGCGCAGCTCGGCACCGTCGACGGCGGCGAGCTGGGCGGAGCGGGCCGCGCTGATCAGGAACAGCCAGCTGCAGAGGCCGGCGCCCACGAACACGGTCCAGGCGACCGGCGGCGGCTGGACCGTGTTCGTGCCCGCCCAGGCCACCGTCAACGTCAGCGCGGCGAGCGCCAGCAGCCCGGCGCCGAGCACGTCGTGATACCAGCGGGGGTCCCGCCGGATCGCGTCGACGGGGCTCACCACGAGCCCGCCCACATCAGCAGCAGCACGAACAGCGCCGAGGAGAACGTCAGGCAGAGCACGAACAGCGCGTATTCGGCGCGCTCGGGCTGCGCGGGCGGCCTGGCACGGACCTGTGAACGCGGCTGCGGCACCGGCTGCAGGGCGGACCGGTGGCTGGGCGGCGCGCTCACGGGCGCGCTCACCTGCTGCATCGGGGACCGTGGTGGCAATGGGGGCGCGAGCCGGCCCGGGGCCGCCCTGCGGGACGGCCCGGCCGTGCTGCGCAGGGCGTCGAACAGGAACTCCTCGGCCTGCTGGCGCCTCGCCGGCTCGACGAGCTCGGGCTGGGTGACGTCGATCCAGGACCGGTTGTGGTCCCAGCTGCTGCGGGACGACGCCGCCGCCGGGACGAACACGATGCGGGGCAGGTCATGGTCGGCCAGGCTCGCCTCCGCCGTCGAGAAGGTCCACGGTGGACACTCACCCGGCCCGAAGCACCGCTGCGCGCCCCAGAGCAGCGCACGCCGGTGCGCCTGCGGTGCCACCACCGCGAAGCGTCCGCCGGCGCCGGAGGACAGCAGCCCGGCGACGAAGGTGGTCAGTTCGCCTTCGCACGCCTCGATCGCCGCGCGGAACGTGGCCTCGTCGTCACTCGCGTCCAGCCAGCCCTGCGGCATCGCCTGGAACGGGCCGTCGCCGTCCGGTTCGACGCCGGGACGCACGGCGACGGCCCTGGCGAACGTGAGCAGGTCGGGCGGCCCGAGCAGGGCCCGGGTGCGGGTGGAGTCGCGGTGGTGGCCGTCCTTGGCGGGCCAGCGGTGCAGCAGCGCCATGACGTCGTCGTACTGCAGGTAGCAGGTGCTGCCGGTGTCGTGCTGGTCGGGCGGCAGCGACAGCCGGGGCAGCAGCCGGTCGAACCACAGGTCCTGGTGCTGCTCCGGCAGCGACGTCCGCACGATCGCGGCGCCCTTCGACGGCGACCACTGGAAGAGCATCGTGTGCAGCGGGCCGGTCACTCTGCCCTCCTCGTGGTGTCGGTGGGCAGCACGTCCAGCTGGTGCAGCAGGGCGAGCAGGGGTTCGAGGCAGCGCTGCGGCCGGGCGCCGCGCGGGAAGCTGCCGTCGGCGGCGGCGCGCCCGCCGGTCGCCGAGGCGAAGTGCAGCGTGCAGTCGCGGAACCGGGAGAACGGCGCGACCAGCGCGGTGCGGCCGCGGCCGTGCAGGTACGCGAACGCGTCCCGGCTCTCCTCGACGACCCGGTCCCAGTCCAGCGGCGGCCGGGCCGTCGAGCGGGCGCGGATCCACCGGTCCACCGGCTCCTCGAACCGGCTCAGGTCGCTCTTCGTCACGACGATCGCGGCGGGCAGGTCGAGCTTGCCGTCGGCGCCCTGGCGGGCGGCGAGCCGGCCGACCACCGCGCCGAACGTCGCGTCGACGGTGTCGTTGTCCGGGTCGGCGACGAACAGCAGCGCGTCGACGGCGGACAGGAACTGCGCCGCCCGGGTGCGCTGCTGGCGCGGCTGCAGGGTCTCCCCGGCCACGTCGAAGAACATCAGCGGCCGCGACCGGCCGTTGACGGTCAGCACGAGCCCGTCGGTGTACTCGACGTCGGCCACCGCACCGGTGTGCGGGAGCATGGTGCCTTCGTCGTACAGGCGCGTGACGTGCTGTTCCAAAAACGCGTCGTGGCCGGCCATGTCCACCGCCCTGGTCAGGACGTCGAAGTTGCTCAGCGCATCGGCGTCGATGTCCCGCACGATGCCGGTGAGCAGGTGGGTCTTGCCCGCGCCGGACCTGCCGATCACGGCGATGTTGATCGGTGTGCCGCTGCGCAGGTACCCGGCCGGCAGGTAGTGCTCGGTGCTGTCACCGGTTCCGCCGCCCGGACAGCGCTGGAACGCGTGCAGCAGCAGCGACTCGCGTTTCGCCTCGGACGCGTCGGCCGGCAGCTCCAGCGGCCGGTACCTGCCGTCGACCCAGAGGCGCAGGTTGGTCCCGGTCCACTGCACGTCGGCCAGGCACAGGTAGCACCGCCGGGGTGGGTACACCTCCTCGACCTTGGCCTGCGCGGCCGGCCGCGACCAGAAGTGCTTGCGCCGGACCTCCTGCTGGACCGGCACGGTGGCATGAGCGGCGCCGCGGCCGTTTCCCGGCGTCCGGCCGGATCGCAGCTCGTCGAAGCGGCGCCGACCGGCCGCCAGCCGGTCGTCGTGGTCCAGCGGCCGGCTGACCGGGGACGCGATCGACAGCCGCCCGAGCGCCTCGACCGCGGTCGGCCGGCGGGCGGCGACCTGGTCCAGCAGGTCGCCGAGGAGCGCACCGAACCGGGGCCCGAGGTTCGCGACCCGGGGCACGGCGGCCGGCGACCCGGACACGATCCGCCCGAGCAGCACCCCGACGCTCCAGAGGTCGTCGCGCGGGTCGGTGTTGCCTTCGCCGGCGCGCTGCTCCGGCGAGCTCCACGGGGCCTCGCCGACGGGTTCGCGGGGTTCCCCGGCGAGCGCCGCCGACCCGAACCCGTCCAGGTAGGCGTGGTGGCGGTCCCAGCGCACGGTGGCGGGGCTGATCGCCCGGTGCACCACGCCGACCGAGTCGAGGCGGGCCAGCGCGGTGAGCACGTCCACGAGCACCCGGTCGATGTCCTCGTTGAGCAACCCGCCGAGGAGGCCGGTCAGCGGCTCGCCGGGCGGCGGCTGCCAGAGGATGAACGGCTCGTCCACGTCGACCTTGTAGCCGACGACCCGCGGCAGGAGCAGCTGCGGGTCCCGGTCGCCGAAGCGCCGGTGCACCCGCAGGGCGGCGCAGATCTCGCCGTCGAGCCGGCGCTCCCAGACGTCGCGTTCCTCGGGTGTACCGGTGCCGACCAGCCGGCGTTGCAGGACCTGGTATCCGTTACCCGCGGCGAGGTAGCGCGTGCGGAACCGGAAGCCGCCGCCGTCATTGCGGCCGTCCGGGTCGTCGGGGTCACCCAGGACCGACCAGGAGACCTCGTCGCCGCCCGGCGTGGTGAAGGCCAGGATCTCGTCACAGATTGCGCCGGACATCCCGGGCGCCCCCTTCCTCGTCGGCGATGCCGTCCTCGTCCGCGATCCCCGCCTCGCCGGCGTGCCTGGTGAGCCCGTCGAGGGTCGACCAGCCGGCGTACACCCCGATGACCGCGAGCACGGTGCACACCAGCACCTGCAGCGTCGTCAGGCTCATGCGGTCGCCTCCAACTGCTCGAACTCGACCCGGGCCCGCAGCGGCACCAGGTGCAGCAACCCCGCCGAATTGCCGGCGGTCGTCCAGATCAGCTCGAAGGTCCGCGGGTCGTGACCGCCGTCCAGCCCGTCGGCGGCGTCGGCGATCGCGGCCTTGGCGCTGCCCGGCGCGAACGCCACGACGACCGCGCCGGCCGGGTCCCGGCCGATCAGCTGGAGCTGGTCGTCGGCGCACAGCTGCTGCACCGGACCGTCGTCGAGGGCCGCGCGGTGGAAGTCGTCCAGCCCCCGCCACCAGGTGAGGACGAGCTGGTCCCGGGCGGCGCGCACGGGCCAGCGGGGCGGTGGGTGCTGGATGCCGTCGTGCCGCACGTACCGGTCGTAGCCCACGGCGAGGTCGCGGGCGTGCTGCGCGGCCCGTTCGGGCACGCCGTCGCGTTCGCCGCGCCGGATCTCCGCGGCGCCGCGCTCCACGCACTCGGCGGTGAGGGCGACGAGGTCGTGCCGGACGATCGCGTTGACCGCACCGGCGGTCGTCGCGGGCGTGTACGGCGCCGGGTCGCCCGGCAGGCCGGTGTCCAGCGCGATCGCGTGCGCCGCGAGCTCGTTGCCGAGCGAGTCCAGCGTGCTGCCGAGGGTCCGCACGGCGTCGGAGGCGCGGGTCCGCGCGTCGGTGAGCGTCCACTCCGCGGTCGCCTCGTCGTAGACGCTGTCGAGCGCACGGACGAACCGGTCCGGCTGGCCGGCGGGCAGCAGGTGCCGCCACGCCCGGATCAGCAGGCTCCACCACAGGCAGATCGTGGCGACGGCGAGCAGCGCCCCGGCGCCGGCACAGGCCCAGGCGAACTGCGCCGGCACCGGCGGCACTTCACCGTCGCCGGGTTCGCCGCCGACCAGCCGGGCGGTGAGCACCGCGGGCAGCACCGCGCTGATCACCAGTACCGACGCCACCATGGCGACGTCGCGGACCGCGGAGCGGCGGACCAGCCCGAGCCGGTTGCGGCGGCCACGCAGCAGTGCGGCGCCGAGGACGAGCAGCACCACCACGGCCGCGCCGAGGCCGACGGCGGTGGTCCGGCTCAGCGGCGACCAGAGCGCGGGCGCGAGCGCGAGCAGCGGCGCCAGCGCGAGCAGCAGCGGCACGAACGGGCCGCCGAACCCGCCCGGCATCCCCGGGACGGTGGTGAGGTCGTCGAGACGCTGATCGGGGCAGGCCTGGTCGACGGCCGGTGCCCGCACCGCGCTGCCGGCCGGGCGCAACGCGCTGGCGGTCTCGAAGATCTCGGTGACCAGCTGCCGCAGCGGCCGCCCCATCTCGATCCCGGCGAGCGTCGCCTGACGGACCTTGTCGACCGCGGCCGGCTGGTCGGTGGCGTTCCCACGGGGCGGTGGCGGCAGCGTGACCCCCTCGGCCTGCAGCCGGGCCCGGCGCTGCTCGTCGGGGCCCTGGTCGCCGGCGAGCAGCAGCTGCCGCAGCGCCTCACGGTAGGTCCGCAGCGCCTCCGCGGACCGGCGGAACAGGTGCGGGATCCCCGGCCCTTGCTGTGCCAGCAGCTGCCAGGGGCGCCCGGCGGCGGCCGCGCCGACCGTCCGGGCGGCCCGGTCGGCCTCGGCGCGGGTCTGCCCGAACGCGCCGCCGGGTTCGGTCCGGTCAGGGTGGCCGAACTGGCGGGCGAGCTCGTCGCCGAGGGCCGCCGGGTCCTGCCCGGCCGGCTGCACCGGGATCACCCGGTCGGCGCCGTCGACGATCGCGTCGACGGCGCGCCGCTGTGCGGCCACGAGCACGTCGTCGGCGACGCGGTTGGACACGACCCGCACCCCCGGGACGGTGACCCGCGACGGCATGCCGGCCGCGCGGACGGTCACCTCGTCGAACAGCTCCTTGGCGGTCAGCGCCTCCAGCAGGTCACCGAGGTGGTTGTACCGGGCCCCGGACGGGACGAGGACCACCGTCGGCGCCGGTCCGTGGCCGGGGTTCCAGGTGATGCCGTACTCGTCGCCGACCCACAGGACGGTCGTGAGCTCGTTGCGCAGGATGGTCGGCAGCCGGACCGGCACGCCGGCGGCGTCGTCGGCCATCCCGACGGCGACGCAGACGACGTGCCGCACGGCACCGGCGTTGCGCACGACGGTCAGCGCGTCGCTGTGCGCGAGCAGGTCGGCGGCCCGGTCGACGATGACCACCCGGCTCAGGTCGACCTCCCGGACGGCGCCGTCCGGGCCGGGGCCCCGCTGCCGCACGTACTCGTTGAAGGTGCGGCACGCAGCCAGCGCGGCGTGGTCGGTGCGCAGGTCGACCAGGAGCGTGCGGTTCTCGGGTGCCTGCGTCGCGTACGCGGTCGTGGTCATCGCTTCATTCCGGGCATCGGGTCGTTGCGGGTCTGGACGGTGTGTTCCAGCTCCTCGAACGTGTTGCCGCTGGGTGCGTTGCCGAGGAACGTGCGGCGCCGGGCGGCGGTGAACGTGTCCCGCCAGAACCCGAGCAGTTGCTTGCAGTACGGCTGGGTGCCGGCCGGCAGGCGCTCCATCATGTCCGTGAGGACTCTGATCTCCCGCTCGACGACCTTCTCGACCACGTGGGCGTACAGCGGATCCGGGTCCTCGACCGTCGTGGCGAGCCCGTTCGGGGCGGTCTCCATGAGCTTCTCGCAGAAGTTCAGCCGGATCACGTTGCTGTCGGTGAGCGTCCACTCCTCGTACGCGCGCAGCAGGCTGCCCCACGAGGAGGCCGCGCCGAACGGCTGCAGCTCCAGGACCATCCCGCTGGAGGCGGGCGCACCCCGGCGGGTGGTGACCTGGATCGCGGTCGGCGAGTCCTGGTCCCCGGCGACGGTGACCTGGCCGTTCCAGAGCGCGGCGAGGAACCGCTGCAGGATCTCCACCCGGTGCCGTTCGGTGGTGGCGAGCCAGTCCTGGTCGTAGCCGAGCCGCTGCCGCCACGGCAGGTAGTGCTGGGGTTTCGGTGCCTTCGCCGCCTGGGACCAGTCCAGCAGGACCTGCCGCACCTCGGCGACCTCGGTGACGCCCATGCCGCCGCGGGCGTACACGACCGTGATCAGCTCGGTGTCGACGGCGCGGAACTCCGGTGCCGCGACCATGTGCCCGTGCGGCAGCTTCAGCGTGTCCTTCAGGAACCGCTCGACGTCGCTGTCGGGCGCGCTCGCCGGGTACACCACGAGGGTGTCCAGCTTGCCGGTGCCCTCCGGGACGAACGCCGCCGGCAGCATGCCGGCGAGGGCCGAGACGAACCACTGCACGTCGTTGTGCGCGACGGCCGCCTCGTCCCGGGTCGCCGCCGCCCGCAGCAGCTGGCTCATGTGCGGCAGCAGCGGCGCCTCCTCGTGCTGCTGCTCGCCGCCGCGCAGGATCTGCACCACCTGCTGCTTGAGCGTGCCGAGCAGGATCTGCAGGCCGTGCTCCGGTCCCCGGCCGGGGGTCAGGCTCTCCGTCAGCGCCGACCTCCAGCCGTCGGGGCCGAGGACGGCCGCGATGATCTCGCCCTCGGTGGCGTGGGCGCGGATCTTCTTGGCCGCGTACCGGTCGGACAGCCGGCGCAGCATCCGCTCGTAGGTCAGCTCCAGCTCGGTGCGCAGCGGCAGCAGGTACGTGACGCCGACCCGGGAGCGGTACAGCTCGTCGGCGCGGCGGTTGAAGTCCTCCTCGCTCTTGCCGGCATGGGTCGCCAGCGCGTCCACGAGCGCCCGCAGCTTCTGGCTGAACCGATCGATCCGCGGGTGCCACAGGCCGCGGTGGTCGTTCCAGGCCGTGTGCCAGCAGCGGTTGGTGCGGTACCGGTACCAGGCGTCCTGGTTCTCGATGCTCTTGCGGACGGCGGGGTCGGCGACGGTCACCCGCCGCATCCCGCCGAGGCTGTTCTTGATCGCGGCGGGCCGGGGCGGGTGGACGCGCCACTCCTGCGACGGCGGCTCCGGCGTCTGCCGGCGGTTCTCCAGCACCCCTTCGACGCCCAGCTTGTCGATCTGCTCGGCGAGCGCCGAGTCGCCGCAGACGACCCGCTTCAGCCGCAGCAGGTCGATCTCGTTGAGGACGGCCAGCCCGCCCTCGACCGGGTTGAAGTCCCGCGCCAGCTCCGGCGAACGCCGCGCCAGCGACTGGTCGAGGGCGTCCAGCCCACCCTCCATCCGCTTGATCCGGGTGCGCAGCATGTTGACGACGTCGGTGGCGCCCCGTACCGCGGCCGGCTCCTGGAACGACTGCTCCTCCCGCGCCCACACGGCGCCGATACCGGAGGCCTTGAAGAAGTCGCGGATGTGATCGAGGTTCGCCTCCGCCCGCCCCGGCGGCGCCGGCAGCAGCTCCCGCACGCCCCTGGCCAGCATCCGGCCGGCGAACATGTCGGCGAGGTCGTCGAACGGCACCGTCAGCGACCCGACCAGGCTGGTGGAGACGCTGCGCTGCCCGATGCCGGTCTTGGAGACCAGTTGCCGCTCGTGGCTGCCGTTGATGAACGTCGCGGCGAACGACTGCTGCCCGTCGGTCCCGCCGATGGCCTGCTTCGGCTGCTCCAGGCCGACCAGCGACAGGATCAGCGCGACGATCGAGCGGTGCAGGTCCTCCCGGTCGATGCCGGCGGTCTTGCTGAACAGGAACGCGGTCTGCGCCGCGCCCAGCCGCATCTTCACGTCGCCCTCGGTCGGGTACGTCACGTGCAGGCCGCGGCTTTTCAGCTCGGCGCTGAGCGCGCCGTGGTTGCGGTTGTCCTGGTTGAGGTCGTCGATGAGACGGAACAGGTCCAGCAGCGACCGGCCGGCGTTGAGCGAGGCGGGCATCCCGCCGCCGCGGCCCTCGTCGAACGCCGACGGCATCAAGATCAGCGGGTAGATGTTCGCCGTGACGTTCGCGCGGGCGAACGCCGAGTCGATGATGTGCAGGTAGTCATAGAAGATGCCGGCGCCGGTGCCGCCCGCGACCGAGAACGCCACGAAGACGTCCACCGGCTGCATGGCGGTCTCCCCGTCGCGGTTGAGCACCCGCAGGTCGCCCGCTGAGGTGTTGATCGCCCCGATCGCGGTCGTGATCGGGTGCCGGACCGCGTCGATGTTCTGCGAGATGGTCTCGAAGATCGCCGCCCGCCCGACCGTCGGCAGCTGCCCGGCGCCCAGCCCGAGCGGCACCACCATCGGCTCCCGCTCGGGGGCCGGCAGCCAGCTGTCCACGAAGTCAGGGGCCTGGATCCGCAGGTTCCGGGCCACCTGGGGAAAGCTCTCGAACGGCGGCAGCAGGTCGTAGGCGTACGCGGCGGTCTTGCCGGCCACGTCCGCGTAGGACTCGTTGGGCACCGAACGGCGCCGCAGCCGGCTGAGCTCCTCCTGGCTCAGGTCCGCGTAGATGAACTGCAGGCAGTGCGGCAGCTCGTACGGCTGCAGGTGCTGCAGGTTGTAGTCGGGGCCCCGCAGCTTCATGCCGTCGGCGCCGCACAGCTCCTCACGGAGCCGACGCTCCAGCTCGGCGCCGACCCGGCAACCAGTGCCACCGAGGCCGACGAACATGACCGGGTGATAAATATGCATGTGGTCCCCTAGAGATTGAGGTCGGCACTGCGGGCAGTGACGGGAATCGGGTCGATCGGGTCGTCGTCCCTTTGTTTCGGAATCCGCCCGTTGTCCTGCACCCCGATGGAGTAGTCGGGCAGGTGGGGCAGCTCGACCTGCTGGCCATTGGTGACGATCTTGAGCGGCTCACCGCCCCCGGGATGCTCCAGTACCACCCCGTCCCGGCCCGCGCGGCGCGCGACGTAGCGGCCCTCGCCCGGGTCGGCGGCCTGCAGGGTCGCCTCGTTGCGGCCGTCCAGGCTGACCGGGATGTTGAAGTCGAACCTGTTCGAGCGGTGCTCGGCCTCGGGCGCCAGCACCGGCCGCTGCGCCGTGCCGTTGCGGTACAGCGTGAACTGCAGGCCCCTGACGTCCTGCGCGCGCACCCGCGCGACGAGCAGCGCGACCCCGGTGACGACAGCGCCGGCAAGCAGGACCGCGGCGACCACCAGCCACCAGAAGTACGTCTCGACAAAGCCCGGGGGCTCCTCGATCGTCACGCCGAGCGGGGTGTTCGTCACCACGTCGCCGCTCGCGGCGTCAATCAGTTGCAGCGAGCCGCCGGACGGGCCACGGGCGTCGGAGGCGAACGCCAGGCTGAACGTGAACGTGCTGTCGCCGGGTGCCGCCATCGCCGTCGCCGGGGACACCGACACCGAATCGCTCGCGCTGGGGCCCTTGACCAGCAGGCGCACCTCATGCGGGGCGGTGTCGTCGTTCTTCACCCGCACGACACCCGACCTGGTGGTCCCGGCGTCGACGGGGCCGCGATCGAACTCGATCTGCGCGCTGATCACCTGGGGCCTGCCCGGTTCGAAGGTCAGGGAGTGCTCGTCGGCGGCGACACCGGTCCCGGTGGCAACGCCGCGGACCGTGTAGCTGCCGCTCGCGTTCGCCGGCAGCTGGAACGAGGCGCTGTAGAGCGCGTCGTTCGCCTTCGCGTCGGGGCCCTTGCCGTCGTCGAGCAGCGCCACGCTGGTGTCGGCGCCGGCTCCGGTGAGCCGGGCCGAGAACGAGAGGCCGGCCAGCACCTTCGGGTCGGTGATCTCGATCGAGCGGGTGTGCGGGCGCATGACCACGGTGAAGGTCTGCCCGGGCGCCGGGCTCGGCGGGTCGAGGAAGAACACGGAGCGCAGCACGCCCTGCCACAGCGCGCTCGCGGTGACCAGCTGCTTGGAGAGCCCGGCCGGCGCGACGACCTTGACGGTCCAGTCCCCCGGCTTCGGGTTGCGGATCCGCAGCGCCTCGACCGTGCCGCTGTTGCCGGCCAGCTCGAACTTCGAGCCGTCCACCTCGCCGCTGCTCGGGGCCTTGTGGCCGTCCGGGTCGGTGAAGGTGACCGTCACGTTGGGGTCGGCCTTGTAGACGGTGATGGTGCCGTCGGTCGCGACGGCGGGGATCGCCACCTTCAGCGTGACCTCGCCGCCACCGTCGATCGACACCGGCGGCGCGAACGAGCTGCCGCCGCACCGCGCGCTGGCGAACGCCTCCTGCATCGACTGGAGCAGCCGCGCCCCGCCCGTGTCACGCACCACCGTGGCCTTGGGCGTGACCTCCCGGCCGTCGCACTGCGCCCGGCCGCCGTTGGCCGCGAAGTACTCCAGCATGCCCTGGTCGATGTCGCCGCCGAAGCCGAGCGGCCACACCTGGATCCCGCGCTCCTTGGCCTTCGGCAGGACCTGCCGCTTCAGCAGGTCCTCGGCGTGCTGCTGCTGCGCGTTCTCGTCCGGCCCGTAGGAGGTGTCGCCACGCACGTCGAGCCGGCCGTCGGTGAGCAGGAACAGCACCTTCGGCCGGTCGCCGGTGCCGAGGTCGGAGATGCCCTGGTTGAGCGCGGAGACGAAGTCGGTGTCGTCGCCTTCGCCGCTGTTGCGGCGGTTGATGTTCTGCTGGATGCACTGGCTCATCGCCTCGCGTCCGGCGGCGCCGGCACCCGGCTCCAGCACGCACGGCGGGGACTCGACGGCCGGTTTCGCGCCCTTGCTGGCGAAGCCGAACACGATGACCCGGGACTGCGCCGACAGCTCGCCGAGGGCGATCGTCGCCGCGGCCGCCTTCTCCTGCGCGACGTCGTCCGGTGAGAGACTTCCCGACTCGTCGACCGCCACGACGAGGTCGATGGGCTTGACCTCGCCCTCCTCCGCGGCCGCCGGTCCGGCGCCCGCGAAAACACCGGCACAGATGGCCAGCGCGACCAGCGCCACCTGTGCAGAAACGCCTCGCGTCACGGTTTGCCGTCCTCTCTGCGTTCAAACCCCGATCCCGTTCGCTGCACCCCTGACGGACAGCACGCGCGGCGTCACAGTTGAGAACGGTCAACCGGGGGTTGAGCAGGATCGACACGCGGCGGCGACGCCCCGGAACCCGGGCAGGTCGCTCCGCCGTCCGTCAGGCATGCCCCGTGGAGGACGGCTCACAGTCGGGGCTTCGCGCGAACGCGGGTGGATCGGGTCTGCCGGACCGCGCGGTCAGGACCGCTCGTCGCCCGGGGCCGCGCCGTCGGGAGTGTCGGATTCCAGCGCGCGACGGCGGGCGTCCACGGTCTCGGTCACCGCGTCGGCGTCCGTGCCGGACGTGGCGGCGGCGTCCCGCAGCGTGCCGAGCTCGGCCTGCAGGAGACGGGCAAGCCGGTCGCGCTGCTGAGGTGACAGTTCCATGGCACACCGAGGTTAACAGTCCGCCTTCACACCGCACCCGGGAAAGCGAGCCGACATGAGCCAGGGACGCGACCAGCGGATCGAGCGGCTGCGGGCCGGCTACGACGCGGTGCCGCCGGGAGGACCGGCCGCCGCCCGTACCGCGAACGCGCTGGGCCGGCAGCTGGCGGTGCGGTTCTTCGAGGCGGGCGCGCCGCAGGACCGCGACGTCGCGATCACGCTGCTGGACGAGGCGCTGCTCGCGCCGCACGACGACGCCACGGTGACCCACGCCGCGCTGGGCATGCTGCTGTTCTTCCGGGCGATGCCGATCCCGCTCGGCGCGGACCCGGACGGCAGCGCGGCGATCGCGCTCGGGATGGCGCTGATGACCGGTGCGCTCAACCAGCCGGAGCGGCTCGCCGGGAACGGGCGCTGGGGCACCTGCGGTGGATCGTCGCGAACGAGCCGCCGGACGCCCCTGTGCGCCGCCACGCCACGGCGCTGATCGCCGCGCTGCGGTTCGTGGGCGCCTCCGGCCCCGCCGAGATGGCGGCCGCGTTCGGCCCGCTGATGGAGGTCGCCGGCGGCCTCGGCGACCGGGAGCAGGCGCTGGCCGGGCTGCTGGACGCCGTGATGCGCGACGACCCGCCGGAGGTGCTGCGCACCAGGTACGAGGACGTCCTGCGGCAGCTGCCGGCGGGGCACCGCCTGCGCCCGCTCGTCATGGCGGAGGTCGCCGCCGTGCTGGCCGACCGCGGTCACCTCGCGGGACTGCCGGACGACCGGTCGCCGCCACCCGCGACCTCGCCGTCCCCGAACCGGTCGCGGGGCCGCACTGGCAGGAGCGGCTGCGATCGGTGTGCGGGTGGGCGTGGCCGGCGCTCATCGAGCCGCTGCTGGAGATGCTCGGCGAGGCCGGGCCGGCGGACCCGCACCGGGTCGTGCTGATCGCCGGCGACAGCCTCGGCTACGTGCCCTGGCACGCCGCCCGGTCCTCCGACGGCACGCGGGTCGCCTGTGAGACCTTCGCGTTCTCCTACGCGGCCTCCGCCCGGCAGCTCGCCGCCGTGGCCGGCCGGGCACGCACGGGGGCCGGCGGCGCGGTCGCCCTGGTCGCCGACCCGACCGAGGACCTGCCGATGGCCCGCGAAGAGGCCGAGGCGCTGCGGCGTGAGCTGTACGGCGACGCCGAGGTGCTCGACCGGTCGACGGCCACCCCCGAGGCGGTGCTGCGGCACCTGCGCGCCGAGCCCGGGCTCGCGCTGCTGCACCTGGCCTGCCACGCGACGGCGGCCGGCGACCCGGACGCCTCCCACCTGCTCCTGGCCGGCTGGGCGGCGCTGCCGGTGAGCCGGATCCTCGACGTCGCGCGGACCCGCCCGGCCGGCGCCGCCGGTGGCACCGTGGTGCTCTCGGCGTGCTCGACCGATCTGGCCGGCTCCGTGTTCGACGAGGCGCTGACGCTGTCGACCGCGTTCCTGGCGGCCGGGGCGGTGAGCGTCGTCGGGTCGCGCTGGCCGGTCGACGACCGCATCACCGCCTGCCTGATGGTGAGGTTCCACCTGTACCGCGCCGGCGGGCTCGACGACCGTGACGCGCTGCGGGCCGCTCAGCTGTGGATGCTCGACCCGGACCGGGCGGTGCCGCCGGCGGTCGCCGCCCTGCTGCCCCGCGATCCGGCCGTCCTCGCCGAACCGTCGTCATGGGCGCCGTTCGCGCACCACGGTCGCTGACCTACCAGCCTTCGGTGAACGCCGGCAGCGCGGCGCGGACGGTGGCGCCGGCGGGATGACCGGCGGGCAGCAGGCGCGCCGCGGTCAGCAGGTGCTCGGCGGCGGCGTCCCGGTCGGCGTCCTGCTGTGCGCCGGGCTGCAGCCGGGCGCGCAGCAGGTGGGCGACGGCCAGGACGAACCGGTTGACGCCCGCCGACGCGGGGTCGGTGTCGCCGCCGCCGTAGACGATGGTGGTGGCCAGGCCGATGAGCTCGTCGACGGCTCCGGCCGCGGCGGGCGGCGCGTCCGGGCTGGCCAGCGCGGCGGCGAGCAGGTGCAGCGCCGCCGGGCTCTGCTCCCGGTCGCTGTGGTCGCCGGTGGCCCGCGCCGCCAGCGCCGACACGATGTCCAGCAGCACGAACCGCAGCGCGGCGAGGTCCGGTGCGGCGGCGACCCGCGCCGCCGGCCGGGCCCGCACCGCGAACATGCCGGTCGAAGTGTTCACCGCGCCACCCCCGTTACTGTCCACTGTGGATGAATCCGGACCAGGCCACGACCCGCGCCGGGTCCGTGCCGGACAGCTGACGGACCAGCCCGGCCGGCATGTCCGCCGGCACGGCGCGGTCCGGGTCGATCATCCAGAGCTGCGCGCGGCGCAGTGCGTCCCAGGCGGGGCGGCGCTCGGTCATGAGGTAGTGGTGGAACAGGTACAGCAGCACCGAGGCGTCCTGGCCGGGGACGCCGCACTGGGCCGACAGCACGCTGCGGACCCCGCCCGCCAGGAACGCGGCGCCGAGGCTGAACGCCGGGTCGTGGCCGCGGCCGGAGCCGCCGGTGCGGCACGCGGCGAGCACGACGAGGCCGATGGCCCGCTCGGGTGCCTTCGCCAGCAGCGCCACGAGCTCGCCCGCGGTGAGCCGCCCGTCCGGTCCGGCCAGGAGCAGGTGGGACGTGGTGCCGTCCGCGGCCGGCTGGAGGGCGCCGTGGCAGGCGAGGTGCAGCATCGCCCCGGCGCCGGGGCGGCTGGTGGTCAGCCACTCGCGCACCTCCGCGGCGGTGCCGCTGCCGGACGCGCTGGGTGTGCCGCCGGCCCGCCTGCCGACGTACCGCGCGCCGGGATAGAACGCACGGTGGACGGCCTCCGCCGCGGCCCGTGCCGCGACCAGGTCGCCGGCCTGTCCGGAGGTCTGCGGGTCGGCGACGATCAGCCCCACGGGCAGGACCGGCACGGGCGGCGCCGCCGCGGAACGGCACAGCATCCGCGCCGACACGGCCTGCGAGAAGGCCACCAGCTGCACGGCGTAGGTCCCGTCGCCGCGCCGCGCCGCCTGCCACGGCACGCGGGCGAGGTCGCCCATCGGCACGAGCACGACCCTGGGCGGGCGGCCGGCCGGCGGGGGCGGCAGCGTCGGCAGGAAGCGTTCGACGAGCGGACCGACGACGGCCCGCCAGGCCCAGTCACACAGCCCATCGAGGCCGCCGCGAACCGTCCCGGGGGCGGAGTCACCCGTCGGGGCGGCGGTGATCAGGCGCTCCACGTCGGCGTCCGCGTCGAGGAGCAGGTCCGGCAGCGCCATCAGGCCGGGCGGCCCGGCGGCGGGCACCGCCACCGCCCAGCCGGCATCGCGGCCGGCGCCGGGCATGAGGTACACGAGGGCGTCGGCGTCCAGCGTCGTGAGCGCGGAGCGGATGTCGGGCAGGCCGGGCGGGTCGAGCAACCCGGCCGGCACAAGGTCGCCGCCGCCCTCTGACAGTGCGGCGCGGACGTCGGCACGCAGCGCGGCGGGGACGTCGCGGGCGCCGCCGACGGCCATCCGCCAGCGGGTGGCGAGGCCCTGCCGGTCGGCCCGCTCGAGGCGGGTGGCGACGTCGAGGAACCCGGTGGCGGCGTGGAGCGCCAGCCCGCACCCGGCGTCGAGCGCCTGGACGGCCGCGGCGGGATCGCCGGCGGCGAGGCAGGACCGGGCGATGTCCAGCGCGCCGGCCTCGCCGCCCGGGATGCCGGCGGCCGCCGCGTCGGGCTGCAGGAGCACGTCCCAGGCGTGGCCGCGCAGCCCGGAGAGCGCGGCGCGGCGCGCATCGGACGCGGGCCGGTGCACCGGGGTCCGCCGCTCGGGCACCGGCCCGCCGGCGCGGTCCCGCGCCTCCTCGTCGGTAACGGCGGCGGGACCGCCGGCCAGGCGGGCGACCTCGGCCGCCCGGCCAGGCCCGGCCTCGTCGTCGGGCACGCCCTGCATGCGGTTCTCCTCCGTGAGTACCGTGCGGCGCCGGGTCACTCCGGCGGGTCGATGCCGAGGATGTCCAGGGCCGCCTTGGTGATCCTGGACATCGCCGACTCGTCGGCAAGCAGGAGCGAGATCCGCTCGTCGGGCTCCGGACCGGTGCCGGGGACCATGTCGAGCCCTTCGGCGCCGGTACCGGAGCGGAACGTCTTGTCCAGGACGACGGCGACCGCCTTGACCGGGTCCTCCCCGGCCCGGATGCGGCGGTCGATTGCGTCCACTGCGGCCGCCGCGAGCTCGGCGAGCCGGGCGTCGTCCTTCTCGTGCCGCTGGCTGAGCGGCAGGTGGAGATGCTCGCGTGGCGAGTCGGGGTCCGGACGGGGCGATGGCGCCACTGGTGCCTGCTTTCTGCCGAGCGGGCGCTCGACGAAGTTCGCATACCACGTCGTGCTCTTCCGCATCGCCGCGAGAACGGTCTCCACATCCGCCGCGACGGCGCGCTCGTCGCCGAGCGGCTCCCCGGTCACCTTCGACCGCAGTTCGGCCCAGGCGTTGAGCGGCCAGAGGGAGGTGCCGGCCGTCGCCGTGACGCCGGACCAGGTGAGGATCTCGATGGCCAGCCTCGAGTGCCACGGGTCGCCGTTGAGTGCCGTGGACAGCCAGCCGGGCATGCGGGGGCGTTGCAGCGCGCCACGGGATCCGCGGCGCCGGCGGTGCCCGTCGACCGTGGCCGGGGTGAGCCGCCGGACGATCCAGCCTTCAAGGTTGTGGATGGGCACCTTGGCGTTGCGCAGGAGATCCTCCAGCACCGCTTCGACGTCATCGTAAAATCGATCCAGGCATTCGGGGCGCAGCCCGGCGATCGACGCCGCGCATCCCGGGTGCCCGCGCTGCAGCTCGAAGCCCTTGGTGCGCTGGTCGTAGACGAGCGGCCAGACGACGTCGTAGGCGCCTGCCGTGAGCGTGGTGTAGTCGCTTCCGGTGGCGTCGCCCGCCCGGTCCGCCAGCTGACCGAGGCGAGCCAGACCCCGCACGGTATCCGTCGATTCGGGCACCTGGAATTCCTTTCGTCTGGTAATGCTGCAAGCCTGCCCGAGGCCCCCCGCGCCAGCAAAGGCCATTACGCAAAAGATCCCACTACCCGCATCCGATGGCGGGCTTTCGGCTTTCCACCGTCCGTCGATCGGTCAAGGACCGGCAGCCGATATCACGACCTTTCATTGGACAAGTACTGGCCAACCTTTACGCAATAGTGCGGACATTGAAGAGTGACGTGGTCTCGACGGCGGAATCGGGGCTTACGCTGGCGCCCGTCAAATCTTTTCCGGTAGCAGTCCGAGAGGGGGGCCGGTGTCCGCAGAGGAGGAGCTCGTCCGCGAGCTGGTGCGGATCCGCCGGGGGTGGGGCCTGGACAGCCGCGATCTGCGCGGCCGGGTCGGTGAGCGGCTGGCGCGGCTGTGCGGTGTCCAACCGGCCGACAGCGACCGCGACGTCCGCGACCGGTTGCTCGCCTGGCTCGGCTCGCACGTCGTGGAGCTCCCGGCGGAACTGGCCCGCGCGACGGCGGTGGCGTTCGCGCTGGAGCGCGACGTCCAGCACCGGCACCTCACCCAGCGGGTCGCCTGGCTGGCGAGGGAGCAGTCGTGCGCTCCGCGCACGGTGCGCCGCCGGATGGATCACGCGCTGCGCCTGGTCGTCCGGGCGGCGCTGGACGAGGAGGCCACGCAACGGGATCCGGCCGGCCGGCGGCTGCGGTCGCTGCGCGCCGTGCTGCACCTGGGCGGCGGCACGCTGCAGCTGGACGAGACCTGCGAGACCGTCGTGACGGCCGGAGGCACGGGGTCGCCGGACCGCCAGGGGCGGCTGCCGGCGACGCACGAGTCGTGGCTGGCCGAGTGGACGACGGGGTCCCACTACACCGTGGTGCCGCTGGTGCCGTGCGAGCGGTTCGAGGTCGAGGTGCGCATGTCGCCGGGGACCCGGCTGCGGGTGCGCCGGCTGGAGGCGGTGCCTCCGGGCCGGGCCGGCCGCGACGAACCGCCGGTCGTCGAGCCGGCCGACCGGATCGAGGGCTCCACCGGGCTGCGGCTGATCTTCGACGACCTCGTCCCACGGCTCGGCTACGGGCTGATGTGGGCCGCCGGCGGTCACGTGCCGTCCCCCTCCCTTCCGTCGGACTAGTCATCGTCGCCGCGGGGTCTAGTCAACCCTGCCAATATCGGCAGTCTCCGCTGGTCGAGACGCTTCTTGCGTACCTTCTCGAAGCGGTGAGGAGCACGCCGATGACGACCATCCGAGCAACGGCCGACCCGGCGCCGGAGCCACTCCACGCGGTCCTGGCCCGTCTGGTGAACCATGTGCTGAACGGTGCGGTCGCACCGACCACCCGGCGGCTGCTGCACACCGCGTCCGGCGGTGACCCCGCGCTGCTGCGGGCGCTGGTGGCGATGGCTCTGGCCGACGGGACCCTGGTGTGGCAGGAGGACCGGTGGCGCTGGGCGCCGGACCTGTCCCAGGCGAGCCGGACGACCGGCCTGATCGAGTCCCGGGCGGCCACCATGAAGCCGGAGCAGCTGGCCGCCCTGCGCACCGTCACGGCGGTGGGTGCGGAGCCGTTCGCGGTGGTCACCCAGGCGCTCGGTGACCAGCCCCAGCCCGAGGGTGCGAACGACGAGACCCGCCTGACCCGGCGCGAGCGTGAGGTCCTCACGATGCTGGGCAGTGGTCTGAGCACCCGGGGCATCGCCCAGCGGCTGTGCCTGTCGCAGCGGACGGTGGCCAAGCATCAGGAAAAGGTCTACCGCAAGCTCGGCACGTCCGACCGGCTGACCACGGTCCTGCGGGCGCAGCGGCTCGGGCTGCTGAAGCCGGCCGCGGCCACCGTCGGCGACCGCTGAGCGCAGGCACGGCAGGGCCCGGACGCCGGTGCGGCGTCCGGGCCCTACGGCTCAGGAGATCTCGCTCGGCCGGGACTCGCGGTCCAGGCCGTCGTCGTCCACGACGACGACCTCGGCGACGCGGCCGTTGAAGTACACGGTCACCGGCCGCTCCTCCTTGTCCAGCAGGGCCAGCCGGGCGGTGGTGGCGCTCTCCATCGCGGACTGGACGTTCTGCAGGACGGAGGTGTACTGGTCGGCGTGGATGGCGTACTCGCGCTGGCCGATGAGGATCCGCTTGTGTGTCATGACGGTCTTCCCTTCTGTGGTGGATCGTTTCGCGGTGGGTTGAGCTGACGTCGGGGCAGGTCAGGCGACCGCTTCGACGGTGAATGAGAACGAGAAGTCCTGCGCGCGGCGCAGCGACCCGTCGGCCGGGTGCCGCCCCGCCCCGAACCTCTCGTGGGCCAGCAGGGATGTCCGGTAGAGCCCGATGCTGTCGCCGACGGCGCGTCGCAGCAGCTTGTAGGCGACATTGACGACGACCGCACCGGCGGCCACCGAGGCGACCGCCAGGGCCGCCTGCGGCGCGGCCAGCGCGAGCCCGGCCAGCTGCGCCGCCGCGCCCTGGACCTCGGCGTCCCCGAGCTCGGCGCGCATCAGGTCGCTGAGCTCGAGACTTCCGGTCGAGTCGCGGGACACGAAGACCGCGATGTCGAGGAAGTCGGTCGCCGGGCCGTGGTAGACGAGCAGCTTGTCCAGCGGCAGCCGGTCGCCGTCGCGGACGTTGCTGAACCGCTGGGTCTGCGCGGTGTAGACAGGCGCACCGGGGTGCGACCCGCCGGTCAGGACCACGGCGTCGACCCGGACGTCGGCGCCGAACACGGCCCGGTTGCGGTGCACGACCAGCTCACCGAGGCGGACGGCCACCCGTTCGGGTGCCGCACCGCGCGGGGTGAACAGCCGGACCGACGGGTCGGGACGGTCGTCGATCGCAAAGGCGACCTCCTCGGCGGTGGGTGCCGGCACCGGGCTCATGTCGAAGTCGATGAAGCGGACGGTGTACCGGATCTGCGGGCCGGACGGCATCACGACGGCGCGCGTGCCTCCGACCGCTATCTGACGGACAAGCTGCTCGAGCGGGGACTCCGGTGCGGTGCCGGAGCGCTGCGCGTGCACCCCGTCCTGCTCCAGGACGCTCAGGTCCTGCGGGCGTTCGGAGGTCAGGATGAGGAGGGTCTCCGGGCGCTCGGTGTCCGTCTCCACGCCGTCCGGCCAGGTCAGTGACACGCCTTCCAGACGGCCGGTCAGGTCGTCGAGGCCGAAGACGTAGGACTGCTTCGGGTCGAGCCTGATGCCCGACGGGCTGAACCTGGTCTGCAGGCTGATCTCCCCGCCGACGCCGATGTCGACGAGCGAGACGTAGACGGTCTGATCGCCGTCGTTGGCGATCCGCACGAAGACCCGGTCGCCGCGGTACAGGATCTCCCCGGCCGGGCGCAGCGGCTGCTCGACGCCGTCCACAATGCGGCCCCACCCGACGGTGACCTGCGCGGGCAGGGCGAATCCCGGGTCCTCGCGCAGCTCCCGCAGCCTTGCCGCGCGGGCGAGGCGCACCAGGTCGGCCTTGATCAGGCCGGCCTGCGTGCCGTCCGCCGGCCGGGGCGGGTGCAGCGGGCCGAACCGGTCGCACAGGGTCATGCCGCCGTCGTCGTCGATGCGGACGTCGGCGACGGTGGTCTCGCCGGGGACCGCCGTGCGCAGCAACGCCGTCGTGCCGATGGCCAGGACGAGGTCGGCGGCCCGCGGGTCGTCGGGGACCCCGACGGGCACGCTCGGCGCGGACGACCGGGTCTGGAACGCCCGCGCGCCGGGCGGCACCGCGGTCCACGTGCCGTGGAAGGTGAGCCTGGCGTGCACCTCCATGGATCCGGCCCGGTCCACGACGGCCGTGGCGATCGCGCCGGCCGGGTCGGCCTCCGTCGCCTCGGCGGGCATGACCGCGAACTCGTCGTCGAGCTTCACCCCGAGCAGCGGCGCGACCTGCAGCGTGATCCGTTCCGGGTTGGCGCCCGGCAGGATCCGCAGGGCACCCGCCGCTTCCAGGGCTTGGGTGCCGAAGAGCACCCGCGAGGCGGGCCCCTCGGCCTCCGGCCGCTGCTCCGGGGTGAGGGCGAGGACCGCCCGGCGGACCCGGTCCATCAGCGACGACCAGGCCACCGGCAGGTCCCCGGCGTCCTGCAGCGCCTGGACGAACGCCTCGGTGAACATGCCCATGCGTGGCCCACGGGCGGTCGTGTGCTCGAACGCGACCTCCTCCGGGGCGCAGGCGACCAGCCGGACCGCCAGGTCGTTGCCCAGGAACCGCCGGGGGCTCCCCCGGTACCTGGTGAGCTCCTCGGCGACGTGCTCCGCCGCCCACTCGTAGGGGTAGTGCAGCGCTTTGACCCGATGGTCCGGCTTGCGCGAGGCGAGCGCGGAGTGGCAGCAGTCGAGCATCACCGCGACGTTGCCGGTCCTGGCGGTGAGCAGCGCGAGCAGGCTCGACAGGGTGGCCGCGGTGATGCCGCGGAAGTCGCCCTCGGTCGACTTCTCCAGGTCGTTCGGCACGATGAACTGCACCGCCGGCCGGTCCTCGCGGGTCGGGTGCAGCTCGTCCGGCGGGGCGAGGAGCCGGCCGCCGTGACCGCTGTAGTAGACGAAGACCGAGTCGTCCGTGCCGGTCTCGGCTATCAGCTGTTCGTAGGCGGCGAGAATCCCTGCCCGCGAGGCCTCCTCACCCGTGCACCGGCGAATGGTGAATTCCCGCCGTGAGAGCGCCTCGTCCATCGCGTCGACGTCGTTTTCAACACCTGCCAGCCCGTTGGTCTGCGCGCCGATCAGCAATGCTTTCCGCGCCACAACGCCCCCTTACAAGGTGGGAGAAGAATTCCACCTGGGACGTTATTGGTTGCGTCGTGCGGCCGTCACTAGCGGAAGACTACGTTGGTTCACGTATTGTGCAGGACCGCCCTTGCGGGCGGGCGGTCGCGGTATCGGCCGAGGTGGCTTCCTACGAATCGGGGAACAACTGCAGCCGTTGCGCCGCCATGGCGGCCATCTGCCGGTTTTCGACATCCGACTTGCGCAGGATGTTGCCGACATGGACCGCCACGGTCCGCTCGGCGATGTGGAGCTTGCGGGCGATCATGCGGTTGGTGTCGCCGGCGTACACCAGCCGGAGGACCTCCAGCTCCCGCACCGTCAGCCCCCAGGGGTCGGCCGGGCGGCGTTGCTGCGGGATGCTCTGCTGTGCGTCCTCGCCGGGCGGCTCGACCGACTCGAGCGGGACCGCCGCCGACTCGGCGAGCGCCTCGACCGCCCGCGTCAGCGGCTTCGCCGACCGTTCGCGGGCCAGCCGGTACGCGCCGCCGGCGTCGCGGGCCACCGCCTCGCGCGGCCCGGCGCGCAGTGCCGCCTCGGCCGCCCGCCACAGCGCGTAGGCGCGGTGGTAGGGCCGGTCCAGCCGATGCCAGTCCGCGGCGATCCGCTCCCACTGCTCGGCGGTGTCGGCGGACCCCGCGCGGTCCAGCTCCGCCCGGCACTGCGCGGACAGGACGCCGACCTCCGACCCTGGCTCGACCTGGGTCGGCTCGATGAGCAGTTCCAGCTCCGCGAGCCGGCCGGCGAGCTCCTCCTGGTGCTGCTGCCGCGACAGCCGCCGCGGGGTGTCGGCGACGGCCCGCAGCGCGACCGCGCGGAAGCGCAGCAGCGACAGGACGTGTTCGGTGCCCTTGATCAGGCCGATCCCGCGCTCGACGGCGGCCGCCGCGGCGGCGTGGTCGCGCTGCCAGAGCGCCAGCTCGATGAGGCAGCAGGCGAGCGGGCCGAGGAACCGGGGATCCGTGCCGGCGTCGACCTGCAGCTCCCGGAGCAGCTCGGCGGCCCGGCCGAAGCGGCCGCGGGCGACGTGGATCTCGGCGAGGGTGAGCCGCGGGTACCGCGTCTCGCGCACCGGCCGGTCGTGGATGGCCCTGGTCAGCAGCGACTCGGCCTCGTCCCACCGGCCGAGCATGACCAGCGTCGTGCCGGCGTTGTTCGCAAGCACTCTGGTGCTCTTGGTCTGCGGCAGCCCGGCGGCCTCGCAGCGGTCGAGCTCGTCCAGGGCGACCTTCGCCGACTCGGTGAGCCGGCCGGCATGCTCCAGGGCGACGGTCAGGTTGCCGTACGCCCGGTGCAGGTCCTCGAGCTGGTCGACCTCCTTGGCGATCGCGACGGCGGAGAGCAGGTCCGGCACGCCCTCGTCGGGCTCGTCGAGCAGGGTCAGCGCCATGCCGACGGTGTTGAGGGCCCGGCCCTCCTCGGCCCTGGCGCCCGCCCGGCGGGCGTGTGCCACGGCGGTGCGGGCCGCGGCGAGCCCGTCGCGGTAGTGCCCGGACTGCACCTCCACGGTCGCCAGCGCGGCGAGCACCCTCGCCTTCGCCGCGCTCGGCGGCTCCTGCGGCAGCAGCGTGTCGGCCTGCCGGTAGGCGGCGATCGACGCGTCGTTGACGCCCTGCTCCCACAGGTACCGCCCGCGCCGCTCGTGCAGCTCCCCGGCGCGGACCGGCCGCTCGCCGGCGTCGACGGCGTCGATCGCGCGGCGCAGCAGCCGGAAGGCCTGGTCGAGGTCGCCGGCCCAGCGGGCGGCCTCGGCGGCGGAGCTGAGCAGCCGGTCCTCGGTCATCCCGGCGACCGTGCCGGCGTCGGGCACCAGGCGCCACAGCCGGTCCAGCACCCGCTCGTACTGGATCTGCGCGACCCGGTACGCCTGGCTGCGCTGCGCCTCCTCAGCCGCGACGACGGCCGCCCGCAGCGCCTGCGGCCAGCGGCGTGCCTCGAACCAGTGGTGCGCCAGCATCGCGGCCGGGTTGCCGTCGGCGGCGAGCGTGGGGTCCGCGGTGAGCGCCTCGGCGAGACCGGCGTGCAGCTCGCGCAGGTGCCCCGGGCCGAGGTCGTCGAGGACGACCTGGCGCAGCAGGGCGTGGCGGAAGTCGTACGTCTTGCGCTGCGGGTCGAGCCGCAGGATCTGCTGGTCGTCGCAGGCGCGCAGGGCGTCGTCGAGCTCGCGCGGGCGGATGTCGCAGACCTCGGCGAGCAGGTCGTAGCCGACGGCCTGGCCGGCCACGGCGGCGACGTCGACGACGCCCCTGGCGTGCGGACCGAGCTGGTGCAGCCGCGAGCTCAGCAGGTGCTCCAGCGACAGCGGCAGGTGGCTCGCGGTCGGGTCGGTCAGCCGCCCGTCGACGATCAGTTCCTCGGCGAAGAACGCGTTGCCGCCGGTGAGGCGGTGGTACTGCTGCACGACGGCCGGTTCGAGGGCGTCGTCGACGGACGCGCTGAGCAGCTCGCCGAGCTCCTCCTCGGTGAAGGCGGGCAGCTTGATGTGCCGGGTGCGGCGGCTGAACGTGGTCTCCGCCAGCAGGTCCATCAGCCGGCTGCCTTCGATCTCCCTGCCGGGGCGGTAGCTGAAGACGAACAGCACCCGCTCATCCGTCTGGGCCTGCACCAGGTACGGCACCAGGTCCAGCGTCGACGGGTCGGCCCAGTGCAGGTCCTCGAAGACGAGGATGGTCGGCCCGTTCGCGCCGAGGTGGTCGAGCATGCGCAGGACCGCGCCGAAGACCCGCATCTGGGAGACGGGTTCGGCGGCGGCGCCGGCCGCCGGCCCGCCCCCGGGTAGACCGGCGATCAGCTTCGTCAGTTCGGTGTAGGCGGGACCGCCGTACTTCGTCAGGTACCCGTCGCCGCGTTCCCGCACGAGCCGCCGGATCGCGTCGACCAGCGGCGCGTACGGCACGCCGACACCCAGGTTGATGCACGCCCCGGACAGCACGTGCAGCCTGCCGGACGGCCCCGCGCCCGCGCTGGCGGTCGCGGTGAACTCACTGATCAGGCGGCTCTTGCCGACGCCCGCCTCGCCGGCGATCAGGACGGTGCCGATGCCGGCCGGCGTGCCGACGGCGCCCAGGAGCCGCCGGAGCTGCTCCAGCTCCCCGCGCCGCCCGACGAACGCCGCACGGGCTGTCCGATCGCCTGCCATGGCGCCATCGTGCCGTGGACGGCTGACGATGTCAGCTGGACTCGGCGGATAGTCCCCGTCGGATACCAAACGTCAGACCGAAGCGGTGGCGCCCGGTAGCGACACGGACGGCAAGAGCCAGGAGAACGGGGGTGGCGATCAACGTCTGTCGTCGTTGACGGTACTGAGCCGCTCGGCGACGATCGCGCAGAGGTCGGCCGGATCGGCCCCGGCCGCGACGGCGGCGTCCCAGGCGCCGGCGAGCTCGCCGGCGAGCAGCCCGGCCAGTCGGCACTGGACGGTGCACGGCAGGCCACCGTCGGTCTCGTTGTCGCACATGTCGATCTCCGGTCGCTGTTGTCGCGCCCGCTTCGCCGGCCGCCTGGCCGGGCGCGGGACACACACGTGGTCATAACCGTTCACCGCAGGCCTCCTGTGGTCAGCAACCGGTCGAGGACGGTCGCGATGCCGTGCCGCTGCACCGCCTGGTGCACCATTCGGAATCCGCCCCCGTAGACCGGGTCCGGGTTGGCGCCGAGCCGGCTGCGCAGCTGCAGCGCCATCGGGGTGCCGCGCCGCCGCAGCCACGCGTAGGCGAAGAGTTCGCAGACGCCCTCCTCGACCACGTCGTCGACCGGCGCCCGCCCGCGCAGGGCGAGCCAGGCATGGCCGATCTCGTGGGCGACCGCCCGGCCGAAGTAGGTCGGTGGCATGCCCGCGACGATGCTGATCCCGGTCACCCGTGTCCCCTCCTCTCCACCGATCAGCTGTTCCGTGAGCCCGAGCAGGACCCCCGTCGCGAGCGGTCCGGCGACCGCCTCCGCCTCCTGCGGGCTCACGATGCGCACCCGCACCCGCTCCGGCAGCTCCAGCCCGATCTCGGTCATCTGCCGGCGCACCGACGGCAGGTGCAGCCGGGCCTCCCGTTGTGTCTCCACCGCGTCGACGAGGCAGCGCGGGCAGCGCATCATCCCCGCGGTGAACGGCCGCCACCCCGGCGGCGCGGGGTCGTCGTGGGTCCGGGCGCAGAACATGCACTCGGCCCGGACCGGATGCTCGGCGCAGGTGACCTCGCCGCGCAGCGACAGCCGGTACGCCGTCACCGGCCGGCGCCCGCAGACGGTGCACACCGGCGCCGCTACAACGGTGTCCATCGGCCGGTCACCTTGTCCCGGACCCACCCCCGCGTGGACGTGGTCTGCGAGGTCGACACGGCCACCGGTTGCCGCTGCTGGGGCGCGGGCGCGCCGATGTCGTGCGGCGGCGGCTTGCCGGTGAGCCGGTACCGGAAGTAGAAGCCCCAGTCCTCGATCGGCGGCCGGGCGCCGGGCACCTCGCTCAGCGTGGCCCGCAGCAGCCGCCGTCCGTCGGCGTCGAGCACCGCGTCGGCCCGCGCCGGGTCCCGGGTCGTGGACTGCTGATCACCGGTACTGAACACGCGCAGGACGAACAGGCCGAACTTGTAGCAGTCCGACTGCGTGGTGAGCCAGCGCTCCGGCCCGTCCCAGTCCGGGGCGTCGAGCTGGGCGATCTCGGCCATGCTGCCCTTCTTACGGATCCCGTCGCAGTCCACGAGCATCACCGACGGGTACTCGCCGATGCGGAACAGCTCGTTCTTGGCGTTGAGGTCGCCGAAGACCAGTTGCTCGGAGTGCAGCAGGTAGAGCGCGGCGGCCAGGTCCCGGCAGACCGTCATCCGCTGCTCCTCGGTGACGACCGGCATCCCGACGAGCATCGCCCGCTGCGCCGGGACCAGCAGGTTCTGCACCTCCCGCGGCGAGGTCTTCTTCGCGCCGGTACCGGGAAGCTTCCGCGTCTGCATGAACGACTTGTCGATCAACGGCATGAGCACCCCGCTGACCTGTGAGCCGTTCTCCACGACCCGCAGCGGCCAGGCCGTGCACCTGTCGAGCTTGGCGCGGCGGTCCGGGTCGAGCGCGTTGCGGAACTTGACCAGCTGCCGCGGCCCCAGCCGAGCGTCGTGGCCGGCCTTGTACTCCTTGTAGACCAGCGGTCCCGGCGCGTCGGGCAGCTGGATATTCGGCGCCTTGAAGACCCGCGCCTGCCCGCCCGTGCCGAGCAGCTTGCCGACGCTGCCGAGCTGCTGGAGGGTGACGACTTCGACGGCCACCGCGTCACACGGCCCAGACCGCGACGGCGGTGCGGTCGTCGTCGTGGGTCTTGCGGGCGAAGTCGACCTGCGCGGCGAACTGCAGCGGCGCCGGCGGCTCCCGCCACGCCTCGGCGAGGAACCTCCCGACGGTGCGGCTGCCGTCCTCCAGCGGATCGCCGATGCCGTCGCTCATGAGCACCACCACATCGCCCTTCTTCACCGTCGTGGTGACCCCGCGGGGGGCCGGGGGCCGGCTGAGGGGCAGCGCCTTCGTCACGGACGACGCCGCTCCTTCCCCACCGTTCTTGACCTCGAACATCGGCTGCCAGACGTGGCCGTCGCGCAGCACCCACGCCGAGGAGTCGCCGACGGCGTAGAAGTACGCGTCCACCTCCGGTTCCACCGGGCGCAGCTCGATCACCCCGAACAGCGCCGTGGCGGCCAGATGGTGGGCGACCTCGCCGACGCTGAGCTCACCGCCGTCCGGCGCCGGCTCGACGAGCTTGTGCCCGAGCCGGACGATCTCGTCGCTGAGCTGCGTCACGATCTCCGCCCACTCGATGCGTGCGGGGGATCTGCGGGCCAGCTCCAGCGCGACGAGCTCGGCGCCCAGCCGGGACACGACGGCCGCCGCCTTGTGCGAGAGCTTGCTGTTGGAGACGCCGTCGGAGACGACGACCACGAGGTGGCGGCGGTCCTCGGTGCAGCGGAACGCGTAGTCGTCCTGCCGGACGGTGCCGTTGTAGCGGTGGCTGAGGCCCCGCACGCTGGCCGCGCGCAGCTGCAGGACCCGGCGGTCCAGGTCGTCGTGGAGGTACACCCCGTCGAGGACGGTGTCGCGCCGGTCCCATTCGGTCGGATCGGGTCGCGGTTTGACCTTCAACGCGGCGGCGCCCGGTTCCCCGACCGAGTAGGGCGCGAACCCGCCCACCCACGCCGGCGCCGGCCGCACCGGCTGCTGGACCGGCCGGTGCACCACCTGCTGGACCGGCTGTTGCTCGGGCTGCTTCACCATCTGGTGCACGGGTTGGTGAGCCGGCTGTCGCGTGGGTTGGTGCACCGGCTGTTGCGTGGGTTGGTGCACCGGCTGTTGCGCCGGCTGTTGTGCCACCTGTTGTGCCGGTTGCCGCGCCGGGTGGGGCGCCGGTGACGGGGTGGGGGACGGCCGCCGTGGCGCCTGCGGGGGCGTCGCGGCGTGCGTCCTGATGATCGCCTCCGCCGCGACGACCGGGTCGAGCAGCTGCTCCGGCACCTGGCCGTGCTCCTCGTCCTGCGGCCAGCGCAGCGCACTGCCCCAGCTCTGGCCGTTGAAGTGGTAGACGGGCCGGACGACGACGGTCGGGTTTGCCTTGACGAGCGCGTTGAACGCCGCCTCCCAGTCGTCGCCCGGGATCGGCGCCGCGTCGGTGAGCACCAGCAGCAGCGGCGGCCGGCAGGCCGTGCCGGAGGACTCGGCCTCGGCCCGGTCCTCCTGCATCCACCGGTTGACCCACTCGAAGGCCATGGCGTAGCAACGCTCCCCCTCGACCTTCATGGGCACCCCCTCGATGTGCCCCGGCTGCGCCTGATTGAGCAGCCGCCGCACCGCCCGGCTGAACCCGATGGCGGTGAGCCGCACCCGGGACGCCAGGTCGGGGTCCGTCTTCAGCAGGTCGACGAACCCGCGGACGAACGCGTCGACCGACGCCTGCTTCGCCGGGTCCGCCCCGTCGCCGGCCGAGTCGACGAGCAGGTACATCGGCAACAGTTCCGGGCTCATACGAAGTCGTCCGGGTCGTACTGCTTGATGCCGGCCGGCAGGCTCGACTTCGGCGGCAGGATCGTGCCGGTGCTGCCGCTCGCGAGGCTGTACCCGGACTGGATCATGCTGGAGATGAGGATCTCGGCCATGCCGGTGATCGCCTTCGCCGGGTCGTGGCCCTTCTCCATCATGTACAGCGCCATCTTCTTCGCGCCGGTCGCCGGGTGGATGAGCGAGCCCATCACCTTGAGGTCGGCCTGGTCGACGCCGCACGGGATGAAGTTCGGGTAGATCTTCGCGTTCCTGAGCTGGTCGAACGCCGCCCGCCACACCGGGCCGTGGTCGGTGGGCTCGCCGTCGCTGATGAACCAGACCGCCGGGCGGTGCACGACGTACTGGTCGGCCTTCAGCTGCGCGACATTGGCGTCGATCTCCCGCTGCAGGGTCTGGAACGCGGCGGCGTAGCTGGTGCCGCCACGCACCGACAGCGACGGCAGGGTGAGGTTGGGGTCGAGCAGGTCGCACAGCGGCAGGCGGACCTGCGCGTCGTCGGAGAAGTCGATGAGCCCGAACCGCACCTTGTCGGACAGGATCGGGTTCTCCGACAGCGCGTCGACGATCGCCGGCATGATCTTGTTCGCCTCGTCGAGCTTGCTGCCCTGCATCGACAGCGATACGTCGACGACGAGGTAGAACGGCAGGAGCTTCGCTCCGGAGTGTTCCATGGTGTTCCTCTCCTTCGGTTGTTCGGTCACGGCCCGGCGACGGATGTCACGGGGCCTCGCAGCACCGGACGTGCCGTCGACGATCAGCGGCGCCCAGCCGTCCCGAGGTCCGGGACGGCCATGTCAGGAGGCCCCGGCGTTGGAAAGGCGCAACCCGGCGGACAGGCCGCTCACGGTGGCCGACAGGTCGGCGGTGGCGCGCGCCTGCTCCTGCAGCCGCTCGAGGTCGGCGGCCAGCCTGGCGTTGCCGCCGTCGAACCGCAGCGGCCAGATCGACCGCAGGTTCGGACGGCACAGGTTCTCGTAGTCGCGCTCGCTGCGGTTGGTACGGATGGCGGAGTCGAAGAACCGGTCGGCGGCGGCGGCGAGCGTCCGCGTCATCAACCGGACCTCGGCCAGCAGCGCGGTCTCCAGCTCGGCGATGCAGTGTTCGACCACGGCGGTCAGCTCGTCGTACAGCCCGTCGACGCCGACCTTGGCGGTCCGCTGGAAGCCCTGCGCATCCGGGTCCTGCCCGGCCGTCGGCGTCACGGACCGGGACACCCGTCTGCGTGACCCGTCCGGCATCACGACCCACTGGCTCCCGGTCGTCGCCGCCGCCGGAGCCGGTTGCGGAGGCACGGGCTGCGGCGGCACGGGCTGCGGCGGCACGGGCTGCGGCTGCGGCGCGACCGGCCTCGGCACGGCGCGCGGCGGTGGCGGCGACGCGAACGCGGCCGGCGCGGTGTCCCAGTGCACCCCGCGGATGACCGGCTGGGTCACCCGCAGCACGACGCTGCCGTAGTCCTCCTTCAGCTCGCACAGCCGCTGCAGCGCGTCGGCGATGACCGCCGCCCGCCTGCTTTCCGCGGTCACCCGCAACTGGTGCAGCGCGCGGGAACCGTCCGGGACGAGCTCCTGCGTCAGCCGCGCCCGCAGTACCGCCGCCACGTCGTCCCACAGCTGCTGCACCGACTCGTCCAGCGACGGGTCGATCCGGCTGAAGATCTTCGTGATCTCGGCCTTGGCGCGGTAGTACTCGTCCTGCTTGGCCTCCAGCGCCCCGTACACGTACTGGCCGCGGACCTTGCTCGTCCAGGTGGCCCGGTCGCCGTGGCCGAGGCCGCCGCGCACCCAGGCCCGCGCGTCGCCGACGGCCTCCGTGATCGCCTCGGTCAACGTCCGCCCGGCGTCACCGACGACCAGCGACGCGTCGTACCGGTCGACGAGCTTCGAAAGGTCGTCGGCGAGGTCGTTGCGCAGTTCCTCGGCGAGGGTCCGGAACTCGTCCTCCTGGTCGGGCAGCAGGTGCGCCAGCTCGCGGCCGTCGCGCAGCACGTCACCGGCGAACGCGGCGATGTCGGCGGCGACCTCGGACGCGACCGACAGCGCCTCGCGCACGACCGCCCGGTCCATCTCCGCCAGCCGGGTCGCCAGGTGCCGCAGCAGCGGGTGCAGCAGCTCGTCGAGGACCTCGTCGCGATCGGCGACGTCGGCGCTCAGCACCCGGATGTTGCGCTCCTGGGAGGCGTCCCGGACGCTCTTCACCGTGTTGTCGAAGTACTCGCCCTCCGGGTCGTTGGCCCGGTCGCGGTTGACGACGACCACGTAGTAGTCGTCGAGCGGCACGCCCCCGCGCGCGGAGTCCGCGAGGTTGCGCGTGTAGGAGTCCTCCGCCAGGTAGCTGGCGCCCTTGCGGTCGCCGCGCTTGACCATCACCAGCAGATCGATCTCGCTCTTCACCTGCTGCAGGAACTGCCGGTCGATGTCCAGCCCGGCCTCCCCCGACCCGGGCAGGTCGATGAGCCCGAGCCGCGTCGCGGCGCCGTCGAGGAACGACTGCTCGATCCGCACGCTGCGCACCGCGTGGTACGGCTGGATGTTCAGCGGGTCGCCGGTCTCCTTGCGCGGATAGGCGAGGTACGGCCGGAGGTTCTCGAACGGCACGGTGACCGTCCGCGCCCCGGCGAGCAGCAGCGCCTCGTAGCTGGCCAGCGACCGGTGCGCGGCATCCAGCTTGCGCAGGTAGTCGTCGGCCTTCGCGCCCGCGGCGTCGTTGCTGCCGGCGGCCGGGTACCGGTAGGCCCGGAACCCGTCGATGTCCCTGGGCGCCGGCCCCAGCCCCGCCTGCTCGTGCAGCGGGGCGAGGTACCCGTCCCGGAACGACTCCCAGGTGTGCAGCATCAGCGTCGCCGACGGCTTCCCCTCGGTGTGGTAGATGCTGCTGGCCGACGCGGTCGTGGGATTGAACCGCGTCGACGGCACCACCGTCTCCGGCAGGTTCGTGATCGTCCGCAGCAGCGTGCTCTTGCCCACCTTCGTCGAGCCGATCACCCCGACGTTGACGGTCTCCCGCTGCACCCGCGCGGTCGCCGCGTCGATCTGCCGCGCCGCGTCCCCGATCCGCCCGCGCACATCGGCCAGCCCGCGGCCCTGCCGCAGCAGCGCGTCGAAGGCGGCCCGGAACCGCGCCCGCTCCGGCACACCGGTCTCCTGCTGGACCGTCCGATCGGCCGTCTCCAGCATCTCGACGATCCGGTCAAGCCCGCCGACCATCGCCGACCAGCCCACACTGAGCTGATCCACGAACGCCCGCTGGCTGCGCCGCCCGGTCAGCGCCTCATTGATCCGAAGATGGATGTCAGTCTCGGTCACGCCCCGGCTCCTTCACTCGTCGCTCATGGCTCACTTGACGGACAGCACTCCCGCAACCGCTGTCCGTCAGAAACCGGGCGTCCGACACCCCGAACCGGGAAAGGGTCTGAGCGGCCCTGTTCGTCCTCGTGACGCTGCTGGTCACGGTGATCGCCGGGCTGACGTTGTACTTCGACCACTCCGGGGACGCCACGACGGCGGTGCCGATGCTGATCGCCTGCGTCCTGGTCGCTTTCGGCTTCGTCGTCGCCACCGGCCGGCTGGCGGCCGCCTACCGCCGCAGCCAGCGCCTCGCCGAGGAGCACCAGGTGCCGCCGAGCCGGGCCCTGCACGCGCTGATCCTGCGGCAGTGGCTGATGCTGCTGGTGGGCGTCACCGTCGTGGCCATCGCCACCGGCGCGCTCACCGGCGTCCGCATCCTGGCGGCCGACCAGATCGACCCGGTCGTCCCCGGGCCACCCCTCGCGGCGTCCGCCGCCACCACGACGAACGCGCGACCGCAGCCGTCACCGATCCGCCGACCCCGTCTCCGACGCCGTCGCCGTCACTGTCCTTCAGCGCCTCGGCGGACCCAGCGGCAGCGCCGACCCGAGCCCTTCGCTGGCGCCACGCCCGGGCAGCACCAAGTACCTCGACGGCGAACCGGAACTGGCCGGCCGCTCCGACGCGAAGGCGATCAACTTCTCGGCGCAGCGCTACCCGCGGCATCTCGTTCTGGTGCTCCACGGCCACCAGCAGCTACCTGCAGTGGAACGTCGCCGGCTCCAACCGCTTCGAGGCGGTCGGCGGCATCGACGACAACACCCAGAACGCCTTCGGCGCCGTCGTCGAGTTCCTCTTCTACGACCAGGACGGCCACCAGCTCGTCCCGAAGGCCGTCGAGGCCTCGGTCGGCCACGCCCAGGCCATCAAGATCGACCTCACCGGCGTCGTCAGCTTCCGCATGACCTGCTCCGGCCGCGACGCAAAGACCAGCAAGCAACCCAGCACCTACGCCGCTTTCGGCGATCCCATCGTCGTGCACGCCTGAACGCAGCAGAAACGCCCCTCACCTGCAGGTGAGGGGCGTCGCGTTGCCAGAGCCGCCTAACGGAATCGAACCGTTGACCTGTTCATTACGAGTGAACCGCTCTGCCGACTGAGCTAAGGCGGCAACGATGACCAAGTGTACGGCACGCCGTGGGGGCGCGCGCGAGGGGTTTCCCGGGTAACGTCCGGCGCGTGATCCCCGATGATCTGCCGGCCGCCCCCGGCGAGCTCACGGCCGAGCCCGGCGAGCCGCTCCTGCCGATGCCCGGCGTTGAGAAGCCCGTCGCGCAGGTCGGTGACCGGCCCAACGCGCTGGACCCCGACCAGATGGGCTTCACGCCGCGGCGGGCTGTGCCGTGGCTGAGTCCGGTGCTGCTCAGCGGCACCGCGGTGCGGGTCGTGCTGGCCGACCTGTTCGGGGCGTACCTGGACAAGCGCGAGCTGCAGGACTCGATGCCGGACCGGATCATGCGCGAGGCGCCCGGCTTCACCGGTGAGCTCGGCAGCGACGCCTCGGAGATCGTCGAGATCCCCGACGGCGAGCTGTGGGTCGACTACTGCGCCGACACCGGCGACGGGTTCAACGCCACCTACTCGGTCGCGTACCTGCTGGCGCAGGGATCGCTGAGCGTCGAGGGGCATGAGTTGCCACGCGGCGAGGTGCTGGTCCTCGGCGGGGATCAGGTCTATCCGACGGCGAGCGGCCAGCAGTACGAGGACCGGTTCAAGGGGCCGTTCCGCGCCGCGTTCCCCGACCCGCCCGTGGAGGGCCCGCGTCCGCGCATGTACGCGGTGCCCGGCAACCACGACTGGTACGACGGCCTGACCGCGTTCCTGCGGCTGTTCGTCCGCGGTGGCGAGGGCAAGATCGGGGGCTGGCAGACCCGGCAGTCGCGGTCCTACTTCGCGATCCAGCTGCCGAACCGGTGGTGGATCCTCGGCACGGACGTGCAGGCGGGCGCTTACATCGACGACCCGCAGCTGCGGTACTTCAACCGGGTCGCCGCACGCCTCGGCCCCGGCGACAAGGTCATCATCTGCCCGCCGTCGCCGAGCTGGGTGGAGGCGCACGAGGACCGCAAGGCGTACGACAGCCTTGACTACTTCGTGCGGACCGTGATCACCCCGACCGGCGCCGACGTGAAGCTGATGCTGTCCGGCGACCTGCACCACTACGCCCGCTACGAAGGGGCCGACCGGCAGCTGATCACGTGCGGGGGCGGCGGCGCCTACCTGTACCCGACGCATGAGCTGCCGCAGCGGCTCGAGGTGCCGCCGCGCCGTTCGCTGGTGCGCAACGCCAGCCCGTCGCAGTGGTTCGACTTCAAGGCGGCGTACCCGAGCAGGGCCCGCTCGCGCGGCCTCTCGCTCGGCGTGTTCTGGCGGGTGCCGTGGCGCAACCCGATGTTCCTCGGGCTGCTCGGCGTGCTGCAGACCCTGACGATGCTGGCCTTCGTCAACGCCGCCGACCGGGTCATCTCCGGCACCGAGCAGCGCCTGGTCACCATCCCCGCGATCATGATGGTGCTGATCGACGTGCTCAGCGCGTACTTCCTCGCCATGCCCGGGGTCGCCGGAAAACGCAGACCCAGGCACTGGATCCTCGGCCTGGGGCACGGCGCCGCGTTCGTCGGCATCGCGGTGCTCGGCACCTGGGCGTGGCTCAACCTGCCGTTCGTCGACCAGTCGTGGCCGCTGCCGCTGCTGATCGCGATCGTGCTGTACTTCCCGCTGTCATGCGTCGCGGCCGGCGAGCTGTTCGCGCTGTACCTGCTGATCGCCTCGAAGTTCGGCGTCAACCTCAACGAACTGTTCGCCGGCCAGGGCATCACCGGCTACAAGGGCTTCCTGCGGCTGCGGTTCGGCGCCGACGGCACCCTGACGATCTACCCGATCGGCGTGGACCGCACCGCCCGCCGCTGGCACGCGCAGCCGGCGGGCTCCTGGTTCGCCCCGCGCAAGCCGATGCAGCTGCGGCTCATGGAGCCCCCGATCGAGATCTCCTAGCCCAGGCCCACTTCCGGTGCCAGCGCGCCGGGCTGGGCGAGGGCGCGCAGGTCCTCCTCGACGGACCACACGTCGTCGGTGAGGTGCGTCGCGTAGTCCGAGTCGAGGATCTCGCAGTCGTTGCCGGCGAAGTCGAACCCGTAGGAGTGGTCCGACACGTCGACGACCCACGGCAGCACGCAGGAGCGCACCCGGCGGTCGAACGCGGCGAGCGCGGCGGCCGCGTCCTGCGGAAGCCGGGCGAGGAACGGCTCGACCGGCCGGATCGGCCCGGCGGTCCGCACCGGCGGCCGGTCCGGAAACCAGCGGGCCAGGTCGGCGTCGAAGTCACGGTCGCCGTACCCGGCAAGTCGATCGAGGGTGGGCGACATCCGGCGATCGTCGTGCGGCCGACCGCCATGACGCGGCCGACCGCCATGACGCGGTCGCTGGCCGTGACACGGCCGACCGCCGTGACGCGGTCGACCGGCTACAGCGCGACGCGGGTGGTCGGGGAGACGCTGCCGGCCGGCGGCGCGCCCGGCTCGGTGTACCGCAGCTCGGTCAGCTCCGGCGACCAGCGGGCCTCCAGGTCACGGGCGGCGCTGAACGCGTCCGCGACCGGCTGGAGCACACGGACGCCGATCCGCGCGGCCGCCGCCAGCGCCGCCGCCGACGGCGGGCTCCCGGCCCGGTCGCCGCGGATCGTGACCGCCTCGGCGGAGCCGGCGACCCGGCGACCGCCTCGGCGAGCTCCGTGCGCAGGCCTTCGGACCAGTCGGCGAGGGCGTCGGCGTAGGACGCGGTGGCCCGCAGCCGGCCGGTGACCGTGGCGGGGTCGGCGCCGTCGCCGAGGTGCCCGGCGAGCGACTGCCACCGCGCCGCGAACGCCTCCGCCCCCGCGCCCTCCCACGCCCCGGCGGCGGGACCGAGGTCCGCCGCGAGCCGGTCGCGGCGCCGGGCGAACCGGTCGGCGTCGGCGCGCAGCTGTGCCGCCGCCGACCGCAGCGGCTGGGGGGTGAGCTTCAGCCCGAACTCCAGCGCGTCGCCGGGCAGCGCACCGACCAGGCGCAGCAACGGCCACAGCGGGTCGCCGACCGGCGCTCCGCCGGCGACGAGAGCGGCGTCGACGCGGTGCAGCAGGTCGGTCCCGATCCCGGCGAGCCGATCCAGGGCGTCCATCACGCACCTCCCTGCGGCTGATGCCACCGCCGCGCGTCACGGCCCGGGCGCAACGCCGCCGCGGTCCCGGCGAGCCGATCGAAGACGTCCATCACGCACCCCACCCGCGGCTGATGCCACCGCCGCGCATCACAACCGGCGACCCGGCCCAGGGCGTCCATCACGCACCCCCGTGCGGCTGATGCCACCGCCGCGCGTCACGGCCCGGGCGCAACGCCGCCGCGGTCCCGGCGAGCCGATCGAAGACGTCCATCACGCACCCCACCCGCGGCTGATGCCACCGCCGCGCATCACGACCGGCGACCCGGCCCAGGGCGTCCATCACGCATCCTCCTGCCGCTGATGGTGCCGACGGGCGTCCTGGTCGGCGGTCCGGTAGCCCTGAGCGGCCAGGCGCAGCGCCTCCGCGGTCTCGGCGAGGCGGATGCCGTGGGCCGAGGCCTCGCGGGCGCGGGCGGTCAGCGCGGTGGTCAGGGTGCGGTGCAGGGCGCGGCCCAGCTCGCCCGGGCCGCCCGGTGCGTCGCCGCCGAGCGCCCGGGAGCCGGGGTCGGCGAGCGCCATCGTGGTGCTCGCCGAGGCCAGCTCGTCGCCGGCGGCGTCCAGCCGGCCGGCCAGATCGTCGAGTCGCATGCGGTCCCCCCGCCGTGTCCACGGTGCGCTGTCAGCAGGCCCCTATGCCAGGGAGCGGTAGTCGCCGAACGTCTCGGCGTGCAGCTTCTTGCGGGCCCAGGCGGCGGCGTCGGTGGCGGCGGTGACGGCCGCGCGGACCGAGCGGGACAGCTCGGCGCCGGTCTGCCCCCGCACGTGGTCGATCCGCACGTCGCGGATCGTGCCGTCGGCGGTGACCACCACCTCGACCACGCCGTCAGGGGAACGCACGCTCACCTCGACGGTCGCGACCGTCTTGTCGAACTCGGCGAGCAACGCATCGATGCGGCGATAGCGCTCCACCGCCTGCTCGATCCACGTCTCGTCGATCTCGCGCCCCATGTCGGCCCCTCCCCCGGGTGACCGTACGGCACCAGCCAGTGACACGAAACCCCGAACCGCGGCCTGTGGATAACTTCAGCCGCGCCACAGGGAGAGCATCATCGCTTCGACGGCGATGCGGGGTTTGACGTTGGTCTCGATCGCGACGCGGCACTCCAGGACCGACTCCAGGCGGCGCAGCGTGCTCTCCGGCGGCCACTTCTGCGCGGCGGCGGCGGCCAGCTCGTCGGTGTCGCCGTGGACCGGCTCGACCCCCGCGTTGAACGTGTGGACCAGCACGTCACGGTAGAAGCCGGCCAGGTCGACCAGGGCCCGGTCGAGGGCGTCGCGCTGGGCTCTGGTGGCGCGGGACTTCTGCCGGCGCTCCAGGTCCTTGAGCTGCCCGGCGGAGCCGCGGGCCGCCCCGGCGGCGCCCTTGCCGGTGCCGCCGGCGCCCAGGGCGGTCTCCAGCGAGGAGCGCTCCTTGGCGTCGGTCTCGACCACTGAGGCGGCGGCCTCGGCCTCGGCGGCCTCGATGAGCGCGGCGGCGGCGTCGAACGCGGCGCCGATGCCGGTCAGGCGGCGCGGCACCGCGAGGACCGCCTCCGGCGGGCGCGGGCCTGCGGGTCCCGGGCGAGGCGGCGGGCCCGGCCGACGTGGCCCTGGGCGGCCGCCGCCGCCCACGCCGCGGTCTGCTCGTCGAGGCCGTCGCGGCGGCGCAGGAGCGCGGCGATCGCGTCGGCCGGCGGCTGGCGCAGCGGGACGACCCGGCACCGGGAGCGGATCGTGACGGAGATGTCGTCGGGGTGGGTGCTGGGCGTGCACAGCAGGAAGACGGTGCGCGGCGGCGGCTCCTCGATGGCCTTGAGCAGCGCGTTGCCGGCGGCCTCGGTGAGCCGGTCGGCGTCCTCGACGAGCAGGACCTGCCAGCGGCCCTGGGTCGGCGAGCTGGCCGCGCGCAGGACCAGGGCGCGCATCTCGCCGACCGCGATCGACAGCCCTTCCGGCACCACGAAGCGCACGTCGGCGTGGGTGCCGCCGAGCGTGGTGTGGCAGGCCTGGCACTCGCCGCAGCCGCCCGTGGGGCACTGCAGTGCGGCGGCGAAGATGCGGGCGGCGACGGACCGGCCGGAGCCGGGCGGGCCGGTGAAGAGCCAGGCGTGGGTCATGCCGGCCTCGGGGACGTCGCCGCGGACGATCGCGCCGGCCGAGGCGACGGCGCGGGTCAGGGTCGCGACCGCGTCGTCCTGCCCGACCAGCTCGGCGAAGATCGGCGGCACCGTGCCCACGTCCACGCTCATACCCGCGACTCCCGGCTCCCGCCGGAATGCAGCCCGCCCGGACGCAGCTCGTCGGAGGGCAGCTCGTCGGTCAGCTCGTCGCCCGTGAGCACGGTGACCGTCTCGGCCACGTCCTCGAGGACCTCCACGATGCCGAACTCGTCCTCGGCGGGCATCAGGTGCCGGACCCGCTGCAGCACGCCGGTGGCGAGCGACTCGGCCGGCAGGGACGCGTCGAGCACCAGGTAGCGGCTCGGGTCGGCGTGGGCCAGGTCGAGGAACGCGTAGCGGACCCGCTCGTGGAACGCGAGGGACTCGCTCTCCAGCCGGTCGGCGTCGCCGCGGCGGCCGGCCCGGGCCAGGCCGACGGCCGGCTCCAGGTCGAGCAGGACGACCAGGTCCGGCTTGAGCCCGCCGGTCGCCCACTTCGACAGCCACGACACCTCGTCGACCGGCAGGGTGCGCCCGGCGCCCTGGTAGGCCAGGGACGAGTCGACATACCGGTCGCTGATCACCACGGCGCCGCGGGCCAGGGCGGGCCTGACCACGGAGGCGACGTGGTGGGCCCGGTCGGCGGCGTAGAGCAGCGCCTCCGCGCGGGGGGTCACCACCTCGCCGGTGATCTCCGGCGGGTCGAGCACCAGGCTGCGGATGCGCTCGCCGAGCGGGGTGGCGCCGGGCTCGCGGGTGACGACGACGTCGCGGCCGAGCGCCCGCAGCGACTCGGCGAGGTGGCGGACCTGGGTGGACTTCCCGGCGCCCTCGCCGCCCTCGAAGACGATGAAGATCCCCTGGGCCGCGAGGGGCTCGTCGGGGCTGAGCGGGCGGCCGCGGATCGAGCCGAGCACGTCGGCGAGGAGGGGCACGCCCTTCTTGTCGTCTATCTGCCGCAGGGCGACGATCCCCGCGATGACGCCGAAGATGCCGGCGATGGCGAGCAGCGGGCGGGTGCTGGAGACCTCGAAGTCCTTGAAGCCGAGGTTGAGGTGCCGCGACCCGCCGGCGCCGACGATGACGCTGGACACCGAGATGGTGAGCATGAGCACCACCCGGGTGCCCATCTGCACGAAGGCGAACGCCCGGCCTCGCATGTCGTCGGTGACCTCGCCACCGAGCAGGGTGGTGCCGGACAGGAACGCCATGCCGGCGCCGACACCGACGAGCAGCGCCCCGCCGACGGCGACGGTCAGGTGGGTGGCGAGGGCCAGGATCAGCACCGAGCCCGCCGCAAGGATGATCGACAGGCCGAACCAGCGGCGCCGTGACAGCGCCCCGACGATCCGCGGGCCTGCCGCGATGCCGACGCCGAGACCGAGGAAGAGCGTGGCGAAGAGCAGCGCGAAGCCGGCGTCGCCGGCGCTGAGCGACACGGCGTAGAACTTCGCGGTGCCGACGACCACGCCGCCGCCGGCGAAGGCGCCGAAGATGCCCAGCACCAGGCCGCGCACCAGCGGGGTCCGGCTGACGAACGCCCAGCCCTGGGTGAACTCCTTGAGCATCCCGGGCTTGCGCTGCACGGCGGCCGTGCGCCGGCCGCTGATCTCCTTGATGCCGAAGAACACGGTGACGGCGGTGGCAAGGAAGGTCAGCGAGTTGAACCACAGCGCGACCTCGCTCGGCTCGACGCCCTGCGGCCGGACGTCACCGCCGCCGAAGATCGCGACGACGAGCTTCTCCAGGCCGATGAGCACCAGGCCGGCCAGCACCGGCGTGATGCCGTACGTGGTGGCGAGCGTCAGCTGGTTGGCGGTCTCGAGCCGGGCCCGGGGCAGCAGGTTGGGCACCGCCGCCTCCTTGGCCGGCGTCCAGATCATCGCGGTGGTCTCGATGATGAACGTGGCGATGGCGGCCCAGGCGATCACGAGCGTGCTGTCGTCGACGATCAGCGCGGCGGCCGGCATCGAGGCGAAGAAGAGGAACCGGATCAGGTCGCAGACGACCATGGTGAGGCGCCGGTCGAACCGGTCGGCGAAGACGCCGGCGACCGGGCCGAGCACCAGCGCGGGCAGCAGGCGCACGGCGATGACCGAGCCGAACGCCACGCCCTGCGCCGCGGAGTTGTCCACCTGCGCGGCGGCGAAGGTGGAGGCGGCCAGCAGGCCGAGCCAGTCACCGAGGGACGAGAGCCCCAGCACCGCCCACAGGCGACGGAATGCCCGGATGCGCAGGACCGCCTTCAGCTCCCCGAAGCCGGACAAGTCGCTGCTCGCGATGGCGGCACCTCCTCAGTAGACCGCTTACTGTAACCACGCTACCGGTCCTCGGGTGTCGCGCACGTGGGGGCAGAAGCACGGACGCGAGGTTCTTTCATATTCACCGCGGACTCGGTACGGTGAGTCGTGTCCAGCTCACGTGCCGCCTTGCGGGCCCGCTACGACCGGGCCACCGCCGACCTCGACCCGCCGTTCGCGATCGTCGACCTCGATGGGTTCGACGCCAACAGCGCCGCGATGGTCGGCCGCGCGGCCGGCAAGCCGCTGCGGATGCCCAGCAAGTCGGTGCGGGTCCGGGCGCTGATCGACCGGGCCCTGGCCCAGCCGGGCTGGCACGGCGTCATGGCGTTCACCCTGCCGGAGGCGATCTGGCTGGCGGAGCACGGCACGTCCGGCGACATCCTGGTCGCCTACCCGACCGCCGACCGGGCCGCGCTGCACCGCCTCGCCACCGACGAGAAACTCGCCGCGACCGTCACCGTCATGGTCGACAGCCCCGCCCAGCTCGACCTGATCGACGCCGTCGTCCCGGCCGGTGAGCGGGCCGGGGCGGTGCGGGTCTGCATCGACCTGGACGCCTCCTGGCGCCCTGCCCGGGGCGTGCACATCGGCGTGCGGCGCTCACCCGTGCACAGCGCCCGGCAGGCCGGCGACCTCGCCGCCGCGATCGCCGCCCGGGCCGGGTTCCGCCTGGTGGGGCTGATGTCCTACGAGGCGCAGATCGCCGGCCTCGGCGACGCGCCGCCCGGACGCCCGGTGCGCGGCGCGCTCATCCGCATGATCCAGTCCCGCTCGTTCCCCGAGCTGCTGGCCCGGCGCGCGGCCGTCGTCGCCGAGGTCCGCCGCCACGCCGACCTGGAGTTCGTCAACGGCGGCGGCACCGGCAGCGTCCAGGCGACCGCGCAGGACCCGGCGGTCACCGAGGTCGCCGCCGGCTCGGGGCTGTTCGGCCCGTGGCTCTTCGACGGGTACCGCCGCTGGCGCCCGCAACCCGCGGCGTTCTTCGCGATGTCGGTCGTGCGCCGCCCGAACCCGCAGGTCGCGACCGTCCTCGGCGGCGGCTGGATCGCGTCCGGCGAGACCTCACCGACCCGGCAACCCCTGCCGTGGCTGCCGGAAGGGCTGAAGCTCATCGGCACCGAGGGCGCCGGCGAGGTCCAGACCCCTCTCGTCGGTCCTGGCGCGGCCGGCCTGCGGCTCGGCGAGCGGGTCTACTTCCGCCACGCCAAGGCCGGCGAGCTGTGCGAGCACGTCAACGAGGTCCACCTGGTGTCCGGCGACACGATCGTGGACGTGGTGCCCACCTACCGGGGAGAAGGCAAAGTGTTCCTGTGAGCGTGGGCATGCGGTGGCGGGCGGCGATGGAGCGGGCCCTCTACGGTGACGGCGGGTTCTTCGTGCGGCCTGACGGCGGGCCGGCCGCACACTTCCGCACCAGCGCACACGCCTCGCCGCTGTTCGCCGGTGCGATCGCCACCCTGCTGGAGCGCCTCGACGAGGCCCTGGACCGGCCCGCCCGGCTCGACCTGGTCGACGTCGGCGCCGGCCGCGGCGAGCTGCTGCGCGGCATCCTCGCCGCCCTCCCGCCGCCCGTGGCCGCCCGGGTCGCGGCCGTCGGCGTCGAGCTCGCTCCCCGCCCGGGTGACCTGCCCGACACGATCGGGTGGACCTCCACGATCCCGTCCGGCATCACCGGACTGCTGGTGGCCACCGAGTGGCTCGACAACATCCCGGTCGACATCGTGGAGCTCGATTCGCATTTGCGGCCGCGGTACGTCCTGAGCTCCGCCGACGGCACGGAGACCCTCGACGAGGCACCGCTGACGCCGGGTGACGCCGCCTGGCTGGCCGAATGGTGGCCGCTCGACGGCCTCCCCGAGGGCGCCCGCGCCGAGCTGGGCGGGCCGCGCGACGAGGCATGGGCGAGCGCCGCCGGCAGCGTGACGCGCGGGCTGGCGCTCGCCGTCGACTACGGCCACCTCGCCGGCTCGCGGCCGCTGTTCGGCACGCTCACCGGCTTCCGCGACGGCAAGGAGACCCCGGCGGTACCGGACGGGTCGTGCGATCTGACGGTCGCGGTCGCGTTGGACGCGCTGGGCGTACACCACCTGCTGATGACGCAGCGGGAAGCCTTGCGGCTCCTGGGGGTGCACGGCGGGCGGCCGCCGATCGCGCTCGCCTCCACCGACCCGTCCGGCTACGTGCGCGCCCTGGCGCGGGCCGGCGAGGCGGCGGAGCTCACCGACCCCGCGGGCCTGGGCGGCCACCACTGGGTCATGCGGTGGGTATGAACATTTGTCATACCCGCGGTACACTGGCGATCATGACGGCCAAGGTGACGTTGTCGTTCTCCGACCAGACCATCGCCGACGCCCGACGCTGGGCCGAGCGCGACGGCGTGTCGCTCAGCGCGTGGATCGACCGCGCCGCGCAGGAGCGCGCGCTGCGCGAGATCTTCACCGCCCACGCCGAGGCGGTGCGCCGGGCCAAGCCCGACCTGGAGCGCGCCGCGCTCGCCGACGAGGAAGAGATCGCCCTGGTCGACGCGGAGCTGTTCAGCGGGCGCCGTGCGGCGCGGTGAAGTCTGGCTGATCAAGGGCGCCCGTGAGCGCCTCGGACTGATCATCAGCTCCGACGTGTTCAACAGCACGGACGTGCCCGTCGTCATCGTCGCCGAGGTCACCGACCAGGAGGAGCTGCGCGACTCGCCGCTCGCCGTCGAGCTCGACGACCTGGTCGTCATGCCCGACCGGCTCTCCTCGCCGCTGAAGCGCTGGTTCACCGAGCGCGTCGCCGTCGCCGACACCGCCACGATGCACAACGTCTCGCGGGCGCTGCGGATCCTGCAGGACCTGTAGTGGCTTTAGTGTTACAAGCATGACCTCCGAGTTGACGGTCGGCACCGGCGCGGGCCTCGACACCGCCGACATGGTGCTCAACATCGGCCCGCAGCACCCCTCCACGCACGGTGTGCTGCGGCTCAAGCTCGTCCTGGACGGCGAGCGGGTGCTCAGCGCCGAGCCGATCATCGGCTACATGCACCGTGGCGCGGAGAAGCTCTTCGAGGTCCGCGACTACCGGCAGATCATCATGCTGGCCAACCGGCACGACTGGCTGTCGGCGTTCTGCAACGAGCTCGGCGTCGTCCTCGCCGTCGAGCGGCTCATGGGCATCGAGGTCCCCGACCGGGCCGTCTGGCTGCGCACCGCCCTGGCCGAGCTCAACCGGGTGCTCAACCACCTGATGTTCCTCGGCTCGTATCCGCTGGAGATCGGCGCGATCACGCCCGTCTTCTACGCCTTCCGCGAGCGCGAGACGATCCAGGCCGTCATGGAGGAGGCGTCCGGCGGGCGGATGCACTACATGTACAACCGCGTCGGCGGCCTCAAGGAGGAGGTCCCGGCCGGCTGGACCACCCGCGCCCGCGCCGCCATCGACCAGGTCCGCCGCCGCATGCCCGACCTGGACAACCTGATCCGCCGCAACGAGATCTTCCTCGCCCGCACCGTCGGCGTGGGCGTCCTGTCCGCCGCCGACGCCGCCGCCTACGGCGCCTCGGGCCCCGTCGCCCGCGCCTCCGGCCTCGACTTCGACCTGCGGCGCGACGAGCCCTACCTGGCCTACGGCTCGCTCACCGTCCCCGTCGTGACCCGCACGACCGGCGACTGCCACGCCCGCTTCGAAGTGCTCCTCGACCAGGTGTATGCCTCGCTCGACCTCGCACAGACCTGCCTCGACGAGGTCGACAAGCTCACCGGCCCGGTCAACGTGCGGCTGCCGAAGGTCGTGAAGGCCCCCGAGGGGCACACCTACGCCTGGACCGAGAATCCGCTCGGCATCAACGGCTACTACCTGGTCTCCCGCGGCGAGAAGACCCCCTGGCGCCTCAAGCTGCGCACCGCGTCCTACTCCAACGTCCAGGCCCTGTCGAAGCTGCTGCCCGGCACCCTGGTCCCCGACCTGATCGCCATCCTCGGCTCGATGTTCTTCGTCGTCGGCGACGTCGACAAGTAGCCTTCGCCGAAGCCACCCCGGACAGCCACGGGGCGACTTCGATCTGTGCAGGCTTGTGTCAATCGGTGACTGGACCGGTGGGTACCACGCTCCAGACGGCGACCTTCCCCGCCCCGCTTGATCGAAGGACACCCCCGGCCACCGGGACGACCACCGCCGTCCTTCGATCACGGTCGCAAGATCGTCCGCTGGCACCGAACCGTGGCCGCCGGCAGGAACACTCCGGTGCGCGGGCCGCCACCCCGCCACCCCGCCGCTCCGCCGGACCGGGTGGGTGCCGGTGCCTCCCCGATCTGTGCAGGGTTGTGTCAATCGGTGACTGGTCCGGTGGGTACCACGCTCCAGACGGCGACCTTCCCCCGCCCCGCTTGATCGAAGGACACCCCCGGCCACCGGGACGACCACCGCCGTCCTTCGATCACGGTCGCAAGATCGTCCGCTGGCACCGAACCGTGGCCGCCGGCAGGAACACTCCGGTGCGCGGGCCGCCACCCTGCCACCCCGCCGCTCCGCCGGACCGGGTGGGTGCCGGTGCCTTCCGGATCGCCGCGAAGTCGCGGCCACCGATGACCGGACCGGGGAGTACCACGCTCCAGACGGCGACCTTCCCCGCCCCGCTTGATCGAAGGACACCCCCGGCCACCGGGACGACCACCGCCGTCCTTCGATCACAGCCGCAAGGTCGTCCGGCGGCGAGCCGCGCCGGCCGCGGCGACACTCGACGACGGCAAACACCAATCATGGGCGGGCCGGACCCCGCGGCAGGCGCTCGCCCCGCCGCCGAACGCGCAACCACCGGCAAGAACGCTCCAGAGCGCCCGCCGCCGCACGCTGCCTTGCCAGGGATCCGCCGGATTGCCGTGGGTCCGGTCGACGCCGGCTGGCGCTCCCACCATGCCGCTCGGGTCGTCCGGCTCGTCCCGCACCGGCGCCACCGTGATCGAAGTCGCTGGCCGGCCGCCGGGACGGCTTTGGCGGCGACGCTGACAGCGCGAGCGCAGCGAGCATGGGGGCCGCGGGTGGGAACCCGCCGCAGCAGCCTTACCGCCAGCGGTCGTCGTTGCCTTCGAAGTCGACGATCTGGCGGGCGGGGCGGGAGCGGGCGTCGTCGCGGGAGCCGTTCCAGCCGTAGTCCTCGTCGTCGTCCTGGCGGGCGCGGCGCGAGACGCGCTCCTCGTCGGGGGCGGGGGCGGGGTCCTGCCAGCGCGACACGGGAGCCGCGGGCAGGGCGGCCTGCGCGGCGCCGAGGGCGGGCCGGTCGCGGCGGACCTCGGACCAGCGGGTCGTGCCGGTGTCGTCGCGGCGGGCTTCCTCGTAGCTGCTCTCGGACCACTGCCCGTCGGTCTCGCGCTGGCGCTCGCGCTCACGGCGGGCCTCGGACCGGCGTGGGCTCTCCCGGTGGGGCTCGTCGTCGGGGGTGGCGGGCACGTACTCCTCGTGCCGCACCGACGCCCAGCGGTCCTCGATCCGCACGTGGGTGCCGGTCTCGTCGGCGTGGACCGCGGCGCGGCGCTCGCCCATGCGCAGCTCGCGGCCGCCGCGCTCGTCGCTGTGCACCGACGCCCACCGGTCCGTGGTGCGGACCCCGGTCACGCTGCCGGCGTCGTCGTCCGGGTCGTGCGCGCGGCGGCGCCCACCCGGGCGTTCGACCTCCCGGGACGGCCCGTCGCCGGCGGCCCGCGCCATCCGCTCCCGCAGCAGCTGCTCGGTCCACGATTCCTCGCGGGGCGCCTCACGGGGTGCCTCACGGGATGCTTCGGTGCGTTCGATCCACTCGGACCGTTCGCTGCGTTCCGTCCATTCGGATCGTTCGGTGCGCTCGGACCGGCTGATGCGCTCGGCGCCCCAGCCCCGCTCGGTGCGGTCGGACTGCTCGTCCCGGCCCCCGCGGTCAGTGTGCTCACCACGTCCGCCGCGGTCGGCGTGGTCCCCCCGGCTTCGTTCGCCCCGGTCGGCGCCGTGCTCGCCCCGGTCGCCCCAGTCACCGCGACCCGAGTGCTCGCCGCGGCCGCGCTCGGCCCGGTCGTCGCCGCGGGCACCGTCGCCGCGGTCGGTCCACTCGGCCCGCCGCCTCCGCCCGCCGCCTTCGCCGTCCGCGCCGTCGCCGCGGGCACCCCACTCGCCGCGGGTGCCTCTGTCGCCCCGGCCGGGGTCAGCGTCGGCCCGGCCGCCGCGCGCGCCGCGGTCCGCCCGGTCGCCGTCGGCCCACTCGCCGCGGGCCGCGTGCCCGCCGGCGTCGCCACGGTCGGTCCAGTCACCACGGCCACGGTCGGCCCGGCCGGTGTCGCCGTCGTCGCCACGGTCGGTCCAGTCACCGCGACCGGTGCGGTCGGACTGGTCGACCCAGTCGGGGGCGTCGCGGCCGCCACGCCCGCGGTCATGCGACCCGCTCCGCCCGCCACGGTCACGCTCGGCCTGGTCGGGCTCGTCATCGCGGTCGGCCCAGCCGGCCCGGCCGGCGCGCCCGGCCCGGTCGGGCGCCTCGCTCCAGTGCCCGCCGTCGACGACCCGGCCGGCGTCCCTGCCGCCGTCGTGGCGCCCCGCTCGGCGGGGTCGTGCCAGTCCTGCCCGTCGCGGTCGGACCACTCGCCCGGGCGCTGGGGCCAGTCGGCGTCACGCTCGGCGACGCGCTCGGCGACCGGGCGGCGCTGCTGCGGGATCTCGACGGGGCGGGCGCCGTAGACGGTGCCGTCGCGGCGCTGGTCGGTCGGGTCGACGACCATGGTCTTGGTGGTGACCTGCACGGTCTCGGTGTGCCGCAGCACGCCCTGTGGCACCGCGGCGGAGCCGACCGGCTGTGGCCCGGCGTGCTGGGCGGCGGCCTGCTGCGCGGCGCGGGTGGCGCGTTCGAGCTGGCCGCGCATCATGTCGACCTGGTTGCGCAGCGCGTCGACGGTCTCGTGCAGCACGCCGATGCGCTCGACGAGCTGACCGTGCGTGGCGCGGGCCGCGTGCGTGATGTCGCCACGGATGTCGTCGCGGAGCGTGTCGAGCTCCTCGAACATCGCCTCTTCGATCTCGCTGCGCACGTTGTCGTTGTCGGGGCGCAGCGCGATGGACAGGCCGATGAGCACGACGACCCCGACGGCGAGCACCGCGGCGAGCTGCAGGACGAACCCGCCACCGAACAGCAGCAGCAGCGCGGCCAGCGGAGCAAGGCCGACGCCAGCCCAGAAGAGGATCTGGAGCACCTTCGCGCTCGGCCGTCCTCCGGTGGTTTCCGCGGCTGGCATGAGCAGAGACCTTACCTAGTCTTCAGAGCAAGGGAAATGCCCGCCCTCGGCGTCGAGGACGGGCATTCCACCACTACCGTGCGTTATCGGCGCGGCTAGGCGAGCGAGCCGTCCGAGGAGAAGACGAGCGCGATCGTCGCCGTGCCCTTCTTCAGCGCGTCGAGGCTCTGCGGGCCGCCCGCGTCGAGGCTGACGAACTTGCCGAACTGGATGCTGTAGGTCTTCTCCAGACCGGGCTGGCAGAACGGCCGCTGCGGGCACTCGGCCGGGCCACCGAGGACGGTGTCCTTGCCGGAGCACTTGGTGGCGAAGTCGCTGAGCGTCTTCACGCCGTTCTTGTCGGCGAACGCGGTGGTGACCGCGAACGCGTTCTGGTCGGCCGCCTTCGACGCCTTGCCGAAGGTCAGGCCGGCCTTGCCGCCGATGTCCTTGAGCGCGGTGACGGTCTTGTCGACGTCACCGGAGGCGAGGGTCTTGGCGTCCTTGCCGTTGACCTGCCCGTTGATGAACTCGGTCAGGGTGCCCGCATACTCCGGGACGACCTGGATGTCGCCCTTGGTGAGCTGGCCGTAGTAGACCTCGCGCTTGCCGATGGTCTGGACGGTCGCGTCGTAACCGGCGGCGTCCAGGGCGATCTCGTAGAGCGCGCCGAGCGTGGCGTTCTCGGCGAAGTCCGCGGCGCCGATCTTGATCGCCCCGCCCTTGCCCTTCTCGAGACCGGTCGTGAGGTTCTCGGCCTTGGCGAAGTCCTCCGCCGCGACCTTGGACGTCTTGCGGTCCACGACGACCGCCTTGTTGAGCTGGATCAGCTTCTCCGTGGTGAGTGCGTCGGAGACCTTGTCCAGCGCCGCGACGAGGGCCGGGTCGGCGGCCTTCGTGTTGATCGCGGCGATGATGTTGTCCGCCGTCTGGAGCTGCTTGTCGTCGGTGAGGACGACGAGTTTGTCTCCGGCGACCGGGGCACAGCCGGCCCCGCTCACACTCGCCGGCGCCTGGGTGCCCGAGGAACCCTCATCGCCGCAGGCCGCGAGGCCTACGGTGGCGAGGCCCAGAAGGACCCCGAGCGTGGCGCGCATGGCAGTTCGCAAAATGGCCCGCCTTCCGTGTCCCGGCGCGATCACTGTGACCGGCCGCGTGTCCGACGGACGGCGCATCGGCTTGAAGCCCGCCCGCTCCTCAATAGGCAACTCCGCCCATGTGGAATCGGCAACCGCAACCAGGCACGGTTTCGTAACGACCGGTCACACTCTGCCTGCGGCCTGCCGTAACACCTTGGGTGTGACCTTGCGCTCCACCAGGGCCATCAGGCCGTCGATGAGCAGCGCGAGCAGGGCGACGAGGACCGCGCCGGCGAGGATCTGGGCGTCGCCGCGGCCCGGGCCGAGCCCGAACCCGGCGGAGATGATGTTGCCCAGTCCGCCGCCGTTGACCAGGGTGGCGAGGGTCGCGGTGGCCACCACCTGGGTGGTCGCGATCCGCAGGCCCGTCGCCAGGTAGGGCACGGCCAGCGGCAGCTCCACCCGGAACAGCAGTTGATCCGTCCGCAGACCCATGCCCCGGCCCGCATCGCGAACCTCCTCGTCGATCGCCCGCATGCCGGTGTACGCGTTGGCCAGCAGCGGCGGCAACGAGAACACGGTCAGCGCGACCACCACGGCCGACTTGCCGATGCCGAGCGGGCTCAGCGACAGGATCGTCAGCAGCGCGATGACCGGCATCGCCTGCGTGATGTTGGACAGGATGACGACCACGCCGGAGCCGGCGCCGACGCGGCCGAGCAGGATCCCGACGGGCCACGCGACCAGGCAGCCGAAGAACACCGACAGGAACGAGATCTCCAGGTGCTCCTGCAGGCGGACCAGCACACCGTCGGGATTGGTCCAGTTCAGCGGGTCGTTGAACCACAGGAACATGTCATTGATTGCGCTCATGATGAGCCGCCTCCGCTGCGCTCCGGACCGCTCATGCCTTCGCCCTCCTGGTCCACGGCGTGAGGGCCCGGGTCAACGCGACCAGCAGCAGGTCCAGCACCAGCGCGAGCAGCACGCAGATGAGCGCGGCGGTGGCGATCTGCGCCTTGTAGAAGTTGTTGCGGAAGCCGCTGAGGATGAGCGCGCCGAGGCCGCCCTGGGAGCCGACGGCCGCGCCGACAGTGACCAACGCCACTGTCGAGACCGTCGCGAGCCGCAGCCCCGTGAGGATCGACGGCAGCGCGAGGGGCAGTTCGACGCGCAGCAGGCGGGCGGCCCGGCCGTATCCCATGGCGGTGGCGGCTTCGCGCACGTCGCCGGGCACCTGCTGCAGTCCGGTGAGGGAGTTGCGGATGATGACGATCAGCGCGTACATCACCAGCGCCACGATGACGGGGGTGCGGCCGGTGCCCAGGAACGGCGCCAGGAAGGCCAGCAGGGCCAGCGACGGAATCGTGTAAAGCACGCTGGCTGATGTCAGAATCGGCGTGGCGAGCGGGCGCACCCAGTACGCCAGCACCGCCAGCGGCACCGCGATGGCCACCGCGATCGCGACCGACCACACGGTGATGGCCACGTGATCCAGCAGCGCGTCCCGGATCGTGTCGGAGTTGTCCCGGACGTAACTCCAGGAAAACCAGGGGTTGCCCGCCTCACCGCGAGCCAGGAAGGACATGCGTGGACCGTACCGCGAAGGCCGACGCCGCGCCGATCACCCTCGATCGGCTCAGCAAGACGTACCCGAACAGCACCACGGCGGTCGACGAGCTGAGCCTGGACATCGCCGCCGGCGACGTGACCGTGCTCATCGGCCCGTCGGGCTGCGGCAAGTCGACCGTGCTCAGGATGGTCAACCGGCTGATCGAGCCGACCAGCGGCCGGGTGCTGGTCGCCGGCGAGGACGTGACCAGGGTCGACCCGGTGCGGTTGCGGCGCACGATCGGCTACGTGATCCAGAATGTGGGACTGTTCCCGCACCAGACGGTCCGGACCAACGTCGGCACCGTGCCGCGCATGCTGGGGTGGGACAAGGCCCGCGTCGCCGCGCGCACCGACGAGCTGCTGGACCTGGTCGGTCTCGAGCCGGGGCGGTACGCCGCCCGGTATCCGCACGAGCTGTCCGGCGGTCAGCGCCAGCGGGTCGGGTTCGCCCGCGCGCTCGCCGCGGACCCGGTGGTGCTGCTGATGGACGAGCCGTTCTCCGCGGTCGACCCGATCAACCGGGGCCGCCTGCAGGACGAGTTCCTGCGGCTGCGGCAGAGCGTGCGCAAGACGACGATCCTGGTCACGCACGACCTCCAGGAGGCGATCAAGCTCGGCGACAAGATCGCGGTGCTGTCCGACCACGCGCACCTGGAGCAGTACGCGACGCCCGCGGAGCTCCTGGCCAACCCCGCCAACGCGTTCGTCGAGCAGTTCATCGGCGAGGACCGTGGCGTGATGCGCCTGTCGGTGACCCCGATCCCCCGCGACCGGCTGCACCCGCTCGACGGCGCCCCCGACGGCCTGCCCAGCGTCCCTGCCGGCGCGACGCTGCGGGTCGCCTTCGGCACCATGCTGGCAGCGGGGACGGGCTCGGTGGTGGTGCGGGACGGCGACGAGCCGCTCGGGTTGTTGTCCGCCGCGGATGTACAGGTGGCGCTCGCCGAGGTCGACACCACCGCCCGTTGATGCGCGAAGACCGGCGGCGGGGGTGGCCGCCGCCGGTCTGTTCGCGGTGCCGTTACGTCCGCCGGCCCGCCATGGAGGCGATGCCGACGATCCAGCCGACGATGAGGCCGTAGCCGGCGCCGCCGGCGGCGTTGACGACCGCGGTCCCGAAGGACGCGTTCGCCAGCAGGAACGCGGTGAGGAGGGCGGCCAGCGCGGCCGCGAAGATGAAGGCGGCCCAACCGGTCAGGATCGCCGAGATGGTGCCGCGCGCGCTGGACAGCTGCGCGCCGACGAGCAGTGAGATGAACACCGCCGTGAACAGGATCAGCAGGATCGCCTTCAGGTCGGCGGCCAGCAGCTCACGGAACGACTGATCGCTGTCGATGTTCCATTGGGGCCACGCGAGGGTCTCCAGGAAGAGCCCCCTGTTGCCCTCGTTGACCCAGTCGACGTACCAGGGGCTGCCGAAGATCAGCACCAGCAGGAATGCCACCAGCGTGCCCGCGCTTGACGCGGAGCGGTAGCGCGAACGAGTAACAGCCATGCCCCGGATTAGTCCCGGGAAACAATTTTTGTAAACAGATACCGATAGTTACTTCGATGGCGACATCAGGTAGTCGATGAAGGCCGCGCGGACCAGCGGCTCGGACTCCCCGTAGCTGTGGTCGGTGACCTCACGCCAGAGCGCGACGACGTCGTCGATCGTGGCGTCCAGCGAGCCGAGCCAGCCGTCCTGCGTGTCGTCGTTGCTGGACGTGACGTGCTTGAACAGGTCCCAGAAGAACTTCACGTCGCGACGCTGCCGGGCGAGGTTGAAGGCGCGTTCGCGGAGTTCCTCGGTGGACAGCGCGTCAAGCTCCGCAAGGGTGGCGTCGGTCATGAACACAGCTTAGCGAGGGCGGCGCGGCGGTCAGCGGTTGCTGCCCCACCGCTCCTCGACGCCCCAGTCCTCGTCCGTGGTGCGCGCCGGCAACTGGCTGGTCCAGCCTCCGGTGCGCGACGCCGACCAGCCGTTGTCGGGCTCGGCCTGGCCGGTGCCGTAGTCGCCGCGGGTCGAGGACGTGCTGGGGGTCCAGATCTCCTCCTCGACCTCTTCCTCCGCGATCGTCGGCGGCCTGCCGAAGGTCTCGATGAGACGGGTCACGACCAGGCCGATGACGATCGCGCCGCCGGCGACCGCGAGGGGCGCGATGTTCCACTTCTCGGCGGCGGAGTACCGGAACAGCACCGTCATGGCGGCGACCGCGAGGACGGTGCCGAACACGCCGCCGCGGCGGCCGTAGGCGGAGGTGCCGCCGACGAGGGCCGCGCCGAGGGCGAGGGCGGTGGTGGCGAGGCCGGCCGCCGCCATGCCGTTCTCGGTGGTGGCGACCTCGCGGACGTCGAGGGCGGTCAGCACCCCGGCGGCCGAGGCGAGCAGGGCCGAGCCGGCGATCGCGAGGCCGGTGATGGTGGCCGCGCCGCCGCCGCGGCGGCGGGCCGGGTCGGCGACCGGGCGGAAGCGCCCGACGGCGCGGCGGACCGGCCGGATCAGGCCGACGGCACCGCCGACGACCCCGACGAGGACGACCGCGAGCAGCCAGTACAGCGCCTTGTCGTGCGGGTCGTACGCGCCGGTGACGACCTTCTCCGCGTTCTGGTCGGCGATCCAGGCCATGAGCGCGAGGCCGACGCCGAGGCTGGCCGCCCAGCCGGGGACGTGGAAGCCGACGACCAGGACCGCGATGACCACGCCGACGCCGAGCGCGACGAGGGCGGTGATACCGGCGGTCATCGCCAGGCCGCGGTGGGAGTTGTCGGCGAAGAACAGCGCCGACGCGTACGCGATCGGGCCGAGGGCCAGGTTGACCGCGCCGGCACGCAGGGTGAGCCCCATGGCGATGGCGACGAGTCCCAGTTCGGCGCCGGCGAGCAGCAGCGACTCGAACTCGACGCCGCGCAGCGCCTCCGGGCGGGCGTCGCGCAGCAGGTACAGCAGCGATGCGGTGGCAAGCAGGAGCACCATCTCCCACAGCGCGTGCACCGCCAGCCGGTCGCGGCCCGGCTCGCCGTGCTCGGGGTCGTCGAAGACGTCGCCGAGCTGCGCGGGGCTGGGCGCGGCCCGCCTGGCGGCGAGGCCCAGCGTGCTCTCCGTCGGCGGCACGCTGTAGTCGGTGTTCGCCGCGTAGGAACCAGGGGTGTAGACCGACTGGTTGGACACGCCGAGCGTGGGCGCGTCCTCGGGCACGCCGCCCGATCGGAAGTCGGGCTCCTCACGGAACCCGGGTTCACCGCGGAACCGCGAGTCGTCGTACGCCATCGCGCGCGCCTCCTGCCAGCCGACGACCGGTACGGGTCGCACAGTAACCGCGGATTGTGACCTGCGACAGTCTTTGGGCGTGGAAGACGACAGTGTTTGTTCCAGATGGCTATCGATCGAGGCTTTCGTCCTCGGTGCGATCGCCCTCCTGGCGGCCGTCCACGCGCCCCTGCCTGGGAAGATCCTTGTCCCGCTGGCTCGGGGGCACCCGGCAGGCCCGTTCCAGCCACAATGCGGCGGCAACCAGCACGATCGATGCGGCGACGCCGAGCAGCGCCTGCGGCAGGTTGTCCGAGACCTTGGCCAGGACCCCCTTCTGCGTCAGCAGCCAGGTGGACATGCCCAGGTAGAGGCCGCCGAACAGGGCAGCGACCAGGGCGGATGCCTTACCGAGGACGGCGTACCGCGCGATGACGAGGGGCTGCAGCGGCCCGGCGCCCTCCTTGCGGAGGATCCGGTTGCGGGTCGAGTAGGCCTCGAAGCCCTCGAAGATCGCCAGGCCGATCAGGGTCAGCGGTGGCAGCCAGGGCAGCGTCGGCATGCTGTTCCACAGGCTGCTGATGCCGATCCAGGCCAGCGCGGTCGTGGCGAGCGCGGCGATGACGAGGGTGGCTGGGCGGGTCGGCTCCATACGGCCCTTGGGCCCGGTCGCGTTCGGTTCGTCGGATGACGGCGTGGCCATCGGCTCGGCTCCAGATCACGATTCGAGGTGGATGTCTTCCCGCGGGCGCAGGTCGGCGAGGTCGGCGGCGACCGGGGAGGCCCGGACCAGGTCATAGAGCCACCCGTGGCCCGGCAGCTGCCCATAGGGCTGGATGTCGAGCCACGGCCGGAGCACGAACGCCCGGAGATGTGCCCGCGGGTGGGGCAGGGTCAGCTCCGGATCGTCGGTGGTGACCGGCCGGTCGTCGTCGTCCCAGACGGCGATGACGTCTACGTCAAGCGTACGCGGGCCGAAGCGGCGCTCCGGGTCCCGCACGCGACCTGCGGTGTCCTCCAGGCGGTGGGCCCGGTCGAGCCAGTCGCGGGGGGTCGCGCCCGGGTCGACGGCGAGCAGGACCGCGTTGAGGTAGTGCGGCTGGTCGGGGTCGCCCCACGGGGGTGTCTCGTACACCCCGGAGACGGCCACCACGACGTCACCCAGCCCCGCGACCGCGCCGCGGAGGTTGGCCTCGCGGTCGTCGAGGTTGCTGCCCAGGGCGAGCACCGCTCTCGTCACGGGCGTGCCCGGCGGATGGTCACGGCGACGTCGGCGAACTCGTGCGGGATCGGCGCCTGCGGCTTGTGCACGGTGACGGTCGCGGCGAGGACCAGCGGGTCCCGCAGGCACACGTCGGCGAGGCGCTGCGCGAGGGTCTCGATGAGGTTGACCGGCTCCCCGGCGACGACCTCGGCGAGGCCGCCGGCCAGTTCGCCATAGTGCACGGTGTCGGTGACCTCGTCGGACGCCGCGGCCGGCGCGAGGTCGAGCTCCAGGATCACGTCGATCACGAAGTCCTGGCCGTCGGCGCGCTCGAAGTCGAACACCCCGTGGTGACCGCGGACCCGGAGCCCGGTCAGGCTGATCCGGTCGGCTGTCATCTCACCACCCGCTCATCCGGCGGCCTGGACGGCCTGCCACACCTTGATCGCGTCAACATTCCCACGGACCTCGTGGACCCGCACACCCCAGGCGCCCGCGGCGATGGACAGCACGGTCGTGGCGATCGTCGCCGCCTCCCGGTCCTCCGTCGGGCGTGGCGTCCCGTCCGGGGCCTCCAGCAGGCGGCCCAGGTGGGACTTGCGGCTCGATCCGACGAGGACGGGGTACCCGAGGGCGACGAGCTCCGGCAGGTGCGCGGCGAGCCGCCAGGTGTGCTCGGCCTTCTTCGCGAATCCCAGCCCGGGGTCGAGAATCAGCCGGTCGGGTGAGACGCCGGCGGCGACGGCCTCATCGACGCGCTCCAGCAATTCGGCACAAACCTCTTTCACGACATCGTCGTAAAGGGCTAAATCGGCCATTCTCCGCGAATGACCTCGCCAGTGCATGAGGACCCAGGGGCAGCCGGCCTCCGCGACCACGCGGGCCATTCCGGGGTCGGCGAGCCCGCCGGACACGTCGTTGACCAGGGCGACCCCGGCCGCAATGGCCTCGGCGGCGACCGCGGCCCGCGTCGTGTCGATGCTCATGGCGACCCCCGCCGCGGCGAGTTCGCGGATCACCGGCAGGACCCGGTCCAGCTCGGTGCGCGCGTCGATGCGCTCCGCACCGGGGCGGGTGCTCTCGCCGCCGATGTCGATCACGTCGGCGCCCTCGTCGACCATCTGCATGGCGTGGTCGACCGCGGCACCCAGCCCGGCGTAGCGACCGCCGTCGGAGAAGCTGTCCGGAGTCACGTTGAGCACCCCCATGACCACGGGGGAAGGACGGCGAAGGAGCGTCACTTGAATGAAGGTACTCACCTTCACTCTGTCACCTGTCCCCCACCAGGGGTAACCGTTCGGACGCCTCATCAGCAACACTGATCACGGACCGGTCAGCTTGTTGGAAAGAGGGCTGCAACGTACTCTCTGCAAGTGAACGTTATTCGGACCGTTAAACCCGACAATGGGCATTTAGCAGGGCAAACGCCCGGATAAGGTTCCGCTGGAGGACGACACAGCAGCCGGGGTCGTATGACCGGGTCGTCTTATCAGCGAGGCTTAACGCGCGGCGTGCACCTCGCCCGTCGCGCCTCCGGGGAGGTCTGATGATGTTGTTGGAGATCGGCCAGGCGTTGTGGGGGGAGACCACCCGCGTCGCTGATGCGATCGCCCTGGCGCCGTCGCCGGAACCCACACCGAAGACGATCAACACCGACGGCATCCTGAACTTCTTCACGACCAAGATCGTGCCGATCCTCCTTGCCGCGCTCGGCGTGATCTTCATCGGGCGGGCCAGCAAGGGTGAGGTCTCGCGGGTGCTGACCAGCTCCGCCATCGCGATCATCGGCCTGGCCTTCGTCGCGGGCGCCGCGTCGCTGTTCTTCTTCGGCGACTCGCTCGTCAAACTGCTCTTCAACTAGAGCTGCCGTGCCTTACTGGCCTCACTGCTGAGACGAGTGAATAACACATGCGGCTGCGCACTGACGACGACATCTACCGGGCCCGCCTGGTCTACCTGGGGCCGCCCGGCTACACCCTTCCCATCCAGCTGCCGTATGCGCAGTACGGGGTGTTCGCGCTGCTGGTGCCGTTGTTCATGTTCATCCGTTACCTGATCACGCTGCAGGTCGACTACTTCCCCGCCTACGAGATCGCCCTCGCGATCGTGGCGACGTCGCTGATCTTCCGCTACGTCGACCCCGATCGTCCCGCCCGGATGGTGGTCCGCACAGCCCTGACCGACTGGCGCCACACCCGGGAGCCGAGCCACGAGCAGCGCGATGCCAGGCTCGTGGCGACCAGGGTGCGCATCCGCCCGGAACTCACCGGTGATCTCGCATGACCAACCCGCCTCCCCGTCGCACTGGGGGCTATTCCAACCAGCCGGACATGGATGACGACGCTGCGCACACGTCCGACTACGATGGCGGACTGAGGGCCGCCGCCGAGGGCGGTCGCGTGGCGATGTTCCGTGGACCGGCGCGCGGCCCGGCGGCCGACCGCCCGGCGAGCGCGCCGCCCGCGGCCGACGTCGACTCGCCGTTCCTCGGCCTGTTCGACGACCCGCCCGGCGGGCGCCCCCGCGATCGGGTGAAGGCCCTGGAGCCCGGTAGCAACCGGCCGATCTCGGGCATCCCGGTGTCGGCGGCGCCGTCGTCCGGCGCGGGACGGGCCCCGGAGGACCTGCGCGCCCCCAAACGGGTGGTTCCGCGCACCGAGGCGCTGCCGGCCGCCGGCTACGAGCGGCGGCAGCTGGACCGCCCGCCCGTCGAGCGGCAGCCGATCGAGGCCGCTCCCCCCGCGCTGCCCTCGGGCGCGGACCGCCTGGAGCGCAGCGGCGAGCACCCCGGCTATCCCGAGATCCTCGACTGGAGCGGCGAGCACCCCCGCCTGCTCGGGCGGCCGGGCGTCGCCGAGCGGCGGCCGGGCGACCGTGGCCAGGTCGAGCGCGGCCAGTCTGAGCGCGGCCAGTCTGAGCGCAGGCAGGTCGATCGTGGGCAGCCCGAGCGCGGGCAGGTCGAGCGGCAGCGCGGCGAGCGGCAGCCCGCACAGCGGCAGCCGGACCGTTCCTCACGGCTGCCCAGCCGGCCGTCGGGCGGAAGCGCCAGTCGTACACCGGCGAAATCGAATGGCAAGGTGGTGCCGGGCCGGGAGATCGTGCCTCCGGCGCGCCGCAACCCGCAGGACGCTCCCGGACCGTCGCAGCGGCCGGTCAGGAACCCGCCGACGACGAAGCCCGGCAAGCGGACCCCGCTGGACCGCACCCCGAAGCCGCGGCACAAGGACCGCCAGGCGTCCATCGACCTGGCGATCACCGAGATCGCCGGGCACCTGACGTTCACGCCCAACACCGTCACGGCGTGGTACTGGCTGCCCGAGGTCCGCTGGGCGTTCCGCCCCGACGCCGAGCGCGAGGCGCTGCTGTCGGCGATCTCGGAGCAGTACGCCGGGCTCGCCGGCTTCCGGCTGCACCTGCGCCGCACCACCAAGCCGTTCCCGGCCGACCAGTGGGCCCGCGTCGTGGACAACAACACGCCGTTTCCGCTGCCGTCGGCCGGTGCCGGCCCGTCGTGGGCGGATCACCTGGTCGCCGCGCAGAAGCACCTCCTGGCGATCAACCACGCCGAGGGCCAGACCTACCTCGGCATCTCCTTCGCCCGGCGCACCCTCGGCGACACCTTCGCCGAGCGCATCGGCTCCCTGTTCCGCCGCGGCGTCGCCGACGCCGAGCGCCGCCGGATGGCCCGCACCGTCGAGCAGTTCGACGAGGTCCTCGGCGCGTTCGGCATGCGCGGCCGGCGGGTCACCGCGTTCGAGCTGGAATGGCTGCTCTACCGCTCCGTCGCGCTGTGCATGTCGCCGCCCGGGCAGATCACCAGCCTCGACGGCGGCTGGGACCGCGGCGACCTGCTCGCCCTGACCGAGCAGGTCGAGCGGTATCGCACGCCCTACGGCTCCACGGTCAAGCTGGTCAACCGGGTCAGCGGCGAGGAGCGGCACGTCGCGGTCCTCACCGTCGGGCGGATGGAGCCCCTGGAGATCCCCGAGCGGCACGAGCCGTGGCTGCACTTCCACGAGCGGCTGCCGTGGCCGATGGAGCTCTCGTCGCGGATCGACATCCTCGGCCCCAACGACTCCTTCCGCAATCTCGAGCACCGGCTCCGGCTGATCCGCTCCCAGCAGGCCGACTACAGCGAGCACGGCATCGACGCCCCGCCGGAGCTGGAGCGGCTCGCGAAGCGCGCCCTCACCATCGGCGACGAGATCAGCACCGGCCTGCCCGTTGACTCCTCGCGTGCGCACGGCTGGCACCGCATCGCGGTCGGCGGCCGCACCCGGGAGGAGTGCCTGGAGCGGGCCCGCCGGGTCACCCAGATGTACTCCCGGGAGATGCGGGTCGCCCTGCAGCACCCGAAGCAGCAGGACTGGCTGGCCCGCGAGTTCATCCCCGGCGAGCCCCTCGCCAACACCGGTTACCTGCGCCGCATGCCGGTGAAGCTCTTCGCCGCCGCCCTGCCGCAGGCCGCCTCCACCGTCGGCGACCGCCGCGGCGACCTCATCGGCCGCACCGCCGGCACCTCCCGCCGGCCCGTCTTCCTCGACCTGCACTTCCCCATGGAGGTCCGCGAGCGCTCCGGCCTGGCTGTCTTCGTCGCCGAGCCCGGCGGCGGCAAGTCCACCCTCATGGGCGCGCTGGGCTACCTGAACGCGCGCCGTGGCGTGCAGGTGACGCTGCTCGACCCCTCCGGGCCTTTGGCCAGGCTGTGCGCGATGCCGGAGCTGGCGCCGTACTCCCGGGTGCTCAACCTGACCGGCTCCGAGCAGGGCACGCTCGCCCCGTACTCACTGATCCCGACCCCGCAACGCGGCCACTACGTCCCCGGCTCCGCCGGCGACCGCGAGTTCGAGATCGCGATCTCCAATGCCCGAGCCGAGCGCCGGATGCTCGTGCAGGACATCTGCATGATGCTGGTCCCGCCGCAGGTCGCCCGCGAGGCCTCCACCGCCACGATGCTGCGCCACGCCGTGCGCCAGGTGCCGGCCGAGGAGTCCTCGACCCTCGAGGACGTCATCCGCTCGCTGCGCGACACCGGCGACCACGACGCCCTGGAGCTGGGCAACCTGCTCCTGGACACCGCCGAGATGCCCCTCGCCATGCTCTTCTTCGGCACCCCGCCACCCGGCCTCCTCGGCGCCGACGCCACCCTCACCGTCATCACCATGGCCGGCCTCCGCCTCCCCGACCTCAAGATCGAGCGCGAGTACTGGTCCGCGGAGGAGTCCCTCGCCCTGCCGATGCTGCACACCGCCCACCGGCTCGCCGTCCGCCGCTGCTACGGCGGCGACATGACCCAGCGCAAGCTCGTCGGCCTGGACGAGGCCCACTTCATGGAAGGCTGGCGCTCCGGCCGCTCCTTCCTGGTCCGGCTCGCCCGCGACTCCCGAAAGTGGAACCTCGCGGCGCTGGTCGCCTCCCAGAACCCGAAGGACATCCTCGGCCTGGACGTGCAGAACCTCGTCTCCACCGTCTTCGTCGGCCGCATCGCCGAGGACTCCGAGATCGCGGCCGAGGCGTTGCGCTTGCTGCGGGTCCCGACCGACGTCGGCTACGAGCAGACCCTGGCGGCCCTCTCCCAGGTCGACACGTCCTCGTCCTCGCGGCTGGGCTTCCGCGAGTTCGTGATGCGCGACGTCGACGGCAGGGTGCAGAAGGTCCGCGTCGACGTCTCCTATGTCCGGGACCTCCTGCGCTACCTGGACACGACACCGGGGGGTGTACACGTCGACGGCGCTGTCGGCGGCGAGGTCGTGGACATCCACGACGACGACCCGGAGGTCGACAGGTGAGACGCCTGCCCGTGTATGCAGCCGTGGTCATCGTCGCCGCGGTGGCAACGCTGTTCGGCGGCCCGGTAGGCCCAGCAGCGGCGACCCCAGCGCCGGTACAGGCGCCCGGGGATCCGTTGTGCTCAATCCAAGAGTGGCGCGTTCCGGGTAACTTCCAGAACTGCGCAGATCGACTTCAGGTTGATATTCAGTCTCGGGTAAGCTGCTTGGATGCACCAACACCGAGCGCACCGGACTCCGGCATGGCCGGATGGTTCGCGAGCAGACCCGAATCCGGCACTGGTCTGCGCTTCGCCTACCGTTACGGCGAATACGGATACGCTGGCTACGATTTCACTACGTATGACCTGAAATGCGCATCGGTAGTCACCAATCCCAGTGCCGAGTTTGAAAGCACAATCGCCAACGGCGAATTCTTGATCGCCACGTCGATAATCGGCGCATCGAACGCACTCCGCGAGCGGGCCTGGGATCCGTCGACCATGTGGGGATGGGCAGACCCGCTTGTTGATACCGCCACCAAGGCGGTATACGAAAAGGTATTCACCGCCTTCGGCGCAGTGACACTCGCGGTCGTCGGACTATACCTTCTTTGGCGTTCACGTCAGGCGGATTTGTCGGCCGCCGTCACCACGGCGGGTTGGGCGATTTTCGTCATGGTTCTCATCACCGGGATCGCAGCATGGCCAAAGCTTTCAGCCAGCCTTGCCGACAGGACTCTAATTGGCAGCTTGGGTGTGATACATGATGCCGTCGGCCCGCCTGATGAGAGCATCTCCGCCGAGCAGTGCCGCAACCCAGAACCTAAAGCATGCATAGACACACGCGCTCCCGCCGTCCGAGCGAGCGACACTGTAGTGGACGGGCTGCTGTACAGTAATTGGCTTCGCGGAACGCTCGGATCAGCCGACAGCGTCACCGCCCAGAAGTATGGTCCTGCACTGTACGATGCTAAGTCGTTTACCTGGGACGAGATCAACAGAATCCGCGCAGCGGAGACCCGGGCACGGCAAGACGAAGAGGAACGGATCCGGCTCAAGCGTCCTGGACCTCCAATCGAGTCCAACGAACGCAAGGTTCTGACGGATCTGAAAAACAAGCGCTGGATGCAGATTGCCGAACAGATTAAGGTAGAGGATCCCGAAGCATACGAACACCTGCAGGGCAGCAAGGGCATGGATCGCATCGGTGCCGGATTCCTTGCAATCCTGTCAGCACTGTTCTTTGCCTTATTCGACATAACAGCTTCCGTACTTGTGCTTCTTGGATTTCTAATTTTTCGCTGGGCAGTTATCGCGGCTCCAATCCTTGGAACCGTCGGTCTTCTCCGCCCCGCCAACGCCGGATTGCGACGACTTGGCAACGCCGTGATCGCCGCAGTATTCAATATCGTCATCTTCGGAACAGGTTCTGCGATCTACCTGCTCGCAGTAACCGTGATCCTTGGTACCGCTTCGCTAGCTGGATGGCTGCAGGTCCTGCTGATCTGGCTGACCGGGGTCGTCGGATGGTTGCTGCTGCGCCCATACCGCCGGATCACACAACTCGGCGGGAAGGATTCGACTCGGGCGATCACCTCGGCCGGCAGTTGGCACCGGCTGTTCCTGCGTGATGTACGGCAGGCGGCCGCGCTGAAGGTCGTTGACGCCGGCGGGACGAATGAGCCGCGGCAGCGTGGCGAGGACGGGCCGGTGCGGCAGCGGCCGGAGTCGCGGGACGAGGATCCGTTGTCGGTGGGCGCCGGCGAACGGTCGGCCGGTACCAGCGAACGGGTCGCGAGGCCCGAGGAGCGGCCGTCGCGGCAGGACAGTCCGCAGCGCCGGCGGCGGCAGCCGGTATGGGAGGAGCCGGACTCGCCCGCGGAGACCGCGCCGTCGTATTCGATTTATCGGCCCGACTCGGAGCGGTCCGTGCCAGACCGGTCGCCGGCTCGACGGCCGGAGTCGGCAAACCTGCCGGGGTGAGCATCCATGCGTACGGTTCTGCGTCTGCTCGGCACGCGGTATGGCATCGCGATGGTGCTCATCGTCGTGGTGCTCGTGGTGGTGGGGTTCGGCCGGACCGTGTTCACCGAGGGCGATCAGCCGAACAATGACGCGCTCGGGCCGACCGTCGCTCCGGCGACTGCGGCGTCGCCGGATCCGTTCAGTTCCCTCGGTGACGACGGGTTCCAGGACGACCAGGCGTCGGTGGCGCCGTCACTGAGCAAGGGTGCCGCCGATGCGAATGCGGTGGCCACGCGGTTCGGGAAGGCGTGGATACGCAAGGCGGGGATTACCGGCGAGCAGTGGCGGGCGGGGTTGAAACCGGACGCGTCGAGTGAGCTGATGGAAGACCTCGCCGATACGGACCCGAACGACGTGCCGACCGCCACCATCACCGGCCCGGTGGTACTGGAGAGCTTCGGGCAGGTCGCGACCGCGAAGGTACCGGCTGACGGCGGGACGATCGTCCTGCAGCTCGAGGCCCTGAATGGGCGCTGGCAGGTCACCTCGCTGGACTGGGAGGTGGCGTGACCGACTTCGACACCGCCGACGAGCACAGCGAAAACGGCCGGCGCAGAATCCGTCCCGCGCTCCTGGTCGCACTTGCGGCAGTGCTGATTCTGCTGTGCTGCGGCGGTGGCGTGGTGTCGTTCTTCCTCGACGCTGCGAACAAGACCGTCACGTACGACTCCGGCTGCGGCAACGGCAAGCTGGTCGATGTGTCGGCGGAGATGCCGAACCACCGCAGACTCGGCCCCGAGCAGGTGCGCAACGCGGCGATCATCGTACGGGTGGGGCAGGATCTGAATGTGCCGCCGCGGGGTTGGGTCATCGCCGTCGCGACCGCGATGCAGGAATCGTGGCTGCGTAATCTGCCGAACCTCGGCAAACGCAACGACCACGACTCGCTCGGACTGTTCCAGCAACGTCCCAGCACCGGCTGGGGCACACCCGAGCAGATCATGGATCCGAAGTACGCGTCGCGGAAGTTCTACGAGAAGCTGGTGACGATTCCCGGCTGGCAGAGCATGAGCCTGACCCGTGCCGCACAGAAGGTGCAGCGCAGTGCGTACCCCAACGCGTATGCCAAACATGAGGAACTGGCGTCGACGGTCGTCAACTCCCTCACCGGCGGCGCGGCGCGTGCCGTCGGAGACCAGACCGAGCTGCAATGCGTCAATGCCGGGCAGATTGCCGCGTCCGGATGGACGGCACCGGTCAAGGGAAAGGTGGGATCCGGGTTCCGGACCGCGTCCCGCCCAACCCATCAGGGCGTCGATCTCATCGTGCCGAGGGGGACCGTCATCCACGCCGCGGCGGCGGGCCGGGTCATCAAGGTTCGTTGCGACGCGATCGGGCCGAACGGGAGTTTCTGGGGCTGTGACCGGGACGGTTCACCGTCGGTTCGCGGCTGCGGCTGGTTCGTCGACATCATGCACGCCAACGGCATCATCACCCGGTACTGTCACATGGTGAAACAGCCGAGTGTCGTCGTCGGCCAAAGCGTCGCACCCGGCCAGGAAATCGGCCTGTCGGGCACGACGGGGCATTCTTCGGGCCCTCACCTGCACTTCGAGACGCACCGCAACAATGACTCGAGCAAGAACGGCGCCGTCGATCCGGTGCAGTTCATGCAGCTGATGGGCGCACCACTCGGAGCCGAGCCGTGAGCGACCGTCCCAGCGACGACGATCTTCCCGACTGGGATCTGATCGCCGGCAACGCCGAACGCATTCCGTCGGGCATCGAACTGGTACCGGCCGCATCTGTCCGTGATTTGCGGGGGCGGCGGGCGGTGGTCGGACTGCCAGGCCTCGGCTGGCGCGGCGATCTGCGCGTCGATGACGCCGTGGTGCAGGCGAGCCGGACCTACGTGCCGGTGCTGCCGGAGCAGGAGTGGTACCGGGCGGAATCGGAACAGACCGAGGTCTTCGCGCCGCTGGTGCCGATCGAGCGGGTCTGGGTGGAGCGGACCTCTTCGACGGTGAAGCCGGCGCAGGACGGCTCGGACCTGGTGGGGCGGCTGGTGTCGCTGGACGCGCCTCCGGCACGGCCGCCGAGACCGGTCCGCGACGTGGGGTGCGTCACGGGGCTGCGGGTGATCAGGCTGCCCGGACCGGATGACAAGGTCGGGAGAGATGAGCGAGATCTGCGTGCGGTGACGGAGCCGTACAACAGCGCGGAGGGCGACATCTGCGTTCGGGTGTGTACGGAGTTGGACTGGTACCGATGGGCTTGGAGCGGCCAGGCGCCAAAGACCCTCGAACTGCCGATCCACCTGGTCTGGGTCGAAAGCTAGGCGAGTTTCTTCGCGCTGCAAATTAACCAGCTACGATTGTTCTCCAACAGGAATTGCCATTCTTGTAATGACAGAGTCTCTCGTCCGTCCGCTTCTGGAACCAAAACGTTCAGCGTGACTTTTGCTTCAGCACGCTTCCCCGTAACTTGTACGTCGAAGCTGGCGGGCTTCACCGTGATCATGATGGAAAAACGGGCCTCGCGGCTTTTGACATCCGTTAACGCCGTCTCGACATCTGCCAGATTGGCCCCAGGACATTCGAATAGCTTCGCCCGAATGTTATCCCTCGAGGAGAATTTTGCGTCCAAATACTGTTCAAGGACCCCTTCAGGCGTGCTGCGATCCGGGGTAGTTGCCTTGTCGTACAGGACGTACGCCGTGATCCCACCGCCGAGGCACAACCCCACCGCCACAACCGCCACCACGAGCAGCAGTGTCTTGCGCAGGCCCAGGCCTCGTTTAGGGGGCTCCGGCGCCCGCGGCGGAACCGCGCCAGGCCGACCGAGCGGCTCATCCTTGCCGAGCACCTCGCCCTCGAGCACCTCGCCGTCGCCGGGCCGGGATCGGGGGATCGACCTGCCCTGATCGATGCTCGGCTCGTTCGGCTTCGATGGGTCCACGCATCAGAGGCTATCCGTCCGCGCGAAGACTGGCATCCTCCCGCGCCGCCGGCGAGGCGATCACTAGAGCGCAAGATCGCAAGGACCGGCAACATCCCGTGCAAGATCGGAAGGGGTGGATGCGGTGTGGCGACCAGAGCTTGCACCTGCGGGAACGTAAGACTCCCAGTGCGCCTACTGACTGCTTCCGCGGTCTGCGTTACCGTTCCCGCATCTGCTGGATCGGAAAGGGGCACGGTGGCACGCCTGCGGGCACGGATCGAGCGAGCGGCTGCGCTGCATCGGCACACCGCTGCGCTGGTCGCCGCCGCCGGGCCGGTCCTCGACGGATACTCGCCGAGCGCGGCGCCGACCAGTCAATACGCGGAGCAGCACGACCTCACCGCGGAGCTGCGGGCCGACGCGAACCTGCTGGCCCCGGGCTGGCTGGGCGCACAGCTGGACGCGCTCGCGCCCACCACGCCGCTCGGTGGGCCGTTGCCGCCGACGTTCGTGCGGGTCGGGCAGGCGCATCCGCTGGATGACGCACGGTTCCCGGTCGTGGTGCCGTTGCTGCGGGCGGGGCACATCGCCATCGACGCCGACGCCAGGGACAGCCGGGTCGCGGGGCTGCTGCGCAGTCTGGTGCTGCGGCTGCTGGCGTCGTCGCCGCCGGGGTCGGTGCGGATCCGGGCCATCGACGCGGTCGACTCGGGGTCCACGTTCGGGTGGTTCACCGGTATCGAGTCGATCATGCCGACGCCGGTGAGTGACGCGGAGGGTCTTCGCGCGGTACTGGACGAGGGCGAGCAGTGGATCGCCGCCCGCACCGACAGCCCGGGGCCGACGCTGCTGATCGTGATCGCCTCGCTGCCAGAGCTCACCGAGGGCAGGGATCTGGCCAGGATCGCGGGGCTGGCGCACGCGGGGCCCGCCGGGCGGTTGCACCTGATCGCCGCGGGCTGGCCGCCGCCGCCGTTGACCGCGGAGACGACGCAGGCGCCGCTGCCGCACGCGACACAGATCGCCATCCGCAACCCGCACGCATGGGTGGGTGACCCGCCAGGAGCCACGTTCTCGGGCACCGGGGTGACCCCGGCCCGGCTCAACGCCCCGGTGTATCTCGACCCGGATCCGCCCGCCGATCTGGTACGCCGTGTCTGCGCCCAGCTCAGCGGCCCTTGGAGTGCGCCACCGGCCCCGGTGGGTGAGCCGAGCCGCACCGCGTGGCTGAACTACGTCTCCGCGGGGCAGCGGCTGGATGCAGTGCGGCGCGAGGTGATCGCGGTCGTCGCGGAGCACAAGGCGGCGCTGAAGGCCGCCCGCGACGACCTCGCCGCGATCCGCGCGAAGCTCGCCCACCATCAGGCGTACCTGACGGAGGTTGCCCGGGAGGCGGGTGGCCGGCCGTTCGAGCTCGTGCCCAGCTGGCAGGAGACGCAGACCGCGGCGGCGGTGCTGACCGGCGCGGCCCAGCCGGCCGGTCGCCGCAGGAACGCCGCACCGGCGCCGGCCGCGGCGTGGCCGCAGCAGGGTTCCCGCACGGCGACGCTGCCCGTGAGCGCACCACCGACACCGCCGGTGAGCGCACCACCGGCGCCGCCCAGCGTCACCAGCCCGGCGCCGCCATCGACGGGCAACCTCTACATGGGCTCCACCGCGGGCAACACGGGCGCGATCATGGGCCCGTACCAGACGGGTGCGTTGAACGGCCCGACGGGCGCTCAGCCGGCCTACCGCCCGCCGGTGAGCGGCGTGCCTGTTCGCCCACAGAGCCCGGGTCACGCGCAGAGCTATGCGAAGAGCCCGGCCCAGGTGAGCGGCGGGCCGGCGCGGCCACCGGTCAGCGGTGGCCCGGTCAGGCCGGCGGCCGTCAGCGGCGTGCCGGCCTCCGTGGCCTCCGGTGCCACCGGGACGGGTGTCGTGCGCCCTCTGAGCCCTCCAGCGCCCGAGTCGCTGCCCGGGAGGGTGTCCCATGCCCTCCGCGTGGCGGCGGCCGGTCTGAAGCAGTCTGAGGGCGCGCTCGCCGCCCCCGACAGGTCGGGCACCGCGTCCAGCACGCGAGTCTGGATCAACGCCGCGATCTACTTCACGTTCGCGGTACTGGCCGCGGTCGTTCAGGTGCCGACGCTGCTGGCGGGCGAGCGGTTCGACGAGATCAGCCTCCTGGCGCTGCCCTGCGCGCTGGTGCTGCCGGCCCTCGCATTCGGCCTGGGCTGGCTGACGATCGGCGCGACAACCCGGCGCCCCACGGCGAGGACCCCGGTGATGGGTTTGGCGATCAGCCTCCTCGCCCTGATCCCCATGATCGTCTTCGCCGCCGTCCTGTTCCTGGGCTGACCCTCAACGGCACGCGGGAACAGCGACAGGAAGCGGAAGGCCTAGCCGTGCAGGATCAGGGACATGGCCTCGGCGCGTGACTTCGCGTCGTCGCGGAGCAGGCCGCGGACGGCAGACGTGATCGTGCGCGAGCCGCCCTTCTGAATGCCGCGCATCGACATGCACATGTGGGTGCACTCGATGACCACGATGACGCCGCGCGGGTTGAGCTCGTTCATCAGCAGGTCGGCGATCTGCGAGTTGAGCCGCTCCTGGACCTGCGGGCGGCGGGCATACACCTCGACCAGCCGGGCCAGCTTCGACAGGCCGGTGATGCGCCCGTCGTGGCCGGGGATGTAGCCGATGTGCGCGACGCCGTGGAACGGCAGCAGGTGGTGCTCGCACATCGACATGACCTCGATGTCGCGGACGAGGACGAGCTCCTCGTGGTCGGCCTCGAAGGTCGTGGAGAGGACCTGGGCCGGGTCGACGCGCAGGCCGGCGAAGAGCTCGGCATAGGCGCGGGCGACCCTCGCGGGCGTCTTGCGCAGCCCGTCGCGGTCGGGATCCTCGCCGACGGCCAGGAGGATCTCGCGGACCGCCGCCTCGATGCGCTTCAGGTCGACGTTGCGCTCGACCTCGACGCCGCCGAGCTTGCCGCTGACGAGCCTGGCCGCGACGTGGTCGAGCTCGACCCCGGCCGCGTCGATCAGGTCACGGTCGGCGGTTTGATCCTGGGACACACCGAGCCCGACGCCATTGTCGTCGGGCTCGGTGCTGCTGATCTCGCTCAGTTCTTGCCGTCCGGGGTTTCGCCGCCGCTGGTGATCCGCACGTGGTCACCGTCGCCGTTCAACCCGACCGGCTGGCCGACGTCGGCACCGTTGGCGCCGGACTCGAGGGCCCGCCGCCGGCGGCCGTTGCCGCTGTAGGGAGCCATCGGGGGGCGCTTGACCACGCGGGCGCAGATACGGGCCATGTCGGTCTGGGAGATGGTCTCCTTCTCGAACAGCTCCTCGACGATCTGGTCGAGCACGTCGCGGTATTCGACCAGGATCTCCCACGCCTCGTCGTGCGCGATCTCGATGAGGGCGCGCATCTCGCCGTCGATCTCGGCCGCGACCTTCTCCGAGTAGTCCCGCTCGTGGCCCATCGTTCGGCCGAGGAACGGCTCGCCGTCGCCCACGCCGTACTTGACGGCGCCGAGCTTGGCGCTCATCCCGTACTCCGTGATCATCGAACGGGCGAGCGCGGTCGCCTTCTCGATGTCGTTGCCGGCGCCGGTGGTCGGCTCGTGGAAGACGAGCTCCTCGGCGGCCCGGCCACCCAGCGCGTAGGCCAGAGTGTCGATCATCTCGGAGCGGGTCTGCGTGTACTTGTCCTCGGTCGGCAGGACCAGGGTGTGGCCCAGCGAGCGGCCGCGGGACAGGATCGTCACCTTGTGCACCGGCGCGGAGTGCGGCAGTGCCCAGGCGACCAGCGCGTGGCCGCCCTCGTGATACGCGGTGACCTTCTTCTCGTGGTCGCTCATGATGCGGGTGCGCCGCTCGGGACCGGCGATGACGCGGTCGATCGCCTCTTCGAGGTAGTCGTTGGTGATCGCCCGCTTCTCGTTGCGGGCGGTCAGCAGCGCCGACTCGTTGATGACGTTGGCCAGGTCCGCGCCCGTGAAGCCGGGCGTGCGGCGGGCGACCGAGTCGAGGTCGACGTCGGGCGTGAAGGGCTTGCCCTTCGCGTGGACCCGCAGGATGGCCTTGCGGCCCTCCATGTCGGGGCGGTCGACGGCGATCTGCCGGTCGAAGCGGCCCGGGCGCAGCAGGGCCGGGTCGAGGATGTCGGGCCGGTTGGTCGCCGCGATGAGGATCACGCCGCCCTTGGTGTCGAAGCCGTCCATCTCGACGAGGAGCTGGTTGAGCGTCTGCTCGCGCTCGTCGTGCCCGCCGCCCATGCCGGCGCCGCGGTGACGGCCGACGGCGTCGATCTCATCGACGAAGACGATGGCGGGCGCGTTGGCCTTGGCCTGCTCGAACAGGTCACGGACCCGGGAGGCACCGACACCGACGAACATCTCGACGAAGTCGGAGCCGGAGATCGAGTAGAACGGCACGCCGGCCTCGCCTGCGACGGCACGGGCCAGCAGCGTCTTGCCCGTGCCGGGCGGGCCGTAGAGCAGCACGCCCTTCGGGATCTTGGCGCCGAGTGCCTGGTATTTGGCCGGGGCCTGCAGGAAGTCCTTGATCTCGTGCAGCTCTTCGACGGCCTCATCGGAGCCGGCCACGTCGGCGAAGGTCGTCTTCGGCGTGTCCTTGGAGATCAGCTTCGCTTTGGACTTGCCGAAGTTGAGCACCCGCGAGCCGCCGCCCTGCATCTGCGACATGAACAGCAGCAGGAGCACGACCAGCACCGCGATCGGCAGCAGGTTGATCAACAGGCTGACGAATATGTTGTCCTGCGTGACATTGACGTTGTATTGGTCGAGCTTGCCGGCGGCCTGCAGCTTGGCGAGCTCATCCTGCAGCTCGTCGGCGGACTGCGCGGAGAACTGGGTCTCGACCTTGTCGGTCTTGGTGTTCTTGATCGTTTCCTTCGACCTCAGGTCAAGTCTGAGCGTCTGCTCCTTGTCCTGAATCACCGCCTTCTTGGCCTTGCCCTCACGCAACAGGGCAAGCACCTGCGATGTGTCCGCCTTCGTGTAGCTGGGGCCGGACGTGAAGAAGGAACTGAGGATGATCGCACCGATGATCACCAGGAGGATCCAGACCACCGGCCGGCGGAACAAACGGGTACGTTCCATGTTGTCGTCGGGCACACGCGGCGCCCGGCCCCTCCATCCGTAAGACCGCTGACCGCGTCGGACCCACTGTGCCGACGCGATGTCGAAAGCGTCGAGGAGAATGGTCCGGTTGACGCTCGCGACCATTTGACGGTACACCGTGGCACCGACAGTCGCGGATCGGCGTGGGCCGCCGACGAGATGCTCCCAGCAGACTCTCAGGAAGAACGGGGTCAGCCGCGCCCGTAGACCGACGGCTTGAGCACCCCGACGAAGGGCAGGTCACGGTACCTCTCGGCATAGTCGAGCCCGTATCCGACGACGAATTCGCTGGGGATGTCGTAGCCGACGTAGCGCACCGGGACGTTCACTCTCAGCGCATCGGGCTTGCGCAGCAGCGCCACCACGTCGACCTGGGCCGCGGAGCGGCTCTGCAGGTACTTGAGCAGCCACGACAGCGTGAGGCCCGAGTCGACGATGTCCTCGACCACGATCACGTGGCGACCGGCGATGTCGCGGTCCAGGTCCTTGAGGATGCGAACGACCCCGGAGGACGTCGTGCCCTGACCGTACGAGGAGACGGCCATGAACTCGAGCTCGACCGGTGGACCGACCCGGCCCAGCGCACGGGCGAAGTCCGCCATGAACATGACGGCGCCCTTGAGCACACCGACGAGGAGGATCGACTCGGCGTCGGCGTAGTCGGCCGCCACCTGCTTGGCGAGCTCCGCCGTCTTGTCCCGGATCTGCTCCTCGCTGATGATCACGTGGTCGATGTCGGACGCGTGCCAGGTGGTGCCGTCGGCCATGGGCCTAGCCTGCCCCATCGGCCCTCCCGGATCGACGGCGGGTCACCCCCGAGAGACCCACATCGCAGGAACGAGGAGCCCGGACAGCAAACAGGAGCAGGGAACGGAACAGGAGCGGGGGACCTAGTAACCGAGCGCCGCGCCATCCGCCCGGGGCTCGGAGCCGGCGACATAGCCCGACGGCGTGCGCCAGATCGCCTGCCCGTAGCCGAAGGCGCCCTGCTCGTCGACGATGCTCACCTGGTGACCACGCCTGCGCAGGTCCTCGGCGGCGTCGGCGAGGCCCGGCTCGAGGCGCACGTCCAGCCCCGTGTGCCAGTACCAGCGCGGCCTGTCGAGCGCGGCCTGCGGGTCCAGCAGGTCGTCCACGGTGGAGCGGACCACCTGGACGTGACCTTGTGGCTGCATGTGCCCGCCCATGACGCCGAACGGCCCGACCGCGGCGCCGTCCCTGGTCAGGAAGCCGGGGATGATGGTGTGGAACGGCCGCCGCCCCGGCCCCACCTCGTTCGGGTGACCCTGGGCGAGCGCGAAGCCGGCGCCCCGGTTCTGCAGGCTGAAGCCGGTGCCGGGCACCACGACGTGCGAGCCGAAGCCCATGTAGTTCGACTGGATCAGGCTGACCATCCGCCCGTCGGCGTCGGCGGTGCAGAGGTAGACCGTCCCGCCACGCGACGGATCGCCGGGCGGATGCTCGGTCGCGAGCCGGCCGATGCACGCCCGGCGCTCCGCCAGATAGTCAAGATCCAGAAGATGCGGCGGGTGTACGACCAGCGAAGGGTCCCCCACATACGCGTGCGCGTCGGCGAATCCGAGCTTGACCGCCTCGATCTGCCGGTGCAGGTCACCCTCGCCGCCGGCCTCGAAGCCGTCCAGGATCCCGAGGGCCTGCAGCGCGGCGATGCCCTGGCCGTTGGGCGGCAGCTCCCAGACCTCGTGCCCGCGGTACGCCACCGACAGCGGCTCGACCCAGAGCGACGCGTGTCCGGTCAGGTCGGCCTCCCGCAGCAGCCCGCCGGTCCGCTCGGCGTGCGCCACCATCGCCTCGGCGAGTTCGCCCCGGTAGAACGACTCGCCGCCCGTCGCGGCGATCGAGCGCAGGGTGCGGGCCGCGTCCGGGTTGCGGAACCGCTCGCCGGGCCGCGGCGCACGGCCGCCGAACGTGAAGATGCGACTCCACTCCGTGAACTCGTCCCCGGTCAGGCCCGCATGGACCACCTCGACCGCGCGGTCCCAGTGGTGCGCGACCGTCGGCGACACCCCGTAGCCGTGCTCGGCGTAGGCGACGGCGTCTTCGAACAGGTCCGCGAACGGCAGCGAGCCGAAGCGTCCGTGCAGGTCACGCCAGCCGGCCGGGGCTCCGGGGACGGTCACGGGCAGCCAGCCGCGGGCCGGCATGACCTGTGCGGCGACCGCCTGCGCACCGCCGAGCGCGGACGCGGCCCGCGCCGACGGCTCGCGCTCGACGACCAGGTCACGGGTCAGCAGCGCCGGCGAGCGACCGGAGGCGTTCAGCCCGTGCAGCTGTGAGCCGTCCCACACCAGGGCGAACAGGTCGCTCCCGATGTCGTTCGACCCCGGTTGCAGCACGGTCAGTGCGGCGGCGGTCGCGATGGCGGCGTCGACGGCGTTGCCGCCGCGGCGCAGCACCGCCAGCCCGGCGGACGCGGCGAGCGGCTGCGTGGTCGCCACGACGCCGCGGGGCGCGTACACCGGCCGGCGCTGATGCAGGTCCCTCGACATCTGTGGATCTTATGCGATGCGGCGCAGCCTGCCGCCCTGGCGGGCGACCCGCAGGCCGCCGGGCAGTGCCGCCGGCCCCTGCCCGTGCCAGTCGGTGACCAGTGCGTCCATGGCGACGACGTGATGATGCGACAGCGCACCGCCGGACACCCCGAGCCGGCGGGCCCAGGAGTGCAGCACCCTCGTGCGCACCGGCGGCGGGAGCCGCTCCAGCTGGGCGACGTCGAGCTCCTCCACCCCGACGACCGCCTTGTCGAACGCGTCGGACGCGAGCTCGTCGAGCAGCGCGGTGTCTGCCGCGATGAGTCCCGCGGTCCGGGCGAGGTTGTCGATCACGGCCGGCCCGAGCGCGGCGACCAGCGGGCGTACGCGGGAGCGGGCATACGCGTGGTCGGTGTTGTGCGGGTCCTCCCACGGCGTCAGCCCCGCCACCTCGCACGCCGCCCGGGTGTCGGCACGCGTCACGTCCAGCAGCGGCCGGGCGAACAGCACCCCCTGCCGCTCCCGCCTGGCCGGCATCCCGGCCAGGCCGTGCGGCCCGGCGCCGCGGGTCAGGGCCAGCAGCACCGTCTCGGCCTGGTCGTCGCGGGTGTGACCGAGCAGGACCAGCACCGCCCGGTGCGCCTTCGCGGCGGCGGCGAGCGCCGTATACCGCGCGTTGCGGGCGGACGCCTCGGCCCGCCGTGGCCGCCGACCTTGACGGCCCGCACGTCCACAGGGTCGAATTCGTGGTCCCGCGCCCAGCCGGCGAGCCGCGCGGCCCGCTCCCCGAGCCCGCCTGCAGGCCGTGGTCGACCGTGACGAACCCGCAGTGCGTGCGCATGCGCTGCGTGACGAACCTGGCCGCCACGGCGAGCGCGAGCGAGTCCGCGCCGCCGGAGCAGGCGACCAGCACAGTGTCACCCGGCGACACATCGGCCAGGCCACGCCGGACCGCGGCACGCACCGCGGCCACGGCCGGCGCGAGCGCGGCCATCGCGATCAGCCGGTGGCGTCGGGCTTGGCCGACCGCTCCCCGGCGCCGTCGACCTCGTCGCCGCCGCCCTTGCCAACGCTGTCGTCGTCCTTGTTGTCGTCCGCCTTCGCCACCAGCGGCTCAACCTCGGCCGGCTCTGCCTCAGCCGGCTCCGTCTCGGGCGCCGTGGACGCCGCCGGCTCGACGGTCGTGGTCGCCGCCGTGACCGGAGCGGTCGCCTCGACCTCCTCGGCCGACAGCCCCGCCACCTCGGTCGGCTCCGCGATCCCAGCCTCGGCCGACGCGGTCTCCGCCGCCGCGACGGACGTGGACGCCACGGGCTCGGCCGCCGTCGACGGCACGGGCTCAGCCGTCGTCTCGGGCCCGGCCGTCGTCGACGGCGTGGACTTCACGCTTGTGGTCGCCGCGGTGATCGGCGCGGTCGCCGTGGCCTCCTCGGTCGACAGGCCCGCCACCTCGGTGGGCTCCGCGATCCCGGCCTCCGCCGGCGCGGTCTCCACCGGCTCCGGCAGCGTCGGCACGGGCTGCGGCGGCACCTCGACGACCGCCTTGGCGGGCGACGCCGCCGGCGACGGGACGGTCGTGGCGGTCGCGGCCTGCGGGATGGGCGGGACCGCGACGGGCCGGCTCAGCGCGCTCGCGCCGAGCACCCGCACGACCCACGCGTCGGGGTCGCTGAGCTCGTCGAGGCGCGGGATGGTCAGCGGCGACTGCCAGATCTTGTTGAAGCCGTCCATGCCGACGCGCTCCACGACCGCGTGGACGAACTTGCGGCCCTCGGCATACTGGCGCATCTTCACGTCGACGCCGAGCAGCTTGCGCAGCACCCGGTCGAGAGGGTTGGCGGCCGCCTCGCGGCGCCGGTTGAACTTGGCGCGGATCTCCTCGACCGACGGCAGCACCTCGGGGCCGACGCCGTCCATGACGAACTCGGCGTGCCCCTCCAGGACCGTCATCAGGGCGGTGAGCCGGTCCAGCACGGCCCGCTGCCCGGGCGTCTGCACCAGGTCGAGCACCGACACCTTGCTGTTGGGGTCGCGGACCACGTCGGCGAGGGCGCCGATGCCGCGGCGGAGCCGCTCGGCCAGCTGGTCCTGGTTGAGCTGGGACGCGTCCACGAACGCGCCGACCTCACCCAGGAAATAGCCCCGCATCCACGGGACCGCGGTGAACTGGACCCGGTGGGTGACCTCGTGCAGGCACACCCAGAGCCGGAAGTCGCGGGGGTCGGCGCCGAGCCGGCGCTCCGCCTCGACGATGTTGGGGGCGACCAGGAGCAGCTGGCCGGGGTCGGCGGAGAAGACCTCATACTGCCCGAGGACCTTGCCCGACAGATACGCCAGGACGGTGCCCGCCTGCACCCCGGTGAACCGCGACCCGATCGCGCTGGCGACCGGCCCCGGCTGCTTGCCGCCGGCGAGCCGCTCCGCGAGCGGCTGGATCACCTGCCGCAGGCCCTCGATGTTGGTCGCCGCCCAGTCGCGGCGGTCGACGATCCGCACCGGCGGTGCCAGAAGCTTCGTGCGCAGACCGGTGAAGGAGCTGACGTGCTCGGTCGCCTCGTCCGCCAGCCCCCGAAGGTCGGTGACTGCGGCGGCGGCCTCCTCGTAGGACACGGCAGGCCCGCTCTTGCCCAACGCCGCTGCGGTTGCCGCGGCCAGATCCCAATCGACGAACTGCGCCATGAACCCACCGTACCCGCGCCCGACCACCACCTGCTGCTGAGAACACCCGGAGTCGACCCTCAGCGACGAATCAACTACCGGCAGCCACAGGCGGCGAGCGCGGCCGCGACCCGGTCGAGCGCGACGACGGCCTTGTCACGATCGGTGGTCTGATCGGCCATGAACGCGAACGCGAGCGTCCGCCCGTCGGCGTCCACCACGATCCCGGTGAGCGAGTTGACGCCGGTGAGCGTGCCCGTCTTGGCCCGGACCAGCCCGGCAGCGCCGGAACCCTCCTGCGGCTTGATGAACCGCAGGGTCAGGGTTCCCGAGTACCCGGCGACCGGCAGGCCGCTGAAGATCCCGTGCAGGTCGGCCCGGTCGGAACGGGCGGCCATCGCCAGGAGCGTGGTGAGCAGTGCCGGGGACAGCCGGTCGTTGCGGGAGAACCCGCTGCCGTCGACCAGCCCGTAGCCGGTCACGGGCACGTTCAGCTCCTCCAGCACGGCCCGCATGGCGGCGGCCCCGCCCTCGAACGACGCAGGCTGCCCCTTGGCCAGGGCGACCTGCCGGGCGAGGATGTCGGCGAGCACGTTGTCGCTCTCCAGCAGCATGAACTCCACCAGCCGCACCATCGGCGCCGACTCGACCTTGCCGAGCTCCTGGGCACCAGCGGGCGCGGTCCCCGCGACGGCGGCGGACGCGGGCAGCCCGAGCATCTTGGCGAACGCCTGCGCGGCCTGCACGTCGGGCTGGGGGAAGCGAACGGCATACCTGCCGCCGTTCGGACGGCCGCCCTCGGTCATCAGCGGGGTGATCACCGCGCCGGAGCCCGCGGTGGTGGCGTCGGCGTCCCAGCCGGGACCGATCCCGGACCCCGTGAACACGGAGTTGTCGTAGATGACCTTCGTCGGTGCCGTGTCGCCGAGCGCCTTCTTCACCTGTGCGGCCAGGTCGTCGAGCCGGGCGGCACCCGGGTAGTACGGATTCGCGAACACGGCGAGGGTCGGGTCACCGCCGGCAACGATGACGACCTCGCCCGGCTGCGCGCCGGCGACGACGCGGGTCGGGATGCGATACGCCGGTCCGCGGGCGGCGAGGGCTGCCACGGCCGTGACGATCTTCGTGGTGGAGGCCGGCGTCATCGCCGCGTCCGGCTCGGAGGAGAACAGGACCTGCCCGGTCGCCACGTCCACGACGGAGGCGGTGATGTGCGGGCCGAGCGCGGGCGCGGCGAGCAGCGACGTCAGGGCGGCCTTGACCCCGTCCGGCGACGGCAGCGGCGCCTGGCCGTCCATCGCGGCCAGCACCGCGGGCGGCAGCTCCGGCGTGACACCGGCGGTCCATTTGGCCTGCTCATCCGACCCGTCGAGGCCCAGCAGCCGGATGGTCTGCGGTCCCGCGTACACCGAACCGAGCGCGGCGACGAGCGCCACGACCAGCGCGACGGCCGCGACGACCATGCCAACCTGTGGTCTTTCCCTCGCCAACCGACCCTCCCCGTTCTTCGCGGTGGTGCTGTCAGGGAGACTAATGGTCGGCGCAGCGGTGCGAGGGTGAGGAGTCATCAGATGGACTTCGACGTAACGGTCGAAATCCCGAAAGGTCAACGCAACAAGTACGAGGTTGACCATGCGACCGGCCGGATCCGGCTCGACCGGACGCTGTTCACCTCGACGCAGTACCCGGCCGACTACGGCTTCATCGAGGGCACGCTCGGCCAGGACGAGGACCCGCTCGACGCGCTCGTGCTGGTGCAGTCCCCGACGTTCCCGGGCTGCCTGATCCGCTCCAGGGCGATCGGCATGTTCCGCATGACGGACGAGAAGGGCGGCGACGACAAGGTGCTCTGCGTGCCTGCGGAGGACCCGCGCCTGGAGCACCTGCGCGACATCCACCACCTGGGCGAGTTCGACCGGCTGGAGATCCAGCACTTCTTCGAGGTCTACAAGGACCTGGAGCCGGGCAAGAGCGTCGAGGGCGCGACGTGGGTGGGCCGGGTCGAGGCCGAGGCCGAGATCGCCGCCTCCCGCAAGCGCTACCAGGACGCGATCGCGGACGGCACCTATCACGACCCGGGCGTCGCCCCGAACGCCCGACCGATCGAGTAACGCTTCAACCCGCCTCGACGTGCGCCACCTGGATCAGGCGCGCGCCGTCGCGGCGGGTGACCAGCCAGCCCCGCCCCGGCGGCAGCGGACCGGGGCGGACGTTGCCGAGCAGCGCTCCCTCCTCCCGATCCCCTGACAGCAGCAGGCCCGGTGAGGACAGCTCCCGCAGCCGCTGCAGCACCGGCTCGAACAGGGCCCGTGACGCGCCGCCGCTGCGCCTCGCCACGACCAGGTGCAGGCCGATGTCGCGGGCCTGCGCGAGGTAGGGCAGCAGCGGGTCGAGCGGGTTGCCCGGCCCGGTGACCACCAGGTCGTAGTCGTCGACCAGCACGAAGCACTCCGGCCCGGTCCACCAGCCGCGGGTGCGCAGCTGGTCCTGGGTGACGTCGGGGCCCGGCAGGCGCCGCTGCATGTACGCGGCGACCGAGGCGATGAGGTCCTCGGTCTGCTGGGCGCCGGTGCCGTACCCGATGAGGTGCTCGGTGCGCACGGCGCCGAGCAGGCTGCGCCGGTGGTCGACGAGCACGATCCGTGCCCGCTCCGGCGCGAACCGGTCGCTGATCGTCGTGGCCAGGCCGCGCAGCAGCGTCGACTTGCCCGACCCGGCGTCGCCGAAGACCAGCAGGTGCGGCTCCGCGCCGAAGTCGACCCGGGCCGGGCGCAGGTCGGTCTCGGCGATGCCGATCGGCAGGCAGAGCGGGTTGGCCGGGTCGGCGTCGCCGGCGACCGCCGCATGAGGCACGGAGACCGGCAGCAGCCGCACCCTCGGCGCCGCGGCGCCGCTCCACGCCGCCGCGACCTTCTTGACCAGGTCTGCCTGGTCACCACCGGCCAGTTGCGGCAGCGCGACCAGCAGGTGCAGCCCGTCGGCGGTGACGCCCCGCCCCGGCGTCTCCTTCGGCACGTTCGCGGCGGCCTTGCGCGAGGCGAGGGAGTCGCTCTCGTCGCCGAGCCGCAGCTCGATCCGGGAGCCGAGCAGGTCCCGCAGCGCCGGGCGGAAGTCCATCCAGCGGGACGCGGACGCGGCGACGTGGATGCCGTAGGACAGGCCGCGGGTGGCGATGTCGGTGATCGTGGCTTCGAGGTCGTCGTATTCGCCGCGGACCGTGGCCCAGCCGTCGACCACCAGGAACACGTCGCCCCACGCGTCGGCGGTCGCGGCGGTGGCGCGGCGCCGCCGATACGTGGCCATGCTGTCGATGCCCGCGTCGGCGAAGTGCCGCTCCCGGTCGTTGAGCAGCGCCGCGACCTCGCCGACAGTGCGGCGGACCGCGGCCGGGTCGAGCCGTCCGGCGACCCCGCCGACGTGTGGCAGGTCCCGCAGGCCGAGCAGCTGCCCACCGCCGAAGTCGAGGCAGTACACCTGGATCTCGGCGGGCGTGTGGGCCAGCGCGAGCCCGGCTATCAGGGTGCGCAACGCCAGCGACTTGCCGCTCTGCGTGCCGCCGACGACCGCGACGTGCCCGTTGGCGCCGTCGAGGTTGAGCCACAGCACGTCGCGGCGCTGCAGCAGCGGCTTGTCGACGAGCGCGACGGGCACCTGCAACGCCCCGCGCAGCCGTGGGTCGGCGACGCTCAGCCCGCGGCCCGCCTCGACCGCGACCGGGCCGAGCAGCTCGTCGATCGACGCCGGCGTGCTCAGCGGCGGCAGCCACACCTGGTGCGCCGGGACGCCCTGCCCGGCCAGCCGGTCGACGAGGATGTCAAGCAGGCTCCCGGCAGGCTCGTCCGGTGGGGGATCCGGCAGCGCTCGGGGCGGCGCGAAGCGGGTGTCGTACACCGCGACACGCCGACCGAGACCGGCCGCCGCGCCCGATCGCCCGGGCTGATGATGAGCCCCGGACACGTAGGCCGCCTTGAACCTGGTCAGCGGCTCGGTGCCGGATTTCAGGTAGCCGTGCCCGGGCGAGCGCGGCAGTTCATACGCGTCGGGAACGCCGAGCACCGTGCGCGACTCCAGCGACGAGAACGTCCGCAGCCCCACCCGGTACGACAGGTGCGTGTCCAATCCACGCAGCCGGCCCTCCTCGAGCCGCTGCGAGGCCAGCAGCAGGTGCACGCCCAGCGACCGGCCGACCCGCCCGATCTGCACGAACAGGTCGATGAAGTCCGGCTTCGCCTCCAGCAGCTCGCTGAACTCGTCGCACACCACCAGCAGGCTCGGCAGCGGCGCGAGCGGCGCACCGCCGGCGCGGGCCCGCTCGTAGTCGCGGACCGAGTCGTGATCACCGGCACGGCGCAGCAGCTCCTGCCGCCGCACGACCTCGCCGTTGATCGCGTCGGTCATGCGGTCGACCAGCGGCAGCTCCGCCTCCAGGTTGGTGATGAACGCCGCGACGTGCGGCAACCGGTCCAACCGCGCGAACGTCGCCCCGCCCTTGAAGTCGATGAGCACGAAGTTGAGCGTCTCGGACGAGTGCGTGGCGGCCAGGCCGAGCACCAGCGTGCGCAGCAGCTCCGACTTGCCGGATCCGGTCGCGCCGATCAGCAGCCCGTGCGGGCCCATCCCGTCCTGCGCCGACTCCTTCAGGTCGATCTCCACCGGCTGCCCCTGCGGGCCGACCCCGATCGGGACCCGCAGCCGGTCGCGATGCGGGCGGGGTGCCCAGGCCCTCGCCACGTCGAGCGACCACGGGTCGTCCAGCGCCAGCAGCGCCGCCAGGTCGGCGCCGGTGCCGTGTTTGGCGTTGTCGTCGTCGGCACCGGCGGCAACGGCCAACCGCAGCGGTGCCAGCCGGCGGGCGAGCGCCTCGGCCTCGGTGACGGCAAGCGCGTCAGGGACACCGATCGGGCCGGCGGGGTCGCCGTCGGCCGGCACGGACGTGGTCGTCAGCTTGTGGTTCGACGGGTCGAGCACGATCACGGCCGGGTCGGGCAGCCGCGGCGGCGCGCCATCCAGGTCGATCAGCGTCACTCCGTCGACGCCGCCGTCGGTGCCGAGGTGGCCGCTGCCGGTGAGGTCGCCGCCGTCGAGCACGACCACCAGGTGCGGCGCCCCCCGCTGGGCGGCGGCCCGGCCCGCCGCGAACCGGGCCCGGTTGGCGAGCAGGTCGTCGAGCAGGCCCTCCAGCTCGACCGCGGAGCCCGCGACGAGCCTGACCGGCCCGACCGCGTCCGTGCGGGTCGGGTGCATCGCGTGCGGCAGCCACTTCGTCCACTCCCACCGCTCGCGGCGGCGCGGTCCGGCGCAGACCGCGATCAGCAGGTCCTCGGGGGCGTGGAACACCGCCAGCTGCGCCAGCATCGCGCGTGCCAGGGCCGACGCCGCGTCCTCGTCGGGCGTCGCGGCGCTCGGGTCGGGTGTCGCGGCGCTCAGGTGGACGCGGGTGAAGCTGCGCAGCGAGATCGCCACAGGCAGGTCGGGCACGACCGAGCAGGCGTCGAGGAACCGGCGCAGCGCCCCCGCGGTCAGCGGCTCCAGCTCCTCCAGCGGCCCCGTCAACGGCGGGTGCAGCGGCGTGGCCAGGGTCTGCGGGCCGACCGCCACCCGCACGACCGCGAAGTCGCCGTCGGTCGGTCGGCGCTCCCACAACCGGAAGCTGTCCACCGTCGACCACAGCGAACCCGGATCGGGATGCCGGTAGTGCAGCCCGGTGCGCTGCTTGGCGGCCGTGTCGCGGACCTGCCGCCGCAGCGCAGCCAGGTGCCGCAGGTAGTCGCGGCGGGCGGCGATCATCTCCGCCTTCTTCGGCCCGCCGCCGGCACCGGTCGACGTCAGGAGCATGCCCAGCGTCGAGAACCCGAACACTGCCCCGATCACGTACGAATACGTCCCGCCGTCCCGCCCGGCGAACAGCAGCGCCGTGGCGAGGGTGCCGGTGAGCATCGGCACCACCTGGACCATCTGCTGCCAGCGCGACGGCGGCACCGGCGGGATCTGCGGCGGTGCCTGCACGACGAGATCACCGCTCGGGATCTCGGGCGCGGGCCGCCGCGGCGACCGCTTCACGACAACCGTGCTCACGCCAGGCACTCTAAATCCGGCACGCGCGGCGCGGGACCCCAGATGCATCCTGCGTGACAACTCCATCACACAACGTCCGATTCGCGATGGCGGGACGACACCCGTCCATCGACCGTGGTACCTCTAACCCATGCCCGCAGCCTCGCCCGGCCTGGCCCGCGTGACGATCAGCTCGCCCCAGCGGCGGGTCGACGTCGCGCTGCCCGACGCCGTGCCCCTGGCCGAGCTCCTGCCCGATCTGCTCCAGCACGCGGGCGTCGGGCTCGCCGACGACGGGGAGCGCCACGGCGGCTGGCTCCTGCGCCGCGGCGACGGCACCACGCTGTCCACCACGACCGGCCTTGCCGGCCAGGAGGTCCGCGACGGCGCCGTCCTGCACCTGGTCCCGGCCCGTTCGAGCTGGCCCGAGCTGGAGTTCGACGACGTGGTCGACGCGATCGCCGCCGGCGCCCGCCGCCAGGGCGTCGCCTGGAGCCCTCCGGCGACCCGCGCCGCCTCCTCACCGCCGCCGGCGCCGGCCTGGCCGCGGCCCTCACCGCCACCGTCCGCGGCGACCTGCCGCTGCTGGCCGCGGTCGCCGCCCTGATCCTGATCCTCACCGGCACGCTCGCCTCCCGTGCCTACGGCGACGCGCTCACCGGCGCGACCCTCGCCGCCTACGGCCTGCCGTTCGCGGCCGCCTTCGGCTGGCTCAGCGCCCCGCCGCTCGCCGACGCCGCCGGCCGGACCCTCCTGGCCTCGACCGCCCTGCTCGTCGCGTCCCTCCTCGCCGGCGCCGGCGTCGCACACCTGCTCCGGCTCTTCGTCGCCGGCGCCACCGCCGCCCTGCTCGGCGTCACCGGCGCCTTCCTCGCCGTGCAACTGCGCCCCGCCGCGGCCGCCGCCGTCCTCCTCGCCACCCTCGTCGCCGGCGTGGCCGGCACCCCGCTGCTCGCCATCCGCCTCGGCAAGCTGCCCATGCCCGTCGTCGCCCTCCCCGGCGACCTCACCGCGACCGGCGCCGGCCTCGGCACTCCCCCGGACCGCGCCCACGTCTTCGCCGCCGTCGCCCGCACCGACGAGATGCTCACCGGCCTGCTGCTGGGCTGCGCCCTCGCCACCACCGCGTCGGCCGCCGTCCTGACCCTCTCCCGCGACGTGTCCGGGTTGGCCCTGGTCGCGGTCTCGGGCGTGGCCCTGCTCCTGCGCGCCCGCATGTTCGTCACGGTCCGCCACCGCCTGCCATTGCTCGCCGTCGGCACCTGCGCACTGACGACCCTCGCCCTGTCCGCCCCGCCCACAGCCGTGCTGGCCTCGCTGATCGCGGCGGCCGCGGGGGCCACCGCCCTGACCGGCGCCAGAGCGGCGTTGCGCCCGCTGTCGCCGTACGCCGGCCGCACCGCCGACATCCTCGACGTCCTCTGCCTGGTCTCGGTCGTCCCGCTCGCCTGCGCCGTTCTGGGCCTGTACGGCCTGCTCACCTGACGCCCTGCTTCGGCACCGCCTGCCAGCGCCGTGATCGAAGGACGGTTCCGGTCGTCCGCCCGACCAGAAGACGTCCTCTGCCTGGTCTCGGTCGTCCCGCTCGCCTGCGCCGTCCTGGGCCTGTACGGCCTGCTCACCTGACGCCCCACTTCGGCACCGGCTACCGGCGCCGTGATCGAAGGACGGTTCCGGCCGCCCGCCCGACCAGAACGCGCCGTGGATCAAGAGCGGTGGCATTTGTGCACGCGGAGCAATGCACCGCCCGACCGCCGCGGCACGGTATCGCCGATCATGCGGGAAGACACTGCGGAGCCGCATCCCGATTCACGCCGACCTGCACTTACCGCCGTGGACTCTCGGCACGAGCACCGCCGCCGGGTGGTCGCCGGGTGGTCGCTGGGTTGTCGCACCCGACGCGGCCGTGATCGAAGTCGCGCGCCGGTCGTGCGGACGACCAAGGAACGGCGCCGATCTACGCTGCCCCACGGATTCCCGCCACGAGCACCGCGGCCGGAACCGCGCCGGTTGTCGCATCCGACGTGCCCGTGATCGAAGTCGCGTACCGGTCGCCCGGACGACCACGGGACGACTTCGAACAACCGCCCATGATCGATGCGGCCATGGGACGGCTTCGTGTCAACGCTCCGAGACGGAGTGGTCACTCGATCGACGGGAGTTGGTCGGCGGTCACGGTGCTGGGCGGAGGGCACTTTAGCTGCTGGTTAAGAATCGCGTGGGGGTGGGGCGGGAGGCTGACAGACCCCACCAACACGGTCCAGAATGGGTGCCATCGCACCTGTCTCCCTCTCCCGTGCCGCCGCCCGTGGCCTCGTTACGGCGGCCTTCGCGCTGCTGGCGTGCGTGGTCGTGGCGCAGCCGGCCGCCGCCGATCAGACCAGGTCGGCGCAGTGGCAGCTCAACGCGCTCGACGCCAAGGACGCCTGGAAGGTGTCGACAGGCAATGGGGTGATCGTCGCGGTGCTCGACAGCGGGGTGGACGCCGGGCATCCCGATCTCGCGGGGCAGGTGCTGCCGGGCGTGGACCTCGTCGACGGCGGTGACGGTCGGGTCGATCCGGTCGGGCACGGCACGACGGTCGCGGGGTTGATCGCGGGACGGGCCGACGACAACACCGGCGTCGCCGGGATCGCGCCGGGGGCGAAGATCCTGCCGGTGCGGGTGCTGGACAAGCTGAACAAGTACGACGACCCCGCCGTGATCGCCAAAGGGATGCGGTGGGCGGTCGATCACGGGGCGACGGTGCTGAACCTGTCGCTGGGTGGGGCGTTGCGCAGCGACGCGATCGCGGAGGCGCTGCGGTATGCGGCGGCCCGCGACGTCGTCGTCGTGGCGTGCACCGGCAACGTGGCGACGGACCCGTCGATCCATGAGGTGTGGTATCCGGCCCGGGAGCCGGGGGTCGTCGCGGTCGCCGGGTTGACCGGGGGTGCGCCGCCGAGTGCCATGCCGACGACCAGCCCGTCCGCGGTGGGCGGGCAGGGCGGCGGGGACGACGGGTTGTGGGCCGGGTCGTTGACGGGGCCGGAGACGGTGCTGACCGCACCGGCCGACAATCTCACCGGCGCGCGGCCGGGCGGCGGATACTGGCAGGTGCAGGGCACCAGCTTCGCCGCACCGCTGGTCGCCGCGACGGCGTCACTGATCCGGTCGAAGTACCCGACGATGAGCGCCGCGAACGTGATCAACCGGTTGATCGGCACGGCGAAGGATCTGGGGCCGGAGGGGCGGGACGACGAGTTCGGATACGGCGAGGTCGACCCCCTGTCAGCGCTGCGCGAACCGGTGGAGGAGGTCGCCGCGAACCCGTTGACGGTCGCCGCGCCGAAGGCGGAGTCCGGGAAGCCGGCGCAGGCCACCGCCGAGACGCCGGCCTCGGCGACCCCCAGCGATCAGGGTGTCGCCGCCCCGCTGCCGGCCGCCGAGGACGCAGGCCTGGCCGGTGCCCGGCAGTCGCCGGCCGCCGAGCCGGTCGGCTACAGCGTCACCATCGGTCTCGTGGCGACGCTGCTGATCCTGGTCGTCGGCGCCGCCGGAATCCTGGCCCACCACCGGACCAGGCGCCCCGATCGCTTCTAGAACACGTCAGGCGCACTTCCCCGTGCCGGTGGGTTCGTTGTGCGTCTTGCCCGCCTCGGCGACGACTGACGCCTCGTCGGCGGTGATGGCGAAGCCGGTGTTCTGATCGTCCGCGGCGGCGGCGAAGATGACACCGAGCACGGTGCCGTCGGTGGCCACGAGCGGTCCGCCGGAGTTGCCACTGCGCACCAGCGCCCGGATCGTGTAGATCTCGCGGGTGACCTTGCCGTCCTCGTAGATGTCGGGGCCGGTGATGTTGCGGTGCTCGCGGATGCGGGCGGACTGCGCGTTGTACGGCCCGTCCAGCGGATACCCGATCACGATGGCGTCGGCGTTGGTCTCGGCCTTCTTCGTCGCGAACGGCATGACCGGCGCGTTGAGCCCCTTGACGTAGAGGACGGCGAGGTCGCGGTCGGGGTCGTACGCCACGACGACGGCCTTCTTCTGCGAGCCGTTGACCTCGACGGTGGTCGACTTGGTGCCGGCGACCACATGCGCGTTGGTCATGACGCGGTCGGTGGCGTACACGAAACCGGAGCCCTCGATGCGCCGCGAGCAGCTCTGCGCGATGCCGCGGACCTTGACGACGGAACGCTCGGACTTCTTCACCAGCTCCGAGCCGGCGAGCTTCGGGTCGGGCGCCTCGACCTCGCGCACGCGGGTCGGCGACAGTCCGTCGAACACATCGGGGAAGCCGCGCGTGTCGACGGTGTCACGCAGCGCGGCGGAGAGCTGGTCGGCCTGCCGCGGCATGAGCTTGTCGACGCCGTTGAGGATGAAGGAGTTGCTCACCGAACTGGCCAGCCACGGCAGCGACGACTGGCTCAGCGGCGCGGCGACCAGCCAGACCACGACCAGCACGGCGACGACGGAGACGACCGAGCCGCCGGCGTTGTCCACGCCCTGCGCGGTGCGGTTGACGATCGCGCTGCGCAGCCGGTTGCCGACGAAGCTGGCGAGGGCCTGGCCGGCGACCGCGAGGCCGAAGACCGCCGCCAACGAGATGACGACCCGGATCGGGTCGTCATCGAACTGGTCCGCTATGAGCGGCCCGATCTGCAGGCCTAGGAGCGCACCGCCGAAGAACCCGGCGAATGACAGCAGACCAACGAGGAACCCCTGGCGATAGCCGTTGACGGCGAACATCACCACGAGGAGCACTAGGACGATATCGATCACGCTGCCAGACACGCATTCAGCGTACGGGGGCGGCACCAGGTGTCGGCAGTTCCTCAACCCGGTCTGTCGGCCACTCGACCGCCCATCCGCCGAGTTCCAGCAGCGTAGAGACCACGCCGGCGGTGAAGCCCCACACCAACATGTCGTGTATCCGAAACGCCGGACCGATCCAACCGCTCGGATGACGCACCCGCAGACGGTTTGCGGGGTCGACCAGATCCCGGATCGGCAGGCGCTCGACCCGGGCCACCTCGGCCGGGTCGGCGGGCCCGACGGGGTGCGGCGAACGCCACCACGCGACCACCGGCGTGACCAGGAAGTTACTCACCGGGATCCACAGGGTCGGCAGGGTCGCGACGACCTCGACGGTGGCCGGGTCGAGCCCGACCTCCTCCTCGGCCTCGCGCAGCGCGCACGCGACCGTGTCGATGTCGGTCGGGTCGACCGCCCCGCCGGGAAACGCCGGCTGGCCCGCGTGGTTGCGCATCGTGGCGGCGCGCTGGAGCACCAGGATGTCGGGGCCGCTGTCCGGCTGCTCGCCGAACAGGACCAGCACCGCGCTCTGCCGCTGCCCCTCGCCGTCCGGGGTCGGCAGGCGCGTGAAGTCGCCCGCCTCGGAGTCGCCGAGCCGGGTCAGCAGCGGCTCGAACCAGTCCGGAAGGTCGCTCACGCAGGCACCTCGATTCCTAGATGGCCGGCCGTGAGCGCTCGGATCTTCTCCTCGTCGAGGGCTTCGCCCTGGTACGTGTAGACGATGCGCCCTCCGGGTGCGATGAACAGTGTGGCCGGCAGTGCGTTGGCGACGGGTTTGCCCACGACCTGGCTCAACGCGATCCCGAACTGCTGGTCGCGGTCCTCCAGCATCGGAAACGTCAACTGCTTGTCGTCGATCACCGACTGCGCGGCGGCAGGAGAGTCCTTGACGACGACGCCGATCACCCTGACCTTGCCGCCGGCCGCGGTCACGAACCGCTGGAACGCGGGCAGTTCGGTGCGGCACGGCTCGCAGTAGGACCCCCACAGGTTCAGGATCGTCGGGACGCTGCCGAGCAGCGCGGCGTCGACATACCGGCCGCCGTCGAAGCACTTCACCGCCATCGCGGGCAGCGGCTTGCCGCCGGCGACCGGGGCCGCCGACGGTCCTGGCGAGACGGCCTGCAGGCACGGCGGGCCGGTCGGTGCCGCGTCGGCATCGTCGGTCTTCGGCGGGTCTGCGGTACAGCCTGAGACTGCGAGCAGCGCTGCGGCCAGCGCTCCGGCGAGGACGCGTCTCATGAGGCCAGTGCCAGCTCGGTCAGCTCCGCGACCCGCGGGCCCTTCAGCAGCCCGATCGCGGTCTCGAGGTCGGTCGGGCCTATCCCGTACGACGGGCAGTCACGCCGCAACGTGCACGCACCGCACGCCGGTTTGCGGGCATGGCAGACCCGGCGCCCGTGGAAGATCACGCGATGGGACAGCATGGTCCAGTCGCGCCGCTCGATCAGCGCCCCGACCGCGAACTCGATCTTCACCGGGTCGGTCTCGGTGGTCCAGTGCCAGCGCTGGGTGAGCCGCTGGAAGTGCGTGTCGACGGTGATGCCCGGCACGCCGAACGCGTTGCCGAGGATCACATTGGCGGTCTTGCGCCCGATCCCGGGCAGCCCGATGAGCTCGTCGAGCGTGCCCGGCACCTCGCCGTCATGCCGCTCGATCAGCGCCTGGCCCAGCTTTATCAGCGAGTCGGTCTTGTTCCGGAAGAACCCCAGCGGCTGGAGCAGGTCCTGCAGCTCCATCCGGTCCGCGGCCGCGTAGGCGGCGGCGTCCGGGTAGCGCGCGAACAGCTTCGGGGTCACCTGGTTGACCCGCACGTCGGTGGTCTGCGCGGACAGGATCGTGGCGACGGCGAGCTCCAACGGGGTGCCGAAATCCAGCTCGCAGTGCGCGTCCGGATGGATCGTCGCGAGTGCCCGCCCCATCCGGCGGGCACGCCGCTTCAACCCCAGCGCAGTCTCTGTCACGCTCCGACTTTACGTCGCCGCCCCGCGGGGACGGATCAGCCGCCCGCCGGTGCGGTGATGGTCCCGTCGGCTGCGATCTTCGCCCCGGTGGTCGGGAAGTCCTGTTTCGTCAGGTTGGACACGAACGGGATCGCCTGTTTCTTCGGGTCGGGCTTCGGCAGGCCCGGCGCCACCATGTACGTCGCGGTCAGCGAGCCGCTCTTGAAGCTGCCGTCCCCGCCGAGCGTCACCTTGAGCACGCCGCCGATGCCGACCGTGCCGTTGTAGCTGAGCGCCTTGTACCCGGCGAAGTTGCCGAGGCTGTAGGCGACCAGCCGGCCCTTGTAGAACTCCATCGCCCGCATCACGTGCGGCCCGTGCCCGACGACCAGATCCGCGCCGGCGTCGATCACCTTGTGCGCGAACGCGATCGTGTCGCACCGGTTCTCCCCGAGGAAGAACTCCGTGCCCGGCTTGGTGTGCGTCTTGTCGGAGCCCTCGGCGCCCTGGTGCACCTGCACCACGACCAGGTCGGCCTTGGTCGCGGCCTCCTTGATGATGGTCTCCGCCGCGTCGAGGTCGCTGCACAGGTTGGACCACTTGTACGAGGCGAACCCCACGACCGCGATCTTCACGCCCTTGGCCTCGCCGACCGAGATCATCCCGGGCCAGCCGGTGTACTTGATCCCGGCCCCGTCGAGGGCCTTCTGCGAGTTCTTGTAGCCGACCTCGCCGAAGTCGTACGCGTGATTGTTCGCCATGGTCATCATGTGGAACCCGGCGTCCTTGAGGTTGCTCACGTACCCCGGTGGCGTCCGGAACGCGAAGCACGTCTTGCCGGCCGACTCCGCGGAGCACTTGCCGACGCCGGTGTCGTCGGTCAGCACCTGCTCCAGGTTGCCCATCTGGAAGTCGGCGGTGAGGAAGTCCTTGACCGGGTCGAAGAACCCCTTGCCGTTGTTCGGCGGCAGCCCGCCCGGCGCCATGCCCATCACGATGTCCCCGGTCGCGGTCATCGTGACGCCGTCGGCCGGTCCCGGCGCCGCGGGCGCGGACGTGGCGCCCGGCGTGGCCGCATCGCTGCCCTGCTGCGCCACCGGTGGCTGGCTCGTGCCCGGCCCCGGGTCGTCGCCGCCGAGGAACGTCGCCGCCCCCGCCGTGCCGGCCCCGATCACCAGCGCCGCGATCGCGCCCAGGATGATCGCCGTGCGGCGCCCACCGCCGCTCTTCGGCGGCGGCGTCTGTCCGGGCAGCGGCAGCTTGCGCCGCCCCGCCCGCTCCTCGGGCTGATACGCCTGCGCCGCGAACAGGTCCTCCGGTCCCCGGGTCGCCCCCGGGTCCGGTGCCCGCGTGGCTCCGTAGACGGGCCCGGTGGCCTGCGCGCCGTAGACGGGCCCGGTGGCCTGCCCGGCGCCGAACGCCGCACCGGCCGGTCCGTCGCCGTAGCTGGGCCCTTCGCCGTACGCCGGTCCCTCGCCATAAGCGGGACCGCTGGGGGGCCCACCGGCCGCGAACATCGAGCCGCCGGCCGGCGAACCGTCGCGGAACGTCCCGGTCGCGGGCGGCGCGCCGTCCCGGAAGGTCCCCGTGGGCTGGCCATCGCGGAACGTCCCCGTGGCCTGAGCGTCGCGGAACGTGCCTGTCGCCGGCGGCTGAGCGTCCCGGAACGTCCCCGTGGGCTGACCGTCGCGGAACGTGCCCGTCGCGGGCGGCGCGCCGTCCCGGAACGTCCCCGTGGGCTGACCGTCGCGGAAGGTCCCCGCCGCGGGGGGTTGGGCGTCGCGGAAGGTCCCCGTCGCCGGGGATTGGGCGTCGCGGAACGTCCCCGTCGCCTGGGGGCCGGTGTCGCGGATCGGGCCGGTCGGCTCAGGGCCCGCACCGGGCACAGCCGCGGCACCATACGTGCCGCCGGTGGGCCTCGCGCTGCCGCGGACCTGGCCGGTGCCCTGCGCCCCGGCGTCGAACAGCGAGCCCGTCGGCGAGGCGCTCCCGCGGGCCTGGTGACCGGGATCGAACGAGGCCGCGCCCCGGGCCGGTGGCCCGCCCTCGTGCCCGCCGCGCGCGGCGTGGCCGGGTCGAACAGCGAGCCGGTCGGCGAGGCGCTGCCCCGCGCCGGCTGGGCGCCGCGGGTGTCCTCGGGCGCCCACCCGCTGCGGCCGGGCTGCTGACCGCCGTGGACATCGCCGGAAGGCTGCCCCGCGCGGAAGTCGCCACCACGCAGCTCGGCACCGCGAGGATCACCGGGCCGGGCGTCGGCGCCCCAGGCGGCCGGTGGCCCGGGCTCAGGACGCCGCTCGTCGGCGCTCCAAGCGGCGGGCGGACCCGGCTCAGGACGCCGGTCGTCGGCGCCCCAGGCGGCCGGTGGCCCCGGCTCGGGACGCCGGTCGTCGCCGCTCCAGGCGGCCGTGGCGGGATCGGCACCCCGGCCGTCGCCACCCCAGGCCGCGGCGCCGGGCTCGGCACCCCACGCCGCCGTGCCGGGCTCCTGGCCGCGGCCGTCACCCCACGCCGGTGCCCACGCCGCATCGCCAGGTGGCTGCTCACCCCGGCGGCCGGGACCGCGAGGATCAGCGCCAGGACCGCGAGGATCGGCGCCAGGACCGCGGGGGTCAGGGCCGCCGGAACCGCGAGGATCGGCGCCTCCCGGGCCGTAACCCGGCCCCGGAGCAGGCGGTTGATCGTGTGGAGGCTGATCGCGATCGTCCGGCCAACGGGACGGGTCGCTCGGCGGTCCGCCGTACACCGTCATGCGCTTCCCACCCCACCGGTCTTTCAGCTGTGGGGTCGAGTCGCCCCGCGGCGAACATATCGCACCCACGCGACCTCGTGATGGTCTGGTTCCAATGCGTTACGAGTACCGTTGACCGGCGCCGCGCCGCAGGTCGGCATGTATCGTGAGCATCCTGCCCGACGCCCGGGACACGACCCCGTGTGCATAAACTGACGTTCGCGTGATTGCTCATGGCGAGTGAGACGCCGACGGATTCGAGGTGGACGCGATGGACGAGGTACTGGCGCGCAGCGGCATATTCCAGGGTGTCGAGCCCGAGGCTGCCGAATCCCTCGCCAAGGAGATGGAGACGATCGACGTCCGCAAGGGCGAGATCGTGTTCAGCGAGGGCGAGCCGGGCGACAGTCTGTACATCGTGCTGTCCGGCAAGATCAAGGTTGGTCGGCGGGCCGCCGACGGCCGGCAGAACCTGATCGCCGTGATGGGCCCGAGCGACATGGTCGGTGAGCTGTCCCTGTTCGACCCGGGTCCGCGCACTGCGACCGCCACGGCGGTGCTGGACACGCGGCTGGCCCGGCTGCGCAAGCAGGCGCTGCGGCCGTGGCTGACCAACCGGCCGGAGATCGCGGAGCAGCTGCTGCGGGTTCTGGCGAGGAGGCTGCGCCGCACCAACGACGCGCTCGCCGACCTGATCTTCACCGACGTGCCCGGCCGGGTGGCCAAGACGCTGCTGCAGATGGCGGGCCGCTTCGGCACCCGTGACGGTGGCGTCCTGCGGGTCAACCACGACCTGACCCAGGAGGAGATGGCGCAGCTCGTCGGCGCCTCCCGCGAGACGGTCAACAAGGCCCTCGCCGACTTCGCCTCCCGGGGCTGGCTGCGGTTGGACGGCAAGAGCGTGATCATCATGGACCCGGAGCGACTGGCCCGCCGCGCCCGCGTCTGAGCTGCAACAGACACCCCAAAAAGGCACGCCCGCCGCGTGCCTTTTTGTCTGCCACAAAAAAAGTCAGGCTTGACTGTTTGTTTTTGGAGCAGCACTCTCTAAGGGGTGAGGGCTCCGCAGCAGGAACGCAGCCGCGCCACCCAGCAGCGCCTGCTGGAGGCGACCGTCGACTGCCTGGTCCTGCACGGCTGGTCGGGCGCGACGACCACGGTCATCGCCGAGCGCGCCGGCGTCTCCCGCGGCGCCCAGTTGCACCACTACCCCACCCGCGCCGCCCTGGTGCTCGCCGCCGTCACGCACCTGGCCGAGCGGCGCGCCGAGGAGATCCGCAAGGAGGCCGCCGAGCTCACCGGCGACCGCGATGAGCGGCTCGACAAGGTCCTCGACATGCTCGCGACCGCGTTCACCGGGCCGCTGTTCGTCGCCGCCCTGGAGGTGTGGGTCGCCGCCCGCACCGACCCCGAGCTGCGCGACGCCCTCGTCCCGCTCGAGGCGAGGGTCGGCCGGGAGATGCACCGCCTGACGGTCGAGGTGCTCGACGCCGACGAGCGCCGGCCGGGCGTCCGCGAGGCGGTCCAGGCCACCCTGGACCTGCTGCGCGGGCTCGGCGTGGCCAACCTGCTCACCGACGACAGCCACCGCCGCGGCCTGCTGCTCGCGGCGTGGAAGCTGCAGCTCACGACGATCCTGGGGACCTGAGATGGTGACGTTGTCCGAGGTGCTCGCCGACCTCAACGAAGAGTCCGAGTCGCTGGACCGGCTCGTGTCGGCCCTCGACGAGAAAGACTGGAGCCGGCCCACCCCGGCCGCCGGATGGACCGTCGCGCACCAGATCGCCCACCTGCACTGGACTGACGGGGTGGCGACGCTGGCCGCGACCGACCCGGCGGCGTTCATCCAGCAGATGAGCGCGATCGAGGATCCGTACACGATGGTGGACCGCGCGGCCGCGGACACCATCGCCCCGCCGCGGGAGCTGCTGCGCCGCTGGCGCGACGGCCGGGCCGCCCTGGCCAAGGCGCTGAGCGACAGACCGAAGGACGAGAAGCTGCCGTGGTTCGGCACCGCCATGTCGCCGCTGTCCAGCGCGACGGGCCGGATGATGGAGACGTGGGCGCACGGCCAGGACGTGGCCGAGACGTTCCCGGAGCGGGCGGCCGCGCAGGAGCACCGCCGGCCCACGGACCGCCTGCGGCACGTGGCCAACCTCGGCTTCCGCACGATCGGGCACAGCTTCCTCAGCCACGGAAAGAACCCTCCGGCGGCGCCGTTCCGGGTGGAGCTGTCCACGGTGGACGGTGCGGTGTGGACGTTCGGCCCCGAGGACGCGCCGAACCGGGTCGTCGGCCCGGTCGAAGACTTCTGCCTGCTCGTCACCCAGCGCCGCCACCCGGCCGACCTCGGGCTGCAGGCCACCGGCGACGACGCCCGCGAGTGGATGACGCTGGCCCAGGCGTTCGCCGGCCCGCCCGGTGAAAAGCGGGAGCCGACGAAGGCGAAAGCGCAGTGATCCGCATCGGCAACGCCTCGGGGTTCTACGGCGACCGCGCGACCGCCTGGCAGGAGATGCTCGACGGCGGTCCGCTCGACGTGCTGACCGGCGACTACCTCGCCGAGCTGACCATGCTGATCCTGGCCAAGGACCGGATGAAGGACCCGGACACGGGTTACGCCAAGACGTTCCTGCGCCAGCTCGAACACACCCTGGGCACGGCGCTCGACCACAACACGAAGATCGTCACCAACGCGGGCGGCCTCAACCCGGCGGGCCTCAGGCGGGCGATCGAGGCGCTCGCGGCGAGGCTGGGGATCGATGTGCAGGTAGGCCACGTCGCGGCAAGCGACCCGAACGCGTACATCGGCGCACTCGGCATCGCGGAGTGCCTCAAGGCCGGCGCGGACGTCGTCGTCACCGGGCGGGTCACCGACGCCTCGCTGGTCGTCGGCCCCGGCATCGCCCACTTCGGCTGGAAAGCGGAGGACCTCGACGCGCTCGCCGGCGCCACCGTGGCCGGGCACATCCTGGAGTGCGGCGCGCAGGCGACCGGTGGCAACTACGCGTTCTTCACCGAGCTGGCCGATCTGGAGCACCCCGGTTTCCCGATCGCCGAGCTGCACGAGGACGGCACGTCCGTCATCACCAAGCATCCCGGCACGGGCGGCGCCGTCACCGTCGACACGGTCACGGCGCAGCTGCTGTACGAGATCGGCGCCCCCGAATACCTCGGTCCCGACGTCACCGCGCACTTCGACACGATCCGGCTCACCCGGCAGGACGAGGACCGGGTCGAGGTGCGGGGCGTCAAGGGCAGCCCGCCACCGGACACGCTGAAGGTCGGCACCCCGGCGTTCGCCGGCTTCCGCAACAGCATGACGTTCGTCCTGTGTGGACTCCAGATCGAGGAGAAGGCGGCACTCGTCGAGCGGCAGCTGCGCGGCAGGCTGCGCCACGAGATGGAGTTCATCCTCGCCCGGACCGACCACCCGGACGCCGACGACGAGCAGCGGGCCAGCGCACTGCTCGCGGTGCACATCAAGAGCACCGATCAGCAGGCCGCCGGTCGCGCGTTCTCGCAGGCCGCGGTCGAGCTGGCCCTCGCCTCCTATCCCGGCCTCACACTGACGAGCCCTCCCGGCGACGCCACGCCGTTCGGGATCTTCCGGGCCGAGTTCGTCCCGCGCGGCGCCGTCCACCAGGTCGCCGTCCTCCCCGACGGCACGGAGGTGGAGGTCCGATGAGAGTGCCACTGGGGACCCTGTTCGGAGCGCGGTCGGGCGACAAGGGCGGCGACGCGAACATCGGCGTGTGGGCCCGCAGCGACGAGGCGTACGCCTGGCTGAGAGACACGCTCACCGAGGACCTCCTGAAGGACCTGCTGCCGGAGGTCAAGACCGTGGAGCGGTACGAGCTGCCCAACCTGCGCGCGCTCAACTTCGTGGTGCGCGGCATCCTCGGCGACGGCGTCGCGGCCAGCACCCGCTTCGACCCGCAGGGCAAGGCGCTCGGCGAGTGGCTGCGCTCCAGGGTCGTCGACATCCCCGACGAGTTGCTGCCATGACCGACCTGTTCGCGAAGCCCGAACTGCGGGACCTGGTGCGAAATTTCACCCGCAGGGAGATCGTGCCGCACCTCGACGAATGGGAGCGGGCAGGCGAGGTCCCGAGAAGCCTGCACCGCAAGGCGGCCGAGGTCGGACTGCTCGGCATCGGCTTCCCGGAGGAGGTCGGCGGCGAGGGCGGCGACCTGCTCGACTCGATCGTGGTCACCGAGGAGATCATCCAGTCGGGTGGTTCGTCCGGGCTGATCGCGGCGCTGTTCACGCACGGCATCGCGCTACCGCACATCGTCGGCAGCGGCGACCGGGACCTGATCGACCGGTTCGTGCGGCCGACCCTGCGCGGCGAGCTGATCGGCTGCCTGGCGATCACCGAGCCCGACGGCGGATCCGACGTCGCGGGCATCCGCACCACCGCGAAGGCCGACGGTGACCAGTACACCGTGAACGGAACCAAACTCTTCATCACCAGCGGCGCACGGGCCGATTTCGCCACGACCGCCGTGCGCACAGAGGACGGGGTCCGGCTCCTGGTGGTGGATCAGGGCTTCACCGTCACCCGCACCCTGGAGAAGATGGGCTGGCACTGCTCCGACACCGCCGAGCTGTCCTTTGTGGACGTGCGGGTGCCGCGCGGCCACGACGTGGGCGGCTTCGCGGAGCTGATGCGGCACTTCGCCGCCGAGCGGATCTCCCTCGCGGTGCAGTGCTACGCCACCGCGCAGCGCTGCCTGGACCTGACCCTGGCATGGGTGCGAGACCGGCACACGTTCGGCCGCCCCCTGGCGAGCCGGCAGGTCGTCAAGCACCGGCTCGCCGAGATGGCCCGGCAGGTCGACGTCGCCCGCACGTACGTGCGACACACCGCGCTGCGTGTCGCAAGCGGCGAGCGACTCGTTACGGAGGTGGCGATGGCGAAGAACACGGCGGTCGCGGCCTGCGACCACGTCGTCGACCAGGCCGTGCAGTTGCACGGTGGCCTCGGGTATCTGCGCGACGCCGAGGTCGAGCGCCATTACCGGGACGCTCGGATCATGGGCATCGGCGGCGGGACCACGGAGATCATGAACGAGATCATCGCGAAGCAGTTGGGGGTCTGAGGCATGCCGATCCTGAACAGTGCCCTCGACCCGCGCGGGGCCGTCTACCTGGACAACCGGGAGGCGATGCTGGAGCGGCTGACCGAGCTGGAATCGGCGCTGCGACAGGCGCGCGGCGGCGGGGGCGAGAAGTACGTGACCCGCCATCACGCCCGCGGCAAGCTGCTGCCCCGCGAGCGGATCGAGCTGCTGGTCGACCGGGACTCGCCGTTCCTGGAGATCTGCCCGGTCGCCGCGTGGGGCACCGACTACCCGGTCGGCGCGAGCGTCGTCACCGGCATCGGCATCGTCGAGGGCCAGCCGTGCGTGATCGTGGCGAACGACCCGACGGTCCGCGGCGGCGCGGTCAACCCGTTCTCGCTGAAGAAGACCCAGCGGGCCGGCCAGATCGCCCGCGAGAACCGGCTGCCGATGATCAACCTGGTCGAGTCGGGCGGCGCGGACCTGCCGCAGCAGGCGGAGATCTTCATCCCCGGTGGGGCGGCGTTCCGCGACCTGACCCGGCTGTCGGCCGCGAGCATCCCGACGATCGCGGTGGTCTTCGGCAACGCGACGGCCGGCGGCGCGTACGTGCCGGGCATGTCGGACTACACGATCTTCGTGCGGGACCGGGCCAAGGTGTTCCTCGCGGGCCCGCCGCTGGTGAAGATGGCCACCGGCGAGACCGTCGACGACGAGACCCTGGGCGGCGCGGCGATGCACGCCACCCGCTCCGGCCTCGCCGACTACATCGCCGAGGACGAGCGTGACGCGCTGAGGCTCGCTCGCGGCTGTGTCCGGAATTTCGGAAAAGGCCTGGCGAAGACCTACGGTCCGGAGCCCAAGTACGACCCCGACGACCTGTTGGGAATCCCGTCAGCCGACCTGCGGGTCCCGTTCGACCCCCGCGAGATCCTCGCGAGAATCCTGGACAGCAGCGAGTTCGACGAGTTCAAGCCCGCCTACGGCCAGGCGCTGTGCACCGGCTGGGGCGCCATCCACGGCCACCGCATCGGGGTGCTCGCCAACACCCGCGGCGTGCTGTTCTCCGCGGAGGCGCAGAAGGCGGCCCAGTTCATCCAGCTCGCCAACGCCGCCGGCACGCCGCTGCTCTTCCTGCAGAACACGACCGGGTACATGGTCGGCAGCGAATACGAACAGGGCGGCATCATCAAGCACGGCGCGCTGATGATCAACGCGGTGGCGAACTCGAAGGTGCCGCACCTGACGGTCAACATCGGCGCCTCCTACGGCGCCGGCAACTACGGCATGTGCGGCCGCGCCTTCGAGCCGCGCTTCCTGTTCACGTGGCCGAACGCCAAGTCGGCGGTGATGGGGCCGCAGCAGCTGGCCGGGGTCCTGTCGATCGTCGCCAGGCAGGCCGCGGAGGCCAAGGGGCACGTCTACGACGAGGAGCAGGACCGCACCATGCGGTTCATGGTCGAGCACAAGGTCGAGCAGGAGTCGGCGGCGCTGTTCCTGTCCGGCCGCCTCTACGACGACGGCGTGATCGACCCCCGCGACACCCGCACCGTGCTCGGCATGTGCCTGGCGCTGGTGCAGAAGAACGCCCAGGACACCAGCTTCGGCGTCTTCCGACTCTAGGAGAGAACGTGATCAGAAGGCTCCTGGTCGCCAACCGGGGCGAGATCGCCAGGCGGGTGTTCGCCACCTGCCGGGCGATGGGCGTCGAGACGGTCGCCATCTACTCCGACTCCGACGCCGACGCGCCGCACGTCGCCGAGGCCGACTACGCCGTGCACCTGCCGGGCAACGCGCCGACCGCCACGTATCTGCGCGGCGACCTGCTCATCGCGGCCGCCCGCAAGTGCGGCGCGGACGCGGTGCACCCGGGCTACGGGTTCCTGTCGGAGAACGCCGACTTCGCGCGCGCCGTGATCGATGCCGGGCTCACCTGGGTCGGGCCGTCGCCGAAGGCGATCGCGATGATGGGCTCGAAGCTGGAGGCGAAGGCGCTGCTCGCCGACGTCGGCGTGCCGATGCTGCCGACCGCGGTCGAGCCCGAGCAGGTCGACACGTTCCCGGTGCTGGTGAAGGCGTCCGCCGGTGGCGGCGGCCGGGGCATGCGCATCGTGCGGGACCGGGAGTCCCTTGCCGAGGCTGTCGCGGCCGCGCGGCGCGAGGCGGCGTCGGCGTTCGGCGACGGGACCGTGTTCTGCGAGCGGTACGTCGAGCGGGCCCGCCACGTCGAGATCCAGATCATGGCCGACTCGCACGGCAACGTGGTGACGCTCGGCGAGCGGGAGTGCTCGATCCAGCGCCGGCACCAGAAGATCATCGAGGAGACGCCGTCGCCGGCGGTCGACCCGCAGCTGCGGGACCGGCTCTGCCAGGCGGCGATCGCGGCGGCCCGCGCGGTGTCCTATGTGGGCGCGGGCACGGTCGAGTTCCTCCTCGCGCCGTCGGGCGAGTTCTTCTTCCTGGAGATGAACACCCGGCTGCAGGTCGAGCACCCGGTCACCGAGTGCGTGGTCGGCGTCGACCTGGTGCGGCTGCAGCTGGTCGTCGCCGAGGGCGGTCCGCTGCCGTTCAACGGCCCGCCGCCGCTGCGCGGGCACGCCATCGAGGTCCGCCTGTACGCCGAGGACCCCGCGTACGCCTGGATGCCCTCGACCGGCACGCTGCACCGCTTCGACGTGCCGGGCGTCGCGCACGCGTTCGGCCCGCTGCCCGCGCCCGGGCTGCGCCTGGACTCCGGCGTCGTGGACGGCTCCGTCGTCGGCGTGCACTACGACCCGATGCTCGCCAAGCTCATCGCCTGGGCGCCGACCCGCGCCGAGGCGGCCAGGATGCTGTCCAACGCCCTGGCCCGGGCCCGCTTCCACGGCGTCACCACCAACCGGGACCTGCTGGTGCGGGTGCTGCGGCACTCGGCGTTCCTGTCCGGCGGGACCGACACCGGCTTCCTGGACCGGCACCCGGAGGTGTTCGCGCCGCTGCTGTCCTCCGTGGACGCGGTGCGCCTGTCGTGCCTGGCGGCCGCGCTGTCCGGCGCCGCCCGCAGGGCCAAGACGGCGACCCTGCCCGGTCTGCCCTCCGGCTGGCGAAACGTCCCCAGCGCGCTGCAGACGGTGGTGTACGAGGGCCCGACCGGCACGATCGAGGTCGGTTACCGGCTGGACCGCTCCAACGACCTGGCGGCCTGGGCGGTGCGCCGGGTCGACCCGGAGGACATCGGCCTGCCCGGCGCCGCGCTCGACCCGGCCGGCGCGCCCGACCACCCGCCGGCGGAGATCCTGTCGGCCACCGGCGACCACGTCGTGCTCGACGTCGCCGGGGTCCGGCTGCAGTTCGCCGTGCACGAGGTCGGCCCGGTGTCCTACGTGGACAGTTCCGAGGGGTCGGTGACCCTGACCGAGCTGCCCCGCTACCCGCTGCCGGTCGCCGAGCAGCCCGAGGGTTCCCTGGTCGCGCCGCTGCCCGGCGCCGTCGGGCGGGTCCTGGTCGTGCCCGGTCAGCGCGTCGCCGCGGGCGAGCTGCTGCTGACCGTGGAGGCGATGAAGCTCGAACACCCCGTCCACGCACCCACCGACGGTGTCATCAGCGACCTGCGGGTCACGGCCGGCTCACAGGTCGAGTCGGGAGCCCTGCTGGCGGTGCTGACGCCTGCTTGAGAAAGGTCCACCCCTCAATGGACTTTGACTACACATCGGAACAGCAGGACCTCCGCGACGCGGTGGCGAAGCTCGGCAAGCGCTACGGGCACGAGTACTTCGTGCGCAAGGCGAAGGCCGGCGAGCACTCCGACGAGCTGTGGGACGAGGCGGCCAAGCTCGGCTACCTCGGCGTCAGCGTGCCCGAGGAGTTCGGCGGCGGCGGTGGCGGCATCACGGAGCTCGCCATCGTCTGCGAGGAGCTGGCCGCGGCCGGCGCGCCGCTGCTGCTGCTGGTCGTGTCGCCCGCCATCGCGGCGACGATCGTCAACCGGCACGGCACGCCCGCGCAGCGGGCCCGCTGGCTGCCCGGCTTCGCCGACGGCACCCGCAAGGTGTGCTTCGCCATCACCGAGCCCGACGCCGGATCCAACTTCCACAAGCTGTCCACCGTGGCCCGGCGGGACGGCGACGACTACGTCATCACCGGGCGCAAGGTGTACATCTCCGGCGTCGACGAATGTTCGCAGGTCGTCGTGGTGGCACGGATGGCCGACGAGCGCACGGGCAAGCTGAAGCCGGCGCTGTTCATGGTGCCCACCGACGCGCCCGGGCTGACACTGTCCAAACTGGACATGGAGATCGTGTCGCCGGAGAACCAGTTCCTGCTCTTCTTCGACGAGGTCCGCGTACCCGCCGCCGACCTGATCGGCGAGGACCCCGAGGCCGGCCTGCCCGCGCTGTTCTCCGGCCTGAACCCGGAGCGGATCACGGTCGCCGCCATGGCGTGCGGGACCGCCCGGTATGCCCTCGAACGCGCGTCGACCTACACCGCGACCCGCTCCGTGTGGGGCCGGCCGATCGGCAGCCACCAGGGCGTCGCGCACCCCATGGCGCACGCGCACATCCAGGTCGAGCTGGCCCGGCTGATGGTGGCGAAGGCGGCGGCGCTCTACGACGCCGGCCGGGACCTGGAGGCGGGCGTCAACGCGAACATGGCGAAGTACGCGTCGGCGGAGGCGTCGGCGCTCGCCGTGGACACCGCGATCCAGGCGCACGGCGGCAACGGCATGACCACCGAGTACGGCGTCGCGACGCTGCTGGGCGCGACCCGGGCCGGCCGGATCGCGCCGGTGTCGCGCGAGATGATCCTCAACTTCGTCGCCCAGCACCTGATGGGCCAGGAGAAGTCCTACTGACGGCGCAGCTGCTGGCCGGTGACCGTCTTCGGCGGATTACCGGCCAGGCAGCGGAAGACCGTGGGACCGGCCTGCTGCTCTGACAGCGTCGGCAGGATGACGTCGACCTTCCAGTTCACCGCCCGCAGGTCCACCAGCAGCAGCGTCGTGAAACTGCACACCTCGTCGACCGGGCTGTCCTTGGCGGTCTTCACCTGACTGCCCTTGGCCAGGTCACCGTAGGCGAACACCTCCCACGTGTGCGCCGCGGCGCAGCCCACCGCCTTGAGGTCGGCGTCGAAGCACTCGACCGTCTGCGAGCAGCGGGCCGCCTTCGACGTGCCGGGCGGGCACGCGACCGCGCCGGCGGTGCGGGTCGGGGACGGCGTGGAGGAGCCGGTCGGTCCCGGCGACTTCGTGGGGCCGGGTCCGGGGCCGCCGCTGAGGTTGTACGCGATGCCGGCGCCCGCCAGTGCCATCACGAGCAGCAGCACGGCGCCCACGATCAGCACGAACCGGCGGGCGCCCGGCGGGGGCGTCGGCGTGTCCAGGACCACCCCGTCCGGGGGTCCGACCGGCGGCGGGCCGCCGCCCAGCCACGGCGCCTCCGCCGCGTGCTGCACGGTCCGATCGGGGTCCTCGCCGACCATGAACGGGGACTCCAGGAGCCGGTCCGGCGGCGGGGGCGGGGTCGGTGGTGCCTTCGAGGTGTAGACCGGCTCGACCGGCGGCGAGCCGAGCGGCGGCACGGTCACCCGCGGCGACGGCTCCAGCCGCAGGCCGATCAGCAGGTCGCGCAGCTCGATCGCGCTCGGCCGGGCGGCCTCCTCGTTGGCCATGCCGGCCCGCAGGACCGCCATCAGACTCTCGGGGCAGCCGGGCAGGTCGGGGATCTGCTCGTTGAACATGTCGACCAGCGACAGCAGGCTCGGCGCCTGGTCGTCCCGCCAGCGCGGCGGGCGCCCCCGCATCAGCGCGTACAGCGTGGCGCACAGTGCGTACACGTCGGCGGCGGCGGCCGGCGGTGACTGCCGGAACGTCTCCGGCGGCGCGTAGGCCGGGGTGAGCGTGTCGAGGGTCATCGACTCGTCGCGCCACTCGGCGAGGATGGCCAGGCCGAAGTCGGCCAGGGCCGGCTCACCGAACCGGCTGAAGAGGATGTTGGCCGGCTTGACGTCGCGGTGCAGCACGCCGAGCGCGTGGGCGTCGGCGAGCGCGTCGGCGATCTTGAACCCGACATCGCGGGCCTCGATCGCGGTGAGCGGCGAGTCCTTCATCCGCTCGGCGTAGGAGCCGTCGCACAGCTCCATGATCAGATACGGGTGGCCGAGCTCGGTCACGCCCGCGTCGAACAGGTCGACGACGTGCGGGTGGCTGGACATCCGGCCGGCGGCGCGGGCCTCGCGCAGGAACCGCCGGCGGTCGCGGTCGGTCTCCAGGGTCCGGTTCTCGACCTTGACGGCGACCTCCCGGCCGACCGATTCCTGGGTGGCCCGGTAGACCGTCGCGTAGCCGCCACGCGCAAAGACGGATAACCCGGTCATCCCGGGCACCGTCGGCAGGGGTGCGGCTGCGGTCACGGCTAAGACGGTACGACAGCAGCCGGATATTCGCCTTCACGCATCGGCTGTTTCTGCTGTTTCGAGCCTCACGGCAGGTCATATCAGATCCGGCGCGAGAGCCCCTCGGCAGCTCAGGGCGTGGCGGCCGCCGTCGTCAGGGCCGCGGTCACGACGGCGGCCTCGTCGCACTGGCCGTTGGCCTCGAGGGCGTCGGCGAGGATCCGGGCCGCGTAGATCCGGCTGCGGACGTCCTCGCCGGCGAGCGTCTGCGCCTGCCGGGCCCAGTCGAGGGCCTCGACGTGCCGGCCCGCGGCGAGCAGCGCGCCCGCGTAGGCGGCGACCGCGTGCCGGCGGGAGAACATCACCGACGGGCCGGGACGGTCGGCGGCCACGCAGCCGAGCATCTCCAGGGCCGTCTCCAGGTCGCCCTGTGCCTGGCGGGCCAGGCCGAACAGCACCCGGGGCGCGACCTTCGCCGCTTCGAGCACGTCGTGGGTCTCCACGACCTGCAGCACCGCGCGGGCGTCGTCCTCGGCGGCGTCGGCGTCCCCGCGGTCGAGGCTGACGAACCCGCGCATGGTCCGTGACATGCCGATCAGCAGCGGATGGCCGGTCTTCTCGCCGTACTCGGTGGCGTCGGTGAGCAGGTCGTAGGCGTGCGCGGGCTCGGCCAGCTCGCGGGCCACGACGCCGCGGACCACCAGCGCGAGGCCGCGACCCCAGTCGTCACCGGCGGCGGCGAAGTCCCGGTACGCCCGGCGCGCCTCCCGGTCCGCGTCGGCCAGGTCGCCGCTCTCCGCGGCCGCGAACGCCTCGACCGCGCGCAGCGTGCCGACGGCCCATGCGTCGCCGACCCGCTCGCCGAAGGGCAGGAACGCCTTCGCCAGGCGCCTGGCCTCGCCGAGCCGTCCGGCGAGGAGCCGGACGAAGGCGGTGGTGCCGCGCAGCCAGGCCCGGCCGACGGGGTCGCCGAGCTCGGCGAAGCGGCGGGCCGCCCGGCCGAGGGCCGCGTCGGCGCCGGTGAAGTCGCCGCGGGTGGTGGTGACCCAGGCCAGGTGCTGCAGCGACCAGGCCTGCGCCCGCCGGTCGCCGGCGCTGACCGCGATCTGGAACGACTCGGCGAAGCGCCCGCCGGCCTCGGCGAGGCGGCCTTCGAGGAAGTCGGCCATGCCGAGCCGGCGCATGGCGTCGCCACGCTCATAGGTGAGGCGGGCCTCGGTCGCGGCGTCCAGGGCCTCGCTCAGGGTCTGGTAGCTGCGGCGCTGGTCGCCGGAGGCGCGGTAGGCGCGGCCGGCGACGAGGAGGGCGCCGACCCGCACCGCCGGGTCGTCCGGTGCGTTGGCGGTGATCTTCTCGGCGCCGGCGAGGGCCTCGGGCACCCGTCCGAGCTGCAGCAGCGCCCGCGCGTGGACGAGCCGGTCGCCGGGTGGCACGACGCCGCCGCCGAGCGCCGCGGCCCGCTCGGCCGCCTGCGCGGCCTGGGCGGGCTCGCCGGTCGAGAGCGCCTCGCGGGCGGCCCGGCCGAGCGCCTGCACGCCGAGCGGCGCGGCGGAGCGGGCGAGGGAGTCGGGGCGCAGGCCGACGACGTCGGCGAGCCGGGAGGCCCGCTCGGCGTGGTCGGCGATGAACGCGTCGGCGGCGCCGGCGGTCATGTTGAGGCCGGTGACCGTGCCGGCGACGTTGCCGGCGGCCTGGTGCGTGGCCATCGCCGCGGCGGCCCAGCGCGACAGCGCCGCGTGGCGTTCGGCGAGGTCGGCCTTGCCGATGCCGGCATACGCGGCCTCGCGCAGCAGCGGCGTGGCGAACGCGAACCCGCCGCGGGCGCGGCGCAGCATGCGCCGCTGGAGCAGCTCCTCCACGGCGCGCTCCAGCTCGACCGCGGCGACGACGGCGGGCCGTGCCGACTGGCCGGGCGGGTTGAACCGCAGCGCCTCGAGGGCCCGGCCCGGCACGGTGTCGCCGATGACCGCGGCGTCACGCAGCACGGCGCGGGTGTCGGCGGGCAGGGCGTCGATGCGGGCGGCGAGGACCGCGGCGAGGTCACGCGACAGCAGCCGGCCGCCGAGGGACCCGGGCGTCAGCCGCCAGCCGGTGGGGTCGCTGCCGGGCACGGTGCTCAGCGCGCCGCGCTCCTGCAGCAGCGTGACCAGCTCCGCGAGGTAGAACGGGTTGCCCTGGGCGGTGGCCAGCAACCGGTCCTCATCGGGTGCCGCGAGTCTCCCGCCGCCGAGGTACGCGGTGAGCAGGCGCGCCGCGTCGGCGCCGCGCAGCGGCGGGATCGGCACCAGCTCGGCGTCCGGGACGCGGGTCAGGACACCGGCGGAGCGGACCAGCTCGGGCCGGCCGAGCAGCACGATGAGCACCGGGCCGGTGATCCGCTCGATGGCGGCGCCGAGCGCGTCGACGGTCTCGGCGGTGGCGTCGTGCAGGTCGTCGACGATGACGACGAGGGGCGTCTCCGCCGCCATCCCGGACAGCAGCTCCGCGACCGCGTTGGGCACGGCGTGCAGGTCGAGCTCGTCGGGCTTGGCGCCGGGCGCGACCCAGGACGCCTCGGCGGACGAGCCGGAGTAGCCGATCAGGCTCAGCAGCAGGTCGGTGGCGAAGCGGGGCGGCTCGGGCCGGCCACGGGCGGCGCGGGCCAGCCGCTGGGCGAGGCGGCGCAGCCGCTCCTCGACCGCCTCGCGGGTGAGGTTGGTGGCGTCCGGCGGCAGGCCGATCGCGGCGCGGACCAGGTCCGCGAGGGGTGCCAGCCGGCGGCGCTCGCCGAACGCGGCGCAGTGCACGGACAGCACCCGGGCGCCGCCGCCGGGGGCGAACCCGGCGCTGGGCGTGTAGCCGGCGCCACCGAGGTAGCCGGCGGCGAAGCGCTCGATCTCGCCGGCGAGCCGGGACTTGCCCAGCCCGGCCTCGCCGGTGAAGACCAGCACGCGGGTCTCCTGCCGGTCGGCGATCTCGGCGAGCCGGCCGGAGACGCGGCCCAGCTCCGCCTCGCGGCCGACGAACGGTGCCTCGTCGCCGAGGCCCGAGCGGGTGCCGGGGGCGTCGAGCAGGCCGAGCAGCTCGTACGCCTCGACCGGCTGGCGTTTGCCCTTGAGCCGCAGCGGCCGCAGCGCGCGCCAGGAGGCGAGCCGCCGGGTGGTGGCGGCGGTGCGGTCGCCCGCGTAGACCGCGCCGATCGCGGCGGCGTCGGCGAGGCGGGCCGCGGTGTTCACGGTGTCGCCGATGACGGTGTATTCGATGCCGGCCTGGACGCCCGCGACGACGGTGCCGGTGTTGAGTCCGATGCGCAGCCCGAGGGGGGCGCCGCCGCCGCGCTCGTCGTCGAGCACCCGGCGCACCGCCCGCTGCATGGACAGCGCCGCGCGGACTGCCCGCTCGGCGTCGTCCTCGTGCGCGACCGGGGCGCCGAAGACGGCCATGATGCCGTCGCCGGTGAGCTTGTCGACGTGGCCGCCGAAGGTCTTGACCGCGCCGGCCAGCGCGGCGAGCACCCGGTCGGTGACGGCGCCGACGCGTTCTGGGTCGAGATCCTCCGACCAGGCGGTGAAGTCGGACAGGTCGCCGAACAGCACCGTCACGATCCGCCGCTCGGCGGCCGGGAGGGTGGCGGCGGCAGGCAGCGCCGAGCCGCAATGGTGGCAGAACCGCGCACCGGGAACGGCCACGGTCCCACACACCGAACACGTCACGTTGCGTCCAACCCTAAGGGGGGTGGCTGTGATTCCCGCCTCAGGTAGGCAAGTTGTGCGCGCACCGACCACTCGGCCGCTTCCCACAGGCTGCGGTCCACGTCGGCGTAGACCCGGGCCACGACCTCGGCCGGCTCCTCGGCGCCCGCGGCGAGCGCCTCGCGGACCTGCTCCAGCCGTGCCTGGCGGTGCTGGTGGTAGAAGCGGGCGGCGACGGCGGTGTCGGTGAGCGCCGGGCCGTGGCCCGGCAGGGCTGGCACGCCCTCGAACGCGGCAAGCCGGCCGAGGCTGTCCAGGTAGTCGCCGAGGTCGCCGTCGGGCCAGGCGACGATCGTGGTGCCGCGGCCGAGGATGGTGTCGCCGGTCAGGAGCAGCCGCTGGTCACCGTGCCTGGCGGCGAAGCAGACCGAGTCGGCGGTGTGTCCGGGCGTGATGACCGGCTCGATCAGCACCCCGTCGACCTCGAGCGTCGCGTGTACCGGCGGCTGGTGCACCGGCGCGCCGGTGAGCTCAGCGAGACGCGGCACACCTTCCGTGTGGTCCTCATGACTGTGGGTGAGGATGATGGCGGCAATCGGCGCGTGCCCGGCGACCGCCCGCAGGTGGCCCTCATCCAGGGGGCCCGGGTCGACCACGACGCAGCCGCCACCTGGCGCCCGCAGGAGCCAGGTGTTGGTGCCGTCGAGCGTCATGGGACCCGGGTTGGGCGCGCGGACCAGCGTCACCCAGTCGGGCAACGACGTGAGGACCTCGGCGGTCGGGGCGGTGACGTGGCTTACCACGAAGAGATCGTACGGCGGGCCGGTTCACTCGACACGTCACCCGACCGGCTACCGGACCCGCGTAACGACCCGCTTCGTGGCTGTCGCCGCAGCCTGCCTTCAGCCGACCTCGAAAATCGCCTCGACCTCGACCGGGGTGTTCAGCGGCAGGGCGGAGACGCCGACCGCGCTGCGGGCGTGCCTGCCCGCCTCGCCGAAAACCTCGCCGAACAGCTCGCTGGCGCCGTTGACGACGGCCGGCTGGCCGGTGAAGCCCGGCGCCGACGCGACGAACCCGACGATCTTGACCACCTGGACGACCTTGTCGAGGCCGACCAGGGCGTGCACGGCCCCGAGGGCATTGAGCCCGGCCTGGCGGGCGAGGTCCTTGGCCTGCTCGGGGGTCACGTCCTCGCCGACCAGGCCGGCGGCGGGGAGCTTGCCGTCGATCATCGGCAGCTGGCCCGAGACGTAGACGTAGTTACCGGTCCGCAGGGCCGGCACGTAGGCGGCGACCGGCGGCACCACCGGCGGGATCGTCAGCCCGAGCTCGTCCAGCCGGGCGAACACCTCACTACCCATGTCAGCCGGCCTTCGGCCGCTTGAAGTAGGCGACCAGGTTCTCCGGGTTGAGGCCGGGCACGATCGCCACCAGCTCCCAGCCGTCGTCGCCGAAGTTGTCGAGGATCAGCTTCGTGTTGTGGACCAGCAGGGGTGCGGTCAGGTACTCCCATTTCTGCATGATGCGAGACTATCGGTCGCCTGTTGCGCACCGACCGAATCGGGTCCCCCAATGGATGCATGCGGCGGCTACCCTAAGGGCCGCGCCGCACGGGTCCCGGGAGCCGGACCGCCGGCGGACCCGGCCGTCGCACACGAGGTGGAGACATGACACAACCGCCCCAGTACCCAGGGCAGCCCGAGTACCAGGGCCAGCCAGGTGACCCCTACGCCGTGCCGGGACAACCACCGCAGGCACCTCCGGGGCAGGGCTGGCCGCCGGCGCCGGCCGTGCAGGACCCGTTCGCACCGCCCACCTCGGCGCCGCCGACGTCCGGTCCTCCGACGTCCGGCCAGCCGTATGCGGTGCCGATCCAGCCGCCGTTCCCGCAGGCGCAGTATCCGCAGCAGCCCGACCCGACGCAGTATGGGCAGCAGCCGCAGTACGGGCAGCCGGACCCCTCGCAGTATCCGCAGCAGGGCTACCCGCAGCAGCCGCAGCAGTATCCGCCGACGGGCGCGTTCCCGACCGGGCCGCAGCCGACCGGGCAGTTCCCGACCGGGCCGATGCAGCAGCCGACCAGCGGGTTCCCGGGGCAGCCCACCAGCGGATTCCCGGGCCAGCCCACCAGCGGGTTCCCCGGCCAGCCGACCAGCGGCTTCCCGGCCGACCCGTATGCGGGTGGCTACCAGCCCGGCTATCAGCAGCCGCAGCCGCCCAAGAAGCGCGGCCTGATGATCACGCTGATCGTCCTGGCGGTCGTCCTCGTCCTGTGCGGTGGCGGCGGCGCGGCGGCGTATTTCATCACCCAGGGCAACCAGGGCAAGGGCCAGCCGACCGCGCTCGAGGCGGTCAACGGCTTCCTCAAGGCCGTCTACAAGGACAAGAACACCACCGAGGCGCTCAAGTACGTGTGCGCGTCCTCGCGCAACAAGGAGAAGCTGGCGGCGCGGGTCGACGAGATCCGCAAGTATGACGCCGGCCTGAGCAGCCCGACCTACACGTGGCCGGCGCCGACGGTGGAGAAGCAGGACACCTCCTCGGCGACGCTGCTGGTCCCGATCAAGGTCGCCACGAGTGACGAGAAGGTCGCGGAGACGAAGTACAAGTTCCTCGCGACGAACGACAACGGCTGGTGGGTGTGCGAGATCACTGCCGCGTAGTCATGGACGGCGCCCTGTAGCGTCGAGGGGTGACAACGCGCGAGTCTCAGGACGGGCGGGGCGGCCGGGTGGGAAGCCTGGGCTGGCCCGCCCGTCTTCATGTCGTCACCGGCAAGGGCGGCACCGGCAAGACCACGGTCGCCGGTGCGCTCGCCCTGGCGCTCGCCCGGGACGGCAGGCGCACGCTGCTGATCGAGGTCGAGGCGCGGCAGGGCATCGCGCAGCTCTTCGACCGCGACCCGCTGCCGTATCAGGAGCTGCGGATCGCGGCGGCGAGCGGCGGCGGCGAGGTCCGCGCGCTGGCCGTCGACGCCGAAGAGGCGCTCCTGGAATACCTGGAGATGTTCTACCGGCTCGGCGTGGCGGGCCGGGCGCTGCGCAAGGTCGGCGCCGTCGACTTCGCCACGACGGTCGCGCCGGGACTGCGCGACGTCCTGCTGACCGGCAAGATCAAGGAGGCGGTGACGCGCACCACCGACGGCCGCCGGGTCTACGACGCGGTCGTGCTCGACGCGCCGCCGACCGGCCGCATCGGCCGGTTTCTCAACGTCACCGCGGAGACGGCGCGCCTGGCGAAGGTCGGCCCGATCAAGACCCAGAGCGAGGGCGTGGCGGCGATCCTGCGCTCGCCGATGACCGCGGTGCACGTGGTCACCCTCCTGGAGGAGATGCCGGTCCAGGAGACCGCCGACGCGATCGAAGAGCTCACCAGACTGGGCATCCCGATCGGCACGGTGATCGTCAACGCGACCCGGCCGCCCGTGCTGGCCGGCGCGAAGGTGACCCAGGCGGACCTGCGCCGCGGCCTGACCGCGGCCGGGCTCACCGCCGACAAGGAGACCCTCGCGGGCCTGGCCGGCGAGGCGAAGGCATACCAGACCAGGATCGCCGCCGAGGCGTCCCTGCGGGCCGACCTGCAGGGTCTCGGCAGGCCGGTGGTGGAGCTGCCGGTGCTGCCGGGCGGCGTCACCCCGCAGGCGCTGGAGTCGCTCGGTGATCTGTTGCTCACCTCGGCTTGAGCGAGCACCGAACGGATACGCTCGCTAGGTGGGGACTCCCAAGCTCGACGTCGACGCGATCCTCGCCGACCCGGCGATCCGCATCGTCGTCTGCTGCGGCTCCGGTGGCGTCGGCAAGACCACGACCGCGGCGGCGCTCGCGGTGCGTGCCGCCGAGCGGCACGGCCGGCGCACGGTGGTGCTCACCATCGACCCGGCCCGCCGACTCGCGCAGGCGCTGGGCCTGACCGAACTGGACAACACGCCACGGCTGGTCAAGGGCCTGCAGCCGGACTCCGCCGAGCTCCAGGCCATGATGCTGGACATGAAGCGGACCTTCGACGAGGTCGTGCTGGAGCACACCGACCCGAAGCGGGCCGAGGAGATCTTCACCAACCCCTTCTACCAGGCCATGAGCTCGACGTTCTCCGGCACGCAGGAATACATGGCGATGGAGAAGCTCGGCCAGCTGCGGGCCCGCGAGGAGTGGGACCTGATCGTGGTTGACACGCCGCCGTCGCGCTCCGCGCTGGACTTCCTGGACGCGCCGGCCCGGCTGTCGCGGTTCCTCGACGGCAAGATGCTGCGGCTGCTGCTGGCTCCGGCCCGGGCCGGGGGGCGCAGCGTGTTCAACCTCGTGTCTGCCTCGTTCGGCCTGTTCAGCCGGACCGTCACGAAGATCCTCGGGGCGCAGCTGCTGACCGACCTGTCGGGTTTCGTCGGCGCCCTGGACTCGATGTTCGGCGGGTTCCGGGAGCGCGCCGAGCAGACCTACCGGGTGCTGCAGGCGCCGGAGACGGCGTTCCTGGTGGTGGCGGCCCCCGAGCCGGACGCGGTCCGCGAGGCGGTCTACTTCGCCGGGCGGCTCGCCGCCGACCGGATGCCGCTGGCGGGGCTGGTGCTCAACAGGGTCGTGTCGGTGCCCGCGGACCTGCCGGCCGGCGAGGCCCGGGCCGCCGCGGACCGGCTCGACGAGCTGGGTGGTCATCAGGCGACGGCGGAGGTGCTGCGGGTCCATGCCGAGCTCGCCGACCAGCGGGACCGGCAGGCGGCAGTCTCCGGCCGGTTCCTGCGCGCCCATCCCGGTGTGCCGGTCGTGAAGATCCCGGCGCAGCCCGCCGACGTCCATGACCTCGACGGGCTGCGCGCAATCGGAAGCACCTTCTAGCGGACCTGCCCGACCGGTGCCTCAGCCGGTCGGAACGAGCTCCTTGGGCGCGTCCTTCTCGTTACGATCCATGGCGGCTTCGAACATCTTGCGCCAGCTGGGCACCTGCGGGTGACGGCGCAGCAACGCACGGCGCTCGCGCTCGGTCATGCCGCCCCAGACTCCGAACTCGATCCGGTTGTCGAGGGCGTCCGCCAGGCATTCGTACCGCACGGGGCAGCTCCGGCAGATTCGCTTCGCCACGTTCTGCTCGGCACCCTGGACGAACAGAGCGTCCGGGTCGCCATTGCGACACGCGGCGATGCTGGGCCAGTCGACGACCATGCTCATATTTCCTCTTCCCCCCTTGGACTCCCCCCGGGTCCATCCGCCGTGCTTGCCCCAGCGAATAGCACCCAAACCACGTCCCCCCATGGCATTTGGATGCTGTTCGCCGGGCTACCCGGCGCGACGGCAGGGTCCCCGGCCACGGGAACCCCGAGAGGAGCTTTCCGGAACATCATGCTCTGTAGTCGTCCAGTTACGCAACGTTGTTGCACCAGGTTAACCGCCACTTTGGCGATCCACCAAAGGGTGGAGCGTGGTACCACAGCGTCACGACCGGGTGTGATTTGCCCAAAATGCCTGCACTCCCGTGATCCGTGTATCAGACTCGGCTACGGGTCAACCTCACGCCCGGTGTCACGCGTCTAGGACAACGAGGACGCCAGCATCTGGACGCGGCCTCATGACGTCGTCACGTAGTCTGAGGAAGTGACCTGGATGCGCAAACGCGAACACGGCCTGCTGCCCAATGCAGCATCGCTCCTGCTGTGTGGGCTGCTCGCGGGCTTGGTGGTCGCTGCGGCCGCATTCCCCGCGGTCGCAATGTCGGGCCTCGCCGCAAAGGCCGGCGCCGACACGTTCGAAAACCTGCCGACGGACATCGACGTGCTTCCGTCGCCGCAGATCAGTTATGTCTACGCATCCGACGGCAAGACCCTGCTGGCGATGATGTACGACGAGAACCGGCGAGACGTCCCGCTGACCGACGTCGCGGACGTCATGCGCAAGGCGATCGTCGCCGCGGAGGACAACCGCTTCTACGAGCACCGTGGTGTCGACGTGAAGGGTGTGGCCCGCGCGTTCGTGGCCAACCAGAACGCCGGCGGCCAGACGGAGCAGGGCGCCTCGACGCTGACGATGCAATACGTGCGTCAGGCGATCTCCTACTCGGCGAAGACGCCGCAGGACGTCGTGGACGCCACGGACAAGACGCCGACACGCAAGCTGCGCGAGATGAAGTACGCGATCGACCTGGAGAAGAAGCTCAACAAGGACCAGATCCTGGAGCGGTATCTCAACATCGCCGCGTACGGTCACGGCGCCTACGGCATCTTCGCCGCGTCGCACGTCTACTTCGAGAAGGACCCGAAGGACCTGACGCTGCCCGAGGCGGCGCTCATCGCCGGCCTGGTGAAGGCGCCCGGCACGAGCGACCCGGCGACCACCGACGGCCTGCCCCGCGCCCTGGAGCGGCAGAAGTACGTGCTGAACCAGATGGTCGCGATGAAGTACATCTCCCAGCAGCAGGCCGACGAGGCCGCCGCCGTGAAGCTCAACATCATCGGCAAGCGCACGCCCGAGGGCTGCGAGTCGGTGCAGAAGCCGGAGCTGGGCGCCGGCTTCTACTGCGACTACCTGCGCCGCTGGTGGATGGACCAGAAGATCTTCGGCGAGGACCAGTACCAGCGCGCCAACCGGCTCCGCGCCGGCGGCTACACGGTCATCTCCTCGCTCGACGTCGCCACGCAGACCGCGGCGGCCAAGTACGCGCAGGACCAGCCGAACGTCGGCAAGAACGAGAAGATCCGGATCGGCAACCAGAACGCGGTGATGCTTGCCGCGGTCGAACCGGGCACCGGGCGGGTCACCGCGATCGCGACGAACCGCGTGTTCAGCAACGACAACTCCCACAACGGGGGGAACACCAACCCCGACAAGCGGGGGCAGAAAGGCAACTACCCCAACACCACGGTGCCGATCATCACCGGTGACAAGGACATCCCCGGCTACCAGGCAGGGTCGACGTTCAAGATGTTCACCGCGGTGGCGGCGCTGGAGGCGGGCCTGCCCCTCGCCACGACGATCAACACCGAAAAGCAGTTCCAGTCGACGTTCAGGGTCGAACCGGGCAGCCCGGCGTCCTGCAACGGCCCCTGGTACTGCCCGAAGAACGCCGGTGGCCAGTCCGGCCCGTACAACATGTGGACCGCCTTCGGCAGCTCCATCAACACATTCTTCGTGCCGCTGGAGCAGCAGGTCGGCGCCGACAAGGTCGTCGACGTGGCGAAGCGGCTGGGCATCCAGTTCAACGCCGCCGAGGACGCCAAGTACGCCGCCAACCCGAAGGGCTGGGGCGCCTTCACCCTCGGCGTCAGCGCCACCACGCCGTTGCAGCTGGCCAACGCCTACGGCACGCTCGCCGCGGACGGCCTGTACTGCGACCCGACCCCGATCCTCGAGGTCCGTGACAACAACGGCAAGAAGGTCGACGGGCTCGACCCGAAGTGCAAGCAGGTCGTCGACAAGGAGGTCGCACGCGCGGCCGTCGACATGGCCCGCTGCCCGGTCGGTGACCAGTCCGCGACCGGCAAGTGCGGCGGCGCGACCGCGGGGTACGCCCGCAAGTACGTCGGCCGCCCGCTCGCCGGCAAGTCCGGCACCACCGACTCGGAGAAGAGCGCCACGTTCGTCGCCATGACGAAGCAGCTCGCGGTCGGCGGCTTCCTCACCGACCCCGACTGGCCCGAGACGAACAAGGACATGAAGCACCCGCAGATCAACTACGCCACCCTTGGCACGCTCAAGGACGGCCTGGCCGGTAAGCCGGTGGTCCCGTTCGTCGCGCCCACCAAGGACAAGTCGATGGGCAAGCTGGTCGAGATCCCGTCGGTCAAGTGCGCGCCGGTCGACCAGGCCAAGAGCCGGATCACCCGCGCCGGGTTCACCGTGACGGTCTCCCCCGCGCAGATCGCCTCGACCTGCCCGGCGGGCACGGTCGCGCGGACCGAGCCGGGCGGTGCCACGGTGAAGGGCGGTCCGGTCTCGCTGATCATCAGCAAGGGTCCGGGCGCGCCTGCCCCGCCGTACCTCGGCACCGACCCCGGGACCGGCGACGGCGTCCGCGACGACACGGGGTGCCCGCTGCCCTGGGTCTGCTGACCCGCACGGCACACAACGAAACGGCGGCCGTCCCGGACATCCGGGGCGGCCGCCGTCGTGCTGTCGGGCTAAGGCGTGTTTGGTCAGTGGGGTCGGTGCGAGGCGAGGCCCAGGCGTCGGCTGGGGCCGCGCCGGGCGCGCCGGGACACCGGTGTTGTATCCGGGTGTGACCGGCGTGGCTCCAGCGCCTGGGCTGGGCCGGTCCGGCGCAGCGCGCCGGACCAGCCTGGGCGAGGCGTTGGGTCCGCCGCAGCCCGGCATCCACTTACCAAACGCCTTAGCCCTTCGCGAGCTGGGCGCGGACCAGAGCGGCCACCCGGCCGCCCTCGGCACGGCCGGCGACCGCGGCCTGGGCGGCCTTCATCGCCTGCCCCATGCTCGCCATCCCGCTCAGCCCCGCCGCGGCGAGCGCGTCGCGGACGATGCCGGCGAGCTCGTCCTCGGAGAGCTGGGCCGGCAGGTAACCGGTGAGCACCTCCTCCTCGGCCCGCTCCTTCGCCGCCTGGGCCTCACGCCCGGCACCGGCGAAGGCCTCGGCGGCCTCGCGGCGCTTCTTCGCCTCCTTGGTGAGCACCGAGAGGATCTCCTCGTCGGACAGCTCGCGGGCGGCCTTGCCGGCGACCTCGGCGTTGCGCACCGCGGTGATCGCCATCCGCAGGGTCGAGGTCACCAACTCGTCGCGGGCCTTCATCGCCTCGCGCAAGTCGGACTCCAGACGCTCCTTCAACATGAGCAAAGTCTATCCGCGGGTGGCTCGGCCAAATTCTGTTGTAAAACCACCGGTACGCTTTGCTGATGCGCTCGAAGACTGTCCGGCGGCTCGTCGTCGGGACCGCCGCGGCCGGTGCCGCCACTTTTGCCTACGCGTCGCTCGTCGAGCGCAACATGTTCACCCTGCGCAGATTCGACGTGCCGGTGCTCGGCCCGGACGCCGAGCCGCTGCGGATCCTGCACCTGAGCGACTTCCACCTCACCCCGGGCCAGCACCGCAAGCAGCGCTGGATCGCGGAGCTCGCCGGCACCGACCCGGACCTGGTCATCGTCACCGGCGACAACATGGCCCACGTCGACGCCGCGCCGGCGGTCGTGCGGGCGCTGACGCCGCTGCTGGACCGGCCCGGTGCCTTCGTGTTCGGCAGCAACGACTACCGCGGTCCGGTGCTGAAGAACCCGTTCGGGTATTTCAACCGTGACAAGCCCTACGTGCAGGGCGCCGTGCTGCCCACCGAGGAGCTGCGCGACGTGCTCACCGGCTCCGGCTGGGCCGACCTCAACAACGCCCGCACCACGGTCAAGGCGGGCGGCCGCACCGTCGAGCTGGTCGGCGTCGACGACCCGCACGTCGGCCGCGACGACTACGACAGCGTCGCCGGCCCCGCCTCACCCGACGTCGACGTGCGCATCGGCCTCACCCACTCCCCCGAGCCGCGGATCCTGGACCGTATGGCCGACGACGGCTTCGACCTGCTGCTGGCCGGTCACACCCACGGCGGCCAGGTCGCGGTGCCGTTCTTCGGGGCGCTCGTCACCAACTGCGGCCTCGACCGGCGCATGGCGAAGGGGCTGCACCGCTGGCCGTTCTCCTCGGCCTACCTGCATGTCTCCGCCGGCCTCGGCACGCACCCGACCGCGCCGGTCCGGTTCGCCTGCCCGCCGGAGGCGTCGATCCTGACCCTCGTGCCGCGATGACCGCCGCGCCTGCTCCTGCCGCCCTGGCACCGGTTGCCGCCAGCAAGTGGCCGCGCAGGGCCGCGTATGCGGGCGTGGCGGGCGCCGCCGGGCTCGCCGTGCTGCTGCCGACCGGCACGGCCGGCGCCGGCTGGTTCCTCGCCGGACAGGTCCTCAACGTCAACGCCGTGCGGGCCTACCCGGTCCGGGTCCGCGCATACGCGGGCAACCGGGTCACCCTGACCCGCACCCCCGACACGGCCCGCTCGATGCCGCTCGCCTTCGTCTGGTCCTCGGGCCACGCCGTGCTCGGCCCCGTCATCGCCATGGACCGCACCAGCGTGACCCGCGAGATCACCACACTCACCCGCGGCACCCTGACGAGCGGGCTCAAGGGGTACACCACCGGCTATGTCTATGAAGGCGACCCTTTGTCGGCACGGGGCCTGCCCTTCGAGGAGGTGCTCGTCCCGGCCGAGCTCGGCGACTGCCCCGCATGGCTGGTCCCGCCGACCGGCGGCCCCGCCGACGACACCTGGATCATCGCGGTCCACGGCCGGGGTGCGCCGCGTGGTGAGGCCCTGCGCATCCTGCCCACCCTCGCCGCGTCAGGGCACAACACCCTCGTCGTCACCTATCGCAACGACCCCGAGGCGTTCCCCAGCCCCGACGCCCGCTTCCACCTCGGCCACACCGAGTGGCGCGACGTGCTGTCCGCGATCGACTACGCCCGGGCCGCCGGCGCCCGCCAGGTCGTCCTGTACGGCTGGTCCATGGGCGGCGCCGCCATCCTCAACCTCCTGCGCTCGTGGGAGCACGGCGGTTTCGTGTGCGGCATCGTCCTGGACTGCCCCGTCGTCGACTGGACCGCCACCCTGCGGATGAACGCCCGCCAGCTCAACGTCCCGCCGCTGTGGACCTGGACCGCCCTCAAGCTGATCCAGCACCGCCTCGGCGTGCGCGCCGGCGACCTCGACTACCGCGACGTGCCCCTCGACGTGCCGACCCTGCTGTACGTCGACCACGACGACCGCACCGTCGCCCCGCAGCCGGCCGTCGCCCTGGCCGCGGCCTCCCCGTCCGTCCAGCTCGTCGAGACCCGCGAGGCCGGTCACTGCCGCAGCTGGAACCTCGACCCGGACGCCTACGAGTCGACCGTGAGCACCTTCCTCAAGTCCCTCTGACGCCACAGGGGATACCGAGTTGGAGCGCTGCCGGGCGTGGGCTACGATTACCCGGCACGCTCGGGGTATAGCGCAGCTTGGTAGCGCGCTTCGTTCGGGACGAAGAGGCCGTCGGTTCAAATCCGGCTACCCCGACAGCGTCCAGGGCCGGTCTTCCACACGGAGGACCGGCCCTGATCCATTTCGGGCACGCCTGCCGCCAGGCGCGCCTTCACCGAGAGGCACCCCGGATGACCGCCAGCTTCCACCCTCAGCCGTATCCGCTGTACGCCGTGACGATCGAGAAGGTGGAAAACCCTGCCCGGTTCCAGCTCACGGAGGAGCCGGTCCGCCTCGTGATCGGCTGGCGCGCCGACGAGCAGGGCGACGTGACCCCGCTGCTGGCAGGTGGCAGCCCCGGCGGCAGCCTGTGGACAGGCCCCGTGTTCTACGAGGAGACCCGCGACCGCGCCGAGGAGACCGCCCGTCAGGTCGCCAAGGGCGACCGGTCCGCCGTCCGCGGCGCCCGCGTGGTCGAAGCCGCCGCCTGGATCGACCGCAACACGGAGGCGTAGCGGGCCGACCGACGGTGACGCCGCCCACCGCCACCACAGGTGCGCCGGGGAGATGGACTTCGCCTGCGGCGGGCGGGTGCGGGCGACCGGTTCGAGGCGGCGGCTAGAAGATCTTGCCGGGGTTGAGGATGTTGTCGGGGTCCAGGGCGGCCTTGATGGAGCGGTGGGCCTTCAGGCCCGTGGGGCCGATCTCGCGGGCCAGCCAGTCGCGCTTGAGCAGGCCGACGCCGTGTTCGCCGGTGGAGGTGCCGCCGAGGGAGAGGCCGAGGGACATGATGGCGTCGAAGACCTTCTGGCCGCGGGCGAGGCTGGTGGGGTCGGCGCGGTCGATGACGATGATCGGGTGGAGGTTGCCGTCGCCGGCGTGGCCGACGGTGGCCACGACCACGCCGTGGGTGGAGGCGATGCCTTCGATGCCTTCGATGAGGTCGACCAGGCGGGTGCGGGGCACGGCGACGTCGTCGACCATGATGCCGCCGCCGTTGGGGAAGAGCTGCGCGGCGAACTGCTCCATCGCGGGGTGGGCGAGGCGGCGGGCGGCGAGCAGGGCCTCGGCCTCGGTGGCGTCGGTGGCGGCGTGGATGTCGGTGGCCTGGGCCTGCCGGCAGAGTGCGGCGATCGCGGCGAGGTCGTCCGGCGCTCTGGTGCCGGAGTCGACGGCGGCGATGAGCAGGGCTGCGGCGTCCGTGGGCAGGCCCATGGGGCGGAACGCCTCGATGGCGCTGAGGGTGACGCGGTCGATGACCTCGAGCATGCTCGGCTGCATGCCGGCGGTGATGATCGACTCGACGGCGGCGCCGGCCGCGGGGAGTGTGTCGAAGACGGCGACGAGGGTGAGTGAGGCGGCCGGCGCGGGGCGCAGCTTGACCGTGATCTCGGTGATGACGCCGAGGGTGCCTTCGGAGCCGACGAAGAGGCTGGTCAGGTCGTAGCCGGCGACGCCCTTCGCGGTGCGGCGGCCGCAGTTGAGGACCTCGCCGCTGGCGAGGACGACCTCCAGGCCGATGACGTGGTCGCTGGTGACGCCGTATTTGACGCAGCACATGCCGCCGGCGTCGGTGGAGACGTTGCCGCCGATGGTGGACTGCTCCCAGGAGCCGGGGTCGGGCGGGTAGTAGAGGTCCTTCTTGGCCACGGCGCGGCGCAGCTGGGCGTTGACGACGCCGGGCTGGACGACGGCGACGCGGTTGGCGGCGTCGATGTCGATGATCTCGTTCATGGCGACCAGGGACAGCACGATGGCGCCGTCGATGGCGTTGGCGCCGCCGGCGAGGCCGGAGCGGGCGCCCTGCGGGATGACGGGGACGCGGTGGCGGCTCGCGGCGCGGAGGACGGCGGAGACCTGGCCGGTGGTCCGGGGACGGACGACGACCTGCGGGGTGCCGTACGCGCACAGATCGGCTTCGTCGTGCTCATACGATCGCAGGAGGTCCGGGTCGGTGAGCACACCGCCCTCGTGGGGCACTGCGGCGCGAAGCTCGTGGATGAGATCCATATTTGGCAGGCTAATAGGCGTGCTCTACATCGACACGCCGCGGTGGCCGGCGCACGGCCGGCTCTGGGCCCATCTGATCAGTGATGCCTCGGTGACGGAGCTGCACGTGTTCGCGGAGTTGCTGGGTGTGCCCCGGCGCGGGTTCGAGCGGGATCATTACGACGTGCCCGCGGAAGTCGCTCGGCGAGCCATCTGGCTGGGTGCGACCCGCGTGACCGGCAAGGAGATCGTGGCGCGCCTGAAAGCTGCCGGCCTGCGTCGCCCACGGCATTTGTCTGCGGCAAGCGTCACATCCAGAACAGTGAAATAGCTGCTCAGGGCTTGTCTTCGCGGTCAACTTAGGCGACCCTTGCTTAGGTAAGGCTAAGCGAGGAGCACAATCGTGTATGTCTGCATCTGCGCCCGGGTACGGGAGTGCGAGATCCGGCGGGTCATCCGCGCCGGTGCGCACAGCGAGGACGCCGTGGGCGACGAGTGCGGGGCCGGCACCGGCTGCGGCACCTGCCTCGATCGGGTGGCCGACCTCATCGAGGCCGAGGCGCCAAATGCGGTAATGCCCGCTTTGGCCTAGAAAAGCGGCTACCCTGCCCACATGCAGGGGGATGCACGAGTCATTGAATTTCTCAACGAGCAACTGACCGCCGAGCTCACGGCGATCAACCAGTACTTCCTACACGCGAAGATGCAGGAGAACTGGGGATACACGATCCTGGCGAAACACACCCGGCACGAGTCGATCGACGAGATGAAGCACGCCGAGGTGCTGACCGACCGGATCCTGTTCCTGGAGGCTCTGCCCAACTACCAGCGCCTCTTCGCGCTGCGGATCGGCGAGACCGTCCCGGAGCAGTTCAAGTGCGACATGCAGGTCGAGGTCGAGGCCGTCGACCGGCTGCGCCGCGGCATCGAATACATGCGCTCGATCGGCGACGTGACCTCGGCGAACATCTTCGAGGAGATCCTCGCCGACGAGGAGCACCACGTCGACTACCTGGAGACGCAGCTCGCGCTCATCGAGAAGCTGGGTGAGCCGCTGTACCTGCAGAACGTCACGGAGCACCCAGAAGCGTCGTGATCTCGGCGCGCAGGTTGTCGTGAGCGCGGGCGGTCCACTCCGCCCGCGCCGGCACCGCCCGGAACAGGTCCGGATTCGCCAGGAACTGCCCGAGGATCTGGGCCCGCCCGGCGCGGAAGGCGTCCTCGGGCACGGCCGCATACTCCTCACGTACCGCCGCCGCATAACGGGCATAGTCGGCCGGCGGCGCGGCGAGAATCGCGAGGTCGGCGTCCGCGAGCAGGGCGCCGTTGCGATCACCGTCCTCGACCGTGTGGCCCGCCGTCAGGCGCACCAGCCGGACCACCTCGGCCACGCGATCCGCGTCGACGCCCAGATCCGTCAGGACGCTCGAGGCGAGCGCTGCGCTCTGCTCCTCGTTGTCCGGCGCGAACGGCTCGTAGACCGCGTCGTGGAACCACGCCGCCAGCCGCACCGCGTCAGCGTCGTCGGCAACCGCGGCGTGCGAATCGATCACGCGGAGCATGAATGCCAGGTGGTCCAGGGTGTGGTAGCGCCGGTGCGGCTCCGACCAGCGCTCGATCAGGGAAGCCCCGGCCGACGAGTCCGCGGGGAACAGGCGCTGCCATTCAGCCAACGACACCATAGAACGACTTTAGGGCCTCGACGATGTGCTCGATGCTCACCGCCCGGCCCGCGGCCCGGTCCCGCTGATGGTCCAGCAGCAGCGGCAGCGTCACCGAGCGCAACGTCTGCGCGTCCGGTGGCTCCGCGAGCCGGTGCCGGGCCCGCAGGTCGTCCGCCGCCCCGATCAGCCGCGCCGCGTGGGCCGGGTCGTCGGCCGCGACCAGCGCCGCGACCACGTCCAGGGAGATCGCCAGGTCCAGCCGGTCGCCGACCTCGTGCCGGGTGATCAGCGCGGTCACCAGCAGCCGCAGCGCCTCGACCCGGTCGCCCTCCAGCCGGGCGGCGAGACCGAGCTGGTGCTGGGCCATCGCGGCGCCGAACGCGTCGCCGATCTGCCGGCTGAGCGTGAGGCTCTCGTCGAGCGCCTCGCGGGCCGCGCCGACGTCGCCGCGGGCGAGCATGATCTGGCCGAGGCACTCCAGGGCGAGCTGGATGCCCCGGGTGTTGCCGGCGGCGCGCTCCAGCGCCAGGCATTCGGTGGCGTACCCCTCGGCCTCGGCGATCTCGCCCCGCGACAGTGCCACCTTGCTGAGGTTGCCCAGGGACGCGGCGACGCCCTGCGGCACGTCCAGCTCCCGCCAGATGGCCAGGCTGTGCCCGAAGTGCCCGGTCGCGGCCTCGTGGTCGCCGCCGCCGATCGCCGCGATCCCCATCGCGTTGTGCGCGTGGCCGACGGTCGCGCGGTCCCCGGCGGCCGTCGCCTTCCGCAGCGCCGACGCGCCGAAGCGCAGCGCCTCCTCGTGCTCGTCCTGGGTCGCGGCGAGGATCGCGGCGGCGTGCAGCAGCCGCGCCAGGGCGCCGTCCTCCAGCCCGGGCGCCGCCAGCAGCGTCGAGAGCCAGTCCCGCCCCTCGTTGATGTGGGCGCCGTTGCGCCAGTACCGCCACAGTCCCAGGCAGATGCGGGTCTTGGTGGCGACACCGGCGTGGGCGAAGGCGGCCCGGACGTTCTGGTAGTCCGTCTCGACCCGTCCGGTCCATTCGACCTGCTCCGGGCCGGACAGCCCGGCCGCCGACGCCTCCGCGAACGCCGCGTAGAAGTCCGCGTGCCGGTCGAGGGGCTCGACCGCGTCACCGAGCCGGTGCCGGGCGTAGGAGCGGATCGTCGACAGCAGCCGGTACCGGCCGTCGTCCTCGTCGCGGACCACCAGGTGCTTGTCGACCAGCCCGGACAGCCGCTTCACCAGCAGGTCGAGGTCGCCGCCGGGCAGGGTCACGGCGAGCGCGGCCGCCGCGGTCCAGCCGCCGGCGAACACCGACAGCTCCGTCAGCAGCCGCTGCTCCTCGGCGTCCAGCAGGACGAAGCTCCAGTCGATCGCCCCGCGCAGGGTCTGCTGCCGCGCCGGCAGGTCCCGCGGCCCCGCGCCGCCGAGCGAGTCGAGGTCCCGGTCGAGGTGCTCGGTGAGGTGGTTGAGCAGCTCGTCCGGGGTCCAGCGGTCGATGCGGGCGGCGGCCAGCTCGATCGCGAGCGGCAGGCCGTCGAGGCGGCGGCACAGCGCCGCGACCGGCAGCGCGGTGTCGATGGTGATCTCGAAGTCGGCGTCGACGGCGCGGGCCCGCTGCTCGAACAGCGTCACCGCGGGTGAGTCGGCGAGCGTCGGTACCTGGTACACCTGCTCGCCGTAGAGCGAGAGCCGCTCCCGGCTGGTGACCAGCGCCCGGACCCCCGGCGCCGCCGCGAGCAGGTCGCTGACCAGGGCGGCTCCGTCGTCGACGACCTGCTCGAAGTTGTCCAGCACCAGCAGCAGCTCGGACTCCTCGAGCTGGTCCAGCACGGTGTCGAACAGGTTCTGGTCGGGCAGTTCGCTGACGTGCAGCGCCCGGGCGAGGGCCGCCGTCATCAGTTCGGCGTCGGTGCTGTCGGCCAAGGGGACGAACACGGCGCCGCCGGGGAAGTCGTCGGCGAGCACGGTCGCGGCCGCCAGGGACAGCCGGGTCTTGCCGATGCCGCCCGGCCCGACCAGGGTGACCAGGCGCCCGTCGCGGACCAGCGCGGCGACCTTCGCGGTCTCCCGGTCCCTGCCGACGAGTTTCGTCATCGGTACCGGCAGCCTGCTGCGCCGCCGTTTCGCCTTCGGCGGCTTGACGGTCCACGTCCCGTCCGGCGAGCCGATCAGCTCGCCCTGCGCGCGCAGCCGGCCGAGCTCGGCCTCCGCCCGCGCCGGCAGCCCGCCGGAGCGCTCGACCAGCCGGTCGACCAGGGCGCCGCTGGGCTCGCCGGCCAGGGCGATGCGCAGCCAGATGCGCAGCGTCGCCGGCGACCACGGGGTCAGCTCGACGACGGCTTCCCGCAGCCCGGTCCGGCGCGGGTCGTCGTCCTGGAGGTTCGTGGTGGCGTAGACGATCGCGGCCGCGTCGCCGAGCTCCGGCAGCGGGTCGCCCACGTCGGCGAGCAGGATGCAGCCGGGAGCGCGGTCTGCCGCCAGTACCGCCGGAAAACCGCGCAAACGGGCGATCTGGGCGACTTCACGGAGAAACCGCGTGTGCCCGGCGCCGGGAGGGCCGGCGACGCGCAGGGCGGCGTGCCCCCCGGCTGCGACCCGGGTGAGGAACTCCTGCGTGGCGCTCAGCGCCGCGTCGCGCTCCCAGAGGCGCGAGGAGCCGGCCGCGGTGGACGCCTCGACGTCGTCGCCGACCGCCTGCCCGCGCCCGCGGCGCTTGGCGAGGTAGTTGCGGCGGTCCGCGACCGCGATCAGGGTCTCGCCATCGGTGCCGTCGACGGGGCTGGTCGCCACGCCGAGGCTGATCGACAGGTACAGCGGCGGCGTCCCGGCGAACTCCCGGGCGCGGATCTCGTCCGTCAGCCGGATCGCGAGGCGCAGCGCCTCGTCGGCCGCGGTGTTCGGCAGCAGCAGCACGAACTCGTCGCCGCCGTAGCGGAACAGCACGTCGTCGGTACGGATGAGCTCGGCGATCCGGTCGGCGAGCTGGCGCAGCAGCAGGTCGCCGCGGAGGTGGCCGAAGGCGTCGTTGACCGTCTTGAAATGGTCGACGTCGAACAGCAGCAGGCTGCACCCCGCGACGTCGTGCAGGGCGACGTCCAGCGCGGCACGCGAATGAGCACCGGTGACTGGATCCATCGTCACCGGTGCCGGACCGCCCTGCACGTTCATTGTCAACTTGATCGGCCTTGCGGGGGCGCCGCTGAGGTGTTCAGCAGCTTTTGACCGTCCGGTGTCCACCCGGTGGTGGTTCGTCGCCGCCGAAGATCTCGTTGCGTCGTCGGGACGTGACCATCCGTAAACGGTCCTGCATGTTTGGTGGGCCGGTACCGATCGGGCCGGACCCCAGGAAGGAGCACTGGTGGCAGCTCACAGGACTGTCGTCGCAGGTACGGCACCGACAGCACCCAGTCCACGTTCTACGACCCGCTGAACTTCGCCGTCGAGAACGCCTGGCGCAACGGCGTGGTCGTCGTCGCGGCCGGCGGCAACACCGGCACCGTCGCAACGCTCACCAACCCGGCCAACGACCCGTCCGTGCTGTCCGTCGGCTCCGCCTCGGTGAACAACACCGTCACCAGCTCCGACGACACCGCGTCGGCGTTCAACTCCCGCGGCACCGTGCGCAACCTGGACCTGCTCGCACCCCGGCGAGCAGATCGTGTCGCTGCGCGACCCGGGCTCCTACCTCGACCAGACCTACCCCGGCGCCCGCGTCGGCGACAGGTTCTTCCGCGGCAGCGGCAGCTCCCAGGCCGCGGCGGTCGCCGCCGGTGCCATCGCCCTGCTCCTGCAGAAGCGCCCCGCCCTCACCCCTGACCAGGTCAAGGCCCTGCTGAAGGGCACCGCGACGGCGCTGCCCGGCGGCGGCGGCGAGCTCAACCTCGCCGCCGCGGTCAAGGCCGCCACCCCGACCGCCGTCCAGGGCGCCGGCACGTCGGCGGGCGTCGGCTCGCTCGAGTCCGCCCGCGGCAGCAACCACGTCGTGCACGACAACCAGCAGCTGATCGGCGAGTTCGACATCTTCGGCGGGTTCAACGCGGCCGTCTGGGCGCAGGAGACCCGCAACCTCACCGCCTGGAACGGCGGCGTCTGGATGGGCCGCCGCATGGCCGGCGACGCCTGGACCGGCACCTCCTGGGCGTCGAAGACCTGGGCCCCGGCGACGTGGTCCGGGCAGAGCTGGGCCGACGAGGCCTGGTACGACGACACCTGGTCGGGCCACTACTGGTCCGGCGGGACCTGGTCCGGGCACTACTGGAGCGGCCACTACTGGAGCTCCAGCACCTGGTCCGCCAAGCGCTGGAAGTGAGCCTCGAGGGACCCGGCCGATCTTCAGCCGGGCCCCACGGCTCTTTCGGCGGTTTCCGGTGGTTACGGCATGCCGCCCGAGTCGCTGACGCTGCCGTAGTAGGTGTCGTTGCTGCCGTCGCTGGTCGTGCCGCGGCGGCCGCCCCGCCGCGCGGTGCGGCTCTGGATCGTCATCTGCCGGCCGGCGAGCCTGGCCCGGCTCAGCACCTCTTCCCGGCTCAGTTGCCGCGCGGCGGCCCGCCGGCGCCAGACCACTGTCCCGGCGGCCGCCACCAGCACGAACACGATCGCGATGCCCAGCGCCACGAGACGACCGTCCATGCCCCCACGGTAAGGGGCATCGGCAACGGGCCGCTGTCCGTGACGCGAACAGCGTTACGAGATGGACGTGCGGTCGGGCTGGAAGCCGCGCACGTCCGGCGCACCCAGGCGGGCGGCGTCGGCCGTCAGGTCGTCCGGCATCCGCTGCGACTCCTGCTCCGCCGCCACCCGCGCCAGGTAGTGATCGACCTCTCTGGACCTGGTCGCCGCGTCCCAGCCCAGCACCGCCCCCATGATCTGCGCCGTCTCGGCGGCCGAGGCGGCGCCACGGTGGTCGGTCTCGAACGAGATGCGGGTCCGGCGGGTCAGCACGTCCTCCAGGTGCAGGGCACCCTCGGCGAGGGCCGCGTACGCCACCTCCGCCGCCAGGTATTCCGGGGCGCCCGGCAGCGGCCGGCGCAGCGCGGGGTCGAGGGCCAGCACGTCGAAGGCGAGCGAGCCGTAGCGCTCCAGCAGGTGCTCCAGGACGCCGACCGAGATCCCGTGCCGGCGGGCCAGGTCGGCGCGGTTGGTCCACAGCGAGTGGTAGCCGTCGGCGCCGAGCAGCGGCAGGTCGGCGGTGCGGGAGGCGGGGACCAGGCCGCCGTGCCGGCGCAGGCCGCCGAGGCGGTGCGCGACGCGGTCGATGACGTCGGCCGCCATCACCCGGTACGTGGTGTACTTCCCGCCCGCGATCAGCATCAGTCCCAGCATCGGCTCGACGACGGCGTGGGTCCGCGACAGCGCGGAGGTCTGCTCGTCCCGGGTGTGCGGCTGCCGCTGGCGGGCCTCGCGGGACAGCAGGGGGCGCAGGCCGGCGTAGACGCCTTCGATGTCCTCGGTGGTCAGCGGCCGGTCGAGGACCTCGTTGACCTGCCCCAGCAGGTAGGAGATGTCGGTCGCCGACGCCGCCGGGTGCCCGCGGTCGAGGTGCCAGTCGGTGTCGGTGGTGCCGATGATCCAGTGCCCGCCCCACGGGATGACGAACAGCACGGAGGTCTGGGTGCGCAGGATCAGCCCGGCCTCGCCGGTGATCGCGGAGCGGGGCACCACCAGGTGGACGCCCTTGCTGGCACGCACCTGCATGCCTGCCGACTCGCGCGGGCCGCCGTTGGAGAGCAGCCCGGCGATGTCGTCCATCCACACGCCGGTGGCGGCCACGACGGTGCGGGCGTGGACCTCGAACTCCTCGCGGGACTCCAGGTCGCGCACGCGCACGCCGGTGACCTCGCGCGCGTCGCGGAGCAGCCCGACCGCGCGGGCGCTGGGCACGATCGCCGCGCCCAGGCTGGCGGCGGTGCGCGCGAGGGTGGCGACCAGGCGGGCGTCGTCGACCTGGCCGTCGAAGTACTGGATGGCGCCGCTGATCGCGTCCTCGCGCAGCGACGGGAAGCGCCGGTGGGTCTCGGTGCGCGACAGGTGCCGGTGCAGCGGCATCCCGCGGGGCGCGGACCCGCGCAGCTGGGCGGCGGTGGCGAACGCGTCGTACAGGCCGACGCCGGCGCCGTAGTAGGCCCGCTGCCACACGCGGTGCACGGCGCCGGTCAGCCCCCGGTGCGCGGGCAGCGGCACCAGGATCGGCACCGGCCGGACCAGGTGGGGCGCGAGGCGGGTGGCGAGCAGCCCGCGCTCCTGGAGGGCCTCGGCGACCAGGCCGAACTCGAGCTGCTCCAGGTACCGCAGGCCGCCGTGGATCAGCTTCGAGGACCGGCTGGAGGTCCCCGAGGCCAGGTCGCGGGCCTCGACGAGGGCGACGGACAGCCCGCGGGAGGCGGCGTCGAGGGCGGCACCGGCGCCGGTGACCCCGCCGCCGATGATCAGGACGTCGAAGCGCTCGCGGCGCAGCCTGGCGACGTCCTGCGCGCGGCGGTGCGGCGACAGGCGGCTGGCCTCGAATCGGGACGTGGAGGGTTCACGGCGCACCTCATCACCGTAGCCGCGGTCGTCACGAGTTTGTGTGGGATGAGGCGGTGGGGGAATCACACCAGCGTGTCCCTCACCGAACGTATCGTCAGCGCGCCCGCCGACCGGGTCTTCGCCGTCCTGGCCGACGGGTGGTCATACAGCGACTGGGTCGTCGGCACCGCGCACATCCGCGACGTCGACGCGTCGTGGCCCCGGCCGGGCTCGTGGCTGCACCACAAGGCCGGCCCATGGCCGATGTCGATCAAGGACCGCAGCGAGTCGCTGGAGTGCGAGCAGGGCAGGATGCTGCTGCTCAAGGTGCATCTGTGGCCGCTCGGTGCGGGCGAGGTGCGGTTCACGCTCGACGCGCTGGACGAGCAGGCGACCCGGGTGAGCATGCAGGAGCAGTTCACCGACGGGCCGCTCGTCGGGGTCCGCAACAGGATCGGCAACGTGCTGCTGCACTACCGCAACGAGGAGGCGTTGAGCCGCCTGGCCGACCTCGCGGAGCGCCGCGCTCAGTCTCCTTCGTAGAGGGCGCGCATCGCCTTTCCGACACCCGCCGCGTAGACGTCGCCGAGCAGCGGGCGGTGCCTGGCAATTGCCGCCCGGGCCGCGTTGGCACCGGCGGCGCCGTGCACGCCGCCACCCGGATGGGCACTGGAACTGGCCAGGAACAGCCGGTCGACGGGCGTGTCGGCGCGTCCGAGACCGGTCACCGGGCGCCAGAGCAGTTGCTGGTACGCCGCCGCCGTGCCCCCGTTGATCGCGCCGTCGACCAGGCTCGGGTTCTCCGCGACCAGCTCGGCGGGGCCGCTGACGTGCCGGCCGAGCACCAGGTCGTCGAAGCCCGGTGCGTGCCGGCGCATCGCATCCTCGACCCGGGCGACCTGGGTGCGCACCATCTCCGCGTCGACCTCGCCGGGTTTCGCGGGTCGTGGCAGGTGGGTGTACGCCCACAGCGTCTCGGTGCCGGCCGGCGAGCGGGTCGGGTCGGCCGTCGTCATCTGCCCGACGAGCAGGAACGGGTCCTGCGGCGCCCGGCCGGCGGCCAGGTCGGCGGCGTAGCGCTGCGGGTCCGCGCCGAGGTGGATCGTCCCCGCGCCGGCCACGTCGGGCGACAGCCACGGCGCCGGCGCGGACAGCGCCCAGTCGATCTTCAGCGTGGCGTTGTCCCATCGGAAACCCTCCAGGTCCCGCAGCAGCCGGGTCGGCAGGTGTTCTTTCAGGATCAGGCTCCGGTACAGGGTGGGCGCCGGCACATCGGCGAGCACCGCCCTGCGGGCGCGGAAGAGGCGGCCGTCGGCGCACCTGACGCCCAGGGCCCGCCCGCCGCCGACGATCACCCGGTCGACCATGGCGCGGGTGCGCACCGCGCCGTTCGGGGTGAACCGGCGGACCAGGGCGTCGGTGATCTGCTGCGCGCCGCCGACGGGCACCGGGAACCCGTACTGCTGGCCGAGCATGGCGAGCAGCCAGCCGAACCCGCCGCTGGCCGCGTCGTCGGGGGCCAGGTCGGTGTGCAGGGCCAGGCCGGTGAGCAGCAGCCGGGCGCCGTCGCCCTCGAAGAGCTCCTCGCCGAGGACCCTGGCCGGGATCAGGAACCTGCGGGCGAGGCGCAGCGCGTCGCCGAGCCCCGCGTGCGCGGCCAGCCGCACGCCGGCGCGGATCGGGGGGAACGGGGTGAGCAGCGACGGGAGGAGGTCCGCCGAGAGTCGGCGCCATTGGCCGTACACCTGCCGCCACCGTGAACCGTCGCCAGGTGCGAACCGCTCCAGTGACTCGGCCGTGAGATCCAGCTCACGGCTGAGCACCGCCGCGCGCCCGTCCGGGAACAGGTGCGCGACGACCTCGGGCGCGTGCGTCCACCGCAGCCCGTGCGCTTCGAGGTCGAGCGCGAGCAGCGGTGGCGACCCGGCGCCGAGCGGATAGAACGCGCTGCACAGGTCGCTGAGGAACCCGGGCGCGGTGATCTGCGCCGAGCGGACCGCGCCGCCGACGTGGTCCGTGCCCTCCAGGACGACGACGTCCCAGCCGGCGTCGGCGAGCATGTTGGCGGCGACCAGACCGTTGTGCCCGGCACCGATGACCACCGCGTCGACCGTCTCCGTCATGCCCCTCAGTTTGCCCCTCCAGCTCATCCGAAACTGTCACAGCCGGGTCGTAGAGTGCGGCCATGGTTCGATCACGGGGTTGGGCGCTGGGATTGACCATCGTCCTCGGCCTGTGGGCGGCGGCGATCACGGTCGCGGTCCACGGCGCGGGCTGGCTGGTCGGTGAGGGCCTGCTGGCACTGGGGTCCGACCTCCCACGGTGGGCCTGGGCGGTGCTCGGCTGGCTCGCCGCCGTCTTCGTCGCGGTGCCGGCGATCCTGCTCGGACGGCTGTCCTCCGTGCCGTTCGCGCGGGTGGCCGGCCTGCAGTGGTCGATCACCGCCCTGTTCGGCGGCCTGCTGGGCACCGCCCGTCTCATCCCGGACACCTATCACGAGGTCTATCTGGCGGTGCTCGCCCTGGCGGCGGCGCTCGCCGCGCTCGTGCACCGGGCCGTCCGGGGCCGGGCGGAGCGGTCCGACCGCTGGTTGCTGTGGCTGTCCCTGACCGTCGGGCTGGTCGCGCTGCTGCCGTGGCTGTGGGTCGGCGCGTTCGGCGGCCAGGTGGAGACGGTCCTGGCCGCGCTGGCCGCGGTGGCGGTGGCCTGGCTCGCGGCCCGCCCGGTCTCGGCGCTCATCGCGCTCGGCGCGACGGTGCGCAGCATGTGGGGCGGCACGGCGATCGGCGGCCTGACCGCGGGGGTCGGCCTGGTCACCCTGGTCGCCGGCGTCGGCGAGCCCGCGGTGCAGCTGTTCGCGCTGATCTCCGTGCCGCCACTGGCGTTCGCGCTGGCCGCGCTGGCTCGCCGGGGCCGCCCCGCGGTGCCGGCCTGCTGGCGCCCGCCCTGTTCGGCCCGCTCGCGCTGGTCGACCCGGACGGACGACGCTGCTGCTCGGCCTGCGCGACGTCGCGTTCTGGTCGTTGGTCGGCGCGGTGGCCGGCCTCGCCCTGGCGCTGCTGGCCGGCGCGGTCATCGTGCCCGCGACCGGCAGGCTCCGGTGGCGACCCAGGTTCGCGGCCCTGGCCGCCGTCGTCGTCGCGGCGGCCGGCACGGTCGTCTACACGACCCTGGGCCAGCCCGGCTTCCACGGCGAGCACCTCTTCGTGATCATGAAGGAGCAGGCCGACCTGGGCGGCCTGCGCGACGTGCCCGACCGCACCACCCGCATCCGCCAGACCTATGAGCGGCTGGTCGGCACCGCCGAGCGCTCCCAGGCGTCGCTGCGCAGCGCGCTGCGCGCCAAGGGCCTCGATTTCACACCCTTCTACCTGGTCAACGGCATCGAGGTGGACGCCGGCCCGCTCGCCCGGCAGTGGCTGGAGGGCCGCTCCGACGTCGACCGGGTCCTGCTCAACCCGCACCTGCGCCCGCTGCCCGTCACGCCGTCCCCGTCGCTCGACGACAGGTCCCCCGCTCCGGCCGAGCCGCCGTGGAATCTGACGCTCATCAAGGCCGACCAGGTCTGGTCCCAGTTCACCACCGGCCGCGGCATCGTCGTGGGCAGCTCCGACTCCGGCGTCGACGGCACCCACCCCGCCCTGCGGGCCTCGTTCCGCGGCGCCGACGACTCCTGGCTCGACCCGTTCGGCCACTCGGCCGTCCCCGTCGACACCAGCGGCCACGGCACCCACACCCTGGCCACCGCGGTCGGCGCCGGCGTCGGCGTCGCCCCCGGCGCGCAGTGGGTTGCCTGCGCCAACCTCCCCCGCAACCTGGGCAGCATGGCCAACTACCTCAGCTGCATGCAGTTCATGCTCGCGCCCTATCCCGCCGGCGCCGACCCCATGCACGCCGGCATGCCCCAGCGCGCGCCCCAGATCCTCACCAACTCCTGGGGCTGCCCCGCCGTCGAAGGCTGCGACACCCGCTCCCTGGAGCAGGCCGTCGACGTCTTCGCCGCCGCCGGCATCTTCTTCGTTGCCGCCGCCGGCAACACCGGCCCGTCCTGCGCCACCATCACCGACCCACCCGCCAACTACGCCGCCACCTTCACCGTCGGCGCCGTCACCAGGGCCTCGAAGGTCGCCTCCTTCTCCAGCCGCGGCCCCGCCCCCGGCAACCTCCCCAAACCCGACCTCATGGCCCCCGGCGCCGCCATCGTCTCCGCCCTGCCCGGCGGCGGCTACGGCGCCCTGAGCGGCACCTCCATGGCCACCCCCCACGTCGCGGGCGTCGTCGCCCTCATGTGGGCCGCCAACCCCGCCCTCATCGGCCACATCGACCAGACCCGCGACCTCCTCCTCCACACCACGCAGCCCGTCAACACCTCCACCTCACCCTGCGGCCCCCAGGACACCGCCGGCGCCGGCCTCGTCGACGCTTTGGCCGCCGTCACCGCCGCCACCGCCGCCCGCCCCACCCCCTGACCCACCCCGTTATCCCCCTACGTTTTGCGGGTTGATATTGGATGTGTGGCGGAGGGAAGTCGTCATAGCTTGTGCAGATGAGCGACCTGGGCCGTGGTCGGTGGCGGACGCGGCTTCGGCGGCACCTGCCGTGGTCCCTGATCGATCGAGGCGTTGCGGGCAAAGGGACGACCGACTGCGGCGATCATGAGTGGTACAACGCCGACGGCGTGGTCGAGCACTGCTACCACTGCACGGTTGGCCGGCGGCCGTACGATTCGGCGCATTTCGACACGACGGGCTGACCTCAAGCGGCCCGGGCCGGCATGGGTCGGCCCAGCGTTGTTGGCGTTCGCTGCGGATACGGGCGCGTTCGCGGCGTTGGCCGGCCAGGACGTCGAGGCGGCGGGCGTTGGCGTTGCGGCGACGTGAGTGGTCGTGCGGGTCGCGGGCCAGGACAGTGTCGTTGGGGTAGTTCGATTGGCCATGGCGAACCGGCGCAGCGGCCCGATCTCGTTGAACCGGTGGATCACGTCCCGCACGGTGTCCTCGTGCGCCGCGACCAAGCGAGCGCCCGCCGGCACCGGTGTCCCCGCCACTCCATATGCGGCCGACCTCCGGCTCATAGCCTCCGGCCGACGGCGCCTGCCCCGACCCTCGCACCCGATCGCAGCCGCCCGCCCCACCACACCACGTGCGGCTCGTCGCCCCTGCTCCCAACCTGCGCACCCGATTGCCCCCAGCGTCGCCGCGCCGCCCATGGCTTATCGCCCCTGATCGCTACTCACCACCGCGGCCACGACCGCCTCTGGGACCCAGAGTCTCCACTCCGACCACGACCACCCACTTCGCCTACGACCCCAATCCGCCACCGCGACCCGCGACTTCGCCCACGGCCGCTACCCGCCACCACCACCGCGACCACGACCCTCCGCCGACGGGACCACCCGAACCACGACTCCGCCCACGATGACCCGGACCACCGTCGCGGGGGCGCCATCAGCCACGCGGGCCGCCGATCCCTCGATCCACGCCCGGATCAGGACTCGGCCGGCGACATCACTGACTGCGGCCCACCGCCCCACACCACCACTGGCTGCCACCCGCCCAGCCGTCGGGCAACTGGTCCGCCACCCGGCCGCCGCCGACAGCTCTGTCCGCTGCCCGAGTCGCCACGTCCGGGTGAGCCGCCGTTCCGGCGCACGGGTGCTGCAGATCCGCAGTCCGCCATTCGGTGATCATCAAAGCTTCGAGCGACCGACAATGGGCACGCTTGTCACGGACGCGGTCCAAGACGTGGCATCGCCCGGGTCAGCCATCGACTCTTATCACTTCCCTGTGGTCACGGAGACGGGCGTGCGCCAGAGGGCGGCGAGAGCCACGTTGCCAATGATCAAAGGTGCGCCAGGGGACGCTAACAGTTAGGTATCTTTACCAAATGATCGTTGATCGGGTGGATGAGCGTGAGGTGGTTCGGCTGTGTGCGGAGGCGTTGGAGCTGCCGGAGGACGCCGTAGAGGCCGGGGCGCTGGTGCGGCGGTTGGCGGCGCCGCCTGAAGGGCGGGTCACGGTGCGTCTCGCGGAGCTGGATGCGGACGGTGCGGTGGCCGGCGTGGTGCTCGGTTCGATCAGCGACGCCGATCCGCTCCTCGGGCACGTCGAGCTGCTCGCCGTGCGGCCCGATCAAAAGCGGAAAGGCATCGGCAGGGCGTTGCTGGCGGCGGCGGAGCGGCGGCTGGCAGATCTCGGCGCGCAGCGGGTCCGGATCGGCGGCAACCCGCCGTGCTACGTGTGGCCGGGCATCGACGTGCGGTACACGCCGGCGGTATGTCTCGCGCAGGCGGCCGGGTATGAGCGCACGGACACCGCCTGGAACATGACCGCGGACCTGACCCGGACCAGCCCGGCGGCCACAGCCGACGAGGAGCGGCTGGACGGCGCCGGGGTCAAGGTGATGCGTGCCGGGCCCGGCACGCCGGAGTGGGTGCGCGGGATCTGGGGCAACGGCTGGGCCTGGGAGGTCGCGCAGTCGCTGGGGCGTGACGGTGCCGGCTGCTGGGTGGCCGTGCGGGACGGCGAGATCCTGGGCTTCGCGGCGTACGGCGCCAACCGCCCCAGCTGGTTCGGCCCGATGGGCACCGCCCCATCAGCAGAAGGGCTCGGGGTCGGGCGGGTGCTGCTGCGGCGCTGCCTCGCGGACCAGGTCGCCGACGGGCACCGTACGGCGCAGATCGGCTGGGCGGGACCGATCGCGTTCTACTCGAAGACGGTCGGCGCGCGGCTCGAACGGATCTTCTGGATCTACACGAAGCAGCTGTGAACGCATGAAGGGCAGGCCATGGGTTCGCCACGGTCCTGCCCCGCACACGTCGCATCGGCACGCCTCGTGATCCCCCGTCATGCCACGGGCGGCCGATGCCGTCTTAAAAACCGGCCGGAAGCCGGGAAGCAAACCAGGACGCTCAGCGGTCGGGCTGGTTGGCGCGCTTGTCCTGCAGGCTGGTCTGCTGCTCCTGCTGGAGCTTCTTCGCCTGCATGGTGGCCGTGTTCGCGGTCGCCGACTGGCCCGCGACGTCCGCGTCCGGAGTGATGGTCATGTCGTCGGAAAGGTCCGGGTCCATGTAGCCGAGGTCGTCCTCGCTGCGGTGCATGCCGCGGCTGTCGAAGTTGCTGTTCTTCTTTGACTTGCCCATGGCTTTCCCCCTCGTGTAGGCCGCTCCCACCATATGAGGAGGCTTCACATGATGCGGGCAAAATCCACATTTCATCCCTACAGTCGGTGGGATGAGTGGTGCGATACCCGTCATCGACGGCCACAACGACCTGGCCTGGCGCATGCGGATGCGCGCGGAGGACCTGCACACCGACATCCCACGGCTCAGAAGCGGTGGCGTACGGGCGCAGTTCTGGTCCGTGTACGTCCCCGGCGGCGACCCCCAGTCCGCCGCGACCGTGAAGGTGCTCGAACAGATCGACCTGGTCCACCGGCTGATCGAGGCGAACCCCGGCGACCTCGCCCTCGCGACCACGGCCGGCGACGTCCAGCGGATCGCCGACAGCGGACGGATCGCGTCGCTGCTGGGCGCGGAGGGCGGGCACTGCCTCGACGACTCGCTCGGCGTGCTGCGCAGCCTGTACCGGCTGGGCGTGCGGTACCTCACCCTCACCCATGGCAGGAACACCGCCTGGGCGGACAGCGCGACCGACGAGCCCCGCGTCGGCGGGCTGTCGGCGTTCGGCGTGGAGGTCGTCCGCGAGCTCAACCGGCTCGGGATGATGGCCGACCTCTCGCACGTGGCGCCGTCGACGATGCACGCGGCGCTGGACGTGTCCACGGCGCCCGCGTTCTTCTCGCACTCCTCCGCGCGGGCGCTGTGCGACCACCCGCGCAACGTCCCCGACGACGTCCTGGCCCGCGTCCGCGACACCGGCGGCGTGGTGATGGTGACGTTCGTGCCGTTCTTCCTCAACGAGGCCTGCCGGCAGTGGGGCGACGAGCTGTACCGGGTGGAGGACACCATCCCGGCCGAGTACGGCTCGGCGGAGTTCGAGCGACTGCAGCGGGCGTGGATCGCGGCCAATCCGTGCCCGCCGTCGAGCGTGCGGGACGTCGCCGATCACGTGGAGCACGTGCGTGACGTCGCCGGCATCGGCGCGGTGGGGCTCGGCGGCGACTTCGACGGCACCGAGGTGCTGCCGGAGGGCCTGCACGACGTGTCGACGTACCCGGTGCTGTTCGACGAGTTGCGCGGCCGCGGCTGGTCCGACGCCGACCTGCGCAAGCTCGGCTGGGACAACACCTTGCGCGTCCTGAAGGACACCTGCGGCTGAAACACGACAAGAGGGGCAGACCCGAAGCGGGCCTGCCCCTCTCGAAGAGAACTGGACTCAGAAGTCCATGTCGCCGCCGCCGGGCGCACCCGCCGGCGCCGGGGTCTTCTCCGGCTTGTCCGCGACCACTGCCTCGGTGGTGAGGAAGAGCGCCGCGATGGAGGCGGCGTTCTGCAGAGCGGAGCGGGTGACCTTGGCCGGGTCGATGATGCCTTCGGCGAGGAGGTTCACGTAGTCGCCGGTGGCGGCGTTGAGGCCCCACCCGGCTTCCAGGTTGCGGACCTTCTCCACCACGACGCCGCCCTCGAGGCCGGCGTTGACCGCGATCTGGCGCAGCGGGGCGTCCAGGGCGACCTTGACGATGTTGGCGCCGGTGGCCTCGTCACCGACCAGGTCCAGCTTGTCGAACGCCGACTTGCCGGCCTGCACGAGCGCGACACCACCGCCGGGCACGATGCCCTCCTCGACGGCCGCCTTCGCGTTGCGCACGGCGTCCTCGATGCGGTGCTTGCGCTCCTTGAGCTCGACCTCGGTGGCCGCACCGACCTTGATCACCGCAACGCCACCGGCGAGCTTCGCCAGCCGCTCCTGCAGCTTCTCCCGGTCGTAGTCCGAGTCCGACTTCTCGATCTCGGCCCGGATCTGCGCCACCCGCCCGTTGATGCCGTCGGCGTCGCCGGAGCCCTCAACGATCGTGGTCTCGTCCTTGGTGATGACGACCTTGCGGGCCTTGCCCAGCAGGTCGACGGTCGCGTTCTCCAGCTTGAGACCGACGGTCTCGGAGATGACCTGACCACCGGTCAGGATCGCGATGTCGGTGAGCATCGCCTTGCGGCGGTCACCGAAGCCCGGGGCCTTGACGGCGACGGACTTGAACGTGCCACGGATCTTGTTCACGATCAGGGTCGCGAGAGCCTCGCCCTCGACGTCCTCGGAGATGATCGCGAGGGGCTTGCCGGACTGCATGACCTTCTCCAGCACCGGCAGGAGGTCCTTCACCGCGGAGATCTTCGACTCGACGATGAGGATGTAGGGGTCGTCGAGGACCGTCTCCATCCGCTCGGTGTCGGTGACGAAGTACGGCGAGATGTAGCCCTTGTCGAAGCGCATGCCCTCGGTGAGCTCCAGCTCCAGCCCGAAGGTGTTGCTCTCCTCGACGGTGATGACGCCTTCCTTGCCGACCTTGTCCATCGCCTCGGCGATGATCTCGCCGACCGTGGAGTCACCGGCGGAGATCGAGGCCGTGGAAGCGATCTGCTCCTTGGTCTCGACGTCCTTGGCAAGGTTGGCCAGCTCCGACGCGACAGACGCGACGGCAGCCTCGATGCCACGCTTCAGCGCCATCGGGTTGGCACCCGCGGCGACGTTGCGCAGACCTTCACGAACCAGCGCCTGGGCGAGGACGGTCGCGGTCGTCGTGCCGTCACCGGCGACGTCGTCCGTCTTCTTCGCGACCTCCTTGACCAGCTCGGCGCCGATCTTCTCGTAGGGGTCCTCGAGCTCGATCTCCTTGGCGATGCTCACACCATCGTTGGTGATGGTGGGCGCGCCCCACTTCTTCTCGAGGACGACGTTGCGGCCCTTGGGGCCCAGCGTCACCTTGACGGCGTCGGCGAGGGTGTTCATGCCCCGCTCGAGGCCGCGGCGCGCTTCCTCGTCGAACGCGATAATCTTGGCCATTCGGCGTTGTCCTCCTGGACACTCCGGTTACGCCTCGACCCACGTGGGGCCGGCGGCTCACCGCCTGCTTTCGCACCTTCAAGGACCCGGTGGGATCCCCGGTGGTCGGGCCGGATGAGCCCGCGACGACCAGCCCCTCGACGCTCCCGCGCCCAGGCGCTGCACCGCCCCGACCGTTGGCACTCACCTGACGCGAGTGCCAACTCCTGTTTAGCACTCTGCCCCGTCGAGTGCAAGCAAACCCGAGGTGACGACACGGGTGGTCGAAGCGCCCCAAGGCCGACAAACCAGGCATGAATGGTACGAACAATGCCGGAATAGACGCAGGGCACCGTTCCTCATAAATGAGAACGGTGCCCCGGCGGGGTGAATCCAGACGATGTCTCAGGCGAGATGACGAACCTTCTCCGCCTGCGGGCCCTTCTGGCCCTGCGCGATCTCGAACTCGACGCGCTGTCCGTCTTCCAGCGATTTGTAGCCATCCATCTCGATCGCCGAGAAGTGGACGAAGACGTCCTGCCCCCCGTCGACGGCGATGAAGCCATAGCCCTTTTCGCTGTTGAACCACTTGACGGTGCCCTGTGCCACGGTGCACTTCCTCTACTTCGGTCCCTCTTCGTCACTCCGGCTGGCTGTGGGGACCAGCCTTGAGGCCCTCGGCCGGCCACGCCGGGCCTGTGGGGTGGCACCGGCGCGAGGATCGACGACCGAAACGGACGGTACACGAGATAACCCGAGGCCCGACAGCCCCAAATCGGACAGCAAGGTCACGAATCATGCGCACACAAAAGGTTTCCGATGGGACCTTTGCGTGCCGCTTCTTGCCGGCGCAAACATCGCCAGTCGACTAAGCGCCGACAAGATGCCGACAAGGCCCCGACTACACGTGCCTGCGCGACTGCACCACGCGGAACCGGCTGGCCACGTACGCACCGTCAGTGAGCGCGGCATTGGCGGCAGGATTGGCGCCACTGGCATGGAAGTCCGAAAACGCCGCCGACTGGTTCACGAAGACACCGCCGGTAAGGTTGACTGACAAATGAACACTGGCCTGGAGTGCGGCCTCTTCCATCGCGTCCAGCACATCGGCAGACGTCGAATAGACCGAGGCGGTCAATGCGCCCTTCTTACCGACAGTGTCGGCGAAGATCCGCAAACTGCCCACCGTGGAATCGGTGGCGACAACGAACGAAATGGGACCGAACCACTCGGTGCCATAGGTGGCCGACGCATCCGCGTCGAGTCGCACGATGAGTGGCGTGCGGACGGTCGCGTTCTGAAATACCGGATGCGTAACGTCTGACGATTCCAGCACCACCGTGCCGAGCGTGCGGGCTTTCTCCAACCGGCGAAGGACGCCGTCATTGACGATGGCGCCGGAAAGCTCCACGCCCTTGGCCGGGTCGCGGGTCAGCGCGGCGACCGCGCCGGCGATCCCGGCGGCGACGTCGTCGAAGGAGCGATGGCCGTCCTCGGTGGCGATGCCGCCCTCGGGCACCAGCACGTTCTGTGGCGTCGTGCACATCTGGCCGGAGTACAGCAGCAGCGAGAAGCCGATGTTGCGGCACATGCCGGCGAAGTCGTCGGTCGAGTCGACGACGATCGTGTTGACCCCGGCCTTCTCGGTGTACACGGCGGCCTGCCGGGCGTTGTCCTCCAGCCAGTCGCCGAACTCCGTCGAGCCGGTGAAGTCGATGATGCGCACCTCGGGGCGCAACGCGAGGACCTTGGCCAGCCCCTCCCCCGGCGCCTCGGGCGCGAGGAGCACCAGGTTGGGGTCGAAGCCGGCGTCGGCGAGCACCTCACGGGCGATCTTGACAGTGATCGCGAGCGGCAGCACGGCACCGGGGTGCGGCTTGACCACGACGGGGTTGCCGGTGGCGAGGGACGCGAACAGGCCGGGGAAGGAGTTCCAGGTCGGGAACGTGTTGCAGCCGATCACCAGCGCGATGCCGCGGGGCACGATGTGGAAGGTCTTGCTCATCCGCAGCGGGTCGCCCTTGCCGGCCGGCTTCTCCCAGGTGGCGGTCGCCGGGGTGCGGGCCATCTCGCGGTACGCGTAGGCGATCGCCTCCAGCGCCCGGTCGAAGGCGTGCGGGGCGCCGGCCTGGAACGCCATGACGAACGCCTGACCGGTGGTCGCGTGCACGGCGTTGGCCAGCTCGAACGCGTTCGCGTGCAGCCGGGCGAGGATCTCCACGCAGACCCCGGCGCGGGTCTGCGGCCCGGCGTCGCGCCAGGCGGGCATCCCGGCCGCCGCGGCGGCGAGCAGGCCGTCGACGTCCAGGTGCGGATAGCGCACGTCGAGGGGGATGCCGAACGGCGAGGACTCGGTGGCGACCCAGTCGGTGATCGCCGGCTGGTCCTTGAGCGGGAAGTCGTTGCCGAGGTACGCACGGAAGGCAGCCTCACCGTCGGCCGCGGCGTGCTCGCCGTAGACGCGGGGGCTGGGCGACTCCGGGTACGCCGACCAGTACGCACGCTCGGCGATCGCGGTCAGCGCCCGCTCGAGGGTGTCGGTGTGGGTGGTGAACATGGGGTGTGAGTTCTCCATGCTGCCATCCTGCCATCTGGGAAGCGCCGACCTTGCGGTTGTGACCGGAAGCCGCGACTGGAACCACGCAACCTGTCACAACCGCAAGATCGGCCTACTTCCGCACCACTTCCGTGCCCGCGGAGGGTGCGGACGTCAACTCGCGGAGCTTCCGCAAGGGTGACAGAAGGATCGGCACCACGGATAGCAGCGATCCGGCACTGCCGACCCAGAGCGTCTCGTGGACACCGATCCAGTGGCCGAGCAGGCCGCCGACGAGCCCGCCGATCGGCATCGTGCCCCAGACGATGAACCGCATCGTGGCGTTCATCCGGCCGAGCAGGTCGTCGGGCGTGATCAGCTGCCGGAAGCTGACCTGGGTGACGTTGTAGACGACGACCCCGATGCCGAACACCACGTAACCGGGCGCGGCCAGCCACAGCCGCCAGTCGGCCTGGGCGAGCGGCACGAGCAGCAGGCCGAGCGACCCGCCGAGGATCGAGATCCACATCGTCGGGCCCTGGCCGAACCAGCGCACGAACGGCCCGACCAGGAACGCGCCGGCGAGCGCGCCGAGGCCGGTGACGCTGAACCACAACCCGATGACCGCCGGCGACAACGCCAGGTTCCGGGCGAGATAGATGATCAGCATCGCGTTCATGATCGAGCCGAAGAAGTTGCCGGTGCCCGTGCACATCGAGATGGCCCGCAGCAGCCGGTTGCCCAGGACGAACCGGAGGCCCTCCATGATCTCTCGGCCGAGGTGGGGGTCGGGCTTGCGGGTGGGCCGCTCCTCGATCTTGCGGATCCGCCACAGCGCCAGCGCCGAGACGAGGTAGCTGGCCGCGTCGGTGGCGATCGCCCAGGGCCCGCCGAGCAGCTTGACCAGGCCACCGGCGACCGTCGGGCCGGCGATCTGGGAGGTGGAGCGGACCATCTCGAGGCGCGCGTTGCCCTCGACCAGGTGCTCCTTGCCGACCAGGAACGGCAGGTAGCTCTGGTACGCCACGTCGAAGAAGACCGTGCACACCCCACAGAGCAGGCCCACCACGTACAGCTGCGGCATGTGCAGTTGATCCATCCACCATGCCAGCGGCACTGAGGCGAGCAGGGCGGCCCGCAGGACATCGGCCACGACCATCGTCCCGCGCCGGCGCAGCCGGTCGACCAGCGCCCCGGCGGGCAGCCCGACGAGCAGGAAGGCGGCGGTCTCGCACGCGGCCAGGACCCCGACCTCCAGCGCGGTCGCTTCCAGGGTGAGCACCGCGACCAATGGCAGTGCCAGCAGGGTCACCTGCGTGCCGACCTGGCTGATCGTGTCCGCGGTGAACAGCAGCCGGAAGTCGTGATCGCGGAGCAGCCCGAGTCTCACCAGCCCACTGTCGGTGACTGATTGGGAAAAGTCAATCAGTAGAATCGAACGATGCGGCGACCAGCTACCGACGCGGAGGCCAGGGCACTCGCCTCCGGCGTCCGCCTGCGCATCATCCGGCTCTGCCTGGACCGGGCGCTCACCAACAAGGAGATCGCCGAGCGGCTCGACGCCAACCCCGCCACCGTGCTGCACCACGTCCGGACGCTGGTCGCGACGGGTTTCCTGGTGCCACAGGAGGAGCGCCGCGGGCCGCGCGGGTCCCGCGAGGTGCCTTACCTCTCGACGCGCAAGTCCTGGCAGCTCGACGGCGGCGGCGCCGACCAGGCGATGCTGGAGGCCTTCCACCATGAGCTCGCGCTGCTGGAGGGCGAGACCGGGGCGGCCAACCTCGCCCGCCTCGGTCTGCGCCTCACGCCGGAGGAGTGGCAGGAACTGCAGGATCGCTTCCAGCTGCTGCTGGACGAATACGCCAACCGCGAAGGCACCGAGGGTAGGCCATATTCGATCTTCCTCGCCATGTACGAGGACCGCTCACGCGACTGATGCCTGCCAGTTCGCCCAGCGGTCCACCGCGCGGAACCCCATCGCCTCGTTGATCCCGATCATGTGGGCGTTGACCTCGGCGTTGAACGTGTCGATCACGCGTACCGCGGGCTCCTGCGCGCGCAGGGTCCGCAGGTTGACCACCTTGGCGATCATGCCGAGCCGGTGGCCGCGGTGCTCCGGGTGCACCAGCGTGATCAGCTGCCAGGCATGCCAGTCGATGGTCTTCGCGACCCGCATCGCGGTCCACGCGACGAGCCGGCCGGTCGCCTCGTGCACGATGCCGGTCTCGTACCGCCGGGCACCGTACTGCGCGCGCACCGCCGAACTCCGGCGGAGCCGGTCGGCGTCGATCTTCTCCGGCTCGTAGTCCAGGTCGCCGTTCGGGGTCTCCTCCATGAAGGAGCTGTCCAGCAGCGCCAGGTCCTCGATCAGCTCCTCCGGCGGGATGTTTCCCCACTGGACGCACCGGTAACCGGCCGCCTTCGGCCAGCTCTCGGCGAGCAGCCGGTCCAGCTCGACGTCGTCGGCGGTGGACAGGTCGAGCCGGCGGCGCACGTCGAGGAGCTTGTTCTCGTGGCCGATCGCGGCCGCGAACGGCGCCGAGGAGCCGATCGGCGCGCCGTCACGATCGGTGATCACGCTGAAGCCCATCACCGAGGTGCGGCCGCGGGCCAGCCCGAAGTCGACCGCGTGCCGGTACAGCGCCCGCCCGACGCCCTGGCGGCGGTGCTGCTTGAGCACCAGCACGTCGAGGATCGCCTTGTCGAGGTTGTCGTAGACCGGCAGGTCGACCTGGACGAGACCGGCCGGCTCCTCGCCGCGGTACGCCAGGAAGGTGTGCCGGTCGGCGCCCGGCATCGGCAGCCGGACCCGCACGTCGTGCTCGTGGCGGCAGATCGGCGGGAGGTCCGGCAGATCGGTGGCTATCGCTTCGTTACCGATGATGTAGGCCGCGTCGACCGCCGTCGGGTCATCGACGTCCAGCTCGACGATGCGCAGATCCTGACTCATGCCGCCAGGGTGGCCCACCGGCCGCCGGGCGACAACAGATATAACCCGGCCCGGAAATTGGTCGAGAGGACGCTCGCCAACACCTCCGGTGTTGTGGTCGCGGGCCTGGACCAGGGTCCGGGCCTCGCGGCGACACGTCCTCCCGCATCGAGCATCCTGGCGCGCGGTCCTGAGGTCGTCAAGTCCCTCGCGGGGTGGCTTCGAGACGCACGGCTTGACCGCGATCACAATGCGTCGCGGTCAACTCCGTCGATCGGATGAGTCGCCCCTCGTCCAAGCGTGGAAGCGCTCTCTCAAACGCAGCCGGACCAACACCGAGCGTCACCGTTGTGCGCCGGTTGCACAAAAAAATCAGCCATCAGCTCAAAAGGCCCGCCTCGCGCACGGACTTCAATGACGGCTTCACCCGGTGCGTCGGGCCGACCGTCCCGGCGACGGCGTCGAGGGTCTTCAGCCCGTCGCCGGTGTTGAAGACGACCGTCTCTTTCGACGGGTCGAGCTTGCCGGTCTCGACCAGCTTCTTCAGCACCGCCGCGGTGACCCCGCCGGCGGTCTCGGCGAACACCCCGGTGGTGCGGGCGAGCAGCTCGATGCCGGCGCGGATCTCGTCGTCGTCCACGTATTCCATCCAGCCGCCGGTCCGGCGCACCGACTCGAGCGCATAGACCCCCGCGGCCGGGTCGCCGATGTTGAGCGACTTGGCGATGCCCGTCGGCTTGACCGGCACGATCTCGTCGGTGCCCTTGTGCAGCGCGACCGCGATCGGGTTGCAGCCCGCGGACTGTGCCCCGAACACCGTCCACTCCGACGCCGGCACCAGCCCGATCTCGACCAGCTCACTGAACGCCTTGTCGATCTTCGTCAGCAGCTCGCCGCTGGCCATCGGGATGACGACCTGCGCCGGGATCCGCCAGCCGAGCTGCTCGGCCACCTCATACCCCAGCGTCTTGGAGCCCTCGGCGTAGAACGGCCGGACGTTGACGTTGACGAACGCGGTGTCCTCGAACTCGTCGGTCTCCGTCAGCTCCGAGCACAGCCGGTTGACGTCGTCGTAGGACCCCTCGATCGCGACGACCTGGCCACCGTAGACGGCGCTCATCACGACCTTGCCGGGCTCCAGGTCGGCCGGGATGAACACGGTCGAGGGCACCCCGGCCCGCGCGGCGTGCGCGGCGACCGAGTTGGCCAGGTTGCCGGTGGAGGCGCACGAGTAGCGGGTGAACCCCAGCGCCTTCGCCGCCGTCAACGCCACCGAGACGACCCGGTCCTTGAACGAGTGGGTCGGGTTGGCCGAGTCGTCCTTCACCCACAGCTGCCCGGTGATGCCGAGCGCCTTGGCCAGCAGGTCGGCCTTGACCAGCGGGGTCAGTCCCGGGTCGAGGGTGACGCGGCTGGCGGGGTCGGTGCCGACCGGCAGCAGCGGCGCATAGCGCCAGATGTTCTGCGGGCCCGCCTCGATCTGCTCCCGGGTGACCCGGCCGAGCGCCTCGGTGTCATAACCCACCTCAAGGGGGCCGAAACACTCGTAACAGGCGTGCTGCGCCGCGAGCGGGAACTGAGCGCCACAGCCACGGCAGACCAGGTGGCGGGCGGGAGAGTCGGTGAAGACGCTGAGCGTCGAGGTCATGGAGGCCTTCCTCTCATCTTCCCCAGGTGCATGGCCTTGCGCACCGGGACGGATTTGGCACCTACCGCGACCGGCCTCAGCATCGAGACGTGTCGCAGGGGTTGCCGGGGCTTCATCGGGCCGTATCCCTCTGCCCCTCTGGATGAGGTATTCAGTTGTGTCGTGCGCGTATGTCCTGCGTGTTTCAGTGTAAGGGCCGACACGGGCGGCGCCGTATGAGTCATCTCACGGGATGGACCTGACTACGGTTTCACTCATGCATCCCGACGCGGCGGCCTGGTTCGCCAAGCGCACCTCGACCTGGCGCGACTGGCCCCTCGCCGACCTCCGGCGCCGCAAGGGCGACACCCGCGTCAGCGTCGTGCTGCCCGCACTGGACGAGGAGCCGACCGTCGCCGAGATCGTCACCGGCGTGCGCACCCTCATCCCCCTCGTCGACGAGGTGATCGTCGTCGACTCCGGCTCCGTCGACCGCACCGCGGAGGTCGCCGGCCGGGCCGGCGCCACCGTCCACCACCGCGACGACATCCTCCCTGCGACAGGCTCCCGCCCCGGCAAGGGCGAGGTGCTGTGGAAGGCCCTCGCCGTCGCCACCGGCGACATCCTCGTCTACGTCGACGCCGACCTCACCGACTTCCGCCCGCACTTCGTCACCGGCCTGCTCGGCCCGCTGCTGGAGGACCCGGCCACCCTGATGGTGAAGGCCTTCTACGACCGCCCGCTGCTCGACGTCTCCGCCGCCGGCGGCGGCCGCGTCACCGAGCTCGCCGCCCGCCCCCTGCTCAACGCGTACTTCCCCGAACTGGCCGGCGTCGTGCAACCCCTCGCCGGCGAATACGCCGCCCGCCGCTCACTGCTGGAGTCCCTGCCCTTCGCGGCCGGCTACGGCGTCGAGACGGGCCTGCTCATCGACACCTACCGCACCGCCGGCCTCGACGCCATCGCCCAGGTCGACCTGGGCCAGCGCACCCACGGCCACCAGGACACCGCCGCCCTCGGCCGCATGGCCGCCACGATCCTGCACACCATCCACTCGCGCGTCTTCCCCGGCCACCCGTCGTGGCCGACCCTCACCCAGTTCGAACGCCACGACACCACGGTCACCCCTGCCGACCACGACATCGCCCACCCGGACCGCCCCCCGATGCGCACGATCCCCGGCTACCGCACTGCCTAGCCTTCAGGCGCTCGGTCCGCTTTTTCCTGCTCCGGTCCGCCGTGCGCACGGTCCGCCGCTCCCGTCAGCCACCGGTCGGCCGTGAACGGCCTCCCTGCCACCTCCGCGTGCAGTTGCGCCGCCGCGACCTGCGGCCGCGACAAACCCGCCGCCGCGACCTGCGGCCGCGACAAACCCGCAGCCGCCGGCCGGCCCGCATCCGCGGCCCGCTCGGCCACGGCCGCGCCGCAGTGATCGCCCACCACCGCCATGATCGAAGGCCCGCAACGGCCACCCGGACAACCAGTCCCATCCTTCGATCACCGACAGCGACCACCATCCCCGCGGCGTCGCCCGGCATCCCCGGCTCCCACCGTGATCGAAGTCGCGGACCGGCCACCCGGACAACCACCCGACGCCTTCGATCACCCGTCCACGATCAAAGAACCCAGCCCTGGGCCCGCGCCCGCCACCCACGGCCGCACGGAACAATGATCGCCCCGCGCCATGATCGAAGGACCGCGACGGCCACCCGGACGACCAGATCCATCCTTCGATCACCAGCGGAAGCGGGATGCCCGCCGTTCCGACCGCCGCAACGCGCAAGCACACGGCGGCCCGGCCGCCCCTCTGTGATCGAAGGACCGCAGCGGCCACCCCCGCGACCAGATCCATCCTTCGATCACCAGCGGAAGCAGGATGCCCGCCGTTCCGACCGCCGCAACGCGCAAGCACACGGCCGACCCGCCCGCCCCGTGATCAAAGGATCGCAGCGGCCACTCGGACGACCAGATCCGTCCTTCGATCACCAGCGGGAGCAGGATGATCGCCGTTCCGACCGCCGCAACGCGCGAGCACACGGCGGCCCGGCCCACCCCCGTGATCAAAGGACCGCAGCGGCCACCCCCGCGACCAGATCCATCCTTCGATCACCAGCAGGAACGAGATGATCGCCGTTCGACCGCTGCGACGCGCAGGCCGTTATCGAGGATGCGGTCAGCGCCAGGCTGCTGAGGGGGCGTCGGCCTCGGCGGGGGTGAACTGCCAAAGTGTCGACGTTGTGATGCCCGCGCCCAGCAAAGCGGTCCCGACCGCGGCCCACTCGGCGAGCAGCAGCCACGCCGGCGTGTCGATCAGGGCGGTCGGCGCGTCACCGGTGAGCGACGCGACCACGACCACCATCGCGACCAGCGAGAGCAGCACGAACGTCAGCACCACGGTCAGCCGTAGCGCCCAGTGCCCGAGCTTCCTGCCGGTGGCGAACAGCAGCGCGCAGACCAGCACCAGGGACCCGACCGCCGCGGCCGCGAACGCACCGATCAGGGTGAAGATCTGCGCGGTGAGCGCCTCGGCCGGGCCGTTCATCGCGTTGGACGACGGCTTGTAGCTGGTCCAAACGGCGATGTTGGCCTGGTCGTAGTAGAGAGTGCCCGACAGCGCGGCGAGGCCGAGGACGAGCAGCCACGCACCGCGGAGCGCCGAAGTTCGCATGGACCGGCACCCTACCGGCCAGTACGTGAAATGACTTCAGCTGACCACGTCTTTTCGCAGGAATCGCCACCATGCCAGTGAGAAGAAGATCGTCGCGTACGCGAGGGAGGCGATGCACCCCTTGACGATGTCGTCGGTCTGCAGCGGGGTGGAGAGCAGGCCGAGCCACGCGTCGCCGTAGTGGGTGGGCAGGAAGTTGCGGATGGTCCCGAGCGCGGTGATCTGGTCGAGGATGTTGGACAGGATCTGCAGCAGGACCGCGCCGCCGACGGCGCCGAGCGGGGCGTCGGTCGACACGGACAGCAGGAACGCGAGCGACGCGACCACCAGCAGCGAGACGCACAGGTAGCCGACGATCTCCAGCAGCCGCACGACGCTCGTGCCGGCCGCGATCTCGCCGCCGATCGGGGCGTTGAGCGGCGCCCAGCCGTAGCGCAGGGTGCCCGCGAGCAGGGCGGTGCCGACCAGGACCAGCATCGCGACCAGGCAGTAGAGCAGCGCGGCGGTCACCTTGACGCCGAGCAGCCGGGCCCGTGGGACGGGCATCGCCAGCAGGTACCGCAGGCTGCCCCACGACGCCTCGCTGGCCACCGTGTCGCCGCAGAAGAGGGCGACGACGACCACCAGCAGGAAGCCGGAGGAGACCAGCAGGGTGAAGAGGGTGAAGTTGGCGCCGCCGGCCGTGGCGAGGTCGGCGAGGCGGGCGAACTCGCCACCGCTGCCGCCCTCGTCGTCGCCGCCGTTGTCGAGCTGGAACGCGACGAGAATGATCAGCGGCAGCAGGACCATGAAGCCCAGCGCCATCTGGGTGCGGCGGCGGGCCGCCTGGCGGCGGATCTCCGTCCACAGCGAGAGGGTGGCGCCGGGCCGGTAGCCCGCAGCACCGCCGACGACATCTACGGACGTGGTCATGACCGCTCCCCACTGGCCTTGGTGTCGCCGCCGACGAGCGACAGGAACGCGTCTTCGAGCCGCCGCCGCGGGGTCACCCGGTCGATCCCGACGCCGGCCCGCACGAGCGCGGCGACGACCTCCGACCTGGGCACGCCGTCGATGTCGACGACCAGGCCGCTGCCGCCGGACCAGGCGACCGAGCGGATCCCTTCGAGCTCCTCGAGGACCTTCTCGGCGGCGTCCACGTCGGACACGTCGAGCTGCACGGTCGGGGAGTCGCCGACGATGTCGTCGACCTTGCCGGCCGCGACGACCTCGCCGCGGTGCATCACGACGACGTCGGTACAGGTCTGCTCGACCTCGGCGAGGAGGTGGCTGGAGACCAGGACGGCCCGGCCACCGGTCGCGTAGCGGCGCAGCACCTTGCGCATCTCGGCGATCTGCGGCGGGTCGAGCCCGTCGGTGGGTTCGTCCAGGACCAGCAGCTCGGGCAGGCCGAGCATGGCCTGCGCGATGGCGAGGCGCTGGCGCATGCCGTGGCTGTAGGTCTTGACCCGCCGGTTGACCGCCGTGCCGAGACCCGCGATCTCGAACGCCTCGTCGAAGTGCGCGTCGTCCTTGGGACGGCCGGTCGCCGCCCAGTACAGGTGGAGATTCTGCAGACCGGTCAGGTGTGGCAGGAATCCCGGCCCCTCGACCAGCGCGCCGACCCTGGACAGCACCGGCGCACCCGGCAGCAGCTGATGGCCGAAGACGAGGATCTCGCCCTGGCTCGGCCGGGTCAGCCCCATCAGGACCCGCAGCGACGTCGTCTTGCCGGCGCCGTTGGGTCCGAGGAGGCCGACGACCTGTCCACGCTGGACGGTGAAGTCGACCTTCGCGACGGCGACGAAGTCCCCGTACGTCTTGCGCAGCCCGCGCACCACGAGCGGCGTGTCGACGAGGTCGGGGTCGACGCGGCGTTCGATGCGCCTGGCCCGGCCGCGGGCGACCAGCAGCGTGACGGCGAGCCCGACCACGATGAGCGCGACGAGCGCGGCGAGCACGTACCGCCAGATGACGTTCGGGTTGGCCAGCGGTGTCCCGGCGACGTTCGGCACCGTCAGCGCCCCGTCGACGGCGACCTGGTAGACGACCGGGTCCGGCGGTGACCAGTAGGCGGTGTCGGCGGCGGCGACGGTGATCCGCACCCGGCTGCCCGCCTCGAAGCGGTGCACGACGGCGGGCAGCGTCACGGTGACCGGCTGCGCGTCGGCGATGCTCTTGGGCAGCCCGGTCAGCCGTACCGGGGCGATCAGCCCGTCGGGGATCGACGCCGCGCCCTTCGCGGGCACGTCGTACAGCTTGACGAAGAGCACCGCCTCGCCGGTCGGCGACGCGGCCCGGATACGCACCGTCGGCGCGCCGGCCACGTCCAGCGTCGCGGGCAACGCCGCGGAGGTGTAGTCGGCGTGCTGCCCGGGGATCTCCGCGGACACGCCGGTGCCGAGCAGGCTGGCGATGTTGGCGATCGGCAGGGAGGAGATCCCGGCGGGGTTGCCGTTGGGCGGGTTGGCGATGTCCTCCGGCGCGCCGGTGAGCGACACGCTCTCGGTCGAGGTGCCGGCGATGCCCGGGTACGTGTCCAGCTTCGACGCGGCCGTGACGAGGCCCCGGCCCTGGGCGTTGAGGCCCGAGACGCGCGAGTAGGTGAAGCTGTTCTCCGGCGCCTTGCCGTTGCCCTTGACGTAATGGTCCAGCCACTGCGCGGTCAGGAACCGCAGCCGGTCGACCTCGGACTGGGGGCCGCTGCCGCCGTCGTGGCCGCCGGTGAACCAGGCGACCCGCACCGGGGTGCCGGCGGCGGCGATGCCGCGGGCGTTGGCGTCGCCCTCGCTGAGCGGGAACAGCGTGTCGACCTGGCCCTGGATCACCAGCGTCGGCGCCTTGATCCGGCTCAGCACCGGCGCCGGGCTGGACCGCCGCAGCAGCGCGATCGCGTCCTCGTCGGCCTTGCCGGTGGTGGCGATGTCCAGGTACGCCTCGCAGATGTCCCTGGCGAACCTCCCGCACTGCGCGTCGCCGGTCGGGGTCCGCTGTGGCGGGGCACCGCCGCCGCTGAGCACGTCGGCGACGGGGTCGGCGCTGCCGGAGCCGAAGAACAGCCCGGCCCACTGCTTCTTGAACACGCCGGCCGTGGCGCCCTGACCGGTCGACTCGGGCAGGAAGACGCGGGACAGGTCGTTCCAGGTGATCATCGGGACGATCGCGTCGACCCGGGAGTCCTGCGCGGCGAGCAGGAGCGCCAGCGCGCCGCCGTAGGAGCCGCCGACCGCCGCGACGCGCGGGTCGCCGGCGGCGTCCGTCTGGATGTCCGGACGGGCGGCGAGCCAGTCCAGCAGCCGCTGCGCGTCCTTGACCTCCCAGTCGGGGCTGTCGACGTGGATCTCGCCGGTGGAGCGCCCGAAGCCCTGCGCGGTCCAGGTGAGCACCGCGTAGCCGAGGTCGGCGAAGTCCTGAGCGTCGGACTTCACGCTCTGCTTGGTGCCGCCGAACCCGTGCGCGAGCAGGATCGCCGGTTTCTTCCCGCTCTTCTTGGGCAGGTACAGCGTGGTGTCGAGGGTCACCTCGGTCGCGTCGTCGGGGCCGGTGCGCACCGTGATGCTCTGCTCCTCGGTGCGGAACGTGGCGGGCGAGGGGATGACCGCCCAGCCGACCAGGCCGACCAGCAGCAGGGTGACCACCGAGCCGGCCATGACCCTGCGCCGGTTGAGACGCGGTAAGAGACGCATCGGCCAAACGTACGCAACCGATGTTGCGCCCTGACGAATTCCTCAGCGCCCTCTCAGCAAGCGGTCGAGGCAAGCCGCTGGGTTATACGCTCGGCTTCGTGTCCGCGACCTTGACGCTCACCGCAAGTCTGCGCCCAGCGGCGCTGGACGCCCGCCGTGGCGTGGTCCGGCTCCACCCCGAGGTGCTCACCGCCCTGGGCCTGCGCGCCGGCGACCCCATCACGCTCACCGGCCGCCGCGCGTCGGCCGGGATCGCCGCGGTCGCCGAGGCCAGCGCCAGCCGCGCCCTGCTCTACGCCGACGATCTCCTGCTGGGCAACCTGGGCCTGCGCGACGGCGGCCAGGTCACCGTGTCGGCGGCGCCGCTGCGGGCGGCAGTGTCCGTGACCCTCGCCGGGCCGGCGGAGATCGCCGCGGTGGTGTCCCCGGAGATGCTCCGGCTGGCGCTGCTCGGCAAGGTCGTCACCGTCGGTGACAACGTGTCGCTGCTGCCGCAGGACGTGTCGCTCACGTCGCTGGACCCCGGCGTCTTCGAGGCGGCGCGGCGCAGCCTGTCCAACACCGTCGGCTACGCCTGGACCAGCGCCCTGCTCACCGTCGTCACCGCCGAGCCCGACCCGGGCGCGCTGGTCACCATGGACACCGCGGTCGGCTGGCAGCACGGGCACGCCACGCACGCCCCGGGCAGTGTGATCACCGCGCCCGCCTTCGAGGAGGACGCGCCGACGCTGGCGGACCTTCCGGGGCTGCGCGCGCAGGCGGAGCAGCTGGTCGAGCTGCTCGACCTCGGCTTCCACCACGGAAACGTCCTGGCGAAGCTCGGCACGTCGGTGTCGTTGGGGGTACTGGTGACCGGCCCCGCCGGCTCCGGCAAGTCCGACCTCGTCCACGTCGTCGCGACCAGCGTGCAGGCGCGGGTCGTGCCGCTGTGGGCCCCGGAGCTCGCGGCCCTCACCAACAACGACGCCGCCGCCCGGCTGCGCAAGGCCGCCGCCGAGGTGCGCGCGCCCGGCCCGGCGATCCTGCTGGTCGCCGACGTCGAGGCCCTCGCACCGCGCGACCAGCCCGGCCCCCTGTCGACCGTGTTCCGCCAGCTGATCGGCGAGCTCATCCGCGAGGGCGAGGCGGTCGTGTGCACCACCAGCCGCCCCGAGTCCGTGGACCCGGCCCTGCACTCCCCCGGCCTGCTGGCGCACACGATCGCGGTCCCGCTGCCCGACGCCGCCCTGCGCCGCGAGCAGCTCACCGTCCTCACCCGCGGCATGCCCCTGGACGAGGGCGTCCGGCTCGACGACGTCGCCGCCCGCACCCCCGGCTTCGTCGCCGCGGACCTGGCCGCCCTGTCCCGCGAGGCCGGTGTACGGGCAGCGCTGCGCCACCGCCGCGAGGGCGAGCCGCCACTGGTGCTGATGGCCGACTTCGACGCCGCCCTGGAGGTCGTGCGCCCCACGTCGATGGCCGAGTCGTCCCTGGAGCTGGCCAAGGTCACCCTCGACGACGTCGGCGACATGGTCGAGGTGAAGCAGACCCTCACCGAGTCCGTCCTGTGGCCGCTGTCCTACCCGGACGCGTTCTCCCGCCTCGGCGTCGAGCCGCCACGCGGCGTCCTGCTGTACGGCCCGCCCGGCTGCGGCAAGACCTACCTGGTCAAGGCGATCGCCGGCACCGGCAAGGCCAACGTCCTGTCGGTCAAGGGCGCCGAGCTGCTGTCCAAGTGGGTCGGCGAGAGCGAGCGCGCGGTCCGCGAACTGTTCCGCCGCGCCCGCGAGGCCGCCCCCACGCTGGTCTTCCTCGACGAGGTCGACGCGCTCGCCCCGACCCGCGGCCAGGCCACCGACGGCGGCACCACCGACCGCGTCGTCGCCGCCCTGCTGACCGAGCTCGACGGCGTCGAGTCCCTGCGCAACGTCGTCGTCATCGGCGCCACCAACCGGCCCGACCTGGTCGACCCCGCGCTGCTGCGCCCCGGCCGGCTCGAACGTCTCGTCTTCGTCCCACCCCCGGACGCGAACGCCCGCGCCGAGATCCTGCGGGCCGCGTCGAAGGCCGTACCCCTCGCCGCCGACGTCGACCTGAAGGCCCTCGCGGCGTCACTGGAGCGCTTCTCCGCCGCCGACTGCACGGCGCTGATCCGCGAGTCCGCCCTGGCCGCGATGCGCGAGTCCCTGGAGGCCACCGAGGTCACCGCCGCCCACGTGGCCCTCGCCCGCGAACGCGTCCGCCCGTCCCTGGACCCGGTCCAGGTCGCCTGGCTCGCCGCCTACGCCGAGCAGCAACAGTCCCGCTGAGCCCGCCGAGCTGTCAGCCCGGCGCCGAGCACGGGTCGGCGAGCGACCGGCGGGCAGCAGACGAACGATGAGCACCACCGCGCCGAGCAGCACGGCGAACGTCGCCGCACCCGTCCCGGTCCTGGCGGCGAACGACGCGCAGACCGGTGGGCGCGCGGCGTTCAGCGACGGCGGGACCTTGAGGCGCGCAGGCGGCGGAGGCGCTGGACGACGACGGGGTCGTGTGCCAGGGCGAGAGGGTCGTCCAGCAGGGCGTTGAGCAGCTGGTAGTAGCGCGTCGCGGACAGGTTGAACGTGTCGCGGATGGACTGCTCCTTGGAGCCCGCCTGGCGCCACCACTGGCGCTCGAAGTCCAGGATCTGCTTGCCGCGGTCGTCGAGCTCCGGCGGCTCCTCCGCCTCGGCGACGTCAAGCTCGTCGGCGACGTCAAGCTCGTCGGCGACGTCAAGCTCGTCGGCGACGTCAAGCCCGTCGGCGACGTCAAGCCCGTCGTCGGCAGTGGCGGCGTCAGTGGCGTCAAGCGCGTCCGTGGACAGGTCGGTGTCGACGAAGTCGTCGGCGTCCTGGGTGGACCGGGACGCCGGGACACGAGCGGCGGCGAGGTCGTCGCGCTTCATCGTCGCTCCAAGGCTCTGATCCGCAGGGGTCCGGGGTTCGCCCAGCCTACCGGCGTGCCACCAGGACCGCCCGCACCCGCAGCGGGCTACGCAGTCACGATCTTGACGCCGGCGGCGGTGAAGGCGGCCAGGGTCTCGGGGGTGGCGTTGAAGTCCGTGACCAGGGTGTCGATGCGGTCGATCGGGCAGATGCGGGCGAACGCGTGGCCGCCGAGCTTGGAGCTGTCGGCGATGATGACGACCCGGCGGGCGCGGGCGACCATGAGGCTGTTCATCGCCGCCTCGCCCTCGTGGTGGGCGGCCGCGCCGAGGGTGACGTCGAGCGCGTCGACGCCGAGCAGGGCGATGTCGAGGGTGACGTCGCGCAGGATGTTGCCGCCGAGCGGGCCGACGAGCTCGAAGGACTGCGGGCGGACCACGCCGCCGGTCACCACGATCTTCATGCGGGAGCGCACGAGCAGCTCGTTGGCGATGTTGAGGGCGTTGGTGACCACGGTGAGCTGGGCGTCGTCGACCCCGCCGGTCAGCTCGGGGCGCACGGCCAGGGCGCGGGCGACCTCGGTGGTCGTGGTGCCGCCGTTGAGGGCGACGACCATGCCGGGCGAGACCAGCGCGGCCGCGGCGGCGCCGATCCGCTGCTTCTCGGGCGCGTGCTTGGCCGTCTTGTACCGCAGCGGCAGGTCATACGAGACGCCGTTGGCGACCGCTCCGCCGCGGGTGCGGGTGATCATCTGCTGCTGCGCGAGCTGGTCGAAGTCGCGGCGGATCGTCGCCTGCGAGACGTCGAGGCGCTCGGCCGCGTCCTCGACGCTGATCCGGCCGCTGTCGGTGAGGATCTCGAGGAGCGCGTTCCAGCGCGCATAGCGGTCCACTGGCCCCTCCCCTGCGCGTACGGTGCGAGATGTGTGCACAATAATGCGCGAAACTACGGGTAAACGCAAAGGCAACTGCTCGAACTAACCCGCGGGGTACGGTTGCCAGCCTGCCCGACTGTGCGCAATGATGCGCGAACCCGCCGAGTTTCATGCCACATCGATCAGCGCGAGGACGAGCTACACATGACGCAGACCGTGATCGCCCTCGATGTGGGGGGCACCGGGATCAAGTGTGCACTGGTCGGCGCCGACGGCGACACACGGCACACGGTCCTGCACTCCGAGCGACACGCCACCGGCCGTGAGCGCGGCTCCGACGCCGTCGTCGCGACGATCCTCGACATCGCCGAGGGCCTCGCCGCGACCGCGCGCGCGAAGGGCCTCGACCCGCGGGCCGCCGGCGTGGCCGTCCCCGGCGTGATCGACGAGCGCAACGGCGTCGCCGTCTGGGCCGCCAACGTCGGCTTCCGCGACGTGCCGCTCAAGGCCCTGCTGGAGGAGCGCCTCGGCCTGCCCGCCGCGCTGGGCCACGACGTGCGCGCCGGCGGGCTCGCCGAGGCACGGCTGGGCGCCGGGCGGGACCACTCGTATGTGCTGGTCATCCCCATCGGCACCGGCATCGCCGCGGCCAACGTCGTCAACGGGCAGGTCTACACCGGCGCGCACGGTGCCGCGGGCGAGATCGGCCACATCGTGGTGCGCCCCGACGGACCGATGTGCGGCTGCGGCCAGCGCGGCTGCCTGGAGGCGATCGCCTCCGCATCGGCGGTCGGTCGCCGGTACGGCGAGCAGGCCGGCCGCCCCGCCACCGCCGAAGAGGTCGCCCGGCTCGCCGCCGAGGGTGAACCCGTCGCGGTCGCCGTGTGGCAGGAGACCGTCGACGCCCTCGCCGATGGGCTGATGACCGGGATCGCGCTGTTCGACCCGGCGGTCATCGTCCTGGGCGGCGGCCTCGCCGAGGCGGGCGAGGCATTGCTGGCCCCGCTGCGGGCAGGGGTCCACGCGCGTGTGACGTTCCACCGCGAGCCGACCATCACCCGCGCCGCGCTCGGCGACGAGGCCGGCTGCCTCGGCGCCGCCCTGCTCGCACTGGACAGCCTGCACGCGCTGGACAGCCCGCACGACAACAGCACAGGAGGAACGCGATGACGGTGGTGTCCGGCGTACGGGTGATCGCGGGCGACCGCGTCATCGAGGACGGCTTCGTCCGGATCGAAGGGGGCCGCATCGCCGAGGTGGGCGAGTCCCGGTCCGGATCCGATGGGACCACCGTCGTGCCCGGGTTCGTCGACATCCACGTCCACGGCGGCGGCGGCGCCACGTTCACCACCGGCGATCCCGACGCGGCCCGCACCGCAGCGGCGTACCACCTGCGCCACGGCACGACCACGCTGCTGGCGAGCCTCGTCACCTCGCCCCCGGACCTGATGCTGTCCGCCACGAAGGCGTTCGCGCCACTGGTCACCGAGGGTGTCCTGGCCGGCATGCACTTCGAGGGCCCGTACCTGTCGCAGGCCCGCTGCGGCGCGCAGAACCCGGCGTACCTGCGCCATCCGTCCCTCGACGAGCTCACCACCCTCATCGACGCCGGCGACGGCGCCGTCCGCATGGTCACCGTCGCCCCCGAGCTCCCCGGCGCCCTCGACGCGATCAAGCTGCTCGTCTCCCGCGGCGTCGTGGCCGCCATCGGTCACACCGACGCCACCTGGGAGGAGACCCTCGCGGGCGTCGACGCCGGCGCCACGGTCGGCACCCACGTTTTCAACGGCATGCGCCCCCCGCACCACCGCCAGCCCGGCCCCGTCTTCGCCCTGCTCGGCGCCACCCCCGTGACCTGCGAGTTCGTCGCCGACGGCGTCCACCTGCACGACGGCACCCTCGCCTTCGCGGTCTCCGTCACCGGCCCCGCCCGCGCCGCCCTCATCACCGACGCGATGGCCGCCGCCGGCATGCCCGACGGCGAATACGACCTCGGCGGCCAGGGCGTCGCCGTCGCCGACGGCGTGGCCCGCCTGACCCGCGACGGCTCGATCGCCGGCAGCACCCTCACCATGGACGCCGCCTTCCGCCGCGCCGCGGGCGCCGGCCTGTCCCTCGTCGACGCCTCCCGCATGGCCTCGACCACCCCCGCCGCCGCCATCGGCCTCGGCGACGAGCTCGGCACACTGCGCCCCGGCCTCCGTGCCGACCTCGTCCTGCTCGACCAGTCCCTGCACGTCACCCGCGTCATGCGCGCCGGCACCTGGCTCTCATGACCCGCGGCGAGTTCGCCGGCTCTGCGGGTTTGCTGCTACCGCAGACCCGCGGGTTCGGCGAGCTTCGGGGGTTCGATCGGGCCGGACCAGCCGCGCGTGGCGAACCAGGCGGGCAGGGGGACGGTGTCCCAGGGGACGCGTTGCAGGATGCGGTCCAGCACGACGCCGAGGCAGATGGCGGCGAGGCCGTCGGTGAGCCAGTGGAAGCTCAGGAACGTCGTGGTGAACAGGACCACGGCCGGGGCACCGTAGCGGATGGCGCGCAGCTGGCCGGGGCGCAGGAGGCCGCCGAGGAGGATGGCGAGCACGCCGTACCAGACGATCGCGTTGACCACGTGGCCCGACGGGTAGGACATGCCGGCGTCGGCGTGGAAGAGGTACTCGGGATGGTCCGGGTCGGGCGAGCTGGCGGCGAGCCGGTCGGTCCACAGCTTCAGGGGGCCGATCGTCAGGTACGTGATGACGAAGCCGCCGAGCACGGGCAGGGCCGGGCGGATGGAGTGGGTGCGCCAGCCGACGTAGATCGCGGTCAGGACGGCGAGGGGCGTGAGGACCTGACCGCCCTGGCCGAGGTAGTTGAAGACGCGGGCCGTCCAGTACGCCCATGAGGGCCGGTGCGCGTCGACCAGGTCGCGGACGGCGAGATCGACCGACAGCAGCGGGGTGCGCAGCGCCAGGGCGATGGTGATCGCCGCGAAGAGTGCCAGGAGCACCAGGTCGAACCACAAGGCCGGGCGCACGTTTCGCATGTCGGAAAACGCTACCCGACGGTGCAGCCCGGGCCCGGCCCTGCACAGGACCTCTACAAACCTCTACAAACCTCTACAGAAGGTTCCTGATGTCCGCCGCGATGTGGTCCATGCGCACGCCGGAGTTGGGGCAGCCGCCGAAGTGGTGCAGGGCGATGACCTTGTTGGTGTGCCGGGAGATGACGGGCGAGCCGGAGGAGCCGCCGTCGGTGTCGCAGTAGTAGGACATGTCGGTGTCGACGTCGTAGCCGTCGTAGGCCGGGTTCGCGACCGCGCAGTTGCCGCTGCGTTCGCTGGTGTCGTGGGTGGTGATGACGGTCGGCATGCCGCGGGGGTGCTGCGGGATGTAGAGCTCCTCGCCGCGGACCGGGGCGCGGTCGTCCAGCTGCAGGTAGCCGAAGCGGGCGATCGCGTCGAAGTTGCGCACGGTGAACAGCGTGTAGTCGAGGACGTCGTCGGTGGCGAGGACCTGGTCGCCCATGACCTTGGTGGGGCGCAGGGTGGCGCCGCCGCCGCACTGCGCGCACTCGTAGTTGAACCAGACCTCGGTGTTGCGGGCCTCGCGGGTCGTGGTGAAGCAGTGGTGGTTGGTCATCATGCGGTTGTTCGCGCCGAGCCGCCAGGCGGTGCACAGCTCGACGCCGTTGATGAGGATGCGTGCGACCGGTTTGGCGTTGGCGTACGCGACGGGGTCGGCCGACTTGTAGCAGACGGCGTCCTGCTTCTCGTCGTGCCCGCAGATGCTCTCCTCGTGGCGCTGCGCGGCGGCCGCGGCCTTGCGCTTCGCGGTGGCGTCCGCGCGTTCCGCAGGGGTCTGGCCGCGGGCGACCCGGTCGACGGTGACGCCGAGGCCGGCGAGCCTGGACCGGATGCCCAGCGGGTCGGTCCCGGCCCGCTCCACGCTGACCGTGGCCGACTCGCCGGACACGGACATCGTCCAGTTGTCCGTGTCGCTCAGCTGTGCGCCGCTGTACCGGTGGACCTCGGTGCCGGTCGCGTCGGCGACCTTGACCGTGTCGCCCGGGTCGAGCTGGAGCCGGGAGAAGTGGACCTTCACGTAGTCGGCGCCGGGGTAGCGGAACGTCGTGGCGCGGTCGATGGTGCCGCCGCTCACCGCCTCCAGGATCCCTGACGGCTCGGGGGCGGGCTCGTCGTGCGCGGGCGCCGCGAACGCGGTCGCCGGCGGTCGTGCGGGGGCGAACGACGTCGCCGCGGCGACACCTGCCCCGGCGAGCGCGATCACGGCGCACACCCCGGTCACCAGCAAAACCCTACGGCGCATAAGCGCATTCCTCCCGAATGGTCCGCATGAAGGGACCGCCCGGGCTGTTAGGGGTAAATCGGGCGATCCGCCCCATTCAACGACGGATCCCGGGCAGAGGAGGCGGGAACTCAGGGAGTTGGGTCGACCGTGCCGCCGGTCTGAGCCAAAAGGTTGCCCAGGCCCAGCCGGGTCGCTACCACGATGAGCAGGTCGCTCTCGCACAGCACGTAGCTGGTCGGCGGGCTCCAGATGGTCTGCCGGCCGCCGTCGGTGGTGACCGCGAGGACCCGGACCTCGCCGACGTCCTGCGCCGCCGCGACCAGCCCGCCGTCGAGGTCGGACGCGGCGACGACCGGCACCTCGGCCAGCAGCAGCACCCGGCGGTCGACGGGGATCGTGCCGATCACCTCGCGCTCCAGCAGCGCGGCCGCGAACGCCGGCGCGGCGAGGTACGACACGCTGCGCGACGCGGTGATGCCGAACGCGCGCTGCACCCGGTCGGCGAACGCGCCGTCGAAGAGCCGCAGCACGACCCGCAGGTCGGGCTTGAGCTCGCGGCCCTCCAGCGCCGCCTCCAGGTTGGCCTGATCGTCGGTGGAGACCACGACGAGGGCCCGGCTGGTGTCGACGGACGCGGCCCGCAGCGTGGCGATCCGGCTCGCGTCGCCGACGATGAACGGCACGCCGCGGTCCCGGGCGGACTGGGCGCCCCGGGCATTCTCGTTGCGGTCGATCACGACGACCGGCACACCCAGGTCGACGAAGGCGTGCATGACGCGGGTACCGACGTTGCCGAGGCCGACGAGCACCACATGGTCCGACAGCGGCTCGCGCAGCCGGCCGAGCGCGATGGCGAGCTTCGCGTTGACGACCGCCTCGACGACCGCGGCCGTGATGACGGGGATCAACGCGATGCTGACCAGGCTGAGCAGCACCGTGACCAGTTTCTCCGGCCATTGCGCCTGCAGGTCGGGCCCGGCGCCGACGAGTTCGGACAGCAGCGTCACGTACGCCGCGTCCCACCACGAGATCTGCTTGTAGTACGCGATGACCGCGGTGCCCACGGCCAGCAGGCCGAGCATGATCATCGCGGTGGTCCAGAGCCGCCGCCCGACCAGCCCCCGGTAGGTGCGCAGCGGATGGCGCAGCCAGCGCCAGCGGCGACGCCGGCGGCGGACCGGCGCATGCTCCGGGCCGTCCTCGCGGCCCATGACGGTGCTGACCGGTTCGCCGGTCGCGACGGCCAGGACGAGGTCGGCGGCGGCCTGGTCGGCCGGCAGCAGCACGGGCTCGCCGTCGCCGGCGGTCACCGCGAGCCCGCAGATCACGTCCTCGGCGCGCACCTCCGAGCGCCGCGCCACGAACAGCGTGCGCCGCGCCACGCGGACGTGCACCGGGGCGACCTCGCCGAGCGCCTCCGACACGAACGCGGGCGCCGCCATCTGCGCGTCGGACAGGACGCGGGCGTCGGCGAAGAGGCGGCGGACGCTGTACCCCAGGCGCAGGTTGAACATCCGGATCACCAGGCGCAGCCCGGGATTGACCTCCTGCGCCTGCAACGCCGCGTCGAGGTTGCCGATGTCGTCCTGCTTGACCAGCGCGAGCGCGTCGGCGCCGGTGAGGTCCGCCAGCTCGAACGCGTCGCGGTCGGCGTGGTCCGACTCGATGACCCGGCCGCCGTGCTCGCGCAGCAGCCGGGCGATGTCGGGCCCGTGCCGGCGCTGGACGCTGGGCAGGATCGCGGTGACGTGCACCCCGTACTGGTGGATCAGCTCCTCGATCAGGCGATGCGCCAGGGGGTCGTCACCCCAGACGACGATCTTCTTCGTGGCCGCCGGACCGGGAGGCCGGTGCGGGCCACCGGGGGGCTCGAGGGACCACGGACGGGTGATCGCCTGAGCGCGGGGAAGACCGCTTCGGAGCCGACGCATCAACCATGATTCGGACTCCACGGGTCGATCCTAACGACGATCACCAACCCCTGATGTCCCGGGCGATCGACAACTACCGCGTCACTTTGTCCGGGTTGGTCGTTGAACAGACGATCGGATTTGTCGACCAGATTGGTTTACGAGGATGAACACGTGGTTTCGCCGGGCGGTCGGTACCGTCGGTTTGGCCGGCGGCATTTTGCTGCTCGGTGCCGGTGCCGCACATGCCGATGACGCCGCCCTGGTACCCGGCCAGCTGGACGATCTCTTCTCGCCCGCCGGGGGTCCCAACAACCAGTCGCTGCAGCTCGAGGCACACGGCTCGCGCATCGACACGAGTACGGCCAGCAGCTCGCAGGCAGGTCGTCGCACCACAACCAGCACCACCACGACGCGGGCCGGGAGTCAGCAGCTGCCCAACGTGCTGACGCTGCTGCCGACGGAGATGCTGGGCATGCCCCGCGCCACGTCGAGCAAGGTCTCCAACATCCAGACGGTGCCGGGCAGCCTGCCCACCGAGGACGCCGTCGCGGCGCTGCCGCTGGTCGGCTCGCTGCAGCAGTTCGGCCTGCCGGGGGTGTCCGGCATGCCGGTCGACGCCGGTGACACGCTGCGGGGCACGTCGATCGCCGACACCCGCACCGCGTTCCCGAACGTGGGGACCGAGGCGACCAGCCTGCCGCTGGGCAACGGCGCCGGCGGTGGCCTGCCGCTCGTCGGCGGCGCGGGTGGCGGCCTGCCGGTCGTCGGCGGCCTGGTCAACGGCCTGCCCGTGCAGGGCACGCTCAAGCCCGTCGACGACTTCGCGATCCCGGTCGGGGCCAAGGGTCAGCGCTCGGGCGGCCAGCGGGTGCAGCGCATCCAGGGCACCGAGGCGGGCACCGGCCTGCCGATGATCGGCGAGCTCCCGCTCGGCGGCAGTGACGTGCTGAAGAACGACTCGGTCACCGGCGTCCCGGTGATCGGCGGCGTCGGCCCGACCCCCGGCGTCAGCACCACCGCGGTCGCGAACCGCTTCGTGCCGACGACCGGCGCCCTGCCGCAGGCGGCGAGCCAGCTGCCACTGGTCGCCGAGAAGACCTACGCACCGAAGCACTCCACCGCGTACAGCCCGCGGCACTCCGCTGAGGAGGCCCTGCCGGTCGTCGGCGGGCTCCCGCTGCTCAACGGCATCGCGGGCGGCAACCTCCCGCTCGTCGGGGGGCTGCTCGGCGGGCGCTGACCCATCGTCGTGAGTGGCAGAGGCCGGCACCCGCACGGGGGGCCGGCCTTTTCACGTGTACGCCAGCTCGCCGGCTCTGATCTCGGCGTCGAGGCGGTTCTCGTACGGCGCGAGCGGGCACGCCCACGCGTCGTCATACGCGCATGAGGGGTTGTAGGCGTAGTTGAAGTCCAGCCGCACCCGGCCGTCGGGCTCCAGCGCGACGCCGCGGCCGTGGGTGCCCTTGACGGTGTCCGTCAGGTAGCGCCCAGCGCCGTAGGACTCCTTGCCGCAGGTGGCGTCGCGGAAGGGCAGGAACAGCCCGCCGCCGTACGCCGCCAGCCAGAACAGCGTCAGTCGCCCCCACGGCGTGGGCAGCACCCCGACCCGTTCGTAGCGCAGGACGCCGTCCGGACCGCCGGTCGCGATCTCCAGCGAGCCGTCGGCGGGCTCCACCGGCACGACCGCCGAGAATGCGGGGTCGACGGGGAAGTACCGCAACGGCCCGGGTGCAGCCGACTGCGGATGCGTCGCGAACAGCTCGTCGCGAAGGGCCCGGAACCCCGCCACGTCCACATCGGACAGGTACATGGCGGCGACCCGGGCCCGGAAGTCGGCAAGCGACAGTGCGTCCACGCCCCGACGTTACTTGCGCAGCGGCGCGCCCGCCTCGTGCAGGTGGCGCAGCGCCTGGGAGTACGAGTCGACGAACGACGCGGACAGGTACGACACGCCGATCTCCGCGCAGTACTTCTCGACGATCGGCTGGGCCTTGCGCAGGTTCGGCGTCGGCATGTTGGGGAACAGGTGGTGCTCGATCTGGTAGTTCAGGCCGCCGAGCAGCACGTCGACCCACACCCCGCCCCGCACGTTGCGGGAGGTCAGGACCTGCTTGCGCAGGTAGTCCAGCTCGTCCTCACCGGTGAGGGTGGGCATGCCCTTGTGGTTCGGTGCGAACGTCATGCCCAGGTACAGGCCGAAGAGCCCCTGGTGCACGGCGATGAACGCGACCGCCACGCCCGGCGACAGCAGCGCGAACACGGCGACCAGGTAGATGACGAAGTGGCCGTACAGCAGGAAGCCCTCGATCTTGGAGCGCTTGATCTTGCCGATCGCCCGGGCGCTGGCCACGTGGAGGTTGAACCCTTCCAGCAGCAGCAGCGGGAAGAACAGCAGCGCCTGGTGGCCGCCGATGAGCCGGGCGATGCCCTTGGCCTCGTTCGCCTGCCGCGTCGACCAGACCAGGATGTCCGGCGCCACGTCCGGGTCGTGCTCCTCGTGGTTGGGGTTGGCGTGGTGGCGGGTGTGCTTGTTCATCCACCAGCCGTAGCTCATCCCGATGCCGAGGTTGCCCACCAGCATGCCGAGGATCTCCGAGGCGGGCCGGCCGCGGAACACCTGCTTGTGCGCCAGGTCGTGGGCGACGAGCGCGACCTGGGCGTATGCCACGGCGAGCACGGCGGCGACCAGCAGCGCCCACCACGACGAGCCGGTGAGGGCGAGGGCGGCCCAGCCGCCGACGTACAGGGCACCCACCAGGGTGAACCGCACGGCGTAATACCCGGGACGACGGTCGAGCAGACCGGCCGCACGGATGTGTTTGGACAACGTCGTGAAGTCGGACGTGCGGTCGGCCAGGATCGTCATGTGTCCAGCGTCTCGGCATCGAGCCGATACATCGAGCCGGGCAGCCCCGCTGTTTATGGTAGGGCTGGCCCTACCATCGCAGACCGTTAGGGTGGGTGGGGTGCCAGTGCTCATCGGCTCCTACGCCGACCAGATCTCGATCTTCGACGACGACTTCAAGCCCGCCGGATCACCGATCCGGGCGTCCTCACCGTCCTATCTCGCCGCGGGCCCGACCGGCGTCATCTACACGGTCGCCGAGCTCGACGAGGGCCACATCGCCGCGTTCCGGCTCGACGGCACCCCGCTGGGCTCGCTGCCGACCGGTGGCGCGTCCCCGTGCCACCTCGCCGTCACCGACGGGTTCGTCCTGTCCGCCAACTACCAGGGCGGCAGCGTCTCCGTGTTCGCCCTCGACGCCGACGGCGGCCTGGCCGCCCGGACGGACCTCGTGCAACACACCGGTCACAGCGTCCACCCCGACCGCCAGTCCGCCCCGCACGCGCATCAGGTGACGGTTCGCGATTCGATGGTGTACGTGGTGGACCTCGGTCTCGACGAGATCATCCACTACCGGTTGACGGCCGAGGGCACGCTGCAGCGGCAGCGCGTCACGTCCACGACCCCGCTGGGCAGCGGCCCGCGGCATCTCGCGCTGCACCCGGACGGCCGCGTCTTCGTCGCCAACGAGCTGATGTCGACCGTCACCACGTACAGCGCGGACTTCGACGTCCTCGACGTGCGGCCGTCGGTGCAGGTCCCGCCCGTGGGCGACAACTTCCCCAGTGAGCTGCTCATCTCGCCGGACGGCACGCGGCTCTACGTCGCCAACCGCGGCAACGACACCGTCACCACGTTCGCGGTGACGGACGCCGGCCTGTCGCCCCTGGACGAGGTGTCCACCGGCGGCACCTGGCCCCGCCACTTCACCCTGATCGACGGCGCGCTCGTGGTGGCCAACCAGCACTCCGACACCGTCACGCTGCTGGAGCTGGACGCGGGCACCGCAGTGCCGCAGCCCGGCCGGGTCGTCCTGGAGCACCCGTCGCCGAGCATGGTCCTGCACCTGGCGTAGCGGACGGCGCCGTCAGGCGCTCTCCTCCCGCACCACCATCGGTGCGTCGTTGAACTCCATCGCATCGAGGGCGGCCCGCAGCCTGGGCAGGTCGCCCTCGGACAGCTGGAACGACGCCCGGCAGATCTTGTCCACCCACAGCGACACCACAACTGTGCCGCGCATCGGGTGACAGGTCACCCGCATGGTGCGGTCATCGCCCCGCACGTCTTCGAACACGTCGCCCGATTTGGGCAGCGCCACAAGCTCACCCATGCACTCCATGCTGCGGTACTGAACGAGCGTTCTTCAACCCTTGGGACCCCTATCCCCCGTGCCGTCCCCCACGCACTCATCCGCGCGGCCGACCGCCACCCCGCTCACGCGGGGCCGGTTCAGGCCGCTTCGGTCAAGGGGGAGTTGACCGGGACGGCCTCCATGGCGGCACGGATGTCCTGGGTGCGGTCGATGTCCGGGGTGACGGAGATGTCGAGGCCGGGGCGGGTCTCGACGGCCCGGGTGTTCTTCGTGCGCTGCTGCGGGACGCGGCGCTTCTTGCGCGTGATGGTGGAGGCGACGATCGCCGACTGGCGGGCGGCGTCGAGCGTGTCGCGCAGCTCGGCGGCCTCCTCGGCGACCCCGGCGGCCTCCTCGGCAAGGGCGTGGGCGGCGACGACCGCCACGTCCGCGGCCTTGACGGCGGTGCGCTCCGCCGCGGCAGCGGCATCGTAGAGGCGGCGGGCCCGGCTCTCCGCCGAGCGGCGCAGCTCGATCTCGCGGGCCTGCAGCTCGTGCAGCTGGTCCCAGCCGGATGCGCCCCGGAAGACCGACTCGAGGGCGTCGACGGTGATGTCGCCGCGCTTGAAGGCGGCGAGCGCGGCCCGGGACACCTCGCGCTTGTCGTCCTCCTCGGCGTCGGTCGGCGCGTCAGGGTCGGTGGCCGCGGCGGCCCGCAGGGCCTCCTCGTAGGCCTTCTGGGCGACGTCGAACGTGGTCCAGGCGATCTCGCGGGCCTGCTGCGCGGCGAGGGCGCGGGCCTGGGCCTCGACCACCTCGATCTGGGCGCGCTTCGCGGCGGCGGCGGTCGCGGCGGCCTGGCGGATCAGCTCGCCGGCCTCGACGCGGAGACGGGCCCGCTCGGCGGGGCTGAGGCTGGCGTCGGCCTCGGCGACCTGGGCGCGGCGCTCGGCCCGGTTGATGCGGTGCAGGCTCCAGCGGGACAGGATCGCGGCGAAGATGATGAACAGGATGATGACGCCCATCAGTGCGGCCCAGACCACGAGGGCGCCGGTGATGGGGTCGAGACCGAGGATGCCTCTGCCGCCGTCGAGGGTCCAGGGCAGGCCCCCTCCCGAGGATGACCCGTGCGTGGCGGGTGCGGAAAGAGCCACGGCGCGACCTCCGGCTGTGCGTGTCGCTACAGCGTAGTGGTCATGACCAGGGCCGGTCGACCCATCGAAGGGTGACAATTCGATGAAAACCCGGGCACGAATTGTCACCGCCGGACGGAAAAGCGCCGGTCAGCAGGCCTGTCGCGACAGCGGACGGTGATGATCACCAGATAGCTGTCGGAGACTTGTCACCAGAACGTGATCGTGAACGGTAATTCAGGTGTCCCGCCCGCGGGTGATCGCTACCGTGCCCCGCATGTGCCTCCGTGTCGTGCTCTCGCCGCCCACTCGCTAGCGGGCAGGCGAACGACCCCGAAAGAGCACCCGGCCTCGGCCCCGGTGCCGGTGACGGCTGCCCGCATTTCGTGAAGGTTCGCATTCTCACGACAATTCGGGAGTTAATCACAAATGGTACATAACCATTCCCTGCCCGTCGGGCGGGGACTGTTCTACATCGCATTCGCCGCCGTCGCGTGGGGCGTCGGCGGGTTCGTCGCCGCCGTCCTGTACGACCACAGCGGGCTCGGCCCGATCGCGGTCACCTTCTGGCGGTACCTCGGCGGCCTGCTGCTGCTCGCCGCCATGCGCCCGTTCACGTCGAGGGGCGGGGCGGCCCCGCGCAGCAGGACCAGGACCGTCGTCAACGGCCTGGGCATGGCGCTCTACCAGACGGCGTACTACGTGGCGATCGACCTCGCCGGCGTCGCCGTCGCCACAGTCGTCGTCCTCGGGTCGGGGCCGGTGCTGGTCGCCGTCGGCGCGCGGGTCTTCCTCGGCGAGCGGCTCGGTGGCACCGGCGCCGCGACGGTCGCCGTGTCCCTCGCGGGGCTGGTGCTGCTGGTCAACGCGGACGGCACCGGGAGCAATCCGGCGGCCGGGCTCGCCGTGGCGCTGGTGTCCGCGGCCGGGTACGCCGCCGTCACGCTGCTCAACAGGGCGACGAAGGACGACCCGTTCGACTCGGCGCTCGGTGGGTTCGCGGTCGGCTCGGTGGCGCTGCTGCCGCTCGCCCTCTTCGAAGGGCTGCTGCCGACGCGGGGTGGGACCGGCGAGACGGTCGGGCTGCTGGTGTTTCTCGGCGCGGTGCCGACGGCCCTCGCGTACGCGCTGTTCTTCGCGGGCCTGACCGTGGTCAGGGCCACGACCGCGTCGGTCGTGGCCCTGGTCGAGCCGATCACCGCGGTGGCGCTCGGCGTGCTGGTCCTGCACGAGCCGCTGACGGGTTGGTCAGCGGCTGGTGCAGGGCTGCTGTCGCTGTCGGTGCTGACCAGCGGTCAGGGGGAACGCCGCAACCGCACGACGGCGGTGACCGCGAACGCCCCCGCCGCCACGGCCGCGGCGAGCACCCACCACCACAGGTGGGAGGAGCCCGGCTCGGCCGGTGGTGCCGATCTGGACACGGGCGGCGGCGGTGACTGCGCCGGTCGCGACTCCACCACCGACGTGGCCTTGACCGGGTTCGCGCCCGGGCCGGTGACCACGACGGTCCACGTGCCCGGCGAGAGCACCGGGCCCGAGGTGTAGAAGCCGCGGCCCTCCGCCGCGGGGTTGAGCTGCAGGGGACCGACCGTCCGGCCGCCGGCCGCGGACGCGGTCAGCACCAGGCGGAGGTCGCCCTCGGCGGGGCGGCCGTCCGCGCCGAACGCGCGGACGGTCACCCCCTCGGCGCCGTCCCCGGCGACCTCGAGCTTGAGGTCGCCGGGAACGTCCGCGTAGGCGGCACTGGGCGCGAGGCCCAGCACCACGAACGCGAGCAGAGCAAAAACAAATCTCACAGTTCCCAGCTCCGAGGCTGCGCCACCGGTTCCGTGGGGGGTTTCCACCCCACACCCCCCACGCGGCAAGCCGCGCTCATGCCAGCTTGCCGTTCTTCTTCAACCGGTTCGGGTCCTCGTCGAGCCGCCCGGTACCTTTCAGGGTCTTGCCGGCGTTGGCCTGCACCCCGGCGTTGTTGGGCGGTGTACCGCCGAGCCGCACCGTCATCGCGTCCGCATCGCGGATCAAGACGTCGCGGACCTCCGCCTCGGGGACGAGCTTGGCGGTCACCAGGTCCCGGAAGGCTTTGAGCTCCTTCAGGGCCTTCGTGTCGTTGCCGTTCGCCTCCGCCTTGCGTGCCTTGGCGAGCTGGTCCGACAGCTGGGTGTAAGCCTTGCTCGTCAGGCGGCTCGTCGCCTTGAACCGGTCCAGCAGGTTCTGCATGTCCCGGAACGAGGTGGTGACGAAGAACCGCACGGTGCTGGTGGTGGCGTTGCCGGCGTTGTCGGTGCCGACCACGACCAGCTCGTGCATGCCGAGGTCGAGCTCGTACATGGCCTGCAGCGTGCCGGTCTGGTAGGCGCCGCCGTCCAGCGAACCGGTGACCGACCTGATGCCGGAGACCGGGTCGATGGCCTGCCAGGTGACGCGGACGTCCTGGCTGTCGCCGTAGAGCTGGCCGTCGGCGAGGCCGGCGACGATGACCGTCGGCGCGGTGCCGTCGATCTTCAGGATGGCCGACTTGAGCGTCTCGACGTTGCCGGCCGCGTCGGTGGCCTTGTAGAGCAGCTCGTGCTGGCCGTTGCCGGTCACGTTGACCGGCGTCGTGTACACCGTCCACGGGCCGCCGTCGAGGGACCACTCCACCTTCGACACGCCCGCGCCGGCGTCGGTGGCGGCGAGCGTCACCGGGGTGGCGCCGTTGTGCCAGCCGGCGTCGGTCGCCGGTGCGAACGCCGCCGTGGTGACCGGCGCGGTCGCGTCGATCTTCACGGTCGCCGTCTGCACGGCGGACACGTTGCCCGCCTTGTCGGTGGCCCTGGCCTTGACGGTGTGGGTGCCGTCGCCGCTGACCGCGACCGGCGCGGTGTAGGCGGTCCAGGTGCTGTCGGCGTCGAGCTGGTATTCGACCTTGTCGACGCCGGAGCCGCCGGTGTTGTCGGTCGCCGCGAGGGTCACGGTGACCGGCCCGGTGTACCAGCCCCCACTCAGCGGTCCATCCACTGTGGACGTGACGACCGGAGCCGTCGTGTCCACCGAGGCGGTGCTGAGGTGGAAGTAGTCGAACGCCGCCGACTTCGACGCGGTCTGCCCGGCACCCAGGGTGTACAGGCCGACCTTCAGACCCGCCGCCAACGCGTTGGTGAGCGTCTCGAACGGCGTGTAGGTGACGCCGTCCGCCGAGTACGAGGCGGTGTAGACGTTACCGGCCTTGGCCAGGCGCAGGTACCAGACCGAGGCGGTCAGGTTGCTCACGCCGGGCTGCGGGTTCTGCACGGCGCCGGCGATCTCGCTGCGGAACTCGAGCCGCCGCGTGACCGCCTGGCCGGCCTGGTTGTCGGCGACGAAGTCGAGTTTCACGTAGTTGTCGTCGTCGACGTAGGCGATCAGGCCGCCCTGCTGGTACTGCTCGTTGAACAGCGAGCCGTCGACCTTCGTGTCGAGCGTGAAGTCACCGGTGGGTGCCTTCTGCAGGATGAAGTTCGCCGGGTTGGTGTTGCCGGTGCCGTAGATGTCGCCGTTGGGGACGTCGACCTGCAGGGCACCGCCGGTGACGCGGTACTGCGTGGAGTCCTCCCGCACGATCGCGTTCCACCGGCAGTGGTCCAACGTGGACCCGGTGAACTCGTCGTTCGGGTCGACGCTCGCGATCTCGTCCGGCACCAGCTGGAAGTAGTCGAAGCTCGCGTTGACCACCGGCGCGGTGGTGCCGCCGTTGAGCGCGAACATGCCGACCTTCGGGTTGGCGATGCCCGCGAGGGCCGCCGAGCGTCCGACCGGGACGAACGTGGTGCCGTCCGCCGAGTAGAACGCGGTCAGGTTGGTGCCGTCGGAGGCGATCCGCACGTAGTACGTGTCGCCCGCCTGTGCGTTGATCGCGTCGGCGGACTCGTTGCGCGGCGTGCCGGCGCTCTCGCGGATGAACTCGACCCGCCGGGAGCCGTTGTAGAGCAGGTCGACCTTGGCGTAGTTGTCGTCGTCGCCGTAGACGATCAGCCCGGCCTGCTGGTAGTTCGCCGTGACCGGCAGCGTGACCTTCGTGGTGACCTGCCAGGCACCGGACGGAGCCGGCTGCAGCACCAGGTTGGTCGCGTCGTTGCGGCTGCCGTACAGGTCACCGGCCGCGGTCGGCAGGATCAGCGAGCCGCCCGCCACGGAGAACGTCTGGTTCTCCCGTACGACCGTCCACTTCGCACGGTCCAGCGAGGATCCGGTGAAGTCGTCGGACTTCGCGCCGAAGCACGAGGTGTTCGGCGCCTCGGCCCGCACGACCACGCTGCTGTACCCCTTCGCCCCGCGGGCGTCGGTGACGGTCAGCGTCGCGGTGAAGGTCCCCGGTGCGGTGTAGGTGTGGCTCGCGTTGGCGGTCGTGGCCGTGCCGCCGTCGCCGAAGTCCCACGCGTAGCTCAGTGGGGTGTCGCCCTCGGCGTCGGTCGCCGAGCCGGTGAACGCCACGGAGAACGGCGTCGTCCCGGTCGGCGGGGTGGCGGTCGCGGTGACCACCGGCGGCGCGTTGTCCGTGACGCCACGGCCGATGAAGTCGATCCAGTTGATGTTGTAGCCGGCCCCGGACCCGGTGGCGATGAAGTACAGCGGCCCGGACGTGGTGCTGGCGGCGACGTCCACCGTCAGGTCCACATAGGTCTGCCAGCCGCCGGTGCCGGGTACCGCGACGGATCCGACGACCGGTCCGTCCAGGGCGCCGGTGCGGATCTGGATCGTGCCTCCGCTGGCGTTGTTGCTGGCGGCGCGGATCCGCAGCTGGCTGATGCCGGTGAGGTTGGCCGGCGCGATGGAGAACCAGTCACCCTCCTCGACGAAGCCGATGTTCTGGAAGCCGCCCTGCGGGTCGCCGGTCGTCTCCGTCCGCACGCCCGGGTCGCCGCCGGCGGTGGAGCCCGGCACCCGCCCGGTGGCCGCGAAGTACTCGGCCTGCTTGCGCTTCGGCTGGAGCTGCACGAGCGACCGCCCGGTGAGCGGCCCGGCGCCACCGGCGCCGCCGTTGTCCACATAGGACGCCTCGATGACGGCGAAGACGTCGGCGTCGGCGCCGTGCCCGCTCGCCAGGGACGTCTGGACCTTGCCGCTGCAGCCGGTGTACTGGTTGAGCGGGTGGGCGTGCTCGTCGTGGCCCAGCAGGTACTGGACCTGGACCTTCGAGCAGTCGACGGTGCCGTCCTCGGGGTCGGTGACGGTCACGGTGAACGCGACCTGGTCGCCCCACTCGTAGAAGCCGCCGTCGGGCGGCAGGGTGATGGTGACCTTCGGCGCGGTGTTGCCGACGGTGACCGGCACGTTCGCCGTGGCGCTGCGTCCCTCGGTGTCGGTGACGGTCAGCTGTGCGGTGAAGTTGCCGTTGCTCGTGTACGTGTGCGTCGGGTTCGCCTCGCTGGAGGTACCCCCGTCGCCGAACGACCAGGCGAAGGTGATCGCCTGCCCGTCGGGGTCGCGGGAGCCTGCGCTGGAGAACTGCACGGCGAGCGGGGCGGCGCCGCTGGTCGGGTTGGCGGCGGCCTGCGCGATCGGGGCCCGGTCACCGGCGATGTAGCCGATGCGGTAGACGCCGGAGTCGTCGTTGTTGCCGCCGAAGCCGGTGCCCCACTCGATGATGTAGAGCGCGCCGTCGGGGCCGAACTCCATGTCCATCGGGCGGATCGTGCTCATGCCCACCAGCGCCTGGTTGATGTCCACAAGGGACTTGCCGTCGGCACTGACCTGCATCGTGTACAGCTTGTTCTGGTTCCACTCGCCGAAGATGGCCTTGCCGTCGTAGTACTGCGGCCACTTGATCTCCGAGGTGGAGCCGGCGTTGTAGCGGTAGACGGGGCCGCCCATGGGTGCGCCGCCACCACCGATCTCGGGGAAGCGGGGGTTGCCGTCGTAGTCGTAGTCGACGGTCGCCGCGATGACCGGCGGCAGGTTCGTCAGGCCGGTGTTGTTGGGCGAGTCGTTGACCGGTGCGGCGCAGTCGAACGCGGGGCCGGCCGGGCCGGACGGGAACGTCCAGTCGCGGTAGGGCACGTTCGCCCCGGTGCAGTACGGCCAGCCGTAGTTGCCGGGCTGCCCGACGATGTTCCACTCCACGGTGTTGCCGGGGCCGCGGTTCGCGTTCGCCTGGGCGGCGTCCGGGCCGTAGTCACCGACGTAGAGGGTGTTCGTCTTCGGGTCGACGCCGATGCGGAACGGGTTGCGGAAGCCCATCGCGAAGATCTCGGGACGGGTCTTCGCGGTGCCGACCGGGAACAGGTTGCCCGACGGGATGGTGTACGTGCCATCGGCCTGCGGCTTGATGCGGATGACCTTGCCGCGCAGGTCGTTGGTGTTGCCGGCGCTGCGCTGCGCGTCGTAGTCCTGCCGCCCGGACCGCTCGTCGATCGGCGCGTAACCGTCGGACTCGAACGGGTTGGTGTTGTCGCCGGTGGCGAGGTACAGGTTGCCGGCGCTGTCGAACGTCATCGTGCCGCCGGCGTGGCAGCACGTGTTGCGCTGCGTGTCGACCTGCAGGATCTGCTTCTCCGTGCTCAGGTCGATCGAGTCGCCGACCGCCGTGAACCGGCTCAGCATGTTGCGGGGGCCGCCGCCGTTGGGTGCGTAGTACAGGTACACCCAGTGGTTCTGCGCGAACCCGGGGTCGAGCGTGATGCCGAGCAGCCCGTCCTCGTTGCCGGTGAAGACCGGGACGGTCGCGGCGGTGACGGTGGTGTGCGTGTCCGGCTTGACGATCTGGACGCGCCCGTCACGCTCGATGTAGAAGACCCGCCCGTCGGGCGCGATCGCAAGCTCCATCGGGTTGTTGGTGTTGCTGTCCAGCGTGACCTTCTCGAAGCCGCTGGTCAGCGTGGCGCTGCAGTCGGACTTGAGCACGCCCGCGGCCGTCTCGATGCCGCCGAGCAGGTGCCCGAGGAACTGCGGGTCCGTGTAGGACTCCTGGGTGTGGCCGGCTCCGGTGTACCAGGAGCGGCCGCCGTCGTAGTCACGGCACCAGGCGAACGGGTGGTCCGCACCCATCGCGCCGGTCCCGGGCGTGTAGCTGCTCTCGTCCAGGCTGGCCAGGACGTGCACCTTGCCCCGGGGGTTGGCGCGGAAGTTGTACCACTCGTCGAAGCGGCTCCACCGGTCCGGCAGGTCCTTTGTGGACGGATGCGCGGGGTCCTCGACCTTGATGGTGGCCTGCTGCTGCGCCGGGTGGCTGGTGAAGTAGGCGCCGACGAGCTCGCCGTACCACGGCCAGTCGTACTCGGTGTCACTCGCGGCGTGGACGCCGGCGTAGCCGCCGCCGGCCTTGATGTAGCGCTCGAACGCGGCCTGCTGGTCGGCGTCGAGCACGTCCCCGGTCGTGGACAGCCAGACGACGACCTCGTATTTGGCGAGGTTGGCGTCGGTGAACGCGCCGCCGTCCTCGGTCGTGTCGACGGTGAAGCCGTTGGCGGCGCCGAGCTGCTGGATCGCGGTGATGCCGGCGGGGATGGCATCGTGCCGGAACCCGGCGGTCTTGGAGAACACCAGGACGTCGAACGGGTCGACGGCCTGCGCCTGCGGTACGGCGGGCGCCTGGACCGGCGCCGCACTGGCGATCTGGGCGGGGAGGGAGACGGCTGCGGTTGCTGTGAGGGTTAAGGCGGCAAGACTGAGAAGCGCGCGTGACGCGCGCCGGCGGGTGGTGAACACGGAGCTCCTTGTGCGGGGTGGACACAGGTTGCTGCTGCGCGCAACGACTCGCCGAAGCCGCTGTGCGTAATAGGGACCGGGCTTCTCCCGCCGAGGAGTCGACCGTCCCAAATGTGGTTCGTTGTGTTGCCTAACAAACTAACCGCGCAGCTCCCCCCGGTAAAGAGGTGGGCCAATATGTGCGGATTCAGTAAGCTTCGCGGTGCTCGGCACAGCCGGCGGACACGCCGCCCACCTCGCCCAGGCGTGCAAGTGCGGACGCCGTCGCCGCATCGGCGGGGGTGTAGACGATCATCCGGGCCTCGGGAGTGCCGGCGAGCTGCATGCTCTGCGTGGCCAGGCGCAGGTCGCCGAGCGTCGCGTGGCGGAAGATCTTCAGCCGGCTGCCGGGCACCGCGACGTCGTGCGACTGCCACGCCGCGGCGAAGGCGGGACTGGCCGCGGACAGGTCGCGGACGAAGCCCTCCCAGGCCGGCTCGCCCAGGTGCCGCGCGAACGTGGCCCGCATCGTGGCCACCATCAGCGGCAGCTCCTCGGCGAGATTCACGAACGGCATGCAGCACTCGGGGGTGACGAACAGGTGCCAGAGCGCGTTGCGCTCCCGCCCCGTGCGCCGGACCAGGTCGGTGAACAGCCGCGCGTAGGCGGCGTTCCAGGCGAGCAGGTCGTAGCGGCCGTTGTACACGCAGGCCGGCAGCGCCATGCCGTCGAGGATCAGCTGGATCTGCGGCTCCAGCGGACAGCCCGCCGGCTGCGGGGTGAACGCGGGGACGTCGGCGAGGCGGTACAGGTGCTCCCGCTCGGCCTCGTCGAGCCGCAGGGTGCGGGCGATGGCATCCAGGACCTGGACGCTGACGTTGATCGCGCGCCCCTGCTCCAGCCACGTGTACCAGGTGACGCCGACCCCGGCGAGCTGTGCCAGCTCCTCCCGGCGCAGGCCCGGGGTGCGGCGCCGGAACCCGGGCGCCAGGCCCACGTCGGCGGGGGTGATCCGGGCGCGCCGGGACCGCAGGAACGCGGCCAGTTCGGCCCGGGACGTCGTCATGCTCACGCCTCCCATCGTCGTGCGGCACGGCGGGCGTTGCCAGGTGGTGCTGATACCAGGATGAGCGGGCTCTCGTTACCGGTGTCGGCGACGCCCGAGGCTGAGGCCATGACCACTCTTGCCGCCCCACCGTCAACCGCGCGGGCCGGGGGCGCCCTTCTGGCGACCGTGCTCGGCGGGCAGTTCATGGCCGTCCTGGACGTCTCGATCGTCAATGTCGCGGTGCCGTCGATCCGCGCCGACCTCGCCGCGTCCGGAGCGGGTCTGCAGCTCGTCGTCGCCGGGTACGCCGTCGCCTACGCGGTCCTGCTCGTCACCGGTGCCCGCCTCGGGGACACCCACGGCCATGGACGTGCCTTCCAGGGCGGCCTCGCCGGGTTCACCGTCGCGTCGCTGCTGTGCGGCCTCGCCCCGTCGACCGGCGCACTGATCGCGTGCCGCCTGCTGCAGGGCGCCGGCGCCGCGCTGATGGTGCCGCAGGTGTTCAGCATCATCCAGCGCGCCTTCACCGGCCCCGCCCGCACCCGCGCCCTCGGCCTCTACGGCGCCGTCCTGGCCGGCGCGGCCGTCGCCGGCCAGGCCCTCGGCGGCGTCCTCACCGGCGCCGACCTGCTCGGCACGGGCTGGCGCCCGGTCTTCCTCGTCAACGTCCCCGTCGGCCTGGCCCTGCTGCTCCTCGGCCGCCGGCACCTGCCCCGCGACCGCGGCGCGGACACCCGCCGCCTCGACCCGCTCGGCGCGCTGACCCTTGCCGCCGCCGTCCTCACGCTGGTCCTGCCCCTGGTGCTCGGCCACGAGTCCGGCTGGCCGTGGTGGACCTGGGTGAGCGTCGCCGCCAGCGTCGCCCTCTTCGGCGCCTTCACGGTCACGCAGCGCCGCAGCGCGGCACCCATCATCTCCGGCCTGGTCCTGCGCTCGCCCGGCCTGATCACCGCGATGCTGGCGATCCTGGCCGTGATGGCCTCCTACGCCGGCTTCCTGTTCACCCTCGGCCTGCACACCCAGACCGACCTCGGCTACTCCCCCGCGAAAGCCGGGCTGGTACTGGTCCCCGCCGCCGCCGGCTTCGCCGCGAGCAGCCTCAACTGGCGCCGGCTCCCCGCCCACTGGCACCGCCGCGTGATCCCCTTCGCCCTGCTCGTCGTGACCGTCGGCTATGCCCTCATGGCCTGGACGATCCGCGACGGCCGCCCGCTGGGTCCGGCGTACCTCACGGTCAGCGCCGTCTACGGCCTCGCCCTGGGCGCCGCGTTCAGCCCGCTGATCGGCGTCGCCCTGGCCCACGTCCCGCCCGCGGTCGCCGCCGACGCCAGCGGCGTGGTCGCCACCGTCACCCAGCTCGCCGCGGTCCTCGGCGTCGCGACCTTCGGCACCGTCTACCTGTCCCTCGTCCCATCACCGTCGGCGGCCGCGACCACCGACGCCACCCTGTGCGTCGCCGCCCTGCTCGCCACCGCCGCCGCCCTCACCCTCCCCAAACACTCCCGTTAACTGGGATATATATTGCGTTTATGCGTAGCAAGGCGCCGGACCTCCTGCCGATCTTCCGGTCGCGTCATCAGGCCGAGCTGCTGACCTGGCTGTATCTGCACCCGGCGGACGAATATCCGATGACGGAGCTCGCCGCCAGATTCGGGGTGCCGCTGTCCACCACACAGCGAGAAGTGCAGCGCCTGGTTGTGGCGGGACTCCTGCATGATCGGTCGATCGGGCGCTCCCGGTTGCTGCGCGCAGCGACCGGGCATCCCGCCGCGGAAGCGCTGACCCACCTGCTGACCGTCTCGTTCGGGCCACCCGCGATCATCGGCCAGACCTTCGACCGGCTCCAACGCGTCGACAGCGTCCACATCTACGGCTCGTGGGCGGCCCGGTATCTCGGACAGCCCGGGCCGGCACCCAATGACATCGACGTCCTCGTCGTCGGGTCGCCCGCCCGCGCCGACGTGTACGCCGCCGCGGACGTGGCCCAGGACACACTCGGCCTCCCGGTCAATCCGACGATCCGCTCGCGTGACCAGTGGCAGGATGCTTCCGACGCCCTGATCCAGCAGATCCAGGCATCACCGCTCGTAACTGTCATCCCCCCAGCCGAATAGCCCGCGGCGCAAGACGGACCGAGGAGTTCCGGCATGCCCAGGTGGCTGAAAGGCTCTGAAACCATCGAGAAACTCGTCCACGCCAACGATCTCCAGAAGGTGCAGGGCGCGGACGCCAACGGAGAACCGCTCCTGCTCAAAGCCCGAAGGTCGCTGGCATCCGCGCACGCACTCAGCCGCGACGACCCAGACAGCAGCTTCACGCTGGCATATGACGCGGCCCGCTTCGCGTGCACCGCAGTGCTCGCCCAGCAGGGCCTTCGCCCCACGAGTCAGGGCGGGCACTACGCAGTCGAACAGGCGATGCGCGCGCAGTTCGGCGACGGCTTTCGCTCGTTCGGGGCACTGCGCAGACGGCGCAACGAGCTTGAGTATCCGTCGGCGGCGAACGCCGAGACGGCGCCGGATGAGCTGGCGGACGCTCACCGCGACGCCTCACGGATCGTCGAGGCGGCAGAGCAGTTGCTGCGGGTCTGACCTTCTTCTGACCTCCCGCCGACCCCGGTGGTCAGTAGGGCTGGATGGACCACTTCTGGTTGGAGGCGGTCGAGCAGTCCCAGATGATGACGGGGTTGCCGGCGCTGGTGCCGCCGTTGGCGACGTCCAGGCAGCGCTTGGAGTTGACGTTCTGCAGGGTGCCGTCGGCGCGCATGGTCCACTTCTGGGCCGGGGTGCCGTTGCAGGTGAAGAGGCGCACGGCATTGCCGTTGCCGGTGCCGGCGTTCTGGACGTCGAGGCAGCCACCGTCGGCACGGACGGTGCTGTCGGTCTGCAGCGTCCAGCGCTGGTTGGTGCGCCCGGAGCGGGGGTCGTCGCAGTTGTCGATGACGGCACGGTTGCTCTCGCCGGCGCGGTACTCCAGGCACTTGGCGGAGCCGGTGCCGCGGAGCTGGCCGGTGCGGGCCGGGGGCGGCGGGGCGACCGAGCCGTGGGTCTTCGACGGGGACGCCGCGCTCGGCGGCGGGGCGGCCGGCGCGGAGGACCTCGACCGGCTCGGGGACGGGCTCGCCGAGCCCGGGCCGCCGGTCGGCGACGAGGAGGCGGCGTTCGTGGTCAGCTCGGGCAGCCCTCCGACGCCGGGAAACTGCCGTGGGCTGGCGCCCGCGGAGGTCGGGGTCGGGTCGCCACCGGTGCTGCGGACCAGCTGCAGGACCACGGCGGCGGTGACCAGGAGGATCAGCACGGCGACGGCGACCGCGCCGACCGGGTACCGGCGCCAGGCGGCGAGCCGCCGGCGGGACCCGCGGTAGTCGTCCTCGTCGACGGGGTCGTCGGTGACGATGGCGAAGGCCGGCGCCACGTAATCGGCCACGGTCGGCGAGTCGTCGGCGGTCACCTGGACGGCCGCCACCCCGACCGGCGCCGGCTCCGCCGCGGCGACCTCGCCGATCGACTTCTCGCCCTCGGGTGACCCCGCACCGGGTGCGTCGAATGCCGCGGGGTCCACCAGCGCCGGCGACTCGACCACCGGCTTGCCGAGCAGCACGGGATCGCCCAGGAACGGCACGGCGCTCGCCCTGACCTCACCGGCAAGCGTCCCGACCGTGGCCGGGTCCTCGTCGTCCTCGTCAGACTCCGGATCCTCGTCAGGCTCCGGGTCCTCGTCAGGCTCCGGGTCCTCGTCAGGCTCCAGGTCCTCGTCGATGGACGGGTCCTCGTCGGCGGCCAGGTCGTCGTCAGGCTCTGCGTGGTCGTCAGGCTCCGCGTGGACGTCGTCGTCACCCAGCGCGTCGTCACCCAGCGCGTCCGCGAACAGGACGTCGAAGTCCGGCCTGTCGTCCTCGACGGGAATGGCCGGGATCGAGGCGGTCGCGATCGCGGTGGGGCCGCCGCGCCGTTGGCGGGGAATGGCCGCACCTGTCGGGAACGTCGGCTTCGCCGGGTTGAACGGCTCCGGCAGGAGGGGGACCTTCGCGATGGCGGAGGCCGTCGGCGGTACGCGATGCCGGGCCGCCCGGTCCTCACGCCGCGACGTTTCGTCCGGCTGCTCCTGCTCGTTGCCGTCTTCAGCGACGGACATACCCGGCGTGCTCCTTCCAGCGGCCATCATTGCCCGGTGCACCGTAGCTTGGCGATGCAACAACGCGCGACCGGCCGTTCGGCCCCAACAGGAGCGGTCCGTTGCCATTGGCCGGTAAGTTTTCCCGCATGGCTCCTGACGGCTGGGAAACGTTCGCTGCACAGCACACGGTGTGGGGCCGGGTGACCGACGGTGCGTCACATCGCGACCGGGCGGTGACGCTCGTGCGCCAGCTCGCCGAGGCGCGGGCGCGGTCGGCGGCCCTGCTGACCGACGATCCGTGGCAGGACGGTGACTTCGCGCGACGGATGTCGGAGCAGGTGGCGAGCCTGATCGGGTTCCTGCCGGCCGACGTGCGGTTCAGCGGGGCCGAGGCGGCACTGCTGGTGACGACGCCGTTCCTGCATGACGCGCTGTGGGCGGGCATCGCCGCGGCGGAGCGCGGGGTGCAGCCGGGCGACCTCGAGCCGTCGCAGGACGCCTCCAGCGACCGGGCCGCGTTCGAGCGGTTCTCCCAGACGTACGCCCAGCCGCACCGCCGCGCGCTCGCCGCGATCCGGGCGGGCCGCCGGGAGGCCGCCGCCGAGCTGGGCTGGTGGCTGCTGCACCGGTGGATCGGCCGGCGGCCGGCGGCATACCAGCCGGCCACGATCGAGGCACTGATCCGCGGGCCGGAGGGGCAGACCCAGGACCTCGCGACCGTGCTGAACGACGAGCCGCAGAAGCGCCTGGCGGAGCTGCTGCGGGCGATCCGCGCGGACCCGGCGTTCCTGAACCGGCACGACCGGCCGGAGTCGCTGGTGTCGGAGGACCGGCACGGCACACGGGAGCGGCTGGTCGCATTCCTGCTGACGATCGCCCGCTGGCTGGCGGTCGAGGCGACGGTGCTGCCCGAGGTCATCGGCGAGCACCTCGGCATCGGCGACCCCGTCACGCCCCGTCAGGTCATCGACACGGTCCACGCGGCCCGATGGGATCTGCGCGGCGCGACGCTGGTGCTCAACGCCGACTGTGCGCACCCGTCGATCGAGGTCGCGCTGCGCGTACACATCGAAACGCTGAACCAACTGCTCGCCGAGGCACAACGGGCGGCGTCGCGGGACGAGTCCCTGGCAGCGCTGCGGCACCTGCCCAACCGGGCGGCCACCGACGAGGTCCGGCCCGCCGTGCTCGACGGTGTCCCGGCGTACCAGTCCGCCGGGGTCCGGTTCCGGCTGGCCGAGGACCGGGTGCGGGAGCTGCTGATGGGCGAGCAGCTCTACGGCGACCCGGCGCTGGCCATCCGTGAGCTGTATCAGAACGCCCTGGACGCGTGCCGCTACCGGGAGGCGCGCACGGAGTTCCTGACCCGCACCAGCACGACGAACCCGGGGCAGTGGGACGGCCGGATCCGCTTCGAGCAGGGCGTCGACGACGCCGGCCGGCCGTATCTGGACTGCGTGGACAACGGCATCGGCATGGGTGTCCGGGAGCTGAGCGAGGTGTTCTCGCAGGCCGGCGTGCGGCTCGCGGACCTGCCGGAGTTCCTCGAGGAGCAGGCCGAGTGGGCCCGGCTCGACCCGCCGGTGCAGCTGTTCCCCAACAGCCGGTTCGGCATCGGCGTGCTCAGCTACTTCATGCTCGCCGACGAGCTGACCGTCGAGACGTGCCGGATGGGCCGCGACGGGCAGGCGGGCGAGCGGCTGCGGGTGTCGATCGCCGGGCCGGGCAGCCTGTTCCGGATCCAGGTGCTGGGCCCGGGCAGCGACTCGGGCACGACGGTGCGGCTGCACCTGCGCGAGGGCGTGACCGTCGCGTCGGTCGAGGAGCTGCGCAAGCTGCTGTGGGTGGCCGAGTTCGCCACCGACGCGACCGACGGCGTGGAGACCCAGCAGTGGGCGCCCGGGCAGCTGTCGGAGGCGGCGACCGCGATCGACGAGGACGATGAGGACGAGGAAGGCGTCGGCGCCGGGGTGGTCGCGGCCGAGGGCTCGCGGGTGTGGTGGTGCAAGGGCACCGGCGCGCTGCTCGCCGACGGGCTCTACGCCGGCAAGGAGATCTTCGGCGCGGTGGTCAACCTCAACCGGGACCTCGCCCCGCGGCTGTCGGTCGATCGCACGAAGATCCTGGCGTACCGCGAGGACGACGTCGACCGCCTGCTGTGGGAGGCGGTGCCGGCGCTCACCGCACCCGGCACCACGCTGCTCGGCTACGAGTGGCTGTGCCGCCTCGCGCCGATCCGGCCGCTGGTCGCGGACCTCATCTTCGAGCAGGCGATCGAGCGCGGCCACGGCAAGTGGGACATGGACGGCGAGACCGTCGACGCGGCGGTCACCGGCTGTTTCGTGGCCAACGACGGGCCGGTCGGCGGTCCGGACGAGCTGGTCGAGTGGCGGCTGACCGCGCTCGCGGCGGGCGGGCGCTACCGCAAGGTGCTCAAGCCCGGCGCGGACTGGAAGCGGGCGCTGCGCTCCCGGCCGTCGGACGCCCTGCTGCTCAGCGTCGACGTCGACGGCACGGGCCCGTGGCTGGACCCGGTCGACATCGTGCCGCTGGTCCATCTGGTCCGCGCGGCGCGCAAGACCGGCAGGAGCGCGCTGGAGATCGCGGCGCGGCTCGACCAGCTCGGCTACGAGCCGTCGGTGGGTGCCGCGCAGGTCGGGGTCGACCCTGACGACCTGGTGTTCACCAGCCGCGACGTGGACGGCACCCGCCCGTGGATGCACCCGGATCAGCCGGTGCATCTCGTACACCTGCTGCGGGCCGCGCACAAGACCGGCCGTCCGATCCAGCAGATCGTCGCCCGGCTGCGGCAGCTGGGCTTCGACGTGGACGTCGACGTCGACATGCTGCCGATCGAGCAGTTCGGCCCCAAGGACCTGACGATCGCGAGCCGCGACCTGGACGGTTCGCACCCTTGGCTGGACCCGCGGGAGCCGGTGACGCGGCTGCACGTGCTGCGCGCCGCGCACAAGGTGGACCTGCCGGCCGACGAGACCGCGGCGCGGCTGGCGCTGCTGGGCTACCCGCTGGAACCTGGCTGGGAGTCGCTGACGGTCGAGTCCGACGACCTGGTGCTGATCTCCCGGGACCTGGACAGCACGTCACCGTGGCTGGACCTGCTGGAGGAGGTGGCGCCGGTGCACGTGCTGCGCGCCGCCGAGCGGACCGGCCGGCCGGTGGCGGAGGTGGTGTCGCGGCTGCGCAGCTTCGGTTTCACGCTCGGCGGCAACCTCGACGCGCTGGAGGTCGTGAAGCTGGAGGCGGAGGACCTGCAGCTGGCGAGCCGGGACCTGGACAGCTCGCAGCCGTGGCTGGACTCGTCGCGGCCGGTGCCGCTGATCCACCTGCTGCGGGCGGCGGAGGCGACCGGCCGGGACGTCGGTGACGTGGCCACGCGGCTCGCGGCGGTCGGGTACCGGGTCGACGTCGACCCCGACGCGATCCTGATCGACCACCTGGAGCCCGACGACCTGACCATCACCAGCGAGGACCTCGACGGCTCGGACCCGTGGCTGGACCCGATGAAGGCGGTGCCGACGATCCGCATCCTGCGCGCGGCGCAGCGGACCCGGCGCAGCGTGCACGACATCGCGGCCCGGCTGACGTTCCTCGGCTACGCGGTCAGCCTGCAGGGTTCGGGTCCGTCGCTGGACCAGGTGGAGCCCGACGACCTGCTGATCACCAGCCGGGACCTGGACGGTTCGCAGCCGTGGCTGGACCTCGACGAGCAGGTGCCGCTGCCGCACCTGCTGCAGGCGGCGCGGCGGGTGCGCCGGCCGGTGCACGAGATCGCGGCACGGCTGGAGACGCTGGGCTACAACGTCGACGTCGACCTCAGCAGCATCCAGGTCGACTCGGTGAAGCCCAACGACCTCCTCCTCGCCAGCACCGACCTGGACGGGTCGCGGCCGTGGCTGGACGCGGGCCAGCCGGTGCCGCTCAACCACCTCCTCGCCGCGGCACAGAAGATCCGCAAGCCGATCGAGGAGGTGTCGAGCCGTCTGCGTGCGCTGGGATATTCGGTACCGGACGTCGACTCGCGGCTGCCCCGGCTACGCCCCGGTGGCGTTTAGGGGCGGCTACGCCCCGGCCCCTGCGTGCAGGGCCGGCAGCAGCTCCGACCTTGACCAGGCCAGGAACTCCTCCTGGTGCCCGCCACCGATCTGGACCAGCGCGACGTGGGTGAACCCGGCGTCGACGTACCTGCGCACTGCCGCGACGTGCTGGTCCAGGTCCGGCCCGCACGGCACGGCCGCGGCCACGTCGTCCTCGGTGACGAAGGCGGACGCGGCGTCGAAGGCGCGCTGGTCGGGCAGTTCGGCCAGGACCGGCCACTGCAGGCCGAACCAGCGCCACTGGTCGAGGGCGCGCTTGCGGCACTCGGACTCATCCGGGCCGTAACAGAGCGCGACCTGCCCGTACGCCGGCTTGCCGGGGATGCGCAGGGAGGCGTCCGGCGCGACGGCCACGGTCCCGTCCAGCGGTTTCGCGAGGGCCAGGGATTCGTCGCCGGACACCGCAAGGACCACGGGGACGCCCTCGTCGGGGCGGTCCCACAGCCGTGCCTCGGGCACGTCGAAGTAGGTGCCGCCGTGGTGCACCGTCTCGCCGGCCAGCAGCGGCCGGATGATCTCAAGGGCCTCGGTGAGCATCTCGTGCCGCTGGGTGCGGTGCGGCCAGGTGCCGGCGACGTGCTCGTTGAGGTTCTCGCCCGCGCCGAGGCCGAGCGTGAACCGGCCCTGTGACATGGCCCCGATCGTGGCCGCCTGCTGCGCCACGACCGCGGGGTGGTAGCGGCGGATCGGGCAGGTCACCATGGTCATGAGCTCGAGGTTCTGGGTGGCGTACGCGACGGCACCGAGCACCGACCATGCGAACGGTGAGTGCCCCTGCTCGACCAGCCACGGGTTGTAGTGGTCCGAGATCGCCGCAAAGTCGTACCCGGCCTCTTCCGCGCGCACCGCGTCGTCGACGAGTTCGCAGGGCCCGGTCTGCTCACACATCAGTGTGTAACCGAAGTTCACCATGGCGTCCGGGTACCCCGCGCGGCGGCCGTTACGCGCATGACGATCATCCTTGGAGAATGCCCAGTACGTAGGCGAGAATTAATCGATGTCTCCCTATCTACCGGTGATCCGGCACCCCGTGTTCAACCGGGTCCTGCCGGGGCTGGTGCTCTCGGCGCTGGGCGACGGCATGAGCGCGGTCGCGGTCGGGTGCCTGGCGCTGCAGCTGGCGCCCGGGCACGCGCGGGGACTGTGGGTGGGGCTCGCCGTCGCCGCGTACGCGCTGCCCGGCGCCGTCGGCGCGATCGCGTTCGGGCCGCTGCTGCGCAACCACGGCGGCGCGCAGCTCGCCGCGTGGGACGGCATCCTGCGCGCGGTGTTCCTCGGCGCCATCGCGCTGCTGTCCGCCTGCGGCGGGCTGTCGATCGACCGGTACGTGGCGCTGCTCGCCATCTCCGCACTGCTGTCGGCGTGGGGGTCGGCCGGCCGGTACACCGTCATCGCGCAGGTCCTGCCGGCCACGCTGCACCTGCCGGCGAACGCGCTGCTCACCGTCATCGCCGAGGCCTCCACGGTGGCCGGTCCCGCGATCGCGGGGCTGCTGATCGCACTCCTCGGCGCGTCGGCCGTCCTCGCGGTCGACGCCGCCACCTTCGCCGTCCTCGCCGTGTCGTTCCTGCAGATCAAGGCCCTGACGCCGGCCACGGCGCCCGGCGCCGAGCGCGGGCGCAGCGAGGGCTTCGCGGCGATCCGCCGGGACCCGCACCTGCTCGGCCTGATGATCCTGACGTTCTGGTTCTTCCTGCTGTTCGGCCCGGTACCGGTCGCGGTGCCGCTGTTCGTGTCCAGCGCGAGCGAGGTCGGGCTGCTGTACACGGCCTTCGGCGTGGGCGCGGTCATCGGCGCGGTCGCCACCGGGCACCTGCGCCGGCTGCCGCTGTGGCCGACGACGATCGGCGTGGTGATCGGCTTCGGGCTGCTGCTCATGCCATTGGGCATGACGCTGCCGCTGTGGGCGCACATGGTCACGCTCGCGCTCGCCGGGCTGGTGTGGGCACCGTACCCGGCGACCAGCATGTCGCTGTTCCAGCGCACGGTCCCGGCCGGGCAGCTGCCGCCGGTGCTCGCCGCCCGCGGCGCGGTCCTCGTCGTGTCGACCCCGCTGGGCACGCTGCTGGGCGCGCCGCTGGTGCAGGCGGTCGGGCCCTCGGCCACGTTCGTCACCTGCGGCGCGGCGACCGCGGTCGTGGGCCTGATCGCGCTCGCCGTCCATCTGCGGATCCGGACGCGGACGCGGCGGCGCACCGTGCTTCAGGCGACCTCGTCGAGCACGTTGCGGTAGGAGCACAGGCGCCGGGTGTACTCCCGCAGCACGTCGATCGCCTCGTCGAGGTCGTCGGTCAGCACGTCGGGCAGGTCGACCAGCAGCCGCCTGCCGTCCACGGTGCCGTAGCCGCTGACCTCGAACGCGCCCTCGCGCACCCACAGGTCGACGCCGAGGTCGACGGTGGTCCGGTCGTACCGCAGCACGACCCCGACGAGCGCGAACGGCGCCTCGCCCGGGCCGATCCGCCCGATCAGCTCCCAGTGCATCGGACCGTGCGTGGCGGCGATCTGCTGCCCGTACCGCTGGAAATCCTCACAGGCGTCGTTGAGGGCACCGAGCAGTGTGGCGGCGCCACCCGACCTCGCGTCCATGATCATCCTCCTGCTGCGCGATAGGCGGCGCCCACCCCGGTCGGGGTGGTGCCGTTGCTGTAGAGACCGGTGTCGCCCGCTTTCGAGCTGTACAGGATGAACCAGGCGTACCGCTCGACGAAGGACAGCCCTTCGAGCATCGCCGTGGAGCTCTTCACGAAGCTGACCTGCTGGTCCGTGCTCGGGTAGACGGTGCCGCCTTCGAAGCGCATCAACGCGTACTCGGTCAGCCAGATGGGCAGCTTGTAGCGGTTGTAGACGTTCTGCAGGTACCGCTTGAGCTGGTTCGGCGCGTCCGGTCCGAAGTCGCCGCCGTACCAGTGCAGCGCGATGAAGTCGACCCGGTAGCCGCGCGACTTCGCACCACTCATGAACCGGTCGAGCCAGCCGCCGGCGGTGTCGCCGCCGTAGGCGACCGACGGGCTGCCCAGGCGCAGCCCGGACGCCTGCAGCTTCGGCCACAGGTCCAGGACCTGCTCGGGGCTCATGTTCGACTGTTCCTTGAGGTCCGGCTCGTTGAAGCCGAGCAGCACCTTGCCGTTCGTCTTGGCCTTGGCCACGTCGGCATCGACGTTGCTCGTGCCCCACACCATCGGCACGAACTCGACGCCGCTGGTCGCGCCGAAGCTGGGGCTCGGGGACCAGTTGTAATACCAGCCGGCCTTCATGTCCTTGACCGCGGCCTGGTTGAAGTTCACCTTGCCGTTGGTGCTGACACCCTTCTTCGGGCTCTTCACCGCCGGGGGCAGCGCCACCTGCGCGCTCTTGCTGGGTGCCGCGCTGGACGGCGGGGCGCTGCTGGGCTTGTCTTCCTTGGAGGGCTCGGTGGACGGCGACGCGCCCGGCTGGGACACCACCGCCGGCTTCTGTTCGCCTTGGGTGGTCACGTAGACGGCGCCGGCCGCCCCGGCGATCGCCACGGTCGCGGCGACGCCGGCCAGGGCGGGTTTCGCCGCCCCGAACCAGCCTGCGATGAGCGCTTTCAGGCCCCCGCCGCCTACTGTCAGCGCTCCCGTTTTCGCAGCGGCCGCACTGAAGACGAACGGCACCGGTACCAGCGAAATGCCGGCCAGCAGGCGCTCTGCGGCGACCATGTCCATCCACGCCCGGTCGCACCGCTGGCACTCGCGGGTGTGCCGGGCCAGCCGCTTGCGCCACAGCGCGCTCGGCCGCCCGTCCCAGCTGACCACGATCGCGTGCAGCTCCGGGCAGCGGGGCCGCGCCGCCAGGGCCCGCACGACCGCGCGGGCCGCGTCGAGCTGCGCCTTCATCCGCTGGATCCGCACCGCGGCGTGCTGCTTGGTGATCCGCAGTGCCTCGACGACCTCTTCCCGCTCGAGCTGCCCGGCGGCCTCCAGCCACCACAGCGACAGCAGCTCCCGGTCGTCGTGGTCGAGCCAGCGGGTCGCCTCCGCGACCTCCTGCCGCTGCCCGGACAGCCGCAGCCTGGTGATCGCGAGGTCGGCGAAGTCCGCACCCGGGTCCGCGGTGTCGGTCGGGTCGGCCCAGTCCCCCACCAGCGGCGCCTGCGTCTGCTTGCGGTGCCGGTCCCGGACCTGGTGCATCGCGATGGCGACGGCCCACGACCGGAAGCTGTCGGGCTCGCGCAGCCGCGGCAGCCCGTCGACGATGCGGAGCATGGTCTCCTGGACCACGTCGTCGACGTCGGCGTGCCCCTGCAACGCCCGCCCGACGATGTTGTAGATCAGCGGCAGGTACTCGGCAACCAGGGCGTCGAGCGCCCTCTGGTCACCTTCCCGCGCCGCGATCACCGTGGCCGTGCCCATCCGCATCCTCCTGTCGAACTATTGAGGAGACGGACCAGCTCAGGGTCAATAACGCTTTCTCTTCGAATTTTTGCAGCTCACGTTGGGCTCATGGTCAAACTACGCTGGGTCCCCGTTCTGTGTAACCGTCCCGCTGGCTTCGCGACGGACGCGGTGGGTGGGGCAGAATGCAGGATCGTGACGACCTCCATTCAGCAGCGGATCGCCGAGGAGCTCGGCGTCAGGGAGCGGCAGGTGACCGCCGCGGTCGAGCTGCTCGACGGCGGCGCGACCGTGCCCTTCATCGCCCGGTATCGCAAAGAAGCGACCGAGATGCTCGACGACACCCAGCTGCGCACCCTGGAGGAGCGCCTGCGCTACCTGCGGGAGATGGAGGAGCGCCGCACGGCGATCCTCGAGTCGATCCGCAGCCAGGGCAAGCTCGACGACGCCCTCCAGGCACAAATCATGGCCGCGGACTCCAAGGCTCGCCTGGAGGACATCTACCTGCCCTTCAAGCCGAAGCGGCGCACCAAGGCGATGATCGCCCGCGAGGCCGGCCTCGAGCCGCTCGCCGACGGGCTGCTCGCCGACCCTTCGGTCGAGCCGTTGTCCGCCGCCGCCGTCTTCGTCGACCCCGACAAGGGCGTCGCCGACGCCGCCGCGGCCCTCGACGGGGCGCGGGCCATCCTGGTCGAGCGCTTCTCCGAGGACGCCGACCTCATCGGCGAGCTGCGCGAGAAGATGTGGTCGCAGGGCCGGCTCGTGTCGAAGATGCGCGACGGCAAGGAGTCCGACGGCGCGAAGTTCTCCGACTACTTCGACTTCAGCGAGCCCTTCACCAAGCTGCCCTCCCACCGCATCCTCGCGATGTTCCGCGGCGAGAAGGAGGAGATGCTGGATCTGGTGCTGGAGCCCACCCAGGATCCCGACGCCCCGTCGCTGTACGAGCCCGCGATCGCCTCGAAGTTCGGCATCCGCGACGAGGGCCGCCCCGGCGACAAGTGGCTCAACGACACCGTCAGGTGGGCCTGGCGCACCCGCATCCTCGTCCACCTCGGGATCGACCTGCGCATGCGACTGTGGCAGGCGGCCGAGGAGGAGGCGGTGCGCGTCTTCGCCGCCAACCTGCGCGACCTGCTGCTCGCCGCCCCGGCCGGCACCCGCGCCACGATGGGGCTCGACCCCGGCTTCCGCACCGGCGTCAAGGTCGCCGTCGTCGACGCCACCGGCAAGGTCGTCGACACGCACACGATCTATCCGCACGTCCCGCAGAACAAGTGGAACGAGTCCCTGGCCGTGCTCGCCGCGCTGTGCCAGAAGCACGACGTCGAGCTCATCTCGATCGGCAACGGCACCGCCTCACGCGAGACCGACAAGCTCGCCGCCGACCTGGTCAAGCAGTTCCCCGCGCTCAACGTGACCAAGGTGATGGTCTCCGAGGCGGGCGCTTCGGTGTATTCCGCGTCCGCGTTCGCCTCGCAGGAGCTGCCCGGGATGGACGTGTCGCTGCGCGGCGCCGTCTCCATCGCCCGCCGACTGCAGGACCCCCTCGCGGAGCTGGTGAAGATCGACCCGAAGTCCATCGGCGTCGGCCAGTATCAGCACGACCTGTCGGAGTCGAAGCTGTCCCGCTCCCTCGACGCGGTCGTCGAGGACTGCGTCAACGGCGTCGGCGTCGACGTCAACACCGCCTCGGCGCCGCTGCTCACCCGCGTCTCAGGCATCGGCGGCAGCCTCGCCGACGCGATCGTCGCGCACCGCGACACGCACGGCCCGTTCCGCTCGCGCAAGGCACTCAAGGATGTGGCTCGGCTGGGCCCGAAGGCGTTCGAGCAGTGCGCCGGCTTCCTGCGCATCCCCGACGGCGACGACCCCCTCGACTCCTCCAGCGTGCACCCCGAGGCGTATCCCGTGGTCCGGCGCATCCTGTCCGCGACCGGCACCGACATGAAGACCCTCATCGGCAACGGCACCGCCCTCGCCAAGCTGAAGCCGGCCGACTTCGTCGACGACACGTTCGGCCTGCCCACCGTCACCGACATCCTCAAGGAGCTGGAGAAGCCGGGCCGCGACCCGCGCCCCGCGTTCAAGACGGCCACCTTCGCCGACGGCGTCGAGAAGATCTCCGACCTCACCCCCGGCATGCTCCTGGAGGGCGTGGTCACGAACGTGGCGGCCTTCGGCGCGTTCGTCGACGTCGGCGTCCACCAGGACGGCCTGGTGCACGTGTCGGCGCTGTCCTACACGTTCGTGAAGGACCCGCGCGAGGTCGTGAAGCCCGGCGACATCGTGCGGGTGAAGGTCCTCGACATCGACATCCCGCGCAAGCGGATCTCGCTGACCCTGCGCCTGGACGACGAGGCCCAGCAGTCGGGCGCCCCAGCCGGCAGCGGCGCCGGCCGCCCCCGGACCGCCGATGGCGGCGCCCCCCGCAGCGGCGGCGGCAACGGCCAGCGCGGCCCCGGCGGCCGCGGCGGCCAGGGCAGCGGCGGCGGCAGCGGTGGCGGTGGCCAGCGCGGTCAGGGCGGCGGACACGGCGGCGGCGGTGGTGGCGGCGGTGGTGGCGGCCAGGGTGGCGGTGGCCAGCGCGGCGGATCAGGTGGCGGGTCGGGCGGCGGCGCCGGCGGTGGCCAGCGCGGCGGGTCGGGCGGCGGCCAGGGCCGTGGTGGCGACTCGCGCGGCGGCGGCCGGCAGCGCGACAGCGGCAGCCTGCAGAACAGCGCCCTCGCCGACGCCCTGCGCCGGGCCGGCCTGGACAAGGGCTTGGACGGCCTCAACAAGAAATAGCGGCCAGGTCGCCGTGATCCGGAAGGACGTCAACGCCCCCGGATCACGGCACCGGCACGTGACGTCCGGTGGCGTCGACCGCTTAGCTTCACCGTACCTGGCCCGACCTAATTGATCTCCGACCCCGTCACCGCCCAACCACTCAACGCAAGCACACCGGACTACCGCTCAGCGACTCGGACCCTGTGCCTCGGCGGCCGGGTCGCCGCCCGGCGGCTCGGCGGACCGGACCATTGCTCAGCAACTCTGCGCTCAGCGCGACGGATCGGGGCGTCGCCCCGCAGACCGGACGCTCACCGACCTCAACACAACTGTGGCCGGGCGGCCGGCGGCTCGGCGCGGCGGACCGGGCGGCCGTCAGCGGGGTGGGGCGTTGTTCGGGTGGACGGGGCCGTTGTTCAGCGCAGGCGCCAGATTGTGGTGCGCATCGCGCACTGGTCTTCGAGTTTTACGCGGACGGGGACCTCGTACGTGGCGAGGGCCTCGAACAGGCGCGTCGGCAGGTAGCCGCGGCCCGGGTCGCCGACAAGGACCTCGGCGCCGCTGCGGCGGAGGAAGCCCAGGACGCGCTCCGCGACCGGGCCGCTGTAGAAGACGTCGCCGGCGACGATGACCTCGGCGGGCACGGGGACCGACGATGTCACGATGTCGACGCCGTTGGCGCGGGCGTTGCGGGCGCAGGCGGCCAGGGCGGCCGGGTCGGTGTCGACGGCGGTGACCGTGCACGCGCCGGCGCGGGCGGCGGCGATCGCGACGAGGCCGGAGCCGGTGCCCAGGTCCATGACGCTGCGGCCGGCGACGAACAGGGGCTGGTCGAGCAGGAACCGGCCCAGGGCCATGCCGCCCGGCCACGCGAAGGACCAGAACGGCGGTGGGGCGTCGCTGCGGTACTCGCCGTCGGTCGCGTCGAACAGGCCCGCGTCCTCGTCGGCGAGTTCGAGGGTGAGCTCTGGCAGCAGCGGGATGATCATGCGGCGGCCGGGAAGCGGTGGATGTTGGATTCGACCCAGGTGCGCAGGTGTGCGAGTGGCGCGCAGGCGTCGCGACCGAGTGGGGTCAGTTCGTATTCGACGCGCAGGGGAACCTCGGCGAAGACCTCGCGGGTGACCAGTCCATGTTCTTCCAGCTTGCGGAGGGTGACGGTCAGCACCTTAGGGCTGATGCCCTGCAGGCGGTCGCGCAGGCTGCCGAAGCGCCGGGGTCCGTCTTCGAGCGCGCCGAGGGCGAGGGCGCTCCACTTGTTGGCGAGCAGGTCGAGCATGTCGCGGCACGGGCAGCAGGCCGCGTAGACGTCGTCTGGCACGGCCCATACAGTACCCAACGGGCACCCAGTAACCGTTAGACACTAAGTACCCACAGGATACTCATCATCCTTGTGGGTAACTAGGGCGCTCTGGGTAGCGTCGTCGGCATGGGAACGAACATGGCGGCCGTCATCAGCACGGCGCGCGGACTCGAAGACGTCGAACTGCCCGTCCCCGCGCCCGGGCCGCGGGATCTGCTGGTACACGTGCGGGCGGTTTCGGTGAATCCGGTGGATTTCAAGGTCCGCCGGAGTGGCGGGGACAAGGTGCTCGGCTGGGACGCCGCCGGGGTGGTGGTGACCGTCGGCAGCGAGGTGAGCCTGTTCGCACCCGGCGACGAGGTGTACTACGCGGGCAGCATCGACCGTCCGGGCAGCAACTCGCGGCTGCACCTGGTCGACGAGCGGATCGTCGGTCGCAAGCCGCGGTCGCTGGACTTCGCCGCCGCTGCGGCGATGCCGCTGACCACGATCACGGCCTGGGAGACGCTGTTCGACCGGTTCCGGCTGGACGCCGGGTCGACGGGCACGCTGCTGGTGCTGGGCGCCGCCGGTGGGGTCGGCTCGATGGTGATCCAGCTCGCGCGGGCGCTGACGGGGCTGACCGTGATCGGCTCCGCGTCACGTGACGAGTCTCGCAAATGGGCTCTGGATCTCGGCGCGCACGACGTCGTGGACCATCGCGACCTCCCCGAAGGAGTGGATTACATCTTCTCGCCGCGTACCGCGGGGCGCATCGAACGGTTCGCCGAGATCCTCCGCCCCGGTGGCGCGATCACCGCGATCGACGAGCCCGAAGGGCTGGATCTGTTGCCGCTCAAGGCGAAGAGCATCAGCTTCCACTGGGAGCTGATGTTCACCCGGTCGCTGTTCCAGACGCCGGACATGATCGCGCAGCACGAGTTGCTGGACCGGGTCGCGGATCTCGTCGACGCGGGCGCGATCCGCTCGACACTCGCCACGCGGCTGTCGCCGATCGACGCCGCAACGCTCACGCGGGCCCACGAAATGGTCGAAGACGGACATATGGTCGGCAAGGTGGTCGTCGCGGAGCCGCTACAGTAATTCCTCGAAGTCTCCCCATCCCCCGTGGGAAGGACCGTCGTGGACTGGCCTCCGTACCTTGAGTTCAGCGTGCCCATCACGCTGGCCGTCTGGGTCGCCGCGGTGACGGTGAGCCTGTGGCGCTCCCGTCCCCGGCTGCCCGAGCCCGGCCCGACCCGGGCCGACCTGCCGGGGCAGGAGCCGCCGGCGGTGGTCAGTCTGATGGTCAACCGGTGGCGCTCCGACGAGGACGCCATCGACAGCACCCTGCTGGACCTGGCCGCCCGCGGGTTCCTGGAGCTGCGGGAGACCGGCGAGGAGCCGGTGCAGACGACGGCCCGCCTGCGCAAGGGTGACGGGCGCAGCCTGACGCCGTATGAGCAGCAGATCCTGGACCGGGTGCACCGCTTGTCGGTCAACGGGGAGACGTCGCTGACCAGCCTGGCCTTCGACAGCTGGACCGAGGCCCGCAGGTGGCGGCGCACCTTCTACCGGGCCGTGCTGGAGGAGGCCCGCACGCGCGGGCTCTGCCTGCCGCGCCTGTCCTCGACGACGCGGCGCGCCCTGCTGTTCGGTGCGATCGTGCCGGCGGTGCTGATGTTCGTGACGTGGTGGTGGGTGGACGACCAGCTCAGCGCGAAGGTCCCCGATCAGGTCTTCGGTGCGCTGATCGGTGCCGGCGCCATCTACCTGGCGCAGTACTTCGTGGTCGACTTCGGCTGGGCCGACCAGACCACCCCTGAAGGCGTGGCCGCGGCGGAGAGCTGGCTGGCGCTGCGCGAGCACCTGACGACGCTCGAGGGCGTGGCCGATCTCGCCCCGGCCGACGTCGCGTCGTGGGGTCGTGAGATGGCGTACGCCTCAGCGCTGGGCGTCCTGTCGGCGGATGAGGCCTTGGTCCGCCTGACTCCGGGAGCACGCTCCCGATAGCACGCTCCCGATAAGGCGTCGAGCAACGAAGCGTCGAGCCATGAGAGCCAAGCGGTCGATCGGCGTCGAACCGGTGACGGGCGCCTGCTTACTAGCACCGTACACGACAGGAGCAAATTGATCTCCAAATCGTGTATACGCCATCACCTTCCGTGACGGGGGCTCAGCTCGCGTTGCCGCGCAGGAGCATGGTCAGGAACTCGGCGTTGGACTGGGTCTTCGACAGCCGGTCCAGCAGTTGCTCGGTCGCCGACTGGTTGCTGGCCGACAGCGCCTTGCGCAGGCGGGAAACGGCGAGCAGCTCGTCGGGGTGCAGGATGACGTCGTCGCGGCGGGTGCTGGAGGCGTCGATGTCGATCGCCGGGAAGACACGCCGGTCGGCGAGCTTGCGGTCGAGCTTGAGCTCAGCGTTGCCGGTGCCCTTGAACTCCTCGAAGATGACCGTGTCACCGGTGGAACCGGTTTCCACCAGCGCCGAGGCGATGATGGTGAGCGAGCCGCCGTTTTCGATGTTGCGGGCCGCGCCGAGCAGGCGCTTCGGCGGGTAGAGCGCGTTGGCGTCGATGCCGCCGGTCAGGATGCGGCCGGACGCCGGCGCGGAGTTGTTGTAGGCCCGGCCGAGCCGGGTGATCGAGTCGAGCAGCAGGACCACGTCGTGGCCCAGCTCGACGAGCCGCTTGGCGCGCTCGATGGCGAGCTCCGCGATGCCGGTGTGCTCCGACGGCGGACGGTCGAACGTGGAGGCGATGACCTCGCCCTGGATGGACCGCTGCATCTCGGTGACCTCTTCGGGCCGCTCGTCGATCAGCAGGACCATGATGTGGACCTCGGGGTTGTTCTGCGCGATCGCGTTGGCGAGCGACTGCAGGATCATCGTCTTGCCGGCCTTCGGCGGCGACACGATGAGTGCCCGCTGGCCCTTGCCGATCGGCATGACCAGGTCGATGAGCCGGTTGGTGAGCTGCCGCGGCCCGGTCTCCAGGCGCAGCCGCTCCTGCGGGAACAGCGCGGTGAGCTTGCTGAACTCCGGCCGGGAACGGGCCCACTCGGGGTCGTTGCCGTGCACGGTGTCCAGCCGGGTGAGTGTCGAACCGTTGGCGCTGCCGGTGATGGCGTCGCCGTGGCGCAACCCGTAGCGCCGGACCATGGCGGCGGGGATCGCGACGTCGTCGGGGCCGGGGCTGTAGCTGTCGACCCGGAGGACCATCTTGTCGCGGAAGACGTCGGCGATGCCGGAGACGTCTCGGGCCTCGCCCGATTCCGGGGGCTGAGGCTGGTTACCGGGGCGGCTGTGGTCCCGGTTGCGCTGCGGAGATCGGGTGCGGCGAGGCTTCGCCGGGTGATTCTGCTTGGCGTTTCGATCCAACACTTCGGTTGGGGCCATGGGCGTCCTCCTCGGGACTGGCGTGTGAGATGGCTTGTGTCCCTGAGGACACTGGCCGAAACGCGTGTGACTTTGGCTTCCTGCGAGAGGGCGTGACACGCGTTTGAGAAAGGTGGTCCCCGGGCGACAGACTGCCGACTTCCGCGGGACTGGCTTGACCGTAGCTCGTCCAGCCGTCCAGGGCAAGTATCTGTCCGTAGTCGACACGCTACCTTCCGGCAACCACGCGGCGGACCGACCCGCACCATCCCGGCGGAACTCTGATTGGTGTCAGGAAGCACACCAGCTCGGGGGTTGACATGAACAGCACGTTCGACACGGTCCGCGCCGAAGCCCTGTTCGCCTCCGCACTGCAGGCCTCGCAGGCGCCGTCGGCGGCGCAGGTCCGCGCCGCGGTCACCTCGACCCTGCGCCGCTTCGGCGTCAAGGACTGCGCCGCCCGGGTCGCCGGCGAGTTCGGCGAATACCCGGAGACGGCCGCCGCCCGCATGAGCTGGGCGCTCAGCATGGTCGACGCCGCCTACCAGGAGCTCGCCACCCGCGAGTTCGCATACGCGGGCTGACCTGCAAAGCGTTTCCGATCTTCGGTACGCGGTAAGACACCATATGTGGACCTGCGCCTGACCGTCGACCTGCCGCGCGATCTCGATCGTATGAACACCCTCAGGCACGTCCTGGACGGCGCGCTCGCCGGCCTCGGCGTAGACGAGCAGAAACGCACCGACATCGGCCTGATCGTCTCCGAGACGTGGGCCAACGTGATCACCCACGTTCGGGTGGGCGTCGCCTTCCAGGTCCGCGCTACGGTCGATGAGAAGGCATGCGTGATCGAAGTCACGTCGCCGCCGGACGCCCCTGATGCGCTATTGCCCTCGGAGCCCTCCCTCCAGGTCGTCTCGACCCTTGCCGACACAGTCGACGTCGGTGGCGACGGCCTCCTGCTGCGGGTGGTGAAGCACCTGTGACCGCTTTCGCCGCGATGGCCTCCCCCTCCGCCGACGGCACGGTCGTGGTGACCGCGACCGGCGAGCTCGACATGACGAGCGCCCCCACCCTCATCGAGTCGCTGCGCGACGCCATCCGTGCGTACGCGCCGTCCCGGGTCGATCTCGATCTCTCCGGCGTGCCCTTCATGGACTCGACCGGCATCCAGGTGCTCGTCGCCGCTCAAGCCGACGTGGACGGCGAACTGCGCATCACCGGCACCAGCCCCGCCGTGCACCGGCTGCTGCAACTCACCGGCCTGCTCGAAACGTTCGGGCTAACCGTTTAGCAACCGAACAGTCATCAGCTCGGCACCCGGCCAGGAGTTAGCTGGACCACAGCAGGGAGCAACGAGCAGGAGGTCATCATGGAATCAACATTCGAGGCGGTCCGCGCCGAAGCCCTCTTCGCCTCCACGTTGCAGATGTCGCAGGCCCCCCAGGACGCCGACGTACGCGCCGCGGTGACGACCACCCTGCGGCGGATGGGCGTGCAGGGCTGCGTGGCGCGGGTCGCCACCGAGTTCGGCGACCACCCGGAGACAGCGTCCACCCGGATGAACTGGGCGCTGCGGATGATCCGGCACGCCTATGCCCAGTCGTGCACGCCCGAGGTCTTCGCCCGCCCGGCCGCGCTGGCCTGACGCCCGGCGACCCGCCTGCCGCAAGCACGCCGAACGCGCAAGCACACCGAACCGCAAGCACCGCCAACCGCAAGCACACCGAACGCAAGCACCGCCAGAGCCGCAAAGCCCCGCCAGAGCCGCAAGCACCGCAGGAACCGCAAAGCCCCCGCCGGAAACTCCGGACGGGGGCTTGCATACTCCTTCGGCCGTGAAGCGGGTCTCGGCCTACGACTGGGGGTGTGTCAGACCGGACGGATGTTGTCGGCCTGAGGCCCCTTCTGGCCCTGAGTGATCTCGAACTCGACCTTCTGACCCTCGGTCAGCTCGCGGTAGCCGGTGGCCTGGATCGCCGAGTAGTGCGCGAACACATCGGGTCCACCGTTGTCCTGCGAGATGAAGCCGTAGCCCTTCTCCGAGTTGAACCACTTCACCGTGCCTGATGCCACGTGTAACTCCTTAGCGACGACACCCCGATCCGCACCTCACGGATCAATGTTGAATCAGGTGCACGCCACGGGTGAGACGGTAGCCTGCGCGCTGCGAAAACGCAGCCCCGGTATCGGCATACGGACCCGATCGACTACCGAATTGAAATGCACAACCATTCCTTGTGCACACTCAGCGTATTGATCTACTCCACGTTCAGTGATAGACGGAGCCGCTTCAACCTCGTGGGAGCGCTCATCTCGCGTTTGGCGCATCGCTCTAGTACAGTCGGCCTCGGTCGCCTCGTCCGAACGGACGATTTAGGGCTCCCGTCCAGCAGCGGCGGACCGGCCCTCCGGCTGACCTCGCAGGTCTTGCACCGGCACTCAAACAACGGGTGTCGAGAGCGATTCCCGACCGGCGCCAGCTTCAGTGCGCGCAGCGCCCGCCTGGCACGGTGACGTAACCCCTTCCGCACGGCCCTCCAGCCCGTGCCGTCACCGCCGTTCCGGTCACGCACCAGAAGGGTCATTCCCAATGACGATCTCTGTCTCCGCCTCCGCTCCGGCCTCCCACGACGTCACCCGCGCCATCGCCAGGAGCCACGAGACCCCGACCGAGAGCAGCAGCACCCGAGCCAACGACGCGCAGGCCAAGGCGCTGCTGTCCCTGCTCGGCGACCTGCCCGCCGGCGCCGACCGCGACCGCGTCCGGGCCCGGCTCATCGAGCTGTACATCCCCCTGGCCGAGTATCTCGCCCGGCGCTTCCGCAACCGCGGCGAGCAGTTCGACGACCTCGTCCAGGTCGCCAACCTCGGCCTCATCAAGTCCGTCGACGGCTACGACCCGTCCCGCGGCGCCGCGTTCACCAGCTACGCCATCCCAATGATCGTCGGGGAGCTCAAGCGGCACTTCCGCGACAAGGGCTGGGACGTGCGCGTGCCCCGCCGCCTGCAGGAACTCCGCCTCGAGATCTCCAAGATCTCCGGTGACCTCGCCCAGGACCTGGGCCGCTCCCCGACCGTCGCCGACCTCGCCGCCCGCCTCGGCGTCAGCGAGGAGGAGGTCATCGAGGGCCTCGACTGCGGCCAGGCGTACCGCGCGCTGTCGCTGGACGCTCCCGCCGGCGACAGCGCCGAGCCGGGCGCGACCGGCCTGGGTGACCTGCTCGGCGGCGAGGACCCCGACATGGCCAACGTGGAGAACCGGGAGTCCCTCCGCCCGATCCTGGCCAAGCTGCCCGAACGCGAGCAGAAGATCATCGCGATGCGGTTCCACGGCAACCTGACCCAGTCGCAGATCGCCGCGCAGCTCGGCATCTCCCAGATGCACGTGTCCCGACTGCTGGCGGGCGCATTGCGCACGCTGCGCGAGGAGCTCAGCGCCATCGTCGAGTAGTCACCGCCGTACGCTTTGCCGACAGCCCGAAGGAATGGCGAGCCGCCCCTTCGGGCTGTCGCGCATCCAGCCATAGGCAACCGTCGCCGTACAGACCGCGGTCAATGCACCATGTGCCCGATTCGCCGGATCAACGTCGTGTGTCCGGACTCGCGCAACTCCCCGACATCGTCACGCCACGGGCGGCGGGCAGTTCCCATGGATACGCACCGCGCCCCACACGATCCAGCGCCGCGCCACCATTCCGCGCAGCCTCAACCGACACCGGCGGGAAGCAGCGAACGGCAGACTCAGCTGCTGGAGCTGACGATGTTCGGGTTGGAGGCGACGAACGCCGGCACCGTCTTCGTCCGCACGGCGCTCAACAGGTCCAGCGTCGTCTGGTCGAGCGCCTCGGCGCCCGGATTCTCCGGGGAGGCGTGGAAGCCGCCGTCGTTGGTCTTCAACGTCAGCATCCGGTCGCCGTCGATGCCGCGCATCGCGAAGATCCAGTCGTCCAGCCCGATCTTGCCGGTGTCGATGGTCATGGCACGGCCGATGACCTCGAGGACCTTGTTGAGGGTGCCGGGGCTGCCGATGACCTCTTTGCTGGCGATCTTCTTCAGCAGGGCCTTGATGAACTGCTGCTGGTGCCGCTGGCGGTCGTAGTCGCTCTTGGGCAGGGTCTCGCGCTGGCGGACGAAGTCCAGCGCCTCCCAGGCGGCCAGGTGCTGCTGGCCCACCTCGTACACCTTGGGGGTGACGCCCTTGATCGGGATGAGGATGGTGCCGCCGTTGGGGTCGTCGCGCTGCTCGAAGGGGACCTTCGTGTTGCCCTTGGCGTCGTGGCCGATGTGGACCGAGACGGTGCGCTGGTCGACATACATGTCGACGCCGCCGAGGACCCGCACGACGTCCTGGAAGCCGACGAAGTCGACGATCGCGGCCGCGTCGAAGGTGATGCCCCAGTTCTGCTTGATGGTGGCGGCGAGCAGGGTGGTGCCGTGCTTGCGCTGGTCCTTGCCGGTGAGGCCGAAGCCGCCCTCGGCGAACGCGCCGTTGATCTTGCCCTTGCCGCCGCCGTAGGTGCGCTTGCCGTTGCTGTACTTCGGGATCGCGACCCAGGTGTCCCGCGGGATGGAGATCAGGAAGGCCATGTCGTGGCTGGCGGGGATGTGCAGGATGAGGATCGAGTCCGAGCGGATGGCCTCGGTCGGGTCCTGGTTCGGCCGCGGGTCGATGCCGATGAGCAGGATGTTCTTCGCGCCGCTGACCGAGGCGTGCTTGCCGCCCTCGGTCCCGAGCAGGTTTTCCTTGTTGACGCTGCGGGTCGCATAGCCGAAGACGACGTCCTTGAGCACGAATGTCGTGCCCGCGCTGATCATCAGCAGCGCACCCGCGATCACGAGGATCCGCGCCCACAGTGGATCCCGCCGGCCGCGACCCTTTCGCCGCGCCACGCCCTTCGCCAACTCCCCGCCACTCCCCGTATTCGGCAATCACCTTCCGTCATGAAGGCCGGCCCCGGAAGCCTTCTGCACCGTACCTGGACAACGCGATATCGTCACGTCCCGGCGGCGACGTTGCATCGCCGGTGGCCCCGATGAATACGGAGCGTGTTGGTGATCCGGAAAACGGCGGTGGCGCTCGCCCTGGCCTGGCTGGTCCCGTTGGCGACGCATCCGCTGGGGTTGGACTTCGTCCTGCCGGTGCTGATCCTCGCGGGCACCGCGGCAGTCCAGCGGGGCGCGGTCACGCTGGTCGACCGGGTCGTGGTCGCGGCCGCCCAGCTGTTCGGCGCGGCCTGCGTCTTCGGGCTCGCGATCACGCTGTGGCCGGGCCACCTGCACCCGACACTGATCGCCGGCGTCGCGCTCACGGCGCTCGTCCTCATCGCCGCGGCCACCAAACGAATGCCCGAAAAGATCGAAATACCCAAAATGCGCAAAGATGCACTCCTCGCACTCGCCGCCGGCGGGGTGGCGGTGGTGGCGCTCGTCCCGTATGTGGTCCGCGACCTCGGCGGCCGTCTCGGCCTGCCCCTGGCCGGCGAGGACATCGCCCGGCACTATCTGCTGTTCGACGTCATCGGCCGCACCGGCGGCTACCTGTTCATGCGGCCGGAGGCGCTGCGCCCGTTCGTGCCGGACGCCGAGCTGACCGGCATCGCCAACTACCCCCAGGGCCTGCACTTCAGCTATGCGGTGCTGGACCGGTTCGTGCGCTCCTCGGCGCACAACGCCGCGCCCGCGACCGCCGTCGACGTGATGGTGTGGCTGCTCGTCGGCACCTACCTGCTGCTGGCGCTGGCGATCCTGTGGGCGGCCCGCCGCATCGCCGGGCCCGGCGCCACCACCGCCCGCCTGCTCCCGGTGCTCGGGCTGGTCGCCGCCTGGCTGGTCCTGGGCGACCCGGTGACCGTGCTGTCCCGCGGCTACCCCAACGAGCTCGCCGGTCTCGCCTGCGCCGCGGTACTGACCGCGCTGGTCGCCCGCCCGCTGACCCGCCTCGGCGAGCAGACGGCGACCGTCGCGCTGCTGCTGGTCGGCGTCTCGTTCACCTATTCGCTGTTCCTGCCCTACGCCGGGATCGTCGCCGCGCTGTGGGCGGTCCGCGCCCGGCTGTGGCGGCACTGGTGGGCTTGGGCGTGCGCGGTGGCCGTCGGCGTCCTCGCCGCAATCGGCCCGCTGACCGCCGCGCAGGCCTCCAGCGGCGGCCAACTGCTGCTCAACGGCACCGCCAGGGTCGTGGACCGGCCGGCGACGGCACTGCTGGTGGCCCTCGCGGCAGTGGCAGTCCTGCACAGGAGGAGCCCGCGGCTGCGGGCCGCCGGATTCGCGCTCGCCACCGCCGGTCTCATGGCTGTCGGCCTCGGGACGTACCAGATCGCCACCCTCGGCCGGCCGGTCTACTACTTCGACAAGCTGCTGCACCTGCTGATCGTGGTCGCGCTGTGCACGCTGGGTGGGCTGGCCAGGTTCCAGTGGAAGCGGACCGCCGTGGTCGCGGTGCCGGTCGCGCTGTTCATGCTGGTCGCCGGCGGCGAGTGGCACACCACGCCGGTCGCGCCCGGGGTGAAACTCGCGCTCGGCCGGGACCGCGGCTCCCCGGAGGCGGCCCGCGACGCGCTGCTGATGGCCAGGATGTTCCCGGACGGCGGCAGCGCGGTGAACGTCGACCTGATGGGCAGCCCGTGGCGCAACTGGTCGGCCACGCTCGGTGCCGCCGCCCTGCAGGGGCAGTACCGCCAGTTCCCCGGCTGGTCCGGCCTGCTGTACCCGAACGGCAAGGGCGGCACCATGGAGGACCTGGATCGTTTGGTAGCGAACAGCCCCGTGACCGTGCGCTTGTTCCTGCACGACCCGGCGGCCAGCCTGCTCGTTGTGGACACGCAGCGCCCGAGCCGCCCCGCGGTGCGCCCCGGCCAGCCGCTGCCGGTAGCCTTCGGTGATCCGGCTGCACCGTCGAACATCGAGGCCGCGCGCCTGCTCGCCGCGAAGTATCCGGCAAAAGTGCAGCTCGTGTACGCTACGCCAGCGAACCCTTAAGGATCGCCGAGACGGATTGGTCACTGTGCAAACACCCGTGGTGAGCGTCGTCATCCCGACGCGCAACCGGCCCGAGCTCGTGGTGCGGGCCGTGCGCAGCGCACTGGCGCAGACGCTGCAGGAGATCGAGGTCGTCGTCATCATTGACGGACCCGACGCCGCGACGGTTGCAGCCCTCGGCGAGATCGGCGACGAGCGGGTCCGCTGGGTCGAGCGCGAGACGTCCGGTGGGGCGCCCGCCGCGCGCAACCACGGCGTCGACGTCGCCATCGCCGAGTGGGTCGCGTTCCTCGACGACGACGACGAGTGGCTGCCGGAGAAGCTCGAGACCCAGCTGACGCGGGCCAAGGCGTCCGGGGTGCCGCTGCCGATCGTGGGCAGCCGCCTCTACATGCGCACGCCGCGGGCCGAGCTGATCATGCCGCGCCGCGTGCCGGCGCCGGGCGAGCCGATCAGCGAATACCTGGCCGTGCGGCACGGGCTGTTCCACGGTGACGGGTTCATCCAGACCTCCACGATCATGGCGCCGACGGCGCTGCTGCGGAAGGTGCCCTTCGCCGACGGCCTGCGCCGCCTGCAGGAGCTCGACTGGACGCTGCGCAGCCTCCAGGAGGACGGCGTCGACCTGATCTACGCCGAGGAGCCCCTGGTCATCTGGTATGCCGACGAGAACCGGCCCCGGATCAGCTTCGACGCGCCGTGGAAGCAGTCGCTGGACTGGCTGCGCGAGACCCGGCCGCGGGTGACGCCCCGGGCCTACGCCGCGCTCGCGATGAGCGTGGTCGGCTCGATGGCCGCCGCGAGCCGCAGCCCGCGGGTCTTCTTCGACCTGCTCGGCGAGGCCCGCCGGCACGGCAAGCCCAGCGTGACGGACTATGTGACGTTCCTGCAGGTGTGGCTGGTCCCGGCCGGTCCCCGGCGGGTGGTGCGCGACTTCTTCCTGAGCCGCAGCAGGCGCAAGGGCAAGAAGCAGCTGCCGGCCAGCGCCCGATGACCCGGCGCACCGCGATCACCGCCGGCGCGGCCGCCGCGGTGGTCCTGGCGATCCTCGCGGCCGTCCTGGAGCACGGCCGGACCGGCAGCCTCAGCGAGTCGGCGGAGGCGTTCGCGGGTGCGGTCATCGCGTGCGGCGTCGCCGGCCTGGCGGTGAGCCTGCGCGGCAGCACGCTGCGCGGCGTGGTCATCGGCGGGCTCTTCACCCTCGCCGGCGTCCTCACCTGGACCTCGACCCAGCGCCCGATCGTCATCTGGGCGGTGCTGGGTGTCGAGGTCGTCGTCTTCGCTGTGTGGAGCCGGCCGTGGCTGCGCAACCTGCGGGAGCTGCCGGCGCTCGGCGGCGCCTGGCTCGGCCTGTCCTACTGGGTGTTCGGCGTGCTCGGCGCGCTGTTCGTCATGCGCTCCGGCCACCTCACCGTGGCCGCGCAGCGCCTGGCCTACCTCGGCGTGTTCACCCTCGCGGTCCTCGCCGTCGTCGCGGTCACCGGCAGGGACCGGCGCAAGGATCTCAGCATCGGCATGGCCGCGGCGATCCTGGTCGGCATCGGCGCGCTGCTGTACTTCGGCGCCGGCAGCCTCTTCGACGAGCTGCACGCGATCCCGGACAGCGCGTCGGCCCGGGTGATGCGCAACCGGTTCTGGGGCGGGACGGGTGTGTTCTACCACCCCAACTCCCTGGCCGGCCTGGTCGTCATCGCCGCGGTGCGGGTCGGGTTCGACCGGGCGTTCGCCGCGTGGCAGCGCCTCGGCGTCGCCGTGACCGCCGCGCTGGTGCTGTCGATCAGCGACTCGCGGACCGGGTTCGTGTTCGCGGCCGCGGCCGCCCTCGCGCACGCCGTCGTGGTGCTGCTGCCGAAGGGCCCTGCCGAGGAGCGTGGCCGGGCCCGATGGGTCGCGGTCGCCATGCCGTTCGTGGTCCTCGCGGCGGTCTTCACCATCGGCGGCGGCAGCACCTTCCTGTTCCGCGACCGGTTCACCGACGGTGGCTCCGACGTCACCAGCGGGCGCACCGACACGTGGCGTCAGGTCTGGGTCGACTGGCAGCACGCCGGCTGGGCGGAGAAGACGTTCGGCGACGCCCGCACGTCGCGGGCCGTCGTGCACCGCGACAACGACGGCGCCCCGAAGGAGGGCCCGCGCCGCGACCTGAACACCGACAACGCCGCCGTCGGCGCGTTCCGCCGCGGTGGTGTGCTCGGCGCGATCGGCTTCCTGATCGGTGTCGCACTGCTGCTGTGGCACGCGCTGCGCGGCCTCTGGTACGCGGTGATCCTCCGCCGCCCGGACGTGGCGCAGCCGGCGGTGTGGTTCACGGTCGGCGCCGCCGCGGCGGTACCGACGATCATGACCGAGGACTGGGTCATCGGCGGCACCAACGGCGCGATCTGGCTGGTGCTGCTCGCCGGCGAGGTCCGCTCCCGGCAGCGCGCGGAGCCGTCGGCGGTCGTGCCGGGCCAGAGCCCGTCGACCGAGCCGGCCGCGGGCCGCCAAGGCGCGACCGCATAAGCGGCAGCCCGGCCTCGGTCAGAAAAGCGGTACGACCGCGTAGTGGTAACCCGGCCCCGTCAGGAAAGCGGCGCGAGCGCGTAGGCCACGTCGTTGCGGCGGTGCACGGTCCACGTCGGCAGCAGGTAGAACTCGCAGTCGTGCGGCGGCTTCACGCACAGCACCGCGTCCAGCTCGGCGGCGCCCGGCGGGGTCAGGCCCGGCTGCAGCGACTGCAGCGAGTCGATCCGCGTGCCCGGCAGCAGGATCCACCAGGGGTACTCCCACGTGTTGTACCCCTGCACGAGCCCGACCCGCCGCGCCCCCGACGCCCGGACCGCGTCCGCCGCCCACTCGTAGTCGCGCTGCCGGCCGGGCTCACGGATGAACCGCTGATCCAGCTGTGAGGTCGTGAAGACCGACCCGTGCCCGACGAGGCGCCGCGGCCAGCCGTAGGCGACCGCGAACCCGCCCGCGGCGACCCCGACCGCGAGCGCGCCGGTGGTGGCCCAGGTGGCGATGCGCCGTCCGGTGAGCCCCGCGATCCACAGCCCCGCCAGGGGCGCGCCCAGCACCAGCAGGAAGACGATGAGCCGGTTGCCCCACGGCTGCCATTTCACGGTGACGACGTACACGAGGACCGCCACCCAGAACACGGCGGCGTAGAGCCGGGTGTCCTTGCGGAACAGCAGGAGCAGCGCGCCGAGCAGGACCAGCACGCCCTGCGCGGGCAGCGACACCCGGTCCTCGTCCGGCGGCCACGACAGGTAGGGGAACTCCTCGTTCCAGTACGTGATGTCCCGGCTCTGCGGATCCACGCCGAGGACGCCGGCCAGGCCGATGATCCCGGCGGCGATCGCGTCGTTCACCGGCCCGACCGGCGTCTGCAGTGCGGTCTCCGCGACGCGCAGCGCGTTGATGAGGACCGCCGCCGGGTCGTGCCGCTGCATGGAGATGGACTCGCGCAGGTGCGCCGGGCCGAGCGGGTTGTCGTAGGTGTCCTGGACCCGCAGGAGGTTGGGCCCTGCGAGCAGCAGCATCAGCGCGCCGACCGCGACCGCGCCGGGCACGCCCCGCCACCTGGCCAGGCGCAGCTGCGCGACGGTCCAGACCGCGAGCAGCAGCCCGGCCGCGAGCAGCCCGGTCGCCTTCGTCAGCAGCGTCAGCCCGGCCGCGGTGCCGATCAGCAGGATGTCGAAGGCGCCGGAGCGGGCGTGCAGCCCGTCGAGGGTGAAGGTCGCGACGCAGGCGACCCACAGCGCGACGACCAGGTCGGTCTGGGTGCTGGTCGCCTGGAGCACCACCATCGGTGTGGAGCCGACGATGAGCGCGGTGACCAGCTGCGCCCTGGTGCCGCCGCCGAGCTGGCCGGCGATGCGGGAGGCGGCGAGGACCGCGCCGACGCCGGCGGCGAGCTGGATCAGGTTGTAGGCGCCGTCGCCGCCGGTGAGCACGCGCAGGTGCAGCAGGAGGAACTCCGCGCCCGGCGCCATCGCCAGCTGCCGGTCGATGACGGTCGGGTAGAAGCTGACGTCGCCCTGCTGGACCCAGTGCTCGATCTTCGGCAGGTGGTAGGTCTGGGAGTCGAAGTTGTTGGGTGGGGCGATGAGGGCGACGACCAGGTCGAGCAGGAAGAGCCCGGCGAGCACGGCCACCATCAGCCGCTCCACGGCGGCGAGCGACGCCCACCGGGCCCGCAGGTCCAGGACCGGGCGGCGGGACGAGCGGACCGCGAACCCGCCGGTGATCAGCAGCGCGAGGACCCAGCAGGTGATGACCACGGGCCGGTGCAGCGCGTGGGCCGCCGACAGCGCCTCGACGGCGAGGCACGCGGCGCCGCCGACGATGACCGCGGCGCGCAGCAGCGCGAGCCGGATCCCGCCGTCGCGGGGCAGGCACAGGCACGCGACAGCCAGAAACGTGAGCAGCGGCACCACGATCACCGGGTCAAGCTACCCGACGGTCGTGACGCCGCCGCACATCGAAGGGTTACAGGCGTTCGACGGCCTCACCGTGGCAGCGCGCCCGGGTGTCGAAGATGTACCGGGCGTGCCGTTCGACCATGTCGTAGTCGAAGTCGTCGTGGTCGGTGAGCAGGACGACGGCGTCGGCGGCGGACAGTTCGGCCGGGGTGAGATCGACGACGGTCACTCCGCCGACGTTGCCGGTGTCGCGCTGCGAGGCGTGCGGCTCCACGGCGTGCACGTCGGCGCCCTGGGCGACGAGCAGCTCGGCGACGGCGCGGGCCGGTGACTCGCGCAGGTCGCCGACGTTGCTCTTGTATGCCAGGCCCAGCAGGAGGATCCGGCTGCCGTTGACGGGCTTGAACCGGGTGTTGAGTCCGGCGGCGAGGCGCTGCACGACGTAGCGGGGCATGCCCTCGTTGACGTCGTTGGCCAGCTCGATGAACCGGAAACGCTGCCCGACCTCGCGTTTGACCTGCCAGGACAGGTACGACGGGTCGATCGGCAGGCAGTGCCCGCCGACGCCGGGCCCGGGGTCGAACGCCATGAACCCGAACGGTTTGGTCGCCGCGGCGCCGATCGCCTCCCGCACGTCGACGCCGAGCTGGTTGGCGACGATGGCGAGCTCGTTGACCAGGGCGATGTTGATGTGCCGGAACGTGTTCTCGAAGAGCTTCGTCAGCTCGGCCGTCCGGGGCGCGGAGACGGGCACCAGGCGCTCGACGAAGCGCTGGTAGAAGCGCATCGTGGCGGCCAGGGAGGCGTCGTCGATGCCGGAGACCAGCTTCGGCGTGTTGTCCAGGTGCCAGGTGGGGTTGCCCGGGTCGATGCGTTCGGGGCTGTAGCCGAGGAAGAACTCGTCCGGCGCGCTGAGCCCGGAGGCGTGCTCCAGCAGCGGCCGCAGGACGGTCTCGGTGGTGCCCGGGTAGGTGGTGGACTCCAGGATGACGGTGCAGCCGGCCCGCAGGTGCGGGGCGATCTGCAGCGCGGCCTGCTCGATGTGGCTGATGTCGGGCACGCCGTCGGTGAGCGGGGTCGGCACGGTGATCGCGCACGTGTCGAAGCCGGCGGCGTCCGCGTAGTCGTCCGTCGGGCGGTACCGGCCGGTTTCCAGCGCCCAGGCGAGCCGGTCATCGGGGACGTCCTCGACGAAGGAGATGCCGGCGCCGAGGGACTTGACCCGGTCGGTGTCGATGTCGAGCCCGATGACGTCGTCGCCCGCTTCGACCGCTCGGATGGCGAGCGGCAGGCCGACGTAGCCCTGCCCGATGATGACTGTTTTGCCCATGATCATCCTAAGGGTGGGAACACTCGACCCGCCGGCCGTGGGGCCGACGGGTCGAACGCATCTGGAGAACGGTGGATGGCGGTGCGAGCTACGAGACGCGGCGGCGGCGCAGGAGGAGGCCGCTGCCGATCAGCGCGGTGATGCCGAGCAGGCTCGCGACCAGGTCGGCGCCGTGCGCACCGTTCTGCTGGGTCTCGCCGGCCGACACCTGCGTGGCGTCCAGGCTGGTCTCGTTCGCGGACAGCTTGAACGGGCTCCAGCCGCCGAAGAACGGTCCGTAGAAGCCGGCCGGCCGGTCGCCGCCGTCCCAGCGGTCGCCGTGGTCACGGTCGTCGCGCACGTCGTTGCCCAGTGGCGTACCGGCGAAGAAGTCGTCGCCACCGAAGCTGTAGGAGCCGCGCCAGGCGAGCACCCGCACGGTCACGGAGGCCGACTGTCCCGACTTCTTGCCGGTGACCTTGATGGTGGCGTAACCGGGCGAGGTGAGCCGGACCTTGGCGTGGAACCTGCCGTCGTCGTCAGCGCGGCGGTCGCCGCTCACCGAGGCCGGGAAGGGGCCGTCGAAGCCGCCGGAGTGCCGGGTGATGCGGTACTTGACGCGGATCGAGATCGGCTCGCCGGGAAGGAACCGCTTCCCCGCGATGCGGACCGCGCCGCCGGTGCTGACCGAGCCGGAGCTCACCCGGACGGCGGGTTCCGGCGCCGGATAGTTGGCTGCTGCCGCGGCTGCTCCGCCGGGTTCGGCGTGCGCGGCGGTCGGTGCTCCCAGCACTGCCGCCGCGACGAGTGCCCCCGCGAGGGCGGTCAGTGCGGATCTTGTTCGGGGTCGCATAAATTTCACCGTAGACTTCACATCACCCCGATATGGGCATTTTTCATCATTTGCCGCATGCCTCGGCGGATTGCAACCGAAGCGTCCAGGGCCCGATGCCGGGGGTCGTGAGCAGGCGCGGCGTGAACGCGGATCCGGGCACCGGCAGCGGCCCCGTGATGAGGTTCAGCTCCAGGGTGCTGCTCCCGCCGGGCGCCAGGTCGACGGTGAAGACCGCCACGGTACGGCCCAGCTCCACGCCACTGCCGTAGTCGACCGGTGCGCCGTCCTGCGTGGCGTCCACGGGCGCGCCGCCGCTGGGCAGGTACACCATGACGTTGGTGCGGATGGTGTACTCGCCGGCCAGCCCGAGCCCCAGCACGCTGCGCGGCAGCCCTGAGCGGGGCGCGTTCGAGGCGAGCCTCACGGTGAGCCGCAGGTGCCGGGAGCCGTCCTCCAGGCACTCGCCGGGCACCAGCGAGGCCTCGCGGGTCATGTAGTAGCCGAGCTTGGCGCCGGTGCCGTCGTTGAGGAACACCCCGACGGTCGGCCGGTCCCCGTCCTCGGCGGGCAGCGTGCCGGCGAAGACGGTGGCGGCGAGCTCGGCCTGCTCCTGCGGGTGCGCGCTCCAGGCCAGCAGCCGCCGCTCCTGCGCCGCCTGCCGCAGCGCCGGCACCAGCTTCGTGGTGGAGAACGCCGCCCCGGTCAGCTTCTCGAAGACCGCCTTCGCGGCACCGGCGAAGAACGCGTCCTGCGAAGGCTGATCGGGGATCGTCAGGTACACCTCGGACAGCAGCCGCCGCACCGCCGTCGGCCCAGTGAGGGCGGGGCCACCGGCGACGTCGACCGGGCCGGTCGCCTGCAGCAGGTAGGCCAGCGCGACCGGGTCGGTGGCCAGGACACCGTCGACGGCCCGGCCGGAGCGCAGCCGGTACATCTCGCGGTACAGCGCCGCCGCCGTCGGGAAGTCGGGGGTGAGGTTCACGTCGGCCGGGTAGGTGCCGAGCCTGTCGGTGTGCAGGTCCTCCTGGTCGGGGTCCAGCGGCAGCACCGGGGTGGGGAACGAGCCGATGCCGGTCGCGGCGGCGCCCTGCTCGACGATGCTGACGGCGCCCTTGTCGGCCCGCAGCACCACGTACGCGCCCATCATGCCGCCGGTGGCCCGCACCTCGGCGAGGTTCTGGAAGAGCACCAGGTAGGTGCGCGGCCCGGCGGCGCCGAGCATGGCGGGCAGCAGCCGGGCCGCGCGGGCGACCGGCTCCAGCAGCGGCGCGACCTTGCGCAGCCCGTCGTCGAGCCGCTCGACGGCGGTGCGGACCCGCGGGTCGAGCCCGCCCCGGTCGAGGGCGGCGAGGCGGTCCTGCGCGGCGCGCACCAGCGCTTCCGCGGCGGCGATCTTCGGCGCGGCCGCGCTGACCGCCGCCAGACCGTGCGGGCCGTCGCCGCCGGTGAACGTCGACTGCAGCCCGCCGGCCGCGTCCAGCAGCGGCGGCAGGACCCGGTTGGCGAGGTCGTCGACGATCCGGGCGACGGCGCCGACCGCGGTGAGGTCGTCGCCGGCCACCGGGGCCGACGTCCCCAGCCCCAGGCGAGGCCCTGCGTGTCGGCGCGGGCGGCCCTGGTCTGCCGGCGCAGGTCCGCGGTCGTGCGGCGGGCGGCGGTCAGGTCACCGGCGCGCAGCGACCGCTCCAGCGTGCCGACCAGCGTGGCGGCGCGCTGCAGGTGCCCGGCTGCGGAGCCGGCCACGACCAGCAGCCGCAGGCCGAGCACGGCGAGGAGCACCAGCACGACGGCGGCCGCGAGCACCGCCTTGCGCCGCCGGGTGCGCAGCAGCGCCCGCAGGTGCGATCGGACACCGGTGATCTCAGTCGAGCTGACGGGCACCGCCGACGACCTCCTTGACCTGTTCGGGCTGGGTGATGACGCGCAGCGCGCGGTAGAAGTCGGTGCGGCGCCGGGCGAGGGTCTCCGCGGCGTAGCTGCGGGCGCGGGCAAGGTTGCGCTCCGACGCGGCCGCGAACGCCGCCGGGTCGGCGACCAGGGCGGTGATGGCGTACGCGAGGGCGACCGGGTCGTCGGGCGGCACCAGGTGCGCCTGGTCGAGCAGTTCCGGGGTGCCGCCGACGCGGGTACCGACCGCGGGCAGCGCCCGGGCCATCGCCTCGATCAGCGCCCTGGGCAGGCCCTCGGTCCGCGACGGCAGCACGAACAGGTCGGCGTCGTCGAGGAACAGCCGCACGGCCGCGCCGGGCGGGACGGCACCGGCGAACGCGACCCGCCCGCCGAGGCGCCGCTCCCGCACGAGGCGTTCGAGGTCGGGGCGGCAGCGGCCGTCGCCGAGGTGCACCAGGTGCGCCTCCAGGCCGGCCCGCACCAGGATCGGCAGCGCCTCGATGAGCGTGTCGATCCCCTTGTACGGCATCTCCAGCGAGCCGACGGACACCAGCCGGACCGCGACCTTGGGCGAGGCGGCGGCCCGCGGCCGCTCGACGAAGGCGGTGTCGTCGAGCTGGATGCTGGAGTACGCGGCGGTCACGGCGCCGGGCGCGGCCGGGTACCGCGACTGCAGTGCCCGCTCGGTGACGTAGGCGACGGCGACCGCGGCGCGACACTGGGAGCGCAGCCTGGCGGTGAACCAGGCGCGCAGCAGCGGGCGCAGCGGATGCCGCAGGGCGCCGGGCGCGAACACGTCGTAGGGGTCGCCGACGACCTCGAGCCCGAACGGCATCCCCCGGCGGCGAAGGTGCCGGTGCAGCAGCGTGCCGATCGGCGACGGCACCCGCAGCAGTGCGGCGTCGCCGGGCTCGACCGCGGCGCGCACGGCGGCCCGGACGCCGCGCAGGCGCAGCAGGTACTGCAGCGGGCCCACGTAGTGCGGCACGGCGTGCACGGTGACGTGGTCCCCGTCGACGCGCTGCGCGTCCGGCGGGCGGCCCGGGCGCTCGGCGACCCTGGCGACGATGCGCACCTCGGCGAAGACCGGCAGGTACCGCTGCCAGAAGTCGTACGCACCGCCGGTGGTGCTCCACACCCGCCCGTCGGGGGTGCGCACGTAGCGCTGCTCGCAGCTCACGACGAGACGCATTCCCGCGCCACCTCCTCATCGCCGCCGGCCGGCACCCGGACCGTGACTCGAACCGTGACCAGGCGCAGCACGCCGTAGAAGACCAGCCCGTAGACGCAGGTCTTGAGCAGGCCGGCGCTCTCGCCGCGGAAGCCGTACATCCAAGCGACCGTGAACAGCACGCTGCCGTAGGCGTACACCGGCGCCCGGTCGATGCGGTTGATCAGCAGCCGGTGCGCGACGGTGAGGCCGGCGAACAGCACCGGGATGCCCCAGAACCCGTAGTTGAGGTATGCCTCGCCGGTGAGGGAGAAGCCGTAGCCGGACGCGCTGCCGGGGGCGTACCGGTCCACGAGCCACTGCGCGAGCGGCGGTTGTGCGCGGCCGGGCACCAGGTTGAGCACGGCGTGCCAGTAGGTGGCGCCGTGCGTGAACGGGTCGACGGCCGGCACGTGCGTCATCACCCAGGTGTCGACGAACAGCACGGAGCCCTGGTTGAGCACCTGGGTGGTGCCGGTGGGCCCGCCGCCGCGCAGGCTGAAGATCAGCGTGGCGCCGAGCAGCAGGGCGATGCCGTAGCCGACGGGCTTGGCGAACGAGCCGCCGCGGGCAAGTTCCCGGTGCAGGATGATGCTGAACAGGACGAAGACGAAGTCGCGCTCGCCGGTCGACAGGCAGTAGGCGATGTAGACGACCAGGTTCAGCCGGTACGTGAAGCGCCCGGCGCTGCTGCCGTCGGCCATGAAGTACAGCGCGCAGGCGAACATCTCGAACAGCAGGTAGTCGTAGTGCCCGGGGCCGGCGACGCCGATCCGGTCGATCTTGGTGCCGGCGAGGAACCCGGTGCCGCCGAGGACCAGCACGGTCGTCGCGTAGAGCGACAGCGCGACGAGCACCACGGGCAGCAGCGGGAACCGGTGCGTGACCGAGGGGCCGCCGAGGCCGGCGCGCTGGCGCACCAGCAGCCCGCCGGCGAGGACCCCGGCGAAGGCGAGCAGCAGCCCGACGGCGGCCCGGCCGATGAGTGCGGTGTTGGTGCCGAAGTAGATCGAGCCGCCGAGCAGGTAGCTGACGACCGGGCCGAAGCCGAAGAGGAAGAAGTACGCGGCGACGTAGGCGAGCACGTCGCGGCTCCCGCCCACGAGCAGCAGCACCGGGACCACCAGCCCGGCGAGCAGCACCGCGTACCACGGGTCAAAGGTCACGCCGCAGCAGCTCCCATTTCAGGCCGGCGTGGACGGCGGCCGCGGCGACGGTGGCCCAGGCCGCGCCGGTGATGCCGTAGCGGGGCACCAGCACCAGCGCGGCGAGGATCGCGGCGAGCAGGACGGCGGCGTTGACGGCGAGCTGGCCGGTGAAGCGGCGCACCGCCGACAGCGCGGCGTCGAGCACGAAGCAGGTGGCGGCGACGCCGGTGGCGACGGTGAGGACGGTGAGGGTGCCGGCGTCCTCGGCGTACACCTCGCCGTAGACGGTCCGCAGCAGCGGCCCGCCGAACAGTTCGGCCGCCCAGACGGCGATCACCCCGGCGACGGCGACGCCGACGAGCGACTGGCGGACCAGCGCCGCGAAGCGTTCCCGGGCGCCGGAGGCGCGCAGCTCGACCAGGCGCGGCAGGAGGGTCTGCGCGACGGCGGAGACCAGCACGTTGCCGGTGAGCACCAGGTAGCCGGCGGCGGCGAACGCGCCGAGGGCGGCGGCGCCGAGCCGGTCCTGCAGCGCGTAGCGGGGCACGTTGGCGGTGAGGGAGGTGATCCCGGAGGCGACGCCGAGCGGCAGCGCCGTCCACACCAGGGCGCCGGGGCCGGGCGGGCTGAAGCGGTGCGTGTGCCGCCTGGGGGTGGTGCTGCGGGCGTCGGCGTACACGATGCGGGAGGCGAGCGGCGCGCAGCAGCCCAGCCAGGCGATCAGGGAACCCATCGCCGAACCGGCCGCGGCCCAGGCGACGCTGCCGGTCGCGGCGAGCAGGAGCGCGGTCAGCCCGATCGTGAGCGCGCCGTTGACGAGCTGGGCGACCGCGACGGCGCGCTGGTCGTGGTGGCGCTGCAGCAGGCCGAGGTAGATGTCGCCGACCCCGTCGAACGCCTTGGCCAGCCCGACCAGCACGACGGCGGCGGCGGGCAGGTCGAAGACCCACACGGCGGCGCAGATCGCGGCCATGGCGACGGCCATCCCGCCGGCGCGGACCCGCAGGTACCGCTGGAACGGGTGCTCCCTGGTGGTGTCGGTGACCAGGACGGTGCGCAGCGACAGGTTCGCCAGCAGCACCAGCGGGGCGCCGACGGCGAGCCCGAGCGCGTAGTCGCCGACCATCGACTGGGTGCCGAGCCTGGCGACGACGACGAGGACCAGCCACTGGCACAGGGCGTAGCCGGCGTTGCCCGCGACGCCCCAGCCGACGTTGCGGGCGAAGGACGGCCGCCGGGCGTGCCGTACCGGCGGCCTGGCCGCCGATCTGGACGAGGGCTTGGCCGTCGCGGTCATCGCGCGACGACCCGTTCCAGCACGTCGGCGACCGCGGCGGCGGCCGTGTCCTGAGCGAAGCGCGCCACGGTCCGCTCCCGGGCGAGCTGGCCCCGCCGGCGCAGCGCGCCGGTGCGGAACTCGTCGTGCGCCTCGTGCAGGGCGGCGACGAGCGCGTCGACGTCGTCGCGGGGCACGGTCCAGCCGGTCGACTCCCCGACGGTCTCGGGCAGGGCGCCGGCGTCGGAGACGATGCTCGGCACGCCCATGGCGCCCGCTTCGAGGGCGGCGCCGTGGTTCTCCGACAGCGACGGGCTGACGCTGATGTCGGCGGCCGCGTAGCAGTCGCGGACGTCGAGGACCGAGTCCTGCCAGTCGACGCTGCCGTCGCCGGCGACGGCGAACCTGGCCATCAGCTCCCGCTTGTGCGCCTCGCCGGCGGGGGTGAAGCCGCCGCCGAGCAGGATCAGCCGGGTCTCGGTGGCGCTGGGGGTCTCGCGGCGGAAGCGCTGCCACGCGGCGAGGAGCACGTCGTGGCCCTTGATGCCGCGGCCGCCGTGGGTGAGCCGTTTCGGCGGGTACACGTAGGCGACCATGCAGGCGGTGAACGTGCCGGCGTCGACACCGAAGGCGTCCCGGCACGCGGCCCGGTAGGCGGGCGACGGCGGCGCGAAGTGCGCGGTGTCCACGCCGTACGGGATCGCGGTGACCCTGGCGCCGGGCATCCCGATGCGGCGGTAGAGGGTCGCGGTGTGCTCGCTGCCGCCGACGACGACCGCGTCGAGCCGGCACAGCAGCCGCTCCACCAGCCGGATCAGCGGCGATTCGAGGTACAGCGGCCCGGCGACCATGTGCACCCGCCGGGCGGGCAGCCGCAGGCTCGCGATCCGGGCCGCGAGCGCGGAGGCGTACAGGTGGTAGTGCAGCACGTCCGGGGCGAGGGCGCGCAGCTGGCGGCGCAGGCCGAGCAGCCCGGCGACGGTGGCCGGCACCGGGCGGAACCGGAAGTCGAACGCGGACTGCACCACGTCGATCCCCCGGTCGTGCAGGGCCTTGCGCAGCTGCCCCTCGCTGCCGGGCGGCAGGACGGCGACGACCTCGTGGCCGCGGGCGCGCAGCTCGTCGAGGTGCGGCAGCGTCCACCGGCCGCCCTCGTCGGTCTTGATGATCATTGCGACCTTCATCGCGCCGGCACCCCCTTCACGGTCGTCTTCGGCTCGACGTCGCGGGTGACGCACGCCCCCGCGCCGACGGTGGCGCCCTCGCCGACGTGCAGGCCCTGCAGCACGCAGGCGGTGGTGCCGATGAGCACCTCGGGGCCGATCCGGCAGTCGCCGGAGATCGCCGCGAGGGGGTTGACCTGCACGAAGTCGGCCAGTTCGGTGTCGTGCCCGACGGTGCAGTTCTGGTTGAGGTGCACGTGCCGGCCGATGCGCACGTTGGTGGTGACGCGGGCGCCGGCGAACGCGACGAACCCCTCGCCGACACAGGCGTCCGGCCCGATCGTCGCGGCCGGGTGGACCAGGGTCGCCGCGGCGAGGCCGTACAGCCGCAGCTGCTCGTCGAGCCGGGCCCGGATCCTGGGGTCGCCGATGCCGATCACGTAGCCGATCGAGGGCCGTTCGTCGACGAGGCGCGTACTGGGCCCGAGGAACGGCACGCCGAGCGCCGACACCCGGTCGAGGTTGCGCTGGCTGGGGCTGTCGTCGACGAAGCCGCGCACCGGCATGCCAGCGGCCCGTGCGATGGTCAGCACCTCGCGGCCGTGCCCGCCGATGCCGACGATGACCAGTCCGTTCTTCATGCCTGCCGCCCTCTTCCAGCGGCCTTCCCAGCAACGGAGGCGCGGAGCTCGTGGTTGGTCGCGGAGCCGGTGGCGGTGACGCCGTCGCGGCGCACAACGGTGCGGACGGTCGCGACGAGGATCCGCAGGTCCATCCGGAGCGAGCGGTGCTCGACGTAGTGCAGGTCGTGGGCGAACTTCTGCTCCCACGTGAGGGCGTTGCGGCCGAGGACCTGGGCCAGGCCGGTGATGCCGGGCCGCACGTCGTGCCGGCGCGCCTCCCGCTCGGTGTACCGGCCGAGGTACGCGCTCGGCAGCGGCCGCGGGCCGATCAGGCTCATGTCGCCGCGCAGCACGTTCCACAGCGCCGGCAGCTCGTCAAGGCTGGTGGAGCGCAGGAACCGGCCGGCCGCGGTGAGCCGCTCGGCGTCGCTGCCCGGGTCGAACCCGCCGGTCGGGGACGGCCGCATGGTGCGGAACTTGACGAACGTGAAGGGCTGCCCGTGCAGTCCGGTCCGTTCCTGGCGGAACAGCACGGGCGAGCCCATCGTGCAGCCGACGAAGGCGGCGGTGGCCGCGATGACCGGGGCGAGGACGACGGCGGCGACCGTCGCGCCCGCGAGGTCCAGGGCGCGGTTCACAGGAATTCGTCGATCGCGTCGAAGATGCGCTGTTGCGCGGCGTCGGACAGCTGCGAGCCGCTGGGCAGGGCCAGGCCGGTCGCGAACAGGCGGTCCGCGGCGCCGGTGAGCCAGGCGCGGGCGTCGCGGTACACGGGTTGCTGGTGCATCGGCTTCCAGACGGGACGGGTCTCGATGTCGTGCGCGGCGAGGTGCTCGCCGAGCTCCGCGGCGGCCCAGCCGGACTCGCGCGGGTCGACCGTGATGACGGTCAGCCAGCAGTTGGAGCCGTGCTCGGACTCCCCAGCGATCCGCACGCCGGCCACGCCCGCGAAGGTCTTGGCGTACCGCTCGCGCAGCTGGCGCCGCCGGGTGAGCATGCCGTCGAGGCGGGACAGCTGGGCCCGGCCGACCGCGGCGAGCAGGTTGCTGAGCCGGTAGTTGTAGCCGACGTCGACGTGCTCGTAGTGCGGCACCGGCTGGCGGGCCTGGGTGGCGAGGTAGCGGCAGCGTTCGGCGAGCGCGGCGTCGCCGGTGACCAGCATCCCGCCGCCGGACGTGGTGATGATCTTGTTGCCGTTGAAGGAGAGCGCCGCGGCCCGCCCGAACGACCCTGCCGGCCTTCCGTCCCGGGTCGCCCCGAGCGCTTCGGCGGCGTCCTCCAGCAGCGGTACGTCCAGCGCTTCCAGCCGCTGGTTGTCGGCGCAGGCGCCGAAGAGGTCGACCGGGACGACGGCGCCGACGTGCCGGCCTTCGCGGCGCAGGTCGGCCACGGCCCGCTCGACGAGGGCGACGTCGACGTTGCCGGTGTCCGGCTCGCAGTCGACGAAGACGGGCTCGGCGCCGGTGTAGACGACGGCGTTGGCGGTGGCGGCGAACGTCAGCGTCGGCACGACGACCGCGTGGCCCGGCCCGACACCCATCGCGAGCAGGGCCAGGTGCAGCGCGGCGGTGCCGGAGCTGACCCCGACCGCGTGCGCGGTGCCGCACCGCTGGGCGATCTCGGCCTCGAACGCGTCGAGATCCGGTCCGATGGGCGCCACCCAACCGGAGCGTAAGGCGTTGACCAGGTAGCGCTCCTCGGTGCCCGACATGTCGGGCGCCGACAGGTGGATGCGTGTATTCATCGGGGGCTTTCCATGCTGTTCGTCTGCCGGGCCAACCTGTGCCGTTCGGCCATGGCCGAACGTCTGGCCCGCGCCGGTGGCCTGGACGCCGCGAGCGCGGGCACCCACGCGGTGCCGGATCTGGACATGCCGCCGGCGGCGAAGGCGGTGCTGCTGGAGCTGGGCGCGGACCCGGACGGGTTCGCCAGCCGGCGGGTCGACGCCGCGCTACTGGCGGGCGCCGACCTGGTGCTGACCGCGACCAGGGCGGAGCGGGCGCACTGCGTGACCCTCGCCTCGGCGGCCGCGGCGCGGACGTTCACGCTGCGGCAGTTCGGCCGGTACCTGGAGGCGTTGCCGCCGGAGCCGACCACGCTGCGGGACATCGCCCAGGTACGGGGGCGGCTGCAGCCGGGCTCGCCGTTCGACGACGACCTGCCCGACCCGTTCGGCGGCCCGATCGACGGCTTCCGTGTCTGTGCCGCGACGATTGCGCGCATCCTCACCCTCCTGGCCGACCGGCCGCGTCGAGATCCCGGCTGAGCGGCGCGGGCCGCGCGGTGAGCAGCGGCGCGCCGGGCCGGGAGCCGTAGTAGGCGTAGGAGTAGGCGTCGTCGCCGCCGGACTTGGCGCCGTTGAGCACGCAGCCGAAGAGCCGGGCGGAGACCGCCTCGATCGCCAGGACGGCGGAGCGCACCTGGGTGACGGTGGTCTTGCCGGCGCGGGTGACCAGCACGGCGCCGTCGGCGCGGCTGGCCACGACCGCCGCGTCGGTGACGACGAGCAGCGGCGAGGTGTCCACGACGACGTAGTCGTAGTCCTCGCCGGCGGTGGCCAGCAGGCGGGCCATCTGCTGCGAGCCGAGCAGCTCGCTCGGGTTGGGCGGGATCGAGCCGCTGGCGAGGACCCGCATGTCGCGGTCGCCCCACGGCTGCACGGCGGTGTCCAGGTCGACCTGACCGACGAGCACGTTGGTGAGGCCGACGGCGCCTTCGAGGTCGAGGTACTCGGCGAGCTTCGGGCGGCGCACGTCGGCGTCGATGAGCAGGACCCGGTGCCCGTTCTCGGCGAGGACGATCGCGAGGTTGCAGGCGATCGTCGACTTGCCCTCGTCGGGCAGCGCGCTGGTGACGACGATGCAGCGGGCCCGCCGGTCCGGGTCGACGAACTGCAGGTTGGTGCGCAGGTGGCGCATCGCCTCGCCGCGCGGGGACCAGGCGGCGTCCTCGACCAGGAGCGGCTCCTGGCGGGCCCGCGGGTCCATCGGCACGGCGGCGAGGACGGCCTTGCCGCCGGCCTGGCGCAGCGCGGCGGCGGAGCGGACGCTGCTGTCCAGGATCTCCCGCAGCACCGCGCCGGCGGCGCCGACGAGCAGGCCCATGAGCAGGGCGACGGCAAAGTTGCGGGCGGGCTGCGGGGAGACGGGGTCGGTGCCGACGCGGGGGCCGGTGACGACGTCGACGCGCACGGTCGGGTTGACCGCGCCCGGCGGGGTCTCCAGCACCGAGACGAGCGCGGCGAACTGCGACGCGACGGCCTCGGCGATGCGCAGGGCACGGTCGCTGCTGGTGTCCACCACGGTGATGTCCAGCAGCACGGTGTCGGGCACGGTGCGGGCGCTGATGCGCTGCTGGACGCCGTCGGCGTCCAGGCCGACGGCCGGGTCGGACGCCACGGCCCGCGCCAGGCGGTCGCTGCGCACGAGGTTGACGTAGGACCGGGCGCGCTGCTGGGAGAACAGGCCGCCCTGGTACGCGTCGGTCACGCCGCTGCTCGGGGTGCTCACGAAGAACGTCACCGAGGCGGCATACGTGGGCGCGGTGCGCGCGGTGACGAAGACCGCGGCCACCAGGGCCAGGCAGGCGGTCGTGGCCACCAGCCACCAGCGTTTCCGGACCGCGCTGACATAGTCGCGCAGCTCCATACGCCATGACCTCCCGTGTTCGCTTCTTTACGAAGAGTGACAGGTTGTCGTGACGCAAGAGGTGAAACGGTCTAATTTCCCCGATCTACTTTTTACCCGGATGTCACCCACTAAATCGTGAAGAATGGTCGCTATTCGTCGTATCCGAAGGCATACCGGGGGAACCGATGGACGATCACAGGCCCTCAGGGCCCGCGGACTGGCCGGCCGACCTCTGCGCCTGGGCGGGCGGGCTCGCGCTCGCGATCACCATCGCACCCGCCCCGCCCGCGCTGTTCGCCGTCGGGGTCGCGATCGTGCTGGCCACCGCGCTGCACACGGCGATCGCCTGGCCGGTCCACCTGTACCGGCGGCGCTACGGCCGCGGCACGCTACCGGAGCTGCGGGCCCTCGCCCTCACTGTCGCCGGGACCGGCGCGCTGCTGTGGGCGCTGGCCGGCGTGCAGAACCTGCCGGACGAACGGGTCGCGGTCGTCGGCACGATGACCGCACTGCTGGCGATGGTCACCGGCCGCGCCGCCGGCCGGCTGCGGCGCGAGCGCCGGCTGCGGGTCTCCCCCGCGTCCGGCGCGGCCGTGCCGGTCCTGGTCTTCGGCGCCGGCGCCGCCGGGCACCGCCTGCTGCGCTCGATGGCGCACGACCCGCACTGCCGGTACCGGCCGGTCGGGATCGTCGACGACGACCCGGCCAAGCGCAACCTGCGGGTCGAGGGCGTCGCCGTGCTCGGCGGCCGGTCCTCGCTGATCGCCGCGATCGAGCGGACCGGTTCCCGGGTCGTCATCTTCGCCATCCGGGCCGGCGACGGCGCGCTGCTGCGCGACGTGCGCACGATGACCACCGCCGCGGGCCGGGTGCTGAAGGTGCTGCCGTCGATCAACGAGAGCCTGGAAGCCGGCGCAGGCGGCCCGGTGGGTGTGGCCGAGGTGCGCGACGTGCGCCTGTCCGACCTGCTCGGCCGCCGCCAGATCGACACCGACCTGGCCGCCATCGGCGACTACCTGACCGGCCGGCGGGTGCTGGTCACCGGCGCCGGCGGCTCGATCGGCTCCGAGCTGTGCCGGCAGCTGCACCGCTTCGGCCCGGCCGAGCTGATGATGCTCGACCGCGACGAGTCGGCCCTGCACGCGGTGCAGCTGTCGATCCACGGCCGGGCCCTGCTGGACAGCCCCGAGCTGATCCTCGTCGACCTGCGCGACGCCGCGTCGATCGCGGCCGTCTTCGCCGAGCGCCGGCCGGAGGTGGTGTTCCACGCCGCCGCGCTCAAGCACCTCACCCTGCTGGAGCGGCACCCGGCGGAGGCGGTGCAGACCAACGTCCTCGGCACGCTCAACGTGCTGTCGGCGGCCGCGTCGGTGGGCGTGGAGCGGTTCGTGAACATCTCCACCGACAAGGCGGCGAACCCGGCCAGCGTGCTCGGCTACTCGAAGCGGGTCACCGAGCGGCTCACCGCGCACCGCTCGACCGTCGCGGCGGGCACCTACCTCAACGTCCGCTTCGGCAACGTGCTCGGCAGCCGCGGCTCGGTGGTCACGGCCTTCCAGGCGCAGATCGCCGCCGGCGGCCCGGTCACCGTCACCGACCCGGACGTGACCCGCTTCTTCATGACCGTCCAGGAGGCCGTGCAGCTGGTGATCCAGGCCGCGGCCCTCGGCGCCGGCGGCGAGGCGCTGGTGCTGGACATGGGCAGCCCGGTGCGCATCGACGAGCTGGCGCACCAGCTCGCCGCGCAGGCCGAGCGGCCGGTCGACTTCGTCTACACCGGTCTACGGCCGGGCGAGAAGCTGCACGAGGAGCTCTTCGGCGACGGCGAGACCGACCTGCGGCCGCTGCACCCGCTCATCTCGCACGTGTCGGTGCCACCGCTGGACCCGGCCCTCGCGCTCGCCCTGGACGTGCGCTCGGCGCCGGGTGCCCTGGTCGGTCAGCTCGCCGACCTGTGCCTGGTGCCGCACGTGCCGGACTCGGTCATCGCGGTGCCGACGCTATCTGCCGCTCGTACCAGCTGACGGTCTGGGCCAGGCCCTGCTCCAGCGGGACCGGGTCGTGGCCGGGGAACAGCTCGCGCAGCCGGGACGACTCGGCCTGCGAGTCACGCACGTCGCCGGGGCGGGCCGGGTCGAAGACCACGTCGACCGGCCGGCCGGTCAGCCCGCGGATCATGTCGATCAGGTCGACCAGCGAGGTGCGCGTGCCGAACGCCAGGTTCACCGGCGTGGGACTGGTGACCCGGCGGACCGCGGCGTCGGTCAGCAGCCGCGCGACCGAGCCGACGAAGGTGAAGTCCCTCGTCTGCCGCCCGTCGCCGTGCACGTGCAGCGGCTGCCCGCGCAGCGCCGCGTCGGCGAACGTGGGGATCACCGCGGCGTACGCGTGCCCGACGGACTGCAGCGGGCCGTACACGTTGAAGAAGCGCAACGCGAGCACCGGCAGCCCGTAGGTGGCCCCGTAGGCCAGGACCGCGGACTCGGCGGCGAGCTTGCTGGCCGCATACGGGCTCTGCGGCCGGGTCGGCAGCTCCTCATGCTTGGGCAGGACCTGCGTCGGGCCGTACACCGACGATGAGGACGCCGTGATGATCGGCGTGCCGCCGCGGCGGCAGGCCTCCAGCACGTGCATCGTGCCGGTGGCGTTGACCAGGTGGCTGCGCAGCGGGTCGGCGACGGACCGCGGCACCGACGGCCGGGCGGCCAGGTGGATGACCACGTCGGCGCCTCCGACCGCGTCGTCGATCGCGGGCCGGTCCAGGATGCTGCCGGTGATCAGCGTCGCGCCGACGCGGTCGAGGTTGCCCTCACTGCCCGTGCTGAGATCGTCGAACGCGACGACCTCGTCCACGGCCACGTGATTGACCAGCTCCCGGCACAGGTTTCCCCCGATGAACCCCGCGCCGCCGGTGACCAGAACTCTCATCAACGGGTCCAACGCCGGGATCCGGGCACAGGTGACGCCCCGTGCGCGGTCGCCGCTTTTGCGGAGGAAGCAGTCCTTTCGGACATCACCGTGCGGAGCGTCTCCGCTCAGAAGTTGACCAGGAACTCGTAGACCGTCCGCTCGCCCTCGTTGCCGGCCAGGTCGATCGCCCCCGCCTCGAACGTCGGGAAGGAGTCCAGCGGGGTGTAGGCGATCGTCGCCGTGCCGCCCGGCCGCTCCAGGTAGACGTAGCGCCGGTCGCCGCCGCCGTTGAGGTACACGAACCCGATGACGTCCCGGTCGCCCCGCGCGTCCAGCGTGAAGGTGCCCGGCACGCCCACCTGGCCGTGCGGCTCGCCGTCCTGCGGGAAGTCGGCGGAGCTGACCAGCGGCAGCGTCGTCGGCGGGGTCAGGTCGACGACCAGATAGCAGGTCTTCGACCAGGCCGAGGTGTCCGTGCCGTCTGAGGCCCGCGCGGCCCAGGCGACCACCGTGCCCTCGGTGAGGCCGTTCAGGTCGAGGTAGGTCCCGCCGGCCGGCCCGCGCACGTCGTGGCGCTGCTCCGGCGCGCCGAGCGGCCACCAGGAGAACGTGACGGCGGGGTTGCCGCCGTCGGCGTCGGTCGCGGTCACGGCGACCCCGGCGGTGTAGTTGGCCGGCCGTGGCCGCGCGGGCGTGCCGCAGCGACCGTCGCGCACCAGCCCCGGGTCGCGCACCACGGGGATGGCGTTGTGCGTGACGAGCAGCTGTGGCTTCGTGACGAGCAGCCCGGTCCCGGCCGTCGCCTCGGCCGCCTGGGCCACGCGCAGTTCGAGGGTGAGCGTCCGGTCGCCGCGGCCCACCGCGGCGGCCACGGCGCCGGCGATCGACGTGTTCAGCGACCACCAGCCGGCACAGCCCAGGGTCCACTCGCCGAGCAGCTCCAGCTCCGCCGGCGCGTTGCGCCAGGTCGGCGTCTCGCCGAGCTTCCCGGTGCGCCACAGCTGCACCGGCACCGGTGCGGCGCACGCCGCGTCGGGCGTCATCGTCGTCGACAGCGACGCCGCGCCAACGCTGTTGCCCTTGTACCCCGTGAGGTCGAAGGCGAAGTACGAGCGCCGGGTGTGGGTGCCGGCCGCGTCGACGGTCGTGCCGGCCGGCAGGTCGCCGGGCGGGTCGACGAACGCGGTCCGTGGCTGCTGCGCCTCGGTGTACGCCGAGGTGGCCGGCACCATGCTCGTCTGCGCGGCGGACGCGGGCCGGGCCCCGACCACCACGGCGGCGGCCAGCCCGACGGAGAGCGCTGCCACCTGCGGCAGCGCCCTGCTGATGCTCTGCATTTGTCGTTCCTCCCCGTTACCGCCCCGGCATTCCCCGGGGCGGACGGGATCAGGATAGCGACGGCGGTAACTGCCCGCCGCCCCTCGACGGCGTTACGGCAGCCTGGGCAGGATCTCCTTCGCCAGGGCGTTGGCGAACTCGACCGGGTGGCGGTCGGGCATCGTCATGACCTCGGTGATGCCCAGCCCCTGGTACGCCTCGACGTCGCGCAGCCAGGCGTCGGGGTCGGCGAGGGGCGGCCGGGTGACCACCGCCGTCTTGACGATGGTGTCGTAGTCGCGGCCCTCGGCGGCGCAGTGCCCCCGCAGCACGTCGAGCTTCGCGGTGACCTCGTCCGGGTTGTTGGCGAAGATGTTGCAGGCGTCGGCGTACTTCGCGACCAGGCGCAGCGTCTTCTTCTCGCCACCACCGCCGACCATGATCATCGGTCGGGGGTGACCCAGCGGCGGCGGGGAGTTGAGCGTCTCCGTCAGCTGGTAGTGGGTGCCCTGGTAGGGCCCGTTGTCGTCGCTCCACATCTGCAGGCAGATCTGCAGGGTCTCCTCGAGGCGCTCGAAGCGCTCCCCCATCGGCACGACCGGCACGCCCAGGCCGCGCTGCTCCCGCTCATACCAGGAGGCGCCGATGCCGAGCCGGGCGCGGCCGGCCGACAGCACGTCCAGCGTGGTGACGATCTTCGCGAGCAGGCCCGGGTGGCGGTACATCACCCCCGTCACCAGCAGACCGAGGGTCATCCGCTCGGTCAGGGCCGCGACGTAGCCCAGCGTGGTGTAGCCCTCCAGCATCGGCTCGTCGGCCGGTGCCATGGCCTCCATCTGGAAGTAGTGGTCCATGACGGTGAAGGAGTGCACCCCCGACTGCTCGGCGATGAGCGCGGTCTCCCTCAGCGTCGGTGCGATGGCCGCCGGATCGGCCGGCGTCGAGAAGTTCCAGTAGTGCAGACCCAGCTTCATGACTCCATCATTGCCCCGGACCGCCGTAGTGACACGGCGGTCCGGGGCGATGCGTCCGCTACAGCAGCCCGCGGGCCGCGAACGCGGCCCGGGTGGCCGCAGCGGCCGAGGTGCCGTAAAGCCGAGTTGCCGCGTCCACGGTGGCCTGGGCCGCCGCCGAGAACGTGGTGTCGACCGCGAAGGCGAACTGCGCCTCCACGATCAGGGTGCTGGCACGGGTGTCACCGAGCGCGGCACGGATGTCCCACAGCGCGCGGGACCAGATCTCGCCGTCGGCGTGGACCTCGCCGACGACGTCCTGCGGGTAGTGCTTCGTGCCGTCGAGCCGGCGCAGGCAGTGCGGCACGGTGCTGGTGTAGGACACGGAGTCCCAGTCCGCGACGCACGCCTCGGGTGTGCGGGCCGGCACGCCGGTGGCCCAGCTGCTGACCACCACGGCGAGGTAGTCGCCGAACGCCTCACCGATCGAGCCCGACTCCAGCGTCGTGCCGAATCCGGGCACCTGGCCGTCCTGCACCGAGTGGCCGTACTCGTGCACGATGACCTCGGCGTCCTCCGCGTCGTCGACCCCACCCTTGCCGAGGGTGATGTTGGCCTTGTCGTCGCGGAAGAACGAGTTGTCGCCGCCGTACTGGTCGATCCGAACCTCGATCCGGCGCTGGTTGACGGGGCGCAGCGCCGAGCCGAAGCCCAGGTGCTGCAGGTACAGCTGCGCGGTCGTCACCCAGTAGTAGCCCATCACCTGCTCGAACTGGTCGGCGTCGCGATGCCATGCGGGGAACGCGCCGTCGACCGCCAGGGCCGCCTTACCGGTGGAGCTCTTCACGATCACGTACCGGCCGGACAGCCTGCCGGACCCGTCGAGGTCGGTGAGCGTGACCCGACGGTAGGCGGGTGCGAACGCCGGGCTGTCGGCGTCCTTGTCATCGGCCAGGTTCTGCAGCCCGAGCGTCTGGACCGGGTTGGGGAAGAACACGGTCGCGGCAGCCGAGCCGGCTGGCGTGGCGTACGCCGATCCGGTTGCCCCGGCGGACACGGCCGCGGTCACCACCATCGTCAGTGCGAGCATTCGACGCATTCGCCGCATTCGCCGCCCCTTCCTGAGACCTTCGTTCAGGAAGAAGCGCGGTCCCCGCCGGGCGCGTTACCTGACGGCCTGGTGAATCAGCCGGACGTCGGGCTCCCGGTACACCGCGAAGCCGCCCTTGCTGCCCTGTTTGACCTGGTACATCGCCATGTCGGCGTCGCGCAGCAGCTCATTGCCGTCACGGCCGCCGCCGCTGATCGCGACGCCGACGCTGGCGCCGACGCGGACCTCGGTCCCGGCGATCTCGAACGGCTCGCCGACGGTGGCGACGATCCGCTCCGCGACCCGGACCGCGACGCCCGCGTCCCCGCCGGCGATGACGATCGCGAACTCGTCGCCGCCGAGGCGGACCACGGCGTCGTCGGCGCGCACCGCGGCCAGCAGCCGGCTGGACACGCCGACGAGGAGGTCGTCGCCGGCGGCGTGGCCGAGCTGGTCGTTGACGGGCTTGAAGTTGTCCAGGTCGACCAGCAGCAGCGCCCGGTCGAGGCCGTCGCCGCCCTCCAGCAGCTCGGTGAGCAGCCGCCGGTTCGGCAGGCCGGTCAGCGGGTCGTGCGAGGCCTGGTGCCGGATCAGCGCCTCGTGCTCGGCGAGCGTGTCGAGGGCGATCTGCTGCTGTTCGAGCATCTCCTCGTTGGCCTTGGTGGTGAGGCGGTGCTCGCGTTCGAACTGGTACAGCAGCCGGCCGATCGCGGTGACGGCGAGGGTCATGGCGACGGCGAGCGCGAGGTCGGCGATGTTGTTGGCCAGCTCGGCGGCGTCGGCGGCCTGCTCCTCCAGGCCGTGCAGGCGGGCGTTGAGCCGGCCGAACTGCGGCTCGGTCTCCCGCTTCTCCAGTGCCTTCGCCTCGCTGATCTTGCCGACGCCGAGCAGGCCGAGTTCGGTGTCCAGCACGGCACGGTACGCGGCGACGCTGCTCCTGAGGTCCTTGAGCGTGCTCGCGGGCAGGTCGCCCTGCAACGCGTCGAGCAGCTCGCGCTCCCGGCCGCGGTTCTCGCCGAGCTCGCGGGCGACGTTCACCGGCGAGTTGCGGTCGGCGACGGCCTTCCACAGCACGGAGCTCTCCTCGTGCAGGAGCATGTTGAGCTCGCTGAGGTGGGACCTCGTCGCCTCGTGGACCTGCGCCCTGCCGTGCAGGGACACGTTGGCGAAGGTCACGCCGCCGAGCAGCACGACCGCGAGCGCCAGCACCCGCGGCCATCGCCACCTGAGCTTCCCGACCTTTCGCATGGCCTGGAGATCGGCACGCACACGCCGACCTTCGGGGTTTTGACCTGGGTATTTGCTCTCAGTACCGGCGAGCGCGGGTCGATTGGCCTGATGGGACGAGACGACCATCACAGGGGGTACCCGTGCCGAGCAGCCTCAGCCGCCGACGGCTGATCATGACCGCGGCCGCCGCGGCGGCGGCCCTCCTGCCGGCGACCGGGTGCGCGGCCAAGGACGACGAGGCCGCGGGCGGCGTGGGGTACGCCGCCGACCGGCCGCCGGTCACGATCGACTTCTGGTACATGCCGTACGGCGGGCCGGTGCAGGACCAGGCCGTCGTCACCGAGGCCGAGGAGTTCCACAAGGCGCACCCGAACATCACGGTCAACCCGGTGCGGGTGCCGTGGGACGAGGCGCTGACCAGGCTCAGCACCGCCTCGACCAGCGGCGAGGGCCCGGACGTGACGGTGCTGGGCACGACCTGGGTGGCGGGGTTCAGCTCGATCGGCGCGCTGCGGCCGTACAGCATCGAGGAGATCGCGGCGGTCGGCGGCGAGGACGTGTTCGCCAAGGCGAGCTGGAGTTCCAGCCACCTCATCACCTCCTCGGACATCACCGCATTGCCGTGGTTGATCGACATCCGGGCGCTGTTCTACCGCACCGACGTCCTGCAGAGACTTGGCCTGGACCCGAAGGAGGCGTTCGCCACCTGGGACGCGTTCGAGGCGACGCTGCAGAAGATCAAGACCTCGGACGCCGGGGTCGCGCCGCTGGCCATCGGCCTGCAGAACAACTTCGGCATCATCCACAACGTGGCCCCCTTCATCTGGGCCGCCGGCGGGGACCTGATCAAGGACGACGGCACGAAGTCGATGCTTGCCGAGCCGGCCGCGGTCGACGGGGTGAGCTACTACCAGCGGCTCATCGGCCTCTACGACGACCCGAGGGCGATGGCGCTGTCCTCCAGCGACGTGCCGCGCGCGTTCGCCGAGGGTACCGGCGCGATCACCATCGACAACTCGCAGTCGGTCGCGGAGTTCGCGTCCAACACCGGCCGGGCCGGGCTCAAGGCCGGTTGGTCGACCGCCCCGATGCCGGCCGGCAAGGCGGGCACGTTCGGCTTCCTCGGCGGGTCCAACCTCGGCATCCTGAAGACGGCCAAGCACCCCGAGGCGGCCTTCGAGTTCGTCCGGTACCTGACGGGCAAGGCGAGCCAGCAGCGCTACAGCGTCAACTCCGGGCTGTGGCCGGCGCGCACCGAGGCGATCGAGGGCACCAAGCTCGCGACCGAGCCCGAATACGCCGCGTTCCGCGAGATGATCCCGCACGGCAAGATGTACCCCTCGGTCTCCGCCTGGATCATCGTCGAGTCGATCATTGCGAAGGACCTCCGGGAGCTGTGGAGCGCGCCGGGCGCCCTCACCCGCGAGCAGGTCCAGGAGATCATGACGAAGACGACCAAGGACATCGACGAGGCGCTGCAGGACCCGACGAACACCGGCCTCACCCCGTAACGGTCGAGGGGGGCGCGCCGCTCCTTCAGCCGTGAACGTGGTCGACCCGGTCTTTGTTGACCGCAGCGGCCGGCGTCGCAGGCTGTTCACCAGTCTCGGTGCCGGCCTGGGCGTGTTGCTCGCGGCGAGCTGCCTGCTGCTGGTCGCGGGGCTGCTGGGCAGCTCGCCGGTGCCGCTGCCCGGCCTGCCGCAGGGCGGGCAGGGCGGCCAGCACCGCGACGGCGCGGAGTCCGGCGTCGGGAGCGCGCCCAGCCCGACCGGCGCGCCGACGCCCGCCGGCGGCGCCGGCGGTGCCGCGGCCGCCACCCCGCAGACGGCAGGGTCGCCCTCGGGCGCATCGGCGACGGCCACCGAGCCGCACGACAACCGCAAGACGTCGCACCCGGGCAACCCGAAGCCGAGCCGGACGAAGTAGCCGTGGCCAGACACGTCTCCCGCCGGGCGCCCCGCGCGCACTGGCTCCTACTACTGCTGGCGATGGCGGTGCTGCTCGCCGAGTTGTGCCTGAACGGCTGGGTGCGCGGCGTCGCCGGCGAGCAGGGACCGGCGCCCGGCGCCGCCGTCTCGGTCCTGCCCGAAGGGACCGGCCCGGTGCTGCAGGTCGGCGCCGACGGCACGGTGCAATCCGCGGCGATGCCGGCCGGGGCGATCGCGCTCACCTTCGACGACGGCCCGGATCCCCGGTGGACGCCGCTGATCCTCGACGCGTTGCGCCGCCACCACGCCCGGGCGACCTTCTTCGTCGTCGGCGCGCGGGTCAACCGGTATCCGGACCTGGTACGCCGCATCGTCGCCGAGGGGCACGAACTCGGCGTGCACACCTTCACCCACGCCGACCTGGCCCGCCTCCCGCAGTGGCGGCAGCAGCTCGAGCTGGACCTCACCCGCAACGCGATCGCCGCCGCCACGGGGCGGACGGTGCGGCTGCTGCGCCCGCCGTACTCCTCGACCCCGTCGGCGCTGCCCGATCTCGCGACGGTCCGCGCCGCGAGCGGGTACCTCACCGTCCTGACCGACCGCGACACCGAGGACTGGCGGCGCCCCGGCGCGGACGCGATCGTCGCGGCGGCGCTGTCCGGCCCCAAGGGTGCCGGCGCCGTGGTGATGCTGCACGACGGTGGCGGTGACCGCTCGCAGACGGTGGCGGCGGTCGAGCGGATCGTGTCCGGCGCGGCCGGCGTCCGGTTCGTCACGGTCTCCGAGGGGATCGGCCTGCCGCCGGACGCGCCGGCCGGCACGGGCGCGGTCGCCCGCGGTCACGCGCTGCGGTGGGCACAGGCGGCCGCGGGCTGGATCAGCACGGCCATGTGGTGGATCATCGTGGCCGGCACCGCCCTGGCCCTGCTCAGGCTGGTCGTCCAGGTGGTCACGGCGCGCCGGCACGCACGGCGGGCCGCCGCTGCGGCGCGCCGGCCGCTGCGGTCCTTCGGGCTGGTGTCGGTCGTCGTCCCGGCCTACAACGAGGCGGCGAACATCGCCTCGACGGTCCGGTCGCTGGTCGGCAACGACTATCCCCAGATCGAGGTGATCGTCGTCGACGACGGCTCCACCGACGGCACCGCCGAGGTGGTGCGCCGCCTCGCACTGCCCGGCGTCCGCCTGATCCGGCAGGCCAACGCGGGGAAGCCGGCCGCGCTCAACACCGGCATCGCGGCCGCCCGCGGCCAGCTGCTGGTCCTGGTCGACGGGGACACCGTGTTCGAGCCCGACGCCGTCGGCCGGCTGGTCCAGCCGTTCGCCGACCCGTCGGTCGGGGCGGTCAGCGGCAACACCAAGGTCGCCAACCGTGGCGGCCTGCTCGGCCGCTGGCAGCACCTGGAGTACGTGGTCGGCTTCAACCTCGACCGGCGGATGTTCGAACTCGGCGAGTGCATGCCGACGATCCCCGGCGCGATCGGCGCGTTCCGGCGCGCAGCGCTGCTGGACGTCGACGGCGTCCCCGGAGACACGCTGGCCGAGGACACCGACCTGACGATGGCCGTGCTGCGGGCAGGGTGGCGGGCCGTCTACGCGGAGCGTGCGATCGCCTGGACCGAGGCACCGGCGACGCTGCGGCAGCTGTGGCGGCAGCGGTACCGCTGGTGCTACGGCACGATGCAGGCGGCCTGGAAGCACCGCCGGGCGATCCGCGAGCGCGGACATCTGGGCCGGCGGGGCCTGGTCTACCTGGCGGTGTTCCAGATGCTGCTGCCGCTGACCGCACCGCTGGTCGACGTCTACGCCCTCTACAGTCTGTACTTCCTGCCGGCGGCGCAGGTGGCGGCGGTGTGGTGCGGCTTCACCGCCCTGCAGGTCCTGGTGGCCGGCTACGCGCTGCGGCTCGACGGCGAGCGGCTGGGTCCGCTGTGGACCGTCCCGTTGCAGCAAGTGGTGTACCGGCAGCTGCTGTACCTGGTCGTGGTGCAGTCCACGGTCGCCGCCCTGCTCGGCGGGCGGCAGCGCTGGCAGGTCATGGCCCGCAGCGGCCTGGCCGCTGCGGCCGTCGCACCGGGCCGGGCGCCGGCGCCGGACCGGCCGGGTCGGCCGTGACGACGTTGGCGGAGACTCATTTGACGCCGTTCACCCACGGCGCGTCCGGACCCGCTGCGCAGGCGTCCGGCGCCGACGCGCTGGACGCCCGGCTCGGGGCGGCCCTCGCCGGCGCGGTCGCCGGCGACGCCGCGGCCTTCGCCGAGCTGTGGCGGGCGTTGCAGCCGCTGGTGCTGCGATACCTGCGGGTCGTCTGCGGCGACGCGGCCGAGGACGTGGCGTCGGAGACCTGGCTGCAGGCATCACGGGACCTGTCCCGGTTCACCGGCGGCACGACCGCGTTCCGGGTGTGGCTGTTCCGGATCGCCCGCAACCGTGGCATCGACGAGAACCGGCGGGCGTGGCGCCGCCGCGAAGAGCCGCACGAGACGGTGCACGAGGTCGGCGAGGCCACCGGAGAGGCGGCCCGGGACGCGGCGCTGGACGCCGGTGACCGGTCCGGCACCGAGTGGGCGCTGCGGATGATCCGCACCCTGCCGACCGAGCAGGCGGAGGCGGTCATGCTGCGGGTCGTGGCCGGGCTCGACGTCGCCGGCGCCGCCCACGTGCTGCGCAAACGCCCCGGCGCGATCCGCATCGCGACGATGCGGGGACTGCGCCGGCTGGCCGAACACCCCGAAGTCCAGGCACACCGCGGCACAGATCCGCGGGAAGGCAGCTGATCATGCCCGATTCCCTAGCTCCTGACGTCGCGGAGCACCTGCTCGACCTGCGCGAGCCGGACGGTGGACGGCATGCGGCCGTCACCGCCCTGCTGGTCGCCGCCGCCGGACCGGCGCTGCCGGGCGAACTGGCCGGCGAGGACTCAGCGCTGCGCGCGTTCCGGCAGACCTACCGTGCCCGCCGGCGGCGACGGGTCGGCCTGTTCGCGGTCGCGGCCGCGGCGATCCTGTCGCTGGGAGGCACCGCGTACGCGACCGGCGCCGACCACCTGCCGGATCCGGTGCAGCGGACCGTGGACTCGCTGTTCGGCGACGGCGGCGGCGACGACGCGAGCCCGGCACCGTCCGCGGCGCCCCGCCCGAGCGCCCCGCCGACCGGGTCGCCCGCGGGGTCGCCGCCGGTGGGCAGCGTCGCGCAGCTGTGCCGCGCGTGGGAGGCGGCCGCGCCGATCCGCACGCCCCGCAGGTCACCGGCGAGGACCGGCAGGCGCTGGCCCACGCCGCGAAGGGCGCCAACGGCATCGACGACTACTGCCGCAGCGTGCTCGCCGTTCCGTCCCCCGCGGCCACGACCACGACCGCACCCGGCCGGCAGGGCACCCTGAAACCCGGCAACGGCGACCCGGGCGGCAGCGCGAGCCGCACCCACCCGGTCCGGCCCTCGCACCCCTGACCTCGGCGCTCACCTGACCTCGGCGCTCACCTGACCTGGGCCCTCACCTGACCTGGCCCTCACCGCCGGGCGGCGTCCAGGGTGGCCCTGACCGCGCCGAGCGGCGTGAGGGCGACCTCGCGGCGGCGGGCGTCGTCGGGTGCGGCCTGCATCGTCACGGCGTCGCGGTCGACCAGTGCCTTGAGGGTCTTGGACACGGCCGGCTGGTACTCCAGCGCCGCGGCCCTCAAGTTCGCCGGCTTTTCGCGGTGTACCTGTGGATCCCGGTCGCCCTGATCGCCGCGCTCGTCCAGCGTCGCCGGCGCTAGTGTACAGACGTACATAGCGAGTGTACGGTTGTACACATGACCGGGGAGAGCATGCGTGAGCGGATGCTCGCGGGGGAGCTGTACATCGCCGACGACCCGCAACTGGGGCTCGACGACGCGCGGGCGCAGCGGCTCGCCCACCGGATCAACACGACGGACCCGACGGACGGCGCGACCATGCGGGCGCTGCTGACCGAGCTGCTCGGCGGCTACGGCGAGGGCAGCCTGATCCGGCCGCCGCTGCGGTGCGACTACGGTTACCAGACCACGTTCGGCGCCCGCTCGTTCGCCAACTTCGGGCTCATCTGCAACGACGTCGCCACGATCACGATCGGCGACGACGTGCAGATCGGCCCAGGGGTCCAGCTGCTGACCTCCACGCACCCGCTGGAGCCGGGCCCGCGGCGCGACAAGTGGGAGGCGGCCAGGCCGATCGTCATCGGCGACAACGTCTGGCTCGGCGGCGGCGTCATCGTCTGCCCCGGCGTCACGATCGGCGCCGACACCGTCGTCGGGGCCGGCTCGGTCGTGGTCCGTGACCTGCCGGCGGGCGTCCTCGCGGTCGGCAATCCCGCCAGGATCGTCCGCCACCTCGACCCGCAGGCGACCGTCCGGTCCGTCGACCCGCAGACGATCGCGCAGCACGACGAACCGCGGGTTTGAGCCGGTGGCGACGCGCCGGCACGATCCGAACCGCAAGGACCGCATCGTCGACGCCGCAATCGGGGTCATCGCCGAGCACGGCGTCGCCGGCACCACCCACCGGCTGATCGCGGCGGCGGCGGACGTGCCGCTGGGCTCGCTGACGTACCACTTCAGCAGCCTGGAAGACCTCCGCGCCCAGGCATTCCAGCGGCACGCCGAGCGGATGTCCGTCGTCTACGAGTCGCATTTCCTGCACGTCCACACCCATGAGGCTCTGGTGGACGCGATCACCGACCTCATCCACGGCGACGCCGGCGCCGACACCGCCGACTGGGCCATCGCCTACGAGCTGTACCTGGCCGCGCTGCGCGACCCCGCGCTGCGCACCGTCACCGAGACCTGGATGCGCACCAGCCGCGCCGTCCTCGAACGCTTCGTCGACCCGACCACCGCTCGGGGCGTCGACGCCCTGATCGAGGGCCTGGTCATGCACAAAACCCTGTCCACGGCGCCGGTGCCGCGCGAACAGATCCGCGTGATCGTCGAAAGAACCCTTGGAGCCCCGCAATGACCCTGACCACCGGGCCGGCACCCACCACCGACCAGTCCGTGCGCGCCGCCACCCGCGCCGTCTACGCCGCCTTCATCTGGTCCGGCATGGCAATGGCGAGCTGGGCCACCCGCATCCCGCAGATCCGTGACGAGCTGCACCTCGACCCGTCCCAGCTCGGCCTGGTCCTGGTCGCCATCGCCGCCGGCTCGATCATCTCGCTCGTGCTCTCCGGCCAGATCGTCGCCCGCTTCGGCTCCCGGGCCACGGTCGCCGCGATGGCGGTCCTGCTGACCGTCAGCCTCATCATCGTCGCCGGCGGCTACCACCTCGGCGTGCCACCGGTCGTCCTGGGCCTCTTCGCCTTCGGCTTCGCCAACGGCGCCTGGGACGTCGCGATGAACGTGCAGGGCGCCCTCGTCGAACGCCGCCTCGGCCGCGCCATCATGCCCCGCTTCCACGCCGGCTACAGCGTCGGCACGGTCGCCGGCGCCCTGATCGGCACCGCGATGGTGGCCCTGAAGGTCCCGGTGACGATCCACCTGAGCGCCGTCGCGGTCCTGGTCGGCGCCAGCACGTTCGTCATGGTCCGCGCGTTCCTCCCCGACGTCCCCGACGAGGCACCCGCCGACGGCGGCAAGCGCCGGTTCCTGGAGTTCTGGACCGAGCCCCGCACCCTGCTCATCGGCGTCTTCGTCCTGGCCTTCGCCTTCACCGAGGGCGCCGGCATCGACTGGATCGCCGTCGCGGTCATCGACGGCTACCACACGCCCGCCGCGGTCGGCACCCTCGCCTTCACAGTCTTCCTCACCGCCATGACCGTCGGCCGCTGGTTCGGCCCCGGCCTTCTCGACCGGTTCGGCCGCGTCCTGGTCCTGCGCGCCCTGGCCGTCATCGCCCTCGCCGGCCTGCTCCTGTTCATCTTCGGCCCGAACACCCCGACCGCCTTCGCTGGCGCGCTGCTCTGGGGCACCGGCGCCTCCCTGGGCTTCCCGGTCGGCATGAGCGCCGCCTCCGACGACCCCGCCAAGGCCGCCGGCCGGGTCAGCGTGGTCGCCTCGATCGGCTACTGCGCCTTCCTGGGCGGCCCGCCGCTGATCGGCCTCCTCGGCGACCACGTGTCGGTCCTGAAGGCACTCATCGCCATCGCGGTGCTCCTCACCGTCGCATTCATGCTGGCCGGCGCCATCCGCCCTCTCAACCCGGAGTCCTCAAAGGACTGACGGTGTTTGGCGGCGACCGGGATCGGGCACCCCTTGAAGCAGCGGTACATCGACGCCGCTGCTACTTGGAAAAACGAGGAGGAACAGTGACCGTCACCGGAATCATCACCGCGCTGATCGTCGGTCTGATCGTGGGCGCGCTCGGCAGGCTGGTGGTCCCCGGCCGCCAGAACATCCCGATCTGGCTCACGATGGTCATCGGCGTTGTCGCCGCACTCATCGGCACCTTCATCGCCAACGCCATCGGCGTCGCGACCGACACCCCCGGCGTGGACTGGGGCGAGCTCGTCGTCCAGGTGATCGTGGCCGCCATCGGTGTCGCGCTGGTCGCCGGCTTCGCCGGCCGTGGCCGTCGAGCCCTCTAGCCTCGACACGGAACTCAGCGAGACCCCCGGCCTTTGTTGGTCGGGGGTCTTTGCGTTGCGGTTCGCGTGCGGGTCTGGCATCCCCGTAATAGAAAATCCATCACGGCTGCGGCCTTTGTGGCTCCGGGTAGCGCGGTCACCGTCCGTACCGTAGTTGCAGTGATCCCAAGCCAGGTCCGAACTCACATGATCCAGCGCCGTCCGCCGCCCAGGTCTGGCCGGGTTCCAGGTCGAGGATCCCGGCGAGTTCGCGCAGGTGGTGGGCGTTGCAGAGTTGATGCGCTGTTCCGTAGCGGCGGTACGGGGTGAACCCGTCGTGGACCGCGACGCCGGTGAACACCCGGCAGGACCCCGGCGGCGAACGCGGCGTGGCCGCGGGCGGCGTGGACCTGGAACAGTGACAGGGTCTCGGTGGACGCGCAGTGCACCCACGCCGAGGTGCCGGCGACGCGCAGTGCGGTCTCGTCGAAGCGCGCCACGGCCGCTGCGCCGAGACGGTCCCGGACCACGTCCCGGAACCCGGTCAGGCCGGCGCGGGTACGGGCCAGGATCGACACCAGGGTCCCAGCCGACATGCCGACCCCGAGCAGGTCGGCGAGGGTCTCGCAGGCCCGTTCGTACGGCAGGTGCTGGTAGCCGACCAGATACGCAACGACCGCCCGGACCCGCGGCCCATACTGGGCCGGTGCGCCGACCCCCGCGGGCGGTGTCGCATCGTGACCGTCCCGCACTGGCACCGGCGATGCTCGAGGCGGTGTTCGGTCACCCGCAGCCGGACCTCGGGCAGGCCGAACAGCTGCCGGGCCTCGACCCACGTCACCGGCGCACGCCGCAGCGACCCGGCACAGCCGGCGCAGATCTCCGGGCGGTGGACGTCGACCCGGTCGGGGCCGGTCGACCTGCCGCAGCGTGAACCCGGGCCCGCCGGGCCGCTTGCCTGGCACCCGGCCCGACCGCTGACGCCGCGACCGCGGCGGCGCCTTCACCGGCCCGTCCGACGACAGCGGCTTCGACGACGTCCGCGAATCCTTGCGCAGCAACGCCTCCAATTCAGCGACCCGCCGCGTCAACACCTCGATCCGCGCGTCCCGCTCCGCGATCACCGCGTCCCGATCGGCAAGCGATGCCTCCAGTCGGGCGAACCGCTCCAGCAGCTCGGCCACCGGCAGCGAATCGGACACGCCGCCCAGGATGCACCACCACCCACCAAGATCAAGACCCACCCAAACCAGAACCAGCTGAATGGTTACGCCGCTGGCCAAAACGAAGACCATCGATCACTAGACCGGGTAGTACCAGCGCTCGGACGGCGATCTCCCGCCCCGCCCCGTGATCGAAGGACAGCCGCGGCCGCCCAGACGACCAGTCCGGCCCTTCGATCATGAGCGGGGCCAGTGCCGATCGGCGCCGATCGGCGCGGTGCGGCGATTCGGGCGATTTGTATGAGATTGAAGCCGCCGACAACGCGGAGTTACGAACATCGATCACTAGACCGGGGAGTACCAGCACTCAGACGGCGATCTCCCGCCCCGCCCCGTGATCGAAGGACAGCCGCGGCCGCCCGGACGACCAGTCCGGTCCTTCGATCATGAGCGCGGGCGAGTGGATCCCGGCGCGGGTGAAGCCAACGCTGCGTTATGGGTGATTTGTGCTCGCCCTTGAAGCCAGCGACGGTGTGGCACCACCGAATGATGGCCTCGACGGCGCTGGATCATGCGAGTCCGGACCTGGCTTGGCATCACCGCAAGACGACACGGACGGCGACCGCGCTACCCGTTCACGCTCGCACGCGAAGAGCGACCACAGCGTTATCCACAGCCCCCGACCAGGCCAAACAACCTTCGTACACATGTGCTATCCACAGCCTGTGGATAGCACATGTGTACGACAGCGAGCTAGGCGGCCCGGCGCAAGCGATGCACAGAAAGAGCCAGCGCCACCGGAGCCAGCGTCAGCAACGGCATCACGTAACGGATGTCGATCGCGGACAACGCCAGCGACATCATCACCAGCGCCACCGAGATGGTGCCCAGGAAGACCGCGTCGAGGTTCTCGCCGCCGTGCTGCTTGCGCGGGCGGCGCAGCGCCGCCGCGAAGATGACCAGCAGGACGAACACGTAGAGCAGGCCCGGGACCGTGAAGACCCGGCCGTAGGCGTGCATGGCCTTGTTCTGCCAGTTTGCCGGCTCGCCGGCGGTCGCCTCGGCGCCGGGGATGAAGGGCTTGACCATGAGCGTTGCCGCGCAGGCCTCGCCCGAGCCGGCCGACGGCATGTTCCACCGGTCGTGGACGCACTCGGTGCGCGATGGGCCGTGCCAGCCGGGCTGGAACATGTGCACCGTGTCGGCCATGACGACCTTGAAGTACTCGTCCGGCTGGGCCAGGATCGCCTTGGTCGCGAACGACTTGTAGATGTTGTCGTCCTTGTACCGGCGGACGAGATCCGTCGGGTCGTCGTACCACAGGTAGGAGTCGGGGCCCAGGCGCTGGCCGAGCGGCTCGAGCGGGCAGAGCTCCCGCTCCTGCGGCGTGAAGTCGATCTTGTCGCAGTCGACGAACGTGGTGGTGCGGGCCCACATGTAGCGGCCGGTGTAGGAGTTGATGGCGTAGACGCCGTGCTCGTGGTGGAACCAGACCATGTAGCCGGACAGCGGGATGGCGACGGCCACGCAGAAGGCGGCCACCTGCTTCCAGCCGACCCGGCGCACGATCAGGTAGGCGAGGAACACGACGAGCAGGACCTGCCCGATGGTGCGGGTGAGGCTCGCCGCGGCGAGGAAGCCGCCGGACAGTGCCGCGACCCAGATCGGCAGCCGGTCGGTCCACAGGAGCAGGACGACCGCGGCCAGCAGGAGCACCGAGAAGAGCGTGTCGGACAGGAGGTGGTGCTCGACCACGAGTTCCCGGGCGTCGAGCAGGATCGGCGCCGCGGCGAGCGTGGACCAGCCCCGCCCGATGCCGCGGCGGCGCAGCAGGGCGTAGACGACCACGCCCATGGCGAGGCCGAGCAGGTGCTGGCTGAGGGCGACGACCGACGTGCGCCCGAACGGTGCGAGGAGCCAGAGGTAGAACGGGTAGCCGAAGGGCCAGATCGGGTCGGTGTCCCAGCTCTTCGCCGACAGCATGTACGCCCGGGTGTCGATGAAGTAGGCGAAGGCCGGGTAGTACGTGACCATCATGGCCGCCCGGACGAGGGCGGCGACGGCCAGCAGGGTGGTGAACGCCTTGTTGGTGCGGACCGTGTGCCACAGCCACCGGCCGGCGCCGGCGACGCTGCGCCTGCGCGGGGTGGGGGTGGTGCCGGCGGCGACGGGGTCCGTCACCGCCGGCAGCGTGGCTTCATCGGTCGACATCGGCCGTGCTGGAAGCGTCTACCCGAGGGGTCTGCCGCGGAATCACCGGAGCGCTGCGGCCGGTGCCCTTGGCGGCGCCGCCGTCCGAGGTCGACTTCTCCTCGTGGTATTCCTCTTCCACGTTGACCTCCCACACGTCGTGGGTGGTGCCCGAGGCGATGTTCTCGGCGGTGAGCAGCGCCGTCATCATCGAGTGGTCGGCGTTGTTGTAGCGGTGCATGCCGTTGCGGCCGACCGGGTGCGCGTTGGTGACGTTGGCGTCGAGCCAGGCCCGCAGCACGTCGACGTTGCGCTGGTAGGTCTCGTCGTAGGTCGGGTAGGCCTTGGGCATCCGCACGACGTAGCCGGTCTCGACCGCGCCTTCCTTGACCAGGCCGAGGCGCTCCAGCTCCGAGGTGGCGAACGCGACCAGGTCCTCGTCGGACTTGACCCACATCTCGTCGTTCTCGAAGACGAAGTACTCCATGCCGAGGCAGGTGCGCCCGTCCTTGACCATGTACGGCGACCAGGAGCCGAAGTTCTGGATCCGGCCGACCTTGACGTGCGGGTCGTGGATGTAGATCCAGTTGTCCGGGAAGGAGAACTCCTGCGGCACGACCAGCGCGACGGTGAGGAAGTCGCGGTAGTGCAGGTCCTTGGCGGCGAGGATGGCGTCGTGATCGGCGGCCGGCTCCATCGCGAGGACCAGCTCCGACAGCGGCATCGAGGAGATCAGGTGGTCCAGCGGCACGCGCCGCTCGCCCGCGGCGTCGGCGATGTCGACGGCGGTGACCTTCCTGGTCTCCGGGTCGCGGTGGATCGTCTTGACCCAGGTCTGCAGGGCGACCGTGCCGCCGAGCTTCTCGACGTGCTCGGTGCACCGCTCCCACATCATGCCGGGGCCGTACTTCGGGTACTGGAACTCCTCGATGAGGCTCGCGATGTCCTTCTGGTTGCGCTTCGGCATGAGCGCGTTCATCACGGCGCTGGACAGCGAGAGGTTCTTGATGCGCTGGGCGGCCCAGTCGGCCTGCAGGGCCGTGGCGGGCATGCCCCACACCTTCTCGGTGTAGGTCTTGAAGAAGATGGAGTAGAGGCGCCAGCCGAAACGGGCGGAGACCCAGCCCTCGAAGTGCGACTGGTCCTTCGGCGGGCGGATCCGGGCCGCGGTGTAGGACGCGACGCAGCGCACGGCCTCCCACACGCCGAGGTTGCGCAGGGCGTTCATCGCCTTCAACGGGTAGTCGAAGAGCTTACCGCGGTAGTAGATGCGGCTCATGCGGGGGCGCAGCAGGAAGTCCTCGTCGGGCAGGATCTCGTGCCACAGCGCCTCGACCTCGGGCACCTTGGTGAAGAACCGGTGGCCGCCGATGTCGAAGCGCCATCCGTCGCGCTCGACGGTCTGGCTGATGCCACCGACCACCTTGTCGGCCTCGAAGACCTGCACCGGCAGGCTCTGCTTCGCAAGGGCATAAGCGGCGGTGAGACCGGCCGGACCGGCCCCGATGACTACAGTGGTCGGCTTCTCGCCAGACACAATGGCACTCCCTGCCAGCTCGATTACACCCCGTGAAGCGCGCGACGGCCTGGCGGCCAGCACGAACGGCGACACTAAAGGACATGTCGGTGAACGGCAACCTGCCGGACACAAGTTCCTTGCCGGTTACAGTGTCGCCCACCGCGCTCCGAGAGCACTCGTCAGACGACCGTGCGTACTTTACAGCCCGTTCAGCCGACCTTGGTCGGCGTCGCCGGCCGTCGATCTTTAAAGACCCATAACCGGTACAGCGTGTAGTTACTCGCTGTAGTCAGCACGAGTGCGATCGCCTTCGCCACCAGATAGTTCAGGCCCAGGGCCGTGAACGCGGTCACGAGAATGGCGGTCAGCACCCAGTTGACGCAGCCGAGGAAGATGTACTTGCCGAACTGGCCGACAACCGGTGCCTGGCTGCGAAATGACCATATCCGGTTGAGCGCGAAGTTGAAGACGAACGCGAGGGTGACCGCGACGAACGCGGCGATCCCGACCGGGACGCCGAGCCGCTCGTGCAGCGCGTAGAGCAGGCCGAAGTCGGCCGCGGCGCTGAGCCCGCCGATGACGACATACCGGAAGGCGCTGTGCTCCAGAAGGGCACCGACGCGACCCCGCGGGACATCGACGGACTCCACCTCCACACTCATGCCGGCCAGCCTACGGGCTGACTGGTCGGCGGCCTCATCCGGCCGAACGGGCGGATCATCGAGGCTCACCCGGCCGACATCGCGCGGCGACGGCGGGCGTACACGGTGTGATAGGTGCAGTACGCAGCGCCGATGAGCACGCCGACGGCGAGCAGCTCGACCCCCGTGCGCAGGCCGGCGGGGACGAACCACAGCTTCAGCGTGCCCTCGGTGGCCCGCGACGGCAGGTCGACCTGGATCAGGCCGGCCGGCCCGCGGTCGACCGGCAGGTTGCGGCCGTCGACTGAGGCGTGCCAGCCGGGCCACGCCAGCGCCGCCACGATGACCCTTCCGCCGCCGGTGTACCGGATCTCCTCGGCCTCCGGCTCGGCCCTGTCGGCGGTCACCGTCAGGCCCGGCGAGGTCCAGGAGACCCGGCCCTCGGGATGCGGCAGCGCCCCGGTCCGGCGGATGACGGTGGCGTACGTGCCGCGGTCCGCGGTCTCCCAGCCGGGCGGGGCCAGCTTGAGGTCGAACGCGTAGGGCTGGTCGCGCAGCAGCTCGGGGGTCGGCTTGAGGGTGCCGGGGATCTGGGCGTTGAACAGCGTGACGGTGCGCAGCCGCAGCAGGTCGGCGAGCGGTACCCCCGTGGCCGGGTCGACCGCGAAGACCCGCTGGTAGGCCTTGTCGCAGACGCTGCCCTCGTATTCCATGCACAGCGCCTCGACGAACTGCCGGTTGCCCATGCCGGTGTAGCCGTTGAGGCTGGCCATCCCGGCCACGTGGCTGACGTTGCCGAAGAGCACCTCGCGCCAGGCCTTGTCCGGCTGCTTGTCGGCGTTGCTCATCTTCACGGAGTTGGCGACGATGAAGGTGTTGCCGTCGGACCGGTCGGCGAAGTCGGCGCGCAGCTGTGCCACGTTGTGCGGAAACTGCCACGCCGTGATGTCCCGGTTTCGGGGGAACCAGTTGAGCTGCAGGACCAGCACCGCGAGGGTGCCCGCGATCAGCGTGGGGGTGACCAGGCGGGTCCGGTGCCGGGCGGCCAGCAGGACCGCCAGGACCAGCACCCCGACCACGAGCGCTGCCTCCACCGCGCGGCGGGTCTGATCGGGGCGGTCGGCCCAGACCAGGTAGGTCGAAAGGAAGATCAGGCCGGCGGTGACGGCGCCGCGCCGCCGCGCGTTGTCGGTGCGCAGGCCGGCGGTGAGCAGCAGCGCGACGACCAGGATGACGGCCAGGAACAGGTATTCGATCAGGCGGGCCGGCCAGCGGAACATCCACAGGTGCGACGGGGCCAGGGTCAATGCGAAGTAGGCGACACCGACGACGAGGATGCCGGCCCAGCGGCGGAAGCCCTTGAGGGCGGACCACGCGAACCACGGCAGCAGTGGCGCGACGAACCACGCCAGGTAGGCGATCGGCGTCGAGGCGTCGGTCGAGGCGGGGTTGAACGTGTAGATCCGCGGCACGTACGTCGGAGCGCTGAGGTTGAGCAGCTGCCCGAGGGCCGGGACGAGCTGGCCGGTGTTGAAGACGCCGCCGGCCTGCCGGGTGCCGATCGACTGGACACCCAGCAGCGGCAAGAAGACGACGGCGGCCGCCAGCCCAGCGACGAGGCCGATGACGGCCACCCCGATCGCCTCCCGCCGCTGCCGGTTCGCCAGCCGCTCCACGAGGACCGCGGTCACGACGACCATCACGCCGAGCACGGCGTACGGGCTGCCAGCGGTCGTGGTGAGCACGGCGACGACGAGCGGCACGACCGGGTGCAGCCGGCCGCGGGCATAGCGGCGCAGTGTCCACCAGGTGTGGACGGTCAGACCGAACGCGATGAGGTTGGTCACCCAGGCGTGCGCGTCCCAGAACAGCGTGTAGCCGCTGAACGGCAGCGCGACCGCCGCGACGGCGGCGGCAGAGCGGCCCGCACCGTATTCGCGGGCCAGCAGGTAGACGCCGGTGGCGAGCAGGACCAGGAACTCGGTCTTGATCAGGATCGCGGCGACCGCGAGGTCGGGCAGCAGCGCGACGAGCACCGCATTGGCCATGGTCAACGGGTTGAACAGGCCGAACTGTGCCTCCCCGGCGAAGTTGCCGCCGAGCCAGGCGTCGACGTCCAGCATCGGCAGCCGGCCCTGCAACAGCTGCTCGCCGATCAGGCGCCAGCCCGGGATGATCACCGACGAGGTGTCGTCGTAGTAGTAGAAAAGGTGCGTCTTGAGCACTGGCAGCTGCGCGGCGAACGCGACGATGACCGCCACGACGGCGAGGCCGACAAGGTCGGCGCGGCGGCGGGCGACGCGTTCGGGCGCGTGGCGGGACTCGACGGCGGGCGGGTCCACGAGCAGTTCCTGCACGGTGCGAGCACTCCTAGGTCGGGGCGCCCTGGAGTGTAGCCAGTACCGGGCGGCCCTATCGCCCTACGTCCGGACGGTGCCGATCCGACGCGGCCGGGTCGCGAAGGCGGCGACCTCGGCGTTAGGGTATGGCGCGTTGCCAGACGAGAGGCTCTTACGTGTTGTCCGTGGTCATACCGTGCTTCAACGAAGCCGAGACTCTTGTCCGGCTGCACGACCGGATCACCGCTGAGGTCGCAGCGGCCGGTGAGACGTGTGAGCTGATCTACGTAGACGACGGCAGTATCGATGACACCCTCGCCATTCTGCGCAAACTGGCCGCCAACGACGAACGCGTCCGGTATGTCGCGTTCAGCCGTAACTTCGGTAAAGAAGCGGCAATGTACGCCGGACTGCGGCATACCACCGGCGACGCCGTGATCATCATGGATGCCGACCTGCAACACCCACCGGAGTTGATCTCGCAACTGGTGGCGATGTGGCACAACGGGATCGACCAGGTGGTCGCTCGGCGCAACCGAGCCGGCGACCCGGCGACCCGAACGTTCCTGAGCAAGACCTTCTACCGGCTGGTCAACCGCTGGATCGAGGTCCGGCTGGTCGACGGCGCCGGCGACTTCCGGCTGATCTCACGCCCGGTCGTCGACGCGATCCTCACCATGCCGGAATACAACCGCTTCTCGAAGGCGATGTTCGCCTGGGTCGGCTTCGACGTGGCCTACATCGAGTACCAGAACGTGTCCCGCCAGGGCGGCGCCACCTCGTGGACGTTCCCGAAACTGGTCAACTACGCGATGGACGGCCTGCTGTCGTTCAACAACCGGCCACTCCGGCTGGCGATCTACCTCGGACTGTTCATGTCCGGGCTGGCCGTCGCGTACATGCTGTGGATCATCGGCCACAGCATGGTCTCCGGCGTGGATTCCCCCGGCTACACCACGCTGCTCACCGCGATCGTCGGCCTGGGCGGCCTCAACATGATCGTCGTCGGGGTGATCGGCGAGTATGTGGGCCGTATCTACTACGAAGTGAAGCGCCGACCGCACTTCCTCCTCAAGGAAGCCCATCTGCCCCGCACCACCTCCGAGCCCGGCTCCCCGGAGGCCCAGGGAGTGCAAGGCTGGGCCGGCGCCGATCCGGTGCCTGCCCCGCGCCGACGCACAGAGACCACCGACCTCACGGCATAGGGCGGGCCCCGGAACCGGGTGACCGCTGCGGTGCCACGTCCGCATCTCGGCCGGAGCGGCCGCGACCGGCGAAGCCCACGAAGTCGTCCACATCGACGGCAGTTGCGACGACACGCCGAGTCTGCTGGGCAAGCTCGCCGTCGACTGCGTGATGTGGACGCGTTCGTCACGGAGTCGACTGCCGCGGGATCGGACCCGACCGTGAGCGACGAAACCTCGGTGCCGCCGGCGCTGGATCCGCCCTTCTTGGAGAGTTATGAGCACGCAGGTCGAAGAAACGGCACACAGTCCGGAAGCGTCATCGAAGTTGCGCCAACGGCTGGGCTCCCCTCACACGTATGGCGTTCTGGGCGTTGTCGCGCTCGTCTTCGGCGTGCACACCGCCCTGATGATGCAGAACTGGCGACAGGTCATCTACTACAAGTCCTTCGACAACGTGATCTTCGACCAGACTGTGCGCGCCTACTCGCGCTTCGAGCCGCCTCGAGTGCCGCTCAAGGGAGCCTACGCCGGGCTCGGCACCAACTTCCTCCAGCTCGGCGACCACTTCTCGCCGATCCATGCACTCCTGGCCCCGCTGTACTGGGTCTGGGACGACATGCGCATGCTCTTCCTCGCCCAGGCGGCCATCTATGCGATCACGGCCGCGGTTGTCTGGCGGTTCACCCGAAGCATTCTGGGGGTCGTCCCGGCGTACCTGGTCTCGATCGCGTTCGGGGTGTCCTGGGGCCTGCAGTCGGCCATGGATGTCGGGTACCACGAGCTGGACTGCGCGGTCCTGATCCTGGCCCTGATCATCGAGCGGCTGTATGCCGGCCATCATCGCCAAGCGGCAGCCCTCGCCGGAATGCTCCTGCTCGTCAAGGAGGAGATGGGGTTCCTGGTGGCGGCGCTGGGTCTGCTCTTCTTCATACGCGGTCATCGGTGGTGGGGCAGCGGACTGGCATTCGCCGGGGTCGCCTGGTTCGCGCTCGCGACCAAGGTCTTCATTCCGGCCTTCGGTGGAGGTTCACAGCAGTACTGGACCTACTGGTCGCTCGGCTCCGGGCCCGTACCGGCGGCCAAGTTCGCCCTGACCCATCCCTGGAAGCTCGTCGAGCTCGTCGTCTCGACGCCGGAGAAGCGGCAGCTGCTGCTCTGGCTGCTCGCTGTCGTGGTCGGCGCCAGCCTGCGGTCTCCGATCGTGCTGCTCGCGCTCCCGTCGCTGACCCTGCGGCTGCTGTCGGACACGTACACGTACACGACCGTGCACTGGCAGTACAACGCCCCGCTGATGGTCATCATGTTGATGGCCGGCGTCGACGGCATCGCGCGCCTGGCGGCCTGGCACTCTCGCTGGCGGGAGCGCCGCGGCGCGGGGGCGAACACGCCGGCGCCGGACGACCCACCGGCGGACCCACCGGCGGCCGCACCGGCACGGGCTTCACGGCCGCTGGTGTGGACGTGGGCGATCGGTGTGCTCGCGGTCGCGATCTACGGCTGCACCACGTCGCTGTTCGCCTTCTCCCGCCTCACGGAACCGGACGCCTGGCAACAGTCGGCGTACCAGCGCGCGGCCGTCGCCGTCGTGGACCAGATCCCCGCGAACGCAACCGTTGAGGCGGACGACGCAATCGGGGTCCTGATCAGCAGCCGTACGCAACATCTCGTCCTCGTCGATCTCAAGAAGCTCCACGGCTCGCAGTACGTCGTGCTCGGCGCCGCACCGAAGATCACCTGGCCGTACTCCAGCCGGCAGCAGATCCTCGATCTGAAGCAGGACTACCTCAACCACGGCTACGAGGAGATCTGGGCCCAGGACGACGTCTGGCTGCTCAAGCGCAAGGACTAGCCCGTCATCGTTGGCTGACCGCGCCGGACCGTGCACCACGCAGTGGGCGCGGTCGTGGCTGCAGGGCCTGGCGCCATCAAGCAACGGACCACCGGCCCGAATATGCAGCGCGCCTGCGCGTGTTTCGGCCGTGCGGAGCGCGAGCATTGGGGGGTGGGGTGGGAACCCCCCGCCGGGACGCCGCGCCAGCGGTGGCCCAGCGGGCACAGCACCGCACAGCGAGAAGGGCCCCGGCTGGTTGCCGGGGCCCTCCGCGTGTGCGGTTGTGGTGCGGTGACTAGCGGGTGAGCGTGCCGGTCGGGCTGGGCAGCGTGACACCCGGAACAGCGGGCCGGCCGCTGGCACCCTTGCCGGCCTGAACACCGGGCGTCGTCTGGGCCTGCAGGCTCTTCGTCCCGGGCGTGCCCAGGTTGGGCTGGATGCTGTTGCTCTGCCACCAGCCCGGCACCGCGATCGCGTTGCCGATCGGGCTGATCAGCGACGCGGGAAGCGCGGCCTCGCCACCGAGAACGACGCCCTTCCAGATGTTGGCGGAGTTGTTCGAAAGGTAGTCCGCGACCGGACCGTACAGGCCATTCGGGTCGGTCAGCAGCAGCGGCCCGTACTGGGCGCCGATCATGGCGCCACCGGTCAGTGCGTCATACCACCCCGCACTGGTCGCGACCGCCGCGACCAGTGGCGACGCGAAGAAGGACTGCGCGATGAGCAGCGCGGTGTCCTTCGCGTTGTCGCCGACCACCGGGTAGTAGCCGGTCTGGAACGGCCAGTTCGGCATCTGTCCGCTCTCGTGCGCGGCCACCAGCGCGTCTTCGCCTGGGCCGCCCGCGGCCACGATCAGCGTGCCGCCCTCGACACTCGGATCAGGGTTGAGCGAGTTGAGGTAGTTCGCCGAGGCGGCCGGCATGCTGCTGCCCCAGCTCAGCACGATCACGGTCTTGGAGTTGGCGCCCGCCACCGCGCCGGCGGCGAGGGCGTCGTAGAACTCCGCCCCGGTGGCCACGATGGCGATCTCCGGCGTGTCGGTGATGACCCTGTTGATCGCGATCGCCGTCTCGACCGCCGTGTTGCCCCAGAGGCGCTGCACGGTGTAGCCGAGGCTGGTCAGCTTGTTCGCGATCGAGGCCGGCAGTGCCGCGGTGCCGCCGAGCAGGTACACGGTGCCGGAGGTGCCCAGGACCCGCTTGATCTCAGCCTGCACCCGGGCGTCCAGCGCCGACGTCGCCGTGATCAGCAACGGCGCGTCCTTGCTGATGGCCAGCGCCGAGCCCGCGAGGGCGTCGTAGAACTGGTCCGAGCGGGAGAGTACGACCGCACCGGCCGACTTCCGGATCGGGTCGTCCGCGCCGAAATCGGCGTAGTTCCACTGCGACGCGGAGATCGCAGTCTCGATGGCGTCCTGACCCCACACCCGGTCCACGCCGTTGGTCTGCAGGGACTGCCACGCCGGGCGTTGCCCGTTGCTGTTGACCGGAGAGACCGTGCCCGGGTTGGCCACGACGACGCTCTTGACCGCTCCGGTGGACTGGGTGTAGATGATCGTGTTGCCGTCCGGCGACCAGGCGGGCGAGGTGGCTCCCGCCGCGTCGTTCGTCAGCTTCACCGCGTTTTCGCCGGCCGCGTCAGCGATCCAGATCTGGTCGTCGGCCGCCGTGGCACCCGGGACGACGTAGGCGATGCGCTCGCCCTCCGGCGAGTAGTCGGGCTTCGCCGCGTTCGGGATCAGCAGTGCGTCCGTGCCCGGGTTGCCGTTGTTGTGCCGGTACACCGCGGGAGCACCGCCGGACCCGTCCCGCTCGAAGATGACGTCATACCCGTACACCGACGGGTGGACGTCCTGGAAGCCTGCCGCGCCGAAGGGCGCTTCGCCGGCGCCGTCACTGAGGGCGAACCACAGCCGGCCCTGACGACTGAAGAAGACGACGTCGCCGTCGGCGCCCCACGCCGGGTCCTGATCGGCGTCGTTGCCGGTCACTACGACCGGCGCCACACCGTTCTGGCGGACGGTCTTGATGCCGACGCCCGCAGCGGTCGAGGAGTAGGCGAACCGGCTGCCGTCCGGTGCCCACGTGCCGCCGGTGAAGCTGTCGTTGACCAGGATCGTGGCGGCAGAACCGTCCGGGTTGGCAACGTAGGTGGTGTTGCCGATGTTGTAGGTGATCTTGCCGTTGGCGCCATTGTGCGTGGCACTGGCCGAGGTGGCCGTCAGCGCGACGGTCGCGACGACCACGCCGCCGACTGCGAGTCGACGGACGTAAGCACGAGACAAATTGATCCTCCCCGAAAAGGATTTGAAGGACCACCGCGTGGATTACCGAACCGCTCTCGCTTCCACCGAGGCGTCGAGGCGGGGTCCGACCGGGAGTTTAATCATGAATCTTATTTCGTGTTGCCCCCGTTTCCAGCGTCCGGCTGAACGCCTGATGATCAAACTGGGACATCACGGAGGAGTCGGTCAAACTCCGAACCGCCTCGGCTGAACGCCCGATGAACGTGAGGCGACATCGCGTCCTGCGGGGCGCCGATCGTCCACGTTGGACGTCGTCCGGTTGGCACTGGCGGATGTGCGGATGGCGGCCTATTCTTGGAGGCAGTAGACCGGCGCCTTCCCCCGTGGGTGCCGGTCTCACTATTTTCCGGGACGTGCTCCGACCAGCGCCGCAGCGACCGCGAGCAGCGCCGTCCCGCCGATCAACGCACCGAGCGTTGCCCACGGCACACTCACCGTCACCGGTCCGGCGATGCGCAACAGGGTCGTCCACAGTCCCCCGACGGCGATCAGCGTGGCACCCGCGGCGAGCACGACGCCCAGCGCGACGGTGACGAGCACCTCCACGGCCGTCCAGGCGAGCACCTGGGCCCTGGTCGCGCCGAGCAGGCTCAGCGAGCGGCGCTCCCCGGCGCGGTCCGGTGCCGCCATCAGCAGGGTGTTGACCATGGCGAGCGTGGTGTAGGCCAGCACGATGCCGAGCACGACCAGCAGGCCGAGCCGGCTCGCCGAGCCCTGCCCGCCGCGCTCCGCATCGAGCCAGGTGCTGCGTGGCACCGCCCGGGCCCGGTGCCCGTCGACGGCGTCGCGCAGCGCCACGGCGGTGGCCGCGCGGTCGGTGCCGGGCCGCAGCCGCACGTAGGCGACCGACGGCAGGACGGTGAACGCCTTCGCCGCGCCCACGTAGGCGTCCGCGGCACTGCCGGCCGGCAGGACCTCGAGGACCCGCAGCTCCGCCCGGCTGCCGTCGGCGAGCCAGACCCGGGCGGTGTCACCGACCCGGAGGTTCCAGTCCGCGGCGACCTTGATCCCGCCGTCGGGCACCTCGTCCACGGCCTCGGCGGGGCGCTGGATCAGTGCGGTGTCGCCTTCCAGGGTGTAGACGCTGGTCGAGGTGCTGACGGTGACGTCGACGCCGGGGACGCCGCGCAGCCGGGCAACGAGCTGCCGGTCCAGGCCGGCCGTGCCGTCCGGCAGGACCAGGAAGTCGGCGTGCACGGGCCTGGCGCGCAGGACGTGCTTCGCCGCGTCGGTCAGATCCGACGCGATGAGCAGCGACGCCGCCAGCCCGACGGTGACCAGGACCGGCGCCGCCACCGCCGCGGTGCGCCGCGCGGAGGCGGTGACGTTGCGCAGCGCGAGCAGCAGCCCCGTGGCGGGCGGGGCGGAGCCGCCGAACCGGCGGGCGACCAGGCCGACCAGCGCCGGGGCCAGCAGACCGGTCGCGGCGACGAGGAGCATCACGACCGGCATGTAGCTCTTGCGGTTGGTCGCCGACGCCGGGTCGCCGATCGCGGTGCCGGCCATCGTGACCAGCGCGGTCGCCAGGTCAGGCCGCCGACCACCCAGCGGGCGGCGGGCATGGTCCGCGACTCCACGACCGTCTCGCGCAGCGCCTCGCCGGGGCGGACCCGGCCGGCCCGCCACGCGGCGGTGACCGCGCCGAGCAGGGCCACGGTGACGCCGGTGCCGAACGCGGTCCAGGCCGGCCACCGGGCCGTGCTGACCGTGCTCACCCAGTCCGGTGCCATGCCACGGTCCCGCAGCAGGTCCAGCAGCGCCGGCGCCAGGGACGGGCCGGCCAGGGCGCCGATCGCGGCGGCGACGAGGGCGACGAGGAGGGCTTCGCTGCACACCAGCCGCCGGATCTGGCCAGGGAGCGCGCCGCCGGCCCGCAGCAGGGCGAACTCCTGCCGCCGCTGCGCGACGGCGAACGCGAACGTCGAGGCGACGACGAAGATCGCGACGAACGCGGCGAACCCGAGGGCGATGCCGACGATCGTGTTGGCGTTGTTGCGGGCCCGGCCGTCGGCGACGCGGCCCGGGTCGAGGCGGGCCCGGTCATCGCCGGTGAGGACCCTGGCCCGGTCGCCGACGACGGCCCGGACCTGCTCGGCGCCGCCGGCCGGCAGCAGCGCGTCGACCTGCGGCCACAGCTTCGCGGCGGTGGCATCGGCGAAGTAGAGCCCGGCCGGGACGGTGCCGACCACGGTGTACGCGTGCGACCCGTCGCCGGTCACGACCTTCACCCGCGCGCCGAGGGGGCGCCCGCCGGCGGCGATCTCGTCGTCGGCGGCCGGTGCCCGCCCGGACAGCAGCGCGGGCGCCACCGCCCAGGGCCGCCCGGCCCCCGCACTGACGGGGCCGTCCGCGAACTGCGCCGGGATGATCCGGTCGACGCGGGCGTCCGGCAGGGCCGCGACCAGGTCCGCGGGCAGGCCGTGGGAGACGGCGAGCGGTTCGCTGTCGCCGCCCTGCCAGGTCGGCACGGTCAGCGTGTCGTGCGGCGCGATCACGACCGGGTAGGCCGCGTACCGCTGCGGCGCCCGGTCCGGCGCGCCCGCGGTGGTCGCCAGGACCTGCCCCATCGCCGCGATCAGGGCGCTGCCGAGGGCAAGGGCGATGAACGTGCCGACGAACGACAGCCACCGCAGCCGTAGCGTCGCGAGCGCGATGAAGATCATGCCGTCATCCGGGCGGCCACGGCGGAAGCGGTCGGCTGTTCCAGGGACCCGGAGCACCGGCCGTCGGTCAGGAACAGCACCCGGTCGGCGTGGGCGGCGGCGACCGGGTCGTGGGTGACCATGACGATCGTCTGGTGATGCTGGCCGACGAGGGTCCGCAGCAGCCGCAGGACGTCACGGCCGGTGCCGGTGTCCAGGGCGCCGGTCGGTTCGTCGGCGAAGACGACCGCCGGGTTGGTGACCAGCGCACGGGCGATCGCGACCCGCTGCTGCTGGCCGCCGGACAGCTCGTGTGGGCGGTGCCCGCCCCGGTCGGTGAGGCCGACCGCGGCGAGGGCCCGCTCGATGGCGGCGCGGTCGGGGCGGCGGCCGGCGAGGCGCAGCGGCAGGCCCACGTTCTGCCGGGCGGTGAGCGCCGGCAGCAGGTTGAACGCCTGGAACACGAACCCGATCCGGTCCCGTCGCAGCAGGGTGAGGCGGCGTTCGCTGAGGCCGGTGAGGTCCTGCCCGGCGATCGTGACCCGGCCCGACGTCGGCCGGTCGAGCCCGGCGGCGCACTGCAGCAGCGTCGACTTGCCGGAGCCGGACGGTCCCATCACGGCGGTGAACGTCGCCCGCTCGAACGCGACCGTGACCCCGTCCAGCGCGGTGACGCCGTTGGGGAACCGCCTGGTGACGGCATCGAGTTCAACCATGCCCCGCACCGTATGGACCGCGGGCGGGGGCGCGGTACCGGACAGGTGACCAGTACCCTCGACTCGTCATGCTGTGGGGGCGGGAAGCCGATCGGGCCGCGGTGGCCTCGGTGCTCGACCGGGCCCGCGCCGGGCACAGCGCCGTGCTGGTCGTGCGCGGCGACCCGGGCATCGGCAAGAGCGCACTGCTCGACGACGCGGCCGCCGGCGCGACCGGGATGACCGTGCTGCGCTGCGCCGGGGTCGAGACCGAGGCCGAGGTGCCGTTCGCATCGCTGCATCAGTTGCTCGCCCCCGCCCTGGCACGGGCGAAGCACCTGCCGGACGTGCAGGCGGCCGCGCTGCGCGGCGCCCTCGGGCTCGGCCCGGTCGCGGGCGGCGACCAGCTGCTCGTCGGGGTCGCGGTGCTGACGCTGCTGGCCGAGCTCGCCGAGGAGCGGCCGGTGCTGTGCCTGGTCGACGACGCGCACTGGCTGGACCGTTCCTCCGCCCAGGCGCTGCGCTTCGTGGCCCGCCGGCTGCACGCCGAGTCCCTGGCGATGATCTTCGGTGCGCGGGACGAGTTCGCCCCGGAGGGCCTGCCCGAGCACCGGCTCGCGGGGCTGGACCCGGACACCGCGGACGCCCTGCTGCGGCAGGTGCGCCCGGGGCTGCCGCAGCGGATCCGGGTGCGGCTGGTGCGCGACAGCGCCGGCAACCCCCTGGCGCTGCGGGAGCTGCCCCGCGGGGCGGCGCCGTTCGTCCCGGCCACGCTGCCGCGCCGCATCCAGGACGCGTTCGCGGCGAGGATCGACCGGCTGCCACCCGACGGGCGGGCGATGCTGCTGATCGCGGCCGCTTTCGACGGCCTCGGCATCGCGCTGCAGGCCGCCGACCTGCTCGGCGTGTCACCCGACGGGCTCGGCGCGGCGGAGGAGGCGGGGCTGGTGACGGTCGCCGCCGGGCGGATCGCGTTCACCCATCCGCTGCTGCGGGCCGCCGCGTATGCGCAGACCACGTTCGACCGGCGGCTCGCCGTACACCGGACCCTCGCGCAACTGCTGCCCGCCGACGACGACCGCCGGGCCTGGCACCTGGCCGCGGCGGCCACGGGGCCCGACGAGGAGGCGGCGCTGGCCCTGGAGCGCGCCGCCGAACGCGCCCGCGGCCGCAAGGGCTACCCGGCCTCTGCCGCCGCGATGCAACGCGCCGCCCAGCTGACCGCCGACCCCGTGCGGCGGACCCGCCGTCTGGTCGCGGCGGCGGTCGCCGCAAACGACGCCGGCCAACCCGACCTGGCCCGCGGGTTCCTCGCGTCCTGCGACTCCGTGGACGGCGACCCGGTGCTCGTCGCCCGGGTGTGCGAGCTGCGGGCCCGGCTCGCGTTCGACGAAGGGTCGGCCGCGTCCGCGCATGAGCTGCTCGCCGCCGGCGCGACGGCGCTCGCGCCGGTGGACCGCAGGGCCGCCGGGTTGCTGCTGGTCGACGCCGCCCGCAACGCCTGGCAGCTCAGCGACCCACGCCGGGTGCAGGAGGCGGCGGCGCGGCTGCACGAGCTCGGCCTGTCCCCCGATGACGGCCTCGGCCCGGCCGTCGAGGCGGTGACCGCGGCGGCGAGGCTGCTCGTCGAGGGTCCGGCGGCCGGTGTACCGGCGATGCGCGCGCTGACCCGCACCCGCACCGGCCCGCCGAACCTGCGGCTGAACGCGGCGTTCGTCGCCGGCCTCGTCGGCGACTTCGAGGCCGGCCGGGAGATCTCGCAGGCCGTCGCCGACGAGTCGCGGGCGGAGGGCTCGGTCGGCTGGCTGCCCCTCGCGCACGTGACGCTCGCCGCCGCCGAGCTGTACCTGGGCCGCTTCCGGGACGCCGTCGCCACCGCGACCGAGGGCCTCCAGCTCGCCGCGGACACGGGCCAGCCCAACCGGGCCGGCTACCTGGAGGGCATCCTCGCCTGGATCGCTGCCACCAGGGGCGATCTTGATCAGTGCGTCGAGCTGGCCGGGCACTGCCACGACCGGTACGCCGGCAATCGCATCGCCAACGGCCTGGCCTGGGCGGAGTGGGCCCTGGCCCTGCTCGATCTGGGGCTGGGCCGGCCCGCGGAGGCGTCGGACCGGCTCGACGCGGCCCTCGCCGGCCCGGTCCGCCATCAGATCCAGGCCGTCTACAGCGCCCCGGACCAGGTCGAGGCGGCGACCCGGATCGGCGCGTTCGACCGGGCCGAGGCCGCCTGCGCCCGCTTCGTCGCGTGGGCCGACGCGGCCCGCCTCGACTGGGCCGACGCGGTCGCGCACCGCTGCCACGCCCTGCTGGAGCCGTCGTGGCCGGCCGCGAGCCGGCACTTCGAGGCGGCGGTCGCCGCGCACGCCTCCAGCGGGCGGCCGTGGGAGACGGCCCGCACGCACCTGGCGTTCGGCGAGCGGCTGCGCCGGGAGCGCCGCAAGAGCGAGGCGAGGGTGCAGTTGCGGGTCGCGGCGGAGATCTTCGACCGGCTGGACGCCCGCCCCTGGGCCGGCCGGGCCCGCGCCGAGCTGCGCGCCGCCGGCGCCCAGGTCATCACCGACGAGGCCCCGGCCAGCGCGGTGTCGGCGCTGTCGCCGCAGGAGCTGCAGATCGTCCGGCTGGTCGCGGCCGGCCTGACCAACCGCGAGATCGGCGCGAGGCTGTTCCTGTCGCCGAAGACGGTGAGCTACCACCTGTACCGCGCGTTCCCGAAGCTCAACGTCGCCAGCCGTACCCAACTCGCCCGCCTGGACCTGACCGGCTAGGGCACAGGCAGAGGGCCGGATCCTGGCGGGGATCCGGCCCTCTGCGCAGTGGCGTGCGCTGCTAGACGCGGTGCCACTTCTGGTTGGCGCCGCCCGTGCATTCCCACAAGTGCAGGACGGCGTCGTTGTTCGGGTTCCAGCCGGCGATGTCCACGCACTTGTTGGCCTGGGGGTTGACCAGGTCACCGGCGGCGGACAGGACGAACTGCTGGGCGGCGTTGCCGCTGCAGTTGGCGATCTGGATCGCGGCGCCGTTGGCGGTGGAGCCCCAGGCCACGTCCATGCACTTGTTGTTCTCGGTGCGCAGGGTGCCGCCGGTGAACGTCCAGCGCTGGTTGGTGCCGCCGGTGCAGTTCCACACGATGAGGCGCTGACCGTCGTTGAAGTTCCAGTTCGGCACGTCGATGCACTTGCCGTGCCAGTTGCTGGCGATCGCGCTGGTGTTGCCCGCCGGCGGCTGCGTGGTCGGCGGCTGCGTGGTCGGCGGGGTCGTGGTGGGCGGCGTGCTGCCGCCGACGAACGGGCTCAGCGTGATCCCGGCGGAGCGCGGGTCGCCGGAGTGCACCAGCGACTCCTGGTTCTGCACGTCGTCGAAGGCGAACCCGTAGGCCTTCCCGTCGGCCATGTTCGCGTGGATGATCCGCGAGTAGTGGTTGGTCAGCGAGCTCTTGTAGAAGTCCGCCGCCCCGCCGCCGGGCTGGGTGTCGATGGTGCCGAGCGTGCCACGGTGCAGCGCCGCGCAGAGCGTGCGGGCGATCGGCCCGACGACCTGGTCGTTGGGTGCGCCGAGCGCGCCGTCGCAGCCCCAGACGTTGCTGGTGCTGGGCTTGTTGAACGACGCGACCTGCTGGCCGGAGCCGTTGGTGAAGGTCATGACGTTGCCGCTGGTGCGGCCGAAGTACTTGATGCCCGGCTGGTCCGTGAACGGCACCACGGTCAGCGTCTTGGACGCGTACGCGTTCCAGGCGTTGGTGATGTACGGGTCGAGGTACGTCGCGCTGAACAGCCCGGCGTCGGCGGCCTTGCCGGGGGCGAGCACGCGCAGGACGGTGCCGTCGCCGCGGGTGACGACCGTGTTGCCCCAGCCGGCCTGGGCCTTGACCTGGTTGATCACGTTCTGCCGGCCGTTGGCCACCGGCGCGCCGGTCCTGGTGGTGACGCCGTTGCTGCCGGTCACGGTGACCTCGTGCGGCACGGCGAACATGTCGACCTGTGAGCTGTTGAGCCACAGCCCGGCGTCGTTGTAGGTGAACTCGCTCCAGTCGAACAGGATGTCGTGGTTGGGGTCGCTGGCGGACCACGGCGCCGGCTGGACGAGCCCGTCCGGGGTGAGGAAGAACTTCAGCTTCTGGCCCAGGGACATGTAGACCCGGCCGGACAGGTTCTTCGGCAGCTGGATGGTCGTGCTGCCGCCGTTGCCGGGTCCGGCGATGGCGACGTCCGGTGCCGGGGAGGGCGGATTCGACCCGGCGGCCCAGTTGGTGAACGTGCCGCCGGCGTTGACGTAGCCGAGGCGTCCGGTCGTGAGGTTGACGCCCAGCACGTAGAGGTAGACCGCGTCGCCGCGGCCCGTGGTGTTGGTGACCGTGAACGGCAGCAGGCTGGGCCCGACCGCCGACGCGTTCGGCATCGCCGCGATGCCCACGGGCACCGCGACGGCGAGCGCGGCCAGCGCACCGAGCATTTTCGTCCTGAAACGCACCGAGAGACTCCTTCGTGAGAGCGCTCTCAGAGCATTGTTACCAGCCGGGAACCTTGTCAACACGGATCGACAGAATCCCCCGTGACCGAATACAAACTTAAGAATTCGTTGAGCGGCGCCCAACGTCCGGCCGGCCCGCCGGGCGTGACAAGGTCATGTGCATGGGCATGTTCGGGTACGTCGACGGGGTCTCGTTCTGGGAGCCGGGCAGCAGCACCGCACAGATGTTCGCGGCGCAGGTGCGGGTGATGGAGAACCGGATTCAGCGCTCCAGCGGCATCCTCGGACCCGAGAGCGACGAGCTGCACTTCGACCCGTTGAAGCTGCGGGAGTTCTTCGTGTTCCTGCTCAACGACTGGAACCGGCAGGGCTCACCGGTGCTGCGGGCCATGGCGATCGGCACGATGCAGGTGCTCGCCGCGCTGGACCAGCACCTGAACGGGCCACTGCGGGAGTTGGGCGGCAACCCGGAGATCCGCGACGGGATGCACGACGCGCTGCCGCCGAACCGGCTGCTGCCGGTCACGTGGGGACCGCCGGCGGCGCGGGACCTGCCGCAGGCGGTGCGCTTCGAGCTGGCGGCGATCGTGTTGGATCTCGTGCGGGGCTGGTATCAGACGATCGACGCCCGCACCGACGGGCAGGGCTGGCAGGGCGAGCGGCTCCGGGAGATCGTCGACGGCTATCCGGTGCCGCTGCTGCTGCCGCCGCACCGGATCCCGCCGGACCTGATGAGCACCGACGAGGGTTATCGCAGGGTGAGCGTCATGTCGTTGTGGGACACCGTCTACGGGGTGTCACGCCTGCGGTTGCAGGTGGTGCACGACGGGCTCGGGCACCGGATCACCTGGCTGGGTTTCGGCGATCCCCCCAACCTGGCATGAGGTGTTTGAATATGTCAATACTTGACGATACCTGATTGTTTTTGTTGGTATAAGGCTTCTTCGATGCACCACGAAGGAGCACCCGTGAGCAGACGCATCGCCATGATCGCGGCCGCCACCGCGATCGTGGTCGCCGTGGCAAGCCCCGCCGGCGCCGCCCCGCCACCGCCCGAGGGCCCCACCTGGCACCCCGGCATCCCGCCCATCGCCACCCCATGGACCGCGCAGGTCGGGCCGGGCAACGCCCTGCCCGAGTACCCGCGCCCGCAGCTCACCCGTACCCGCTGGGAGAACCTCAACGGCGTGTGGGAGTTCGCCCGCGCCACCGTCGGCCAGCCCGTGCCCACCGGGCAGAGCCTCGCCGAGCGGGTCCTCGTGCCGTACCCGATCGAGTCGGCGCTGTCCGGCATCCAGCGGCGCGAGGACCGGATGTGGTACCGGCGGACCTTCACCGTCCCCGCCGGCTGGGCCGGCCAGCGCCTGCTGCTGCACTTCGGCGCGGTCGACTACGACGCGAAGGTGTTCGTCAACGGCACCCAGGTCGGCGCGCACCGCGGCGGGTACGACGGCTTCGACCTCGACGTGACCGACGCGCTGGTCGGCACCGGACCGCAGGAGCTCATCGTCTGGGCCGAGGACCTCACCGACGCCACCGGCCAGCCGATCGGCAAGCAGCGCCGGGTCGGCGACCGCGGCATCTTCTACCAGGGCAGCTCCGGCATCTGGCGCACGGTCTGGATGGAGCCGGTCCCGGCCGCGCACATCACGAGCCTCTCGATGACGCCTTCCCTGGCGTCGCAGACCCTGAGCCTGACCGTGAACGGCACCGCCGGCCAGCAGTTCGAGGCGGTCGCCAGGAACGGCAACAAGGTCGTCGGCCGGGTCACCGGCGTGGTCGGCAGCCCGGTCGCGGTGCCCGTGCCGAACCCGAAGCTGTGGTCGCCCGACAACCCGTTCCTGTACGACCTCCAGGTGCGGCTGACGTCCGGCGACGCGGTCGGCTCCTACTTCGGCATGCGGCAGATCGGTACCGCCCGCGGCGCCGACGGCAAACTGCGGATCGCGCTGAACGGCAAGATCCTGTTCAACCTCGCCAACCTCGACCAGGGCTTCTGGCCCGACGGGCTCAACACCGCACCCACCGACGCCGCGCTCAAGTTCGACCTGCAGCAGGACAAGGCGATGGGCTTCAACGCGGTGCGCAAGCACATCAAGGTCGAGCCGGACCGCTGGTACTACTGGGCCGACAAGCTGGGCCTGATGGTGTGGCAGGACATGCCGTCGGCGAACACCGGCCCGATCCCGGTCGAGTGGCGCGACCAGTTCGAGGCCGAGCTGCACGAGATGGTCCGCGAGCACCAGAGCTGGACGTCGATCGTCGCGTGGGTGCCGTTCAACGAGGGCTGGGGCGAGTGGGACCGGCTCGCGACCGGCCGCATCGCCGACGACGTCAAGGCCCAGGACCCGACCCGCCTCGTCAACGCCCACAGCGGCGTCAACTGCTGCAACTCGCACGGCGACTCCGGCCGCGGCGACGTCATCGACTTCCACCAGTACCTCGGCCCGGCCTCCCCCGCCCCGAGCGGCGACCGCGTCTCGATCGACGGCGAGCACGGCGGGTTCGGCCTGAAGACGTCCAACCACATGTGGTTCGGCGACGGCGGCGCGTACGAGATGGAGCCCGACAAGGCGACCCTGACCGCGAAATACGTGGAGAACCAGCAGGCGGTCATCGCCTCGGCGAAGTCCTGCGGCATCAGCGCCTCGGTCTACACCCAGATCACCGACGTCGAGGGCGAGCTCAACGGCTTCTGGACCTACGACCGGCAGGTCGCGAAGATGGACCTCCGCCAGGTGAAGAAGATCAACCAGCAGATCATCGCCGCCGCCGACGGCTCCCCCGGCAACATCCCGCAGCCACCGCCGGGCACCCCCGGCCTGACCGGGATCGCCTTCTACCCCCTCGAAGACTCCGGCTCGGATGAGGCCGGCTCCCATGACGCCACCGTCGTCGGCGGCGCCGCGTTCGTGGCCGCCCACACCGGCAACGGCGTCCAGCTCGACGGCGGTTACCTCGACACCGGCGCGCCGCTGCTGAACACGGCGACGGACTACACGGCCGCCGCGTGGGTCAAGCTCGACCGGGCCGACGGCGCGTTCCAGACCGTCGTCAGCCAGGACGGCCCGACCAACAGCGACTTCTTCCTGCAGTACTCCGGCGCGGATCAGCGCTTCGCGATGAGCTTCGTCGGCGTCCGCGCCCTGTCACCCACCAAACCCAACCCCGACCAGTGGTACCACCTGGTCGGCGTCCGCGACACCGTCAAGGGCGAGCTGCGCCTCTACGTCGACGGCGAACTCGCCGGCACGGCAAGCGCCTGCCTGCCCCAGGCCGCCCCGACCGGCAACACCGTCATCGGCCGCGGCAAGTTCGGCGGCAACCCCGTCGACTTCCTCGACGGCACCGTCGACCAGGTCCACCTGTACGACCGCGCCCTGACCCCCGCTGAGATCCGGCAACTGTCCACCTCCGGCACCTGACCAACCCCAGTTCGGTGGACCGGGGAGCGTGCAGGGCGCGCTTCCCGGTCCACCCGGCCACGCGGTTGCCTCTCGCCCCGGGGCCGGGCACCCACCTCTTTGCCGGTCGGTCGAAGACCATCGATCACTGGACTGGGGAGTACCACGCTCCGGACGGCAATCTTCCGCCCCGCCTCATGATCAAAGGACGGTGGTGGTCGCGCGGACAGCCACCCGCATCCTTCGATCAAGCGCACGGATGGGTGGATCTTGGAGCAGGCCCGACCTCCGCTGCGATGTGGGTGATTTTTGCCAGTTCTTGAAGCAGCGACGGTGTGGCACCACCGAATGACGACCTCGGCGGCGCTGGATCATGTGAGTCCGGACCTGGCTTGGCATCACCGCAAGACGGCACGGACCGCAACCACGCCACCCGTTCGCGCCGCCGCAGGCTGCGCGGAACCACAAAGGCCGCAGCCGTGATGGCTCTTCTATTACGGGCATGACGACCACGCACGCGAACAGCAACGGAAGGCGGGGCCGACCACGTGACCGGACCGGGTCAGGGGAGCAGCAGCCCCCACTGGACGGCCCAGGCGATGAACAGCGCGCCGCCGGTGGTGAGCAGGGCGAGCCGGAGCCGTTCGGCGGCGTCGAGGCCGCGGTGGTGGCGCCACGTCGTGGCGACCACCGCCGTCACGGCGACCGTGGCCACGGCCAGCAGCTGCAGGGCGAGCCACGGCAGCGGGCGGCCCAGGAGGACGGGGCCGGTGACCTTGGCCGCGGTGGCGAGCATGAAGAACATGTAGACGCAGGTGCCGGCGACGGTGGCAGGGGTGAGCGCGAGCAGCCATCGAGCGGCGCGTGACGACCGCCGCCGGGCGACGAGGCCGGCCAGGAAGTAGCCGGCGAAGGCGCACAGCATGACCAGCGCGACAGCGAAGTGAGCCCAGGTCGAGCCGGCGGGCGTCAGCGCGGGCTCGTCGGGCAGCGCGGGACCCGAGGCGGCGGCACCGGCAGAGGCCGGGTCGGTGAGCCAGGCGGTCTCGAAGTCCGCGTAGTCGGACGGCAGGGTCGGCAGGCGGTCGAAACCGTCGGCGGCCGTGCGGTGCAGGTTGTGGTTGGTGCCCGGGACGACGCGGATCGTGTGCCGGGGGTTGCCGCCGCGGTCGAGGGCCGCACCGATCAGCCGGCTGCTCAAGCCTGGCACGGAGTCGCGGTCGAGCTGGCCCCACTGGGCGAGGACCGGCTGGCGGACCTGTTGCCAGGCGGGCACCGGGTCGAAGTCCGCCTCGGCGAAGAGGCCCATTTCGATCGTGGCGCCGACCGCGGCCGTCTGCATGATGCGGGGCAGGGCGCCGTGGACGCCCGCGTGTCGCAGGTACGTGCCGTACGCCCACGCCGTCTGGGCGGCCACGGTGGTGCCGACCGCGCCGACCGTGATCAGGAACGTGACGTCGGTCGAGCGGTTCGCGGCGATGGGGGCGACGAACGCGCCCTCCGACAGCGCCCACAGGCCCAGCCTGGCCGGGTCGACGTCGGGGCGGTCGCGCAGCAGCCGCAGGCCGGCGAGGGCGTCGTCGGCCAGCACCGAATAGTCGCGGTGCAGCAGGGAGTACCCGACGGTGCGCTTGTCGTAGACGAGTGTGACGATGCCGTGCCGGGCGTACGCCTCGGCCTCCGGACGCAGGTAGGACCGGCCACGGTTGCCGGCGCCCTCCAGCATGACGATCCCCGGCCGGCGGGTGGCGCCGGCGGGCGGGGCGAGGACCGTGCCGTGCAGGACGACGCCGCCGTTGCCGGTGAACGAGACCTCCGTGGCGGTGAAGCCGTCGGGTGCCGCGTGCGCGGGAGCGACCGGCGCCCCCAGCAGCAGAAGCGCCGTGATGAGCAGTGCCGTGCCGAGACGTCGCATCGAGATGCCCCTTGTCCAGTGGATGTGGGCGCTCAGACTGGCCGTCGGCAAGCGCAAAGGCCCAGGGCAGCCGCACCTCGCCGTAATCAGGTGCGGGCACCCTGTCGGGCGCGCCGGGTGCGGCCTACCGTCGTGGTCGTGAACCGGTTTCGTGATCGTCTGCGGGAGCTGTGGTGGCTCGCGGTGGGTGCGGCGATCGGGCTGCCCGCGCCCGTGCTGCTGGTGCTCGTCGTGGTGTCGGGGCCGGCGAGCCTGGCCGCCGGACTGGGCGTGGCGCTCTTCGCCGCCGCGGTCTGGGCATGCCGCCGGCTCGCCGGCGCGCAGCGGGGCAGGGTGGCTGCGGCGTCGCCGTACCGGCCGCTGAACGGCCGCGCATGGACCCGGTTGCGGACCGTCGTCGGTGACCCGGCGACGTGGCGCGATCTGCTGTGGCTGCCGTGCCAGTTCGTGGCCGGCCTCGGCGGGCTGGTGCTGGCCGTCGGGCTGTGGCTGGCCGCCGTCCAGTGCGTGACCGCGCCGGCGCTGCGGGCGGTGCTGCCCGAGCCGACCGGGTTCGATCCGGCGGTGCTGGAGTGGACCGGCCGGTCCGGGCCGCTGACCTGGGTGCTGGTGCCGGTCGGTGCCGGGCTGGCGGTCCTCGCGCACCACCTGCCGCGGCACCTGATCCGCGGCCAGACCTGGCTGGGCAGGGCGCTGCTGGAGCCGACGGCCGCGGCGCGGCTGACGGCCAGGGTCGACCGGCTCACCACCACCCGCGCCGCCGCCGTGGACGCGTCCGCCGCCGAGCTGCGGCGCATCGAACGCGACCTGCACGACGGCGCCCAGGCGCGGCTGGTCGTGCTGGCCATGCACCTCGGCGTCGCCGAGGACGTCATCGACGACGACCCGGCGGTGGCCAAGGCGCTGCTGACCGAGGCGCGGACCGGCGCCGGCGCGGCCCTGACCGAGCTGCGCAGCCTGGTCAGGGGCATCCACCCGCCGGTGCTCGCCGACCGTGGGCTCGCCGCCGCCGTGCACGCGCTGGTGCTGGGCAGCGCGGTGACGGTCGAGCTGGACCTGCGGCTGGAGCGGCGGCTGGCCGCACCCGTGGAGGCGGCCGCCTACTTCGCCACCGCCGAGGCGCTGACGAACGCCATCCGGCACAGCGGCGCCGGGCAGGTCCGCGTCAGCCTCGTCGACGCGGGGGACACCGTGCGGATCACCGTGCACGACGACGGCCGAGGTGGCGCCGACCCGTCCCGAGGTACCGGTCTGCTCGGCATCCGGCGGCGCCTGTCCGCGTTCGACGGCAGCCTCCGGGTCAGCAGCCCCCTCGGCGGCCCGACGGTGCTGGAGATGGAGCTGCCGTGCGGGTCCTGATCGTCGAGGACCAGGTGCTGCTGCGCGACGGCCTGACCCGCATGCTGACCGCGTACGGCTTCGACGTCACGGTCACCGAGGCCGACGGAGAAGGGCTGGCCGAGCGGCTCGTCGCGGCGCAACCGGAGGTCGCGGTCGTCGACGTCCGGCTGCCGCCCACCTTCACCGACGAGGGCCTCCGCGCCGCCGTCGCCGCCCGGCGCGCGGTGCCCGGCCTGCCGGTCCTGGTGCTGTCGCAGTACGTGGAGCGCCTCTACGCCCGCGACCTCCTGGCCGACCGGGCCGGAGCGGTCGGCTACCTGCTCAAGGACCGGGTCGGGGAGGTCCGCGAGTTCGTCGACGCGATCCGCCGGGTCGCCGCGGGCGGCACGGTGATGGACCCCGAGGTCGTCGCGCAGCTGATCCACCGCCCGGACACCCTGGACAGCCTCACCGCGCGGGAGGGCGAGGTGCTGCGCCTCATGGCGGAAGGTCACTCCAACGCCGCCATCGCCGCCCGCCTGGTCCTCGCCGAGAAGTCCGTCAACAACCTCATCAACTCGCTGTTCGCGAAGCTCGGCCTGCCCCCGTCCGGCGACCACCACCGCCGGGTCCTCGCCGTCCTGAGCTACCTCGATCACCGGTAGAACCGTCATGATGGAAGGTATGGAAGCCCCGCTGGACCGGGCCGCGGTCGAGGCCACGCTGCGCCCGTTCGGGTCCTCACGGATGCTGCCGGCGCAGGCGTACACCGACCCGGCGGTCCTCGCCTGGGAGCGGCGGCACCTGTTCGCCGACTCGTGGACGTGCGTCGGCCGGGTCGGCGAGCTCGGCGACGGTTGCACGCAGCGGGCCGTCACGGTCGGCGATGTCGGGGTACTGCTCACCTTCCCCGACGGCTCCCCCGACGGCACCGTGCGCGCGTTCGCCAACGTGTGCCGGCATCGCGCCCACGAGCTGCTGCCCGACGGCGGGTCCAACAGGCGGCCGGCGGCGGTGTGCCCGTATCACGGCTGGGCCTTCCGGCTCGACGGTGCGCTCGCCACGGCGCCCGGCATGGGGCCGCTCGACCCGGCCGAGTTCGGGCTCATCGAGCTGCCGGCCGAGGTCTGGGAGGGCTGGCTGTTCGTCAACGCCGGCGCGCCCGCCGAGCCGTTCGAGCAGCACCTGGGGGCACTGGACGGCTTGCTGGGGCCGTACCGGATGCGCAGCCTGCAACTCGGGGCACGCCACGAATACCGGGTGGCCGCGAACTGGAAGGTGATGATCGACAACTATCACGAGTGCTACCACTGCCCGCTGATCCACCCCGAGCTGTGCAAGGTGTCCCCGCCCACGTCGGGCGACAACTGGTCCATGCCGGGCGCGTGGGTCGGCGGCTCGATGGACCTGCGCCCGCACGCCTCGACCATGTCCTTCGACGGCACCGGCCCGGGCGTCTACATCCCCGACGCCCCGCGGCGCACCGTGCTCTACGTGGGGCTGTTCCCCAACCTGCTGGTGTCCGCGCATCCCGACTACGTGATGACGCACCGGCTGACGCCACTGGAACCTGGCCTGACGTCGATCGAGTGCAGCTGGTTCTTCCCCGACGGCTTCTCCGAGACGGCCTACGCGGTCGACTTCTGGGACCTGACGAACCGGCAGGACTGGGCCGCGTGCGAGTCGGTGCAGCGCGGCCTGAGCTCGCCGCACGTCGTGCCCGGGCCGCTGGCCCCGAACGAGGACGCCGTGTACCAGTGGACGACGATGGTCGCCGAGGCCTACCTGGGCCGTGGCGTGCGCCTAACCTAGCTTCTTCGTCAGGGTCTCGAACGCGAGGTCGTCCCGCAGCGGCCGGCCGAAGCGCTCGTCGCCGTACGGGAACGGCGACAGCTCACCGGTCCTTGTGAAGCCGCGCCGCTCATACCAGCCGATGAGGTCCTCCCGCTGGACGATCACCGTCATCCGCAGCTCCCCGGCGCCCCACTCGTCCCTGGCGACCCGCTCCGCCTCGGCCAGCACGGCCCGGCCGAGCCCGTTGCCCTGCTGCCGTGGGTCGACGGCGAACATGCCGAAGTAGCCGTACCCCTCGCGCCGCTCCAGCTGGCAGCAGCCGACGACGTCGCCGCCCTGCTCCTGCTCTGCGACCAGCACGAAGGTGGTCTCGATCGCGGTCTCGACCATCGCCGGGTCGGTCCGCTGCCCTTCGAGGAGGTCCGCCTCGGTGGTCCAGCCCTCGCGGCTGCTGTCGCCGCGGTACGCGGACTGCACCAGCGCGACCACGGCCGGGACGTCGGAGCTACGAGCGGGGCGGAAGGTCACCATGCCGGCATTCTAGGATCGCCGTGTACGGGGGTCCTCTTGCACGTCGGACACGGAGGTTCGCTGGTGAGTTCGCAGGACTGGCAGTCGCGGATCGACACGACGGTGGCCCACCCCGCCCGGCGGTACGACTACTGGCTGGGCGGCAAGGACAACTTCGCCGCCGACCGCGAGTCCGGCGACGCGATCGCCGCGAAGTTCCCCGCGATCCGCACCGCCGTGGTGGAGAACCGCCGCTTCCTGCGCCGCGCGGTGACCTTCCTGGCCGGCGAGGTCGGCGTCCGGCAGTTCCTGGACATCGGCACCGGCCTGCCCACGGCCAACAACACCCACGAGGTCGCGCAGGCCATCGCCCCGTCGTCGCGGATCGCCTACGTCGACAACGATCCGCTGGTCCTCGTCCACGCCCGCGCCCTGCTGACCAGCGCCCCCGAGGGCGCCACCGTCTACGTCGACGCCGACCTGCGCGACCCCTCGAAGATCCTCGACGACCCGGACCTGCGCCGGACCCTGGACCTCTCCCAGCCGGTCGCCCTGCTGCTGCTGGCGATCCTGCACTTCGTGCCGGAGGACGACGACCCGTACACGGTGGTCCGCCGCCTGCTCGACGCCCTGCCCTCCGGCAGCTACCTGGTCGCCTCGCACGCCACCAGCGACTACCTGCCGCCGGAGCTGGTCGCCGACATCTCCTCCGGTAAGCACGGCCAGGGCCGTCTGCGCACCGAGGCCGAGTTCGCCCGCTTCTTCGACGGCCTGGACCTGGTGCCGCCGGGCGTCGTCCCGCTGGCGGAGTGGCGCTCGGCCGACGAGCCCCAGCCCCGCCCGACCGCCTCGGAGACCGCCATGTACGCCGGCGTCGCCCGCCTCTCCTGATGACTTTCCCGGCGCGCCGCTCCCCTCGTCCCTGTCGGGCTGCCCTGATGAGCAGCGCATCAAGGTGCTGACGGACCGGGGATGCGTTTAGGAACGTTCGTTCTTGACTGAGCGTTCCTAAACTCGTACCGTTGGGGCATGGGACGACCGAGGGGCTTCGACGAGCAGGCGGTCACGCGGGCAGCGGTGGCGCTGTTCGCGGGGCGGGCCTACGACGGGCTGTCCGTGGACGACCTGGTCGGCGGGCTGGGCCTGCACCGCAACAGTCTGTACAAGACATTCGGCAGCAAGCGCGGCCTGTATCTGACCGCGCTGCGCTGGTATCTCGAGCACGATCTGGAGCCGTTGCTGGCGGCCACGACCGGCGGCGCCGACGGCCGCGACACGCTGCTGGCCGGCGGGGCGCTCGACCTGCTCCTGCTGGCCGCGGTCGAGCAGGCCCCGTTCGACGCCGAGGTCGCCGCGCTGATCGGCGGCGCACTGACCCGGCTGGACGCGGCGCTCGGCCCGGACCGCGCCACCGAACTGCTGGGCCTGCGGCTGCGGGCCCGCGTCAGCTCATCCACCACCAAGGAGTGACGATCATGGCAACTGTCAGCATCGACGGCGACACGCTGGTCGTGGAGATCGAAGGCCTCGACAAGCTCTGGGCCCTCAAGAGCCGCCTGGCGATCCCGCTCGCCAACGTCCGTGGCGCCACCGCCGACCCCGGCATGGTCCGCCAGCCGAAGGGCATCCGCGCGCCCGGCGCCTATATCCCGAACGTCATCACCGCCGGCACCTTCCACCTGGACGGCGAGAAGGTGTTCTGGGACGTCCGCGACGCCGCCAAGGCCATCGTCGTCGAGCTCGCCGACGAGCGGTACGCCCGCCTGGTGATCCAGGTCGACGATCCCCGCGCCGCCGTCGACCTCATCGAACAGTCCGTGTGCCGCTCGTGATCCACACAAAGACGTGAGCACAAAAGGTGCGAAACGACTTACGGATTGTAACGATGGGGCGGTTAGGGCGGTGGCTTGCGGGTAGTCGGCCGTCCGGTACATGACCGGACGACACCGCGCGGGGCATCCGATGACTGTCAAGAAGACGCTGACCTACGCCTTTTGGGCGTTCCTCATCTATTTCATTGCCTTCCGTCCGCAGGCCGCGGCGAGCGTCGCCGAAGGGCTGCTCGGCCTCATCACCCGTCTCGGCACCGGGTTCGGTGACTTCTTCAGCAGCATCGTGACCTGACCCGGCCTCACCCGGTCGTGTTTCGCTATGGTCGGTCGATGTTCCGGTTGCGGCAGCGGATGGTCGAGGAGTTCACCGCGTGGGCGGTGGCGCGGGCGATCGTGCCCGGCGGCGCGGCCGGCACCGAGTGGCGGGACAGGATCGAGATCCTGCTGCAGTGCCGGGCCGACGCGCTCGACCGGGCCGATCCGACCCGGTGGCGCAGCGGCGACGTGCACGCGCTGTTCATGGACTACGTCGCGCCGCGGCAGGTGGACGCCTGGGGTCTCGCGGAGCGGGGGCTGGAGTCGGTCCGGGACTATCTGCGGTTCCTCGACGACACGGATCGGCTGCATCCGGGCAGCGCCCGGCCGGCGGCGCTGTTCAAGGAGCTGGACCGGCTGGAGGCGAAGTACCCGGCAGCGATGGCCGACACCGACAGGTGGGGGCTGGCGAAGCGGATCTTCACCGCGATGCTGCGTGACGGGGTGCGGCCCGACGGCGACCCGGCCGAGGTCGACGCCTGGGCGGCGCGGTTCAGCGCCCGCGGACCGGAGGAGCGCCGGGAGGTGCTCGGCCGGATGATGGAGGAGCAGCAGGGGTACGCCACCGGCACCGTCCTCGTCAACGACGGCCAGGTCGCGATGGTGAGCGGCGGGCGCAAGCCGGTGAAGCACCTGATCTGGCCCGACCTGCCCTGCGACTGCGGGTGCACGGCGCCGGTGCGGTTCGCCCCGGTCACGCTGCCGGACGACGCGGCGCTGGCCAAGGCGGTGTCGACCGACGGTGCCGCGCTGCTGCACGACCTCGCCACCCTCGCGGGCTGGGTCGGGTCCGGCGGTCGCGCCGTCGACGACCGTGGCGAGATCCGCAAGGCCGACCGGCCGGCGCTGCTCACCGCGCTGGGCAGGCCCGTCACCAAGGCCGGTGAGCCGCTCCTGACGACCCTGTGGCAGATGGGGATCGAGTTCGACGTCGTGCAGCTGCGCCGTACGCGGGTCGTGCCGGGCCGTGGCGCGGACCTCGTCGGTGCCGCGCTGGCCGGGACCGCGCCGGTGCGGGAGACGCTCGAGCTGTGGGCGGACCTGGCCGAGGTGCTCATCCATCCGGTCACGCCGATGCACTCGGAGAAGGGCACCGAGCATCTGCGCAGCTGGCTGGACCCGTGGACGCCACTGTTCCTGGACCTGCTGCACTCCGCGGGCGGCCCAGGCGACCTGGAGGCGCTCACCGACCGGTTGTTGGACGAGCAGGCCGGCCGCCTGCCGGGCGGTGACCCCGAGCTGTTCGCCGGCATCGCCGGCACCGCGGTCCGCAACATCCTCGCCACCCTGGCCCGCCACGGCGCCGTCGCCGTCACCGGCGTCACGGAGGATCCGGAGCGTGCCGCCGTCGCCGCCGCGTACGGCACCGCCCTGTGGGCGATGTGGCCGCAGCCCGGTCTCACCGTCGAGCTGACCGACCTCGGCCGGTACCTGGTGCACCGCCGCCACCTGTCCGAGGGCACGGCGTCGATAGACTCGGCGGCGGCAGGGCCGTAGCGCAGAGGTGGTCGCGTCCGTCTCATAAACGGAAGGACGCCGGTTCGATTCCGGTCGGCACTGCCCTCGACGTGAGGGGGACCGAGGGTGCTGCCGCTGCATCCGTCTGCGGTGCCGGGTTGGATGATCGAGCAGGCGACGGCACGGCGGCTGGAGGGTGACTGGCGCGGGGCGTGCGCGGTCGCGGGCGTCGACGTCGAGTTCGACCTGACCGCGGTCAAGCGGGACCACGGTGCCCGGGTCGCCACGGACGTCGAGGGCGAGCTGCGTCATCTGGTGCCGGACCTGCTGCGCTGGCATCTGCCGCGCCGCCCCGGCGACGGGCTGCTGCGCACCGGGCTGCGGCTGCCGCTGGCGCTGTTTCCCGACGCGCACGCGATCGTCGTCCGGCCGCCGGACCGCCTCGACCGGCCGCAGCGGATCGCGCTGCGGTTCGAGCGCCTCGACAGCACCGCGACCGGCCGGCGGGACGACTCGCTGCTGTATGCCCGGGACCGCTGGGATTCCCGGCGGACGAGGCAGCTGCTGACCCGCTGTGGCGGCACGACCAGGCTGCCGTTCTTCACCGCCACCGGCGAGCGGCTGGACACGCCCGGCGACGGGCCCGAGGGCCTGGTCGAGCGGGCGGTCCTGCTCGACGAGGCCGGCCGGCACGCGCAGGCGTGGGAGGCAGCCGGTTTCACCCTCGAGGTGCTGCTGTTCGACGAGGGGTGGAGCCGGGACCGCATCGACCCCGCGGCGTTCGACCCGGGGCGCGATGACGAGGCCCGCCGGGTGGTCGTGGAGCAGTCGCTCGCCTGGCTGCGGCCCGTGCACGCGGCGCTCGCCCATGCCGCCGGCCGGGTCGCCGAGCACGTCGCGGACCTGCGCCGGGCCGTGCCGGTGGAGCGGCGGCCCGTGCATGTGCCGGGCTTCAACGCCGAGGGCGGCCCGACAGGGAGGACGCGGAGGGCGGACCCGCCGCCGCGACCCGAGCCGATGCCGGTGGACGTGGACACGCGGTCAGGGCTGGTGCGCATCGACGTGCGGGGGCGGTGCATCGTCCTCGACCGGCTCGACACCGGGCACCCGCGGGCCCGGCTCGTCGCCGGCGTGCCGTACGGCCACGTCGACGACGACCGGCGGCGCGCCGAGGTGGCTGAGTTCGGGCTGCCGCTGGACCGTGTCCCGCGGCTGCCGCACGTCCTGGCCCGCCGGCCGGACGAGCTGACCGCCCTGTTCCACGGGGTCGTGCGCCCCGACCAGTTGCATCCACTGGTGCATGAGGCGCTGTTTCCCTCCGGCACGACTCCCGCACCGCCGGCGCCGCGGACGTTGCGGGACACGGTCCGGGTGTATTGCAACAACGCCGTCCACGAGGTGCTGCTGCGCGACGGTGCGGTCCGGCTGGACCACCCGCCGGCCGAGGTGCGGCGGGAGCGCATGATCAAGGCGTTCGGCGGCCAGGTGCAGGGCTGCGTCGCGGCGCACGACGGCTGGCGGGACCCCGCGGTGCGGATGCCCGGCCAGATGCGGGGCCTGCGCCGCGAGCTGCTGACCCTCGTCCTGCACGGCGACGGCGCGGCCGTGGCCGCCGCCCTGGACGGCGGGCTCGACCCGCACGTGCGGGACGAGCACGGGCGCACGCTGCTGCACCTGCTGCCGTGGATGTCCGGTGTGGACCTGCTGCCACGGCTCCTGGCGGCCGGCCTCGACGTCGACGCCCGCGACCTGAACGCCGAGACCCCGCTGCACCCGGCCGTCGACTACGGCACGCCGGACCTGGTGCGGGGGCTGCTCGCCGCCGGCGCCGACCCGCAGGCCAGGTCGGAGCGGCCGTATTCGCGGGTCGCCGTCTGGACCGGCCGCCGCGACCTGGAGTTCCTGCGGCAGCTGAACCGCTAGACTCCGCCGCGGCAGGGCCGTAGCGCAGAGGTCGTCGCACCGTCTCTGCAGGACGAGGGACGCCGGTTCGATTCCGGCCGGCCCTGCCCCGGCCTATCCGCGCTCTACCGCGTATTCGAGCTCGCGGCCGACGGCGGCGTCCACGGTGACGCCGGAGCGCTTGAAGCCCGCCTTCTCGTACAGCGCCTGGGCGCGGGCGTTGTCCTCGTGGACGTAGAGCCGGACGCGTTCGACGTGCGGCTCGGGCAGCGCCCACGACCAGCCCAGCGCCGCGTCGAAGAGCGCCTGCGCGAGGCCGGTGCCGCGCGCCTCCGGCCGGACGAAGACGCCGACGACGTGCGTCTGCGTGACGTCGGGGACGTGCCCGAAGTAGTCCTGCACGCCGGCGAGCTCGACGAGCACGGTGACGGTGCCCAGCCAGCGCCCGGCGCCGTCCTCGGCGATGAACTGCCGCACCGTCCTGCCTTCGGCGGCGGTGGCGGTGCGGCCCTGCCAGAACTCGTCGGGCTGCGCGACGGCCTGCTCGTGCGACTCGAGGAACGCGATCGCCGCGACCGGGTCCTGCAGCGCGGCGAGCCGCAGCTCCCTTGCCAGGGGCCAGTCCTCGGCGCGCACCGCTCTGATCGTGTACTGCATCGCGCCATCGTGGCATCCGGCCCGCCCCGGCCGGCACCGAATTAGGCGGGTGTGAACCGCACCGCATTCGCCCGGGCGAAGGTCGTGCCGGCCGTGAGCACGACCATGCCGGCGGTGCCCTGCGCGAACGCCCACGTGCCGAGGGTGCGCCACGCCCCGCCCGCGGCGACCTGGTCGACCGTGACCTGTGCGGTGCCTGCGGCGTGGGTGATCCGGTACGCGGCCGCGGTCGTGCTGCTGGTGCTCGCCGGCACCCACACGTCGATGCGGTAGGTGGCGGCGGCACGCAGCGTCGGCGCCCAGGTGGCGGTGGATCCGGCGGTGCTGCTGTACCGGCTGGGGGTGCCGTCGACGCCGGTGAGGCTGCTCGCGAGCCAGGTGCCGGTCTCGCGGTACCGGATCGACCCGGCGCAGTCAGCGGTGGTGTCCAGCGGCGTGACGGTCACCTGCCGCGGCCCGGGCGTGCCGGGCACGACGTAGCCGGCCGACGGCGCGCTGGTGCCGCCCTCGCCGACGGCGGTGACCCGGTACGAGATCCCCGCGACGGTGCTCTGCTCACCGAGCACCAGCGTGGTCGCGCCGGCGACGACGGCGACGGTGCGCTCGGGGCCGCAGTCGGCGGCGGCGACCAGGTAACCGGCGGCGCCGGCGGCCGCGGACCAGACGAGGGTCGTGACGCCGCCGCTGGTGGAGCTGCCGAGCCCGGTCGGGGCGCCCGGCGCGCCGGTCGGCAGCGGCGGGGTGGTGCGCGTGGTCAGGGTCTTCGGCGCGGACCAGCCGGCGGCGGTGCCGCAGCGGACGCTCACCTGCTGGGTGACGTCGGCGACGAGCCCGGTGACGGTGAGCAGCTCGACGGCGGAGGACTCCACGACGCGCACGACGGTGCGGCCGCCGCCGGTGGCGGTCACCTCGTACCGCTCCGCCGTCGGCTGCGGGGTGATCCGCACCGCGAGCCGGTCGTCGGCGGCGAGCGCGCCGTGCACGGTGAAGGTGGCGGCGGTGACCGGGACCTGCTCGCTCCAGACGGTGTTGCCGCCCTTGATGCGCACGGAGTCCCCGGCGACCGTGACGCGGACGGAGCCTTTGAGCGCCGTGGTGAACTCGCTGACGACGCTCGCGCCGCTGAACACCTGCACCTGATGATCGGCCGCTCCCGGGGCGACGATGAACCCCAGGACGAACCCGCCGGCCACCGGTACCACATCCTGGATCTTCGGCGGTAGCGCCAGCGTGCCGGTCGGGGTGACGGTCACCGGCGCGGACGCGGCCGAGGTGCCGGCGCCGTTGACCGCGACGACCCGCACCTGGATCGCGGTGCCGTTGGTCAGCCCGGTCAGGTCGGCGAACCCGTTGACGGTGTCGGCGCCGGTGACGCCGGTCGAGGTGAGCACCCGGTAGTTGTCGGCGTTGGCGACCCGGTCGAAGACGACCCGCACCGCCCCGTTCGCGGCGATCGTCGTGCGGATCACCGGCGCTGCCGGTACCCGGGTGTCCAATGTGGACACGGCGATCTCGTGGCCGGACGGGGCGAGCAGCGTCAGCCGCTGCCGGACGGCGGTGCCGGGGTCGGTCCAGCGCACGGCCCGCTGCAGGGTCGCGGACCCGGGTGCGATGTCGGGCAGCGGCACGATCCGACCGTCGATGACGGTGCCCTGGGCGTCGGTGACCTGCCAGGCGAGGCGGTGCCCGCGCAGGATGCGCGCCGGGGCGTCGCCCCGCGGGGTGAGCGTGAGCAGGCTCAGCCCGCTGGACGCGGTGATGCCGAGCCCGCGCACCAGCGCGTTGGTGGCCTGCAGCTGCGCGTACGCCCGCTTCCGCCGACCCCACACGTTCTGGATGCCCCAGCCGCGGACCTGGTTCGGCGACGAGCCGCCGAAGCTGCTGCGGTAGTCGTTGAACGTCCAGTGCGAGCTGCCGACGATCCACGGCCGGACGGGGAAGGCGGTCGCGGCGGCGTCGCTGGTGGTGCGGAAGTCGGCGTCCTCGCGGGTCGTGGGGAACGTGAAGCTGTCGGAGCTGTACTCCGAGACGAAGATCGGCTTGTCGGGGTACAGCCCGTGCACGTGGTCGGCGCCGCCGGCGAAGCCGCCGTACATGTTGATGCAGGCGAAGTCCGTGTACTGCAACGCCTCCGCTCCGGCGGTCGAGGCGCTGCCGAAGCTGTTGCTGACGTAGGTGCACAGCCGGGTGCTGTCCAGTGTGGACTTGATGTACGCGATCATCTCGCGCACGTAGACGCGCCCCGCCTCGCTGGCACCGAGGATCTCGTTGGCCACCGACCAGGCGACGATCGACGGGTGGTTGTAGTCGCGGCGGATCATGTCGCGCAGCTCGGCGCGGGTGGTCTCGTTGGCCGGGTCGAGGTTGGCGCCGCTGCCCCAGACCGGGATCTCCTCGATGAGCAGCATGCCGATCTCGTCGGCGTAGTCGAGCAGCTCCGGCGTCTGCGGCACGTGGTGGATGCGCATCAGGCCGGCCCCGGACGCCTTCATCCGGTCGAGGTCGCGCCGCACCAGATAGGTCGGCTCCGTCGCCCCGACGACCCGGTCGTCGCCGACCCGGTTGTAGCCGTTGAGCCGGACCGGCTCCCCGTTGAGGTGGATCGCCGTGCCGCGCACCTCGACCTTGCGGAACCCGAACCTGTCGGCCTTGCCGTGCAGCACGGTGGCGCCCTCGCTGACGGTGGTGTCGCAGGTGTACAGGGTGGGCCTGTCGAGCCCCCACAGCTCGAACCCGCCGGCGGCGACGCCGCTGTCCAGCCGCGCCTCGGCGGTGCCCCTCGCCGGGACGGTGACGGTCACCGCGGGCGCGCCCCACGCAAAGGTGCTGCGCACGGTGACGGTCCGCGCGGCGGCGCCGGCGTTGGACAGCGTCACCCAGTTGACGACGCTGCCCGCGCCGGTGCTCAGGTCCGGCGTGGCGATGACGTGCTGCCGCTCGATCCGCACGGCGGCATCGACGGTGAGCGAGACCGACCTGCTGATCCCGCCCCACGGCCACCACGCGCCGATCGAGTACGTGTTGCTGGCCGCGACGACCACGGTGTTGGTGCTCTGGAGCCTGCCGGTCACGTCGAACTCGAACGGCGTGTAGCCCCCTTGGTGCTCGCCGAGATACGCACCGTTGAACCAGACCCTGGCCCGGTGGTAGACGGCCTCGAACCGCAGCCGCACCACCTGCCCGGCGGTGATCGTGGGCGACGCGACGGTCCTGCGGTGCCAGCCCCAGCCGCGGTGACCGGCCCAGGCGTCGTGCACGTCCCAGTTGCCGGGGACCTGCAGCGTCGCCCAGCCGGAGTCGTCGAACCCGGGCTGCGCCCAGCCGGCGGCCTCGCCGGTGTTGCCGGGATCGGTCGCGAACCGCCAGCCGCCGTTGAGCGACACGGTGACCGACCCAGCCGCGGCGGCCTTTCCCACGAGTGCGGAGACGGGCAGGAGGGCACCGGCCGTGCCGGTGCCGAGGAGCTTGAGGACGTCGCGACGATGCGGGGTCACATGAGCCTCCGGAAGGTTCCTCCCGGAATCGGCTACGGGCGGATCCGATTCCGGAAGAGACTTGCAGTAGCCGCGAAGCTAGTGCACTCTCCGCAACCCGTCAACCATCGACCTCGCTGGCTGCCGTTCACCGGCTGCCGTCACTGGTTCGCCGTTCACTGGTTCGCTGGGTGCGCCACGAGCCCGCCGGGGCCGGGCAGCAGGATCGTCTCCCACCGCTGCGCCGGCACCCCGCCGCCGAGGCTCGCCGCGTCGACGCCGGCGTCGACCTCGAACCCGATGAGCGCGCAGGCGATCCCCACCTCCCGATGCACCGCTCCGGCGACGCCCGCCAGCCACCCGTCGATCGGCCGCCGCCACTGCAGCGACGCCACGCCGCTGCGACCGTCGAACGGGAAGCCGCCGACGCGGTGCTCGACCCGCCCGAGCGCACCGAGCGGCACGTGGAAGCTCAGCCACTGCCCGCCGTCGCCGTAGTCGATCCCGACCACCCCGCACACGACCCGCTCCCCCGACGGCACCAGCACGACCCCGGCGAGGTGCCCGCGCGCCGCGAGTTCGCCGACCGTGAGCGGCACCGCCGGCCACTCACCACCGTGCGCGTGACACCCCTCGACCCGCGCCGCCGACCACAACCCGCTCAGGTCCTGCTGCAACCGGACCGGGTCCACCGGCCCGAGCTCGATGTCAAGCTCGTAGAACCCGCCCGCCCAGTTTCCCGGATCGTCGAGCCGCGCCGGGTCCCGCACCCAAGGCCGCCCGCTCACGCGCCGAGGTACCCGACGTGCGGCGACCCGGCGGCCGGCCTGACCTCGTACCCCCACCGGCGCAGCGCCTGCAGCATCTTGGCGGCGCCCGGCGGATTCGCGGAGTGGATGACGACGACCCCGACGTCGAACGGCCGCCCCTCGAACGCCGCCAACTCCAGCACCTCCACCACCGGCCAGACCGTGTCCTCCCCACCCAGGTCGTGATCCAGCCACAACTCATCGATCCGCCGCCCCCGGTACCGCCGCAACACCTCAACGCCATCCGCACTGGTCCGCGCCACCTCAGCCGCCCTGCCATCGACGAAGGACCGCAGATCGTCGACAAGGATGACGATGCGCCGCTCACTGCTCATGCGCCGCACGCTAACCGCTACGGCGTAGAGTGGGGGTGGCGCTCGGGGCGCCGGCAGTCCGCGCGAAGGGCTCAGCCCACCTGGAAGATCGAAGCGAAGCCGGTGCGTCACCCTCCTTTCCGGCCTGAGCATGCGGGCGCCGGGCATTCGGACAAGGAGGCATCCGTGCCGATTCGCCGTCTTCCCGACAATCCCGACGTCGAGCATCTGCGAAACCAGGCCAAGGCGCTGCAGCGGCAGGTCCGTGACGGGGATGCGCGGGCGCTGGAGCTGGTGCGGGAGTTCCATCCGCGGGCGCCGCAGCAGGTTGCGCGGGCCGATGCGCTGCTGGTGGTGGCCAGGTCCTACGGGTTTGCGAGCTGGCCCGCGCTGCGGGCGACGCTGGACGCGATCGAGCGGTTCACGCGGTCGCCGCATCAGCAACCGGTCGGCGGGGCGAACGCGCCGGCGGACGACTTCCTGCTGCTGGCCTGCCTGACGTACAGCAGTGACGATCCGGCGCGGTGGGCGCGGGCACGGCGGATGCTGGCCGAGCGGCCGGAGCTGGCCGGGCACTCGATCTCCACGGCCGCGGCCGTGGGGGACGTCGCGGCGGCGCAAACGATGCTGGAGGGCGATCCGGGGCTGGCGAACCGGCAGGGTGGGCCGCACCGGTGGGAGCCGCTGCTGTATCTGGCGTATTCGCGCATCGACAGCACCGCGCCCGGGCACTCCACGCTGGAGGTTGCGCGGCTGCTGCTGGAGCGGGGTGCGGACCCGGACGCCGGGTTCCTGTGGGACGGGTTGACGTCGCCGTTCACCGTGCTGACGGGGGCGTTCGGTGGCGGGGAAGGGGCGCAGCCGCCGCACCAGTTCCGGCTGGAGCTTGCCGAGCTGCTGCTCGATGCGGGCGCCGATCCGAATGACAGTCAGACGTTGTACAACTGCGGCCTGCAGCCGGACGGGGACGAGCATCTGCGGATGCTGCTGCGGCACGGGCTGGGGCGCGGGGACGGCGGGGTGTGGCACCGGCGGCTCGGGCGCACGCATCCGACGCCGGCGCAGTTGTTGCAGGACGAGCTGATCAAGGCGGCTCGGCATGGCCGGTTCGACCGGGTCCGGTTGCTGCTGGACCAGGGCGCCGATCCGGACGGCGTGGGCACCGCGCATCCCGTCTTCGAAGGGCGCACCGCGAGCGAGGTGGCGGTCCTGTACGGGCATGCCGGGATCACCGAGGTCGCGGACCCGGTGCTGCGGTTCCTCGGTGCGTGCATGCGCGCCGACGAGGCGGCCGCCAACCGGTTGCGGGCAGTGGCGGCGGACGCGGTGGCCCGCCATCCGCACCACCTCGTCGCCGCCGCCACCGACGGCCGGACCGAGGCGGTGCGGCTGATGGTGAGGCTGGGATTCGACGTGAACGCGCAACGGCACGGCACCGCGCTGCACCAGGCCGCGTTCCACGGGCACCTCGACACCGTCAAGGCGCTCGTCGAGCTCGGCGCCGACCCGGGCCGCACGGACCCCTCGTACCATGCCACCCCTCGGGGCTGGGCGGAGCACAACCATCAATGGGCGGTGGCCGGGTACCTGGCAACCGTGGAAGGTTCACAGATCCGCTGATCTGCACGGTGGTCACGGCCGCGGGGTTGTCGAAGCGCTTGACCTGACCCCGCGGCATCCCCAGCATGGGAGCGCTTCCATCCAAGCTCTCCGATAGGACCGCCATGCAGATCGGACTCAGCCGCCGCGCCGCATTGGGCGCGGCATTGCTGCTCGCGGCAGGGATGTCGGCCGCCGTCCCAGGCGCCGCCGCGGCCGCCGACCCCGCACCGACCACCGTCACCGTGAACGCCAGAGCCGGCCTCGCGACCGTGCCGGACACCGCGTTAGGCGTCAACGACGCGATCTGGGACGCCGAGCTCGGCACGACCGCCGTGTCCGACCTGCTCGGCGCCGCCGGCGCGCAGATGCTGCGGTACCCCGGTGGCTCCTACGCCGACATCTACCACTGGCGCGACCACACCGCGCCCGGCGGTTACGTCGCCCCGAACACCGACTTCGACACGTTCATGGCGTCGGTACGCCGTATCAACGCCCAGCCGATGATCATCGCCAACTACGGCACCGGTACCGCGGAAGAAGCCGCCGACTGGGTGCGCTACGCGAACGTGACCAAGGGTTACGGGGCGAAGTACTGGACGATCGGCAACGAGAACTACGGCAACGGCCACTACGGCAGCGCGTGGGAGGCCGACAACCACGCCGACAAGAGCCCGCGAGCGTACGCCGAGGGAGTGGTGGCGTTCGCGGCCGCGATGAAGGCGGTCGACCCGACGATCAAGATCGGTGCGGTGCTGACCACGCCGGGAAACTGGCCGGACGGCCTGGTCGGCTCCGGTGACGCCGGCACGTGGAACCAGGTCGTGCTCTCCGTTGCCGGACCGTCGATCGACTTCGTCGACCTGCACTGGTACCCGGGCGGCGGCACCGCTGCGGAGTCGCTGAGCAAGACCAATCAGATCGACGACATCATGTACCTGACGCGCCAGCAGATCGCCCGGCACGCGGGAGCCGGCGCCACCGCCCGCATCAAGGTGAGCTTCACCGAGCTCAACGTGGGCGTCGGACTGAACACGCAGCCCGGCGCGCTGTTCCTCGCCGACGCGTACAGCAGCCTGCTGGACAACGGCGTCTTCACCGTCCAGTGGTGGAACGTGCACAACGGCATCGGCACCGTCTCCACGGTCGCCGGGCAGACCGACTACGGCGACTTCGGCCTGCTGTCCAGCGGCGGCTGCCAGACCGGCGGCACGGTCTGCGAGCCGCCGATGAACACGCCGTTCGCGCCGTACCACGCGCTGAGCGTCATGAAGTCCTTCATCCGCACCGGCGACCAGCTCGTCCGCGCCGGCACCGCCGACCCGCTGGTGAGCGCGCACGCTGCCCGGCGCCCCAACGGTGACCTGGCCGTCCTGCTCATCAACAAGGATCCGGACAACGCACGGCCGGTCAGCATCCAGTACTCCGGCTACTCCCCCGCCGCGGGCGCGCCGACCGTCGTCTCGTTCCGCAACGGCGACAGCGCCCCGAGCACGGCTACCGGTGGCACCGCGGCCGCGCAGACCCTCGCGCCGTACTCGCTGACGCTGCTCGTCCTGCACTCGTCCTCGCCGGCCGCGGGCGCACCCGGCGCACCCGGCCAGCCCACCACGACCGCCGTCGGCGCGACCACGGCGACCATCGCGTGGCCGGCGGCGTCGGCGGGCGGCAGCCCGGTCGCCAAGTACGAGGTGTACCGCCAGAACGGCACCATCAGCGAGCAGCTGGGCGAGACCCCGGGCACGTCGCTGCAGGTCCACAACCTGAATCCGGGCACCAGGTACACCGTCAACGTCATCACCCGCGACACCGCCGGCCGGGTCTCCTGGTCCTCGCCGCCGCTGACGTTCACCACCGCCAGCCCGGCGACCAGCACCTGCACCGTCCGCTTCACCGACGTCAACGACTGGGGCAACGGCTACGTCGGCAACATCGACATCACCAACACCGGCCCGAGCCCCATCAACGGCTGGACCCTCACCTTCACCTGGCCCACCACCTGGCAGACCGTCAACGGCAGCTGGAACGGCAACTGGACCCAGACCGGCCGCGACGTGAAGATCACCAACATCGACACCAACGGCGCCCTCGCCGCCGGTGGCGGCGCCACCAGCACCGGCTTCGTCGGCGGGTACAACGGCCCCAACGTCCTCCCGACCGCCTTCCGCCTCAACGGCACGGTCTGCGCCGTCGCCTGACCCAACGCTCCCGGGCCGGCAGCCTCCTGCCGGCCCGGGGAAACCGGCCCGGGGAAATGCGTTGCGCCCCGCCGGTCCGGCGGGAGGATGGCCGGATGGAGCACACGCATGCGGTCAGGCGGGCGACCTCCGCCGACGCTGAGCTCGTCGCCGAGATGCTGGACACGTTCAACCGGGAGTTCGAGACGCCGTCGCCGGGTGCGGAGGTACTCGCGGGCCGTCTCCGGGGGTTGCTCGCCGGGGACGACCTGGTCGCACTGCTGACGGGACAGCCCGCCGCCGGCGTTGCAGTGCTGTCGTTCCGGGTGAGTGTCTGGTACGACGGCCCGGCCGTCACCCTCGACGAACTCTATGTGCGGCCCGAGCTGCGCAGCCGGCGCTACGGCCACGCGCTGCTCACCGCCGCCTGCGATCTGGCCCGCGGCCGCGGCGCGGAGGCGCTGGAGATCAATGTGGACGGTGAGGACGTGGACGCCAGGCGCTTCTACGAGGCGCACGGCTTCACCAACACCGAGCCCGGCGCGGCCGAGCCGATGTTCTACTACTACCGCGACCTGATCTAGTCCATTTCGAGATCGGTGCGGACGCCCACCAGCCGCACCGGCCGCTGCAGGTCGAACTTGTCCAGCACGGTGCGAGCGGCCCGTTCGATCGCGTCGAGGTCGACGGTCGGGCCGCCGCGCAGCTTCATGACCTTCGTCGGGGTGTGGAACGACGCGAACCGCACCTTCACCGCGACGTGCGTGACCCGCCGCCCATCGGCCACGACGCCGGCGCCCAGCTCGCGTGCGAGGGCGGCGACGTGTCCGGCGATCGCGTCGCGGTCGGTGAGATCCTCCACGAAGGTCGTCTCGCGGCTGCGGGACCGGGCTACCCACGGCTCCGTGTCGACGGTGGTTTCGCCGGCACCACGGGCGCTCAGCGCCAGCCACCCGCCCATGCGCTCGCCGAAGTGCTCGGCCAGCAGCTCCGGGGCAGCGCCGGCCAGGTCGGCGACGGTGCGCAGGCCGATCGCGGTGAGCCGCTTCGTGGTCTTCGGCCCGACGCCCCACAGCTCGCCCGCCGGCTTCGCACCCATCGCCGCCATCCAGGTCCCCCTGGTCAGCTGATGGATCCCGCCGGGCTTGGCGAACCGCGCGGCGTGCTTGGCCGTCAGTTTGTTGTCGCCCACCCCGACCGCACAGCTCAGCCCGGTCTCGTCGAGCACCGCCCGGCGTACGTCCACCGCAAGCCCCACCGGATCCTCAGTGTCGGCGCCGAGGAATGCTTCGTCCCACCCGTACACCTGCAACCGCGCGGGAAACCTCGCCAAGGTCGCCATGACCCGCCCGGACGCGGCCTGATAGGCGGGCGGGTCGGACGCCAGGAACACGGCCTCGGGACACCGCCGCGCCGCCACCTGCAACGGCATGCCGGACCGGACCCCGAACGCCCGCGCCTCGTACGACGCGGTCGCCACCACCTGCCGCGCCCTGGCGGGGTCGCCGTCGCCGCCGACCACAACCGGCCGCCCCCGCAGCTCAGGCCGGCGCAACACCTCGACCGCCGCGATGAACTGGTCGAGGTCGACATGCAGCAACCACCAGCTCACCCCGTTCAGCGTAGTCCCGCGCCGGCCTGCTGGTCGTTACTCGGCCACGGAGGCTCGACGGTGTTGGCGGCGGCGCGGGTTCCCGGGGAACTGGTGGAGCGCAACGCACAAGCAAACCGCCTGGTGGCAAGGGTTTGCTACGGTCGAGCGAACGTCAGCCACAGCCTTGAGAGGGGAATCGGGGGATGCGCGGCTTTCGCAGCGACCTGGTCCAGTTGCTCAAGGCGCGTTTCCCTGTCCTCTACATCGAGTCGTACGAGGAGCAGCGGGTCGTCGCGGAGGTGTCGGCGGTCGCCCGGGACGCATACCTGCTGCGGACCCCGCGCACGGTGTGGACCTGGTCGGCGACCGAGGGGCTGATCCAGCCGGACGGCACCCCGCGGCGGGGCACCACGGAGCCGGAGGCGGCGCTCGAGGCGGTCCTGCGGACCGAGGTGCCGGGCGTGTTCATCTTCAAGGATCTGCACGCGGCGCTGAGCAGCGGCGACCGGCCCGCGAACCCGATGGCCATCCGGCGGGTGCGCGACGTGGCCGCGGCGTTCAAGTCCGGTCAGGTGCCGCGGGTCCTGGTGATCGTGGCGCCGGTGCTGCGCATCCCCGTCGAGCTGGAGAAGGACATCACGATCGTCGACTTCCCGCTGCCCAGTGAGGAGGAGATCCGGGGGCTGCTGGACGGGATGATCGCGAACAACGGCGCCGGGGGCCGGATCCGGGTCGGGCTGACCGACGTGGACCGGGAGCGGTTCGCCAAGGCGGCGGCCGGTCTGACGCTGCACGAGGCGGAGAACGCGTTCGCCCGGGCGATGGTCAGCGACGACGTGCTGGACATCCACGACCTTGACGTGGTCCACGACGAGAAACGGCAGGCCGTGCGCAAGTCCGGGGTGCTGGAGTTCGTGGACGGCGACGTCGACCTCGCCGACGTCGGGGGCCTGGAGAACCTGAAGCGGTGGCTCACCAAGCGGGACAGCTCCTGGCTGGCCGCCGCCGCGCTGTACGGGCTGCCGGCACCGCGCGGCGTGCTGATCACGGGCGTGCCCGGCTGCGGCAAGTCGTTGACGGCCAAGGCGGTCGCGGCGGCGTGGGGGCTGCCGCTGCTGCGGCTGGACGTCGGCCGGGTCTTCTCCGGGATCGTCGGTTCCAGCGAGCAGAACATGCGCACCGCCATCCGCACCGCCGAGGCGACGGCGCCGTGCGTGTTGTGGGTCGACGAGATCGAGAAGGGCTTCGCGAGCGGCGGCGGCGACTCCGGTACGACGCCGCGGGTCTTCGGCACGTTCCTCACCTGGATGCAGGAGAAGACGAAGGCGGTCTTCGTGATCGCCACGTCGAACGACATCGAGCGGCTGCCGGCGGAGCTGCTGCGCAAGGGGCGCTTCGACGAGATCTTCTTCGTGGACCTGCCCACCCGCGCCGAGCGGGCCTCGATCTGGCGGGTGCACCTGGCCAGGCGGCTGCGGCACAAGGCGGTCGCCGGCGAGCTGAGCCTGGACGACCGGGTGCTGCGGGAGTTGTGCGACTTCACCGCCGGGTACTCGGGTGCGGAGATCGAGCAGGCGGTGATCGCCGGGCTGTTCGACGCGTTCTCCGAACGTCGCCCGCTGCGCCAGGACGACCTGATCCGCGCGACGGCGAACATGGTGCCGTTGAGCGTCACCCAGGCGGAGCGGGTCGCCGCCATCCGCGGCTGGGCCGAGACCCGGGCGGTCGCGGCGACCGCGGCCGAGGACTGGGACCTCGGCCCGCTGCCCCCGACAGGTTCTGCAACGTCGACAGGAGGTGCCGGATGAGTGTGTCGCTGATCCTGGTCCCGCTGGCCGTGGCGGCCGTGAGCGCCGCGCACGGCCTGCGGTCCGGCCGGGACAACCAGCAGCAGGTGGTCTGCCAGGTGCAGACCAGGATGCGTGACGCGGCGCTGCTCGCCGCCGCGCTGCGCGGGACGGACGCCGAGGTCACCGAGGGCAACGGGGAGATCGTCGCCGGCTGGCAGGGGGTGCGGGCCCGCTTCACCCGCAACCAGGACGAGATCTGGGAGGCGCACTTCACCGGTACCGTCGACGAGGAGCGCGCCGTCGACATCGTCCGCGCGATCGACGCCGGCTACGGGTTGCAGGTGCAGCGGGCGGTGCTGGAGCGGCTGCGCGAGCGGGCTCCCGCCGCCGGGCTCCGCCTGGAGTCGGAGAGCGCGGCCGCCGACAAGAGTGTCCGGCTGGTGTTCGCTGTGGAAGGTGGCTCGTCGTGACCTCGAAGCCGCGCATCATCGTCACCGTCTCCAGCGACGGGCAGATCAACGCCGAGACCGAGGGCCTGCTCGGCGAGGCGTGCCTCGACTACATCGCGGTGCTGGAGGACCTGCTGGCCGCCCGCACCGTGGAGAGCAGCTACACCGCCGACTACACCAGGGTCCGCGCCGACGTGCACGCCGTCGAGACGCACCGCGATGTCGAACGCGCCTGACAGCTGGACGGTGCCGCCCCGCTGGTCGCCGAACCCGGCGACCAGCCCGGGCTGGCGGATCAAGCACAGCTGGTGGCTCATCCTGCCGATCCTCGGCCTGGGCTGCCTCGGCGGCATCGGGTTCCTCTACATCGGCTTCCGCGCCAAGCGGCCGTCGTGGTGGGTCCCCGGCATCGTGTACCTGCTGCTGGGCTGGGGCGGTTTCGTCGGCGTCGGCCAGAGCCCGAAGGAGAGCTCCGCCAGCGACTGGGCGGTGGGCCTGTGGCTGGCGGTCTGGATTGCCGGCATCGTGCACGCCTGCCTGATCAACTCGTCGTGGCTGCAGTGGCGGGCGCACTACATCCCCTGGTACGCCGAGCCCACCGCACCGCCACCGACCTGGCAGGCCGCGGTCGGCCCACCGCCGATGTTCCCGCCCACGCCGTCGCCGCTCCCGCCGGCGATGCAGCCGCCGCCCGGCGCGTACTACGCCCCTGTGCCGCCTCCACCTCCACCTCCACCGGTAGCCATGGCCGTGGCCGTGGACGTCAACACCGCCGCCGTCGAGGACTTCGCCCGGCTACCGGGGTTCGACCTGGACCGTGCGTACCGCATCGTCGCCGAACGGCAGAACAGGTCCGGGTTCAGGAGCCTCGACGAGTTCGCGTTCGCCGCGGGCCTGGCGCCGCACCAGTTCGCGCCGCTGCGGGCCCGGCTGACGTGCGGCCCGCCGACCCAGCCCCCGCCCGGCCAGCACCAGCAGGGCCGCGTCCTTGATGTCTGACCTGCCCCGCCCGGCGGCCGACCCCGACCTGGTGGCGGTCGCCCGGTTCCTCGCCGCCACCACCGCCGAAGGCCCCGGCGAGCGCACCGCCGTCTGGGTCCAGGGCTGCACCGTGCGCTGCCCCGGCTGCTTCAACCCGCACCTGTGGACGTTCCGCGGCGGGCAGCTCACCCCTCCCGACGCGCTGGCCGCCCGTGTCCTGGCCGCGGACACCACCGGGCTGACCCTGCTCGGCGGCGAGCCGTTCGACCAGGCCGCCGCCCTCGCGAAGGTCGCCGCCACCGTCCAGGCGGCGGGCCGGTCGGTGATGACGTTCACCGGGTACACCACCGCCCAGCTGGACCAGGCCGTCGCCGCCGGCCGGGCGGACGTGGCAGCGCTGCTGGCCGCCACCGACCTGCTGGTGGCCGGCCCGTACCTCGCCGACCGCCTGGACCTGACCCGCCCCTGGGTCGGCTCGACGAACCAGGAGTTCGTGCTGCTGACGGACCGCTTCCCGCACCTGCTCGACCAGCTCGCCGCCACCCCGGACCGCGTGGAGGTCACGGTCGGCGCGGACGGCCGGGTCGAGGTCAACGGCTGGGCGGACCTGGACGCCCTGGACACCCTGCTCACCGACCTCCGCCCGGCCCCGGGCCGCGCGCGTCATGGAGAATCGGTGCGTGGCGCACCCGAGCTTTGACTGGCTGCAATGGCAGGACGGTGCGCTGCACTGGCTGGACTCGCGGCGCGGGCTGATGCGGTGGCGGCCCGGGGCCGAGGCGGTCGCGGTGACGCCTGACGGGTTCCGGGTCGGCGGCGGCGTCCATGTGTACGGGGGTGGCTCCTACGCCGTCACACCCGGCGCTGTGTGGTGTGTCGGTGACGGTGGGCTGTACCGGGTGAACGACGACCGGACCGTGACGCTGATGGTCGACGGAGCGTTCGGCGACCTCGTCCAGGGCACCGGTGAGATCCTGGCCGTCCGGGAGGATGCTGCCGGAGACGCCCTGGTTGCGATCCCGCTCGACGGTGACCCTTCGCCGCGGGTGCTGGCCGAGGCGGCCGGGTTCTTCGGGTCTCCGCGACCCACCGACGGCATGGTGGCGTGGACGTGGTGGAGCGCGCGGGACATGCCGTGGGACGGGTGCGAGGTGTGGGTCGCCGCGTACGAGCCGGGCGGCGAGATCGGCGATCCGATGCGGGTCGCCGGCGGCCCGGACGAGTCGGCGATCGAGCCGCGCTGGGGGCCCGACGGGATGCTGTACTTCATGTCGGACCGCACCGGCTGGTGGAACCTGTACCGCCACGACGGCACGGCCGTGGCGCCGATGACCGCGGAGTGCGCGGCGGCGCCGTGGGAGCTGGGGTACGCGTCGTACTGCTTCCTCGACGACGGCCGGATCGTCATGACCGTGCGGGAAGGGCCGGCGCACCGGCTGGTGGTCCTCGACGGTGGCGGCTCCGTCTCGCCGGTGGTCACGCCGTACACCTCGATCAGGCCCTGCCTCGCGGGGTCGGGCTCCTCGGTCGCGCTGGTCGGGTCCGCGCCGGACCTCCCGCAGCAGGTCGCGCTGGTGCGGCCCGGCGAGCCGCTGGAGATCGTGGCCGGCGCCGCGGCGGTGCCCGGCGTGTCGACGCCGTCGCGGCTGGACGTGCCGGTCGACGGCGGTGTCCGGCAGGTGGTGGCGCTGGTGTACCCACCGGCGGGCGCCCCGCACGACTGGTCCGCGCCGCTCATCGTCCGGGCCCACCCGGGCCCGACGGCGTCCGTCGCGCTGCGGCTCGACCCGCAGGTGCAGTACTTCACCGACCGCGGCTTCGCCGTCGCCGACGTCGACCACACCGGCAGCACCGGCTACGGCCGCGCGTTCCGCGAGTCGCTGCACGGCCGCTGGGGCATCGACGACGTGGCCGACTGCGCGGCGGTGGCCTCGCACCTCGTGGCCTCGGGCCGGGCGGTGGCGGGGCAGGTGTTCATCCGCGGGGCGAGCGCCGGCGGGTACACGGCGCTGCAGGCGGTGTCGCAGGCCGGAGTGTTCGCGGCGGCGGTCGCGGTGTCGGCGGTGGTCGACCCCGACCGGTGGGCGGAGACGGCCCCGAGGTTCCAGCGCCCGCACGCGACCCGCCTTCGGGGCGGCGCGGGCGCGGTGACGGCGTCCGCGATCCTCACCCCGGTGCTCCTCATCCATGGCACGGAGGACGCTGTGATCCCGGCCGATGCCGTGGTGGAACTGGCCGACGAGCTGCGGGCGCGGGATGCGCCGCACGAGCTGCTGTTGCTGAAGGGCGTCGGACACGACGTCGCCGCCTCCGACGACGCCGGCGCCGCCCTGGAGGCGGAGCTGCACCTGTATCAGCGCCTCATCGACCAGCGCTGAGGCTTACGGGCTTTGCGTCCCGCCAGCCAGAATTGACAGACAGCTTCGTGAAAGCGAAGCTGTCTGTCATGGCGTTGCTGACCGTCGCCGAGGCGGCCGAGCGGCTCGGCGTGACCGTCCGCCGGGTGCAGCACCTCGTTGCCGGCGGCACGTTGCGCTCCGTCGCCCGCGGGGTCGTCGACGAGGCCTCGGTCGAGCGGTATCTGGCGAGCCGGGGCGGGTTCCGCTGGCGCCCCTGGTCGGAGCCGACCGCGTGGGGCGCCGTCGCGCTGCTGTCCGGCCGTGACGCGGCGTGGATGGGCGAGAGCCAGCGGTCCCGCCTCCGGGGGAGGCTGCGCGAGCTCAGCGCCGGCGAGCTCGCGGGACGCGCCCGGGGCAGGGCCGAAGCTTCGCGGTACACCGGACACACCAGCACGGCGGGCAGGCTTCGCGGCCAGGTGGTGGACACGTCGGCGGCCGCCGAGGCGCTCGGGCTGACCGCGACGGCGGCGGTCGACGGTTACGTGGCCGCCGGCGACCTGGACGCGCTCGTCGCCCGGCACGGCCTGATCCGCGACGATGCCGGGCCGTTCACGCTGCGGGCGACCGGCATGGCCATCGACGTCGTCGCCGACCTCGCGCGCACCGGGCCGGTGGTCGCGGCCCTGGACCTCGCGGAGTCCCTTGACGTCCGCGAGCGGCGCGCCGGCGTCGACGCCCTCACCGACGCGCTGGAGCGGTTCCGTGGCTGAGCGACCGACGATCGACATCCCAGCGCCGCGCGGCGGCTGGCTGGCGCCGTGGCCGAACGTCGCGGAGATCGAGGCGGTCCTGCCGCACGAGCACTGGACCCTCGTCGGCGGGCTCATGACGCAATTGCACTGCATGCACCGGGGACTGGACGTGGTACGCGCGACCAACGACGTCGACATCGTCCTGCACATCGAGACCACCCGAGGTGTCGCGGCGGTGGCGGCCAGTGCGCTGGAGTCGCTGGGATACGAACTGGCGCCACCGACCGATCCCCGCATCGAGCTCGCGCACCGGTTCCGGCGCGACAACGCGACCGTCGACCTGCTCGGCAGCGCGCCGGACGTCGTCGACGTGCTCATCGCCGACCACGCGGCGCCCCGGGTCGTCGAGAGGCTGCGCGGGCGCAGGATGGTGGCGATCGAGGGCGGCACGCAGGCACTGCGCCGCACCGTCAACGCCCGGCTCGCGATCGGACCCGGGCGGGTCACCACCGTCAGCATGCCGGCCGCGTTCGGGGCGCTGATCCTCAAGGCCGCCGCGTATCAGGCCGACACCCGCGACCGCGACCGGCACCTGTCGGACGCGGCGGCGCTGCTGTGCTGCCTGGAGGATCCGTACGCCGACCGGGAGCGGTTCGCCGGCTCGGACCGGGCCCGGGTGGAGGTGCTGCGGCGGGCGCTGCCCGACGAGCACGCGGCGTGGCGCGTCCTCGCCGGCGACGTGCGGGTCCAGGGGCAGGCCGCGCTGCGGATCCTGGCCGCGCCGCAGGACTGACGCATTGCCGGGCGTCGTTATGCTGGCCCGCATGCACTGGTGGAGACTGCCGTTCACCGCAGAGCCGTACCGCTGCACGCTGTTCCTGCTGCTGTCCGTCCCGCTCGCGCTCTGGTCGCTGGTCGACCGTGGCGCCGCGCAGCGCCGGGTCGCGGGTGTGCTGCTGGCGCGGCAGCCGGCGCTGTCGCGGGTGCGGGGGCTCGCCGCGGTGCCGCTCGACCTGGTGACGCTGGTCGTGGCGGGCTACTGCTGGACCGGTGTCCTGCTCAACGTGGTGTACCCGATCCGCCCGCTGCTCGGCATGGACGGCGAGTACCGCGACGCGTGGGGCGGCCCGACCCTCGCCGGCGCGTGGGCGGTGCACGCGCTGGGCGGCCTCGGGTTCTGGCTGCTGGCCTCGTGGGTCCTGCGCGGCTACGCGGCCCTGTGGCGCCGCATCGCCGGCGGCTGAGAACCGCCGCTGAAACCCAGGCGTGTATCGCGGGTCACATCGGGGAGAGGGGAGGAATCGGTGACGGCGTAGGAAGGGTTGGCGGGGGTATGACAACGATCGGATTTGTCGGCAGTGGCCACATCGGCGGGACCGTGGCGCGGCTCGCGGTGACGGCGGGCTACGACGTCGTGCTGAGCAACTCGCGCGGCCCCGAGACGCTGCAGGACCTGGTCGCCGAGCTCGGCCCGCGGGCCAGGGCGGCACCGCCGCCGAGGCCGCGGCCGCCGGGGACCTCGTGGTGGTGAGCGTGCCGTTCAAGGCGTATGACGCCGTGCCGGCCGAGCCGTTGTCCGGCAAGGTGGTCATCGACACCAACAACTACTACCCGCAGCGCGACGGCACCTTCGCCGAGCTGGACGCCGCGGAGGTGACCAGCAGCGAGCTGCTCCAGCGTCACCTGGCCGGGGCGAGCGTGGTCAAAGCGTTCAACAACATCTTCTTCAAGCACCTGCAGTCGCTGGCCACCCCCGCGGGTGACCCGCAGCGCACCGCGCTGCCGATCGCCGGCGACGACGCGGCCGCGAAGGCCACCGTGACGCAGTTCCTCGACGCCATCGGCTATGACACCGTCGACGTGGGTACGCTCGCCGACAGCTGGAAGTTCCAGCCGGACACGCCCGCCTACGGCCCGCCGTACGGCTCGTTCAGCGACCCGATCGGCACGCCCGCCGACGCCGAGACGGTGCGCGCCGCGGTGGACAAAGCGCAGCGCTGAGCCGCGCCGGATACGGTGGCGTCGAGCAGTCTGACGACGGGAGCCGCACACCGATGGACACGCTGGCACGGCTGGGTGACGAGTATTTCCGCCTGCACTTCGCGGCCGACCCGCTGTCGGCCAGCGTGTTCGGGGTGGAGGGCTATGACGCCGAGGTCCCCGACCCCAGCCGCGCCGCGGCCGCCGAGCAGCAGGCGGCCCTCGCCCGGGTCGAGGCGGAGCTCGCCACCGTCGACCGGGACACCCTGGAGGGGCAGGACCGGATCAGCCACACGATCCTGACCCGCCTGCTGCGCGACGAGCAGCAGACACTGCGCGACGGGGTCACCGAGGTCGCGGTGACCGCGAGCATCGCGGGGCCGCTCGCCCTGGTCGTGTCGGCGGCGCAGGCGGCGACCGGCCCCGACGAGGCATACCTGGCCCGGCTGGAGAAGCTCGGCGGTTTCTTCGACGGGCACGCCGAGCGATACCTGCAGGCGGCCGGCGACGGGCGGTTCCCGACGGAGCTGGGCGTGCGGCAGGCGGTCGCGCAGGTCGACGCGTATCTCGCCACGCCGGTCGAGCGGGACCCGCTGCTGCGGCGCCTTCCGGGCAACGCCCGCGCCGCCGAGGTGATCGAGCGGTCGCTGCGCCCGGCGCTGGCCCGGTTCCGCGCGGTCCTGGCCGAGCGGCTCCTGCCCGTGGCCCGCAGCGGGGAGCAGGTCGGGCTGTGCCACGTGCCCGGCGGCACCGAGGGCTACCGGGCGCTGATCGGGGCCTACACCACGACCGGGCTCGGGCCGGAGGAGATCCACCGGATCGGGCTGGACCTGGTCGCGGGGCTGCGTGAGGAGTTCGCCGAGCGCGGCGGGCGGGCCCTCGGCGCCCGTGACGCCGCCGAGGTCATCGGGCGGCTCCGGGACGACCGGGAGCTGCGCTTCGGTGGGGCCGGGGAGATCGTCGACACCGTGACCGGTGCGCTGCGGCGCGCCGAGGAGGCGGTGCCGGACTGGTTCGCCGGATACGACATCGCGCCGTGCGTGGTCCGCGAGATGGACCCGGCGGAGGCGGAGAACTCGGTGCTCGGCTACTACGTCGCGCCCGCCGCGGACGGTTCGCGGCCCGGCGCGCACGTGGTGAACACGTACCGGCCGGAGCTGCGCGCCCGGTTCGAGTACGAGGTGCTCGCCTTCCACGAGAGCGTCCCCGGGCACCACCTGCAGATCGCCGTCGCCCAGTCGCGCGGTGACCTGCCGCGGTTCCGCCGGTTCACCTACTTCGACGCGCACGGCGAGGGCTGGGGCCTGTACACCGAGCGCCTCAGCGACGAGATGGGCCTGTACACCTCGGAGCTGGGCCGGCTCGGCATGGTGTCGTTCGACGCGTGGCGGGCGTGCCGGCTGGTGGTCGACACCGGCATGCACCACTTCGGCTGGTCGCGGGAGCGGGCCATCGCCTACATGCTGGAGAACACCGCGCTGACCGAGACCAACATCGTCAACGAGGTCGACCGGTACATCGCGATGCCGGCGCAGGCGCTGGCGTACATGCTGGGGCGGCTGCGGATCCAGCAGCTGCGGGAGCGGGAGCGGGCGGCGCTGGGGCCGGCGTTCGACCTGCGCGCCTTCCACCACGAGGTGCTCGCCCAAGGGCCGCTGCCGCTGGACACCCTGGAGGAGCAGGTCTCGGCCCGCTGGGCGTAACTTTCGCGCCGAAAAGTTTTCGGCACCCAGCGCAGCACGCTCAACAGCCTGAAGCGCAGCTTAAGCCCGCAATACATTGACGCCTGCCGTTGACATGGGCATCGGTTGTTGCCACCTTGTCGAAAAGGATTTCGGCAAGGAAGGACAGCCATGCTCAGAAAGCTCCTCGTACCGGTCGCCGCGCTGGCGCTGCTCGCCGGCGGCGTCACGGTCGCCGAGGCCGCGCCAGGGCAGAGCGACAACCTCGCCCGCTCCGCCACCGCGACCGCCTCGTACACCTCGCCGTGGGAGAGCATCGCCGCGGTCAACGACGGCATCGACCCCGCCACGTCCAACGACACCGCGAACCGGCGGTGGGGCACCTGGCCCAACACCGGCGAGCAGTGGGTCCTGCTCACCTGGTCGGCCGCGCAGAGCCTGCGCGCCGCCGACGTCTACTTCTTCGACGACAACGGCGGCGTGCGGATCCCCGCGTCGTGGCGCCTGCAGTCGTGGAACGGCTCGTCCTATGTGGACGTCGTCGGCGCGAGCGGCTACCCGACGGCGGTCAACCAGTACAACGCCGTGAACTTCACCCCGGTCAGCACCAGCCGGCTGCGCCTCGTCCTGCAGAGCGGCGCCGCGTCGGTCGGGGTGCTGGAGCTGCGGGCGTACACCACCGCGATCGGCACCGGCGGCGGAGGGACGACCGGCTGGACCCCGCCGGCCAACCTCGTCGCCCCGCTCAACCAGGTGTGGCAGCACGTGGAGTCGACGTATTCGAATCTCTACGGCTTCCGCAACTACGGCTGGGACCAGGTCTTCGCCAACCGCGGCAGCATCAACTACTGCGTCCGGTGGGACTCCAGCGCCCCGGTGAGCGCCGCGCTGCGCGACCAGATCCACGCGTCCCTCGCCCGGCAGTTCAAGAAGTGGATGGACGTGATGGCGGGGCACAACGGCTGGCCGTACCAGTCGGTGCCGTTGAAGGTCGTCGGCTGGGCCGTGCGCGACCGGGCCACGCTGCAGTGGAGCGACAGCTCGGTCGACGTCTACGTCAACAACATCCGCGAGAACGCGCCGCAGTGCTCCGAGCCGTGCGGCCGGTTCTTCAACCAGAGCGGCAACTACCCGAACTGCCCGGGCGGCGCGTCACACCACTACGACATGTCGCTGTGGTTGACGGCGGGGATGAACGGCGGCGCCGGCGGCGACTGGGGCCAGCGGGTCGGCAGCGAATACTTCGTCGGCGCGCTCAACTCCGACAACATCCACATCCTGCTGCACGAGATCGGCCATAGCTTCGGCCTCGACGACTTCTACGACTGGACCCCGACGGGCGTGGGCGGCTTCCTCATGAAGGCCGGCTCGGCGTCGCAGATCACCGAGTTCGACGCCTGGATGCTGCGCGACTGGTGGCGGCACCTGAAGGACCGCTACGGCTACTGATCCGACGGCGGCCCCGCCGTGAGGCGGGGCTCGCCGGTGGCGACGGCGCGCAGCTTGTCGGGATTGGCGACGTTGTGGATCGCGGCGATCCGGCCGTCCGCGTCGACGTCGAGGACGAGGACGCCGATGACGCGGCCGGCGCCGGTGAACACGACGCCGGTCCGGCCGTTGAGCTCGGCCAGGTCCACGCGCATGTCGGCGAGCGCGACCCCCTGGTACGGCTGCTCGCCGAAGGTCGCGAACCAGGCCGCCACCCGCTGCGCGCCGGTGACCGGGCGCAGCGCCTGGCGGACCTTGCCGCCGCCGTCGGTCCAGACGGTGACGTCCGGTGCGAGCAGCTGCATCAGGGTGTTGATGTCGCCGCCGCTCGCCGCGGCGAAGAACCGCTCGGTGACCTCGCGCTGCTTGACGGCGGTGGCATGGAAGCGCGGCCGGCGGGCCTGGACGTGCTCGCGGGCCCGGTGCGCGGCCTGGCGCACCGCGTCCTCGGACCGCTCGACGGCGTCGGCGATCTCGGCGTGGGTGAAGCCGAAGGCCTCCTTGAGCACGAACACGGCGCGTTCCAGGGGACTCAGGGTCTCCAGCACCATCAGCAGCGCCATCGACACCGTGTCGGTGTCCGTTTCGGCGCCCGTGCCGGCGTCTGTACGGATCGGCTCCGGCAGCCACGGTCCGACGTACACCTCGCGCCGGGAGCGGACCGCCCGCAGCCGGTCCATCGCCACGTTCGACACGATCCGCACCAGGTACGCCTTGGGTTCGGCAACGTCGCTGCGGTCGGCGGCGGACCATTTCATCCAGGCGTCCTGCACCGCGTCCTCGGCATCGGTCGCGGTGCCGAGGATGCGGTACGCCACGGAGAACAGCAGGCGCCGGTGCGCCGCGAACGCGTCGGTCGTCACGATCAAGGTTCTACCCGTTCAGGCCGAGCAGGAACGCGGCGACCACCGGGGCCAGGTACAGCAGCGGAAACGGGACGTGCGAGTAGGAGCGTGCCCGCAGCACCGTGATGACGGCGCCGGTGAAGTACAGCGCCAGCCCGATGCTCGCCGCGACGCCGACGGCGGGCACGAGCAGACCCACGAGCAGACCGGCCGCGCCGGCGGCCTTGGCGACGCCGAGCCAGGTCCACCAGGACTCGGGGACGCCGTACGCGGCGAGGGGTTCGACGACCCACTTCGCGCGGGTGAACACCGAGACGGCCGAGAAGCCGACCCAGAGTGCGGCGGCGATGGTGACGACGATGAACATTGCTGTGCTCCTCCCGGGTGTTGGACGACCGCGAGACGGAACGCAGAGGCCCCAGCGTGACACGGTGTGACAGCCGTCACCGGTCTGAGGTGCCGGTCACGTGAACTTGCATCATCATGCAGTGGGATGCATATACTTTCGGCATGTCCAAGGTGCTCACCTCCCTGCCCGTCGGTGAACGTGTCGGAATCGCCTTCTCCGGTGGCCTGGACACGTCGGTAGCTGTCGCGTGGATGCGCGAGAAGGGCGCGGTGCCCTGCACCTACACCGCTGACATCGGGCAGTACGACGAGCCCGACATCGCGTCGGTCCCGGGCCGCGCAGGTGCCTACGGCGCCGAGATCGCCCGCCTGGTCGACTGCCGCGCCGCGCTCGTCGAGGAGGGCCTCGCGGCCCTGGCCTGCGGCGCGTTCCACATCCGCTCCGGCGGCCGCGGCTACTTCAACACCACGCCGCTGGGCCGGGCCGTCACCGGCACCCTGCTGGTGCACGCGATGCTCGAGGACGGCGTGCAGGTCTGGGGGGACGGCTCCACCTTCAAGGGCAACGACATCGAGCGCTTCTACCGCTACGGGCTGCTGGCGAACCCCTCGCTGCGCATCTACAAGCCGTGGCTGGACGCCGCCTTCGTCACCGAGCTCGGCGGGCGCAAGGAGATGTCCGAGTGGCTGCTAGCGCACGGGCTGCCGTATCGGGACAGCACCGAGAAGGCGTACTCCACCGACGCCAACATCTGGGGCGCCACGCACGAGGCGAAGACCCTGGAACGCCTCGACACCGGCATCGAGATCGTCGAGCCGATCATGGGCGTGCGCTTCTGGGACCCGTCCGTCGAGATCGCCACCGAGGACGTCACGGTCGGCTTCGAGCAGGGCCGCCCCGTCACGATCAACGGCAAGGAGTTCGGCTCCGCCGTCGACCTGGTCCTCGAGGCGAACGCCATCGGCGGCCGGCACGGCCTGGGCATGTCCGACCAGATCGAGAACCGGATCATCGAGGCGAAGAGCCGCGGCATCTACGAGGCGCCGGGCATGGCCCTGCTGCACGCCGCGTACGAGCGGCTGGTCAACGCGATCCACAACGAGGACACCGTCGCGGCGTACCACAACGAGGGACGGCGGCTGGGCCGGCTGCTGTACGAGGGCCGCTGGCTGGACCCGCAGGCCCTGATGCAGCGCGAGTCGCTGCAGCGGTGGGTCGGCTCCGCCATCACCGGCGAGGTGACGCTGCGGCTGCGGCGCGGCGAGGACTACTCGGTCCTCAACACCTCGGGCCCGGCGCTGAGCTACCACCCCGACAAGCTGTCGATGGAGCGCACCGAGGACTCCGCCTTCGGCCCGCTGGACCGCATCGGCCAGCTGACCATGCGCAACCTGGACATCGCCGACTCGCGGGCGAAGCTGGAGCAGTACGCCCGCATCGGCATCGTCGGCAGCAGCCAGCACCGCCAGCTCGTCGCCGGCCCGGAGCAGTCGACCAGGCTGATCGGCACGATGCCCGAGGGCGGCGCCGAGGCCATCGCCTCCCGCGGCGAGGTCGCCGTGGGAGACGAGTGGCTCGACAACGCCGCCATGGAGGCGGGCACCGACTGACCTGCACCACCTGAGGCCCGTGCTTCCGCACGGGCCTCAGCCGTCTGCTTTGCGGCAGGGTGCCTTCGGTTTACGGCAGGGGTGCCTTCGGCAGGCTCGGCGCGGAGTTGAAGACCTGGACGCCGGCCTCGTTGTCGCCGTCGAACGGGGTCACCGCGCCCTGACCGGCACCGAGGCAGAAGTCGTCGCCGGTCGGCTCGGCGAACCACATGCCCATGTGGCCGAGTTCCTTGCGGACCCGCTCCTTGCCGACCAGCGTCGAGGAGAACGCCTCCTCGGCGATGACGCGCAGCTCGGTGCGGCCCTTGCCATACTTGTCGGTGAAGACGTCGCCGATGTACTCGGCCGCGCCGAACGGCGCCGCCGGGACCTCCAGCAGGAACACCGTGAACGCCGTGTTGGCGGGGCCGCCGGTGACGGAGACGTCGACGACGTCGAAGCCCTTCACGTCGGTCTCGAGGGCGACGCTCACGTCGACCTTGACCTTCGGCAGGCACTTCGCGAGCTGCTCGGAGCTGGGCGCGAGCTTGAACTTGACCAGCTCGGGCTTCTTGCCGGTCGACGTGTACTCGCCGACCTTGTCGAGCGCGACGTCGCCGGTGACGGCGCCGAAGCCGACGAACGCCGCAGCCCCCGCGACCGCGCCGACTGTCAGCAGGGCGAGACCTTTACCGATTCCCATGACTCTGACCTCCCATGTGGGCTTGCCTGCGGCACGTTGCCGTCGGATACCCATGGGCACGGGCGGTGCGGGAGTGGCGTTCACCAGCGGCGATGTCATGACCTCGACACACGCCGCGGTGAACCATGATCACCAGCCTTTGACCTCGGGTTCGTAGCCGCCGGCGCTGGTCGAGTCGACGAAGGTGCGCTCGGCCACGACGGTGCCCTTCGCGTCGACGGCCCGGACCGTGACCTGCAGTGGAGCGGGCACGTCGAGCTGCACGATGACCGCCCGCTGCCGCGGGGTGAGCTTCGCGAGGGCCTGCTCCAGCACCATCCTGAGCACCGCCCGGTCCGTCTCGTCCCCCGCCGTCGCCCGGTCCGGCACGTCCGCGGTCGGGTGTTCGAGAAACCTCCGCCGCCGCCACGTCCGGACGTGCTCGTGGTACAGGATCTTGCGGATGTACGCCTCGGGGTCTCCGGCCGCGGCCACCTTCGACCAGTGCAGGGCCGCCTTGATCAGCGCCCCCTGCAACAGATCCTCGGCCTGCGCATGCCCCCCGGCGAGCAGGTACGCGGCGCGGGACAACCGCGGCAGCCGCGCACGCACGAACTCCCGGAACCCCTCTTCGTCGACCACGCGGCTCCTCCCCGACTGCCTTCTACCGCTCTACATGCCTCCACCGCCCCACCAGGTTGGAACCCGCGACGATCCAGAGGGCCGTGCCGTACATCGTCAGGCCCAGCAGGATGAAGGCGGCGGCTACCGGGTAGCGCCAGGTGGGGGGCATGTAGGTGGCGAGGAACCAGCTGTGGCGCAGGGTGTCGTTGGCGACGAAGACGGCGGCCAGGATGCCCTGGGGGATGAGGGGGATGGCGCCGAAGCCGAAGCACCAGCCGACGATCGTCTTCTGGGTGCGGCCCAGGTTTTCGAAGCGGGCCTTCGTCGAGGTCTGGGATTTGCGGCCGGTGCGCATGGTGTCCAGCAGTTCCGGGCCGTGTGACTGCAGGCGGCGGTCGGCGAGCAGGCCCAGGCCCCAGTAGAGGACGGCGCCGGTCAGGATGCCGACGGCGACGCCTGCCCAGCTGAACCAGATGGCGGCCAGCGCCGCCGGGACGCCGGTGAGCAGGACGAGGGCGAGCATCAGGTACGCGAGGCCGGTCAGGCCGCCGTCGTCCTCGCTGGTGCGCAGGGGGTTGCCGGCGCGGCGGTGGGGGTCGGTGCCGGGGACCATGGCGTACACCGACAGCAGCGGGAGCAGGCCGGCCGCGCCGCCGAGCAGGGCGGCCAGCAACGCCAGGACCAGTGGCCACGGGCCGCCGGTGATCGCGGTGAACGCCACCGTCAGCACGAGGGCGATCGGGGCCTGCACCGACAGCCAGGCCAGCTGCCGGCCGCGGACATCGCTCGCGCCGGGGGTCATCAGGGTGAGCCAGAGGGCGGTGCCGTCGGTGCCGTACAGGTTGGAGGCCATCGCGGCGGCCATCACCACGAAGATCGGGCCTGCGTAGGGCAGCATGCCGTTCCAGCCGATGAGCAGCGGGCTGGCGGCGAAGGCGACGCCGTAGGTGAGGGCGAACGCGAGCTGGTGGTTGCGGACCAGGTCGCGGGACCAGGTGCGCAGTTCCTTGGCGACGACGGCGCTCTCGACGCCGGTGGCCGTCATGGGCCGACGGCCGCGGCCGGAGACGCGGGTCGCGCGCCTGGTGAGCAGCGCCGCCCACGCCGCGAGCAGCAGCACCACCAGCGCCGCCAGGGCGGCGAGGGCCCACCACTGGCCGCGGACGGCGAGCAGGCCCCAGGAGGACGGCAGGTACCAGACGGCGGCGGGGATGCCGGTCTGCCCGAACACCACGAAGAAGACCCAGATCTGCCCCAGCGCGGCGAGGATCAGGCCGTTGAGCGCGCCGGCGCCGATCGCGCCGAGCCGGGAGCGCAGCGCGACGCCGACGACGGCCACGCAGACCTTCGACAGCAGGACGAACACGGCCAGCTGCAGCACCATCGCCGGGACGGCGATCAGGGCAGCGGTGAAGCTTCGCTGTACACCGGCGACAACGAGACCCAGCAGGGCGGCGAGGCTGACCAGTGGGGCGACGCCGACGAAGGCCGCTGCCAGCAGGCCTGTCGCGAGGCGCCGGGCGGGCAGGCCGAGCAGCGCGAAGTATTCGGGGCGGACCGTCTCGTCGCCACCGCCCATGAAGATCGGGCCGAGCATCCAGCCGAGCAGCCAGACGGCGTAGCCGGCCGCGAGGAGCTCTGGCTTCCCGGTGACGCCGAGGTACACGGTGCCGGCGGCGAGCAGGGCGCCGAGGACGGCGCCGGTGCCGGCGGTCTGGCCGCGCTGCCCGCGGTAGGCGTGGCGCAGGATCGAGACCTTCATCCGGGCCATGGTCATTTCGACAGCCATGACAGCTCCTTGATCCCCTTGTCCTGACCACCGACGAGTTCGACGAACGTGTCTTCGAGTGAGCGGCCGCTGCGGACGTCGTCGAGCGGGCCCGCCGCGACGACGGTGCCCGCGTCGACGACGGCGACGTGATCGCAGAGCTGCTCGACCAGCGCCATCACGTGGCTGGACAGCACGATCGACCCGCCGCCGGCGACGAACCCGCGCAGGATCGTCTTGATGGTGGCCGCCGAGACGGGGTCGACCGCCTCGAACGGCTCGTCGAGCACCAGCAGCCGCGGCGCGTGCAGCAGCGCGGTCGCCAGCCCGATCTTCTTGCGCATGCCGGTCGAGTATTCGATGACCAGTGCCTTCTCGGCGGTGTCGAGCTCCAGGACGGCGAGGAGTTCGTCGGCCCGTTCCGCCACGACCTTGCCGGGCAGGCCGCGCAGGAGTCCGAGGTACGTGAGCACCTCCCGCCCGGTCAGCCGTTCCGGCATCGCGAGCCCGTCGGGCAGGACACCGACGAGCGCCTTGGCGCGGTTCGGGGCGGTCCAGACGTCCTCGCCGAAGATGCTCGCGGTGCCGGCGTCGGGGCGCAGCAGCCCGACCGCCATGGAGAGGGTGGTGGTCTTGCCCGCACCGTTCTGCCCGACCAGGCCGTAGAACGACCCCTGCGGGACGGTGAGGTCGATGGCGTCAACGGCAAGCTTGTCCCCGAAGCGCTTCGTCAGCCCCCGGATCTTCAACGCTGTCTGCATGCCGTCGACGGTACGGACGCATCGAGCCGGGCGGATTGGCGCTGACTACCCGCGGGGGTGGGGCTAGGTCCACCCTGCCTCGACTCGGCTGCCCGTCACGAGACCAACGGTCATGAGTCGCGCACGTTCGGCTGAATCCGGGCCGATCTGGCCCTGCGACCGCGCAGTGACGCGATTGCTGTCCGCCAGAGAAGCACTGAGGCACGGCCATCGACCTCACTGTTTCAGCCATACAGGCGGGAGAGTAAGCATGTCCGACTACCTCGAGTCTGCGGAGTCCGAATACCAGAGCACCGAGACCGTCGTGACCGCGACGGTTGAGGGTCAGATCATCATGCCGTTCTACGTGATCTGCGACGTGTCGGCGTCCATGGATCGTGACATGGACGAGCTCAACCGGTCCCTGCGTGCCCTGCAGGACGACATCATGGCCAACCCGGTCGTCGACGACCTCACCATGCTGAGCGTCATTACGTTCCACTCCACCGCTCAGACCGTCGTTCCCCTCGCCGCGCCGAGCGAGGTCAATCTGCCCAGGCTCACTGTGGGCGGGGCGACGAACTACGGCGCTGCGTTCCGGGAGTTCGCCCGGGCGTTCGACGCCGACCGGGCGCGGCTCAAGTCCGAGGGCAAGAAGGTGTACCGGGCTTGCGTGTTCTTCCTGAGCGACGGCGAGCCCACCGACCGGGACTATCTGAGCACCTTCCGATCGGTGATCGCCTACGACCCGGTGACGATGTCGGGCAACAAGGCGTTCCCGTACATCGTGACGTTCGGCTTCCGCCAGGCCACCGAGAAGGTCATGTCGCAGCTGGCGTACCCCGATTTCGGCAATTCGAAGGGGCGCTGGTTCCTGTCCCGGAACAACAACATCGGCGAGCTGCTCAAGTCGATGACCGCGACGATCGGCAACACGATCGTCAGCTCCGGAATGAGCGGCAGCCAGGGAACGCAGCAGATCATCCCGCCGACCCCGCCGGCGTCCAGCGGTATGCAGTTCGGTGAGGCGGGCGACTTTGTCTGATCCGACATCCATCGTTGCGGCGGTGGGGCGCCGGGGGTCGGGCGTCGCGCCACTGGCCGCGTATGCCGGCGTCCCGGCGATCGGTCTGGCCGGGCGGGCGGCATCGGAGCTGCCCGCCGGCCCGCCGCCGGCGCTGAGCGGTGCCGCCGACCACGAGCTGAGCGCGTGTTCGTTGCCGGGCATGGAGGTGCGGGCGGCGAGTGTTCGGGGGCTGATGCACCGGTACCGGGAGGAGCCTCGGCAGGACTGCTTCTCGCTGGTGCCGGATGACCGCACCGGCGGTCTCCTCGTGACCGTCTGCGACGGCGTCGGATCGCTGAAACGCTCGCAGGAGGCGGCGTCGTTCGTCGCGGCGCGGGCACCCCGCGAGTTTCTGGCGTGCGGCAGCTGGTCGAAGGCAATCGCGGCGGTCAATGAGGGCCTGACCGAACTCGCCGAGGGTGCCTTGGCGTCCGCGCCGCCCGGCAGCCACACTCCGGACTTCGGCATGTCGACCACGTTCGTCGGGGTTGCGGTGTCCTCGGAGCCGGAGCGGCCGGACGCGGATGGGACGTCGGCGGGCGCTGGGCCGACAGGGTGGGCGGTGTCGATCGCCTGGACCGACGACAGCACGGTGTGGCTGCTGCGTGACGGCCAATGGACGAACCTGACCCCGGCCGGAGCCTCGAGTGCGGACGCGGACCCGTCGATCCACTCGACCCGCGTCCGGGCGTTGCCTCATCCGGATCCTCAGGTCAAGACCGTAGAGATGATCATCGATCAAGGTGCGCTGTTCGTGATGACCGACGGCGTCGGGGTGCCGTTGGAGAGCGCGAGCGAGGTGCGGGGCACGCTCGCCGGCTGGTGGTCGACTCCCCCAGACGTGTTCACGTTCGGCCGGCAGGTGGGCTTCGCACGGAAGGGTCATCAGGACGATCGAACCGTGGTCGGCGTCTGGCTCGCGCCGAACAGCGGGAGGTAAGGCATGCGCGTCGACAAGGGCAGGCTCGGTCCGATGCAGCAGATCGGCAAGGGCGCGGAGGGTGTGGTCTACGAACTGACCGCGCCCTCCGTCCCCGGGCTGTCAGGTCCTCTGGCCTACAAGGAAGCGCTGCCCGGAAATCACCACGATCGTGTGATCCGCGCCATGGAGCACGCGGTGTCGATCCGGGACGGCATGGACCCGACCGACCGGGCCATCCTTGACGACTTCACCACCTGGCCTCTGGCCGTCGTCGACGACAACGGCAAAGGCGTCGGTGCGCTGATGCCGCTCATTCCCAAGGAGTTCTTCGTCCAGACCAATCCACCCGGTCGCGCCCCGGGCCGGGTGGTGTTCGAGTTCGCGTTCCTGTGCCCGTCGGACAGTTACATCAACCGGATGGGCATCGACCGGCGCGCGGCGAACGATCCGATGGTCCGCGCCGCACTGGTCGGACAACTGACCTATGTGATCGCGCTGTTGCACAAGCACGATGTCGTGTACGGCGACCTGAGCCTTCGCAACGTCGCGATCTCGGCGAACCCGCCGCGGCTGCGACTGTTGGACTGCGATCCCGCCGCCAAGCTGTCGAACACCGCGCGGCACCAGCTCAGCACGCCCTTCTTCACCCCGCCGGAGAGCCCGGGGGCGTCCCAGCAGGATCTCCGCAGCGACGTCTACAAGCTCGCGCTGTGCGTGCTGCGGGGGCTCGTCAACGGCCGGGGGGTCACCCAGTTGATGGATCCGCAGGCCCTGCGCGCGGTGCTCGACGCCGAGGGGGTGCGGCTGATCAAACAGGCGCTCGACCCGTTGCCGACGAACCGGCCGTCGGCGAGGGAGCTGTACATCTACTTCGAACGCACCGTGCTGGCCGGCGTCCAGCCACCGGTGCTGCAGGCCGCAGCGGTCGACCGGCCGGTACGGATGCGCGGGCAGGACGTGGTCGTCACGTGGACGGCCACCGGTGCCAAGAAGATCCGGATCCTCGGTCCCAACGGGTTCGTCCAGGAGGTCGGCAGTCCGAGCGCGTTCCCGCGCGGCTTCACCATCACTCCCCCTGCCTCGGGTGAGTTCCTTGTCGAGGCGTCGAACGGTCACGGCACGACGATTGCCTCGGCCGGCTGGGTCGACCTCTATGACCTGCCGCCGTTCACGGTCGCCGACCTCCACCTGCCGATCATGCCGATCCCAGCGCTGGAGCCGGTGAAGCTGCCGGCGGTGCTGTCGGCACTGCCGGCTCGCCCGATGGTCAGCTCCGCCACGCATCCGGTGCCCCGGCTGGCCGCTCCAGACATCGCGTCGTTCATCGACCAGGTGCGTCCCGGAGTGATCGGCGATCCGTTGGCGACCGTCTCCCAGGCCGTTGCCGGCACAACCGCGAGCCTGCTGGACGACGTCCGGAACGCGAGCAAGCAGGTGAGCCAGGCGCTGGTGGACGCCATCGGTGCGCACCGGGCCAAAGCCACGTCAACCACCACCGCACCGGCACCTCCGGGAGGGAAGACGCCATGACGATCTGCAGAACGGGGTTGGCCGGATGACTCGGGCCTCGGTCGGGACGCTGCTCGCGCAACTTGGTGGCGCGTATCCCAAGTACGTGCACCTGGCCCCGTCGGCCAAGGGCCGCTTCATTCAGATGGGTCTGGTCCTGCTGTCCACCGGCGGGCTGGCGGTGGTGTCGATGTCGTTCGCACTGTCCGACGGGCTCAAGGCGAGCTGGTGGATCTCTGTCCCGCTGGGCCTGCTGTGGGGCTTCATCATCCTGAACCTCGACCGGATGCTGATCCAGAACATGAGGCTGGACGTCGGCGTCCGGCGGGCGATCATGATGATCGTTCCGCGGCTCATCATCGCCGCGCTGCTGGGCATCGTGATCGCGACACCGCTGGTCCTGCGGGTGTTCCACGACGAGATCATGACCGAGATGCACGAGCACAACGTGCAGGAGACGGTGATACTGGGCGACGCTCGCAATAACACGCCGCAGGTGAAGGAGCTCGCGGACCTCAACGCCAAGATCGCCAGGGACGACGCCATTCTGGCCGGCGATGTGCCCGATCTGAAGTCGGCGAACGTGGACGCCGCCCGTTCGAATCTGACCGCGGCGCAGACGAACCTCGACGCCAAGCGCAAGGTGTCGGCGGAGCTCTACGACCAGATGCGTTGCGAACTCGACGGCGAGCGGTGCAGCGGCGGCAGCGGCAAGGTCGGGCCCGGGCCGCGGTACGAGGCGCTCAAGCGGCGGTACCAGATCGCCACCGCCGACGAGAACACCGCACAGCAGGCCGTCAACACCGCCCAGGCCGCGCTGGACGACGCCAACAAGAACGCGGCGGCGAGCAACACGGCGGCGGTGGCCGAGGCGCAGCAGCACGCACGGGCCGAACTGCCCGATCTGATCAAACAGCGGGACGCGCTGCAGCTCGTCGTATCCGGGCAGAAATCAGGTGACACCAACGCGGAGGCGAACAACACCGGGATCCTGGCGCAGATCGAGGCCCTCGGCCGCATCGGCGACAAGAGCTCATCGGCCAACTTGGCACACTGGGCGGTCGCCGGTCTGCTGTTCATGATCGAGCTGCTGCCCGTCCTGGTGAAGCTGCTGACGAGTATGGGACCGCCGACCGTCTACGACCGGATCAGCGAGCTGGACGACAATTCCACATTGGACGACGCCAGCCAGCGCCGAAACAGCGAACGGCGCCGCATCGAGGCGGAGTCCAAGATCGAGAATGACATGATAGCCCGGGAGCAGGCCCTCGGCATCAAGGCGAACGCGCACGTCGCCGGCGAGATGGAGAAGATCCTAGACACCGCGCTGACACAGTGGAGCAGCCAGGTGACGAACACGCTGACCACTCCTCCGACGCCGACCAAGCCCTCGCAGGTCGCGCCGGTGCGGAAGAGCGGCATGCCCACGAACAGCAGCCAGACACCCACCCCGGTGATCCCGACGCAGAGCGGACCGTCGTCCGGGCAGAATCCCGTACGGACCCGGTTCGGCATGCCGCCGAGCAGCACGCTGGGGAACACCCCATGAAGCCGCATTGGCGCACGGACGAGCAGTGGACCGGCTTCGTGCTGCTGCTGGTCCCGACGAGCGCAGCTGGCATCGACATCGAGTCGCTGCATCGGCACGTCAAACGCTGGGCCCGCAGCGACCTCGACCTGGCCGACGTGACGTCGGTGGCGTTCAGCCTGCCGGTCCAGGCGGGCGACCACCACGACGCGTCGATGATTGTCCGTTCCTTCGAACGGGCGGCGACCATGCCCGGTCATCTGATGGCACCGCGGGTTGTCTTCGGCTGTGTCGTGCTCGACGAGTCCGCCGACGAGGCGCAGCGGCTGGCCGGCCTGCTCGCGGAGGCGCCCCGGCTTGAGGAGATGCCGGTGTACTTCTTCGGCGTGGGCACGGGATCGGCGTCGGCGGACCCCGACACGCCGAGTCAATCGGCGCATGGCCAGAAGTTGGTGGACACGGTGACCGGCTGCCTGCGCGAGGTGGTGAGCGCGTTCGAGCGGCTTCCCACCTTCGCGATCGCTGAGAAGGCCTACTACGAGTTGACCGAACAGTGGCGAGGCGTCGCGAGCGCACCGGTGCCCGTGCGGTCGGCGCTGCCGTCTGCCGCTGAGACGCCGACGGTCGTGGACACGCGCAAGTCGGCTTCGCGGCCGATCGCCGCCGTTGATCAGCCTGCCTCACGGTCGCTCGATCGAGGACCGGAGGCCGCCTCGAGTGCCCATCCGCCGCGGCCGCGACGGCGAAGGATGTGGGCGTCCCGCGCAGACACCCCGGTTGCCACACCGCCGAGGGTGGAGCGGGCGCGCGACCCCGACGTCGATGCCGTTGCCGTTGCCGACAGTGACATGCGGTCAGGCTGGTTCTCCCTCGACGTCAACGACGTGTTGCGCAAGACGGTGGGGAAACTCGGTGCACGGAAGCAGAAACCTAGTGACCCCGAGGTGCTCGACCGGGTGGCGTTCTCGGGTGGCAATGTCGAACTGTTCTACATCGTCCTGATCGCCGACGGCGCGCAGACGTCGCCGGGCCGGCGCCGCGACGTCGTCCTTGCCATCGACCAACGTCTCGGCCAGATCCGGCATGACGCCGGCCGGTCCATCGAGGTGGCGGCGTTCACCGCCGGGCGGCGGCTCCGCCGTGACGGCACCCTCCGATCAGCCGGACAGCTGACCAAGCAGGACGTACCGCGCCTGCCGGTTGAACACTTCGACCTAGTCGACTGCGTCAGCGAATTGCTCGAGGCCCGGGAGCGGGAGTTGTCCGCGCTGGCGCGGCGCGGAGCGACGGTGTCCGCCGTCCGGGTGTGCCTGATGTCGACGACCGTGCCGCTCGCCGACATCAGCGCCCTGTCGCGGATGGCCGACCTGTGCAAGGCGGCATCGGTGACCTGGATCCTCTTCGACGCCGAACCGGCGCTGATGTCGGCGGCGTTCGCCGAGGCCGGGGTGCTGGTGCTGGAAGACCATTCGGACGTCGCGGGCGAGTTGATCGACCGCATGTTCACGCCCGCTCCGGGTGCGCCATGACGCTTCTACCTTTGCCGGACACCATCAAGGGGGCCGAACCGCAATGAGACGGAACACCCAGGGATTTGACGAGTTCGGCAACCCTGTTGGGCGCGCATTCGATCTGGGCGGCGGGGACGAGGACCGCATTCGAGGCGAACGCGTCCTGCTGTACATCTGCCTCGTCTCCGACGGCGCGTTCGCGCAGACAGAACTCCGGCAGCTGATGGCCGAACGCGGACTCCACCTGGACATCCGCCTCGCCCCCCGCCACGGTGGCTGCGACCTGACCGAGCAACTGCTGTCGAACTACACGCAGCTCTGGTACATCTCGGGCGCTGAAATTACATTGAGCGGTCGACAGGTGAACATGATCGCCAACTACGTCCGCAACGGCAACGGCTTGGCGATCTGGGCAGACAACGACCCGCTCTACGCGGATGCCAATCTCCTTGCCGGGGCACTGATCGGCTCCAATTTCTCGGGTAACCGGGACGCGGACCGAATCATGGAACCCGGTCCGGAGGCGAAGCCAGGATGCTTCGTCGAGCACCCGCTGACCCAGGGCGTGAACAATCTCTATGAAGGCATCACCATCTGCACCATCACGCCCGGACCCGGCGTGACCATCCTCGGGCAGAGCCATGACGGTCAGCTGTGCGTGGGCTGTTACGAGGACGACAGCCAACGCATCGTCCTCGACACGGGATTCACCAAGCTCTACAACGGCTACTTCCACAAGAGCGCCGGACTCGGTCGTTATCTTTCCAACATCGCCTTCTGGCTGGCGCGGGGCAGCCGGGGCGTCGAATATCAGCTGTTGTCCCCCGGCCGGGAAGAGATCGCCACCATCAGGAAAGGCGAGCACTCCAAGGCCTACCAGTTCACCGTCGCGCAGCCGACCGCCGTCACGTGCATTCTGCAGTGGGAAGGCGCGGCGACCCTGGGGCTGTCCGTGTATGAGCCCGGCGGATCACCCGCGGGTCGTGACGTCGCGTCCGGCAGCCCGCTGCGCATGAACATTCAGGCCGGAGCCACAGGAACATGGTCCGCCCACGTCGAGGGGGTCGAGGTGCCCTCAACCCCGATCCCGTACGTCCTGACACTCATCCATGAGACGGCTCCCCGTACGGAATCGGTCACCGAGGGCCGGATCGTCATGCCCTTCTACCTCATCTGCGACGTCTCCTCGGCCGCGAGCGCCACCATCGGCGGCCTCAACGCCGCACTGCGCCAGATCCAGCGGACGCTGGCGCAGGACCCAAACCTGAACGCCACGGCGATGCTGAGCGTCATCGCCTTCCATGACAAGGCCGGCACGGTCGTTCCTCTCGCCGCACCGGCAACGATCACCATGCCCACACTGAGCGCGGGCGGCGGCACGTCCCACAGCGCTGCCATCCGCGAGTACCACCGGGCCTTCGAACAGGACCGCAGCAGGCTCAAGGCGGCCGGGGCACGGGTCGTCCGCCCCTGCGTGTTCTTCCTTGCCCAGGGCGAGCCGACCGACGCTGACCACGGCTACACGTTCCGGTCGGTCCTCGGATACGACCCCGCCACCAAGCACGGCAACCAGGCCTACCCCAACCTGGTCGCGATCGGGCTGCTCGGGACGTCCCCGCAGACGTTGGCGGCGCTCGCGTACCCCGACTTCGGTGACCTGAACAGGCGGGGACGCTGGTTCATGGCCGAGCCCATAACGTTCACAGCCGAGACGCTCAGCTCCATGGCCGACGCGATCTGCGGTGCCATGGCCGACGCCGCCGTAACCGCTGCCCAAGGCGCGCCCTTGTTTGTCCCACCGGCCTCGATCCCCGGCACCCGCGGCGGCCTCGCCGGACGGGACGCCTGAGCCCTGCCTCGACGTCAACCCGACCGCAGCAAATGCGGGCGGGTTGACGTCGTTATCGTCGACCTTGACACACCGTCTGGCCCCGGTGCTCCGCCAGTTCAGTCGTGCAGGTAGATCTTCCGGCCGTCGCCTTCCAGGACGACGTCGTCGTCGCCTGCGGGACCACTGCCGAGCGCGACGCGGTTGCGGCCCACGTGGAACGCCGTGTCCACGGACCTGCCCGCGCTGATGGCCGTGTAGAAGCCGGCCGCGAACTCGGCGGCCAAGTCGTCGCGGATCGCCATCGTGGTACCGACGACGCAGGGCACGTGCACGGCGATCGCCTTGGCCTGCGCCCGCGTGTAGCAGGCGTTGAGCACGACGCACCGGACGCTCTGGCCGAGGTGCTGGAAGGTCCCAGCCACGTCCTCCGGCTGCACGGCGAGCGGGTAGCCGCCGTCGTCGGACAGGACGATGCCGCCGGCCTGGTTGCCGTGCCCGATGAAGTGCACCGCGACCGGATTCTCGTGCGGCAGCAGGTGCTGCAGGTCGTAGTAGCGGACGTCCGCGGCGGTGACGACCCGCAGGCGCTCCCGGTGCAGGCCGCTGTTGATCGCCATGGAGATGGCGCGCATCTCCCGGTCCACGCGCAGTTGCGGGGTGCCCTGCGGGTTTGCTGTCAGGATCAGCACCTGGTTGGGCTGCCGCCGCGCAGGCGCCTCGATCTTGCCGATGGTGTAGTTGCCCTTCTGGACGATCTTGTCGCCCATGACCTGGTCACCCATCGACGAGCTTCCCGATGTTGCGGTCGCCGATCTGCTTGAGCTTGTCGCCCATGACCACGTCGCCGAAGTGCACGACCTGCGGCACCGTGGGCGGGTTCTCCATCGCGTCGGCGACCAGGCCGACCAGTTTGTCGATCACCGCGGACTGCTTGCTGGCCACCACGCTGAACGGCGCCCCGGTCGTCTCCAGCAGCATCACGAACCGCGACCGCCGGCTGACCGAGACGAAGCTGAACACCGCGTACCCGGCCAGCCCGACCACGGCGATCAGATCGAGCCAGCCTAGAAACTCCCCCGAGCCGCCGGTGTTGCCGAGCACCACGTTGATGAGCACCACCGCGGCGATGACCGGCAGCGTCCGCTTGACCAACCGCAGCGCGATCTTCGGCCGGTCGGGCTTGAGCTCGATGTTCTGCACGCGCGCGATGTTGCTCAGTTGGTACGTCTGCCCCGCAATCGAGATCGTCCGGCGATTGACCCTGACCGTGACGTCCCGCTGCCCGCCTCCCAGCATGCGACCCTCCCTCCACCGGGCCATCCGCCGACGGCCTGTCGCGGGCTATCTGACGGACCACGCGGCACTCGCCGCGCTTGCGCCCTCGCTCAGGAGCACCAGCGGGTCTCGAAGTCCTGGTGGCCACGGCCGGTCTGGCAGCTCATGGTGCGCTTGCCTGAAACGAACCGGTACCGCCCGTCGTCGGCGCGGTGCAGGGTGATGCGGTACCGGATCGCCTTGGTCGAGTCGTCGCCGAGCCTGGTGAGGGTCACGGTGAGGACCGGATCGGCGCTGTCCTTGTCCTCCTGGAGCAGGTAGATGTCGACCGGGCCGTCAAACCCCCGGTTCAGGTTCAGCAACTCGGCGACGACGGTGTCCGGCGCCTGCGCCCAGCCGGGGGTCTCGGTGTCGATCAGCGCGTTGAAGCCGGGGGCGGTCATGGCTCCGGTCTCCTTGTCCACGGCGATCTTGCCTGTCCACTGAGGACCTGATGGTGCGGCGGTCGGTGGGGTCCAGCGGGTCGCGCCGGGCTGCTCGATCGGGTCGCCGCAGCCGGTGAGGAGCACGGCCAGAAGCAGGCCGACCAGGACACGGCACCTTCGATTGATGGTCACGGCGACAAAGACGCTCACAGGGCCGGCGAGGTTTACCCTCTTGATCAGCCGTTTCGCATCAGGTCTGCGAGCAGGGCTTCGGTGACGCGTTCCTCGTGGACGGCGACGCCTTCACGGAGCATCGCGGTGGCGAGGTCCGGGTCCCAGGCGGTGGCGACGGGCGCGCCGGAGAGCTGGTGCGGTGGCGTGTCCGGGTCCCGGGTGGCGAGGACCGCGGCCTCGTAGTCCGCGGCGGTGAAGCGCCATGGTCCGGCGCCGGTGCGGCGCATGAGGCGGCCGGCGATGGCGACGCCGGGCCAGTCGAAGTCGCCGTGATACCGCAGGCGAACGCCGTCGTTGGCGGCGACCGCGTCGATGAGGGCCAGGGTCACCGCGGTCGGGTTGCCGAGCGTGCAGACCATGGCGGCGCGGACCCGTGCTTGCGCGGCGGCTTCCAGGACGCGCGGGTTCTCACATACGTACACGGTCTGGGGTGCGAGCCGGATCGGCAGCAGCTGCCGCAGGTCGCGCAGGGTCAGGTGGGCCTCACGGTGGTGGGATGCGCGTTCACGCAGCTGAGTGGCCTGCCAGCCGTCGCCGAGCGGGACGAGGCCGTACGTGAGCGCCGTGGTGGCCACCGTGTCGCCGGCGACGCCGACGGATTCCCACAGTGCCCTGCGGTCGACGGCCGAGGCGGGCGCTTCGGCCTGGCCGGTCGTGGCCAGCGCGATGCCACGCAGGACCAGACGGTTGAGCAGAGTGTCGTCGTCGAGGCCGTGTGCGGTGCCGGTGACCTGTTCGGCGAGCTCGCCCCGGGACCACAGGCCACCAGTGCCGGCGAGGATCAGGCCCAGAGTGGTGATCGCCCGGGTGAGCAGGCGGTGTGTCTCCTGCGACGGCAGCCGTCCGGCGATGCCGCCGCGGAAGGCGCGGTCGAGCCACTCGGTGAGCCAGACCTGGCCGTCAAGTCCCGCGGTCGACGCTGCGGCCAGTGCCTGCTCCCGCAGGGACGCGCGGCGGTCCTGCTCGGCCGCCGCCGCCGCGCGACGGTCGGGGATCGGGCCGGTGATCGCCTCGACCACGTCGACGAGGCCGGCGCCGGCGGCGCTGGAACGCAGCAGGCGGTCGAGGGCGGCGAGGTCGATGCCGGCCTCGGACCCGACGGCTCGGCCGAGGAGTTGACCGACCGCTTCGCGCTGCTCGTGCTCGGGGCAGCGGACGGTCAACCGGCCGGTCGCCTGACGGCCGTTGCGCTGCAGCCGCCCGCGGATCGCTGTCCACAGTGGAGTCAGTGCCGGGGAGCGCAGCCACTGCAGCGCGGTGGGCGGGATCATGCCGGCACGACGGTGCGGCGGCTGCCGTCCCAGCGGAAGTGCAGTGTGGCGACGCCGGGTTGGGCCGGGTCGCGCAGGCACTCGTAGATGCCCAGCGACGGCACCTCCGGGAAGCAGCCCCATAGCCGTTCGCTGGTGAGGACGGCGTCGAGGTCGAGCGCGACGAGCAGGCCGAGGAGGCGGCCGTGGGTGGGCTCGTCGACCTTGGCGAAGGCGTCGTCGAGCAGGATCAGCCGTGGCGCCGGCGGGTGGGCGTCGCCGACGGAGGAGAAGTGCGCGGCCGCCGCTGCGAACAGCACCAGGTACGACACGACCCGCTGCTCGCCCTGCGACATGGCGGTGCGGGCGGACAGCGTCCGTTCCCGGTCGGGGTTGGCCTGGTCGGTGACCTTGACGGTGAACGTGAACCACTGCCGGTAGTCCAGCGCGGCCCGCAGGTGCACGGCGTAGCCGGCGGACGGGTCGCCGCGGCGGGCGTCGTCGACGCGGCGGCCCAGGACCTCGCGGAGCCGGTCGTTCTGTTCCCGGGTCCGCAGCGCGAGCGGGGTCTTGAGCAGCGCGACGGCGGCGCGGGTGTCGGCGTCGGCGTCGCCGCGCAGCGCCCACACCAGCCGGGCGCCGAGCCCGTGTGAGGTGCGGACCTGGGCGAGGGTGGCGTTCATGCCGTTGACGAGGGCTTCGGCGGCGAGGATCTGCCGGGTCAGCGCGTCGCCCAGCTCGCCGAGCAGGAACCGTTCGAACGCCTGGCGCTCCCGGTCGGCGACGGCGGTGCGTTTGAGGTCGAGTTCGGCGCCGAGCCGGGCGGTCGCATGCGCTACCGGGTGCTGGCCGATGTCGTCGGCGATCTCGACGACCTTGACGCCGTCGCGGTCTTCCCAGATGAGGTCGTACCCGCCGGCCAGCCGCCCACGGACGTCGATGTACTTGAGGTGCAACGCGTTCTCGCCGATGTCGGTCCGCCGCGGGCCGAGCGCGTCGGCGAGCTTCACGGCCAGGCCGTCGAGGCGGGCGATGCGGTCGCGGGGTGTCTCGGCCACGTCCGGCGGCACCGCGATGTCGTCGCCGAGGTCGAGTGCCGCGGCGACGCCGGGCAGGGTGATGATCCTCGGCAGTGCGGTGCCGGCCTGCAGCGCGACCTGTTCCTGCTCGGCGAGCCGGTCCCGGGCCTCGTCGCGGGCGTTCTCCGTGCGGATGCGGTGGTCCCGGGTCTCCTGGTATCGGTTGCGCAACGCCGGCAGGCGAAGCTCGGCGTCGCGGAGCCGGGTCTCGGCGGCGGCCTCGCGGGCGATGACGTCGGCCTCGTCGGCGTGCAGGGACTCCTGCAGGACGGCGAGTTCGGCCGCGGCTGCGGCGTGCTCGGTGGCGGCCACCTCGGCCGCGTCGGCGGCCTCCTGGACGCGCTGCCGGGCGGCAGCGAGACCGTCGAGCTGCGCCGTGTACTGGTGCAGCAGCTCCACGATGTTGTCGGTGTCGCGGCGGTGCCGGGGAAGATCGTCGGCGAGCCTGCGGAGCCGCCCGTCGACGCGGGTGAGGTCGTCGGCGGCGTTCGGCAGGAGGTGCGCGTCGGCGGCGGCGGTGACCTTGCGGCGTCGTTCGGTCGCTTCCGTGGCGAGATCCCGGGCCCGCCGCCGGGCGTCGGCGACCTGGGCGGTCAGGGCGTCGGCGGCGGACGCTGCCTCGTCGCGCCGGGCCTGGGCGGTGCGCAGGGCGGTGGCGTCCGGCAGCGCGCCGAGAAGCCGGTCCAGGTCGCGGCGCAGGGTGGCGACCTCGGCGAGGGCGTCGTCGACGCCGGCGAGGACGGCGGCACCCTCGTCGATCTGCGTCTGGAGTTCGGCGAGGCGTCGGGCGCGCAGCGCGGCCCGGTTCGCGGCGCCGACGTACTCGGCCGCCGGCTTCTGCCACGCACCGTGCGCAACGCCGAGTCGCCAGGTGCCGTCCGCACCGATCCAGCTGCCGACGTCGGCGGTGCCTGCGCCGTAGCCGATAGCCGCGAGCAGGGCCGTCACCTCGTCGGCGCCGGGGACCGGCACGAGAGCCACCCCCAGCAGCGGGTTTGCGACGGGCGGGCCGGGATGCAGGAGTACCTCGCCGGTGCCGGGCGTGACGACGCTGCCGTCGCTGGTCACCCGGCCGTCGAGCAGGCCGCTGGCCTCCAGTGCCGCCTCGATCGAGGCGCGTCGCGCATCGTCGAGACCGTCGGCGAAGTCGACGAGCTGGTAGAACGGCCGTCCGGCGCCGCGGTCGCCGGCGGACGCGAACCGCGACCGGGGTGGTTCCGGGTCTGTCTCCGCCGCCCACTTCTGGTGTTCGGCGCGGACGGCGGCGAGGTGGTCCGCGGCGCGGGTGCGTTCGAGCAGGAGCGCGTCGCGGCGATGTTCGGCGTTGACACGGATCGGTGCGATGGCCGCTTCGGCTGCCACGCGTACCAACTCCGGAGCGTCGGCGAGGCGGACGGCTGCGGTGTCGATCCCGGCCGCGGCGACGGTGGGATCCTCGGTCCACCGTTGCACGGCGGTCGCGTAGTCCTCGGCCGCGGCCCGCAGGAGTCCGGCGAGCTGGTCGAGGCGTTCCTTCGCGACGCTGAACTGGCCGTCGAGCAGCTCGGCGTCGCCGGCGGCGCGGGTGGCCTGCTCGGCGGCCCGGGTCGCCTTGCGGATCAGGTCCTGCAGGTCGGCGACCGCGCGGCGGCGGGCCGCCACCGCCGCCTCGGCCTGCCTCGTCTGGTCGCGGTGTGCGTGCAGCCCCCGCTCGGCGTCCGGCACGTCGACGGCGCGGACCTGCGAACCTGTGACGACGGTGTGCCGTAGTGCCGGTGCCGCGCCGAGGTGACCGACGTCGAGCCCGGCCTCGTCGGCGACGCCGCGGAGCCGGCCGTGGTCCTCCCGCAGCCGCGTGGACGCGGTCGCGATGCGGGTGGACTCGTCGTCGAACCGGGCGACGAGGTTGGTGAGGTTGCGGTGCTCGGCCGCTGCCTGGCTGGCGGTGGCCCGGGCCGCGGACTGCAGCGCCTGCACCGCCTGGCGCCGCTGGGCCAGGTCGCGCACGGCCCGGTAGGCGGCACTCTCCCGCACGGCGGTGAGTTCCGCCCGCGCGGCCGTCCGGCGCGGTCGAGCTCGTCGGCCGCGACGGCGGCGGCGCGTTCGTCGTCGACGGCGGCGGAGACCTGCCGTTCCTGCTGACCGGCCTGCCGCCGACGGTCGCGGAGTTCCTGCAGCGCCTGCTGGACGGCGCCGACGCGGGCGCGGAGCTCACCCTGCAGGTAGCCGCGGTAGCCGGTCATGAGGTCGGCGAGCGCGCCGTGGGTGCGTTCGAGCCGGCCGAGATCCTCGCGGACGGTCTCCAGGTCGTCGAGGTTGTGCGCGACCGTGTCGAGGACGTCGTCGTCCAACGGTGGCAGGGCCTCGCCGAGTTCGGTCGCGAGCTGACCGGCTTCAATCCGGTCGCCGATCGTCGGGCGGCGCAGCCGGTACAGCAGGTGCACGAGATTCTGGTAGCGGCCGGCGTCGTTGACGCCGAAGAGTTCCCGCCCGACGCGCGCCCGGTATTCGCGCGCACCGGCGATGACGGCGCCGTCGCCGAGCCGTTCCCGGAGCCGCTCCAGCGGCAGCGGCTGGCCGTCGACGACGAGGTCGACGTCGACCCCGATGCGCAGCGGCGTGATGAAGTACTGCAGCCGCGCCTCGTTCGTCGCGGCGGACCAGCGCACGACCGCGCCGAGCGTCAGGTGCTGCCACGCGTTGCCGTCGTCCGGTTGCGCGCCGTCCGCTTGTCGGCGCAGTTCCAGCCACAGGAAGCCTTGCCGGTTGACGCCGGTGGCGCCTTCGCTCATCAGCCAGCGGAACGTGGTTTTGCCGGCGCCGGTCGCGTCGAGGCGTTTCACGTCCCCGTCGAGCAGGAACGGCAGCAGCATCTCGAGGGCCTTGGACTTGCCGGCGCCGTTCTTGCCGCGCAGGAGCAGCCGGCCGTCCTCGAACTGGAAGACCTGCTCGCCGTACTGCCAGACGTTGCAGATGCCGGCCCGGTGCAGGCGGTACCTCATCCGGACTCCTTGCCGGTGCGCTCCAGGACCGCGTAGCGTGCCGCCGCCGCGAGCAGGACCAGCGTGCCGTCGGGTGCGCTGCCGCGGGCGGCCCGGGCGTCGACGGCGCGTTCGGCGGTGACCTCTTCGTCGGCTTCGGCGTCGGCGACCGTCGGACCTGCGCGTCCGAGGAGGCCCAGCTGGGTCAGCAGGTCCACGACGGCGTCCTGCAGTGTCGTGAGGTTTTCGGTGTACGCCGCTGCCCACCGTTTCGCGTGCCGTTGCACCAGCCCGGCGAGGATCCGCTCGATGAGGCCCTCGGGCACGGGGACGCCGACCACGGGCGGCCCGGTCCGCGACACGACCGGCGCCAGCGCACCGGTGAGCGCCTCGATCGTCAGCAACGCGGCGTGCGGGACGGTGCCCGTACCGGGGAAGTCCACATCGGACAGTTCATCGTCGGGGTCCAGCAACGCGGCGCCCTCGGCCCGTAGCTCGGCGTGCAGGCCGGTGTAGTCGGCGAACGAGCGCTCGTCGCGGCGCTGTTCCTTGCGCAGCCAGGCCCGCTCCTTGGCGGTGAGGTCGTCGACGTACAGCACGGGGCATTCCACCAGTCGCCGCCGCACGGTGTGCCGGGCGCCGCCGGGTCCTGCCGCGGACGCTGCGGCGATGAACTCCTCGGCGGTGCCGGCTCTGCCGATGGGGGCGGCGAGCAGGTGCGTGACGAGGTCCCGGTCGACGCTCAGGAGCGCCTCGGCCTGGTCCCCGTCGACGGTGCCCTGCTCCTCCAGCAGCACCCGCCAGCGGACGAGCTGGCGCAGCGCGGCCGTGAGCGCTCGCCGCTCCACCGGCCGGTCCACGTCGCCGAGGTCGATCCCGGCCTCGACGGCCGCGCTGCGGATGTCGGCGACGAGTTGCGACAGGAGCAGCTGTTCGGGGCCGGCGTACAGGACGGCGGTGGTGAGCGCCAGGTACGTGTACGAGCGCGGGGTGAACGGCCCGGTGGGTCGCAGCAGCGGCCGGCCCTGCCCGACCGGCAGTCCGGCCTTGAACAGCCGGGCGAAGCCGGCCTCGACGACGAGGCGGTACCCCAGGAACTGCCCGAACCAGCTCTTGAGCCAGTCCGCGTGCCGCCGGACCAGGGGGAACTCGTCGTGGCCGGGGTGCAGCAGCGGCGAGTTGAGCAATGCCCGGACGGCCCGGCGCCGCTCATCGGCCAGCGCGATGTCGTGCTCGTCAGCCATCGCCGTCGTGCCCCGCGATCAGGACGGTCAGGTCTTCGGCGGTGAAGTCTCCGTCGGCGGAGCGCAGCGTCAGCACGTTGCCGGGCTTGGCGGTGATCTCGCACCGCAGCCCCAGGTCGACCGACACGGTGCTGGCGGTGCCGGCCGCGGGATCCCCGGCGCCGAGGGCCTGCGCCACCAGCTCCAGCAGCAGCTGCATCGCCGGCCGGGACAGCCGCACCGCGGCCAGGTCGGGCGCCGCGGACAGCAGCTCCGCCGCGGCCCGCGCCCGCAGGTGCTGCGCCGCCTCGGCCTGCTCGACCAGCAGCCGCTGCTGGGCGCTGCGGTCCACGATCCCGCCGGGCCGCCCGCGTGCGGCCCGCTCACCGCGGTCGCGCAGCGCCACCGGCACCGTCACCGCCGGCTGCGACCACCAGCTGTCCGTCGCCGGCGTCACCGCCTCCGGGTCGCCGGCGAGTCCGAGGTGCCTGCTGCCGTACAACCCGAACGCCGCGGTGAACAGGTCGGCGGCGGTGCCGGGGTCCGCGGCGTCGAACCAGGCCGCGAGCCGCAGCAGGTCACGGCGCCGCGACGTCGCCTGCCCTGACGAGCGGATCATCCGCTTCGCGTTGGCCAGCAACGACTGCAGCGCCCGCAGCGTCGCGTCGCGCAGCTGGTTCACCTCGCTGCGACGCCCGTCGGTGTCCTCGAACCACGCCCGCAACGCCAGCCAGTCGTCCCGCGAATGCCCACGGGTCCGCTGCACGACGACGCCGAGATCCTTGGCCGCGTCCCCCAGCCCGCCCTCGTCGAGCCGCTCCAGCAGCCCGTCCAGGTGCGGCCAGATCCGCTGCAGGTGATGCTGGATCCGCGGCGACAGCAGCACCACCTCCTCGGTGATCGACTCGACGTAGTCCAGCAGCAGGTTCTTGAACCCGCTGTATTCGCTGCCGTCGAGGTCGTACCGGGCGAGCACCTGCCCGAGGTAGGCGTAGAAGTCGCGGACGGAGTCCCGGAACTGCCAGAACTGCGCGAAGACCGCGGCGACGGTGTCCCGCGCCCGGACCATGTCGACCCCACCGGGGTCTTCGACGAGGTCGCTCAGTGCTCCCAGCCCGGTCGCCACCAGGCCGAGCAGCTCCCGGCTGATCTCGCGCGCGGTCTCGGCGCCGGCGAGCACGTCGTCGACCTGCCGTTGGACCCGCTCCCCCAGCGGCGACAGCTGGTACCGCGACCTGGTGCGCTGATACTCCTCGATGCTCTTCACCCGCACCGAGTGCGAGCTGGGCAGCAGGTTTCCCCAGGTGACAAGCTGATTGAGCCGGCTGACGGCGGTGTCGAGCGTGAGCCCGTCGAGCGCTTCGACGACCTGCTGCGCGGACAGGTCGGTCATCAGGGATGCGCTGAACAGCCGCATCATGGCCAGGTAGGTGGCCCGCTCCGGGACGGTCAGGTAGGTGTACGCCTCCAACCGCTCCAGATCTTCAGGTACCTCCACCACGCTGCAAAGCGTAGACGCCGCCCCAGCAAGCTCATAGTCGCTCAATGTGTTGGTGATCGCGCCGGCAATTAGGACCGATCCTGTCCTAATAGGTTTCTACCGTTCTCATCACTGAACAGTCCCTGCTTCGAGAGGAGACCTCGTGTACCTCGTCATCGGCGCCACCGCGTTTTTCGGACGTCAGGCCGTGGAGGAGCTCGCGGCACGTTCCGGGGCGAGGGTTCGGGCGCTCACCCGTACACCGGACAAGGCCGACCTGCCGGCCTCGGTTGAGCTCGTCGCCGCGGATCTGACCATGCCGGAGACGCTGCCGCCCGCGCTCGCCGGCATCGAGGCGGCGTTCCTGGTGCTGCCGTACGGGATGGACGTGGCGCCCCTGCTGGCGGCGGCGCAGGCCGCAGGTGTGCGACGGCTCGTGTTCCTCTCGTCCGGGGCGATCACCGGCCGCGCCGAGCAGCAGCCCGACGTGATCGCGCAGTACCACCGCGACGTCGAACGAGCCATCGAGGCGTCCGGGATCGAATGGACGTTCCTGCGGGTGCTGTTCCCGGCGATCAACTCCCTGGCGTTCGCGACGCAGCTCCAGGGCGGGGATGTGGTCCGGGCGCCGTACACCAGGGCGGCGGTCAGCGCGGTGCACGAGCGCGACGTCGCTGCCGTGGCTGCGAGGGTCCTCGTCGATGGCGGGCATGCCGGTCGCGTGTACGACCTGACCGGCCCCGAGTCGCTGACCGCGGCGCAGCAGGTGCGCATCCTTGGTCAGGAGTTGGGACGACCGCTCACCGTGGAGGACCTCGACCCTGCGCCGGTCCTGGAGCAGATGAGCCAGTTCATGGACGCCGAGTTCCTGGCGGCGCTGTTCGGGCTGATGGCCGATGCGGTGGGCAAGCCCGCTCCGGTGAACGACGTCATCGAGCAGATCACCGGCCGGCCGGCGCGGACGTACGCCACCTGGGTCGCGGATCACCGGGCCGACTTCGGCGGCTGAGCCGACGTCACGCTCCGTCGAAACGGCGCAGCGCGTCGTCGATGTCGGCGCGAACCAGCTCCGGCGACGTCGCGACCGGCCGATCGGCGATGGTGTGGAACATGGCGTCGAGATGCTCCAGCTTCACCGACCCGTACACGTCGAATCGGGCAACGGCGATGTTGATGAGCTCCCGCGTCACGGCCTCGACGTCGCCGTATCGCGGCCCCGCTTCCGCCGAGTCACCGCTGAACAGTGCCAGCAGGTTGCGCTGCTCGGCGGTGAGCAGGTACGTGGCGGTGGGCGCGGGATCGGGGTAGATGCGGGCCGCGTCGAGGTCGGCGCGGCGCAGGCTGGTCGCGATGCCGATCTTGACGTTGCGCGCTTGCAGCGTCGCCAGCAGTTGCCCGGTGTCGAACAGGTACACGTGGGTGATCGCGAACCTGCTCGTCTTGGGCCCGGACAGGACGAGGTACACATCGCACGGATGGGCGCCGATGTCGATCCCGCCGCCGGCGTCGCCGTACAGCTTGACGTTCACCGTCCGGCCGGCGAACACACCGGAGCGGAACTTCCCATCGTGGCCGGCCTGCACCGCGGTGGGCGCCAATTCGATGTCGAAGACCTGCGCCGCGATGAACTCTCCGACGTCACCCGGCCGCGCCGACCGGCCGGTCAGCCGGGCGATGCTCGCATCGATCCTGGCGCGTCCGCCGAGCAGCGCGGCCAGTTCCGCCAACGCCGCGTGCTCCCCGCCCCGCTCCTCGTCTGATGGCATCGACATCAGCAGCACCGCTTCATTTGACGTCCATTCATGTCAGTGTGGGTCGGCGCCGCGGGACCACATCTGGGGCCACTTGAACTGCACGCCGTTGACCAGGGCGGAGACCCGCACGTCCGTGAACGGGTCCTGGACGTAGTGCACCCGGTCGGCCGCGGGGTCGTCCTGGTCGACCTCGACGAGCGCCAGCCGGTAGTTGTCCGCGTTCTGGCCGGCGCGGATCTCCCGGTTGGTGACGAAGAAGCTGTCGTGCCCGGCCGCTCGGCCCTTCACCTCGATGTGGACGATCTGGTCACCCTGTCCTGCTGACCGGATGTCGTACCCGGGGTTGTGGTGGGCCATCACCTGCGGCACCCGGCCGAGCCGCTGTTCCGCCGCGACCACCGCCCGGATCGCGCGTCGCTCGATCGCGGCGAGGTCCTCCATGTACTCCGCGACCGGCTCCTCCCGCCGTCCCGCCCGGCGGTCGATCAGCCCCTGCGGCACGACGAGCGCGACGGCGGCGACGGCCGGCGGCCGCACCTGCGTGTGCGCCTCCTGATCCAGCTCCGCCATCCGGCGGGTGAGGCGTCGGCGGAGGTCCTGCGCCCGCAGGTCGGCGGTCGTCGGCTGCATGGCCGGCTTGCCGCCCTGCATCACGATGTTGGTGAGCCGGGCCGCCTCATCCCGCCAGTGCTGGATTTCCTGCGAAAGCCGCTCGCGGACCAGTCCCCTGGTACGACCGACGTGTTCCCGCCTGGTCTCGCCGACGTGTGCGTACCAGGACGGCAGGTCGGTGCTTGCCGCCCAGTGCTCCGCGGTGCGCCGGGCGCCAGCGAGCCATGAGGCGTTTACGAGATCGGCGGTGAGCTCGCGCTCGTACTCCGTCGGCACGTCGTAGTCGAGGAACGGCGCGACGCTCGGCTGGCTGCGTCCGTCGTGCCACAGCTCGACGTACTGGAAGCGCTTGGCGACCGTGCGCTCCAGCCCGTCGATGATCTCCTCGTGCAGGGCGATCAGCAGTCGCGGCTCCTCGGTCGGGTCGAGCCGGTCGACCATGATCGTGCCGCGTTCGAGGGCTTCGCCGTACCGGTCGATCATGCTCTGCACCAGTGCGTCGAGCAGCGGATGCCCTGGGGCGAGGAGCTGCGCGGACGGTCCGCCGTCGACGCGCATGTGGGAGCGGTCGAAGCAGATCCGCTCGTAGCGCACGTTGATCGGTGCCGTCGCGGTGCGCAACTCCCGTACCGGCTGCGGCACGCTGGCGATCTCCCAGCGGCCCGGCTCCCGCCCGCGGAGTCGGCCACCGGCGCGGTCGAACGCGTCGCGGAAGAAGCCCTCGATGTAATGCGGCTGCAGCCGCAGCAGCCGGGCTTCCTCCAGGTCGCGCCGCGCACTGTCCACATCAGACACGGAGCGTAGGTCGTGGTGCAGCGCGCGTTCCTGGACCAGCTTCACGGCGGTGTCGCCGACCCGCTCGTCGATGATCTGGTCGAGGTGCGCCTTCACCAGCGGGTCCTCGCCGCGGCGGATCGCGTCGAGCAGCAGCTCATGCAGCGGCTGACCCTCGAACGCCTCCCCCAGGACGTCGAAGACCTTGCCACCCAGTGCGGCGTTCTGCTCCTCGATCTTCGCCAGCAGCCGCTCGAAGACGGCGCCCTCGCGGGTGTTGACGGCGACGAGGTTCCACAGGTGGCACATCTCGTGCTGGCCGATCCGGTGGATGCGGCCGAAGCGCTGCTCGATCCGGTTCGGGTTCCACGGCAGGTCATAGTTGACCATCAGGTGGGCCCGCTGCAGGTTGAGGCCCTCGCCGGCAGCGTCGGTCGCTACCAGTACCAGACACTCCGCATCGGACGTGAAGCGCTCCTGGACCGCCCGACGCGCGTCGCGGGACATGGCACCGTGGATCGAGACCACGGCGTTCTTCCCTTGCAGGACTGTGCTGATGCCCTCGACCAGGTAGGTGAGCGTGTCACGGTGCTCGCTGAAGATGATGAGCTTCTGCGGCGCGTGCCGCTCCAGCAGGATCTTCAGCTCCGCCCACTTGCGGTCCGTGCCGGACGCACGGACCTTCGCCGCCAGGTCGACCAGTCCTTGCAGCACCGAGATCTCAAACCGCAGCTCCTCGGCGGAGCGGGCGGCGGTGGCCGCGTCGACGAGCTGCTCCTCGGTCTCCTCCATGGTCTCGGTGAGCTCGTCGTCGAGGATGTCGTCCAGCTCGACCTCTGGCAGGCGCTCCTTGGCCGTCGGCTTGGTCAGCAACTCGTTGAGGCGCTGTTCGAGCCGCGCCTGGCGACGCTGCAGCGAGCGCAGGATCGCCTCGGGGCTGGACGCCAACCGGCGCTGCAGCACGGTGAGCGCGAACCCGACGCGGTTGCCGCGCACCGTCTCACCGGCGCTGCGCAGCTGGTCGACGCGGTCCCACTCCTGGCGGACGTATTCGGTGACCGCCTCGTAGAGCTCCACCTCAAGCTCTGAGAGTTCATATGGCACGGTGTACGCGTTGCGCTGCGGAAACAGTGGCTTGCCGGCGAACGTGAGCAGCTCCTCCTTGACCCGCCGCAGCATGAGCCCGTCGGCGCCGAGGGTGTGCTCCTCCTTGCGATACCTGCCCTCGAACCGATCCGGGTCGAGCAGCGCCAGGAAGAGCTGGAAGTCCTCCTCCTTGCCGGCATGCGGTGTCGCGGTCATCAACAGGAGATGTTGAGCGGCCTTGCCCAGCGCCTGTCCCAGTTTGTACCGGCGGGTGCTCTGCAGTTTCTTGCCGAAGTAGTGGGCCGACATCCGGTGCGCCTCGTCGACGACGACCACGTCGAAGGTCGAGTGGCCGATCTGCTCGACGAGGGTGTCGTTGCGCGACAGGTGATCCATCCGCGCGATCAGGCGCGGATTGTCGTCGAAGATCGACTCTCCCGGCGGCGTTGCCGCCACCACGTCGGCGGTCAGGATCGCGAAGCGCAGCCCGAACTTCTCGCTCAGCTCCTCCTGCCACTGGTTGACGAGCCCGCCCGGCGCGACGATCAGGCAGCGCGACAGGTCCCCGCGGAGCATCAGCTCCTTCAGGTACAGCCCGGCCATGATGGTCTTGCCGGCGCCTGGGTCGTCGGCGAGCAGGAACCGGAGCGGGACCTTGTCGAGCAGGTGCCCGTAGACGGCCTCGATCTGGTGCGGCAGCGGTTCGAGGTCGCTGGTGGTGACGGCGAGCATGAGATCGGACTGGGCCGCGGCGCGGATCCGCATGGCTTCGGCGGCGAGCTTGAAGTCGGTGGCGTCGGCGTCGAAGGTCGTACGGTGAATCTCGACGGCCTCGAGCGCTGGCTCGTTGACCCGCATGAGGATCTGCTCGCCGAGAGCGCCGTTCTCGGTGCGGTAGACAAGCCGGACGGAGTCTGGCCCCATCGGCGCCACGGCGATCACTTCGACCGGGCCACCTGGCACCACGCCGGTTACGGAAGATCCGGGCACCAGGTCTTCAAGCCGCATGGTCCTGAGCTAACCCGAAATTACATCGACCGGTCATAGGTCTCGCGTCGCTGAAACGTCGTCTTAACGGTTGGTGGTGACCTTCCGGCCGCATCTCTACCGTTACCCGGGTGCAGGTAGTTTCGGTGATCAACTACAAGGGTGGGGTCGGCAAGACGACGCTGACCGCGAACCTGGGCGCTGAACTGGCCCGCCGCGGACAGAACGTGCTGTTGATTGATCTCGATCCACAGAGCAGCTTGACGTTCTGCTTCTATCAGCCGGACGAGTGGCGTTTGGAGCTCCGCGAAGGGCTGACCATCAAGCGCTGGTTCGACTCCATCGACGACGGCGTCCCTAAGGTCGCCCTGGCTGACCTGGTAGTTCAGCCGCGACCGGTCAACGCGGCGCTGCTCGACGGCGGCGGCCAGGTCAGTTTGATCGCCTCGCATCTGCAGCTTATCGATGCCGATTTCCGGCTTGCCCGAAGCATCGGCGGAATCGAACAGAAGTTCGATCCGGCGCTCTATCGCGTGCGTTGCGCACTGGCGACCGCGCTGCATGACGAGTCGTTCGAGAAATATGACTGGATCCTGATCGACTGTCCGCCGAACTTCAACGTGGTGACCCAGGCGGCCATCGTCGCCAGCGACCACATCGTCATCCCGGCGAAAGCCGACTACCTGTCCACATTGGGCATCGAATACCTCTACGGCAACGTGGAGGAACTCGTGCAGCGCCACAACGAGCACTCGCTGAAGCACGCCAAGATGCGGCACAGCCGGATCGACCCGAACATGGCCGGCGTCGTCTTCACGATGATCCAGTTCCACGGAGGCCGTCCGATCTCCGCGCTGCAGTACTACATCGACCAGGTGCGCGCGCTCGGCGTGCCGGTGTTCAGCACGTACATGCGCGAGAACAACACCCTGTTCGCCAGCTCTGTGCCGCGGGGCGTGCCGGCGGTGCTCCGCGAGCGGGTCACGTCGCAGATCAACATCGAGCTGCGCACCCTGGCCTCCGAATTCCTCAACACCCTCCACGCCGAAGGGGCAGCCGCGTGAGCGACGTCGCGAAGCTTTCCATGACCGTCCTGCAGCGCATCTCCGAGTTCCTGGCGACGCTGCCGGAGGACCAGATCGTCGACATCGCCGAGGGCCGGGCAACGCTGACCTACCACCCGTTCGGCGCTGCGGCGCCGGCCGCCCCTGCAACGAGGGCTCCGGCCAAGCGGGCCGCCGCGAAGCCGACGAAGGACATGTCCGTCGTGGTGGATCAGCTCGGCGGCTTCCAGAGCCGGGACGAGGCCGAACGCCTTCTCAAGCCGATGGTGGTCGGCGATCTCCGTGCCGTCGCAGCCCAGCTCGGCATCGGCGGCGTGAGCGGCACTCGCAAAGCGGACCTGATCACGATGCTGGTGGAGCGGACGATCGGCGCCAGGCTGAACTCCGCCGCCGTCCGCCAGCTGTAGCCGCTCATGCCGGCGGCGATAAAGGCACGCAGGCGCTGGTGGCCATCAATCGTGTTGTACGCGTAGAGGCGGACGGACTTCGGGTAGGCCAGCGCGCTCTTCTGCAGGTACATCACGGCGGCGCTGTTGGCTTCGGCGCTGTCCTGTACCGAGCGCGGGATCGTCCTCGCCACCGGACGGCCGGTGGCGAGGATGATGTCGACCTCGCCGCAGAAGTTGCTGTTGGGGACAGTTCGCTGTGCGGGCCACGCCATGGTCGGCTGGGATCGGGTGAGGGCGTACGAGGCGCTGTACACCTCGACGTACTGCGCGCGTTGGATGTCCCAGCCGTAGGCGACGTGGACGAACTGCAGGCGCGCGGTCGGGCAGACCTCGAAGAGGTTGCGCGGCAGCGGCGCCATCATGCCGTTGTTGTCGGTCGACAGTTGCGCCTCGATCCGGCCGTCCGGCAGCTGCGGCAGTCCCCGCGCGGACGTGCCGCATGTCGCGCTGCGCGACGACGAGGCTCCGGAGGAAGTCACCGACGACGGGGCGCCTGCCGGAGGGGCGGCCGCCGCGGACGACTGCGACGAACTGGGCGACGGCGTGGGTATCGGCGGTGGCTCGCTGTTGCGCCACGACGGCAGCGTGACCAGCCAAGTCAGCGAGGTAATGCAGCACCACGGCCTGCCGCAGGGGCGGCGTCAGCTGCCGGAGCGCACGCACCAGGTCCAACGAGAGGGCGTCGGGACCGGGTACATCATCCGCAATGAGATCGCGGCGCAGGTGCAGCAGGCGTTTCGCCCGCCGCCACCGGCTGATCGCCAGGTTCCAGGCGACGCGGCGCACCCAGCCAACCGGATCGTCGAACGTGGACACCGTCGACCACTGCGCGAAGGCACGCGTGAACGCCTCCTGCACCAGGTCCTGCGCGTCGGCCCGGTCCCGGCGAACGCGTACAGCTGCGTGAGGAGCGCGGGTACGTCGCAGAGTAGAACTCCGCGAAGTCCGGCGCGACGGCCATCAGATGCACCACTCCGGCTAGACGATCCGCAGCAGCCCATGCCATCGGGGCGACAGAAAATTCCCCTGAACCGATGCAACCAACCGCCGCCGTCGGCGTGTTGTTGATGCACGCCGAGATCGGGGCGCTCTGAATCTCGGCGGGTGCGGCTGATAACGGGGGGCCGCACCCGCCGACAGGCCGGGCGGTGACCGCCGTGATCGTCTCCGGTTGTATACCGGTGTTGGTGAAGCCGGGCGTGCGGGACCTGGTGCCACTGAGCAGTTCCTCACCGAAGTCGAGTTCGGCCGGGCTCGGCGTGAAGCTGGGTAGGCTGATCGTCGTTAGGCTGCCCACCATGGCGCTGTCCCAGATTGAGCAGCCCGCCGTAGAGGCGGCACTTGCCGAGTTCGACAAGCTCGGCCGGCAGGACTTTCTGAACAAGTACGGGTTCGGTGTTGCGACCAAGTACCTGTTGCGGAACGAGGGCCGTTTCTACGATCCGAAGGCAATCGTCGGTGCCGCGCATCAGCACACCGCTGGTGGCAGTCCACTGAAACCGAACGAATTCGACGCAACCAGCGCGATTGCCCGCCTCGAGCAACTTGGCTACGAGGTCGTGCCGTTCTCGGGACTCTGGTGGGTGAACCAGGGGGCCACGTACAAGGCCGAACGCGATGGCGGTTACCTGTGGGCGCCGCAGCAGACAAAGTCCGGGCGGTCTGTGGCGCACCATAAGGATGTCAACAACCTCGCGGTGGGCCAGCGGATCGTGCACTATGCCGACAACAACATCCGGGCAATCGGCACCGTCGCCGAGGCCCCGTACACCGCGCCGCGTCCGGCTGAGTTCAACACCGACGCCTGGGGCGACATCGGCTATCTCTGCCCCGTTGACTACTCGGAACTGCCGAATCCGATCAAGCGCGACGACATCCCTGACCGCAGCCCCGATGTTGGTCCGTTCACCAAGGATGGCAACGTCAAGCAGGTCTACCTCGTCCCGATCAACCACCCGCACGTCTGCACGATGCTGGAGTTCCTGAACGAGCGGATCCCGGACCTATTCGGTGGCGCCATCACCCACGAGCACGCCAGCGCCGCACCGACCTCGACCGTGGAGCGGACCGGCCCGTCGGACCCGATCCTTGAAGCGCTGCTGGCGTTCAAGAATGTGGTGTTGGAGGGTGTACCTGGCACCGGCAAGACCTACGCCATCGAGCGCCTCGCCGCCATGTGGCGCGACCGCACTGGGCGGGAATTGTTGGAGTTCGACGGCCGCAAGTATCGAGCGATGGTGCTGCACCCCAGCAGTTCGTATGAGGACTTCATCGAGGGTCTGCGCCCCGGCTCATCGAAGCCAGGTACAACGCCCGGCCTGTTCGATCAGCCGGCAGAATCCGAGGGCGGGTTCAGCGTTAAGGACGGCTTCTTCCTGACCGTGTGCGCGGCGGCCGCGGCAGCACCTGACCGCGATGTCCTCGTGCTGTTCGACGAACTGAACCGCTGCAATGTGCCGAGCGTGTTCGGTGATCTGCTGCTGACATTGGAGGCGTCGAGGCGCGCAACGTACAAGCCAGGCAGCGGACCGGCAAGCGCCAAGAACTGGCAGGTGGCAACACCTGCGCAGCTCACCTACTCGGGTCGCACGTTCTTCGTGCCGGACAACGTCTACGTCATCGCCACAACGAACACAACAGACCGTTCGGTGGCGCCGCTGGATGCGGCGATGCGGCGACGCTTTGCCTTCCACCGCCTCGAACCGGTGATGCCGGACGGTGACGTGTTGCCGGCGACGGTGTCAGGTCCGCCTCGGGAGCTGTTCACGGAGTCCGCGAAGATTCTGCGAGATTTGAATGACCACGCGCTGCGGCCATGCCTTGGTCCGGACGCAATGCTAGGGCAGTCGTACCTGTATGCCGTTGCCACTGCGCTGGCCGAGGCCTCGACACTCGAGACGGCGATGCGGCTGTTGCAGTTGCAATGGCGGTACACCATCCTGCCGCAGCTCATTGACGTGGTGCGTGGATTGGGCGCCGATGACCTCCTCGCTCCAAACACCCGCGAAAGCTGGTTCGCTCAGCACGGCGCCCTGGACCAGATTCGGAAGACGGCCCTGCCGGCGTTGAGCCAGCTGGATGGCTTCCTGCAACAGTCGCTGGAGTTGCAGGTGGTCGTGGACGGCACCGGATTGGCGCGTGGCGCACGGATCACCACGTTCCGGACGAGCGCCGACACCGGATCGCCGATTGGTGCGGAGGTGTCCATCGAACTTGATGGGGACCTGTTCGATGACGAGGCGGACGACGCAGCATGAGTATGACGCTCACGGCATCGCCCCGCGGAGCCCGAATCGGGTTCACCGCGGCCGGGAGCGTCGACCACCAGATTGTCCTCAGCGTGGCGCCGAAAACGTGGCGGCCGCGCAATACGGCAACCGTGGTGCATGTACCCGAATGGCCGAATCGCCGCCATCACGAACTCACGCTGTACGAGCTCGACCGGCTCCACGTCACCGCCAACCATCCAGCCATGGAAGCGCTGCTCGACAGCTGCCTGGAGGTCTCTAGACAGCAGACGCAGCAGGGTGCGGTGCGCTGGGACAGTAGCCTGCTGGCGCCGGATGTACGCCCGAAGAATCTGCATCCGGACGCGGTTCGTGGTTTGGACGGCGACCACCGGCATGTCACGACAGATCTGTTGCAGCTCTTCGATCGACTGAACTTCCTGACGCCACGACCGGAGTCTTTGCATGCTGTGTCGGGCCAGTCTCCGCTGCATCGCCCGCTGCTGTGTCGACGGTTTCTCGATGAGGTGCTGGCCCGAACGCACGCGATTCGCCGTGGATACCGTCCGGTCGTTGCCGCCCGGACCGCCGTCCGTGGCCGGATCGACGCTTCGAGCGTGGTGCGGTACGCCGCGACCGGTGATCCGCGGTTGGTCTGCCGGTATGACGAACTGACCGAGTCCACACAGCTGCTCGGCATCATCTGCGCGGCGTTGGAACGCATTGCTGACGGCCTAGGCATGCGATCGCCGTTCGACGGCCGGTTCGCTGAACAGCAACTGCGGCACGACGCGGTCACGTTGCGGCGGGCGCTTTCCGGGGTGACGACGATGCCGGCTCGGATGGCGCTGCGAATCGGGCCACGCCTGCACCTGAACCGGCTCGATCAGCCGTGGGCCGATGCGCTGCGGCTCGCGTTGGCACTGCTGGCGGAGATTGAGTTCACCGCCGAGGAGGTCGGCCGGCCGTTTGCGGACGCCATTGAGCTGTCCTTTCCCACCGACAAGCTCTGGGAGGAAATCGTCTACCGGGTGCTGTGCCGTAGCCACTTCACCCGAGTGCTGGCACAGACCGCGCTGCCGACCAACCTGGTCGCAGATCCCTGGATCGACAAGCCCGGCAAGCCGAGCGAAAGCCGTCCGGACAACGTGGCGTGGCACGGTCCGACCATCTGGATCACGGACGCCAAGTACAAGACGCTCGCTGCGAGCAAACCCCCAGATCGCGGCGACCAGTACCAGATGTTCGCGTACACCCACCTGCTGGACGACACGGAAGGCACCGTCGAACAGGCATTGCTGATCTACCCGGGCGAAGGAGCCACACGAACGTGGCGTCGCGGCCGCGACACCGCCCCGACACCGGTGCGCCTATCCACAGTGCGAATTCCGTTCCCGCAGCCGGAAGACGCACGAACCGCGACCACCTGGGACACCTACCTCGACCATGCAGCTGAACGGTTCCGCGACGTTGTGACGCCAGTGACCTTGACCCCTTGACGCCTGACACCAGTCAGTTAGGCGTCCCGTCCGCCGGTTCGCGGAACTGCCAGAGGCAGCGCCTCAGATGTGGTTGGCCTTCAAACCCTCGACGAAGGCCACGAAGGTGGCGGCCTCGAAGGTGAGCGCCGGCCCGTCCGGGTCTTTGCTGTCCCGCACGGCCACGACACCAGGAAGGTTGCCGGCCACCTCGACGCAGTTGCCACCATTACTGCCGCTGCGAGTGCTCTTGCGCCACACGGCGCCGGTCAGATCATGCATCGTCGTACTCCTTGGCCAGCGTTCGCATCAGTTCTCTCGAATCTTCCACATTGAGGGCCAGGTCGTCCAAGGCGTTCCAGGCGTTCTCGTACGTCTCGATCTCGGACCGTTTGTCGAGGTAGACGGCACCGGTCAGGCCTTCGCCGTAGACAGTGGTCGGCTCGGCAGGTCGCGGGCCCTCCGCTCGAAAATCGAGGATCACGAACGGCCCGCTCTGCGATGCGCGATGCGGACCTGCGGTGAACGGAAGTACCCGGACGTGAACGTTCTTGGCATCGGAAGCCTCGGCCAGGCGCAAAAGCTGACCTTGCATGCCCGCACGGTCGGCGATAGGTCGTCGAAGGACAGCCTCGTCAAGGATGACGTCAAGCGCTGGCGGGCGGGGCGCACGCCGTGCCAGTAGACGTTGTCGCTCCAGTCGCAGCGTGACCAGGCGAGCAATCTTCTCGTCGGTGTGATCTGGATTCGCTCGGAAGACCGCGGCGGCATAGTCCTCCGTCTGGAGGAGACCGGGAACAATTGTGGGGTCGTATTGCCGGAGCTCGCTCGCCGCCGCCTCGAGACTGACGTACAGCTCGAACCAGTCCGGCATCGCGCCGTCGAACGAGGCCCACCAGCCTTGTGCTTTGGTCTCGGCGGCGAGGGCGACCAGGACCTCAGTCATCGTCGCATCTACACCGTAGAGCCCTGCCAGGGCCAGTACCTCCACCCGCTTCAGCGGCGACTCGCCAGCTTCGATCCGGTAGATCTTGGACCGGCCGACCTCGATCTCCGCTGCAGCTGCGGGCGCTGTGACGCCGGCCTTCTCACGGGCTTCCTTCAGAAGCCGGCCGAGCTGACGGCGGGGTACGGATGAGCCTGCCGAGTCGGTCACTGGCCCACCTCCTTGTCTCAGTTACGACGCAACGCCGGTCCTGTTTGAAACACCTTGCAGTGTCAACTTGGGACGGCGGACTCCACGAGCGGGATTCCCAGCGCGAAGTATTGCATTGAAGGCGCCAATTGGGCCAGGCTTCTATCCAGTGGCCCTACGCAATGCCTAGCAGGTGCGACCCGGGCACGACTCAATCGCTGATCGCGTGTTGCGCGACGAGCGGTCATGAAGCGTCAGGTGCGCGCTGACGCTCCCATTTGGTACGGGAGGCGATCATGCATGTCCGAATGAAGCGCTGGTGGTGGCTGCGTGCTCGGTGTTGGTGTGGCGGCGATTGGCCATGCTGTGACGCTGCTCCGGCCGGCGAACTGCACAACCGAGCCGTTCCGTCGGTCAGTTGGAACGCCCCAACGCAACGCTTCCAGGAACTCCCGCTGCTGACCCGAGGCGGCGCATGGCGGGCGAACGGAGGCAAATGGTGATGGCTACACCGATCGCGATCAGTGCACTGCCGGCCGCACCGCAAGCGGACTACGACCTGGACCTTCGGTCGCTGGAGCCGTATCTGGCGATCGACGAGGACGGCGACCCAGTGCTGGTACTTCGCGATGGAGACACAGTCGTCGTTCTCGAGTTCGGGCTCGGCGGTCACGCCCTGCTGGCGGCGATTGACGCTACCGCGAAGCTGAGCGCGACCGTCGGTCAGTACACCGAGATGCTGCACGAGATGCGCAATCGGGAGAGTCGGGCGTAGGTCAGCAAGAGCCCGAAGGGCAACCTCGACGAGGTCGAGCTCACGGGCAACCCGTTCAAACCAGGGAGAAGCATGAACGCTCAGCCCCATCCGGTCTGGTGCGCACGTGCCGCGTGCACCGCTTACATGCCTGGCGGAGACGAGTACCACCGCTCCGATCCGCTGGTCGCCAAGACCGACGACCCGGCCATCAACCTCTACATCTCCAAAATCGCAGACCCCGACGGCAGCGATGAACACATCGAGCTGTCGATGCTGCAGTTGTCCGACGGCCAGCCGTGGCACCTGACCGAGCCGATAGCCAGCCGGGAGTTGCTGCTGCCGAGCACCACGGCAGACGCCGCGCGCCGCGCCCTCGCTGAACTGGTCAGCGTTTGACGGTCGGGGACTGCGCTAATCCGGTTGGTTTCGCTCGCTTTCCGACGCATCAGGTCGCCCTTCAACCATGTCGATCAGGTAGGACGTGCGCACCTGGTGCGCACGTTCTGCGCCGGCGTTGCAATGTTCGACGTCGCGATGAACAGGTTGTCTGAGCACATGACGGGGCACGTCCAACGGAAGAGGCAAGCATCCGAGCTTCGCGCATCACGCCGGACGCTGCGAACAGCGGCCGCCACCCGTGCTCGGTTGCAGGTAGAGGTTGCGATCGACGTGATCCTGCTGATCCCCGATGCCACCAAGAAGGAATGAAGTAGCGAACCTGGTCTATGCGAAGGAGTATTGACTCGACTACTCTGCGATACAACCGGGGAGGCGGAGATGGCGTCGGGTTCTCGATCATCGAACTTCCAGCGCCACGTGGCAGCCCAGCGTCGAGCGGCAGAAGCTGCGGCAAGGCAGGAAGCACGGGCAGCCGAGCAGGAGCGCAAGGATCAAGTCAAGCAGTATGAACAGAGCCGGATCGCCCAAGCAGCCAACCTGACCGCAGAGGCCGAGCGGACGATGGCGGACCTCAATGGCATCTTGGCGACCGCGCTCGCGCACCCGACACCAGGGGTCGACTTCAGCGCCCTGAAGAGGCGTTCGCCCGAGGTTCCGCTCGATCTCGGAGCAGATGCTACGCCGATGGCGGCACCGGCCTGGCGGGACTTCGAGCCAGCAAGGCCCGGCACGCTGGGACGTTGGCTCGGCGGCGATGCGCGCTATGCGCGCGACCGGGCGGAAGCCGCGCAGGTGTTCGCGGCGGCGATCGAAGAATATGAAGCTGGCGAGCGAGCTCGCCTGCGTCGAGTGGTCGAGGCACGTCGAGCTCATGCGGAACGTCAGGCGGCGGCTCGTGCCAAAGTCGACGAACACAACGCGTCGGTGGACCGGTTCGCGGCGGGCGTTCGCAGCAGCAACCGGCATGCAGTCAGCCGGTACTTCCAAGCGGTCATCGATCAAGTCCGGGACCCTCCCGGGTTCCCTCGACAGCGCCTTGCCGGTTACGTACCGGAGTCCACCCTGCTGGCCCTCGAATGGCGGCTGCCGGCCACCGACGTGGTTCCCGCTCAGCGGATGTTCAAATGGGTGAAGGCCAGGGACGAGTTCGTCGGGACTGCACGCACGGCGGTCGAGATTCGGCGGACCTACCAGAATCTGGTCGCGCAGATGGCGTTGCGGGCAGTGCACACCGTCTTCACCGTTGGACGGCTCTCCCTGGTCAACACGGTCGTGTTCAACGGCATCGTTCAGGCCATCGACCCCGCGACCGGTCAGACCATCACGCCGTGCCTGATCACGCTGCGGGCCAATCGTGAGCAGTTCACCGAGTTGGTCCTCGCCAACGTCGACCCGGTCGCCTGCGTCCGGAAGTACTTCGCTGCCGACGTCTCATCTCATCCAGAGGAACTCCAGGCGGTGCAGCCGGTCATGGAGTTCAAGATGGCCGATCCGCGCATCATCGATCCGGTGGATGTCATCAGTCAGATCGACAAGCGGCCCAATCTGCTGGACCTCACCGCCAAGGAGTTCGAGCACTTTGTCCACAACCTGTTCACGCGGATGGGATTCGACACCAAGATCTTCAATGCCACCGGCGATGGCGGCGTGGACTGTGTTGCTTACGACCCCACGCCGATTCGTGGCGGGAAGTACGTCATCCAAGCCAAGCTGTACAACAAGACCGTGCCACCAACGGCAGTCCGGGATCTCTACGGCACGATGCAGCACGAGGGTGCCAAGAGCGGCATCCTCATCACCACCAGCGGATATGGGCCGAGCAGCTATGAATTCGCCAACGGCAAACCGCTGCAGCTGATCGACGGGAGCGGGCTGCTCGCGATCTGCAAGGAGTACGGCATCCCGGCCCGCATCGTCCCGATTCCGAAGTGACCTGCAGCTGCTCCTACACGGCAACACCGAAGAGTTCGACGTCAGCGGGCGCCGCATGGCGTGGGTCTCCGGTAAGGGGCTGAACACCTACCTCGGTGATGCCCGCATCGTCCCGGCGTAGCCACAGCCGTCCGACGAGTGCCGTACCCGCGCACCGGACAAGGACGATGCGGCCCTCGTACAGGTCGATCTGGCCCGTCGAGACCGGCTCGAAGACCTCGTCCAGCATCTCCTCGAGGAGGAACCGGCGGCTGAGGGTTCGAATGGGGTCGAGGTTTGTCAGGCTGATGCGGGGCACGCCGACGGAGCTGGTGGTCGGGCGGCCGATGAGTCGTCCGAGGACGTCGGCCGCTGAGCCGCGGCGGAGCTGGTCGTGGTGGCGTTCGTTGCGGAAGACCCGCAGGCAGCGGTAGCAGCTGGTCTCCTCGCCGCATTCGCAGTTCGCGACGCGGCGCAGCCCTCGTTGCAGTACCTGTGGGAGGTTCTTGGCGATCTGACGCACGTGACCGGCGCCGCCAGGGACGGTGTCGAAGAGCATGAGCGCGGTCTGCCCGAAGCCGGTGGGGAACAGGGTGCCGTCGATGTCGTCGCGGGAGATTTCGAGCTCTTCCGCCGCGCCTTCGACCAGTGCGTAGAGCATCGACCACCAGACCGCTTCATCCGCGCCGACGGTGACCGGGCTCTGGATGACGAGTTCGAGGACGTCCGTCTGGTACTTGTGGCCCAGCGAGAGGGTTTCGAAGGTACCGCGACAGAGCTGTTTGGTGATCGGGCTGTCGTGTTGATTGGACCGACCGGTAGCGACAGATTCGCCGAACCCGCAGCGGGAGCAGATCCGGAAGCCGCGGCCGGCGACGCCGTCGCTGATGGCGACCAGTTCGCCGCGGGCGCCGGCCCTGGCCGTGATCTTGCCGCCGATCACCGGATGCACCCGCTCGTCGACCTCGGCGCCCGGGGATACGACGTAGGTGCTGCCGTGCCAGGCCCGTTGCGGCGGGCGGGCACCTGGGCGACGTTGGCCGCTGCTGGCCGCGACGAATCCGTAGATGGGCACGGCGTAGCGGTGGCGGGCGCCCTGCAAGGGGGCGTCGCAGGAGGGGCATACCTGGTCGAGGGGGTCGATCGCCTCCCGGTAGTGCCCGCAGGTGGCGCAGGCGGCATAGTGGCGCTGCTCCAGTTCCCGGTCGGGCAGCCGGTAGACGCCGGCCGAGCGCCACACGTAGCCGCCGGCGACGACCTCGGCGCCGGGTGCGTACTCGTAGATGGCCACGCCGAGATCGCGGGACAGCTCCAGTTGTGTGGCCACCTGCGAGTCGGCGAAGGTGAGTTTGAGTTCGACGCTGTCGACCGGGAAGCCGTACTTCGGCAGCACGTTGCGGTTGGCGAGCAGACCGAGCAGGTCTCGTCGTTTGACTGTGTTGAGCACGCGTCCGTAGCGACTGACCCGCTTGTCGTCATTGGCGGCGAAGGCCTCCTGACGTTTGAGTTCGTAGATCTCCACGTCCTGCTCGACCTCGCGCCGGATGGATTCAAGCAGGTCGGTCAGGGCGTGGACCCAGTCGCCGGTGTCAATGCCGATCTCGTTTTGGACCTCTGCGGGCAGGATCTTGCGCAGTGATGCGGTGATGCTCTGTGGCACCGGAGCGAGGAACGCGCCGACCAATGTCGACGGGGTCACGCCGTCCGGGCCGGGGAGGAAGAAGTCGCTGGCGGTACGCCACACCGTGCCGTCCAACTGGAAGCAGTGCCGGAAGAACGCGGCGAGGGCGACCGAGTGGGCGTGGCGCCGGTCGATGCGTTCGTTGTTCAGCGGCAGCCGCGGTGGGCGGACCTCGCCGGCGACCATCCGCTCCGGATGCTGGAACCGGACGAGGTCGTGGGAGCGGCGCTGGGCGTAGGTCAGCACAAGCGCGGCGGAGTCGGCCCGCCGTCCCGCCCGACCGGCGCGTTGAACGTAGTTCGCGGTGGTGGGGGGCATGTTGCGCAGGACGACCGCCTGCAGTTCGCCGACGTCGACGCCGAGCTCGAAGGTGGTCGAGCAGGACAGCGCGTTCACCTCGCCGCGGATGAACTGCTGCTGGATCTCGGCGGCCTTCTCGCTGGTCCATTGCGCCGTGTGCTCCAGCACCGACAACGGCACCGCGGTCATCGCGCGGTACAGCGCCCGATAGTGGTCGATGTCGTCCACGACCCGAGGGAGCAGCCATGGGTTGAGTTCACCCGTGCAGTTCATTGTCGGACAGACGCCCAGCACGCTGACAGGCGCCGTCCTTCTGCACAGCGAACACTGCCAGAGGGACTCGCCCTCCGCTGTGGGGATACAGGTGATCTCGGTGTGGTCAAGCTGATAGACGGTGCCAAGCCGGGGTTCCGAGCTCTTCAGCAGCCAATCCTTCGCGGGCCCCTTGACCAGGAACTGCCAGATCTCCTGGAGGAGGGCTTTCGCATCACCGGCGTATTCCAGCTTCTGCAGCACGCGTTGGAGGTAGTCCAGCCGACGGTTGCGGCCCTTGGCCGGCGTCCAGCTGATCACCTTGCGCTTCGGCTCCGGACCCTCGCTGCGCAGATAGATCGGACCACGGCGAGGATCGAACAGTTCGTCTCTGGGATCGACCTCGTCCGGTGCGCTTACCGCTCCCTGCATGCGGATGGTACGCAGCAGTTCCTCGATGAGATGCCACACGTCGTCGGAGTTGAGTCCGAGCTGCAGGAGCGGCCTGGGCGCCGGCCAGTGGGCCTCCCGGAGCAGGCCCCACCGCAGCAGCCCGGTTCCCTCAAGGGAGTTCCGCTCGTCGAGGCTGAGGATTTCATGTTGCAGCCAGAGCGCCAGTTGCCGCTCTTTCGTCTGCCGAGATTGCTTGCGCTCGAAGACTCCGAACCGATCGGCGACCTTGGCCGCGCGGAAGACGACATCTTCCAGCCGCACGTCCGTGTCGGTGGCGAAGGCGTCCGTCGCGCCGGCGAAGATCAGCCGGCGGTGCTGCAGCTTGGCGTACGAGTCCTGCAGATACGGTGCGAAGTACGCTGCGGCCTGCCTGCTGTCGCTGAAAAGCAGCAGCTTTCTGCCCTCGCCGGGCAGCCCCGCCTGGACCGGATCGGTGGCCGCCGGTAGCGCCTGATACATGGCGGTGGCCAGCACCGAGACGGCGGCGTCGTTGCCGCTTTCGAACAATCGCACCAGTCCCGCCGCGCGGCCTCCGCATCCCAGGCATCCGGTGAGCTCACCAGCGTTCTGGTTGAGCACCCTGACGGCGCGCATGCGCGCACCCGCGCATGCGGCTCGGACGCAGGAGCTGCGGCGGCCGTGGACGTACGCACCGCAGGTGGTGCAGAGCGACCCGTCCCGGTCGTCGAGGACGTTCGGGTCGTCCAGGGTCTCGTCATCCTCGTCCGCGCCACCGGCTGACTCGTCCAGGCAGAGCCAGACGCGTTTGCCGTCGCCCGAGCGGCGGGACCGGAAGATGGCCTCGGTGCCGAGTCGCTGGATGACGCCGGAGAGGTAGACGGCTCCGCAGCGCTTGCAGGAGCCGAATTCGAACGCGGCGTCTCCGCAGTCGCGGCAGCGTTCGTGGTTGGTGAGGCTGACGTGTGGCCCGTGTTGGCCGAGGCAGGTGAAGGCGCCTTCGGTGGCGCGGGCAAACAGGTGGTAGCGGGCCGAGAGGACCGGTTCTCCGTCGTGGTGCAGCGTTTTGTTGGCCAGTGCGACCAGATCAGTGGTCGCGGCCATTGGGTCTGCGGCGTCGGCGAAGAGGTCGGCGGCGACCGTGGTCAGCGGTGTCGGTCCGACTGCCAGCAGCGCCCGAAGGCGACGAACACGCTGCTCGTGGGCGAGGGCATCGCCGGCGTCGGTCCCGGTCAGCCCGGCGGCATGCGCCCGAGCCAGGATCTGCTGGGGGTCGTCCGAGGCCAGGAGCGTCCGGTAGTCAGCGTCGGTCAGCGGCCCCCACTCGGCACCGACCGGTCGTTGGACCCGTGTCGAGGTGACGACGTCCTGTTGCGATGGATCGGCGGGGTCCCAGGTGAATGGCGCGTCGAACAGGGCCTGCGCGAACCGTGCCACCTCTGCGGGCTTGTCGCCGACGGTGGCGCTGGTTGCGATGCACCGCAGCGGACGGTCCCCGGATACCCGGTCGCGGAGCCGCCGCAACAGCATCGCCAGTTCCGCCCCGCGGGCGCCGTCGTAGACGTGGGCCTCGTCGACCACGATGAACCGCCAGTTGCCGCCGTGGTCGCCTTCGAACAGGTCCATGTCCAGCGGTCGGAGCAGCAGGTATTCCAGCATGGCGTAGTTGGTCAGCAGCAGGTGCGGCGGTGTGCGGCGCATCGCTTCCCGGCTGAGCAACTCGTTCGGCAGCAACGGCTCGTCCGGATTCTGCTGCTCGAAGGATTCCCGCGCCTGCCGGTCGGATTCCTTGGTGTCGCCTGTGTACCGGCCGAAGGTGATGTCGGGCATCTTGTGCAGCAGGCTGCGCAGGCGCTTCATCTGGTCGTTGGCGAGCGCGTTCATCGGATACAGCAGCAGGGCACGGACCCCCGGCTGGAGGTTGCCCTCGGCTCGCTCGGTGATCAACGCGTTGAGGATCGGCAGCAGGAAGCTCTCGGTCTTTCCCGAGCCGGTACCGGTGGCCACGACCAGATTGCGGGCGGCCTCGACCTTGCGGATTGCCGACTCCTGGTGCCGGTACAGCGGGCGGTCCAGCGGAACGCCGGAGCCCAGATCGGTGAACGTCTGGTGCAGGACGCCCTCGTCGACGAGCTCACGGAGGGTGGCACCGGTCGCGTACGGCGGCGATGCCTCCAGCAGCGGACCCTTGACGACGCCTTCGGTGATCTCGCGTTGGATCGCCTGGTTGAGCGCGGTTGCCAGCTGAGGGTCCCGGGGTTCGAGCAGGGTGTGCAGGTACCGCTGATAGGCGTCGCGAATGGCACTCGTCGTCGCGAGCGGGTCAATCGTCGTCGTCATGGTCAGGCTCCTGCGATCAGTAGTTCCGCGAGTACCAGGTCAACGGAGGTCAGCCGTGGGGCGCGCCTGGCCAGTGCCGAGTAGAGCCCGTAGTGGGTCGACATGAACCCGTGCGCCGAGCGATGGCCGTGACCGGCCAGCCGGGCCGCGAGGGCGAAGGCGATGGAGAGCTCTGACAGGGCGGTCCACCCGTCGCCGGCACGACGGGCCCGGACTGCCGCGAGACACCGCGATCCGCCGCCCTCGTTGATCACCGGCCGCAGTTCGCGGAGCAGCCGGTCGGCTCGGACGGCGACACCGCGCACCGTGCTGTGCAGCCGTGCGTCGAACAACTCGCGAGCGGCGACCAGCCGCTCATCCGCGTCCAACAGCCCACCGGGCACCACGCGCGCGGCGCGCCACAGTCGGTCCAACTGCTCGGGTGGCATGACGGCCAGTTGATCCGCGCCCTCGAACCGTCCGACAGGAGCGAACGGATCGTCTTTGCCGGCGAGGATGTCGGCGGCGACATCACCGCAGATGGTCGTCAGCCTGTCCAGCAGGTCCGTGGGAGCCGCCTGATGACGCCATTGATGGGCTGACGCCAACATCGCCGCGACCGGCCCGGCCGACCACAGGGCCAGTTCCTCGTCGGGATTGAGATACGGCACGGGCGGCAACGCACAGAGCCCGGAGTGGACCAGCGGCGCGACCAGCGAGTTCGGCGAGAGCCTCGCGGCAAGCATTGCCCGGAGGGTCGAGGCGGGGTCCCGTGCGAGGACTCTGCCCATCCCGTACCGGACGTCCACCGCAATGCCGGCGGCGCGGAGCGGTTTGGCGAGCGTGAAGGCATGCAGGGCCTGCTGGGCCGCGTCGACGTCGGCAAGGTCGACCTGTTCGCCGGCGAGGAACCTGGACAGCATGGTCTCTGGGGTGTCCGATCCGCTCACCACGAGCGGGCGCCCGTCCAGTGCGAACCTGTTGTCGCTCGTGGGCCAGTCAGGCCACGGCTCGGCGAGCCAGGGATCCTCGATCCGCAGCTTCACCAGGAGCGGCCCCGCACCAACCACCTCGTCGGGAAGGGGCGCGGTGGTGCCGTCGGCGCTCACAGCACTGACGAACGGTTTCCGCCAAGGGGCAAGCGTCTGGTAGACGCCGGCCGTGAGATCCGCGGCCACCACCGGCGCGGTGATCATCAGCCGGCCACCGTCCACGTCGATCTGGGTGGCCAGTTGCCGTGGTGCGCACGTGGCAGCGGGCATCCTCACGCCCTTGACCATCAGGTCCAGGCGTGCGCTGCCGTGTTCCGTGACCGTGTCGATGATGCGGGCGAGCGAGAACCGGGCGACATCCGGCCGGCCACCGCCCACCGGCGGAATCGTCTGGAGATCTGCCGTGCCCACCCGGACCACGAGCTCGATGAAGGCGGGTGCGGGCAGTCGCACCTGCAGCTCCCCTTCGCCGAGCGTTTCGATGTCCAGGCGCAGTGGTCGCAGCGACCATTCCGGGCGTTGGCCCGGGCTGAAGAGCCGTACCGCCATGTGCGGCGGGGTGACGGCGAGCACCTGGTTTCCGTCCGGGCCGGAAACCTCGATCCGCGCGCTCGATTCGCGTGGGGACAGGTCGATGGTTGCCGGGGTGACGGTCAGTCCTGCATGGACCGTCCTGGGATGGATCCTGCACGGGGTCAGCCCGGATGCGCGCAGTTCACGGGCCGCGGGCTCGGACACGACCGTGAGGCCCTCGGCGAGGTTGACGGTCTGCGACAGGCCACGCCCGAGTGGACCGCGCACCGTGACCTCGAACGCGCCGACGGCCGGGCGCGCGATGCCCTTCCAGGGGTCGACGACGAGGTCGTCGGTCACGGTGTGGGTCTGCGTCGTCAGGTCCTGGGCTGCGTTCGGGCGTCGAATGCGGACGGTCCACCGCACGGACCCGTCCGCCTCCCCGGGGAGGGTCAGCGTCGGCGGAGTGTCATGGACCGGCAGGTCCTGTGCGGTGGCAACGCCGACCAGGGGATGCGTGAGCATCAGTCGCGGGCGTCGTCGTCCCTGGACGGTGCGCCACTTGGCGCTTCCACCGAGTCGAAGTTGGCGGACATCACTCAGGTCGACCTTGCGCAGCCGCCACCCGTCCCAGCCGTAGGGTGCCGACTGCTCTTCGACAACGACGGGGCGGCCGTTGAACTCCACCTCCACATCGCCGAACTCCGAGGCCATCGGATGCAGGAGCCAGACCGGCTCGGGAGTGATTGACGCCGACGACGGAATGCGCCGTCCGTCCTCGGTGAAAACGAGCAACGGGTCGCCTGGGTCGACGACGCTGATGACGTCCCGGCGGGTGGCGTCTTCCAGTTCGACCGAAACCTCACGCACCGGCTGGTTCACCGGGATCCCGGTAGCCGGGGCGGTCTGCCGTCCCCCAGGCCATGGCGACCGGCTCATGACCTCTTGCGGTTCGCCGTCGAAGCGCAGTTGCCAGGAGGCCACGCCGTCCAGGGCATCCTCTACCGCCGGCAGCCAGATCAACAGACCCCGACCAAAGGGCTCCAGCAACAGTCGGGGATGCTCGCGCGCGGCGGACGCCCGGGCGCGACGCAACCCGCCCAGTTCGAGCAGGCCGGACTGAGCCAGCTCGGTGGCCCGCGCAATGACCCGGGCCGGCAGATGAATCCCATCGGGATCGAAGGCCGGCTGCGCAAGTTGCACCAGCAGGTCGATGCAGCGGTCGACGAAATCCTCAGCGTAGTCGCCACCGAATTCAAGAAACCGCCGCACCGGCTTGTCAACCACGTTGAGACGCGACTGGAAACCTGGAGCGAACGCCCACTCCATGAACTGCCGCGCGTCCAGCCCAGGATTTCGAGCATGATGTTTGGCAAGCAGCGCCAGCAAGTCACCCAGGCAGAATTCCGGCACGCCCGCATGCACGAGGATCTCGCTGACGTTGACCAGCGGAAGGCCCGGGAACCGGGCCAGGCCGAACCGGCCCAATGCGGTCCGGAACTGTTCACCCCACCGTTGCTGATCGCTCTGGTCGGTGTAGGTGATGCCGGCCTCCCGCCAGACGCCCGGCCAGAATGCGCCATGCTCGTAGTGCACGGCGCCGACCCTGGCAAGTCCCATGGCCACGATGGCCGGATACCGGCGTAGCAGGCGTTCACGGTAGGAATCGTCGGCGTCGCGGTAGACGAGACCCAGGTAGGAGAGCGCCTGGAACACCTCGTCGTCCGGCACCTCCACCTCGGCGACAAGGGAGACTCCTCGCAGCAGGGACTGCCAGGAATGTTCCCGCTCGACCAAGAACTCTCCAGCGCGCGACATAGCAGCTCCATCCTGCAGGCAAAGCTCGATCTGATCGATGGGAATTGACAACTTCCCATCGGCTTCGACCACAGCGGTCTTCAATATTCACAGTGTTTGAGTCGACCGAGATGAGGAGACCAGCCAACGACGCACCCATCCTGCCGCGCTGGATCAATCGAAAGATCGACCGTTTGTCATGCCGTTCCTGCCCGTTCGGATAAATCGACGATCACAACGGCAACACGACACCTGGCATTTGGCAAAGCGGAAGGAGCTGAATGAGGTCCAGCGTTTGTCAGTTGCCGCGCCGATCCGTGTTGGACAGGTGCTTCACCAGCGTCCCGACCTCGGTGTGCAGGCGGCGGAGTTCGCCGGCGGTCGGGGCGGTGTCGTAGCAGTGGTGGTGCGTGGCGGTGGACAGGGCGCCCCAGGCGAACGCGGCTCGTCTGGCCAGGTCCTGGCCGGAGCGGCGGCGCAGCATCAGCAGCCTCGTCCGCTGTGCGGTGCAGGCCGCGACCTGCGGGCTGGTCGTCAGCCAGTACTGCTCGATGGCGAGTTCCAAAGCCAGCCGGATCAGGCACGCGCACACCTTCGGCCACCACACGCCGGACGGTCCGCGACGCAGCAGGCCGTCGGCGGCGTCAAGGCAGAGGCCGGGCGTCATCGCAGGGCCTCGGCGAGTCGGCGGGTGTCGCTGACGAAGCCGGGCAGGTCGGCGACGGGATGGCCGCCGTGCACCGCCTTGCGGCTGAGGTTGTACGCGTTGACGGCCCAGCCGCCGTACGCGTTCCGGAGCCGGCCGAGGACGTCCCCGCCGCGCTCGGCGTCGTCGAAGAGCGCCAACGCGAACAGCGTCGTCGTCTTCTGTGCGTGCTGCAGCGCGTCCTCGATGTCCGCGTGGCGCTCGCCCCGGGCGGTCCGGACCCGCCATACGACCCGCTGGCAGGCGTACTCCAGCGCCGACCGGCACAGCTCCGCGACGACCGGGGTCCGGACGTCGGCGTCGACCTCCTCCGAGCGGGCCAGTGCCCTGGCGTCGTCGAGGTAGCGCAGCGCCGGGTCAGCGGTCGGCCTGATGGACACGACGGACTGTTCGGCCCGCACGACCTGCAGGGTGACCGCGTCGATCTCGAGGCGACGGACCGCGTCCGACAGTCGAGGGTCGTGGGTGAACACGACGACCTGACGATCGGTGGCGATTGCCGCCAGTACCCGGGCGAGACCGTCCACCTTGGACGGATCCATGCTCTGCACGGGGTCGTCGATGACCACGAACCGGAACGGGCTTTCCGACGCGCAGGCCCGGGGCAGGAACATCGCGAGGCCGAGGGCGTGCATCTCGCCCTGGCTCATGACGCCGAGGGCGGTGCCGTTGTCGGCGCCGTCGACGCTGATCGGGAACTCGATGCGGCGGCGGGTGGCGGTGCCGGCGAGGCTCATCGTGCCGAGTTGGACGTTGCTCTCCTGGCGCAGTTCTTCCCAGATCTGCTGGGCGTGGGCGGCGAACGGTGCCAGGCGCTGGTTGCGCAGCACGATCGCGGCGTCCTTGAGCCAGGCCCGTGCGGCCTTGAGGTCGGCGAGTTCCGACGCCTGTTGCGGCACCTCATGCGCGGCGTCCGCCCAGCGTCGCAGGTCGGGCAGGATCTGCTGCCAGCCCGTGTCGCGGCGCTCCAGCCACTCGGCCGCCGCGGCGCGCACCTCGTCGACGGCCGCCACGAGCTGGGGGTACCAGGTGAGCAGGTGCACGGCAAGGTCCTCACCGGCGGGCGGTGCGGCCCGCAGACCCTCAGCCGCCGCAAGGGCCGGCTCGTCGGGCAGCCCGTCAGGGGCCGGCGGCAGCGACAGGTTGGCGGTGACGGCGCGGGCCCGGCGGACCAGCTCCGCGCGCCGGGTCGTGGCCCGCTGGGCGCTGAGCGCGGTGCCGCGCGTGGCTTCGAGCGTCGCGGCGGCGGAGGAGCGCCAGTCGTCGTCGAGGGTGCCGACCTGGCAGACCGGGCACGGGCCGGTGCCGGCCGAGTTCTGGTGGTCGAGCGCGAGCCTCAGCAGCTCGGCGAGTCGGACCGTCGCAGTGGTGTCGGCGGCGCCGCCGGCCTGGGCGGACACCGAACGGAGCTCCTCCGCCAGGGCCGCGACCTCGCCGAGATCGGGCAGCGAGAGGGTGGCCCACTGGCGGTACCGGTCGATCAGCTCGCCGGACAGCGGCTCGTCCAGGATCGCGGCGAGGTCCGTCGATGCGAGGGCGACGGCGGCCCGGCGTGCCCGGTCGTCGTCGATCGCGGCCAGGGCGTCGCGCAGCCGGGTCCGGTCGGCCCGGTGCTGCTTGGTCGCCGCCTCAAGGGGCTTGATCGCGGCGTGCAGTCGCTGGTCTGCGGTGGAGAGCACGTCGAGGCCGAGGATGGCGTCGATGGCGTCGAACAGGGCGGATGGCGTACCCGTGACGAGCCGACCGACCTCGGCGGCCGTGAGGAACGGACGGTAGAGCTCCATCGGCCGGCGCAGCTCGGAGAGTTCGCCGACCACGTCCGCGTCGGCGAGCCCCGCTTCGGCGGTCCAGGAGCGGCGCAGTCGCATCGGCGTGGTGGTGCCGTCGACGCGGAGTTCGGCTTCGATGCCGCACGGGTCGGGGTGGTGCAGGTTGCGCCAGCCGGTGCGCCACACGCTGGAGCGGTCTGCCCAGCGGGCGCTGTCGCCGGTGAGGAGCAGCTCGATCGCCTCGGCGAAGCTCGACTTGCCGGAGCCGTTGCGGCCCACGACGAGAGTCAGGCCGGGGCCAGGGCGGATCGGCAGGGTCCTGGCGGGGCCGACGCCGCGGAACCCGGCAACGGTCACGGAGGACAGGAAGATGTGGCCGACCGGCGGTTCCGGGGACGGCGGGTCGGTGGCCAGGGTGGAGGCATCGAGGGCAGCCAGGACGAGTTCGGCGGTGCGGGTGTCGACCTGCTCGCTGGCGAGGCGGTCGAAGATGAGTTCGAGCAGCGTGGTCATCACAGCTCCGGTTCGACGGGAGGTTCGATGGGAGGTGCAGGAAGCGCGGCGCGATTACTGGAACTTACTGGAAGCTACTGGAACGCCGCAACAGGGTTTCGTGCCCGCATATGCAATTCCGCAGGTCAATGGGCCTAAAGTCGTCACCTTGGGTAAGACGATCAGTACGATCCACTCCACCGAAGTGGGTATTGCTGGAATTTACTGGAGGACGTACGCTCACGGACGTGCCTGACAGCGCTGAGGAACTCGAGCAGCAGATCGAGGTGCTGCGCGTTGCCGTCCGTCAGGCGATGGCCGCCGGCGACCGCCCTCGCGCGCGCTCCCTCAAGGCCGACCTCCGCGCCCTGCAGGACGCATGGGAGGAAGCCGTCGAGACCTTGGCGCCGGAAGAGACCACAGCGCCGACCCAGCGCGACGGCGCCTCGATCCTGCCTCTGCGCGAGCAGGTCCACAGCGCGCTCACCCTGCTCGCCGTGCCGGCCGCGCCGAAGCTGATCGCCCAGGTGTACAACGCCTGCTTCGGCGGCGACATCAACAGCGCCAAACTCACCAGCCTCCGCCGCGACGAAGAGCGCTCGTTTCGCACGGCGCCGTTCGCCCGGCCGTATTACCTGTGCGCCGCGCTCACGGCCGATCGGCTCGCCCCGGTCCGCGGGCTGCTCGCGATCTCCACCTGGCAGCTCGACCGCCGCATCGTCGGCCCGCTGAGCCCGCGCGTCGACTTCCTCACCGCAGCCGTCAGCATCGCCGAACACATCGACCGCCTGCCCGGCATCGACCGCAACGCCGCCCGGCTGCTGTGGCTCTTCGCCGAGAACATCCCCGGCGCCGCGGACGGCATCGGCTCGACCAAGCCGGACACCGTCATCCGCGCCGCCCGCTCAGAACTGCTCACGCACCAACCCGTCGACCGGTCGCACCGCGAAGCGGCCGCCCGCCGGGCCAGGACACAACTCGACGACGCCGACCAGCTCTTCGGCAGCCACCTCAGGAGTGTGCGCACCGGCACCGATTCCTAGCCGCCGCTCAGCCGCCGCTTCCCCCGCGAAGGAAGACGTCAGTGACCAGCACCGAACTGCGACTCGATCAGCTGCGTGGACCGGTACCCCCGATCCCGCACAACGCACGCACCATCGCCGCGCTCACCAGCAACCCCGCATGCTCGCGCCGTGCCGTGATGGACTCCGCGGGCGTCGACAAGCGCGCCGTGGCCGCCCGCGTCGGTTTTCCGCCGCCATACGGGCAGTCGCCGTTCGCGATCACCCGCACCCAGGCGTTCGAGTCGCAGGTGAAGGCGAACGGCTGCGCCGAGCTGCTGCGGATGCTGCGCGAGGTGCTCGACCTGTCGATCCCCGAGGTCGCCTACCAGGACCTCGAGGACGTCGCGGGCAATGCCAGCCAGGAGGTGCGGCACAAGCTGGCCCGCCAGGTCCTCGGGGCCGCCGCGAACGGCGCGGACGACTTCGGCACGCTCTTCGACCACCCGCTGCTGCGGCTGCCGGTCGGCGGGCGGCAGGTGTTCCTGGAGCCCGACCTGATCGCGTTCCAGTTCCAGGGCACGTTCCACGTCATCGAGATCAAGTCGTTCGCGGTCATCGACGGGCAGGCCGACGGCGGCAAGGTGGCCGCTGCCGCCGTGCAGTCCGCGGTGTACGTCGTAGCTCTGCGCCGCCTGCTCGCTGACCTGGGCCACGACCCTGCTGTGGTGTCGCACAACGTCGTCCTGGTGTGCCCGGAGAACTTCTCCAACCACGCGGTCGCCACGAAGATCGACGTGCGACGGCAGTTGACTGTGCTGAACCGGCAACTCGACCGGATGACCCGCATCGACTCGCTGCTGCAGCCGCTGGCTCCAGCATTGACGTTCGACCTGGCGCCGGACCGCGACGGCAAGCCGACCCGGCCGGTCGGCGAGTTGTGCGACGCGCTGGAGCACATTCCGGCGCGGTACTCCCCCGACTGCCTTTCCATGTGCGAGCTGTCCTACTTCTGCCGCGACGAAGCGCGCGGCACCACACATGCGCTCGGGCGATCGGTCAGCGAGGAACTCGGCAGCGTCGAGTCCGTGGCCATGGCCCTTGGCCTCGCCGGTGGTTCGCTTACGCCGTCACCGGAGCAGGTCGAGGCCGCTGGGGTGCTGCGAGCGGCCCTTCGGCTGCGCAACGAGTGCTTCGGGTTGCCGGCATGACGTCGCTGACCTCGCTTGCCCGGGCGCTCGCGGTGCAGCAGGAGGCCGCTCAGCAGATCACCACGGTCCGCCACACCCACATCAGCGAACGGCCGCTGGTCTTCATCCCGCTGACGTTGGCCGGGGAAGCCAACGCTCCGCTGGCCGCGATGCTCGGCGACTCCCCCGGCGAACCGCAGCTGCTCGTCGTGCCGCAGCCGCGGAACCGTGACCAGCGCTTCGCGTTCGCGGCCGAGCTCGGGCGGCTGATCTTGTCCTATGTGGACAGCTTTGCCCGGCATCAGGAAGAGGTACCAGGGAAGAACAGCCGATGGCGGTTCAGCGATGCGCCGCAGATCCTCGTGCCGAACCCTGGTGGGGTCGGGTTCATGCAGCTCTTCGGGCGCTCGACGAGGCTGCGTCGCACGTACGGCGAGTACGCCGTCCCGCCGGTGGTGCCGCTGCTGGGTCGGTGGCTGACGTTCTTCGCTGAGCGGGCGGAGTATCCGGGGTCTTCGTTGTTACTGCCGATGACGTCGGCGCTCGGGGCGCACTGGGCCACCGGGCAAAGCAGTGTTGAGGACGCCAATCTTGCTGCGTTGCTGGCCTGGATCGATCCGCCTGTTGGCGTGTCGCCGTTCGACGCTGCGTTGGCCGCTGAGGATCCGGAGCACTTTCCGCCAGCGGGTCCGACCACCGATCCGACGTTCGACGCCGAGCGGCTGGCGCCGGCCATCGACCGGTACGCGCGTACCGACGGCAACCCTGCCGCCCGTTCGCGTGCTCTCGCGCTGTTGCAGGACAACCTGCGCTCCCAGCTCGCGCCGACCTGGGATCTCATGTGGCGGGGCGCCGATGTGCTGCGCCAACTCACGCCTGGGTCCACCGTCGTGAACCGTTGGGCCGAGGACCGCGACGCGTACACCAACTACGTCGCCTACCTTGGCGGCGACAATCCGCTGCCGCAGGCTCGGCGCGACAGTGCTGTTGCCGCGGCTCGGCGGCTCAGCCGGCTGGAGCGTGCGCAGGCTGCTTATGACGCGCAGCGGGCCCTGGACGACCCGCTCGTGATGGCGGAGTTTCGGCTTGCCGGTGAGGCGTTCAGCGGTACGGTCGTCGCCGCCTCGCCGGATCGTATCGACGACAGCGGGGCTCGTCGGAAGCTCCGGCCTCGGATCACGGTGCGGACGCGGGATCCGTTGCGCTTGAACGTCGGCCAATCAGTGTCGTCGCCGGCCCGGCAGTCCCAGAATGCGCAGATTCTCGCGCTTACCCCGATCGACGGTTTTGTGGACGTGGAGCTGGAGCTCAGCGGTGGCATGGGGCGTTCGCTCACCGCCCCACCTGGGTCGATTCCGGCCGAGGGCGAGCTGATCACGTACAGCACGGTGTCGGACGCGTTCCAGCCTTCCGGGCAGTTCCCGGATGTCGCTGACACGCCCTGGACGCACGGCGGGCCGCCGGCGCCGCCGATGCCGACCGAGGAAGACGCTGTGGAGGCCTGGTCGTGACCACCGACGTGTTTCCTGCTGTTCTTTCCGACCTGCAGTTCGGACCTGGTCCGGGTGTTGTCGTGGACTCGCCGCCCGGGGCGGGGAAGTCGACGTTGGTGGTGCGGGCGGCCCGGCACATCGCCGCGTCCGGTGAGCCGCTGGCGATCGTAGCCCAGACGAACGAGCAGGTCGACGACCTCATCACCAACCTCGCCACGGCCGCGCCGGACCTGCCGATCGGCCGCCTGTCATCGCAGACTTACACGCCAACACCCCGGATCGGTACCCACCGCAACGTCGCCGTCGACACGGCGATCGCGGGGTTGGGCGGCTCGCAGGTCATCGTCGGCACCGCCGCGAAGTGGGCCACCCTGACCAGCGGCTCCTGGCCCTGGGCAATCATCGACGAGGCGTACCAGATGCGCTCCGACGCACTGCTACGAATCGCCGGCCGCTTCGACCGAACCCTGTTCGTAGGCGACCCCGGCCAACTCGACCCGTTCTCCACCGTGGAAACGGAACGCTGGGCCGGCCTGTCCTGGGACCCACAACTCAGCGCCGTGGCAGTGCTGCTACGCCACAACGAAGACATCAAGGTCCACCGCCTGCCGGTGTCCTGGCGCCTACCCGCCACCGCCGCACCCGTCGTCTCGGAGGCGTTCTACCCGTTCACCGGCTTTACGTCCGGCACTGGCCTCGGCGACCGCTCTCTGACCTTCGCCACGCATGCGTTCGGGTCCTCGCCGATGGACACGACGCTGTCGACCGCGGCCTCTACAGGCTGGGCGCTGCACGAATTGCCAGCCCGACACAGCATGCGCACCGACGTCGAGGTCGCTTCGGCATGCGCAGCCGCAGCAATGCGGCTGCTGCAACGCGGGGCAGTCGCGGTGTCGGAGAAGTCCCCGGACGGCACTCCGGTGACCGCGGGTCGAATCGCGATCGGCACCGCACACCGGGACCAGGCGGCAGCTGTCCGTCAGTTCCTTCCACCGGACTCGGGGATCACCGTCGACACCGCGAACCGACTCCAAGGCCGCGAGTACGACGTCACCGTCGTCTGGCACCCCCTGTCCGGCCGCAAGGACGCGACAACCTTCCACCTCGAGTCCGGCCGGCTCTGCGTTCTGACCTCCCGCCACCGTCACGCCTGCGTCGTGGTGGCGCGGGCGGGGATCTCGGAGTTGCTGGACGCCCACCCGTCCACGGGCCGGATGTACCTGAACGAGATCGTGAAATTCCCCGACGGCTGGGAGGCGAACCAAGCGATGATGTTTCATCTTGAGCAACACCGCACATCAGCCACGTAACGAAAGCACTACACACCCGGCTCACACTGCCGCGCCAACCGTTGAAGCCCGCACATCAACAATTTTGGCCTGAAATGTCCAACGAAGATTGCTGACACGTCTAGCAGGCGCCTGCTTCACGGCGGGAAGGATCGGGATATCGCATGAGACCTGGACACCGGACGGCGAATCAAGGCATCTCGACACATACATGCGAAGATACGCAGATGCTGATCGGCCATCTGTCCAGCTCTCTAGCGCGTACCCAGGTTGTCGGTTCACGTCTTGTAGTTTCTTCACTCGAACAATCAATCAAGGCAGACGTGCCGTTGATTATCGACGACCTACCGTCCGATGCAATCGAATTTCTTGCAGGAGCTCGACAACAGCAGGCCCTGAGCGGAGAAGCGCATGAGGCGCTACTACCTTTAGTGTACGTAAGCGGGGCGACTTTCGAGCTGGCCCAGGTTCCCAAGCTTGCCGGCCTACTTGACGGCGTTCACAGCATCGCACCGGGCTGGCCGACCGACCTGTCGGCCAGCACTACGAAGTTCGCAGCGCTCGTCGCAGGATGGGATGAGGCACTTTGGTGTGACCGATACTTGTACGGAAATCCGAAGATCTTGAGCGGCTTTCTGTCTCTCCTGCGAAAAAAGACAGACACCAGATTTCGGCTACTTGGGGCGCTCCCCACCTCTGAAAGTGGCCATACGGCTTCGGAGGTCAGGACGGCGCTACAAGGGCACGTCGACGTAGAAGCACGGTTCATGCACCGTCTCGACTACAAGACATTACACGACCGGCATCTCGTACATATTGGCGCCGGCAACGGATTCGTACTTCCTGTCAGCCGGGCTATCTTTGGGCTGGACAATGCGGGCAGCGCCATCGTCGCGCCAGCGGCGCGCTTCGGCATTATTTATGCCGACTACTGGCGGCGCGCTTCCCCAGTCTAACGAAGATCTAGGCCAGCAGTTTCCAGCCGTATGCAGTGACGATCGGGCCAATCGGTTGAGCCAGCCGCGGTCTCGGGTTGAGATCTTGCCGGGATATCGAAGCAGGCCGGTCAGCAAGTAGACGGCGCACCACCGTGGAACGATCTATCGATCCACGGTGGCAACCCCAAGAGCGTGACCAAGAGAGCCGACGGCGGGACTTGAACCCGCAACCTTCCGATTACAAGGTGTCGCCTCAGGTAGATCTGGCAGGTCATACCCGGTCACAGCAGGTACATTGAGCTGCAATGATTACCCTCTGTGCCCTCCTGAGACCTGGTGGATCCGGGCATGGTTTCGCTACCGATCTTGCTACCGCTTTCACGCTGCGAACGCTAGCCCACGGCGCTCTGAAGCATCGCGCGGCGGTCGTTGCGTGATGTCGCGGATGCGAATCGCCCCTTGTCGGCGTGAGCCAGCAAGGGGGCGGTCGTAGGAAGCGGGATGTCCGGCTGGAGCCGGTAGGAGCTCCACGAGGGCTCGGGAGTCGCCGTCCTCGTAGCCGCGGATGTAGCCGGCCAGGTAGACGACGCTGGGCCGAGACGGATCACTCGTGCGGTCAGGCGTCGAAGGGCCGAGGCGATCGCGCTTCGTGAGCTGTCGTGCCAGAGCGAGTCCGGCAGCCAGACCTACGAGTGCCGCGGCTCCGCAGGCCGTCATGGTCCGAGCCGTGCTGTCCATCTACCGGTCTCCCCGTCGGCGCGTCCATAACGTCGCCTACACGATGCCGTGTCGGGGCGACCTTCGGTAGTTGGCCAGCCTCGCCGAGCATCACATGCGCGGCCTTCCGGCCGAGCCGCACCGCTAGTTGATCAAGGTGGCCCCAGCGGGTTGCCGCCCGCTGAGGCAGTCCCCCTCTTTCGACTTGGAGTGCAAGAGAGATGGCAAGGAGCAGCATACGTGCGCGCCCCGGACCTGACGTGGATCAGGATGGTCGAGATCCGGGTTGGCGTGAGCGTCGGGTTCGTCGGTTGGAGCGCGATGTCGCCGTTGTGGAACGGACCGGTGGGTGGATCGACCGCGCGGTGTGGGGCATTGCGCTCGGCGTGATGGTCTATGGAGCGGTCAATGTCACGCCGCTGCTCATCGAGCATGGTGTGCTGCGGTGGACGGCTCCGGGCCTGCCGCTGATGGTGGACCTCGCGATGTGTATCGGGCTCTGGGGCGACCGGATCATGCACCAGTACGGCCGCACGGCCGGGTGGGTGACCGTCGCTGCGGTGGATTACCGCGACGATGACGCTCGCGCTCCAGGCCGCCAGGGCAGGGCACCACTCCATCGATACGTAGGCGGCATTCGGAGTGGAGGGTCATACCCGCCAACTCGAGCGGCACCTCCAACCGACGCACGGCGCTGGCCACCCGGGCACGCCCGATGATGCGTCCCCGATCCTGGGTGGAGTTGTGCCACGCGCCCCGGGTCGTGTAGAGATCAGCTTCACCGCCATGCAGCAGCAACCGATTCACCACCGCCCCTTACCGTCGTGGCGATCTTGTGAGCACCACTGCACTTGGGTCACGTCGTCGGCGTGGGCCTGGGATCCGGCGATCCATCGGGGTGTACTCATCACAGGATCGCCGTCTCTTCGAGGAGGCCCGTGAACGTACTCGATTCCCTCCTGGTCGCCGCCCAGGCCCGGGTGCGTCCCGAAGCCAGTCCGGCTCCGGTCGGGCGGAGCGTATGCAGGGTCGACCCGGGTGATGTACGCGCGTTGGTCGTACCGACAAAGTCGTCTCAATCGACTGAACCGGACATCCGGTTCGAGTCACGCCTGTCGCTAGAAGGTGCCCGGTGCCGAAGGTGGTAAACGTCGTCGGACGCGATGAGCGACTGAAGGAGCTGTCAGCTCGATTTGGCGAGCTGACGCAGGGCCGAGGCGGCATTGTCTGGGTCGGCGGCGAGGCCGGCATCGGCAAGTCGTCACTCGTCGCGGCCGCCCTCGACGATCCGGCGGCCGAGGACCTGCGGGTCTGGTGGGCCAGCGGCGACGAACTGAGCGCCCCGACCGGGCTGCGGTTCCTCCTGGAGGCCATCCCCCGTGACACCGAGGACCGCCAACAGATTCTCGACCTCCTGGCCGGTCGGGGGTCGGGCACCGACGTGATCCGGGCGGCCAGCGAACGGATCATCGCGCTCTTTGATCGCGAGTGCACCCGAGCCCCCCTGGTGCTCGTCGCGGACGACCTGCAATGGGCGGACGAGGAGAGCCTCGACACGCTGCTCGGCTTGTTCCGCGTCGCCCGCCAGAGTCCGCTGCTGATCATCGCCACGGCCCGGCCCTTGCCCGAACCGGACGCGCTCTCCCGCCTGCGCGCCGCGACGCTGCGCGACGGGCAGGCCACGTCGATCATGCTACTCCCGCTGGAGGCTTCGTCGATGGACGCCATCGCCGAGTCGCGGTTGGGGGCGCCACCCGGTCCGGTGTTGCGCGAAGGGGTCGTGGCGACCGCAGGGAACCCTTATTACCTGGTCGAGATGCTCAACGCGCTGGTCGAGGAGGGCGCGGTCGACGTCCGGAACGGGATGGCGGAGATGCTGCCGGGGACGTCGCCGTATCCGGCGTCGCTGAGCACCATCATCGGCCGCAGATTGGGCTTCCTGTCCGCCGGCGCCCGGTCGACGCTGCGCACCGCGGCCATCCTGGACTCGCGATTCACGATCACCGACCTGGCGTCGATGTCGAGTCGACCGCTCCCGACCGTCGTCGAGCACGTGGACGAGGCGCTGCAGGCCGGCCTGGTTGTCGAGCTCGGTCGCGAACTGGGCTTCCGCCACCCGTTGATCCGGCAGGTCCTGCACACCCAGGTGCCCGAGGCTGTGCGGATCGCCCTGCACGAACACGCCGCCCGCCGGCTGGCGGCCGAACAGGCGTCCTGGGACCGGGTAGCCCGTCATCTGCTCGCTGCCCCCGAGACCATCGACGGCTGGGCCATCGACTGGCTCCTGGGCATCCCGCGCCCGGCGCTGCTGGCGTTGCCAGCCGTGGCCGTCGACCTGCTCACCCGCGCTCGGGCCGGGCTGGCGACCGGTGATCGGCGGCGGGAGGCGGTGACTGTCCGGCTGGCCGCCGCGCTGCGCATCCTCCGGCGACCGGAGGACTTGGCCCGACTCGGGTCGTCGGCGTTGGCTGGGATAACCGATCCCAGCGATGCCGGCGAGTTCGCCTGGCACCTCAGCCGCGGCTACCAGATGCTCCCCGCCCAGAGCGCGGAGGAGATCACCGTCATCGACGGCCTCCTCGAGCGCCTCGACCCTGGGCCGCTCTGGCGAGCCCGCCTGCTGGCACAGCGTGCGGTCACCGTCGCCAACGCCGGCCGGGTCGAGGAGGCCGGGCGAACCATCGCCGAGGCGATCGAGGCCGGGAACCGGGCCGGCGATGCGATCAGCATCGGGTACGCCCTCGCCGCCCAGCTCCAGACCGCGGGCCCGGAGGAGGCATACGAGGTGATCAAACGCGCGCTTGCCCTGCCCTGGCCCGACGACCCGGAGTCGACCGACCTGCGCATGCTGTTGCTGGTCAACCGTCTGATCAACCTGCTCAACCTGTCCCGATGGAGCGAGTTCGAGGCGGCCCTCGGGACGACCATCTCGGAGGCGGAGCGAGTGGGCTCGCTCCGGATCACCGAGGTGCACAACACCGCCATGGCCTACTTCTACTCCGACGGCCAGTGGGATCAGGCCATGCTGTACGCGACCCAGACCGAGGCCCGAACCGCTGAACAAGCGCTCCTGCTCCGCGGGTTTGTTGCCCTCATCCACGCCCGGCGGGGCGACGCCGAACTCGCCGCTGAGCAGATCGCGCTGTTGGGCGAGCATCCCTATGGCAACGGGGTGGCCGCCCTGATCGCCGCCCGGCCGTTGATGTGGGCGCGGGCCTGCCTGGCCGAGACCGCAGGCGATCTGGCTGCGGCGACCGCCGAGCTGACCGTATGGCTCGACCCGGAGGACATGTCGAGCCCGCGCGCTCGCTGGGGACGATGGGGGTGCGTATCCAGGCTGGTTCGCCTGGCCCTCGCCGCCGGCGACCTCGAGCTGGCCGAACGGGCCGGCGCCGCGGCGGTGGACGATGCCCGGGACTTGCCGTCCTCGCCCAAGTCCCAGGCCAACGTCGACCTGTGCCGGGGCATGATCGACGGCGACCCGGAACGGCTCCGGACGGCGTACAAGCTCTTCGAGGCCCATCGAGCGCCGCTGGACGCGCTGACCGCCGCCGAGGAGCTCGCCGTGGTGCTGGCCAAACAGGGGGACCTGGAGAGGGCCCGCAGCGTCTTCGCCGGTGCGGCGGACCGGTACGCCGCGATGGGGGCCCTGACCGACCTACGTCGGCTCCAAGGCCGGCTGCGCCCCCACGGCATCCGGCGCGGCCCCCGGGCCGCGAGTCGGCGCCCGGCCGTCGGTTGGGCGGCGCTCACCGAGACCGAACGGACCGTCGCGCGGCTCGTGGCCGAGGGGTTGTCGAATCCCGAGATCGCGAGCCGCCTGTTCGTCTCCCGCCGGACGGTCGAGACCCACGTCGCACGCGTCCTCAGCAAGCTCCAACTGCGAAGTCGGGTCGAGGTCCGACTCTCCGCGGCCGACCTCTCGCAACCCTAGCGTCGCACATTCCCACACCCGGTCCCCGAACGTCAGCCAGTCCCGACCGTCAACTGGTTCCCACTGTCAACACTCGGTCGCGATGGCGCACCGGAACGCGCGTAGCGCCTGGTACGCCCGCGACGAGACGGTGGCCTCGTCGACACTGAGCAACTCAGCGGTCTCCTCCACCGAGCGACCCCGGTAGAACAACTCGGCGATCACCGTGCAGTGCTCGGCGCTCAGCTGTTTGAGGGCCAGCGCGACCTGCTCGTCGGACGCGCTCCCGGCGAGGTTTCTCGCGTTCCTGTACCGCGGGCCCGGTTGGGCGGCCCGGCCCGACCTGGACCGGACATAGCCGATGGCCACCCGTCGCGCCAGGGTAAGCAGCCAGGACGAGGAGGCAATCGGGTCGGTGCCTGCCGGCTCGAGCATCTCCGATGCCCGCCGAACCGTCTCGCGCACCAGGTCCTCGGTGGCCTGGCGGTCACCGTCCGTCCACCGTGACAGGAACTGACGCAACGCCGATGCGTGGACCAGGTAGAGCTGCTGGGTACGGTCGTCGGCCTGGACCGAACGCGAGCCCGGCCCCGCCTCGACAGACGGTTCTGGCGATCGACTCATGCGGTTCGAACCTCCTCTGCATCTCTCACGGAGGCTATGAGTCGGCACCGCCGGCACGCATCAGTGAGCTTACGGAGGTTTTACAAAGACCCAGGACATCGACAGTATGGTGTGCGGCGCGACGACGTCGGCCCGTTCGTCAAGGAATCCGCCGGACATGTGAGCCGTTTGGGGAAGTTGCTCGTATGTTTTCGACATGGCAGGGACGGCGGGTTTGGCACGGACCATGAGTGGCACCCCAGTGCGTGGTGACCACCGGCCGGTGTTGCGTCCGCCGGGCCTGTTCGACCTCGACCTGATGGTTTCCCCAGACGGCGGCCTGGCCAGTCGGGACCGTATCCAAACCCCGCTGAGCGCGGCCGACGTCGTCGAGCTCGTGCGCCGGGCCGGAGCGACGGACAGCGACCTCCGGCTGCTCGCGGTGCCCGGCGAGCAGAACCTACCGCTGCTGCAGGCGGTGGCCCGCCAGCTCGGCCGCGACATCCTGGTGCCCCCTATCGGCAGCGACTTGATTCGCGTGCCGGCCACGCCGGCGAAGCCATTCGGCCCCCTCCGCCGCGACGCCGCGGACGAGCCCGAGGCAGACGAGGTCGTACCGGTGGACTCGGAGACCGGATACCCGGTGGAGTGGGTCACCATCCAGCCCGACGGCCGCGTCGGCGCCGCCGTCGGCTGGTACGAACTGGTGGGCGGTCTGATCGTGCCCCGCCACGGGCTGGTCACGGTACCGTTGCCGGACGGCGGCCGGATACTGGCCACCCGCCGCTCGTTCGTCGCGGAGCGGGCAGCGGCGGCCACGCTGCGCACCGGGCACCCCGCTCTGATCACCGTCAGGGTGGGTGTGCGGGGCGGCGACTTCGTGCTGGGTTTCTACGACCGGCGCACGGAGGTGGTCGACGGCGCGGACCTCGCGGCCGCTCTCGCCACGGTGCCGCTGTACCAGGCCAACCTGCGCATGTGGTTATCATGGCCCGAGCCGGAGGCGGAGCGGCGCCGGATGCGAGTGAACCTTGCCCTGCTCGCTGACGCCACCGGCGCGACGGTGTGGGCCCCGGCCGAGCCCGGAGCGACGGCTATGCTCGACGGCTGCCTTGACCTAGCCGTGGTGGATCCGGACGGGCGGCCCGCCTGGTGGCAGTCGTACGGTCAGCCAGGACAGTTCGAGTCCGATGTTGACGGGCGTCTGGTGCCGATCGGCGGCGTGGACGTGGCCAGTACGCCCGGCATCCCGCTCGTCAGCGGACACCGCGGCCAGCCGCGGCTCGAGCCGACCGCATGGCCGGGATTCGCCTGCCATCTGCCGATCCTGCCGGGCGGCCGGATAGGAATGCGGTACGCCGACGGGACGCTGCTTGCGATCGGGCCGAGGCAGTTCGCGCAGTCGCTGCGCGACCACGGATGGTCTGGCGAGGACGTGGTGGTGGTGTCGCCAGTAACGCCGGAGCAGGTCGCCGGCACCCGTCGGCATCTGGCCGTCCTGACCGCGCAGCTCGGCGCAACGATCACGATCGCGGCCGACGCGACATCGGGTCCGCCGCCCTCGCCCGCGAGGCGGCTGACGCCACCATCCCCGCCGCGGTCAGCTGTTCCCGCACCCGCACCCGCACCCGCTCCGGCACCGCGCACTCCGGCCCCGGCCGACGCCCCGCCGCCCCCTACTCGACCGACCGATGATCGACGGCCGCCGCGGCTCCCGGACTATGCCCGGCCTGCGGTGAACGACACGCTGGCGCGGCTGGATCCCTCCGATCGAGCGCAGGCGGACCGCCTGGTGCGACTGGCCTGGGCAGTGGCCGAGCACCTGGTTGGCCAGCGCCACATCGCCGCCGTGCCGCCGGGCGAGCGCACCGAGCACCTGGCCCGGCTCGGCGCGCTGACCGAACTCATTGACCAACTCGTCGAACCGCTCGACCCGACGCCCGACCCAGCCCCACTGCCGGCAAGCACCGCGACCGACGGCCCACAGCCCGACCCGACGCCCGACCCAGCCCCACTGCCGGCAAGCACCGCGACCGACGGCCCACAGCCCGACCCGACGCCCGACCCAGCCCCACTGCCGGCAAGCACCGCGACCGACGGCCCACAGCCCGACCCGACGCCCGACCCAGCCCCACTGCCGGCAAGCACCGCGACCGACGGCCCGGAGCCGGCGACCGCCGTGGCCCTAGCCGACGAGTTCCTCCCCGATCCGTTCGCCACCCCGACCCGCATCTGGCGATTCATCGATGGACCTCGAATAACGCTGGCGCCGCCGGCCCCGCGGCACGGCCTGGCCTGGCTGCCCGCGCAGCCGCAGACCAACGCGGAGGCGTTCGACGCCTTCGTCGCGTGCGGCGCCGATCCCGAGGTGGCCCTCACCGAGGGGGTTCCGTCACCGGCGCTGTTTCTGGCCGGGTACCTCGACCGCGAGCAGCTGGCCGCCCGGACGGCACCCGGGCACGCGCTGCGGATCCGGGTGGAGACCGGCGGAGCCGTCGACATCGTGGCGAGCGAGGCGACCCCGCCGCGCGAGTACGCCGCCGCGCTCGAACTCGACGACGTCTACCTCCTGCCGGTCGGCTGGCTCTCGCGCTGCCGGGTCACGGCCATCTACGAGGTCAGTCGCTCCGGCGACCCAGTGCTGACGCGCGAAGTGGACGGCGCTCCACTGAGGCTGGCCCCGGCCGGTGCCTCCCACGGCGTCGATGGTCTCCCGGAGGAGGCGCAGCGGTGGCCTCACGGTCGGCTGCGGAGCACGGCGACCCGCTACGTGCTGGTCCCCGAAGCTGGTGGCCTGGGTCCGTGGCAACGTCTGCACGCCCATCGCCCCGCCCCCCGTCCGGGCCCCGGAATCCTGGCGGTCCGGGTCGGGCGCGGACAGGCCATCGACATCACGGCGACCGCGTCGGCGATGGCCGGCCTGACCGCGGTCCGGTCCACCGCGTCGACGCTCGCGGCGGAAGGGGTGGACCTGCTGCTGCCCGCGAGCAGCTACGGCGCGGCGACGGTGGTGGGTGCGTGGCGCTGGCGCCGCGACACCTGGCAGTCCGTCGACCCGCCAGCCCGACGGCTCAGCGCGTGGACCGATAGCTGGCCCGACGCGTCGCCACGATCGATGTGAATGCCAGAGAACCGCGGACCGCCGGGATACGTACTTCCGGCCAGTCACGCACCATCCCTCACAGTGGAGGCCATGTCATGTCCCCGGAACTGGCTGATTCGAGCGTCGGCGCCACCGCGTGGCTGCTGTTCAGCGCCGGGCGCGACCTGTCGCAGCACGGCGAAGTCGCCTACGGCCTGCCGGCCGCCGGCGAACCGTCGAGTCATGCTGATGCGGTCCGGCCCGCGGGTCAAGGCCTGACGGCGAGCACGCCTTGGCGGTGCTCGTGAGCCGCGGCCAGCGCCCGCGGTGGGGCACGCGGTTGTTCGTCATGGGGTTGCTGCTCGTCGTGGCGAGCGGGCTGTTCGGCACGTTGTGGCTACAGGTCAGCCGCGCCAACAGTGCCGAACTGGCCCGCATCGACACCGAACGGCAGGCGCTGCCGTACCTGCGGGCCCTCGGCGGCCTGACCGGTGAGCTGGTCCAGGCCCGAACCGCGGCCACGGCCGGCCAGACCGTGCCGTCGATGACCGCTGCCCTGGTCGCACTGTCCGATGCGGACGCCAAGGTGGGAGCGGACCTGTCCATGACCGAACGCACGGCAGAGCTGCGAGCAGCGGTCGAACAGGTCCGCGCCGACGGCCCGACCGGGCAAGCGGCCCGGGAGCGATACGGTGACCTGATCGTGCAGGCCGGTAGCCTCATGCAGTCCGTGAGCGCCGCCGCACAGCTGATCGCCGACCCGCACCCCGAGGTTCGGGTGCTCATCGACGCGGTCGTGATCCACACGCCGACGCTGGTGGCCGCCGCCGGCCGGGTCGCCGACGTTCCCCCACCGGCCAAACCGAACGCGTCCCCGTCATCCGACGTCGTCCAGCTCGCCCTGGCCCGGCACGATCTGACGACGGCGTACGCGGGACTGACCGCCTCGGTGCGCATGGCCACGGAGACCGGCGCCAGCAACGGGTTCGTCGCCGACGCGACCCGCCAGCTCGACCAGCTGCAGCTCAGGCTTGCGTTATTGACGACGATCAACCAGCCGACGTCGGCGACCGCGAACGCCGCGAGCGACGTTCGTCAGCAGACGAACCTGTTCATCACGAGTGCCCTGGCGGAGGTCGAGTCGTCGCTGTCGCAACGGGTCGAGACGCTGACCCAGCAACAGGTCATCGCCACCGTGACCGTGATCGCCGGCATCGCGCTGACGCTCGTCATTCTGTGGCGGACGGCCGTCCCGGCCCGGGCCGCGTCGGCCGAGGAGACCGGCGGCGACGGCGCAGACGTGGCCTCGGTGTCGGTGCGGTCGCCCACCGTCGATGCCCAGGAACTGCTGGAGATGGCGGAGCTCGTCCACGTCGGCCGGGGCGTCCAGGCCCGCCCGCGGGACGGAGCCGACAATGCCTAGCATCCGGGTCGCCCAGCGGCTCTACCTTCTGCTGGTGGTGCCGGTGATCGCGCTGTTGACGATCGCCATCCCGGCTGCCGCCGACCGGCTCAACCGGATCCGGGCCGCCGAGAGCCTCGCGGCGACCATGAGCGACGCCCAGGCGGTGGCGCCGGCCATCGAGGAGCTGCAAACGGAGCGACTGCTCGTGACGGCGTTCCTGAGCGCGCCGGCCGACTACCGGGAGGACCTGTCGCGGCAGTTCTTCGCCACCACCGAGGCCGCCGGCCGGGCACACCGATCGTTGACCGGGCCGGCGGCGGTCAAGCTGCACGACCAGTTGGCCAGGCTGGGTGAAGTGACCGCCCTGCGGCAGGACGTGATGGCCGGTCGGGGTGCGGTCGCGCAGGTGCTGCCGACCTACACGACGCTGATCGAAGCGCTGCTCAACGAGTTGGCCCGGGTTGATCCGCCGATCGCGACGGCCCGGGAGCCCCAGGCCTTCGACGCGCTCCTGCGCAGCAACGAACACGCCAGCTTGGCGGCGACGGCGCTCGTCGCCGCGCCGGCCGATGCCCCGCTCGCGGCGTCGGTGGCCGACCAGGCCGTGCTGCTCGGTCGCGGCGATGCCGAACGTTTCGGCCGGCTGGCCGCGTCGGGGCCGGTGGCCGTCCTCGACGGGATCCAGCGAGGATCGGCCACGCAACACCTCGACGCGGCCTTGGTGGACATCACCGCCGCCCGGCCCAACGGACTGCCCCTCGACGAGCGGCTCGCCCTGGCCCAGGCCACCGCCGGGCAGCGCAGGATCCTGCGCGCCCACGTCGGCCGCGAGCTGGTCGCGCAGACATCCGCGGCGGCATCCGCCGCCCGGCTCGAGTCGCTGGTGCTCGGCGCGGTGGCCGGCGTGCTCGTCATCGCCTGCCTGCTCCTCGGCGTCCGGGTGATCGGGTCGGTGACCCGCCCCCTGCGGCGGGTCGCGGTCGCCGCCAACACGATCGCCGACCTGGCCGCCAGCGAGATGGCCCGTATCAGCAGGGACGACGAGGCCGACACCGAGTCGGCTCCCCGCCTGGCCGCGTTGACGCACCGTTCATCGGACGAGATCGGCGAGCTCGCCTCGGCGTTCAACCGGGTACAGGCCACCGCGGCCCTGCTCATGCAGCAGCAGGTGGTGACCCGCCGCAACGTCACCCGGATGTTCGGCAACATCGCCGTAGGCCCGCCTGATCCTTCCCCCGGCGGCTTGCGACGGCGTCAGCCCGGGACCGAGGCGCCCACGCCAGGGCCGGCAGGCCCGCCGGCCATGCGGTCGGCCCCCACGGCCGACCCCGAGGCCGAGCGGACGGCGCTGAACGCGTTCGTCGACGGCACCCACCGGGCCGACAAGCAGACCGCCGCGTCGCCCCGGGCGGACCTGCGCCGCCGCGAGCCCGGGTGAGATCTCGATCCTCTGGCCCGTCCGCCGGTCGGCCTCCACCGCCGGCTGGAATCCCCGTCCCCAGCGACCGACCCCGAAGCCGAACGCGAGCAGCTCACCGGCTACCTCGACGGACTGGCCCGCACGGCCGAACCGTACCCACCGCGGTCCCGACCATGGAGCGCCTGATGACACTTCCCGCCCGGATCAGCGCCGAGGCACAGCTGTTCAACCGGCTCCTCAGTCGATTCGCGACCGAGACGGCCGGAGTGAAGGAGGCGATCGCCGTCTCGTCCGACGGCCTGCTGATCGCCAAGTCTGCGACGGTCGACCGGGCGGACGCCGACCGCCTGGCCGCCATCACCTCGGCCATGTCGGCCCTGGCCAACGGGGCGGCCCGCCTCTACGACCTCGGCGAGACGCTCAAGGTCATCATCGACCTCGACCGGGGTTACCTGGTGGTGCGGGCAATCGGCACGGGGTCCACCATGGGTGTGTTGGCCGCGAAGGCGGCCGACCTCGGCAATCTCGCCTACGACATTGCGATGTTCGCCAATCAAGCCGGGAGCGTGCTCACCCCCACGGTCATCGATGAGCTGAAGAACGCCGCGCAATCGTGACGTCAGTCCTGCGGTTGACCCGAGCCGACCGCCGACCGCAGCGCCCGAAGCGCGTGATAGGTCCGCGACTTGACGGTGCCCTCGGGCACGCCGAGTATGCGGGCCGCCTCAGCGACCGAGCGCCCGCGATAGTAGATCTCGAGCAGGACCTGACGATGGTCCACCGACAGCGTGGCCAGCGCCGCCCGGACCGTGTGACTGTCCAGCATACGGTCGATCTCGTCGACGCCCGTGGTGCGATCGGACATGTCACCGACACCGATCTCGGCCACGCGAGCCTGCTTGGCGCGGCTCGCGTCGATCGCGATCCGGCGCGCGACCGTGAACAGCCACGGCCGGATTGTCGTGAGGTCGGCGTTGAGCTGGGCGAGGTTCTTCCAGGCACGCAGGAACGTCTCCTGCAGCAGGTCTTCGGCCACCTGCCGGTCGCCCATCGTCCAGCGCAGCAGGAACCGGTGCAGCGCGGGGCCGTGCAGCTCGTGGAGCTCCTGCATCCGGCGGTCGGCGTCAGCCGGTGCTCGGTGTCCGCCGACCATTCAACGAGGCTCCCTCGGAATCGCTACGAAAAGCGCAACCACATCTGGCGCGGTACCAGAAGATCCTTCCGGATTCTCACATCGGCAATGATGTCTGACAACCCGAACATCATCGTCAGCGATCACCCGTCAGGCTCATCATCGGCCCGGTCAAGCTCATCGAGGACACCCACCGGCAACGACGCCACCAGCAACGCCGCCGAACCCAGGTCGTCGTACTCGGCCCGGCAGTCGGCGCAGTGCAGCAGATGGGCCTCGACCGCCTGCTCGTCTTCGACTGGGAGCGCTCCCGAGAAGTAGCCGGCCAGCCGATCGAGGACGTGCGAACTCCCCGGCTCGGTGCTGTATTCCGGTCCCATGTTCAGTGGCCTGCTCCCGTCGGTCCACGCCCAGCTTCGCACGACCGCGCGTTGCGGACCAGCCCCGGGCGGTCCGTTCACAGCGGTTTCGCGATCGGCCACCGGGCGGGATGAACCGGATGCCAGGCCCGCTCGTTGGTGCAGGAGTGCTGATACCCCCGAAACCCGGACCCGCACCAGCCGTCGGCCGGGTGGCGCGGCGCGTGGCGGCCTGGTTGCTCTTCGCGGCGCTCCTCGCCGGCACTGGGCACTTCGGTGCCGTCCGCGCCTTCGCGGAGGAACCGTCGCCATCGACCTCAGTGGGCCAGGCCAACCCGGTCAAGTACTACGTCGTCGGGACCACCGGCACGTCCGAGCGGCAGTACCTGTTTCAGATCGCCGCCCGGACTCTCGGCAATGGACGTCGCTATCTGGAGATATTCGAGCTGAACAAGGGCCGACTCCAGCCGGATGGGCAGCGACTCGAGGACCCGCTCGTTTTGATGCCCGGGTGGATCCTCATCCTTCCGGCTGATGCCGACGGGCCGGGCGTCCTGGTTGGCACGCCACCGATCTTCGGTAGCGCACAGGCTCCGCCGTCGACGACCGGTAGCGGGGCAGCGCCGCAGTCGTCCAGCGGCAGCGGTGTACGCGTGGCCGCCTTCATCCTGGTCACTACCATCCTCGGCCTCGCATTGCACCTGCTGCGGCGCGGTCGCCGGATCAGGCTCCCCGCGCCCGCGCAAGCGGCGCTCGACTCGGGGCTTGAGCGAGTGCCCGCCGTCCGGCGCCGGTGGGCCCACACGCCCCAGGACGGCGGCCGGTTCGAAAGTGGCGCGGTCGAAGACGACGCCCTGATCGAGCACAGCCGGCCGATCGAGCCGTCCGCGCGGCCGACGCCGCCGGCGCCCGCACCGGAACCGGAACCGGAACCGGAACCGGAACCGGAACCAGAACCGATGATATCCGCGGACCCAGTGATGACACGGGTAGAGGCCAGTCTGCGGGTCGGTGCGGACGTGGTGACCGTTCGCCTCATCGGCGCCCGCCCGGACGCGGATGCCGATTTCCTCGGCCGCGGCCTGGTAGGACCGCGCCGCAGCGGCGGTGCCGTGGTACGGCTGGGTGAGGCGGGGCCGGACGCGCTCTGGGTGGACCTCGCGGTAAGCCCCGACGTCGTCAGGATCACCGGCGTGCGCGCCGGGGTACTCCGCCAGGCGGCGGAGATCGCGCGCCAACTGTTGCAGGCCGGAGTGTCGACGGTCGTCGTCGACGACGTTCCCGGCCTCAACGATCTGGCCAGCCGCCGCGTGGCGTCGCTGCGTGAGCTCGCCGACGGGCCCGGCTCGGCCCCATTGCTCGTCGTCTTTCTCGACGAACTCGCCTCGACCGACGTGGCGATCCTGCATGAACTCATTGCCCGGCGGCGGCCCCGGGTGGTGCCGGTCGCGGTCGGGTCCGGGCCCCGGTCCCGCTGGTCAATAGCCGTATCGTGATCATGCAACGCCCGGCCTCGACAATAACTACAGTGAGGTCCACATCAGACAGGGCGCCCAAACAGAGGGCCGTCAGGCCCAACTCCTCACACTCGGCCAGACAGGGACGACACCGCGCCAAGTGCGCCTCCACCGCGGCGATCTCATCGGGTGACATCTGACCCAACGCATAGATTCCGAGCAGTGTCCGTATTTGCTCATGATCGTCTTCACCATCGCGGCGCATCGCCTAACCCCTCACAGATGCAACATCACCGACCGTACGACGAGCGTCACGATACGGATCGTTCAACCAAGCCATAGAAATCTCACATGCTCGCGGCACTCCCTCACGTCGCCGGGTTGGTGGACAGGTCCATGGCCGCATGAACGTTGCCGACGGTCGACGCGTATTACCCCCCGTGGTGACAGGCGAACAGCAGGGACGGCGCGGCGACCCCGCGGGAGCCGCGCCCGACGGCGACTCCGATACTGCGGTCCGCGCCCTCTACGAGGCGCACGGCTCCGCGCTGCTCAGCTACCTCATACGCCTGACCAAGGGGGATCGGCACCGGGCCGAGGATCTTCTCCAGGAGACTCTCGTCCGCGCCTGGCGGCATCCCGAGGCCCGGGTGGACGGCAACTGGAGCCGGCCGTGGCTGTTCATGGTGGCCCGGCGCATCTTCATCGACCACGTGCGGGCGACGCTGGCCCGTCCCACGGAGGTCGGCGACGAACGCCTGCAGGAACGTCCCGCGACCGACGACCGGATCGAACGGGTCGGCGAGCAGGCACCGATTCTCGAGGCGGTCCTGGAACTGCCACCCCGGTTCCGGGACGTCCTGATCGAGGTCTACTTCCGGGACCGGTCCGTGGCGCAGGCCGCCGAGATTCTCGGCATACCGGAGGGCACGGTCAAGTCACGAAGCTTCTATGCGCTGCGCGCCCTGCGAGAACGGTTCGCCGAACGCGGCCTGGTCGCCGATGAAGGGCTGGCTGATCTCGGATGACCACGAACCCTCGCCAGTGGGAGCCCACCGGCGAGGGTTCGTGATCGACGTCAGCGGGAATCCGGCCACTCTTCCGGTGTGGATCGTTCGGTCGGGTCCCAGTCGACCGTCCGCAGCACACGGCGGCGACGCAGCAGCAGCACCCCGGCGAGGACGAGCACCAGCAGTACGGCCGCGCTCATGAGGATCGTCGCCTTGCCCGACCCGCCCTCCTCGCCGGCCCGAGGAGCGGTGACCCGGGCGGCACCACTCGGGATCGCGGCCGCGATCGCCTTCGTCAGGTTGACCACCACCGGGCCATCGTCACCGGCCGACCCGCTCGGACCGGACGATCCGGCATCGACCGGGGTCGCGGTCGCCCGGAACTGCTTGACCACCTCTGCTGCGGAGAGGCCCGGCGACTTGCCGCGCACGAGCGCCACGCCTCCGGCGACCAACGCGACGGCGTACTGCACCCCGCTGACCTGGATCTTGCCTCGTCGGCCGGTGCCGAGACTCGCCAAGTTCTGCCCCGGCGCGACGACGTCGACCGTGCCCGGCGGATACTCCCGGGCGAGCCGCCCATCACCGTTCAGCATCCCGACACGCAGCAGCTGCGGTGGCAGCGACCCGTCGTCGGGCGCCGGCGCCGCGGTGACCACGACCACGTCGTGACGGGCGGCGTTGTTGATCGCCTGACGGACGCCGGGCAAGGAGACGTCCACATACGATCCCAGCGCGATCACCCTCGCTCCGGACGAGACTGCCACGTCGATCGCGGTCGCCTGGTTGGTCGGGGTCGCGGTCGCCTGGTCGACCGTCACCCGGATCGGCACCACGGTCGCGTCGGGGGCGACGCCGAGCAGGAACTCGGGATCGTCGCCGACGATCAGCGCCGCCATGGCGGTTCCGGTGCCCAGGCAGTCGGTGGTGCCGGACTCGGTGCCTGTGACGACGTCCACCCCCTCGCTCACCCGACCTGAGAGTGTGGGCACGCTCGCATCGACACCCGAATCGACGACGGCCACGACCACGCCACTGCCTCGCCCCGCCGCCGCCCAGGCGTCCGTCAGGGCCATGTCCTGCTGCGCCCCCGCGTCCTTGGCCGGCGTGGGCACCGGCACTGCGGGGCAGGCACCGGCCGGAGCCGTCGGCCGGGTGGTGGGCGCCGGGGTGGAACCAGGTGAGCCGGTGGTCGTCGACCGGGGCGGGGCCGACGTGTGCGCCGGCGGCGACTGGTTGGGCTTAGCCGTGGGAGTCGGGGCCTTGGTCGCCGTTGGCGGGGATGTCGGCCCGGGCAACACGCCGTAGCGGACTCCGTCGCCGACCGCGTCCCATGGCAGCACCAGCGCCCACCCGGCACGCAACGACCCGCCGCTGGTGAGGGCGCCGCCGTCGCGTTGCGGCCGGCCAACGTTCAGCTCGTAGATCTCTCCGGCGCGGTTCTGACTGCCGAGCAGGTTCAGGGCGATCTCCGGCACCGTCTCCACCGCGCCGTTCGTGCCCGCCGCGACCAGGTGGTACTTGACCCGGGCCGACCCGGACGGCGGGGCGGCCAGTGCCGGGAAACCGGCCGCGACGAGCAGCCCGACGGCCGCGAGGATGAGGACGACTCCGGTCGACCGTCGTTTTGTCCAGGCTTGCACAGGCGCTCCCTTGGGTCAGCGTTCCTACCGCCGGCCCGTACAACGGCTCCGCCCCCGGTCGCGTTCACGGAAAAGCGCGCGGCGGGTGATCCGGCCCAGGGCAGCGCCCGTTGTTACTTGGTCGCCGCGGCGGCGAGGGCATGGTAAAGCTCCGCGGCCTGGGTCCGGTCGGCGTCCGAACTGAACAGCTCCGCGATGAGACCGATCGGGCCCGCCTCACCCGTGCCGGTGGGTTCACCCCGCTTCGTCGCCAGCACCAGGGCGAGAGCGAGCTTCGCCTGCGCCTGCAGCACACCGGCCGAGGTCTGCGTGGTCAGCCCAGGAATGATCAGTTCCGCTCCGGCCGGCCAGAATTCGCCCGATGCGGCCGAGGGGAAAGCCTCCACCAGCCGCGCGTGCAGTTCCCGCCAACGGCGACGGATCCGCTCGTCGAGGTCGTCCCCGCCGTTCGGTGGGTTCCGGGCGATCAATGAGACAACGATGTCGACGCCACGGGCGATCAGCCCCGCCGCGCGGACCACGCGCAGGGACCGGACCATCCGGGCCCACGACTCCGGCGTGTCGGCCACGGTGAGCTCCAGCACCCGAGCTCCGGTGTCCGGATCCAGCACGGTCCCGTCCCCCTCACGGCCCCCGGATTCCGGTCCGAACAGCACCCGCATCCGCACCGCATGCTTCTCCGCGCCGGGCAGCGCGGCGAACGCACCGGCCGGCTGCGTGGGCACCGGATCGTCACCATCCGACAGCCGCCGGCGCACCGCCTCGGCCGCCCGCCGGAACTCCATCTCCGTCATGGGCGTCACCGGCACCGGTACCTCGGCATCCGGCACAGCGATGCTCGCCGTCGTCACGACCGGTGCCGCACCATCGCCAATGCCGTTGCCATTGCCGTCGGACGCACGGCCAGGTAGGTGCGCCAGCGTGGCGTCGGCGGGGGGCAACTGCTGATCACGGGCCATGGCGGCGCCCGACACCTCGGCCTCGTCGCCGATGAGCCCTCCGCGCAGCCCGACCGGTCGCCACTGGCCCGCCGCGGCACGACGCGCGTGCTCGCCGAGTTTCACGATCCGGTCGGGATCGACCTGCCGGAACCGGCCCCGATCCGTGAACCAGCCCGGCACCTCCCGCCGAACCTGGGCTCCGTCCCTTTCGGACTCGATCGTGGCCAGCAACGACACCAACGACACCGCCGGTTCGACACCCTCCTCCGCCACCACGGCCTCGAGCTGCGCCCGCAGCTGCTCACCATCCACATGCCGATCGCGATACCGCCCCTCCGCCTGCGCCATCCCGACCATCAACGACACCCACAGACCCCGCCACGTCGGGCCATTCGCCACCCGCACCGAGCCGCTCGCCACATCGAACCCACCGACCCCATCGGCGGCCGGCACCACCGGCACCGGCGGAATGTGCAGTAGGCCCGCGACCCACTCCGCCGTCTCCACCAACGCCGCCGACCGGCCCGACGCGTCGGGCCGCACCGCACGGGCGATCCGCCACGCCCACCGCATCACGTCGGGGTCGTGCGACCACAGGCCCCCGAACGCCCCGGGCCTGTCCACATCGAACGGTGCGCTGGCCCCGCCCCGCAGGCCAACAGGCCCGGAATCCACCGAGAGCCGACCGGGGACGTCCACATCGGACGACGAACTGGCCCCGCCCAGCTGCCGGACCAGCCACGACTCCCCCTGGCTGGTCCGGCGCCAGCTACCGGTCACCGCGCCCGTCTGCGGATCCAGCGACCGCCCCTGCAACCCGTTTGGCGACACCAGACCGGGCAGCGGCAAGGCAGGGTTGCGCCGGCCGAACACCAGCGGCGAATCCTCGATCCGACCCACCGACCACCCGGCGAACTCGCCCGACGCCGTCAACCGAGCCACCGCCGCCCGGGCGACCGGCGACAGCGAAAGAACGACGCCGCGCGCCGCCACCCCCGGCGACCGACCAACCGTCGCCTCCAGCTGCTGGTTGATCCGCTCCGTCAACTGGTCCAGCAGCCGGGACCCGGTGCCCTCGGACGACACCACCCGAACCCGCGACCCACCCGCCGCCGAAGCATGCCGCAGCACGAACGCCCGCACCGCGTCCGGCGTCGCGTCGATCTCCTCGCCCCGTCGCGACAACACCGGTCGACCACCCGCGTTCAGACCCACGACCACCGTGAACACGCCCGGCTCGGCCCGTGCTGTCAACGCGGTGGCCGCCACCCCGTCGACCTGATACGCGGCCACCCCACCAGGGAAGAGCGTGTAGCCGTAACCACGACCGTCAACTCCCGACCGCACCACCGGCCCCGCCTCAGCCGACCCGGCCTGCGCCTGCGCCTGCGCCTGCGGCGACTCGACCAGACGCGCACCCGGCACCAGCTGGCCCCACTGGGCCAGGCGCTGGGCCGCCACTTCACTGATTTCTCGGAATCGAGCCACTGCGGCATCCGGCACGGCCCGATCGATCAGGAACCGCACCGCCACCCCGGTCCAGCCGGCCGGCCGGTGCCGCGCGACATGCTCGGCCAACGCCTGCCCATCATCGGGGATGGAGCCGGCACCCTCGCGGCCCGGCAGCACCGGCACCCCGTCGTCACCAACCTCGACCACGACGTCATGCACATCCACCTGGGCGGACTCAGGCCCAGCCGGATCGCCTGCCGGATCCCCTGCCGGTTCAGCATCAGCCCGGGCCCCCTCAACCGGCGCCGCGCCGGCCGGCTCCACCTGAGCCGGGGCGGGCCGAGCACGCTGCCACACCGCTACCCCAGCCCCCACCATGGCCAGCAGGGTTACCCCACCCGCGCTCCACAACCAGAACCCATCGCCTCGCTGATCCGGAATCGGAACACCGGCCGAATCAACCGCCCGGAACTCGAACCCGAAGAACGCCCGCCCGGTGAGCTCGAACGTCAGCTGGGCCAGATCGGACGCGTTCGCCGGCACCGCGCCAACGTCGCGGCCCGCGACCTGGCCGGCCACGGTCAGGTTGTGCCAGCCCTCCAACTGGGCCTGCAGCGTGACCGTCTGCCAGGCCGGCACAACCGCGCTGCCTCGCTGCACACCGTCGTCCGTGGTGACCGTCGCCGTGGCATCCTGCCCGCCCCGATTAGCGATCACCACCGGCTCCGGCGGCTCCGACACGTTGGCGTACCGCTCATACAACCGCCGCGCCGGCTCACCGAAGTAGGCACCGAGCGAGTGCGGACGTTGCCATGGCTGGCCGTCCCTGGGCAAAGCTCCGGGGACGTTTGCGGAGGTTACCGTGATGATCCGGCCCCGGCCGGTGTGCAGGTCGACGTCGGCCAGCCACGGCCCGCCGCTGAAGCCGGACGTGAGGAAGACCGGCGTGGCGGGCTCGATGGCGCCGGCGCCCGCTTCCTTGACGTCGCCCGGAAGCACCATGCGGCTGCTGCCGATCCACAGTACGTCGGTGGAACCCCGGTAGAGGGTGCCCTCCACGGTCCGGGCCTCCCCTGCCGGGTAGCCCAACGCGTGGATCTCCCGACCCGGTCGGCCGCGATCGGCGAAGTCGACGCCCTGCCCGCCACCAACCACGTGCTGGATGTGCCGGCCCTGCTGCGGGCGCAGCAGCACCACGGCGACGTCCAGCGGGGAGAAACTCGTGTAGCCGTCCACCATCTCCCAGGTGTGCGCCTGCCAAATGCCGAACGGAGTGCTGTCCGGCGTGTGGCCGGGCGAGAAGAACACGCTTCTCGCGTACCCGCCGTGCTCGGGGTCGTAGATGTTGTGCGCGGCGGTCAACGCCAGGTCCCCTGACGGGCTGTCGACGACCACCGCCGAACCGGTGGCGATGCTGCCGTCGGGGTACTCCATCGCGAGGAGACCGGTCGTCGCCCGGAGAAACGCGCTGGCCCGACCGCTGAAGGGCGCGGTCGTGTGTCCGAACGGCACGGGTACCTCAAGGGCCAGCATGCGCGACGGGTTCAGCATGGCGTGCACCCGGCGGAACCAGATCCACGACGGCATCTCGCCGAGCAGCTCCAACATGGTCGGGTCGTGGAGCGCGAGCGCGTAGTCGGTGCCGGCCACGCCCCCCAGGTCTGGGAAGGCGCTGCGCAACTGGGCGACCTGCTCCGCCAATTCGGCCAGCGGCACCCGCGCCGGCGCGCCCGCGACCGTGGCGGCGGGGTCGCTGGTGGCGACATCGAGCACCAGCCGATCCGGCGTTACGCCCGCCTGGCGCAGGCGCGTCTGGTAGACCTCCGCCAGGGACCGCTGCCGGTCCTGCGGCGTCAGCCTCATCGTCAACCACGAGATCGCCTGCCCGGTGGTGGCCACCAGCCGGGTCACGTCCATCCCCGCCCGATCCGGCGCGTCCAACTCGCTCGACGAGAACGACACGCTCACCACGAACTCGTCCCCGAACGATGCCCGCAACGCCCGGATCAACCGCTCTACCACGGCGACCGGCGTCTGCGGGCCGGCGTCGAGATCGACCCCGTCCAACCCGTGCCGGCGGACCAGATCCTCCACCATCGGATAGAACTGCTCGAAGTCCCGATCCAGCCGGCGGAACGTGCGGAAACCCTCCAGCTTGACCAGCACCCGCGTGCCCTCACGCTGCAGCGTGGCCAGGTCCGACCACATCTGCCGGTAGGCCGGCTGCTCCGGATCCGCGGCACTGATCAGCAGACCACGCCCATCACCAGCCAACCGGGCCGGACCCACCACCACATCGGTGGCCGCGCCGACCACATGCACTGGCGACACATACCGATCCGGCCGAGCCGGATCGAACTGCGCCAGATAGTTCGCCACCACCCGCGGCCCGGCCACCGCCGTAGACGCCTCCGACATACCCGCCAACGGAACCAGCTGACCGAGGAAACCCACCGCCGCCGCCATCGACAACAGCCCCCGCACACCAGGCACCCCACCGGCCAGGACCGGTCGCCACTGACCCGACGAGTCCCGCCAATAGCGGCCCACCACCGCGACCGAATCCGGGTCGACCTGCGTGAAATGCTCCGCATCGCTGAACCAACCCGGGACCCCACCCCGAACCCCGTCCACATCAGACTCATCCGGCAACGAGGCCAACAACGACCGCAACGACACCCCCGGCTCACCCGACGACGCCACCTCCAGCACCCGATCCGCCGCCACCCCCAACTCCGCCGCCTCCGGCACAACCCCGAACCGGTACGACGCCTCAGCCGCCACCAAACCCCGCATCAGATCCGACCACGCGTCCCGCCACGACCCCACCGGCACCCACACCGACCGATCCCCCACATCGAACCGCGCCCCACCCTCCAACGCAGTACGCACCCGCACCGGCGGCATCCCAGCCAACCCAGCGATCCACTCCGCCGCCTCAACCAACGCATCCAACGGACTCACCGCACCAAACCGCACCACCGAACCAACCCGACGCGCCCACCGCGCCACCTCCACATCCCCCAACCGCAACGACTCCAGCCACTGCGGAACCGGCACCAGCGAAGGCTGCGCGTCAGCGGGCACCGACTCGTCCAGCTCGACGACCCGCGGCTCGATGCCGACGGCCCGAGGCACCGGCACCTCACGCACACCCAGGTCGCCGACGTGCCGGGCCGGTGCGTAGACCGAGACCGTCTCCGAGGAGACCACATCGTCCGCATCAGACACGTCCGAGCCGTCATTGGACCAGAGATCCGCCGAGTCCAGGTCGAACCGCGACAACTCGCCACCACGCAACCCCAGCTCAGTCCCACTCGACGGAACCGCCGTCCCCAATTGCTGATTGACCTGTTCGGTCAATGCCCGCAGCGGCCTGGTCACGCTGCCCTGCCGCGACACCACCCGCACCGGCAACCCACCTGCCTCGGCCGGCACATGCCGCGACACGAGCGCCAACACCGGATCCAGCACCGCCGCGATACTCCGGCCCCGCCGCGACAACACCGGCAGACCACCCGCGTTCAGATCCACCACCACCGTGAACACACCCGGCACCGCCAACCCCACCAACGAATCCGCCACCACCCCCTCGGCCTCAAACGCCGCCACACCACCCGGGAACACCGTGAACCTATAACCATGAGCATCAACCCCCGACCGCGTGGCAGCACCACCGGCCGGACTCGCCACACCGGCCGGGTCGGAGACGCCAGCCGCGTCCTCGGCCTGACTCGTGACAACGGCCTGGGTCGCGACCAGTTCCGCCAGCACCAGCCCACCAGCCCGCGGATCGAACACCACCAGACGGCCGTTCTCACGCAACATCAGCACCGGACGGCCGTGATAGAACGCCCCGACCAACACTCGACCATCCGGGGTATCCGCATACCCGTCCTCGTCAACCGTGACGCTCTCCCCCCGCGCCACAGCGTCCGCCCCCACCGTCGGCGCCACCTCGTCGCCCAGCAACGACTCCCCAGCGACCAGCCTGTCGCGACGCCGCAATACCAGCTCTTCCACTCTGTTCACGACCCGGACCCAGCCGTTGTTGTCCTGGACGAAGGCCTCCAGCGTCTCGGCCCCCACGAACATCCGGACACCAGGCGCCCTCGCGAGTTCGACCGTCCCCCCGGGCGCCACCCGCGCCCAAGACCAGTGACCGAACGGCAATCCCTCGTACTCGGCCGGCATCCGCAACCCCGCGGTGGCCAGCGCGGCCAGCGACACTCGCGGGGTCTCGCCACCACCAGTCCCATCGAGTGACCGGCCACCCGGACTCGCCACACCGGCCGGGTCAGAGACGCCAGCCGCGTCCTCGACATCACCCGGGCCGGTGACATCAGCCTGGTTCGTGACGCCGGCCGGGTTCGTGACCAGTTCGGCCAGCACCAGCCCGCCAGCCTCCGGATCGAACACGATCCGGCGATCACCGTCACGCACCATCAGGACCGGACGGTCGTGATAGAACGCCCCGACCGACACCCGACCATCCGGGGTATCCGCATACCCATCCGCATCAACCTCGACGCGCTCCGCCCGCCCCACCAGGTCCGGGCCCACTGTCGGCGCCACCTCGGAGCCCAGCAGCCGCCTCCCAGCGACCAACCTGTCGCGACGCCGCAACACCACCAGCTGGCCATTGACATCGACGACCCGTACCCAACCTTCATGCCCGGACTCGACGAACACCTCACCCACACGACCCAGGAAGATCCGCACACGACGATCCCCCGCGAACGCGATCGTCCCGCCGGTGGCCACCGGCACCCGATACAGGTGCAGACTCAACCCCTCCCGCCGCCGCACCCAGTCCGGCAACCGGCTCGTGTCGTCATCGACGTAGAACAGACCATCCGGACCCGTCGGCAGAACCTCCACATCACCGATACCGATCTCACCAACATCCACGAACCGATCAAGCTCCGGCCAGGTGGCCGGGTCATCCCGCCCATCCGATGACGCGGCACGGATGTCGACACCCCGGCTCGTGACGAGCTGGGCCAACACCAACCCGCTCGCCTCCGGGTCGAACAACACCCGGACGCCTTCGTCATTCAGCATCCGGACCCGACCCGGACGGCCGTGATAGACCGCACCGACCAATACCCGACCGTCAGGTGTATCGACGTAACCCGCGGAGTCGACCTCGACGTCCACACCCCGGCCCACATCCTGCGACGCCACGGTCAGCGCCACCTCCTCACCCAGCAGCGGCTCCCCACTCAACAACCGATCCCGACGCCGCAACGCCAGGAGCCCACCATCCACATCGACCACCCGCACCAAGCCATCGAGCCGAGACTCAATGAACACCTCACCCGCCGGAATCCGAGCGAAGATCCGCACACCGGACGCTTCCGCGAACCCGATCGTCCCCCCCGACGCCACCGGCACCCGATACCACTGATGCAAGAACATCGGGAACTCAGAGAAGACGGAGAATCGACGAATGTCGAGAACCACTCCGTCAGTGTCAAGGACCATAGCCGCACGGGCATCAACCATCCACCGCACCCATACTTCTTCATTGGCCAGATCGGGAATCCGGAGATGACCGTCGCGCCATCTGAGGACGCCCGAGCTGTCGGCCCTTACCCGTTCCTGCTCCTCGCCCGGAACATACTCGTCCAGGTCAACCATCAGCCCAATCTCATTGTCTGCATTGATTTCCGGCACCGGTAGACGTCCCGAAACCACCGGCGCGGCCGTCTCCGGATGGGTCGCCACGAACCACCCGTTATCCGTACGAGACAGATTCAGACTCAGCCCCTCGCCCAACGCCGTCCCCGGCGGCAAGGACACCTCCACACCATCAATGGACAACCCACCATCCGGACCGGTCAGCACTGCCTCCAATTCCCCGATGCCGAGGTCCGGGACGTTCACGACTTCACGCGAGATGGCCGACCCCGCATCAAGCTCCGCCAAGATCAGTCCATGGAATTGATTAAAGACGACCAGACGAGCACCCTCATACATCGCCTGAACTTCCCGCCCGCTGTACAACGCGCCAATCAGAACCCGGCCCTCAGGGGTGTCCACATAGCCGTCCTGATCGACGACCAGGGTGACATCCTGCTCGATGGCCTCCAGCCCCACCATCGGTGCCACCTCGCCGGCCCGCCGTCGCTGCTCGAGGAGCACCCCGTCACGCCGCCGCGACACGAGCTCCCGCCCGCTCCTGTCGACTACCCGTACCCAGGATTCAACCCCGGTCTCCACAAAGACCAGCTCGCCCACCGGAGCCGGTACGTGGATCTGGAAGTCCGGCGCCACGGCGGCGGTGATCGTCCTGCCCCGCGCGACCCGGACCCCGTACCACGGATGCACCAGCCACGGCCCGGGCACCAGCCGGTGGAAATCCTGAACCTGGACCACGGTTCCCGCCGGGTCGATGATCGCGACCCGACCCAGTTCCTCGTGCCACCGCAGATACACCGCGGGCTCCCCGCTCGGCACCTGGATGGCATGACCACGCCACTCGACCAACCCAGTGCCGTCGACAGTGACCGGTCGCTGTTCCACGCCCGGAGGAACGACGTTCACGTCGATCGTCTGCCCAGCCCGCAACCAGTCCTCGTCAGGCATCAGTCCGAGCGCTTGCATCGCGCCGCGCCAACGGTCGGAGCGACGCCTCGGGCGCATCGTTCCGCCCATCACGGGCTGCGCCGTCTCCGCCCGGGTCACGACGAACCAACCGCTCCGATCCCAACGAGACACGGTCAGCGCGATCCCCGGCCCCGACCACGCGTCATCCGGCGGCAACATGACGACGCCATCCAGCACGAACCGACCGTCCGCCTGGGTCACCACGGTTTCAATCAGGTCGATGCCGATGCCCTCCACGTCCAGCGGCTCATCCGGAGGGTGCGGTGTCGCGACCTCGTCGCGCATATCGACGCCGGTCTGGTCGTAAAGCCTTGCGCCGGTCCGGTCGTGATCGGTGATCGTCCGGAACCCACCTGGGACAAGCCTCCTATAAGTCCGGACAGGCATCGGCAACGGCGGTGACGGTGACGGTGACGGTGCCGCCCATCCCACCGGATCGATCACCCGCCTCTCCTGCTCGGTGGTGCCTGACGTCGTCTCGTCGGCGGCCCGGCTCGCGCCCACGGCCTGCGCCACGACCAGTACGGCCAGCACCAGCCCACCGGCCAACGGATCGAGCACGATCCGGTGCCCACCCTCCAGCACCGTCAGCACCGAACGGCCGTGATAGAACGCCCCAACCAACACCCGACCATCCGGGGTACCCGCGTACCCGTCCTCGTCAACCGTGACGCTCTCCCCCCGCGCCACGACGTCCTCCCCCACGATCGGCGCCTCCTCGTCGTCGAGCAATGGCAGCCCAGCCATCAACCTGTCCCGAAGCCGCAACACGATCAAATGGCCGAGAGCATTGGTGACCCGTACCTGACCGTCATCCCGGGACTCGACCAACACTTCGCGGTGGTGGACTCCTACGAAGATCCGCCTGCCACGCTCCCCCGCGAACCCGATCGTCGCGCCGGTGACCGTCCGCACCCGATACCGGGGGTGCACCGGCCACGGCCCACTCTCCACACGAGAGAAGCTCTCGACCGCCAACACCTCACCGTTCGTCGCGATGACCGCCACCCGGTTGAATTCCTCGTGCCACCGCACCCACACCACCGACCCGGCAAGACGACCGCCAACTCGGATGACGTTGCCGACCGGCGTCACCACTGCGCCCCCGCGCCCGACCGCGACCTGCTCCTGCCGCGCACCCGGACCGACATCGTTCACGTCGACCCTGGCGAACCTCCGCAGCCAGGCCTCGGCAGTGAACCGACGGGCCGAGTCCGGCAACGGCGGAAGCGTCCCGCCAACCACCGGCTCAGCCGTCTCCGGAAGGATCACCATGAACTGACCGATCTCCGAACGAGACAGGTACAGACTCAACCCCTCCCGCTGCTGCACCCAATCCGGCAATCGGATCGTGATGTCATCGACCTGCAACAGGCCGTCCGAATTCGTCGCCAAGTCCTCCAGAGCACCGAAACCGACGCCAGGCACGCGAAAATCAAAGAAGTCGAGGGAAGTCCATGGCACCGGATCCAGCAGCGCCCCGATACCCCGGCCCCGCTGCGCCGACACCGGCTCGGTGCCCGGCGTCACCGGCTCAATGTCCGACGTCACCGGCTCGACACTTTCGGCGGGCACTTCGTCTTCCAGCGTGGCCAGGCTGGCCTCCAACGCGGCCGCCGCTTCGGCGAGCTGCTGGATTTGGGCGGCAACCCGCGGTCGCGACTCCGGAGGCAACGCACGGAAGTACTGCTCGGCCACTGCCCGGGCGTTCGGACGGTGAGCCTGCGCCTCCGGCCCCATGGGTACGCGCAACGAACTGACCAAGGTCATGTAGTGCTGCGCACGTTCGGCCAGCTCCGCTTCCAACCGGGCCAACTCGCCCTGCCGCTCGGCCGGGAGTCGCCGCAACCGTTGCTCCGCATTGCTCAGTCGATCCGTCCGATCTCCGTGCGCCTGCCGGCCCGGCCCATGGATCACCGCCGCCCAACCAGCCGCCAGCTCGTCCACCGCACTGTCGCCAGCGCGTGTGGCCGGAGCTTGCCAGCCGAGCAACGTGCGAACGCTCGCATCCGTCACGAACAACGGCGACCAGTGGCCGGGCGAGTACGCCACCAGCAACAGCGGTCCGCTCTCACCCTGGACCTGATGCGGGATCCACTGCCCACGCCGGAACTCGATGACCTGAACCCGGACCCCGAAGTTGGCCAGGAACACGTCCAGGAATCCGGGCTCGTAGATCTCGCCGCCCTGCCCGGATCGCAACTGAATGATCAACGGGTGATCCGCGCCGAGCATGCTCTCGGCCACATTCAGGAGGTTCACGGCGCGCTGCGTCGCGGATTCCAGGAACGGATAATGGCCAGGTCTCGCCCGAGCCAACAGCTGAGCCAAGGTGTCCGTCAAGCACAGCGCGCCCACTCCGAGCGCCCCGCCCAGCTCCAACCACCGAGGCAGCCCCGGGGCCGCCTGCACCCCAGCGGCCAATGCGACCTGCCCGGTCGCGTACTCCCACCCATCGGTCTCACGACCGGAACCGGACTCAACAGCCCAGGGCCGATCGTCGCGTCGAGCGGCGATCTGATCCTCGATCGCATGCCGCCCGATCAGGAACGCGCTCGCCGCGGCGGACACCTCCGCCGCCGTCCTCGAATCCATCTCGGGCCGCAGACCCACCGGTGGCGCGGCCTCGCCCAGAGCACGCCGCAACGCACGCGGGTCCGCTCCGTCAACGACCATCCCGAACAGCGCACCCACCGAACTGCTCGGCCAGTACGCCGAAAAGTTCTCATCCTCCAACATCATGAAATCGATACCTGGCAACCATTCGGCCCGATCATCGGAAAAGCTCCGACCCGAAAGGCGCATGATCCCGGCGGGATCAGCCAGATTCACATGCAGAGCGAAATCAACCAACGTCACCGTCGTCAAGAGGTTCACGACCGAATCAGGCACCAGCATGCCGTGCGGCCACAGCCCCAACCCATCGAGCGCCGCCCGGATCTCCGCCTGCCGCTCGTCGGTCGGCCGGCCGAGACTCATCACCGTCACCAGGTGCCGCGCCGGCTCTTCGCTGGCCCACCGCACCAGCGCGCCCAGCCGCAGCGCGCGGCGCACCTCGGCCAACCGCCGCCCCAACTCCTCCAACTGCCCGACCCGCGCACGGACGTCCGCCAACCACGCGTCCGGAGCAGTCCCCTCCAGCCCCGCCAGCCCGGCATGCCACTGCTGCACCGCCGGACCCGGCTGTTCCCGCGTGCCGACCGCCGACGCGGCAGTCTCCAAGACCCCGGCCAACCTTCGCCAGCCGTCGATACCGGCCCGCGACCAATCCACGGCGGCCGCGGCACTGACCACGTCCGGGCCCAACAATGCGTCGGGTTCCCTCAGCCACAGGCCGTCACCGTGCCGGTACACGGCCACCACCGTCGAGTCCAGCTGTCCATAGCCGTGGACCACCACGAAGACCTCAGGCGCCCACCGGGCACCGCCGAATGTGTCGAAGACGCCCCACAACACGCCATCCGGGGTCAGGCGATCGGGCCGCCGCACACCGACGACCAGCACCGGCGCCCCATCCGGCACCACGCCGGGCGGCCCGACATCAGGAACAACCCCTTCGACCGATTCCAATGCGAGCAGGGATCTCTGCCGAAGCCATATCCACGGCTGACCATCACGCTGAACAAATACCCACGAGCGCCAGAACTCACGAGCGACCTGGCCGGTGGTTTGCCAGTCGAAATCGGGGTTCTCAAGAAGGACATGCCAATTCTCAATTGGAGAAATGACGGCCCTCCCACCCGAGGATTCTGCCGTCGACTGCCCAACGTTGTCGACCTGCATCCCTGCTGAGCTTGATGGCTCACCCTCCGGGCCCTCGCCATCCGTGCTGGACGTCTCGGACCCATCCGGCATCCCGCCGGCGAGCACCGGCAGCCACGGGCCCGACGGATCCCGCCGATACCGGCCGACCACCGCGACGGACTCCGGATCGACCCCGGTGAAGTGGTCGGCGTGGGTGAACCAGCCCGGCACCTCCCCCCGAACCCGCGCACCATCCACAAAGGACTCGACCGTGATCGTCGTCAGCAACGACCGCAACGGCACCGTCGGACCACCTGAACCCGCCGCCGCCAGCACCCGATCGCCCGCCGCTGCCAACTCCGTCTCGTCCGGCACGAACCCCAGGCGATCCGACGCCTCGATTGCCACCAGACCGCGCACCAGGTCCGACCAGGCGGTGCGCCACGGCCCCACGGGCACCCACACCGACCGGTCCAACAGATCGAACCGCGCCCCACCCTCCATCGCGGTCCGGACCCGGACCGGCAGGATCTGAGCCAACCCGGAGATCCACTCCGCCGCCTCGACCAAGGCGTCCAGCGGACTGCGCGCGTCGAACCGCACCACCGAGCCAACCTCGCGCGCCCAGCGCGCGACCTCGTCCTCCGCCAGCCGCAACTGCCCGAGCCACTCCGGCTTCGGCGCCGCCGAGGTGTCGGAGAACACCGAGCCGTCGGACAACACCGAGCCGTCCGGGTCGGTCGTGGACGGCGCCGGGAGCCCGAGCAGGCTCCGCACATCGGGCACCGACACCCCCGAGCGGGCCAGCGCACCCAACACCTGCTCGGCTCGATCGAACAGTCCGTCCATCCGGCCATGCCACTGACGCAGCCCGGCCACATCGACCCGGTCCGACCCCGCCACGGCCGCCACCGACTCATCAACCGCAGCCCGCACATCACGCCAGGCCCGCACCGCGTCGCCCGCCATCGAGCCGAGCACCGTGGCGTCAAGCCGGGCCAACCCGTCCGACAACCGCGACAGCCACATCCCCAGCTGCAGCACACCGGTGTCCGGGTTGACGTCCCACGCCACCCAGCGCCCAAGCTCCCACGACGGCATCTGCGCCATGTTCACCCGCACATTGGGCCCGGCGCTTCGAGACGTGCCGACGGTGTCCACAGTGGGCCTCTTACCCAGGGCGGTCAGGGTCTGCTGCGTGACCGGAGCGGACAGCACCCGCTCCACCTCAGCGATCACCGCGTCCTCAACGCGCGGCCCGTCCACGACCAAGTCGACCGCCTGGCCCGGCCGGTATCCGCTGCCCGCCGCCGTGAGCAGACCAGCCAACCCAGATCCGTCCACAGTGGTCCCGCCCACGGCAAACCCGGCACCAGACTCCGCCGGACCGACGACCACCCGCAACGCCCCATCCACACCGGCCGGCAGCCCTTCCGTTCGCAGGCTCTCGTACCGCTCCGCCGACACGAGCACCAGCACCGGGCCACCGGCGGCGGATCGGGCCGGCTGGATCAACCAGCCCGACAACTGCCCGGCGTCGCCCACCGCCAGCTCCACCGGTGCGCTGACCCGACCGTCGGCCAACCGCCTCGAGACCACCGACTGCAACACACCATCGACAAACACCAGCGGCTGGCTCGGCAGACCGGCCGTCACGCGGCCCAGCCAGGCGCGCAACGTCGCTGGGAGCCGGTCCTCGGGCGCCGCAGCGTTCCTCGGCGCCGATGCAGTGTCGACCGGTGGCCCGTCTCCCGGCGCCGCGAGGGTTCGGACGGCCGGCAGCGGCATGGACGCAGGCGGGATGGGCGCAGGCGCGGTGGACGGAGCCTGCGGGGCCGGCGGCGATGGCGCTGCCGTGGGCGAGGGCGGCGACGTGGGGGGCAGCGGCTCCGGCCGGAGCGGCGTGAGGAGAGCGGGTTGCGAGAGTTCGCCCAGCCACCATTGGCCGTGGCCGCCGCTGAGCTTGAGCAACGCGGCCGCTTCCGGCGGCAGGTTGAGGACGTGGTCGGTGACTGTGTCGCCGACCTCGCGCCGGGTCATGGTCACGCTGCCGATCCGGCCGGCAAATGCGCGATCCGCGGCGATGTGACGCAGCACCGCGGTCCACACGGCGGCCGGATCGGGCTGGCGGCGCACCACGGGGTCGACGAGGTTCAGATAGAGGTCGCCCTCGCGGTTGTGGAGTTGCCCGAACAACGTGTTCACGATCTGCTTGACGACGAGCAGGGTCTGTTGCCGGGTCGGTATCGGCCGCGCGTCGCCGCGGCCCGGGTCGCCGATCCAGCCCTGGTCACTGAGCGACTTCAGTTTCACCAGGGGAAGCTCGGACAGCCTGGTCAGGCCCAGCATCGGCTTCAGCGCTCGGAGCACGGCCGGTCCGGTTCGCACGATGGTCTCGTATCGATGTGCGGCGTTGCGTGGGGCGAAGGACGCGGTCAGTGCCTCCGCATACCGAGTCGCCGTGCCGTCCACATCGGCCCACACGTACTTGTACAGATCTCGTTGCGACATGGCGTAGTTGCTTCGCAGCCTCTGCAGCACCGCCTCGGCGGCGGGGTGCCGGGGCGGGAAGATCAACAAAGCGTTGCCGACCCTGGGTTCTGTGCTGTTGCTATAGTCCTGCGCGGCCCAGCCCGGCTTGGATGCTGCGACCTTCCGCAGGTAGTGGGCGAATTCGTGCGTGAAGACGTTGTCGCCGTCGGTGTAGATGCCACCGAACACCCACATGATCGCCTTGCGGAGGATGTCACTGGCCGCGGCGAAGGCGGGCCCGTCATTCTTGGCCAGCTCGAACCAGAACAGCTCCCGCAACCACGCCGGAGCCATCAACGGCAACAGCTCGCGCACGCTGATGAGCCGGACATTGGTGCGGTCGGCCCAGCTCACCATGTCTCTGATGTCGCCCCAGCGATCGGTACCCTGCGCTGGAGCCGTGCTTGATCGAGCAAGCTCGATATCCTCGGGGCTCACGTCCGTCCACAGCAGCACCCGACCCCAGCCCCGGACCCGGCGGGCCCAGGTCGTGACCGACTCACGGAAGGCGCCCATCTTGCCGCGGCCGCCCAAGGGTCCACCGACCCAGATCGTGTGCACCTGATGGGGATACGTCAACGTGTCGGGCAGGCTCGCCGACCGGATGCCAGGCACCTCACGCTTCGTCCACGCCCGGTCGGGGCGGGTGGCCTCGGTGACGGCGCCCGGGTCGGCGACCAGCGCATCGATGGACAAGGGTGCGGGGCGCCACGGGCGGGCACTGCTCATGGCGACCGCGTCGAAGAAGGCCGCGAACTGCTGCGGCTGCAACGCCTCGAGGCCGATCCCGGCCAGGAAGTCCGGCGTCTGCTCCCGACCCCGGAGGCCGAACAGGTCGTACCCGATCGACGCCTGCCGCTCCGCCACGGTGAGGTCGTCCGGCCCACTCGGCGGCTGAGGCACGCGGGCTCGCGCCAGCTCGATCGAGAGCCAGTCTGCGGTGGCCGGTGTCAGATCGGGTGCCTCCGACACCTCGATCACGTGGGCGGCATCCGGCCCGGAGGCGATGAACGCCGTCCACAAACGAGTGTCGGCCCCGTCGACCGGCTGGACGACCGGCCGACCACCAGCCGAAGGCAGCACCTTCCCCAACGCGCCGGCCACGGTCTCGATGCCGCCGGTCAGGCCGGCCAACTCGCGCGCCACCTGCGCGGCGAACGCGCCGTCGACCCCGCCCACCCCGGCATTCGTCGTCGTCAGCGCCACGGGTCGACCGGGTCCGAACGCCGACGCGGCCGCGACCTCCGACGCGACGTCAGCGGCGGTGCGGTGCTCGGCCTCCACCACAAGCGGCGATGCGCTGGAGTCGGGCAGCCCCACCAACGCCAGATCAACGGCCATCGGTGTGATGAAGCGCGACCGATCGACCAGGACCAGCGGCGCATCGCCTGGCGGTGTGGCGAGCACCGCCCCGGAACCCGGCTCCCAGGCGCCGGCAAGACCGGCCCAGCCGAGGATGATCGCCCGGCGTTGTATGAGCTGCCCCGCGACCACCGCATCGGTCCCGGACGCCGCCACCAGCTCGTCGATCTGCGCCGGCGTGATCGACTGCAACAGCTTCGCCGACGCGCGAACCTCGGCGTCACTCATCCCTTCGAACGGCCCGCCTGCGGCGCGCATCGAGTCCAGCTCCGGAACGGAGACGCCGAAGCGGTCGCCGAGATGGTGCAGGGCCCCGCCCAGGTCGACCAACCACGGGTCACGATTCCCGTCGCTGACGATGTCGGCGGCGTCGGTGTTGCGCTGCAGCCACGCGTGAACGGCGAAGCCGGCACGAACCTTGCCGCGGAAGACCGCGTCATCCCACATCCGGTCGGTGGCCATCGCGCCAGGAACGAACCGCGTGTACGTCTGCACCCCGCCGGACAGGCCCGGCGCCCCTTGGCCGAGACCGACCGGTGCCGCGTTGACACCGGCGAGGTTGTACAACCACGACGCCAGCCGTTGTCTGGTCGCGACCTCCCGCGAGGCGACCTCCTTGACGTAGTACCGCCCGCCCTCGGGCGACTGGTAGCTGCCCCCTGGGTTGGCACCGAGCCGCTCGCCGACCTTCGACCAACCCGACAGGTCCACCACGGCGTCCGATGTCGCGGTAATGACGAAGATGCGGGCCGCGTCCCGGGGCAGGCCAGCGGTGGTGCCGCCAGAGCCGGCCAGGGTGACGCCGGAGAGCTCAGTCGATGTCACCGGTGGTGAGTCGGGCAGCGGCGGCTGGTAGACCAGCAGCCCATGGTCGAGCTGCTTGGCGGCCCACCGCCCGGTGCCGGGCAGCAGGCGACCGCCGTCCTCGTACCCGTTGGTTTCGAGACTTGGCGTCACGCCCGCCGGGCTCGGGTCGCTTTCGAGCCGGCCGGGCAAGGAGACGCGGAACTCGACCGCGACCTCCGGATGCACCGGGGTCACCAGGTTCCCGCTGGCCCCGACCGCGAACGCCTCGAACTCGGTGGGCAGCACATCGAACGACGCCCGCGGCGCGGTCGCCGCGGCCGTCGCATTCACGTGGTACGACGCCACCGACTCACCGCGCGCCGCCGCCCACCGGCTCAGTCTCGCAGCCCACCCGGCCATGCCCTGTCTCGTGATCACGCCCGACGATGGACGCAGATCAAGACTGGTGAACTGCGCGACCGCCGGCGTCAAACCCGCGAACACCATCGCGAGCTGCTCATCGGCGATCTCGCCCGCCGCCACCTCGACCGGGTCCACCGTCACCCGGAAGTCGCCGGGCCCGGCCGGGGCGGCCTGGGCGATGTCACGCGGCACTGTGCCGTCCACACTCACATGCCAGCCCAGCGGCGTCTCCTCCACCCGCAGCCCGGCCACCTCCGGCGCGGGCGCCAACCCTGCGGCGCGCAACTCGGCCAGCGGTACCCGCGGCAACGGCAACGTCCGCTTCCGCTCGACAAGCTTGTCGGCCAACACCTGCGCCTGGCGCGGGAGACCCAGCTGAGCGTGCACGACCTGCCGGATCGCCTCGTCGCGCACCGCCCACACCCGCTGGGTCGCCGCGAACCACTGCACCGGCGTCATCCCCGCCACCACCGCGGCCCACGCCGCGTCCACCGAGACATCGTCGGCTTCGCCCGACGCGACCGCCCGACGCCCCAATGCCAACAGCGGCGTGGTCCTCGCCCCCGCCGACCGGATCACGCCCCCCGCGCCGGCCGCGACCCGTCCGTCCACCACCCCCGTATCCAGCAACAGGTCTGCCGCCACACCGGCGACCAACCCGTAAGGCCGCTCCGCCACCTCACCCGGGTCCAGCGTCCGCTCACCCGGCGTCACCTCAACCGCCACCCCGAACCCGATGAAGTCGTCTCCATCGACACCGCGAACCAGGACCGCGTCCATCGCGGCCACGCCGAAGTGCCGATACAACGTTGCGGTCAACACCACATCGACCCCGTGGTCGCGACTGTCGACCGGCACCACCCGCCACGACCGACCCGCCACCGCACCCGAAAGACCGACCCGCACCCCATCCGGACCAACCGACCCGAACGACGCCGCCAGCCGGGGCAGGCTCTCTCCGTCGTAGTCCGACAGCCGCCCCGCCACCGGCCGGCTTTCACCAAGCGGCCGCACCACTCCCCGTACGACGACCTTCGACCAGTCCGGCCTCGGCAGGATCACCCGGCCGTCGGCCTCGATGGAGCCGACCCCCGGCGGTACCGACACCTCCAGCACGACGTCCGACGCCCGCGTCCCCTCGGGCGCCGTGAGCAACGAGGCCGAGACCGCGGCTCCCGGCACCGAGACGTCACCACGCACCAGGCCCTCAACCGTGGCTGGCGCGGCGTCGCTGCCCGGCACAATGACGAACGCCTTCGGATGACGGAACAAGTCCAGCGGCGCATCGCCGTCGCGGTGCAGCGCCACCTCGAAGTCGAACCCATTCGCGGCGGCGAACGTCTCCATCTCTTCCCGCTGGCGCAACGCCTGCGCCAGCCCGTCCGCCTCGTCGGCCGACCAGGTCAACACCACCCGCTCAACGTCGCCCCATCGCGCCGTCCGGTTGAGGAACACCTCGATCATCCGGTTGGACACAGGCGGAGGGTGTTCCTTATGCAGCGCGCTGACCAGGTCCGACGCCTGCTCGAAGCCGGTCGCCTCGCCCACCAGCAGATCGATGACCTGCTTGTCGCTGCCGGCCACCACCCAGTACAGGTTGTTCAACCACCGCACGTGCCGGGCAACGTCAAATACGCCGTCCTCCCGGAACGTGACGGCATCGAGGAGGTCCGCCTTCTTCCAGTGGAACACCGCTCGCCCATAGCCGGGCGCGGTGCCGCCGGGCCGGAACACCGAAACCGGGGACATGTAATACGGCAGGCTCCACGGCTCCTCGGGGCTGTAGAGCTGACCGTCCGCCAGCGAACCAGCCTCGGGTGCCGTGGGCAGCAGCGCCGGCAGGTAGCCGGACCGGGACTCTTTGTTGCCACGCCTGGTCTCGTACCAAGGCCCCCACGCCGCGCTCCTGGTCCGAGTGATCCAGTTGTTGAGCAGGGCACCGACTCGTGGCGCGGCCCGCATGAACTCCCACACGGTCACCGTCACCTGGGTCTGCTCCGCCGGGAAGGCGCCGCCCGGCTGACCACCCTGTAGAAGCTCCCGCACCGTGGTCCTGGTCCCCGACTCTTCGCCACCCTCACCGGGCAACCACAACGTCCGGTCCAGATCCAGCGTCACCGACGCGTTGAGATCCAGGTTCGTGACCAGATCTGTGCCATTGACGATGTGGTCGACCACGCTCTCCAGCACTGCCCCAACCCGGCGGTCACTCGCACGGGCCAGACCCGGGAAGTCCTTCCGCAGCCGCTCCATCGCCGCCGCCCGCGCAACGTCACGGTCGAGTTCGCCTTCGACATAGGCCTTCAGCAGGGCCCAGCGTTGGACGCCGAAGACACCCGCCGCGACCGCACCCCGCAGCCGGTGGAGGTGGGCCAGGTCCCGCCGGGTCCGAGCCAACTGCTCCCGCAACCCGGCCGCGCCACCGGTCATGTGGGTCGGCGACGGGACTTCCGGGAAACCGGGCAGCCGGCGGACCCGGCTGCGGGTCGTCGGCGCCACCGGCCCCGGTGTCACCGATGCCACTGCCCGCGCGGCCTGCTCCAGACCCTCGACCGTGCGCTGCAGGACCACCAGCGCTGTGTCCGCCCCCTCACGGCGGCTGGCCAACTCCACCAGCTCCACGTCGCCCGGGCGCGGTATCCAGGCGCTGCGCTGTTGAGTCTCCGCGAATGCTGTCACCCGCGTCGCCAGCGCCGCCGCCCGCGCCGCCACATCCGCCGTCACCTGCCTCATCCGGCTGATGTAGACGTAAAGGGATCCGCCGATCGCGATCAGCGTGACCGCGCCGACGACCGAGCCCGCGATGGTTCTGTTCCGCTGCCGCTGCTGCTCGCGGTCGCGCTCCGCGGGGAAGTAGTCGCCCTCCTCCAGCGCCCGCGTCGCGTGCTGGGCCCACGTCCAGGGAGCATCGATAGGGTTCGCGTGGTCGAAGTCCCAGCCGAGAACTCCCAGGATGTCGGGAACCGCCTCGACCAGACCGGCGATGTGCGCGCTGGTGTTCTCCTCGGTGTCCGCGGTGACCGCGGCCGGACTAGGACTGCCGGTATACGTCGACGTTTCCATCAGGATGAGCACCCGCTGCGGGTCGAGCCCGGTCTCGTCGACGAGACGCTGCCAGCCGCGGTCCGGCCGACCGACCAGGATGTGCAAGTCGACCTTGTCCACGGCCGTCGTAAGGATCGGAATCCACTGGCCACCAGACCCTGGTATCACTCCGTCCCAGGTCATCGCGATGAGGAACGACCGACCGAAATCATCCCGGAGCGCATCGATCAACTGCCCATAGTCGAAGGCCGGCCAGCCGACCGAATACGGGAACAGATTCAGCCCGGAGAACTCGTACGTCCGCAGCATGTCGCGCAGCGGCGGATACAGCTGCGAGAACGTCACGTTCAACAATTCTGGCGGTTGATAGCCCCTACCGATCTCCCCGTAGTAGTCACCACTGCTGCCACCCAGCATCGCCAGCCGGTTCACACCATCCAGCTGCGCCACATCCTCCAGCAGCGGATCACGATGCGACCCGTTGACCGGGACACCGTTGAGCATGAACACCGGGCCGAGATCATTCACATAGTCATTGGTGTCATTGTAGATCGGGTACGTGGTATTCAACTGGAACTGGAAACCACCCACGATCACATCTGTGGCCCCGGACTCGACCAACCGCGACAACCCCTCCTGGCGATCCCGCACCACCATCGCCACCCGCCGCGGCGGGGAGTCCGGACCAACCGGAGCCGACGACGCCAACGCGGCCAACCCCGCCACCATCGCCGTGGCCACCTGAGCCGGCGTCGGTGCCCCACCTGACACGGCGAGCCGCGGGATCCACCGACCCGACGACCACTCGAGCTCTCCCCGCCGCACACCGGTATCCGGGTCCACCTCGACAAACCGGTGCTGACCACTGCGCCACCCGAACGCCAGCCGCGACGACGCACCCTCGACAGAGGACGCGAACACCTCGACCTCAGCCAGCAACTCCCGCAACCCACCCAGCGGCTGGCCATCACGCGAGCGCCGCACCACCTCGTCCGCCGCCCGCTCCAGCGACCGCACCGCGTCGGGACCGAAGACGGCCTCCCATAGGCCCTGCCGCCACGCCGGCCACTGCGCCACGATGGCCGGTTTACCGGCGAGGTGAGTAAGGACCGACGTCAACGTCCACGGCGACCACGGCCAGGCCATCCGATCACCGGCCGCCACCCGCCAGTACGCCTCCGCCTTCACCAACCCCCGCAGCAGGTCCTCCCACGCGACGGCCCACGGCACCCCGACCCGCACCGACACCGCCCACGACCCGACATCCACCTGTCCACCCAGGTCACCACGCGCCGGCACCACCCGCACCGGCGGCATCGCCAACACCCCCGCCACGAACTCCGCACCCTCCACCAGCGCCCCACCCACACCGCCCGGATGGTTCGCCCGCACCGCCGAACCAAACGACCACACCTGCCGCGCGAACGCCGCATCTGCCAGGCGCAACGCATCCAACCAGCCCGACACCCCGGCGGCGGCGAGACCGTCCAGGTGCGAACCACCGCCCACCCCACTGTCCAGATCGGACTGACCCGACGCCGGCCGCGAGCCCGGGCCGCCGTCGCTGCTCGGCTCGCTGACCAGGTCCAGGTCCTCCGGCCGGCCCGAACCATCCCGCGACGACGACACGGGCAACGCCGATGGGGCGGGGCTGTTCACCGTCACCACGTCGGCGCCGGGCTGGCGCAACAGGCCCGCCACCTCCGCCGACGCCGCGTCCTGCGGGTCGAGGAACACCTGCACGCTCAAGCCGTGCCGGGCCGCCGGCGGGGCCGAACCCAACCGTCCGACGGCGTCGCGCATCGCCCGCACCGACAGCGGCGCCTCGGGCGAGCCGAGCATCGCGACCGTGAACGAGCCGATCAACCGCTCGCCGTCGCCAAGGAAGTAGAACGCCATCAGGTTCTCGGCCCCAACCACATGGATCAGCCGGAGCGCATTGACGTACTCGTTATATCGCAGGCCGTCCATGGGCGGCGGGGAGTATCGCCCATCAGGCGCGTTCGGGCCACCGACCGTCGCCAGGACGCGCTCCCAGCGGCCCCGGTCGGCGCGCAGCCGCCACCAGCTCAGCTCGTGCAGGGCCGTCGGCACGCCCTCACGCCACGCCCGGCCGCTGGCGGTGAGCTCGGAAAGTCGCTGCCGGAATGCCAGGTAGTCCGCGGCCTCCCGGAAGTGCACGTCCTCGTGCGTGGCGACCTGGAAGAGACTCAGCTCCATGTCGAGCCTCTCCTCGGCGCTCTCAGGGAGCCACCGCCTCACCACGATCGCCTTGCCCGAAAGCGTCATGCCGGACCAGTTACGCATGTACTCGGCCCATTGACGCGCCCGTGCGGGGTCGTTGAGCTGCTCTTCCATCACCTCGTACGCGATCTGCGACTCGCGGTTGGCGAGGGCGAACAGATCCAGCCGGGCGCCGTGCTCACTGTGGATGTCGAGGCCATGGATTACCTGATGCAGCGCTTCCGTGGCGAGTTCGTCGATTCCCTCGGCGGTCTGCATCATGGGCTCGTAGTACTCCCAGATGTCGACGATGGTGTCGTCGGGCGAGCCGGTGCCGCCGACGTACGGAGTCTCCAGGCGGCTGTATGGCGCGAACGCGGCGTTGTTGCTCTCCCGGGCCGCGTTGACGATCTCGTTGACCCGGTCCCACCCGAGCAGGCGCCCCGGGACCCGATCCTCCGGCCGCCAACCAGCAAGGCTTGCAGCGAGCAGGCCGGTCCTGAACGCCTCGATCCGCTCACGCAAGCGGACACCATACGGCTCGGTGTCGCCCGGCAGCGTCTCCACAAACTCCCGGGTCTCCGCCACCGGCCGGAAGGGATCACTGGCCATGGCCTCGTCGGTGGCTGCGACGACGGCCATCGGCGGAGTGTCGACGACCGCTCGCGCCATCACGGTCCCGCCGATGCTGGCGAAGCGGTGGGTCACCTCGCGCATCAGCCGCAGCAGCAGCGCGTCCTCGCGCAGTTCGTGGGGTGTGCGCGGGGCTACCGGCTGGGCCCCCTCCAACTGCCGGGCCAGCAGGTACCGGAACGCCTTGAGCTTCTCCACCCCCGGCAACGCGAACAACGTGTCGAAGTCGATGTCGGCATCGAAATCGTCGAGCACGTCGGGCGTGAACCGCCCCGCCGGCTGCCCATGCGCAACGATCGGGCCGCCAGACAACAGGGCGTCCATCCCGCCCTCGACCCGGTCGTTGATGACCCGCTCCAGCACCGGCCGCACCACCGGCAGCCGCACGCGACCGAGCACCGCCTCGCGTACGTCGGCCGGCGTCAACAGCTGTGCCAGCGTCGCATCGTCGGCGTCGAACAGCATCGCCACCGCCAGGAACTGATCCTTTTCTCGCGGCCGCGGTGTCAACAGCTCCACCACCAACTGCCGCTGCTCATCCACGCTCAGCGACAGCTCACCCGCCAGGTGGCGCATCCCCTGCGACGCCACCCCGGCCTGCACGGCCGCCACCACTGTCGGCCCGGTCCCGGGCATCGCCGCCTGGTGCACCAGCTCCAGCAACCGCCGGCCGTCAGCATCCGTGTACGCCGCCGCATCGATGCCGAGCACCCGGCCCGCAAGCGCCGCCAACCCCGCCCGGTCCCGCGTCAACCCACCGATCTCCAACACGTCATAGAGACGCCGGACGATCCGCAGCCCATCGGGGGTCGGCCGCACCCTCGGCCCGTACAACTGCACCGCCAGCCCCGCCACCCCACGAGTGCGGCGCATCAACCACCCGCGCGAAGCCATCACCGCGGCCGACGGCGACTCCGTCAACGTCACCGTCCCCGGCGCGTGCAGCGCATCGGCCACCACCAACATCTGCTCCGGCGTTACCTGAGCCGCCGTCGCGCCCGGACGGACGACCCCGGCCAGCACCTCCGCCTCGTACCGGTGGTGTGCCTCGACCACCACGTCATCCGGCAGGTCCAGCAACGCGCGAATGTGGCCGTCCGACGCCACCATTGGCCCGACCACCGTCAGTGAGGAGTCCCCAGACGACGAGCCATCCTCCGACCAAGCCAGCTCAATGTCTGACGGATCGCCCAACTCGCCGTCCGACTCATCACTGATGTCCAGATCGGACAGGTCGTCAAGGTCGCTCGTGAGGTCCAGGTCCTCCGGCCGGCCCGCGCCACCGCGCAACGACAGCACCGGCTCCGAGGGCGCCGCCGTGCCGTCGGCGGCGGGCGATCCGGCCGCGACCGCCAGAATCGCCCGCAGTCCTGCCCCGTCCAGTCGCGGGCCATGGGTATGGACAACGGTGCCGGCCGCATCGAGCACCTCCCAGCCGTGCCGCGAATGCCAGCCGGGATCAGACCCGCTCTCGAGCGTGACGCTGACGTCGCCGTCGGAGCTTCGCGGCCGGACGAGCCACGCCCCGCCACGCAGGGCATCCTCGGTGCCGGCCGGGTGCGGGGCGAGCACGACCGGCCGAGTGTCGGCGGCGAAGGCGTCCAGCTGCGCCCTCAGCGCTTCGCGTTGCCGCCTGGTCAGCTCGGCGGCGTCGGCCGGGTCTTCACCGAAGCGAATGTCTCGCGGCGCCGGGACGCCGGCCGCGGTGGTCGCGCGCGGAACGACAGGAACCTGGTCGGTGACGCCGCGGGGCACGGCGACGATGACGGGCCCCGGGTAGCCGGCGGCTGCCGCGTCGTAGGCGTCCCACACCGCCCCCGACTTGACGGCCGTTCCGGTCCAGAGGAGGTTCCCCCAGCCCCGGATTCCCGCGACGAGCGGCGGCTGCCAGACGGTCAGCGCCCACAGCCGGGCCACCTGTTCCCGGGCGAACTCCGCCTCGGGCGGGAACAGGCCCTGCAACTCGTCGAGGGCGCGGCTGCTCTCCGGGTCGGCATCGCGGCCGTAGTGCTGGCCCAGCACCTGAGGTCCGGGCACCGGCACCGGGCGCGCGCTCGCGTCGACGATCGCCTGGACGGTCCGGGCCCGGGCCTGCGTCGCGCCGAGGTCGAGGTCGCCGCCGAAGAAGCGGAACTCCACATGGTCGCGCCGGGACGCCACCCCACGGTGCCAACCCTGGACCAGCGGGTCCAGGGTGAACGCGTCGTACCGCGCGTCCGGCCCCGAGTCGAGCAGCCGACCCAGTCGCTCGCCGTACCCGTCTGACGGCGCCGGAAGCGGCCTGGCTTGCAGCACGCCGCGGTGGTAGCGGGCGCCGGGCGGCAGCCCGAGGCGGAACAGCGACTCCTGGTGGGCGTGGACCGAGCCGAGCAACCGGGCCATCCGGTCCCGGTCCAACCCGAAGTCGCCCACACCGACGTGGATGTGACCCGCGGTCCGGACGCTGCCGACCGCCCCGTGGCGGCGCAGGATGCCGATGGCCAGGGCGACGTCCGTCCACAAGGGACGTTGCGTGGTTGACGGGAAGCTACGCCGGAACGACAGGATCGGGGAGACGAGCTCGCCGCCGCCCTCCACGGTGCCCTCACGCTCCAACCGCCAGCCGTCCGGGGCGCGGGTGTATCCCTGCGCCTGCGTGCCGTGGTCGTCCAGGATCTGGCGTTGCGTGGAGAGGCCGTACCGGCGCAGGTCGGTGATGATGTCGGCCATCGTCGCCGCCCACTCGTCCGCACTACGCTCCGGCAGGTCGAACTCCAGCTCCAGTCCGATCGACCGGACTGAGTCACCCGGCTGGGAGTCCAGGGACACCGGCAGCGCCGAGAGCTCGGCCGCCCACGTGATGAGCTCGCCCCTGCTCGGCACAAGGCTCGGGTCGGTCATGTCGCGAGCCAGTCGGCCGGTGCTGGTGGTCGCGTAACCGCCGTCACTCATGGTCTCGTCGAGTCGCACCCACCCGCCCGGTGCGTCGACGACCAGATCGTGTTGGTGGGCTCGCACCTCGCTGCCCGGGCTGGGCATGAACGCCACCCGCCCCGCGGCGACGAACCGTTGCCGCAGCGACTCCACCGCCGCCGCATCAAGGACCAGCCCATCGGACGGCACGATCCGCACCACGCGGCTGTCGCGGCCGGCCAGCACCGCGTCGATCGGCTCGGAATCCAACCGGTCGCCCTCGCGGCGCACGAAGACGGTCTGGATGTCGGTCCGGACAGCCGACGCCCCTTGGCTGGCCTCGTCGCCCCGCCCGAAGACCGTCCGCGGCCGGCCCGTCACGGCGCGCCCCACCGCTTTGAACGCCCGGCGCATGCCGACCTCGCCCTCGATGGCGTCGGTGATCGCTGCGACCACACCCGCCCCGACGAGCAACGGGACGCGGGCGTCCGCCTCCGCGACGCGCATCGGCCGAGGCTGGTTGTCGACCGGCTCGAGTTGCGCGAGCCCACCGAGCGGATCCCGCACCAGCCGCACCGAGCCGTGCAGCGACGGCGGCAGGCTCAGTCCCTCGTGAGCATCGAAGCGCCCATCGAGCTCGAACCGCACCAGTCGCTCGTCACCGTTAGCCTGGGTCTCCGCCAGGACGAGCCCCCCGTCGGCCTGCCGCTCCACCAGCACGACATGCGGGTGCTCTCCTGGCCGCTCCACCACGATCGCGGTCACGCCACGCGGCCGCAACCCCGCCAACTGGTCCAACTGGGACTCGACGAACGTTCCGTCAAGCCAGGACGCGATCCGATCCTCGTCCCGCTCACGCCGGCTGTCGTCCGACGCCCGCGCAGGCGCGCTCAACGCCCGCAGTACCTCCAACACCCGGGGCAGACAGTCCGGCGTGCCTTCAATCCAGGGCGCCAACGCAAGCACCGCGTCGCGCAATGCCGGTGATCCGACGCCGGACGGTTCTGCAGTGGCGAGCGCGGCGGTGCTCGCGCCGTCCGCCGGATCGCCCCGGCCGATCGTGGCGGCTCCACCGGTTGTCGCCGCGCCGCCCGCCCCGGCCTCCTCGTCCGAGCTGTCGCGGCGGTCCAGGGTCGCGGCGGCGCCACCGTCGCCGGTCGGGCCGGACGAGTCGTCCCTGCCGGCCCGCATGACCGCGATCGGGTCGGCGTCCGCCGGCAGGCCCTCGGGCGGCAGCGTGCGCCGGGCGAGGGCGAACAGCTCCGCACGAGTGTCCACGCCCACGCGTCCGGCCACGTCGCGCAGCTGCGACTCGGTCGCGAAAATGCCCGGGCGGCTGGTGGCGATCTCGTCAAGCTGGCGGGCGACCGCGATGTCGGCCGGCGTCGGGCCCGGCTCGTCGGGCAGGCCGAAGATCCGCCGCACCCGCAGGTCCTCCACGAGCGGCAGGTGCGCCGCCGTGACCTGGTCGCCCACCCAGCCCGCCCGGGCGCGCAGCTGAGCCAGCGCGGTGGGAGAGTCCCGGTCGATGCCTGACCGCTCGGCCAGGTCCAGCAGCTGGTCGCGACTGGCGAACGTGCCGGGACGGCCCGTGGCCAGCGTGTCGAGTCGTCCGATCACCGCCAGCTCGTCGGCGGTCACGTCGATGTCGAGCGTGATGCCGTACAGCAGTCGGGCCCGCCGGACCGGCACGCCGGCCAGGTGTGCACGGTCCATCGGCTGACCGTGCTCGGCCAGCCACCGGGCCCGCGCGAACAGCTCGGCGGGCCCATCGGCGCCGGCCTCGCGGGCCACGGCAGCCAGCTGCGCCTGCGTCGCGTACGCCCCGGGGCGTCCGGTGACCGTCTCGTCCAGCCGCTGGGCCAGCGCGACCTCGGCGGGGCCGACCGATTGCGGAGCCATCCCGTACAGCTGCGCGGTGCGCCGGCTCGGCACCGTCTGCAGGGCCGGCTCCGTCAACAGGAGACGCTGCTCGGTCTGCCAGCCGGCTCGGGCGAAGAGCTCCCCCAGCGCCCGCGCCCCGTCGGCGTCCAGGCTGATTCCGATGCGCTGGGCCAACCCCAGCAGGGCCGGCCGGTTGGCGAAGACGCCGTCCTCGCCGGTAACGAACCGGTCGAGACCGGCCACGACCGCGAGGTCGGCCTCGGTCACCGCCGCGGGCCCCAGCCCGTAGAGCGACGCGGCGCGTTCCCGAGGCACCGACCGCAGCGGCTCCACGGTGAGCGGCAACGATGTCTGCTGGCTCCGCCAGTCGGCCCGGGAGAGCAGTTGCACCAGCGGCCGGGGTGCACCCTGGTCGATCCCCGCCTGCTGGGCGGTTGCGCGCAGCTGCGCTGGCCGGGCCAGCACGTCGCCACGGCCGGTGACGAGCCGGTCCAGCCCGCCCGCCGCAGCCAGCTGCCGATCGTCCGCGGAGGACAGGTCGAAGGTGTGCATCACCCAGCGGCGGCGCAGTGTGTCGATGCTCAGCGGCTCGCCCGCCGGGGCATGCCGGGTCAGCTCGAGCAGGGCCGCCAGCGCCTGCGCCGCCGGCCACTGCGGCGCGCGGAAGCCGACGCTCACCGCGAGATCGGTCAGCTCGTCGCGGGTCGCGGCAACGCCGTCCACCTCGGTGACGAACCGGTCCAGGCGGGCCGCCGCCAAGACCTGCTGCGGGTCGACGGATGGCAATGCATAAAGGTCCATCACCCACTGCTCGCGCAGCCGAGGGATGGTCAACGGCGTATCGGAGCGGGCCAGCGCCAGCAGCTGCCGCAGGGCATCCCCGGACGTCCAGCGCGGCTCGGTGAACCCGACCCGGGCCGCCGTCGCGACCAACCGGTCCCGGGTCGCGAACACCCCGTCGCGGCCGGTGACGAGCCGATCCAGGCGCCGTGCCGCCGCGACATCGTCGGCGTCCGCAGTGGAGACGCCATACGCCCGCGCCACCCAGCGCGCCCGCAGCAGCTCGATACTCAGCGCGCCCGTGTCCTGGGCGGCCAGCGCCAGCAGTTCCCGCCGCGCGTCCGGCTCCGACCACCCGGAGGTTGCGGTCAGCGTCCCGAAGCCGACCTCCCGCGCCAGCCGAGCCAGGGCGTCGGGCGGCGCGAACACGCCCGACCGGCCGGTCGCCAGGTCGTCCAGTCGCGCCGCCGCCGCGACCTGGGCGGAGTCGGGCGACGCCAGACCGTAGGTCTGGCCGACCCACCGCTGCCGCAACAGCGCGACGCTCAGCGCTTCCCCGTCCCGGCCAGCCAGCCCGAGCAGTTCCTGCAGCGCGTCCCGGTCCGACCAGCCCGTGGCGCCGCGGCGATCCCCGAAGCCGACCGTGTGGGCCCGCTCGACCAGATCCGTCCTGGTCCCGACGACGCCGTCCACAGCGGTCACCAGCCGGTCCAGCCGGCGGGCCGCCGCGATCTGGTTGGCATCGACAGAGGTCGACTCGTACGTCCGGGCGACCCATCGCTCGCGCAGCTGGTCGACGGTCAGCGCAGTCCCATCCGGGATCGCCCCGGCCAGGCCGAACAGCTCCCGCATCGCGGCGGGGTCCGACCACCGGGAGCCGCCGAAGCCCACGGCCGACGCCTGGGCGCGCAGCTGGCCCGGCGGGGCGAACCCGCCCTCCGCGCCGGTGACCAGGCGGTCCAGCCGGGCCGCCACCGCGACCTCATGATCTCCGGCGGTGGGCAGACCGTACGTCTGGCCGACCCACCGCTGCCTCAGCCGCTCCACGGTCAGCGGCGCTTCGGCCCCCTGCGCCAGCCGGAACAGCTGCGCTCGTGCCTGCGCCGGCTCCCAGGCCGACCGGAAGCCGACCTCGCTGGCCAGTGTGGCCAGCTGATCCGGCGAGGCGAACGTGTTGGCCCGGCCGGTGGCCGACTGGTCGAGCAGACTCACCGCCCGCAGGTCGGCGGCGCCCAGCTGAGCCCCGTCCGGCAGCCCGTACAGTTCGCGGGCTCGCTGCTGTGGAAGCTCGGCCAGCGCCTGCTCGCTCAGCGGGCGCGCGTCGCCCAGCCAGCGCACGCGGTCGATGAGCATGGCCAGCGCATCGGGCGAGTCCCGGTCGATGCCGACCCGAGCGGCGAGATCGAAGAGCTGCTGCCGGGAGGCGAACCGGCCGGCGGTCGGGGCGACCAGCCGGTCGAGGCGGGCGACGGTGGCGGCGCCATCGACCGGTACGGCCGCCCCGTCCGGGACCCGCAGCAGGTCCCGCAGCCGCTGGTCCGGCACCTGGCGCAGGGCAGCCACGGTGAGTCCCTGCGCTCCCACCCACCCGGCGTGGGCGAAGAGTTGCACGAGCGCCGGCCCCGGCTCGCCGCCGATGCCGGCCCGCTGGGCGAGTGCCACCAACTGCCCGCGGGTCGGGGGACGCAGGCCCGATCCGTCGTCGGCCAGGTCGTCGAGGGCGAGCACCGTCCGCAGGTCGTCGACCCTGACCTCACCGATCGCGAGCCCGAAGGTGAGCTGAGCCCGCCGGACGAGGTCGAGAGCCATCCAGCGACGCTGTCCACGCGTAATGCCATGGTCAGGGCTGAAACGCAGGCCGAGATCCTCCGCGAGCGCCTCGAATGCGACGGCTGTAGCGCGCTGGTCTCCAGCCGGGGCGCCGTGCTGCCGGTGCACGGCCATCGTCATCAGCGCGTCCATCGCGGCGCCGTCGTAGCGGCCCCGCTCCCCGAAGAGCGCCGACCGCAACTGGGCCTGGGCAGCGGCGTCGCCGCCCGGCGCCGCCGCCCCGGCGTGTCCGTCGCCGGCCGCGTCGTCGGCGAGGCCATCGACCCGCCCGCCGCGGTAGGGGCGCATCAGCTCGCCCAGGCGCCACTGCCCCTCCGGGTCGGCACCCGGCGCCGGTTCGGTCAGTCCCAGGCTCGCCCGCACCGACGCCGGCAGCGGCACCACGTGCGTGGTGACCCCGCCCTCGGTGTCGAGAGTGAGCACCCGGTCGGTGACCGTGCGGATCCGCCCCGCGATGTCCGGTTGGGTGAGCAGGAACCGGATCACGCCACGCCACGCCGCGGCCGGGTCGGGCAGCGCGGCCACCACCGGGGCGACCGCCGTCAGGTGCAGGTCACCATTCCGGTCGGCCAGACCGCGCTCCAATGTGGACACGATGTCCCGGGTGACGGCGGGCACGTCCTGCGGGCCGTAGCGGACCACCGGGGCCAACGGATCACCGGCGGTGTCGGTCGCCGTTGCCGGCCTGGTGAGTCGCCGCAGGTTCGGGATGTCGGCCACGTACCGGAAGCCCAGCGCGACCGGGTCCACCCCGCGGGCGCTCGTGCGCAGCGTCGCCGGGTGGCGGATCGGCCCGGCGCCGCCCGCCCCGCGCAGCGCCTCCTCCTGCTGCCGCTGGGTGCTGAACGTGGGCGCGTTGAGCAGCTGCTGCTCGGTCCGCCTGTAGGTGTCGAGGAGGAATCGTCGGTGCTGGTGGAAGAACGGGTGCCGGCGGGCCGCCACGATCGTCGATGGCTCGATGTCGAGGGCGACGCCACCACCGGTCGACGTCGGTACCACCTGGAAGTCGAGGGCCAAGGACGGAGCGCCGGCCAGGTCCAACAGCCCCTGAATGGTCGCCAGCCCGCTGTGCGGTCCCATGTAGACACCGCCGAAGCGTTCGACGATCGAGGCGCCCAGAATGCCGCTCGCCTCGCGGTGTCCGTGCTCGGTGCGGCGGGCCAGCTCGGCCCGGTACTGCGGCAGCAGGGGCAGCGGCGCGCCGGCGTGGAACACCTCGTCGACGTTGATCAGCACGATGCGGTTCGCCGCGGCCCACTGCCGCATCTCGCGGACGTCGCGCAGCCGGTCGCTGCCGGTCTCGGGCCGATTGTCGCCGGCGGCCTCGAAGTCCGACCGGGGGATGTCGGTCCACAGGTGTACCCGCCAGTCCGCCCCGATGACCCGGGCCTGCGCGGCCTGCGCCGCCGCCGCGGCCAGCGCCGTCCGCATCGCGCTCCGGTCCGCCGCGGCCCGGCCGTCGCCGCCGGTGATCGGTGACCCGAGCCAGACCGCGTGCACGCTGCGCGGCAGGCTGGACCGCCCGAGCGGTCCGGCCTGCGGGCTGAGCTGAGACGGGTCGGTCGCCCAGTGCCCGTCCTCGCGACCCACCGCGACGACACTGCCGGGCTCGGGGACCAGTGCCGAGAGCCGTAGGTCGGCCGACCCGGGGGCGGTCCGCCGGCTCAGGTCGAGCCGGGCGAAGAAGTCGTGCAGCGACGCGGAGGGCACCTCGCTCTGGTCCAACCCCCGCAGGAACTCAGGCGACGGCTTGGCGGCCCGGGTGCCGAATCGATCCGGTCCGAGCACCCCGGCACCGGACGGAGCGACCGATGGCGCGACGGTTGACGCCCTCAGGCCGCGCTCGATCGCGCCGGCCCCCTGCGCCGTCTCGCGGTCGAGTTCCGCGATGTCCCGCTCGCGGACCGTCGCCCGCAGGGCGTCACGCTCGCCGACGTCTGGTGGGAGGCCGTCCGGTGGCAGCGCCTGCCACGCCACGAAGAACAGGTCCTCGATGGCGCGCGGCCCGTCGAGGCCGACGTCCGTCGCGAGCGCCCGCAACTCGCCGTCGGAGGCGAACGACAACGATCGATGGCCGGTGGCGACCGCGTCCAGCCAGGCCGCGGTCCGCAGCGCCCGGTCCCGGCGAGGGCCACCCGGGGCCACCCCGTAGAGGCGGTGGACCCGGCTCTCCTCGATCCGCCGCGCGGCACCGGGCGCGCCGACGTCGCGACCCAGCTCGGCCACGACCCGGCGATCCGCGCGGCCGTCCCCAGCGGCACGTTCGTTCAGGGTGACGACGAGCATCCGGGCCTGGTCGTGGGTGACCACCGCGGCCGGCCGGTCGGGGTCGGCCCCGAGGTGCACCGTGAACCGGGCCACGTCCGCCCCGGCAACCGCTGTGCGTACGGGTAGCGCGAGGCCCGGATCGGCCGGCGGTCGGCGGTCGAAGCCCGGGTCGTGCCGCCCCTGCGTGGCCAGGCCGACGAGCCAGCGGAACACCGCGTCGTCGGTGAGCAGCAGCGCGCCGGCCAGGCCCTCGCGCGCGAGCCAGTCGCCGTGGGCAGCGTCAAGCGAGCGTCCCAGGACGTCGGGGCGAAGCCTCGCGACCACCGCTCCGGCGACCGGCGTGCCCGGCGCCTGGGCCGGGGTCTCGGCGGTGGCCATCGAGGCGACATCGACCGGGCCGAGGTGGATCGTCTGGCCGGTCGGCCGCAGGACCGCGGTCCCCTCAAGCGCGGCCTGCGGCGCGATACGGACGGAGAAGTCGTACTGGCGTAGGTATGTGCCGACCTCGTCCAAGAGGGTCAAGGCCGCCGTGAGGGAGCTGGTCGGGTAGGAAGTGCCGGCGTCGTTGGCTGCCCGGAGCCGGTCCGCGAACTGGAGCGCGCGGGCGAACGACCGCAGGATCTCGGTGTCGGTCGCGCCCGTGATGCCGCGGTCCTGGGCCGCCCGTAGGAGCTCAGCCCGGTCAGGGAACGCCCCGTTCTCCCCGCGCACCTGGGCGTCCAGACTCCGGGCCGCGGCCAGGTCGGGCGGGGCCGGCTCATGGTCGGCCGGCAGGTCGAACAGCTCGCGGACCCGCTGGCGAGCCACCTCGTCGCCCGCGCTCAGCGCGGCGCCGAGCTCCACCACCGGCGGGTGGGCCGACCTGAGCTCGTCTCTGAGCATCTCGGCCTGCCAGTCGGTGAGCGCCCCGTCGCCCGGCCGGGTGCGGTCGGCTCCCCAACCGACGTACACCTCGTCGACGTCACTCCAGGTGAGCCCGGGCAGCGTCAGCGCCAGTGCCCCGCCGCCGGACGGCGCGGTCGCGAGCGCGGGGTCGTGGCGGAAGCCGGTGACGTGGGCGAGGCGCTGGCGGACGTTCGCGTCGGCCCCGCCGAGGAGCAGCCGGACGGGATCGATGGCAGTCAACACGGTGTTGTCCAGCGCCCGCCGGACGGCGCGGCCCCGGATGTGCGCCTGCACCAGCGCGTTCCCGGTGGGGTCGAGGTCGGGGTGCCGGCTCGTGACCGCCGCCGGCAGCGGGGTCGTCGCGGCCGTTTCCGGCCTGGCGAGAGATCGGGCCTGGGCCGGGGTGAGCACGACCGTGACCCCGGACTCCAGCGACGTCTCGAGCGCGTCGTGCAGGTCGTCGAGGAAGATCGGGTCGTGGACCGGGTAACTGGTGTCCTCGGTCTCGTTCAGCTCGCGCAGCCGTTGCACCAGCTCGGGCGGCGGCGCGGCGATCGTGCTCCGCAGGTATCCGTACAGCCGCAGCAGCCGGCCCAGGTCCTCCGCCATCCGCCGGGTGGCGTACCGCTCCCGGGCGGCCTGAAGCTGGCGCCGCGCCGCGGTCAGGGAGGCCGCCGTCTCGGCGTCGGCGGTGCGCAACGCGCGGCCGACCCGGACGGTCGCCAGGTGGTCGAGGTCGCCCATGAACTCGAACACCCGGGCGGCCAGCTCCCGATCGACCCTTTGCGATGGCCTCGGACGGCGCGGCGGATCCACGATCCAGTCATCTTGGACCGCGTCTATGCCGCTGTGGTCGCCCCACAGGTAGCGGGTCGGCTCGACGCCCGGGACGCCGATGTGGCGGACATCCGTCCGGTCGAAGACGAACGCGGCGAGGCCGAGCGCCGAGAGCTCAACGTCGGCCATGAGGCGGCTGGACCAGGCGTCCCACGGGCCATTGCGCTTGATCGCGGCGATCAGCCGGCGGGTGAACGCCTCGTCGACGGGGGCGTTGTGACGGGTCAGGGCGGTGATCAGTGGGTAGTCGTCGGGACGATGCTGCCCCCGGTCCGGTCCTGTACGGGCAGCCCACCGCGCGAGCTCCGCCTCCAGTTTGTCGACGACGAAGGCGGTCAGCGCCTCGACGACGGCGTCGTCCGACACGTGTTCGGGCAGCCCCAGCCGGTCCTCGATCTCTCCCCTGAAGGCGTAGGCGAGTACGTGCTCGACGTGTCGGCGCCCGCCGCCGATGTATCTGCGCCGGATGTCCTGGAGCCGGTCGATGTAGTCCTTGACCGCCGCTTGCTGCGCTCGCGAGTGGTCGTTGACCAGTTCGTCCATCAAGTCGAGGTACGTCTCGGTCCAGCGCGACCCCAACGCCCCGGCCTCGACCCTCGGGGGGCGGGACCGCTCCACCGTGGGAGGCGTGCCGCCCGGTCCAGCCCCGACCGACGGGGAGACGATGTCGTCGTCCGTTGGCTCGGGCGGGAACTGGCTCCATTCGTCTGACTCGGTGCCGCGGCCGGCTGGACCACCCTCGTCCTCAGGATCTGGACCACCCTCGTCCTCAGGATCCGGGGACAGCGCGGAGGGTTCGGGCAAGGGGGTGTTCACGGCCATGCCGTGGTATATGAGGTCCTCCGCCCGGCGCAGCTCGGATGCCTGGTGAAGGAAGTTGGCGGGAGTCAACTCCCAATTGTCGAGAGATTCGAATGCTGGCTCCCTGTGCACGATGCGCTGTTCGGCGAGCAGGGCCCGGGCCGCGCTGGGTGGCGTTTCCCACTCACCATCGACGACATCGTTGTGGTGGACTATCGGCAGGGGTTCGCCCCGCGACCCGCCGGGATCGCGGCGGTAGATGGTGACCGCGTCGGCCAGGTCGACGCTGGCGTCCAGCGCCTGGGCGGCGCGGAACAGGCCACGAAGCGTGAGATCATGATCCTCACGGCGCACCACTCGCGGCGCGCTGTCCTCCTCGAGCTGCCGGACGGCGCGGACCACCGTTCCGGCCACGCTCACGGGCTCGGGCGTGGCCAAGAATCGCACGTCGACGTGATAGCCGCTCGCGCTGTAGTACTCCAGAATGTCCTCGAACTCCGAGGGCGACGCGGCGGCCGACTCCACCACCACGGAAAGCCCACGTGCCCGGGCCCAAGCGAGCGCACGGTCCCACCACACGTCGGCGTCCTCCCGGGCGACATCGGTGGCCCGGTGGGGGTCGGCCCGCACCGCGTCGTCGTACCCGGGATAGTGCGGAGTGAACATGTCCATATCGATGTGTGCGAACGGACCCTCCAGGGCGAGCTCGGCCCGGACCGACTCGGAGAGTTCGGTCTTGCCGGCTCCGGTCTGGGCGACGACGACCACAATGATGGGTTCGTCGCGGGACTCCAACCGGGTACTCGATCCCCGCCAGCTCAGCTGGAGGTTGGGCAGGATCTCCTCATCGAAGATCCGCCGGTTCTCGTCCGGGTCGAGGAAGCCCCGCACCTTCAGGTCATGGAACGACTCGAGCATGGCGGCCAACGTCGGCCCATCGGGGTCGGGGCGCAGAGCGGCCACGTCCGCCGGCATCCGCACGATGGGGCGTGTCTCCGGCAAAACCGTGGCGCGGACCCGGCTGATGGCCGTGAACAGGCTCATCGGGTCGACCGTGCCGGCAACCAGGACCGTCAGTGTCCCGAGCGGGCCGGCGGCCCCGCGGGCGGCCTCCATTTCAGCGCCCGTCGGCGGCGTCGCGGTGTTGTGGACAAGCAGGACCCCCCGCGGGAACAGCAGCGATGTGGTCCGCGGAACTGACACCGGCCCTTCGTCGTCCGTCGACGTCACGGCCGCGCGGGCCTCCGATGCCGGCTCCGACGACGGGGTGTCCCAGAAGACCGGACGCGTGGGCGGCAACGGTGGCTTGAGCCGAATCGGCGGGCCGGGCACCCGAACCGCGTGCCGAACGCTGTCGACGAGGTCGGGGTACAGCTCCACAGCCTTGGGTTGGGTCTCCGCCAGAACCACCTTGTGGCGGAAGAGCACGAAGGGTTCCGTCTGCCGCGGAACCGGCAGGCCCTCGACGTGCACGAGATCACCGGAGACCACACGTCCCCCGGTGTCGGTGTGCACCCGGCCGGGCGCGGCGATGAACTCGGTGCCGAAGGCATCGGCGTACCGTTGGGCCACCGACGGCCCACCATCTGGTCCGGGCCGACCGAGGTACGAGCCCACCAGCGCCACCAGCTGAAACCTCGGCTTGCCTTGGCTGTTGCGCAGCAGCGGCTCCAGGACCTCGGTCTGGAACTGCTCCACGGTCAGGATCCGGTCGGCGAACTCGAAGCGGACGCTTCCGTCATCGGCCAGTCGGGTCTTGATGTTGATGACCGCCACCCCGTCCACGGGCGGGAACGACGCCCACGCCGAGACTTCGTCCTCGCGGCGGCGAACGGCTTCGGCAGAGTTGTCCTCGCGCTCCTCGAAGACCCGTTGGCTCACGAAGCCGTATCCGGGCCCGTGCGGAACACCCAGCGGATGCGTCAGGCCCCGGGTGATCGTGTGGAGCGGGTCGAGCAGGACCACGAAGAGCCCGGCCGCGTCCGCCTCGATCCTGACCGGATCTCCGAGCGGCACCCCGCCGAACAGGAGAGGGCTGTACTCACCGTCGACCTCGAAGGTCACGCGCGCGTCCAGCTGGGTCCGCAGCTGCGCCATCGCGGTCAGGAAGCCCGTGGTCGGGAACTGCGACTTGAGCACGGCGCTGCCGGCCCGGCTGACCGTGGGCCCGAAGGAGAATCCCATGCTGAGCGCCGCCGGCCCGACCGGCACGCCGACCGCGCCCGCGACGCCCTGCGAGACGCTGGCGCCCACCCGCTCCTTGTGCTCGGTGAACTGGGGCGTGGTGAACTCGGTCCACATATTGAGCCAGTTCAACATGCGCGGGTTGAAGAACCTGATCTTCATCGTGACGCGGGCCCGCTTGTCCGTCAGCACACCGTCGTCGGCGATGAATGTCGCGCGCAGGCCGTCGTTGTCGACGTGGAACTCCAACTCCCGCAACAACATCGGGACCGAGAACAACGCGCTGATCGCGTCGCCCGCCCGCTGACCCGGCCGGACCGTCCGGCGCACGACGTGGCCCGGCCTCGACCCGCCTGCCGGTGGGTCCACCAAACTTCGCAACCGTCCGATCACCAGACTCTGGAGCTCAGCGGCCACCTTCGGGTTGACGCCGAAGGCCCTGACCTCTCGGGCCAGGAGTTGTTGCATGGTCACGGGGAACTCGACCGCGCCGGCTGGCACCTCGCTGTCCGGTCCAACCTCGACCACCCGCGGGGTTGGCGCCTTTTTGGTCACCGCCGTCTCGGTCACCGCCGTCTCGGTCACCGCCGTCTCGGAGTCCGGCCCGGGCTCGACGTCCTCCAGGGTCAGATCGAACGGGACGATCGAGCGTTCCAGCACGAGTTGTGACGTCGGTTCGGGAGCCTTGACCGGCCGGAGGTTGACGATGGACCGGGCCACGATCGGCAGGATCGCGTTGAGCAATCGGGATGGCTCGCGGGCCACCACCGCGGTGGCCCGCAGTTCGCTCACCGCGCTGTAGCGGCCGGCCGAGCCCGTGATGAAGTGCGTGTCGCGCGCACCGTCGGTGCGGGCCAACGCTTCTTCCCGGGCGACCTTGATCGCTCCCTTCGCCGAAATGGCGGGTTCCAGTTTCGGCCCTTCCTCGACCGGCACCTTCGCCGACAGCCGCCCACCCGCGCTGTAGTCGACGGCCTTGGAGCGCTCGACCGCTGTGGTCACCGCGTTGTTGCGGAACGCGTAGATGGCGACATTGGCCCGCTTGATGACCTCGGAGAGGACGAAGCGCGAGGGCAGTTTGTGTTCCGCGCGCGCGATGCGCAGCCGATCGCCGTCCCGGTGAAGCTGCAGGTTGACGACCGCGGTCTCGTGGAAGAGGAACCCCGATCGGGTCGCGACAAGCTGGATGCCGGTCGGCAGCGTGTACCCGAGGGCCGTCAGCGAGCCCGGGTTCAGCAGCGCAGCCAGCCGCTCACCCGGGCCCGCGGGCTCTCCGGCCGGTGTTGTCGGGCCGCCCGTCTCCACGGTGACCGTCCAGTCGCGCTTGTGGAAACGCTTCGGCAACGACCGGGTCACCGCCGCGACCAAAGGATTCGTGTCGTTCACCGTCAGGCGGCCGGACTCGTCCACGACCGCGAAGAGCCGGTCGACGGGAACGCCGACCGGCAGGTCATCCAGCGTCAGCGGATAGTCTCCCAGGGCCTCGTCCGCCTCCGACTCGACGGAGACGTTCGTACCCTCACTCTTCGCGGTCGGGTAAACGGGAGAGTCATCCGCCGCCTCGCCCGCCTTGTCCAGCGGGCCCAGACCTTCCCGCCAGGCCAGGTTGGTGCCGGTCACGGTGTTGGTGATGGTGGTGAGACGGCGAACCGGTCGGGCGGGCACCGGCTCCGGCGCCTCTGCCTGCGATGCCTCCTCGCCCTCCGATACCTCGGCAATCGCCTCCAGGCGCGTGGGTTCCACCAGCGGCGCCTCGAGCCATCCGAGTACCCGTGCCCGGGCACTGAGGCCCGGCGGAACCCGACGGGCACCCCTTTCGGAGTACAGGTCCCGCAGCGTCGGACCGTCGGTCTCGGCCGGGGGGCTGTCCTCGGTCTCCGGCGCCGGCCGGACCGCGGGTGGCAGGGCGAGCATCTCTCCCACGGTCCGGTGGGCCGGATCGACAGCTCGGGGAATGGCCAGCGGGTCCGACTGCAGAGTCCGCAGGTAGGAGATCCCATCCGAGACATCGAAGAAACGGTAGTCGTCACGGTGGAAGAAGCTGAACCCGAACGTCTTCTGGCGGCGCCGGACGACCACCGCCCACGACCCGTCGCTGGTGGTCGGCTCGTAGGAGCGGGTGAGCTGGCTCAGCCGGCCGGCCTGCGGGCCGAGCCCTCGCCCGAACCCCTTCCGCTTGGCCCGGCTACCGCCGCCGCCGGCGTCCGGCGAGAGCGAGTTGTCCGTACCGATGGTCTTGATGAACGAGATGGCGCCGCCGAAGTTGAATGACCTCGATTTGCCGCGGCCGTACCCGACGGCCTGACCGCCCTCGCCGACGTCCATCTTCATGGTCTCGGTGGGCGGCCCGGCCGGCCTGGGGTCATACGGACGGCTCACCAGGTGGACGTCGTACTGGGTGTTGGAGAAGAGGCCCTTCAGCGTCTTGGTCGCGTGCATCGGTGAATTGCCGGCGACGTGGATCCCTATCAGCTGGGAGATGTCGGTGGCCCGGTCGGCCAGTTCCTGGGTCAACAGGGGCGTCAGCCTCCGGCGCCAGAACAGGAGCCCGAGGAGGGAGCCGAACGCTCCCCGGCCCGTGGGGCGCTGGTCCAGGGCACCGAGGGTCTCGACGATGTGTTGCCGCAGGCGGCCGCCGCCGAGGACGTCCTGCGTGGCGTCGTCGTTGTTGATCGGCCGGTGTCCCCCACCGCGCAGCGGCGCCGCCGGCTCGGCGGCCCAGTCGGCGGGGAGCGTGTCCACGGGCACCGGGTCGTACCCGCCAAACTCGCCGGTCCGGGCGGGTTCCGGCTCGGCGGGCGGCTTCGGGGCGGCGACCGGCGGGGTGAGCTTCTCCGTGAGCTGCTGCGCGACCGTCTTCTCCGGGGTGTCCGAAAGCTCGGTCACCGCCCCGGTGCGTTCCCGGGTCGGCCTCCCCGCCCGCGCCGTCCGGGTCAGGTACTCGGGCACGACGTGGCGTATCGATGCCGGCAGGGTGTGGGTGCGCGGCTCCGCGGTGGTGACCGGTTTCGCCGGGCGGGAGAACCTGAGCAGACTCAAGATCGCCTGCCACACCCAGCCCAGCGCGTTGCGGTGGTACTCGGTCTGCACCGACAGGTGCAACGTGGCCCCGTAGTCGAAGTAGCGGGCCGGTCCCTTGTAGAGGACGGCCTGGATCTGGAAGCCGGTGGCGCCGAGGGACGTCGACTCGTCGCGTCCGATCGACCCACCGAACCGCACCGACCCGCCGAAGGGAAGACCGAACAGACGCAGCACCATCGGGGCGAACCGGCCGGCGAACGACGCGCTGGTGCCGACCCGCACATCACCGGTGAGGTTCTTGAACCCGGCCGGCATGGTCTCGATCTTGGCGTTGGCGATGCGCCCGGAGCCGACCGGATCGTCGCCTCGCTCGGCCCGCACGACGTAACGCCGGTACACCGTGCCGAACCAGCCGGGCTGCTCGTCGGTCCAGGTGTGGCCATCCGGACTGTCGACCGCGAGACCGTGGTTGAGTAATGCCTCGCGCGTCGCGCTGGCGCTGAGCACTCGCAGATGGAGACTCTGCTCACGCTGGCTACGCTGCGGCAGGCCTGGTATCTGCCGGTCCGCCGTGGCTTCCAGGCGGAGCAGCTCACCCAGCACCGCCTCGGCCCCGGCCAGGCGCTCCATCGCACCCTTGCCCATGCTCTGCTTGGACGCCAGCGTGGCCGGCGGGTAGAGCACTTCCTCCTCGGCGCGGCGCATGTTGTTGGCCTCACCCGGGTCCGCCGGGAGGGGGTCGCGGTCCTGCGGCAGGTCGGCCCATCGAGAGACAGGGTCGGTGGTCGGGTCGCTCATGGCCCGCCGCAGCAGTTCCTCGAACCGGGCCTGTTGCTGGACCGGAATCCGGACGAAGACCTCGATGATGTCGGCCACCGGCGAAGGATCGACACCCTTCATATCGGTCAGAACGCCGGTACGGGCATGCATCGTGAGGCGGTAGCGCACGCTGTCGCCGACGTAGACCAGGCCCCGGATGTCGCCCGAGCCCTGGGTCGCGTAGGTGCCACGGCTCGCGCCGCTCTCGACCCCGGCCGACAGGCCGCCGCCGAGATTCAGCAGGAGGCTGTTGTCCTTGGCCTCCGGGTCGCCGATGGTACCGGCGGCCGAGGCTTCGACGCCGACCGCCAGCCCACCACCCTCGACCGTGTCGTTGTGGGACGCCCGGAACCGCTGGATCTCCTCCTTGATCGGGACGTCGTCGATGGAAACCGCCTCCGCCTGGAGCAGCTTGGCGGAGAGTGGCAGTTGGAAGTAGTGCTTTCCGTTGGCGAACGGAGGCGAGACCGCACCCGTGTCGCCGCTGCCGATGACGTCCTGGATCATGCGGAGGAAAGCCGCCTCGCTCAGCCACCACGCGGCATCCTGCGCCGCCTCCGCCGACAGCCGTACGGGTCCACGGCCCAGCCTGGCCAACACCTTGGCGCGCAGCCGCTCGAGCCTGCCGGCCGCCTTCGCCGACAGCCGTTCGGGTCCACCGCCCAGCCGGGCCAGCACCTGCGCGCGCAGCCGCTCGAGCCCGCCGGCCGCCTCCGGGACGAGGAGCACGTAGCCGAGCGCCCGCGTCAGCGCGTCCGCCTGTTGCTTCGTCAGCGACTCCAGCGGAAGCTCGCCGCCCGGAGCAACGGCGCCTTCGGCCGTCGGTTCGTGCAGCGCCTCCAGGTATTGGTCGATGTCGACGCCCAATGGCTGGCCCGACGGATTGAGCTTCATCGGGGCGTCCGGAACCAGCCCGTGCACCCCGTCCGGCCGCTCGGGGGACAGGTCCTGCGGGAACTCGAAGCGCAACCCCAGGCGTTTCGTCCCGGTTTCAACCTCCGCCGACAGCACCCGGAGCGATCGCCGCAGGAATCGGCGCTGTCGAACGAGCTCGCGGACCTCGGTGACCATATGGGCGCCCTCGGTAACCGGACGTCCCCGGTCGGCCGGGCCGTACTCGAAGTAGGCCGACAGCCCGGTCAGATCGAGGTAGCGCTTGGTCGCCGACACCGTGTCGTCGCCGTCCGCGAAGGTACGGGAACTGGCCCCGGTCAGTGCGAACTTGGCCCTGACGTCGGCGCCGACGCTGTCCGGGAGCAGATTGTCCGTCCCGACGCCAACGTTGATCTTGCGGCTGTCCGACACGGAGTGGTCGTTGAACTTCTGGACCTCGTGGTCGGCGTTCACCGGGATGTGCCATTCAAGGCCCGGTGGCACCCGTTCGGCGTCGGTGAGGGGCACGTACTCCGCCCGCAGTGGGTCTCCCGGTGCCAGCTTGACCCGGATCTCGTAGGTCCGCTTCCCGAACGGCGACCAGTGCGGGCGGCCGGGCAGCGTGACCTCCAGGGGCACGCCCTCGTTCAGCGCCATCTCCAGGAAGACCCGCCCGTCGTACGCGGCGAGGTACTTGCGCACCGCCGCCTCCACGTGGGGCGCGAGGAACTTCCGGCTCGCGGGCAGCGTGTCCACGACCAGTTGCACGAGCTGGTCGCGCGAGCGCGGCGTGATGTCGGGTACGGCGAACGAGCCGGACTCGGGTGCTCCGTCCGCCGGACGGATGATGACCCGGCTGTGGTGGCCCAGCGAGAAGTACCGTGGCTGCTCGCCGGTGGTGGCGACCGCGTGGGGATCGACGACGCCGAACCACGGCGGGGGGATCCGTGGCTTGTCGTTCATCGACGTCAACTTGGCCGAGATCAGCCGCAACTGGTAGACGGCTGCGTCGCCGATGTTCGCCAGGAGGTCCCGGGCCAGGTCCGGACGCATGGTGTAGGCCCGGGCGGTGGCGTTCAGCTTGGCCAGCTGCACCATCTCCCGTTGCAGCCGGTTCAGCGGGGTCGTGTGCGGGTTCGGCTGCGTGATCGTCCCCTGGCTCGGCCGCATGTCGTGCCGGCCGTACTCGAGGCTGAAGCCGTCGCTGCCACTGGTCCAGACATAGATGCCGACGAGATCGGCGGAGACGGTGACGGCTGGACCGGCGGCCGCGCCGATCTCCTCGGTCCCCGCCTGGCGCACCACCCCGGTGTCCGGCTCGAATGCCAGCCGGGTGGTCGGGTCGACCAGGACATCACCGGAGCGGCGCCACTGCGCGGCGGCGACCGTCCGCAGCTCGACCCCGTCTTCGCCGAGTGCGCGGAACCGCAGGCGGCCGTCACCGCTGAACTCGGCCCGGCCGATGCCCTGGGTGCCGCTGGCGGCGACGCTGTACCACGTGTTGGCGCCGATCCGGCGCTGGGGCCCGACGCTGGTCGGGAGCGCGGTCGGCGGCTCGGTGAACGGGGCGGCCGGCGGCCGGGACGGGCCGGCCACGACCGGCGGGACCGGACGGGGCGCGACCGGCGGGACCGGACGGGGCGCGACCGGCGGGACCGGACGGGTCAGGTCCGGCGTCGAGGGAGACGACACGTCGGGCGTCCGGTCGGCCGGCAGTGGTGACGCCACCGAGGCCGCCGGGGCGACCGCCCGTGGCATGGCAGCTGTCGGCATGACCTCCGTCGGAGTCGCGTCGACCCCCATCGGGGTGACAGTTTCAAGCGGCGTGACCGCCCGGGGGCCGGGGATCGGCGACGCCGGGCTGGTCGTCGACGTGTGCTCCGTCGGTGGCTCCACGACCGTCGGCACCGGCGCACCTTCAGTCGCCGCCGACTCGTCCGGGTTCTCGTCGCTCTCGGTCGCGGTCCGACGGGGCGGCGCACCGCGGCGGTTGGTGGTCGGGGGGTCGAGCAGCGCGTCGACCCGCGTCGACGGGCCGGCCGCCACGAATTCCTCGCCGAGCAGTTCGGCGATCGTGGTGGGCTGCCCGGTGCCGTCGAACGCGAGGACCGTGGTGTTCTCCTGCACCAGCGCGCGCAACAGGTGGTGGCCGGCCAGGTTCTCCGGGGACCGCGCGAATGCCACCGTCACTGGCCGCTCGTAGTTGCCGTGCTCGGTGACGTCGACGATGCGCACGTCCGGCCGGGCCGCCCCGGCCGATTCATTGACCAGCGCGAAGACGTGCCGCGCCTGCCCGGATGGCGCCATATCCACGATCACCATCGATCCCGGCGTCGCCGCGAGCGCGGCCACAATCTGCACGCCGGTCGGCTGCCCGTCGACGAGACGCGTCTCGACACCCTGCAGGAGATCGACCAAGTCCGCCCAGGTGAGCGTCGCCGGCGTCCGGCCGCCTGGGCCGACCATCCGCTCGTCGACCGACCGGTTGCCCGACCGTCCATACCGGGCGTTGAAGGCCGCCAGAGTCTGCGGGACGCAGACCTCGTCCGATCGGGTCTCGCCCGGCGGCGGCTGCTCCCGCCGCGCGAAGTTCGACAGGCGCCGGCCCCGACGCGCCGCCGACCGCTGGCGCGACGGCCCGGCCGCGGCCGACAGCTGCCGGCCGGCGCCGCTGGCCGGGGCGGAGACAGTCGGCTCCAGCGCGACTTGGGCCGAGACCAGGGCACCCTCACTGTCCACAGTGACCGGGACCTCGTGGGACTCACCCTCCACCCTGGACGGCGGCGTCGGCGTCAGCTCGGGCGTGACCGGCCCGTCCGACTCGAGTGCCCCGGCCAGATGCGCGGCCAGCGCCGACTGCGCTGTCGTGTCCGCGCCCCGCGTCTGGTCCGGCTGGACCGGACCGACGTCGCCGAGACCGGGGCTGCTTGTCGTGACCGGGCGCTGCAGGTGCTCGGCCAAGCCGGACTGGCGTGAGACCGTGGCCGGTCGCCCAAGAGCCGATGCGCCCAGAGCCGATGCGCCCAGAGCCGATGTCGGCCCGTCCGATCGGCTCGCACCGCTGCTGAGGTAGTCCGAGACTGAGGGGTGGCCACCATCACTGTCCACAAAGGATGTCGGCGGGGTCACCGGGACTGCGGTGGCGGCGTTGATGAAGCTTTCCCGGGTCGGGCCGTCGACATCGAGGGCGTCGGCGAGGCGGGTGGCGTCGGTGACCGACAGCGTGACCCGCTCGCCCGCGAGGAGATCGCGGACGGTTTCGACCGGCATGCCCGCCCGCACCGCCAACCCTTCGACCGTGAGCCCCTCGGTCGCGAACTGCGCCATCGCCGCCTGGATGTACGCCCCCGGCGGCGGCCCGGAGCTGGACTCCGTCCCACCGGCGACGGCAGCGACGAAGCTGTCCCGGGCCGGTCCCTCCAATCCCAGCGCGTCCGCGACCCGGCTGACTTCGGCCACGCTCAGGCTGGTCGGGTCGCCGCCGGCGAGTTCCCGCACCGTGCTCTCCGGGACGCCGGCCAGCTCGGCCACGTCGGCGGCCGAGGTGATGCCCGCCGCGTCCATCGCCGCCTGCATGTGGCCCGCGACCTCCGCGGGGCTGGCGGAGCCATCGGTCGTGGCGGCGACGAAGGAGTCCCGGTCGGTGCCGGTCAGCCCCAGTCCATCGGCGATCGAGGTTGCCTCCGCCACGGACACGGTGGTCGCGGCCCCACCCGCCGCCGTCTCCAGCAGGGCCTCGATGGTGGTGGCAGGAACGCCGGTCGCGGTCGCCAGTGACTCGGGCGTGTGCCCGGCCGTGGCCATCGCCTCGGCGACCGCGGCCCCCGCCGCCGCCGACGACCCGCCCCGCCCGGAAGCGTCCGAGCTGTCCGAGCCGCCGGCCACGGAGCCCGCATACGGGGTGCCGCCGGCCGGGGTGCTGGCGGCAGTGGTACCCGTCATCGGAGTGCCGGCCAGGGTGGTGCCCGAGTACGACTCGGCGTAGCCGGATGCTGCAGTCTCCCCGCCTTGGCCCGGCGCCACCGAACCCTGCTCCGAACCCACGCCGGACCGCTGGGTCACGGGTTGGGTTTCCCAGCCGGTGCCGGGGCTCACCGGGGGGTAGACCGGCTCTGAGGGGGCGCGCGGCGCCTCTACGCCGGACGCCTGGGTCGCGGGTTGGGTCTCCCAGCCGGTGCCCGCAGCCACCGCGGGGTAGACCGTGTCTGGAGCGTTGAGAGGGCCGTTCGAAACCTGCACGCTCTGCGGCAGCACGATGCGCTCGACCACGTTGCCGATCAGGCCGGTCAAGCCGTAGGGCCGGTCAGTGCCCTCGGCGGCACCGGGGATGGCCGAGGCGGTGACGGTGCCCCAGTTGAACTCGCCGCCCTGGATGGCCATGTCGGCGCTCGCCGCCACCACCCCGCCCAGCCCCTGCCAGGTGGCGTTGTTGACGAAGTAGAACGTCTTGAAGCCAGCACCCTCGACCCGGATCCCCTGACCCGACCGGTCGAGGGTGAACTTCAGCTGGTTTCCGATCAGCTTCGAGGCCAGGTGGCCGGTCACGAAGTTGGCCGCCACCTTGCCGAAACCGGCCGCGAGCCCGCCGACGATGCTGCTGCCCAGGTTCTTCCACTGCTTGTCCCAGTCGATGTGGGTCCGCGTGTGATCGACGTACGTCTGCCACGCCTCGATCACCAGCGGGATGACGAACCCGAGCACGACCTCCAGGACCAGCTCGAGGAGAATATCGAGGAGGATCTGAATGATGAGCCGCGCGACCGAGATGACGGCCGGAACGAACACCGCCCCGAAGATCGTGGCCAGCAGGTACGCGACCGCCGCCATCGTGATCGCGGCCTGGATGCCGATCATGATCCGGGCCTCGTCGATGTCCGCGGCGGTGTTCAGCGCCCCGTCAGCGAAGTTCTGGGTGATCGCGAGCAGGTCGGTGAGGCCGCTGGGAAGCTCGGTCTGCAGGTAGCTGATCCACTGGTCGGCGGCATCACCCTCCATCGCCTGGTCCAGGGCGTTGCCGACAGAGCGGAAACCTTTGATCAGATCTTCGAGCTGATTGTGGTAGGTCTGCCAGGCACGGCTGAGCTCCCGCAGCTGCCCGACGTCACCCTCCGGCCACGGCTGACCGAGGACGACCTTCAGGAAGGTCTGCAGGCCGTCTGGAAGATCCTGTGGCACGCGCGATACCTGCTCGTCTGTCTCTACTAGTCCTGGAACTCGAGGTGCCGGCCGGAGTCCGCGTCAAGTTCTTGGAACTTGCGCACCGCCTCGCGCAGGTACTTCTCCACCTCGCGCAGCGACGCGACGGACTGTTCGGATCCGGCCAGCACGTTGGCAGCCGGGTCGACATAGCTCGCGGCGAACGCGTTACCCATGTCGTCGTTGCCCCAACACCCGTGCAGGTCGCTCGCGATCCGCCTGATCTGCGCCACGGCCTGTTGGTAGTCCGCGACGAGTTTCCCGAGGTTGTTGATGGCGTTATCGGCACTCGGGATGTCGATGTGCGTGATCCTGGACATTACTGATCCCCTCGCATGCGCTGCTCGACCCGGCTACGAACGTTGTCGGGCAACCGATCCAGGGCGGCGCCGAGGAACGAGTCGAGCACCTCGGCGGCCGGTCGGGCATTGGTGGCGACCTCCGTGAAGGAGATGCCGGGCAGTGGATCGCCGCCCATCATCGTGCCGATCTTCTCGATGGCTTCCCGGCGACCGGTTGCGATCGTGTCGACGATCAGTTTGGCGAGCTCGGTCGGGGCCAGCCGCTGGTACCGGAAACCGTCGAAATTGATGCCGGTGACCTCGCCCCGGCCGTCCAGCGTCACGGTGAACAGGCGGTCCCGCGCGCGGACGGTGGTCGTGGTGGTCGCCATCTCGCTCTGCATCGCGGTGAGCTTGCGGCGCTGCTCCTCCAGCTCAGCGAGGGCATCCGCGATCCGGCCGCGGGACAGGGCACCGCCCTCCAGCTGCTGACTCATATCCTTCTCCTCGTCATCGGGTCTCGACGCCCCTCCCGCAGGTCGTCGATCATTCGCTCTACCTCACGCTCGGCACTCTGGCGCTGGGCCGCGCGGCCCGACGGGTCCGACCGGCCGGTGCCCCGACCGACGGTCTCCCAGCCGTCGTCGGGCTCGTGCCACGCCCCGGGGTCGGCGGTGCCCTGCCCACCGGGCTGCCGATCCTTGCCCCCGGGCTGGCCCATCGCACCCATCGCGCCCATTCCCATGGGCATCATCGGCATCATCGGCTGACCTCCGGCCGGATTGGGTGTGTCGGGCAGGCTGGACAGCGGCGAGACACCGCCCAGGCCAGGGAGACGGTCCCGGCCGCCCAGGGGTTTCGGGTCGTCGGCCGCCTCCAGCTCCATCGGGGCCGGCTTCACAGTGGACGACGCGGACCCCGGCCCGCGACCGGCGATCTCCGAGCCGGGCCCGTACGGCAGCGCCAGCAGGTGACCGCCGGCCTCGGCGAAGTCCTGGGAGACCCGGTTGAGCACGGCGACCGCCCGCTCGTCGGCGGCCGCCGCCGCACCGGAGGTGGCGGCCCGCGTTGCCCGCAGGTCCCGCAGCTCCAGCCGCGCCTGGGCCAGGCTGTCGGCGGCCCGCCGCAGCGCCTCCCCGGGCTCGTGCGAGCGCAGCTCCTCCAGCCGCCGCAACGCCTGCCTCGAACGCTCGCCGAGGACGGGCGCCGCACCGCCCGCCTCGTATCGCTGCCAGACCTCGACCACCTCGCGAAGCACGGACCGGAAGCCGTCGGCGATGCCCGCGATATGGCTGTCCGCCTCGTCGAATCGCGCGGCCCGCGCGTGCAGCCAGGCCGGATCGACCGACTCGAGCGCGTCGGCGACGGCATCCGCCGTCGTTCGGGCGGGGGGGATCATGTCGACTCCCGAGTCAGGGACGTGGCCAGGATGTCCGCGGACGTACTGTCGGCGAGAGCGATTTCGCCGCGGATGCGGATGAGCGCCTCGGCCAGCTCCTCGAAGAGCATGTGAAGCTGCCGTACCTGCTCGGCGAGCGCCTGTTGCCGGTCCTCGACGACGTCGTCCAGCCAGCGGGCGGCGTCGAAGAGGGCGCCGTCGGCCTGCAGCCGCGGACTGCCCGACTGCTTCAGCTCCGCCAGCACCGACGGTGGCACGAGCGCCCGCAGCCTCGTGACGAGCAGGTCGATCGCGACGCCGTCGATGGATGTGGTTACTGCCATGTGCTGCCTCCGGTTCAACTCGACGACGGGTGGCGCCCGATGGCACGGCTGGACCACTCGTCGTCGTCCACCCAGACGTCCGCGTCGCCCTCCAGCCAGTTGGCGCGATCGCGCTCCCGCTGCGGCTGGCCGGCCGCGCCCATCCCGCCCATGGGCGGCGCCATGGGCATGCCATGGTTCGCCGGCATCGAGGTGGCGTCGAGCTTCATCGGGGCACCCGATCCCCCGTCGCCGCTCTGGCCGCCACCGCCACCGCCACCGCCACCGCTGGCGGTGCCGAGCTGAACGCCCGAGACCCCGCCTCCGGTCCCGCCCGTGCCGCCGGTCTGGCCGCCGGTGGGCGTGCTGAGGAATCTCGAGAGCTCGGATCGCCCCTGGGCTGCGTCGGACTTGATAGCATCGTCGACCGCTGCGAGCGCGGCGTTCTTCGCGTCGTTGAGGGCGTCCACCCGCGCCAGCTTGTCGGCGTCACTGAGCGTCGTATCGGCCAGCGTCTCGTTGGTCAGCCGGCCGAACTCGGCGCTCAGCTCCCGCTTCGCGTCGCCGAGCGCATCGGCGTGGATCTCCTGCGCCGTGTCGAGACCTCGGTCGGGCGCTTCGTTCTTGAGCTCGTCGATGACATCGTCCGCCGCCGTCCGGGCATCATCCAACGCGTCCTGCCGAACCTCGGAGCCTTCGCTGTTGAGGTCGCCCAGGGCGTCGTCGACCGCTCCGTGCGCGTCATCGAGTGCGTCCTGGCGCACCTCGTCGAGCGCCGAGTCGCCACCGGTCCGTTTGATCAGGTCCCCGATCGCGTCGTCGGCCGCGTCCTGGGCATCGCGCAGCGCGTCCTCCCGCACCTGCTTGTCGTGCGGGTCGGCATCGGAGGCCTCGTTCTCGTCGATGAGGTCCTGGATCGCGTCGTCGACCGCCTCCCGCGCGTCCTTCAGGGCCTCGGCCCGCTGCTGCGCGTCCGGGTCCGATGTGGTCGGTATGCCATTGCCACTGCCGTCCTCGGTGCCGTCGAGAAGGTCGTCGATCGCCTTGTCGGCCGCGTCCTTGGCATCCTTCAGGGCCTGGGCGCGTTCCTGGGAGTCCGGGCCCGACGAGCTCGTTGGCGGCCGCTTGCTGCCGCCACCCGAGCCGGAGCCGGACGGCGACCCTGGGCCGGAGCCCGAGCCGGCGCCCATGAGGTCGTCGATCGCCTTGTTGGCCGCGTCCTGGGCGTCCTTCATCCCCTTGTCCCGCTCGCCGGAGCCTGGACCGCCGCCCGACCCGGATTTGCCCGATCCCGGGCTGCCCGCCCCGGAACTGCCCGACCCCGGGCTGCCCGCCCCGGAACCGCCCGACTCGGTGCCGCCCGACTCACCCGCGCCCGCACCCTTCATGGCGTCGATCGCGTCGTTGGCCGCCTTCGCGGCGTCGTTTGCTGCCTTCTGCGACCCGGATCCGCCAGACGATCCGGAGCCGCCGCCCGGCATCCCCGACCCGGAGCCACCGCCCGAGCCGGAACCCGAGCCATCGCCCAAACCGGAACCGGAGCCATCACCCGAACCGGAGCCACCGCCCGAACCGGAACCCGAGCCATCGCCCGAACCGGAACCGCGGCCACCGCCCGAACCGGAACCTGAGCCATCGCCGGAACCGGAACCGGAACCACCGCCCGAACCGTTACCGGAACCACTGCCCGAGCCGTTATTCGACCCGTTGCCGCCGACGCCAGTGGAGACGGTCTTGAAGTCTTTCATCTGGATGTCGATCGGCATCAGGGCCGCGTGCTTGCTCGCGTACTTCGAGGCGAGAACCATCAACAGCTTCCGCTGATGCGGGATCATGTAGTTCTGCTCGACCATCTGGTAGGCGGCATCGCGCCCCCGCCGCACGAGCTCGTCGATCTCGGACCCGGACATCCCGGAATCCTGAGTGATCGCCCGGATGTTCTCCTCGATCTTGTCCTCTTCTATCTCGGTCATCCGGTGGAAGTAGCTGACCGCCTCCCAGAACGCCACACTGTGCACCTTGATGTCGTGCCCGGTGTTGTCGACAACCACGGGGTAGCCGCGCACCTGCTTGGCGACCTCCATCACGTGCTTGACGATCTGGTCGCCGCGTGCGGCCATCGCCTCGGCCGCGGCGCCGCTGAACTTGGCGCGCAGTTCAGCCAGGATCTTCTGGAAGTCGGCGGCGACGGCGTCCAGCGCGTCGGCGTACGCGCGGAAAAGCGTGGCGGCGTCCCACCATTGCTTCGCGATCGACTCGGCATCGCTGACGAGATGCCCGTACTCGCCCCACAGGTCCGTCCACACTTTGATGTGAGCGAAGGTTTGACCTGTTGGGGGCGCAACGTCGAACGAGCCGACCAGTCCACCGTCTGCCACCGTTGACCTCGCCTGCTAGTTTTCCGGATCGCCCGGTTTGATGACGCGACCGTCGTCGGTGTAGATCAGTGCCGGCGGCTTCTCGCCGTCGTGCGCGTCGCTGATGATCTTCCCGTACTCGTCGAAGAGCTGCTGGTTCGGCAGGCCAGCCTTGCCGTCCGGCAGATTGATGACGATATTGGGGTCCGTGCCGGCGTGGGTGCCGGTCGGGCCGACCTGCCACAGCATCTGCGGGTCGCCGCCGGTGTCCCCGGTGTCGTAGGTGGTCTTGCCGCCCGGGGGCAAGGCCGGGATCTTCACCCCGTTCACCTGGTCGACCCAGGTGTTGAGGGCCCCCGCGGCCAACTCGGCACTGGCATCGGTTCCGGTCAGGACCGCGGCGACGCGTTGCACTGCCGTCGCCATGCCCTCGAACACGGTGTCGAGGTAGTTGAGATGTTCGACCACTGCGGCCCGGCGATCACCCACGATCGCCTCGAGCCACTCGGCCGCGTTCATGCCCGGCGGTCCCGCCTCGAGCTCGATCGTCTTCAGCTTCCCGATTCTCGAGACCGTCTCCGGCGTGACGAGGGCGCGCAGGCGACGGGCGAAATCGTCCGCCTCCGTGGTGGAGATGGTCGTTGTCGTTGCCAAGAACTCCTCACCGTCCTCTCGCGATTACGCATATGCGTCGGCGGGGTCGACACCGGCCGCGCCGGTCGAGGCCGGCCCCGGGTGCCGGCCGCGTCAGAAACCGTCGCCGAGTTTGATGTCCATCTGGCCCATGTCGTCGAACCGCTTCTGCAGTTCCTTCGCGCGAATCGTCATCTGGTCGTTGAGCTCTTCGAAGTGAGCGTTGAGTTTCTTCACCTTGGCCTCGTAGCCATCGGCGTAGGCGCCGGCGCTGCTCTGCAGCAGCCGCAGCGCGTCCGAGGTCAGGTCCTCGCACGATTGCCGCATCGTGTCCGAGGTCTTCTTCATGTCCTCGTACGCGTTGTCCATCGACTCGTAGTCGTAATGAACCAGGTCGGCCATACGATCCTCCTATCTGCTGTCGGGCGGTGTCAGTTGAGTCCGCCGCCGCTGTCCGCGTCCTGCTGCTGAATCTTGTTCGCCACATCATCGAGGTAGCTCGCCATGTCGTTGAGATCGTTGACGACCTTCTTGACGTTCGCGCTCCACTCGTTCTGCAACGCGTCGAGCTTGTCCATGAGGTCGCCCTTGTTGATCGCCGTCAAGCCATCGACCGTGTTCTGCACTTTGGTGTTGGCCTCTTGGAACGCATTGGCGGAATCCCGGTGGCGGCCGGCGTTGTTGTGAATGTCTTCGATTTGCCCTTTGGTAGCCTTCGCCATGAATGACCTCCCGAGTCAGCGAGGGCACGACGGGCGTGCCGCTGGCGAACTGTGTGTGACACGCGCCATGCCACCATCCGCAACACGCCCGTAGCACCGTCGGCACGGAAATCGCGGCCGCCTCGGGGATATCCCTCACCGGCGCTCACCCGTCACCGCGCCCGATCGCCCGCGAGGACACGGCGTCGTCCTCCTCGTCCTGCCACGCCTCCGGGTCGCCCTCGACCCAGGTGGCCCGGTCGCGTTGCTTCTGGTTGCCGCCCGCGCCGCCCATGCCACCCATGGGCGGCGCCATCGGCATGCCCCGGTTGTCGGCCAGCGCCGCAGGATCGACCGCCGGTGAGAACAGCGAACCCGTCCGCTGACCGCCGACGTCCCCGCCGGACGAGATGTTCGCGATCCCGACCTGCGTCCCCGCCCCGGTGCCCCCGCCCGACGAGCCACCCCCGGATGAGCCACCGCCCGACGAGCCGGCCCCGGCGGTGGTGACGCCACCGGACCCGGCGGTGCCGCCGTTGAGAAAGCGCGACAAAGCCCCGCTGGAATCCGATGTGATCGGCAGCGACCGATCGAGCATGTCGTCGATCGCCCGGTCGGCCGCGTCCCACGCCTGTTGCAGCGCCCGGGCCCGGTCCTCGGCCGCCGGGTCGGACGACGTGCCGTCCAGGAGGTCGTCGATGGCCTGGTCGGCGGCGGCGCGGGCGGCCTGTAGCGCCCCGGCCCGGTCGGTCGAACCCGGAATGCCGCTGTCGGCAAGGTCGTCGAGCGCGGCGCCGATGGCCTGCTTCGCGTCGTCCAGCGCCCTGGTCCGGTCGGCCGAGTCAGCGGGCTTTCGCAAGGCGTCGATCGCCTCCTGGGCCGCCCGTCGAGCGTCCTGCAACGCCTTGTCCTGCTGCGCCGAGAGCGGGGTTCCCCCGCCCGCACCGTCGGACACCATCGGCGCCGTGGGGCGGGTGGGTTGCAGCGGTGTCTGGCCCGCGGCGCCCAATGAGGACCCCGGGGAGGAGGACCCCGGCGAGGAAGAACCGCCCGACGGGGAGCCACCCGAGCCCGAGCCCGAGCCCGAGCCTGAGCCCGAGCCCTGGCCACCGCCGAGTCCCGGCATCCCGCCGCCGGCTGAGGAGCCCGAGCCCTGGCCACCGCCGAGCCCCGGCATCCCACCGCCGGCTGAGGAGCCCGACCCGGTGCCCGACTCCGGAGAGCCCGCACCAGCGGATCCCCCAGGCGAACTGCCCGTGGCACCCCCGGTCCCCGCCCCCGGGCCGGCGCCCGCGTCCAGACCGGCGCCCGAGCCCGGGCCTGAACCACCGGTGCCGAAGCCGGGCCCCGGCGCGTTGGCCTTCAGCTGGTCGATGGCCGCATTGGCCTTGTTTTCGGCGTCCCGTCGGGCCTGATCATCGCTGGCGGAGCCAGACCCCGAGCCGGAACCGCTCCCGGACGATCCGCCGCCGGAGCCGCTGCCCGACCCGGAGCCCGAACCGGAGTCCGAACCAGAGCCCGAACCAGAGCCCGAACCCGAACCTGAACCACCGCCGGAGCCGCCGGTATAGGTATAGCTCGTTCCCTTGGTCTCGATCGCGAACGGATCCAGCCGCCCATGCTTTCCGGCGTACTTGGCGGCCAGGATCATGAGCAGCTTGCGTTGATGCGGGATGTGCAGGTTCCGCTCGACCATCTGGTGGGCCGCGTCGCGCGCCCGCTGGGCCATCTGTGCCGTCAGCGTGCGCCGGGCGTTGGCCATATATTGACGTAACCACTTGACGAATGCCTCCGCCTCGGCGTCGGCCAGCTTGTCGAAGACCGCCTTCGCGTCCCAGAACGACCGTCCGTACACCACGATGTCGTGGCCGGTGGCGTCGATCGGCGGCGGCGACTCGCGTACCGCGTCGGCGACCGTCTTCATGTACGTGACGATCTCGGCGCCGCGCTGCTGCACGGCCGCGCCGGCGGCCCCGCGGAACTCGTCCTCGAGGTCGGCCAGCAGGCGCACGAGGTTGCCGCGGACGGTATCGAGCGCCTCGACCTGTTTCCTGGTGGCGCTGGCCAGATCCCACCACGCGTGGAGGTTGGCGCTGTTGTCCTCCACGAGCTCCTTGACGAAGGCGTGCAGTTGCTCCCACGTCTTGATCTGCGCGAAGGTCTGGCCCAGCGGTGGGGGGTCGTCCAGCGAGCCGGCGTACTTCTCCTCGGCCATCGAGGACTACCTACTTCACGACATACTCGTCGGACAGGAACATGAGCTCCGGCGGGTCCTTCACCGCGGAGCTTCCGGGTTTCTTCGGAAGGTCTTTGAAGATGTCCTGGTACAGGTCCGGGGACGGCGCCTCTTTCTTGTCCGGCAGGCCGACGACGACGCCGCCCTTCTCCGTCACGTGCTCGCCGCCGTCGGTGACCCTGAAGAGCAGCTGCGGGTCTCCGCCCCGGTCCTCACTGTCGTAGCTGGTGCGGCCACCGGTGTAGGCGTGCGCGACCGGCGGCAGCAGCTTCGGGTCGGACGAGGCGAGCCACGCCTGGATGGCCGCCAGGCCGGCGGCGCCATCGGCGTCCGCATCGGACATGAGCCGTGCCGCGTCGCCGATCGCGCCGGCGAGTGATGTGAACGACGCCTGCAGCAGCCTGGCGTGCGCGATCAGACCGGCCCGCCGGTCCTTGACCACGTCTTCGAGCCACTGCGCGGAGTCCATACCCGACGGGCCGGCGTTCACCACGTACGTGTTCAGCTTCTCGAAATCGGCCATCATGTCCGCCGGGATGAGGCCACGGAGCCGGGTCAGCAGATCGGGCAACCCGGCGCCGACGTGCGTCTCCTTGACCATGGACCATCACATCCTTCGACAGACGCTGCAGGCGCGTCGCGCCGACCCATGCAAGCACCGCACCTGCCCCGACCGGCCCTTCGCCCGCGATGCCGAGCCAGGGGGAGGGAGAACCCTCACCGGTCAACGGCGCGGTCAGGTGCCGGCCGGTTGCGTGGCGCGCGCGGCGGTGGTGCTGAGCACCGGGCCGGTCGGCAGCAGGGCCAGCAGCTCACCGCTCACCGGCACGGCCGCCGCGGCGACGTAGCCCAGGGCAGACAACGATTCCTCGTCGGCGATGGGGTACTTCACCCCGGACTCGGTGATCAGGTAGACCGTGCCCGGCGCCGCCGCGTTGCGGGCGAACACACCGGACGCGGCCGCGACCACGACCTCGTCAGCCGTGGTCCGCGTAGCCGCCGGTCCGGCCAGCGACACCGCCGAGGCCAGCGCCGCCGGCGGCATGAGCGTGGCGGCCACCGAGGGCGCGGTCGCGTCGAGCGTGTGCCGTACGCAGGCCACGTCCGCCCCGGTATTGTTGGCCGCTCTGGGCGGCTCGGGCGGAAAGTTGGTCACGAAGGTGGTCAGATCCACGACGCGCGCCGCGGCGACTTCGTCCGCACCGATCGGCACCCGACGCACCGGTGCGTCACCGTAGGCCGCCTTGGTGGCCGGGTCGGCCAGCACGAGGGCGGCCACCGTCCGGCTGAGCAGCGCGAGCCCGTCGGTACGCAACAGAAACAGCTCCGACGTGGACAGCGCCGGGTTGTGCCACTCGTACACCCGCCCGACGACGCCCGGCGCGCCACCGAGCGTCGGCCCAGGCCGCCCGCGGCCGGTCACCGGCGGAAAGCCGAGATCGGGCCCGGCCGGCACGGGGTTGATCCACGCCTCGGTGACCGGGAGCCGGTTCAGCGAACCGTAGCCGAGCGCCACGAGCGCGGCCGCGCTGGCGATCCGGTACCGCCGGCCGTGCCAGATCAGAAACACCTTGCCGTCCGATGTGGACACGAGCAGCGCCTGATCGTCGGAGAGGGCCGGCGCGGCGGCACCGGCCGCGCCGAAGACGACGGTGGTCAGCGCCGACGGCCTCGACGACCCGAGCGATGGCCGCGCGCAGACGCTCCACGGTCCAGTGTAGAGCGACGCCCGCGAGGGCAGGCCGTCCGGCGCCCCGGGAATGCCGATCGGGGCACCGACCGGCAGTCCGGACAGGGAATCCCGCGACACGACCTCGACCGGGGCCTCGGCGCCCAGCGCCAGCCGGGCGGAGGCGTAGTTCAGCACCGGAAACAGCGTCCCGTCGACGTAGACGTAGCGGGCTCCGGTCTCCTCGACCAGGACGATGGCGCCGCTCTTGGCCCGCCACGACATGGGGCCGCCGGGGCGCAGCAGTCCGTAGATGCCGAACCCGGCCGCCACCAGGATCGTGAGCAGGACGCCCACCGCGGTCCCGACCGACGGACGCCGGTTCGGTCGCTGCAGCGCGTCCGGCTCGCCGTTCAGCAGGCCGGCCACGAGCCGGCCGACCAGGAAGAAGTACGCCTGGGTTTGATCTCGCTTCGTCGTCACGCGAACCCGCTCGCCCAGGCCCGCACGATCTGGTAGAGATCGAGCACCGCTCCGAGCACGGGCAGGATCGCCACTGCGACGATGGTCTCCAGCAACTCGGCCGCGCGGCCCCAGTAGGGCGTCAGCCGCCGTCCCGGGAACATGGCTCCGCCGACGGCGAGTAGCCCTCCGATGGTGGCCAGGACGGGCAGCACCACGGCGGCGCGTACGAAGAAGTCGTGGTCGGCGCTCCACCGCACGGCCACCCCCGCCGCGAGCAGCACGGCGGGGGTCACGACCGCCCACCGCTGCACGGCGGTGCCCATGTGCCGCGACCGCAGCAGCAGCCAGGCCGCGGCGCCCACCGCGAGCACGAGGGGCCACTTGCCACCCGGCACGATCAGGGCGGCTCCGAGCAGCGCCTGCGCGACGCCCAGCCCCACGCACAGCGCGGTCAGGTAGCGGATCGTCACCGTGCCCCGATTGACCACGACCTCCTGCGGAACCGGATCGATGTGCTCGGCGAGTTCCTTGGCAGTGCTCGGCAACAGCGGCAGCCTCAGTCCGCTGAACCGGAACGCGAACAGCGGCAGGAACAGGCTCGCGACCAGCGACGCGACCAGAAAGGTCGCCGCCGCGTGCTGCGGCGGCAACGCCCCGACCGCGGCGACCATCGCCGGCAGGCAGATCGTGAGCCCGAGCGTCATGGCTGCGGTGAAGAGCAGCGTTGCGTCGGCGACCAGCGCGAGACCGAGGCTCAGGCAGGTCAACGCGGCGATGGTCGCGGTCGCGACCTGCAACGGCCAGCCGCTCGTCGGGTCGGCCCACTGCCCGCCGTACCAGCCTGCGGCGGCGGCGCTGATCCCGGCGACACCGGCCAGCACCGTGCCGATGACCGGCCGGGCAGCCGCCCGGCTGGCGAGGCCCGCGCCGACGAGGAGCACCAGGCTCAGCCCCATGGCCGTCACGGCCCGCAGGTCGTCGGGGCCGCCGAGCGCCAGCACCGGCACCACGAGCAGCAGGGCGACGGCCGCGAACGCCGACCAGGTGGCTGCCGAGCGGGCGGGGGTCCACACCCCTGACCCGCCGCGTACCTGTTCCGCCATCCCGTCGACGAGGTCGTCGAACATGACCGGTGGCAGCTGCGGCGCCCGCGGGCGTAGGTAGAGCGTCTCTCCGTCGAGCAGTTCCAACTCGGTCGGCGTGCGCTCCTCGTCGAGCGGCGACCCGGCGAGCCGCGCCACGACGAAACCGTCATGCTCCGCGCCATGATCGGGCGCGTCCGGGTTGAGCATCGGCAGCACCGTGGACAGCACGTCGACCAGTGGTGCGTGCGCGGGTACGGCCAGGTCCGTGGTGCGTGAATCGAGAACGAACCGTAGCCGAACCGGCGCCCGCGTGCGATGCTGTGTGCGCTCTTCCATCGTGTGGTCCGGTTCCTTCCTGCCCAAGGTTCAGTAACCGTCACCTGCAGCGAAGCTAGCCAGCCCCGCGCCCAGCCATGGGTGGGGGCGGGACGGCACCGCCGGTTCGCGGGATAACCCTCACGAATGGAGCAACCAGGTGGGCACGATCGTCTTCGTCCGCAAGGCGCGGCGCGCCGGCCCCGTCGCCCCCACCAGCGACCTGGAGCTGCAGGCGCCGCCCGTGGTGCCGGAACCGCCGACCGGGGGTGCCGGGCAGGTCCTGCTGTACGTACCCATGGGCATCGGCTCGCTCGCCATCATGCTGATGTTGCTGCGGCCGGGCGCCGGCGTCCTCGCCTACATCGGCGTGGTGCTGATGGTGGTCTCCGTGCTGGGCATGGCGATCGTTCCGTTCCTGCGGAACGCCAGCGAACACAAAGAGAACGCCCAGGGCGACCGACGCGACTACCTGCGTTACCTGGGCCAGCAGCGGCGCACCGTGCGGGCGTCCCTCATCGAGCAGCACCGCGCGGCGCGGTGGTTGCACCCCGACCCGGCCGGGCTATGGTCGGTCGCGCTGAGCCAACGGTTGTGGGAACGGCGCACCGCGCACGACGACTTCGGGGAGGTCCGCGTCGGGCGCGGCACCCGCCGGTCGGCGAGCCGCCTGGTCGCCCCGCAGACCAAGCCGGTCGAGGACCTGGAACCGCTCTCGGCCCACGTGCTGCGCCGCTTCCTCCGGGCCTACTCCACACTGGAGAACGCCCCGGTCGCCGTCTACCTGCGCGGCTTCGCGGCCATGCAGTTCGACGGTGACCGTGCCGCCATCCGTGCCCTGGCCCGGGCCGTGGTGGCCCAGGCAGTCGTGGCGCACGGCCCGGCCGACCTGCGGCTGCTCGTGTGGGTGGGCGACGAGGCCCGCGACGACTGGTCGTGGGCGAAGTGGCTGCCCCACGCCCAGGACGACGAACGCGCCGACGCCGCCGGCCCGCGCCGGATGTTCGCCCACGACGAGGCCGAGGCGGAGCGGTGGCTCGGCGAGCTCGGCGTCGCGCCGCGGCCGGGGTTCGAGCCGGACACGCCGATCACCGGGACCGAGCCGCTCGTCGTGTTGGTGCTCGACGGAGCGACGCTGACCGAGGACCATCGTCTCACCGCCGAGGGCTATCGCAACCTGGTCGTGCTCGACGTCGGCGGATCACTGCCCTGGAAGTCGCGGCCACACACGCTCTACCTGAACGTGAGCGCCAAGAAGATGGACCTGGTGGCCTTCGACCACCTGGGCAAGACATCGACCAAGCCACTGGGCCGGCCGGACGCGCTGGGAGTGGCCGCCGCCTCGGCCGTGGCCCGGAGCATGTCCCGGTACCGCCTCGGCCAGGTCGTCGACGTCGATGAGCCGCTGGCCACCGACTACGACCTGGCCAGGCTGCTCGGCATCGGCAACCTGATGGACTTCGACCCGATCTCCTACCGGGCCGGGCGCCCGCCCCGCCAGCGCCTTCGGGTTCCGATCGGCATCTCCGGCACCGGCTCGCCCATCGAACTGGACATCAAGGAGGCGGCTGAGAACGGCATGGGTCCGCACGGGATTCTCATCGGGGCGACCGGGTCGGGCAAGAGCGAGCTGCTGCGCACGCTGGTGCTGGCGCTCGCCACCCGGCACTCGTCCGAGGATCTCAACTTCATCCTCGTCGACTTCAAAGGTGGGGCCGCGTTCCTCGGGTTCGAGAAGCTACCACACACCTCGGCCGTCATCACCAACCTGGCCGACGAGCTCGAGCTGGTCGACCGCATGCAGGACGCGTTGACCGGCGAGCTCATCCGCCGCCAGGAGCACCTGCGGGCGGCCGGCAACTACGCGTCCCGCCGTGACTACCAGCAGGCCCGCGTGGACGGCGCCCGGCTCGAGCCGATGCCGGCGTTGTTCATCGTGGTCGACGAGTTCAGTGAGCTGCTCACCAACAAGCCACAGTTCATCGAGGTGTTCGCGATGATCGGCCGGCTCGGGCGCAGCCTGGGCGTGCACCTGCTGCTGGCCAGCCAGCGCCTCGACGAGGGCCGCATCCACCAGATCGAGTCGCACCTGTCATACCGGATCGGCCTGCGGACGTTCTCCGCAATGGAGAGCCGCAGCGTGCTCGGCGTGCCCGACGCGTACGAGCTGCCCAACGTGCCGGGCAACGGCTACCTGCGGCCGGACACCACGAGCCTGGTCCGGTTCAAGGCGGCCTACTCCTCCGGGCCCTACCGTCCCGCGCGCCGCTCCCGCCGAGGCCCGTCGGCCGATGGCCTGGTGCCCTTCGACACCGAACACGTGGCCCCACGGGTGGCCGACGAACCCGAACCGGAGCCGGAGGACGAGAACGAGAGGCCACCGCTGCAGGTCGACCTGCTGCTGAGCCGGCTGCGCGGCCACGGCCCGGCCGCCCACCAGGTGTGGCTTCCGCCCCTCACCGAACCATCCACGTTGGAGAGGTTGTTGCCGCCGCTGGTCGACGACCCGCACCTCGGGCCCCGTCCAGTCGGCGCCCTGGGTACGTCGACGCTGACCGTGCCGCTCGGTCTCATCGACATGCCGGCCCAGCAACGCCGGGAACTGCTGCTCGTCGACCTGGCCGGCAGCGGGGGCAACGTCGGCGTGGTCGGCGCCCCGCAGAGCGGCAAGAGCACGCTGCTGCGCACGCTCATCGCCGCACTGGCGCTCACCCACACCCCGCGCGAGGTGCAGTTCTACTGCCTGGACTTCGGCGGCGGCACACTCGCGCCGCTGGCCCGGCTCCCCCACGTCGGCAGCGTGGCCAACCGGCTCGACCGGGACCGGGTGACCCGGACGGTGCTGGAGATGACGAACCTGCTGGCCTTCCGGGAGAACATGTTCAGTATCCACAACATCGACTCGATGGCCAGTTACCGGCGGGCCAAGCGCAGCGGCGCCTTCGCCGAACAGGACCCGTACGGTGACGTGTTTCTGGTCGTCGATGGCTGGTACACCGTCAAGCAGGACTTCGATGAGATCGAGGGCCGGTTCACCGAACTCGCCGCCCGCGGGCTCGGCTTCGGCATCCACCTGGTGGTCGCGGCCAACCGGTGGGCCGAGATGCGGCCGTGGCTGCGCGACGTGCTCGGCACGAAGCTGGAGCTGCGGCTGGGCGATCCGATCGACTCCGAGGTCAACAGCAAGCTCGCCGCGACCGTGCCCGCGCGCCCGGGCCGCGGGCTCACGATGGACCGGCTGCACTTCCTCGCCGCGCTGCCCCGCATCGACGGCGACTCGGGCACCGCGGATCTGGCCGCGGCCACCGCCGAGCTCGTCGCCGCGCTCGACCTGCCGACCGCGCCGCGGGCCCCCCAGGTGCGGCTCCTGCCCGGCACGCTGCCCAGCGCGGCGCTGCCCGGTCCGCGGGCCGCCTCGCCCACCGCCGATGTCCAGGTGGCCCTGGGGCTGGACGACGTGCAGCTCGCACCGCTGTGGCACGATTTCGACGCCAACCCGCACCTGCTCGTGTTCGGCGACTCCGAGACGGGCAAGACCAACCTGCTGCGCCACATCGCGCGCGCCATCGCGACGCACTACCGGTCTGACGACGCCCGGATCGTCTTCGGTGACTTCCGTCGCCAGCTCTACGACGCGGTCCCGCGGTCTCATCAGGTCGGATACTCGGTCAGCACCGACTCGCTCACCGAGACCCTCAAGGAGGTCGCCGGACATCTGCGCGAACGCGTGCCCGGCTCCGACATCACGCCCGAACGTCTGCCGCTGCGCGACTGGTGGACCGGTGGCCGGCTGTTCATCATCGTCGACGACTTCGAGCTCGCCGAGGGCTCGAGCGACTCACCCCTGCAGCCCCTGGTGCCCCTCCTGGCCCAGGGCGCGGACATCGGCCTGCACGTGATCATCGCCCGGCGTACCGCCGGCGCCTCGCGCGCCTTCATGAACCAGGCCATACGCCGGATCTGGGAGCTGGGCAACCCCGCCCTGCTCTTCTCCTGCCCCCGTGACGAGGGCTCCTTCCTCGGCAACCTCAAGCCCCGGCTGCTCCCCGTCGGCCGGGCTCAGCACCTGGACCGGCGCCGCACCGTTCGGTTGGTCCAGACCCCGCTGGTGACGTCGGACTGACGGGCGCCGGGCCGTCCGCACCGGTCTCGTCCGAGAGGCGGCGCATGGGACAAACGGCTTGCGCTCACCTGTCGGGTGGCGGCGGAGGGCTCTCCGCCGTCACCCGCATCACCCGCGCCGGACGCCAGCGACGACGGTGACCGGCCGGGCCGAGCACCGCGAACAGCCCGCTCAGCCCGGCGACAAGAATCGCCGCGCCGGCGCCCAGCAGCACGAGCACTCGTCCGGTGTGGTCGGGCGCGCCGGTGGCCGAGATGTCGGCCGGCTTCGGCCGCGCCGCGACGACGGCACCGCTCTGTCCCTCGTCTGGCAGTTCGGTGGTCAGGGCGGCGAGCGGGTCGACCACGCCCCAGCCCAGTACGGGGTCCGGCACCTGCGGGGCGTGATCGGCGGTCCGCCGGAGGCGGTTGCGCACCTGCTCGGCGGTGAGGCCGGGACGGTACGCGCGGATGAGCGCCGCCACGCCGCTCACGAACGCCGCGGCGTAGCTCGTGCCGCTGCCGATGAGCTGGCCCGGCCCGCCCGGTCCGATGCTCAGCACGTCCACCCCCGGAGCGGCGAGCCCGACGTACGAGCCCGACCGGGAGAAGTTGGCCGGGACACCGACCGAGTCGATGGCGGCCACGGCGAGCACCGTGGGCAGCGCCGCCGGATACACGGGCGCGGTCGAGCGGGAGTCGCCCGCCGTCGAGGCGATCACGACCGCGTCGCGGCTCTCGGCATAGGCGACCGCGTCGATCAGGGCCGGGTGCTGATCGGTGGTGCTCGCCGACACGTTGATGATCTTCGCGCCGGCGTCGACCGCGGCCCGGATGCCCCGGGCGAACAGCGCGGGGTCGCCTTCCGCCGACCTGGTGGCCCGGATCGGCAGGATGCGAGCATCGGGGGCGACGCCGGCGAAGCCGATCCCCCAGGTCGGCGCGGCCGCGATGATCCCGGCGACGAACGTGCCGTGGCCGAGACAGTCGGTGTCGGCCCGTCCGCCGTTGGCGAGCAGGTCGACGCCCCGGTCGACGCGCCCCGCGAGCTGCGGGGTCGATCCATCCACCCCGCTGTCCACGACCGCCACCACGATGTTTGCACCGGTGCTGAACTCCCACGCCCGGTCGGGCTGGAGCAGCCGCTGTGCCCAGGGCACCGAGGACTCGGTGGTCGTCGGTGTCGCGACGCAGTCGGCCGCCTGCGCGGCGGTGCCGAGCGGGGGTAGGGCACCGATCACGACCGCCCCGGTGAGCGTCAGGGCGGCGAGGGCGCTCAGCGCCCGGTACGCGGTCCTGCCGGTCACGCCGCGCCCACCCGGCCGCTCGTGGCGCCGGCCGACACATACCCGGGCGGCGGCCCGACCAGCCGGGCCACCACGGCGGGGTCTTCGAGGGTGCGCAGCGTGGCCGCCCAGCGCCGGCCCAGCGTCGTCTCCAGCCGGCTCAGGGCGGCGCGGTCCGCGTCGTCGAGCTCCGGGCCCGCGGGCTGCTCGTCCGGCGACAGCTCACGCAGCAGGACCGCGGTCGCCGGCGCCGGCGGGCCGGATGGTGGCGACTCGGTTTGTCCAGAGCGGACGGCCAGCACCCGCAACCGCCGGCCCGGCCCGAAGACGGCCTCGTCGACCTCGTTGCCCGTGACAAGCACGGAGGCCTGCCGGGCCGTGCGGGGCCAGACGAGGAAGTCTACGTCTGCCTCGGGCGCGGTCACCTCGGCGGAGACGCTCGCGGTGAGCAGCGCCGGCTCGGTGACGACGGAGCCGACCGGATACAGCGCCGACGCCGGCTGGTCAAGCCGCGCCTGGGACAGCACCGGGCGCCGGTGCAACGGGAGTTGGCGCAGCCCCGAGACCAGACAGGGTACGTAGCCGTCCACGCTCACCGGTTCACCGCCGCGCAGGGCCTCGTTGAGCCGCACCGCCCCCATCTGCGACGCTCCGAGATACAGGCAGACCGCGACGAAGTCCGCCTTGGCCGCGGCCGAGGTCTCGCGCAGCACCGGCCAGGTCGCCATGGCGGCGTTGACCACGGCCAGCAGGTCGGTGAAGCGGCTGCCCAGGGCCGCGGAGAAGCGATGCTGCTCCTCCTCCGTGCTCGCCCGGTCGGCGATCGCCAGGGGCGCGGCCGGTTGCCACCGGGGTCCGGCCGGGTCCGCCGGTCGCTCCTGCCGCGGCTCGTCCGCCTCGACCAGAGCCGGCTCGACGACCTCCGACATGACGTCCGGCCGCACCGGACCGACGCTGGGCATTGCGCTGGGGACGTCGAAATCGGGATCGACGATTGTCACGATCGGCGGGCGCGGCATCGTGGGCCGCGGGGCCGGCGGTGACGGTGGCGTTCGCGTTGATGCCGGCGTTGCTGGCGGCGGCGGCCAGGAACTGTCCGCACCCGGCGGCCGGCGCGCGACCGCCCGGGCAGGCTCGGGCTCCGCACGATTCACGGTGGCGGATTCACCAGCGCCCGCCGGGGCAGGCTGCGACCAGGTGTTTTCTCGATCGGGCGGCGGCCACGCGCTGAGCCCCTCCGGCTCATCCTCAAGCGGCCACGCGCTGAGTACATCCGGCTCATCCTCAAGCGGCCACGCGCTGAGTACATCCGGCTCATCCTCGAGCGGCCACGCGCTGAGTACATCCGGCTCATCCTCGAGCGGCCACGCGCTGAGTACATCCGGCTCATCCTCAAGCGGCCACGCCAGGCCGGTGTCTGCCAGGCCTCCGGCCGTCATCGCCGGGCCGGGGTCGGGTGCCGCGGTCTGCGACCGTACGGCCAGTTCCTCGGCCAGAACGGCGATCTGGAGCAGCGTCGCGTCGTCCGCCTCTCCGGCGACCACGAGCTGCGGCGGCACCGGTTCGGCTGGGACGTCGAGCAGCAACCGGCGCAGCATCGCGACCAGAATCGGTGGCACGGCGCGGCCGTGGCTACCAATGCTGATCGTCCACTGCGCCGGCTGGAATACCGCGACAGCGCCGGCGGAGTAGGCCAGAGTGGGGCGAAGCAGGATCCCGGCCGGCAGGACCTCGGCCACGGCGACACGCGGCTCGGCGTGCCGGTAGAGCCGGTTCGTCTCGCGCAGCCACCCGCTCGCCAGTATCGCGGGCGGCGGCGTGACCGGCAGCGCCGCCTCGGCCGTGAGCCGCACCGAAGCCGCCGCCGCCCGCAACCGGGTGACGAGCCGGCCGTCGGCGAACGCGGGACCGTCGTCATCGGCCGGGGTGAGCACCAGCCGCCCGTGGCCACCGCGGCGGGTCAGGATCGTGGCCGCCTGACCGACCACGTCGCGCAGCACGGCGGCCACCGAGGCGTGGTCACCGGCGGCCCTGGTGTAGCGGACCGGCAGGTCGTCGGAGGTCGGGAAGGTGGCACTCAGCAGTTGCCAGAGCAGGAAGGGCTGGTCGTCCCGGTGCGAGACGGCGACCCCGCCGCCGTACCACTCGACGAACAGCTCCCGATCGGTGCCGATCCCCGCCGCCCGGGAGCCGTCGCGATCACCCGGGCTCCGGCCGGTAGTCCGCTCAGCCGAAGAAACCCGCCCACTCCTCCACAAGAGAGCCACTCCTCACACAAGAGAGCTCAGCCTCCTCGAGCAGCGACGCCTCCTCGAGGAGCGACCCGCAGGCCACCCCGCTCCTGCGCTTATCACACGGCAGCGCCGCGGCCGCGGACCGGCCCGTGGGCTTCGTCCCGATAACTCGCGGGAAAACCCGCGCCAACGGTCCCGGCGCGAACCGATAAGGCCCAGGATCCGTTATCCGGTCACCGCGGGAATTCCCCCGCGTTAGCGACCAGCGGGCTGACGGCGCCGGGGCGCGCGCCGCCGCGTGCTATCAACGGCGGGCGTTCGACGGTGTGCATGGGAGGAGTGGGATGGGGCGACGGCGACGGGGTGTCCCTGGTCGTTCGGACGCGCACGCCACCCTCGATGCGGCGTTGCAGGCGGCCGGCGACCAGGGCCGACTCGTCCTCGTGCGGGGACCGCGGGGCATCGGCAAGTCCACCCTGCTCACCGGGATCGGCGAGGAGTGGCGCCGCAACGGCGTCCGGGTGGTCGAGACGAGCCTCGCCGGCTCGGGGGACGACATGGGGTTCGCCGGGCTGGTGCGGGCGGTGCGCGACCACTTCGAGCGCATCGGTGACGCGCACGTCGTCGACGCGACCAGCCGGCTCGCCGCGGCGGTGGCCGCACGGGAAACGGCGGACGACGGCTCACCCGAACCTCTCGTACGGGCCACCGACGCCCTGGCCAGGCTCTCGCGGACGCTGCGGGACGGAGGACCCACCGCCTTGGTCGTCGACGAGGCCGACGCGATCGCCGCGCCGACCTTGGCGTTGTCCACGTTCGCCCGGGCGGGGTGCGTGGTGGTCGCGGCGGTCACCACAGGTGCGCAGCCCCGGACGCGGGCGTTGGCCCGCGCCGCCGACACGGTCGTGGACCTACCGCCGCTGTCGGCCCGGGCGGCCGGCGAGGTGATCGGGGAGCGTTTCGGTGGTGTCGTCAACGACGGGCTGCTGGATGCTTTGTGGGCGGCTCTCGGCGACCTGGCTGGTCATCCACCGACAGTACTGTCCACAATGGATTATCTCGACCGCAGGGATCGGATCGTCCGGGTGGGCCAGGGGCGCCGGCAACACCTCTGCCTACGCGACAGCGACAATTCGATCGAACTGGCGCCCGACCACCCGCTCGCCGTCCGCATCCGGACCGGGGGGCCGGTAGCCGGTCGGCTCGCCGGCGCGGCGACGGTGCTGCCGTTGCGGGTGGACGATCTGCCGTTGCTGGCCGAGGCCACCCTCGGTGATGTCGACGCATACGGCCGCGTGCTCGACGATCTGGTCGCCGCCGGCGCGCTGGTGGTCCAACAGGGACTCGTCGCCCCGGTCTGCCCGGCACTGGGCGCGCGGATCGCCCACGACCACGGCGCGAAGTCCCTCGGCCGGCTGCACCGCGCCTTCGCGGCGGCCCTGCTGCGCCGCATCGGCCGCGGCGAGCAGACCGACCCGGCCCTGCTGGCCGACCACCTGACAGCGGCGGGAGCCACGATGCCGCCGGACGGCCGCATGGCCGCGAGCCTCGCGGCGGTCGCGCACGCCACCCAGCATCGGGACCCCCAACGGGCTGCGCGATGGCTCCGGGCGGCGCTGAGGCACGCCGGCGGCGGACCGGATGCGGAGCAGATCCTCGATCAGTTGCTGCCGGTGCTGGTACGGGCCGGACGGTACGGGTGGCTGGCGGAGGCGGTCGGCATCGCCGGCTTCCGGCGCTGCTTGCCGAGCCACACGTACTCGGATCTGGCGTCGGCCGCCCTGCTCGCGGCCGTCCACACCGGAACGCCGGTGACGCCGGAGGTCGGCCAGGCACTGCGCGACGCCGTACCGAACCGTGTGGACGCGCTCGACCTGGCCGACTGGTGGCTCCACCCGGTCGGTCCCCCGCCACTGTCAACATCGGATCCGCGCCCCCCGGCCGAGGGCACCCTGCTCGCGCCGGCGGAGTTCGCCGCGCTACGCACCGCGCTGCGGCTGCCGGTCAAGCACGACGGCACCGGCGCGCCGGCTGTCCTGGACGACGAGGTGCTCCTCGCCGCCTCGCTGGGCGATCTGGTGGCGGTGGTGGGTCACCTGCTCGGCCCGCGGTACGGGCCTCCGCCGGACGGCCCGCTCGCCACCCACCACCGGCTCGTCACCGCCTTCCGGCGCGGCGACAGTGCCACCGTGCTGACGCTGGCCCGGCAGATGGAGTTGGCGGAGCCGCCGGGCTCGGCGGCCCACGCAGTGGCTCGCGCCCTTGCCGCCGAGGTTCATGGCCAACGGGGCGAGGCCGCCCTCGTCGAGCAAAGCCTCTCGGGCGTCGTGGCCACGCCGCCGTTCCTCGGCCTCCGGTGGTGGGTGACCGCCGGCACCGGCGCGATCTACGACCAACCGTCGCTGCTGCACGACGGATTGCGGGCGTTGCACAGCGCCCCGGGCGGCGGGCTCGGCGTGGAGCTGAGCCTGGCCCGGATGGCAGAGATCGCGGCGTGGACCACGGACGCCCACGCGCCGCGCGTGCTCGAGCACGCCCTGACCGCGAGCCGGGACCACGGATACCTGCTCAGCGAGGACCTCGGTCTGATCGTCCGATCGGTGCTCGAAGCCGAACCGGCGCTGGCCCAGGCCGCCGCCGGCCGGGCTCGCGACCGGGATGACCGGCCCACTCTGGTGTCGGCCTGTCTCGTCGCGGCCGGGGTCAGCGTCCAGACCAACGCCGATCCGGCCCAGTGCCTACGCCAGGCTCACGCGGCTGCTGCCACCGGCGCCCATGGCGCTCCCCGCATCGGGGCCCTGTTGCGCGCACATGGGCTGCGGCCCGCTCGTCAGCGGGCCGGCCAGCCGAGTGTGTCCGCGGTCGAGACACAGATCATCGAGCTGATCCGCGACGGACACACCAACCGTCAGATCGCGGCCCGGATCCGGATGAGTGAGAAGACGGTCGAGACCTACCTCACGCGGCTCTACTCGCGCACCGGCTGCCGATCACGGGTCGAGCTGGCAACGGTCCACCTGCCCCTGGGGAGTCGGGAATGAACGAAACCCGCATCGTGGTCGCGGCGGGCGCGGGCCACGGGTGCCGAAGCATCAGCGAGGCGCTCGAGCGGGCCGCGGAGGGGGCGCTCATCACGGTGCGACCCGGGCACTACTCGGAGAACCTCGTGCTCACCAAGCCGGTGAGAATCGTCGCCGAGGAGGGTCCGGGCACGGTGAAGCTGTCCACCCGATCGGGAGTAGCGGTCACCCTCGCGGCCAGCTCGGCCACTCTGTCGGGTCTGACCATCGAGGCCAGTGACGCCGACAGCCCGGCGGTGGCGTTCAGCCTCGGCCGTCTCAGCCTCAGCGAATGCGAGATCTCGGCCGCCGCGTGGACGGCCATCTTCGTCTGCGAACAGGGATCGCTGGACATGCGGGCCAGCCGCGTGACCAACCAGGTCGGCGCCGGCATCGTGGTCACCTCGCCGGCCGGTTCGGTGCTCGACAACTGCGCGGTCGAGCAACTCGGCACGTCGGGCGTGGTCGTCGCCGAGGGGGGTGTGGTCCGCCTGCGGGCCAGCTCGATCAGCGACGCCGCGGGCAACGGGATCTGCCTGAACGGGCACGGGCAGATCCTCATCGAGGACAGCCGCATCCAGCGTGCGCACAAGCCCGCGCTTGCGATCGAGCACCAGGCGACCGCAGTCGTGCGCCGGCTCTCCATTCAGGACGCCATGGGCATCGGGGCCTACCTCGCCAGCACGGGAACCATCGAGCTGGAGGATTGCACGATCGAGCAGGCCGGCGGGGGCATAGTGACCGCCGCCGGCAGCGCCCCCACCCTGCTGCGGTGCACCGTGCGGACCGTGCGCCACGATGGCCTCCGGTTCATCGGCGAATCGGCCGGCACGGTCGAGTCGTGCGCGGTGATCGGCTCCCGCGGTGCGGGTGTCATGGTGGCCGAGCGCAGCACTCCGGAGTTCCGTGACCTCGAGGTCCGCGACGGCGCTGGGCCAGGGGTCACGGTCACCGGCGGGGCTGACCCGTTCTTCCGTGGCTTACGGGTGCGAGGAGGCGCGGCGGGCATCGAGGTACGTGACGGCGCGCGGGGCGGTTTCGAACACGTCACCATCGACCAGGTCGGTGCGGCGGGGGTCGCGGTCACCCACCGTAGCCGGCCGCAGATCACCGGGCTCAGCCTGAACGGCAGCGAAGGCCCCGGGGTCATCGTCGCCGACGCGAGCCTCACCATCGCCGACGCCGACATCGCCGGATCCGATATGGACGGTGTGGTGGTGCGGGCCGACGGTGAGGTCTCCATGAGCCGGAGCCGGATCCACGACAACCACGACGCCGGATGCCGCTTCGAGCCCGGCTCCAGCGGGACGCTGCGCGACTGCGAGCTCACCGGCAACGCCGGCGACGGGGTGCGGGTCGAGACGACGGAGGCGGTCCGCGTTATCGCCTGCACGGTGCGGGACAACGGTGGTGAGGGCCTCCGGCAGGTGCCGGACGCCGTGGTGACGGTCGAGGATCTGACCAGCGCTCGCAACCAGGTCGCGGCCGCCACGGCGACCGCGACCGGTGGAGGCGTGGTGTCTCCCGGACAGGCTCGCCCGGCCACGACCCGACCAGCCGCCGCGCTCGCCTCCGACCCGGTCGAGGAGCTGCGCAGCCTGGTCGGGCTGGCCGGGGTCAAGCAGGAGGTGACCTCGCTCATCAACCTCAACATCATGTCCCAGCGTCGTCGTGAGGCTGGCCTCTCCGCGCCGCCGATGGCCCGTCACCTCGTCTTCGCCGGCGCCCCGGGCACCGGTAAGACCACGATCGCCCGCCTCTACGGGGCTATCCTGGCCAAGCTCGGCGTGCTGCGCCAGGGTCACCTCGTGGAGGTGGCCCGCGCCGATCTCGTCGCGCAGATCATCGGCGGCACCGCCATCAAGACCACTGAGGCATTCAAGGGCGCACTGGGCGGCGTGTTGTTCATCGACGAGGCGTACACCCTCAGCTCCAGCAGCGGCGGCACAGGTCCGGACTTCGGCCGGGAGGCGATCGACACCCTGGTCAAGCTCATGGAGGACCACCGCGACGACATCGTGGTGATCGCCGCCGGGTACTCCAACGAGATGCTGAGGTTCCTGGAGAGCAACCCCGGCCTGGAGTCACGCTTCACCCGGACCATCGAGTTCGCCAACTACACCCCGGATGAGCTGGTGACCATCGTGCGGGACCAGAGTCGCCGCCACGACTACCAGCTCGACGACGACGCGGCCCAGGTGCTGCTGCGCTACTTCGAGGAGATCCCCAAGGACGGGACCTTCGGCAACGGTCGAGTCGCCCGCAAGGTGTTCGAGCGGATGGCCGACCAGCAGGCATCCCGCCTGGCCGCCTCGCAGAGCACCAGCACCGTTGAGCTGACCCTGCTCACCGCGGCCGACTTCCGGCCCACGGGGTGACCTCGCACCATGAAGGAGAACCGTACGACTACCAGTGGGAGGATGCCGGCGGGGAGCTCTCGCGATACGGCAGCTTCACGCTGCATCTGACGTAGCCGTCCACCATCCATCCGATGTGGAAACGTGTGAACCGTCCGGCGCGGTGGTGCGCGCGGTGCCGACGCCCAGGATAACGCCGAGGACTCCGTCGGCTCCGAAGAGGCCCTGCTCGGCGATGCTCCAGTCGTCAATGAGCGCCGGCTCCGGCCCGATCCGCACCTCGGTGCGGGCGATCAGGGCCCGCAACCGCATCAGGTCGCGGCGGGCCGCGCCGGCCAGCTCGCCAATCGCATCGATCCGGGGAACTGACGCACGCGGTGGGCCGGATGCGCGCTGCCCGCCGGATTCGGCCCCACCGGACCGCCCGTCTCGGGAGCGTGCGATTCCGGCCGCGCTGGAGAGGGGATCGGCCCCGTCAGACAGGGTGTCGACCGTCTCGGCGAGAGCGTCGACGAGCATGCACACGTAGACGTCGTATCCGAGCAGCACCGCCTCAAACCGGCGGCCGGAGATGTTGAGGCCCGCCGGGTCCAGCCGGTGCATCAACGTGCGGACGCGCCCGAGCTGCCGCTGGACCCGTACCGCCGCCTCCTGCACCGTCCGCGCCACCGCCAGGCGCTCCTGCCCTCCATCGCGGGCATCCTCCGAAATCCGCCCGCATACCGTCATAATGTCGTCGGTCACGATCCACCTCCTGATGCCCCCGGCATGACGTACGGCACGGACCCGTCGGTTCACCGGCTCGTCATGAACCGAGCGCCAGTCGGCAACGTTCGTGTGTGTGTGGCGAAACGAGGGGCGGTGACGCGCCAGGATGCAGCGGTCGGCACGGCGCCGTCACCGCCGATGCGCAGGTTGGCCCCGGGTCATCCGGGCTTGCTCACGGTTGCGGCGTCGCTCGATGAAGGTCAGTTCGTCGTCGTGCGTGACCGGGCCAGCCCTCGGACGCTGACCCACCGAACAGGGGCGGAGCTCGCGGCCTCGCTGAGCGACCTGCCGTTGTACGGTCGCGATCTGCGGCTGTGGCTGGCCGGGCCCATCGATCCCGGCGATCAGCCGTGGCTGCACGCGTACTGTGGTGAACTCGCCGAGGTGAGCGGGGCCCGGGTGTGGGCGCCGCCGCCAGGGGCATGGGCCGAGCTGCTCGACGGCTGCCTCGATCTCGGCGTACGGGCGCCGGGCGGACGCACGGCGAGCTGGCGGGAGTACTCTCCAGACGGGGCTGAGCCGGTGTCATTCGTCTCCGACGCCGACGGGCGGCTGATGCCGGCGGGCGGAGCACGGGTGCGCCAGGTTGGCGGCGTCCGCGTGGTGGCCGTGCCGCCGGGGCGTGACCCTGTGTCGACGGAGCGCTTCGACAGTGTCTGGACGCGACCAGGATTGTCCAATGTGGAGTTGGCCACGCTCGATGACGGCCGACTCGCGGTGCCGTACACCGATGGCAGCCTGCTGGCCGTCGGCGGCGAGGAACTGGCCCGCCTGCTGCGCGACGCCGGCTGGGTCGATGAGGACCTGTGCCTGCTCTCCGCGGTCACGACGACGCAGGCCGCCGCGGCGGAGGCGCATCTGCATGCGCTGGCGACCGTGCTCGGCGTCGACATCTACCACCGCACGCCCGACACGAACCTGTCCATACAGGATGGTCATCCCCGGGCGGTGTGGCCGGACGGTCGACCCTCGACCTGGCACCGCATGACCCCACCGGGCCTCGCCGCCAGCCAGCCGCGGTGGAGCAGCGACGATGGCTGGCTCGAGCCGGTCACTCAGGTCGCGGCCCGAGCCGACCACGCCGCTGTCACCTACCCGAATGCGATCGAACCGTTCGGCCCGGCCGGGTACGAGGAGACCAGGCGGGACCAGCCGGAGCTCGTCGACGCCGAGCCTGATGCGCGGCGAAGCGGGCTGGACTGGTTACCCCAGCCCACACCGGTCAACGCGGCCCCGTTGTGGTTGTGGGTCTCGTCGAGCGCGCCCGCCGCCCGCGCGCACACGGAGGGGGTGCCCGCGGCGGAGCTGTTCCTTCTCGGCCGCGTCGACCGCGACCATGAGGACCCGGCGTGGGCTGACCACGACGTCCAGCTGCTGGTCGAGCCGGGGGCAGCGGTCGCGGCGGCGCGGGTCACGGCATACGCCCCGGAGCGCCTGCGCGAGCGGCTGGCCGCGCCCGGGACCTATCTCATCCCCGCCGGATGGCTCGACCGTGCACGGTTGCCCGCCCTCGGTGAGACGCTCGATGGGCGGCCACGTCCTGACGACGGCGCGGCCGGCGATCCGGTGGTCCTGCAGTGTGTTGGGGCGGCCCATGGCGTGGCAGGCGTGCCGGAGGATGTCGTGACCTGGCCGCACCGCCGGCACGCCCGCGCGTACGCGGTGCACCCGGCGCGCGGAGCCACCTCCGAGTTCGTGCCGGTGCTGCGTCGGCGGCCCACGCCGGCCGGCGGTTATCGCCTGCTGGAGCTGGACGTGCCCGGCGATATGGCGATCGACGTTCCGGCGAGCGCCGCGCGGATGGCGGAGCTGCCCCTCGTCCGGTCGCGCCTGCCTGACTTCGCCCGGGACGGCCTCGACCTACTGCTCCCCCGTCCGTTCCTCGATCAGGTCACAGTCAGCCGCGCGTTCGTCGCGGAGCGCGGGGCATGGCGGGCGGTCGCCGTACCGGACCTGGCGCTCGACGAGCTCCTCGTCGGGTGACCACCGGCCGGATCGGGCGCCGCGACGGCGGCCGCCAGGGCCGCCCGCGACCGATACCCGGTGCGCGCGAACAGGCGACCCAACCGGCTTTCGACGCTCTTCGCCGTCGCCCACAGGGCGGCGGCGAGCTGCTGGCCCGACAGGCCGTCCGCCACCAACTCAGCCAGCAGGCGCTCGTTCTCGGCCGCGGTCGCCGAGCGGTGCGGCACGGTGACGCCGAGCGTCCGCATCGCCGCGCGCACGCGCGCTCGGTCGAGGATCGCGTCGAGGTAGCCGAGCAGCTCGTACGCTTGCGCCAGCAGGCCGACCGGGCCTGCACCCCAGGTTGCCACCCGTTCGAGGGTGTTCGCCAGCACCCAGGCCTGGTCGAGGTCACGGGCGAGGGCCAGCGCCTGGCCGGCCGCGGCCGCGTCCGTCTCGGCGGCGACCTGGGCCAGGCGGGCATGGAGCTCGGCCAGTGGCGTGCCGATCGAACGCGCGGCATGGGCCGCGCGCGCCGCGTACTGGCGCGCTCGCGGATAGTCCCCACGCGACCGCGCGAGCTCGGTCAGGCGCAGCCAGATCTCGTCGGTCCCCAGGCTGACACCATCGCGCTCGGCCCTGGCCGCGGCTCGGGTCAGCGCGGCACCGGCCCGATCGGCGTCGCCCAGCGCAGCCTCGATCTCGGCGCGAGTCAGCTCGCGCAGGTGCGGCAGGCCGAGCAACGAGTCCATCGCCATCGATCTATCGAGCGCGCGGAGTGGGCGGCCCTGGGCCAGGGTGGTCACCGCAACGGCGCGGGCCAGGACGGCGTCCACCGGCGGCGTTGCCGACCGCAGCAACTCCGCCGCGGCGGCGTGGTCAAGCGCGTCGAACCACGCACCCCGACGCCAGGCCAGCAGCGCACGCTCGGCCCACGGCAGGTCGCCCGCATCGAGTTGGGACACGCGCAGGAGCCGCTGGGCTCCGGTGAGGTCGCCGACCGCGAGCAGGATGCCGGCCCGCTGCGCCACCCGATCCCGGCGCAGCGGGTCACCCGGTGGCGTCGGCGCCTCCGTCGCGGTCGGACGCCACGGTCCCACGACGCCACTCATACGCTCACCCGACACGGCCCGCACCACCGCGCTGCGGCCCGACGGCGCGGGCCGCGCCGGCTCCGGCGGCATGACGGCGACGAGCCGCCGTTCGGCCGCGGCCCAACAGTCCATCATCGACAATGTCACGGCCTGCTCTACGGGTGTCCCCGCCTCCTTCGCCGCCCTCGCCAGTCCGGCGGCGTCCCCGAGCCCGTGCATCGCCCGCAGGATCAGCAGCCACGCGTCGAGCCGGAGGCCATCGCGCGACGCACCGTCCGACCGCGGTTGCTGACCGTCGATCTCGTCGAGCGCACTGCGGGCGCTCCGTAGGGCCAGAGCATGGTCGCCGGTGTTGGTCGCGGCGGCGGCGAGCCCCAGCAGCGCCTGCACCCGGCGGACCGGATCGCGGGTCAGGCGGCTCGCCGCGGCGAACCACTGGACGGTCCGCCCGTCAGTCATCGGCAACCGGTCGGAGAGCATCATCAGCGCGCCCGCCGAGCGTTCGGGGTCCACCGCGGTACCCGCCGTTACCAGTTGTTCACCCAGATACGTCGGCACGGCGCCGCCCGCCGGGCCGTCCCAGATCGCGTGCACCGCCTCCCGGGCCAGTTGCCGCGACCGGTACGGCCCGTCGGCGGCGCGCAGCGCCGCCACGACCGCCGCGCCGGCGAATCGCCACCCGCCGGCCCCACCGCCCCGCAGCACGCCCATGCGAACGAGTGCCCCGAGCGCCTGCGCCACCGCTGACGGCGGCAGATCCAGCACGGTGGCGGCGTGCGCCGCGGCGCCGGCGCCGAGCGGGTGCAGCGCCGCGATCGCCACCGCGACCGGCCATACCGGTTGCGGTGCGGCCCGCAGGGCGGCCAGAACCGCCTGGGCCTCCGGCCGGGCACCCGGGTCGTCCAACTCGTCCTGCTCCAGCGGGCGCAGCGTCCGGACCGTGAGCAGGCCGTCACGGCGCAGACGCGCGAGCGTCATGGCGGTCCCGTCGGGCGCGGCGGAAACCATGACCGGGGTACTGACGGTTGCCACACAGCGCACTCGGGAGCCGGCCAACCCCCGCACCAGAGCGGGTACAGCGGCGACCGACGCCGCATCGACCCACTGGCCGCCGTCCACCAGCACGAGCGGATCGGGCAAGCCGCGCAGCAGCCGACAGACGGTCGTGACGAGGCCCTCCGGCGTACGGCCGGCGATGGGTGTGCGGCTCGGCCCCGACGGCGACCCGGGCAACGCGGCCTCGCCGGCCAATCGGGTCAGGAAGAGCCAGGCGTGCCGCTGCTCGGCCGGGTCCGGCGAGACCGCTACGACGACTCGCCCGCCACGCCGAGCCCGATCGGCGAGGTCGGTCAGCGTTGCGCCGAGCCCCGTACCGGCCGGACCGACAAGCAGCGTGAGCACCGGCCCGGGCTGCGCGGCGTCCGGAAGATCGAGCACGGGACCATCGCCCTCTAGTCCTGGTGGGCCGGGCACGAGACCTCCTCCTCCTGCTGCTCCGCGATCGGCTGCGGGCTGACCGCAGTCGACCGCGGGCTGACGGGTATACGGTCGCGACGGCAGAAACGTTCACGCGACCGAAACAGGTCCGCTGAACCGAATATGCCCCGTCCTCGTAGAACGAGGGCCATCAGTGGAGCGGTCGGGGTGCGAGTGGGACGGTGGAGATGACGGCGGAGCAGGGTGACGGACACGTGCGCCTTCAGCTCGGCGCGTATGTGCTTGGTGCACTGCCCGCGGACGAGGAGCTCGCCGTGACGCAGCACCTCGCGGAATGTTCACAATGTGCGGACATTGCGACCGACCTCACCGATGTCCGCCGGGTGCTGGACCGTCTGGACGGCAGCGGTGTCGCCCGCCTACTCGAGGCCGTCGCCGCGCCACCCATCTCTCCGGCTCCCACGCATTCCGTTCCGGCCCAAGCCGGCCCGACCCAAGCTGGTCTGGCGCTGCCCAGTCCGGCGCGCCCAGCCGCCGACTCGCCCGGCAAGAGCGCGCCGCCCCCGGGCCGGCCGCCAGGCGGGCCGCGACGGCGGCGGGCACGGCCAACCCGCGTCGTCGTGTCCGCAGTGGCGCTCGCGCTGGCCGTCGGCATCAGTATCGGCGCCTGGCTCGGTGCGAAGGAACCAGTCAACGTCCGGCTGGCCGGGAACGACACAGATACGCAGTCCGGCGTGAGCGTGTCCGTCACGGTCGTCGGCGAGCCGGACGGGGCCCGGGTCGAGGCCGTCGTCGAGGAGCTCACGGTGAATCAGTCGTACCGGCTCTACGCGCTCGGCGACCGCGGGGAGTCGCAGCTCGCCGTCTCCTGGACCGCCCAGAACCGGGTGCACAGCGTCGGGGGCAATGTCACCATCCCCATCAATCGGATCACCGCGGTGACCCTCTTCCGCGCCAACGACACCGCCAACGACGCCCTGGTCACGGTACGGCTGTCCAAACCGTGACCCGCGTTGTCGCCTTCGTGTGAACCATCGCCGCTCGGGACTCGTCGTGGGGATGAGGTCCGAACAACCAACAGGAGCGGGTGGCGATGAACGCGGTGTCCGGCGCAGTTGGTCGATGGGTTCGTCTACTCGCCCGACCAGAGCGGCTACGGGTGGCCGTCGCCACCGTAGGTGTCCTGGTACTGAGCGCGATCACCTCCGTCGTCGTGGTCGCCGAGGGCTCCAGCGGTAACACGGACGCGGTCCCGCTGGGCGACGCCGAGCGCGCGGCCCTGATCGAGGCGGCCACGTCCTGCCCGGACCTCACCCCGGCTCGGCTGGCGGGACAGATCATGGCCACGACCAGGTTCGAGGCGACCAAGGAGGGCGGCATCGCCGGATTGACCGCCGCTGAATGGGAGATCTGGAAACCGTCGGACGACGCCATGAGCAGCGACGACAGCGCCAGCATCCTCGCGCTCGCACACCTGACCTGCGATCTGATCGGACGCCTCCGCCGCGACGGCTTCGCCGGCGACCTGTGGCCGCTGGCCGTCGCCGCCTTCGCAACGTCGCTGGACCGGGTCCGCACGTCCGCCGGAGTGCCAGCGGACGTGGCCGACTTCGTCAACCAGGTCGCGACCTACGCCGCCTGGTACGGCCAGCGGCTGCCGGGGGGCGCGGGCGGCCCGTCAACCGGCCCGGACGCAAGCCCCTCCACCTCCACCTCCACCTCCGCCCCCGCGTCGCCTACGCCTACCCCGGCGCAGACGTCGGCCCTCCCCACGCCGTCCTCGGCCGCGCTGGCCGCGCCCACCTCGCCGACGACAGCCCCGCCGGCGTCGCTGAACTTCCCCGCCTTCAACAACGCGTCTGCCCTGTACCTCAACGGCTCGGCGAAGCTCCTCAACGGCCGCATCATGCTCACGACGGGGCTGGGGCAGGCCGGCAGTGCGTGGTCCAGGACGACGTTCGACACGTCGAGGTCGTTCACTTCGTCATTCACCGCAGCCATCAACGTGCCGACGGACGGGCTTGCGTTCGTCATCCAGGCCGAAGGCCCAGCCGCCGTCGGCAACAGCGGTGGGTGCCTCGGCTACGGCGCCCGGCCCGGGGGCAACCCGGAGGACTCGATCAAACCCAGTGTCGCGGTCGAGATCGACACCTGGGCAAACGGCGCCAACGACCCGACCGGCAACCATCACCTGGCGGTGACGGTGAACGGCCAGATGGCGCAGCATCTGGTGTGGGCCGAACCCGGATTCAACCTGGCCAATAACAGGCCATTCACCGTCTGGGTCAACTACGACGCCAGTGCGCGGACCCTGGCCGTCTACATCAGCCAGAATTCCACCCGGCCGGCCCAGCCGCTGTTCTCCTACAGGATCGACCTGCGCGCGCACCTCGCCAGCACTCGGGCGTACATCGGCTTCACGGGCGGCACCGGGGCGACCAACGTGGCCGACTCGCACGAGTCCGTCCTGAACTGGACGGCCTCGTCGAACTGAGCCCGGCGAAAGTCGAGATCGTCACCGCGCGGGGTGGATCGCGGCGGCATCGGAGACGACCTCAGCACCGATGAGGTGGAGACAGTACTGCGCGTGATGGCCCGGCGTGCCGCTTGAGTTCCTGGCCGACCGCAGCCTCGGCAAGCGCGTCGTCAACTCACTCCGCGAGGCCGGACTCACGATCCACACGCTGGCGGATGTCTTCGGCGAGGCGGACTCGCAACTGGTCGAGGACACGAATTGGATCGCCTGCGCGGGTAGCCACCGTTGGGCGTGCCTGACCGTCTTCCGCGCCAACGACACCGCCAACGACGCCCTGGTCACGGTACGGCTGTCCAAACCGTGACCCGCGTTGTCGCCTTCGTGTGAACCATCGCCGCTCGGGACTCGTCGTGGGGATGAGGTCCGAACAACCAACAGGAGCGGGTGGCGATGAACGCGGTGTCCGGCGCAGTTGGTCGATGGGTTCGTCTACTCGCCCGACCAGAGCGGCTACGGGTGGCCGTCGCCACCGTAGGTGTCCTGGTACTGAGCGCGATCACCTCCGTCGTCGTGGTCGCCGAGGGCTCCAGCGGTAACACGGACGCGGTCCCGCTGGGCGACGCCGAGCGCGCGGCCCTGATCGAGGCGGCCACGTCCTGCCCGGACCTCACCCCGGCTCGGCTGGCGGGACAGATCATGGCCACGACCAGGTTCGAGGCGACCAAGGAGGGCGGCATCGCCGGATTGACCGCCGCTGAATGGGAGATCTGGAAACCGTCGGACGACGCCATGAGCAGCGACGACAGCGCCAGCATCCTCGCGCTCGCACACCTGACCTGCGATCTGATCGGACGCCTCCGCCGCGACGGCTTCGCCGGCGACCTGTGGCCGCTGGCCGTCGCCGCCTTCGCAACGTCGCTGGACCGGGTCCGCACGTCCGCCGGAGTGCCAGCGGACGTGGCCGACTTCGTCAACCAGGTCGCGACCTACGCCGCCTGGTACGGCCAGCGGCTGCCAGGGGGCGCGGGCGGCCCGTCAACCGGCCCGGACGCAAGCCCCTCCACCTCCACCTCCACCTCCGCCCCCGCGTCCGCGTCGCCGACGCCGGGGCAGACACCGTCGGCCACACCGTCGATCACGCCGTCGACCACACCGTCGGCATCCCAGCCGACCACACCGCCGGCGGGCCGGCCGACCGGGATCTCCGCCGGCGGCACCGGCCGGATCCGGGGCCTGGCGACCGGACGGTGCGTGGACAGCGACTCTGTGCCGGCGGTGTCGCTCAACGGCACCCCGATGGGCGGGCACGCCTTCTCGTCAGCTTGTGACACCCGCTCCTCCCAGCAGTGGCGCGAGGGCCCGCCGCTGGACCGGGACGAGCCCGGCGAGCAGAACTACCGGCTGCTGAACCAGCAGACGGGCTTCTGCCTCGACAGCAACCGTGACGGCGCGGTCTACACGCTGCCGTGCCTGAACCCGGACTCGCACCAACTGTGGCAGCGCGTGCCCGTGACCACGGCGTCGACCAGCGCGGTCGCCTACCATAACCGGGCCTCCGGGCGCTGCCTGAGCCTGGAGCCGACCGGCTCGACGCTGCGCACGGTGCCGTGCCCGACCGACGGCCGCTGGCCGAACACGATGCTGTTCCAGCGGGTGCCTTAGATCCACCGACGCTGATCGACAGGAGGTCCCTGTCCGCGCTTCCGCGGACAGGGACCTCCGACGAGTACGACCTCAGGACCGATGAGGTGGAGACAGTACTACGCGCGTGATGGCCCGGCGTGCCGCTTGAGTTCCTGGCCGACCGCAGCCCTCGGCAAGCGCGCCGTCATCTCACTCCGCGAGGCCGGACTTGACGTGATGGGTGAACTCCTCATTCGTCATCTCTGCATGGCGCTCGTCTCTTCGAGCGGCTGCGGCCTCCCGCGGCCGATGGTCACGGCGGCGATCGCCCAGGCGAGCAGGGTGCCCATGGCCAGGCCGGGTGGCAGGTACCAGAATGTCAGGAAGCCGGCGGGCAGCGTGGCACTCCATCCGACCAGGCCCCGGACGCCCGAAAGGCCGAAAGTCGACACCCGCAACCCGCTACCCAGCACTCAAGAAGACCAACACCAGACCCCACCAGAAGACGAAACAACGTTAAACGCGAAGGGATCGCAGAAAAATAATCCGTAGCTTCCCAAGATGCCGGTCGTTGCTGTGGTATAGGCGTCATGGTGGAGGTCGGCGGGGTGTTGGCGGCGAAGTTCCAGGCGGTGTTCCCGCATCTGGATGAGCGGCAGCGCCGGTTGTTGATGGGTGCTGAGGCGCGGGCGTTGGGGCATGGCGGGATCCGTGCGGTGGCCCGGGCAGCTGGGGTGCGTGAGGCGACTGTGTCGTTAGGCGTCGATGAACTGGACTCCGGTGCTGCGCCGTTGGGTCGGGTCCGCCGGCCCGGCGGCGGCCGGAAACGTCTGTCCGAAGTGGACACAGGTCTGCTGCCGGCGTTGCTGGCGCTGGTGGAACCCGATGAGCGCGGCGATCCGATGTCGCCACTGCGGTGGACGACGAAGTCGACCCGCAACCTCGCCCGGGGAACTGACCCGCCAGGGACATCGGGTGGGCGCCGACACCGTCGGTGACCTACTGCGGGCGGAAGGATTCAGCCTGCAGAGCAACACCAAGACCGTCGAGGGCAAACAGCACCCGGACCGTGACGGGCAGTTCCGCTACCTCAACGACCAGGTCAAAGACCATCAGGACAGCGCCGACCCGGTGATCAGCGTGGACACCAAGAAGAAGGAACTCATCGGCCAGTACGCCAACGACGGCCGGCAATGGCGACCGTCGGGCGAGCCGGTCGCGGTGAAAACCCACGACTTCCCCGACGCCGAGTTGGGTAAGGCGGTGCCCTACGGCGTCTACGACCTGACCGCTGACACCGGTTGGGTGAACGTCGGCACCGACCACGACACCGCCGCGTTCGCGGTGGAATCGATCCGACGCTGGTGGAACGCGGTCGGCGCCAGCGACTACCCACACGCCCGACGGTTGCTCATCACCGCCGACGCCGGCGGCTCCAACGGCCACCGCACCCGCGCCTGGAAGGCCGAACTCGCCGCCCTGGCCCTGGAAACCGGCCTGGAGATCACCGTCTGCCACTTCCCGCCCGGCACCTCGAAATGGAACAAGATCGAGCACCGGCTGTTCTCCCACATCACCATGAACTGGCGCGGCCGCCCACTGTCCAGCCACGAGGTCATCGTGCAGAGCATCGCCGCCACCACCACCCGCACCGGACTGCGGGTCCACGCCGAACTGGACACCAACACCTACCCAACCAAGGTCCGCATCAACGACCAGCAACACGACGCACTACCCGTGAGCCGCCACGACTGGCACGGCGACTGGAACTACACCCTGCGACCCGAGACCTACGAACACATCACCACCAACCCTGACCCGTTCGACCAGCCCAGCCCCGACCTGGCCTGGCTGCACCACCCCGCACTGACAGCACTACCAGCACCACAATGGGACACGCTGATCACCGCCCTGATGACACTGCACCCCCGACAGCGGGAAGCGAACCTGGACAAGCGACGCGGTCACCGCCCCAGAATGACCGCACCCGGCACCGGCCGCCGACCCGTCCTCACCCTCGCCGACCGGCTCCTCGCCACCGTCCTGCACCACCGCCACGCCCTACCCCAAACCGCCATCGCCACCCTGTTCAACGTCCGACCCGAAACGATCAACCGACACATCCGCGAGACCCGCCAACTCCTCCACCAGGCCGAACACACCATCCAGCCCAGCCCACACCGACTCGCCACCCTCAACGACCTCTACACCCTCGCCACCACCGAAGGCATCACCACCCCACCAGAGATCAAGACAGCGTGTTGATGATCTGCGATCCCGAAGCTTAAGCCACATTGAGCTGGATGTTGCCGATACGGGCAACGATGTCGAGGTGGCCGCCGAGCCCGACGACATAGGCACGCAACGTGTCGAGCCCGACGGCGTCGCCGTTCTCGATCTGGCTGATCCGTGCCTGCGTCAGTCCCGTGGCCTCCGCCAACTGCACCTGGGTCAACCCGAGCTGCTGACGGATCTCGGCGAGCTGAGCCCCACTGACCGAGGCGAGCATCTGCTCACGCATCTGTTGGCGGCGAGCGACGCGACCGGCGCTGTCCCAGGTGGGATCAGCCGCTCGGGCCTTCGCCTTGACGTCCCGCCAGCTCGCAGCCTCGGTCATGACCTGTCCTCTTTCAACGCCGTGAGATGCTCCGTGAACCGCGCGTCCGCCAGCGAAATCGCCTTGCGGTACCAAGTCTGCCATTGGCCGGCTTTGTCCCCTGCCACCAGAAAGATCGCCTCCCGCGCCGGATCGAACGCGAAGATCATCCGTACCTCGGTCGTGCCACCCGAGCCCGGACGCAGCTCCTTCATGTTGTGGTACAGGCTGCCCTTCAGGCGGTCCACAAGCGGGCGGCCGGGTCAGCCTGGCACAGCTCCAGGAACCACGACTCGACCTCGGGATGCAGTCTGACCTCCCACATCATCGCAGTATAAACAAAACTTATATTGCGATCCAATTGGCCTCGCCAGCCCCGAACGTACAGACGTCGGGCTGCTGCTCGTCCCGGCACACCGGCGGCGCATGTCGCGATGCCGACGCCCGGTAGGGCCTCGACCCACATTGCCTGGCCTGACTGACTCCCGCACTACTCCCGCGCCGGTGATGTCGTGCTCGACCTCGACGTAAATCCGACCGCCGCCCGACACCTACACCGGCATCCGGCAATCCTCGTCACCGACAGTGACACCACCCAGGTCCGGACCATCAACGAGTATCTGTGGCGGTTCGCGCCGTCGGGTGATCATGCGGTTCGTCCATCTTTGATGAACAACCAGCGTCAAGCAGTATTAATAGGGTTTTATCGATGAATTTCGAGGATGATTCGCTACCGATCTTGCTACCAGTGGCCCCAAAACTCCAAGATCATCTCGCTTATCCATCGAGGAAAAACGAATGATGCAAGTGCGTGAACAGCACAAACAAGCGAGCCTAGATGGAGCCGACGGGGGGACTTGAACCCCCAACCTTCCGATTACAAGTCGGGTGCGCTACCAATTGCGCCACGTCGGCCGGAGTCTCGATCCTACCGGGCCGACCCGGGGGGCCGCCTCCGACATACCTGTCGGTCGAGTCGGCACGAAACCGGGCAAAGTTGGCCCCCGACCTTGGCAGAGAGCGTCAGCCCGCCTAGTGTTACCCCAACTCCGGGCTGCACCGCCGCGGCTCGAAGCTTCTACTCGGATCGTCCGGCACGTTCCTGCCGGTGGAAGGTGGCACCCTGTCATGGCTACGGTCACGTACTCCAAGGCCTCCCGGATCTACCCGGGGACCCCGCGGCCCGCAGTCGACCAGCTGAACCTTGAGATCGGTGACGGCGAGTTCCTCGTCCTCGTCGGTCCCTCGGGCTGCGGCAAGTCGACCTCGCTGCGCATGCTCGCTGGGCTCGAAGACGTCGACGCCGGCGACATCCTGATCAACGACCGCAACGTCACGCACCTGCCTCCGAAGGCTCGTGACATCGCGATGGTGTTCCAGAACTACGCGCTGTACCCGCACATGACGGTGTACGAGAACATGGCGTTCGCGCTGAAGCTGCGCAAGACGCCGAAGCACGAGATCGACCGGCGCGTGAAGGAAGCTGCGGCGATGCTGCAGCTGGAGGACTACCTCGGCCGGAAGCCGAAGGCGCTGTCCGGTGGTCAGCGGCAGCGTGTTGCCATGGGTCGCGCGATCGTGCGTGAGCCGCAGGTCTTCCTCATGGATGAGCCGCTGTCGAACCTGGACGCGAAGCTGCGTGTGCAGACGCGTTCGCAGATCGCGACGCTCCAGGCCAAGCTCGGCATCACCACCGTGTACGTCACGCACGACCAGGTCGAGGCCATGACGATGGGGCACCGGGTTGCGGTGCTCCTCGACGGCGTGCTGCAGCAGGTGGACAGCCCGCGGGCGCTGTACGACCGTCCGGCCAACGTGTTCGTCGCCGGCTTCATGGGGTCGCCGGCCATGAACATCAAGACGGTGCCGCTGAGCGACAAGGGTGGGCGTTTCGGTGACGTGACGCTGCCGCTGACGCGTGAGCAGCTGGCCGCGGCGCAGGCCGATGGTGGCGGCAACCGGGTGACCGTCGGGTTCCGGCCCGAGGACACGGACCTGGTCGGGCCGAACGACGGTGGTATCCCGATCACCGTGGACCTGGTCGAGGAGCTCGGCTCGGACGCGTACGTGCACGGCACCGTGGCGCTCGAGGGTCAGGACGAGCGGTTCGTCGTGCGGGCCGACCCGCGTCGCACGCCGCGGCTCACCGAGATCGTGTACGTCCGGCCGCACGTGAACACGCACCACGCGTTCAACGCCGCGACCGGCCTGCGGATCGGCTGAACAGCACAAAAGCAAGGCTGAAACAGAAGGGCCCGGCGGTTGACCGCCGGGCCCTTCGCCATTTCAAAACCAAGCTACGAAGCGAACCGCCACAGCTGGAAACTGCCCCCGCTGGCGCACAGGATCAGCGCGGTGTTCCAAGAGCAGCTCGGCCCGATCGTCTTCGGCAGCGCGCCGAGCGCGATCCGCTCCCCCGAGGCAGCCGTCACCCCGACCAGCGTCAGGTTCGTACCGGACGTGGCGCTCTGGGTACCCGTGAAGAACATCAGGCTGCCGCCCGTGACCCGCACCCCATACGAGCTCTTGTCCTCGTTCTTCAGCACCTGCTTGCCTTCAGCGGACAGCAGCACGCTCGCCGGGGTGTCGCGGTCGGTGGCCAGGACGTGCTTGCCGACCGGGATGAGGGTGGTGGTCCCAGGTGCCGGGGCGTTCCACACCTCGCGTTTCTCGGTGAGGGAGATGGCGCGGACCGTGCTGTCCTTGCCGCCGTACGTGCCGTCGATGATGCAGAGCCGGCCGTCCAGGCAGGAGGACATCGCCGCGATCTCGACCTTGTCGTTCGAGGCGCTGTAGATCTGGGTGGGTTCGCCTGAGGAGCCGAGGTCGTAGACGTTCACCTTGTACTTGGTGCTGCCGCCCGCGACGTAGAGCTTGCCGTCGTGCGGGAGGTAGATGGAGCCCGACTCGCCGACGTTGTTCCAGCTGCGGGTCTCCTCGCCCTTCGCGGCGCTGACCAGGCGGATCTTGTCGTCGCCGTCGATGCTGAGAAAGTTGTCGATGGACTTGGTGTCGCGGTTCGTCGGTACGCCGGCGTAGTTGGACGGGCCGCGCAGGTCGGCTGCCTTCGTCTGGGACAGGATCGAGGAGCCCTTGGCGTTGTCCGGGCGTCTCCATGCTTCCTTGCCGCTCCAGTTGAAGGCGACGGTCTCCTTCTCCTTGTACTTGTGCAGCAGCCAGACCGGGCCCAGCGGCACGAAGGCGTCGTAGTAGTCGTCGAACGCCTCCTCCTTCAGCGTCTTGCCGTTGTCCCAGCTCAGCTCGAACACGCTGCCGGCGGAGGAGCCGCCGCCGATGACGATGATGCCGCCCTGGTACGCCAGGATCCTCCACTTGCTGTAGTCCTGGTTAAGGGTGATCTTGGACCAGGCCGGCTTCTTGTCGTCGAGGTTGAACGCCTGGACGAAGAACTGCTTGTCGACCCGCCAGCCGATGACGGCGCGGTTGCCGAGCGTGGCGGAGATCGGGTTGTTGACGGTCTCGGGGTCGCCCATTTCGAACGACTTCTCGGCCTTGAGCGTGGCGAAGTCGACCGTGCTGTCGCGGTTGCGGAAGAACCAGAAGTATCCGCCGGCAACGAGCGCCAGCACGACGACCGCGGCGACGACACCGACGAGCAGACCGCGCCGCGACCGCCCACGGGCCGGGGAGGGAGGCGAAGGGGGCGCAGGAGAGAACGGCGCCGTCGGCGGTGCGCCGTTGAACTGCCCAGGCGGAATCACCTGCGACGCCGACATCGGATAGCCACCCGACACCGGTGCGGCGGCCCCGAACCCTCCCGACGTGGGCGCGGCACCGAACCCGGGCGACACCGGAGCGGCAGCCGGACCCGCAGGCGAACCACTGAACGAACCGGTCGCGGCGGCCCCGTAGCCGGTTGCCGAGGTCACCTCGCCACCGCCGAAGCCGACAGTAGGCGCCGGCGGCGCCAGCTCGGCCAGGGCACCTTCGGCGACCGGAAGCTCGGGCTGCTCCAGTACCGTCGGCGGAATCCCCAACTCGGCATGCAACTGTCGCGACGCGAGCGGCAGCCGCGACGACCCGCCGACCAGGAACAATCCGGCCAGCTGATCCCCCCGCAACCCGGCCCCCGAGATCACGGACCCGGTCTCCCACACGGCCCGGTGGATCAGCGGCCCGATGACCCGGTCCAGTTCCTCCCGCGTCAGGTGGATCGCCTGGTCCGCGCCCGGCACCGTGATCGGCGCGACCGTGGTCCGCGACAGCATCTCCTTCGCCCCGCGCACGTCGTCCCAGAACAGCCGCCGGTCCCGCCGCTGCGTCGTGGTCTGCGGATTCCTCAGCAACGACCAGATCCCCGGCGCCGTGCTGCCGATCAGCGCGCCCAGGTGCTCCACGAGGGCCGCGTCGATGTCCAGGCCGCCCAGGTCCTCGACCCCGCCGGAGCCGATGACCGTGAAGCGCCCGTTGTCGTTGCGGACGACCGCGACGTCGAGCGTCCCGCCGCCGAAGTCGAAGACCGCCAGGGCGGAGCCCACGGGCACGGGGCGGCGCAGTACATCGGCGAAATACCGTGCGGCGGCGACCGGTTCGGGGACCAGCATGACGGGTGGCCAGCCGGCACGCCGGGCGGCGGTGGCGAGCGTGTCCCGGCGGAGGGTCCCCCACGCGGCCGGGTAGGTCAGGACGGCCGTGGGCAGGAACCCGACGGCCTCGACGGCGGCGCGGGCGACGGCGGCGAGGATCGCGGCGAGCAGGTCGACGGTCGGGATCTCGCGGTCGCCGAGCAGGACGGTCGGCTCGTCGATGCGGCGTTTCGGGTTGGGCTCGAAGCGGGACGGGTCGAGCCCCGCGAGGCGGGCGGCGTCGCGGCCGACGTGCAGCCGCCCGTGTTCATCGACGAAGACCCCGGACGGCATGATCGGCGCGCCGTCGACGAGCAGCGGTCGGGTCCGCCCGTCGGGCCAGCGCACCACGGCCACCGTGTTCGACGTGCCGAGGTCGACACCGATCGCGAAGCCCTGCTGAGGCTCAGTCACCGGCCCATCCTAGGTGCGCCGCAAAACCTAGGGATTGATCCTCTCGGCGGACGAGTTCCAGTTACCGAGAGTGCTGCTGAGCTGCAGTCTGTTCTCGTTGCAGGTGTACCGGATGGGCTCGGCGAAGTAGATCGTCTTGCCGCTGGCGAAGTTCTTGCCGTTCTTGGTCATCTGGTACGTCGACGTCGAACCGGTCAGCGTCAGCTGCAGCTCGCCGTTCTGCGCGGACCAGCGGAAGTTCGCGACGCCGCGGAAGACGACCTCATACCGGGCACCCCGTAGCTCGCCGTATCGGGGCGGTGTCACCGTGTCCTCTTCGGTGGTGGTGCCGTCCTCGCGGTATTCGGTGATCGAGCCGCCCCGGTCGGTCCACATGACCCTGGTCTTGTCGATCTCGCTGTACGACGTGCCGCCGGTGCTCCGCCACTTGCCCAGCATGCACGGGTCGATCCCGGGCGCGTACGTCCGCGAAGGACTGGGGCTCGGGCTGGGACTGGCGGACTGCGCCGTCGCCGCGGGCCGGCCCGGCGTATCGCCGCCCGTGGCGAACGCGACCCCCACCCCAGCGGCAAGCACCACCGCGGTCGCCCCGGCGGCGAGAAGAGGAACGCGAGGCTTCCGCCGTACCGGCGCCGCCGCCGCCAACTCCATGGCAGCCGGCCAGTCACCTGTTTGCGCCGACCCTGACGCCGTGCGGATGCTGCCCTCGGCGACCACGAGTTCCGGCTGGTCCGCCGTGACCGGCGTGATCCCGAACGCCCGGTGCAGCGCGGTCACCACCGCGGGCATCCGGCTCGATCCGCCGGCCAGGAAGATCGCGGCCGGTGCGGCGTCGCCCACGACCGCGCGGGTCGTGTCCAGGGTGCGCTCCAGCACGGGTGCGGCGAGCCGGTCGAGCTCCTCCCGCCCGAGCGGCACCTCGACGTCCAGCAGCGGCACGTGGATCAGCGTCGACCCGGTACGGGACAGCAGCTCCTTGCTGTCGCGGACGTTGTCCCACAGCTGCTGCCTGGCCCTGCGGTCCTTGGCGTCCTGCGGCGCCTGCAACCTTGCCCATGCTGCGTCGTCGGGGACGGTGGCGGCGAGGTGCTCGACGATCGCGGCGTCGATGTCCAGGCCGCCGGAGTCGTGCCGGCCGAGGGAGGCGACCACGGTGAAGCCGTCCGCGGTGCGCTGCACCACCGAGGCATCGAACGTGCCGGCCCCGAAGTCGTACACGACCGCGCTGCCGCCGACGGGCACCGCGTGACCGGCGATCTCGGCGAAGTAGTGCGCGGCGGCGACGGGCTCGCTCACCAGGCGGGTCCCGGCCGGCGCGGCCTCGAGCAGGACCGCCTGGCGCTGCGCGCCCCACGCCGCGGGGCAGGTCACGACGATCTCGTCGATCGGACCGGCGACCGCGGTGGCCGCCTCGACGACCCGGTCCAGCACCGCCCGGAACACCGCCGGCACGTCGAACTCCGCGACCCCGAGCAGCATCGTGCCGTCGTCGACGCAGCGCTTCGGGTGCGCCTCGTATGCCGAGGGGTCGGACACGGCACTGCGGACCGCGTCGCGGCCGACGAGCAGCCGGCCGGTCGGCTCGACCCACACCGCGGACGGCAGCAGCGGCGAGCCGTCGAACAGCAGCGGCCGCGGTTCCCGGCCGTCGACGGTCAACACCGCCACGGTGGTCGATGTCCCGAAGTCGATGCCGAGCCGCGCCGATCCAGCCACGCCAACGACGGTAGCCGATGCGTCTAAACGGTCAGCGCCTTCACGTGGTCGAGCGTGGACCGGATGCACCGGGCGAAGTCCGGTTGCTCGCCGATCCACTGCTCGAACGCGACCTTGAACACCATGACGCCCGTCTCCGCGGCCAGGGTGGCCGTCGGCTCGGGCACCCCGCGCTCGCGCAGTGCCTCCGCCGCTGCGGCGCTGAGGGTGGCGAGTTTGAACAGCTCGCGCTCGTGCAGGCTGGGGTTGGCGGCGATCGCGGCGGCCCGCTGCCGGGCGAAGTCGCGCCGGTCCTGCATCATCTCCGCCGCGCGCTCCATGGCCGCGCCGACCACCTCGATCGGTGCCTGCGACGCGGGCGCATTCGTAATGGCGTCGACGACCGTGTCCTGCAGCGTGTGTGCGCCGTCGAACAGCACTTCCCGTTTGTCGGCGAAGTGGCGGAAGAACGTGCGCTCGGTGACGCCGGCCCGCTGGGCGATGTCGGCGACGGTGGTCTGCTCGTAGCCGCGCCCGGCGTACAGCTCCAGCGCCGCCAGCATGAGTCGACCCCGCGCGTCAGGCTCCCAGCGTCCCATGCTCTTCAGCTTAGTGATGGCAGCTTCTGACATCACGGGCTATGGTGGTGATGTCATCCCCTGACATCACTGAGGAGCTTGTCATGCGCGTATTCGTCACCGGAGCGTCCGGCTGGATCGGCTCCGCCGTCCTGCCGGAGCTCATCGCCGCCGGCCACGACGTCGTCGGCCTCGCCCGCTCCGACGCCTCGGCCGCTGCGGTCACCGCCCTGGGCGCCTCGGTGCTTCGCGGCAGCCTGGACGACCTGGACAGCCTCCGCACCGGCGCCGCGGACGCCGACGCCGTCGTCCACCTGGCGTTCAAGCACGACTTCACCGACTACGCCGGCGCCGGCCGCACCGAACGCGCCGCGATCACGGCCATCGGCGACACCCTGGCCGGCTCCGACCGCCCGTTCCTCTTCGCATCGGGCGTCGCCCTGCTCACCCCGGGCCGCGTCGCCACCGAACTCGACCCCAACCCGACGAGCGGCCCGGACGCACCGCGCGGCGGCGCCGAGCAGCTCGCCTTCTCGTACACCGACCGCGGCGTGCGCACCGTGAGCCTCCGCTTCGCCCCGACCGTCCACGGCCCCGGCGACCACGGCTTTATCGCCGTGCTCGTCCGCATCGCCCGCGAGCGGGGCGTGTCGGCGCATGTCGGCGACGGCACCAACCGGTGGCCCGCAGTGCACCGCTTCGACGCCGCCGCCCTGGTACGACTGGCGCTCGACCATGCGCCGGCGGGTGCGATCGTCCACGCCGTCGCGGAGGAGGGCGTGCCGACGAAGGACATCGCCTTGGCCATCGGTCTTGGGCTGGGGCTGCCGATCACCCCGGACGCGCCCGCCGAGCACTTCAGCTGGCTCGGCCCGATCTTCGCCGCCGACATCCCCGCCAGCAGTACCCTCACCCAGAAGGACCTGGGCTGGATCCCGACCCACCCCACGCTGATCGAGGACCTGGCGGCCGGCCATTACTTCCGCGTGACGGACTGACGGCCCGCCGACCCCAGCGTTGCCGCGCCCCGTGGACGTAGCGGACCGGTTGCATTCGGCAAACTGCGGCTCTCAACCCACCCTGTCCAGGGGACGCCCGGTCGCATAGGCGCGCCAGACTGGACCTACGGGTCGGCGTTGTGGTTTGGTGGCTTCTTTAATTTGCAATCGGCAACTAGCGGACGGCTGACGGCCGCCGTACTAGGCTCAGGAGTGTGGCCATGACCTACACCGGGAACGCGACCGGGGCGCACGATGTGCGGGACTGGGGAGCCTTCACCCGACTCTTGGAGTTGGAGCCGAAGGCAACCCAGATCTTCCTCAATCAGCCGCTGTTCCTCCCGGGTCTGCTGCAGGTCCCCGGCTACGCGGCGGAGATGATCGGACACATCCTCGGCCTGAAGCCCGGCAGTCCCGAGCTGGCCGAACGGGTCCAGGTCCGGACGGAGCGGGGCGAAGCGTTCCAGAAGCGCCTCCGGAGCAGTTCACCCCCACACCTCTGGGCGGCGATCGACGAGGCGGTGGTGCGGCGCAAGGTCGGTGGCGCGGACGTGATGCGTGCCCAGCTCGACCACCTCGTCGCGATGACCGAGTTCAAGACCGTCCACCTGGCGATCATCCCGCTCGACCACGGGGCGCATGCAGGACTCGGTGGATCCTTCGAGGTCCACGAACTTGGCAATGGTGACGCCTCGGTGTACTTCGAGGGATCGCACGACGACGTGCTCGTGGGGGACAAACCTGAACTCGCGCGGAGATGCCGGGAAACGGTGAAAAGCATGGTGTCGTCCGGCTCGGACGCACGCGCGGTTCTGGAGGCGATCAGCAGCTCGTTATGACGGCGGGATCACCGCTGGCTGGCGCTGGCGTCGTCCTTGATGTAGGCGATGAAGTCCCGGAAGGCGTCGCTATGGAAGGTCAGCACCGGCCCGGAGGGGTCCTTCGAGTCACGCACGTACGTCAGTTCGCTGGCGGCGGCAACGGCCACACAGCCTCCCCCACCGCTCTTCGAGCCCGTCCTCCAGGTAAGTTCGTCCCGACTGTCCATTGCCCCTCCCCCAAACCGTGCACCCGTCCGGACGGACCATCGGTCCGGCAGGACGGGCACGGAGTCACATCATTGGCGCCGACCGATATCACAGTACCCGAGGTCCAGAAGCACAGATGTACGGAAAGCGCCGCCGTGCATGCCATCAACGGCGCAATACGGTAGGATTTCGCGATTGTGTTTCGGCTATCTGCAATTCGCAGATCGTAGAAAGCAGACAGAGCCCGTTGGCTAACGCAGATTCGTCCGATCCGTCCGTCAGGCCCATGTCGACGGACGTCGGGCCTGCCGTTGCCCGGGAGCTCGTCAGGCTGCGGCTGAAGGCACTGCGCGAAGCGAGTGAGCTGACACCGGCGACCGTCGCCGAGCACACGGGCTGGTCGATCTCGAAGCTGACCCGCATCGAGAAGGGCGAGGTCACCGTCCAGCCGCTCGAGGTGCGGGCGCTGCTGCAGTACTACGGCGTCGACGACGAGGACGAGGTGACGGCGCTCGCCCGCCTGTCCCAGGCGTCCCGGACCCGCCAGTGGTACAGCAAGCACCGCCTCGCCGGCGACTTCCAGCGCTTCGTAGCGTATGAGTCCGAAGCTGCCGTCATCAACAGCTGGCAGCTGCTGTTCATGCCTGGCCTGCTCCAGACCGAGGAGTACGCCCGAGCCATCACGGCTCTGTCCATGCGCCGCAGCCCGGACGACAAGGGCGTGCTGGCCCGGGTCAAACTCCGTATGGACCGGCAGCAGGCCTTCCGGGATCGGCTACGCAGACCCAACCCGCCACACATCGCGGCCGTCATCGATGAATCGGTGCTGCGCCGCCCGGTCGGCGGGCGCGACACGCAACGCCGCCAACTCGATCATCTGCTCAAACTGGCGGAGAACAAGGCCGCCTACACGATCGGCGTGACCCCGCTGGACCTGGTGCACCATTCCGGACTCGGCGGCACCTTCGAGCTCCTGCAATTCGGCGGCAAGCCACACGGCGACGTGCTGTTCGTCGAAGCAGCCGCCGGCATGGACTCCATGACCATGGATCCGGACGTGACCAGCCTGTTCCGCGACCTGCACAACGACATGCTCGTCTATGGCCGCAGCGGCAACGACGCGCTGGACATGATCCGATCGATCCGCGAGTCGTTGCCGACGCCCTGACGGTCGCGGGCCTGGTTACGGCCGCGCCGGCGTGTTCGCCTCGACCGCCCGCAGCACTGCGCGCCGCACCTGGCCGAACTCCCGCCGGTCACGCGAGCTGAACAGCGTGAACGGCCGCCCGCGGTAGACCGCGCACAGCGCCATCAGACTCGGGTTGCGCCGGCTGTCGACCAGCAGTGCGGCGAAGAGTCCGAAGGCGGCGACGAAGCCGACGCACAGCAGCATCGCCGATCCGTAGGCCGCGGCCAGCGGCGCGGCGAGCGCCACTTCGATCGCGCCGAAAATCAGCGCCATGTTCCGGGCGTGGTGGGCGTGGACCTCATACCGGGTGATCGGCAGCAGGTCGCGGATGGGGTAGCAATGGTCGGCGGTCTGGATGTACTGGCTCGTGACGACGATGCGCGGCCCGGGGTAGAGGACGATGTTCCGTCGACCCTGATCGGCACCTGAGACGTCGGTGTTGATCGCCATGACGACCTCCTAACTAGCTCCATGCTAAGTGCTAGGTGGCCGTTAGCTGACTTCTGGTGTAAAAATTCTGTCGGAGTTCAGCTTTCTGCGTTCTGCAGATAAGGCGTTCTGTTGGCTTATGACTGACTTATACAAGTTCAAATGGGCTTTTCGCCGTTTTTGCCCCTTATTCCAATAGCTGAACGTTCACTTAGGAGAACGGTTTCTGGGGTCAGCCGCGGCCGAGGCCGGCGTCGCGGGCCCTGACGATGGCTTCGGCGCGGGTGGCTACCTGGAGTTTGGCGAAGATCGTGGAGATGTGGTTGCCGACGGTCTTGCCGGCCAGGCCCAGGCGGGCGGCGATCGTGGCGTTGGGCAGGCCTGCGGCGATCAGGTCGAGCACCTCGCGTTCCCGCGGGGTGAGCTCCGGGAACGGCTGCTCGGTCGCTGTCGGCGGCGGCGCAGCGAAGTAGCTCAGCATGCGACGGGCGACGCCCGGGCCGAACACCGCGCCGCCCGCGGCCACGGTCGTGATCGCGTGGGAGATCTCCTCCTGGGAGGCGCCCTTGATGAGGTAGCCGCGGGCGCCGGCGCGCATTGCGGCGAAGACGGAGTCGTCGTCCTCGAACATGCTCAGGACGAGGACTGCCACGGCTGGGGCGATGCGGGTGATCTCGGTGGTGGCGGCGACGCCGTCGAGGTCGGGCATGCGCAGGTCCATGACGAGGACGTGGGGCTGGGTGGTGACCGCGGCGCGGATGGCCTCGCGGCCGGTGGCGGCCTCGGCTACCAGGTCGATGCCGGGCAGGGAGGCGAACAGGGCGCGCAGGCCGTCGCGGACCACCGGGTGGTCGTCGGCGACCGCGACCCGGATCATGTCGGCACCGCCAGCGGGAGCACGGCCACGACGCTACCGCCGGCCGGGGTGGGCCCAGCAGTGCAGGTGCCGCCGAGCTCGGTTGCCCGCTCACGGATCGACGTCAGTCCTACCCCGGGAACCCAAGGGCCGTCGGGCGGGCCGTCGTCCACAACGGACAGGCGGACCGCGGAGTCCACCGCGAGGGACACCCGGGCGGTGCCGGCGTTGGCGTGGCGGGCGACGTTCGTCAAAGCCTCGGTGCCGATGCGGTACACCGCGACCTCCACCGCCGCGGGCAAGGCAGGCAGCGTGTCCGGCGCGTCGATCGTGACCGTCAGTGGCAGCGTGGCCCCGTGCCGGCGGAGCGCTCCGGCGAGGCCGAGCTCGTCGAGCGTCGGGGGGCGTAGTCCGTACACCAGGCGCCGCACGTCGTCGATCGCCTCCCGGATGTCACGGCGGAGGTCGGACAGCAGGGCCGCGGCCTGGTCGGGGGAGCTCAGGACGAGATTGTGGGCGGCGTCGGCCTTGAAGCCGGCGCCGGTCAGGGCGGGGCCCAGGCCGTCGTGCAGGTCGCGGTGCAGGCGGCGGCGTTCCTCCTCGCGGGCGGCGACGATGCGTTCGCGGGACGCCTGCACCTCCTCGGCGAGGGCGGACGCGTGCAGTGCCGTCGCGAGGGGGGCGGCGAGCAGGTCCAGGACGGCGAGGTCCGCGGTGGCGAGGCGGCGGTCGCCGGAGCGGACGCCGACGATCAGCTCGCCGACCCTGGCGCCGTGGAAGGTCAGGGGCACCGTGTGCAGGCTCGGCGGCGGCTGACCGGTCGCGGCGAGTTCGCGGCCGTCGCGGCGCAGGGCGGCGAACGGCAGGCGCAGCGCGTCGCGGGTGCCGTCGAGGACGCCGGCGAGGTCGTCGGCGGCGAGGCGGGCGCCGACCTGCGACACGGCGAGGACGGGGTCGGAGCGGGAGCCGTACAGGAGCCGGTCCACGCGCCGCTGTGACCACACGCGGACCGGGTTGAAGGCGAGGGCGATGAGCAGCGTGGCGAGCACCGGGGCGCCGGCGCCGCGCAGCAGCGCGTCGAAGAGCGTCAGCAGGCCGGCGTACGCGCCAATCACGGCGACACTCAGCAGCAGGTAGAGCACGGTGCGGGACAGCACCAGGCGGATGTCGAGCAGCTGGTGGCGCAGGATCGCGATCGTGATCGCCACCGGGACGAGCGGGATGGCGAGCAGCAGCAGGATCGGGCCGCCGCCGACCAGCCACCGGGGCAGGTTCAGCCCTACCGCCACGATCAGCGCCCACACCAGCCACAGCAGCTGGCGGCGGAGCCGCTCGTCGCCGCGGCGGTAGCGGACCACCAGCGCGGCCATCGCACCGAGCAGCGCGAACAGCGGGGCCAGGTTCGCGGCGAACCACAGCGGGTCGAGCGTGTCGTAGAAGGGCAGCTCGATGTACGAGTGGACGGCCCGCTCGGCGATGATCAGCGGGTCCGGGGCGGTGGCCATCGCGACGGTGAAGCACACGCCGACGGCGACCGTGGCCCAGAACAGCGCCCGCCAGCGCGGCGACACCGGCCGGCCGGTCGGGAAGACCTGGAGCGCGAGCGGCAGGAACATGCAGATGCCCAACGGCCAGGCCGCGTAGAACACGCTCGCGAGCACCCGCAGCGTCCACTCGGGCCAACCGTGGGTGATGCCGTACAGCAGGACCGGCGCGAGCGCGGCGGTGGTGAGCGGGGCGAGGCCGGCGCCCAGCAGCAGCCAGCCGACCCGGTTGGCGGGGCGTGCCACCGCGAGGATCCCGCCGCAGCCGGCGAAGCCGACGCCGATCGCGGTGTTGGTGAGGATGTACGAGTCGACCAGGTCACCGATGGAGACCCGTTGACCGAGGACCCCGGCGACCGTGACCAGCAGCTCCACGCCGGCAAGCGCGCAGAGCGCCCAGGCCAGGGATTGGTGGTACCGCCGCGAAGTCACGAACCCATGGTGCGCCAAGAACGGCGTTCCGTGATGGGGGCAGGCCCCTACCCGACCGGGCGGATTCCCGTCTGTCCGGGGACGGCGCCTCAACCGGCCGGGGGCCGTCGGGCGCGACGGTAACGGCATCAACGAACGCCTACCTCTGAGAGGACGCGCCATGTCTGTCGCCACCACCGCGCCAGTCGTCCTACGCGACACCCGCACCGCACGCCGCGTCGCCGCCGCCGTCCTGCTGCCGCTCGGGCCGCTGTCCGTCGCGGTCCTGCGGGGCGTGCTGCCGTACTTCGGCGCCGACGGCAACGGGGAGACGATCACCCAGACCGCGGCGCACCTCGGCCGCCAGGACGCCGTGCTGTGGCTCAGCGTCGTCGCCCTCGCCACGCTCATCCCCGGCACCCTGGCGGCCGGGCGGCTCGCCCAGCGACGCGCACCCGTCCTGACCTTCCTCGGCGTCGGGTTGCTGGTACCGGCATTCGCCGCCCTGTTCTTCTTCGCCGGCGACCCGACCATCCGTGCCCTGGCCGGCGGCGCCGTCGACCCGGAGACCGCGACGCGGGTGCTGGACGCGCAGGCCGCCCTGGCACCGGTCAACGCCGCCGGGTTCCTGTTCGTCGCCGGGCACATCCTCGGCATGATCCTGCTGGGCGCCGCCCTGTGGCGCGCCGACGCGCTCCCCGCCTGGGCCGCCGTCGCGGTCATCGTCTCGCAGCCGCTGCACCTGGCGTTCGTCATCCTCGGCAACCAGCCGCTGGACGCCGCCGCGTGGGGGCTGACCGCGCTCGGCTTCACCGTCGCCGCGGCCCGCGTCCTGCGCACCTCGAACGACGCCTGGGACCTCGCCCCCACCACCCGCACTGTCTGAGCTCGCCCCCACCACCCGCACTGTCCAATGAGGAGGGACCGATCATGCGCACACTCCGAACCGGTCTGATCATCGCCGCGGTCCTGGGCGTCGCCGACATCGCCGCCGCGATCGCCGGCGGCGGCGACACCCCGCCGCTGCCCGTCGCCATCGCCGCCGCCGCGCTCGGCCTGATCACGCTCGTCGCCGCCGGCTACGGCCGGCGGGGCCGCCGCGCCGCGGTCATCACCGTCATCGTCACCCGGGTGCTGTCGGCGCTGGGCGCGGTGCCCGCGTTCTTCGCCGACGACGTCCCGGCGGCGTTCGTCGCCTCAGCGGCGGTACTGGTCGCGCTGACCATCGCCGTCGTCGCCCTGCTCATCCCGCCGCTGCGCCGGCAGGCAGTGGCGTAGCACTCCGGTCGACGCGCCGCTCGGTCCATCGACCGGGTGGCGCGTCGGCGATAGGTTGACCACGACCGCCGCCCGCAACGAGAGCGGATAAACCCTGTGGCCGACACTCCGCTGCGCCCCGACATCGAGGCCGCGAAGGCGCAGATGCCGGCGACCCTGGGCACCGGCCGCGCGCTTCGGAGTCTGGCCGGGCAGGTGTGGGAGCGGGAGACCGTCGAGCGGATCGTCATCGGCAGCCACTGCAAGGGCCTCGGGCTGCTGGTTCTCACCGACCACCGGGTCATGTTCGTCCGCGACGCCGAGCCGGCCGAGGAGTTCCCGCTGGACCGGATCACGTCCGTCCAGTGGGCCGACGGCAGGCTGCTGGGCACGGTCACCATCCACGCCTCGGGCGGCGAGACCGTCATCAAAGGCTTGGAGCGGTACACGGGCAGGGCGTTCGCAGACGCCGTCACGGAGCGGATCGACTCCCGACGGCTCGAGGTGGTGGCGCCGCCTCCCGCGCCGGGCGACGTCTTCGAGCAACTCCGCAAACTCGCCGAACTCCGCGACGCCGGCATCCTGACCGAAGCGGAGTTCACAGCGAAGAAGACCGAACTGCTGCAGCGGCTGTGACGGCCGATCAGCGCGGGGTACCGACGGGATGCCGGACAACCGTCACCGCATCGTCGGCGGCAACGTGGACGCGATCGCCTCCGCGGTCGTACAGCACGTACTTCCCGTCGTGGTGCCCCAGAACAATCATCTGGTAGATCTCGCCCGCCACGAACCCGTTCGGTGTGGTGTCCGCGCTCAACCAGGCCACGTCGGCGGGGGGCGGGGTCCGGCCGATGAGGAACGTCGCCTTGCTGGGGTGTGAGGTCCGGAAGCGATGGGGGCGGAGCAGCGACGCGCCGCCCCGGTCCGTGGACCAGGGCGGCGCGTCGTTTCAGGGCTTAGTGGGTGCGGCGGCGGTTGACCTCGGCCAGGGTCACCGCGGCGGCCACCGAGGCGTTCAGGGACTCGACGTCGGAGATCATCGGGATGCCCACGCGCAGGTCGCAGGTCTGCCCGACGAGGCGGGACAGGCCGCGGCCCTCCGACCCGACCACCACGACGAGCGGGCCGACGGCGGCCTCCAGGTCATACAGGGAGGTCGCGCCGTCGGCGTCGAGGCCGACGACGATGAAGCCCTCGTCCTGGCATGCCTTCAGCGAGCGGGTCAGGTTCGTCACCTGGGAGACCTTCACGCGGGCCGCGGCGCCGGCGCTGGTGCGCCACGCGGTGGCCGTGATCGCCGCCGAACGGCGCTCCGTGAGGAACACGCCCTGGGCGCCGAACGCGGCCGCGGAGCGGATGATCGCGCCGAGGTTGCGCGGGTCGGTGATGCCGTCCAGCGCGATGAGCAGTGGCGCGGTGTGCTCCTTCGCCGCGGCGAGGAGGTCCGCGAACGGCTCGTAGGCATACGGCGGGACCTGCAGGCCGAGGCCCTGGTGCAGGACGCCGCCGGTCATCCGGTCCAGCTCGGCGCGGGTGATCTCGAGGATCGCGATGCCGCGCTCCGCGGCCGTGCGGACCGACTCCTTGACGCGCTCGTCCATGTCGAGGCCGATCGCGACGTACAGCGCGGTCGCCGGCACGTGGGTGCGCAGCGCCTCGACGACCGGGTTGCGGCCGACGAGCAGCTCCGGGCCGTCCTTCGGCTGCGTCGACTTGCGGCCGGGCGAGACGCGGGGCGTGGACCGCGAACCGGCCGGTCCACCCTTCGAGGACCCGAACGGGCCCTTGCCCGCGGTGCGCTTCGTGCCCGGCTGGCCGATCTTCGGAGCGCGCCCCTGGGAGGCCGCGGCACGCAGCTCGTTGGCCTGCTTGCGCGCGGTCTTCTGGGGTAGTTCCTCGTCGCCGCTGTACCCCTTGTGCCAGGGACGCTCGTCCGCGGGCAGGGTGCGACCGCGCCCCGCGAGGGACTGCCGGTTCTTGCCCCCGGTGCCCTTTGCGGCGCCCTTCTTCGACACGACCCGCTTGCCGCGGCGTTCAGAGTTGCCTGGCATGTCTTCTCAGCTCTCCAACGTCCATCGTGGACCGGCCGGTGTGTCCTCCACCGCGATGCCGGCGTGTTTCAACTGGTCACGCACCGCGTCGGCGGCGGCCCAGTCCTTGCGGCCGCGGGCCGCGGTGCGCTGCTCCAGTGCGAGCGCCACCAGCGAGTCGACCACCCGCGTGAGATCCCCGGCCTGCGTGGAGACCCACTGCGCGTCCAACGGGTCGAGCCCCAGGACGTCCAGCATGGCCCGCACTTCGCTCAGCGCTCTTGAGATGGCAGCAAGATCGTCAGCGGCCGCAAGGGACGTGTTCGCGTCGCGCACGACATCATGCAGGACCGCAAGAGCGCGTGACGTGTTCAGGTCATCATCCATGGCCTCGACGAACGCCTCGGGCACCTCGCCGAGCTCTCCGGGCCCGACCAGCTCGACCGCACGGGTCACGAAGTTCTCGACCCGGCGGAACGCGGCCGCCGCCTCCTCGATCGCCTCCTGCGAGTAGTCGATCACCGACCGGTAGTGCGGCGCGAGCAGGTAGTAGCGCACCTCGACCGGCCGCAGCCCCGACTCGACCAGCGACTCGAGGTTGATGACGTTGCCGAGCGACTTCGCCATCTTCGACCCGCCGAGGTTCAGCAGCGCGTGATGCACCCAATACCTGGCGAACGGGTGCCCGGCCGCGTGCGACTGGGCGATCTCGTTTTCATGGTGCGGGAACTTCAGGTCGAGCCCGCCGCCGTGGATGTCGAACTCGATGCCCAGGTAACGCCAGCACATGGCGGAGCACTCGATGTGCCAGCCGGGTCGGCCGGTCCCCCACGGCGACGGCCAGTTGGCGTCGGCCGGCTCGTCGGGCTTGGTGCCCTTCCACAGCGCGAAGTCCCGAGGGTCCTTCTTCGCCCGCTCCGGCCCGTCCGTGGCCGGCTCCATGTCATCCGGCTTCTGCCCCGACAGCGACCCATACTCCTCGTGCGAGCGAACGTCGAAGTAGACGTCACCGCTGCCGTCGGACGCCGGATAGGCGTGGCCACGGTCGATGAGCAGCTGGATCAGCTCGTGCATCTCCGTGATGTGTCCGGTCGCCCGCGGCTCATAGGTCGGCGGCAGCACGCCGAGCTTCAGGTAGGTCGCCGACAGCAGGCGCTCGTTCGCATACGCGACGGCCCAGAACGGCTTGCCCTGCTCGACGGCCTTGATCAGCACCTTGTCGTCGATGTCAGTGATGTTGCGGATGAACGTGACGGCATATCCGGACCGCAGGAACCAGCGGCGCAGCACGTCATAATTCACCCCTGAGCGCAGGTGGCCGATGTGCGGGCCGCCCTGCACGGTGAGCCCACACAGGTAGATACCGACCTGCCCGGGCGTCATCGGGACGAAGTCCCGGACCGATCGGGTCGCGGTGTCATACAGGCGTAGGGTCACGGATGCAAGAGTAACGGTCGCACCGCTGCAAACTCACATCGGAACATCCGGCGCATAACCTGGGTTCCGTGGCTACCGAGACCGCGCAGACCCTCGACCGGGGCCTGCGCCTGCTGCACGTTGTCGCGGAGACCCCTGGCGGCCTGACCATGACCGAGGCCGCAGCGCACCTGGGTGTCGGCCGCGCGGTGGTGTACCGGCTGGTCGCGACCCTCGCCGAGCACGGGATGGTCCGGCGGGACCGGTCAGGCCGCCTCCGCCTCGGCGCGGGCGTCCTGCAACTGGCCCGGCGCGCCCAGCCCCTGGTGGCCGACGCGGCCCTGCCGGCGCTGCGCCGCCTCGCGGAGACCGTCGGCGCGACGGCCCACCTGACGATCGCCGACGGCGGCGAGGCGTACGCCCTGGCTGTCGTCGAGCCGAGCTGGACCCAGTTCCACGTCGCTTATCGCACGGGGTCACGCCACCCGCTGGAGCTGGGCGCGGCAGGCAAGGCGATCCTCGCGGGCCGCCGCGGCGACTACGGCGCGGTGTCAACCGTCGGCGAGCTCCAGGCCGGCGCGTACGGGGTAGCGGCGGCCGTCGCGGGCGTCGAGGGACTGGAGGCGAGCGTGGGCGTGGTCGCGCTGACCGCCCTGGACCCGGCGTCCGTGCCGACCCACGTCACAGCGGCAGCCACGACTGTGGCCACCGCACTGAGCTGACGACAACGCCGGACCCAGAAAAAATCCGGGAGGCGTGTCGGATCGGGGCGGTGGTGTTCGTAGCAGGGGTGAGACCAGCTTCCCCACAAGGAGACACCGTGACTGCCACGTACACCTTCGACATCTTCTCCACGCTCGACGGCTTCGCCAACCACAACGGCGACTGGGGCGGCTACTGGGGCAAGCAGGGCCCCGAATTCCTCGCCCACCGCGCCGCCGCCTACCGCGACCCGCTGCGCATGGTGCTCGGGGCCAAGACCTACTCGTCGAACGCGCCGTTCCTCAGCGGAGGCTTCGACCGCAGCCTGTTCGACGGGTGGATCACCCGCATGTTCGACTCCCCGGTCACGGTGCTCTCCAGCCGGCTGACCGAGCCGCTCGACTGGCCGGACACGACCATCGAGTCCGGCGATCCCGTCGAGGTGGTCACGCGCCTCAAGGCCGAGTCCGGCGTGCCGCTGCGCTCCCACGGCAGCCTGACGCTCAACCGGACGCTGCTGAACGCCGGTCTGATCGACACCATCGAGGTGACGGTCTTCCCGGTGATCTCCGGGGCGACCGGCGTGGACCGGATCTTCGACGGCGCGGACGACTTCGACCTCGAACTGCTCCAGGCCCGGACCTTCGACGGCAACACGCAGGTGCTGACCTACCGGCCGACCCGGCACGGCTAGAGGGGCGGGGGCGGGTCGGTGCGGAGGCGGCTGTACAGATAGCCGTCGCGCCACTGGCCGGCGCGGAACTCGCAGGCGCGGACGATGCCCTCGAACAGGAAGCCCGCCTTCTCCAGCGACTTCTGCTCGGCGATGTTCTCCGGGTGGGTGCCGGCCTGGATGCGCTGCACGGGGGTGTGGGCGAACAGGTGGTCGCACAGCATGGCCTGGGCTCGCCAGCCCAGGCCGCGGCCGCGCCATTGCGGGAGGAGGGCGATGCCGATCTCCCAGTAGCCGACGGGGCCGCCGTACCGGCCGGCGACATAGCTGACGAAGCCGGCGGCGACGCCGTCGGGCTCGACCTCGACCATGAGCCGCCCGTGGTCGGCGCCGAGGTAGCCGTCGACGGCGAACCGGCGCGCTGCGGCGTGGGGGTCGCGGAAGCCGGCCCAGTCGAGGCCGATGAGGCCGGGTTCGGTGGCGAAGCGGCGGAACATGTCCAGGTCGGCCTCGACGACCGGGCGCAGCCGGATGGAGAGGTCGCTCATTCGGGCTGCGGCCCGACCGTGACGGGCGCGTCGGCGAGAGCGGCGGGGCGGGTCAGCATATGGCTGATCATCGCGAAGAGCAGCCCCAGCAGCAACGCCGTGAAGGACAGCGACAGGTCGGTGTCGGCGGAGTTGATGGGCGGGTTGCCGGCCAGGGACGTCATGGCGCCGCCGACGCTGGAGCCGACGATGTACAGCAGCAGGTACACCGGGATCAGCACAAGGGCACAGGCGGCGGCGACCCCGAGCAGCCGGAGCAGGGACACCTCGCGGGCGGCGGCGACCGCGGCGGCCGCACCCGCCGGCAGGAAGATCAGGCCGAACATGCCCAGGAAGCCGTACGTGGCGGTGGCGGGCCACGCGGCCACCGCGGCGAGCACGGCGAACGGCGCCATCCACAGGATGCGGGCGAGCGGCACCAGGGCAAGGGCGACGGCCGCGAACATGACCACCAGGCCGACCTTGAGCAGCGTCAGCGCGTTCTCGACCTGCACCTGATCCGGGTCGGCGACCGGCTCCTGCCAGGGCGTCGTGACCAGTACCGTGACGGCCGCGGGCACCGCCGCGACAGTGGCCAGCAGGTGCCCGGCGAACTCCGACCCGGGTTCGCCGGTCGAGACCTTGCGGGCGACGAACGTGATCGCCGCGAACCCGGCCGCTCCCCCGACCACCAGCCACACCGCGGTTGAGCCGCCGCTCACGTCGACCCGGTCGAGGGCCAGGTCCACCCCGATCCAGGCGGCCGCTCCGACCGCGCCGGCCAGGATGCCGCGCACGTTCGCCCAGCAGACGAGGACCACACCGAGGAACACCAGGAGGATCGCGAGCTGGCGGATGTCACGCGGCCAGTACGTGTTGTTGCTGCCGATCTCCGGGTACAGCTCGCCGGTCTCCGAGTCGGTCCAGAACCCGTCGGGCTGCATGAACGGCTGGTAGATCGCCAGGCTCACCGCCCAGATCACCGCGCCGACGACACCGCAGCACGCGCCGAGCATGGTCCGCCAGCTGATCCCCATCGCTGCATCCTGATGCCTTCCCGCCCCCAGCGGAACCCCCGAGGGCGTGACGGCAGCTGGGGCCGTGCACATGCCTGCAGGTGCGAGGTCGGTCAGCCCCGCCGCCGGCCGGCGCCGACCAGCAGGTCGGCACAGCCGGCAGGCTCGCCTCGGTCGGCATTGGGACTCGCTGCCCGCCTGCCGGTCTCCTTGGGCCTGGTGGGGTGTGGGCGACGAACGGACCGCAGTCCGGAGAAGATCTTTTTGACGCGCAGGCGGACGCGGTCACGCTTGCGGACCCGTGCCGCGGGTGCGGATGCCGACGCCACGGCGGCAAGCTCCGTCCCTGCGGGTGACGGCTCCGACTGCTGGTAGAGCAGACCCAGCTCGGCGAGTGCCTTGTCGATCCGCCGCACCTGGCCGGCGACCTTGTCATCGACGAACTGTTTCCAGGTCTCGCGGTCCTTCTCCCAGTCGGCCAGGAAGTCGATCATGCGGCGCGCATTGATGATTCTGTGGCATGCGTCGGCGGCTTCCAGGGAGGCGAGCATCTTCGCATTGAGCGGATCGGCCTGGCCCAACGTTGCGATGTGCCGGCGGAGCTCGGCGATGAAGGCCCGCCGTTTGGCCAGGAACCCGGTCCAGAACGCGTGGTCGGCGGCGGCGCTGCGCTGGTCGTCGTCGAGCAGCCAGAACAGTCCTTCGCCGAGGCAGTCGCCGAACTCCTCTTGCGTCGCCCTGCGCTTGCTCGCAAAGGGGTCGTAGTCGTGCTGTGCCATCTCGCCGACGACAGCCACCCGGCCCGCCGCGACGGAGTGGTACAGGAACAGCCAATCCTCGTTGTACACGTCAGGAAAGAACGAATCCATCTTCGACACAGCGACCGCAAGAGCACCGGCGCCGATGAACGCGCCCTGTCCACCGCCGGCGAGGCGATAGGCGTGGCAGACGACGGAGTTGTCGGGATAGCCGTCATTGCCGAGGCCCACCGCGTGCAACTCGTCGCCGAGCAGGCACACCGCCTCCTGGATGGCCTTCGCGCTGATGGCGATGTCGTCGTCCACGAAGACGATGCGCTCCCAGCCGGCCATCCGCGCCAGCAGGAGTCCGATGTTGCGCTTGGCGCTGGTGTCGGGGATAGCCGCCGAGCGTGTTGCGAACGGCTCGAAGCGCGTGCCGACAAGCGCCTGCGTTGTCTTGAACCGGGGCAGGAGCGACCGCGACGGGTTGTCGATGGCGATGATCTCCACGCCGAACCGTTTCGCCGCCGCGACCGCGTCAGCGGCCCGCGCTTTGTGGCTGCAGATGACGACGAGCAGGACGCGCAGGGTCTTCGCGACGGCGAACACCGCCTCCAACGCCTTCACCGGACGGGCCGCGGGGACGATGATTGCGTCCACCGGCATGCTTTTCCGCCCGACCGTCGACGGCCTGCGCAGAAGGCCCACGTGGGTGTCGTGGTGCAGGAGTGCGGTCTGAAGCTTCGAAACTTCGAGGGTGTCGGCGGTGATTGCCCGCTGCCCAGCATGCAAAGTCATCGGTATGCGGCTTCTTCTTCGGCGTTGGAGGGTTCTTCTTCGGCGTAGGGAACGAAGGCTCAACGTCAACGAACGATGGCAGTTGCGGCCGGGCCAGGACCCGACACATGAGGTTCCACTTCCGGTGGCGGGCGAAGCCGACTGGCCACACCGGAAGGCAAAGCATCAAGATCTCACTCGCAGCGTACGCGGCGGCCGTGACGACGACATTTCGTTTCGCTCAATCGGTGAACTCTGCCCACTCATGCAGGCGGGTGGAGCTCACCGACCAGTCGGGTGTCACGGCTTTGCCGCGAACCATGCGCGCGCGGGCCAGAATACTGAATGCCGCGCTCCCCGCAAAACGATCACGAACGTATGCGCCGTTACGCATGCGGAACCGCGCGTCGGTCAATGTCCGCACCGCCGCATAAGTGCCACGGCCGTGCGTGCCGCTACAGATCGTCACGGTACGGTCGCGGTTAAACGGATTGGGTCCGCGGTAGAAGTGCGCCACGTCCTCCATCAAGGTCTTCTCCGCGCCGTTGATCCGGATGTCGGGCCGGAACGTCTGCCGATCGGCGTCGTCGACCACGACGAACCCAGCGCCTTGCGGGTCGTCGGACGGCAGCGGCACGACCGGCACGTTGATGAGCGTGAGCAGGTCACGCGTCAGGACATTCCAGTCGACACCGCCGAGGACCACAAGGTGTGCCGTGTAGTCGTCGTCGCGCAACGCCGAGGCCAACCGCAGGTTGACCTGGCTGGAAGGATTCACCGCGCGGATGTGGCCATACAGTTCGAAGAGCGAATCAAGATCGGTATAGGTCAGCAGTTCGACATAATCCGGGCTCCGTGGGTCGGCATAAGGCATCGCGTCTCGCAGGTCATCGGGTAGCGGTGCACACACGATGGAAACGTCCATGCCCGGCTTGAACTGCCAGAAACCACTGTCGAGGGATGCACCGGCGGGTGAACGCAGGCCCGCGGGCGGCTCGATCTGGGTCAGCTCCACGAGCTCCTGCTCCAGCCTTGCGCGGCGGGCGCGCTCGCCCTCGTTGAGGTCGTGCTCGTCCGGAAGCTCGTCGCCGTCCGGGAACCGGTCGAGCGCGAACAGCACCGCAATTGCGGCGAGACGCTCGGGCGGTGGGATCTTCGGCGCGGCCAGGCTCTCCCAGGACGAGATCAGCGGAACACTCACACCCAGCGCCTTTGCGACGCGCCCCTGGGTGAGCTGCGGCCCTGGCCAGGTGTCTCTGCGCAGCTGGCGAAGCCGACGAGCCAGGCGGGCGTGGGTCTCAGACACGTCCATGTCCGACGCCTTCAGTGATTTCAGCTGAACTCTGAACTTCCATCAACCGATTGGCGGTGAGTGAACGGTGGGTCACGTGAATATGGCGTGATTCCTCATTCATGTAATCACCGCCTGCCAGATGGACCGCAGTCGTTGCTTCAGCACCTGCTGAAGCCTACCCTGAAATCACTATCAATCCAGCCCAACTTCAGCAACATCACTGAAGTCCAGGGAAGGATGATCATCATGATCCAGGTCGATCGGCAGCGGCGATCAAGGCCGCCACGGCGAGCGCGGGGTCCCCCCACCCGCGATGCGACATCACGGCGCAACGGCAGACGCCCCCGGATTGCGGCCGAGGGCGACTGCACAGCAACGACTCAACCCTGCATCCAGGCAAAGGAATCGTCATGCTCACATTAGCCCACCTGGCCATGCTCGAACACCATGCAGCCGCGGGCATCATGCTCGCGGTTGAACCGGACGCACAGCAACCAGTCGGTCTCATGGCGATCGCAGTCGCCGCAGCAACGGTCGCCGTGGTCGCCGGTCGGGCCCTCGCCCGACTGCTCGCCGTGATCGTCGAGACGATGCGAATGGCGCTCCGGCTCGCCGCCCTGCTCGCCGGCGTCCTCTTTGTGCTCGGCATCTCCATTGTGCAGCTGCTGCCGATTTAACTTCGTCACCCCACGTCGTGGAACAGTGCGCACACGGTTAACATCGAAAAGCATCATTGAGCGGGGGTGACTGCTCGTGAAGATCGACCTTGCCACCGAGGCGGACCTGCCGGCGCTCGTCGCCGACATGCCGCAGCAGGAGCTGCTCGCGGAACGGCTGCTGCGGCAGTCGCGCGGCGACGGCCAGCTGCTGGTCGCGCGCGTCAACCGGCGGCCGATCGGCATGGTGTACCTCTGGCGGGAGCCCGCGGACGAGCCCGAGATCCGCGAGCACCTGCCGGAGGTGCCACTGATCATGCACTTCGAGGTGCTCAAGGAGTACCGCGGCAACGGCATCGGCACCCGGCTGTTGCAGGACGCGGAGCAGCGCCTCCGCGATGCCGGACACAGCCGGGTGGCGCTGGGCGTCAACCCGAAGAACCAGGACGCCATCCGGCTCTACGTGCGGCATGGGTACCGGCAGTGGCCGCACGGCGATGTCACCACCGACAGCGACGAATACAGCATCTACGTGAAGGCCCTGGGGTGACTTGCGTCCGAGGGTAAAATGACGGCAGGGCTGGCAGGTGTTGCTTCGGGCGCCGTCAATCCCGCGCACGGCAACGCAAGACGTCGGAATCGCTTTTCACCGCGCCCTCCGAGCGGGCGGCCAGGTGAAGGGGGGCTTCGAGGTGGAGTCATGTTGTCGATGCCCTGGGTCCTGCTCGCCGTCGCTGTGCCGTCGGCCTTCCTGACGATCCGTTATGCGCTGTCGCTGGTCTTTGCCCTGATCGTCTACCTGCGCGACGGCAGGGAAGCGCTGAAGGACATGCAGCCGATCATCGACGCCGGTGCGCGCCTGCCCCTGCCGCATCAGACGCGGCAAGGAGATCGCCGAACTGCTGGCGCAGGGCGAGGAGGCCGAGATCGGTCCGGCCGGTCGCCTGCCGGATCAGCTCAGTGAGCGGCCATTGCGCGAGGTACCCGAACCGGACCGCGTAGACGCCGACCGTGTGCAGCGCGTACCGGTCGGAGAAGTCCATGAGCGCGTAGCCGAGCAGCTGGTACACGTCGGTGCTGGCGAGTGCCGGCGACCGCGTCCCGTCCCGGCGTGGCTTGCCGCCGCAGCCCGCCTTGAAGTCGATGAGCACACCATCGGCGACGAGGTCGGCGTCCGCTCCGAGGTATGCGCTGCCGTCGAACGTCGGTCCGGTGTGGACAGTGCCGGCCGTCAACCGCGGCAACAGGTGCGACAGGGCGAGATCGCGCATCGCGATCAGGTCGGCGACCTCGTCGTCGTTGGCGAGCGCCAGCAGGTCCGCCGCCGTGCTCCCCCGCGACAACGTGAACAGCCGCGATCCCGTGATCACCGGGTTGCGGAACCGCTCGACCAGCAGCGCCAGCGCGTAACAGACCCGCGCCCACCACTCGTCCGTCTCCGACGCGTGCACCGCGGGCTCGAGAATGGTCGGGCGGCGCGGGCAGAGCACGTCGAGCAGCTCCCGCCCCGCCCCGTCGAAGCCGGCCCCGCGATCCCACAGCCCCCGCATCGGCAGCTCAAGGGAGACCCGCCGGTCAATCAGCAGACGCAGCCACCAGTCGATCGCTGCGCCTTGTGTACCGAGTGCAACCGCCGTCGAAGGTGCGACCATCAGCCCACCCGCCGCCTCCCGAACACCTTGGCGCAGCGGCCCAAGGTGCGGAAACGTGGCCCGCATCCATTGACCGACCGGACTCTCGGCCTGCTGCACGGCGGCGGTGAGGCTCGACATGCGTGCAGCCTACGGACACGCCGAAGCGGTGGGTCTCGGCTGAGACCCACCGCTTCGCATGGCTGTCAGGCTCGCTTCTTGAAGGTGGAGGACGCCCACAGGTAGCCGGCGAGGGCGATGACCGCGCACCAGGCGATGGCGGGGATGACGTCAGCGGTCTGCGGTGTGCCGTTGAGGAGTCCGCGGAGGGTTTCGATGATCGGGGTGAACGGCTGGTACTCGGCGAACTGCCGCACGCCGGGGCCCATCTTGTCGGCGGGGACGATGGCGCTGCTGAAGAACGGCAGCATGATCAGCGGTACCGCGGCCATCCCGGCGGTCTCCGGGGACTTGGCGGCCAGGCCCAGGGCGACGGTGAGCCATGCGGCGGCGACGCCGAGCAGCACGATCATGCCGGCCACGCCGAGCCAGTCCAGCAGCCCCGCGTTGGGGCTGAACCCGAGCAGGAACGCCACCCCGATCAGCGCCGCGATGGCGATCAGGTTGGTCAGGACGCTGGCCACGACGTGCCCGGACAGCACCGCGTTGCGGGACACGTCCATGACCTTGAACCGGTTGATGATGCCCTTGGTCATGTCGGAGTTCACGGCGGTGGCGGTGGCGCCGAGGCCGTAGCAGACCGCCAGGAGCATCAGCCCCGGGGTGGCGTAGTCGATGTAGTCCACGCCGACGCTGAACGCGTCACCGAAGACGTACACGAACATCAGCATCATCACGATCGGCATCAGCACCGCGTTGAACACCGAGGTCGGGTTGCGGGTGATGTGCTTGAAGTCGCGGCGCAGCATGACCAGCGACTGGGACTTGGCGCTCATTTTGCAACAACCTCCGAGGAGTGGCCGGTCAGGGCGAGGAAGACGTCATCAAGGTCGGGAGTGTGCACGGAGAACTCCTCCGCGCTGAGCGCCGCGCTGTCGAGCCGGTCCAGCAGTGCGCGGAGGGACTGGGTGCCGCCGTCGCTGGCGACCCGCAGCGCGAGCGCGTCGTCGTCACGGGTCGCGCCGGGGAACAATTGCGTGGCCGCGTCGAGCTCGGCCATGCTGGTGAACCGGAACCGCACGTGGGTGCCGGGCAGCTGCCGTTTGAGCTCGTCGGGCGTGCCCTGCGCGACGATGCGACCCTGGTCCAGGACCGCGACGCGGTCGGCGAGCTGGTCGGCCTCCTCCAGGTACTGGGTGGTGAGGAAGATCGTGACGCCGTCGGCGACCAGGTCCCGGATGATCGACCACATCGTGCGGCGGCTGCGCGGGTCCAGACCGGTCGTCGGCTCGTCCAGGAAGATGATCCGCGGGTTCCCGACCAGGGTCATGGCCAGGTCGAGCTTGCGGCGCATCCCGCCGGAGTACGTCGACGCCGGCTTGCCCGCCGCCTCCACCAGATCGAACCGCTCCAGCAGCGCGTCCACCCGGCCGGCACGGGACGGCGCCCTGCCGAGGTCCACCATCAGCTGCAGGTTCTCCCGCCCCGTCAGCAGCTCATCCACCGCCGCGAACTGCCCGGTCACCCCGATCGCCGCCCGCACCGCCCGCGCCCCGGTGGCGATGTCGTGCCCCGCGACGCGCGCTGTGCCGCCGTCGGCACTCATCAGCGTCGTCAGCACGTTCACCGTCGTGGTCTTGCCCGCCCCGTTCGGGCCGAGCAGCGAGAACACCGTCCCCGCCTGAACGCTCAGGTCGATGCCGTCGAGCACGACCTTGTCCTTGAATGCCTTCCGGAGGCCAGAAACCTCAATCGCTGAACTTGTCATGCATCGAAGATTCGACGCCCGCTCTGACACCCACCTGTCACGGCACTGACACCGTCACTGACACCTCAGGGGTGGGTCATCGACAGCAGGTCGAGGGCCTCGTCGAGCTGCTCCTCGGTCAGGGTGCCCTTGTCGAGGTGGCCGCGGGAGACGACGACCTCGCGGATCGTGCGGCCCGTGGCGAGGGCCTCCTTCGCGATCGCGGCGGCCTCGTCGTAGCCGAGGTACCGGTTCAGCGGCGTGACGATCGACGGGGAGCCGGCGGCGTACGAGTGCAGCACCTCCTCGTTCGCCTCCAGCCCGTCGACGCAGCGGGACGCGAACAGGCGGGAGACGTTCGTGAGCAGGCGGATCGACTCCAGCAGGTTGCGGGCGATGACCGGCAGCATCACGTTGAGTTCGAAGTCGCCCTGGGAGCCGGCGAAGGTGACGGCCGCGTCGTTGCCGATGACCTGGGCGACGACCTGGCGGACCGCCTCGGGCACGACCGGGTTGACCTTCCCGGGCATGATCGACGAGCCGGGCTGCAGGTCGGGCAGGCGCAGTTCGCGCAGGCCGGCGCGCGGGCCCGAGCCCATCCAGCGGATGTCGTTGGCGATCTTGTACAGCCCGACCGCGATCGTCCGGAGCTGGCCGGAGGCCTCGACGAGGGCGTCGCGGGCGCCTTGGGCCTCGAAATGGTTGCGTGCCTCGGTCAGCGGCAGGCCGGTCGACGCGGCCAAGGAGGCGATCACGGCGGCGGAGAACGACGGGGGTGTGTTGATGCCGGTGCCGACGGCCGTGCCGCCGAGGGGCAGTTCGCAGACGCGGGGCAGGACGGACGAGATGCGCTCGATGCCGTAGCGGATCTGCGCGGCGTACCCCGAAAACTCCTGACCCAACGTCACCGGCGTCGCATCCATCAGGTGAGTGCGGCCGGCCTTCACCACAGATGCGAATTCGTCCGATTTATCGGACAAAGCCGACGCCAATACGGAGAGCGCCGGAATCAGCTCGAAGGAAAGCGCCGTAGCGGCGGCGATGTGGATCGACGTGGGAAATACGTCATTGGAGGACTGCGACGCGTTCACGTGGTCATTCGGGTGCACCGGCCGGCCCAGTGATCGCGATGCCAGCGTCGCCAGTACCTCGTTGACGTTCATGTTCGACGACGTCCCCGAACCGGTCTGGAACACGTCGATCGGGAACTGGTCGTCGTGATCCCCGCCGGCGACGGCTGAAGCCGCGGCAACAATGGCCTCAGCCACATCGGTGGGAAGCACGCCCAGCGACGCGTTCACCGTGGCCGCGGCCGCCTTGATCTGCGCAAGAGCCTTGATGTGGGAAGCCTCCAGCCGCCCACCGGAGATCGGGAAGTTCTCCACCGCCCGCTGCGTCTGCGCGCGCCACAGCGCATCGGCCGGGACGCGGACCTCGCCCATCGTGTCGTGCTCCACGCGGAATTCCATACGGTCTACATTGCCCCGCCGAGGGCTCCGTCAACGAGAAAGCGCGCTCAGATCACAGACGCCGAGCTCCTCGAACAGGGCGACCGCCTGGTCGTGCAGGCCGAGTCCGGCCAGGGCGCGGGCCTGCTCGTACCGGTCGCCGATCCGGATCGTCTTGGCCAGGGCCTCCTCGTTGAGCTGCCGGGCCTCCTCGTTCATGCCCAGCTCCCGCAGCGTGATCGCCAGGTCGTTGGCGGTGAGGCACTGCCCGGACACGTCGGCGACCTGCTCCATCAGCGACCGTGCGGCCCGCTGGCACGCCACGGCGTCGGCGAGCCGGCCCTGGAGACGGTGGGCGGTGCCGAGCTTGCTCAGCGTCTCCGCGGACCCGTACTGATTGACCGAATGCTGCTTGAGCACCAGTGCGCGCCGCAGCATGGCGGTCGCGACCGTGAGGTGGCCCAGGTGCAGGTGGACGAGGCCGATCTCGCCGAGCATGATCCCGAACGCCCGCAGGCCGCCCATGCGGCGGGCGACGGCGAGCCCGCGCCGGTTCGCGCTGAGGGCCTGTTGATAGTTTCCGGCCTGGGTGTGTACGAGGCCGATCATGCTGTTGATTTTGAACTGCAGGCTGGCGGGGACCTCGTCCATCTGCAGCGCCGCCGCGGCCTCGGCGGCGGCGATCGCCTCCGCGTACCGGCCGAGCTTGCTGTGCAGCATCGCGGTGTTGGTCAGGGCGGTGCCGACGAGGCGCGGGATGCCTTCGCGTTCGGCGATCGTGGTGACCAGCCGCAGGGTTGACAGCGCCTCCGCCATGCGGCCCATCCGGAAGTACACGGCGGCCAGGTAGTTGCGCGACTCCGCCTCCAGCTCGGGGCTGGGCAGGGTGGTCGCCGCGACGATCGCGCGTTCGTACAGGTCGAGCTGGGTCTCGCCGTAGCCGAAGCCGAACAGGAACGGTGACACGGCCCGCGTCATCAGGCAGATCTGCCGGTGCCGGCCGAGGTCGGACGCCAGGCGGGCGGCGCCGAGCACGTTGGGCAGCTCGCGCTCCAGCCAGCGCCGGGCCTCCGCGACGCCGCTGAACTCGCGCGCGGTCGGCGGCGGCACGTCCAGCCGCAGCACCGCCCGCGTGTCGGCCAGCTCCAGGAACGTGTTGGCGCTGGCCACGCTGTGCAGGTAGTGGTCGAGGAGCCGGTCGACGGCCGCGTCGCCGTCGACCGCGAGCTGCGCGGCGTAGTCCCGCAGCAGGTCGTGCAGCCGGTAGCGGCCGGCCGCCGGCGCCTCGACCAGGTGCACGTCGACCAGCTCTTCCAGCAGGTCCTCCGCCTCGGCGACGGGCAGCTGCGCCATCGCGGCGGCCACCGCCGGCTCGAAGTCGCCCGCCGGGTGCAGCCCGAGAAACCCGAAGAACCGCTGCAGGTGGACGGGCAGCTGCTGGTACGACAGCGCGAACGCGGCCGCCAGGGTGCGCCCGTCGACCGCGAGCTCCGGCAGCCGCCGGTCGGCGCCGCGCAGCCGGCGGGCCAGGTCGCTGACCGTCCAGCTGGGACGGTGCTGGAGCCGCGCACCGGCGAGCCGCACGGCGAGCGGCAGCCGGCCGCAGAGCTCGACGACCTCGGTCGTGCACGCCCGGTCGGCGAGGGCCCGGGCGCCGACGGTACGTTCCAGCAGCTCGATGCCCTCCTCGAGGGGCAGCACGTCGAGGGAGACGGGCTGGACGCCGTCGAGCCCGCCGAGCCGGCGGCGGCTGGTGATGATCACGCCGGTGTGGGCGGTGCCGGGCAGCAGCGGCAGCACCTGCGCGGAATCCAGGGCGTTGTCGAGCAGCACGAACACCCGCCGGTCGGCGAGCTCGGTCCGCCACAGCACGGCACGGTCGTCGAGCACGGCGGGCACACGCTCCGGGGGTACCCCCAGCTGCCGCAGCAGGGCACCGAGCGCCTCACCAGGGTCCAGCGGCGCCCGGTCGCTGTGTCCGCGCAGGTCGAGGTACAGCTGCCCGTCCGGGAACCTCGGCGAGACCGCGTGCGCGGCCCGGACGGCGAGGGTGGTCTTGCCGGTGCCGGCCATCCCGTCGATGGCGAGCACGGCGTGCCGGTCGTCGCTGAGCGCCGCGACGATCCCGGCGAACGCGTCGGCCCGGCCGGAGAAGTCGGCGATGTCGCGGGGCAGGCAGCGGGCGGCGCGGCGGGGTTCGTCGCCCGGCTCGACCGAGGCGAGCAGCAGCGTCACGTCGCCGTTGAGGATCCGCCGGTGCAGCTCGACGAGCTCGGCGCCCGGTTCGATGCCGAGCTCCTCGGCGAGCATGGTCCGCCCCCTGCGGAACACGGCGAGGGCGTCGGCGCGCCGGCCGGTCCGGGCGAGCGCGGTCATCAGGTGACCCCGGAACTGCTCGTGGTGCGGATACCGTTCGACCAGGTCGGCGACCTCGGCGAGGATCTCCTCGGCCGCGCCGAGCCGCAGCTCCAGGTCGAGGCAGAGCGACATCGCGGCGGTCCACTGCTCCTCGAGATGGGCGGCGGACGCGCGGACCGCATCGGAGTCGACATCCGCGAGGGGCCTGCCGCGCCACAGCGCGAGCGCGGCCCGCAGCTCGTCACGGGCGACGGCGAGATCACCGTCGGCGGCCGCGGCCCGGCCACGTTCGATCCTGCTGGCGAAGAGCGAGGCGTCGAGCTCGTCGGCGCCGACCTTGATGCGGTACCCCGAAGGCTCGGTGATCACCAGCTCCTCGGGCAGTCCCACCCGGCGGAGCAACTGGCGGAGCCGGGAGACGCAGCTGTGCACCTGGGCCCGCGCCGTGGTCGGCGGGTTGGTGTCCCACAGCGCCGAGATCACCTGCTGGAACGGCACCAGCTGACCCTCGCGCAGGAGCAGCAGAGCGAGGAGGATGCGTTCACGAGGCGCCGCAACCGTGATCTCGGTTACCGGTGTGCGGATCTGCACCGGCCCCAAGATCGAAAATCTGGTCGAATTGCGCATACCCACCCTCTGTGCGGCGCCTGCCTCCCCTCGAAGCTGCACGCGGTAATGCCCGATGGTAGTCAAATGAGAGCGGCGAAAGAGCAGCACGGTGGAGTCTTTTTCACGGAACGCCATGCGCATGCCGGAATGCGTCCAGGTCTTGCAGGGGGTTACTCCCAACCCAGTCAGGGACTACTGAGGTCCCACTCCTGCATTGCTCTGGACGAACGGGGATATTTCGGCCATGCGGGCGAAATCAATGAATGAGGGGTCGCGCCCAACGACGTGTGCGGCCCCCAAATTTCGCCCACCGAACCAACCGGTGTTCACGCCCCGGCTATACGCCGTTCGGCCGCCTCGCCCAACGTCCCGCGGTATGGCAATCCTGCTGCGTGCCGCCATGGCCGCCGTCCCCGCACTGGCCCTCACCGCACTCGCGGCCAGCCCCGCAGCCGCGTGGCCCGGCCCCTCTGCCAGGGTCACCTCGACGGCCACGCTCCCGTCGATCCCCCTGAGCCAGTTCGGCGTCGCCGACGACCGCGGCGTCAAGCTCGGCGGCATCGGCAGCGACATCTTCCCGACCGGCCGCCCCGGCGAGTACTGGACGATCACCGACCGTGGCCCCAACGGCCAGATCGCGATCGGCTCCGAGAAGCGGCGCACCTTCCCGACGCCCGACTTCAACCCCGTGATCGTGAAGGTCCGCGCCGCCGGCGGCGTCCTCAAGGTCGAGCAGACCATCCCGATCACCACCGCCACCGGCAAGCCCGTCACCGGCCTGCCCAACCAGCTCCCGCACGACGAGCAGCCCTACACCTACAACGCCGCCACCCCGCTGTCGATCAACCCGAACGGCCTGGACACTGAGGGCATCGTCCGCGCCGCCGACGGCACCTTCTGGCTCGCCGACGAGTACGGCCCGTCCCTGGTCCACGTCTCCGCACGCGGCCGGGTGCTCGCCCGGTACACCCCGATCGGCCTGGGCCTCACCGGCACCGACTACCCGGTGATCGAGGCGTTCCCCGCCATCTACGCATCCCGCAAAATCAACCGCGGCTTCGAGGGCCTCGGCCTCCTGCCCGGCGGCGATCTGGTCATCGGCCTGCAGAGCCCGCTCCTCGTCCCCAACAAGGCCGCCGGCGAGACCTCGCTCACCACCCGCCTGCTGCGCTTCTCCACCCGCACCGGCAAGGTCACCGCCGAGTACGCCTACCAGTTCGCCCCCGTCTCGGTCGTCGACCCCGGCCAGACCAACCCGGCCGAACTGAAGCTCTCCTCGATCGTCGGCATCGGCCCGAACACCGTCCTCGTCCAGGAACGCACCGACCAGGCCGCCCGCCTGTACCTCGCCGACCTGCGCAAGGCCACCAACCTCCTCGGCGGCCGCTACGACGACCCGACCACCACCCCGTCCCTGGAGCAGGACGCGTCAACGGTCAAGCTCGCCCCGAAGGTCCTCGTCCTGGACCTGAACACGGTCCCCGGCACGCAGAAGAAGATCGAGGGCGTCGCGGTGGTCAACCCGTGGACGATCGCCCTGATCAACGACAACGACTTCGGCATGACCGACGGCCCGGCCGCCTTCGACGCCGCTGGCCGCCTGGTCGACAGCGGCATCAAGACCACCCTGGTCACCGTCAAACTCACCCACCGGCTGCACTGACCCCGACCTCACCGCCGGGCCGCCCGTCTGGCGGCCCGCCGCGGCCATCACCGGACGACACTGCCAACCGTTGCTCAGCCATCGGTCAGTCCGCAGCGAACGGGTCCCGGCCGAGCGCCGTCTTGATCGCCTCCCGGAGCGAAACCACCGTGGCTGGATGTGCTGCCGCGTCGTCCGCTTGGTTCTCAAGCTCGCGAGCGATTGCCCGCAGTTCATCTGGCGAAGCGACCACTGAGGCCGCCTCGCCGCGAGGTGTCGACAGGACGAGGCCGGCCAGACCGCCTTGGGTGCTCACGGTCACCAGGCCCGTGCTGAGTGCCCGCTTGGCCGTCTCGACCTTCATCACCAGCCGGAGAGGGTCGCCCTTGACCGGCTGAAAGCCTCGGCGCTGGTAATACGTCGCCACCGGGTTGTTGATCGCATCAACCACGATCAGTCGGCCGCCGGCAACGGTGGCGGCTTTGGTGATGACCTCGATGGCGTCCAGCAGAAGGTCGTCGCTGAGGTGATGGCCTTGCAGCGACCGGTCCAGGGCGAATCGGGCCAGAAGGTAGGCAGGAACGATGGTGAAGCCGCCCGCTTGGCCGCCGGTCAACCCGGCCCGTTCGACCTGCGTCGGCGCGATCGAGTAATAGGCGACGACGTCGTCCGCGCCTTCCGGCGTCCATACGTAGGTGCGCGATGTGCCTGCGATTTGAGCGCGGCGAGCGTGTTCAACAAGCCAGACGTTGAGCGACGGCTCGCCGCAGTCGAACTTGCCGAGTTGGTGATGGTCCTTCAACCTGCTGGAAAGAAACACTTCACGCCCGCCGGAAGCGTCGGGGTCGGTTCGCGATCTCGGTGAGTGCCGGCGCCTCGTCCGCCTCGTCGAGCGATGCGATGAGCAGGTCGAACTGCTCTGCCGGCATGATCGTCCGGTGCGCCCGGGCCAGCACCTTGTCCGCCTCCGCCCGCGCCGACCGCACGACGAACGCCGACACGGGCTCGCCGAGCAACTCGGCCGCTTCGGAGATACGTGACTTACTCGTCTCGTCCGCTCGCACCTCGATGCGCTCAGTTTTTGGGCTCATCTGCGACTCCATCTGCCACCTTGCGCGTCCTCCCAATGTACGGCGGATGTACGGCACCGCAAAGGCGGTACCGCTGGCGAAGGTCACGGCCGTCCGGGTGAGACCGGAGCTCAGGCGGGTGAAATATCGCGACACGGGCTTATCGGGCGATCCCACGCAGTATCATCCCGCGCCGCTACGGTGATCGTGTGGCACGAGGAGCGGTCCGCAACTTCGAGACGGCGCTTGGCGCGATCGGTGTGCTGGCGCTCATCATCACGGCGATTCTGGTCACCGGCTGGAATCCGCTGCCCAACGTGTCCGGGAACATCAGTGACTGGTGGGAGAAGGTCGCGTCCAGCAGCGGGAAGCTGTCCGAGCCGGAGACGCTGTGGGCGGACCGGGTCGGGGGGCAGCCGTCGGCGGCCGTGATCGTCGGGGATGCGGTCGTCGTGCAGATGCGCGGGACGATCGAGGCTCGTGGGTTGCGCAGCGGGACCGAGCTGTGGACCAAGGAGGCCGACTGGGCCGCGGTTGCCGGGGACGGGGCGACGCAGGTCGTGATCGTCGGGCGGCGCGGCAAGGGGCTGGAGGCGATCGACCCCGCTGCCGGGACCGTGAAGTGGAAGGCCGGGGATGCGGTCGGGGCGTGGACGTACCGGGATGCCGTGCTGGCGTTGAGCTGTGGCGGCCTGTCGGACTGCACGCTGACGGCGCACGCACCGAAGGACGGCGCGCAGATCTGGAAGTTGGCGTTGCCCGGGATCGGCAGGGTGCTTGCCGGGGTCAACAGTGATCTGCTCGGCACGCGGCTGCTGTCGGACACGTTCGACGACGCGGTGAAGGCGACCCCGGGGGCGGTGCCGGCGATGCTCGGGTTTCCCATCGATCAGCGGGTACAGGTTGTCGACACGATCACGGGGAAGCGGCTGCGTACCGAGGAGCCGACGACGAGCAGCCGGATCGTGGTCGTCGGCGGGCGGGTGCTGGTCTCGACCGCGTCGCCGAAGGACGGGAACTGCCGCTACAGCCTCGAAGCGCGTGACGCCGGCACGGGCAAGGCGGTGTGGAAGAAGGACGGCTACGACCTGCGGACCTCGTCCGGGGCGGGCTGCGAGCAGCGACGGGACCCGGCGGGCGCGGACACGGTGATCGCGGCGACGCGGGGCGACAACCGCGAGGTGTTCCTGTCGCCGCGGGACGGGCGTGAGCTGTTCGTCGGCGGGCCGGGGGACTCGCTCGTCGCGGCCGACAGCCAGTACGGGCTGGTCCGCGGGGCCGACAAGAAGACGCTCCAGGTGATCAACCTGACGACCGGCAAGACCGCGTGGAAGCAGGAGATCACCGAGAAGGCGGACGTGGCGATCACCCGCTTTGCGGTGCTGGTCAACGATCCGGGGGCGGGGACGCTGAAGGCGTACAAGCCGGACAGCGGCACGCTGCGGCTGGAGGCGAAGACGACGTCAGACGTGCTCGGCGTCGGCCCTGACGGGCTGATGGTCTCGCGCGGGCGCACGCTGGGATTCCTGCCGTTCCAGTGACCGCTAACGGTGCTCCATCACCAGCGTGAAGGACGTGCCGGGAGTCAGGGCCTCGTACACGTGCGGCACGTCGCCGGGGAACGAGCAGTAGTCGTGCACGTCGAGGTCGACGGTCGCGTCCGCCGGGCCGACCCGGAGCCGGCCGCTCATCAGGACCACGTGCTCGACGGTGCCGGGCAGGTGCGCGTCGGCCTTGCGGGGGCCGCCCATGCCGACGTGCATCACATAGAGGTCGCGCTTGGCGCCGGGTGGGCAGGTCGCCAGCAGCGTGCCGCCGAAGTCGGCCTGCTCGGCCTGGACCGACGGGCCCTCGCCGGCGCGGATCACCCGCGGGGCGGTCGGCGCCGGCGGCTCGACCAGCCGGCTGAACGGCACGTTGAGCGCCACGGCCAGGGCCCACAGGGTCTCGATGTTGGGGTTGCCGGCGCCGGACTCCAGCTGGTGCAGCGTCGACTTGGCGATGCCGGCGCGCTTGGCGACCTCGCTCAGGGACAGCTTCTCGCGGTCCCGCTCGCGGCGCAGTGCGGCGGCGATGAACTCCAGCGGCGCACCCAAGGCAGACTCCCGTCACGCGTTCGGTGTATCGAACGGTGCATTCGGCTTGACGAACGCACGCTCATAGGTTCAGCATAACGAACTATGCGTTCGATGTCCCGAACGGCGTTGATGGCGGACCCGATGGTCCGTGACGTCGGAGCCCTGTGCGCCGCCGCGGTCGTGGTCGGCCTGTCGTTCGGCGCGATCGCCACCGCGGCCGGCCTGCCACTGAGCCAGATCGTGGTCATGTCCGCGTTCGTGTACGCCGGCGGCGCCCAGTTCCTCGCCGTCGGCCTGGTCTCCGCGGGCGGGACGGCCCTCGCGATCGTCCTGGCCGGACTGCTGCTCAACGCCAGGCACCTGCCGTTCGGCCTGGCGATCGGCAACGAGACCCTGGGCGACGCCCGCTGGCGCAGGATCGTCGGCAGCCACATCCTGACTGATGAGTCGGTCGCGTTCGCCCTCGCGCAGGATGATCCGGTACGCCGTCGCCGCGCCTTCTGGCTCACCGGCGCGGCGCTGTACGTCACGTGGAACATCTCCTCGACCGTGGGCGCGATCGCGGGCAGCGCGCTGGGCGACCCTGACACGTACGGCATCGACGCGGCGTTCCCGGCGGCGCTGCTCGCCCTGACCCTGCCGTCGCTGAAGGACAAGGTCGCCGTGCGGGTCGCCGTGGCCGGGGCGGCCATCGCGCTGGCGGCGACGCCGTTCCTGCCCGCGGGGCTGCCGGTGCTGCTCGCCCTGCTCGGCCTGGCCTTCGCCCTGCCGGTCCCGTCGCGGAAGGGGTCGTCGTCGTGAGCTGGATCGCGATCGTCGTGCTCGCCGTCGGCACCTACGCCCTGCGCTTCTCCGGGCCCGTGCTGCGCAGCCGGATCACCGTGTCACCTGCTGTCAGCCGGTACCTGACGCTGGCGGCGGTAGCGCTGCTGGCCGCGCTCATCGGTACCGCGGCGCTGCTCAACGGCACGGAGTTCGTCGGCGTCGCCCGGCCCGCCGGGGTCGTCGTCGGTGCCGTCCTCGCCTGGCGGAAGCTGCCGTTCGTCGTGGTCGTGGTGGCCGCGGCACTCACCGCCGCCCTGCTCAGGCTGGCCGGAATCCAGTAACTACAGTCGTGGGCATGCCAGAGTTCGCGTTCTCGCCGCTGCTGCCGCTCGGACCCGACACCACCGAATACCGGCTGATCACCAGCGACGGGATCGGCCGTGACGGGCGGTTCCTCACCGTCACCCCCGAGGCGCTGACGCTCCTCACCGACGAGGCGATGCACGACATCGCGCACTTCCTGCGCCCCGCGCACCTCGCCCAGCTCCGCGCCATCATCGACGACCCGCTGGCCTCGCCGAACGACCGGTTCGTGGCCCTGGACCTGCTGCGCAACGCCAACATCGCCGCCGGCGGCGTCCTGCCGATGTGCCAGGACACCGGCACCGCGATCGTCATGGGCAAGCGCGGCCGGTTCGTCCTCACCGACGGCCGCGACGAGGAGGCGATCGCCCGCGGCGTCTTCGATGCCTACACCCGCCTCAACCTGCGCTACTCGCAGCTCGCCCCGCTGACCATGTGGGACGAGAAGAACACCGGCTCCAACCTGCCCGCGCAGATCGAGCTGTACGCCGAGGGCGACGACGCCTACAAGTTCCTCTTCATGGCCAAGGGCGGCGGATCGGCGAACAAGAGCTACCTGTACCAGGAGACGAAAGCGCTGCTCAATCCCACCCGGATGATGCAGTTCCTGGAGGAGAAGCTGCGGCTCATCGGCACCGCCGCGTGCCCGCCGTACCACCTCGCGGTCGTCATCGGCGGCACCTCCGGCGAGCACGCGCTGAAGACCGCCAAGCTCGCGTCGGCGAAGTACCTCGACACCCTGCCGACCTCGGGTTCCCCCACCGGCCACGGCTTCCGCGACGTGGAGCTGGAGGCCGAGGTCCTGCAGCTGACCCGCGAGTTCGGCATCGGCGCACAGTTCGGCGGCCGCTACTTCTGCCACGACGTCCGCGTCGTCCGCCTCCCTCGCCACGGCGCCTCCTGCCCCGTGGCGATCGCCGTCTCCTGCTCCGCCGACCGCCAGGCCGTCGGAAAGATCACGGCCGAGGGTGTGTGGCTGGAGCAGCTCGAGCGGGACCCGGCCCGGTTCCTGCCCGACGTGACCGACGAGCACCTCGACGACGACGTAGTCGCCGTCGACCTGACCCGCCCGATGGCCGAGATCCGCGCCCAGCTGTCCGCCCTGCCGGTGAAGACCCGCCTGTCCCTCACCGGGCCGCTGGTGGTCGCCCGCGACATCGCCCACGCGAAGATCGCCGAACGGCTGGACGCCGGCGAGCCGATGCCGGCGTACCTCCGCGACCACGCCGTCTATTACGCGGGCCCGGCGAAAACCCCGGCCGGCTACGCCTCAGGCTCGTTCGGTCCGACGACCGCCGGCCGCATGGACGCCTACGTCGCAAAGTTCCAGGCCGCGGGCGGCTCCCTCGTCATGCTGGCGAAGGGCAACCGCTCGAAGCAGGTCACCGAGGCCTGCCACAGCTACGGCGGCTTCTACCTCGGCTCGATCGGCGGCCCGGCCGCGCGGCTGGCCCAGGACTGCATCAAGCACGTCGAGGTCATCGAGTATCCGGAGCTCGGCATGGAAGCCGTCTGGAAGATCGACGTGGTCGACTTCCCCGCCTTCATCGTGGTCGACGACAAGGGCAACGACTTCTTCGCCGAGGTCACCAAGCCCGTCCTCACCGTCGGCCGGCGGTGACCTCAGCCGGTGAGCCATTCCGGCAGCCGCAGCAGGAGGCCGGACACGAGGAGTGAGCCGGCGGTGTACAGCAGGATGTGGGGGAACGTGCCCATGTCCATGACTGTGGCGTGTGCGGCGGCGCGGAGGTCTTCGACCGGCCGGTCGGAGACTCCGCAGATGGCGGCCTTCGTCAGCAGGGTCGCCGGGCCGTCGCGGCTGGGGCGGCCCAGGACGGTGATCTGCCGGTCCGTCGGTAGGCGGAACTCCTGGATCCGGTGCCGGTCGGCCTGGCGGGAGCGCACGTCCAACCCGGCGTCACGCAGCATCGTGAGGGTCTTCGGGTGCCGCCCGTCGGGAAGCTTCTCCCACTCCAGCAGGCCGACGGCCAGGCCGGCGACGATGTCCTCGTCGTGCAGGCGGCGGTCGACGAGCCGGGCTGCGACCCGGACCTCGCCGCTGTCGTCCGCCACGGTGAACCAGTCGCAGCTGTCCCACTGGTAGACCGGGCCGGGAGTCTCGCTTTCCGGGTTGATCGCCACCTTGACGCGGTACCAGGCGCATTCCGCCCCGGAGATGGGTGCCACAACGGTCCCGGTCGGCTCGTGGCGGATGCGGCCGGCGATGACCACCTGGTTCGGCGTCGCCGACATGGTGGCCAGCGTGCCGCACCCGACGACCGGCGCCGCATCCAGTGCCTTCGCCAACGCCTCGCGGTGGGCGGCGATCGCGACCAGCAGCCCGCCGAGCAGTCCGGCACCGAGACCGAAGTGGATCAGCACGGCACCGATGCCGGCCATGACGTGCGCGGTGCCGGTCATATCCGAGATGGTAAATGTCCCACGCAACGGGACGGCACGGTCAGGTCGCGCGGGCGGCCGCGGCGACCAGGGGCAGGGTGCGGTGGGGGATCTGTTCGGCGAGGGCGATGATCGTCGAGGAGCGTTCGATCCCGTCGAACCCCATCACCCGGTCGATCACCCGCTGCAGGTCCGTGTTGGAGCGGGCCACGATGCGGCACATCAGGTCGCCCGAGCCGGTGATCGTGTGGGCCTCCAGGACCTCCGGGATCTCGGCCAGGTGAGCGGCGACGGGGTCGTGGCCGAAGCGCTGGCGGATCTCCAGGGTCACGAACGCGGTCACGCCGTAGCCCAAGGCCGCCGGGTCGATGTCCGGGCCGTAGCCGCGGATGACGCCGCGCTCCGTGAGGCGGTCCAGCCTGGCCTGGACCGTGCCGCGGGCGACGTGCAGGCGGCGGGAGCACTCCAGCACGCCGATGCGCGGCTCCAGGGCCAGCAGCCCGATCAGCCGTGCGTCGAGTGAGTCGATCGGATTGGGCAACTTGTCCACCCGTACCCCCGAAATCGTCGACAACATGAGCAACCTGACCATGCAGAATAGCGTTCCTTGCCCAGCTGCGGCGCGAGCGACGAGGCTGGGCACATGACCCGCGCTATCGAAGACGTCAACGAGCTCATCGGTGCTGTCGAGCACGACGTGTCGCATGACCCGTTCCCGCTGACCGGTCTCGATCACGTCCGGTTCTACGTCGGGAACGCCAAGCAGGCCGCGCATTACTATTCGACGGCGTTCGGCATGACGCTGGTTGCCTATCGGGGGCCTGAGCAGGGGTACCGGGACCACGCGGAGTACGTGCTGAAGTCCGGCTCGGCGATCTTCGTGCTCGCGGGCGGCGTGCACCGTCAGGCGGCGGCGACGCAGCACCACGAGCGGCACGGTGACGGGATCGCCGACATCGCGCTCGAGGTGCCGGACGTCGACACCGCGTATGCGCACGCGTTGCGGCAGGGCGCGACGGGCATCGAGGCGCCGCACGACGAAGAGGACGAGCACGGCACCGTGCGGGTCGCGGCGATCGCGACGTACGGCGAGACCCGGCACACGCTGATCGACCGGTCGCGCTACAGCGGCCCGTTCCGTCCCGGGTTCGTGGCGAAGCAGCCGATCGTGGCGCCGCCGGTCAAGCGGTTCTTCCAGGCCGTCGACCACGTGGTGGGCAACGTGGAGCTGGGCCGGATGGACGAGTGGGTCGAGTTCTACCGGCGGGTCATGGGCTTCACGAACATGGCCGAGTTCGTGGGCGACGACATCGCCACCGAGTACTCGGCGCTGATGAGCAAGGTCGTCGCCAGCGGGACCCGCAAGGTGAAGTTCCCGCTCAACGAGCCTGCCGTGTCGCGCAAGAAGTCACAGATCGACGAATATCTGGAGTTCTACGGCGGGCCGGGCGCGCAGCACATCGCGCTCGCCACCGGTGACATCCTGCGTACCGTCGACCTGATGCGTGCCGCAGGCGTGGAGTTCCTGGTCACGCCCGACTCGTACTACGACGACCCGGAGTTGCGGGCCCGCATCGGGCGGGTGCGGGTGCCGATCGAGGACCTGAAGGCCCGGGGCATCCTGGTCGACCGGGACGAGGACGGCTACCTGTTGCAGATCTTCACCAAGCCGGTCCAGGACCGCCCGACGGTGTTCTTCGAGCTGATCGAACGGCACGGCTCGCTCGGCTTCGGCAAGGGCAACTTCAAGGCACTCTTCGAGGCAATCGAGCGGGAACAGGAACGTCGCGGGAACCTGTAACACTGTCGGGGTGACGTACCCTCAACAACCCCAGCACAACCCATACACGCAGAGTCCACCGCCCAGTTACCCGCAGGGCGCCTACGGTGTTCCGGCGCAGGCCTACTACGGGCCTCCGCCGGTGCCGCTGGCGCCGAACGGGCTGCCGCTGGCCGGGTTCGGGGCGCGCCTCGGTGCGTACCTCATCGACGGTGTCGTCTTCATCGTGCTGTCGATGGCGGTGATGATCCCGGCGGCGTTCGCGATGATCGCCTGGGTCGGCTCGCTCGCCTCCCAGGTCGAGACCGACCCGGTCACGGGCGAGATCACCAACTCGCCCGACGCGGCGCTGTTCGTCGGCCCGCTCATCATCGGCTACGTCTTGATCTTCGTTGCGATGATCGGGCTGAGCTACGTCTACTACGTCGAGCTGTTCCCGAGCCGCCGCGGTGTCACACTGGGCAAGCGGGCCCTCGGTCTGGCGCTCATCCGCCTCGATGATCCGTCGGCGCCGATCACCCGTAGCGTCGCAGGCAAGCGCTGGTTGGTGCAGTACATCGTCGGCGTGATCGTCCCGTTCTTCAACTGGATCGACGGTCTGTGGCAGCTGTGGGACAAGCCGTTCCAGCAGTGCCTGCACGACAAGGCGGCACAGACGGTTGTGGTAAAGGTCAACAGGTGACAGCTCCAGGTTGGTACAAAGACCCCGTCGACCAGGCCGTCCAGCGGTACTGGGACGGTGAGGGCTGGATAGGCGACCCCATCCCGGCGGATGAGGTCCCACCGGCGGGGCCACCAGCCGTCGCCCCGCCGCCGCCACCACCGCCGCCGGCCATGCCGACCGCCCAGGCGGGGGCGGTGATCCTGCCGCCCGGGACACCGGTGCCACCCGGCGGTTTCCCACCCGGCCAGCTGCCGCCGGGCGCGATCGTGCTGCCGCCCGGCACGCCGCTGCCGCCCGGGCTGCAGCCGCAGGGGACGCTGCCGCCGGGCGGGTATCCGACCGGCGCGGTCCAGGTGCTGCTGCCGCCGCAGGCCCTCGCCGCCGGGCAGAACCCCGCCAAGCCGCACGGCCGGGAGGTCGCCCCGCTCGGCTCGCGGCTGCTCGCCCGGCTCATCGACATCGGCGTGCTGCTGCTGATCAACGCCGCGGTCACCGGCTGGTTCATCTACCAGTGGCTGGACGAGATGCTGCCGGTGTCCCGCGAGTGGTGGCGCCGCTTCCAGGCCAACGAGTCGACCAGCGACATCGTCCAGCCCGAGCGGGCCGGCACGCTGCAGGTGGTGATCCTGATCCTCATCGCCGCGCTCTGGTTCGCCTACGAGGTCCCCGCGATCGCCAACACCGGCCAGACCCTCGGCAAGCGCCTGCTGAAGATCAAGGTCATGCGGATGGAGAGCGAGGAGCCGCTGGGCTTCGGCCGCTCCATCCGCCGGTGGAACCCGCTCGGCCTGTCAGTGCTGTTGTGGACGTGTCTCGTCGGGTTCGTGCTGCAATTCCTCGACAGCATCTCCCCCGTGATCGACTGGCCGCTGCACCGCGCCTTCCACGACCGGTCGGCCGGCACCGTCGTGGTGCGGGACGTCCCGCCGTCATCACCGTCGCCATCACAGCCCACCGGAGACCCGTCATGACCCGCCTCACCCGCGCAGACCTCGACGCACTGCCCGCCTACGTCGCCGGCCGCACCGTGCCCGGCGCCATCAAGCTGGCCAGCAACGAGGTCCCCTACGGTCCGCTGCCCGGCGTCGTCGAGGCGGTCGCCGCGTCGATCGCCGGCGCCCACCGGTATCCGGATCCCGCCGCCACCGCGCTGCGCGCCGCGCTCAGCGACCGCCTCGGCATCGACGCCGACCGCATCGCCACCGGCTGCGGCTCCGTCGCGCTGACCGAGCACCTGTTCCGGGTGACCTGCCTCCCCGGCGACGAGGCCATCTACGCCTGGCGCTCCTTCGAGGCGTACCCGATCATCGCGGCCACCACCGCCGCCACCAGTGTCCGGATCCTGAACACCGCCGAGCACGCGCACGACCTACCGGCGATGGCGGCCGCGGTCACCGACAAGACCCGCCTCGTCATCGTCTGCAACCCCAACAACCCGACCGGCACCGCCTGCCGCAAGGCGGACCTCGACGCCTTCCTGGACGCCGTGCCGCCGACGGTCGTGGTCGCGCTCGACGAGGCGTACCGCGAGTTCGTCACCGACCCCGACGTGCCCGACGGCCTCGTGGAGTACGGCGACCGCCCCAACGTCGTCGTCCTGCGCACCCTGTCCAAGGCGTGGGGCCTGGCCGGCCTGCGGGTCGGCTACCTCATCGGCTCCCCCGAGGTCGCCGCCGCCGTGCGCAAGGTCGTGACCCCGTTCTCCACGTCGGCGACGGCGCAGGCCGCGGCCCTCGCCGCCCTGCATGCCTCCGACGAGATGCAGCGCCGGGTCGACCTGATCACCGCCGAACGCGAGCGGGTCGTGAACGCCGTCCGCAAGGTGTACCCGGACGTCCCCGACACGCAGTCGAACTTCTTCTGGCTGCCACTCGGCGACGCCACCACCGACTTCGCCCAGAAGTGCGAGGAGTCCGGCGTGATCGTGCGCGCCTTCGCCGGCGACGGCGTCCGGGTCACGATCGGCTCCCACGGCGAGAACGACGCCTTCCTCGACTGCATCTAAAGCGACAGCCGTCGATCGCTAGACCGGGGAGTACCACGCTCCGGACGGCGATCCTCGGCCCCGGTCATGATCGAAGGACAGCCGTGGCCGCCCGGACGGCCACCCGCATCCTTCGATCATGCGCCGGCTGGACGGAGGCCGAGCCGCTTGGCCGCATAGGCGAATTGCGCCACTTTCGAAGCCGGCATTGCCGCGATGCCCGCCCCCGACGTCCGCGGATCACGCGATGGCCGCGATCGGGCCATCACCTCGACACGACACCGCCCGCATCGCGCCCCGAACGCCGATCTCCACCCCCGCCCCATGATCAAAGGACGCGGGCGGCCGCCCGGACGACCACTCCGATCCTTCGATCACGGAGGATCCGCGCGCGAACCATTGCGGGTTGGTCGGTATGGGTGATTCGCGAAGGTGTTGCAGCCAGCGACGGTGTTGTAGCCGTGATGGCTCTTCTATTACGGGCATGTCGAACACGCACGCGAACCAGGACAAAAGACAACGAAGCGCATCGGCTACGGCAGCTTGTCGAGCAGCGCTTTCATCTCGGTGATCTCGCCGGTCTGGCTCTTCACGATCTCGCCGGCGAGCTGCTTCACCGCGACCCCCTGGGCCTGGGCCGTCGTCGCCGTCTCGACCGCGCCCTCGTGGTGCTTGATCATCAGGGTCAGGAAGAGCTTGTCGAACGCGGCACCCGAGGCCGCGCCCAGCCGGCGCAGTTCGGTGTCGGTCAGCATGCCGGGCATCCCGCCCATGTCGCCCATGTCGTGGTGCATCGCGTCCGGGCTCGGGACCGGCTCACCCCAGGCGGTGAGCCAGCCGGACATGGTGGCGATCTCCGGCTCCTGCGCCTTGCGGATCTTCGCGGCGAGCGCCTTGACCTCAGCGCTGGACGCCTTCGAGGCGGCCAGCGCGGCCATGTCGACCGCCTGCCGGTGGTGCGGGATCATGTCGGTCGCGAACTGCACGTCGGTCGCGTTGAAGGCAGTGGCCGCGACGGAAGGAACGGCGGAAGGCGTGGCGCTGGGCTGGGCGTGCCCATGGCCGTCGTCCGAGCCGCCGCCGCACCCCGCGACCAGCAGCATCAGGCCGACGGCAAAGACAGCAGCGCGCATCAGCCGATGCCCACCAGCACGACGGTGTTCATGCTGAAGTAGTACTTGTCGTCGATCTCCGACGCGTTGGTGGTGTGCAGGCGCTCGATCACGAGGTAGCCGCCGTGCAGGTACAGCTCGCTGAACACGAACCGGTCCTCCGGGCGGATGCGCAGCTCGGTGCTGGAGGTGACCGCGCCGGTGACCATGTTCAGGACCAGGAGCTGGTAGTCCTTGTTGATGAGGTACACGTTGCGCTGGTCGGCGCCGATCAGGGTGCCGGAGACCTCCGACATCCACAGGCGCTTGCCGGTGGCGCGGGAGAAGGCCCAGATGTAGCCGCCGACGACCTGCTCGGCGAGGACGTCACCGACGACGACGACCTTGTCCTTGTCGGGGACCAGTTCGGGCTTCACGATGTGGTCGATGCCGAGGGACCAGTAGCTCGGGGTGATGGTGCCGACACCTGAGGCCGCGTCGGCGTAGCTGACGACGTCGCCGGTCGGGGCGGCCTTGAACAGGGCGCAGCCCGAGCGGCCGAGCTGGCAGGAGGTCGGCTCCAGGAACCAGTTGGTGACGTTGTCGGGGCCGATCGACGCGCCCGGCGGCCGCCACGTGGTGAGCAGCGTGCCGGTGCCGGCGTCGTACACCTCGAGCGTGGCGGGCTTCGCGCAGGTGTCCTTCACGAAGTACGCGTCGAGGCTGGTCCAGTCCACGGAGTGACAGCCGGGGGTGGCCGCGAAGGAGTGGGTCCAGCGGACCTTGCCGTCGCTGGGGTCGATGGCCTGCACGACGTCCTTGCCGGTGGCGATGACGACCGGCTGGTGGTCCAGGGCGGAGGTGGTGACGAACAGGTCCTCCGGGGCGTACATGGTCTTCGCGCCGGTGCGGCGGCCCTTGAAGGTCTCGCCGTCGGCCGGGTCGATGCGGACCTGCCAGACGATGTCGCCCTTCTCCGCGTCGAGGGCGACGATCTCACCGTCGGACCACTTGGTCACCACGACGGAGAGGCCGACGCCGCTGGCCGGCTTCTCGACCGCGACGATGGAGACGACCTCGGCGGGCCAGCGCCGATACGCCCAGTGCGGCGTCATCTCCCGCTGCGCGGTCACGGGCGTGTCGGCGAAGACGCGCCGCTGCTCGGTGTAGACGCGCAGCCGGCCCTCGACGATCAGCGGGGCGGAGGGCAGCTCCGCATACTGGATCGACTTGATCGGCTCGGGCGACGGCACCGGCTTGTTGGCGCGGCTGACGGTCTCGGCCGGCTTGAGGGTCCGGTATGCCGTGACGCCCATCGCCGCGATGACCACGATCGCGAAGAGTGCGGTGAGGACCCGGCGCAAGGACCGGGGCCAGTTTCGTGGACGCACGCTGAATCGCCGCCCCGCACGACCCGTCCCCATAACCACCTCCGCCGGGCACCATACCCGGCGATAGTCGCATTCTGCTCACGGTGACCGTCGATCGCCGGGCTTCTCACACCCGCGTCACCACCGTGCCCCTCACCTCACCGAAGCCAACCATGGCGGCACCGGCCGGGCCACCTGGACACCACGCGGTAGCCGAAATCGTGACCGTGTCGCCATCGAGCAGAAAGCTACGGGTCGCACCGTCGTCGAGTCGGACGGGCTGTGCGCCGTTCCAAGTCCGTTCGATGAACGACCCGGTCTGCTCCGGTACGGGGCCCGAAATGGTGCCGGAGGCATACAGGTCGCCGGTGCGCGGCGGCACGGGCCGGCTCCAGGGCGTCCAGCGGCACCACCCACGGCGAGATCGACGTCGCGAAGGACTTGCCCAGGAACGGGCCGAGCGGCTGGTACTCCCATGCCTGGATGTCGCGGGCGGACCAGTCGTTGACGAGGACGGCACCGTACACGTGCTCGCGGAAGTCGTCGACGTCGATGGCACCGGCCGACGGTGCGCCGACGACGAAGCCGAGCTCGGCCTCGATGTCCAGGCGCTGGGACGGGCCGTAGCTGGGTCGCTCCTCGTCGGGTGCCTTGCGTTGCCCGTGCGGGCGCGGGATGTCGGTGCCGGAGACGATGACGGTGCCGGCGCGGCCGTGGTACCCGATGGGCAGGCTCTTCCAGTTCGGCAGCAGCGACGGCGAGTCGGGGCGGAAGAGCCGGCTGAGATTGTTCGCGTGCTCCTCGGAGGAGTAGAAGTCGACATAGTCCGCGACCTCGAACGGCAGCGTGAGCGCGGTGCCGGCGACCGGGTGCAGCATCGCGTCGTTGCCGGCCAGGCGCGGGCCGGTGAACAGGTCGGTGAGCTGCGCGCGGACCCGGGTCCAGGTGGGGCGGCCCGCGGCGAGGAACCGGTTGAGCGTGGCCGCGCGGGTGAAGGCACCGCCGGCGTCGAGCAGCCCGGCCTCCTCGGCCGCGCCGAGGTTGAGGATGAGGTCGCCGGCACGCACCCCGACCCAGCCGTCGCGGGTCGCGCACAGCGGCAGGTTGTGCACCCCGAACGGGTCACCCTCGGCGGGCTCGGTCCAGGCGGTCATGCGCGCACCTCCCGCGGCAGCAGACCCAGGTTGGTCAGGTCGGTGACGGGCTCGTCGACGCTGCAGCTGCCGAAGCCGACCCACAGCGGCCGCGGCTGGTCCAGCGCGCCGCGGATCGTGGCCGCCAGGGGGTGGCCGTCGGTGCCGGCGAGGATCCCGGCGAGCTCGGCGGGCTCGGCGCCGCCGACCGCGGCGAGGGTCGCGGCGAGCACGTTGAGGAACCCGTGATGGACCAGGCCGGTGTCCGGGTCCGTGTGCCGCACGGCGTGGTGCAGGCCGGCGGTCAGCTTGAACGGCAGCTCTCTGTCCCGGCAGGCGCAGATCACGGCGGCGAGCTCGACCGGGGTCGGGAACAGCTCGGCGGCCAGGCCACCGGTGCGGAACTTCGCCGCGGCCGGCAGCCCCTCGGCGCGCAGCTGCGCCAGCTGGTCCAGCGCTCGCATCAGCCCCCACGCGAGCGGAACCTCGAAGTACCAGCTCCAGGGCTCGTCACTCTTCTTGCGCATGAGGCCGGCGAGCTGGTCGATGCCGGGTGCCGGGTCCTCGCCACGCTTCGCGACGGGCGACTCGACCTGCCGGACAGTGAGGTGGCCGGGGATCGTCTCGAGGGCCCGCTCGACGGCGCCCGGCTCGCCGACCACACCGACGTCGACGGCGGCGCCGATCTCGGGCAGGTCGGCGGCGGGGACCAGCAGCGGGCCGATCATCGCCGCCCAGGGCCTGTCGCGGTGACCGAGGTGGGCCGGGACGGCGTCGGGCAGCGGGAGGCTCCCCGGCGGGAAGACGGCGGCGTCATCCACCAGGGCGGCCAGCAGAGGAGGAACTGCGTTTGACACGGCTTCCGAATCTAATGGACGCTATACAGGGCGGACAACTTCGTCCGCTATCCGGACGGATTCTCTCTTCCGGGAGGCAGCGGATGCCGTATTACCGTCGCGTGGGCGAGGTTCCACCGAAGCGACACACCCAGTTTCGCCAGCCGGACGGCTCGCTGTTCGCGGAAGAGCTGATGGGGCAGGAGGGTTTTTCGAGCGATTCATCCCTGCTGTACCACAAGCATCGACCAACAGCGATCCTATCCGCCACCACGGTCACCCCGTTCACCAGCACACGCGCGCCGAACCTGCCGCTCAAGCCGCGGCACCTCCAGACGCACAAGCTCGGCGGCGGGCCCACCGACGCGGTCCTCGGCCGGCAGCATCTGCTGGCCAACGACGACGTGCGCATGTCCTATGTGATCGCGTCGACGCCGTCCCCGCTGTACCGCAACGCGATCGGCGACGAGTGCCTCTACGTCGAGTCCGGCTCGCTGCTCGTCGAGTCCGTGTTCGGCGCGCTGGAGCTGCACCCCGGCGACTACGCGATCATCCCCACGTCGGTCATCCACCGGCTCGTGCCCACCGCCGAGACGCGGGTACTGGTGATCGAGGCGTCGGGGCACATCGGGCCACCGAAGCGGTACCTGTCCAAGCGCGGGCAGTTCCTGGAGCACTCGCCGTACTGCGAGCGCGACCTGCGCGGACCGTCCTCCCCTCTGCTCGAGGACGCCACGGAGGTGCCGGTCCTGGTCCAGCACCGGCGCGGCTGGACCGAGCACGTGTACGCCACCCACCCGTTCGACGTGGTCGGCTGGGACGGCTGCCTGTACCCGTGGGCCTTCTCGATCCACGACTTCGAACCGATCACGGGACGGCTGCACCAGCCGCCGCCGGTCCACCAGACCTTCGAGGGCCCGAACTTCGTGATCTGCTCGTTCGTGCCGCGCAAGGTCGACTACCACCCGCTGGCCATCCCGGTGCCGTACAACCACCACAACGTCGACTCCGACGAGGTGCTGTTCTACACCGGCGGCAACTACGAGGCGCGGCGCGGCTCCGGCATCGCCCAGGGGTCGATCTCACTGCACCCCAGCGGCTTCACCCACGGCCCGCAGCCCGGCGCCGTCGAGCGGGCGCTGGGCGTGGAGGCGTTCGACGAGCTGGCGGTCATGCTCGACACGTTCCGGCCCCTCGACCTGTGCGAGCCCGCACTGTCGGTCGAGGACACCGGCTACGCGTGGACCTGGGCCCGCACCGTCTAGCAGTCCCAGCGCGCCCAGGCTCCCGAGGTCGTCTCGCCCACCAGTTGCCGGCCGTCATGCCGGACGGCGCGCAGCTGCACCCGCTCACCGTCGAACGTCTCCGTCATCGGGTGGAAGGTGCCGTTGATCCAGACCACCTGCCGGTGCTCGTCGGTGCTGGTATTGCCGTAGATCCGCCCATACACGTCAGGAATGCCCGCGCCGTCCAGGCCCTTGATCACCTCTGCCTGGCCGGTACGGATGTTCCACCGCACGTCCGGGCCGACCGCCCAGTCGCCGGCCAGGCCGGTGACCCCGCCGTCCTGGCCCAGCTCCGCGGGGCGCGGCAGTGGTTCACCGGCGCCGTCGGGGTGCCACAGGTACGACGTGAGGCTGGCACCGTCGAACACCTCGCCCACGACGGTGCCGTCCCAGGCGATCCCGTACGCGCGCGAGGACATCCCGGCGGGGGTGTCGAGCACCCTCGGCCGATCCGGACGGCCGTGGGTCCAGACCACCGCCTCGCGCCGTGAGACGTCCGCCGGAGTCACCGTGCCGAGCACGTCACCGGCGTCGTTGATGTCGACCAGTTCGATCTTCCTGGCGCCGCTGGGCAGGGCGAGCTCGGCGAACATGCCGTTGCGGTACACCCAGCCGCGCTCCTCCCGATAGTCGGTGGCGGTGAAGTCGCCGGCCCGGTTCGCGCCGCCCAGCGCCCTGAAGTCCACCGGCGCGTTCTCGATCCGTTCCCTCCGGCCGTCGACGTAGCGGATCACCCACCTCGTGCCTTCAAGGTGCACGGCGACCCGCCAGGTGTCGTCGACGACCGCCCGCGGGCGTTCGCTCGCGTACGGCGGGTTGTCCTCGCTGAGCGTGCACTCGCCCAGGGGCGGCGCGACCGTCGAGGTCGGCAGCGGCGGCCGGTTCGCGGGCATCGACTGCGGCCGGCCGCTCAGCGTGCCGATCACGACCGTCGTGGCGAGCACCGCCGCCGCGGCCAGGCCGGCCATCGCCGCGTGCCGGACCCGGCGCCGCCGGCGGCCGGTCCGGATCGCCAGTTGCAGATCGACCCGGGGCGGGCGCACCTCGGCGTCCCGCAGCGGGGTCAGCAGGTCCTCGATCATCACGCACCACCCCCGGCCGGCGCGAGCACGCCGAGCTTCTTGCGCAGCTTCGCCAACCCGTCCGACGTCTGGCTCTTCACGGTCCCCTGCGAGCAGCCGACCAGCGCGGCGACCTCGCTCACCGGCAGGTCGCACAGGAACCGCAGCACGAGGACCGCCTGCTGCTTCGGCGGCAGCGCCCGCAGCGCCGCCCTGATCTCCAGCCGCTCGTCGGCCGGCTGCCCCGTGACAGCCGGACGATCGGGCAGCGCCTCGGTCAGCACGACCCGGGACCAGAAGCGGCGGCGCTCGCTCAGGAACGCATTCACCACGCTGCGGCGCACGTACGCGTCGAGGTTGTCCACCTGGCGCACCTGCCGCCACCGCGCGAACAACGCCGTCACCGCCGCCTGCACGATGTCATCGGCGCGGTCGGCGTCACCGCAGAGCATCACCGCCAGCCGATGCAGCTGTGGCAGCCGCGGCTGGAAGTACTCCACGTACTCCTGTTCCAAGTCGTCGCGCACATCGCCTCCCGCCGCAATGACGCGAGCCGGCGGTGCGGCGGTTGGGTGTCAGTGTTCGACGATGTCGGGCCCGTCAGTGTTCGATGATTTTCGTGGCCGTCACGCGGCAGACCACGCGCGTGACGCCGGGGACCTTCTCGACCCACGGCTTGCCGTCGTAGGCGCGGCTGAGCTCGTCGATCAGCTCCGGGCCGCCGTCGGTGACCATGCCGACCGTGCCGCGCACCTCGACGTGGCGGTACGGGTTCGCCGGGTCGTACACGCAGATCGACACCCGTGGGTCGCGCTCCATGTTGCGGGTCTTGCGGCGGCCCCGGATCGTCGAGAACACGACATCGTCGCCGTCGTGCTTCGCCCAGATCACGCTGGACTGCGGCGCGCCGTCCGGGTTGATCGTGCTGAGCACCAGAAACGCCCGGCGGTCCAGCAGCTCACGCAGCATCTCGTTCAAGGCCTACTCCTTCGGTACCGGATAGATCAACGCGACGGCGGTGGCGGCGAGTCCCTCGCCCCGGCCGGTGAAGCCGAGCCCGTCGGTGGTGGTGCCCGACAACCGGACGATCGCCCCGATCGCCTGCTGCAACGTGTCCTCCGCCTCGGCGCGGCGCCGGCCGACCTTGGGAGCGACGCCGATGACCTGCACGGACACGTTGCCGATCTCGTAGCCCGCCTCGCGGACCAGCCTCGCGGCCTCGCGCAGCAGCGTCACCCCGGACGCGCCGGCCCACTCCGGCCTTCCCGTGCCGAAGTTCGCCCCGAGATCACCCAGCCCCGCCGCGGACAGCAGCGCGTCGCAGATCGCGTGGGCCGCCACGTCGCCGTCGGAGTGCCCGGCGAGCCCGTCGACACCGTCCCATTTGAGCCCCGCGACCCAGCACTCCCGCCCTTTTTCGAACGCGTGCACGTCGGTCCCGTTGCCGATCAACATCATGCCTGGATCACTTTGGGAGGGTACGACGATCGGTGCACGATCGTGAACTTCCGGTTGCCGAGTCGTCATCGGACTCGGCATCCTGGCGTTCCGGGCCTAGGCTGGGTCAGGTGCGCAGCGACCTGACGACCCCGAAAGCCCCACGGCAGTGGTGGCGCACCGGAGCCGCCTTGCGCTTCGGGATGCTCGCCCTGCTGGTCGCGACGTTGTCCGTGGTGATGTTGATCATTCACCCGGACAAGTCGTCGCTCACCCATGCCGTGGGCCCTGACCATCCGTTCGGCCCGGCGATCGCCGTCATCGGCGCCGCCCTACTCACCACCGCCCTGGTCCCCCGGACCCTCCTCGCCGGCGTCGGCGGCGTCCTGTTCGGCTTCGCCGGCGGCGTCCTGTACATCCTGGCCGGCGTCACCCTCGGCGCCCTGATCGCCTACACGATCGGCCGCTTCCTGGGCCGCGAGTTCATGGCCCGCCACCTCAGCGGCCGCTTCCTCGCCGTCGAGCAGGCAGTCGCCAACCGCGGCATCGTGGCCGTGATCATCTCCCGGATGATCCCGTTCGTGCCCTTCTGCGTCGCCAACTACGCGTTCGGCACCACCCGCGTCCGCCGCAGCACCTTCATCACCGGCACGATGCTCGGCGCCCTGCCGGCCACGATCGCCTACGCGGCCCTCGGCTCAGCAACCGCCCGCGGCGACGCCCTCGGCATGTCCCTGGCGGGCGTGATGATCGCGACGCTGGGCGTGGGCGGATCGATCGGCACCTACCTGGTGTGGCGCCGCCGCCCCCGCAAGCCGAAGGCCGCTCCGGCCGCCCTGGCGGCAACCCCGGTCTCGGCCGCTCCCGCCTGACACCCATCCGACTCCGGCCCCGTGGCGCTCCTCGCCCCGGGGCCGCCGTCTGCCAGCAGCCGCTTTGCCCTGGCCATCCCCACGACCACGAGTCACCTCCGATCACCCAACGGGGTTGGTCAAGGGCGCATGATCACGGAACTTCCGTCATCCGACCTGCATCAAGGTGACATTCGATCTTGGCCACGTGATCAAAGGACAGCCCTGGTCATCCCCACAACCAGGACTCGCCTTCGATCACAGACGTCGAACGACGACTGCCGCCTCGGATGACCGGGCCCGGACGGCGGCGTCCCACGCGTGATCATTGGACCTTTCGTACCGCCCCGGGCAACCCGAAGTCCGGTCCGCAACCGGAAAGGTCGCCAGATGCATCGCGCCGCCCGCACTCCTGCCACCGGTGCAATCTCGGCCACGTGATCAAAGGACGGCCCTGGCCGTCCGCACGACCGGGACCAGACTTCGATCACCAGTCGGGTCAGGTCCACAAAGACCTCCGGCCGTGGCGTCGGACAGCGGCCGACCCGCCCGAGTGGCGGAGCCGTGGACCGGCAGGCAGGTCAGCTGCGGGTTCGGTGGGCGAACTCCTCGATCCTGGTCAGGTCCCGTGGACGGAGGCCGCGGCGGGGGTGCGGCCGGATGAGCAGGGCTCGACCGCCGGCAGTCAGCGCTGTGGCCAATGGCCCAGGCAGAGGGACGGCGGTGTCGTCGGTCCAGATGAGGCGGCGGCGGGCGGCGAGGACCCGGCGGGCCGCGGCCAGCTTCAGCAGGTCGGTGTCCTCCGCGGTGTCCAGGTCGGCGGGGGTGAGCGCCCGGGCGTACGCGGGCAGCCCGAACAACCGCTCCAGCGCATCGGCGTCCGGGCACCACGTCGAGCACCACCGGACCTCGACGAGGCCGGCGGCGGACAGTCGGCGGATGCGGGTGATCAGCGCCGGCGCCCACCGCAGAGGCCAATCGACGCCCTCGGAGCGCGCCACGCCGCGGCACAGCTGCGGGCCCCACAGGGGGCGGCGGGTGTTGATGACGCCGTCGACGTCCAGGAGCCAGACGGGCGGACGGCGCACGGTCAGAACAGCAGCTCGGCGACGGCCAGGTCGAACGGGCGGGTGATCTTCATGGCCGCCTCGGAGCCGGGCACGGTGTGCACGGGGACGCCGAGCTTCTCGGCCATGCCGGCGTCGTCGGTGTGCTCGTCGACGGCGGCGGCGTGTGCGCTGGTCAGGACGTCGCGGCGGAAGCCCTGGGGGGTCTGGACGGCGCGCAGGACGGAGCGGTCGACGGTGCCGACGACGACGCCGAAATCGTCGACCTGCTTGATGGTGTCGACCACTGCAAGAACGGGTATGACGGCGCCGTGCCCCCCTCGCACCGCGTCAGCGACTGCCTCCACCAGCTCAGGTGGGGTCAGCGCACGCGCCGCGTCATGGACCAGCACGATGCCGAATTCCTCGGGTACGGCGGTCAGCGCGGCCGCCACGGAAGCCTGCCGGCTCGTCCCGCCCGCGACCACGAACAGCTGGCAAGTTCCCAGCGCCGGCTCAGCAACACCACAGGTCTCACCGGCAACAATGGGACTCAGCAGCTCACGGACGTCGTCGACGGCGTCTGCGGGGGCGGCGACCACGATGCAGCCGACGCTGGGGGCGGCTGCCACCCGGCGGACGGCGTGCACGAGCAGCGGCTCCCCTCGCAGGAGCCGCAGTGCCTTCGGAGCACCGGGGCCGAGTCGGACCCCCATACCCGCAGCAGGCACGAGGACCGCGACGTCACCACGCACACTGGGGTGCGCCGTCACGTCGCGGTCCTCGTCTTCAGGATTAGCCGGGCTGAAATGTCAGGCCTCGGTCAGCACCTTGTCCAGCAGCGTCTCGGCCTCATCCTTGGTGCTCTTCTCGGCGAGCGCCACCTCGCCGACCAGGATGTCCCGAGCCTTGGCCAGCATGCGCTTCTCGCCGGCCGACAAACCACGCTCCCGGTCACGGCGCCACAGGTCACGCACGACCTCTGCGACCTTGAGCGGATTGCCGGAGGCCAACTTCTCCAGATTCGCCTTGTAACGCCGCGACCAGTTGGTCGGCTCCTCGGTGTGCGGAGCGCGGAGGACGTCGAAGACCTTGGTCAGGCCTTCCTCGCCAACCACCTCGCGCACGCCGACGATCTCGGCGTTTTCGGCGGGCACCCGCACCGTCAGGTCACCCTGAGCGACCCTGAGGACGAGATACTGCTTCTCCTCGCCCCTGACGACCCGAGTCTCGATTGCCTCGATGAGTGCGGCCCCGTGGTGGGGGTAGACAACGGTCTCGCCGACACTGAAAACCATAGGTTCGAAACCCCTTTCGCTGTGTCTAGGGTAACACGGTCACGCGCTGTCGTCCCACCCCAGAGAGCAGCATTCGCGCAGGTCAGAACACATGTGAGTCCCCTTTCTCCCGCTTGACATGAATCGTGGAACCTGCTGCGTAACGGATCAACAACCCGGAGTGCGCGCAAATGCGCAGGCAGTAGGACATATCTGATTGATTGCCGCGAGTGCGTACAGATCACGCGGCAGGACTCCGGAACACCACTCTCCGTGATGCAACCAGCGGCGGAGCGTGGGAAACTCTTCAAACATCTCGATGTGTGACCCCTCTGGCGCGCGGGCGCCAGGTGAGGGAAAGTTGAGGCAGGTGCGAGGAGAACAGCGATGGGCACGCTGCGCGGCGACAACGGCGGTGGTGAGCGACCGCAGGATGGTGGCGGCCTGCCCGACCTGCCCCCTGAGTGGGGCACGATCATCATTCCCGACGATGCGGGCGCACTCGACGACGAAGGCACATCGATCCGCCGACAATTCCGCCGTGCGGCAATCCGTCGCACCTGGCGGCGCCGGCTGCACCTGAGGCCGGAGCCGGTCGGCCGGGCCACCGACGATTCTCCCGGGCTTGCGGTGCCGTTGCTGATCATGTCGATCGCCGTCATCGCGACGCTGGTGAGTCTGTTCGCCGTCGCGTGGCCCCGGCGCAATCCCAACGGCACGCCACAGCTCGCACCGCCCTCACCGGCCGCGGCGGTGAGCCTGGCGGGACTCAGCCTGTTCGACCCCAAGGGCGTGGCGGTCCAGGTCCGCGACCTCACTCCCGCGGTCATCCTGCTCGTCGAGGGGTGCAGCTGCGAGGAGCTCATCACCGGCGCCGTCGAGGCCGTCGCGGCCAGCAAGGCACCGTCCGCGCTGGTGCTGGTCGTCGCCGTCCGGGCCCCGACGCTGCCGTCGGGGCTGAACGAGAAGGTGAAGGTCCGCGCGCTCGCCGATCCCAACAGCTCGGTCCGCGCGGCGGTGCCGTTCCTCGCCCCGAGCCGCACCACGGCCGCCATCCTGGTCGGCGCCGACGGCAAGGTGCTGCGGGCCGTCAGCTCGGTGACGAGTGCGGACTCCTTCGACACCGAGCTGGCCAACCTCGCGGTGACCCCGTCGTCAACCGCGTAGGAGCGTTCCGTACAACGTGAGCCCCGGGCCGAACGCGAGGGCCACGGTGTTGCGTGGCGGGCCTGCCGCGCGCCGGCGCAACGCGTCGATGATCAGCAGGACGGTCGGGGACGAGCAGTTGCCGTGCCCGGCGAGTGTGGCGCGCGACTCGGCCAGGGCGGACTCCGGCAGCGCCAGCTGGTCGCGGACCACGTCGAGGATCCTCGGGCCGCCGGGGTGCACCGCCCAGCCGTCCACGTCGGCGAGGGTCAGCCCGTGCCTGGAGAGCAGGTCGCCGACCAGGTCGGCGACGTAGATGGACAGGACGTCGGGCACCTTCGGCGACAGACCCATCCGGAAGCCCAGGTCGGTCACGTCCCAGGTCATGTGGTCCGCCGTCGCGGTGTCCGTCACCGCCGCGATCTCGGCAACTGCCTGGCCGGAGGCCGTCGGTACCAGTACCACGGCCGCCGCCGCATCAGAGAACAGTGCGTGCGCCACGATCTGCTGCGGATCCTCGCTGGGTGGCTGGACGTGCAGGCTGGTCAGCTCCAGGCAGAGCAGCACCGCCGGCCGGCCGCGGGCCGACACGAAGTCCGTCGCGGCGCCGAGCCCGGGCAGCGCGGCGTAGCAGCCCATGTGCCCGATGAACAGCCGCTGCGTGGTGGGCGCCATGCCCAGGTCGCGGGCCAGGAGGATGTCGAGGCCGGGCGTGGCGTACCCCGTACACGAGCACACCACGAACAACCCGATCTCATCCGGTCGCAGTCCGGCGGCGTCCAGGGCGCTGCTCACCGCGTCCTTGCCCAGGGGCAGGGCCTCGGTCAGGTAGCGGCCCATGCGTTTCGCGGTCGACCAGCCCGACGCGTCCTCCATGAGCGGGTTGACCGCCCCGTGCCTGCTGACCACGCCGGAGTTCTCGAAGATCCGCTTGGCCAGCCCCTTACGGGAGCCGTTGTAGTGCCGCTCGAAGAAGCCCGACCACACCTCGTCCTGGCGCATCGGGCCCGGGAATGTCACACCCATGCCTGCGATCGCGGCACCTGTCACTGGGTCCCCTTTCTGCCGCGCCCCTGGTAGAGGACCGCGGTGGTGAACGTCGGCACGATCGGCACAGCGTTACGGCGGGTCACCAGCCAGCGGGCGAGCGCGGGCAGCGTCGGTCGGACGCCCCGCACGTCGAGTGGCACGCCGTTGCGCGCGCACGCCTGTTTGAGCGCGCGCGGGTCGACGAACATGGCTGGGTCGTGGATGCCGCGGACCGCCGGGATGATCGCCTCGGCGAGGCGGACCGCGATCAGCCGGGACGCGGCCGTGTCGGCAAGGGTGTCGAGAACCAGCCAGCCACCGGGTCGCAGGATGCGGCACGCCTCGGCGACCACGGCCGGCCAGTCGGAGACGTGCTCCAGCAGTTCACCCGCGCTGACGACGTCGACGGTACCGTCGGCGAACGGCAACCACCGCGCGTCCGCCAGTACCGGTGCGACACCGTGCGCCGCGGCCTGCTCCAGTCCCGACACGATGAGGTCGACGCCCACGTGCCGGTAGCCCTTGTCGGCGATGTGGGGGGCGAGCAGCCCGCCGCCGCAGCCGAGGTCGACCAGGACGGCGCCGTCGCGCTCCGCGGGCGGGATCAGCCGGGCGCGGGCGCGGGCCAGCCAGTACAGCATCGACAGCGGCGAACCCGGACGCCACCACTCCCCGGCCAGGTCGTCATACTGACCAGGATCGTTACGCGCCCGGCGCGTCGCTCGCATGGGTCGAGACTGACACGGAACCCCTCCGACAGCCACACTTGCCGGATGTCCGTAGCTCGCTCAATCGTCCGCGCCAGCCATCCTGAGCCTGCGGTCGCGGTCACGGCGGTCGCCGCGCTCCTGTCATTCGGACTCGAAAGACCCTGGCCGGGTGTGGTGGCGGCTGCTGCGACGGTACTGCTGAGCCAGCTCTCCATCGGTTGGGTCAACGACGCGCTCGACGCTCCGCGGGACGCCGCCGTGGGCCGTTCGGACAAGCCGGTCGCCTCCGGGGCGGTGTCGCGGCAGCTGATCTTCGTGCTCGGCGGCCTTGCGGCTTTCTTCATGGTTCCGCTGGGTTTCTTGTCTGGCATGGCCGCCGGTTTTGTGGCTTCAGCCGCTCTGGTCTCCGCGCTGCTCTACGACTGGCCGCTGAAGTCCACGCCGGTCTCGGTGCTGCCCTATGCGGTGTCGTTCGCATGCCTTCCGGCGTTCGTCGTCCTCGGCGCCGGGCTCACCCCACCGGTGTGGCTGCTCGCCGCCGGTGGCCTGCTCGGCGCCGGCGCGCACTTCGTCAACACGCTGCCGGATCTCGACGACGACGTCCGCACCGGCGTGCGCGGCCTGCCACACCTGATCGGCCGGCGCGGGTCGCTCGGCGCCGCGGCTGTGCTGCTGCTGCTCGCCACTGTGTTCTTGGCATTCGGGCCGCCGGGGCCTCCGCCGCTGCTGTTCTGGCCGACTCTCGCGGTGGCCCTGGTCGCGCTCTCCTTCGGTGTGTACGCCATGCGCCGCGACCCCACGTCCCGCGTCCCGTTCCTGTCGGTCATCGCCGTGGCGCTCATCGATGTGGTATTTCTGCTGGTCAGCGGCTTGAATCTGGACTGAGCGGTGCAGAGTCAGGGTGCGCGTAATCGGCCGATCAACGGCATCTAGGCTGTAGTCGGCCGCCCGATCCAGATGGAGGACCTAAGGTGACGCGTACGATTCCGGCTGCCCGCCGCCGCTTGGTGCTGGGCGCCGCGCTGCTGGCTTCCGCCGCGCTCGGCGTCGGCCTGCTCTCCGGGTGCAGCGCCGGTCAGATCACGCAGACGGACAACCAGGTCGCCGCGGTGCCGGGCGTCAGTGCCCAGAGCGCCGACGGGCTGATCGCGCTGCGCGAGGGCGTCGTGGCGTATGCCGACGCGTACAAGCCGGGCAGTGTCGTGCCGATCGAGGTCCGGCTGTTCAACAACGCCCGGCAGTCGGTGAAGCTGACCGGCGTGACGGCCGGTTCGGCCGGCAGCGTGGTGCTGGTGGGCGGTCCCTCGGCCGCGCCTTCCCCTGCTGCTCCTTCTTCTACTGCGCCGTCTTCTCCTGCAGTTTCTTCCTCTGTTTCCAAGTCTGCCTCTTCCTCCCCGTCTGCGTCGAAGTCTCCTACTCCGTCGCCCACGCCCGCCGTGGTCGGCTCGTCAAAGATCGGCATCGAGATCCCCGTCGGTGGGTTCGTGGCGCTGAGCCAGGGCACCAAGACGTACCTCGCGGTGGAGAAGCTCTCCGGCGAGGAGCTGCTCGCCGGTTCCGCACTGGCGGACGTGACGTTCACCTTCACGTACGCCGACGGCACCACCACCACGATCAAGCTGCCCGAGCTGCCGATGACGGTGCCGGCGAGCCCGCTGCCGAAGCCGAGCTCGGTCGTGGAGCACGAGGAAGAGTAGAAGCGTTTTTGTCATACCCGTGGGCTAGCTTTCGGGGGTGACGAAGACGAAGGGCGCTGCCTACCAGTGCGACGTGTGCGGGCACCGGCCGGCCAAGTGGATCGGGCGGTGCCCCGAGTGCGGTGAGTGGGGCTCGATCATCGAGTCCTCTCCGTTGGCCGCCCTTGGCCCCGCCGCCCTGCGCGCCGTCCCGAGCCGCGCCCCGCTGGAGCCGGCACGCCCCATCGCCGAGATCAGCGCCGCCCCGGCCCAGGCCCGCCCGACCGGCGTGGCCGAGTTCGACCGGGTCCTCGGCGGCGGCATCGTCCCCGGCGCGGTGGTCCTGCTCGCGGGCGAGCCCGGCGTCGGCAAGTCCACCCTCCTGCTCGACGTCGCCCAGCAGTGGGCCAAGCACGGCGACACCCCGTCCCTCGTCATCAGCGGCGAGGAGTCGGTGAGCCAGGTCCGGCTGCGCGCCGAGCGCATCGGCGCCCTGCACGAGCGGCTCTACCTTGCCGCCGAGAGCGATCTGGGCGCGGTCCTCGGCCACCTCGACGCGGTCAAGCCCGGCCTGCTCATCCTCGACTCCGTGCAGACCATCTCCGCCCCAGGCACCGACGGCGTCGCCGGCGGCGTCACCCAGGTCCGCGCCGTCACCGCCGCCCTCGTCGCCATCGCCAAGGAGCGCGGCCTCGCCACCGTCCTCGTCGGCCACGTCACCAAGGACGGCAATGTCGCCGGCCCCCGCGTCCTGGAGCACCTCGTCGACGTCGTGCTCAACTTCGAGGGCGACAAGCACTCCTCGCTGCGCATGGTCCGCGGCCTGAAGAACCGCTTCGGCGCCGCCGACGAGGTGGGCTGCTTCGAGATGCACGAGGGCGGCATCACCAGCCTGCCCGACCCGAGCGGCCTGTTCCTCACCCGCTACGCCGACGCCGTCTCCGGCACCTGCGTCTCCGTCGCCATGGAGGGCCGCCGCGCCCTGGTCGCCGAGGTCCAGACCCTGATCGGCGCACAGACCCCAGGCTCGCCCCGCCGCACGGTCAGCGGCCTCGACTCCGCCCGGCTAGCCATGATCATCGCCGTCCTCCAGCAGCGTGCCCAGATCCAGCTCCACGACCGCGAGGTCTATGCCGCGACGGTCGGCGGCCTGAAGGTCACCGAGCCGGCCATCGACCTGGCCCTCGCCCTGGCCGCCGCCTCAGCCGCCCACGACCTGCCGATGCCCCCGGACCTGGTGGTCGTGGGCGAGGTCGGCCTGACCGGCGAGGTCCGCCGCGTGGGCGCGGTGCCACGACGGCTGGCGGAGGCGGCGCGGCTGGGGTTCCGGTTCGCCCTCGTCCCACCGGGCTGCGGCCCGGCCGCCACTGGCGTCACGCCGCCGGGGATGCGGGTGCTGGAGGTCGGCGACGTGCGGACGGCGCTGCATTATGCGGTCAAGGCCGCCAGTGAGGTCGACCCCCGCTGACGCCCCGGCGCTCGTCCGGCTTGCACCGCATCCGGCTGCTCGCCACCGGCCGGCTCCTCGCTGGGCCAACTGCCCGCCGCTCGTCTCCTCACCGCACTGGCTCCTCGTTGCGCCGCATCCGGCCGCTCACCGTAGACGCCCGGCGACGCCCCGACGCTCGTCCCGGCTTGGACCGAATCCGGCTACTCACTTCCCGCCGCTCCGCCGCCCGGCTCCTCGCTGCGCCAGGTGCCCGCCGCCCGACTCCTCGCCGCGCTGGCTCCTCGTTGCGCCGCATCCGGCCGCTCACCGTAGACGCCCGGCGACGCCCCGACGCTCGTCCCGGCTTGGACCGAATCCGGCTACTCACTTCCCGCCGCTCCGCCGCCCGGCTCCTCGCTGCGCCAGGTGCCCGCCGCCCGACTCCTCGCCGCGCTGGCTCCTCGTTGCGCCGGCTCCTTGTGCGCCGGCTGCGGCGAGCAGCACGACGGCCAGCGGGATCGTCCTCGGGCGCTTCTCCGCCTCGCGCCGGGCTCGCGGCCCGGATGATCCTGCCGTCGGGCGTGATCCAAGGACGGATCTGGTCACCCGCAGGGCTGAATACGTCCTTTGATCATCAGAGAGACGGACAGGGGTCAGCCGCGGGACGGGTTCAGGTGGTTTGCGATCAGGACCTGGTCCGGGGCGAACGCGGCCAGCGCCGCCAACTGGCCGTCCGGGCCGCCGACGAAGTCGCGCAGGCGGACCGCGACGTCGAAGCCGCTGGCGCGTTTCGAGGGGGTCTTCGACAGTTCGCGGATGACGTTCTGGTCCAGCCAGGCGGGGTTGGTGCCGGTGCGGTCCAGACCGGCCCTGAGCCTGACCAGCAGGTACCGCTCGCCGCCGATCTCCATCAGCGTCACCTGCGCGACCCGGGACCAGGGTAGAACGAGGGTACGGATCCAGCCGGGGCGGACGGTGAGGGCGAAGTGGTTGGCGCCGACGCGGGGGCGGCGGGCGACGGCGAGGACGAACGGGGTCGCGCCGACAGTGGCGAGGGCGACCGTCCACATCGGAAGGTCGGCGAGGGGGTTGTCGGCGCCGGAGGCGAGGATCTCGGGCTCGTCGGCGAAGAGGCCGCGGACGATGCCGACGGCGAGGGAGGCGGAGAGCACGTACCACGCCAGGGTCACCAGGGAGCGGGACGGGAAACTGCGCCGCCATTCGATCCGCTCCGGACCGGCCACCGGTGGGACCTCACAGACATCAACTACGATCCATCGGCTGATGGCGTCGGCCCACTCTACGGGCTGGGTCGATACCGCACCAGCACCGGATGTCCGACCATCCGTAGACTGTGCGGGTGCCGATAGACCGCGAGCCCAGCAGGGGCGGTTCCCATACCGGCCTCAACGGGGCCTGGGCCGTTGCCGACCCGTTACGTGCGACGCTCGCCCTGATGGCGCCGGGGACGGTGCTGCGTGACGGGCTGGAGCGCATTCTGAGAGGACGCACGGGCGCCCTGATCGTGCTCGGCTACGACAAGGTGGTCGAGCAGTTGTGCACCGGCGGGTTCCCGCTGGACGTCGAGTTCTCCGCGACGCGGCTGCGTGAGCTGTGCAAAATGGACGGTGCTGTCGTCCTGTCGAGTGACGGCACGAGAATTGTCCGGGCCGCGGTGCACCTGATGCCGGACCCGACGATCCCGTCGGAGGAGTCGGGGACGCGGCATCGCACGGCGGAGCGGGTCGCGAAGCAAGCGGGGTTCCCGGTGATCTCGGTGAGCCAGTCGATGCGGATCATCGGCCTGTATGTGAACGGGCAGCGGCACGTGCTGGACGACTCGGCCGCGATCCTGTCCAAGGCGAATCAGGCGTTGGCGACGCTGGAGCGGTACAAGCTGCGCCTCGACGAGGTGAGCGGGACGCTGTCGGCGCTGGAGATCGAGGATCTCGTGACCGTTCGCGACGCGGTGGCGGTGGTGCAGCGGCTGGAGATGGTGCGGCGCATCGCGGACGAGATCGCCGGCTACGTGGTGGAGCTCGGCACGGACGGGCGGCTGCTGGCGCTGCAGCTCGAGGAGCTGATGGCGGGGGTCGAGGCGGACCGGACGCTGGTGATCCGCGACTACCTGCCGTCCGGGCGGCGCAGCCGTTCGTCGGACGACGCATTGGACGAGCTGGACGCGTTGACGGCGACGGAGCTGATCGACCTGGTCGCGGTCGCGAAGTCGATCGGCTACCCCGGGGCGAGCGACGCGCTGGATGCCGCGGTGTCGCCGCGTGGATTCCGGCTGCTGGCGAAGGTACCCCGGCTGCCGACGCTGGTCGTGGACCGGCTCGTCGAGCACTTCGGCAGCCTGCAGCGGCTGCTCGGCGCGACCGTGGAGGACCTGCAGACCGTCGACGGCGTCGGCGACGCGAGGGCGCGCGGCGTGCGCGAAGGCCTGAGCCGGCTCGCCGAGGCGTCGATCCTGGAACGCTACGTATAGCTCAGGTCAGCTGGACCTGGACCGGCGTGCTGAGCTTCGTGTCGAGGCGGCCGACCAGCTCATACTTGCCCGCCGGCGGGACCTCCCGGTTGGCGCAGCCGTTGTTGGTGGCCTTGCCGTTCCAGGTGGTCGAGAACGAGACCTCAATCGAGGGCTTCAGCGTCGTGGGCTGGCTGCCGTGCGGCGCGTCGCACTGGTCCGACGACCACATCTTCAGCGCGCCGACCTGCAGGTACAGCTCCTGGAAGTCGGCGCCGAGGTCACGGGTGCAGTCGCGGGCCGAGACGTTCTTGATTTTGAGGAAAAACTTCAGGTATGCCCCGCGGAACTGCACCGGCTGCTCGGGCGACGCGACCAGGGACAGGTCGGCGTCGGCACAGACCGGCAGCGTCGAGGCGACGGCCGGCGCGGACGAGGTCGACGACGCGGGCGCGCTGGTGACGGCGTCGCCGGTCGTCGGGGTCTGCACGGTCGGCGTCGGGTCGGCCGTGGCGGTCACGCCCGCGGACGGGGACTGCGCCGAGGCGGGAGTCCGCTTCGGGTCGGGTCCGGAACACTGCGCCCACAGCAACATCACCACGATGAGCAGCGCCCCGCCGATGATGGCGCGACGCCGCCAGTACACGCCAGCGGGAAGCGGGCCAACCGTCAGCTTCATGATGTACTCACCGTATCGAGGGAACGGGTAGCGCAGGGGGCGGCGCGCCGTGTAGACCGCTCAGAGATAGACCTTGCGGGCGTAAACGGCATGCGCACCGGCGACACGATCGAGGAACAGTAACCCAGCGCAATGGTCGATCTCGTGCTGCAGAGCCCGCGCCTCGAACGCGTCGGTAGTGATCTGGATCTCTTCTCCGGTGCCGGGTAGCTGACCGGCGACGACGAGCCGGTTGGCGCGCTTCACGTCGCCGGTGAGGTCGGGCACCGACATGCAGCCCTCGCGGCCCTTCTGCCACTGCGAGGCCTCGACGACCCGGGCGTTGCACAGCACCAGCGTGCCGTGCACGGTGCGGGCCTTCGGGTGCCCGGTCACGTCGACCGCGAACACCTGTGCGCCGACGCCGACCTGCGGCGCGGCGAGCCCGACGCAGCCGGGCGAGACCCGCATCGTGTCGACCAGGTCCGTGGCGAGCTGGACGATGTCCTCGGCGAGCGGGTCCACGACCTTGCCCGCCGCCCCCAGCACCGGCGCGGGCGCCTGGACGACCTGCAGGACGGTCACATCAGGTCCGCTTCGGCGGCCCGCAGCGTCGCCTCGACCCCGAGGTCGGCCGCGACCCGGTCGATCGCGGCGGCGAGGTCGTCCATCGCCCCGGGCGCGTCGACCTCCGCCACGACGACGTAGAGGTTGCCGGCCAGCCTGGTCGTCAGGTCGGTGATGTTGCCGCCCGCTGCCGCCACGGTACGGCTGAGCGCCGCCACGATGCCGAGCCGGTCCGCGCCGTGGACGGTCAGCACGTAGTGCGCGCCTTGCGGGGCCTCGACCAGATCCTCGCCGACCTCGCGGACGGTGACCAGCAGGGTCCGGTCGGCGGTCAGCGGCGCGAGGGCCGACTCGACCTCGCCGGCGGACACGGACCCGGCGCAGACCAGCGTCATCGCGAAGTGCCCGCGCAGGCGGGTCATCGTCGAGTCGGTGAGGTTGAGGCCCAGCCCCGCGAGGATCTCCGCGACGTCGGCGATGATGCCGGGGCGGTCATGGCCGATGACGGTGACGGCATACTCGTTCACCTGGCTTATCCTTCCTTATCGCCTCTCTCGCCCTTTCACAGACCGTCACCCGTTGGTACGACGCCAACGCCCGTGACCTCCCGTGGCGGCAGCCCGACGCGTCAGCATGGGGTGTGCTGGTCAGCGAGGTCATGCTGCAGCAGACCCAGGTGTCCAGGGTGGATCCCGCCTGGCGGCGCTGGATGGAGCGCTGGCCCACGCCCGCGCACCTGGCCGCCGACCCGCCCGGCGAGGCCATCCGCGCCTGGGACCGGCTCGGCTACCCGCGGCGCGCCCTGCGCCTGCACGCGTGCGCGACGGCGCTCGTGGAGCGGCACGGCGGCGAAGTGCCCGACGACGTCGACGAGCTGCTCGCGCTGCCCGGCATCGGCATGTACACGGCCCGGGCGGTCGCCGCGTTCGCGTTCCGCCAGCGTCACCCCGTGGTGGACACCAACGTCCGCCGGGTCGTGGCCAGGGTCGTCGACGGCACCGCTGACGGCGGCGCGGCGACCACCCCCGCGGACCTGCGCGCGGTCGAGGTGCTGCTGCCCGAGGACCACGAGGCGGCGGCCCGCGCCTCCGTTGCGTTCATGGAGCTGGGTGCGGTGATCTGCACCGCCCGCGCCCCGCGCTGTGAGGAGTGTCCCCTGCTGGCCGTCTGTGCCTGGCGCATCGCCGGCTCGCCGGCGTCCACCGGGCCGAGCCGGCGCACCCAGCGGTACCACGGCACCGACCGTCACGTGCGCGGCCTGCTCCTCGCCGTGCTGCGGGCCAGCGACGACCCGGTGCCCGCCGCGCGACTCGACCTGGTCTGGGACGACGAGGTCCAGCGCGGCCGGGCACTGCGCGGGCTGCTCGAGGACGGGCTGGTCCGGGAGCGCGCCGGGACGTTCACGTTGCCAGGGTGAGCCCGAGGGTTGCAGCCGGTTCATCTAGTTTTTCCCACACTTTCCGGGCCTCCCTTCACGGCCATCCATGGATAGGCTCGCGGCGTGCTCATCCCTCACGCCAGGGCACGCCGGGCCGTCGTCGCGCTGCTCGCCGCCGCGACGCTCGCGAGCTGCGGCAGCCACCCGTCCGGCGGTCCCCAGTCGACGGACGCCGGCGCATCGCGGGCCCCGTCACCCAGTGCGTTCCCGGCGTCACCGACCGACTCTGCCTCGCCGGCCGCCTCGCAGTCGGCGTCGTCGTCACCGTCGTCCAAGCCTTCCGCCTCGAAGACGCAGTCCACCGCCGCGGCGCCACCCGGCGCCAACTACGCCGACCGGCTGCCGAAGTTCGACCGCCCGCCGAAGGCCGACAAGGTCCACCTGCCCGAGGGCGCGTCGGTGCCGTACTACGCCCGCATCCCGACCGAGCAGGCCGTCGCGTTCATCACGATCGACGACGGCCAGATCAAGCGCCCCGAGGCCCTGGAGCTGATCAAGCAGGCCGGCGTACCCGTCACGCTCTTCCTCATGATCGACGCGATCAGGAACGACCCTCCGTACTTCAAGCGCCTCCAGGACGCCGGCGCCGTGATCGAGGCGCACACGGTCACCCACCAGAACCTGAAGGGCAAGTCCTACACGGTCCAGCGCAGGGAGATCTGCGACTCCGCCGACAAGCTCGGCCAGTGGTACGGCCGCCGCCCCGTCCTCTTCCGCCCTCCCTACGGCGACAAGGACGACACGACGCTCAAGGCAGCCCACGACTGCGGCATGCACGCGGCCTTCTTCTGGAAGGAGACGGTCGACAAGGGCATCGTGCGCTACCAGTCCGGCAACACGGTCCAGCGCGGCGACATCATCCTGATGCACTTCCGCGACCGCTTCGTCGACGACTTCATCGCGGCCCTCCAGGCCATCAAGGCCGCCGGCCTCACCCCCGCCCTTCTCGAGGACTACATTCCCTGAAACGCCTCCAGCAGCGCCCGCCGTTCCCGCTCATCCAACGGCAGGCGCTGCTGGATCGTTTCCCGCAGCGGCTCCGGTACGGCATAACGCCCCCCACTGCCGATCACCGGCAACACGATGGGCGGCAACCCACCCAGGTCCTCGGTCAGATCCAGCGCGTCAGCGGTGGCGGCGTCAATGGCCGGCAGGTGCGCGAGCCGCCGGACGAACTCCCGCTCGTCGTGGTGCAGCGCCTGCAGCAGCACGCCCACCAGGTGCTCCTGCAACGGCCCGTCAACCCTGGCCAGCTGCCGCAGGCTGGTGGCGCGGTCCGCCGCCGGCAGCCGCGCCAGCCACGCCGCCGCCAGCCCGACCAGCGCCGGCCATCCCCCGGTCAGCAGATGCAGGTCCGGCGCGAGCTTGTCGGCCCCCGCCGCGTCCGCCAGCGCCGCCGCCAGCACCTGATACGTCTCATCCTCGGCAAACGCCAGATGCCCCGCCCCCAGCCGATCCACGGCAGCCACCGGAATCGGCTCCCGCCCGCTGAGCACCAGCGGAACAACCCCCACCAGCTCGACGACGCTCCGCCACCCCGGCCCGTCCACCGGCAACCGCTCAACACCGTCCAGCACCACCACGGCCGTCCCGTCGACGGCGGCCGGCACCCGCCCGTTCTCCAGCTGGACCATGACCGCCCGCCGAGCCTCAGCCCACTGCGCCAGCAGCATGCTCTTCCCGGCCCCGCCGCCCGCCACAACGGTCACCACCGGTTGCGTCCCGTTCCCGGTCCCACGCTCATCGCCCCGTGCGCCCCATCCAGCCGTGCCGCCCCCGGGCAGGTCGCCACCCGGCGCGGCCCCACGTTCACCGCCCCGCGCGCCCCATCCAGCCACGCCGCCCCCGGGCAGATCGCCACCCGCCCCAGCCCCATGCTCGCCCCATCGGGCCGCGTTGCCCCCACTGCCGCGCGGCCCCGCACCGTCCCACGGACCCTGCCGCACTGCATCGAGGCCACCCTCACGCAGACCAAGCCCGGCCGGGTCGTGCCCGCCATCGCGCATGCCCCGTCCGGCTGCCTCGGACCAACCGTCATGCGGGCCCCGCCGCGCCTCGCCCGCCGCACCGTCCCGCGCCCCCTGACGAGCCGAGTCGAGCCCGCCGTCACGCAGCTCCCGCCTCGCTGGGTCTTGCCCGCCACCACCTGGACCGCGCCCGGCCGGATCGGGTCCACTGTCGCGCAGACTCCTCACGGCCGCGGCTGCCCCGTCACGCGGGTCAGCTCCGGCCGGATCGTGCTCGGCGAACGCGCGGTCGAGCCGGGCCAGCAACGCGGGCCGGACGATCGGCCGCGGCGAGGCCGGCCGCCCGAACCGGGCCGCCCCGAAATCCCGCCACCACCCAGTCACGCCACGCAACGTATCCCGGCAACCCGCTCCGCGGATCCCCGAAGACCCCCACGTCGTCACCAACCCCACCCGCGCGTGACACCCCTCCTGCCCCATGGCGACCCGGCGAGCGCCAACCCCGGCCCAAGCCCCGGCGCACGCCCGTCACCGTGATCACGGAACTTCACCGGCGCCTGGGTGTCACCGAAGTTCCGTGATCACGGGCGCGACGTGCACGCCGTCGCGGCCCTCGGCCCAGGCTCAACCCTCGGCGCGTGCAGCGGATCCGATCGTGCCGTCGTGATCGAAGTCGCCCGACGGCCGCCCACGCGACCAGCCCGCGACTTCGATCTGACAGGTGCTGGTGGGATGTGTGGTTCATCCGTCGGCGGGTGGTGCCGATGGTGTGCAGTGCTGCGTTGAGAGTGTCGCCACCGCGGTTGAGGCGGTGGCGTTTGACGGGGCCGACGCCGGCTTGCGCGGGGGCTGGTCCCGGCGAAGGCGGTGGACGCGGCTTCGCTGCGAACGCAGCCGTGGCGGGGCCAGGCGGCGAGGAGGGCGGAGGGTGGCGGCGCCGACGTCGGCTTGCGCGGAGGGCTGGTCCCGGCGAAGGCGGTGGACGCGGCTTCGCCGCGAACGCGGCCGTACCGAGACCAGGCGGTGAGGAGGGTGACGGGCCGACGCCGGGCAGGTCGAGCAGGCCGGGGCAGGCGTGCCCGACGAGGAGGCCAGCAGGCGTTTCGCTTGCCACACGACGCGACCAGGACGCATCTCCGATCGCCAGCCGCCGCAGGCCGCCGCCGTGGAAGAGGCGCGTGAAGTGCCCAAATGCTGACTGGCGCCCCTGCTGGATGACCCGACATCGGTGCGGCGCTCCGGTCAGCGGCATCGGGGCGCCCCGGAGGACGGCAGGCGCGCGAAACGCCCAGATGCAAACGCCGTACAAGGTGGACGGCCCGGCATCAGTGTGGCGGTGAGGTCAGCAGCATTAGAGCGCCGCGGAGGATGGCAGGCGCGCGAAATGCTCAGATGTGAACGCCGTACAAGGTGGACGGGCGGGCGTCGGTGCGGTGGGCCGGTCAGCGGCATGGGTGCCGCAGAGGACGGCAGAGGCCCCCGACCAGATGGTCGGGGGCCTCGCTCAGTGCTCATCCGCGCTGTGCGCGAATCGTGCGTGTGACTACGCCGCGGATTCCTCGGTCGAGCCGCCCTTGGTCAGCTCGGCGGGGACGCCGTCCGGGACGTCGCCCGGGCGGTCGGCGCCGCTGAAGACCAGCTTGGCCTTCTCGAACTGGGCCGGGTCGCCCTCGCAGTCGATGACGACGATCTGGCCCGGGCGGAGCTCGTTGAACAGGATGCGCTCAGAGAGTGCGTCCTCGATCTCCCGCTGGATCGTGCGGCGCAGCGGCCGCGCGCCCAGCACCGGGTCATAGCCCTTGTTCGCCAGGAACTTCTTGGCGTTGTCGGTCAGCTCGAGGCCCATGTCCTTGTTGCGGAGCTGGGACTCGATGCGGGCGATCATCAGGTCGACGATGCCCAGGATCTGGTCCTGCATGAGCTGGTGGAAGACGATCGTGTCGTCGATGCGGTTGAGGAACTCCGGGCGGAAGTGCTGCTTCAGCTCGTCGTTGACCTTCTGCTTCATCCGCTCGTAGTTGGACTCGTTGTCCTCCGACGCCTGGAAGCCCAGGGACACGGCCTTGGCCACGTCGCGGGTGCCCAGGTTGGTGGTCAGGATGATCACCGTGTTCTTGAAGTCCACGATGCGACCCTGGCCATCGGTGAGACGACCGTCTTCGAGGATCTGCAGGAGCGTGTTGAACACGTCCGGGTGGGCCTTCTCGATCTCGTCGAAGAGGACCACGGAGAACGGCCGGCGGCGGACCTTCTCGGTCAGCTGGCCACCCTCGTCGTAGCCCACGTATCCGGGGGGCGCACCGACGAGGCGGGACACCGTATACCGGTCGTGGAACTCCGACATGTCGAGCTGGATCAGCGCGTCCTCGGAGCCGAAGAGGAACTCGGCGAGCGCCTTGGACAGCTCCGTCTTCCCGACGCCGGACGGGCCGGCGAAGATGAACGAGCCGGAGGGGCGCTTCGGGTCCTTCAGGCCGGCCCGGGTGCGCCGGATGGCCTTCGAGACCGCCTTGACCGCGTCGTCCTGGCCGACGAGGCGCTTGTGCAGCTCGTCCTCCATGCGCAGGAGCCGTGCGGTCTCCTCCTCGGTCAGCTTGTAGACCGGGATGCCGGTCCAGTTCGCCAGGACCTCGGCGATCTGCTCGTCGTCGACCTCGGACACGACGTCGAGGTCGCCGGCCTTCCACTCCTTCTCGCGCTGCGCCTTCTGACCGAGCAGCTGCTTCTCCTTGTCGCGCAGCTGCGCGGCACGCTCGAAGTCCTGTGCGTCGATCGCGGACTCCTTGTCGCGGCGCACCTGTGCGATGCGCTCGTCGAAGTCACGCAGGTCTGGCGGCGCGGTCATCCGGCGGATGCGCATCCGCGCCCCGGCCTCGTCGATCAGGTCGATCGCCTTGTCCGGCAGGAAGCGGTCGGAGATGTAGCGGTCGGCCAGCGTCGCGGCGGCCACCAGGGCGGCGTCGGTGATCGTCACCCGGTGGTGCGCCTCATAACGGTCGCGCAGGCCCTTGAGGATCTCGATGGTGTGCGCCAGCGACGGCTCACCCACCTGGATCGGCTGGAAGCGGCGCTCGAGCGCGGCGTCCTTCTCGAGGTGCTTGCGGTATTCGTCGAGGGTGGTGGCGCCGATGGTCTGCAGCTCGCCACGGGCCAGCATCGGCTTGAGGATGGACGCGGCGTCGATCGCGCCCTCAGCGGCACCGGCACCGACGAGGGTGTGGATCTCGTCGATGAACAGGATGATGTCGCCGCGGGTGCGGATCTCCTTGAGGACCTTCTTCAGCCGCTCCTCGAAGTCACCGCGGTAACGGGAGCCGGCAACGAGGGCACCGAGGTCGAGCGTGTAGAGCTGCTTGTCCTTGAGCGTCTCGGGCACCTCGCCCTTGATGATCCGCTGGGACAGGCCCTCGACCACGGCCGTCTTGCCGACACCGGGCTCGCCGATGAGCACCGGGTTGTTCTTGGTGCGGCGGGACAGGACCTGCATGACCCGCTCGATTTCCTTCTCGCGCCCGATGACCGGGTCGAGCTTGCCTTCGCGGGCAGCCTGGGTCAGGTTTCGACCGAACTGGTCGAGCACCAGGCTGGTCGACGGAGCGGCCTCGCCGGGGGCGCCGGTGCCGGCGGCAGCCGGCTCCTTGCCCTGGTAGCCGGAGAGCAGCTGGATGACCTGCTGGCGGACCCGGTTGAGGTCGGCGCCGAGCTTCACGAGGACCTGGGCGGCGACGCCCTCGCCCTCGCGGATCAGACCCAGCAGGATGTGCTCCGTGCCGATGTAGTTGTGCCCGAGCTGCAGCGCCTCGCGCAGGGACAGCTCCAGCACCTTCTTGGCGCGTGGCGTGAACGGGATGTGCCCGCTCGGCGCCTGCTGCCCCTGGCCGATGATCTCCTCGACCTGCTGGCGGACACCCTCCAGCGAGATGCCGAGGCTCTCAAGCGCCTTGGCCGCCACGCCCTCACCCTCGTGGATGAGGCCGAGCAGGATGTGCTCGGTGCCGATGTAGTTGTGGTTGAGCATCCGGGCTTCTTCCTGCGCCAGGACGACAACCCGTCGTGCTCGGTCGGTGAACCGCTCGAACATCCCTGCTCCTTCACGTGCCGTGTCCGTCGCCGCCGCCCCTGCCGCGGAACCCCCCTTGGGAGGTCGCCACGCCGAAGCTCTGTCGGACGCCAACGTGACCGTGCCATCACTCTATCGCCGTAGGCCGACACATTGCGGGTGTGCGCCATTGCCGCACCCCACCATCGGACCATGTCGCAGTCGTTGTGTGGTAGTTGCTTACCCGCCGGGAACGCGTGTACCCGGCGTTTTGCCCAACGCGAGCATCCGCTGCCTTGTTCCAGCGGGCGAAGCCGTACGCCAAGAGCGAAATCGACACCAGATGCAAGTCACCCACCGTAGTCAGTCGACCACGGTGGGTGCGGGCTCCTGAAAGAACCCCAAAACGACCGCTCAGGACGAAAACGGTCAACGATCGCTAACGGCCCGCTTCGGCGTTGTAGCGGTCCACGATTTCCTGCTTGATGCGGCCCCGGTCGGAGACCTTGATGCCCTTGTTCTGAGCCCATTCCCGAATCGCCTTGTTCTGCTCGCGATCCGCGGCGGCTCCACCGCGACCACGTGCACTGGCGGCACGTCCTCCGACCACGACGCCGCCCCGACCGACCTTCGTGGCCGCACCGAGGAACGGCCCGAACGCGTCACGCAGCTTCGTCGCGTTCTTCTTCGACAGGTCGATCTCATACTGAACGCCGTCCAGCGCGAACTTCACGGTCTCGTCGGCGTCCCCGCCGTCGATGTCGTCGACCAGCACGTGGATGGTCCGCTTGGCCACTGTCGTATTCCCTTCGAGGAAGTCCGCCCCGCGTTGTGCGAATGCAAAGATAACGCAATCAGGGACTACCTCGTCAACGGTACGCCGAAACTACTCCGGCCGCACCAGCGGAAACAGGATCGTTTCCCGAATGCCGAGCCCGGTGAGAGCCATGAGAAGGCGATCGATTCCCATCCCCATGCCGCCCATCGGTGGCATTCCGTACTCCATCGCACGCAGATAGTCTTCATCCAGTTGCATCGCGTCGGGATCTCCCTTCGCGGCGAGTAGCGACTGCGCGACCAAACGTTCGCGTTGCACAACCGGGTCGACCAACTCGGAGTACGCGGTGCCGAGCTCGAAGCCCTGCACGTACAGATCCCACTTCTCCGTCAGGCCCGGGGTCACGCGGTGCGCCCTGGTCAGCGGCGAGGTCTCCTCCGGATAGTCGAAGACGAACGTCGGCGCGACCAGCCCCGGCACGACGAGCGCCTCGAAGAGCTCCTCGGCCAGCTTTCCCGGGCCCCACTTCGGGTCGACCGGCACGTCGTGCTTCGCGGCCAGCTCCATCAGCCGCGCGTGCGGCGTTTCGACCGTGACGTCGGCACCCACCGCCTCGGAAAGCACGCCGTAAAGCGTCACGCGCCGCCACTGCCCGCCCAGGTCGAACTCGCTGCCGTCGGCATAACGGACCACGTGCGTGCCGGTCAGCGCAACGGCTGCGTCCTGCACCAGCTGCCGGGTAAGGTCGGCCATGTCGTTGTAGTCGGCATAGGCCTGGTAGGCCTCCAGCATCGCGAACTCGGGCGAGTGCGAGGAGTCGCTGCCCTCATTGCGGAAGTTTCGGTTGATCTCGAAGACCCGCTCGATGCCACCGACCACACACCGCTTGAGGAATAGTTCCGGTGCGATACGCAGATACAAATCCGTGTCGAGCGCATTGCTATGCGTGACGAATGGCCGAGCGGCTGCACCACCATGCAGCAACTGCAACATGGGAGTTTCAACTTCAAGGTAATCAAGGCCGTGCAGTGTGTTACGTAGACTGCGCACCACGGCCGCCCTGGTGCGGACCGTTTCACGGGCCTGCGGGCGCACGACCAGGTCGACATACCGCTGCCGGACCCGGGTTTCCTCGCCCATCGGCTTGTGTGCGACCGGCAGCGGGCGCAACGCCTTCGCCGTCATCTGCCACTCGTCGGCGAGAATCGACAGCTCGCCGCGGCGGCTGGTGATGACCTCACCCTTGACGCCGACGTGGTCACCGAGGTCGACCAGGCGCTTCCAGTCCTCCAGAGCCTCCGCGCCGACCTTGTCCAGCGACAGCATGGCCTGCAGCTCCGTGCCGTCGCCGGCGCGCAGCGTGGCGAAGGCGAGCTTGCCCGTGTTGCGGATGAAGATGACCCGGCCGGCCACGGCCGCGTGCTCGCCGGAGGCGGTGTCGGTGGGCAGCTCGCCGTAGCGGGCCCGGACCTCCGCGAGCGTCGCGGTCCGGTCGAACCCGACCGGGTAGGGCTGCTTGCCCTCGTCCAGCAGCCGGGCACGCTTCTCCCGGCGGATCTTCATCTGCTCGGGGAGATCGAGTTCCTGGTCAACGGCTGGCTGGTCCTTCACAGCGGCACAATCCCTCTACGAGAATTCCACGAATTACGTCGAGCCTACTCAACAACACGTTCGGTACTTTTGGCGACGTGGATTTCGCAGCACACGCTTCCTCGTTCGGCGCCGCAGCAGACCTGTACGACCGGATCCGCCCCCGCTATCCACGCGAGGCACTGGACTGGGCGATACCCGAAAAGTCGGATATCTGCGATCTCGGCGCCGGCACCGGCATCCTCACCCGCCAGCTCGCCGACCTGGGCCATCACGTGATCGCCGTCGAGCCGGACGACAAGATGCGCGCCAAGATCCCCGGCGACGCCCGCAAGGGCAGCGCCACCGGGATCCCCCTGCCGGACGGCAGCGTCGACGTCGTCACCGCCGGTCAGGCCTACCACTGGTTCTACGGTGAGCCGGCACACACCGAGATCGCCCGCGTCCTGCGCCCCGGCGGCCGCTTCGTGCCCATCTGGAACATCCGCGACGAGCGCGTCCCGTGGGTCGCGAAGTCCTCGACCCTGTTCGACGGCGCCCGGGAGCGCGACGCGTTCGACGAGACGGCCGTGAAGGACTTCGGGCCCCTCTTCGGCCCGGTGACGCTGAAGACCTTCGAGTGGAGCACCACGCACACGACAGCGTCGTTCATGGAGCTGATCAAGTCCCGCTCCTACTACCTCGTCGCCGATACGGAAGCCCGGCAGCGGCTGGAACACCAGCTGCACGAGCTGCTCGACCAGCTCGACGAGGAGTTCGAACTGCCGTACGTGACATACGCGTACACCGGCGAAAAACGCTAACCGCGGTTCCTGTCGAAGATCAGTCGCAGCCCGATCAGGGTGAGCATCGGCTCATGGTGCGTAACGGTGGCGCACTCGCCGATCACGATCGGGGCCAGGCCGCCGGTCGCGACGACCGCCTTCACCGTGCCACCCAGCTCCGCGGTCACGCCGCGCACGATCCCGTCGACCTGCCCGGCGAACCCGTACACCACGCCGGACTGCAGGCACTCCACGGTGTTCTTGCCGATCACCCGCGGCGGCTTGATCAGCTCGACCTTGCGCAGCTGGGCGGCGCGGGCGGCGAGCGCGTCGACGGAGATCTCGATGCCGGGCGCGAGCACGCCACCGAGGAACTCCCCCCGCGCCGACACGACGTCGAAGTTGGTCGACGTGCCGAAGTCCACGACGATCGAGGGCCCGCCGAAGAGCGTGAACGCGGCCAGGGTGTTCGCCACCCGGTCCGTGCCGACCTCTTTCGGGTTGTCGATTGCCAGTTGTACGCCGGTGCGCACGCCCGGCTCGACGATCACGGTCGGCACGCCCAGGTAGTACCGCTGCAGCATGGTGCGCAACGACCGCAGCGCCGCCGGCACGGTGGAGCACGCCGCGATGCCCGTCAGCGACACGGCGTCCGTGGCGAGCAGCCCCCGGTAGAGCAGGCCGAGCTCGTCCGCGGTGGCCCGCGAGTCGGTCTTGATCCGCCACGAGTGGACCAGCTTCTCGCCCTCGAACGTGGCGAGCACCGTGTTGGTGTTTCCGATGTCGATGCACAGCAGCACGCGGTGAGCCTAACGAAAGGCCCGCCAGCGCCGGGGTGAGCCTGGTCATCTACGATCCGGTTCCCATGATGCCGACGGCCCGCACGCTGCTCGCGCTGCTCCCGCTGGCCGCGCTGGTGTTCACCGTGTTCGCACTGCGCCCGGGCAGCCAGGACGCCCGTCAGGCGGTCATCCGGGCGGCGGCGACGGTGGCGGGGGTCACGGTCGTCGTCGTCGAGCTGCTGTCCCTCGTGGGGTGGATCTCGACCTGGCCGGTGATTGTCTACTGGCTGCTGTTCACGGGCGTGTCGGCCTTCTTCGCCAGGCGACAGCTGCGGGCCCCTTCGGGCTTTGTCCTGAAAAATTGGGACAAGTTACTCGTCGGCGCGATCGGTGTCCTCGTCCTCGCGGAGCTGGTGCTCGCGCTCGCCTCGTCGCCGAACAACTTCGACTCGAACCACTACCACCTCACCAAGATCGAGCACTGGATCGCCGACGGCGACCTCGACCCCTACCCCACGATCCAGAACCAGCAGATCATCCTGGTCCCCGGTGCGGAGTACCTGCTGCTGCAGGCCCGCCTACTGACCGGCGACGACTCGCTGTTCAACCTGCTGCAGTGGGGCGCGTCACTGCTCGCCGCGCTCGCCATCTCCCGCTGCGCCGCCCAGCTCGGCGCGGGGCGCACCGGGCAGCTGACCGCGGCCGCCGTGTTCCTCACCGCCCCCGCGGTCGTCCTGGAGTCCACCAGCACCCAGAACGACGTCGTCGTCACCGCGTGGGTCGTCTGCGCCGCCACCCTCGCCCTCGACAGCGCGCGGCGCGTCGCCACCGCCGGCGACGTGCTGTCCCTCGCCGCCGTCGCCGGCCTCACCGCCGTCACCAAGTCGACCGGCCTCATGGCACTCGCCCCGATCCTGCTCTTCTGGGGCATCTGCCAGCTCCGGCAGCGTCAGCTGCTGCGTACCGTGGGCGCCGGACTCGCCGTCCTCGCAGGCATGGCCGTCCTCGCCGGCCCGGCCCTGCTCCGCGTCAACGAGGCGTTCGGCTCACCACTCGGCCCGCCCGGCTACAGCGCCGCCCTGTCCACCGAACGCAAGGACCCGCCCGCGGTCCTGGTCAATGGCCTGCGCCTGGCCGCGTCCACGCTCACCACCCCGATCCCGGCGGTCAACGATCTGATGAGCGGCACCGTCATCGGCATCGCCCACCTCGTCGACGTCGACCCCAACGACCCGAAGATCACCCAGTGGCGCAGCGTTTTCCCCAGCACGCGATGGAAGCCCGACGAGGACCGCTCCCCGTATCCCGTGCAGTCCGCCCTGATCCTGGCCGCCCTCGCCGCCGCCCTGGTCTGGCGTCGGCTGCCCCCGCTGGTCCGGGCGTACGCGGTGACCGCCCTGGGTGCGTTCATCCTCACAGCGGCCGTCATCAAGTGGCAGGACTGGGGCAACCGGCTGATCCTGCCGGCGTTCGCGGTCGGCGCCCCGCTCACCGGCTACTGGGCCGACCGCCTCACGTCCCGTCGCGCTCCTGCCATCGCCGTGGTTGTCGCGATGGTTGCCGCCTTCGCCACCGGCGGCATCGCGGTCGCCTACGGTCAGCCGCGCCGGCTCGTCGGGCAGGGGTCGGTCTTCACCCTGTCGGACTGGGAGGAGCGCTTCGTCCGGCTGCCCGACCAGGCGGTGCCGTACCAGCAGGCGATCGACACGATCCGCGCCAGTGGTGTACGCCGGGTCGGGCTGGTCATGGACGGCGACCTGTGGGAGTACCAGTTCCAGATCTCGTTGCCGGACGTGGAGCTCGTGGCGGTGGAGTCGGTGATCCCGACCGCACCCGCGCCGCCGGTCTCGTCGGTGCAGGCGCTCATCTGCGCCGCGATGGTGGAGCGCTGCACGCAGATGGTGCCGCCGACGTGGCGCGTGCAGCGGTTCTCCGCCTTCGTGGCGGTCGCGTTCCCCGAGTAGGCGCTTGGGGGGTTGGCGCGCCCGGGATGGGTGATTGGGACGTCCGCCCCCGGTGGTCAGTGGGTGCGGAGGTCCATGGCGATGTCGAGGATCGGCGAGGAGTGCGTCAGCGCGCCGACGGACAGGTAGTCGACGCCCGTCGCGGCGTATTCGGCGGCGGTGGCCAGGGTCAGGCCGCCCGTCGCCTCCAGCTCGGCGCGGCCGCCGACCGCGGCGACCACCTCGCGCAGCAGGTCCGGCGACATGTTGTCCAGCAGCAGGAACGTCGCGCCGGCCGTGACCGCCTCGACGGCCTCGCCGACCGTGGTGACCTCGACCTGCACCGGCACGTCGGGGAACGCCGATCGGACCCGGGCGTACGCGGCCGAGATGCCGCCGGCGGCCAGCTTGTGGTTGTCCTTGATCATGGCTACGTCGTAGAGGCCCATGCGCTTGTTGGTGCCGCCGCCGGCGCGGACCGCGTACTTCTCCAGGATGCGCAGGCCCGGCGTGGTCTTGCGGGTGTCCAGGACGAGGGCGTGGGTGCCGTCGAGCAGGTCGGCCCACCGGCGGGTGTGGGTGGCGACGCCGGACATGCGGCACAGGAGGTTCAGCGCGGAGCGCTCGGCGGTCAGCAGGGCGCGGGTCGGGCCGGTGATGGTCGCGAGGACCGTGCCGCGCACGACGAAGGAGCCGTCGACGGCGTGGACGGAGACCTCGACCGCCGGGGAGACGGCCTCGAAGACGGCGGCGGCGACGGCGAGGCCGGCAACCACGCCGTCGGCGCGTGCGACCAGTTCGGCGGCGTCGACCTGGGTGGCGGGGATGGTCGCCACGCTCGTGACGTCGAGGCGGTCGGGGCCGAGGTCCTCGGTCAGGGTCCGTTCGACGATCTCGGCGACGGCGACCGGGTCGAGCCCGACCTTCCGCAGCGAGGCCTCGGTCTCGGGGGTCATGCCGGTGTCGGACAGGCGCGTCACGCGTCCTCCCACGTCTCAGTCAGGGTGCCGGTGTCGGACAGGCCGGCCAGGAAGTGGCCGCGGAACACGTCGCTGGCGTCCGGGAAGTCCTCGCGCCAGTGGCAGCCGCGGGTCTCCTGGCGCAGGTCGGCGGCGCCAACCAGGGCGCTGGCGACGGTGAGCAGGTTGGTCGCCTCCCAGCTGGCGAGGCCGGGAGCGGAGCGGTCGAGGGCGAGCTTGGTGAGGGCCTGCGCCGCCTGGTCGAGCGACTCGGCGCTGCGCAGCACCGAGGCGTGCGCCGACATGGCCGCCTGCAGCGGCGTGCGCAGCGAGGGGTCGGCGGACCAGGAGACGGGCGAGCCGGTCACGGGGTCGGTCTGGGCGGGCAGGTGGCGGGCGATGTCCTCCGCGATCCGGCGGGAGAAGACGAGGCCCTCCAGCAGCGAGTTGGAGGCGAGCCGGTTGGCGCCGTGCACGCCGGTGCAGGCGACCTCACCGCACGCGTAGAGGCCCGGGATCGAGGTGCGGCCGAGCAGGTCGGTGCGGACGCCGCCGGAGGCGTAGTGCGCGGCCGGGGAGACGGGGATGAGGTCCGCGGCGGGGTCGACGCCGGCGGCGCGGCAGGACGCGACGATCGTCGGGAAGCGGCCCTCGAGGAACTCGCGGCCCAGGTGGCGGGCGTCGAGCCAGACGTTGTTGGTGCCTTCGGCGCGCATGACCCGGTAGATGCCCTTGGCGACGACGTCGCGGGGGGCGAGCTCGGCGAGGTCGTGGCGGCCGACCATGAAGCGGTTGCCGTCGCCGTCGCGCAGGTAGGCGCCCTCGCCGCGCAGGGCCTCGCTGACCAGCGGCTGCTGCGAGTCGCGGTTGTTGAGGGCGAGCGCGGTCGGGTGGAACTGGACGAACTCGATGTCGGTGACGGCGGCGCCGGCGCGCAGGGCGAGTGCGACGCCGTCGCCGGTGGAGACGACGGGGTTGGTGGTGGCGGAGTAGATCTGGCCCATGCCGCCGGTGGCGAGGACGACGGCCCGGGCGAGGACCGCGCCGACGCCGTCCTCCGCGCCTTCGCCGAGGACGTGCAGGGTGACCCCGCAGGCCCGGCCAGCGGCGTCGGTGAGCAGGTCGAGAACGAGGGCGTGCTCGATGAGGCGGATCCACGGGTCGCGGTGGACCGCGGCGTGCAGGGCCCGCTGGACCTCGGCGCCGGTCGCGTCGCCGCCGGCGTGGATGATCCGGTTGGCGTGGTGGCCGCCCTCGCGGGTGAGCATGAGGGAGCCGTCGTTGTTGCGGTCGAACTCGGCGCCCCAGCGGATCAGCTCCCGGACGCGGGTCGGGCCCTCGCGGACCAGGACGTCCACGGCCACCGCGTCGCACAGGCCGACGCCGGCGACGAGGGTGTCCTGCGCGTGCGCCTCGGGGGTGTCGAGGGGGTCGAGGACCGCGGCGATGCCGCCCTGGGCCCAGCGGGTCGAGCCGTCATCGATGTTGACCTTCGTGACGACGGTGACGTGCAGGCCGGCCTCGCGCAGGTGCAGGGCGGCGGTCAGCCCGGCGACGCCGGAGCCGATCACGACGACGTCGGTCGGCTCGGCCCATCCCGGCTGGGGCCCGGCGAGTTGGCGCGGCAGTACGGGCAGCTCCATCACTCCAGTCAACATGACAAAAGGGCATCGCGCGCCGTGCCAAGGATCACGCGAGCGGCAGGGGGCCGGTGCCGATCTTGGCGATCGATGCCTTCAGCGGGCGGGCGCTCATCAGGTAGCACGCGAAGGTCTGGTCGCTGCCGAGCCAGTCGGAGGCGGTCTTGGGCCCGACGGCGGCGGCGGACAGGTCGGCCCGGTCGGCGGTCTCGGCCAGGCCCAGGTAGTGCAGGCCGACGCTGACGCAGCCCTTCGACGACGCGTTGCGCACCGCGGTCTCGTCGAACGGGGCGTCCATGGGGGCGATCGAGTAGCTGCCGGAGTACTCGCCGTCGTGCGGGGCGGCGCAGTCGACGTACTTCAGCGAGGCGATGCACCCGATCGGCAGTGTCGGCCCGGCCTTGGCCAGGCTGCCCTCGCGGGAGACGAACTCGTCGCCGGCCGGACCGGTCACCGGAGCGACCGCGCAGCCGAAGAAGCCGTCGGTGGCCGGGGTGATCCACGACGCGAGGATCTGGACCTTCGACTCGTGCCAGTTGCCGCCGAGGAACGCGGTGCCCTCCACGACGCAGGCGCGGCGGGCCTGGGCGTACAGGAGGTTCTGGGCGATCTTGACGTTTTCGCCCTCGGCCTCGTCGAGGCGGTGCAGCAGGTCCTCACCCGCCTGCCCGACGTGGAACACCTCGACGGTGTGGGCACCGGCGCAGTCGACGGGTCCGCCGGGCCACGGGAAGGCGGCCTTCGCGCCGGCGGCGTCGACCTTCCAGCAGGAGCCCGCCTGCGGCGCGCCGGCCGGCGGGGTGTGCGGGATCTTCCGGGAGGTGTCGCGCAGCAGCCAGTAGGCGCCGCCCCCGACGAGGGCGAGCACGACGACGATCAGGAGGACCCGTTTCATGAGGAAGGAGTGTGCCATTACCAGCCGGTAACGTCACCACCTTCAGATCGGAACGTTACCGTTCCCGCGCAGTGAGCGGCTCACCGAGAGGTTGCCCTCCAGCAGCATGTAGCAGCGGGCGGTGCGGTCGCCGTAGTTCCACCGGGCCGGGGTCGCGGTCGACCAGGCGAACGAGATCTGCTTGTTGGCGTCGAACGCGGCTTCGTTGAGGCCCAGGTACCGCGCGACGATCGTCTTGCAGCCCGGCTGCAGCAGCGAACGGCGGGCCGTCGCGTCGCTCGGGTACGGCCGCGCGTCGGGCGAGTAGAACGTGCCCGTGTATTCGCCGTTGTGCAATGTGTCGCACTTGGTCGGGACGAAGTCCTCGATGCCGCCGCCGCTGTCGGTCACGACCTTGACGCAGCCGATCTCGATCGGCCGGCTGCCGCGCAGCGTGTCCTTCAGCCCGGTCGTGCGGGGCGAGATGGTGTACGTGTCGTCGGAGACCTCGACCAGGTCGCACCGGTAGTAGTGTGCCTCGCCCTTCCACTGCCTCTCCGACGGCGGCAGGACCCGCAGGACCAGCCGGCCGTCGTGCCAGTCGCCGCCGAGAAAGTCGTTGGCCTCGGACTGGCAGGCGGCGAACGCGTCGGTGAGGTCGGCGCCGGTGGGCGGCGCAGACTGCTGGGCGAGGCTGCCGGAGAACTCGCCCACCTTGATCGTCTCGCTGGCGTGCGGGGTGCTGCACTCGACCTCGACCAGGTCGGGTCCGACGGCGAGCTTGTCGGCGTCGCCGGTGAAGGTCCAGCACTCGCCGACGGCGGGCTTCGGCACGGTCGGCGCGGCCATCGCGGTCCAGCCGTTGAAGAGGTCGCCGTCGGTGCCCGCGGGATTGCCGCAACCTGCGACCAGCAGCACCAGCGTCATGGACAGCCCGACGGTCCACCGCTTCATCCCGTGCACACCTTTACCTCGTCACACTGTCACTACCCGCGCGGGTGGTGACAGTGTGACAGAAGGGGTCAAATCTTTCCGGTGCCGAGGCCCTTCAGGGACCGGACGGTGCTCTTCTTGTCGTAGAGCATCGCGTAGCAGCGGGCGGAGCGGTTGCCGCGCAGCCAGTTCTCCTCGTCGACCATCCAGAAGCCGATGCCGACCTCCTGGTGGTTGTCCAGGGTCGACTGGGTCATGCCGAGGAACTTGGCGCCGAGGGCCTCGCAGCCGGTGCGCATGGCGGCGCGGCGCTCGTCGGCGGTCTTCGGGAAGGCCCGCTCGCCGGCGACGTACGTGCCGACGTATTCCATGTTGTGGGTCGCCGTGCACGCGGTCGGCTCGTAGTCCTCCCACGTCTTGCCGTCGGCCTCGTAGGTCTCCTGCGCGCAGGTCAGCGCGATCGGCTTGTCGCCGGTGAGTGCGCCCTTGAGGCTGCTGGTGCGGCTGACCGGCTTGCCGGCGTCGCTCTGCACCTCGGCCAGGTCGCAGCGGAAGTAGCGCCCGCCGCCGGACCACTGCGCCGAGGACGGCGGCAGCACGATGAGCTCGAGGCGACCGTCGTGGTAGTCACCGCCGAGGAAGGTCTGCGCCTCGGTGTTGCATTTGGCCCAGGCGTCCTTGAGGTCGGCGCCCTTCGGCGGCGACGTCACGCTCGCCGCGGTGCCGCTCAGCTCGCCGACATAGAACGTCTCGCTGATGTGCGCGGTGGTGCAGGACTCGGCCGCCTTGAAGGAGAAGATCGTGAGGGTGTCCGTCTCGAAATACGGCACGGTGCTGTCGTAGCACGACCCGACGGGCGGCAGCGGGACCTTGGGTGCGGCAAGCATGGACCACTCGTCGATGAGGTTCTTGTCGACCCCCGAGGGCGTCGCGCAGCCGGCCAGCATCACGACAGCGGCGACCGGCGCCACTGCCATCACGAGCCGTCGAAAACGCACCATGATCCAACCCCTCCCCCGGCGCACACAGCGCGGGTGCAGTGTGCCAATGATCAATGTGGTTGGCAACCCGGTCCAACTGCCAGATACAGGACACCACCTAGGCGATTGTGATCGGTAGACCTTTTGTACCCGCACCGCGCAACGAGGCATGCACGGGCTTCGGTGGCCACACGAAGCAGCGGACCCCGCGGTTGCCCAACTCCCAGGCCATCTTGTCGTAGGGCATCGTGACCAGACCAGTGCGGGAGCGGAAGTTCGCGTCGTCTGGCACGGCGACGAACCCGGCCACGACCGGCCGGCATCCGGCGAGGTTGGCGCTGCTGCGCGCGTCGCCGTCGGCGATGTACTCACCGGCCGGCGGCTCGTAGATCCCGGCGAACTCGCCCTCGTGCGGCTGCGTGCACGGGGCCGGGAAGATCCGGTCTATGGCGTTGGCGGCGCCGCCGGGCTTGGTGGTGACCTTCACACAGCCGATGCGCAACTCCCCGCCGTCGGGGCTCAGGGCGCCGCGCAGCGAGGTCGTCCGGCTCGCGATGCTGAACCGGTCGATGTCCTGCAACGCCTGCAGGTCGCAGCGGAACCAGCGGGCCCCGGCGTCCCACAGCAGCGGGCTCGGCACGTCCACGCTCAGCGATATCCGGCCGGACCGCCAGTCCGCGCCGAGCAGGGTCTTCGCGTCGTCGGCGCATCGGGTGTACGCCCCGCGCATGGCCGGGCCGCCGGCGCTCGGCGGCGTGGCCCGCTCGGCGTCGGCGCCGGTGAACCGCCCGACGGAGATCAGCTCGACCTCGTGCGGCGCGGTGCACGCCACCGGCGCCGGCCAGCTGGTGACGTCGGCGCTGGCGGTGCCGCCGGGCAGCGGATAGCAGGCAGGGGCGACCGGCTCGATGAGCGTCGCGGCGGGCAGCATCGGCCAGCCGTTGACCAGGTCACCGTCGGTGGCGGCGGGTGCCGGTGGCCGCGCGCAGCCGCCGAGCAGCGTCACCGCCGCGACGACCAGCACGACCGCACGCCGCACCGCACCTCCCCCAAGGCTATGCCCGGAGAAGGTCTCCCCTCACGGGCTCGCCCACCATACCCGGTATGGCGTCCGCAGGATCGTGACCGAGCTCGATGATTCCGTTCGCGCCGTCGACGTGCACGACCCGCGGCTGGTACGTCCTGGCGGCGGCGTCGTCCAGCTGCGCGTAGGAGATGAGGATGACCAGGTCACCCGGGTGGACCAGGTGCGCAGCGGCGCCGTTGATGCCGATGACGCCGCTGCCGCGGGGCCCGGCGATCACGTAGGTCTCCAGCCGCGCGCCGTTGGTGACATCGACGATCGCGACCTGCTCGCCGGCGAGCAGGTCCGCGGCGTCCATGAGGTCCTCGTCGATTGTTACCGATCCGACGTAGTGCAGATCGGCCTGGGTGACCGTGGCACGGTGGATCTTCGACTTGAGCATGGTGCGGATCACGGGAGCTGTACCTCGATGTTGTCGATGAGCCGGGTGCCGCCGACCCAGGCCGCCGTCAGCAGCCGCGCCGGGCCGTGTGCCGGGGCGGGGCCGAGCATCGGGTCGGTGAGCACGAAGTAGTCGAGTTTCACCTCGGGCTCGCCGGCGAACTCGGCGAGGCCGGCCGCGACCGGGTCGGGCGCAGTCGCGGCGGTCCTGAGCGCCCTGGACAGCACCAGCGCCGCCTGCCGCTCCGCCGGGGCCAGGTACCGGTTGCGGCTGGACAGCGCGAGACCGTCGGGCTCCCGCACGGTCGGCACGCCCCGCACGTCGATCGGCAGGTCGAAGTCGCGCACCATCGCCCGGATCATGCCGAGCTGCTGGTAGTCCTTCTCGCCGAAGTACGCGACGTCCGGGCGGGTCAGCTGGAACAGCTTGTTGACCACCGTCAGCACGCCGTGGAAGAACCCGGGACGGCTGGCGCCCTCCAGCTCGTTGCCGGCGGGCCCGGGGTCGACCCGTACCGTCGGCGCACCCTGCGGATACATCACGTCCCGGGTCGGCGTGAACGCGATGTCCACGCCGGCCTCGCGGGCGACGGCAAGATCCGCCTCCAGCGTGCGCGGGTAGCGGTCGAAGTCCTCGCCGGGCGCGAACTGCAGGGGATTGACGAAGATCGTGAGCAGCACCGTGTCGGCTTCGGCGCGCGCGGTACGCAGCAGCTCCGCGTGCCCCTCATGCAGCGCACCCATGGTCATGACGACGGCGACGGTGCCGCGGGCCGCGGCGCGGGCGGCCGCGAGCTGCTCGCGGGTCTCGACGACGTTCACGCCTTGCCTCCCGTGCCCTTCGCCTTCCTGCGGCCGCCGCGCTGCGCCGCGACCACCGGCGGGGCGTGGGCGCTGCCCAGCACGTCGAGCAGCGGCTCGGCGTCCATCGGGCGCAGGCGCCCGGCGGCGATGACCCGGTCGGCGGTGCGCCGGGCGAGCGCCAGATACGGCGGCACCGACTCGGGCGCGACCGACTCGAGGGCCTGGAGGTGCTTGGCGACCGTGCCGGCGTCGCCGCGGGACACGGGGCCGGTGATGGCGGCGTCGCCGAGGCGCAGCGTGTTGTCCAGCGCGGCGCCGAGCAGCGGGGCGAGGACCTGCTCCGGGTGCCGCACGCCGGCGTCGCGGAGCCGGTCGAGGGCCTCGTTGACCAGCGTGGCGAGGTGGTTGGCGCCGTGGGCCAGCGCCGCGTGGTACAGCGGGCGCCGTGCCTCGTCGATCCACTCGACCTGACCGCCGAGGTCGGCGACCAGGGAGGCGGCGAGGTCGCGCAGCCCGTCGGGGGCGGTGACGCCGAACGAGACCCCCTCGGCGAGCCGGCGCAGGTCCACGTCGGTGCCGGTGAACGTCATCGCCGGGTGCAGGGCCAGCGGCCTGGCGCCCACGGTGGTGACGGGCGCGAGGACGGCGAGGCCGTGGGCGCCGGAGGTGTGCGCGACGATCTGCCCGGGGCGCAGCGCGCCGGTCTCGACCAGGCCGTTGACCAGGCCGGCGAGCACGTCGTCGGGGACCGCCAGCAGCACGAGGTCGGCGGAGGCGGCGACCTGGTCGGCGGGGAGGAGCTTGACGCCCGGGAGCAGCTGCTCCGCGCGGGACTTGGAGGCGGCGGAGACACCCACCGCGGCGACCACCCGGTGGCCGGCGTTCACGAACGCGGCGCCGAGCACCGCGCCAACCCGCCCGGCGCCGATGATGCCGATGTTCTGCCTGTTCACGGCCATGTTCATCGCGATGGATCCAGTCCTCGATGTGGGGTACCGGTCGATCACGAGTATGCGCCGCGGTGCGCAAAGCGGACAGGTCGTGTGGGATTGTCAACAGCACGTTTCGGGCCCTTTACCGGCGCGCGACGCTGCCGATAAAGGGCCCGAAAGCGATCGTCAGAGGCGGTGGTGCAGGTAGTCCTTGATCAGGGCCTTCGCCTCGCCGAGCACGACCGGGTCGCCGTCCGGCGAGCGCCGGAACGCCATCTTGATCAGCGCGTCGGCCGCCTCGACCGCGATCGCCAGCACGAACTGCAGGCGGTCGGCGTCCACGATGCCGAACCGGCCGATGAGCAGCGCCGCGAGCTGCGAGACGATGACGTCGTTGTTGTCCCGCTCGTCGTCGAGCAGGTGAATGTCCACCACGTCACCGAAGTGCAGGGTGCGGAAGCCCGGCACGGTGCGGTGCATGTCGATGTACTCGTCGATGGCCGCGTCGACCGCGTCCCACCAGTGCGAGATGTCCTCTTCGGCCAGCCGGGCGCCGAGGCGCTCCAGGTAGCCCTCCAGGCTGCGCAGCGTGAGCGCCTGCACGATCGCCCGCTTGTCCGGGAAGAACTGGTAGACCGAGCCGATCGCCACCCCCGCCCGCTCCGCGAGCAGCGTCGTGGTCAGCCCGTCGTAGCCCACCTCATCGACGAGTTCGGCGCACGCGTCGAGCATCCGCCCGACCCTCGCCACACTGCGCCCCTGCACCGGCACCCGGCGCAGTGGCTTCGTCCCGGCACTGGCCACTGTCTGCGTCGCCACCCGGCAGTCCCCCTCAAGCTCGTCCCCACCTTGAAACCTACTCACGTCAACGAGCGGGCACGATCGGCGGATAGCCCATTTCACTCTTGTGGTTCAACGGGTCATTGACGGCGGGCATACGTGAAGGGTACTCAGGTTTCGTGACTTCTCCGTGGGCCAACTGGGCCGGCAACCAGACCGCGCGGGCGACGCGTGTCGCGCACCCGTCGACCACCGCTGAGCTGGCCTTCGTGCTCCGCGGCGCGGCGGACGAGGGACTCCGGGTCAAGGCCGTCGGCAGTGGACACTCGTTCACACCCACTGCTCTGACGGACGGGGTCCGGATCGAGCTCGACCGCATGGCGTCACTCGTCCGGGTCGAGGGCGACCTGGTGACCGTGCAGGCCGGGATGAAGCTCGCGGTCCTCAACGCGACCCTCGCGGCACACGGCCTGGCCATGCCCAATCTCGGAGACATCGACGCACAGACGATTTCCGGCGCGCTTTCCACCGGTACACACGGGACCGGCGCCGCCTACGGCTGCCTCTCGACGTTCGTCGAGGCCCTGGAGCTGGTGACCGCCGACGGATCGGTGCTGCGCTGCTCGGCCGATGCTCAACCCGACCTGTTCGCCGCCGCCCGCGTGAACATCGGCGCGCTCGGCGTGCTCAGCGAGGTGACCCTGCGCTGCGTGCCGGCGTTCACGCTGCGGGCCGACGAGCGACCGGCCCGGCTGTCCGACGTCTGGTCCGACCTGGACACGCACGTCGCCTCGAACGATCACTTCGAGTTCTACTGGTTCCCCTACACCGACCGGGTCCAGATCAAGCGCAACACCATCGTGCCCACCTCGGACCGCCCGCTCGCGGGCTGGCGCCGCTGGCTCGACGACGACTTCCTGTCCAACACGGTCTTCGGCGGTGCGTGCCGGCTCGGCCGGGCGCTGCCGTCGACGGTGCCGACCATCAGCCGCGTCTCGGCCCGGGCGCTGTCCGCCCGCACGTATACGGCCCCGTCCCACGAGGTGTTCTGCACGCCGCGCCGGGTCCGCTTCGTCGAGATGGAGTACGGACTGCCGCGCGCCGCCCTCCGCGAGGCGTTCGACGGGCTGCGGTCGGTGGTCGACGGGCTGCCATACAAGATCCAGTTCCCGGTGGAGGTCCGGTTCACCGCGGCCGACGACATCTGGCTGTCGCACGGCTACGGGCGCGACAACGCCTACATCGCGATCCACCAGTACGTCGGCGCCCCGTTCGAGGAGTACTTCCAGCGCTTCGAGGCCATCACGGCCCCGCTCGGCGGCCGCCCGCACTGGGGCAAGATGAACTTCCGCGACGCGGCGTCCCTGGCCACGGCCTACCCGCGCTTCGCCGACTTCACCGCGCTGCGCGACAAACTCGACCCGGGCCGCCTGTTCGCCAACGCCTACACCGACCGGGTCCTCGGCCCCTGATCCCACGCCCGCCACCGCACCACGCCGTCCGCGATCAAAGTCGCGCGCCGGTCGTCCAGGCGACCGCCGCTGTCCTTTGATCACGTCCGCAAGATCGTCCGTCAGCACCGAGCCGCGGCAGCCGGCAGGAGAACTCCCGTGCGCGGGCCGCCACCTCGCCACCTCGCCACCTCGCCGCTGCGCCGCTGCGCCGCTGCGCCGCTGCGCCGCTGCGCTGTGATCAACGCTGCGGGCCGGCCGTCCAGGCGGCCAGCCCGCGACTTCGATCGTGAACGGCCTTGCCAATCGGCGGTAGCGCCGGACCGCGCGGTGCCGGCGCCTCCCGGATCACTGCGAAGTCGCGGCCACCGACGACTGGACCGATGGGTGCCGCGCCCTTCCCCGGCCCCGCTTGATCGAAGGACGCCCCTGGCCACTGGGACGACCACCGCCGTCCTTCGATCACGGCCGCGAGATCGTCCAGCGGCTGCCCGTCGGCCGCGGCGACACCCGGCAAGGGCAAACACCAATCATCGGCGGGTCGGACCCGCGGCCGGCGCACGCCCAGCGGCCCGAACGCCAGAGCGCACCGCCTTGCTGCGATCAACGGCGCGCGTTGGTCGAGGCGGGCCGGTTCGAGCTTGTGGCCGTGATCGAAGGCGCGCGCCGGTCGTCCGAAACACGCCTTCGATCACCACAAGCAGGACCCGCCGACCATGCGGCGTCCGCGGTGAGATGTCACTCGGCCGGTGGGGTGGCCTTCTTCGCCGTCGTCGCCTTGCGCGGGGTGGCCTTCTTCGCCGGGGTCGCCTTCTTCGCGGCCGTCGTCGTCTTCTTTACCGCCGTCGTAGTCTTCTTGGCGCCGCCGGTCTTCTTCGCTGCCGCCGTCTTCTTCGCAGCGCCGGCCGTGCCGTCGGCGGCCTTCTTCGCCGCGGGGCGGGCCTTCTTCGGTGCGGGACCCTTGGCGCGCTTCTCGGCCAGCATCTCGCTCGCCTCGTCCAAGGTCAGCGCCTCGACCGTCTGGTTGCGGCGCAGCGAGGCGTTGAACTCGCCGTCCGTCACGTACGGGCCGAACCGCCCGTCCTTGATGACCAGCGGCTTCTCGGTCGCCGGGTCGGGGCCCATCTCGCGCAGCGGAGGCTTGGCCGCGGCGCGTCCCCGGGTCTTCGGCTGCTCCAGCAGCGCCAGCGCCTCTTCCAGGGTGACCGTGAAGAGCTGGTCCTCCCGCTCGAGGGACCGCGTGTCGCTGCCGCGCTTGATGTACGGCCCGTACCGGCCGGGCGAGGCGATGATGTCCTCGCCGGCCGCGTCCTTGCCGACGGTCCTCGGCAGGGTCAGCAGCTGCAGCGCCTCTTCGAGCGTCAGGTGCTCCGGCGACTGCGTGGACAGCAGCGAGGAGTTCTTCTCGCCGGTCGACACGTACGGACCGTAGCGACCCGACTTCAGCACGATCGGCTCGCCGGTCTCGGGGTGCTCACCGAGCTTGCGCTCGCCGCTCGCGCCGCCGATGAACAGCTCCGCGACCTTCTCCGGGGTCAGCTCGTCCGGGGCCAGCCCGTCCGGCACCGTCGCGCGGTCGCCCTCCTCGCCCTCGGGCGTGTCGGCGAGGAAACGCTGCAGGTAGGGCCCGTAGCGACCGACGCGCACGACGACGTCGCGGTTGGCCTCGTCACGAAACAGCGGGATCGAGTTGATCCCGCGTGCATCGATCTCGCCCAGCCGCTCGGTGACCATGCGCTTCAGCCCGCCCTGGCGGGGCACCGACCCTTCGTCGCCCGTGTCCCCACCGAAGTAGAACGGGCGCAGGAAGTCCACGGCGCTCTCGTCACCGTTGGCGATCTCGTCGAGGACGTTCTCCATCGACGCGGTGAAGTCGTAGTCGACCAGTCGCGGGAAGTGCTTCTCCAGCAGCCCCACGACGGCGAAGGCCAGGAACGACGGGATCAGGGCCTGGCCGCGCTTGAACACGTAGCCGCGGTTGTTGATCGTCTCCATGATGGAGGCATACGTGGAGGGGCGCCCGATGCCGAGCTCCTCCATCGCCTTGACCAGCGAGGCCTCGGTGTAGCGGGACGGCGGCTGGGTCGTGTGGCCGGTCGGGGTCAGGCCCTTCTCGGTCAGCGTCTGGCCCTTGACCAGCACCGGCAGGCGGCGCTCGGCCTCCTCGGCCTCTGCGTTCTCGTCGTCGGAGGACTCGACGTAGACGCGCAGGAAGCCCGGGTCGGTGATCGTCTTGCCGGTCGCGCTGAAGTCGACGGACTCCTTCGCCGGGGTCTCCGCGTTGATCCGCACCGAGGTGCTGTTGCCGACCGCGTCGGTCATCTGCGACGCGATCGTGCGCTGCCAGATCAACTCGTACAGCCGCAGCTCCTCGGCTGAAAGTTCCTTGGCCACGTCGCCGGGGGTACGGAACGAGTCGCCGGCGGGGCGGATCGCCTCGTGTGCCTCCTGCGCGTTCTTGACCTTGCCGGTGTACCGGCGGGGCTGCGGCGGCACGGCGGCCGGCCCGTACAGGCTGAGGATCTGCTGGCGGGCGGCGGCGATCGCGGCCTCGGACAGGTTCACCGAGTCCGTACGCATATAGGTGATGTAGCCGTTCTCATACAGTCGCTGCGCGAGGCGCATGGTCTGCGCGCTGGACAACCGCAGCTTGCGGGAGCCCTCCTGCTGCAGCGTCGAGGTGATGAACGGCGCGGCGGGCTTGCGCCGGTAGGGCTTCTCCTCGACCCGGGTGACCGTGAACGGCCGGCCCTCCAGGCGCGCGGCGAGACCGCGGGCGCCCTGCTCGTCGAGGTGGATCACGCCGGCGTTGGGCCGGACCTTGCCGGTCTCCGGGTCGAAGTCACGGCCGGTGGCGACCCTGTCACCGTCGATCGCGAGCAGCGTCGCGTTGAACGTGCGGGTGTCGCCGTCCGGCAGGAGCTTGGCCAGGATGTCCCAGTATTCGGCGGAACGGAACTTCATCCGCTGCCGCTCCCGCTCGACCACGATGCGGGTCGCGACCGACTGCACCCGGCCGGCCGACAGGCCGCCCTGGACCTTCTTCCACAGCACGGTGGACAGGTCGTAGCCATAGAGCCGGTCGAGGATGCGCCGGGCCTCCTGGGCGTCGACCAGCGCGCGGTTGATCTCGCGCGGGTTGGCGACCGCGGCCTGGATGGCCGGCTTGGTGATCTCGTGGAAGACCATCCGCTTGACCGGGACCTTCGGCTTCAAGGTCTCGAACAGGTGCCAGGCGATGGCCTCGCCCTCGCGGTCCTCATCTGTGGCCAGGTAGACCTCGCTGGCCGTCTTGAGCAGCTCTTTGAGCCTGGTGATCTGCTTGCGGCGGTCAGCCGAGATGACATAGACAGGCGTGAAGTCGTTGTCGACGTCGACGCCGAGGTATGCCCACGGCTTGCTCTTCAGGTCCTCGGGCATGTCTTTCTTGCCCACGGGCAGGTCACGGACGTGGCCGAAGCTCGCCTCCACGACGTAATTCGGGCCCAGATAGCCCGAAATCGTCTTGGCCTTCGCCGGCGACTCGACAATCACCAGCCGCTTCGTGTTGGCGGAGTTCGGCACAGCTCTCCCCGGTGCGGACGGACATGTGTCAAACGTAACGCGCGCCTACGCGCCGAGTTGCGTGATGCGGCACCCGGCGGTCGGCCTGCGACACGCCGATCGGCGCCACGGTACACCCAAGCAGAAGCGCTACCTGCCCGATCTTGCCATCGTGTCGCATCGGCTGCCGTATTTGTCACGCTTTGTCGACCGGCGGTGACCCTGATGGCGGGTGGAATCACACCGCGCGGCGCAGGGTCAGCCTACCCGGCGTTTACCTCGGCCAACTCGCCTGCGGTGCCCCCGCGGGAGGCTCACCGACGAGCTCCGCGAGGCGCGTCACACGGCGCAGTCCCACGATGCGGTATGCTGGGCCGCCGGCCTTGGGACCGACGAACACTGCGATCAGTCCCGCGGCGGCCAGAGCGTCCCCGACCACGACCCAGTTGTCAGCCACCTGGCGATCGATGGCGTTTTCGTCCTTGTTGTCGGTTTCATCTGGTACGTCCGCGCTCTCGGCCGCCGGTTCGGCGAGCGGATCGAGGTCGACGGTCGGCAGGTCCCCGACCCCGGAGTCGGGCCAGCCGTCGCGGTTGTCGTCGATCCAGTCCTCGATCTCCTCACCCAGGTCGACCGGGCCGGGATCGAAGGTGGAGATCAGCGGTGTGGCCTTCTTCTTCGGCTTGCCCGGCGGCGCCTCGGGCACGTCCTCGATCAATTCCTCGTCGGGCGTGTCGGGCTCCTGGGCCGGCGGACCGCCCGGCTCCTCAGATATTTCTGCAATCTCCGTCACGCCCTCCTCGAACGCCGCGACATCCTCGTCGTCGGGCAGGTAGGGGCGGCTGGGCGCGAGACGGAGCAGGTAGGCGCGCTGGCCGTCCCAGGCGCCCGCGGCCGCCACCCACAGCCGTAGCCGCCGCCCGTCGAGGACCAGGTCCCGGGGTGACACCTTGGCGGTGCCGTCCAGCCAGCGGGCCGCAAGGGGGGCCAGCAGCGCCGCATACGCCGTCCGCACCGTCCACCGGTCCTCGACCCCGGTCGGCTCGCACGACACGACCAGCCCCCGCTGCTCGCACTCGGTGCGCAGCACGCCTGCCCGCCACGCGTCCTCGACCTCGATCGACACCTTCGCGGTGCCGCCCATCCGGCCGACCTCGCCGGCACCGGCGAGCAGACCCTCCAGGTCCATCGGGGTCGGCGGGCGCGCCTCTACCCCGAACAGCGACAGTTGCCGGCTCCGGGCCGGCGTCACCGACACTCGGGCACCTCGTTGAAGGCCTTCTGCAGATCCTTCTGCCCGACGTGCTTGGGGTCGATGGCGCTCTGCTCGTATTCCTCCTTGAGCACGGCGAACGCCGACCCGACCGAGGTGTAGAACGCCTTCGCGTCGGTGGTCGGCAGAGCCTCGACGGAGCGCTTCGCGTTGCCATACGCGTCGCGGGCCTTCGACAGCGAGGCAGTGAACTGCTGGGCGACCTTGTCGCCGCCGGAGACGTCCGGCACCCCGGCGCCGCTGACCCCGAGCCTGGCCTTCTCGCTGGAGCTCTCCGCCCCGGCCAGCAGGTCCACGATGTTGGTCTTCGTCTGCGAGGCGGTCTTGGCCGCCTGCAGCTGCTGCTGGGCCTTCGTGGTCAGATCGGCGATCTCGGCCCGCCACGGCGCCAGCGCCGTGCACACCGACTGTGCCCACCGCTTCGGCGCTACGTCGCCGCTGCCGTCAGCGCCGCACCCACCCGTACCCGCCGAAACGAGGACGAACAGGAGGCCGATGGCGACGACGCGGAAGTGCATGAATGGAAGCCTAGAACCGATCGTCTGTTCGACAAATACGACGCCCCGGCCGGAATGATCCCGGCCGGGGCGTCGATGCGAACCAGATCAGGCGGTGACCCGCTCCGGAGCCGCCTCCTCCTCGGAGGCGCCGTCGCCGTTGCCGGCGTCGACCGAGACCGGCTTGCGCTTGTTGATGACCACCGCGGTGGCGATGATCAGCGCCGCGCCGATCGCGATGGCGAACCGGATCCCCGGGTTGCCGTCGCCCGTGGTGTAGACCACCACGGCAGGCGCGATCAGCAGCGCGACCAGGTTCATCACCTTGATCAGCGGGTTGATCGCCGGGCCGGCGGTGTCCTTGAACGGGTCACCGACGGTGTCACCGATGATCGTCGCCTCGTGCGCCGGCGAGCCCTTGCCGCCGTGCGTGCCGTCCTCGACGAGCTTCTTCGCGTTGTCCCACGCGCCACCCGAGTTGGACAGGAAGACCGCCATCAGCGTGCCGGTGCCGATCGCGCCGGCCAGATAGGCCGCGAGCGGTCCGACACCGAGGCCGAAGCCGACCGCGATCGGCGCCAGCACCGCGAGCAGACCCGGCGTGATGAGCTCACGCTGGGCGTCACGGGTGCAGATGTCGACGACCTTGCCGTACTCCGGGCGCTGCGAGTAGTCCATGATGCCCGGGAACTCGCGGAACTGGCGGCGCACCTCGATCACGACCGAACCGGCCGAGCGGGCGACGGCGTTGATCGCCAGGCCCGAGAAGAGGAACACGACCGCGGCGCCGATGAGCAGGCCGACCAGGTTGCCCGGGTTGGCCACGTTCAGGAACTTGTCGACCTCGACCTGCGAGAACTCCTTCAGGATCGAGTCGGTGTAGGACCCGAACAGCGCCGTCGCGGCGAGGACGGCCGTGGCGATCGCGATGCCCTTGGTGATCGCCTTGGTGGTGTTGCCGACCGCGTCGAGCTCGGTCAGCGTGCGGGCGCCGCGCTCGTCGATGTCACCGGACATCTCGGCGATGCCCTGCGCGTTGTCGCTGATCGGGCCGAACGTGTCCATCGCGACGATGACGCCGACGGTGGTGAGCAGGCCGGTGCCGGCCATGGCGACCGCGAACAGCGACAGCGTGATCGAGCCGCCGCCGAGCAGGAACGCACCGAACACGCCTGCGCCGATGACGAGCGCGGAGTAGACCGCCGACTCGAAGCCGACGCTGATGCCGGCGAGCACCACGGTGGCGGGACCGGTGAGCGCGCTCTTGCCGATGTCCCGGACGGGACGCCGCTCGGTCTCGGTGAAGTACCCGGTCAGCGCCAGGACGATCGCGGCCAGGACGATGCCGATGGCGCACGCGATGATCGCGGTGATGTGCGGGCCGAACGGCGGGGCGTCGCCGCCCGCGAGCGCCTTGATCGCCTTGACGCTGTCACTCTCGCCGTGCAGGCCGGACCACTTGGTCGGCAGGTAGAACAGCGCGGCGGCGGAGACCAGCACGATGGAGATGACGGCGGAAATGTAGAACGCCCGGTTGATGGCGACCAGGCCGTTGCGGTCCGAGGGGCGCAGGCGGGTGAGCGCCACACCGAGGATCGCGACGATGACGCCGATCGTGGAGACGATGAGCGGGAAGACCAGGCCTTCCTCGCCGAACGCGGCCCGGCCGAGGATCAGCGCGGCGACCAGGGTCACCGCGTAGGACTCGAAGAGGTCGGCGGCCATACCGGCGCAGTCACCCACGTTGTCGCCGACGTTGTCGGCGATGGTGGCGGCGTTGCGCGGGTCGTCCTCCGGGATGCCCTTCTCGATCTTGCCGACCAGGTCGGCGCCGACGTCGGCGGCCTTCGTGAAGATGCCGCCGCCGACCCGCATGAACATCGCGAGCAGCGCGGCGCCGAACCCGAAGCCCTCCAGCACGGTCGGGGCGTCACTCTTGAAGATCAGCACGACCAGCGCCGCACCGAACAGGCCGAGGCCCACGGTGAGGAAGCCGACGACACCACCGGTGCGGAAGGCGATCTGCATCGCCTTCTCGCGGCCGCCGTCTTCTCTGGCCGCCGCCGCGACGCGCAGGTTGGCGCGGGTCGCCAGCGCCATGCCGGCGCCGCCGATGAAGGCCGAGAAGACAGCACCGACGATGAAGAACGCCGACCTGCCGATCTTGATCATGGTCTCGTTGTCCCCGGCGTCACTCACGGGGAGCAGGAACAGCACCACCACGGCGATGACGACGAAGATGCCGAGGGTCTTGAACTGGCGCGTGAGGTACGCGGTCGCGCCCTCCTGCACCGCCCCGGCGATCTCCTGCATCTTCGGGGTGCCCCGACCAGTTGCGAGCACGGCCTTGACCAACGCGGCCGCGAAGCCCAGCGCCACGAAAGCGATGACGAGCGCGACGACGACGTAGGTCAGGTTGCTCCCGCTGAGGGAAATCTCGTCGGCTGCGACGAGTGTTGCGGACATTCGTTGTCCTCCTGTACCGACACATGACAGCGCCGCGAGCGGTCAGGCCGGCGGCGGGTTCTCCCCAAAGGGAGGCGTGCTGGACGGTCGAGGTACCCAGTGACCAGGCCCGTCATACACGATCGCCGTACTCTAGCCGCAGAGCGTGTCTGTGGTCACACCGACTTGCGCGTTTCAAGAGATCGCTTTTCGTCGATGGTCTACTTTGTCTTTGCGTGGAGGGACCTGTCCTACTCCGCCGGACGCTCCAACGGCCACGACATCCGGACCTCGGTGCCGACGCCTTCTGCCAGCTCGGACACGTTGAGATCATCGACGAGCCCCGCGAGCAGGGCCAGCCCCATCCGGGCCGCGACCGCCTCCTCCGCCAGCAGCTCAGGCGGGGTGGTCAGCGGCAACGCCGGGTCCGACAGCACCATCACGGAATCTTCATCCCCAGCTTCACCCCCCAGGCGGGCCGCGATCGCCCCGTTGGCGGCGCGGTCGATCACCCGGACGGTGAACCGGTCACCGTCGGCCATCGCGACGTCGACCAGGTCGTCCAGCCCGTGCGACCGGTGCAGCGCCACGGCGCGGGAGCAGGCCTCGCCGATGGCGAGCCTGACCTCTTCGAGCAGCTCCTCGGCCACCCCGGCCCGCCGCGCGACGGCCACACCGACCAGCCGGGCGGTGCGGACATGCGCGGCCGCCGGTGAGAACGACAGCCTGACTGTGGGCATGAACCTACGCCGTGGGTTCGGCGTCCGAGCTGGCCGCGGCGGTCGCGGCAGCTACGGAGTCATACAGGGAGAACACCCGATCCAACGCGGTGATCCGGAAGATCTTCAGGAGCCTCTCATGCGCGCACACCAGCCCGAACGTGCCGTTGACCGCTCGCAGCCGCTTCAACGCGCCGACGAGCACACCGAGCCCGGTCGAGTCCAGGAACTCCACCCGGCTCAGGTCGACGACGACATGGCGGGCGCCCGTCTCGACGAGCTCAACCAGCTTCTCGCGAAGCCGCGGAGCGGTGTACACATCCACCTCACCGCCGACTTCGAGCACTGTGTGGTCGCCGGAGTCGTACGTCGACAACGACAGCTCCATGCGGACCTCCTCCTCTGGCGGTTCGGGGCGTGTTGCGGGCACTGGCCCGCAAAGAGTCTCTCGGGCATCTAACCATCGACGCCCCCACAAGGCGACGCGTCCACCCTGTTTCCCACAATTGCCACACGCGTACCGCACTCCCGCTTCGAACATCTGTCTTAGAGTGCTCGACGTGACGGCTGTGCTTCCGCTCTTCTCTTTCCTACCGTCCCGCAGCGCCGAATCGCTCACCCACGTCGAGCACGTGGCACCCCGCCATGGGTCGACCGCCGCATGGCCCGCCTGGACCCCACCCGCACTGCGCGCCGCCTTCGCCGCCCGCGGTGTCGCCCTTCCGTGGACCCACCAGGCCACCGCGGCGTCCCTCGCCTGGTCCGGCACCCACACCGTCATCGCCACCGGGACCGGCTCGGGCAAGTCCCTCGCGTACCAGCTGCCGGCCCTCGCCGCGCTGCTCACCGATGACAAGGCGACGGTGCTCTACCTCTCCCCGACCAAGGCCCTGGCGGCCGACCAGCTCCGCTCGCTGCACGGGCTGGACCTGCCCGGCATCCGCCCCGCCACCTACGACGGCGACACCGCCCGGGAGGAGCGCGACTGGGTCCGCCAGCACGCCCGCGTCGTGCTCACCAACCCCGACATGCTGCACCACGGCATCCTGCCCAACCACGCCTCCTGGGCCCGCTTCCTGCGCGGCCTGCGCATCGTGGTCGTCGACGAATGCCACACGTACCGCGGCGTCTTCGGCTCCCACGTCGCCCACGTCCTGCGCCGGCTGCGCCGGGTCACGGGCCGCTACACGCCCCGGGGCCTTGCCGGCCCGTGTTTCGTCCTGGCATCGGCGACGTCCGGCGACCCGCGGGCGTCGGGGTCGCGGCTGGTCGGGCTGCCGATGACGGCGGTGACGGAGGACGCGTCGCCTCGGGGTGGGGTGACGTTCGCGCTGTGGGAGCCGCCGCTGCTGCCTGCCGCTCCGGACCTTTCCTCCGCCGGCTCTGCTTTCGCCAGTTCTGCCGTTGCCGCCTCTGCCGCCGCGACCTCTGCCGCCGCCGCCTCTGCTGCCGCCGCCTCTGCCGCCGCTGCCTCTGCCGTTCCGACCTCTGCCGCCGCCACCGCTGCCTTCCCAGCTGGCGCCGTCCGTGCCTCCGCAGCTGGCTCTGCCCTCGCGGGCGAGCCCGTCCTCGCGGAGAACTATGGCGTCGGCCCACATTCCGGGGTCGCCGTTGCGGTGCGGGACGCGGAGCCGGTGCGGCGGTCGGCGTTGCGGGAGACCGCCGATCTGCTCACCGAGGCGGTCGTCGCCGGCGTGCGGACCCTCGCGTTCGTCCGGTCACGCAAAGGCGCCGAGGTCGTCGCCAGCATGGCCCGCCGCTCGCTCGACCAGGCCGTGCCGGGCCTGGGCGATCGGGTCGCCGCGTACCGCGCCGGCTACCTCCGCGAAGAGCGCCGCGCCCTCGAACGCGACCTCATGGACGGCACCCTGCTCGGCCTCGCCTCCACCAACGCCCTCGAACTCGGCGTCGACCTCGTCGGCCTCGATGCGGTCCTGATCTCAGGCTATCCAGGCACCCTCGCCTCCCTCTGGCAGCAGGCCGGCCGCGCGGGCCGAGCCGGCCGCGACGCGCTGTGCGTGCTGGTCGCGCGGGACGACCCTCTTGACACGTACCTCGTGCACCACCCGGAAGCCCTCTTCGGCAAGCCCGTCGAGGCCACCGTCCTGGACCCCGCCAACCCGCACGTCCTCGCACCCCAACTGTGCTGCGCCGCCGCCGAAATGCCGCTCACCCCGGCCGACCTGCCACTGTTCGGCCCGACGGCCGAGGCCACGCTGGACGCCCTCGTCGCCGCCGGGATCCTGCGGAGGCGCCCCAGCGGCTGGTACTGGACCGAGCGCCAACGCCCCGACGTCGACCTCCGTGGCGCCGGTGGAGGCCCGATCGCCGTCGTGGAGGAGGCCACCGGCCGGCTGCTCGGCACGGTCGACACCGGCTCCGCGCACCACCAGGTCCACACCGGCGCGGTCCACCTGCACCAGGGCACCGCGTACGTCGTCGACAAGCTCGACCTCGCCGACTCCGTCGCCCTCGTGCACGCCGAGGAGCCCGACTGGAGCACCCATCCGCGTGACGTCACCTCCCTCACCGTCCTCTCGGTCCGCCAGACCCGCACCGCGGGCCCGGTCACGCTCTCGCTCGGGGAGGTCGAGGTGACCTCCCAGGTCGTCAGCTACCAGCGCCGCCGCATCTCCAGCGGCGAGGTCATCGACACCTGCCAGCTCGACCTCCCCGAACGCATCCTCAAAACCGTCGCCGTCTGGTGGACCGTCTCCCCCGAAGCCCTCGACGAAGCCGGCGTCGCCGAGGTCGACTGGCCCGGCGCCCTGCACGCCGCCGAGCACGCGTCGATCGGCCTGCTGCCGCTCGTCGCCACCTGTGACCGCTGGGACATCGGCGGCCTCTCGACCGCCCTGCACGCCGACACCGGTCTGCCGACCGTCTTCGTCTACGACGGCCACCCCGGCGGCGCCGGCTTTGCCGAACGCGCCTTCGACGTGGCCACCGACTGGCTCGGCGCAACCCGTACCGTCGTCGCCGAATGCCGCTGCGAGCAGGGCTGCCCCTCCTGCGTCCAGTCCCCCAAGTGCGGCAATGGCAACAACCCCCTCAACAAACACGACGCCGTGCAAGTGCTGTCGCTCGTCCTCTCCTCCCTGTAGTCCACGGCTCCGGAACCCGCCCGACCACCGCTCTCGACAACCCGAAAGATCCCCGATGCCAGAACCCCGGCAATCCTTCGGCCTGTCGTGAGATCACGGCGACCGCTGGGACGCTCGGCGACATCCCGCCGACCCAGGGCGCCGCCCCTCAACCGCGAACGCCAACCTCGCCGGCGAGCACCGCCCCACTCCTCAACCCCGAGCGCCAGCCCTCACCGGCGAGCGCGGCTCCACTCCTCAACCGCCGCCGTCGGCGGCCGCGCCGGTGTCACGGACCGGTCCCGCGCGGGCGCTCGCCCGGCCAGCCGGCATGCCGTCCGTCAGGCGGACCTCGACCGTCACGCGGACGTCGAGCCCTTCGACCGAGCAGCTGACCAGCCTCGCGTCGTTGGCCGACACCACCCGCGCGGCGACCGCGCAGGCGTCCTGTGTCCCGCCGACCGCCCACACCGCACCGGCGAGCGCACCCGCGTCGGCCGCGTTCTGCGCCCGGTGCCGCGCGACGCGAGCACCGCCCAGCCCGATCCCGGCGACGAGCGCCACGACGAACACGATCCCGATCGCAACCATCAGCAACGAGATCGACCCACGGTCCCGGGCCACCGGCACAGTGCCTGCATTCCGGCCGCTCAAGGCCGCTCTCACGGGTCCTCGCTCTCGGGCTCGACCAGCGCGACCGCCTCCTCCCGCAGGGTGATCGACGGCAGCGGGCCGAGGCTGACCCGCTGCCGCACGGTCACCCGCACGAGGTCGCCGTCGCGTTGGACCGAGATCGTGACGCCCGCCGGCATGGCGCCGCGGCCGATGGACTCCGGCTCGCCGCGGGCCGCCGCCCTTGCCGCCAGACCTGCCGCGTCGGCGAGGCGCACCTTGGCCGCTAAGGCGCTCCACCCGGCGAGGAAGATCAGCAGCAGGACGACGACTCCGGGAAGTGCCACGGCGAACTCGACCGTCGCCGACCCGCGATCGTCGGCGCGGCCGGCGCGGGAGCTCCATCTCCGGCGGCGCCACGGACCCCCACGGCGAGCGCCACGATCCCGGTCGCTTCTCATCCCAATGCCCCGCCGACCAGGCGGAACATGGCGTTGTACGTCGAATCCGACATGACGACCTTCAGCAATACGGCGGCAAGTGCCACCCCGACGCCGATGACCAGGACGTATTCGATGCTGTGCGACCCACGATCTCCCCTGCGGAAGGCACGGAGACGGGCGCGGAGGTTGTGCACTGGTGCTCCTTCACGATGACGCTCGACCAAACCAATCGATGAAACGAAATACGATTCACAGGGCCCTCAACACGTCGCGGATGATCGCGGCGACCACCGGCACCACGCCGATCAGCACGAACGCGGGCAGGAAACACACCCCCAGCGGCAGCACCACCAGCACGCCGACCCGGCGCGCCGACGCCTCACCGGCCGCCGCCTTCTCGACCCGCAGGTCGGCCGCCTGCCGCTCCAGGACGACCGTCAACGCCGTGCCCCGGTCGGCGCTGCGGGCGGCGACCCGGGAAAGCCGCCGCCCGCCGGGCAGGTCGGCCAGGTGCGCCCAGGCATCCCGCGGCGACGCACCAAGCCGCAAGGCCCGTCCGACGAGCGTCAACCTGGCCCCGACCGGCCCGCCGACCGCCTCCCCGACCACGATCGCCGCGCGATCGGGTGGCGCGCCGGTCCTCAACGCGGCGGCGAGCAGGTCCGTCGCGAACGGCAGATCACCTCGGGCCCTGACCCGCTCCTCGCGCGTCCGCGGCGACTCGACCCGTCGCAACGCCCGCTCCGCCGCGACCACTGTGACGAGCCCGACCGCGATGCCCGCGATCCCGCCCAGCAGCAGCCCGACAGCGATCCCGCAGCCTGCCGCATACAGCCACCGCCGCCGACGGCTCATCACCGCACCTCCGAGACGACCGAGCGAACCATCCGCCCGGTCCACAGCAGCCCGGCGCACTGCAGCGCGACAGCCGTGATCGCACAGGCCGCGCCGAGCGGGGTGTGCAGCAGCTGCCCGACGGGGTCGACGCCGATGCCGGCACCGAGCCACAGACCGCCCGCGGGCAACCCGACCAGCAGCGTCGTCGTGGTCTGCGCACCCGAGGTCTGCGCGGCGAGGTTGAGCCGCAGGGCCTGCCCGGCCCGCAGGTCCGCCTCCACCTGGTCGAGAAGATCGGCAAGCGGGGTGCCGAGCGCCTCGCTGACCCGGTGCGCCGCCTCGAGCCTGGCCAGCGCCACCGAGACGGCCGCATCCTCCCGCCGCCGCCGTCGGCCACCGAGCACGGGCAGCGCCCGGCCAGCCGAGCCGACCCGACCACCGCCGGCCGCCCCTTCCTCGACCCCACTACGGCCCGCCGCCCGACCACGGTCCGTCACCCAGCTCCCGTCGAACGCAGCGCCCTTCGACGCAGCACCGTTGACCGGACCACGGTTGACCGCAGCACCGTTGACGACAGCGCCGCTGACCACGCCACGGTTGACCGCGCCACGGTTGACCGCAGCGCCGTTGACCGGGCCACTGTCGAACCCGCCGCCATTGACCAGATCGCCGTTCGCGGGTCGACGGCCGTTCTCATCCGCCGCCTCCCAGATCCGGCGAACGGTCGCACCCAGACCGCTCTCGCCGGGCGGGCGGACCGGGCCGGGCGCGGCATACAGCGCCACGTCCGCCCCACCCGGATATGGCGCGGCGGTCGCATAAGGCACCACACCGGCCCTCAGGTCACCAACCGCGTCCTCGATCGCGTCGAGCAGCTCGGCGACGGCCCGGTCGGCTGCCCGGCGCATCAGGCGGTGACGCACGCCGATCAGCCCGACCGCCACATACGCCACGGCCAGCACGGCAGCGACCGGACCACCCGCCAGCAGACCGATCCCGCCCGCGACCGCACCGCCGGCCGTGACGGCCACACCGGGCCGGTCGACGAGCACGGCCGTGAGCCGGTCCGTCGTCGGCCATTGGCGTCGAGCGGCGGTGGTCCTGCGATGTCGGGAGAGCCGGTCGAGCCTGGTCCGGGCTCTACGCCGGCGGATCAGCAGCAGCCCGAAGCCGACGGTCGTCGCCCCGCCCGCGGCGAGGGCCAGGTCGATCGCGTTCATTGCCAGCCCTTTCCCTGCACGTATCGCCACGGGCCCGACGACCGGGGTGGTGTGACGCCCCGGTCGGCGATCAACATGTCCAGCTGGTCGGCCGCCTGCGCCCTGCCGTCACCGCGCCGCCATGCGGTGAGCACGACGGTGGTCCGCTGCTCCGGGTGTGCGTCCAGGACACAGATCTCGCTCAGGAACCGGGTGCCGTCCGGACCGCGCTGCAGGTGCACCACGATCCGCAGCGCCGCGTGGACGAGGGCGTGCAGGGCCGCTCGCGGCACGCCGCCCAGCAGTCCGAGCGCCTCCAACCTGGCCGGCACGTCGGCCGGCGAGTTGGCGTGCAGCGTGGCGGCCCCGCCCTCGTGGCCGGTGTTGAGCGCGCCGAGCAGGTCGACGATCTCGGCGCCGCGGCACTCGCCGACGACCAGCCGGTCGGGACGCATCCGCAGCGCCTGGCGGACCAGGTCCCGCAGGGTGATCTCGCCGGCACCCTCTACGTTGGACATCCGCGACTGCATCGAGACCACGTGCGGGTGCGCGAGCCGCAGCTCGGCGGCGTCCTCGACGATGACGAGCCGCTCGGCGGGCGGCGCCAGGGACAGCAGGGCCGCCAGCACGGTGGTCTTGCCGGTGCCGGTGCCGCCGGTCACCAGGAACGGGATCCGTGCCGCGATGATCGACGCCAGCAGCCGAGCGGCGCCGGGGTCGAACGTGCCGCGCGCGATGAGCTCGTCGATGGTGAACGTCTGCCGGCGGAACGTCCGCAGCGACAGATACGGACCCTCGCGCCCGATCGGCGGCAGCACGGCGTGCAGCCTGGTGCCGTCGGGCAGCTGGGCGTCGACGAACGGCGAGGCGTCGTCCAGCCGCCGTCCGGCGCTGGCCGCGAGCCGCTGGGCGAGCCGGCGCACCTCGGCGGCGTCGCCGAACCGCCCGGTCGCCCGCCGCAGGCCCGCACCGCGGTCGACCCACACCTCGACGCCGTTGACCAGCACGTCGGTGACGGAAGGGTCCGCGAGCAGCGGGGCGAGCCCGCCGGCGCCGAACATCTCGCCGATGAGGCGGTCGGCGACCTGCCGCAGGGTGCCTTCGCCGAGCAGGGCCGCGCCCGGCTCGGCACGCACCGCCGCCAGCACCGCACCTGGCGTCGGCTCGACGCTGTTGACCGTCATCCGCAGCCGGACCCGCTCGACGAACTCGTCGATGGGCACCGTGACCGTCCCGGTCCTGGACGCCACGACCCGTCCCTCAAGCACCAGCGTGCTCATGCCGCCACCCCGCCCGCCAGGCCGAGGTCGCCGATGATCCGGCGGCACAGGTGTGCGAGGGGGCCGCGGCCGTTGCCGGCCGGTGGGGTGCCCTGCTCGAGGCGCCTGGGCAGGTCGGGCTCGGCGCGCAGCGTCCCGGCGACCGGCAGGCCCAGCGACCGGGCGATCTGCCTGGTGCGCAGCCGGCCCGGTGCGCGGGCCGCGCACGACCAGCCGCAGCTCGTCGGTGTGCGGCGCGACGGTCGCCGCGACCCGTGCGGCCGCCACGCAGGCGCGCAGCTCCGCCGGCACCACCAGGAGCACCTGGTCGGCGGCGCGCAGGGCGAGAACCGCGGCGTCGTCCAATGAACGGGGCAGGTCGGTGACGACGAGGTCGCGGCCGCGGCTGCCCGCGTCGAGGGCGGCGGCCATCGCGTCCTGCGAGAGTCCGCCGGGCTCGCCGCGGTCGCAGGACAGCACGGCGACGTCGCCGCGGCTCGGCAGCGCGGAGACCAGCGCGGGCGGGTCGACGGCGCCGCTCGTCGCGGCGAGGGCCGGCCAGCGCAGGCCGGCGACGTCTTCCCAGCCGAGGATCAGATCGGCGCCGCCGCCGAGCGGATCCGCGTCGACGAGCAGGGAGCGCAGACCGACGTTGCCCGCGGTGATCGCCAACCCGGCCGCCAGGACGCTGGCGCCCGCGCCGCCGCGGCCCCCGAGGACGGCCAGGATCCTGCCGCGGGCGGCGACCGTGACCGCGTGCCGCTCGGCCACGGTCGCGAGGCGGTCCATGAGCCATCCGGCGCCGTCGGGGAAGCGGACGATCTGCTCGGCGCCGACCGCGTCGGCGAGTGCCGTCACGCGGTCCATCCGCTGGTCGCGGGTGAGCAGCACGACCCCTCGCCGGCGGGGCAGCATGGCCCGGGCACAGGCCTGCGCCGCGGCGTCGCCGATCAGGACGATCGGCGCGTCGGGATATCGGGCCCGGGCAGGTTCCGGGCCGGGCTCGACGTCGACGTCGAGCGGGACCCCAGCGGCGAGGCTGAGCACGTCGTCAAGCAGGTCGAGGTCGTCGGTGACGAGCAGCGGTCGATGTCGGGCCACGGCGTGCTCCACGGTGTAGACGGGCTGGTGGACTGCGCACACCATGGCTCCGACACCGCCGCTGCGGCTGGGCCGCCGACCCGTTTCTGTGGATAACCCGCCGCTTGTGGATAACCCCCGTGCACACAGTCGATCTGCTATGCCAGCCATGACAAATCGGGCGCAACTCGGCGTCGGGCGCGCTGGGAGTACCCACGAAATTCGAAGCAGTGGCAAACCAGCCGAAGAGGCAAATTTCGTGAACGCTCAACAAAGCATCCAGCGTCAATGCTCTATAACCCGACCATTAGTCGGGCAGGTTGCAAAAGGTCATGTGGCTGATGACATACAAGGGGACGACCCCCGCCGGGGGGTGACGGGGGTCGCCGGGGGTTCGGCTCCGGGGGGGTCGAGCCGAACCCACTCAGCGGCTACGGGGGGTGCAACCGCTGAGGGTCGAATAACGGGTCGCTGTCGCTCGGACGTGAAACCTCGTCGCAAACATAAGCATGCCTGAGTCGACCGCCATACGTCGAGTAGGACTGGCCCGCAACACGCCCAGAACGCCAATCAATATTTCACGCTGCGGTAATCATCCGTGATCAAACCCACGCCGAGAGTGATCCACCAAGCCTGGGCCCCACGCCTCGTCCCGCAACGCTACACTTGCCCGCCGTGGGGCGTAGCGCGGCGTTTTTCGACCTGGACAAGACGGTGATCGCCAAGTCAAGCGCCTTGGCCTTCGGCCGACCGTTCTATCGCGATGGGCTGATCAGCCGCCGCGACGTGATCAAGGGTGCCTATGCGCAGCTGCTCTTCCGCGTCGGCGGAGGCTCAGACGAGCAGACCATGGCGAAGACGCGGGACTACCTCGCGGCCCTGGTCAAGGGCTGGCGTGCCGAGCAGGTCCGGCAGATCGTGCGGGAGACGCTCGAGGAGTTGATCAGTCCGTACATCTATGCGGAGGCCGTGCTGCTGATCGAGGAGCATCGCGCCGCCGGCCGCGACGTGGTCCTGGTCTCGACCTCCGGCGACGAGATGGTGCGCCCGATCGGCGAGCAGCTCGGCGTCACCGACATCATCGCGACCCGCATGGTCATCGGCGACGATGGCTGCTACACCGGCGACGTCGACTTCTACGCGGCCGGGCCGAACAAGGTCGTTGCGGTCAAGGAGCTCGCCGCCGAGCGCGACTACGACCTCGCCGCGTGTTTTGCGTACTCCGACTCCGTGACCGACGCGGGGCTGCTCGGCCTCGTCGGGCATCCGACGGCGGTCAACCCCGATCGCGGACTGCGCAAGATCGCCGTCGAGCGCGCCTGGCCAATGCTGGCGTTCCGCCACCCGATCCCGCTCGGCCGTCGCCTGCGGGAGCGCCCGGCGGTGCCCGTGACGGCCGCCGCGATCGGCGTCGGCGTCGGGCTGGCGATCGCGTTTGCCCTCTACAGCAAGCATCGCCGGACCAAAGCGGCGATCACCGCGGCATGATCCCAGCAGCACCATCCGTCACATTCTGCGGCCGGGGGCTTCCGCTCATGGAGGCCACGGCGTAGAACGGAAGGGCGGGATCTGACACAGATCTCGTGCACGGCCACCGGGCACCCACGAGCGATCAGCCGCGGTAGGCGCGTTGCGGCGGCTCCGCAAAGGACCGCCGATAACGGACTCAGAGTGCACGCATGGTAACCCGGTAGGACGTGTGTGACGGCGCCTCTCGACGAGGCGCCGTTCACTGTGCGTAGGCGGCGCTCTCGCAGATGTCGACCAGTTCCTCCGCCGCGCGCTCGGCGGCGCTCGCATAGTGCCGCAGCCATGAGCGCAGCCCGTCCGGCGTCCCCGTCGCGAAGGCGTTGGCCGCGCCGACATACTCCGGCTCCCGGCTGCGATGCCCGACATCCATCGCCAGCAGTCCACGAGGATCCAACCCGCCGCCGATCAGCGTCAGCCGCGCCGCGGCACGCGCGACCACTCCGTTCGGACCCTCAAAAGCCTTGAGCGCCAAAAGCTCCCCGTGTACGACTGCCGCCTGCACCAGCACAGGAACCCTCGTGCCGCCCGTGACGAGGGCCGACAGTGCCTCGAGCCGCGCGGCGGCCTCCGGCTTGACGGGGCGGCCGAGCCACGCCTCGGGCACGACGTCACGGGCGATGAGCGTGTGGAGCCTGGCGAGCACCTGGCGCGGCGCCTTGGTCCATGTGCCGGTGAGGCCGTCCAGGGCCGCGGTCGCCCGCAGCGCACCTTGGACGACAGGGTCGGTGACGACGCCGGCCCGCACCCCTTCGAGGTCGAACCCGTGCGTGTCCAGCGCCGCACTGGCAACGGACGAACGCAGCGCCACCTCGGCGGCGACGGGCCCGCCGGAGCGGCGCAAGGCCCGGTGTCGCATTGCCGAGTCGACGGCGGCGCGGGCGGCGTCGAAGGCGGGCCGGACATCGGCGAGCTCAAGCAGTGGAGCGAGTGGGTCAACCTGCACGGGCAAACGGTATCGTGCCTCTACTGGCAACAATACTTACAGAAGAGCCCGGCGCTCCACAGGCGCCACTCAGCGCAGAAGACTCGCAAACTGTCACACCCCCCAACTAGCCTGCTTGCGAGAGCTGGACCACATCGAGGAGCCATCACCGATGAGCGAGACCTTGGAAAACCTTCTCAACGAGACACGGCAGTTCCCGCCGTCTGCCGAGTTCGCCGCCGCCGCCAACGTGACGGAGGGTGCCTATGCCGAGGCCAGGCAGGACCGGCTCGCGTTCTGGGAGCGCCAGGCCCACCGGCTGAGCTGGGCCAAGGAATGGGACCAGGTGCTTGACTGGACCAACCCGCCGTTTGCGAAGTGGTTCGTGGGCGGCCAGCTCAACGTGGCCTACAACTGCCTCGACCGGCACATCGAAGCAGGCCGCGGTGACAAGGTCGCCATCCACTGGGAGGGCGAGCCCGGCGACACCCGCACCATCACGTATGCCGACCTGCACCGCTCGGTGTGCCAGGCCGCCAACGCGCTGACCGACCTGGGCGTCACCGCCGGCGACCGGGTCGCGATCTACATGCCGATGATCCCCGAGGCGGCCGTCGCCATGCTCGCCTGCGCGCGGATCGGTGCGACCCACAGCGTGGTCTTCGGCGGCTTCTCCGCCGACGCGCTCAGCGGCCGCGTCGACGACGCCAGCGCCAAGGTCGTCATCACCGCCGACGGCGGCTTCCGCCGGGGCAAGCCCAGTGGTCTCAAGACGATCGTCGACGAGGCCGCGGCCAAGTCACCCAGCATCGAGAAGGTGCTCGTGGTGCGCCGCACCGGCCAGGACGTCGACTGGGACGACAGCCGCGACCTGTGGTGGCACGAGGTCGTGGAGACCGCCTCGGCCGAGCACACGGCGCAGCCGTTCGACGCCGAGCACCCGCTGTTCATTCTGTACACGTCCGGCACCACCGCGAAGCCCAAGGGCATCCTGCACACCACCGGCGGATACCTGACCCAGGCGAGCTACACACACAACGCGGTGTTCGACCTGAAGCCCGACAGCGACGTGTATTGGTGCACGGCCGACATCGGCTGGGTGACCGGCCACAGCTACATCGTCTACGGGCCGCTGTCCAACGGCGCCACCCAGGTCATGTATGAGGGCACGCCCGACACCCCGCACCGCGGCCGCTTCTGGGAGCTCATCCAGAAGTACAAGATCACCATTCTGTACACGGCACCGACCGCGATCCGCACGTTCATGAAGTGGGGCGACGACATCCCCGCGGGCTTCGACCTCTCCTCGCTGCGCCTGCTGGGCTCCGTCGGCGAGCCGATCAACCCCGAAGCCTGGATGTGGTATCGCGAACACATCGGCGGTGACCGCTGCCCCGTCGTCGACACCTGGTGGCAGACGGAGACCGGCGCCATCATGATCTCCCCGCTGCCGGGCGTCACCGCCACGAAGCCGGGCAGCGCCATGCGCCCCCTGCCGGGCATCTCCGCCGACGTCGTCGACGACCAGGCCCAGTCCGTTCCAGACGGCGGCGGTGGCTACCTGGTCCTGCGCGAGCCCTGGCCGTCGATGCTGCGCACCATCTGGGGCGACGACGAGCGCTTCAAGGAGACCTACTGGTCCCGCTTCCAGGACATGTATTTCGCCGGCGACGGTGCCAAGAAGGACGCCGACGGAGACCTGTGGCTCCTGGGCCGCGTCGATGACGTCATGCTCGTCTCGGGCCACAACATCTCCACCACCGAGGTCGAGTCCGCCCTCGTCAGCCACCCGAAGGTCGCCGAGGCCGCCGTCGTCGGTGCCACCGACCCGACCACGGGGCAGGCGATCGTCGCGTTCACCATCCCCCGCGGCGGCGTCGAGACCGAAGGCGAGGCCGGCGAGGCGCTCATCCAGGAGCTGCGCAACCACGTCGCGAAGACCCTGGGCCCGATCGCCAAGCCCCGCCAGATCATGCTCGTCCCGGAGCTCCCGAAGACCCGCTCCGGCAAGATCATGCGTCGCCTGCTGCGCGACGTCGCCGAGAACCGCAGCCTCGGCGACGTCACCACCCTGCAGGACTCGACCGTCATGGATCTGATCTCCTCCGGCCTCCAGTCCGGCAAGTCCGAGGACTGACGCCACTGCGCTCACGGCCCCGGGCCGGCGATCCTTCACGCCGGCCCGGGAGCTGAGGCTCGCTCGCCGGCCGCGCGACCGAGGGGCTTGTCGGCCGCGGCCGAGGGCTCGACGGCGGCGGCTGCGCGGGCGTGTTCGCCTCCAGAGCATGACGGGGCGGGGCACCGCGCCCACCGTCCGACGAAGCTGTCGTGCCGGCGCGTCCGCCGCGGACGCCAGCACGACGGGCCGGGACACCGTGCCCGCCGTGCGACGGAGCTGTCGTGCCGGCGTCTCCGCTGCGGACGCAAGACGATGACGGAGTTTCTCGGGTGACGTTGCACCCAAGAGCGAACGGCAAGAGGCGCGCCACCCACCGAGGCGTCCCGTAACAGGCGCGCCGCCCACAGAGGGGTCCCGCACCATGGCCCGGTCGCAGTGCCCGCGTCCAGGTGCGGGTCGGGCATGGTCCTGCGGTGAAGATCGCCGTCCGACGTGTGGTCTTCTCGGCCGTCGTCGACTCTGATCATTTCTGATGATCACGGAGCTTCACGGGGCTGGGGTGCCACCGAAGGTCCGCGATCACGGAGACCGGCATGCGCCGTGCCAGCGCTCGAGCCCGTTTCACCCAGATTCGATCGGGCTACCGGTGATCGAAGTCGCCCAGCGGCCATTCACACGACCAGCCGGCCACTCCAGCGCGTGAGCCGCAGGCTTCGTGGCGCGCCGTCCATCCTTGGCCTGCCCTGCACCGCCAGAGGAAAGGGGCGGCCCCCGGGACCGGGGCCGCCCCTATGCACGCGTAGGTGGAGCTACGCGTAAATCTTCAGTGGTGTGTAGGTCTGGCGGGGGAAGATCTGCCCGACCTCGGCGTCCGTCAGGCCGAACCGGCCCTGGGCCACTGAACCGAACACGCTGAACATGTTGTTCATCTCGGGCAGGTCGCCGTTGACGAGGGTGCCGGTGCCGTTCCAGGTGCCGATGAGCTTGCCGGCGAGCTTCTTGCCCGACAGGACGATGACGCCGCCGCCCTTGCCGTGGTCGGTGCCGCCGCCGTTCTCGGCGACGCGCCGGCCGAACTCGGTGGAGACCATGACGGTGACGTTGCCGGCCAGGTCGCCCAGGTCGTCGAAGAAGGCGGCCATGCCGGAGGCCAGCTCGCCGAAGTGGGTGGCCACGTAGCCGCCGCGGGTGCCCTGGTTTTCGTGGGTGTCCCAGCCGCCCATGCCGATCGTGGCGATGCGGACGTTGGCGCCGCCCTTGATGAGCTGGGCGAGCTCCTTGAAGGCGTTGCCCACGCCGGTGTACCTGACGCCCTCGGCGGGCGTGTAGCCCTTCTGGGCCAGGGTGGAGGCCAGGGTCAGCGCGTCGATGCCGGCCTTCACCGGGGCCTCGATCGGGTGGTTGGTGCCGGTGAAGAGCTTCTGGATCGCCTCGACGGTCGGCGTCTTGTACTTGCCGTCGCCGTTGACGTTCAGGGAGGCGACGTTGTTGAGCGCGAGGGCGCCGCCGCCGCCGACGAGGGAGCGGGGCAGGGTCGAGCCGATGCCGATGGCCCGGAAGGCGGTGCCGGGGCCGAGCTTGTCGGCGAGGTTGGTGAGCCAGCCCATGCCGCCGGTCTCGGCGGGGAGGCCGCCGAGCTGGCAGATGTCGGTCGCGGCGAAGTGGCTGCGGTCGAGGCGGCGGTCGCTGACGGCCGGGATGAAGGCCAGCTGGCCCGCGTCCAGGTACTTCTTCAGCGGCGTGAACGACTGGTTGAGGCCGAACCCGCGCTCGAGCGGGATCGAGCCGTTCTCCGGCAGCGTGAAGCTGGGCCGGACCCGGTTCAGGACCGCGTCGTTCATGGGGGCGAACAGCGAAAGCCCGTCGGCGCCGCCGTACAGGAACACGTGGATGAGCGTGCCCGTCGGGGTGGCCGCGAAGGAGGCCTGCGTGGTCAGGAACTGGCTGGTGGCGAGCGCGGTCGTGGTGGCCGCCGCGCCGACGAAGAACCGCCGGCGGGTGACGCCCTTGCCCTCGTCCTGCTCGTCCTCCTGGCGGGCGAGCTCGAGGTACTGGTCGCGGGTCGCCTTCTGCTCCTCCTGGACCGCCACGGCTTCGGCGCGCAGCGCGGCCTCGAAGGGGTTCGGGCCGAGCTTGAGCAGGTCGGGGCATTCAGGGTGAAGTGAGCGCACTGTCTTCTCCATTGGTATGCCTCGACTTACCGGAGGTGGTGGTGGGGAGTGGCGAAGATGGCCCGGACCACCGATGCGATGGCGCCGTTGAACGTGGCGTCGACCGGCGTGCTCGCCGTCATCGTCGGGCTGACGATGTGCAGGATCGCCAGGCGGCGGTCGTTGTCGAGCGTGACGTTGATCAGCTTCTTCGTCAGGGCGTCGAGGTAGGCGCCCGCGGTCGCCGGCGGGCTGGCGATGATCGCCTCGGGCTTCTGCCAGGTGAACTGGCGCCGGCCGCCGGTGATCGCGGTGTACGCGTCGTTCCACTGGTTGACCATGGTGCCGGCAGAGGTCCACGCCACGTAGACGTCGGCGTAGCCGTTGGGGGTCGGCAGCTCCATCGGGGCGTGGCCGTACTCCTCCAGCTTGCGCTTGATGTCGCCGAGGCCCTGGACCATCGGGCTGACGTTGGTGTTGTTCGACGTGAAGCCGGCCGGAGCGTCGGCGCCGATCTCAAGGGCGCGGTACGTGGCGGTCAGGTACTCACCGGGGCGGCGGACCTTCTGGCCGACGGACGCCCAGAACTCGGTGCGGCTCAGCATGGTCATGAGCACGGCCGGGATGTTGCTCTTCTTGTCGAGGTAGGTCTTGGCCATCGCGTCGACCAGCGTCTTCGGCGGCACGTCGGAGACGAACCTGGTCGCGAGGTTCTGCGCCATGTACCGCGCGGTGTTCGGGTGCAGCGCCAGGTAGCGGAAGTACGCCTCCTGGACCGCCTCGCCACCTTCGGCGGTCGGGTTCGCGTGCGAGAAGCCCATGATCTTGATCGGGCCGACGTAGTGCTGCTCCGGGCGGTACACGTACTGGTTGTCCCGGACGCTGCGGCCGGTCTGCAGCATGGCGGCCTGGCGGACGTCGACCTCGGTGTAGCCGTTGAAGGCGCCGACCGTGTAGAGCTCGAGGTTCTCGCGGGCGAGGTTCTCGTTGATCGCGTCCTTGGTCGACTCGTTCTGGTCGAGGTACTTCAGCAGCGCCGAGTGCTTGTTGCCGGCGACGAACATGTCGACGTAGTTGCCGAGGGCGTGCTTGCGGATGACGTCCCGCTCGAACGACGCCCGGGTCAGCTCGTTGCCCTCGTGGAAGGCAGCGACGTGGAAGTAGTCGCCGAAGAAGTCGACCATCATCTCGAAGAGCTGACGGTCGGAGAAGAGCTGCTTGGCGATCGCGTACCGGACGTTCTGCTCGTCCGCCTGGATACCCTTCTTGTCCAGGTCCTCGCGCTGCGCCTTGAGCTGCTCGTAGGACATGGCCCAGGTGACCAGCTCGGCGTCGGCCTTCTGCTCGCCACGGGTCAGCGGGATCGTCTCGGGCTTGAGCTGCTTGGCGATCCAGCCGTTGATGCCGAGCTTGTTGATGTCGGCGATCGTCTTGCTGTTGGGCCCGAAGGTGAGGCGGCCGGCGAGATGGCGGACCGGGTCCTTGGTGGGCAGCACCGTCTTGGCGGTGACCTTGGCGTTCTTGGCCGCGTCGGCGGGGGTGCCGAACGAGTTGCCCGTCGTCGGCGTGTTCTTGCGGATGCCGAGACCGGCCTGGCCGTTCATTAGGCTCTGGTTCTGGTCGACATACGCGGGGGCGGCGGTGTCGACGGGCACCTCGGCGGCGGTGTTGGCCGGGTCGGTGCCTTCACCGAAGAACTGGGTGACGGCGTAGGCGCCACCACCGATGAGGGCGGCCGCGCCGCCGCCGATGGCGATCATCGCCGTACGGCGGCGCCAGTTCGACGGCTCCTCGTCATCGAAGTCTTCGTCCTCGATGTCGGGCAGGCCGGCACCGCGGCTCCGGGCGGCGCTCGGGTCGTAGAAGTGCGGGCCGGAGCCGCCACGATCGGCGGGCATCGCCTGCCGGTCGAAGCCGCGGGGGCCCGGCGCGCGCCGACCGGTGCCGGTCTGGTCCTCGTAGCCGGACTCGTAGTACGAGTCGACGTACGGGTCGTAGTTGCCGTCAGGGCCCTGTCCCGGGCGCCGTCTCGGCACGTCTCGCTCGTTCATCTACAAATCCCGATTCCGACGATGTGGGGGCTCACGTGCGTCGATCCGGAAGTTAGTGGGTGCCAAGAGCAGGGACAAGCCGCGTATGAAGCGCTCTGACCAGGACTTAAGGAGCCTTGCGGCGACCCGGGGTGAAGATCAACTTGGCCGGGCCGGAACTAACCTCGTTGAGCTGCGGAAACGACCGTTTCAGGCGCCCCCGCGGACCGTCGCGGCGGCGTGATCAGCACAGATACATTTAAGGTGATCCTGCACCGCCACCGCCGCGACGAGATCAGGTGAAAAGTCCGGAAAGCCGGACCTCGTGATACGTATCGGCCCGGCAGGGCGGACCTGCCGCGATCGACATCCGGCGCTCGTCGAGGTCCAGCACGACGGCGTAGAGCGACTCCGAGCGGTCCTCCTCGGACAGCGCGTCGACGTCGTGCCGGCAGATGGACTGCGGGTAGCCGCCGTGGTCCGCGAGCACCAGCTGGAGATCCTTCTCCGCGATCGGCATCGGCCCCGAGCCGAGCAGCCGGCGCGCCCGTGCGCTGCGGAAGAACGAGGAGCTGCCGATGTCACGCAGCGTGTCGTGCACCGTCGGCAGCGCCTCGAAGTGGTTGGCGTGGGTCACGAGCCCGTCGACCGGGTTCAGCACGCCCACATCACTCGGAGCGACCTCCACATCGACGATCTCCCCCGGTACACCCGCGGAGAACGCCTGGCCGAGCAGCAGGTTGATGCTCGCGCTGCGCGGGGTGGAGCACGCGACCCGGAGTGCGGACCCGAGCACGCGCTGCTCGAGCACGGCCCGGAGCAGGACGTGATAGGGCACGCCACCCGGCCGGCCGTCCCGGTCGCTGGTGAGCATGTTGACGCAGACGCCCAGGCCGGCGTCGTTGAACCCGGCCTTGGCCAGCATTCCGGCCTCGGTCAGCGTGAGCACCGTCGATCCGTGCTCGTCCCGGGTGGCCAGCAGGAGCGTGAACGGCCGCTGCGCCGGGTGCCAGTCCCAGTTCTGCGCGAGCACGGTGTGGCCCGACGCCGTCCGTGCGTCCAGGACGCCGATCGAGGTGCACTCGGTGGCGCCGTTGCCGTAGAGCAGCTCGGTCCGCGCGTTGAGTGCGTAGATCTCCTCGACCGGTACGCCGGCACCCTCCGCGACGCCGTCCAGCATCTGCGCGACGCGCGGCGCGTGCTGTCGGGACGCGGCGCGGAACAGGCTCCCCGCGCGCCGGACCGCCGGCCGGTCCAGGCCCGTCGCCGCGAACCGGTCCAGATAGTTCGCGGTGTTCGCGGCGATCAGGGATCGAGCGGCGGCACCGTAAGCGACGCCACACTCACCGGGTGTACCCTCGACTTCGATCAACGGCAACGGCAGGTCCATGCGCTGAACGCTAAGCGTGACCAGCCCTTGCACAGAACCCTCGACGTTGCGGATCACAGCCGGTCACCTGGCAGAGATCTTGGCCGCGGGGCCCTACGCTGAGCCACATGAACCTCCCGGTTGACGACACGTGCGTCATGATCGACGGGCCGTGGTTGCACCGCTTCGTCAGTGCCAACGGCACGAGGTTCCACGTCGTTGAAGCGGGCACCGGTCCGCTGGTGCTGTTCCTGCACGGCTTTCCCGAGTTCTGGTACGCGTGGCACAACCAGCTGGCCGCGATCGCCGACGCCGGGTTCCGGGCCGTCGCGGTCGACCTGCGCGGCTACGGCGCGAGCGACAAGCCACCGCGCGGTTACGACGGGTACACGATGGCGGGCGACGTCGCCGGCCTGATCCGCGCACTCGGCGAGCGCACCGCGTACATCGTCGGCGCCGGCTACGGGGGCATGATCGGCTGGGCCACGGCGGCGTTCCACCCGAAGCTGGTCCGGCGCCTGGTCGTCCTCGGCGCGGCCCACCCGCTGCGGCTGCGTGCCGCTCTGATCGCCGACCCCCGCGGCCAGCTCGCCGCCGCCCGGCCGGTGCTGAAGTTTCAGCTGCCGCGGTTCGAGCACGTCCTGACCAGGAACAACGCCGCACTGGTCGGCGAATACCTGGCGATGTGGGGCGGCCCGGACTGGGTCGGCACCGACGAATACCGCGACTATGAGCGCTGCTGCCGCGAGGCGATGCGCATCCCGCAGGCGGCGTTCTGCGCGCTGGAGACCTACCGGTGGGCCGCTCGTTCGGCGCTGCGATTGCAGGGGTACCGCTTCGTCAAGCAGCTCCAGAAGCCGATCATGGCGCCCACGCTGCAGCTGCACGGCGCTCAGGACACGGCGGTCCTACCGCGCACCGCGCAGGGTTCGGGTCGCTACGCGCTGGCCGAATACGAGTGGCGGCTGCTGCCGGGGGTCGGACATTTCCCGCATCTGGAGCAGCCGGAGCTCATCACAGGCGAGATCCTGCGGTGGATCAAAGCGGGCTAGACCCAATACCGCTGACTTAAGCGTGTTGGCTGCTACAGTGCGGTGTGCCGCGTGCTGGACAGGTGAAACCGCCGCTGGGTGAGCGGTTGTCGGATCGGATTGCGATCGGGTTGTTGACCTCGACGTTTCCGCCGGAGTTGGTGGATCGGGTGGTCGCTGAGGCGGGTCGTACGCAGCAGCGCAGCCGGTTGTTGCCGGCGCGGGCGGTGGTCTACTACGTCCTGGCGATGTGCCTGTTCTTCGGTCAGGGCTACGAGGAGGTGGCCCGGTTGCTGACCGAGGGCCTCGGTTGGGCGCGTGGCTGGCGGGGTTCGTGGCAGGTGCCGACCACGGCGGCGATCACCCGGGCCCGGGTCCGGTTAGGCCCGGAGCCGATCAAGGCGTTGTTCGCCTCGGTCTGCCGGCCGGTGGCCACCCCGGCGACGGTCGGTGCGTTCTACCGGGAGTGGCGCCTGGTCGCGGTGGACGGCACCACCTTCGATCTGCCCGACACGGTGTCCAATGTGGACTTCTTCGGCCGGCCGGGTTCGGGCCGCGGCAACGGCAGAAGCGCCTACCCGCAGGCTCGGGTCGCGGCGATCGCCGAATGTGGCACCCACGCCATCTTCGCTGCAACGACCGGGCCATTATCCACTCATGAGACCGTCCTGGCGCAGCAGCTATTCGGTGCGCTGGGCCCGGGCATGCTCCTGCTGGCCGACCGTGGATTCCTCGGCTTCGATCTGTGGCGGGAAGCCGCCGCGACCGGCGCGGACCTGCTCTGGCGGGTCAAGTCCGTTGCCGTGCTGCCCGTGATCGAGCAACTGCACGACGGTTCGTACCTGTCGCACATCTTCGCCGCCCGCGACAAGAACCGCCACGCCGACCCGATCACCGTGCGGGTGGTGGAATACACCATGCCCGGCCAGGCCACCGTCTACCGGCTGATCACCACGATCCTGGACCCGGACGCCGCTCCGGCACTCGACCTGGCCGCGTTGTACGCCCAACGCTGGGAGATCGAAACGTCCCTCGATGAACTGAAAACCCATCAAGGCCAGCCAGACATGGTCCTGCGCTCGCAGACCCCGACCGGGGTCGAACAGGAAATCTACGGCTTCCTCCTCGTGCACTACGCCGTGCGCACCCTGATGCATCACGCCGCAGCCGGCGCCGACATCGACCCCGACCGGGTGTCATTCACCCGCACCCTGCGCCTCGTACGCCGCCAGGTCACCGCCCAAGCGGCGTTTTCCCCCCTCACGACTGACCCGGGCACTGCGCCGAGGCGTCCGTGAAATCCTGCGGCACCTGACCACCCGCCGCGCCCGCAGCAACCCGCGAGTGATCAAACGCAAGATGTCGAACTGGAAACTCAAACGAGCACAACACCGCGACCCAGCACGTCCCGATCACAGCATCACCATCGTGGAAGCCACCAAACCCAACCCCACCAAGCGAAAACCACGGGCAACGACCGCCTAAGTCAGCGGTATTGGGGCTAGACCCGATATTCCCGTAGTTCGCTGACGTCGGCGCGGGGCGCCCAGCCCTGATACACGCCGTAGTCGAACTCTTCCAGGCCGAGCTCGGCGGCGACGGTCGACTTGCCGCCGGTGTACTCGACCCGCAACCATCCGTCATGCTCGCCGAGCACGATGAACGGCTCGTCCCGCCAGAAGCACGTGGTACGCACATAGGCGAAGTCGACCTCGCTCAGCGGCACGACCCGCCGGAACCGGCCGGCCCGCACCTCTTCGAAGCCTTCGCTCGGGTCGGGCCGGTACAGGCGGACGTTGTCGCCGTCGGGGCTCGCCTCGTACTCCGCGCCCTGCCAGCGGGCCGCGTAGCCGTCCCGGATCACAGCTCCTTGCCCTTCCGCCACGCCGGCCCGTCCGCGTCGAGGCGGGCGATCAGCTCCTGCTGACCGTCGCGCCGCAGCCGCCACAGCTCCGCGTGGTGCGGCAGCCGCGCGCTGTCCACCTTGAACTCGGCGATCACGTCGCTGGTGTCACTCGGCGCGAACCCGTTGCCACGGAACGGCGGGCGCTCGATGACCCAGCCCTCCATCGCCCGCATCGCGGCCTCGTGCGGTCCGCCATATGGGATCCGGTACAGGTCGCCGCGGTACGCCTTCCAGCGCAACACGTACGCCTCCTCGGCGTCCGGCTTGAACGACGATCCCGCGTACCCGAGACCCAGCGCCTGATACAGCTGCTCAGGCGTCTGCAGGTGCCCCACCTCGCCGGCCCGGTGCACGAACCCGGACACCCGGTCGTACCCGCGTTCCAGATAGTAGGACAGCTGCTCGGGCGAGATCGGCTTCTGCATCAGCAGCGGCCCGCTGGACACCTGCGGCTCGAACGTCGGCCGCGGCTGCTGCGCCGGCGTCGCGGCCGCCGTCGGCGCCTCTGGCTCGTCGACGCCGAGCCCCAGCTCAGCGGCCCATGTCGCGAGCTGCACGACCTCCGTGCCCGGCAGCACCGCCCCGATCGGCGAGTCCGGGTTGACCGCGAACGCCAGCTGATCACCGGGCGGCCAGTTGCGGATCAGCCGCGTGAACTTGATCCAGCTGCCCTGCGCATCGGCGCCGAGCCGGTCCGCCAGCCGCTCCGCGGCCGTGAACACGACCAGGTGCGGCAGCCCGTTCATGTGCTCGGTCCGCCACGACGCCGGGTCGATCGGCCCCTCGCCGGACCACTCCGGCACCAGGATCTTCGCCAGCAGCAGCGTCGACAGGAACCGGTCGGTGCTGTTGGCCTGCACCGCCTCGAACAGGTCCTGCTCCACGGTGTTCGCCGGCCGGAAGTCCCGCGCCTGCGCCGCCGCCGACTTCACCGGCACCGTCACGGCCGGCGTGACGACCTCCGCGTCGACGATCTCGGCGTGCAGCCGCACTGGCGCCTCGTTGACGACCTCGGGCTCATACACCGACTCGAAGAACGACCTGACGTCCTGCGAAGGCGCCGCTGCGGTCGCATTTTCCGCCGGTGTACCGCCATCCGCCCCGCCGAAGAACGAGACCGGGGCGCCGCGGTCGGCTGCCGGCCGCCCGATCGCCTGGGTGGACTCGGTGTCGTGCCGGTCGGCCGGCTGGTCCCCTTGAGTCGCGCTCCACGGCTCTGCCCGGCTGCCGGCCTGCGCGGCCTCGTCGGTCGCGTAGGTCCGGGAGCCGCTCTCGCCGGTCGTGCTGGACCTGGCGACCCGCTCCTCGATGGCCCGCAACTGCTCGGCCAGCTCGCGGGCGGCGACCTCCTCGGCCGCCTTGGCCTGCGCGGCGCGCTCCTCGATCGCACGCAGCTCCGCGGCGAGGTCGAGGCCGGCGGAGCCTTCGGAGGGCCGCCAGGGCTCATACGCTGCCTGGCCGCCCGCGAGTCCGGATCCGGCGTCCTGCTCCTGGGCCAGCCAGCTCAACGCCGCCCGCTGCTCGGCGGCGCGATCCAATGCCGCTCGGTCCCGTTCGAGCTCGGCCCGGTCGCTGGCGGCCCGCTCGGCGTCGGCCTTCTGCGCGGCAAGGTCGCGCGCCTGCTGGTCGGCCAGCTCCTGTTCCCGGGCAGCCCGCTCCTGGGCGGCCTGCTGTGCTGCCTCCTGTGCGGCTTCCCGCTCAGCTTGCTCACGTGCCGCTTCCCGCTCAGCCAGCTCACGCGCAGCTTCCTGTGCGGCCACCTCACGCGCTGCGTCCTGCGCGGCCAGCTCACGTGCGGCTTCCTGTGCTGCAAGGTCGCGGGCGGCTTCCTGTGCGGCCAGCTCCTGGGCTGCTTCTCGCGCGGCCTGCTGGGCGGCGATCTCCCGGGCCGCTTCGCGGGCGGCTTCCTGCTCAGCGAGCCGGCGGGCCTCGTCGCGGGCGGCCTGATCACGAGCCTCCTGCGCGGCCTGCTCGCGGGCCGCCTGCTCACGGGCGTCCTGCGCGGCCTGCTCGCGGGCCGCCTGCTCACGGGCGTCCTGGGCCGCCTGCTCGCGGGCCGCCTGCTCACGGGCGTCCTGCGCGGCCTGGTCACGGGCCGCCTGCTCCCGTGCGGCCAGCTCGCGCGCTGCCTGCTCCGCGGCGGCGTCCGGTGCGGCCTGGTCACGGCCGCCCTGCTCGAACGCGCTCGGTCCCCACGGCGCCTGCTCCCGCAAGGGCTGCTCAGGTTGCCCGAACAGCCGGCCCGCACCGTCGAACTCGGACGGCTCGCTGTCGGCGAAGAACGGATGCTCGTCCAGGTCGGGGACCCGCCCGAACCCGGCGGCCTTGGCCCGACCCTTGACCGGACCGAACAGCGACCCGGGCTCGTTGACCGGCGCCTCGACCGAAGCAGCGGGCGGCTCGTCGACCTCAGGCGCCTCGATGTCCAGCCTGCTGAACCCGGGCCGGTCGAACGGCAACGGCGGCTCGCCCTGCGTCCGCCACGGCGGCTCTTCGCCCCGCGCTCCGCCGAACGCCTCGCCACGAGACGCAACATCACCACGCCCGGCAACGTCGCTACGGGCCGCGACCTCGCCACGCCCCATGACCTCGCCGCGGACCGCGTCACCACGGGATGCGAAGTCGCCGCGGGACGTGAGGTCGCCGCGGGGGGTGGGATCGCCTGGGGTGGACAGGAATCCGCTCTGGTCGCCGGGGCGGGAGCCGAGGTCGCCGGGACGGGATCCGGGGTCGCCGGGGCGGGAGCTTGGGTCGCCGGGGCGGGAGCTTGGGTCGCCGGCGCCGGAGACGGGGTCGTCGCCACGGAACGTGGCGGGCTCGCCGGCCCTGGCCCGGCCGGCCGCCAGGAACCCGCTGGGCCCTGGCTGCAGGAACCCGCCCTCGCGGGACTCGGGCCGGCCGCTCTCGCCGGGTCCGAAGGCACCGGGATCGACCAGCCCAGGACGCACGGGCAGCACTCCGGCATCGGACGGCTCGACACGCGGCGGCAGCGGCTCGGATGGCCGCGACACCAGGTTGCTCGGCCGACCCGGCAGGGCGCCCGGACCGCCGGCAGCGGGCCGCGACGGCAACGAACCCGGATCGCCGCCGCCAGGCCGCCGGGACGGGAAGGAACCCTGATCGCCGGGACCGGGCCGCGACGGGAGGGAGCCGTGATCACCGGCCCGCGGCGGGAGAGCGCCCTGGTCGCCGGCGCCGGGGCGGGACGGCAGGGCGCCGCCTTCGCCGGGCCGGAAGGCGGCGTCGGGGCGGTCGCCCGGCTGGCGGGTCGGCAATGGCGGAGCGGTCGACAGCGGAACGACGGGCGGCGGTTGCCACGCGGCCGGGATCACGGGGTCGGCATGTTCGGTGAAGATCTCGCCGAGGCTGCGGGCGGGTTCGCGGCGTGGCCAGTATCGACGTGGGTCGCCGTCGCGGTCGTCCTGCTCCGGGCCGTCGGCACCGGCGGCGCCGCGCGAAGGCAGCGCACCGCCGAGGCCACCGGTCGACGGGGGCCGGGCGGGCAGTCCGGACGAATCGGCGGCGGGCGAGGTCGGCCGCATCGGCAGGCCGCCGGAGCCCGGAGCCGGCGAGGTCGGCCGCATGGGCAGCCCCGACGAACCAGCGTCACCGGGCCGGCTGGGCAGCCCGGACGCGCCGAAGTCCGCGGCGCCAGGCCGGCCCGGCAACCCCGACGAACCGGCATCCCCGGCGCTAGGACGACTCGGCAGGCCGGACGAACCAAGCCCGGACGAACCAAGCCCGGACGAACCAAGCCCGGACGAACCAAGCCCGGACGAACCAAGCCCGGACGAACCAAGCCCGGACGAACCAAGCCCGGACGAACCAGGCCCGGACGAACCAGGCCCGGACGAACCAGGACCAGCGGAGCCAGGGCCAGCGGCGCCGGGTCGGGTCGGCAGGCCGGACGGACCGAACTCGCCGGCACCAGGCCGCGCAGGCAACCCGGACGAACCAGGAGCGGGCGATGTCGGCCGCATGGGCAGGCCGGCACCGCCAGGCTTGGACGGCGGTGCGGGACGGGTGTCCGCGCCCGGCGACCATCCCGGCGAACGGCCGGGCACGTCAGGCTTCAGGTCCCCGAACAGCTCCCGCTCGCCCGGCACGTCCAGCGAGGAGCGGTCCGACTCGTCGAAGAGCCCGGGGCGGCCCGGCGCCGCAGGAGGCGCCGCGGCCGCGGGAGGCACAGGGGTGGCCGGCGGGCGGGGGCGGCGGAAGTCGGCGGGCCGTTCATAACCCGCGGCGCCCGTCGTGCGCTCATAGTTGATCGGGCGGTCCGCCCGCGTCGGCAGGAACGCTCCGGGCGGCGCCACGTCGGGCGGCGGCACGTCACGCTTCGGCGGAGGACCGGACGGGCCGGACAGTGGGCGGCCCGCGGCGGAGAACCCGCCCGTGCGGGCCCCGGGCTGGCCGAGCGGAGGCGCGGACGTGGGCGCGGGTGGTGCCGAGGTCGGCGAAGGTGGCGCGGAGGTCGGTGCCGGCGGCGCGGACTCGGCCTTCATCCGGTGGCGCTCGATCGGCGACGGCGCGGGCTGGTTGGGCACGCTGCGGACCGGCACCTGCGCGGTCGCCCGGGCGCGCGAACCGGCGGCCTGCTCGATCCTGGCGCGGGCGCCGAGCGTGCGGCCGGGCAGCCGGACGTCGCCTCGAGTGATCTGGGTCACGAACCACGACGGCAGGTAGCCCTCGATCGGCAGGCCGGGGTTGACCGCGAGCCACCACTCGACATTGGGCCAGATGCTGGTGAGGTCGCGGAACGGCACGCGCCGATGCGTGCCCGGGTGGCCGGCGAGGCACTCGCGGAGCGCCTCGGGCGACGTGAACGCCAGCACGTGGGTGCGGCCCTCCGTCGTCCAGGTGCCCCAGCCGGAGTCGCCGTTCTGCACGCCCTCGGGCGCGATGGGCAGCAAGATGTCCACCCGGGCCAGGATGCGGAAATACTGCTCCTGGTCATTGGCGCGCAGGGCGTCACGCATGGCGCCTTCGGCCTCGGTGGCCGGCTCCCACTCGCTCACGGCCACCCCCTCTGTCGGGCTCGGAACCGCCGCGCTCGCGAAACTTAACCTATACGGCCACGGCAATCCGAGGGGTGCGACCCTGCAAGCGCTCCAGCCAGCATAGCGATCGAACCGCCTCCGAACCCAGGCCTGTCCCACGAGCGTCACCGTCCGAGGGCCGAACAATTACCATCTGCACATGCCTCGTCCCGTCAGGCTGGCTGTTTTGACCGTTTCATGCTGCATCGTCGGTTTTGGTGTCGCACCTTCGACGGCTGAGGCTCAGGCTCCGCCGGCATGCCCAGGGCCGATCCGCCCGCCCGCGCCGGCACCGACCGGGATTCCTTGGCCTTCGCAGGTGTACGACCAGCGAAAGCTCTCGCCCATCGCCGACGGCCGTGGTGTGACGGTCGCCGTGGTCGATTCGGGGGTCGACGCCCGGCACCCGCAGCTGCAGGGCGCGGTGCGGGCGGGACCCGACCAGCTCGACGACGGAGGCTCGCTGCTCGACTGCGTCGGGCACGGCACCGGCGTGGCGGGCATCATCGCCGCCCGGCCGGTCGCCGGCTCGCCGCTGCAAGGGCTCGCGCCGGCCGCCACGATCCTGGCGCTGCGGGTGAGCGAACTGGTCGAGCTGGAGGACGGCACGACCGCCGGCCGGCGCGGCACCCCGGCAGGGGTCGCGGCGGCGATCCGGGCCGCCGTCCAGCAGGGCGCCGGGGTGATCAACCTTTCGCTGGTGTCGTACCAGGACAGCGCCGACGTGCGCGAGGCGGTCCGGTTCGCGGTGTCGCGGGATGTGGTGCTGGTCGCCGCCGCCGGCAACCGGTTCACGGAGGGCAACAGGACGCCGTACCCCGCGGCGTACGAGGGGGTCATCGGCGTCGGCGCCGTCGGCCCGGACGGGCAGCGCCTGCCGGGCTCGCAGACCGGCCCGTTCGTGGATCTCGTCGCGCCGGGCGCCAGGGTGGTGACGACGGCCACACCGCAGGGCCTGACGACCGTGGAGGGCACGAGCTTCGCCGCCCCGTACGTCGCGGCCACCGCGGCTTTGCTCCGCCAGTACCGACCGGACATGACGGCACCGCAGATCGCGGCGCGGCTCACGGCGACCGCCGACGGTGGTGTGGCCGGCCCGGGCTTCGGCGCCGGCGTCCTCAACCCCTACCGTGCGCTGACGGAGGAGACCGGCACGCCGGCGCGTCCGGGAGGGCAGACGCTCGCTCCGGTCGCGCGGGACCCTCTGGCGGCACAGCGGGTCGCCGCGCAGGACCGCACGCTGCTGCTGTCCGGGCTGGGTGTCGGGCTGGCCGCGCTCATGCTGCTGGTCGCGGTCGTGGTGCCGCGCGGGAGGCGCCGCAGCTGGCACCCGGGCGTCCGGCGCCCGCCGCGACCGTCGGACGCGGCCTCGGGCGACCGGACCGCTGCCGCGTTCGGCAGCCGCTGACCACGTCGACCGCAGGCTCAGGCCCGTCCGCCACCGACCGCGCTTCCGGCATGCCCTGGCCCGTTGCCACCGGCAGGCTTTGGCCCGTTGCCACTGGCAGGCGCTGGCCCGTTGCCGCCGGCCGCGGCGGTGGCATGCCGGAGGCCCGGTCCGCGAACTCGTCGCGAACCGGGCCGTCACGGCCGCTCAGCGCTGCGGGAACAGGTGCCTGTTGCGCTGCTCCGTCTCCAGATACCGCCGCATCGACTCGTCCAGTGCGACCTTGATCTCGCGCAGCGTCGCGGCCAGGTCGGCGCCGGCCCGCTCCCAGTTGGCCTGGCGGGCCGAATAGGCCTCCCGCGCCTCGCCCTGCCACCCCGCGGTCAGTCGCCGGCCGAGTTGCGTGACCTCTTCGAGCCGGGCATTGAGCGTGTTGAGCGCGCTCTGGATGGACTGCCCGGCGTGATCCATAGCGGCGAAGTTGACCACCAGTGTGTCGTCCATGACCGTCTCCCGTCCGGCTCAGAGCGGCAGGTGCTGGGTGCCGATGCCCCGGAAGCGGGCTCCGGCGTCGGCGTCGGTGACCTGATAGTTGCGGCCGGCGGACCTGAGGCCCTCGGCCGTCTCCAGCAGGTTCTTGTTGAGCGTCTCCTGGTCGCGGTTCCACGCGTGCTTGACCGTGTCGAAGGACCGGCCGCCCGCGCCCTGCCAGCCGGTCCTGGTCGTCTCCAGCTCGCGCATCAGCGTGCTGAGCATGCTCTGCAGCTCGCCGTTGACCTGCTCGAACCGTTGAGCGGCCGAATGCAGCTCGGCCTGCTGCGCCTGTGTCGTCTGTGCCACGGTGCTCACCCCGTCTCTCGTGTCGCGGACCTGCCGACGGTATCGGCAGTCACCGATCGGCAACCAGACGTAATTCCTTCCTGTGGATAACTTCCGGCATTTCGCCCTTCCTCTACGATGTACCGCGTGGCGGATGGCCGGTCGTTCATCAAGTGGGCCGGCGGGAAGACCCGCTATGCGGCGCAACTGGTTGCCGCGGCACCGGCGTACACCGGCTGCTATTGGGAGCCGTTCATGGGCAGCGCCGCCGTGTTCTTCGAGTTGCGGCCGGTCAAGGCGGTGCTGTCGGACGCCAATCCCGAGCTGGTTGCCTGCTTCCGCGCCGTGGCCGCGTGGCCCGAGGCCGTCATGGAGCAGCTCGACGCGCTGCCCAACACGGCGCAGCGGTTCGCCGAGGTCCGCGCGCAGGATTCCGCCGGCATGAGCGACGTCGAGCGGGCCGCCCGGGTCATCTACCTGAACAAGACCGCGTTCCGAGGGCTGTGGCGGGTCAACCGGCGGGGCGGGTTCAACGCACCGTACGGCGCCTACGACCGGCCGTACTACCGCCGGGAGACGCTGCTCGCGGCCTCGGCGGCGCTCGCGGGGGTGGAGATCAGGCTCTGTGACTTCGAGGAGCCGCTGCGCGAGGCGGCGGCCGGCGACTGGGTGTTCCTCGACCCGCCGTACCTGCCGGAGGGTGGGTTCGCGGACTTCAAGCGGTACACGGCGGGGCAGTTCCGTGACGCGGACCATGAGCGGCTGGCCGCCGCGATGCGGGACGCCACGGGCCGCGGGGTCCTGATCACCATGACCAACAGCGACACGGACGCGACCCGCCGCATCTATGGCGACTTCACCGCGACCACGATGGCGACGCGCCGCGACATCAACCTGCGATCCGACGCCAGAGCCAGCTCGGACCTGATTCTCACGAACTATTGAGCATGCGCCGCCAGCTCCGGATCGAGTGCCGGCCCGACCGGGAGGAGACCGACGAACTCGCCCGGCACGGTGACCGGCTCCACGCCCTGGTAGCCGAGGCCTGCCAGGACGCCGGCCACCGGTAGCGCGTGCCGCCGGCCGAGATCGGTCACCAGCGTGAGGTTGCCGGTGTCGGTACGCACGAGCGCGCCACCGCCCGGTGCCACCACGATGCGGTCCGCCAGAATGGTGCCCGTCTGCGACGTCTCCGGGACGCGGGTCACGTCGGGCAGCGCGTTGCCGGTGGTGATGGTGGCTTCGCTGGTCGTACACACGGCGCCGGAAACAGCGTCGAGCAACTGCGGCACCGTGGCCGGCAGGCCGGCACCGGCCGGGAACGGGCGGACCTGGCGGTCGTGGACCAGCGCGGCGAACTCGCCCGGCGTGAGCGGAAGCAGCTCGCCGCGGCCCTGCACCGCGGCGGTCTCCGGGGCGGCGAGCAGCAGCGCGGCCTGCATCGGCGTCACGGAGGCGAGGCCGTCGGCGGTCATCACGAACGCGTCCACCCTGTCGCCGCTGCGGACCCCGAACAGCTGTCCGGCGACCTTGCCGGCCACCTTGCGGCCCCGGCCTTCCACGGCGGGCGTGACCAGGTCGGCGCCCGACGGCACCGCGTGCAGGAACGCCTGCGCGACCGCTGTCTGCGGCCGGCCGGACCAGACGAGCGCGGGGAGCACGGCGCCGGGCTGGCGGATGAGGTGCTTGCGTCCCTGGACCAGCAGGTACTGGGCGTTGGTGGGGCCGGTGACGAGCAGCCCACGGTCGCCGAGCGTGGTGCCGTCCCTGGGCCCTTCGGGGGTGATGAACACGACCGATGCCGCGGCTTTTGTGCACATCTTCCATGGGTCTCTGTGCAGGCGTTGCGCGGTCGGCAGCGAGGCGGGTGCGCCGGGGATGCCCAGTGTCGCGCCTCTCGGGGCCTCGGCCAGGGCCTTCGTGGAGACCGAGATCGTCTTCACCCCGGGCTGATTGAGGATGAGCAGTGCGGATGTCTGATTGAGGACGGGATGGAGGCGTTCGTCGCGGTACACGAATAGCGCACCCGACTCTTTCTCCACGATGAGTGCCCGTTCGTTGCGCCATTTGCCAGAAGTGCCGGGCACGATCAGTGCATAGGCCGCCGCTCCCCCGACGCCGAGCGCGGCGAGCAGCACTCCGACCAGCGTCGCCCCTGCTACGCGCCGAAACGGCGATCTCGGCGGGTCCGTCTCGCGCGTGACCAATGCGGCGACGACGCGCTGCACCATGAACTGGTACGAATGCAGCTGGTCCTGCCGCGACGCCATGCTGTCCCCCCAAAACTGTCGTACCGGCGCCCTACGATATTCCCCAGATCGCATAGGCGGGGGGCGATATGAGGAAGGCTGTGCGGATCGTGCTCGCGCAGGTCGCGTCGGCATTGTTGGTCTTGGGGTGGACGCATCATCCGGCCTGGGCGTTGGCCGCCGCGGTGCCGTTCGGGCTGCAGGTGCGGCCGCCGCGTCGCCGCAGGTCACCGCCGGCGGGCGCCGGGCTGCTCGCGGTGGTCCGACCCGGCGCCGTCATGGCGCCGCTGGACATCGACGGCGTGGACGTCGGCGTGGTCGAGGACGCCGACGGGCTCACCGCGATGATCCGGGTCGGCGACCTGAGCGACCTGCTCGGCGACGCCCCGCCACCGGTGCCGCCACTGAGCGCGCTGCTCCCGCCTCCCGCACCCGACCTGCCGGAGGCACGGATCCAGCTGCTGGTCAGCGCGACCGCCGCGCCCGACCCGGGTGCCGGCGCGACACCGTCGGCCACGTCCTACCGGCAGCTCACCGACGGCCACATCCCCGCACGCCGCCAGGTGCTGCTCAGCGTGCGGATCCGTCGAGCCGGCGGCTATCAGCGCGAGGACCTGGAGCGCAGCCTCGTCGCCGCGGTCTGCCGCGCCTGCCGCCTGCTCGGCAAGGCCGGCCTGCCGGCCCGCCCACTGTCGCCGCAGTCGGCACTCACGGCGCTGGCCGAGGCCGCCGGGCACCGCCCCGACCGGCCTGTCCGTGAGACCCGCCGCGGCCTGGAGGTGGGCGGGCTGCGGCAGGCGGTGTTCCGGCTGCGCCGCCGGCCGCAGGACGGTCCGCTGGCCGACCGGCTGCTGACCCTGCCCTGCTCCGCGGTGACCGTCGCGCTCACCGCCACCGGCGGCGAGGACGCCTGCCGCGCCGAGCTGACCATCCGCCTCGCGGCGCCCACCCTGACCGCGCTCGACCAGGCGACCGCGGCGCTGCACCAGCTCGCCACCGCGCTCGGCGCCCAGGTGGCCCGCCTCGACGGCTCACAGTTCGACGCCCTCGCCGCGACGCCCCCCTGGGCGGCGGTGCGCCGGCCGACGCCGCCGCTCTGGCCGGCCTCCTCGCCGGCCGTGACGACCTGACCCTCGACGGCAGCGCCGCCCAGCTCGTCACCGCCGCCCACCTCGCCTCGCTGGCGCCCGCAGCCGGCGGCGACGGCCTGATGCTCGGCGTCAACCGGCACGGCACCCCGGTGGTGATCCGCCCGTTCCGCGCCGAGCCGACCCGAGCGGTCCTGATCGGCGGCCTGCGCTGCGCCGAGATGCTGACCCTGCGCGCCCTCGCCGTCGGCGCCCACGTCACCGTCCAGTCGACCCGCCCCGCCGCGTGGTCCCCGTTCCTGCGCGGCCTCGGCGACGAGCCGATCACCCTGCTCCCAGCGGGCCGGCCCGCCGACCCACCCCCGCCGACCGCGACCGCCCCGCAGCTGCTGGTCATCGACACCGGCCCCTCCGACGGCCGCCCCATGCCCGCCGTCACCGAGTCCGCCTGGCGCGCCACGCTGATCGTCCGCGACGACCTCACCGCAGCCGAAGCCGACCTGCTGACCCGCGCCGACCTCGTCCTCCTGCAGCCCCTGACCCCGGCCGAGGCCACGATCGCCACCGACGCGCTCGGCCTGACCGAGTCGGCCGCCTGGCTCACCCGCATCGCCCCCGAGATGCTCGGCATCGTGGTCAGCCGCCGCACCGTCCGCTGGGCCCACCTGTCCCCGACACCGGTCGAACTCCACCTGACCGGCGGCCCTGCCCGCTAACCATCCCCCCGCCTCCACCTCAACCCGACCCGACTGCAAGGAGGAGCTGATGACGGCGTCGACGCCAGCGGGGCACCCGCAACAGAGCCGCCCACCGACCTGGCTCGGCCCGGCCCGCGACCACCGCCTCAACTCCACTCGACCGCGAGGAGGCACCCACAGGCGACGGTGATCGGCGGATCGGCCGTGATCAAAGGACGGATATGGCAGTCAGCAACCGGATCCGTGATCGAAGTCGCCCCGGGGTCGCCCGGGCGGCCGATGCACACCTTCGATCACGGTGGCATTGCATGCGGCGAACCGACAGCAATCCGCAGGCAGGAGCCCGCATCGATACCCGCACGCTCGGCGTGACATGGGCACACCCCGCGCGGACCCCTGGCGTGATCGGCAATCCCGCACCGCCGACTGCTGCCACAGCGGTCAGCGCATTGATCGAAGCCGCCCCACGGCCGCTCCGACGACCAGCACGCGCCTTCGATCACGGTCGTGGTGAGCCACCCGAAGCAACCTGCACGCCATGACCCCGCTCCGGCGACCACACGTGCGACACACCCTCCGCGCCTCGCCGGCCCGAGCATGGCAGTGTTCCTGCCTGCGGCCGCGGTTCGGTGCCGACGGACGATCTTGCGAACGTGATCAAAGGACAGCAGTGGCCGCCCCAGCGACCACGGGCGTCCTTCGATCAAGCAGCGAGGTGAAGATCGTCGCTGGAGCGTGGTACTCCCCGGTCCAGTCATCGACGGTCACGACCTCCCTCTTCATAAATCGAAGTCGTCCTATGGCTGCCTGGACGACCGGCAGACGGCTTCGATCACGATGGCGGCGCGGGCGACGACCCAGACGGCGACCGCCGCGCCGCGATCCCACGTCGGAAACCGTTGTTTGGCGTGGGGGTGGGGCGGTTGTGGTGGGGGTTGGGGGAACTCTGGTGCTGGTCGGGGTGGGCGCGGGGTATCCGCGGTTGGAGGGGCGTGGCACGATCACCGGCATGGGAATCCTCATCCGGCTCGGCGTGAGTGCGTTCACGGTGTGGCTGGCCACGCTGGTGATCCCGGGCATCACTGTTGAGGGGACGACCGGGCGCACGGTGCTGACCGTGCTCGTCGTCGCCGCGATCTTCGGGATCGTGAACGCGGTGTTGCGCCCGATCATCAAGACCATTGGTTGCTGGGCGTATCTGTTGACGCTTGGGCTGATCTCGCTGGTCGTCAACGGGTTGCTGTTGATGCTGACGAGTTGGATCGCCGAGAAGCTGGACCTGGCGTTCCACGTCGACGACTTCTGGCCGTCGGCGGTGCTCGGGGCGTTGTTCATCGGCGTCGTCAGCTGGGTCATCAACCTCGTCATCCCCGACGGGGGCGACAAGGACAGGAACCGCCGCCAGCAGCCTCCGCCTCCGCCGCCCCGCCAGCAGCAGTACTACCCGCGGAACTACCGGTAGCAACGAGCGGACTGCACGACCCGGTGAGGGGCGGTTGGCCGACCGCCCCTTACGGTAAGAGGCGTGGAACCGCTGCGCCGTGGGTATTTGTCCGCATTGTCCGCCAACATCTTGTGGGGCGTGTTCCCGCTGTACTTTCGGGCGTTGCGGCCTGCGGGGGCGGTCGAGGTGCTCGCGCATCGGATCGTGTGGTCGCTGATCTCCGTGGCGGTGCTGCTGACCGTGCTGTCGCGGTGGCAGACGCTCAGGGCGCTGTTCAAGGACACGAAGCGGCTGGCCGGGATCTCCGTGGCGGCGGTGTTCATCGCGGTCAACTGGGGTGTCTACATCTTCGCCGTGGACACGGACCGGGTGGTCGAGGCGTCGCTCGGATACTTCATCAACCCGTTGTTCGTCATTCTGCTCGGTGTACTGGTGCTGCGGGAGCGACTGCGGCGGTTGCAGTGGGTGGCGCTCGGGGTCGGCACCGTGGCCGTGGTCGTGCTGAGCGTGGACTACGGGCGACTGCCGTGGATCGCGTTGACGCTCGCGGGGTCGTTCGGCACGTACAGCCTGATCAAGAAGCGGCTCGGGCTGCCGGCCGGTGAGGGGCTGTTCCTGGAGTCGGCGGTGCTGACGCTGCCCGCGATCGGGTATCTGGCGTGGCTGGCCTCGCGGCATCAGGAGACGTTCGGCACCGTGTCGGCCTGGCACACCGTGATGCTGGCAGGCAGTGGGCTGCTGACCGCGGTGCCGCTGCTGCTGTTCGCGGAGGCGGCCAACCGGGTGCCGCTGTCGGGCCTGGGAATCCTGCAGTACCTGACGCCGACGCTGCAGCTGGTCCTCGGGGTGCTGGTGTTCCACGAGCCGATGCCGCCGGCGCGGCTGGCCGGGTTCGTGATCGTGTGGTGCGCGCTGGCGATCTTCACGTGGGACGCGATCCGGCACAGCCGGCAGCGCAAAGCGGAGAAGGCGGCCGCCGTCGAGGAGACGGTGGCCGCCCAGCCGGTCTAGCGGTGTGAGTGAGACGAGGACGAGCTTCAGGCGTTGAGGACGAGCAACGGCGTGCCGTCGCCCTTGCGGATCTCGATCTTCTGGATGTCGGCGCGCTGGTACCGGGTGTGGGCCTTGAGCTCGTACTCGTCGCCGACGCCGGCGGTCCACGAGTCGAGTTCCTCGGGCTCTCCGGTCTTCGGCACCACGTAGAGCTTGTAGGTCCACTTCCCGGAGCCGGCGGCGCCGGTCGGCTTGTACGCGCACTGCATCCGCACGAGGGTCCCGCCGGGCTCGCCTTCGAAGGCCAGGCTGGCGGTCACCGGTACCGTGGCGGAAACCTCCTGCATAGCGACGAAGTCCGGCTGTCCCACCCCCGCGGATCGCACCCCGATCACGGCGAGCACGCCGAGGCAGGCGGCGACGAGCGCGGTCCCGGCACTCTGCCAGCGGCGGCGCCGCCGCTCGGTGCGCCGGCTGCGCTGCGCCCGGTCGAGCACCCGAGGAAGCAGGGGGTCGGTCGCAGAAGCGGCAGGAACCGCAGGAACCGCAGACGGCCCAGCCCAAGCAGCGGACGGACCGGCCCAGGCAGCCGATGCGGGAACGGCCGACGGACCGGCCCATCCAGCTGGCGGGGCGTCCTGCGCGGCGAGTGCCTGCGCAACGTCCGGGTCCAGCTTGCCGAGCAGCCCAGGCAGCTCGCCGAACTCCGCCACCTCCGCGCGGCACTCCTCGCAGTCCGCGAGATGCCGCTCGTATGTCTCGCGCTCCGGCGGCGACAACGCTCCCAGCACATAGACAGCCGAGTCATGGAGGTGTTCACACCTCATTGCTCACCCCCAACTCCTCCAGAACGACCTTCAGCGAACGCAGTGCGTAGTAGGTCCGCGACTTGACGGTGCCCGGGGGCACGCCCAGTCGTTCGGCCGCCTCGGCGACCGAACGTCCCTGGTAGAAGCACTCCACCAGGACCTCGCGGTGCGGTCGGGAAAGTCGGGTCAGCGCCTCCGCCAGGACCCAGGACTCCACCGCGCGCTCGGTCTCGTCGACCGCGACCGGGGACTCCGGCATCTGGTCGGTGAAGACCTCGCCCACCCGCGCGGAGCGTCGCCGCCACGCGTCGATGGCGAGGTTCCGGGCGGTGGTGAAGAGCCAGGCACGCACCGAGCCGCGGGCCGGGTCGAGCGCCTCCGGGTGTTGCCAGGCCCGGAGCAGAGTCTCCTGCACCAGGTCCTCGGCCCGTTGGCGGTCTCCGCCGGTCAGTCGCAGCGCATGGGCGAACAGCGCATCTCCGTGCTCCTTGTGGAGCGCCTTCAGCAGCAGGTCAGCATCGTCTGTACTCACGCTTAGGCACTATCCGTATCCCTTCCATTGGCTTCTACGCACTAATACGCACAGCGGTTCAAGGCGGCGTCACATGTCATTCACCCGACATCCCTAGGGTGCCGTTCGTCCCCCGTCGCTGTTCAGGATCAGGAGCCCGTAATGTCGGATAACCCACGGCGGACGTTACCGATGGCCGTTGCGCACGGCGGCGGTCGCGATCGTATGACCTGCCTGTACCGATGCGGCATCGCCTGTGAGCACCCGGTGCCGAACCAGTCGGCCAACCCGTACTTCACCGATGAGATGAACGCGGTGTCGCGGCGCGGTGTCATGCGGGCCGGCGCGCTCGTGCTTGGCCTGGCCGGCGCCGGGGTCGCCGCGGGGACGCCGGCGTTCGCCTCGCCGGCCGGGGAGGTGGGCGAGCCCGACGTCGTTATGCCGGAGGTCGACTCGTTCGCGACGAAGTCCCCCGAGCCGTCGCAACTGACGTTCAAGGCCGTCACGCCCAACCAGGTGGACGGGGTCGTGGTGCCCAACGGGTACGACCACGCCGTGGTCATCCGGTGGGGCGACGAGGTCGTGCCGGGTGCGCCGCGGTTCAACATCGCGAAGCAGACCGCGGACGCCCAGGCGAAGCAGTTCGGCTACAACAACGACTTCGTCGCGGTGCTGCCGCTGGACCGCCGCGGCGAGCGGGCGCTGCTCGTGTGCAACCACGAGTACACCAACGAGGACCTGATGTTCCCGAACTTCCCGGGCATCGACGGGCTGTCGGTCGAGCAGCTGCGCACCGCGATGGCCGCGCACGGCATGTCCGTGGTCGAGTTGGAGCGGGTCGGCGACTCGGGCCGCTGGACGCCGGTGTCGCGCGGGTGGCGGCGTTACAACCGCCGGGTCACCGCCCTGTCGACGCACTTCAAGGTCACCGGCCCCGCCGCCGGCAGCGACCTGATGAAGACCTCGGCCGACCCGTCAGGCCGGGATGTCATCGGTACGCTGAACAACTGCGCGGGCGGCGTCACGCCGTGGGGCACGATCCTCTCGGGCGAGGAGAACTTCAACCAGTACTTCGTCGGTGCCGAGACGGCTGTCGAACCGGCGAAGACGCGGTTCAACCGGTACGGCATCGACACGGTGAACCGCTACCCCGCCGGCAGCCGCAAGTGGGACCGCGCCGACGCCCGCTTCGACCTGACGAAGCACCCGAACGAGGCGAACCGCTTCGGCTGGGTCGTCGAGATCGACCCGTTCACGCCCGGCTCGACCCCGCGCAAGCACACCGCGCTGGGCCGGGTGAAGCACGAGGGCGCGAACGTCATCATCGCCAAGAGCGGCAAGGCCGTGGCGTACATGGGCGACGACGAGCGCTTCGACTACCTGTACAAGTTCGTGTCGGACAAGAAGTTCGACAGCGGTAAGTCCTACTTCGCCCGCCGGCACAACCTGACCCTGCTGGAGTCGGGCTCGTTGTACGTGGCGAAGCTCGGCTTCACCTCCGCGGCGGAGATCGACGGCAGCGGCAAGCTGCCCGCCGACGGCGCGTTCAACGGTACCGGCGAGTGGGTCGCGCTGGTGAAGGACGGCAAGTCGCAGGTGCCCGGCATGTCGCTGGAGGAGGTGCTGGTCTTCACCCGCCTCGCCGGTGACGCGGTCGGCGCGACCAAGATGGACCGGCCCGAGGACGTCGAGCCCAACCCGAAGACCGGCAAGATCTACGTCGCGCTGACGAACAACACGGCGCGCGGCCCGGCCGGCAAGGCCCCGGCCGACGAGGCGAACCCGCGCACGAACAACAAGCACGGGCACATCTTCGAGATCACCGAGAACAACGGCGACCACACCGGCACGGCGTTCACGTGGACCATCCCGATCGTCTGCGGCGACCCGAAGGACCCGGCGACGTACTTCATGGGGTACGACAAGAACCAGGTCTCGCCGATCTCCTGCCCCGACAACGTGGCGTTCGACGGCGCCGGCAACCTGTGGATCTCCACCGACGGCAACGCGCTCGGCACCAACGACGGCCTGTTCGCGGTGCCGCTGGAAGGCCCCGAGAAGGGTCACCTGAAGCAGTTCCTGACGGTGCCCTACGGCGCGGAGACCTGCGGGCCGTGGATCCACGGCGACAACAAGAGCGCGTTCGTCGCGGTGCAGCACCCCGGCGAGATCAGCGGCGCGTCGGTGGAGAAGCCGGCGTCGAACTGGCCCGACGGCGACTTCGCCAAGCCGGGCATCGCGGTGGCGTGGCGCCTGGACGGCCACAACATCGGCGTCTGACCTCGTTCGCAGCGGGCGTCTCCCAGGTACCGCGGGAGACGCCCGTTGCTATTCGGCCAGGACCGTCGCCAGGTGGTGTGCGGTGGCGAGCAGCCTGGTCCGCACGACCTTCGCCGAGGACATCAGCTCGGCGGGCGGCAGCGCGCAGGCCAGCACGACCCGGCGGTCCGGGTCGCGGTCGGTGACCACCATGACCGCGGCGCACGCGAGCCCCTGGCGGAACTGGCCGATCTCGATCTGCATGCCACGGCGCTCGCCGGCGGCGAGGTCCGAGTCGAGGGCCTCCGGCGACGTCAGTGTCGCCGAGGTGTACGCGCGCATCCCGTACTCCTTCAGGAAGCGCCATCGCTGATCCGCGCTCATCGTGGCGAGCAGCGCCTTGCCCAGTGCCGTGGCGTGGGCGGCGTCGTCGTAGCCCGGCACCAGTTCGTCGTACGGCGGGGTCCGTGGACCCTCCGCTGACGCGGTGACGGCGATCCTGCCGCCGATGAAGCGTCCCAGGAAGTGGCTGTAGCCCGTCTCCGCGGCAGCCCGGCGCAGCCGGTCTGTGACGGCGCTGGGCCCCCGGAACGCGAGCACCAGCTCCCGGTAGCGGTCGGCGATCTCCAGCCCGACCACGTAGGTGCCGTTCTCACGCCGTATTACGTAGCCCTCGTATGCCAGGGTGCGCACGAGGTGGTAGGTCGTAGCGACCGTGAAGTCACATCGTCGGGCGATCTGCTTCACGGTGAGGCCGCGTGGTGATTGACCCACGGCCTCCAAGACTCGTAGTGCCCTCGACACGCTCCGGATGAGGTCCGAGGGTTCGGCCTGTGGATCCCGCACCGCCGCCCTCCCCAGCCGCAGCAGTAACTGGATTCACACCATATGAAACTGGAGCTGGTCCAGGGAACAGTTTGATCATTTGTGGCGTCAGGTCAGGGAATCCGACCGCTCTACACATAGCGATGAATGGCTCAATCCGGACATCAGTTGTGTGCAGTCATGCTAGCGACACGCCGAGTAACGTAAGTATCACTCAATCTTGAGTCATGATATCTGTGTAAGTAAAGCGCTTATGGTTGAGTAGGCAAAACGCGCGTGCTGCAGGACCACTCCTGGCTGTCATCACGTCGTTGCGAGTTGTCGCCGAGGCAGGTAGCAGTGCCGCATCGCATTGAGCAATGTGGCATCCAGCAGTCAGCGGCGGCAGAATGCCGCCGCTGCGCCGTCCCCGGAGAAGAATCAGTTGGTGCGATCAGCGATGAAGTCGCACAGAGACTCCATCGCGACCCGCGCCGGCACGTGCGGCAGGGGCGCCAGGCACGCCCTGGCGCGGTCCGCATAGCCACGGACGGTCTCGCGGGCCTGCTTCAGCGCCGCGGACTCCCGCAGCAGCGTCAGCGCCTCCGCGTGCAACGCGTCGTCGGTGACCGGCCCCGCGGACAGGATCTCGCGGAGGCGGATCGAGGCGGCGTCGTCGTCGCCGGAGGCCAGCGCGTAGAGCACCGGCAGCGTCGGCACGCCCTCACGCAGGTCGGTGCCGGGAGTCTTGCCCGACTGGGTGCTCTCGCTGGCGATGTCGATCAGGTCGTCGGAGAGCTGGAACGCGATGCCGAACGTCTCGGCGAACGTCGCGAGGGCTTCGATCTCCTCGTCGGTGCAGCCGCCGAACATGCCGCCGAAGCGGGCGCTGGTCGAGATCAGCGAGCCGGTCTTCTGCGAGATGACCCGCAGGTAGTGCGAGATCGCGTCCTCGCCCTGCAGCGGGCCGGCGGTCTCGGCGACCTGGCCGTGCACGAGGCGCGAGAACGTGCTCGCCTGGATCTTGACCGCCTCGAGCCCGAGCTCGGTGGCGACGGCGGCGGCACGGGCGAACAGGTAGTCGCCGATGAGGATCGCCAGCGAGTTGCCCCAGCGGGAGTTGGCGCTGGGTGCGCCGCGGCGCACGGCGGCCTCGTCCATGACGTCGTCGTGGTAGAGCGTCGCGAGGTGGGTCAGCTCGACCACCGCGCCGGCCAGCACGACCTCACGCGCGGTCGGGTCGCCGAAGTGTGCGGCGAGCGCCACGAGCAGCGGCCGGAACCGCTTGCCGCCCGCGTTGACCAGGTGGCGGGCCGCCTCGGTCACCAGCGGGTTGGCACTGTCGACGGAGTCGACCAGCACCGTCTCGACGTCCCGGAGGATCGCCATGACGCTGCTTTCCAACGCCGGATCGGCGAAGGTCAGGCCGACAGACGCACCCGATTGCACGGTTCCCGTACTCACCACAGCTCCAACGATGCCATAGCCTGTCCGAACAGCTTGCGGCGCCCTCATGCAGCGACGTCCCCGCGTGGGACACCACGGGGGGACGTCGCAGCGTGCGGGGCCTATTTCAGGAAGTTCCCGGCATGCTCCGTCGCTTCGAGCAGCACGCTCGGAGCAACGCCCAGCACCAAGGTCGCGACGGTCCCGATGACCAGCGCCGCTGCTGTCATCGCGCCCGGGATCGACACCGCAGGGGTCGTCTCGCCCGGCTCCGACAGCCACATCATGACGACCACCCGCAGATAGGGGAAGGCCAGAATGGCGCTGCTCACCACGCCGGCGATCACCAGCCAGGTCTGATCGGCGTCGATCGCGGACGCGAACACGCCGAACTTCGCGGTGAAACCGCTGGTCAGCGGTAGACCGGCGAAGGCGAGCAGGATGAACGTGAACAGCGTCGCGTACAGCGGAGAACGCCGCCCGAGTCCGGCCCAGCGTGACAGGTGCGTCGCCTCGCCGTCGGCGTCGCGGACCAGCGTCACCACGGCGAACGCGGCGAGCACCGTGAAGCCGTAGGCGACCAGGTAGAACATCGAGCTGGACACGCCCTTGTCCATCGCCAGCACACCCACCAGCAGGTAGCCGGCGTTGGCGATCGAGGAGTAGGCCAGCAGTCGCTTGATGTCGGTCTGCGTCACGGCCAGGATCGCGCCGACGAGCATGGTGATGACCGCCACCGCGCCGAGCACGTCCTGCAGCGCCCACTCGGTGCGCGGGAAGCCGACGTTGACCAGCCGCAGCAGACCGCCGAACGCGGCGACCTTGGTGCAGGCCGCCATGAGCGCGGTGACCGGCGTCGGCGCGCCCTGGTAGACGTCCGGGGTCCACACGTGGAACGGCACCGCCGCGGCCTTGAACAGCAGGCCGACCGCGAGCATCGCCAGGCCGACATAGAGCAGGATGTCGTCGTTGGCCGAGGCCACGATCGCGGTGTTGATCGCCCGGAAGTCGACCTGGCCCGCGTAGCCGTAGATCAGCGCGATGCCGAACACGAAGAACGCCGAGGCGAACGAGCCGAGCAGGAAGTACTTGAGCGCGGCCTCCTGCGACAACAGCCGCCGACGGCGGGCGAGCGCGCACAGCAGGTACAGCGGCAGCGAGAAGACCTCCAGGGCCACGAACATGACCAGCAGGTCGTTCGCGGCGCAGAAGAGCAGCATCCCGGCGAGCGCGAACATCGTGAGCGGGAACACTTCGGTCGCGCCGGTGGCGCGCGCGGCCTGCTCGCGGTCGGCGTCGGTGTTGGCGGTGACGGCGGCCTGCGCGACGAACGCGCCGCCGGTCTCCAGGCTCCGCTCACCGATCAGCAGCAGCGACACGATGCCCAGCACGATGATCGCGGCCGACAGGAACATGCCGGGGCCGTCGATGGCGACCGCGGTCTGCGCCGTGAGCGTGTCGGTGTTGCCCTCGCGGATCACCATCACCAGCGCGGCGACGAGGCCGAGCAGCGACAGGGACAGCTGCACGGTGTGCCGCAGCCGCCGCGGCACGAAGCCCTCGACGAGCACCCCGATGCACGCGACCCCGAACAGGATCAGCATCGGCGAGAGCGCCGCGTAATCCAGGTTCGGCAGTTGGAGTTTGTCGTTCACTTGCCGGCCTCCACGGTGCCTGCGGTGGCTTTCGGGTCGGTGACCTGCATGTCCGTCATCGTCGCCTTGATCGCCGGGTTGATCACGTCGATGACCGGCTTCGGGTAGAAGCCGAGCACGATGATCAGCGCGATCAGCGGCGTGACGACGGCGGCCTCACGCAGCGACAGGTCCCGGCTCATCGCCTTGATCTCGAGCAGCTTCGGGTTCGTGGTGCCCTGCGTGGTGCGCTGGATCATCCAGAGCACGTAGCCGGCGGCCAGGATGATGCCAGCAGTGGCGATGACGGCCACCGTCTTGTTCACCGTGAACGTGCCGATCAGTACCAGGAACTCCGAGACGAACGGCGACGTGCCGGGCAGGGCGAGCGAGGCGAGACCGGCGACGAAGAACACGCCGGCCAGGACCGGCACGAGCTTGCCGGCGCCGCCGAAGTCACTCACCAGCGCGCTGCCGCGGCGGCTCACCAGCATGCCCACGACCAGGAACAGCAGGCCGGTCGCGAGGCCGTGGTTGACCATGTACAGCACCGCGCCGGTGCCCGCCTGGGTGGTGAAGGCGAAGATGCCGATGCCGATGAACCCGAAGTGGGCGATCGACGTGTAGGACACCAGCCGCTTCAGGTCCTGCTGGCCGATCGCCACCAGCGCGCCGTACACGATGCCGACCACCGCGAGCGTCAGCCCCAGCCAGGCGAAGTGCTTCGAGGCGTTGGGGAACAGCGGCAGGCAGTAGCGCAGGATGCCGAACGTGCCGACCTTGTCCATGACGCCGACGAGCAGCGCGGCCGAGCCGGCCTGCGCCGCGCCACCGGCGTCGGGCAGCCAGGTGTGAAACGGGAAGAACGGCGCCTTGATCGCGAAGGCGAGGAAGAAGCCGAGGAACAGCCAGCGCTCGGCGTTGACGCCGAAGTCGGCGGACAGCAGCGTCGGCCAGTCGAAGGTGTGACCGCCGAGGACCCACAGCCCGACCACCGCGGCGAGCATGAAGAGCCCGCCGACGAGGGAGTACAGGAAGAACTTGACCGCCGCGTACTGCTTCTGGTGACCGCCGTAGGAGCCGATGAGGAAGTACATCGGCACGAGCATGACCTCGAAGAACACGTAGAACAGGAACACGTCCTGCGCGGCGAAGACGCCGATCATCGTGGCTTCGAGGGCCAGCAGCAGCGCGAAGTACGCCGGCACCGACCGCTTGCTCTTGTCCGCGTCGTGCCAGGACGCGAGCACGACCAGCGGCACCAGCAGCGCGATCAGGGCGATCATGACCAGGGCGATGCCGTCGACCGCGAAGGTGAACTTGGCGCCCCACTGCGGGATCCACGTGTAGGACTCGCGGAACTGGAACCGCTCGCCGGTCGGCTTGAACTGCAGCCACAGCCCGACGGTCAGCGCCAGGATCAGCAGCGACCAGCCGAAGGCGGCGCGTTTGGCCAGCTCCGGTTTGTCCTTGGGCAGGAACGCGATCCCGGCCGCGCCGACGAGCGGCGCCACCGTGAGCACGGTCAGATACGGAAAGGAGCTCATCCGAACGTCACCGCCAGCATGGCGGCCACCACGAGCACCGCGCCTCCAAGGATGGACAGGGCATAGGAGCGCACGAAACCGGTCTGCGCCCGGCGGAGCCGGCCGGAGCCGCCGCCGATCCCCGCGGCGAGGCCGTTGACCAGGCCGTCGATGCCGCGGTTGTCGAGGTAGACCAAGGCCCGCGTCAGGTAGCGGCCGGGCGCCTCGAAGACCGCCTCGTTGAACGAGTCGGTGTAGAGGTTCTTGCGGGCCGCGGTGACCAGCGCGCCGGCCGGCTCCTCGGCGAGCGCGGTGCCGTTGCGGAACAGCGCCGCCGCCAGACCCGCGCCGGCGAGCGTGACCGCGATTGACAGCACTGTGATCAGCGTGTGGTTCAGCACCGGCTCGTGCTCGGTGTGCTCGCTGCCGTAGACCGGCGTGAGCCACTCGGGCACCGACGTCGACAGCAGGTAACCGGCGCCGAGCGAGCCGATCGCCAGCAGGATCAGCGGGATCGTCATGATCTTCGGCGACTCGTGCGGGTGCCGGATGTCGTCGGTCCAGCGCTCCGGTCCGTGGAACGTGAGCACGAACAGCCGCGTCATGTAGAACGCGGTCAGGCCGGCGCCGAGCAGCGCGGCACCGCCGAAGAGCCACGAGGTCCAGTCGCCGCGCTCGAACGCCGCGGCGATGATCGGCTCCTTGGAGAAGTAGCCCGACAGCGGCGGGATGCCGATGATGGCCAGCCAGCCGCACATGAACGTGATCCAGGTGATCTTCATGTACTTCCACAGCCCGCCGAAGCGGCGGATGTCGACCTGGTCGTGCATGCCGTGCATGACCGAGCCCGCGCCGAGGAACATGCCGGCCTTGAAGAAGCCGTGCGCCAGCAGGTGGATCAGGGCGAGCGCGTACGCGGCGCCGCCGAGGCCGACACCCAGGAACATGTAGCCGATCTGGCTGACGGTCGACCAGGCCAGGACCCGCTTGATGTCGTCCTTGGCGGCGCCGATGATGCAGCCCATCAGCAGCGTCAGCGCGCCGACCGCGACGACGACCGTCTGCGCCGTGGAGTTGGCGTCGAAGATCGGGTGCGAGCGGGCGATCAGGTAGACGCCGGCGGTGACCATCGTCGCGGCGTGGATGAGCGCCGACACCGGGGTCGGGCCCTCCATGGCGTCCGGGAGCCATGCCTGCAGCGGGAACTGGCCGGACTTGCCGGCGGCGCCGAGCAGCAGCAGGAGCGCCATGGTCAGGACCACGCCGCTGCTGAGCTTGTGCACGCCGTTGAAGACGCCGGCGTAGTCGACGGTGCCGAGGTAGGCGAACATCATGAAGATGGCGATCGCGAAACCGGCGTCACCGACGCGGTTCATGAGGAACGCCTTCTTACCGGCGGTCGCCGCGCTGGGCTTCAGATACCAGAAGGAGATCAGCAGGTAGGACGCGAGGCCGACGCCCTCCCAGCCGAAGTACAGCATCACGTAGTTGTTGCCGAGGACCAGCAACAGCATCGCCGCGACGAACAGGTTGAAGTAGCCGAAGAACTTCCGGCGGCCCGGGTCGTGGTCCATGTAACCCACCGCGTAGAGGTGGATCAGTGAGCCGACGCCGGTGATCAGCAGGACGAACATCGCCGACAGCGGGTCGAACAGCAGACCCAGGTCGACCTTGAAGTCCCCGACGCCGATGTAGTCCCACAGCTTCAGCTCGACGCCGCTGCGGTTCTCCAGCCCGCGGAGCGTGAAGAAGTAGGTCAGCCCCAGCACGAAGGACGCGGCGACGCTGAGCACGCCGAGCCAGTGTCCCCAGCGGTCGGCGCGCTTGCCGAGCAGCAGCAGCGCTGCCGCGCTGGCCAGCGGGATCGCGGGCAGCAGCCAGAACGTGCCCAGCCACCCGTTCGCCGCCGTGTAGGCGATTGGTTCCACAACCCGCTCCCTAGTACTTCAGCAGGTTCGCGTCGTCGACGCTTGCCGAGCGTCGAGTCCGGAAGATCGACATGATGATCGCCAGGCCGACGACGACCTCGGCCGCCGCGACGACCATGACGAAGAACGCCATGATCTGGCCGTCGAGCGTGCCGTTGATCCGGCTGAACGTGACCAGCGCGAGGTTGGCCGCGTTGAGCATCAGCTCGATGCACATGAACAGCACGATCGCGTTGCGCCGGATGAGTACACCCACCGCGCCGATCGTGAACAGGATCGACGCCAGGACGATGTAGTACGTCGGTGTCACTTCTCGGTCCCCTTAGGTGCGACGTCTGCCGACGTCAACTCCCGGGTCGGGAGGATCTTGGAGATGCTGCGGTCCGACGGCGTGCCGTCGGGCAGCCGCGCGGGCGTCGCCACCGAGTCGGAGGTGGAGAACACACCCGGGCCGGGCTTCGGCGCGGGGTAGCTGCCCGGCTGGAACCGGGCGAGCATCCGCTCCGGCTGGCTGATCTTGTCTTCCTTGCGCTTCTCGATGTGCGCCAGGATCATCGCGCCCACCGCCGCCGTGATCAGCAGCGCCGAGGTCACCTCGAACACCCACACGTACTTGGTGAAGATCAGCTTGGCCAGGCCGGTCACGTTGCCGGCGGCGTTCGCCTCGGTCAGGCCCTTCGGGTCGCTGTCGCCGAGCGCGTGGTACAGGGCGATGCCCAGCAGCAGCGACAGCCCGACGCCGAGCAGGATCGCCACCATCCGCTGGCCGCGCAGTGTCTCGATCAGCGAGTCCGAGGAGTCCCGGCCGACCAGCATCAGCACGAACAGGAACAGCATCATGATGGCGCCGGTGTAGACGATGATCTGCACCATGCCGATGAACGGGCCGGCCTGCAGGACGTAGAACACGCCCAGGCACAGCATCGTGATCACCAGGAACAGCGCGGAGTGCACCGCGTTGCGCGCCCAGACCATGCCGATGGCGCCGAGCACCGCGATCGGGGCGAGGATCCAGAAGGTGACGGCCTCGCCTCCCTTCACGTCACCGGCGGCGGCCAGCAGTTCCAGGGAGAGGTTCACGACTGACCCCCCTTGTAGTGCTCGGCGCCCGCGGACGTGCCGGGGTTGTCGAGCGCGCCGACGTAGTAGTCCTTCTCCGTCTCGCCGAGACGCATGTCGTGCGGCGGGCGCTCCATACCGGGCAGCAGCGGCGCGAGCAGCATCTCCTTGGTGAAGATCAGGTCGCGCCGATTGTCGCGGGCCAGCTCGTACTCGTTGCTCATGGTCAGCGAACGGGTCGGGCAGGCCTCGATGCACAGACCGCAGAAGATGCAGCGGGCGTAGTTGATCTGGTACGTCTGGGCGTACCGCTCACCGGGCGAGAAGCGCTCGTCCTCGGTGTTGTCGGCGCCCTCGACGAAGATCGCGTCCGCGGGGCAGGCCCACGCGCACAGCTCGCAGCCGATGCACTTCTCCAGGCCGTCCGGCCACCGGTTGAGGATGTGCCGTCCGTGATACCGCGGAGCCGGCGGCTTGCGCTGCTCCGGGTACTCCTCGGTGACCACCTTCTTGAACATGTGCGAGAAGGTGACCCCGAACCCCTTGAGTGTTCCACCGATACTCATGCCGACCCCTCCGCTTCGCTCCGGCGCCGGCCTGAGCCAAGCTGCAATTCCAATGAGCGGCCCGAGCCGCTCCGCTGGCCGCTCATGAGTTCTCCTTGCCGGTCGAGACGGGCTCGCGCTCGGCGATCACAAGCTTGGCCCGCGGGCTCGGCGGCACCTCGAGGTTCATAGGCGGCAGCGGGAAGCCCTTGCCGCCACCGACCCGGCCGCCTGGGTGTGCCTTCGGCATCTCGACGACCGTGACGTTGCGGCGCGACAGCGCGATCGCAACGAAGCCGAGCGCCAGAGCCGCCACGATGATCGCGACGGAGACGCCGATCTTGCCACCGGTGCTGAGGCTGTCGCTGTCGATCGTCAGCAGGATGCCGGCGAGCGACAGGATCCAGATCAGGTTGGCCGGGATCAGGACCTTCCAGCCGAACCGCATGAACTGGTCGTAGCGCAGGCGGGGCAGCGTGCCGCGCAGCCACACGAAGACGAACAGCAGCAGCAGGACCTTGATGGTGAACCACAGGACCGGCCACCAGCCCTGGTTGGCGCCGTCCCACAGCGAGATCGGCCACGGTGCCCGCCAACCGCCGAGGAACAGTGTCGTGCAAAGGCCGGAGACGGTGACCATGTTGACGTACTCGGCGAGGAAGAACAGCGCGAACTTCAGCGAGGAGTACTCGGTGTGGAAGCCACCGACCAGCTCCGACTCGGCCTCGGGAAGGTCGAACGGCGCCCGGTTCGTCTCGCCGACCGCGGCGGTGAAGTAGATCAGGAAGCTCGGCAGCAGCAGGATGCCGTACCAGGCGGGCAGGTCCGCGTTCCAGCCGCCGATGTCGACGGTGCCGTTGCCGGCCTGCCCCTCCACGATCTGGGAGGTCGACATCGTGCCCGCCACCAGGAAGACCGAGACGATCGACAGGCCCATCGCGACCTCGTACGAGATCATCTGGGCGCTGGAGCGCAGGCCGCCGAGCAGCGGGTAGGTCGAGCCGGAGGCCCAGCCGCCGAGCACGACGCCGTAGATGCCCATCGACGAGCAGGCCAGCACCAGCAGCACGGCCACCGGGATGTCGGTGAGCTGCAGCGGGCTGTGCGTACCGAAGATCGACACCGTCGGCCCGAACGGGATCACCGAGAACGCGGTGAACGCGCAGATCGTGGAGATCACCGGCGCGAAGAAGAAGACGACCTTGTCCGCGAGGCGCGGCATGATGTCTTCCTTGAACGCCAGCTTCAGGCCGTCGGCGAGCGACTGCAGCAGACCGAACGGCCCGTTGCGGTTCGGGCCCGGCCGGACCTGCATCCGGGCCACGACCTTGCGCTCGTACCAGATGGCGAAGAGCGTCATGACGACCAGGAACGCGAAGATCACGACGACCTTGGCGAGCACCAGCCACCAGGGGTCTTTGCCGAACTGGTCGAGGTTCTCGGCGAGGATCATGATTTGGTACCCCCAGTGCTGATCTCGACCAGCGCACCTTCGGCGACACCGAGCGTGCGGCGCAGGGTCGAGCCGGGTGAGTTCGTCGGGACCCAGACGACCCCGTCGACCATGTCGGTGACCAGCGCCGGCAGGGTGATCGCGCCCCGCCCGGTGCCGACCGTCACCGCGTCACCGTCGGCGACCCCGAGGTCGGCGGCGGTGCTCTTGGAGATCCGCACGACCGGCGTGCGCGCGGTGCCGGCCAGGTGGCCGTCGCCGTCCTGCAGCGAACCGCTGTCGAGCAGGTGGTGCCAGGACGCCAGGACCGCCTGGCCGCTGGTGGGCGAGGCGGCCGAACCGGCGGCCACCGTGGGCACCGCGACCCGCACGCTGGCGCGCAGGGCGGTCCCGGCCGTGGCGGTCCCGGGCAGCGGCAGCTCCGCGAGCGTGGCGAGCTGCGCCCGCGCCGCGGCGACGTCGCCGACGCCCAGCTCCAGGCCGAGCTCGCGACCGAGCGCGTCCAGGACGCGGGCGTCGCTCATCGCGGCCGTCTTGAGCACCGTGTCGAACGGGCGGACCCGGCCTTCCCAGTTGACGTACGAGCCGGTCTTCTCGACCGCCGGGGCGATCGGCAGGACCACGTCGGCCCGCTTCGCCACGGCGCTGAGCCGCAGCTCCAGGCTGACCACGAAGCCGACCGCGTCCAGCGCCTGCTCGGCGGCCTGCGGGTCGGACAGGTCGGCCGGGTCGACGCCGCCGACGAGCAGCGCGCCGAGCTGGCCGGCCCTGGCGGCGGCGATGATCGCGTCAGCGTCGCGGCCCGAGGCGCTGGGCAGGACGCCCGCGTCGAGCTGCCACGCGGCCGCGACCTCGCTACGGGCGGCCGGGTCGTAGACCGGGCGGCCGCCGGGCAGCAGGGTCGGCAGCGCGCCGGCCTCGACCGCGCCGCGGTCACCGGCGCGACGCGGCACCCACGCGAGCTTGGCGCCGGTCTCCTCGGCGATGCGCGCCGCGGCGGACAGGCCGCCCTCGACGCTCGCCAGCCGCTCGCCGACGAACAGGATCGCGCCGTCGGCCGACAGCGCCTCGCGCAGCTGCTCGGACGCGCCGAGCACCTCCGCCTCGGCGCCGGGCGCGGTGAGGATGACGGTCGAGCCGAGCTTCTCGAACCCGCGGCTGACGAACGGGGCGACCGCGTAGCTGGCCAGTCCCCGCTTCAGGTACGTCTTGCGGGCCCGAAGGAAGATGATCGGGCACTCCTCCTCGGGCTCCAGCCCGACGAAGACGACCGCGCCGGCACGCTCGATGTCGGCGTACGTGACGTCGACCCGGCCCGCGACGGACGAGCCGAGGAACTCGGTCTCCTCCGCCGACAACGGCCGGGCCCGGAAGTCGATGTCGTTGGTGCCGAGCGCGACCCTGGCGAACTTCGAGTACGCGAACGCGTCCTCGACCGTCAGCCGGCCACCGGTCAGGACGCCGACGCCGCCGTTGTCCTTCGCGGCGGCGAGCCCGGCGGCCGCGACCGTCAGGGCCTCCGGCCAGCTCGCCTCGCGCAGCTCACCGGTCTTGCCGTCGCGCACCAGAGGCTTGGTCAGGCGGTCGGTGGCGTTGGTGTACTGGAACGCGAAGCGGCCCTTGTCGCAGTTCCACTCCTCGTTGACCGCCGGGTCGTCGCCCGCCAGGCGGCGCATGACCTTGCCGCGGCGGTGGTCGGCCCGCTGGTCGCAGCCGGCGGCGCAGTGCTCGCACGCGTTGGGCGTGGAGACCAGGTCGAACGGCCGGGCGCGGAAGCGGTACTGCGCACTGGTCAGCGCGCCGACCGGGCAGATCTGGATCGTGTTGCCCGAGAAGTACGAGTTGAACGGCGCGTCGTCCTCGGGCGACTCGGGGTTGCCCCGGAAGACGCCGATCTGCTCGTTGGACGAACGCTCCATGAGGTCGATGAACTTGTCGCCGGCGATCTCGTCGGAGAACCGGGTGCAGCGCTGGCACAGCACGCACCGCTCGCGGTCGAGCAGCACCTGGGTGCTGATCGGCAGCGGCTTCGGGAACTCCCGCTTGTGCTCGACGAACCGGCTCTCGGACTGGCCGTTGCTCATCGCCTGGTTCTGCAGGGGACACTCGCCGCCCTTGTCGCAGACCGGGCAGTCGAGCGGGTGGTTGATCAGGAGGAACTCCATGATGCCCTCTTGGGCCTTCTTGGCCACTTCAGAGGTCACCTGGGTGCGGACCACCATGCCCTCGGCCACCGGCTGCGTGCACGAGGCCACCGGCTTGCGCTGGCCCTCCACGTCGACCAGGCACTGGCGGCACGCGCCGGCGGGAGCCAGCAGCGGGTGGTCGCAGAAGCGGGGGATGGAGATGCCGATCTGCTCGGCGGCCCGGATGACGAGGGCGCCCTTGGGTGCCTCGACCTCGATGCCGTCGATGGTCAGCTTGACCGTGTCGACCTTCGGAACGACGTCCGTCATCAGTGGGCTCCTACCAGTTCGCCCTTGAACATCGGGGTCTTGCGGCCCTCGATGTAGTCCAGGTAGTCCTGCTTGAAGTACTTGATCGAGGACGTCACCGGGCTGGTCGCGCCGTCGCCGAGCGCGCAGAACGAGCGCCCGAGCAGGTTGTCGCAGGCGTCCAGCAGGGTGTCCAGATCCAGGACCGTGCCCTGGCCGGCGAGGATGCGGTGCAGGATCCGCACCATCCAGTAGTTGCCCTCGCGGCACGGGGTGCACTTGCCGCACGACTCGTGGTGGTAGAACGCGATCCACCGGTACGTGGCGTACACGATGTCGTCCTGGTTGGAGAACACCTGGACGGCGGTCGTGCCGAGCATCGTGCCGACGCCCGCCATGCCCTCGAAGTCCAGCGGCACGTCGAGGTGCTCGTCGGTGAGCATCGGCGTCGAGGAGCCGCCCGGCGTCCAGAACTTCAGCTCATGGCCGGGCTGCATGCCACCGGCCAGGTCGATGAGCTGCCGCAGCGTGACGCCGAGACCGCACTCGAACTGGCCGGGGTTGTTGACCCGCCCCGAGATCGAGTAGATCTTCGGCCCGGGCGACTTCTCGGTGCCCATGCTGCGGAACCAGGCCGAGCCACCGAGCACGATGTACGGGACGCTCGCGATCGTCTCGACGTTGTTGACGACCGTGGGCGAGGCGTAGAGCCCGTGCGTGGCCGGGAACGGCGGGCGCAGCCGGGGCTGGCCGCGGTAGCCCTCCAGCGAGTCCAGCAGCGCCGTCTCCTCGCCGCAGATGTAGGCACCCGCTCCACTGTGGACGACCAGGTCGAGGTCGAAGCCGCTGCCGAGGATGTTCTTGCCGAGGTACCCCTTGGCGTACGCCTGCTCGACCGCGGCACGCAGGCGCCGGGCGGAGTGGACGGCCTCGCCGCGGATGTAGATCGCGGCGAAGTTGGCCCGGATCGCATAGGAGGCGATGATGACGCCCTCCACCAGCGAGTGCGGGTCGGCCATCATGAGCGGCAGGTCCTTGCAGGTGCCCGGCTCGCCCTCGTCGGCGTTGACCACGAGGTAGTGCGGCTTGCCGTCGTTCTGCGGGATGAAGCCCCACTTCATGCCGGTGGGGAAGCCGGCGCCGCCACGGCCGCGCAGGCCGGAGTCCTTGACCAGCTGGATCAGCTCGTCAGGGTGCGCCTTGAACGCCTTGCGCAGCGCGGTGTACCCGTCGAGCCGCTCGTAGACGTCGATCTTCCACGCGTCGGGCGAAAGCCAGCGCTTGGTGAGCACCGGCGTCAGCTTCGACAGCGACTCCCGCGAGGGCTGGTAGTCGAGGGTCACGGCTTCGCCTCCTCTTTCTTTTGAGGCAGCGGGCCGTCACCGGCCGGCTTTCCGTCCGAGGCGGCCTTCGGCAACGTCTCGGACGGCTTCGGTGCTTCTTCGGCCTTCTTGGTGATCGGCGTTTCCGGGTCGAAGCCGGGGACGGCGATGCCGAACCGCTCCGCGAGCCGGTTGCCGGCCAGGGTCGGCTCGCCCGCGGGGCCGTCGGCGATGACGTCGTCGCCCCGGTCGTCGGCGAAGCCTGCCAGCTGGACCGCCATCTCCTTGAGCGTGCACAGCCGCGTGCCGCGGGTCGGCTGCGGACGCTCACCGTTCTGCAGCTGCTTGACCAGCGTGAGCGCGCTGTCCTCGGTGATCTGGTCGAAGAACTCGTAGTTGACCGTCATCACCGGCGCGTAGTCGCAGGCGGCGAGGCACTCGGCGTGCTCGAGCGTGATCTTGCCGTCCGACGTCGTCTCGTCGTGGTCGACGCCCAGGTAGTCGCGCAGCGCCTCGTAGGCCTTGTCGCCGCCGAGCACGCCGCACATGGTGTTGGTGCAGACGCTGACGAGGTAGTCGCCGGTCGGCTTGCGCTTGTACATCGTGTAGAACGTCGCCACCGCGCCGACCTGCGCCTTGGTGATGTTCAGGACCTCGGCGCAGAAGGCGATGCCCTCCGGCGAGACGTAACCCTGCTCCGACTGCACCAGGTGCAGCAGCGGCAGCAGTGCCGAGCGCGACCGGCCCTCGGGGTACCGCGCGATGATCTGCCGCGCGCGTTCGCGCGTGACCTCACTGAACGCCATTAACGATCACACCCACCCATGACGGGGTCGAGCGAGGCGCCGCCCACGATGACGTCGGCGAGCAGCCCGCCCTCGGCCATCGCCGGAATCGCCTGCAGGTTGATGAAGCTGGGCTCCCGGTAGTGCACCCGGTAGGGGCGGGTGCCGCCGTCGGAGATCGCGTGGACGCCGAGCTCGCCGCGGGGCGCCTCGATCGGCACGTACACCTGGCCGGGCGGCACCCGGAAGCCCTCGGTGACCAGCTTGAAGTGGTGGATCAGGGCCTCCATCGACTGGCCCATGATCTTCGCGACGTGGTCGAGGGAGTTGCCGAGACCGTCGCCGCCGATCGCGAGCTGCGCCGGCCACGCGATCTTCTTGTCGGCGATCATGATCGGGCCGGGCTCGAGGCGGTCCATGGCCTGCTGGATGATCCGCACCGACTGGCGCATCTCGTTGAGCCGGACCTTGTAGCGGCCCCACGCGTCGGCGGTCGTCTCGGTCGGCACCTCGAAGTCGTAGGTCTCGTAACCGAGATACGGCTGCTGCTTGCGGACGTCCCAGCCGAGACCGGCAGAGCGCAGGACCGGACCGGTGATGCCCAGCGCCAGGCAGCCTGTCACGTCCAGGACGGCGACGCCCTGGGTGCGCTGCTGCCAGATGGTGTTGCCCGAGAGCAGCTCTTCATACATGTCGATGCGATCGGGCATCCAGCCGAGGAACTCGCGAATCTTCGCCAGCGCCTCGTCGGGCACGTCCTGCGCGACGCCGCCCGGGCGCACGTAGGCCATGTTCATCCGCAGGCCTGAGATCATCTCGAAGATGTCGAGGATGTACTCCCGCTCGCGGAAACCGTAGATCATCATCGACAGCGCGCCGAGCTCCATGCCGGTCGTCGCCAGCCACACGAGGTGCGACGCGACCCGGTTGAGCTCCATCATCAGCACACGGATCGTCGTGGCGCGGGGCGTGATCTGGTCCTCGATGCCGAGGAGCTTCTCCACCGCCATGCAGTAGCCGGTCTCGTTGAAGATCGGCGCCAGGTAGTCCATGCGGGTGACGAACGTGGTCCCCTGGGTCCAGTTACGGAACTCCAGGTTCTTCTCGATGCCGGTGTGCAGATAGCCGACGACGGTGCGGGCCTCGGTGACCGTCTCGCCCTCGAGCTCCAGGACCAGCCGGAGCACGCCGTGGGTCGACGGGTGCTGCGGGCCCATGTTGACGACGATGCGCTCTTCGGAACCCGCCTCGTTGACAACCGTGTCCCAGTCGCCACCGGTGACGGTGAAGACCTTGCCTTCCGTGGTCTCCCGGGCGCTGGCGTAATCGGTGCTCACTGGTAACTCCTCCGCTGGTCCGGCGGTGGGATCTCGGCGCCCTTGTACTCGACCGGCACGCCGCCGAGCGGGTAGTCCTTCCGCTGCGGGAAGCCCTCCCAGTCGTCGGGCATGAGAATGCGGGTCAGGTTGGGGTGGCCGTCGAAGACGATGCCGAACATGTCGTACGTCTCCCGCTCCTGCCAGTCGGCGGTCGGGTAGATCTGCGTGACGCTCGGCAGGTGCGGGTTTTCGGCGGTGATCGCCGCCTCCAGCCGGATCCGGCGGCGGAACGTCATCGAGGTCAGGTGATAGACGGCGTGCAGCCGCCGGCCGTCGGAGCCCAGGTAGTCGACACCGGACACCGATGACAGCAGCTCGAAGCGCAGCGCCGGGTCGTCCCGCATGATCTGCGCGACCTCGGCAATGCGCTCGGGCACGATGTGCAGCGTCAGCTCGCCGCGGTCGACGACGACCCGCTCGATCGCGTCGTTGAAGCCCGGGTAGGCCTCCTCGAGCCCGTCGACGACCTCGTCGAAATACCCGCCGAACGGGCGCGGGGAGTCCAGCTCGACCTCCCGGCGCCGGCGCAGACCGCCGAAGCCGGAGGTGTCGCCGGTGCCCTGCACGCCGAACATGCCCCGCCCTGCGGCGCTGGACGGCGGAAGCTGCGCCGGGGCGCCGAGCTCGGCACCGACCGGTTCTACGTCAGTCACTTCGCTCCTCCGGACAGGTTCGCCCGCTCTTCCATCCACTTCTGGATGCGCAGCTGCTCCTCGCGGCCCTGAGCGACGGCCTTGGTCCACTCGGCACGCTTGGCCTTGTCGAACCGATAGCTCGACGGCATTGCGCCAGGTGCCACGATCGGCGGACCGTCGCGCTCGACCCGGGCCTCGATCATGCGGCGGCGCCGGTCGCCGAGCGGCTCGGCCATCACCTTGTCGTGCAGCCGCAGGATCGCGTCGATCAGCATCTCGGGCCGCGGCGGGCAGCCGGGCAGATACATGTCGACGGGCACGATGTGATCGACGCCCTGCACGATCGCGTAGTTGTTGAACATGCCGCCGCTGGACGCGCAGACACCCATCGAGAGCACCCAGCGGGGCTCGGGCATCTGGTCGTAGATCTGGCGCAGGACCGGGGCCATCTTCTGGCTGACCCGGCCGGCCACGATCATCAGGTCGGCCTGGCGGGGGCTGGCCCGGAAGACCTCCATGCCGAAGCGCGCCAGGTCATAGCGGGCGGCGCCGGTCGCCATCATCTCGATGGCACAACAGGCCAGACCGAACGTGGCGGGCCAGAAGCTGGCCTTGCGCGACCAGTTGACCAGCTTCTCGACGGTGGTCAGCAGAACGCCGGTCGGTACCTTTTCCTCGATGCCCATGGCTCAGTCCCAATCCAGCCCGCCGCGCCGCCACACGTAGGCGAACGCGACGAACACCGTGACGATGAACAGGACCATCTCCACGAACCCGAAGACCCCGAGCATGCCGAAGTTCACGGCCCACGGGTACAGGAAGATGATCTCGATGTCGAAGACGATGAAGAGCATCGCGGTCAGATAGAACTTGACCGGGAAGCGACCACCGCCGACGGGCTGCGGAGTGGGCTCGATGCCGCACTCGTAGGCGTCGAGCTTCGCCTTGTTGAAGCGACGCGGCCCGACGAACGGGGCCGCCGCCACCGAGAACAGCGCGAAGGCTGCGGCGAGGGCGAAGAGTCCGAGGATAGGTACGTACGGCGCGAGCGACACTGTGCTGCTCCGTCCTTTCGGCGAGCCCGGCGGGGCTGCCGCCCCTGGGGACCACTCAAGCTGTATGCGGTTTAACACTATTCGGTGTTGTCCGGACGGCTTCGTCCGGGGCACCCCGAATGCGGCTTTGGGCTGTGGTTTTGTCTGTGCTTCTTGGTCCGTGCGCTGTCTTGCTTCTTGGTCTGTGTGCTCTGTCTTGCTCTGTCTTGCTGCGCCTGACGCTCAGGCTGCGGGTGCCATGCGGGTCATCGCGTTGATCACGCGGTCCATGGCGTCGCCGCCACGCGGATCCGTGAGGTTGGCGAGGAGCTTGAGCACGAACCGCATGAGCATCGGGTGGGGCATGCCGTGCTTGGTGGCCATCCGCATCACCTGCGGTTGGCCGATGAGCTTCACGAAGATGTTGCCGAGCCGGTAGTAACCGCCGTAGCGCGCCTTGAGCTCGGCGGGGTAGTTGGCGAGCACGCGCTCACGCGAGGTGCCCTGCGGGCGGGCGAGGGCCTGGATGGCGATCTCCGCGGCCAGCTCGCCGGACTCCATGGCATACGCGATGCCCTCACCGTTGAACGGGTTGACCATGCCGCCGGTGTCGCCCACCAGCAGCACACCGCGCGTGTAGTGCGGCACCCGGTTGAAGCCCATGGGCAATGCGGCACCCTGCGGCTTGCCGTCGGCGTTGGCCGGGTCGGACAGGCCCCACTCGGCCGGCGTGTTGTCCAGCCAGTCGCCGAGCAGCGTCTTGTAGTTGGTCTTGCCATACGCCACGCTGCTGTTCAGCACGCCGAGGCCGACGTTGACGCGGCCGTCGCCGAGCCCGAAGATCCAGCCATAGCCGGGCAGCAGCTTGTCGCCGGACTCCCGGCTGCGCAGCTCCAGCCACGACTCCAGGTAGTCGTCGTCGTGGCGGGACTCACTGCGGAAGTATTGCCGGACCGCGACGCCCATCGGCCGGTCCTCGCGCTTGGCGATGCCCAGCGCGAGCGCGAAGCGACCCGAGACGCCGTCGGCCGCGATGACCAGCGGCGCGCGGAACTCCAGCGGCTCCTTGTCGGGCCCGGTCGCGGTCACGCCTACCACCCGCCCGGTGCGGTCGAGGATCGGCCCGGTGACCGGCGTGCCGGTGCGCAGGATCGCGCCGGCGTCGGTCGCCGCGGTCGCCAGCATGTCGTCGAAGTCCATGCGGGTGCGGGTCAGGCCATAGTCGGGGTAGCTGGCGAGGTCGGGCCAGTCGAGCTCGAGCCGGATGCCGCCGCCGATGACGCGCAGGCCGCGGTTGTGCAGCCAGCCCTTGTCCTCAGTGGTGTCGATGCCCATCTTGATCAGCTGCTTGACCGCGCGGGGGGTCAGACCGTCGCCGCAGACCTTCTCCCGGGGGAACTCGGTCTTCTCCAACAACAGCACCCGCAGCCCGTGCCGGGCAAGGTGGAACGCGGCGGACGACCCGCCGGGCCCAGCGCCGACGACGATGACATCCGCGTCTTTTCCAGTGTCGGTCACAGCCGTCACCTCCTGCCCTTCGTCACGCTGACCGGTCGTTTCCGGCTCGTGAAAGTCTTCACAAAGTCCCTCTGGTGGGAGTCTAGAACCGTGAAGAGGCCCCCTGTCGGTTAGGCGACCCTAAGTTTTCACCCGGGCAGTCACCTAGATCCGCAAATCGGACGACAGGGCAGCGGACGGTCCAGTTCGACACTTGGCAAATAGCGATCATGACGCTGAGTTATCCACAGAAAATTCTTGTCCGTCGACAGACGGTTGGTGCATGACGATCCTCGGACATCATGAACCCCGGGCAGCCGGACCGTGACCGGCTCGACGCATACGCCGCTGACCAACGCGGACTCTTTACTCGTACACAGGCATTGGGCTGCGGATATACGAATCCGCGGATCAGGACCAAACTGCAGTCAGGCGACTGGACGGCGGTCGTCCGCGACGTCTTCGCCGACCGCGGCCTGCCGGTCACCCCACGCCTGCGCGACGTCGCCGCCCAGCTCGCCCTCCCCGGCGCCGTGCTCGCCGGCCCGTCCGCGGCCCGCTGGCACGGCTGGGACGTGCCGAGCGCCGAGACCTTCGTGGCGCTCCAGGCGCGCCGCCCCCGGCTCCGGCACGTGCACGTCGTGCCCCAGGAGGTGCCGGAGACGGATGCCTGCGTCGTCGACGGCCTCCGCGTCACCAGCCCCGAGCGCACCGTCTTCGACTGCGCCCGCCTCCTGCCCGACGGCGCGGCCTCGGCACTGCTCACCACGGCCCTGCAGGAGTGCTGGACGACCATGCCCGACCTGGCCACCCGCATCCGCGACGCGACCGGCCGGCACGGCACTCCACGGCTGGTCCGCCTGATCCGGGTGGTCGCACTCGGCAACCGCACCTCCGCCCAGAAGCTGGCCGGCAAGCTGCTGCAACGGGCCGGGATCTGGGGCTGGAGCCCTCACGAGCCGATCAGCGACCGCTGGGGTCTCATCGGCCTCGGCGACCTGGTGTTCCCCGAGGCGAAGCTGGTGATCGAGCTCGGCATCGACGAGCTGGAGGCGCCGGCCCCGCTGCGGGAGCGGCACACCCGGCTCGCCGCCGCCGGCTGGACGGTCGTCACCTATTCATGGAGCGACCTGACAACCCGGCCGTCCGACCTGGTGGCGGAGCTGCGCCAGCACCTGGACCGCCTGACCCCGGTCCGCTGGTGACCACGATGCCGCCGCCTCTACTGCTGCCGCCGGCATCGTCGCCGCTGCCGTTGCTGCGCCGGCCCCCTCGGCGGGCGTCGCTCCACCGAAAACCACGCCCGACGGCCCGCCCACCCCCAACCTCACTCCGGCACCCGCCGGCCCGCCCAGCCACCGCCGTCCTGCCACTAGCCACCGTCATCCGCTGTTCTGCCACCCACCGTGCCACCACTCACCGCCCGCGTCCGCCACCCGCCGTCGCACCATCCGCGGTCCCGTCGCCCACGGTCCCGCCGCCCTGCCGCCCTGCCGTCCGCCGTCCCGCCCGCCCGCGGTCCCCGCACGCTGCCGCCCTGCCGCCAGCCGTCCCGCCACCGCGGTCCCGCCGCCCACCGTCCTGCAGCCCACCATCCGCGGTCCCGCCGCCCTGCCGCCCTGCCGCCAGCCGTCCCGCCCACCCGCGGTCCCACCGCTCACCGTCCTGCCGCGCTGCCGCCCTGCCGCCAGCCGTCCCGCCCACCCGCGGTCCCACCGCTCACCGTCCTGCCGCGCTGCCGCCCTGCCGCCAGCCGTCCCGCCCACCCGCGGTCCCACCGCTCACCGTCCTGCCGCGCTGCCGCCCTGCCGCCAGCCGTCCCGCCCACCCGCGGTCCCACCGCTCACCGTCCTGCAGCCCACCATCCGCGGTCCCGCCGCCAGCCGTTCGCCCACCCGCCGCCCACCATTCGCGGTCGCGCCGCCCGCCATCTCGCCCACCCGCCGCCCACCATTCGCGGTCGCGCCGCCCGCCATCTCGCCCACCCGCCGCCCGCCGTCCGCCGCCCTGCCACTAGTGGTCCCACCATCCACGGTCCTGCGGGCCGCTGTCCTGCCGCCCGCCGTCCGCCGCCCTGCCAAGTGGTCCCACCATCCGCGGTCCTGCCGGCCGCTGTTCTGCCGCCCGCCGCTCTGTTACTCGCCGCCCGTTGCCCTGCCGCCCGCCTGTCGACCAGGTGGCCCGGTGGCTGTCGGCCCGTCGCCGCTGGGTCGTCTCGCGCGGGCGCCGCCATGATCGAAGTCGCCCACTGGCCGTTACGGCGATGGAAGACGTGGTCTGAAGGGGCTTGTCGATCGGTGATGGTGTCGCCGGTGGCAGTGGGGTTTCCCCGCGTGCCGGAAGTCGCGACCGTCGATGACTGGACCGTGGAGTACCACGCTCCGGGCGGCGATCTTTCACCCGCCGGCATGATCAAAGGAGGCCCCTGGCCACGGGGACGACCGCCGCCGTCCTTCGATCACGCTCGCAAGATCGTCTCCAAGTCACTCGCCGCCCGCCGCGACGAGCGGCGGCGGAAAACGGCGATCAGGCGGGCAGGTGTGCCACGAGACCGTCGCCGAAGGCCGCCGCACTCCGGCAAGCCGCGCCCGTCCCACGCGCCGAGTGGCGATCTTCGGCCAGCCGGCTTGATCAAAGGAGGGCCCTGGCCGCCCAGGGCCGGTGCAACCCCGCCATGATCCAAGATACGAAGCCAAAGAACGGCAAGGAGCTGAGCGACCACCACCGGATGCCGCACGCCCACGCAGGCAGTGCGAGCGTGGGGTGAGAGTCCCCCGGGGAGCCGCGGGCGGAGCCTGCGGAAAGCGGAAAGAGGAGCAGCCTGCTAGATGCGGAAGCCGCGGTGCAGGGCTACTACGCCGCCGGTGAGGTTGCGCCAGGCGACCTTGCGCCAGCCGTTGGCGGTGACGCGGGCGGCCAGGCCTTCCTGGTCGGGCCAGGCGCGGATGGATTCGGCGAGGTAGACGTAGGCGTCGGGGTTGCTGGAGACGCGCTTTGCGACCTGAGGGATGGCCTTGACCAGGTAGCCGAGGTACGCGCCGCGGAAGGGGCGCCAGGTCGGGTGGCTGAACTCGCAGATGACGAGGCGGCCGCCGGGCTTGGTGACGCGGGCCATCTCCTGGAGCGCGGCGTCGGTGTCGACGATGTTGCGCAGGGCGAAGGAGATGGTGATGGCGTCGAAGGTCTGGTCGGCGAAGGGCAGGGCGAGGGCGTCGCCGGCGAGCAGGGGGACCGCGGGGCGCTTCGCGTGGCCGGCCTGGAGCATGCCGATGGAGATGTCGACGCCGACGGCCTGGGCGCCGGACTTGGCGAGCTCCTCGGTGGAGACGCCGGTGCCGGCGCCGAGGTCGAGGACGCGTTCGCCGGGCTTGAGGCCGAGGGCCAGCCGGGTCTCGCGGCGCCAGATGCGGTCCTGGCCGCCCGAGATGACCGTGTTGGTGAGGTCGTAGCGGCGCGCCACGCCGTCGAACATGGCGGCGACCTCGTGGGGCTGCTTGTCCAGCGAGGCGCGGCTCATGACGACACCGGGGTGAGCGGGATGGAGCGGCCGGTGCCGCCGCCGGGGATGGCGATCGAGGAGAAGTGTGACTGCACGCGGTCGTCCGTCGGGTCGTCGGCGGGGGTCCAGTGGACCCGCAGGTGGCGGTACTGGGTGTCCCGCTGGGCAGGGATGCGGTCCGAGTCGCGGATCATCTGGACCAGCTCGGTGAGGCGGGAGCGGTGGCGGGCGCCGGCGGAGGAGATGACGTTCTCCTCCAGCATGATCGAGCCGAGGTCGTCGACGCCGAGGTGCAGGGAGACCTGGCCGACGTCCTTGCCCGTGGTGAGCCACGAGGACTGCAGGTGGGCGATGTTGTCGAAGAACAGGCGGGCGACGGCGACGAGGCGCAGGTATTCCAGACTGGTCGCCTGGGTGCGGCCCTTCAGGTGGTTGTTCTCCGGCTGGTAGGTCCACGGGATGAACGACCGGAAGCCGCCGACGGTGCCGGCGAGGTCCGCGTCGACCGTGTAGCCGTTGGCGACGGCCTTGTCCTGCACGTCGCGGATCATGCGCAGGTGCTCGATGCGCTCGGCGTTGGTCTCGCCGGTGCCCATCATCATCGTCGCGGTGGAGGAGACGCCGAGGCGGTGGGCCTGGGTCATGACCTCCAGCCAGCGCTCGCCGGACTCCTTGAGCGGGGCGATCGCCTTGCGGGGGCGGTCGGGCAGCATCTCGGCGCCGGCGCCGGCGATGGAGGCCAGGCCCGCGGCCTTGATGCGCTGGATCGCCTCCTCGATGGAGACGTCCGACACCTTCGCCATGTGCAGGACCTCGGACGGTCCGATGGAGTGGATGACCAGCGAGGGGAAGGCCTGCTTGACCGCGGAGAACAGCTGCTCGTAATACTCGACGCCATACTCCGGGTGGTGGCCGCCCTGCAGCATCACCTGGGTCGCGCCGAGGTCGACGGCCTCCTGGCAGCGGTGCAGGATCTCCTCGGTGCTGTGGGTCCAGCCCTCGGCGTGCTTCGGCGCCCGGTAGAAGGCGCAGAACTTGCACGCCGTGACACAGACGTTGGTGTAGTTGATGTTGCGGTCGATGAGGTACGTGACGATGTTGTCCGGGTAGCGGCGGCGGCGCACGGTGTCGGCCGCCTCGCCCAGGGGGTGGAACGGGGCGTCGGTGTAGAGCAGCAGCGCCTCTTCCGGGCTGATCCGTCCGCCGTCGGCCGCGCGCTGCAGGATGTCGCTGATCACCGGAGTCTCCGTCACGCCTTCGAGACTACGTGGGTTCATTCGGTGCGCGGCAGGCCCCCGCGATCTGTCGTGCCTAGGATCACCAAGTGACTGACATGCGCTATCGACGCCTCGGCGCCTCGGGCCTGACCGTCTCGGTCGTCGGCATCGGATGCAACAACTTCGGCGGCCGCATCGACTCGGACCGCGCGGCGGAGGTCGTCCACGCCGCGATCGACCTCGGCGTGACCCTGTTCGACACCGCCGACATCTACGGCGCGACCCCGGGTGCCTCGGAGGAGGCGCTGGGTGCGGCGCTGGGCAAGCGGCGCGACGAGGTCATCGTCGCCACCAAGTTCGGGATGGACGCACGCGGCTCGAACGGGCCCGACTGGGGCGCCCGGGGCAGCCGGCGATACATCGCAAGAGCCGTCGAGGCGTCGCTGCGGCGGCTCGGGACGGACTACATCGACCTGTATCAGCTGCACTTCCCCGACCCGCAGACGCCGATCGAGGAGACCCTCGACGCGCTCAACGCGCTGGTGCAGGCCGGAAAAGTCAGATATATCGGGCACTCGAACTTCTCCGGCTGGCAGGCGGCGGACGCGGCGTGGACGGCGCGGACGAAGCACCTGGCACCGTTCGTCAGCGCACAGAACTCCTACTCGCTGCTGGAGCGGTCCGTCGAGAAGGACCTGGTACCGGCGCTGGAGCACTACGGCGTGGGGCTGCTGCCGTTCTTCCCGCTCTCCCACGGACTGCTGACCGGCAAGTACCGGCGCGGCGAGTCCGCCCCGACCGGCACCCGCCTGGCCCGGGACGGCTTCGACAAGGTCCTCGCCGCCGCACCCTGGGACACGATCGAGCGCCTCGAAGCGGTCGGCAAGGAGCGCGGGGCCGACCTTCTCGCCGTCGCGATCGGCGGCCTGGCCGCCCGGCCGGCGGTCACCAGCGTGATCGCCGGTGCCACCAGCGCCGAGCAGGTCAGGGCCAACGTGACCGCCGGCGCCTGGGTCCCCACCGTGGAGGACCAGGCCGCCATCGAGGCCGCGCTCACAGCTTGATCTGACCCACGAGCGGTGAGGAAGGCGTTTCCGCGCCACCCGTGCGTTCCTTCGTGACGCCGAAGGAAGGGGCGAGGCCGTTGATGTACTTACGACCCGTCCCGCCCGGGATGACACCGACATCACGTGCGGTGTCGCCGATCATCCACAGTTGGTAGTCCTTGTCGGACCCGGGGTCCTCGAGGCCGTCCAGGACCGCGACCGCGGCGTTCCGCGACGGCGACACGATCAGCGTCACCCGGCCGCCCGCCATCTCGGAGGAGACCAGGCGGGCGTCCGGGGCGGCGAGCACCGCGTCGATCCGCGCGTTCTCCTGCTGGTTCCCCTGCTCGACGACCGCCCACGTCCCGACCCCGACCCCGGCCGCCAGCACCGCCGCGGCCACCAGCCCGGTGCCCCAGCGCCGCAGCCGGTCCCGCCTGGACCGTGCCGGACTCGAAGCGCTCCGACGCGGCCGTTCCTGGGCGGTCCGGCCGATCTCGGCCAGCACCGACTCCCGCAGCCGCGGCGGCGGCGGCGAAGCGACCGCGTGCGTCAGCCAGGACGCCGTCTCCCGCAGCTCGGCGACCTCGACCGTGCACGCGCCGCACTCGCGCAGGTGCCGGTCGAACGCGGCCCGCTCCAGGTCGTCGACCGCGTCGAGCGCGTAGGCGCCCGCCAACGCGTGGATGTCCACCGTCTCGGTCATCAGAACGCCACCCCCAGGCAGTCCCGCATCCGGATCAGCCCGTCACGCATGCGTGTCTTGATGGTCGGCAGGGCGGCGCCGAGCAGGTCGGCGACTTCCCGGTAGCTGTTGCCGTTGTAATACGCGAGGGTGATCGCCTCGCGTTGCAGCTCCGTGAGACCGTCGAGACAGCGCCGCACCTGCTGCTGCTCGATGCGGGCGGTGGCGGCCTCGACCACGTCGTCGTACGGCGTGTCGACGCTGCTCGCGGCCACCCGCTGGGCCCGGTCGTTGCTGGCCTGCTCGGAGCGGACCCGGTCGACGGCGCGGCGGTGGGCGATCGTGAAGACCCACGCCGTCGCGGTGCCCCGGGTGCCGTCGAAGCGGCCGGCGTTGCGCCACACCTCGACCATGACCTCCTGCGCCACCTCCTCCGACTGGGCGGGGTCGCGCAGCACGCGGCGGATCAGCCCGTACACGCGTGGCGACAGCAGGTCATAGAGCTCGGCGAAGGCCCGCTCGTCACCCCGGGCGACCCGGCTCAGCAGCTCATCGGCGTCGACGCGCCGCTGCGGGGTCGGCACGGCGACGAGCCGCTGGGTGGGCAGCTCCTCGTGTTCGGGTCTCATATCGTTCATTCGGAGCAACCACCACGCCGGATTGGACCGGACCCAAGCCTCATGCGTCGTAGTCCACCACGACCTTGTCCGTGATCGGCAGGGCCTGGCACGTGAGGACATATCCGGCGGCGACCTCGTCGGGTTCGAGGGCGAAGTTGCGCGCCATCGACACCTCACCCTCCACGACGCGAGCGCGGCAGGTGGAGCAGACGCCGCCCTTGCACGCGTACGGCAGCTCGGGCCGCTGCCGCAGCGCCGCGTCGAGAATCCGCTCATCGGGGGCCATCGCCACGCGGGACGTGCGCCCGTCGAGAATGATGTCGACCGTCACACCCGAAATGTCCGAAGAAGGAGACGCCCGCTCCACTGGTACATCGGCGACATGAAACAACTCCGTGTGCACGACGTCGTCCGTGACGCCCCGCAGGCTCAACGCGACCCGGGCGTCCAGGACCATGCCGTGCGGCCCGCATAGGAACCACTCGTCGACGGTGCCCGCGGGCAGCAGCGTGTCGAGGATCGCGCCGACCCGCTGCTCGTCGAGGCGGCCGGACAGCAGCGCCGACTCCTGCGCCTCGCGGGACAGCACGTGAATGACGTGCAGCCGCTCCCGGTGCCGGTCCTTGAGGTCGGCGAGCTCCTCGCCGAACATGACGGTGCCGGCAGCGCGGTTGCCGTAGACGACGGTGAACCGGCTCGACGGCTCGACCTCCAGGGCGGTCGCGACGAGCGAGAGGACCGGCGTGATCCCGGAGCCGGCGACGAGCGCGGCGTAGTGCCGGGTCCGCGACGGGTCGAACGCGCTGGTGAAGTGGCCCAACGGGGGCATGACGTCGATCTCGTCGCCAGGGCAGAGGTCGGCGACCGCGTAGGACGAGAACGCCCCGCCGGGCACCGCCCTGATCCCGACCCTCAGGACCCCCTCGGCGGCCAGCGTCGACGGGGTGGAGCAGATCGAGTAGGAACGGCGGATCTCGGTGCCGCCGTCCCAGCGCCGGACGGTGAGGTGCTGCCCGGCCTGGAACGCGAACGCGGCCCGCTGCCCGGCCGGCACGTCGAAGGTCACCACGACCGAGTCGTCGGTCAGCGGTTCGACGTCCACAACGGACAGTCGCTGGAACGTGGGGCGGCGCAGCTTGAGCCGGGTCGTCATATCGCCTTCACCGCGTCGAAGGGTTCGAGGCAGGCCGTGCAGCGCCACAGCGACTTGCACGCGGTCGAGCCGAACCGGGACAGCTGCTCCGTCGCCGGCGACCCGCACCGCGGGCAGCGCACGGACAACTGGACGGTCACCCTGGTCGAAGAAGGTGGCGCGATCCCGGCCGCGGCCAGCTTCGACCGGCCCTCGGGAGTGATCATGTCGGTGGTCCACGGCGGGTCGAGGACGGTCTTGACTGATATCTCCGACACACCCGCGTCGTGCAGCGCGGACTCGATGTCGGCGCGGATCAGGTCCATCGCCGGGCAGCCCGAATACGTCGGGGTGATCGTCACCGTGACGGCCTCGCCGTCGACCGTGACGTCGCGCAGGATGCCGAGCTCGGCGACGTTGAGGACCCGCAGCTCCGGGTCCTTCACGGCGGCGACCACGTCGAACAGCGTCACCAGCGGGCCCCCGGATGCGCGCGGTGCAGCACCTGCATGTCGGCGAGCAGCTTCGCGAGCGCCTCGGTGTGCACGCTGCGGCCGCCCCCCGCCTCCTCGATGAACGCGGGCCGCGTCAGCGTCGCCTCGGTGAGGACCGCGTCGACCGCCTCCAGCCATGCCGGGCGCAGCGTCGCCGGGTCCACCACGACGCCGGCGACATCCAGTGCGCGCACATCCTGATCGTGGTCGAACAGCTGGCCGGCGTACGGCCAGACCAGGTCGATCGCGGCCTGCATGCGCCGGTGCGACTCCTCGGTGCCGTCGCCGAGCCGCACGACCCATCGGGAGCTGTGATCGACGTGATACGCCGACTCCTTGCGCGCCTTTGCGGCCACCGCGGCGAGCCGCTCGTCGCCGACGCCGATCGACCGGTCATACAGCAGCCGCTGGTAGACCGACAGGAACAGCAGCTTGGCCATGGTCACCGCGAAGTCGCCGTTGTCGAGCTCGACCAGCCGCACGTTGCGGAACTCGTGCTCCGAGCGCAGGTAGGCCAGGTCATCCTCGGTGCGCCCCTTGCCCTCGAGCTCGCCGGCGTAGGTCAGCAGCATCCTGGCCACGCCGAGCTGGTCGAGGGCGATGTTGGCCAGGGCGATGTCCTCTTCCATCTCTGGCGCGCGCGAGCACCACTCGCCGAGCCGCTGCGCGGTGATCAGCGCGTCGTCGGCGAGGCCCAGGATGTATCCGGCGTGGCTCATATGTGTGCCGCGCCTTCCGGCACGTCATAGAACGTGGGGTGCCGGTACACCTTGTCGGCGGCCGGCGCGAAGAACGCGTCCTTCTCGTCGGGGCTGCTCGCCGTGATCTCCGTGGCCGGGACGACCCAGATCGACACGCCCTCCTGGCGACGGGTGTAGACGTCACGGGCGTTGCGCAGCGCCATCTCGGCGTCGGGCGCGTGCAGGCTGCCCACGTGCGCGTGCGAGAGGCCGCGCCTCGGTCGGACAAACACCTCAAACAGCACTTTTCCGCACCTTCTTCGAGGCATAGGTCGCTGCGGCTTCGCGGACCCAGGCGCCGTCTTCGTGCGCGCGCCGCCGGTGCTCCATGCGCTCCTGGTTGCACGGCCCGTCGCCCTTGATCACCCGCATCAGCTCGTCGTAGTCGGGCTGGGTGTAGCGATGCTGCTGATGATCCTCGTCCCATCGCAGGTCAGGGTCGGGAATGCGCAGGTCCAGCACGCCCGCCTGCTGCACGCACATGTCGACGAACCGCTGCCGCAGCTCGTCGTTGGAGAACCGCTTGATCTTCCAGGCCATCGACCGCTCGGAGTGCGTCGAGTCGCCGTCGGGCGGCCCGAACATCGCCAGGGACGGATACCACCACCGGTCGACGGCGTCCTGCGCCATCGCCTTCTGCTCCGGGGTCCCGTGCGACAGCGTGTGCAGGATCTCGAACCCCTGCCGCTGGTGGAACGACTCCTCCTTGCACACGCGGATCATCGCCCGCGCATACGGCCCGTAGGAGCAGCGGCACAGCGGCACCTGGTTGACGATCGCGGCACCGTCGACCAGCCACCCGATCGCACCGACGTCCGCCCAGGTCAGCGTCGGATAGTTGAATATGGAGCTGTACTTCTGCCGGCCGTCGATCAGCATCTCGACCAGCTCGTCGCGGGAGATGCCGAGCGTCTCGGCGGCGGCGTAGAGATACAGCCCGTGCCCGGCCTCGTCCTGCACCTTGGCCAGCAGGATCGCCTTGCGCTTCAGCGACGGCGCCCGGGAGATCCAGTTGCCCTCCGGCTGCATGCCGATGATCTCCGAGTGCGCGTGCTGCGCGATCTGCCGGATCAGCGTCTTGCGGTACGCCTCGGGCATCCAGTCACGTGGCTCGATCTTCTGATCCGCCGCGACGATCGTGTCGAAGTAGTCCTGGAGATCGGATCCGGCCGCCACGTCACGGCCGGCGGCCTGCTGCAGGTCCCGCTCGGCGCTGTCCACCTGCTCGAGGAGCGGGGCGAAATCGTTGCCGTACACCCTCCCAGTGTTACAGCAACTGACCGACTCAGCAAGAAGGTGTCACAAGTCGTCGAGCCAACTACCAGCAACTTTTGAGCGCGTCCGGGATGCGGGCCGCGCGTTGGAAGGAGAGACTGTCCGGGTTCGTCACGTCGGGTCACCCCCTGATCTCTTACGACGTGTTAACACCGGCAATACCTGTTTATGACCGACGGTCGATGCAATGGGTGCGACCGCCAGGGAGGGACCACCGACCCATGGGCAAGCGCGTCGGATTCACCGTGTTCATATTGCTCGCCGTCGCAGTGATGGTCGGCGTGCCGTACGTGTGGGGCAGCGACATGCTGGACGACATCGGCGCCAGCGCCACCGCGCCCGCCGCCGTCGCCGCGACGTCGTCCGCCTCGCCGTCGGACGCGCCGTCCCGCAAGGCCAACCCCGCCGCGCCGACCGCTCCCAACCTCCCGCCGGCGCTGCTGCACCCCGCCCCGGTCGCCGTCGACGCCACCGGCTTCTGGTCCTGGACCGTGCTGGACCGCCGCACCGGCGCGATGGCCGGCTCCGACAACGCCGCCACCACCCAGCGCACCGCCTCGATGATCAAGGCCTGGCTGGCCGCGGACTACCTGCGCCGCACCCCCAACCCCAGCGCCACGAACCTCCGCCAGCTCACCTCGATGATCCGCAACAGCGACAACACCGCCGCCTCGTACTTCTGGAGCCTCAACGGCCGCTCGGCCAGCATCACGCGGCTCGTGCAGATGTGCGGCCTGACCGACAGCAAGGCGTACATCGACTGGGCCAGCACCATGGTCTCCGCCCGCGACGCCGCCCGCATGGGCGCCTGCATCGGCGACGGCCGCGCCGCCGGCGCCAAGTGGACCGACTGGGTCCTCAACGAGATGCGCAACGTCAGCGGCAGCCAGGAGTTCGGCGTGGTGCCCGCGCTGCCGGCCGCGGAGAAGGCGGCGACGGCGGTCAAGAACGGGTGGATCGCCCGCAGCGACGGCAAGTGGCACGTCAACTGCATGGCCATCGGCACCGACTGGGTGCTGGGCGTGCTCACCGTGTACCCCTCGTCGAAGGGCATGAACTACGGCGCGGAGATCTGCTCCAGCGTGACCCGCCAGTTGCAGGCATAGCGTTGTTCCTGCTCCGGTCCGTCGTGGGCGCGCTCCGTCGCTCCCGTCAGACACCGGTCGGCCGTGAACGGCCTCCCTGCCACCTCCGCGTGCAGTTGCGCCGCCACGACCTGCGGTCGTGACAAGCCCACGGCCGCGAACGGCCGCGCCGCGACCTCCGGCCGCGACACCCCGCAGCCGCCTCCACGGCACGAGCACGACCCTGACCAAGATCCACCAGGACAACCGCTTGATCAAAGGACACGGGTGGCCGTCCGCACAGCCAAGCCCGTCCTTCGATCACGGGCCAGGCCGGAAGATCGCCGCGCGGAGCACGCCACTCCCCAGCCCCGGTCGTCGACCTCGACCGCTTTCTCGTGATCACGGAACTTCACGGGCGTCGGGGGGAGGGCTGGCATCGGCGATAACGAAAGGTGCCCTAGCCGACGAAGAACTCCGGGCCGTCGGATGGCAGCGCCGGCACCGCACCCCGCTCAGCCGCCCGGCGGGCGAACTCGCGAATCCCCGCCACCTGACGCTCCCCGAGCGAGAAGTCCAGCACCCGGAAGTAATGCGCAAGCGTCGACGCCGACAGTGTCTCCCAGCGCGCCGCGGCCTCCGCGACCTCGTCGAGCTCCGTCAAGCAGAGATCCTTGGAGCGCAGGAACCCCTCGTGCACGTCCTTGACCAGCCCGGGATGGGCCTCGGCGAAGGACCGCCGCACCCCCCACGCCGCGAACACCATCGGCAGGCCGGTCCACTCGCGCCAGGCCTGGCCGAGGTCGGTGACGGTCCAGCCGTGCTGCGGCGCGTCGTGCAGGGCGCGCAGCGCCACGTCGCCGATGATGACCGCCGCGTCGGCCTCGTCCAGCATCCGGGCCAGGTCGGGCGGGCTCTGGAAGTACGTGGGCGTGACGCCGAGCTTCGATTCCAGGTACATCTGCGCGAGGAGGACGCCGGTGCGCGACGTGGCGCCGAGCGCGACGCGACGACCGGACAGGGACGACAGCGGGACGGTCGACACGAGGTTGACCGACAGGACCGGGCCGTCGCTGCCGACCGCGATGTCCGGCAGGAGGAGCAGGTCCTCGGCGTTGCGCAGGTATTCGACGAGCGAGATCGGCCCGATGTCGAGGTCGCCGGCGACCAGGGCGGCGTTGAGCCGTTCGGGGGAATCCTTGTGCAGGTCGACGTCGATCAGCGCACCCGAGCGCATGAGGCCCCAGTAGAGCGGCAGGCAGTTCAGGAACTGGATGTGGCCGACGCGGGGCCGCTGCAGTGCAGGCACACCGGTAATGGTGCCCCAGACCGGGCCGTTCAAGCGGGCGGGGCGGCCATTGTCACAGCGCGTACCCTCATGGGGTGCGACGCCCCCTCGCAGTGCTGGCCTGCGCCATCGTATTGGCGGGATGCAGTACGCCCCCCGGAGAAAAGCCCCAAAACGCCCAGCAGCAGGCGGCGGCGACGGGCGAGGCAACGCCGAGCGAGAGCGTGAGCCCCAGCGCCGGTCCGAGCGCCAGTGGGCCGCTGTTCACGCCGACGCAGCCGGTGACGATGAACGTCAAGGGCTTCTGGTCGTGGGCGTTCTACGACCTGAAGGAAGACAAGCTGTACGGGTCGACGCCGTACACGACGAGCGACACCGCCAGCATGGCGAAGGCGTGGGTGGCCGCCGACTGGCTGCGGCGGCAGGCGGAGCAGAACAAGCAGCCGGCCGCGGCCGCGCTGACCGAGTTGTCGAGAATGATCCGCGACTCGGAGACGGAGAACACGTTCAAGTATCACGTCCAGAACGGCAACCTGACGTCGATCAAGCGGATGGTCACGACCTGCGGGCTCACCGAGACCAAGGGCACCCAGAACTCGTGGAGCCTCACGCAGATGTCGGCGCGGGACGTGGCCCGGCTCGCCAGGTGCATCGGGGACGGCCGGGCGGCGGGCCCGAAGTGGACCGGGTGGCTGCTCAACGAGATGCGCAACGTGCGCGGGCCCGGGCGGTTCGGGCCGATCGAGGCGCTGCCGGCGGACGTGCAGAAGACGACCGCCATCAAGAACGGCTGGCTGGCCCGCGACGACGGTCAGTGGCACATCGCGTGCATGGCCGTCGGCGACGGGTGGACGATCGGGATCATGGCGCACTATCCGAGCACGCTGGGGAAGGACTACGGAACGAAGACGTGCCGGGAAGTGACGAAGCAGCTGCTGACCCAGCCGCCGCGCTGACCCGCCACATCCAGCCGCCGAAGGCCGAAACGGCGACGAGACCGGCCACGCCGCAGCCGATGACGATGTGGCGCGGCTCGAACCGGCCGACCAGGACCCCGCCGGCGGCGTAGCCGAGCAGGTTGGCGGCGTTGACCACGGCGCCGAAGCGGGCGAAGAAGGCCCCGCGGACGGCGGCCGGGACGCGCCTGGCGGCGATGACGCCGAGGAAGTTGTTCTCCGCGCCGTTCACGGCGCCGCCGAGCAGCCACAGCGGATACAGCAGCAGGACCGCACCGACGAAGCCTGACGCCAGCACGACGAGCGCCGTGGCCAGGTGCATCAGGACCAGGGCGCGGCCGAGCGCGCCGTCGTCGCGGGCGCGGGCCGCCGCGAGCCATCCGCCGGCCAGCATGCCACCCGTCCACGCGGCCTCGACCAGCCCGAACTCGGCCGGGCTGCCGCCGAGCGTCTCCCGGATGTAGAAGACGCCGACCACCATGTCGACGTTGATCGCGAGCACGATGCTCCCGACGAGGCACACCATCGCCAGCAGGAATCTGTCGTTCCGGATCTTCCACGGTGTACGGGCAGCGCCCGGCGCCGCGACCGCCGCCTGCCGGCGGGTGTGCAGCAGCAGCCCCGCGACGACCACGGCCAGGTAGGTGGCGGCGTCGATCAGCAGCGGGACCCGCAGCCCGAAGGCGCCGACCAGCACGCCCGCGAGGGCCGGACCGGCGAGCGAACCGATGGAGTTGGCGGTCTGCCCGATCGCCATCGCCCGGCCGACGCCGTCCGGGCCGGCCATGTCCGGCAGCAGCGCGTTGAACGTGGGAGTGGTGACCGCCACCCCGGCGGCGAGCAGGCCGACCAGCAGGATCAGCAGCCAGGTGCTGGTGGTGAGCGCCATCGCGGCGCAGCAGGCGGCCTGCCCGAGTCCGACGGTGGTGAGCAGCACCCGGCTGTCGACCCGGTCGACGAGCCGCCCGACCAGCGGGGCGAGCGCGACGACCGGCACCACCGACGCGATGAGCACCGCGGCGACGGCCGTCCCGCCGGCCCCGCGCTCCTGCAGCGCCAGCACGATCGCGGTCGCGGCCATGAAGTCCCCGAGGAACGAGACACCCCGCGCGACCGCGAGCAGGTACACATCACGAGCAGATGTGAAGGACATGCTTCGAAAATAATCCTTCACATCCACTGATCGCTAGAGGTTGTCCTAAGTACGGGGAAAAGACCGGTACGTCACGTTGACCTGGCGGGACCCCTCGGGTGGATCGGCGCGGCGGGACCGGGCGTACCGGTCGAACAATGCGAACACCTGGTCGTTGAGCTCCCGCAGCTCGTCGGCGGTGACCTGGATCTGCAGGTCGGCCGAGGCCGCGGCGGTGTACCACTCGTAGGGCTCCGCGTCGCGACGGGCCAGCCACGCCCGCGCCCGGGCGTCCTCGATCTCCAGGAACATCGTGGACAACTCGCGGTCTGCCGCGCGCTCCGCCGCCCCACCCTCCGGGCCGGCCTCGATGTTGAGCCCCTGCAGCTGGCTGCGCCACACCCGCTCGCGCCCGTCGCCGCGGCTCGGCGCCTGCTCGATGAGGTTGACCTTCGCCAGCTCGCGCAGGTGATAGCTGGTCGCGCTGGGCGACAGCCCGCAGACCTCGGCGAGCTCGGTCGCCGTCGCGGGCTCACCCCCGTCGAAGAGCCGATCGAGGATCGCGATCCTCGCCGGATGCGCCAGCGCACGCATCGTCGCCGCGTCACGGATCTGCGCACGGTTCGGATCGAGCCGGACCGGGGTCTCGTCAGCCACGCAACCAGCGTATTCGGCGGCCCTTTCGACATCCGATCCGTGACCCTTCGGATGATCTAAGGTCAGACCTTTTTCCTTATGGTGAGTGATCGTTCCGGGTCCGGCTGAGAGGAGCCGTTCGTGCGAGTACGTGGCTACGCCCCCGCGACACCGTGCTGGACGGTGCTCACCAGCGCCGACCCCGGAGCCTCCGCGGACTTCTACGGCGGCCTGTTCGGCTGGCAGACCGCCGCGGCCGACGACGGGACCACCACGTTCCTGCTGCGCGACCTGGCCGTGGCCGGGCTCGCCGCGGCACCCGGCCGCCCCTCGGCGTGGCTGACCTACGTGTCCACCGAGGACATCGAGGCAACCGCCGGCCTCGTCGGCGACGCCGGCGGCACCGTGCTCCTGCCGCCGACGCAGGCCGGCACCCGCGGGCGCACCTCTTTGTTCGCCGACGCCACGGGCGCGGTCTTCGGCGCCTGGCAGCGCGGCACGTTCGCCGGCACCCAGGTCGTCAACGAGTCGAACACGATCTGCTGGAGCGAGGTCGTCACCCCCGACGTCCCCGCCGCCGTGAGCTTCTACGGCAAGGTCTTCGGCTGGACCGAACGCGCCGGCTCGGCGGGCGCCCACCAGGAGTATCACGAGTGGGTCGCCACCAACCGCGTGGTCGGCGGCATGAGCCCGATGGGCGCGATGTACCCGCCCGGCACGCCCGCCCACTGGCGCACGATCATCCTGGTCGACGACTGCGCCGCCATCGTCGCCCGCGCCGGCGAACTGGGCGGCCGCCTGGTCGCCGGCCCGGTCGACGCGGGAATCGGGCAGGGCGCCTTCCTGCTGGACCCGACCGGCGCCGCGTTCCTCGCCTTCGAACTGATCCCCGAGCTCCGCGACACGATGGCCTGACCGCGGCGCCGCCGCGCCACGATCGTCGCGGTCGCGGTCGCGGTCGCGGTCGCGGTCGGCGGCGCCGCGCCGGTCGCGGTGCGCCGTGCCACCCGCCCTGTCGCGATGGGCTGGGCCAGCCGTCCGTTGCGGTGCGCCGGACCAGCGGTCCGTTCCGGTGAGCCGGGCAGTTTTCCGTTGCGGTGCGCCAGGCTAGCTTTCCGTTGCGGTGAGCCGGGCTAGCCTTCCGTTGCGGTGAGCTGGGCGCGGAGTGCGGCGGCGAGGTCGCCCGCGGCGGCGAGCTGGGCCGGAGTGAGCGCGTCGACGAACAGCTCGCGGACGGCGCGCAGGTGCGGCACCGTCGCGCCGCGGAAGGACTCGGCGCCGCCCGGGGTCAGCACGACCTCGGCTCCCCTGTTGTCGGTGGCGCACTCCTCGCGGTGGATCAGGCCGCGCTTCTCCATGCGGGCGAGGTGGTGCGACAGCCGGCTGCGCTCCCAGCCGATGCCGGCGGCCAGCTCGGAGGAGCGCATCCGCCGGTCCTTCGCCTCGCTCAGCGCCAGGAGCACCGCATAATCGCCGGGCGACAGCGAGGTCTCGGTCTGCAACCGGGACGTCAGCTCTGACCGCAGCGCGTCCGCGGTCTCGATGAAGTCGCGCCAGATCCGCAGCTCGTCGGCCGTCGGCAGCTGCCGCCCCCGCCGCTGCCGGGGTGTGTCCTCCGTCATCACGCCTCCAATTGACGTGTCAATCATACGGTGCACATAATTGACACGTCAATTACCGGAGATCCCGGGCAGGAGGAGACATGACGACCTTCCAGCTGGGTCTGAACTCGTTCGGCGAGGTGGCCACCGACGGTGACCGTGTTCTGAGCGACGCCGAGACCCTGCGTCTGCTGGTCGAGGAGGCGCGGCTCGCGGAGTCGGCCGGTCTCGACGTGTTCAGCGTGGGCGAGCACTACCGTGCCGGCCACAACGACTCGGCGACGCCCGTGCTGCTCGCGGCGATCGCCACGGCGACCGAGCGGATCGGGCTCGGCACGTCGGTCACGGTGCTCAGCACCAACGACCCCGTCCGGCTCTACCACGAGTTCTCGACCCTGGACGCGGTGTCCGGCGGCCGGGCGCAGCTCGTCCTCGGCCGCGCGTCGGCGACCGAGTCGTTCCCGCTGTTCGGCTACGACCTGGCCGACTACGAGCAGCTGTTCGAGGAGAAGCTCGACCTCTTCGTCCGGCTGCTGCGGCAGGACGCGGTCACCTGGTCGGGCACGGTCCGCGCCCCGCTGGTGGAGCAGGTGCTGCACCCCCGGATGCGACCGGGCGGCATCCCGACCTGGATCGGCGTCGGCGGCAGCCCGAACTCGGTGGTCCGCGCCGCCCGCCACGGCCTGCCGCTCATGCTCGCCGTCATCGGCGGCCGGCCGCAGCGCTTCGCCGGCCACGTCGAGCTGTACCAGCGGGCACTGGCGCAGTTCGGGCACGCCACCCTGCCGGTCGGGCAGCACTCGCTCGGCCTGGTCGCCGACACCGACGAGGAAGCCACGGAGACCTGGTGGCGGTACTGGCAGCCGGTGGTCGCGGCGCTCGCCCGGGAGCGCGGCTTCTACGCACCGACCCGGGAGCGGTACGAGGCCGAGCTCGAGCACGGGGCGCTGTTCGTCGGCTCGCCCGAGACCGTCGCCCGCAAGATCGCCGCGACCGCCCGCGACCTGCGGCTCAACCGCTTCGACCTCAAGTACGACGTCATGCACCTGCCCCGTGAGGCCCGCGCCCGCACCGTCGAGCTGCTCGGTCGTGAGGTCGCCCCGCGGGTCCGCGAACTGCTCACGATGGAGCCCAGCCATGTCTGATCTTCAGTTCGGCCTCGACACCTTCGGCGACGTGCCGACCGACGACGCCGGTCGACCGGTCTCCCACGCCGCCGCGATCCGGCAGGTCGTGGACGAGGCGGTGCTGGCCGACCAGCTCGGCGTCGACGTCATCGCCCTCGGTGAGCACCACCGCCCGGAGTACTCCGTGTCCACGCCCGAGACCGTGCTGGCCGGCATCGCCACCCGCACGTCGCGCATCCGGCTCGCGTCCGGCGTCACGGTGCTCAGCTCCGACGATCCCGTCCGGGTGTTCCAGCGCTTCGCGACGGTCGACGCGCTGTCGCACGGCCGCGCCGAGGTCATCCTCGGGCGCGGCTCGTTCACCGAGTCGTTCCCCCTGTTCGGCTACGACCTGGCCGACTACGACGTGCTGTTCGAGGAGAAGATCGAGCTCTTCGCCAAGCTGCTCGACGAGACTCCGGTCACCTGGAGCGGCACGGTGCGCGCCCCGCTCGTGGACGCCGACGTCTTCCCGAAGACCGAGTCGGGCCACCTGTCCACCTGGGTCGGCGTCGGCGGCTCGCCGCAGTCGGTCGTGCGCACCGCCCGCTACGGCCTGCCGCTCATGCTCGCCGTCATCGGCGGCCGTCCGACCCGCTTCGGCCCGTACATCGACCTGTACCGGCGCGCCGCCGACCAGCTGGGCACGACCGCGCACCCCGTCGGCATGCACTCGCCGGGCTTCGTCGCCGACACCGACGATGAGGCGAAGGAGATCTTCTGGCCGCACTACCGGGTCATCCGCGACCGGATCGGCGCCCTGCGCGGCTGGCCCCCGATCCGCCGCGACGAGTTCGACTTCGAGGTGGAGCACGGCTCCCTGTACATCGGCGCACCGGAGACCGTCGCCCGCAAAATCGCCACCACGGTCGGCGGCCTCGACGTCGGCCGCTTCGACCTCATCTACACCGCCGGCGCCCAGCCGATCAGCGCCCGCCTGCGCGCCGTCGAGCTCTACGGATCGAAGGTCATCCCCATGGTGAAGGACCTGCTGTCATGACCGTCGTCGGGATTCTCGGCGCGGGCAAGGTGGGCACGGTGCTCGCCCGGCTCGCCGTCGCCGCCGGCCACCGGGTGCTCATCGCCGCGTCCGGCGACCCGTCGGACATCGCGCTCACCGTCGAGGTGCTCGCCCCCGGCGCGGTCGCCACCACCGCCCACGACGCCGCCACCCGCGCCGACGTGGTCATCCTGGCGCTGCCGCTGGGCAAGTACCGCAACGTCCCGGCGGACGCGCTGCGCGGCAAGCTGGTCATCGACGCCATGAACTACTGGTGGGAGGTCGACGGCGCCCGCCCCGACCTCACCGACCCCAGCACGTCCTCGAGCGAGACCGTCCAGGCGTTCCTCCCCGGATCGCGCCTGGTCAAGGCGTTCAACCATCTCGGCTATCACGACCTCGAGGAACGGGCGCGGCCGTCCGGTACCGCGGACCGCACGGCCATCGCGATCGCCGGCGACGACCCGGCCGATCTTCTTGCCGTCTCCGCGCTCGTCGACGCGCTCGGTTTCGATCCGGTCGTCGCCGGCCCGCTCGCCACAGGCGCCCGCTTCGCACCGGGCACGGAACTCTTCGGCGCCGCCGTCACCGCCGCCGAGGTCCGCACGATGCTCGCCCGCTACCCGTCCGCGTTCAGCAGTTCGACGTAACCCCTGACCGCTTCCGCAGGCGATCCTCGGGATAGCCGCCGCGGGACGGGTTGAGACGGCCCCAGCGGCCGAGTTCCCCGTGAGCCAGCGGGGGGGCAGGCCCGGTCATCCGGCCGGAGCGTTGGGCTGCGCCGAGGGATGACTCGCTCGCCTACCAGCGGATCAGCGACGGCTACCGGGCTCCGACCGGCGCGGTCGTCAGGCACGCCGGTCGGGCCGTCGTCGGGCTGCTGACCAGGTACTTCTCGGTCGGTGGGCCGGCGCTGCTCCGGGCGCTGTTCGCCGAGGCCGGACTGCGGGTCGAGCGCTTCACCAGCTGGCAGGCGCGACCCGGCTCGGCTCGGTCGGGACGCTGCTCGCCGTCGAGCTGCTGCCCCTGGCCGACGCGGTCACCGCGGCAGTCCACGATCGCATCACCGTGGACTGCCGCGGCGCGCTGCGGCCCTTCACCGGGCCCGACGGGTCCGTCGCCGCGCCCATCGAGGTACACCTGGTCGTCGCTACAAGACTCAGTAGCCGTAGGTGATGACCATCGGTGCCGGCTGGAGCGCCATGACCTGCTCCGGGGTCATCAGCTTGTGCTTGGACTCAAGCTGGTAGAAGATCTTGAACCCGCCGTACTTGAAGTTCTGGAACCGCTGCATGCCCTGGGCGACCCACTTGGTGTACTGCTCGGTCTTCACCTCGATGTCGCCGGGCCAGCCGCCCACCGAGTCGACGTGGATCACGAGGTCCACGCGGCTGTCGTTGAGCAGGTTCTTCTTGTCGGCGATGATCGCCGCGCCAGGGTTGTAGGGGTTGGCCAGGTCGTCGCCGTCCGGCCGGTACTGGTGGATCATGAAGATCTTGCGCGGCACCTGGTACTCCGCCGGCATCTGCGCGACCGCGCTGATGAGCGGGTTGAGGTCGGAGGCGCGCACGTTGGACAGATTGACGCCCGGGACACCGTTGTGCCGCGGGAACATCCATTCCGGATCGACGGCGACGTGCACGAACGGCAATTTGAGGTACGGCCGGAAGAAGTTCAGTTCCGCCACCGGGTCGGACCAACCGAAATTGAGGTCCAGGAACAGCAGCAGGTTGTGCTTCCGGCAGAATTCGACGTACGTGTTGATTGTCGCCGCGTCCACGCGATGGCTGTACGTGCCGGCCGGCCCGGGTCTCCTGTCCGGCACGCTGACGACGAGATCGATGCCGGCCAGCACCGGATGCGCCGGGTCGAGCTGCTGATAGACGGCCGCCTGCTGCTTGAGCCGGGTGAGCATCGCATCGGTCAGCTCATGTGCCGGACCGGTGACGGAGGCGCCGGGCACGGCGTAGAAGGCCACGACGCGGTTCTGCGGCAGTGCCGCACCGGCGTCGGGATCGAACCGCGGCGACGGTGACGGCGACGCGGTGGGCGTGGAAACCGGCGCCGAGGCGGCGCGGGTCTGGTCGGCACCGGCGTTTATGAGATAGCTGGTCATCGACACGATCAGCACGAGCGTGAGCACCGCCGGCACAATCATTATCGGTCGGTTCAGACGGCGCGGTTTCGGCGTCCGGGAATGCGGTGGCGAATCAATCATGGAACAGGTGTCCTTTGTTTCTGGAGTCGCACGCGGATCGCAGCCCTGCGAGTCCAGCCGTGCGTCCGCTCCAGTCCGGCCCCACCTGAGATGCCGGCGTCAACTCCCCGTGACGCACCGCACCAAACCACCCGCGTTCGGTGACTGTTTCTTCACCCGAAAACACCCGGAAACCGGCCGCCGTGTGAGGTCCGGGCCAGCCGGCGGCATTCGGCGGATGCGCGTCGACGGTCGGCGTACCGTGGCCGAACACTTGACGTCCGCGACGTCGCCATGCGCTGGGTCGCCTTCGACACAGTCACCCGTCGCGGGTGAGTTCAAGGGTGAATTCACAGGTTCACCCTCCGCAATCTCATCAGCACACAGCGATGGCCGCTACGTTCGGCGCCATGCGACCCGGGACGCTGCTCATGACGTTCGACGACTGCCGTCCGCGGCTGCACCGGCAGCCCAGGGCGGAGCGGGCGGCCGGCGAATGACCTATTTCGACGTGACGGATGCGGGCGCGGTCGGGCCGGAGTTCGACGACGAGCCGCTGCTGATTCGTCCGTACGTCCGCCTTCTTGAGCACCAGCACCCGGTCGAAGAATTCTTGGGCGGTGCACCGACCTCCGCCAAGGAAGACGAGGAGGACGGGGAAGACGGGGAGGACGGGGAAGACGGCCAACCCGAGTACGACGGCCGGCACGCATGGACGTCCGCCGCCACGGCTCCCGCACCGGCTGCCCCTCCGGTCAAACGTGGCCGACATCGCTTCCTTGCCGTCGGCTCGGGCGTGCTGATGCTCGCCCTGGGCGCCACCGTGCTCGTGCTGAGCGTCGGCGAACGGCCCGCGGCTCCCGCTCCGGGCGCGGCCGGGACTCCAGCGCGGAGGGGCGGTCACTTCGGGACAGCTGCCGTGCCGGCCCCACCGGCGTCGCCGGCGTCGAACACGCCGGCAGCGGCGGGAGCCTCGTCCGGCTCCGGGGAGCCGCCCGGGGTGTCACCCAACGGCTCGCCGAGCGTCGACCCCGCACTCGGCGGCGGCGGCCAGGCTGTCCTCTCGCCTCCGCATGAAGGCGGGTCCAGCACCGGCCGGATCACCGGCGTCACCGGGCTCTGCCTTGATGGCAACGCCGGCCCGAACGGCGGCGGGATCCGGAGGTGGGATTGCAACGGCACCCCCGGCCAGGCATGGACCGTGGCGGGCGGCACCATTCAGGCCCTTGGTCGATGCCTGCAAGCATCGAGTGACCAGCTCGGTCTGCAGAACTGCGATGGTGGACCGGCCCAGCAGTGGCGGTCAGGACCTGCGGGCTCGCTGATCAACCAGGCGTCGGGGCTGTGTATCGGAGGTCCGGGCGACGCGGACAGCAAGGCCCCACAGCGGATGGCGTCCTGCAATCAGTCCGATGCGCAACGATGGATCTTGCCCTAGCCCGAGGGAGACGCCCCAGCAGGGGGCCGGCCGGGGGCGGCGGCCACTGCGATGGCCGGTCGGAGCGACACCGACCGTCACCGACGGCGGCTTGCGGAGGAAACGTTCCGTAACGGACAGATTACCGATGATCACGCTCGGCAGGTACCGCGTGTAACACCGCGGGCACGTAGAGCGCTGTTTCGGGAGTGGCGCAACTTCCGATGTGGCATCGGCATTGGCGCGGGTAGCGCTGAATGACGCCCGCGGCGACGCTGGGCGGACCGATGGCACCTCGGCATCCTCGCTGTCCTGGACCCCGCCGATGAGGTGCACTGATGCCTACCGCATTACGACTGACCTGCAAAACCACGCCCGATCTCGCGGCAACCATGCAGCTGCAGATCCCCGCCCTGGCCTGGCACACGACCGGGGACGGCGTATGGCAACGCACCTTCCACCTGCGTGGGCAGGGCATCCGGGTACGGGTCGAGGCAGACCCTGGCGGGCTGCAGTTCTCGTTCCGGACCGGCACGGAAGAAGAGCTGTTGCGTGACCTGCTGACCGCCACGTTCCGTAACGGTGCACAGGTCGGTGCCATGGCCCTTGTGGGGCACCCGGCGTTGCGAACGCTGCGCCGGCATCACCAGGGCACGATCCTGCTGGCCGGCCCGCCGTTCGAGACGCTCGTCCTGGCCGTCCTGGCCCAGGCCCGACCCGTCGCGACCGTTCGGCAGGTGTTCCCCCGGCTCGCCGCCGAATGCGGTGGACTCACCCCTCGACGACTTTCCGCCCTGCCATTGCCCAGGCTGGCCCAGTTGGTCAGACCGCTCGGCGTGGTCAAGGCCTCCCGCCTGCACGCCACCGCGTCGATCCTCAGCAGGCGGGGCGTGACGATATTCGACCGGCTGATTGCCGACTCCGACTCGCAGGCGCTGAACTACCTGCTGCCGTCGTTGCCCGGCGTCGGCACACACACCGCCGCCATCGTGATGGCGATCGTCAACGACGACCCGGACACGGTGCCGGTGGACCAGCACCTGATGCGGGTCGCCTACCGGCTCGGCCTCACCGACCACGACGGCGGCTACACCAAGCCGGGTCGCCGCCGGGTCGCCGCGGACCTCCTCGCCTACGGCCCGGACCTGGCGCGCGTTCACCCACTGATCCAGCAGGTCGCCCACGACACCTGCACCGTGCAGACCCCGGACTGCCGGCGCTGCTTCCTCGTCGAGTCCTGCCGCCACGCGGCCCGTACCGCATCCGGGAACTCCTCGTAGCGCAAGGCTGGAAAATCGGTGGATGCGGCACGTCACCGACGTGGCCGGGGAGCCGATGGTGCTCGACTGGCGGGCGCCGATCTCGCGGAAGTTCTATCAGGCCAGCATCAAGGACCCGCAGGACGTGCAGACCCGGCGGCGGTTCGGGTTCGTCAAGGGCGAGCTGACCAGCTTCGAGGACGAGCACCTGCGCGCCGGGGAAGAGCTCGGCACCAGCCGGATCCTGCTGGAGGAGATCGAGCGGCCCCGCGTGGGACCGATGCGGGACATCGTCGCCACGATCCAGCCCGAGCAGGACGAGCTGGTGCGGGCCGAGCTGGAGGAGTCGATCTGCGTGCAGGGCGCGCCCGGCACCGGGAACCCCAACCCCGGAAACTGACACACTGCCTATGCGCCGAAACCGGCGCCGTCGAGCGTCTTGATCAACGTCGGCCTGCGGCGGTGCCGTTCGCGAAAGTCGATCAGATAAGCGGCGAACCGATCGTCCTGACCAGCTGCCCGGCAGACCGCTTGCAGGGCCGAGATGAGCGGCAGCGCCCGCCGGTACCGGTGCTTGTCGCCGCTGTCTCTCACCTGCACCTCGACGAGGTCCTGGTACGGCTCAATCACGTCAGCCGGGTCGACACTGCTCCGCTGTGCGAGCAGGGTGAGCCACCGCTGCCGGCCCAGCCGGTTCGGGTCGGCCTTGCCGACAGTCCAGGCCTCGTCGTGTGCGCCAGTCGCCACCAGGATGTCCACCAGTTCGGTCATGTAGGCGGGCTGCTCAGTGGCGCGCCGCCGCAGCCGCTCCACCGCCGCCGACGTCGGGTCAGCGACGCCGGCCTGCGCCGACGTGCTCACCCATGCTCGGTAGGAGGCGAGCGTCGGATTCCGCTCGAAATCGGCACGGCGCATCTCAAGCGCCTCTTCGATTTGGCCTTCTTCGAGGAGTAATCCCACGAGCGTGTTGCGTAGCTCATCCGTGTGCGGCCAGCCGACCTTCTCCGCCAACCCACGCCGCGCCCAGGCGGCCGCCTCGACCAACCGGCCCGCCGAACACAGCGCGTCCACGATGCGTGCGTACTGCACCGCGCTCGCCAGATGCTCGGCCAGCACCTGGACATAGCGGTCGACATCACCGGACACCTCGGCCAACTGCTCCCGCAGGCCCCGAATCGCGAACTGCCCCGACCACGACTCCGGATCAGCAGTCTCGGCTCGCTCGGCGACCAAGTGCTCCACCTCGACCAGACCGGACGCACCCAGCGCCGGAGCGAAGTCGCGCAGCAGGATCCGCGGCCATCCTGGACCGTCGCACTCCACCTTCACCAGCCAACTGGCCAGCCGCTTCGGGTTCGGCGGTGCCGCGACGCAGGCCCGTGCGTACAGGTCCATGATCCGCTGCAGGTCGTCCCCGACGATGCCGGACGAGTCGTCCATGTACATCAGTGCGGTCGTCATCCGGTCGGCCGCCTTGCGCAGCACCGGCACCACCGTCACCGCCTCACCGGCGTCGATCAGCGCCTCACACCGATCCGTCAGATCCCGGGCCGCGTGCGAATACTCCTGCCGTCCGCGGTACGGATCCGTCCGGCGATCGCGGCGGAGCCGGTCCACCAGGCCGGCCAGGTCATCGACTGAGCCCGATGGCATCTGTATCTGCATCAGTGCGGGCCAGCCGCGGCCGCCGCCAAGGAAGCCTCAACGAACTCGGCGGGCAGACCGGTCTCGGCCGCGTTCCAATGGATCCACTCGGGCAGCAGTTCGCGCACCCGACCGGCGATGTCGTCGTCCATCCAGTCGCCGACCAACTGCAGCAAGAACTGCACCCGACGCGGCGACACAGCGTGCTCCGTGCCGGGCAGCGCGCCTTCCAGCCACTCCGCCGCCAGCGCCTCGGTCGGCTCGGGCGCGGGAGCCTGCCCATGGCGAGCCGTGTACCACACGGTGAACGCCTTGACCGCCGGCTCTACGTCGAGGTCAGCAGCCAGCGAGCGCGACGGCGGTAGCACCACTCCACGCCGTGCGAGCGCCTCGATCAGGTCATCGACGCGACGCTGGGATCGGTACCAGTTGTCCATCACAGTGCGCGGCTCGTTGCCCGTAACGAACAGCTCACCCATGTCCCAATGCGTCAGCATCTGGAGGTCTGCTCCGTCATCAACCAGACGAGGCTCAGCGTTCACCGCGGCCGGCCTCACCTCGTCCCGCCACGCCGCAGCAGCCTGCTGAAGGTTGTCGTGCACGCCTGCGGAGGCCAACACGGGGAAGCCCGAGATGTCGAGGTCGAGCAGGTAAACCGTTGGCTCAGCCGGCTCCGGATAGCGGAAGCCGGCAATCAACCCGACCCGGCCGCCGTACACGTCGATCAACCGCCACAGCTCACCCGTCGCCGACACCTTCGGCATGTCCGCCAGCCAGCCCGGAAGCTGCGCCCTGGCCTCCTGCGGCAGCGACGGGCGCAACTCCCCGACGACCTCGCCAACCCACTCCGCCATCCCGGCGGGAGCGATCGACAACAGACCGTGCAGGCAGTACCACGCACCCAGCCACGACTCCGCCTCCCCTTCAAGGACCCGATCGGCGAGCACACCGACCAACTCCTCCGTCCAGGCACCGTACCGCGTGGCACCCAGACCGTCGGCAGCATGCAACTGTGCCCCGATCAAACGCGCTGTCGCCTCCTCCAGCGCCCGTGGACTGTCCGCAGGGACCAACCCGGCCGTCTCGGCGACGGCGGCGGCAAGCGCCGGATCGAACCAATCCGGACGCCCGACCGGCCGAAGCAGATCCGTGGCGAACGGCGACCCCCGCAGAGGCTTCCGACCACCTCCGGACTTCTTGCGCTTCTTCGGCTTACGACCACGCGAGACCGGTGACATGGCCGAATATCCTACTCGAGACTCGACCGTCCGATCCGAAGCACATTACGACTCGCCATGAGGCGGCGCGACCAGGCTCGACGCGGCGGCCATCGTCGCCGGGACCGTTCGCATGGCAGACTTGTGTCGCACCAGCTAGGAGGTGAGTCGTGTGAGCGTGGCCGTGCTCGATCACTTCGGGCCTTGGAGCGAAGATGAATACTTCGCGCTCGGTGAGACACCCAATCGGGTCGAGCTGATCGACGGAGGTTTGTGGGTGAGTCCGGCGCCGAGCCTTCCCCATCAGGACATCTCTTTTCTCTTGATGTCCGTGATCCGTCCAGCCGCTCGGGCGGCCGGGCTCAGGGCGTATGAAGCGGCCAACGTCCGTTTGGGTAGCAGCCGCATCGTCATACCGGACCTGGTGGTTGCCAGCCCCGACCCGAAGAGCGGGATTGTCGACGCCTCAGAGGTTGTCCTGATCTGCGAGATCGTCTCACCCAGCAATGCGTCGACTGACCGAGTGCAGAAGATGCACTTCTATGCCGTGGCACGGATCGGCTGGTATCTGCTGGTGGAGCCGGACCTGGCCGACTTCGAGTCGGTGACGCTCCGGCTGTTCCGTCTCGAGGGTGAGCACTACGTGACACATGCAGTCGCGGCCGGAGGCCAGACGCTGGCATTCGACGGGTCTTTCACCTTCCAGATCGATCCGAACACGTTGCTGGACTGGTAGTCGACTCTGGCGGGCAGGTAGCGGTCGGCTGCTTTCACGCTCTCTACCCTTCGATACAGGCACCACAAGCTGTCCATAATTTGGTGGAGTCGCGCCGCAGCGAGGCGTAATATAGTTGGCCGCTTGACGGCCGCGGTGAGGTAGGCACCGCAGCGGACGTCCCGACGCGCCGGGTTGCCCTGGATACGCGAGCGAGCAGCAGCTGAGATTCCCCTGAAGGAAATCAACGTGCCCGCACTGGAAGACGAGCTCGCCGCTGAGCGAGCGCACCTGGAAGCCTCACGCAAGGCCCTGCGCCGGATGCGCGAGCATGCCGAGGACCTCTTCGCCACCGGTGACCAGGTCGCCGGGGATCCGTTCGCGGCCGAGACGCTCGGCCGCCACCTGGCCCGGCGGATCGCCGAACTGGCCGACAGCCCCGACACTCCCCTGTTCTTCGGCAAGCTGGACATCGAGGCGGTCGACGCCGACGAAGGCGGCCGGTTCCACGTCGGCCGACGGCACGTCACCGACGTGGCCGGGGAGCCGATGGTGCTCGACTGGCGGGCGCCGATCTCGCGGAAGTTCTATCAGGCCAGCGTCAAGGACCCGCAGGACGTGCAGACCCGGCGGCGGTTCGGGTTCGTCAAGGGTGCGCTGACCAGCTTCGAGGACGAGCACCTGCGCGCCGGGGAGGAGCTCGGCACCAGCCGGATCCTGCTGGAGGAGATCGAGCGGCCCCGCGTCGGACCGATGCGGGACATCGTCGCCACGATCCAGCCCGAGCAGGACGAGCTGGTGCGGGCCGAGCTGGAGGAGTCGATCTGCGTGCAGGGCGCGCCCGGCACCGGGAACCCCAACCCCGGAAATTGACACACTGCCGGCCAGACCGGAGTCAGGCCACCTTGAGTTGCTCATCACCGAAGTCGGCGATGAGCTTCAGCGTGCCGCCGAGCGCGGCGATGTAGCGGCCCAGCTGGACTCGAGACTCGGGTTGCGGTGTGGATGGCGCGGCGGTCTCGGCGGGTGGGTCGGTCAGGCTGGCGCGGTGGGCGACGACGACGGCCTCGACCGCCTCGCCGAGGTTGTGCCAGACATGCCACCGATCAGCCACCTGTATCGCGTCCGGAGCACCGGTGCGGGCGCCGTCGGCATAGGCGCCGGCCCGGTCCCGGCAGATGATCTCGGCGCCCGGATGGGTCCGCAGCCACGCGGCAAGGATGCCGGCCTCCCGGTCGGGCAGCACATCAACCGGCCGGCGGGTCTCCATATCGAGCAAGATCGTTGCATACACCTGTCCTCGGCGCAGGGCGAAATCATCGACTTATCCCGACGTCGGGATAAGTCGACTTATCCCGACCTTGGGATTATCCCGCGGTGGTCGAGCCTGGGGCCGGAGGTGCGGGTGGCGCCTTGGTTCCGGAGGTCGTGCGGGGCATGGTGGTCGGGATAATCACAGACTTTCCAGGAAGGCGAGCAGGTTGTCGGTGGGGCGGTATCGGCCGGGCTTGATCGTTGGTGGTGTGGTGTGGTGCGGGCGAGGGCTCGTTCTTTGATGGTCATGTCGGCGTGGAGGTAGAGCTGGGTCGAGCGGGTGTCGGCGTGGCCGAGCCAGAGTGCGATCACCGCGGTGTCGACGCCGGCGTGCAGGAGCGACATGGCGGTCGTGTGCCTCAGGACGTGCGGCGTGACGTTCTTTGCCGTCAGGGAGGTGCATTGCTGCGCGGCGCGGTTCTTGTGGACGGTGATGCGGCGTTCGACGGCGTCGTCGCTGAGCCGCCGCCCGGTGCGGGTCGGGAAGAGAGGGTCCTCGCGCAGACCGGCGCGTTCGCGGAGCCAGACCCGTAGCACCGCGGTGGTGGAGGCGGTGAGCGGGACGCAGCGTTGTTTGCGGCCTTTGCCGGTGCAGCGCACGTGTGCGCCGGTGCCGAGTTGAACGTGGCTGTTGTTGAGGCCGATGAGTTCGGACAGGCGCAGACCGGTCTGGACGGCCAGGGTCATCAGGGCGCGGTCCCGGCGGCCTTCCCAGCGGCTGGTGTCCGGGGCGGCGAGCAGAACGTCGACCTCGTCGGCGGTCAGGAGGGACACCGTGGTGTGCCGGTCGAAGCGTTTCTGGGGGATGGCCAGGACTTGTTGGATGAGCTGGGCGTGTTCGGGATGCCGCAGGGCGGCGTAGCGGAACAGGGAGCGCAGTGCGGCCAGCCGGGCGTTGCGGCTGCGGGCGTTGTTGTGCCGGTCGGTCTCGAGATGATCCAGGAAGGCGGAGATCACGTCGGTGCCGAGGTCGGCGAAGTCCAGATCGGACGGAGCTTTGCCGGAGTGGTCCTGCACGAACCGCAGCAGGAGCCGGAACGTGTTGCGGTAGGCGGTGATCGTGCGAGGGCTGGCCTGGCGTTGTCGGGTCAGTCGCTCGGTGAAGAACAGCTGTAGGGTCGGGGCGAGCGACGTCATGATCGGGCCTCCTGGACGGCTTGCAGCCGGGCCGCGGCCAGCGCGAGCAGGTCGGGCGCGGCCGACGGATACCAGTAGGTGGAGACCGGGTCGCGGTGGCCCAGATAGATTGACAGCCGCGGCAGCATGGCATTGACGTCGTGGCCGGCTTGATACCAGGCGATCAACGTGTGGACCGCGAACGAATGCCGCAGGTCGTGGATGCGAGGTCGGGTCGGTGAGGTGGCGCCGACGCCGGTGGCGTTCACCAGTCGGCGGAACTGCGCGCCGAAGTGGGGATAGCGAACGGCGGTGCCGGCTGTGGACACGAAGAACGTCGGCGTTGACGGCCGGGGCTGGGCGTGGTCACGGTGTTCGGCATACCGAGCGAGAGCCTGCATGGTCGACGCGGTCAGGGGAAGCTCCCGGGGCTTGCCGAATTTCGAGGCCAGCACCGTGATGACACCATCGTCCCAGTCGATGTCGCTGCGGTGCAGCCGAAGCGCCTCACCGACGCGCATGCCTGTGGCCGCGAGCAGGCCGATCAGGGTGTGATAGCTGGCCGCTCGCAGCGGGTCACGGATGACCTGAACGGCGTGGGCCATCAGCATCTCGATGTCGGCGCGCTGATAGATGAACGGAGGCCGCCACTGCTTGCGGAAGGAGACCGGGCGGCCGCCGCGCAGATACGCGGCGAGCGCCTCACCGACCTCGACGATCAGCGGCAGTCGGTCCTCGCGCCGTGCCTTGCCCCGCACCAGGAGCTCTCCAGCACGCCAGTCGATGTCGTCCAGCCGAAGCGCGGCGACCTCGCCCGAGCGCAGACCCAGCCGGCCCAGCAGGCAGAGCATCGCAAAATCCCGCAGCCCGGCCGATGTCGAACGGTCGCACCCGGCCAGCAGCGCAGCCACCTGCGCACTGGTCAACGTCTCGGGCAGCCGGGCGTCCTTCCAGCCCGCCACCGGCGGGCATCGCCGTTCCAAGATCCGTGACCGTCATTCCCCGCAAATACAGGAACCGCAGCAGCGACCGCAGGTCGGCAGCTTCCCGCTTGGCGGACTCGAGTACCAGCCGGGACCGGCATTGCAACAGATAGCCATGAACCTCGTCGGCGTCCAGACCTTCGACCAGCACGCCGCCCGGCCGCTCGGTCCGCGAGGAAACGCCTGGCCATCCGCTGATACCGCACCACGGTCAGCGGCGCCAACCCCCGATCACCGACCAGATAACGACCGTAGTGACCCAGCAGGTCATCCAGGGCGGTCGCCTCCGGTGGCCGCGCCGGAGGTAGGACATGCAAGTCCTGCAGATACTCCAACAGCGGAGCCAGCATCCGCATCGTCGGCATCCGTCGCCGCCCGGCCGCCCGCTGATCTACGAGGAACACCTCGGCCCGATCCCGTGTCAGCTCCTCAACGCCGACTCCGCCGGCCGCAAGCCACCGGTCCAGCCAGCCCATCAGCGATACGTGATCCCTCACCGACCTGGCGGAGTGACCGCGCCGCCCCAGCAGACACCGGTAACCATCGACGAACGCCGTCAACGGTCCGTCGTCATGAACCCACGTCTGAGCCATCTCACCTGCCCCTTTCCGAAGCGCTCCGCTCCGACAAGGACAGCCTCAGCCGCGGCGACCGCAAGCTACAACCGTGCGATTATCCCGACCACCATGCCCCGCACGACCTCCGGAACCAGGGCGCCACCCGCACCTCCGGCCCCAGGCTCGACCACCGCGGGATAATCCCAAGGTCGGGATAAGTCGACGCCGAGCACGCGAGGCGACGTGGTCAGCGTCTGTTCCGGCTCGCTGCGCAGCAGCCGCAGCAGCGTGCTCCGAGACACGCCCATCGTGAGCCTGGCCGCCAGCCGCACGCCGGCACGGCCGGCCAGGGCGGCGCTGATGCCGTGCAACAGCTGCTGCGAGGGCTGGCTGCGCTGCCGGCGTCTGGCGGTCAGGCCGGGGATCTGCTCGACAAAGGTCCGGGTCGCGCAGCCGGCGGTACGGCAGTTGAACCGGCGCACGTCCAGTAGTAGCCATACCGGCCTGCCACCGACCGGCGTGTCCGTCAGCCGCCGCTGGTAGCGGCTGCGCACCGAGGTGGACACCGTCGCGCAGACCGGGCACGACACGGCGGCCGCGCGGGCCCGGACGAACAGGACGGTGCCCGCAGCGGCGGACTCCACCCGCTCCACCACGACACCGGCCAGGTGCGGCAAGAAGAACCCGCCAACTGTCTGATCATGCACCGCGACATGATCGCGGCCTACGGACCATCCGCAAAGCGTTGCTGGTCAAACACTCTGGCCTGCTGAAACCGCGAACTTGTCCACAATCGACACTATCAAAGAGTCCTGGCCCACCGATCGGACGCCACGGCACTCGACCGCCTCGCCACGCTTCATGTGACAGAACCGAATTTCATGAGCGACGACAGTCGGGAAGGTACGCCTGTCCGGGCCGCCGATGTCGTTGCGATCCTCGCCCGACCGGGAGGCCGGGCGCAGCCACGAAGTTACTGTCATCGACGTACCGGACGCGCATGCTGTTGCGATCCTCGCCCGACCGGGGGGCCGGGCGCAGCCAAGCGGGTCCAGCGCGAACGGACGGCCGGCTGGCGGTTGCGATCCTCGCCCGACCGGGAGGCCGGGCGCAGCACGCATCCTCAGCGAGGCCGAGTTGCGATCCTCGCCCGACCGGGAGGCCGGGCGCAGCGCCGGGAGTCGGGGACACCATCGACGCTGCGGCGTAGTTGCGATCCTCGCCCGACCGGGAGGCCGGGCGCAGCGTCGACGTTGCCGAGCTCGCCGCGGGCGTTCTGGCCGTGTTGCGATCCTCGCCCGACCGGGAGGCCGGGCGCAGCGCCTGCGGGCCGTACTTGTCGACGGTGAGGTACTCGCCGTTGCGATCCTCGCCCGACCGGGAGGCCGGGCGCAGCCCGACTGCGTGCCACCGCCGTTGTACAGGCCGAGGCCGAAGCAGTTGCGATCCTCGCCCGACCGGGAGGCCGGGCGCAGCGCGCCACGCGACGATCTAGGGAGTGGGCCCGTCATGGCTGTTGCGATCCTCGCCCGACCGGGAGGCCGGGCGCAGCGTTCCCCACGCTCATTGCCATCGCCAGTTACGCCGATGTTGCGATCCTCGCCTGACCGGGAGGCCGGACGCAGCCGGCGCAGGCCCGGGTACAGGTAGCGCCCCTCCTTGTAGTTGCGATCCTCGCCCGACCGGGAGGCCGGGCGCAGCGCCGGACGCCCGCACGGTCATCGCCGCCGAGCCGGCGTTGCGATCCTCGCCCGACCGGGAGGCCGGGCGCAGCCAGGTGGTGCACTCGTCCATCGTGGACCCTTCTCTCGTGTTGCGATCCTCGCCCGACCGGGAGGCCGGGCGCAGCACCGTGGCGCCGGCCAGCGACTGGGCGGCCGTGCCGAAGTTGCGATCCTCGCCGGACCGGAGGCCGGGCGCAGCGCTGCGCTCGCTGCCGGCGGACTGGTGTGGCTGTACTGGTTGCGATCCTCGCCCGACCGGGAGGCCGGGTGCAGCGGCACGTCGGCCACGCCAAGAACCGTCTGAAGTGGAGGTTGCGATCCTCGCCCGACCGGGAGGCCGGGCGCAGCGGCACGTCGGCCACGCCAAGAACCGTCTGAAGTGGAGGTTGCGATCCTCGCCCGACCGGGAGGCCGGGCGCAGCATTGTTCAGCACGTACGGCACCGACATGGGTTCCGGAGTTGCGATCCTCGCCCGACCGGGAGGCCGGGCGCAGCAGAGCACGGCCCCGGCGAGTGGTGCCGCCACGATGTGTTGCGATCCTCGCCCGACCGGGAGGCCGGGCGCAGCCCGGACTGGCGCCGCCGGTTGAGCCACACCCGCTCGTTGCGATCCTCGCCCGACCGGGAGGCCGGCGCAGCGTGTCGCTGAAGCTGTCGGTGCCGACGGTCATGATGTCGTTGCGATCCTCGCCCGACCGGGAGGCCGGGCGCAGCACCGGTCCTTTTGCAGCAGTGCGTTCCAGGCCAGATAGTTGCGATCCTCGCCCGACCGGGAGGCCGGGCGCAGCCGGCCCGGACAACGGCGTCCTGTGCTGGACGTACCTGTTGCGATCCTCGCCCGACCGGGAGGCCGGGCGCAGCCTGCCGCGGTTGCCGCCGCAGGGGCGGCATGTCGGGTTGTGTCGTGTGCGGTGTCGCGACATGCTTGACAGATTGTTCGTGGGACATCATGGACATGATCGGGTTCAGGTCCGCGTCGTTCCGTAGGCTCTGAACCTTGTCACGGGCCGGTTCTCGAGTCTGGGATGTAGGGCGAGGTCCTCGCCGTTGTGGACGACTCGGAAGTGAGTGTCCTCGACGAAGATCGTGACGATCTTCCCGGCGTGGGTGCGGCCGACGCGGATGCGTTGCCGGGTGATCATGACGACACCGTCGGCCGGGACTCGTCGTTCGACCTGGATCGGACCGATCGGGGTGGCGGCGATCTGCCCGGTGGCAAGCCGGGCGCCGCGCAGCTGTCCGCGCTGCTCCACGGGAATGGGTGAGGGCAGCGTCTTGGCGAGGGCGCCGTCGGCGACGACGTGGACGAGGTGCCCGTCGAGGCGGACGGTGACACGGCGGCCGGCCAGGTGCGCGCCGAGGAGTAGGGCGTGTCCGCCGAGCGTGATGCTGCCGTCGGCGTTGACGGTGCGGTCCACCTCGACGGCCGCGCCGGCAGGCAGCAGACGGTTGCGGGTGGCGGGGTTGGCCGGTGGCGGCCCGGCCGGGACAGCGCCGCGCAGCCGCAACTCGTGGATGTCCTCTGTGGACAGACTCGACGGGACCGTCCGAACGTGCTGTCCGCCGATGAGGACGTGGACGCTGTGTTCGTCGGCCCAGACATGGGCGAGTTGCCCGGCGTGAGCCAGGCCCAGCTTGACTCGCTGCGCCCGTGGCAGGACGTTGAGCACCCCGGACGCGGCGATGACGGTGTCGAACTCGACTGCGTTGACGCCGGCGGGCAGCAACGGCGCCGTCGACGCGGCGGGTGGCCGCGGCAGCGGAGCGGGCCGTGTCGGCCCTGGTGCCGGCCCTGTTGCCGGCGCGGTCGACGTGTGGGGCTGCTGCTGGCGGGGCTGGAACAGGCTTGCTGGGGTGGCCATGTTCAGCGACTGGTGCGGGCGGACGTGGTTGTAGGCGTGCACCCACGCGTCGACGGCCGCCTGCGCGGCCGGGAGGTCGGCGAACGGGCCGGCCTCGTCCAACAGTTCGCGGCGCAGCGTCTGGTGGAAGCGTTCGATCTTCCCGGTCGTGGTCGGTGAGCGCGGCTTGGTCAGCAGGGCGGTGATCCCGTGCTCGCGGCAGACCCGCTCGAACAGCACCTCCGCCGGCATCGGCTTGGTGAACCGGCCGGTGAACTGCTTGCCGTTGTCTGTCAGCACTTCCGACGGAACGCCATAGCGGTGCATCGCGACGGTGAACGCCTCGCATACCGCGCGCCCGTTCGGCACGGCGAGCACCGCGGCCACGACGACGTACCGGGAGTGGTCGTCGATCCCGGTCAGCAGCTTGAACTCCCGCCCGTCGGCAAGATACAGGCCGCCGACCAGATCCAGCTGCCAGAGATGCATCGGAGTCTCCCGCTGCCACCGCTTGTACTTGCGCGGATGGTGCTGCTCTTCGGCCTGGACCAGACCGTTACGGACCAACGCCCGATGCACCGTGGCCTGCGACGGCACTCCCGTCACACCGCGGCGAGCGAGCTCGAACACCAGCCGCCGGGCACCCCACCGTCGGTGCGAGCGCCGCAACTCACACACCAGCGCCTCGATCTCGGCGGCGAGCCGGTGTGGGCTGTGATGTGGTCGCCGGGACCGCTCCTCAAGCCCGGCCAGGCCCTCGAGCTCGTACCGCGCCTTCCACGTATACACCGACTGCCGTGACGCCCCGTACCGCAACGCCACCTCGACCACCGGTGACCCGTTGCGGACCTCCAGCACCGCCCGATAGCGATGCTCAACCTGCCACGACCGACCCGACGCATCGACTGCCTTGTCCGAAGTCACGAGCGGACCAACGACACCACCATGTCCAGGATGTGCCTACAACAAAACGTCCACCTTGTCGTGAAACTCCACACGACACGGGTTGCGATCCTCGCCCGACCGGGAGGCCGGGCGCAGCGGCGCCCAGGTCGATCTCCAGGGTGCCGTTGCCCTGCAGGTTGCGATCCTCGCCCGACCGGGAGGCCGGGCGCAGCTCGACGTCGACTGCCCCGACTGCCTTGGTACGGCAACGTTGCGATCCTCGCCCGACCGGGAGGCCGGGCGCAGCGTAGCCGGTTCTGACCTTGACCTGTCCGAAGCCCGCGTGTTGCGATCCTCGCCCGACCGGGAGGCCGGGCGCAGCATCACGGGTTGTTGGCGGTCTGCTCCGCGTCGAAGGTGTTGCGATCCTCGCCCGACCGGGAGGCCGGGCGCAGCAACGGGCGGTCCTCCATGCCCTCAGCGCTGTACCAGGAGTTGCGATCCTCGCCCGACCGGGAGGCCGGGCGCAGCGCGCAGATTTTGGAGCAGGGTCCCGAGACGGTGTCGGTGTTGCGATCCTCGCCCGACCGGGAGGCCGGGCGCAGCTTGGCAAGGTGCGCAAGGTTGCTGGTGACTACTCGACGTTGCGATCCTCGCCCGACCGGGAGGCCGGGCGCAGCCTTCAGCGGCATGTGGGACAGCTTCCGCAGCAACCTGTTGCGATCCTCGCCCGACCGGGAGGCCGGGCGCAGCCCGGGGTGGTGCCGGCTGCCGCAGCGCCGCGCGGCAGGTTGCGATCCTCGCCCGACCGGGAGGCCGGGCGCAGCCGGTGAGCCCCGTGCGCTGCATCGCCGACCAGGCAAGGTTGCGATCCTCGCCCGACCGGGAGGCCGGGCGCAGCGTAGATCTGCGACCGGAGCCCGTCGGCGGTTTCGGTGTTGCGATCCTCGCCCGACCGGGAGGCCGGGCGCAGCCCATGGAGGCGCTGTCGCCGAAGGTCATCCGGCTGGTGTTGCGATCCTCGCCCGACCGGGAGGCCGGGCGCAGCTCCTCGCCTACCTGCCCAACCCGCACGACCCGTACGAGTTGCGATCCTCGCCCGACCGGAAGGCCGGGCGCAGCGGGCATGTGCCGCTCCGCACCCGATCGGCCGCCGAGGTGTTGCGATCCTCGCCCGACCGGGAGGCCGGGCGCAGCCGACAACCCGCTCAGCCCCTACTACGGGCTCATCGACCAGTTGCGATCCTCGCCCGACCGGGAGGCCGGGCGCAGCCCCCGCAGACCTGCCAGCCCATACGCGGCTGGGGGTTGCGATCCTCGCCCGACCGGGAGGCCGGGCGCAGCACCGGCGCCGGTTCTCGCTCGCCAGCTGCTCGTACGGCGTTGCGATCCTCGCCCGACCGGGAGGCCGGGCGCAGCTCGCGACGGTTTGCCAGCTCGACGTCCGCGGGGACGTGGTTGCGATCCTCGCCCGACCGGGAGGCCGGGCGCAGCGAAGTGAACCTCGTGCAGGGCGGCCTCGTCCCATGGGCGTTGCGATCCTCGCCCGACCGGGAGGCCGGGCGCAGCAACCGTAACGGGCTCGACGTCAACAAGCCGTTTGCGGTTGCGATCCTCGCCCGACCGGGAGGCCGGGCGCAGCGCCGCCGATCGGAGGACCATGCACCACGACCAAGTCGGTTGCGATCCTCGCCCGACCGGGAGGCCGGGCGCAGCGTGCTTGCCCATCGGCTCGCCGGCCCGGTACACGTACTTGTTGCGATCCTCGCCCGACCGGGAGGCCGGGCGCAGCCCACACACACCCCCGAAAACCTCCGACCCCTAACGGAGTTGCGATCCTCGCCCGACCGGGAGGCCGGGCGCAGCTGCCGCCCCACGCCTGCCGCATCTGGTCATGGGAGTAGTTGCGATCCTCGCCCGACCGGGAGGCCGGGCGCAGCCGCGCGAACCGGCTGGCGTCACGGATGGCGTTGTTGAGGTTGCGATCCTCGCCCGACCGGGAGGCCGGGCGCAGCGAGCTCGGGCCAGCGGTCCTTGTCCCGGGCCCGGAACCGGTTGCGATCCTCGCCCGACCGGGAGGCCGGGCGCAGCTCCGGTACGCGTCGGAGGAGCTGCAGCGGTACTGGTCCGTTGCGATCCTCGCCCGACCGGGAGGCCGGGCGCAGCCAACCAGTCTTTCCATGCCCAATGACCCCCCGACGGTGTTGCGATCCTCGCCCGACCGGGAGGCCGGGCGCAGCTTCACCGCCCAGGTGCACGAGCAGACCGAGCAGGGCGGTTGCGATCCTCGCCCGACCGGGAGGCCGGGCGCAGCTTGCCGAACGTGTACTGCATGAGGCCCGAGCAGTCGTTGCGATCCTCGCCCGACCGGGAGGCCGGGCGCAGCGCTGCAGCGCCGCCCCGAGGACGTTGGACACCGTACCGTTGCGATCCTCGCCCGACCGGGAGGCCGGGCGCAGCGGCCTCGGTCACGTCGAACGCGCCCGCATACAGGGGTTGCGATCCTCGCCCGACCGGGAGGCCGGGCGCAGCCAAAGCCCCGCCCGCCTTGCAGCGTTCGGGGCTAAGTTGCGATCCTCGCCCGACCGGGAGGCCGGGCGCAGCAGCGCGCGTTCCGACAGGTTGCCGACGCCGCGGCGGGCGTTGCGATCCTCGCCCGACCGGGAGGCCGGGCGCAGCCAGCCGGCGCGGACCGTCAGCTCCGCGACCTTGGAGTTGCGATCCTCGCCCGACCGGGAGGCCGGGCGCAGCGTCACCCGGTGCTCCAACAACTACGGGCACTACCAGTTCGTTGCGATCCTCGCCCGACCGGGAGGCCGGGCGCAGCATTCGGCCGGTCCGAAGAGCCGTGGCGCGACCCGGAGGTTGCGATCCTCGCCCGACCGGGAGGCCGGGCGCAGCCCCTGCGTCGTCGCCCTTCGGCTTCCGCTTCGAGCCGTTGCGATCCTCGCCCGACCGGGAGGCCGGGCGCAGCCGTGCACCGCCGGTCGATGCGCGGCGAGTCGGACCGTTGCGATCCTCGCCCGACCGGGAGGCCGGGCGCAGCCTTGGCCGGCTTCTTTCGCGATGTCGGCGACCCGGTCGTTGCGATCCTCGCCCGACCGGGAGGCCGGGCGCAGCCTCCCGGCGCACCGCGGAGTTCCGCGTCGACCTGGAGTTGCGATCCTCGCCCGACCGGGAGGCCGGGCGCAGCTCATCGCGTACGTGTTCAAGCCGGCCGGCTGGCCGAAGTTGCGATCCTCGCCCGACCGGGAGGCCGGGCGCAGCGGTCCCGGTCGGCCTGTGACGTCGCGGTGATGTCCCGGTTGCGATCCTCGCCCGACCGGGAGGCCGGGCGCAGCGATCCGGCCGACCGGCGGGCAGGGCTGGCCGTTGGGCGGTTGCGATCCTCGCCCGACCGGGAGGCCGGGCGCAGCCCCCGCTGCAGGGTGCCCGCCGGCGTGCAGTGCAGGTTGCGATCCTCGCCCGACCGGGAGGCCGGGCGCAGCGCCGGCTGCGTGCTGCGCGAGCTGCTGCAAGGTCGCATGGTTGCGATCCTCGCCCGACCGGGAGGCCGGGCGCAGCGGTGGGAGTAGGCACCGCAGTCAGCGTAGGCACAGTTGTTGCGATCCTCGCCCGACCGGGAGGCCGGGCGCAGCCCGCCGAACGGACCTGCGGCGGCCGGTACCACGGCAGGGAGTTGCGATCCTCGCCCGACCGGGAGGCCGGGCGCAGCTCGTCGGTCGCGGCGCTGCCGGCGCCGGCCTTGACGTTGCGATCCTCGCCCGACCGGGAGGCCGGGCGCAGCGTCAGGCGATCGAGGCGTCGATCGGCGACGCCATGCGGTTGCGATCCTCGCCCGACCGGGAGGCCGGGCGCAGCACCTTGAGGTAGTCGTCCCGGGCCTGGGTCGTCGCGTTGCGATCCTCGCCCGACCGGGAGGCCGGGCGCAGCGCCTCACCGACGCCCTCGGCGGCAGCGCCGTCTTCGCGTTGCGATCCTCGCCCGACCGGGAGGCCGGGCGCAGCTTCCTGCCGATCCCCGGCCGCGGCTTCTTGTTCGAGTTGCGATCCTCGCCCGACCGGGAGGCCGGGCGCAGCGATCCGGTACCGGCTTGCGTGAGATTCTCTGAGTCGGGTTGCGATCCTCGCCCGACCGGGAGGCCGGGCGCAGCCGCGCGCACGTCGGGCGGCACCAACTCATGGTGGATGGGTTGCGATCCTCGCCCGACCGGGAGGCCGGGCGCAGCTGCCGCGGTCGCGCAGGTGCCCGCCCCGGCGGTCACCACGTTGCGATCCTCGCCCGACCGGGAGGCCGGGCGCAGCTGGTTGGTTGCGTGTCCGACCACGACGACCGCTGAGGTTGCGATCCTCGCCCGACCGGGAGGCCGGGCGCAGCGCGTCGGTGTCTACACCGACAGCGTCACCATCAACTCGTTGCGATCCTCGCCCGACCGGGAGGCCGGGCGCAGCGCTCGGCAGCGGCGCGTCCTGGTCGAGGGGTTGGCGGTTGCGATCCTCGCCCGACCGGGAGGCCGGGCGCAGCACACGCGTTCGGCGGCGATCGCCGCGGTTCAGGCGGTTGCGATCCTCGCCCGACCGGGAGGCCGGGCGCAGCCAGTGCGTTGAGCCGGGCCGCGGCGAACGCTGACGTTGCGATCCTCGCCCGACCGGGAGGCCGGGCGCAGCGTGGGGCTCCACCCTCGGCGCCAACAGCCACTTCCAGTTGCGATCCTCGCCCGACCGGGAGGCCGGGCGCAGCGCGTGGCGGGGTGACGACAAGCGGTGGTGGCGTGGTGAGTTGCGATCCTCGCCCGACCGGGAGGCCGGGCGCAGCTTCTTCGTCACGACCGCGAGCCGGCCGAAATTCATCGTTGCGATCCTCGCCCGACCGGGAGGCCGGGCGCAGCCTGCCCGGGGTCATCGCTGACGCCGGCCTGAACGTGGGGTTGCGATCCTCGCCCGACCGGGAGGCCGGGCGCAGCCACCGACGGCACGGGCACCCGGGACCCGAAGCAGTTCGTTGCGATCCTCGCCCGACCGGGAGGCCGGGCGCAGCTAGGGGTCCGTTCGGATGCTGGCCTCCGGGTAGGTCCAGTTGCGATCCTCGCCCGACCGGGAGGCCGGGCGCAGCCGTTCAGGACGGCGTGCGCGCCCACGCCGAGGCTCACGTTGCGATCCTCGCCCGACCGGGAGGCCGGGCGCAGCGGTTCACGAACAGTAAAAATAGCTATGCAACGATTGCCTCACCCAATCTCGACATTGGATTTGCAGGGTTCTGTCCGAATTTTCGGTTCGGAACCTGCGGCAATCGCATGTGTGCCTACGGTTCCTAGATCACTAGCGGGCCGCGCGGATCGATGGCGCGGGGTCTGCCGAGATGTTCGACTTCGTCGAGCGCGTTGGCGGGGAGTCGGTAGATCCGAACGCTGTCTTGCAGGGGGTCGATGGCGGCATGTAACGCGGCGACGAGGCGGATCTTGTCAACGTCTCGGCAGACGACTTCGAACACTGATTTCTGTACGCGGTGCCCGTACGCTTCGCAGATCTTCGCGACGTTGCGTAGCCGGCGTTGGCCTTGCGGGGTGACGGTTTCGACGTCGTAGGTGACCAGGAGGTCCACGGTCAGTTCACCGTCCACGGCTGGTAGGTGTCCAGATCGCCTCGTAGGTGACGGGCGAGGAGCCGGGCTTGGACCAGTGGTAACAGCGCTGCGGGGACATCTCGGTTGAGTTGGGCGTGGCGCCAGTTTCGCTGACGGCTCTGTTGCCATGCCTGCAGCACGGTCTTGCGACCCAGGTCGGTCAGTCGGTATCCGCTGTTCGGTAACTGTTCGAAGTCGTTCCGGGCGACCTCGCGGCGGTTGAGCATGGTGATTGCGAGCCGGTCGGTGAGCAGCGGCCGGAACTCTTCCATCAGGTCCAGCGCGAGCGCCGGCTTGCCCGGACGTACGCCGTGGAGGAAGCCGATATACGGGTCCAGGCCGACCTGCTCCAGTGCGCCCTGGACGGAAACCCGGAGCATCCCGTACAGAAAGGACAGTAGGCAGTTGAGTGGATCGGTCGGGGGACGCTTCGTTCGTCCTGACGCGTTCCATTCGCTGCTGTTGGTCAGTAGGTAGGGCATTGCGGCGAAGTAGTCGCGGGCGGCGATGCCCTCGACGCCGAGCACTTCGTTGGCGCTCGCCACGTTGCTGAGCAACGCGAGCCGTTCGGCCATGAGTTCCGCGCTGGCGCGCAAGGCCGTCTGCCGGTGACCAGAGGTGTCTCGGGCCGCGCGCAGCAGCACCTGGCGGGAGTTGTGTATTTTGCCAGCGATCATGGAAACGGCGAGTTGTAGCCGCTGGTCGACAGCGTCGGCGGCCCGATGCTGGGCTTGGCGCAGCAGTGGATTGCCGCTGATCGGGCCGACGATCCGGGCCCGGAAACGGCCGCTACCGGTCAGCCAGCTCACGGATCGACCATCGTCTGCGCAGCGGAGGAGCAGATCGTCGGTGGGGGTGACGCCGGTGAAGAGCACCAGGTGGTCGAGGCGGACGAGCGGCAGCAGGCGGCGTCCGGTCTGGTCGGGGTGGAACACCCGTACTGTGTCGCCGTCGAGGTGGAGGCTGGTGCCCGGGGTCTGTACGTAGAGGGTGTTGAGTAGTTCAGTCACTCCACGGTCCCAGTGGTCGCGGGGTCAACAGGTCAGGTTCGACGCGCCGACGTCGGTCGGTCAGCTCGGGCAGGCAGTCCTCGCGTAGCGAGCACCTGCGGCAGCGGGCGTCGTTTCGTGCCGCCGGCAGTGTCGCGGCGGCCAGGATTTCGCGTATGGCGGCGGTGGCATGGACTACCCGGTCCAGCAGGACAGGGGTGATCGGTACGGGGTGCCGCCGTCGTTCGGTGACCGAGTAGATGTGGCCGGTCGGTACGTCGAAGCCGGCCTCGATCAGGCAGAGCGCCTGTCCCGCGAGTTGCAACTCGGCTGGGCCGCCGGGCTGGTGGCGGCCGACCTTGTACTCGACGGGCGTGGCGGTGCGGTTCTCGAACTCGACGACGTCGCAGATGCCACGCAGGCCGTGGATGTCGCTCCAGACCGGCAACGATCGGATCGTGGTGAGGCCTCGGCGGCGTTGGATGCCGGGCAGGTCGACGACGGTGTGGCTGAGGTCGCCGCGGACCGTTTCGGCGTTCTCGGACCAGACGCCGTCGACATGGATCAGGGCTGTCTGCCGGTGGCAGTAGTCGTAGTGTTCCAGGGCGGACAGCGGCACCTCGCGGAGGCCGCTGTCCGCCTCTGAGTATTCGGTCACGGCCAGAGGTCGACCAGTTTGGTGAGTTCGACGCCGTCGGGTAGCGGTGCGCCGGCCCAGGTCCGTGTGTAGTCGGTGTGGGCGCGGGGGGGCTTGTCGGGGTTGGTGCGGGCGAGGGTGAGTCGCTGGGTGAGGCTGGCGGACGCCGCGACGCCGAGGGCGTCGGGGTGGCTGAACACGTACAGTCCGCAGAGTTTCATCTCGCCGCGGGTGGCGGCGCGGTCGTGGTCGAACATCATGCTGATGGCCTGCCAGAGTGCGGCGAGGTCCTCGCTGGTCACCCCGGTTTTGCCTGCGCGAGGCGCGGAGAAGAACGCGTGTGCGCGGTACAGGCCGTATGGGACGGTCCATTTGGAGCCGATCTCGGTGCGTTCGCCTTTGTCGACGTCTTCCTGGCGGGTCTGGGTGACCCGGGTGATGGTGTGGTCGGTCGGCAGGATGGGGTCGATGCTGCGGGCGAAGGTCAGCTGGAGCGGGCCGCGGACCTGGCCGGCGCCGCCGCCCTTGCCGGTGCTGAGCACGGCGCCGAACATGCGGATGTCGAAGTAGTGCTGGCAGAGCCACTGCTGCGCGTCGTCGGCCTTGCCGGGGTTGGCGGTGAGAGCGGCTTGGATGCGGGTGTTCAGGGCGTGGCCGGCCTCGACGAAGATGCCGTAGCGGGGGTCGTCGCCGCGCAGCAGTGACACGGTGTCGCGGATCTTGCGTTTGATCGCGACGTCGGTGACGAGGCCCTGCCCGGTCTCGTCGTCGGTGCGTGGCTGGTTGCCCGCGTCGGGGTCGCCGTTGGGGTTGCCGTCGGCGACGTCGAAGAGCAGCACGGCGTCGTGGCGGCGGGTCGGGTCCAGGTGGGCGGCGGTCATGCGTCGTCTCCTTCGTCGGGCGTCGGTGCCTGCTCGTCGGGCTCCGGGGGCAGGTCGGTCTGCTGTCGCTTGGCGGCTGCTGCGTTGCGTTCGGCGCGCATGGCGGCGCGTTGCTGGTGGTAGCCGAGGATGAACTGGGCCTTGCCGGTCAGCACGGCGCTGGCGGGGATCGTGTCGAGCTGGGCGAAGAGGTCGTCGAGGCGGTGCTCGTACGCGGCCGCCCAGCCTGGTCGGCGCAGCGGCCCGCGGAGGCGTTTGAGCCAGGCGGTGACGTTGCGCCGGCCGGAGACCAGCACGACCTGCGGGTTGTCGACGGCCCGGGCGAAGTAGCGCTCGGCGAAGGTGGTGTTCAGGTTCTGGTCGGCGATCCTGGATACGGTGCGTTGCAGGTCGTCCATGACCGCGAAGATCCGGCCGGAGATGTAGGCCGGCGGTGCGTTGTTGTCCACATTCAAGGTCGGCGTCAGCCTTTCTCGGTCGGGGTCGGGCAGTCCTGGGTGGCGGCGTAGCCCGAGCCGGATCAGGGCGGCGCGGGCGGCGTCGAGCCGGCCGTCGGCGCGGATCCGGTTGATGACGTGGTTGAGCAGCTTCGGTGGCAATGGCCGGTGCAGCACAGCTGCGCCGAGGAGACCTTGGAAGAGGTCTGGTGGGCGGTCCTCGCCGGAGGCGCCGAACTTCATCCAGGTGCCGTTGGCGCCGTTGCGGCCGGGCTGCCAGCGGCCGGCCGCGCGGGCGAGCTGGGTGATGCGGGGGTGGACGGTTTCGCCGGTCCACTGATCGGCGATCTCGCAGTCGAGGAACCAGGCGGCGATGTTGTCCTGGATGGTGGCCAGTGGCTGTTCGACCCAGTCGCGGACCACGACGCGGGCGACGTTCCCGCCGACCGTCACCGAGCAGTACGTCGACAGGTCATCGACGCTGCTCGTCGAGCCTGTCACCGGTCTGGCGATCAGGTGCTGGATGGCGGCTTCGTCGGGCTGGTCGAGCGTGGCCCACGGGTCGAACGTGGATCCGCCCAGGACCCACCAGGCCAGCCGGGCGTTCTGCCCGGACAGGGTGGTGCTGTGCCGGGGGTCGGCGAGCAGCCCGGTGAGCGCCGACATGAACTTCAGGCCGCAGTCGGCGCAGATCGGCGTGTGGATCAGGAACTTCTGCAGGTCGTAGCCGTGCACCGCCTCGTTGACGCTGACCAGTGACGCGCCCTGGGTGGCGCCGGGCAGCAAGCGCCGCGGGATCTGCTGCGGGATCGTCTTCAGCAGCGGCTGCGTCAGGCCGCAGACCAGGCAGCGGCCGGTGTGCCCGGAGCTCTTGCGGTCCCCGGCCACCGTGGCCCAGAAGCGCCTCGCCGCGCCGGATTCAGCCGCGTGGGTCCCGGCCACCCGGAACCCGATCAGGTCACCGCGGCTCCAGCCGTCCGGCGATTGCAGCGCCTGATGGTGGCCGTTGCGGTAGAACGCGTCGATGGCCTGCGCGGGGCTGTCCGGCTCGGCTGCCGCCCATTGCCTGACCAGGTCACGGAAGGCGTCATGCTGTTTCGCCACCCGATCGGGCTTCGCACCCTCGGAGGGCCAGCCGAACAGGTACTCGGCGTTGTCGACCGCGAGCGCGGGCGCGATCCCGACGGTACGGGTCACCGCTGGGACGAGGCGGGCAGTGCCGAATCTGCGTTGCGGGTCGGACCGGTCGGCGGTGTCGGTGAACCCGCCGTCTGGGGTGCCGTCCTCGTTGATGTCGAGGGTCCACCGGACCGGTTTGTAGGCGTAGAACGGCGGGATGAACTCGCCGCTGGTGTCGGCGTACTCAACGAGGCGTTGCAGCAGCACTACACCACCTGGCCTTCTGGCAGCGCCAGCTCGATCCCGCGTTCCGGCACGTACAACACCCCGGCCTCGACCCGGGCGGCGAACCACTCCATCCGCGGCTGCCCACCTTGGCCGTCCCGCCGGATCGAGTGCAGCATGATGCCGACCTCCTCGTTGACCGTCACGCAGCGCGGCGTGTCATCCGGCCAGCCGAAGTCGGCGCTGAACTCCCGCGTACCGAGGTACGGGCGCTGGAAGCAGGCACCCTTACGCACCCGCCGGCGCAACTGGTCCCGATACGCGGCAACCGGCTTGTCGGCATGCGCGGCAAGATCGATGTGGGCATGGATCCGGTACGCCACGTCCCGCAGACAGACCGCGTTGCGCTGATCCCGCCTCGCCGCCGTATCCACCCGCCGAGCGCCCTTGATCGCTTCAGCCAGCGGCGCCACATCCGAGGTTTCGTTGCGCCTGACCGTGAACTGCCGGACCGGCTTGAGCACCTCGACCGCCACGATCTGATAGCGGATTTCCGGCTTCCAGAAGATCGACTCCAACACACCGACAGCGGCGGACGGCGTCATCACCGGATAACTGACCCGCTCCACCTTCAACTCAGGCCGTGAGAAGAGCGCGGACTCCCCGCTCACCTGCACCACCACCGGAAGATCTCCGTCAGGGCTACGACGCAGAACCAGCCCATTGACCACGTCCGTCGTCACGACACGGGTACCTCCAATCAAGACCAACAACAAGAACCACAGATCGCACGGGTCATGCCCGTCCGGAGCGGCTGACCCTCAGTCGACGCCAAGCATCCACGATGGGTACGACACTTTTTGACATCGAACTCCTGATCATCGATTCGGAAGATCAGGATTGACCGAGTCACCTCGGCGATACCCGGTCATCGGACAGCGGGGCGAGGCGGTGCTTTTAGTCAGCCAGGCAGGGGAATTCCAGTCAAGCATTCCCGCGGCCAATTCGGGCGGACCGATCGGTGTGGGCCGGGCGGCGCCCGGCCCACACCGATCTGCTTCCTGCGGCGCTCGCCCCAGCTTCCATGTTGCGATCCTCGCCACGTCAACGTGACGTGACGCAGCGTCCAGCCCGAACGCTGGAAGTCAGCATCGACCCAAGTGGACCATGCGGGTTCCGGCCCGACCGGGCTGCATTTCGGCAGCCTACCACGGTTCAAACTTCATGGAAGCTGGCGCTATCGCGATCACTACGTTGAGTATGCGATGGTTCCCCCGTCACACAGCATCAGCGAAAGCCGATCCTGGTGGAAGCCGCCACGTATGGGACGGCCCGCCGCTCGAACAGCGGACCGCCGGGTTCCCCATTAGTCGATAGCCGAAGGGAACTGGATGTCGGCAGTTCGGAGAACTAACTCTCAGCGACGTCGGTCGCAGTATGACGCCGGACCCCCGCAGCGCTTACCGCTACGTTGGGCAGTCATTCTGGGTCTCAGCACGGTGCTGGGTGTATCGGTAGGAGCCGCTCAGGGTCTGGCAGCTGGCGTAGTGGCAGCCATCTTCGCGATCGGCGCATTGCATTCATTCTTGGCGTGATCAGGCGCCGGTCAACGCTGCACCCACCACGCAGATGTTCAATCTACAGAACGAAGTCCTCGAGTCTGGGATCGAAGTCGATACCGGTGCGACGGTCATATTCGCCACACCACTCGACCAGTGCACCTCGGCGGACATCAGTACCGAGGATCGGCCGCAGCAACGCACTGACACCTGCGATCCGTAACGCGCTCGGGTGAATGGTCGTGGTGTACGGCTGCAGCAGACGTAGTTTGGCAAGGTCCGGCACAGGATCACGCCGCAGCTGGTCGATGAGGGCTTGGACTTCCTGCTGCCGCTCGGGTGTCTCGGCGCCTTGCGGTGTGACGACGGAAATGCCGTCGTCGTCGATCATCCGGAATGCCAGTCTCGCGTCGCGTCGTCCGGTGCCGGCATCGAGCGGGCCGTCGGCGACGGTCTGGAACGCCCACAGGTCGCGAGCCTGCTGGATGCGCTGGCCGACGTGGTGGCTGTCGGCGAGGTTCAACGCGTCGTACACGTCGCTGTAGTAGCGCGGCAGGACGGTCGGGTCGTCCGGGTTGCTCTTGCCCGGGCCGAAGTGCCGGCTCGTGCAGTCGACCAGCGTCTTGTACGCCGGCGGCTGTCCGCCGTCAGCGGGCGCGAAGATGACCACCCGCCCGCTGGCGAGCAGTCCTTCCCGGTTGGCTCGGCCGGCCGCCTGCAGCAGCGAGTCGGCGGGAGCCAGCGCACGGAACACCGCGGGGAAGTCGACGTCCACACCCGCTTCGATGAGCTGGGTCGCTGCGAGCAGGACCCGTTCGCCGTCGCGGAGCCGCCGCCGTACCTGCGTGAGCACCCGCTGCCGATGCTCCGGGCACATGCGGGTGGACAGGTGCCAAGCCACGCCCTCGGTTTCGGTGTCGCGCCACCGATCGAACACCGTCTTCGCATCAGCGGTCGTGTTGGTCACCACCAGGCCGCAGCCGCCGGCCGCCGCCTGCTCAGCGATGCCGGCCAGGGTCGGTTTCGGCTCGATCTGCCACTCGAACCGGACCCGCCGCAGGTCGTTGACCAGCTTCGGGGTGTCCTGAATCAGATCGGTACAGGCAACGTCGCTGAACTCGTCCAACGCCCAGAACTCCGGCTGCGTCGCCGAGCACAGCAGCACGGTCGTCCCGAAATGCTGCACCAGCACCCGGAGCCCGTCGAGGATCGGCGCCAGCATCTGATGCGGCAACGCCTGCACCTCATCTAGCACGATCACCGAATTCGCGAGCCGGTGCACCCGACGCATCGCCGCAGGCTTCCGCCCGAACAACGACTCGAACAGCCGCACGAACGTCGTGACCACGAACGGCGCATCCCAGTTCTCCGCAGCCAGACGCGCCCAGCGACCCGCCTGCCCGTCATCGAAGTTCGCCTGACTGTGATGCTCCAGCACCACCGGCGCCCGGCCCGGCTCGTCCAGCATCCGCCGGTACACGCCCGCGTTTTGCTCGGTGATCGTCAGGAACGGCACCGCCACGATAACCCGACGCTTGGCATGCGTTGCGGCATGCCGCAACGCGAACCCCGCACCGGACAGCGTCTTCCCCGCACCGGTCGGCGCACCCAACCGGAACACACCAGGCGGCCGATCGGCTGCAGCGACACAGTCGGCGTAGACCCGCTCACGCAACGAATCGACCGGCGCGGCGCCCCGCCCGGCCAGGTCCTCGCCCCGGCGCCGCTCGAACAGCCGGTAGAGATGATCGAAGTCGGCGTCCCCACCGACCCGCGGCGCCGGCAGTCCCTGAAAATGCGCACCGGTGTCGAGGCTGTCAGCATCCACCAGAGCGCTGAAGCACAACCGCGCTGCGATTTCTCCCACCCGGGTGTCCTGCCGCCACACCTGCGGAACCAGCCCTCCGAGAGCCGCCGGCAGATCCGGCAACAACCAGGGCAACTCCCGCTCCGCAGACGCGACGGTGGCCGCATTCTTGACCAGTCGGCCCTTCATCTCCGCGTTCAGAGTCTTGGCGTCGATCAGTCCACCGTGATGGCCGTAAACGGCGACCGCCAGAGCACCCAACCCACGCTCAACCGCGATCCGAGCACCCAACGCCTTATGGTCAATTCCCACTGGTCGATCGGTACCGGCAACCGCCGCGAGTTTCGTCTGCCAGTCACAGCCGGCCTTGCCCACATCGTGCAACGCACCCAGCCAGTACGCCACATCACCGCCACCAAATTCCACCGCAAACCGCCTGGCCAACTCGGCCGTCCCACGCAAATGCTCCGGCAACCCATGCCAACGACCACTACCCGGAGCGGGACTATGCGCCCACAAGAGCGACCCAGACACACGAAACCCTTCCCGAGGCCCGATGCCCTGGCGCAGCGCGCGACCTAGCAGGCGCGGACATAATACGGGCAACGATGTGATCCTCACCCCGGGCGGAAGGCCAGGCGCAGCAGGCGCGGGTGCCGTAGATCCACAGCTCGACCGTGGCATTGCGACCCTCACCCAGCCGGGAGGCCGGGCGCAGCAGGCCGTCGTACTCGCCTTTAACGTCGGTGACGTGGTTGCGATCCTCGCCGGCCGGGAGGCCGGGCGCCGCTCGGCGTCGAGGTTGTGGACCTCGGCGTACGCCTCCTCGTTGCGATCCTCGCCCGGTCGGGAGGCCGGGCGCAGCGTGCCAGCGCGCCGACACGTACTGCGCCACCGCCAGGTTGTGATCCTCGCCCAGCCGGGAGTCCGGGCGCAGCGGCCGGGCCTTCACGGCTTCACCGCCAGGATGACCTGGTTGCGATCCTCGCCCAGCCGGGAGGCCGGGCGCAGCGTGGTCCCAGGCGTCAGGCTCGGTGGAGTAGGTGACGTCGTTGCGATCCTCGCCCAGCCGGGAGGCCGGGCGCAGCCTTTCCCGCCGGGCGGGCCCCCACTGGCCACCCGGGCGTTGCGATCCTCGCCCAGCCGGGAGGCCGGGCGCAGCAGGACGGCGTGGTTGACGGCATCGCTGACCTGTTCGTTGCGATCCTCGCCCAGCCGGGAGGCCGGGCGCAGCCTTGTCCGAGAACTGGTCCAGCAGGGTGAACGGCAAGGAGTTGCGATCCTCGCCCAGCCGGGAGGCCGGGCGCAGCGGCGGGGACGGCCGTGAAAGTGCCGCTGCACGTTCGGGTTGCGATCCTCGCCCAGCCGGGAGGCCGGGCGCAGCCCTCGATCGCTGCCCGCTCCCGCCGGGCCTCGGAGTTGCGATCCTCGCCCAGCCGGGAGGCCGGGCGCAGCGCGGCGGCGGCGGTACCGTCCCGTACTTCTACGGGACGTTGCGATCCTCGCCCAGCCGGGAGGCCGGGCGCAGCGGTAAAGACGTCTCCGTGGTTCGGGAGCAGACGAACGGGTTGCGATCCTCGCCCAGCCGGGAGGCCGGGCGCAGCGTGCCCTTCGTCCACAGGTCCGCTTCGATCTGACGGGCGTTGCGATCCTCGCCCAGCCGGGAGGCCGGGCGCAGCGACGGGGGAGCATAGCCCGCGCCGCGCGCTGCTCATCGTTGCGATCCTCGCCCAGCCGGGAGGCCGGGCGCAGCGGGCGACTCGCGCCTGCTCGGTGACGTCCTCGGCGGTGTTGCGATCGTCGCCCAGCCGGGAGGCCGGGCGCAGCTCGGTCGGCGGGAGCGGCTCCTCACGGCCGTCGTTGTTGCGATCCTCGCCCAGCCGGGAGGCCGGGCGCAGCGCGAGTAGGGGAGTCGAACCCCTGTCTCCGCGCTGAGTTGCGATCCTCGCCCAGCCGGGAGGCCGGGCGCAGCGTTGGCCCACGATCGGCTCATGCGGAATCCTTCCAGGCGTTGCGATCCTCGCCCAGCCGGGAGGCCGGGCGCAGCGCGTAGAAGACAAGATCGATAAGGTCGAGGACCTGGTGTTGCGATCCTCGCCCAGCCGGGAGGCCGGGCGCAGCCTTGGAGGAGATGACGACATGCTGACCTCAGAAGAGTTGCGATCCTCGCCCAGCCGGGAGGCCGGGCGCAGCGGCGCGGTAGTCGTCGAGGCAGACGCGCTGCGTGGCGGTGTTGCGATCCTCGCCCAGCCGGGAGGCCGGGCGCAGCAAGACCGTCAAGTCCATTGACGTCGCCGCGTCAGCCAGTTGCGATCCTCGCCCAGCCGGGAGGCCGGGCGCAGCCATGGCGTCACCGCAACCACGCCGTGGGGCATGTGGAGTTGCGATCCTCGCCCAGCCGGGAGGCCGGGCGCAGCGACCTTCGACGTGCCGTTCGGCACCACCGCAATCCCGTTGCGATCCTCGCCCAGCCGGGAGGCCGGGCGCAGCCATGAGTGACATCATTGATGCGCACTGCGCATGGCTGTTGCGATCCTCGCCCAGCCGGGAGGCCGGGCGCAGCGCTTTCCGAGCAGTACAAATAGATGAACAGCGACAGTCTCAGCGCCAGATCAAGGTCGGATTTGCAGAGCTCTGTCCGGATCTATGAGTTCGGAACCTGCAGCCAATCGTACGTGTGCCTACGGTTCCTAGATCGCGTGAGGGTCGCCCGGAAACGTCGTTTCGTAGCTTGAACGGCGGTCATGCGTCTGTTGACTGTCGCAGCCGGAACTCGTACCAGTCCTGTGCGGCCGTCATGATGTGTTTGGTCCACGGGTCTGGGCGGTCGCCGCTAATCTCGGTCCAGAGTCGTGTGTTGGCGGCTGCGAACGCGTTGAGTCCTGCGGTGCTGGTGGTTTGCCATGATGGGATCTGAGCGGCGTGTTGTTCGGCGGATGCTGGGGTGTGTCCGGCGGCGATGAGCCAGATCGTCCAGTAGGCGGTGTCGAGCCAGGGTGCGCCTCGGGTGGCCCAGCCCCAGTCCACGATCCGGGTGTCGTCGCCGATGATGAGGTTGCTGGGGTTCCAGTCGGTGTGCAGCAGGGTGTTACCCGCGAAGTGCTGGAGGTCGTCGTCGTGGGTGACGTAGGCGGCCAGGCGTTGGGTTGCGTCGCGTAGCTCGATCGGCGGTGCCGGGAGTTCACCGATGCGGCGGATGAGGTCGGCGACCTTGGGCAGGTCGGCGGAGCCCGGCCGGTAGTCGGCGTGGTGGCCGGGCAGGGCCTCGAAGATGAGGATGTGCCATCCGCTGGTCACGGTGTGGGCGGTCAGTGCAGGGGCGAGGAAGCGCACGTATGGGGCGACGTCGGCCTCGCGCTGCTGTGTCCAGACCCTGCGATGGTCGCTCGGTAGCGCCTTCACGAAGTATGTCCCGGTTGCGGTGTGGAGCTTCGCCGCGACGGCGCTGTTCCAGCCCTCCGAGGTCGCTTCGGTGGACGCGATGGGTCCTGTCGTCGCTTCGATCGCCGCGAGCGCCGCTGGTGGGAGGTTCTCGTACGGGATGCGGGTGGTTGACACGGTTGTTCCTCAAAGGGAGCGGTGCCGTGGGCGGCGCCGCCATGGCTCGGCAGCCGCCCACGGCCCCTGACGTCTAGGTCCGGGGGTCAGCGGTAGGGGTTGTCGTCGCCGCAGCCAGGCTGGTTGGTGCGGGTGAGTGCCTCGACGTCGGCGATGATGACGATGCTGGTGGGCTCGGCGGCGCGGCTGGCGAACACGGGGGTGGTGCTGGTCGGTGCCGGGCGCCGGGTGATCTGGACAGCGGTGACGGTCATGCTGGGTTCCTCTCGCTGTGCTGACAGTAGTTTTGCAGTGGTGCCTTCGCCGCCTGGTACACGCGGGCCATGGGTCGGCATACCCGGCAGGTGGAGGAGAGCGTGCAGCCGCTGCATCCTCCGGTGCGAAGCATTTGGGCGTCTGCGATTCGGGGCAGGCGCAGCAGTCCTTCGGGGCCTTCTGCGGTCAGGTCGATGGGGTGGTCGCGGCCGACTTTGCACATCGTGGCGAGGCCGTGCGGGTCGACGTGGAACGACGTGTGCCCGGCGGGGCAGCCGGCGAAGACGGCGCTTTTGTCGAGGTGGCCCGGCGCCTGCGTGTCGAGGGTTGCGCCGTTGCCGGTGTAGGTCGGGGAGATGGATCCGTACTCGTTGCGGGGCACGCCGATCTCGTCGATCAGCGCGCGCATGTCGTCGAGTTCGGCGACGTTGTGTCTGGTGATGATGATCGTCACCTGGACGGGCAGGCCGGCGGCTGCTGCGGCCTGCACGCCGCGGTACATGTTCGTGAACGCGCCTCGGGTCTGGGTGAGGGCGTCGGCGGTGTCGGGGCTCGCCCCGTACATCGAGACGGTGATCTTGTGCGGGCGGCGGGCGGTGAACATGGCGAGGTGGTCGCGGCGGGCGAGGCGCGAGCCGTTGGTGAGGATCTCGAGCATCATCCCGGCGTCGTGGGCGTGTTCGTAGGCGGGTGGGAAGTCGGGGTCGATGAGGGGTTCACCGCCGGTGATCTGCAACCAGAGCACGCCCATGTCCCGCAGCATGTCGATCAACGCCAGCTTCCCGTCCAGCGGCAGCCCGCCGAACGGTCGTTGTTCGAGGTAGCAGTGTTCGCAGGCGAAGTTGCAGCCTTTGTTGATCTCCCACGAGGCGCGGCTGTAGGTGACCGGTGCGGTGGAGCGGTGCCGTACCGCCACGACGCTGCCGGTCGGGCGTCCGGTGAGGTCGATCTGCCATGCTTGCTGTGCAGCGGCAGCGAACCACGAGGGCACCGGCTGCCCGTGCGTCGCCGCCACGGCGAGTTCCTCGTAGTTCGCCCGGGGAAGCTGCATCCCTGCCTGCGCACCGGGTCGTACGGCGAGGTAGATGTCGTCCTGCGGGCTGACGATCACGTGCATCTGTGCCCCTTTCGGTCCTTCGCCTCGAAGCGGCTTGGTGTGCCGTGAGAGCGGCTCAGCGGCGGATGGAACGCAACAACATGGAACGCAACGACGTTGGGCTCCGGCTGTGATCGACGTTCGCGGGAGTGCCCGCACGTCTGTCCGCGCAGCTCGTCCGACGACGGGCCATACACCTCATGGCAGCCTCGCCACCGCGACGTCGAACGCCGCGTGCTCGGCGGGTGCCTCGGGTTTCGGGTCCTCGTCCGGATGCCAGTCGACGACCGATACGAGGCCCGGCTCGACGAGGTCCAGGCTGCTGACGAACTGTGCGATCTCGTCGCGGGTCCGGGCGCGGAACGTTCCGTGCCCGGCCGCTGGTTGGGCGAGGGCGGTGAGGTTGCGGGTTGTGTCTTCGGGCAGCGGGTCGAACGTGACGTGCGACAGGGCGAGGAAGCTGCCGGGTGGTAGCCGTTCGATGAGGGTGTTGACCGCTGTGTAGGGCTGGTCGGTGTCGTCGAGGAAGTGCAGCACTGCCACCAGCAGCAGCCCGATCGGCTGTCCGAAGTCGAGGGTGGTGCGTGCCTGTGGGCTGTCCAGGATCGTTGCCGGGTTGCGCAGGTCTGCCCGTAGGTAGCCGATGGCGTCGGGTTCGGGGCTGGTCAGGAGGGCGCGGGCGTGGGCGACGACCACCGGATCGTTGTCCACATACAGCACCCGGCTGTCCGGGTTGATGGCGCGGGCGGCTTCGTGCACGTTGGGTGCGGTGGGGTAGCCGGTGCCGACGTCGAGGAACTGGCGTACCCCGGCCCGCGCCAGCCACCGCACGGCGCGGATCAGGAACCGCCGGTTCTCCTGGGCGGCGGTGCGGATGTGCGGGAACGTCCGGGCGAGTTCGTCGGCCGAGGCTCGGTCGGCGGCGAAGTTGTCCTTGCCGCCGAGCAGATAGTCGTAGCGGCGGGCTGGGTGCGGTCGGGTGATGTCGACGCCGAGCCGGTCCAGGTCGACCGGGAGCTCCGGCACGCCGGCTTGCCTCGCGGTCATCGTCTTCCCGTCGGCGCGCGGGGGTCGCGGCGCGGTCATGCGGGTGCTCCAGTGAGCCGGTCACTGAGCATCCGGTGCACGATTGCGGCGATCTGTGCGTCGTGCTGCTCACACGTCCCGTCCGGGTGGTAGTCGGCGGCGTCGTGCCGCTCGCGGCGTTGCACGATGGCAGCATTGGCGAGCTGCCAGCGACGCTCCCGATCGTCGGCCTGCGGGCCGGTGTCAGGTTCGGCGGTGTAATGCCGGATGGCGGTGTCGAGCGTGTCTGTGGCCTGCTGGTGGCGGTGGCAGTCGCCGTGCAACGCCCCGACCCCGACGCCGACGAGGAGGGCGGCGAACCGTTCCTCAGCGATGGCCGGGTTGTAGTGGCGCTGTGCGTCGGTCCAGGCGGTGACCGCCTCGGCGGCGGCTTCGTCACAGCGGCCGGCCGCCTGCAGCGCGTCGGCGAGGTCGACGCGGGCGGTGATGGCGTCGGCGGTGCCGAGGGTGGCCACCTGATGGTCGAGGACTTCGCGGGCGATCTGGATCGCTTCGGGATGCGCGCCGCAAAGGCCCGCGGCGCGCGCCACGGTCCGGCTCGCGCTGATCCACTTCAGTCGGTGGGGGTCCAGTTCGTCCGCCGCGCGGCGCGCGTATCGACCCCAGGCCAGCACCAAGGGCCGTGCTGCTGCGGCGTGGACAGGGTCGCTGCTGGCGTTGGCAGTGAACGCGGCGCTGTCGCAGTAGAGCAGCGCGAGCCCGGACAATGCCTCGGACGCCGGGCTGCTGTCGGGGTCGACGGTGGCGAGGTGTCCACCGATAGTGGTGGCGACCTCTCCGAACTGTCCTTCCTCGTAGCGGGGTGTGATGGTGCGCAGGAGATGCCGGTGCGGGATGTCGTTGGCGACGGCGAACTCGTCGCGGCACCTCTGGTCGGCGCACCCGGCGTAGGGGTGATACGTGCGGGCGTGCTCGGCCATCACCGTCAGGCCCTGGCCGTACAGCGTCAGCAGGGTGGCGTTATCGCCGTCGTCGAACGCCGAGATGTCGATGGGGTGGGCTACAGGGTGCTCGCTGTGGCGGTGGCAGCCGTCGAACAGCAGATCGGCCCGGACCATGGCGATCATCCCGGCGAGGGTGCTGCGGGTCTGCTGTGCCCACCAGGCGGTGACGGCCGCGTCAGCGGCGGCGAGCGCCTCATCGCAGCGCCCTTGCTGGTAACGCTCCTCCGCGATGGCCATGCGGCAGGTGACGGCGCTGTCAGGGTCGAGGCGATCGGTGAACGCGGCCAGGTGCCGCCACGCCTGGTCTGCATCGAGCGGACGGCCGAGCCGCTGGAACGTGCCGGCGGCTTCGCGGGTCCTGCTGAGCGCTTGCGACCAGTCCAGGCCGGTGATCTGGAGGGCGGCTTCGTGGGCGTACCGTGCCCAGTCCAGCGGCGACACGGTGCATCCATCGGGGTTGAGGTCGGCGACCGCCGCGTATCGGCTGGCGACGTTGATGAGGACCGGGTGCGGTGCCGCGCTGGCCGGGTCGTACCCGGTCAGGAGCAGGCCGAGGAGCCGGGCTGTCATCGCTCGCTGCCGTTCGGCGGGCGGGGTGCTGTCGGTCGGGTCCTGCACGGGGCAGTCAGCGCGGTCGCAGACGGCGGCGGCGTGGACGCGGGCGGTGTGCTGCACGCCGATGCCGGTGTGCTGCCCGACGCTGTCCAGGACCTCGTCCACCACGTTGCCGGCGTCCAGGTCGGTCACCCGGATCCGGGCCGCGACGGTCTCGGCCTGATCGTGACGGTGACAGATCTCCAGACCGAACAGGATCGGCAGAGTCCGGACGAGGCCGATGACGCTGGTCTCGGGGTGGCGCGCATACCGCTCGGTGAGCGCGGTGAGCACGTCGCGGCTGGCGTCGTCGCAGCACCGGTCGTGTTCCCCGACGGCGAGGAGGATACGGCGGTCCACGACGTCGTCGATGTCGCCGCGGGCGAAGGCGACGTCGATACCTTCCCGAGCGGCGGTGAACGCCTCGTCGTGGCGTTCGAGCCGGTGCAGGGCGCTGGCGTAGGCGTCGGTGCTGGCCTGCCGTCGGTCGAGGTCCGGGGTGTTGCCGGGCAGGGCGCGGCTGGCGTCGTAGGCGTAGCGTGCCCACGCTAGTCGCGCCGGGTACGTGGCCGGGTCCTCGCCGGTGAGGTGGACCCAGAGGACAGCGGCGTCGATCAGCCGCCGGTCCGGTGCCGCACCGACCGGCGGCACCGGCGGCAACGCCTTCTCCAGCAGCGTTCGGGCCTCCGCCGTCCGGCCTTCGTCCAGCAGCCTGCCAGCACGGCTCACAGCGGCGCGGCGGGCGTCCAGGCGAAGGATCCGGGACTTGCCAGGACGGCGGTTCATCGCAGGACCTCCAGACGATCAGACGCCGCAACCGGCGTGGACAGCGGTTCCCGCCCAGTCGTGCAGGCGGGATGTGGGCATGTCGCCGGGCTCATCGCACGAGGTCCCGCCAGACAGCGCCGCGATCGGCGGGATGCAGCGGTCCGCTCGGCGCCTGCGGCTGCTCGCCGCTGAGGCGCTGCGGGGTGGGACGGTTGGGGTCGAGGACGGTGTCGCCGCCCGTGCGCGGGGGTGGACACCGCAGAGGAAGGGTCACTGCTGGCTGCCTCGTCTAGTTCCGGTGCGTGCATGGTCAAGTTGCTTGCTGGTGATCGCTACCAACGGTCGGGACCTCGGCGGTGCGCGTGGTGCCTACGACGTGCGCCGCTTGCGGCGGTAGCCGCCGCCTTTCGGCCGGAACTGCACCTTCGCCTTCGTCAGCACCAGGTGGGCCGTGCCGTAGGAGCACCCCATCGCGCTGGCAATTTGGCGCACTGACTGCCCTTGCTGGAGGTAGCGGCGCTGCATCTCGTCGCGGACCTGCGCGGTCCTCCAGTCCGGCTTCCCGCCCGTGGTAACGGACTGGGCAGCGCCGTTGCTGTTGCTCATGTCGGGTCCATTCGAGGTATGCGACGGGCAGTGCGCGAGACGTCGAGGTGGTTGCGGGGTGGCCCGGTGCCTGGGGAGACGCGGTCGGGGCCACCCCGCAGGGCAGCGGCTCGCCCCCGGCGGTGAAAGGGGTTGACGCCGCTGCCCGGCCGCCCCGTCCCGGGCCGGACGCAGACTGGCCCGGGACGTGCACACACCGCCTGCTGCGAGGCCGGTCATCCGTACACCGGTACCGCCGTTTCGGCGATCAGGTCTTCGGTGGCGGTCAGGATCTGGTGGACTACCGGGTGGAACTCCTCGACCCGAGCGCACATATGTCGGAGCAGGTCCCGCAGGTCGGGCCGGTCGAGGTACAGCGGCTCCGTGAGGTTCAGGGCCTGGATCAGCCCGCCGAGCGCGTCGGTCTGCGGGTCGGGTTGGGTATTGCCGGTCAGGACGCTGCCCAACCGGCCGCGTACCCGGGCGATGTTCGCCGGGTCGGTCGGCGGGTACAGGCGTCGTCCACGACCCAGACCACGCTTGATCACCTCGCGGGCGAGATCCCCGGCGTACAGGCCGGCGGTGGTGCGTTGGTAGGCGTGCACGGCGAGGGCGCGGATCGCGTCCCGCACCGTCAGTGACCGTTGCCGTTCGGACACCGATCTGACCCGACCGCCGCCGAGCGCGGTGATCGCCCAGTCCGCAACAGGGTCACCGGATACGTCCGGGTTGATGACGATGATCTGTGGGCCGACCATGCGGAGCCGTTCCAGCGGCTGGAGCTGCTGGGCGTGGCTGGGCCGCCACAAGGGCCGGAGGAGATGATCGACGAGGATCGCCGCAGCCAGGGCAACGGCAAGGGTACCGACGTGGGCGAGAGGCTCACCGGCCTCGGAATGGGTCAGGAAGAACAACTCCACCCGCAGCGGCTGCCGCAGGTTCGGCGGTGGCGCCTCACCGATCGGATAACTCGTCATGTCGGGTCACCACATCGCCCCGGCGAGGGCACGCAACTGCTGGTGCACGCCTCCGTAGCCCGTCGCGCCGCGCAGTACGGCGGTGTCGATCGCGGCGTGCATCGTGTAGTTCGGGTCGCACACGTTGCCCGGCGCCGCGCGCCCGGCCTGCGAGACGAGCTGGTACGCGTCCAGGATGTCTAGGCCGGTCAGTTCCACGACCCACGTGACGAGGTCGTGTTGGCTGATGCGGTAGGCGTCCTCGAGCGGCCGGGCCGCGCCGACAGACATCAGCTGGTGGTCGGTCTCGATCCTCGGCCACGGCGTAGCGGTACCTTTGATGACATCGACCGCCAAGGTGACCCGCATCGCGCACTCGACCCCGCAGACCTCGCCCTGGCCCTGGCGGGCGTGCCCATCCCCGAACGCCAGCAGCGCGCCGGGCACGTTGACGCCAAGGTAGAGGGTGGTCCCGGCCCGCAGCTCCGGCACGTCGAGATTCCCGCCGTGAGCGTCTGGAACGATCGACAAGCGAGTCTCCCCGCCCGCCGGCGCGACCCCGACCGTGCCGAGCATCGGATCGAGCGGCAGCTCAGCCGTGAAATCCGAGCGGCGGGCGTGGTAGCGGAGCACACCGGCGTGCCGGTCGATGTCGTACTGCCAGACCCGCTCCTCCAAGGGCGGGTGCAGCATCGCCGTGGTGCGCGTCGCGGTCAGGGCGCCGAAGTGCGGGAACGTCGCCGACATCCCCCAGTCCCGCGCCGGGTCCAACGTGATGAGGTGCACGGCGAGGGTGTCACCCGGTTCCGCGCCCTGGACGTAGAACGGGCCGGTGACCGGGTTGAACTGCTCGCACACCTTCGATGGGAGGTCGTCCACGGTCAGCACGGCACCGCTGAAGCAGTCCTCGGTGGTCGTGCGCAGGACCTGCCCGGGGCGGAGCATCGTCACCGGTTCCGCGCCACCGAAGGTGTACAGGGTCGGCTCGTCCTGTGCGTAGTCCACGACGCTGATCGCCTCGGTCATGGCCGGCCGTCCCCGTTGAGACCGGACAACGTCGGACGGCGACCGGCGGCGTACAGGCCGATCAGGACGACGGCGCCGACACCGATCCAGACGAACCCGAGCTGCTGGGCGGCGATATTGGCGTTGATGACGACGTAGCCGAGGATCGCGAACCCGGCCGCCGGGACGAACAGATGTGACCAGAGGTTCCGGGACCGTTTCCGGATCAGGTAGTGCCAGACGACGGCGACGTGCAGCACGAGGAACGCCGACAGCGCGCCGAAGTTGATCAGCGAGGAGAGCAGTGCGATGCCGTCGGCGCGCCAGGCCATGTACAGGCCGATCGCCACCGACAGCACCCCGGTGAGGGTGATCGCGTTCGCCGGGACACCGTGCCGGACTGAGATCTTGCGGAGGAACGTGGGGAGCTGCCGGTCCCGGGCCATGGCGAACAACAACCGGGACGTGGCGACCTGCGCGACGAGCGAGTTGGCGACACCCCAGGCGATGGCGGTCGCGACCGCGCACAGCGTCGCCAGCCACGCCCCACCCGCCTGCCGGGCGGCGTCGTAGAACGCGACACCATCCGGGTCGCCGTTGGCCAGGAGACCGGCCGGGTCGGGGACGAGGAGCGCCGCGACCCACGTCTGCACGATGAACAGCACGCCGGCGAGGGCGAGCGCGGCGGCCATCGCTCGACCGATCTGGCTCGGGCCGCCCTTGTTCTCCTCAGCCAGCATCGAGATGCCATCGAAACCCAGAAAGCTCAGGACCGCGATCGACACGGCGCCGAACACCAGCGGCCACGTGAAGGTACTGCTGTTGAACAACGGCTCCCACGAAAACCCCCGACCGCGGCCCTCCAACAGCGCGTTCACACCGATGCCGAGGAAGACCGCCAGGACGATGAGTTCACCGACCAACATGACCCTGGTGATCAGGGCGGTCATCCGGATACCGAAGAGGTTGACGGCCGTGTTGAACACGACGAAGCCGAGCAGCCACGTCCACACTGGTACCGCCGGGACGGTGGCGTGCATCGCGACCGCCGCGATCAGGTACAGCAGGCTCGGCACGAGGAGGTAGTCCAGCAGGATCGCCCACCCGGCGAGGAACCCGACCGGCGCGCCGATGCCCCTCCCGGCGTAGTTGTAGACCGACCCTGCGAGGGGGAACGCCTTCACCATCTGGGCGTAGGAGGCGGCGGTGAACACCATCGCCACCATCCCGATCAGATAGGCGAGCGCGACCATGCCGCCGGAGCCGTTGTACACCGACCCGAAGATCCCCATGGGCGCGATCGGCACCATGAAGACCAGGCCGTAGAAGACCAGGTCACGCAGCCCCAACGTCCGCCGAAGCCCTGGCTCATTCCCCGTCGCTGCCGCCGGTCCCGGCCTGCCGTACTCGACTGGTAGACGCTGTCTGGCACTCATCGCTGTCGTCCTCCCCATTGGTGAACATCACCGTCCGCCTTAAAGCGGGCGGGCATGACTCATCAGCGCGCGTCATCGCCTGCGCGCGAACGATCGAACACTTGACTTAGCGGTCCAGGCTGTTCGCCGCCCCGCGGCCTGCGCAGGGACGGCGAACAGGGCTCCTAGATCCGCCACACGTACGCCAACTCCTCAACGCCGCCGCCTACCCGCACCTGCGCGAACAGGCTCTTGAACACCGCACCGAGCCCGTCAGGCTCCGGGTTGGCCAGCCACGTCGACTCCGCCTCCACCCGGTCCTGCACGAGTCGCTCCACCAACTCCGCGTCGATCACATCGCGCAAGCAGCCGCACAGGAACAGGTACACGCGCCGACCATCCGTCGCCCGGGAGGGCTGTAATGGCCGGTCACACCCGCCGCAGATAAGCAGCGACGTCAGACTGAACCGGGGCAACTCGAAGTTGCTGAGCCGCCGGTCCATGGCCGGGGTAGCCACCGGATCGGAAGGCCATCGGCGTGGTTCAGCACCGAGGAAGTGGCGCGTCGAGGCGTGCGGCGTGAGTGAGCGTTGTAGCTGGTCCATCCGTAGTCCCCGCTGATTCGTTGGTGATGCATCTCGTACCGCCATCGATGCCGTCTCCGCCAAGTCGTGCTGGTTTCGACCTGTCGGCTGGCTTGGTTCCTGCTGGCTGGCGGTGCTGCGTTCATCGGTGACATGAGGCTACGATCGCGTCACGGAGTGCAGAACTGACTGTCAGTGCGGGTACCTTGCGCGGCAAAGCAGATGATCCGGGGGAAGGCCATGGCACGCGGGCGGGCAACACTGACCGGGAGTCCGGGTTCGCGGACGATCGGTGTGGTGTCGGGCTTTGTGCTGAAGCTCGCCCGGCAATCAACCGCACTGACCCAGGAACGCCTCGCCGAGCGGCTCGGTGTCGACCTCAGCACCATCCAGGGCTGGGAGTCCGGCCGCCGGCCACTTTCAGCCGTCAGCGCGGGCGACTTCCTGCGGTTGTGCGGCCAGCTGTCGCGGTTGGGCGCTCCGGCGTCCACAGGGCGCCATCTGCGCGAGGCGATCGAAGCCGATCAGGTGCTCTCAACCGGCATTTCCGCAGGCACCGCATGGGTACAGCCAGATCGACACCCGCTCGCTGCGAGCGTCCACCGCTGGACCGTCACCAACTTGATCACGTGGCCGATGCTCGGAAAACAGCCGCAGCATCTGCACGAGTTCACGCCCCCGCCGTCCCAACGTGGCCCTACACCGATCCAGCCAGAACTCGCTGTCGAGGAACGGGACCGGTTCTTTGACCACCTGCTGACCGTGGCGCAGCGCGCTGAACGCGCCGACGAGGCCCTGCTGCGGCGACAAGCGGTGTACCTGCTCGGCTTCGACGGCCGGCCGGAAGCCGTCGACTGGCTCCGCAGCGAATGGCATCGCGCCGGACGCCGAAGGGTCCCAGCCGGAGACATCACCGGCCTGCTGGAGGCCCGCTCCGCATCCGTGGCTCTCGCCGCCGCCGGAGACAGCACACACCTGTATGACTTCGTCGAGCACATGACCGACGAGCCGGGGGAAGCGGCGAACCTCAACTACTGGGCGTACTGGATCGGCGAATTGAACGACGAGCAAACCAGCGACAGATTCATGCTGGACGCCGACACTCGGTCCTGGACCGGCGCGCGGCTGCTTCACCACCTGCTGCGCCGCCTCGACCCCGAGTCGCCTCACCTGCCGTTGAACATCTGCACCCTGCACACCCTGGTCGCCTCTCGGCCCTCGCTACTCAACGGCCACCCCACCGTCCGCGCGTCGCTGGGCGAAGCGCTCGGTAAACTCGCCGCCACCGGAACGCTGGGCCAGGTTGAACGCAACCAGCTGGCCGGCCTGCAATACGCGGTCCGCATCGCTGACCGCTAGAGAGGACTTCGACGTGCCAGGTGACGCCGAGGCGCTTGCCGCCTTCGGGTACGAACTCGGCCTGCTCAAGCGCATACGACGTTCCGGTTGGTGGCATGTCGGCGTTCGCGACCCCGAGTCAGTAGCCGAGCACACGATGCGGACCGCCCAGCTCGCCGCGATCATCGCGGCTGAAGAAGGAGGCGATCCCTCCCGCGCCGCGTTCCTCGCGCTCTGGCACGACACCCAAGAGACCCGCACCGGCGACCTGCCACACACCGCCACCGCATACCTGAACAAGCCAGAGCCGCGCCGGATCACCGCCGATCAGACCCAGCAGCTGCCCGCACGTAGCCGCGACGCGATCCGCGATGCGGTCGATGAGTACGAGTCACGGCAGACGCTGGAAGCGGTGTGCGCGAAAGACGCCGACAAACTGGAGATGCTGTTGCAAGCCGTTGAGTACCGCGACACCGGCTTTCATCGGGTCGATGCGTGGATCGCCTCCGCACGCGACAGCCTCAAGACCGAGACCGCTCGACGGGTCGCCGAGGCCGCAACCGTTCTGTCTCCACTGACCTGGCGCGACCGGTAAACCAGACAACTGGTTGGCTACTGCCAGCGAGGCCGATTCAGACGGATACAACGCTGAAAACTGTTGATCCGGGACGCAGGGATCTTGCCGACCTTCCGATGTTCCGAGTTCGCTACCACTTCGGCACCGCCACCTCCACCTACCGTTGGACGAACTTCGCTTACGCACCGTGACGAGCAAGAATGCCGGGCGCGCGTTGTCTGCCATGAGCGGATGGCAGCGCAGATCGCGCTCGGGGGAGGAGCAGACCCTTGCGGTCGTGGCCGGTTCATGGCCTCGGGTTCGGCGATCGATGTGCAATCGCCCTGCACCGCCGTCGGCATGGACGCCATGCGCGGCACGCTGGATCACATCGTCGGAATGCTGGACCAGTTGATTGAATGCGGCGACAGTTGGCCGTTCCAGGGGCGGCGGGCACGCGCCGCGCGACCTCGATCAAGTCAGCGGAGGCGTACGCACGGTTCCGGTCATGGGGCACGGCGCCTCCCCGATTGGGCGATGCCGGTCGCCGCCGGTGACATGTGGGCGATATCGGCCCTGCGACGCGGCCCTACCGTCCGAAACGATCCAGGTAGCGTTGCCGGACCGCGTCGAGCCGATCGCCCGTTCCCTCGACCTGCCAGAAGCCCCAGGGGTCTCGCGCCGACCCGACAACATACTCCATCGCTTTGGTGGGCGAGGCCGCAACGGAACCCTCCTCGGTCTCGATGGTTCCCTCCGGACGCACGCGGGCGTAGTGCATCTCGCTGCGCCGGCGACCGATGAGGCGATCGCCGGCATTGATGAGGCCCGCCTCCACCAGATCCTGGAACCGGACCCCATAGCGCGTGCGCTTGGCGGGTGCGGCCGGCCCAGGAGGAATCGAAGCCGTCAACCCGAGCTCGTTCAGGCTCCAGATCTGCTTGGCGATTTCGAGGTAGAACTGTCCACGAGCCTCGATAAACGGTTCCAGTGGGGTGCTCGCGTCATAGGTGGCTACCATCTGGAACACACCCTTGCCGCGAAGGAACTTTTCCAACGTGCCGTTGCTGCGTCGGAAAAAGTCTGCGTTGAGCATCCCGGCCAGCCGAGTGTCTTTGCGATACCGCACCAGTTTGTCTTCGAGGAGCATCCCGCCGTATTTCCCGTTCTCCGCTCCTTCGAGGAGCAGCAGCGCGCCAATCGAGTTACGCAGATGGCCGTACAGCCGGGCGTTCGGTACCTTATGCGCATACGCCGACGCCGTGCTGGTGAACAAATGTTCGATCTCGAAGTCACGATCCCGAACTCGACGCATGAGGAAGCGCTCGGTGGGATCCACCTCGCCGTTGCTGGCGCCCATCTCCGCCCACGCCGTAAGGCGTGTCAGTACGTAGTGTACAAATCTCCGCTTGGTGTCGTAACGAAGGTCCGGGATGCGGTCCAGCCGGGCGGGCCAGTCGGCCGCGTGTTCCCCGAGAACGCGACTCAGTTCGTCCGCCGACTCGGACAGCCGTACCCGGGGCATGACCGTCGATACCAGCTCATCGATGTGTTTCTGCTCGACCGGTTCGTCGTAAAGGGTCTGCGTCACGTAGAACAGGTCGAGGAAGTTGGCCACCATGCTTGCCTTCTGCTGCCATACCGCCCTCTCGTCGCCCGAGCGCAGGGCGGCGACGGTTAGGTCGAACTGTTCGACCATGCCGTTGAAGGCGTTGTACCGGACAGCCCGCAGATGCGTGTTGAGCTGGGACCGTGCCTTCAGAAGCTCGGCGTAGACCTCGTGGAACGGGTGGAGTACTTCTGTGAGCAGGCGGGCCCGGTCACCGTTCTTCCGGTTGGGCCAGATGTCGTCCTCGTGTACCCGCACCCACTCGGAGGTTGCGTCGTTCAGACTCGGCCCAGGCATTTGCGCAACCTCAGGGAACCTGGCTCGGAAGACAGTCCTCAGATAGGCGAAGGCGGCGCCCCGCTCGACCTTCTCTAGGGCTGCCACCATCTCAGTCCACGTTCCCTCAAAGGCACGGGGATCCTCGCCGGCGTCGCTAAGCAACAAACGCTTGAGATGATCCATGGGTGAAAGGCGAAGCCCAGTGTCGTTGATCGATTGGTACATCTCGTCGGCGCGGACGCGATCCCCCGCGTCCATTACAACCAGCGAAACCCGATAGAGCAACCATTCAGCGAACAGGATTAGTACATCGCCACGGAGCTTTTCCTTGAAGTGGATTTCGATGAGCTGATACGCCCGCCAGATTCGATGGATAGCGGCAGAAGAGTTGTCGAGGTTGGGATTGTGCCCGTTCAGCAAGGCGTTGAAGCAGTCGGCGTACTCGTCGACGTCCACGCGGAAAGTCTTCTTGCCGAACCGGTCGTTCATGATCAACATGTGGAGTTGGGCGGTTTTGCCGGCCGCTCTCGGCATTGCCGCCAACTGCCGTCGCATATAGATCAGCATGAGCAGAAGGGTGATGATTCGCTGCTGGCCGTCAACCAGGAATGCCTTGGTCCCTTCGGAATGCATGATGTACGGACCGAGGAAATAAGGATCGTATGACCTCACGTCATTCAGAGAGTGTTCTTCACTCCACTGATCCAGGAATTTTCGGGAGAGGTCACTCACCAGTCGCGCGACCTGCTGCTCCTCCCAGACATAGTCACGCTGGTAAGAGTCGAGAAGGAACCACTTGTTGTTGAACGCCGCCTCGATAGACTGATCACGGGCTCGGACCAGTTCCTTCGGTTCGCCCTTGCTAGGTTTGCTTCTCCTGGCCATGGCGCTGCGGCTAGACGCCTACGACAGCTTTGGTTGCCGCGATGGGCTCACCGCCGCCGCGCCATACGTAACCGGAACGAACCACCCGAACAGCCGTTCCGGGATCGGGTGCCTCCCCCTCGGCCTCATGCGTAGCCGGGTCGAACGGGACGGTATCGCCCGGTTTGCCGAGCTGCCACAGCCGTTTCCGCCTAGCCTCCTCGGCGAGGAGTTTGGCGACCTCGGTGATGGTGTCACCGCGTGCCTGGAGCACCTCGACGGCGACTGCCAGCTCGGCCACAAGCCTAGCTTGCTGGAACTGGTGTTCTGCCCATCCGGCGTCGGTGGCCCCGGCCTGCGCGAGGGCGTCTGTCACGTTCTGCACCCACGGGGTTGTCAGCCACCGCGGTAGCCTCGCGGTCAGGCGGTGGGCCAACAGATCCAATGAACTCTGCGCTGACCGCCGTTCGGCCAGCCACTCGTATTTCCTGTTCGCCATGGTGATCTGCGGATGCAGTCTGATCACGCGTTGGATCCGTGTCCAGTGGCGGTCGATGTCGTCCTTCTTCATACCCGCGTCGATCAGCTGCTGCTTGATGTCCTGGGCAGGGATCGGTTTGGGTGAGACGCGGATGATGTCGACAAATACGGAACCTGGATCTTTCCCGAACTGTCTGACGAGGGCTTCTGCGTCCATGGCGTACCGTCCCTCAGTCCGAGTTACGTATTCTCGGATGGTAATCACATAAGTGGAGACTGCGAGTGTCGGCTGTGCGACAGGCGCCATCCGTTCCGATCAATTCGACGTTGCGCTATGGACGCCCCGCGGCGGTCGCGACTCCGCGGCTACCCGCGCGTGCCCCACACCGATGTGCAACAACCAGCGCGGTCCCGACCTGGGTTGGTCAAGCCGACCACCACGCCGATGACCCCGCCACGAGCCACAACAGGCCGGGACGCGCTGCGCTCGGGCCTGGCCGTAGAGCCCAGACCCCACCCCGATCACCATGTCGGCAAGGAAGGGCGAAGGCCGCTTGAGTTCCTTTCCGTCATAAAGCAGATCTCGACACAACACCCTTCGTCTGTCACCAGGACAGGGTCATTGCGTTTCCATTTCCGCAGGGCAGACGGTTTCGAAGTTCCGGAATCGATCGTGGAAGCGCTAAAAGATCTCGTCGAGGGGTCGTCCGACCTCGACAGCGCTCGAAAGCGGCGCTGGTTCCAAGCGTTGATATGCAAGTCGGGTGGATATCCCCGATATGACACCTCCTCTCTGCAGCGCGGCACGGGTGACTTGCGCCGGCATCGATCGCGGGTCTTCTGGTGTCGTCTGCGACTTGACCTTCATCCGAAGGCAAGCGTCGATCGGTGTGTCGCCGTTCGGTTCGCGGACACGCCTCCCAGGCCCTCGGGCCGGACGGTGACCTTCACGCCGGTCCAGTTGGAGGTCGAGCCAAGTGTTGTACGCGTCGCGTCAGTCGTCGCCCGGTGGTCGGATGCGGCCGTCGAGGCGTCGTCGCCCACCTGCCGATGTCGTTGATGTGCTGCTGTGGCAGCTCGCGGTTGACGTCGCTGCCGCGCACCGCGCCGATCGTGGCGGCAACTGTACGAACCTCGCCTGCCGGGGAGTCCTTGGCCGCTGTGCCGCTGCCCGGCACGCCGAGCATGCCTTGCGGCTTGCCTGCCGACCGATGGGCGGTCAGCCCACCGCACCGACGGGCCCGCCGCAACGCCGCAGCACGTCACGGCACACTGAGCCAGTCCCGCAGCTGGCCAACCCGACGCCGCCCCGAACGCGGGCCGCGTCCCCGCGAGCAACGCCGGCAATCGGCCGAGCCGCGACGGCCGGGCCACACGCCGGATTCGCCGGGTGGTTCACCAGAACGGCCACCTCTACGTACATGCAATCGCGGCCGGCCGACGACACATTCTTTGATCAACTACCGGCAGCCCTTCAAGCTGCGGCCTGACCGAGCCGCCCCGTTTTCGCTGCTAGGACCGCAGAAGGGCTCGTTCGGCCGCTGGACGGGACGGCTCGAATCGCTACCCGCCGACACGGAACGAACTGAAACAGCACGATGTTCGAACAATGTCAAGAGTCGTTGCCAATTCGTTATATTCGAGGTGTTGACCGGGACACTGCCGCTGTTGCCTACTGGTGGTACATCCCCGTGCAGCGACCTCAATCGCTGGGCCACATACGTTCGGCCGATGCGGGCGCTCCCTCGGGAGCGCCTGTTGTCGTCAACGCCGAACCTCGTGGACGCGTCCCGGGTGCACCGATCGACAGGAGGCCCACCATGAAGGACCCGCACTCGGCGAACTGATCCTCGCCAACCGCCATCCGCTCACACCGAGCAGATGCCGGACATGCAGTGACCGGCGCTCTCGGTCCCCGGCCAGCGGTGCAACCTGGGTCGTTCGTCGCTGCCCTGCCCCTTGTTCGAAGCGGCCACGCTCGCGTGGTCCGCGTGACGAACCCTGCCCGCGCTCTTTGGTTGCCTCCGGTACGCCGGACGGCCGCGCTCCTTGAAAAGTCCACAGTGGAACCACCCGCACCGCCAACCGCCCGGCCGGGCGTTACCCGGCAGGCTCCCGCCTGCCCAGCAACCGGACCCAAGCCCGCAGCCATCCAAACCCTTTGAAGATCAGGAGAACCGTTGCCCCACCCCCATCCCATCCCTCCCGGCACCGGTGACAGCGACAACAGAACCGGTCCCGGCCTCCATGAGAGACTCCACCTCGACCTCCACGCCGGCGTCCATCTTGACCAGGGCACCCGGACGGACCCCACCCAGCCGCTCACAGCGCAGGACACCGCCGCTGTCAGCGATCCCGCCCGCGACGCGACTGACCCTTCCAGTCGGGTCCTGTCCTGGGGTAGAGATACCCGTCGGCGGCGATACCCGGTGACCGATCCGGTCCTGCGGGTGCAGTCGCACCTGACCAACCGCGACCACACCCTCCTCGGGTGGCTCGCCAAGCACGCTGTGCTGACCTCGTTCCAGATCGCCGACGCGCTGTTCCCGTCGCGGGACTTCGCCCAGGAACGGCTGCGGACCCTCACCCGGATCGGCGTGCTGGACCGGTTCCGGCCGCAGCGACCCGACGGCGGTTCCTACCCCTACCATTACATCCTTGCCCAGCTCGGGGCCAAGGTCGTCGCAGCGCAACGCGGCGACGACCTCCCCCGCCGGCGATCGTTCCTGCTTGACCTCCATCCGACCGTCCCGCTCCCAGTCCTGGTCGACCTCCGACTTCGACCGGACACCCAACTGGACCCGTGGAATCGGCTCACAGCCCAGGTCAACGGCGCTGTCAGCCACAGCGACAATGCTGCGACAGACCCTCATGTCTGGGTCTTCCCTCGGGTAGCTCCGTCGTCTGGGGTTGCCCATGGGTGACCCTGTTCTGCGAGTCCAGGCTCAACTGACCGACCGCGACCACCTGCTGCTCGGCTGGCTCGCCGACCACGGCGTGCTGATCTCGTTCCAGATCGCCCGTGCGCTGTTCCCGTCCATCGACTACGCGCAGGAACGGCTGCGGAAGCTCACTGCCCTCGGGGTGCTCGACCGGTTCCGGCCGCAGAGGCCTGACGGCGGCTCGCACCCCTATCACTATGTCCTGGCTCAGCTCGGCGTCGACGTGGTCGCCGCGCAGCGCGGCGAGGACGTGCCGAGACGTGACTACGCGCGTCGGCGGCGTTGGCACCTGACCCAGCGGGCCAACCTGCCGCACCTGCTGGGCACCAACGGATTCTTCACCGACCTCGCCGGCCACGCACGAACCCAGCCAGGTTGCGAGCTGCAACGCTGGTGGTCGGCTGCACGCTGCCAGGGCATGGGTGCGTTCGCCCAAGACGGCGACGACGTTCACGTCCGCGCGTACGTCGCCAGCGTCCGGCCCGACGGCCACGGAGTCTGGGCGGAGCACGGTCGTGCGGTGCCGTTCCTCCTGGAGTACGACACCGGCACCGAACGCCCCCTCAGCCGCCTCGTCGACAAGCTCGACGGGTACACCCATCTCGCCCGCGTCACGGGCAGGGTGTGGCCGGTGCTGTTCTGGCTGCACTCCGCCGGCCGGGAGCGCCGTCTGCACCAGCTTCTCGCCGATCGTGGCGGCTACCCGCTGGTGGCCACAGCAACGTACGACGCGGCTACCGCAGCCGGCAGCGGCGATCCTGCCGGTGCGGTGTGGTGGCTGTACCGGCACGCCGGTGGACCTCTACCTCTGGCCAAGCTTGCTGATCACATCCCCGCGTCAGCGGCGGGCCGCCGCTGATGAGGACTGAGAGAACGACCGTACTTGCTGACAGCGCCGAACCTGCTGAACTGACAGCGTCCAGAGGTAGCATCCGCTCTCCGCGTCGGGCCGAGGGCATCGTCCAGGTCGTCATCATGCTCGCGATCGGTAGCGCTGCCGGCGCCGCGAGCTTCACCCACGTCCATAATGTCGCCGCCTCGCACGGGCAACCGGGCTGGCTGGCCTGGGCCGACGCCATCGTCCTCGAGCTGATGAGCATCGCGTCCGGACTGGAGATGCGACGCCGTAAGCGTGCCGGCACCTCCCTCGTGTTCCCGTCGCTCGTGCTCGGCTTCGCCGTGGCGCTGTCGCTCATGGCACAGGTCGTCGAGGCCGAGCCATCCGCGATCGGCTGGATCGCCGCCGCCGTACCAGCGCTCGGCTTCCTCGTCATGGTCAAGATTGCGCTCGGTCGTGCCGGTGCGCCGTCCGCAGCGGACCGAGTCGAAGCGGTGCGGACGGTCCGCCCGTCCGCTGGGGACGGAAAGCGGACCGCGCAGGGCCGCAAACCGTCCACCCGCAGCAACCCCGACATCCAGGCGCTGCTGCCCGCCGCGCGGCGAGCGAGCCAGGAGCTTGCCGCGGACGGTCAGAGGCTCACCCGCGAGACCCTGGCCGAGAGGCTCCGCGCGGACGGCTACACCGTCGCCAACGCCCGCGTATCCACCCTCGTCAGGACCTTGAAGACCGAAGCACCGTAACTCCAGCATCTCGCCCTACGTACGGAAGGAGACCGATCGAGCCATGTCTACGACACCCGCCACTCGCCTCAGTAGACGCCGAGGAGTCCCATGCAGCCACGCAGTCCGCGTGCTGCCGCACGCCGTACTGCACCACGTCCACGCCGGACGCCCGAGACCCAGTCCGAACCATCCGCCGACACCGACTCCGCTGCCCCGCCACCGTCGAAGACCGACCTTGCGATCGAAGCAGCCATCAAGGCGCTGGTCGAGACAGCTCCACCCTTGAGCCAGGAGACCCGCGAACGCCTCGCCGACCTGCTCTCCGCAAGCCGGCGAACGATCCGTCCGTAGCCAAGCCGTCGGTCGGGACCGGCATCGATTCGGTCCCGACCCACGGTCCTCAGTCGGTGAGCGCGGCGGGCAGTGGTTCCCGGTGCAGGACGCTGAGCCGGGAGACTGCGCGGGTGAGCACGACGTAGAGGCGGTGCAGGCCGCGTGGTTCGGCGGCGACGATGGCGGCGGGTTCGATCACGATGACGTGGTCGTACTCCAGGCCCTTGGCAAGGCTCGCCGGCACCACCGTGACCTGTCCGGCGGCGGGGCTGTCGAGGGCGGCGGGCTTCATGCCGGCTGATTCCAGCGCCGTGCGTATCAGGTCGATCTGGTGGTCCGCGGCGATCACGCCGATCGAGCCGAGGTGCGTCATGGCGGTCTTCACCTCGGTGACCACTGCGACTGCGAGGTCGTCGACGGCCTGTACGGTCAGTTCGCCGTCGCGGCGCAGCGAGACCGCGGGTGGCACGTTGACGTTCAGCGCGGGCAGCAGCCGGTTGGCGAGCGCGACGACGACGTCGGGCACGCGGAAGCCGACGCTCAACGGGACGACGCCGGCCTCGGGTTTGCCGAGGTGGCGCAGTGATTCGGTCCAGTCGGTGGCGGCCCATGGGGCGGTGCCCTGGGCGAGGTCGCCGAGCAGGGTGATCGAGCCGTGTGTGCTGCGGCGGGCGATCGCGCGACACTGCATCGGCGAGAGGTCCTGCGCCTCGTCCAGGACGATGTGACCGACGCTGGCCTGACGTTCGAGGAGACCGGCGGCCTCGTCGATGAGGACGAGATCGGCGCTACTCCATTTGGTGGCGCGGGCGGTGCGGGGCGGTTTCGCCCAGACGACTGCAGCCTGCTCGTCGGCGGTCAGGATGCCGTCCGCGGCCAGCGCCAGCCCTTCGGGGTCGCGGAGCAGGTCGAAGACGAGCCCTTCGGGCGTCACCGCCGGCCAGGCCGGGTCCAGGACCTCCAGCACGGGCCGGGCCTTGCCCATCTTGCGGGCCCAGGTTTCGGGGGGCGACTCGCCGGACTTGGACTCCGCTTGGCGTTGTAGCAGCGACACGATGCGGGCTCGGACCCGTTCTCGTCCCAGCGCGTACGGCGGATCTTCGCGCCGGACGTCGTCCACGACCCGGCGGAGTGCTTCGACGGTTACCCGCCATCGGTATGCGCCGTCGGAGACCTGCAACGGCTCCTCGGGGCGGGCCAGCCGGGACCACAAAGCTCGGTGCAGCACCGTCGCCATCCGCGGATCGTTTTTGACCATCTCCGTCTCGACCGGATCTGTCGCGCGGACCGGTACCCGAGCGATGAGGTCCTCGATCGTGGACTGCTGCACTTCCAGCTCACCGAGGGCGGGAAGGACGGCGGCGATGTAACCCAGGAACGCCTGGTTCGGGCCGACGATCAGTACACCGGCTCGGCGAAGGCGCTCACGATGCAGATACAGCAGGTACGCGGCGCGGTGAAGCCCGACGGCGGTCTTTCCTGTGCCAGGAGCGCCCTGAACGCAGATCGAGACATCGAGGTCCGCGCGAACGAGTTCGTCCTGCTCGGGCTGGATGGTGGCCACGATGTCGCGCATCGGACCGACGCGGGGGCGCTCGATCTCCTCGGTCAGGATTCGGCTTGCCGTGCCCAACTCTTCGCCACGGTCGAGGCGCTCGTCCTCGAAGCTGGTCAGCGCGCCTTCGGCGAAGCCGAACCTGCGGCGGATCTGCACGCCCTGCGGGTCCCGGGCGCTTGCCCGGTAGAAGGCGCGGCTGACCGGAGCGCGCCAATCGAGGACCAGCGGCTCGCCGCGCTCGTCGGAAACGTGGCGACGTCCGATGTGGAACCGGCCACTGAGCTTCTCATCGACGTCTGGAGCGCCGCCGGTCTGGGGACCGCTGATTGGCGCACCGTCGAGGTCGAGACGGCCGAAGAACAGTGGAGTGCGGGGATCATCGGCCAACTCGGCGACCCGCCGGGCCAGCGTGATGCCGAGCGTCTCCGCTGCGAAGGGGTCGCCGGCGACGGATGCGCCACTGGCGTACAACTGCTCGGCACGGAGCCGCATCGCGTGCAGCGCGGCGCGCGAGGCTGATAGGTGGGTTCGCTCAGCGTCGAGCTGAACATCGAGGTCGGTGGACGGCATCGGGTTCGGCACCTCCCGGGTCGATGAGTTGACCTGGGCCGCCCGGCCTCCCGCAACGTGCGGTACCGGCAGTGCCCGGCGCAGCGATGCCGCGCACGAGCCGACCATCATAGCCTCGGTGTCGAGACCATGCATGCGCTTTCCGGCACCGTCACACCAGGAGACCTGCCGGCCACAAGCGGGATCGACGCCATGGGGGGTCGAAACGGTAGTGCGCGGAGAGAACGCCAAATATCGGGCTATTGTCCAGACGTACACATGCAACTTGATCGGTCAGGCGCACTCTCGACACAGCGGAGAATCTTTGTCGAACATACCCAACCCATATACGAAATTGCACTTGGAACAGCGCCGCTCATTTGCTCTCTGCCCGCAAGCACACATTCCGCAGCGCCAGCACCGTGATGCGTGACAATTAGGACAGTCATCTGGTACAGCCTCTGCCACGAGTCCACAGACGTGGCATTCCCATCCAGGTTCCACAAATGACTTGGAACGCTGCGTGTAGGACGGCAACCAGGGTGGAACCTCGTCAGTTAAGACGGTGTAGACGTAGCGGAATGAGGGGTCTCTGACGGAGTCAGCGTATAGGCTAGACCACCGTTTACCGCTCGGGAATGAGATCCAGGCATCCTCACTTTGGGCACTACCGAAGGTCGCGGCCCGCAAAGAGATATGATCATCGCCTTGGTATGTTCCCGCCGTGGGCGGAAATCTGTCACCCGACACTGCGGAGAAAACCACGGTTCCTGACATGTCAGATAAAACTACCCAGCCAGCCACAGGAAGCAATTGAGCAACCTTGACACAACAAGCAGAGCGCGATGCCTGACTGGCGTCAAAGAGCTGCTGGACAGATGTGGCAGTGATTATCCCACTGCCTAAGACCCGTTGATGTAAGTTGCTCCCGAGCAGCACCTCCGCCGCGAACGCGTCGCATACCTGCTCCTCTAAGCGGCGCCCAAAATCGGGCTGCTTCGCTAGCGCACCGTCGACCCATGGAGGGTCGTTTTGCTGCAGATAGTGGCCTATTTCATGCAGAAGGGTAAACGTTCTTCGGCCCGGGCTAAGATCGTTCGCGATCGTTATCTCTGCCGGTGACACACGTAGATTGCATTGCCCCGCCACCGAACAGTCTCCGTTGCCGCTTGAGGCGACCGTGTGGACAACAACTTCTGGCCAGCGCGCGATCTCCGACCAAGCGTCCATCTGCAGGCTGGAGATCACGTCAGACTTCAGAGCCGCGAGCCCCTCGCACAAGCGCTCTGCTGCAAGCTGAACTTGGTACTTAAGGTAGCGGCCATCAGAAAGACGCGAAAGATCGAACTGCTCCGCCACGGAAGACTCCTGAGGAGGAATTATCAGAACAATCTCACGATTGTAGGTGCTGGTCGAGGTAGAGGTCTACCCTTGACTCCCAGTCCGGGTCACTCCCTGCCCCCACCTGCCTCGCCGCAACCGGCTTCAAGTCTCGAACGATATGAATACGCGCCGCAGCTTCATCCTCATGGCGAGTCGCAGCAAGCGCCTTAATTCGGCTCTTCCGACTAGGAGTATTAAGAGCACGCACCAGAGGTCGTAGCCGTTCCACCAGGCGGGGACCTGAATTCGGTGGATGGGTACGGAGTCCGTCACCAGCGAGAATCGATATTTCGTCCGGAGTCAGCGTTCGGTCACCGCGAATTATTGCGATCGCATCGGGCAGTGAGACGCTGAGAATCCGCGCAAGCCGACTGGGTTCAAAAGTGGCGGCATCTAGGATGCTAGAAAGGTTCAGCGAGTCGCCGAGTTCTGAGTGCTCAGACCACTCTTCATCGCTGAAACGAGCGAATGCGTCGGCGATTAGGATCGAGCGGGCTACACCGGCATCCGTCGAGGCGGCTAGGTCGGCAACACCACGAACAAAGTCTAGATGAGCTTGTTCACTTTCGTGAACATCAAGAGCATCGCCCAGATAGCTATCCAGCATGTGAATACCGAGCCCGGTTTCCACACCCCACCAGACTGTAAGATCGACGACTAGATCGTGCAGACGAGTGTCGATGGTTTGCCCATCAGAAACCAGGGACTTCGCGGTTGCCGGGAATCCGAGGATGAACTCATCATGCACCGCGCTGATAACGACAAGCGCGCGCAAATCGTTCCATCCAATGGCCCAGCATTGACCAACAGAAGGAATCGCGTTCCTGCCGTTAATTATTCGATCATAGAGAACGCGCTCCTGGAAGCTTCCTCGCTGGAGCTCATCAACCTCAGCCGACAGAATGGCTGCAGAATCGTTCATAGATCTGCCCTTCCTATCGCCTTCTCTGTTGAGATCCGAGTGCTTTTCGCATCTTTGCCTCAAGCGTTGACCGTTCAAGGATTCTGGCCATCTCGCCCGCATAGGGCTGGGGAAGCGCCCCCATGAACGGAAGATCAACACTCCCGAACCGGTTGACCGCAACCGTCCTCTGATAGCGAAGAGCGAAGACACCGTCTTCATCGAGGCCGGAAACCAGACCTGCTGGGGTAAAGACGCCCTTCTGCTGAGTGCTGGTTGTGCGCCCTAGTACAACAACCTTTCCCGCCACACCTTCTCGAACAACTCCAACTGGACGGTTCGGGCGTGGGTCTGCTGGGTGCAGTACCCGATTGTTCGACATGTACACGTCTGCAACATGAGGCGTCGAGCTCGGCACCCCTGCAACTTAACGGTCGGAACTCCAACAGGAAACCCAACGTAGGGGTGGTGATACATATTCGAACGTTTGTTCTATGATAGCTCCTTACCGCACCCTTGACAAGGTGGATGAACTGGTACATACCGTTCAACATGCATTCGTCAGCTTGGTATCCCCTCACTCCGGTAGACGTTCGAAGTACCCTGATGGTGGTGTGTTTGTCTCCAAGTAATCTCCACCGTCGAGGGATCGAAGCCGCGCCCCTTCCGTCCGGACGGAAGAATCCGAACGGTCATCAACTCCTTGACCACTAGCCGCTGGTGGCTGAGCGGCAGGCCGTCCCACACTGCCTTAACATCGTCCGCTCCGATCAGCGGACTCAACGGCGAATCCACGACTGCCGCCTGCAACTGACTCTCGATCTCCGCCTGCCGCTCCTTGCCCTTCGTCGTCGCAGCCAGCAGTTGCCCCCGATCGATCAGCCCGAGCGCCTTGTCAGCGGCCAGCTCGTTCAGGTTCTCGCGGATGGCCTTCGCCTCGGCCCGCAGCGCCGCAACGTCGACTTCAGGATTGGCCGGCGCCACAAGATCCGCCGCATCCTCACGGGCCAGACGCGCAAGGACTGCTCCGACCACGTATTCGTCCGTATGCTTCACCGACCGCACGAGGTGTGCGTACTCGCCGCACCGATAGGCGGGCACTCGCGCACCGACCCGCACATGGCAGGTGGTCCGGACACTCAGATCCTCCCGCGTGCAGATCCCGCAGAGGTAGAGCCGACTCCCGAGCCACTTCGGCGCCGCGCCAGGGTTGATGACCCGCCCAGGCTCGGTCAAGATCCGCTGTACCGCCCGGAACAATTCCAGCGGCACGATCGGCGCCCAGGGCGCGTCGCCGATCTCTTCGCCTCGGTACACGATCCGCCCGGCGTTGCGTGCCCGCAGCAGCACCTCACGCAGCCCTTCGGCCCGCCACGGAGCACCAGCGACGGTGACCGACTTCCGCCGGCGAAGGTCGAGTGCGATAGACCGCAGCGATGCCCCTTGCACCAACCGCTGACTGGACTCGGCAATGATCGCTGCCTCGGAAGGTCGGATGGTTCGACCATCTTCCTCAAAGCCGTAAGGCCGCCGCCCACCGCCGTACCGGCCGGTCATCGCCTGGCGCTCACGAGCCGCCGCGACCCGGCGAGCGGTGTCACGAGAGGACTTGTTCGCCATCGCCACCATGACCCGCGCCATGGTGATGTCGGCATCAGTGGCGAGCCGCAGTGACCCAGTCACCGACTCGACCGGGATCTTGAACTGCTCGGCAAGGTCGATCAGATCCTCAAGGTCCCGAGGATCTCGCACCACCCGGTCGAGGTCGAGCGCCAACAGCCCGTCGTGGGCGCCGGACGCCAGCAGCGCGAGACTCTCCCGGAACGCCGGCCGGAAGGTCCGCCACTCGCTACGACCGTCCGGCAACTTCACCTTCCGCCGCTTGAACGCCGACACGCCGCGCACTTTGCCGTCTGCCGAGGCGACGTCGTTCTCCACGATCACGCGAGTGACATTCCATCCGAGTTGGGTGCCATGGTCGCGGACACGCTGTTCCTGGTCGACAAGTCCGCGGCCCAGACCAGCTTCGTTGAGGTCCACTTCCCGCAGGTCAGACAGTCGCACGAGCCCCAGGGCATTCATAGGTTTCAACACATCAACGATGATTGCTCCGTTAGTGTGGCGAAATCAAGGGTCCGGGAAGACCGCTGTCGGGCTGCACCGGGCGGCGTACCTGCTGTATCTGCACCGGGAGCGGCTGCGCCGGTCGGGGGTGCTGATCGTCGGGCCGAACAGCGCGTTCTTGAGCTACATCGCCAGCGTGCTCCCGGCGCTCGGTGAGATCGAGGTGCAGCAGTCGACGATCGACGCGCTGCTCAGTACACCGGTGAAGGCCGTCGACACGGACGCCGCGGCCGCGGTGAAGCACGACCCGCGGATGGCCACGGTGCTCGCGAAGCGGCTCAACGGCAAAGTGAAGAGGCCGGAGGCGCCGTTGCAGGTGTCCGACGGGTCCTACCGGTGGCGGGTGTCGACGGAGGCGCTGCGGCGGGTCGTCGACGACGTGCGGCGGGAGGCGCCGCCGTACGGGATCGGGCGGGAGCGGGTCCGGGCGCGGATCGTGTCGCTGCTGATGCGGCAGTCGGAGGCGCGGCGCGGTGACTCGCCGAGCGAGGGGTGGCAGCGGCGGATGGGCCGTTCGCAGCCGGTGCTGGAGGTCCTGGATCACGCGTGGCCGGCGGTCACCCCGGAGCAGCTGGTGTTCGAGGTGCTCAGCGACCCGGCCGACGAGTTGCTCGAGCCGCACGAGCAGGCGGCGATCGGGTGGGCGAAGCCGCCGAAGACCGCGAAGTCCGCGCGGTGGACGGCGGCGGATGCGGTACTGGTCGACGAGGCCGCCGGGCTGATCGACCGGGTGCCGTCGTTCGGTCACGTGGTGCTGGACGAGGCGCAGGACCTGTCGCCGATGCAGGCGCGGGTGATCGCACGGCGCTCCGAGCACGGCTCGATCACGCTGCTCGGCGACCTCGCGCAGGGCACGGCGCCGTGGGCGGCCAGGGAGTGGCGCACACTGCTGGAGCACCTCGGCAAGCCGGCCGCGCGGGTGGTGCCGCTGACGACCGGGTTCCGGGTGCCGGCCGTGGTTGTCGCGCTGGCCAACCGGCTGCTGCCGGCGCTGGGCGTCGACGTGCCCGAGGCGCGGTCACTGCGGACCGACGGGGCGCTCACCATCGGTGCCACGTCGTTGGCGGATGCGGTACACCGGGCGCTGCAGTTCGAAGGCTCGATCGGCGTGATCGCGGCTGACGCGACGGTGCCGCTGATCGTCGCCGCCGGGATCGAACACGAGCGGGTCACGGTGCTGCCGGCGAGCCTCGCCAAGGGTCTCGAATACGACCATGTCATCGTCGTGGAGCCGGCCGACATTGTCGATGCAGAGCCCCGCGGACTCAACCGGTTGTTCGTGGTTCTGACGCGGGCCGTGTCGCGGCTGGACGTCCTGCACGAACGTCCGCTTCCTGCTCCGTTGGATAGGGTGTCGTGATCTCTGTCCGGATGTCACTATCTCGAAACAGCTTGAGTGGGAGCGCAGCGACCACGTGGGGTGGGAACCCCCACGGAACCGTGTGCGAAGCCGCCGGAGCTGGAACCTGTGTGACAACCGGAGGGACGCGGAATGCGAGTAAGGGGTTACGCGCCGGGTACGCCGTGCTGGGCCGAGGTCGCCAGTCCCGACCCAGTTGCCGCGCGCGCGTTCTACGGCGGTCTCTTCGGCTGGCAGTTCAACGATGACGGGCACTTCACGCTCAACGGGCGTGCCGTGGCCGGCCTGCGCACCGCCTCCCGCGGCGGGCCGGCCGCGTGGCTGATCTCGATCGCGACCGACGACCCGGCCGGCACCGCGGAGGCGGTCCGGCAGGCCGGCGGGACCGTGAAGGTGCCCCCGACCAGCGTGCGGGACCTGGGCACGATGTCGGTCGTCACCGACGCGGGCGGTGCGGTCTTCGGCATGTGGCTGCGCAGCAGGTTCGGCGGCGCGCAGGTGTCGTTCGAGCCGGGCGCGATCTGCTGGTATGAGCTGGCGTCCCATGACCTGGACCGCACCGGCGCCTTCTACGGCGAGGTGTTCGGCTGGCACGCCGTGCAGACCGAGAACGCCGAGCCGTACTTCGAGCTGCACCACCACAACGACGCCGTCGGCGGGCTGGTGCCGATCGACGACCGGTTCCCGGCCGGGCTGCCGGAGCACTGGACGGTGTGCTTCATGGTCGACGACGCGGTCACGGCGTGTGAGCGGGTGGCCGAGTTGGGTGGCACGGTCGCGCGCAAGCCGATGCTGTCATCGGCGGGCTGGTACGCCCGTGCCGCCGATCCGTCCGGTGCACATTTCGCACTCATCGAGATTTCCGACGAATACGGCTTTTAGGCTCCGTCGGCTCCGCCAGCGGTGCCGTGGGGCCCATGCTCGCTGCGCTCCCACTCGTTCCCTATCAGGACTTCGTGACCGTGACGTCGTCGACGGCAGCCTCGATGAGGCTGGCGCCGGCGGCGTCGGTGGCCTCGATCAGCAACTGGATGGTCTTGCCGGCGTAGGGCGTCAGGTTGGCGCTCGCCTCGGCCCAGGCCGCGTCGCGGTCGCTCGTCGCGCCGGCCTTGGTGAAGATCACGGTCTTCGCGCCGTCGTGCAGCACGCTGACCTTGAAGAGGTCGCTGGCGGAGGCGTTCGCGGCGTGGGCGAAGTACCAGGACCAGTCCAGCGTCAGCGTGCCGCCGGCCGGTAGCGGGATCGACGGTGACCGCACGCCCGTGGTGCCGCCGTCGACGTCGTAGCTGCCCGCCCCCGAGCCGGCCTTGCGGCCGGTCACCAGGTCGTTGTCGCCGCTGACGGCGCCGCCGAGCTGCTTCGGGCCGTTCTGCGTGGTCGACTCCGGGTTGCCGCGCTCCCAGAGTCCGCTGGTGGCGGTGCCCTTGGTGACCGTCCAGCCCTTGGCGCTCTCGAAGTCGTCGGACCAGACCGCGCCGTTCTCGCAGTACTGGGCCTGCTTGCCGATGATCCGGTACACGCAGTCGGCGAACTCCGCGAGTTGCAGGCTCGCCTCCTTGTTGCGGCTGGTCTGCGCCGTGATCACGCTTGCCGGCGGGTAGAAGCCGTTGGTGCTGGTGTCGGCGCCCGGGTACATCTCGAACGTGAAGGCGAAGATGCCCTGCGTCGCCCACAGCCAGTCGATGATCGAGCCGTCGGTGATGTAGAGGTCGCTGGACTGCTCCGGGGTGTAGCCGTTGGAGTTCGCCATCCGGGTGCCGAGGCTCTTGAACGCCGCCTGCTGGTCGGCGTTCAGCCCGGTCGCGGTGTCGGCGGTCGTGTAGCCGAACGGCCAGAGGATCAGCTCCGAGTACGTGTGGAAGTCGATGCTCGTCCTGATCTGCTGCACGCCGCCGACGCGGCGGCTGAGCACGAAGTCCCGCAGGTGCTGGATCTCCGGCGCGGAGAACGCCGACGGGCCGTGGTACGTCTCGGACGACGGGTTGGCCGACGAGCCGCCGCAGCAGGCGAACCGGAAGCTCCAGTTGCGGTTCAGGTCCGTGCCGACGCTGCTCGATCCGGGGGTGGGCTGGCGGTTCTTGCGCCAGCTGCGGTACGACCCGGTGGCCACGTCGTACTCGCCGCCGTCAGGGTTCAGGTCGGGCACGATCCACAGCTCACGGCCGTCGACCAGTTTCGTGATGCGAGGGTCCTTGCCGTAGCCGTCGGTGTACAGCTTCACCAGGTACAGCGCCATCTCGACGGTCAGGTGCTCGCGGGCGTGCTGGTGGGCGCCGTAGAGGACCTCCGGCTCGTCCTCGTCCACCGCGACGTTGTCCGAGATCTTGATCAGCGGCATGTCGCGGCCCTCGTAGGACTTGCCGAGGCTGGTCCTGCGGATGATCGCGGGGTGGGCGGCGACCGCCTTGTCGAGCTCGGCGATCATCTGCGCGTAGTTGTGGTACGCCTTGTCGGCGGCCGGGAAGTCTTCCTCGTGCTGCTCGGTGACGAGGAAGCCCTGGTCGCGGAGCATGCGCACCTCGGAGGGCAGCGCGGTGATCTCGGCGCGGCCGTGGTCGATCGCATCGATGGCGGCGCCGCTGCGGGCGACCTGGTTGCGGTCGTCCAGGGTCCGCACGCCCTCGACCACGTACTGGCCCGACTCCTCCGCGGGCGCGGCGCCGGCGGGATTGACCCCCACGAGCACCAGCAGCCCTACACCGGCGAGCGCGAGCGATACCGAGAGCCTGCGGCCCATCGAGCCTCCTTGGGTGGTCTGCACCATCCAAGGCTTAAGTGCTATTAGTCCGCTTTGGTGGTGCTTTCACCCCCATCATCATCCCCGTTGAGCGCGGCGCGCAGTCGTTCACGCTTTTCGGTGCGGCGCTGGGCGGCGCCGACCGCCTGCACGGAGGCCTCCTCGCGGAGCCCCTTCAGCAGGAAGTAGGCGAGCGCGGCGGAGACCACCACGGCGATCATCAGCTTGAGCAGGGTGCTGACGTCGAGCGGGACGGCCAGCAGCGCACCGCCCACGAGAACGAAGAGGCCCAACCGGGCGAGTGTGTACTTCAACAGCGCAGACATGGTCTGGCCAGGATATCTCCGCCCGCTCCTACCACGCACAGCCGCCCGACATCCGAGCTTTGGATCACGGGAGGGGTGCAATGGTCACGACCGCAGGTCGTGTCCGCGGCCGGTCACGGCCGCGGACACGAGCATGCCTGCAGGGTTACGCCCAGACCTGCTGCGGCTCGGCGCGGCGCTCGGCGAGGGAGGTGGGCTTGTCGTATTCGCGCACGACCTCGTAGCGGGTGTTGCGCTCGACGGGCTGGAAGCCGGCGTCCCAGATGAGGTGGAGCAGGTCCTCGCGGTGCATGGTGTTGGGCGTGCCGTAGCTGTCGGCGTCGTGGGTGATCTTGTACTCGACGACCGAGCCGTCGAGGTCGTCGACGCCGAAGTTGAGGGAGAGCTGGGCGACGGACAGGCCGTGCATGACCCAGAAGCACTTGACGTGCGGCACGTTGTCGAACATCAGGCGGGACACGGCGAAGGTCTTGAGCGACTCGGCGGGTGAGGCCATCTTCGTGCGGGCCTGCAGCCGGTTGCGGACCTTGCCGTCGGCGGAGTCGACGAAGTCGTGCTGGTAGCGCAGCGGGATGAAGACGGTGAAGCCGCCGGTCTCGTCCTGCAGCTCGCGCAGTCGCATGACGTGGTCGACGCGGTGGCGGGGCTCCTCGATGTGGCCGTAGAGCATCGTCGAGGGGGTGCGCAGGCCCTTGCTGTGGGCGAGGCGGTGGATCCGCGACCAGTCCTCCCAGTGGGTGGCGTGGTCGACGATGTGCTGGCGGACCTCCCAGTCGAAGATCTCCGCGCCGCCGCCGGTGAGGGACTCCAGGCCGGCGTCGATGAGCTCGTCGAAGATCTCGTCCGCGGGCAGGCCGCTGATCTTCTCGAACCACTGGATCTCGGTGGCCGTGAACGCCTTCAGCTTGACGTTGGGCAGGGCGGACTTCAGCTCGCGCAGGACCTTCGGGTAGTACTTCCACGGCAGGGTCGGGTGCAGGCCGTTGACGATATGCAGCTCGGTGAGCTGCTCGTCCTCCATCTCCTTGGCCTTGGCGACCGCCTCGTGGATGCGCATCGTGTAGGCGTCCTTCTCGCCCGGCTTGCGCTGAAATGAGCAATATGCGCAGCTGGCGGAACAGACATTGGTGAGATTCAGGTGACGGTTGACGTTGAACATCACCCGGTCGCCGTTGAGCTCGGTGCGCTTGTGGTGGGCCAGCCGACCGAGCCAGACGAGGTCGTCACTCTCATACAGAGCGACGCCGTCTTCCCTGCTCAGCCGCTCGCCGGCGACGACCTTGGCCTCGAGTTCACGCTTCACACCTGCATCCACGTCGCCAGCGTACGTCGGCTCCGAGCGGACCTCGCCGGGCCCCGCGTTAGTGCGGCATTCATCTCTCCGGGCGCAGACTGACATTGATCAGCTCTCGACGCTGATTGCTTCGGTGAGGTAAACAAAAGTGGGCAGAAACACGGTCGGGCGGCAGACCGACTGATCGATCGAACTTGATCGACCATTGGCGGGGCTTACCGACTGGGGACGGTGGCATGGACGGACTGGTATTGAGAGCGGCGAGTTATCCCGGTGACAGCTGGGAGCCGCCCGCCGAAGCAGAGGCATCCGCGCAGGTCGCGGCGATGGTCCCCCGGCAGCGGGGCAGGCACAGGCGAGGGCCGATGTTCGTCGCGGCCGTCGTCTGCACGTTGCTGTGCTCGTTGGTGCCGCGTCCCGCGTACGCCGATCCGGCCGGCACGATCCCGGACACGGGCTCGCGGCCGATCGCGTCCGGCACGCTGCTCATGCCCGGGCAGGGCGGCACGTCCGCGCCGCCGGCCGTCGGCGGGAGCACCGCCACGCTGCGTGGCCCGCTCGCGACGCAGCTCGCCTCGCTCGAGGTCACCGTCAGCACACTGGGGCAGAAACGGCTCCAGGCGCAGATCAACCTGGAGACGGCACAGGCCGCGGCCACCGATGCCCAGGACAAGCTGCGCGCCGCCACCGCGCAGGTCGCGGAGCTGCGCAGCCGGGCGGACTCGGCCGCCGCCGAGGCGTACAAGCGCGCGACGGGTCTCGGGCCGCTCGACGGGTACGCACACGACCTGCACCAGTTCGGGCTGCTCGCGCCGGGCCTCGGTCAGCAGCCGGGCAGCCAGCAGGACGCCCGTGACCTGCTGCGCGCCGAGCAGGAGGAGGCGGCCGCCAAGCAGCAGTATCAGCTGGCGCAGTCGGCGTACCTCAGCGCGCAGAGCGCGTTCGCGCCGATCGACGCGGAGTTCCAGACGCAGAACGCGGCCTACGTGAAGCTCAAGGCCGACAACGAGCAGGCCGTGCTGCAGATCGCCGCGCAGGAGGACGCAGCCGAGCAGAGCCGTGGCACCACCGCGGTGGCCAACGTGCCGATCGACGGCATGGTGGCCAACCCGAAGGCCATCCAGGCGTTGAACTACGCCCTCGGCAAGATCGGCAGCTGGTACGTGTGGGGCGACGAAGGCCCCAACACCTTCGACTGCTCAGGGCTGGCGTACTGGTCCTACGGGCAGGTCGGGGTCCGCGTGCCGCGCGTCGCCAACGACATGTACCACGGCACCCCCGCGATCCAGGCGACCAAGGTCAGCCTCGGCGACCGGCTGCTCCCCGGCGACCTGGTGTTCTTCGCCAGCGACTCCGGTGACTGGCGTTCGATCTACCACATGGGCATCTACATCGGCTCCGGCAAGATGGTCCACGCGCCGACGACCGGTGAAACGGTGAAGATCGGGCAGGTCAAGTGGTCTCGGTTCTTCGGCGCGACCCGGATCTTCCCGGCCGTCGCGGCGCCGGGCTCGACCGCCACTGCCACGGCGACGGCCACCGCGACGGCCACCGCGTCCGCCACCGCGTCGCCTACGGCGTCCGCCACCGCGTCGCCGTCGACCTCGACGTCCGCGTCTCCGTCGGAGTCCACGTCACCGTCGGAGTCCACGTCACCTTCCCCGAGCGCGACCACCACTTCGGCGCCGCCGCCGGAGCCGGACCCGACGGAGGAGACGACCAAGGCGCCCAGCACGCCGGCCACGACCGCGGCGTCACCGGCCAAGTCGTCGGTCGAGCCGACGTCCACCGGCGCGAGCACGGCCGCGCAGACCACGGCGTCCGCGGCGGGCGACTGACCTAGCAGCACCGGGCCGGCCCACGGGTCTCCCGTGGGCCGGTTCGTTCGTTCCCGGGTGATCTTCGTCCGGTTCGTGATCCAAAACCCGACGCAGTCCGGTCCAGCGTTCCGTGACTCGATGTGGCACCGTGGAGCCGTGACTGGCGGAGGGGGCACGCCGGGAGCGTGGTGACGCCCGGGCAGGGCACGGTCATGGAGGGCAGCAATGGACGAGCGGGAGACACGGGACGGCGCACGCAACGAGGGGGTGCGACCCGACTCCCCATTCGGGTTCACGCCCGGCGCGCAGCCGCAGGCGACCAGTCCGGAGCCCGACGCGCTCGACGGTGGCGATCTGCCACCGCTGCCGCCACCGCCGCCGGTCGGCGCGGAGCTGCCTCCGGACACGCCGGAAGAGGTGATTCCTGACGCGGCGTACGAGCTCCCGCCCGCACCCACCGACGGCGCCCTCTGGCCGGGTGGCGACCCGTTCGCGGACGCCGACGACGAGGAAGAGGACGACCCGGAGGTCGCGGCGATGGTCGCGGCGTTCAACTCGACCGACGCTCCGGCCGGTGTTTCGGCCGGTGTTTCGGAGGCGCCGGAGGCTCCTTCGGGGCTGGAAGCCGGCGTGAGCGCCGCTGCCGGGGCTTCGGGTCTGGACGCCGGGGTTTCGGGCGCGGACGCCGGGGTTTCGGGCGCGGACGCCGGAGCTTCGGGGGTGAGCGCCGGGGGTTCGGGGGTGAATGCCGGGGTGAACGAAGCGCCGGAGCAGCCGGTCGGCGGGCCTGACGGGCCGCGGCGCCGGGCGGAGCCCGAGGCGGACGTCATCGCCGCCGCGCTTGCCAGTGAGCCGCCGGTGTACCAGCTGCCCAACTTCGACTCCGTCGCCGGGACGTATGGGCCTCCACCTGGGGAGTCGACGCCGTACTCGGGGATTCATCCCGCGGAGCCGGTGTCCTCGGACGTGGCGGCGCCGCCGTTCGCACCGATCCCGGTTTCGGGGTTCGGCGCGCCGGCCGCGTCCGTCGAGGAGCCGGTTTCTCCCGCGGCTCCGCCCGCTGACGAGCCGCTGCCGCCGTTGCCGAGCCGGACCCGCGCGCCACGGCAGTTGCCGGAGTCGTCGTGGGACGCGTTCGCGCGGCCGTGGAGCGCGCCGGAGACGCCCGCGGCGGACGTGGAGCCGGCCTCGTCGAGCTCCACGGCGGCACCGGCCTTCGAGCCGGCCGCGGTCGAGCCCGCTTCACCGGCGGTCTCGTCGCCGGAGCCCTCGGTGGTGCATCCGTTCGCGGTGCAGAGCCGGCCCGCGGCCGAGGTCGCCCCGCCGGCCGAGCCTTTGCTGGCGCCGATCGACCGGCCGGTCGTCGAGGTGTCGGCCGAGCCCTTGATGGCACCCGCCTCGCCGGCGCCGCCGGTCGTGCTGCCGGCCGCCGGGGCGTTCGCCGCCGCCGTGGTCGCCGCCCGGGCGAGCGCGTCCGTGCCCGGTGTCCACTCGGTGAGCGCGGAGGAGGCCTCGCAGGCCGCCCGCAGCACCGCGACGCCCACGGTGTACCGCACCTCCATGGCCCTGCCGCAGTCGATGGCCAGCGCCTCCGCGTCGGTCAGCGTTCCTGCTGCCTCTTCCGGCACGGACGTCGAGCCGGTGTCGGACGCGCCCGTCGAGCCGTTCCCGACCCCGGAGCCGACGCCGTTCCCCAGCCCGGAGCCGGTGCCGTCGCCCGAGCCGTCGCCGTTCCCGCCCGCGCCGGAGCCCGAGCCGATCCCGACGCCGTACCCACCGGCGCCACCCGCCCCGACGCCGCCGCCCCCGGTGCCGAACCCTGAGCCGACACCGCCGCCGTTCCCGGGACCTGGGCCGCAGCCACCTGCACCGTTCCAGGCGCCGGCGCCGTACACGACGCCGTCCTCGCAGCATCCGTGGGGTACGGGCGACTCCGGCCAGGCCGCGGCCGCCGCGAGTGGGTCGGGCGCGGCCGGTCCCAGCTGGGCTCAGCCGGCGGCGCAGGGCTGGGCGCAGCCGCCCGGCACTCAGCAGCCGGGGCAGCCGCCGGTCGGTCAGCCGCCCGTCGGTCAGCCGCCAGCCGGACAGCAGCCGGTCGGGCAGCAGCCCTATGGCGCTCCGCAGCAGCAGTGGCCGGCGGCCGGGCAGCAGCCTGTGTCGACGCCGCCCGCGCAGGGGTGGGCGCAGCCGCCCGCGCCGCAGCAGCAGTGGCCGGCTCCGCCTGGGCAGCAGCACCCCGCCCCGGGCGTGTACGGCACGCCCGCTCAGCAGCCACCCGGGCAGTACGGCACGCCAGGACAGCAGCCCGCGCCGGGCCAGTACGGCACGCCCGCCCAGCCGGCCCAGGGGCAGTACGGCGTTCCGGGCCAGCCTGGGCAGTACGGCACGCCGGGCCAGCAGCCTCCGGGCCAGTACGGTGCACCCGGGCAGCAGCAGCAGCCTGGCCAGTACGGCACGCCGGGTCAGCCGGTCCCCGGCCAGTACGGCACGGCCCAGCCGGCGCCCGGGCAGTACGGCACGCCGCCGGGCCAGCCTGGGCCGGGCCAGTACGGCACACCGCCCGGGCAGCAGCCGGGTCAGTACGGCACGCCGGCCGGGCAGCAGCCCGGGCAGTACGGCACGCCGCCCGGCCAGGCGCCGGGGCAGTACGGGACGCCTGGGCAGCAGGCGCCTGGCACGTACGGGACGCCGGGGCAGCAGGGGCAGTACGCCGCGCCGGGTCAGCCTGGCTGGGCCACGCCGCCCGGGCAGGGCGCACCTGGGCAGCCGGGCTGGGCGACCCCGCCGGCGCAGCCGGTGTCCACGCCGCCCGCGCAGCAGGGCTGGGCCGCGCCACCGGCGTCCACGCCACCGGCGTCCACGCCGCCCGCGCAGCAGGGTTGGGCCGCGCCTCCGGCTCCCGCGCAGCCCAGCTGGCAGCAGCCTCCAGGGCAGCAGCAGCCCGCCGCCGCACCGGGTGAGCAGGGCTGGGCGACCCCGCCCGGTCAGGGTTGGGCTCCGCCGCCCGCCGCTGCCGCACCGGCGTCGGGGCCGCCGTCGTCCTCGGCACCGCCCGCCTTCTCACTGCCCAATGCCGCGCCGCTGGGCTCCGCGCCCGCGTCCGCGCCGCCGGTGTCGGGCGGTCCCGCCTTCTCACTGCCCAACGCCGCGCCGCTGGGCTCCGCGCCCGCGTCCGCGCCGCCGGCGTCGGGCGGTCCCGCGTTCGCACCGCCGACGTCCGCGCCGCCGTCCTCGGGTGGTCCTGCGTTCGCGCCACCGGCCACGAGCGGTCCGGCCTTTGCGCCACCGGCCACCAGCGGTCCCGCGTTCGCACCGCCGACGTCCGGGCCGCCGCCCTTCGCGCCGCCGGCCTCGACGCCGCCCGCCTTCGCACCGCCGGCTTCAGCGCCACCGGCGTCGGCGCCGCCCGCGTTCGGGGTGCCGGGTTCGGGGCAGCCGTCGTACACCATGCCGAATGCGACGCCGTCGGAGTCGACGCCGCCAGTGTCCGGGCCACCTGCGTTTTCGATCCCGTCGGCGAACCCGTCGGAGTCCACGCCGCCCGTCTCGGGCGCACCCCCGTTCGCTCCGCCGAACTGGGCTCCGGCCGGGCAGGCATCCGCGCCGCCGGCACCGAGCTGGGCCCAGCCTCCGCCGGCCGGTGAGTCGGTGTCGGCACCGTTCGCGCCGAGTTGGGCGACCTCGCCGGCTCCGGAGACCGCCGCGCCCGCCGCGGCGCCGGGCTGGGCTCCCCGCCACAGGAGGAGCCCGCGGCCGCGCCCGCTTGGGCTCCGCCGCCTGCCGAAGGACAGCAGCCGATGTACTCCGTGCCCAGCGCCCAGTCCGACCTGCCGCCGTTGCAGCAGACGGGGTGGGGCGCGCCGGCGTGGGGAGCGCCGGAGCCGCCGTCGTCGGGTCCGGAGCGGGATGACCGTCCGGCCACCGACAGGGCGCCCGGGACGGTCTACCCGTCGAGTGGGGCGCCGGCCAACCCGGCCCCGCCGGCGCATCAGCAGCCGCCCGCGATCCCTCCGCCCGAAGCGGAGGAGGACAACCAGGTGGTGAGCGACGCGGGCCCTTCGCCCGCGGCGGACAGCTACGGGAAATGGGCACGGAACCAGCGCAGCTCTGCGGGCACAGTCTATGGCGGGCAACGCGTCACCTCGGTGGCGACGGCCTCGGCCGACGGCGGCAGCAGCCCTCTGGAGAACTCCGGCTCGCTTACCGGGCACATCTTGAGTCAAGGTACGCAGGAAGCGGACGAGGACGACGAGGACGAACCGGCCAAGTCCAGCAACCTGAAAGTCATGATCATCATCGCGATCATCGTGGTGGCGCTCGTGGCGGGCGGCTATCTCGCCGTCACGTTCTCAAAGTCGTTCATCGATGAGATGTTCAGCGGCGTACCAACGAAATAGTGAACCGCGACACCTCGGCGCGGGGTCAGTGGGTGAGATCGGATAGGCTGAAGGGTCTCCAATCGGAAGGTCCCAGCTCCTTGCTGCTCGCTGACCCCAGTTCGTACCCCTCCATCTTCGAAGCTACCGATGAGTTCGAAGCCGTAGAGGAAATCCAAGGGCCCGGTTTCGCCGGGCTCGGCCTGCCCAACAAGTTGGTGCGCGCGCTTGCCAACCAGGGCATCAATGACCCGTTCCCGATCCAGGCCGCCACGATCCCCGACGTGCTCGCGGGCCGTGACGTGCTGGGCCGGGGGCAGACCGGCTCGGGCAAGACGCTGGCCTTCGGCCTGCCGATGCTTGCCCGACTGGCGGCGAGCGGACGATCCCGTCCGCACTCGCCCAAGGCCCTGGTCCTCGTGCCGACGCGCGAGCTCGCCATGCAGGTCAACGACGCGTTGACCCCACTGGCGAAGACACTCGGCCTGTTCTGCAAGACCGCCGTCGGCGGTGTGCCGTATGACCGGCAGATCTGGTCGCTCGAGCGGGGGGTCGACGTGCTCGTCGCGACGCCCGGCCGCCTCGGTGACCTGATCAAGCGCGGCGTCTGCCGGCTCGACTCGGTGGAGATCACCGTGCTCGACGAGGCCGACCAGATGGCCGACATGGGCTTCCTCCCGGAGGTCACGGAGATCCTGCAGCAGACGCCGACCACCGGTCAGCGCCTGTTGTTCTCCGCGACCCTCGACAAGGACGTCGACTCGCTGGTCAAGCGGTTCCTGATCGACCCGTCCACGCACTCGATCGAGCCGGCGACGGCCTCGGTGGAGTCCATGGACCACCACATGTTGCTGGTCCCGCCGAACGACAAGTTCGCCATCGCGGCGTCGATCGCTGCCCGCAAGGGCCGCACGATCCTCTTCGTGAAGACGCAGCTGGCCGTCGACGAGCTGGTCGACCAGTTCGCGGCCGTCGGCGTGCGGGCGGGTGCCCTGCACGGCGGCAAGACACAGCGGGTGCGCACGCGCACGCTGGCCGAGTTCAAAGAGGGCACGTGCGACGTGCTGGTGGCGACCGACGTCGCCGCTCGCGGTATTCACATCGACGACGTTTCGCTGGTCGTACACGTCGATCTCCCGAGAGACCAGAAGGACTACCTGCACCGCGCCGGTCGGACCGCGCGGGCCGGGGCAACGGGCACGGTCGTGACGTTGGTGCTGCCGCGGCAGCGTCGTCGGGCCACGGCACTGCTCGCGAAGGCCGGGGTCACCCCGACCGAGCTCCGGGTGCGGGCCGGTGACCCGGCGTTGGCCGAGGTCACGGGCGCTCGGCAGCCCAGTGGCGTGCCGGTGCGGATCCAGCGCAGCGCTCCCAGCGCTTCGCATCACGGTGGCGCCTCGCATCACGGCCGGCCCGGTCGGCGGCCGCAGCACGAACATGATCGTCGTCCACGGCGTTAGGTGACGACAGGGCGGTCCGCCGAATGGTGCGGACCGCCTTCTTGTTGCCCTGCTTTTGTCGTACCCGTCGGATAGCTTCGATGCATGACGGTGCTTCCTCGGGCGTTCGCCTGGCAGCGGACGGACACGACCGGCGGTGAGTTCGTCACCCTTGACGACCGCCGGGGGCTCTATGCCAAGGGCACGGCGTTCGCCGCCGACAACGCCCTGTATACGTGCCGCTATGACCTGCACACGGACGACGGCTGGGCGAGCACGCGGCTCGAGGTGACGGCCGAGGGCGCGGGCTGGCGGCGCACGCTGCGGATGGAGCGGGCCGCGGGTCGCTGGCGGGTCACCACCGGCGAGCAGGGCGACCTGGAGCGGGTGCTGCCGACGGCGCCGTTCTCCGGCATCGAGGATCCCGATCGGTTGCACCGGGTGCTCGACGTGGATCTGTATAACTCCCCGCTGACCAACACGTTGCCGGTGCGCCGGCTGGGCCTGCACCGCGCGGAGCCGGGCCGGGTCTCGACGATCGAGGCGGCCTGGGTGTTGTTGCCGAGCCTGGCCGTGCTGCCCCTGGAGCAGGTTTACGAGGTGCTGCCGGGCCGGCAGGTCCGCTATTCGACGGAGGGTTTCACAGCGGTCCTGCAGCTCGACGCGGAGGGCTATGTCGTGGACTATCCGGGGCTGGCGACGCTGGCTTAACAGGCGGACTGCGAGCGGCCCTCCCACTTCGTGGAGAGGGCGATCGCGGTGCGGGTGCGGGCGACGCCTTTGACGCGGTTGAGGTCGATGATGAGCCGTTCAAGGTCGCCGATGGTCTTCACCCGCGCCTTGCACAGAAACGATTCCTCGCCCGCCATGAAGTAGCACGACTCGATCTCTCGATGCCCTCGCAGGGCCTCGAGAATGTCGTCGGTGTCGCCGCTGCTGTCATGCACGATGCCGATGACGGCGGTCAGCGGCAGACCCACCGCCTCCGGGTGGATCTCGGCCCGGTAGCCCAGGATGACGCCGGAAGACTCGAGCTTGCCGACGCGCTCGTGCACGGCCGGCGCCGAAAGACCGACCTTCCGCGCAAGCTCGGCATATGGAAGGCGGGCGTTGTCTCGAAGCAGGTCGATAAGTTGTCGATCGATCGCATCCATCGCGTCCAGCCTAATGGTCGGCGTTTTAGCACAGCTAATTACCCAACACGTGCGATTTCCTCGTTTCCCGGACACGGCACGCTAGCGGTGCTGTAATGGGCGTACATCCCAGGATGACTCGTGCTTTCAGCTTGCCGCATGGGGGTGCGCGGGCCCGATCGAGCCACCCATGGGTTAAGGAGGGGCCGTGGAGACGGGAGATCGTCTGCTGACGCCCGGCGAGGTCGCTGCCTTGTTTCGTGTGGATCCGAAAACGGTGACACGCTGGGCGGCGGCCGGCCGGATCAGCAGCATCCGAACCCCGGGAGGACACCGGCGGTTCCGGGAATCCGAGGTGCGGGCGCTGCTCGAAGGAGACGACGCGCTCGACGACACCTCTAACGGGAATGGCCGAGGTCACCCGACCAACGAGTGAACAAGGTATGAGACACGCCGGCGGCGTCGAGGACTTTGCCGGCGATGAAGTCGACGAGTTGGGCGGCCGTGGCCGCCGCTCCGGCCGAGTAGAAGCCGGGGCTGGCGGGGAGGACCACGGCGCCGGCGTCGTGCAGGGCGATGAGGTGCTCCAGGTGGCTGCGGGTCACCGGGGTCTCCCGCGGGACGACGACGACCGGTCGACGCTCCTTGAGGTTGACCTCGGCCGCACGCTGCAACAGATCCTTGGACAGGCCGATCGCGATGCCCGCGCACGCCGCGGTGCTCGCCGGCACCACGAGCATGCCCTTGGCCTGATAGGAGCCGCTGCTCGGGCCGGCGGCGAGGTCACCGGCGGGCCAGTAGACCACGTCATTGATGGAGCGTCCGAGCCACGTGGCCAGGTCGTCCTTCCAGTGTGCGTCGCGGAAGGGCGCGCCGGTCTCGTCGAGGATCGTGAGCCGGGCGGCGCGTGACACGACCAGGTCGACGGCCTCACCCGCGTCGAACAGCGCCCGGATCACCGCCGCCGCATATGGCGTGCCGGACGCCCCGGACACCCCGACGACCCACGGCCTGCGCTGATCAACCACGCCGTCAACTCTGCCACAACTGACCAGCCCGCTCGGAAACTGTCGTACCGGGTTGGCAGGATGGTGTGCATGGCACGCGGCTTCCCATATGCGGATCTCAACGAATTCCTTGCCGCCCTTCAACGGGCCGGTGAGCTGCATCGCGTGTCCGCACCCGTGGACCCGCACCTGGAGATCAGTGAGATCGTCACCCGGACCGTCCGTGCGGGCGGGCCGGCACTCGTGTTCGACCGCCCGACCCGCGGTGACATGCCGGTCGCGATCAACCTGTTCGGCACCGAGCGGCGCATGGCGATGGCGCTCGGCGTGTCCCACCTCGACGAGGTCGGCGAGCGCATCGGGGCCCTGGTCAAGCCGGAGCTGCCGGTCGGGTGGGCCGGCATCCGCGATGGCATCGGCAAGCTGCTCCAGCTCAAGGCCGTGCCCCCGAAGCACGTGAAGACCGCACCGTGCCAGGAGGTCGTCTACAAGGGCGACCAGGTCGACCTCAACCGGCTGCCCGGCCTGCAGATCTGGCCCGACGACGGCGGGATCTACCACAACTTCGGCCTGACCCACACCAAGCACCCGGAGACCGGGAAGCGCAATCTCGGGCTCTATCGCCTCCAGCAGCACAGCCACAACACGCTCGGCATGCACTGGCAGATCCACAAGGACTCGACCGCGCACCACGCCGTGGCCGAGCGGCTCGGGCAACGCCTGCCGGTGGCGATCGCCATCGGCGCCGACCCTGTCGTGTCCTATTCGGCGAGCGCCCCGCTCCCCTCCGACATCGACGAATACCTGTTCGCCGGGTTCCTGCGCGGCGAGCGGGTCGAGATGGTCGACTGCCTGACCGTGCCGCTGCAGGTGCCGGCCAACGCCCAGATCGTGCTGGAGGGCTATCTGGAGCCCGGCGAGCGCCTGCCCGAGGGCCCGTTCGGCGACCACACCGGCTTCTACACGCCGGTCGAGGACTTCCCGGTGCTGCACGTGGAGTGCATGACCACCCGCAAGCAGCCGATCTACCACTCGATCATCACGTCGAAGCCGCCGCAGGAGGACCTCGGCCTCGGCAAGGCGACCGAGCGGATCTTCCTCCCGCTGCTGAAGATCATGATCCCCGACATCGTCGACTACGACCTGCCGGCCGCCGGCGTGTTCCACAACTGCGTGATCGTGTCGATCCGCAAGCGCTATCCGAAGCACGCCCAGAAGGTGATGAGTGCCATCTGGGGCGCCCACCTGCTGTCGCTGTCGAAGCTCATCGTGGTCGTCGACGACGACTGCGACGTGCACGACTATGCCGAGGTCGCCTTCCGCGCCTTCGGCAACGTCGACTACAAGCACGACCTGCTGCTCACCGAAGGCCCGGTCGACCACCTCGACCACGCGTCCTATCAGCAGTTCTGGGGCGGCAAGGCGGGCCTCGACGCGACGCGCAAGGGCCCGACCGAGGGCTACCATCGCGGCTGGCCGGAAGAGATGGTCATGTCACCCGAGGTCGTGGCGCGGGTCGACAAACGCTGGAGAGAGTATGGGTTCAAGTGACGCTCGTTGAGGCACCCCGGAGCCGGGTCAAGGCATTCCTGCGGCTCGTCGCGATCGAGCACTCGGTGTTCGCGCTGCCGTTCGCCTATCTGTCGGCGCTGACCGCCATGACCGTCGGTGCCGCCGGGGGCGGCCACGTCAACTGGGCGGACCTGCTCCTGGTGACGGTGGCGATGGTCGGCGCCCGCACGTTCGCCATGGCCGCCAACCGGATCATCGACCGCCACATCGACGCCCGCAACCCGCGCACCTCCCAGCGCGAGCTGGTCACCGGCGCGGTCAGCGTCCGCACCGCGTGGACCGGCGCCGCGGTCGCCCTCGTCGTGTTCCTCGGCGCGGCCGCCCTGCTCAACCCGCTCTGCCTGGTCCTCGCCCCGCTCGCCGTGGTGCCGCTGGTGCTCTATCCGTATGGCAAGCGCTTCACCAACTGGCCGCACGCCCTGCTCGGCCTCGCGCAGATGGTCGGTCCGGTCGGCGCATGGCTCGCCGTCACCGGCGACCTGCGCGGCTCCGGCGCCGCCTGGGTCCTCGGCGCCGCTGTCGGCCTGTGGATCGGCGGCTTCGACCTCATCTACGCCTGCCAGGACGCCACCGTCGACCGCGAGATCGGCGTCCACTCCGTCCCGTCCCGCTACGGCATCCCGTTCTCCCTGCACCTGTCGACCGCCGCCCACGTGGTGACGTTCGGCCTGTTCGTCTGGTTCGGCGAGCTCGTCGACCTCGGCTGGCTCTGGTGGATCGGCCTGGTCGTCACGGCCGTCGCCTTCATCTACGAGCACGCCATCGTCCGCCCCGACGACCTTTCCCGCGTGAACCGCGCCTTCTTTACGGCGAACGGGTTTGTGGGGATCGCTTTGTTCGTCTTCGCCCTCCTCGACCTGACCATCCTGGGCGGCCTCCGCCCCTGACCTCCTGCCCTTGACCTCCTGCCCTTTGACCACCTGCCTCTGGCTCTCGCGGGCGAGCGGCGCACCGCCCGCGGGGCGTCTTCGTCCCGCGTGGCGCCTTCGTCCCGCGTGGCGCCTTCGTCCCGCGTGGCGCCTTCGTCCCGCGTGGCGCCTCGTCCCGCGTGGCGTCAACACGGCACCGTGTCCGGCGCTCTCGCTTGTTGGGGCCGGGCGATCGAGGCGACCAACTGCGGACGACTTGGCGGATCCGCACCGGGGCGACCCATCTCTGGCTCCTACCGGCGGGCGGCGCACCTCGCCCACCCGGCTCCTCCGTCCACAGGACCCCCCACAGATCCGGCGCCCCGCCCGCCGGGCACCTTGGCCCACAAGGCGCCAACACGGCGCCTTGTCCGGCGCTCTCGCCCATTGAGGCCCGGGCGATCCGGCGCAACCAACTGCGGACAACTTGGCGGATCAGCGCCGGGCGACCCTCCGCATGATCCGACGACCCACCTCTGGCTCACCGGCGAGCGGCGCACCTCGCCCACCCGACTCCTCCGTCCACAGGACCCCCCCACAGATCCGGCGCCCCGCCCGCCGGGCACCTTGGCCCACAAGATGCCAACACGGCGCCTTGTCCGGCGCTGGTCCGACCCACCACGGCCCGACGACCCACCACGGCCCGACGACCCACCACGGCCCGACGACCCACCACGGCCCGACGACCCACCACGGCCCGACGACCCACCACGGCCCGACGACCCACCACGGCCCGACGACCCACCACGGCCCGACGACCCACCACGGCCCGACGACCCACCACGGCCCGACGACCCACCACGGCCCGACGACCCACCACGGCCCGACGACCCACCACGGCCCGACGACCCACCACGGCCCGACGACCCACCACGGCCCGCCACCTGCGGCGGCGTCGCCGTGTAAGAGGGTGGTAGATGGTCGGGCGATTCACTGGTCACTGCCGGCCGCTCGTCGGCGCGGGCGTTGCACACGAGCGCCGGCCTGACATCGTTGCTGAACGGTCTCGTGGGCGAGTTGCGTGATCACGGAACTTGGGTGGGCCTGGCGCACTACTGGAGAGCGACCGAAATGGACGCGCATGTCGTGAAGGGGTCCCCGACGTGACCCGGTCGCAGCCTGAACGGCCGGGTGCGAGGTTGGCGCGATCCTGTGCCGATGGTCGCCGTCTGGCGCGTGGCACTTCTCGGGACGGGCGATAGCCGCCATCGGGGTGCCTTAAATCAGCAAAGAACATCCGTGGGCGGGGCACAGCGAACCCCGGCGCCCGAGGAGTGGGGGCCGGGGTTCGGGGGTGCCGAAGCGGGGGTTAGACGCCGGCGTAGGAGTGGAGGCCGCTGGCGACGAGGTTGACGCCGAAGAGGTTGACCAGCATGGTCAGCCAGCCGACGATCGCGATCCAGGAGGTGATGCGGCGGCTGACGCTTGGGGTGGAGCGGGCGTGCAGGTAGCAGGCGTACACGACCCAGGCGATGAAGGACCAGACCTCTTTGGGGTCCCAGTTCCAGTAGCGGCCCCATGCGGCCTCGGCCCAGATGGCGCCGGCGATGACGCCGAAGGTCCAGATCGGGAAGGCGAAGGCGTGGACGCGGAACGTGACGCGCTCGAGCACGTCGGCCTGCGGGAGGCGTTCGCCGAGGCTGTAGGGGAAGTTGCGCTTGCCCTGGTTGTGGCCGAGGCGGATGAGGTGCATGGCGGCGGCCACGAAGCCGACGAGGAAGATGCCGGAGGCGATCGAGGCGGCGCCGACGTGGATGACCAGCCAGTAGGACTGCAGGGCTGGCACGAGGGGGCCGACCGGGACGTACAGCGTCATGCCGGCGATCGCGAGCAGGATCGAGGCGACGAGCGTGACGAAGAGGCCGAGGTGCCGCAGGTTGCGCCACTTGGCGAGGACGACCAGCCAGGCGGAGACGCCGACGAGGGTGGCGGTCATGACGAACTCGTACATGTTGCCCCACGGGGCGCGGTCGGCGGCGATGCCGCGGGTGACCAGTGCGCCGAGGTGGCCGAGGTAGCCGAGGACGGTGAGCGCGACGGCGGCGACGCCCGCCCAGCGCGCGCCGGAAGCATCCGGCGAAGGCGAACTATCGGAAAAGTCCGAAATGTCGGAAGGAGGGGAAGCCAGGGAAGCGGAGGAAGAGGCAGCGCCGACCGAGGCGAGGGCCGGGTCGTCGGCACCGACGAGGACCCGCTGGCCTACTAGGCTTCGGGCGCCGAACGCGTATTCAACGGCATACGCCAGCATCGCCAGCACGTAGCTGAAGATGGTGACGACCAGCAGCTGATTGGACAATCCACCCATCAAACGACCTCCTTCACGTCAGTCTGCGCCACCTGCTCGGGCACCTGCGCGGCAGGGGCCACCGCGGCGACGATGGATGCGAACTCCTCGGCAAAGCCCGGGTAGTCGCCTCGCGGCAGCCCGCCCGCCGACATGCCCGTCGGGGTGATGCGGAAGAACACCCGGCGGCGCTTGCCGGTGAGCGAGCCCAGCAGGCCGACCAGCAGCGCGGCCGCGCCGACCAGGACGATCGGCTGGCCGGGGTCGTGCCGGATCGACATGCTGATCCACTGCGCGGTGCCGACGAACTCGACGGTCGTGCCGTCGGGCAGGGTGCCCTTCTCGCCGGGCTTGAGCATGAACGGGTCGCCGAACTTGCTGAGGCGCTTGGCGTCGATCTGGCGCTGGTCCAGGGTGTACACCGACAGCGGCGCGCCGGCGTCGAAGCCGAGGACCCCACGGTAGGGCTGGAGCATGAGCCGTGGGTCCTTCTCGGCGGGGAAGGCCGAGGAGCTCACCGACGGGTCGGACGGCAGGGTCGGCAGGTACACGCCGGAGAAGCCGATCTGGGACTTCTCGTCGCGGGTGCCTGTGTCGGGGTTGAGGTTGACGTCCGGGAACGTCGCGACGCCGTCGCTGGTGAGCATCCCGTCCTTGGGCAGGAATGCCGACACGTTCTCGTGCGTCCGGCCGTACTTGTCGGTGTACCGCAGGATCGGCGCGTAGCCGTGGCCGAGCAGCGACACGTTGGCGCCGTCGAGCCGCAGCGGGTCGTTGACCTGCAGGACGTGCCGCGACGACCGGCCGTGCTGGGTGACCGTCACGTCGGCCTTGTAGGTGACCGGCTGGCCGTTGTCGAGGTAGGTCGCGGCGAACTTGTCCATGCGCACGCAGAAGCGGGGCAGGTCGCCCTCGCCGACCTGGGCGCCGAGGGCGTGCTCGTCGTAATTGAGCAGGGTGTTGCAGAACGCGAAGTCGTCGCCCTCGACCAGCAGCCGGTTGCCGTGCCACCCGAACCACGACCCGAAGGCGACGCCGAGCAGCAGCGACAGCAGGGCGAAGTGGAAGACGAGGTTGCCGGTCTCCTTCAGGTAGCCCTTCTCGGCGCTGATCTCGGTGACGTCGCCGTCCGTGCGCACGACGGTGCGGAACCGCCGGCGCCGCAGCACCGCGACGACATCATCAGGCGACCTGACGGGCAATTCGCCAGAAAACGCGGGCAAGCGGGAGAACCGTGCAGGGGCCACAGGCGGCTTGCGCAGCATCGCCGTGAAGTGGCCCCGGAAGCGGGGCACCAGGCAGCCCACGAGAGACGTGAACAGCAGCAGGTAGATCGCGGAGAACCAGGGCGAGGCGTACACGTCGAAGAAGAAGAACCGGTCGAGGGTGGGGCCCCACTCGGTGTTCTCCTGCAGGTACTGGCGGACCTTCTCCGGTGACACGTTGCGCTGCGGCAGCACTGAGCCCGGGATCGCGGCCACGGCGAGCAGGAACAGCAGCACCAACGCGGTGCGCATCGAGGTGAGCTGCCGCCAGGCACGCCGGCACACGGAGACGATCCAGCGCATCAGATCGGCACCGATCCGGGCCCGACGTTGGTGGTAAGGGCGATCATGAGGTCACTCCAGACGCCGGTGACGAGCGCGAGCCCGACGAGGACGAGCAGCGCACCGCCGATGCGGGTCACCCATCGGCTGTTGCGCCGGATGAACTTGATGACGCCGATGAGTCGCTGGAAGCCCAGCCCGACGGCGATGAACGGCAGCCCGATGCCGAGGGAGTACGCGACGGCGAGGGTCACCGCCCTGGCCTGGGAGCCGCTGGTGGAGCCGAGCGCGATCATCGCGGCGAGGGTCGGGCCGGTGCACGGCGCCCAGGACAGCGCGAAGACGACGCCGAACACGGGGGCGCCGATGAGCCCGGCGGCGGGCAGCTTCTGCACCCGCCATTGCCGCTCCAGCCCCGGCACCAGGCCCATGAAGGCCAGACCGAGGACGATGACGATCGCACCCGCAACGATCTCGACCGTCCGCCGGTGGACCATGAGCTGCATCGCGGCGCTGGTGGCGAGCACGATGAGGGTGACGAAGACGGCCGTGAACCCGGCGATGAAGAGCGAGATGCCGGCGACGACCCGGCCGCGGCGGTGCCCGGAGTCGAGGTCGGCGCCCGCGAGGCCGGTGACGTAGGAGAGGTATCCGGGCACGAGCGGCAGGATGCACGGCGACAGGAAGCTGGCCAGGCCGGCCAGGACGGCGACGGCCACGGCACCGAGCAGCGGTCCGCTGGTGGCGTAGTCGAAGGGCCCGGCGAGGAGCATCAGGCCTGCTCGGCGAGCAGCTCGCGCACGATCGGCTCGAGAAGCTTCTGGTCGACCTGCATGCGGATCACGGCGGCGATGCGGCCGGCGCGGTCGATGACCAGGGTCGCCGGGATCGAGTTGGGCGGCACCGCGAAGTCCTGCGCGATCGACGCGGAGGGGTCGAAGATGCTGCCGTAGGCCGGCTTGATGTCGGCCAGGAACGCCTTGGCCGGGTCGCGCTGGTCGTGGACGTTGACCCCGAGGAACGTCACGCCGTCCGCCTTGGTGGCGGCGTACACCTTCTCCAGCTCCGGGGCCTCGGTGCGGCACGGCGCGCAGTAGGAGGCCCAGAAGTTGACCACGACGACCTTGCCCTTCTGCTGGGCGAGGTCGAACGAGCCGCCGATGTCCATGTAGTCGCCGCGCACCACGGGCGCGGCGACCCGGTCGGAGACGGAGATCTTGCGGCTGCCGAGGGCGTTCTGCGGGGTGGTGCTGTCGCAGGCGGCCAGCAAGGCGAAAGCGACCAGAACCCCTACAATCCGGTACAACATCAGGCGCCCTTGGCGTTGCGCGCGCCTGGCGACATGGCGACCAGGTGTGCGGCGGGTTCGCTGTACGCCACTCCGACGATCTTCGTGTCCTCGAAGTGGAAGCTGGTGTAGCTGGCGAGATTGCACTCGCGCTTGCGGGGGTCGTGCCACAGGCGCTTGCGCTCCACGTGCCGGCGCAGCGTCCAGATCGGCAGCTGGTGCGAGACGCAGACGGCCTCGTGGCCCTCGGCGGCCTCCCGGGCGGCGAGCAGGGCGGCGAACATCCGCGCGGCGATCGCCGTGTAGGGCTCGCCCCACGACGGGGTCACCGGGTCGCGGAGCACCCACCAGTTGCGCGGGTCGCGCAGCGCGCCGTCGCCGGCGCCGACCCGCTTGCCCTCGAAGAAGTTGCCGCTCTCGATGAGCCGCTCGTCGACGGCGATCGGCAGGCCGAACTGGTCCGCGATCGGCGACGCGGTCTGCTGCGCGCGCTCCAGCGGGCTGGCCACCACGTAGGTGATGTCCTTCTCGGCGACGGCCTGCGCGGCGGCCTTGGCCATCTGCACACCGAGCTCGGAGAGGCGGTAGCCGGGCAGGCGGCCGTAGAGGACCTTCTCCGGGTTGTACACCTCACCGTGCCGCAGGACGTGCACGATGGTCTTGACAGTCATGACAGCCCGGCCGAGGCGACGGCCGCGGCGCGGGCGGCGTGCGGCAGCGCGGCCGAGATGACGTCCAGGGCCTCCGCGTTGATCGCGGTCGAGACGAACCACGACTCGTAGGCGCTGGGCGGCAGGTAGACCCCGCGGGACAGCATGCTGTGGAAGAACGCCTTGAACGCCGCGACGTCCTGGGTGCGCGCGTCGTCGTAGTTGTGCACCGGATCGTGCGTGAAGAAGATCGAGAACATGCTGCCGGCGGTGGCGAGCGTGTGCGGTACCCCCGCGGCGGCCAGCGCGTCCGAGGACAACTTGCCGATCGTGGCGGCGGTCGCGTCGAGCTGCGCATAGACCTCCGGGGTCGCCAGGCGCAGGGTCGCGAGGCCGGCCGCGCAGGCGAGCGGATTGCCCGACAACGTGCCGGCCTGGTAGACCGGGCCGGCCGGAGCCAGCTGCGCCATGATCTCGGCGCGGCCACCGAACGCGGCGGCGGGCAGGCCGCCGCCCATGACCTTGCCGAAGGTCCACAGGTCGGCGTCGACGGGCTCGATGCCCGCCCAGCCGGCGCTGCTGACCCGGAACCCGGTCATCACCTCGTCGAGGATGAGCAGCGCACCGTGCCGGTGGGCGATCTCGGCGAGCTTGCCGTTGAACCCGTCGCGGGGGGCGACGACGCCCATGTTGCCGCAGGCGGCCTCGGTGATGACGGCGGCGATCCGCGGGCCCTCGGCGGCGAAGGCCGCTTCGACGGCGGCGACGTCGTTGTACGGCAGGACGATGGTGTCCCCGGCGGCCGCCCCGGTGACCCCTGGCGAGTCGGGCAGCGCGAGCGTCGCGACCCCGGAGCCGGCGGCGGCGAGCAGCGCGTCGACGTGACCGTGGTAGCAGCCGGCGAACTTGACCACCTTGGGCCGGCCGGTGAAGCCCCGGGCGAGCCGCAGCGCGCTCATCGTGGCCTCGGTGCCGGAGTTGACCAGGCGGACCTGCTCGACCGGGGTGCGGGCGACGATCTCCTCGCCGAGTGCCACCTCGCCCGGTGTCGGGGTGCCGAAGCTGGTGCCGTGCGCGGCCGCGGCGGTGATCGCACCGATCACCTCGGGATGCGCGTGGCCGAGGATCAGCGGGCCCCACGAGCAGACGAGGTCGACATAGCGTCGCCCGTCGGCGTCGGTGAGCCAGCAGCCCTCGCCACTGACCATGAACCGGGGGGTGCCACCGACCGCGCGGAATGCGCGGACAGGTGAATTCACCCCACCCGGCACGATGGCCTGGGCGCGGTCGAACAGTGCCTGCGAAGCCGGAGCGTCACCCGCGTAGGGGCCGAGGCCGGCGGAGTCAATAGCTGTCACAGCCTGCCCATTCTGACAGCCTGCCCGCGACGGCGCCGAGCACCCCCGGGCGCCCTGTGCCCGACGCCACTACCGGCGCTGATCCACGTTAGGCTGTGCGGGTGGATCGACCGGATCTTTCCGTCACCGTGCGCCGTGCCCCGACCGAGACTGTGGTGGCGCTCGCCGGCGAGATCGACATGTCCACGGTCCAGCGCCTGGCGAGCGCCGTCGATGAGATCCTCGGCGGCGACACCCCGACCCGGGTCGTCCTCGACATGGGCGGCGTGACGTTCTGTGACTCGCAGGGCCTCGGCACGCTGGTCGTGCTCAGTCGCAAGGCGACCATGGCGCAGAGCTACCTGGTGCTGGTCAATGTGGGCGCGTTCCTGATCCGTGTCCTGGACATCACCGGCCTCAGGGGCGCGCTCATGATCCAGGAGACCGCTCCTTGACCAGCCTGGTCAACACGGTGATCGCCTTCTCCACCTGAGAGCGGCCGACCTCACCGCCCGCGGCGAGTCCCGCTTTGAGCAGCGCGGTGGCCTCGTCGACGGCGACGCCCACGGCCCGCATCTCGCCGTCCCGGACCTTGACCAGGTCCGACTGCGCCGCCAGTTGCTGCGTCTTCGTCCACAGCTCCACGAACACCGACACCTTCGCCCGCAGCACCCACGGGTCGAACGGCTTCGTGAGGTAGTCGACGGCGCCGGCGGCGTAACCCCGCAGCGCCAGGTGCGAGTCACGGTCCGCCGCGGTCAGGAAGATGATCGGCACGTGCCGGGTCCGCTCCCGGCGCTTGATGTGCCGGGCGGTCTCGAACCCGTCCATGGTCGGCATCTGCGCATCGAGCAGGATGAGGGCGAAGTCGTCCACCAGCAGGTGCTTGAGGGCGTCCTCGCCGCTGTCGGCGCCGACGGTCTGGACCGGCAGCCCCTGGAGGATGGCCTCCAGCGCGAGGAGGTTGTCCCTTCGGTCGTCGACGAGCAGCACCTTCGCCGGCCGGTCCGGTCCAGTCAAGGATGCGGCCCCTTTCTGACGTCATCGATCAACTTACACTGCACGGCCTTCCCCGTTTACCCAGGCGGCCATCACGTCAAGCAGCTCGTCGAGATCGACCGGCTTGGTGATGTAGTCGCTGGCCCCGGCGGCCAGGGACGACTCGCGGTCGCCGGGCATCGCCTTGGCGGTCAGGAACACCACCGGCAGCTTCGCGAAGCGCCGGTTGCGCCGGATCGCACGGGTCGTCTCGTTGCCGTCCTGATCCGGCATCATCGCGTCCATCAGCACGATGTCGACGCCGGGGTGCTCCGACAGCACGCGGACCCCGTCGGTGCCGTTGTCGGCGTACAGGACCGTCATGCCGTGCAGCTCCAGCGCGCTGGTGAGGGCGAAGACGTTGCGCACGTCGTCGTCGACGATGAGCACGGTGGCGCCGTCGAGCTGGTGCGCGGCCGCGGTCGGGTGGCGCTCCGGGGTCGGCAGCGCGCGCAGCATCGCCGGGCCCGGCGGCAGGCTACGCACCGGCGGCAAGGGCTGTGCCGGCACCGCGTGGACGGTCTGGGTGACCTCGGTCGCGATGACATCCGGCAGGTACAGGGTGAAGACGGCACCCCGCCCGACCTCCGAGGTGACACCGATCGCGCCGCCGAGCAGCCGGGCGAGCTCGCGGCTGATCGACAGGCCGAGGCCGGTGCCGCCGTACTTGCGGCTGGTCGTGCCGTCGGCCTGCTGGAACGCCTCGAAGATCAGCGCGACCTTGTCGTCGGAGATGCCGATGCCGGTGTCGCGGACCGCGAACGCGATCACCCGCCGCGCGCCCGCGAGGGTCGGCGCGGTGAACTGCAGGTCGGGCGTGGCGACGCTGATGGACAGCGTGACCGCGCCCTTCTCGGTGAACTTCACCGCGTTGGAGATCAGGTTGCGCAGGATCTGCTGGAGGCGCTGCGGGTCGGTGACGATCGCGGGCGGCAGCTCGGCGGCGGTGCTGACCGTGAAGTCCAGCCCCTTGTCGTCGGCCTGCGGCGCGAACGCCTGCTCGACGTAGGAGCGGATCTCGTCGAAGGAGACCTCGCCGGGCTCCACGTCCATGCGGCCGGCCTCGATCTTGGACAGATCGAGGATGTCGTCGATGAGTGCGAGGAGGTCGGAGCCCGCGTTGTGGATCGTCGCGGCGAACTCGATCTGCTTCGCGGTGAGGTTGGTGTCAGGGTTGTCGGCGAGCAGCCGTGACAGCAGGAGCATCGAGTTGAGCGGCGTGCGCAGCTCATGGCTCATGTTGGCGAGGAACTCCGACTTGTACTGCGAGGCCTGCGCCAGCTGCTGCGCCTTCTCCTCCAGGCCGAGGCGGGCCATCTCGATCTCGCGGTTCTGCTTCTCGATGTTGCCCTTCTGCTCCGACAGCAGCGTCGCCTTCTCCTCCAGCTCGGCGTTGGTGCGCTGCAGCTCGGCCGACTGGTCCTGCAGCTCCAGGGCGAGGCGCTGCGACTGCGACAGCAGCTCCTCGGTCCGCCGGTTGGCCAGGATCGTCTTCAGCGCGACGCCGATGGTGACCACCAGCCGGTCGAGGAACGCCAGGTGCAGCTCGGAGAACGAGGCGACGCCGGCGAACTCGATGACACCGAGCGGCTCGCCCTCGAACAGCACGGGAAGGACGACCAGGTCGGCCGGGGGTGTCGCGGCGAGCCCGGAGCGCACCTGGAGCCGGCCGTCCTGCGGGGCGGTGACCCGGATCGCGCGCCGCGACAGCGACGCCTGCCCGATCAGGCCCTCGCCGGGCGCGAAGCTGACCTCGGTGCCGGGCGCCATGTAGCCGTAGGACGCCTCCAGCCGCAGCCGCAGGCCGTTGTCGGCGTCGGTGCCGGCGAGGAAGAAGGCGCCGATCTGCGCGTCGACCAGCGGCGTCACCTCGGCCATGATCATGCGGCAGACCTCGCCGAGGTCGCGCTGGCCCTGCAGGAGACCGCCGACGCGGGCCAGGTTGGAGTCGAGCCAGCCCTGCTCGGCGTTCTTCTTCGTCGTCTCGCGCAGCGTGACGATCATCTGGTTGATGTTGTCCTTGAGCTCGGCGACCTCGCCGAGTGCCTCGACCGCGATGCGCTGGGTCAGGTCGCCGCGGGTCACGGCGGTGGACACCTGCGAGATGGCCCGCAGCTGCGTCGTCAGCGTCGAGGCGAGCTGGTTGACGTTCTCCGTCAGGTCGCGCCAGGTGCCGGAGACGCCCCGCACCTGGGCCTGGCCGCCCAGCTTGCCCTCGGAGCCGACCTCGCGGGCAACCCGCGTGACCTCGTCGGCGAACGAGGACAGCTGATCGACCATCGTGTTGACCGTCGACTTCAGCTCCAGGATCTCGCCGTGTGCGTCGACGGTGATCTTCTGCGACAGGTCACCCCGAGCCACGGCGGTGGTGACCTGGGCGATGTTGCGGACCTGGGACGTCAGGTTGGACGCCATCGAGTTGACGTTGTCGGTCAGGTCGCGCCAGGTGCCGGAGATGCCCTTCACCTGGGCCTGGCCGCCGAGCTTGCCCTCGGTGCCGACCTCGCGGGCGACACGCGTGACCTCGTCGGCGAACGACGACAGCTGATCGACCATCGTGTTGACCGTCGACTTCAGGGCCAGGATCTCACCCTGGGCGTCGACGGTGATCTTCTGCGACAGGTCACCACGGGCCACCGCCGTCGCCACCTGCGCGATGTTGCGGACCTGTGCGGTGAGGTTCGAGGCCATGAAGTTGACGTTGTCGGTCAGGTCGCGCCAGGTGCCGGCGACGCCGCGCACCTGGGCCTGGCCACCCAGCTTGCCCTCGGTGCCGACCTCACGGGCGACACGCGTGACCTCGTCGGCGAACGACGACAACTGATCCACCATCGTGTTCACCGTCGACTTCAGCTCCAGGATCTCGCCCCGGGCATCGACGGTGATCTTCTGCGACAGGTCACCACGGGCCACCGCCGTCGCCACCTGCGCGATGTTGCGGACCTGCGACGTCAGGTTCGACGCCATGAAGTTCACGTTGTCCGTCAGGTCCCGCCACGTCCCGGCGACGCCGCGCACCTGCGCCTGACCACCCAGCTTGCCCTCCGTGCCGACCTCACGGGCCACACGCGTGACCTCGTCGGCGAACGACGACAACTGATCCACCATCGTGTTCACCGTCGACTTCAGCTCCAGGATCTCGCCCCGGGCATCGACGGTGATCTTCTGCGACAGGTCACCACGGGCCACCGCCGTCGCCACCTGCGCGATGTTGCGGACCTGCGACGTCAGGTTCGACGCCATGAAGTTCACGTTGTCCGTCAGGTCCCGCCACGTCCCGGCGACGCCGGTCACCTGCGCCTGGCCACCCAGCTTGCCCTCGGTGCCGACCTCACGGGCGACACGCGTGACCTCGTCGGCGAACGACGACAGCTGATCCACCATCGTGTTGACGGTGTCCTTCAGCTCCAGGATCTCGCCCTGCGCGACAACCGTGATCTTCTGCGACAGGTCACCACGGGCCACGGCGGTGGCCACCTGCGCGATGTTGCGGACCTGGCCGGTGAGGTTGGACGCCATCGAGTTGACGTTGTCGGTGAGGTCCTTCCAGGTGCCGGCCACGCCGGGCACGTCGGCCTGGCCGCCGAGCTTGCCCTCGGTGCCGACCTCACGGGCCACGCGGGTCACCTGCTCAGCGAAGACCCGCAGCGTGTCGACGAGCGAGTTGATCGTCTCGGCGAGCTCGGCGACCTCGCCCTTCGCCGCGACGGTGATCTTCTGCGACAGGTCACCACGGGCCACGGCGGTCGCGGCGGTGGAGATCGAGCGGACCTGGCCGGTGAGGTTCGCGGCCATCGAGTTGACCGAGTCGGTGAGGTCGCGCCAGGTGCCGGCGACCCCAGTCACCTGCGCCTGACCGCCCAGTTTGCCCTCCGTGCCGACCTCACGGGCCACACGCGTGACCTCATCGGCGAACGACGACAGCTGGTCGACCATCGTGTTGACCGTGCGGCCGATGGTGAGGAACTCGCCACGCAGCGGCCGGCCGTCGATCTCCAGCGCGAGCTGCTGCGACAGGTCGCCCTCGGCGACGGCGACGATGACCCGGGCGATCTCCGTCGTGGGCCGCCCCAGGTCGTCGATCAGCGAGTTGACCGCGTGGATGCGGTCCAGCCACGCCCCCTCGAAGCCCTCTTCGTCGAGGCGCTCGGTCATGCGGCCCTCACGGCCGACGACCCGGCTGATCCGCATCACCTCGCGGGTGTGCCGCAGCTTGAGCTCGGCGAGCCGGTTGAACCGCTCGACCACCTCGCCCGGCAGCCCGTCGCGGCGGCTCAGCCGGTGCTTCAGGTCACCTGCGGCCAACCGGTCCAGTCCGACGGAGAGCTCCTCGAGCAGCAACGTCTCGGGACTCTTCTGGGTGACTTCTTCGACTGTGGTCATGGCGTCTCCACCGGTCTCGGGGGCAGGCGGCGTCCACCCATCGTCGTCTCCAGGTTGGATTGTTACCACCGTTCGGTAGAGACTGCGAGGTGTGAACGCCCCGACCGTCCGGAGGATCCGACTCCCGGCCGACCATAGCTCTCCTGGTCTGGCGCGCGAAGCGATCCGGACGATCGTGCACGAACGGGACCTGGGTGGGATCCTCGACGAGGCACTGCTCCTGGTGACGGAGCTGACGACCAACAGCGTCGTGCACGCCGGCACCGAGGTCGACGTGGAGATCACCGCCGCCGACGCCTCCCTCACGGTCACGGTGCTCGACTTCCGCCCCGGCACCGTCGTGCCCAACATCCCCACACCCGGTGCCACCACCGCCGACCTGGACGAGCGCGGCCGTGGCCTGCTGCTCGTCGACCAGCTGGCCTCGTCGTGGGGCACCCTGCACTTCGGCGGCGGCAAGGGCGTGTGGTTCCGCCTGGACCGGCCCGGCGCCGCCACCCAGGTCGCACCGCCCGCCTTCGAGGTTCCCATCGCGCCGGCGCCCGAGGCGCTCAGCGCGCTGGGCTGGTCGGGCACCGGCACCTCGCTGACCGAGGTCGCGGAGGAGCTGCTGCAGCGGCTCGTCGGAGTGATCGGCGCGGCCGGCGCCGCGCTGACCCTGGACGAGGGCGACGGCCCGCACACGATCGCCGCGGTCGGCCGCCTCACCGGATCGGTCGACAGCGGGTGGCGGGTGCCGCTGCGGGTCACCAAGCCGTGGCGGGCGGAGCTGCTGGTCGCCGGCGGTGGCGGCAATCCGTACGCGCGGCCGCTGACGTCACTGGCCGCCGACCGGCTGATGCTGCTGGTGGAGAACCACCGGCTGCGCCGCGCGGACTCGGAGCGGCGCACCTGGCTGACGTTCCTCGCCGACGCCAGCGAGCTGCTCGCCCAGTCCCTCGACGTCGAGCTGACGCTGGCGCTGATCCCCCGGCTGGTGGTGCCCCGCCTCGGCACCTGGTGCGCGATCCACGCCGCGGACGCCGGCGGGGAGCTGCGGCTGGCCGCGGCCGCGCACGCCGACGAGTCGATGCTCACCGAGCTGCTCGACGAGCTCGGGCAGGCGGCACCGCAGCTGAAGGAGGCGATGAGCACCGACGCCGTCGTCCCGCTCGGCCCGCCCCTGGAGGGGTACGTGGTCGCCCTGATCGCCCGCGGGCAGCACCTGGGCACCCTCACCGTCGGTGGCGGCCGTGACACCTGGCAGCGCAGCGAAGAGGTCGCCGTCGTCGAGGACGTCGCCCGGCGCGCCGCGCTCGCGATCGACAACGCCAACATCCACGCCGAGCGCCGCAGCATCGCCCAGGCCCTGCAGCGCTCACTGCTGCCGCCGCAGCTGCCGAAGGCCGAAGGCGTGGAGTTCGGCGCGGAATACGTACCCACCGGCGAAGGGGTCGACGTCGGCGGCGACTTCTACGACGTGGTGCCGCTGTCCGGCCGCCGCTGGCTGGTCGTCGTCGGCGACGTGTCCGGCAAGGGCGTGCAGGCCGCGACGGTCACCGGCCTGGTCCGCGACGTCACCCGCGTCCTGGTCCGCGACGGCAGGCCGCTGCCGGAGACCCTGAAGCGGATCAACGAGACGCTGCTGGAGCGCGGCGCCGGCCGCTTCTGCACGCTGTGCCTCGCGGAGATCCTGCGCCGCGCCGACGGCACCCTGGACGTGGCGCTGCACCTGGCCGGGCACGACCAGCCGGTCCTGCTGCGCGCCGACGGCCGCACCGAGCTGGCGGGCCGGTGCGGCACCGCGCTCGGCCTGCTCGACACCATCAACACCCCGCGCACGCAGATCACCCTGTATCCGGGCGACACCCTGATCTTCTACACCGACGGCGTCACCGAGCGCCGCCGCGGCACGGAGCTGTTCGGCGTCGACCGGCTGCGCGAGGAGGCGGGCCTGCTGGCCGGCTTCCCCGCCGACGTGGTGGTCGCCCGCCTGCGCGCGACGACGCTGAACTTCTCGCCCGAGTCCCCCCGCGACGACATCGCCATCTTCGCCGTCCGCAACGACGCCTGAACGCCTCAGAAGCCGCGCAGGCGCAGCAGTTCCTCGTAGACGTCGGCCGGGTGGGCGTTGAGGTCGTAGCGGCTGAGCAGGAACAGGTGCTCGCCGGCGTCGATCTCCAGCAGTTCGCTGCGCATCCCGCCGCGGGAGCGGGCGTCGACCCGCATCCGCTCCACCTGCGCCCAGGCGATCCGGCGGTGCCCTGCGTACCCGCTGACGACGGTGACCCCGTCGAGGTCGGCGGCGAGCCGGACCGGTGCGATGACGTCCCGCAACGCGTAGACGCCCAGGATGGCGGCGGCGACCAGCGCGGCGGTGAGCGTCCGGCTGTCCTCGGCGGCGAAGATGCCGGCCAGCAGGAGGCCGATCGCCGCACAGCCCTTCAGCACCGCGAAGCCGGTCGACACCCGCCAGCGCAGGCTGGTCGGCGCCGGGGTCAGGTCCGGCGCTGATGAGCTCGAGAAGGCACCGCTGCGGATGTCCATCCCACCAGCATGCGCTATTTCGTCTTCGTGATCGAGGTGGCGGTGACCGTACCGTCGGCGTTCTGTCCGACGATCGTCACGCTGGAGCCGGCGGTGAGGTCCTTCAGCGCGCCGGGCGCGGAGACGGTGGTCGTGCCGCTGGTCTTGACGATCAGCGTCTGACCGTCGGCGGTTTCCACGTAGACGGTGGTGCCGTCGACGAGCTTGACCGTGCCCGTGATCCCGCCGCGGGTCCCGGTCTGGCCGCCGGTGCCGGTGTTGCCGCCGGGGAGGGCGCCCTGCTGGCCGCGGCCGGCGAACTGGCTCGCGAGCGCGGCCGGGTTCGCGCCCGGCGCGTTCGCGGCGGCCGGCGCGGTGCCGTAGCTCTTCTGCACCTGGGCGCCGCCGACGAAGCCCGCGACCAGCAGTGCCAGGCCGGCCAGGACGAACGTGGCACGGTTGGCCAGGCGGCGCGGTGCCGCCTTCGAGATCCGCTCGTTCAGGTCGTCGTCGAGCGGCTGGGCGAGCAGATCGTCCGGCTCGGGCTCCGCAGGCACCGGATCGAGCAGCACCGTCTCCGAATTGTCCACCTCATCGAGCGATGCCGACGGTCGGCGAAAGGCGTGGCTCACTGGAATCTCCTCGTCGACTGCCGTGCGGGGTGGACCGGGTTGCGGTGCCCACGGGGGGATCGGCACCGCAACCCGGACCAGCCCGCACGAAATGACCTACTCATAACGCAGCGCTTCGATCGGGCGCAGGCCGGCGGCCCGGCTGGCCGGGTAGCTGCCGAAGAACAGCCCGATCGCGACCGAGAATCCCAGCGCCAGGAAGACCGAGCTGGGCACGATGACGGGCTTGATACTGACGATGGTGAACCGGCTGCCGATGACCGCCGCGGCGACCCCGAGCAGGCCACCGATCAGGCTCAGCACGGTCGCCTCGACCAGGAACTGGGTGAGGATCGTGCGCTTCGGCGCGCCCAGCGCCTTGCGGATGCCGATCTCGCGGGTCCGCTCGGTGACCGTGACCATCATGATGTTGGTGATGCCGATCCCGCCGACCAGCAGGCTGATCCCGGCAACCGCGCCGAGCAGCAGGGTGAAGGTCTCGGCGGTGTTCGCCCGGGTCTCCAGCAGCTGCGAGGCGTTCTGGATGCGGTACGCCGTGGTGCTCGACCCGGTGATGTTGAGCTTGGCGTTGAGGATGGCGGTCACCTCGCTCTGCGCGTCGGTGACGTCCTCCGGCGAGGTGGCCTGGATGAGCAACTGGTTGAGCGACCCGTAGCCGGTCAGCGACTCCTGCACCGCGGTGACGGGTGCGATGGCGACGTCGTTGGGGTCGGTGAAGCCGGTGCCGCCCTTGTCGGCCAGGACCCCGATGACGGTGAAGAGCCTGCCCGCGACGTTGATCTGCTTGGACAGCGGGTCGACGGTGCCGAACAGCTCCTCGGCGACGGTCTTGCCGATCACGACGACCTTGCGCGAGTCGGTGACGTCCTCGGCGGTGAAGAGCGCGCCCTTGTCGACCTTGAAGTTCGAGGCGCCGACCCAGCCCGGGTACGTACCGACGAACTGCGCGATCGTGTGGTTGGTCCCCTCGTAGGTGGCCGCCTGCGATCCGGTGACGACCGGCGAGACGCTGCGCACGTGCGGCGCCTCGTTCTTGTCCTCCAGCGCCGGCACCAGGTCCATGTTGAGCGCGGTGCTCGTCGTGGCCGCCGCGCCGCGTGCGCCGCCGCCACCGCCGGCCGTGACCGTCAGCGTGTTGGTGCCCAACGCCTCGATCTGCTGCTGGACCGCCTGCGCCGAGCCGTTGCCGACCGCGACGAGCAGGATGACCGCGGCGACGCCGATGAGGATGCCCAGCACGGTGAGGCCGGAGCGCAGCTTGTTGGCGGTGATCGCGCGCAGCGCGAAGCGGATGGTCTCGAAGAGGTTCACTTCAGCCGCTCATCCTGGACGATGTGTCCGTCGACGAGCCGGATCAGGCGCCGCGCCCGTTCGGCGACGTCCGGCTCGTGGGTGATCAGCACGATCGTCCGGCCCGACGCGCTGAGCCGGTCGAAGACGGCGAGGACGTCGTTGGTGGACTGCGTGTCGAGGTTGCCGGTGGGCTCGTCGGCCAGGACCAGGGCCGGCGCGGTGACCAGCGCCCGGGCGACCGCGACGCGCTGCTGCTGGCCGCCGGAGAGCTGGTTGGGCTCGTGGTCGGCGCGGTCGGCGAGGCCGACCATCGACAGGGCGAGGTTGGCCCGGCGGCGGCGTTCGGCGCCCTTGACCCCGGCGTAGGCGAGCGGGAGCTCGACGTTGGCGAGCGCCGTGGTCCGGGCGATGAGGTTGAACGCCTGGAACACGAAGCCGATCCGCCGGTTGCGCACCAGCGCGAGCTGCCGGTCGTTGAGGCGGCTCACGTCCACGCCGTCGAGCAGGTACTTGCCGGTGGTCGGGATGTCGAGGCAGCCGAGGATGTTCATCAGGGTCGACTTGCCGGAGCCCGACGAGCCCATGATGGCCACGTAGTCGCCGCGCTCGACGGTGAGCGACACCCCGCGCAGGGCCTGGACCTCGGTCTCGCCCTGCCCGTAGATCTTCTTGACCCGCTGAACATCCAGTACCGGGCTCATGCCGCCACCTCCGCTTCGCTCCGGCGTCGGCCTGAGCTCAACCTGCCATCCCGATGAGCGGCTTCTCCGCTCCGCTCCGGACCGCTCATGGCCGGGGCTCCATCAGTTGCCCGGGCGGGCGCCGCCGCCACCGCCGGTGAAGCCGCCGCCACCTGTGAAGCCGCCACCGCCGCCGGGGAACTGGTTGGTGGTGCCGGTCGTCGAGTTCGACGTGGTCGTGGTGATCACGACCTGCTCGCCGGCCTTGAGCCCGGACCTGATCTCCACGAACGAGCCGCCGCTGATGCCGACCTCGACCGTGCGGGTCTCCACCTGCCCGTTGACCTGCACCTGGACGGTGCGCTGCCCGCCGGCCGTGCGCAGCGCCGCGCTCGGGATGCGCACCACGTTCTGCGCCTCGGCGATCGTCACGACCGCGGTGGTGCTCTGCCCGAGCCGCACCCCCTCCGGCAGCGTGTCCAGCCCGATGACCACCGCGTAGGAGTTGACGTTGTTGCTGGTCGTCGCGGTCGGCGAGATCGTGCTGACCTTGCCCGTGGCTCGGGTGCCGCTCAGCGCGCTCCAGCTGACCTCCGCGGCCTGGCCGGCCTTGAGCTTGGTCGCGTCGGCCTCGGCGAAGCTGGCGTTGATCTGCAGCTTCGTCAGGTCGGCGAGCTGGATGAAACCGGATGAGCTGCTGCTGGTCGAGCCGGTGGCGCCGGTACTGCCGTTGCCACTGGACGAGGAGCCCGACGACGAGGAGCCGACCGCGCCGTTCACCGCGGTGACCGTGCCGGCGATCGGGGCGGTCAGGACCGTGCCGTTGACCGTCGTCTGCGCCGAGGTGACGCTGGCCTGCGCGGTGGCGACCTGCGCCTCGGCGGAGGCGATCGTGGCGTCGTCGGCGCTGTTGTTCTCCGCCCGGGTGAGCGCCGCCTTCGCCGCGGTCAGGTTGGCCTTCGCCGTGTTCAGCGACGCGTTCGCGGCGGTCGGGTCGACCTTGGCCAGGACCTGGCCCTTGGTGACCACGTCGCCGACCTTCACGCCGACCTCGGTGACGGTGCCGGAGGTGGTGAAGTTGGCGTTCGCCGTCGCCGAGCTGGCCACGGAGCCCGACGCGGACACCGTCTGCGACACCGTGCCCTGCGTGACCGCGACAGCCCGGGTCCGGGTGTTGGTCTGCGAGGCCTCGGCGACCGCCGGCCCGGAGACGATCTGGTAGGCCCAGAACGCACCGCCGACCGCGGCGACCGCGAGCGCGGCGTTGATCAGGCCCACGGAGTTCAACCGTGGTCGGCGTGGAGACGGCAGCGACAAACGCATGAGGGGAATCGTGGTGGGCGCCGCTCGGAGCGACCCTCAGCTTCCCTCGGAGTTACCTCGGAATCCGGGTTCATCGGAATCGTCGCAAAAATCGGGCTCGGGCATCGCCGGCAGCAGGACCCGGAACCGCGCGCCCTCGCCGGGGCCGGTCCACAGCTCGACCCGCCCGCCGTGCGCCTGCACGATCGCGGCCACGATGGCCAGCCCGAGCCCGGCGCCACCGTGGCGGCGTGACCGGGAGCCCTCGGCGCGGTACAGCCGCTCGAACACGCGGGCGGCGTCGCCGGGGTTCATGCCGGGCCCGGTGTCGCTGACCTCGATCGCGGCCAGGGGCACCCCGTCGGGCAGCGGTTCGCCGATGACCGCGGTCGGCGGCGGCCCGACGTCGGTGGCCCGGCCGACCCGCACGACCACCCGGGTGTCCTCCGGCGTGTGCTGCAACGCGTTGCTGACCAGGTTTGCCACGACCTGCCGGATGCGGGCCTCGTCGCCCTCGACGGTGACCGGCTCGAACGTCACCGACCGCTCGTCAAGCGCAGACAGCTGCACGAACCGCGTCGGCACCCGCACGTGGGCGTCACGCACCGAGTCGGCGGCGACGGCGAGCAGGTCCACGGGGGCCAGCTGCAGCGGCCGCTCCTCGTCCATGCGGGCGAGCGTGAGCAGGTCGTTGACGAGCAGCCGCATCCGGCTGACCTCGGCCTCGATGCACTCCATCGCCTCGTCCAGGGCCGGTCCCGGTGGCGCGCCGCCGCGCCGGTACAGCTCGGCGAAGCCCTGCACGGACGTCAGCGGGGTGCGCAGCTCGTGCGCGGCGTCGGCGAGGAACTGCCGGAGCCGCTGCTCGGACTCGGCGCTGTCGTCGACGGCCTCCTCGATGCGGGTGAGCATCGTGTTCAGCGCGATGCCGAGGCGCCCGGACTCGGTGTGCGGGTCGGCGTCCACGATGCGCCGGGACAGGTTGCCGGCGGCGATCTCGGCCGCGGCCTCCTCCATGTGGGTCAGCGGGCTCAGCCCGAGCCGCACCAGCGTCGCCGTCGCGAGCCCCACGAACCCGAGCAGCACAAGGCTGACCAGCAGCGAGTACTGCAGCATCCGGTCCCGGGTGTCCTGGATGTCGATGAGGGAGACCGCGTTCGCCCCGTACGCCGCCCCCGTCTGGGCGGGCACCGGGAACACGATCACCCGCCAGTCCTCGCCGTCCGGCGTGGTGACCGTGAACGGCTTCGGCTGCTCGGCCCGCTGCCGGATGTCCCCGAAGAGGGCGGGGTCCAGCACCACCGACAGCGGCTCCTTCAGCTTGCCGGTGCTGTCGAACCGGTAGATCTGGTACAGCGGTCCAGGCGCGAACTCGCCGTTGTACCTGTCGCGCCGGGTGCCGCTCACCGTCGCGCTCGGGTTCGGCACCGGACCGATGTTCGAGCTGGCACTCGGATTCGGGCTGGCACCCAGATTGGGGTTACGGCCGCCGAACACCCCTGGCGGGCGCACCGAATGCTCCAGCTGGTCGTCGATGCGCTGCATCAGGTACCAGTTGAGCAGCCCGACACCGATCGCGTTCGCGGCGATGAGGGCGACCCCGGCAAGGGTCACCACGGAGACGACGATCCTGGCGCGGACCGTCCAGTGGCGCCAGGGCCTAGGTCTCACTTCTGGGCAGCCTCAGCGCGTAGCCGACCCCTCGCACGGTGTGGATCAGCGGCGGGTCCCACTTGTCGACCTTGCGGCGCAGGTAGTAGACGTAGGACTCGACGATCCGGCCGTCGCCGCCGAAGTCGTAGTTCCACACCCGGTCCAGGATCTGCGCCTTGCTCACCACCCGGCCGGCGTTGGTCAGCAGGTAGCGCAGGAGATTGAACTCCGTCGGCGACAGGTCGACCCGGTGGCCGCCGCGGCGCACCTCGTGCGCGTCCTCGTCCATTTCCAGGTCCGCGTAGCGCAGCACGCCGCCGTCCACCAGTTGCTGCTGCTCGCCGAGGCTGCGCCGCAGGATCGCCCGGATCCGCAGCACGACCTCCTCGAGGCTGAACGGCTTGGCCACGTAGTCGTCGGCGCCGACCGTGAGGCCGGAGATGCGGTCCTCGACCGAGTCGCGGGCGGTCAGGAACAGCACCGGCACCGGCCGGCCGCTCGTCCGCAGCCGCTGCGCCACCTCGAAGCCGTCCAGGTCGGGCATCATCACGTCGAGCACGACCAGGTCCGGCGCGAAGTCGGCGGCGGCGGCGAGCGCTTCCCGCCCACCCCCGGCGACCTTCACGTCGAACCCGGTGAGGCGCAGCGTCGCCGACAACAGGGCGCGGATGCTCGCCTCGTCGTCCACGACGAGGACCTTGGGCTGCGGCTGCCCGCTCGCGACTTGTCCGGTCATCGGCTCCATCGTCACCGACCCGCCGTCAGGATCTCGTCGCCTTCGGCAAGTCCGCTCTTGATCTCGGTGTTGACGTCGCCGCGCAGACCCGTCTCGACGGTGCGCTCCTCGTCCCGGCCGTTGACTCTCACCACGACCTTGCCGTCGTGAACGGCGGTGGAGGGCACCGACAGCACGTCGTCCGCGGATGCGGTGACGACTGCGACAGTAGCGCTCTGCCCGTACAGCAGCGTGTCGGGCACCTTGTCGAACGAGATCAGCGCCGCGTACCGCACCAGCCGGTTCGACACGGTGCCGGCCGGGTCGATCTGGATGACCTTGCCGTCGTACCTGGCACTCGCGTTGTCCGGCAGCGTGATCCTCGCGACCTGGGCAAGCTTCAGGTGCGCCACCTCGGCCTCCGTGAACTGCGCCTTCACCACCACGTCACCGGTGCCGGCGAGCGTGACGACACCGGAGCCGGCGTTGGACCCGACGGTGCCGTTGACGGCGAGCACCTTGCCGGCGACCGGCGCGGTGATCACGGTGCCGGCGAGCTTGGCGTTGGCCTGGACGAGGCTGAGCTTGGCGTTGTTGAGCCGCTGCTGCGCGGAGAACAGGTTGTCGCTGGCGTTCTGGACGCTGCCGCCGTTCGCACCGGTGTTGGCACCGGTGTTCGTGCCGCCCTGCTGGCCGGTCTGCGCCCCGGCCGACCTGCTGGCGGTCGCCGTCGGGGTGCTGGTCGCGGCGGCCTGGGCGGTCTCGGCGCGGTCCAGGGCATCCTGCGCGCTGTCGACGCTCTCCGCGGCGGCGTCCACCGACTCCTGCGCGGCGGTCGCGTCGATCCTGGCCAGCACCGCGCCCGCGGCGACCTCGTCGCCGGGCTTCACGTTGAGCTCGGTCAGCGTGCCGCTGCCGGTGAAGCCGAGCGTGCGGCTCTGCTGCGCCTGCACCGTCCCCGACGCCGAGATCGTCGTCGTGACCGAGCCGCGGGTCACCTTCGAGGTCGCCGCCTTCGCCGGCGCGACCTTGTCGCCACCCGTCAACAGGACACCCACGACGACCGCGACCGCGAGTACGGCAGCACCTCCGGCCAGCCACCAGACCTTCATGCCTGCAAGTGGACCGGTCGCGGCTCCCCATTCGCTCGACCGGACCTCAAAGTTCCCTGGGAAGGCGTTATTACCGAATTTTGAGGTTCACCCCACGGGGCGTCGAGGTTGGCGCCGTTCCATGACGCTCGTGATGAACAAGAGGATCGGTGGCGCCGCGCTCGCGTTCGCCGCAGTGGCAATCTTCGCCACGGCCTGCGGATCGTCGGACCCCTCGACGCCGACCTCGGCCGGCTGGGCCTCCGGCGGCACCGACTACGCGTCGTGCCTGCGCGACAACGGCGTCAACCTGCCGCAGATGAACGCGTCGGGCCGCCCCACGAGCCGCCCGTCCGGCAACGCCTCGGGCCGCCCGACCGCGTTCCCGTCCGGCCAGCCGCGCCCGTCCGGCAGCGGCGGCTTCCGTGGCGGTGGCGGCGGCTTCTTCGGTACCGCGGCGCCCGACGGCGTCGACCAGCAGACGTGGGAGAAGGCGCAGAAGGCGTGCGAGTCGCTGCGCCCCACCGCGTTCCCCAACGGCGGCAACGGCAACGGCGGGGGCGGCGGCCGGGACGCGGCGTACCGCAACTGCCTCACCGAACACGGCGTCACCGTCAGCGGCCCGGTCGACCAGCTCGACACCGCCGACGCGAAGGTCGCCGCCGCCGTGACCGCCTGCGCCCCCCTCAAGCCCAGCCCTCGCCCTTCCGCGTCCTGACCGACCTTCCGGCGACGCACAGGGTGTGCGCCGATCTTGCCGGCGTGGTGGTGGCAAAAGGGACGCCATGGGAGCGTCCCGGGCACTACGCCCGCAAGATCGGCGCACGTTTACGTCAAAGGCGCGTGTCGCTGAGCAATACCCGTCGTTGGCTTGAGTATGGAGACGCTGGACACCTTCTCGTGCACCTTCCTGCCGGCCACGACACTGGCGAAGCTGTCCGCGGCGACCATCCGCCGCCACGTGCAGGTCCTGCGCGGCTGCGCCGGTGACCGAGACACCGTCGCCGTCGTCGCCCGCTGCACGTCCCGCGCCTCCCGACACAGCGTGCTGATGCTGACCCGCAACCGCCTCGTGATCACCACCGAGTCGCCCCTGCTGCGCCGCGTCTCCCTGCACCTCAACGCCGACCTGCACCAGCTCGCCGACGTCACCTGGACCCCCGAGCCGGGCCGCACCGGCATCCAGCTCGGGGCGACCGCCATCGACGGCGAGCGCGAGAACCTGTGGGTACGCCTGCCGAACAAGACCGAGATGTGGCGCCTCGACGAGGCCCTCAAGCAGGCCTTCCGCACCCCCTGGGGCGTGATCGCCCCGGCCTGCACCCCGACCGTCCCCAGGCTCGCGAAGGCAGTGCTCCGCTTCGCGTAGCCGGCTGTGCCAGCTGTTCTTCCGCGGCGGGCGCAGGCGTGATCGGTCCACCCCGCGCAGGCGCTGGCAGCCGCGGCAGGGGTGGACCGATCGATGTTCTTGTATCCGGGAAGCGCGTTCCCAAACATCACCCGAACACCGCGCCGGGGCGGGTGGCGGCAGAATGGGGCGGTGGATCAGGGCAAGGGGTTGGTGCTGGTCGTCGAGGACGAGCGGCCGATCGCCGACCTGCTGCGCATGTATCTGGCGCGCGAGGGTTTCGGGGTGCACGTCGAGCATGACGGCACGGCCGGGCTGGTCGCGGCGCGGAAGCTGCGGCCGGTCGCCTGCGTGCTGGACATCGCGCTGCCGGGGATGGACGGCACGGAGATCTGCCGGCGGTTGCGGGAGTCGGGTGACTGGACGCCGGTGCTGTTCCTGACCGCGCGGGACGACGAGGTCGACCGGATCCTCGGGCTGGAGCTGGGCGGCGACGACTACATCACCAAACCGTTCAGCCCCCGTGAGCTGGTGTCGCGGGTCAAGGCGGTGCTGCGGCGCACGCAGGGGCCGCCGGACGTCGAGCAGGTCCGCACCGTCGGGCCGGTCACGCTCGATCCGGCCAGGCGGGAGTGCCGGGTGGACGGCATACCGGTGGCGTTGACCTCGACGGAGTTCGCGCTGCTGGCGCACCTGATGAACCGGCCGGGCCGGGTCTTCACCCGGGAGGAGCTGCTCGGCTCGGTGTGGGGGTACGCGGCGCATTCGGGCACCCGGACGGTCGACGTACACGTGGCGCAGGTGCGCGGCAAGCTGGGCGACGCTGCGGTGGTGCTGCGGACGGTGCGCGGCGTCGGGTACACCGCTGATGCTTAGGTCCATCCTCGGCCGCAGTGCGCTGGTGACCTGCGTGGTCGCCGTGATCTCGGTGCTGGTGACCGCGCTCGTCGGGGCGCCGCTGGCGATCCAGGAGCAGAACAGGACCGCGAAGGCGCAGCTCGCCGACGAGGCGACGCTGACCGCGGAGCTGCTGCGGCCGCGGTTCAACACGGCCAAGAGCGAAGACGAGCAGGTGATCGTCAAGCGGCTGCGGGCCCGTGGGATCGAGGTGTACCTGATCCGGGCCGGTCAGGCGGATCGGGAAGGGCTGCCGGACGGGGTGGTCAAGACGGTCGGGGCGGGGCGGCAGGTACCGGTCCGCCGGGCGGTGATCAACAAAGAGGTGCGGCTGCTGGTGGGCCGGCCGATCGGCAACGCGGGCAACGGGGTGGTGCTGACCGAGGAGCCGCCGAGCGGGACGCTGACGCGGCTGTGGGGGCAGCTGTGGATCGCGCTGCTGGCCGGGCTCGCCGCAGGGCTGTTGGCGGGCGTGCTGCTGGCGAGGCGGATCGCGCTTCCCATTCGTACCGTGGCGGCAGCGGCGAACCGGCTCAGCGCCGGCGACCGGACGGTCACCCTCGATCCTCGCGGGCCGACGGAGGTCGCGGACCTGGCGCACGCGGTCAATGCGCTGACCGCGGCTCTTGCCACGAGCGAGGGGCGGGAGCGCGACTTCCTGCTGTCGGTGTCGCACGAGCTGCGGACCCCGCTGACGACGATCCGTGGCTACGCGGAGGCGCTCGCGGACGGGGTCGTGGGTCCCGACGGGGCGCAGCGGGCCGGGCAGACGGTGCTCGACGAGGCGGAGCGGCTGGACCGGTTGATCGCCGATCTGCTGGTGCTGGCCCGGCTGGAGGCCGCGGACCTGCCGGTCGAGGTGATCGACGTGGACCTGACGCAGTTGGTGGCCACGACCGCCGAGGCGTGGGGCGGGCGGCTGGCGGCGGCGGGATTGCTGCTGCGCACGGAGCTGCCGCCGATGCCGATCCCGGCCCGCACCGATCCCGGCCGGCTCCGGCAGATCGTCGACGGCCTGCTGGAGAACGCGCTGCGGGTCGTGCCGTCGGGTGCGCCGGTGGTGCTGGCGCTGGTGTGGCAGCAGGCGTCGGCGTCGATCGAGGTCCGTGACGGCGGGCCGGGGTTCACCGACGACGACCTGGCGGTGGCATTCGAGCGGGGCGCGTTGTCGCGCCGGTATCAGGGGGCCCGCAAGGTCGGCAGCGGGCTGGGGCTGGCGCTGGCGGCGCGGCTGGCCCGGCGGCTCGGTGGCGGGATCGCGGCGGGGCACGCACCAGAGGGTGGCGCGAGGTTCACGGTCACGGTACCCCTCTGAGTTTGGGTCGGGTGATCCGAGGTAGAGCACCCGTCAGCCCAGTTCCGAGGAGGTACCCCGATGCGACACTCACGGATTGGCTTGCTGTTCTGTGCCGTGATCCTGGTGGTGGTCGGCTCCCTGCCGGGGATCGCCCTGGCGGATCCGACGCCGTCGGGCCAGACCAGCAAGCAGGACATGCTCGCGGGTGTGCTGCACGGTGAGGGCATCGTGCAGACGAAGAAAGGCCCGGTCCGGGTCGCGATGCAGAACGGCACCGCGACGGCGGCGACGGACACGGCGCTGACGGTCCGGTCGACGGACGGCTATACGAAGACGTGGACCTTGGCCAAGAACGTCAAGGTGTTCGAAAACCACAAGAGTGTGCAGCCGGATGCGCTGCAGGCAGGCACCAGCGTGGTGGTGGGCGGCCCGATCACGGTCAACGGCGGCGCCGCGACCCCGGCGGCGACCCCCAGCACGACCTACACAGCGCAGATCGTGCTGATCCAGTCGTCACCGCCCGGCGCGCCAACCCCTTCGTAGGTCGCTACGGACGCAGCTCGGCGATACAGCACTTCACACTGCCGCCGCCCTTCTTGAGTTCGGTGAGTTCCACCGGGACCGGCACGTAGCCGGCCTGGCGGAGCTTGGCCGCGAGGGCGGTGGCATCGCTGTTGAGGACCACGTTGCGGCCGTCCGAGACGAGGTTGAGCCCGAAGGACAGCGCGTCCTGCTCGTCGGCGACGACCGCGTCCGGGAACAGCTGCGCCAGCACCGCCTGCGACGCGGCGGAGAACGCGCCCGGGTAGTAGACGATCGTGCGGTCGTCGAGGGACGCCAGGGCCACGTCCAGGTGGTAAAAGCGCGGGTCGACCAGCCGCAGCGAGATCACCGGCCGGCCGAGCACCTCCTGCGCCTCGGAGTGCGCGGCGACCTCGGTCCGGAACCCGTGCCCGGCGAGGATCACGCCGCCGCCGAGGGCGTCGGGCAGGTAGGCGAAGTCGCCCTCGCCCTCGTTGGTCTCCCCCGGCGCGACGAACGTCCAGCCCTGCTGCTGCTCGTAGAACCGCCGGTGCTCGGCGGCCTCGGCGATGCGCTGCGCGTACTTGAACCGGGCGCCGTAGACGACGCCGTCGACGCAGAACGCGCCGTTGGCCGCGTAGACCATGTCCGGCAGGCCGGGCTGCGGCGGCAGCACGTGCACCTGGTGGCCGAGCCGCACGAGCGTCTCGCGCAGGCCCTCCCACTGCTTCACGGCGAGCTCGGTGTCGACCGGCGTGGAGACGTCCATCCACGGGTTGATCGCGTACTCCACCACGAAATGCTCGGGTGGCGACATCAGGTAGGTGCGCTCTCGCGGCAGCCGCTCGACGTGGGTCACGAGATCAAACGGTAGATTTGCCGGGTCGCACAAAACAGCGAGAACAGTTGCTTTCGAGGAGGGAATCGTTGCGCCTCGACCCGATCGACCAGCAGATCATTGCGTTACTGCAGGAGGACGCCCGCTCGTCGTATGCCGACATCGGATCCGTGGTGGCGCTGTCCGCCCCGGCCGTCAAGCGCCGGGTCGACCGCCTTCGATCCAACGGAGTGATCCGCGGCTATACGGCCCTGATCGACCCCGACGCACTGGGCTGGACGACGGAGGCGTTCGTCGAGCTGTTCTGCACCGGGCGCACCTCGCCGCAGCAGATCCGGGCGGCCGCGAAGCGGCATCCGGCGGTGGTCGGGGCGTACACGATCTCCGGTGAGGCCGACGCCCTGGTCCACCTGCGGGCGCTGGACATGGCGGGCCTGGAGGAGGCGCTGGAGAAGCTGCGCGCCGAGCCGTTCGTGACGTCGACCCGCAGCATGATCGTGCTGTCCAGGCTGGTCGAACGCCTGGCGCCGAAAGTCGTCACCGAGCCGGGAACCGGATTGACACCCGCCACGTCCTAGCCTGCATGAGACGCTCGCTTGTCGCGCTGAGTGCACTGTGCGTCGCGCTTTCCGGGTGTACGGGTGGCAAGGCGCCCGCCACCGGTTCCTCCTCTGCGCAGCCGGTCGCTCCGGGTCCGGCGCCCGCGTTCAAGCTGGTGGCTTTCGACTCGTGCGAGCAGTTGCTGTCCTCGCTGCGCGACGCCGCGGCGAACGTGGTGGGGCCGTGGGGGTTCGCCAACTTCGGCGGGATGTGGCGCGGCGGCGGGGTCGTCACGGACAGCAATGCGCTGGGCCGCAGCGACCTCACCAGCGGCGGCAAGGCGGCGGCGCCGCCCGGGCAGGAGTTCTCGGGCACCAACAACCACGAGGCCGGCGTCGACGAGCCGGACCTGGTGAAGACCGACGGCAAGCGGATCGTCACGCTCGCGCACGGGTCGCTGAAGGTGGTCGACGTCGCCAGCCGCACGATCTCCGGCTCGCTCACCCTCAGCTCCGCCGACGACCCTTCGGGCAAGAGCGCCGTCAACGTCACGGAGTTGCTCCTGGCCGGCGATCGGGCGCTGGTGCTCGGGTATGACTACAAGGCCGGCATCGACGGGGTGCCCGGCGTCTCCGGCGCGCAGATGACGCTGGTCGATCTTGCCGGCGCGCCGAAGGTGATCGGCCGGTTCACGATCGAGGGCGGCCTGCTCGACGCCCGCCAGATCGGCGGCACCGCCCGGGTCGTCGTGGTGTCCCGCCCGACGGTGAAGTTCCCGGACACGTCGAAGTTCGGCAACGACGACGCCCGGATCGCGGCGAACCGCTCTGCGGTGATGGCGGCGCCGGTCGAGGCGTGGCTGCCGCACTGGACGGCGGTCGACGGCGCCGGCAAGCGCACCGAGGGGCGCGTCGACTGCGGCGCGGTGAGCCGCCCCACCACCTACTCGGCCACCTCGATGCTGACGGTGCTGACGTTCGACCTGGCCGGGGCGGCGCTCGGCGGCGGCGACCCGGTGTCGGTCGTGGCCGACGGTGACACCGTCTACGCCAACGGGCCCAGCCTGTATGTCGCAAACGACCAGCGCTGGCGGATGGCCGTCGACATGGTGCGGACCAAGAAGGCCGTCTCGCCGCCCCCGCCCCTGACGCAGGTGTTCAAGTTCGACATCAGCGGCGCCGGCCGGCCCCGGTTCGTGGCGTCGGGTGAGGTGCCCGGCTGGCTGCTCAACCAGTACTCGATGTCGGAGTGGGACGGTCACCTGCGCATCGCGACGACCACGTCGCTGGAGAACACGACGTCCTCGGCGGTGTACGTGCTACGGCTGAACGGCGGCCAGCTGACCGCCGTGGGACACGTCGACGGGCTCGGCAAGGGCGAGCGGATCTACTCGGTGCGGTTCATCGGCACCACCGGCTACGTGGTGACCTTCCGCCAGACCGATCCGCTCTACACGCTCGACCTGCGCGATCCCTCCTCGCCGAAGGTCGTCGGGGAGCTGAAGATCCCTGGGTATTCGGCGTACCTGCACCCGGCGGGCGACGGGAAGCTGCTGGGTCTGGGGCAGGACGCCAACGCGCAGGGCCGCGTGCAGGGCATGCAGGTGTCACTGTTCGACGTGCGGGACCCGGCGCATCCGGCGCGGGTGGCGCAGCATCAGGAGAAGGGCGGCCACTCGGAGGCCGAGTATGACCCGCACGCGTTCCTGTACTGGGCGCCGCTGGGCCTGCTCGCGGTGCCCGTGTGGGACGACCGGCAGCCGAGCGTGGTGGTGCTGAAGGTGAGCGACACGGCGATCACCGAGGCGGGTGCGATCACCCACCCCGGTCGCTACACGACGATTCGCCGCTCGCTGATCGTCGGTGGCACCCTGTGGACCCTCTCGGAGCAGGGACTGAAGGCCACCGACGCGTCGACCCTGGCAGAACAGGCCTGGATCGCGCTTTAAGCCGATTTTTCGGCTTCATGCTTTTCTTCGTCTAGCGCTGGATTTCGGTCACGTGCTGCACGAACGCGCGCCACGCGGCGGCGTCGACGAAGATCTCGGGGCTGTGGGAGTCCTTCGAGTCACGGATGCCCACGGCCCTGGGGTCCAGCAGCACCTCGACGCAGCCGTTTGCGCCGCTACGCGTGCTCTTACGCCACACAATACTCATGACAGATCCTTTTCTTTTCGCGGAATCTACCTTTCGGGCTATTCGTATTCGCGAATAGCCCGCTGAATGTATTCGAGCGTTTCGACGTGATTCAGCGCCACCGTGCGCAACGACTCGAACGCCATCAGGTAGCGCCGGACCTCTTCCGGGCGGGTGCGGAACACCCCGCCGGTCATCCCATCGCAATACACCAGTGGCTGCTCGGTCTCGTTGGCAAACTCCAGAATGCTGAACACGCCGTCGATCCCACGGTGCGCACCGCGCTCGAACGGGACCATCTGCAGGGTGACCGTCGGCCGGTCGGCGATCTCCAGCAGCCTCATGAGCTGCCGTTTCATCACGCTTGGGCCGCCCACCGGTCGCTTGAGGACCGCCTCGTCCAGCACGGCCCAGATCTTCGGCGGAGGGTCGCGGGTGAGCACCGCCTGCCGTGCCATCCGGACGGACACCCGCTGATTCACCACATCGGGCCGCTCGCCGGCGGAGACCGAGTTGATGATTGCACCGGCATATTCCACGGTCTGCATCAGGCCATTGAGAATGACCGCGTCATACAGGAACACGTCGGACGCCTCGGCCTCGAAACCGATGTAGGTCTCATAGGCGCCGAGTAGTGCCTCGCCATACACTTCCCACCACGCGCGCTGGCGCGATTGCGCCGCGAGCGCGGTGATGCGGCCGCGATCGACTTCAGAGGTCTTGTAAAGGTCGAAAAGCTTTGTCAGGTCCGGGTTACGGACGCTGCTGTTGGCGGTCTCGATCCGGCTGACCTTGGACTCCGACCACTTCAGCTCGGAGGCGACCTCGGCCGCCGTCTTCCGGGCAGCCTCACGCAACCGTCGCAGCTCGGCCCCGAGCTGACGGCGGAGCAGAGTCGGGCTCGGCTTCGACGACATCATGCACACCGTACCGCATCCACGCACAAATACTGAGAACTTTCGGCACAGAGTTGCACTTGCATCTCCGACAGTCTTGATGCGCAATAGAGACAGAAGCTTAGTGGTGAGGTTGCATGATCCGCCTCACCCAGCGACGGCGACGCTTGGGCTTCAACGTCCCTCTTCCCCAGAGGGCATCTGTCCCTCTTCCCCAGAGGGCATCGGACGGCGGCCGTCACCGTGGCCGGTTGCCGCCTCCTTCCTTCGTCGCGTCCGTGCCCGCGACCCGGGCGCCGACACCAGCATCAAAGGAGCGCACCCATGAGTTCCTTCGCACCCCAGTCGTTCGAGTCCCGACCGGTCGTGCACTACAACCAGCACGGGATCCTGGTGACCGACCGGGTCTTCGCCACTGACGGCGGCCGCTACGAGATCGCCGAGCTGACCCACCCGACGCACGGCACCGGCACGCTCCACCCGGGGGTGCGGGCGTGCGTGGCGGTCGGGATCGCGAACGCTGTCGTGCTCGGCGTGGCCGCGACCACCGGCTCGATCGCCGTCGTGCTGGTGGCGCTGTCCGCGCTGCTGATCAGCTGGGCCGTCGGGCTCTTCTACGCCAGGCGGTGGCCCCGGCAGCACACGCTGTGCGCCGACTACCGCGGCCAGCAGGTCACGCTGCTGCACACCCGGGACCTGGACCTGTTCGGCCGGGTGTCCCGGGCGCTGCAGCGATCGGTCGAGACCGCCCGCGGACGCTAGAGGTACATCCCGGTGCGTTCGCCTTCGACCTGCTTGGGGACGTCGTTCTCCCCGAAGAAACGCTTCCCGCCGAACTCGCCCTGCAGGCGGTCATCGAGCTCGTCCGCGAGCCCGGTCATCACCTGCACGGCGAGCATCAGGTGGGTCGCCTGGAAGTCCCTGCCGAACACGGGCACCGACGCCCACACCGTGTCGTTGGTGCAATACAGCCGGCCGATCGGCATCCGGTTGGTCAGCTCGGACAGCTTCACGTAGAGCCGCTCGGTCGGCTCGATCTCGGTCAGAATCGGCGAGAACACGTCGACCAGCGGCGGGTTGTCCCGCACCCGCACGAACACCATCGCCGACCCGGACCGGATGCCGATGTCACCGTCCGGGTCGATCGTGAGCTCCTCCGGCGTCGTCTTCATCAGCCGCGCCACGACCGTGATCACCTTGTCCTGCAGCGGCAGATCCTCGCCCTGCTCCTCATGGTTGTGCTTGACGCGCACCACGGCAACCGGCCCGTCTTCGTCGGTGTCGACGATCGACGCCAGCGACCGGGCGACCCCGAGCGACGGCAACGCCGCCACGAGCCCCTGCGCGTCATGCGCGAGATACGTCAGGAACGCGGGGTGCGGCGTGCCGTAGATGTCCCGCAACGTCCGCATAATCAGCCGGCTGAGCTGCACCGCGTCGCTCTTCGGCACCCGCAGCCCGAACGCTTCACCCGACCCCGCCACCACACCCGGCGGCGACCACCCGAGCGCCACGATCTCCGCGATCACCGTCCGCCCCAGCCGATAAGCCGGAGGCAGGTCCGCGTTGCCGACCGCAGTCGCGGCGAGCATGTCGCCGTCCTCGCCGGTCACCTGCACCGAATAGATGGCGTCACCGGTCCCGGACGCCGTCGGGTCGAGCGTCAGATCGAGCGTCGTGCCCGGGTCGAGCCGGCGCAGCGCGTCGACCAGGTGCCGCGCGAAGTCGCGCCACGCCTCGGCAACCTTCTCCTTGAGGTCCCCTCCGATGGGATCCTCATCGTCGAACAGCGCTGCCTCGTAGTCCTGATCATCCGCCATGACCGCCTCCAATCCCCCCGGGCCTCACCCTATCCAGACGATGCACCTCCTGGGTCAGCGCCCACTCACCAAAGCGACCAGCCGCGACCGCGCCTCCTCCAGATCGGCACCCCGCCCCACCGCCACCCCCAGCAGGAACGCCGTCACCGGCGCCCCCGGCCGCGCCACGTTGTGCGCCACCTCCCGGGCGAGGTCGAGGATCGCGTCCTGCTCCCCCACACTCAACGGCGCGAGCCCGAGCTCCGCACACGCCCGCACCACCCAGGCCGCCAGCTCCTCATCCGCCGAACTCCCACTCATCACCGCTCCGCTCTGTGCCGCTCGCCTGGTTGCTGCCCTGTTTGTTCACTGCTCTGCCGCTTGCGGCTCCGCCGCTTGCGGCTCTCCCGGTTGCCGCTCCGCCGGTTGCTGCTATCCCTGTTGCTGCTGTCCCCGTTGCTGCTGTCCCCGTTGCTGCTGTCCCCGTTGCTGCTCCGCCCTTTGCTGCTCCGCCCTTTGCCGCTCCGCCCTTTGCTGCTCTGCCGGTTGCTGCTCCGCCCGGCGCAGGTCCTCGTCCGTGTCGCAGTCGAAGTATGGAGCCGGCCCGTCACCCTCCCACCTGACTTCGGCCACGACCAGCCCGTCGAACACCGCCCGCATCGACTTCCCCACCGGGTCCCCGAGCCGCCCGACCCCTTCCCGCAGCGCAGCCTCCCGCCACACCCCGCACAGCAGCTGCCGCTTCCCCCGCTCGTCGACGTACACCGCCCCGTCCACCCTGGCTGCCCCAACCGCCCCGACCAGCACCCCGACCGCCTCGCCCGTGAGATACGGCAGGTCAGCCGCAAACACCCCAACCAGCCCCGCCCCGACCGCCGCAGACCCACCGCCCTCCCCGGACGTCGTCATCACGCCGAGCGCGGCCGCGGTCGCCGCGGCCGGCCCCGCACCCGGCGGATCTTCCCGAACGGTCCACACCCCCGCAGCCACCCCCGACCGCGCAGGCCCGACCACAATCCGAAGACCCGCCCCGGCAAGCGCAGCAAGCACCCGGTCCAGCATGGGCACACCACCAACGGCCAACATCGGCTTGTCCCTGCCCCCGAGCCGCGTGCCCCCACCCCCGGCAAGAACCACGGCCGTCAACCCCGGCCACCTGCTGGCTACCTGCATGCCCCGAACGGTAACCGCCCGCCCCACCGCCGTCGTGATCGAAGCCGCACGCCGGTCGCCCGGACGACCACCGGACGACTTGGATCACGACGACAGGGCAAACGACAGCCCGAACGGACCCCGCCAACCAGCACCTACGCCGGGAACTGGAGCCGGAGCCGGCCGGAGCCGGAGTCCAAGCCCGGGGCGGAAGCCGCACCTTCGGACCGGAGCGCCAGAGGTTCGCTGTGCCTGCGGAGTGGTCAGCGATTCCCGGCACGACGCACCGCGTCAAGCAGCAGGCGACCTCGGACGTGATCGAAGCACGGATCCGGCCGCACCGCCGTCGTGATCGAAGGCGCATGCCGGTCGCCCGGACGACCACCAGACGACTTGGATCACGACCACAGGGGCAAACGACAGCCCGGACAGGACCCGCGAACCGGCACCCACGCCCACGCCCGAGCCCCGAATCGGAGCGCACGCCAGAGCCCGAGCCGGAAGCTCCCGTCCGCGCCGCGAGCCCGAGCCCGAGCCGGAAGTTCGCGCCCGAGCCGCGAGCCCGAGCCGGGAGCCGGGAGCCGCACCTTCGGACCGGAGCGGCCAAAGGTGCGCCGTGCCTGCGGAGCAGGCGGCGATTCCCGGACACGACGCACCGCGTCAAGCAGGCGACCTCGCGGACGCGATCGAAGCACGGATCCCCCGCACCGCCGTCATGATCAAAGGCGCATGCCGGTCGCCCAAACGACCACCAGACGACCTTGATCACGACGACAGGGGCAAACGACAGCCCGCACAGGACCCGCCAACCAGCACCCACGCCGGGAGCCGTTGCCGTGCCTGCGGAGCGGGCGGCGATTCCCGGACACGACGCACCGCGTCAAGCAGGCGACCTCGCGGACGCGATCGAAGCACGGATCCCCCGCACCGCCGTCATGATCGAAGGCCCACGCCGGTCGCCCGGACGACCACCAGACGACTTGGATCACGACCACAGGGGCAAACGACAGCTCCGGACAGGGCCAGCGAACCGGCACCCACGCCCACGCCCGAGCCCCGAATCGGAGCGCACGCCAGAGCCCGGGCCGGAAGCTCCTGGCCGAGCCGCGAGCCCGAACCGGGAGCCCGAGTCCGGGCCGGGAGCCGCACCTTCGAAACGGAACAGGCATGGGTTCGCGGCGCCTGCGGAGCGGTCGGCGATCCCGGACACGACGCGCCGCGTCAAGCAGCAGGCGACCTCGCGGACGCGATCGGAGAACGGATCCCCCGCACCGCCGTCATGATCGAAGGCGCATGCCGGTCGCCCGGACGACCACCAGACGACTTGGATCACGACCACAGCGGCAAACGACAGCACCGGACAGGGCCAGCGAACCGGCACCCACGCCCACGCCCGAGCCCCGAATCGGAGCGCACGCCAGAGCCCGAGCTGGAAGCTCCCGGCCGAGCCGCGAACCCGAGCCCTTGCCCCAGGCCCCTTGCCCCAAGCCCCAAGCCCCGAGCCGGGAGCCGGGAGCCGGGAGCCGCAGCTTCGGCACGGAGCGGAAATGGCCGGAGGCGGGGGGAACGTCGGGCGAAGGTGAACGTGGCGCGCGGGGACGTCGGGGGCCTTGGGCGGATCGCGGAATACTTGAGCGGCGGCGCGGGACGTACCGTCGAGCGGGCAACGACCGGAACACGCTCGCATCTGGAGGTCGACCATGGGACGCGTCACGCAACGGCGGACGATTGCCCGGGTGGACGTCGGGCCGGCGGCGGCGGGTGAGGTGCGGGTTGAGGTGAAGGTTGGGCCTGACACGCTGGTGGCGGAGGAGCCGCTGGAGATCAGGGTGGGTGTGGCTGGGGCGCCGCGGCCGCCGCTGGCGGTCACGATGCGCACGCCTGGGGATGACCTGGATCTGGCGATCGGGTTTTTGTTGACCGAGGGGATCATCAGGTCGGCCGGTGATGTGCGGACGGCGCAGTTGTGCGCGGGGGATCAGGAGCCGAACACGTACAACGTCGTTGACGTGGCGCTTGCGGCCGGGGTGCCGGCGCCGGAGGTTGATCCGGCCAGGAACTTCTACACGACCTCCTCGTGTGGGGTGTGCGGGAAGGCGAGCATCGACGCGGTGCGGACGCGGTCGCTCTTCGACGTGGGTGGGGACGGGGTCCGGGTGGCGCCGGCGGTGCTGGCCGGGATGCCCGACGCGCTGCGGGAGGGGCAGCGGGCCTTCCGGACGACGGGTGGGTTGCACGCGGCGGGGCTCTTCACGGCCGGTGGGGAGCTGGTCTGCCTGCGGGAGGACGTGGGGCGGCACAACGCCGTGGACAAGATCGTGGGGTGGGCGGTGCGGCAGGGGAGGCTCCCGCTCGCCGGTCATGTGCTGATGGTGAGTGGACGGGCCAGCTTCGAGCTGTGCCAGAAGGCGTGGATGGCCGGCATCCCGGTGCTCGCGGCGGTGTCGGCGCCGAGCACGCTTGCCGTGGATCTGGCCGCGGAGGCAGGGCTGACGCTGGTGGGCTTCCTGCGGGGGCGGACCTTCAACGTCTACGCCGGCGCGCAACGCGTCGTCGGGTTGGAGCAGGCTCCCGTCGGGCCCGTCGCACGATCGGCGGGAGCGACTGCGGTGACAGGCCCCGGTCCAGGATCTCGGCCATGAGCCTGGCGGCGCTGTAGCCCGGGTCGGCGTCCAGGGCGCGCTCGACGGCGATGCGGGAGCGCACCCCGTTGCCGGAGCGCCATGCCGCATAGGCGACCAGCATCGCGGCGGGCGCGGCGAACGTCGGGGCGCAGCGGCGCAGCACGTCGCTCCACAGGCGGTCGTGCACGTCGAGGGCGGGCTCGCCGTCGCGGTCGATGCGCATCCAGGCCTCGTCGCGCAGGCGCAGGCTGTGGATGAGGAACGCGAGCCAGGCGATCTCCTCGTCGGCGAGGCGGTCGCCGTCGCGGGTGCGGCGCAGCGCCGCGTCGAGGTCGGCGATGCCGTCGGCCGGGGTGCCGGCGGAGCGGGCGAGCCGTGCCTGGGCGTGCCGGGCGGCGCGCTCGGCCGTGTCGAGGGCGGGGCCGGTCGGTGCGGCGAGGCTGCGGACGAGGGTGGCCCGGTCGGGCAGCGCGACCATGCCGATGAGCGTGGCGGTCGCCGCGACCGCCGTCGCGGTGACGTCATAGGGCAGGCCCTCCGCCGGGCAGCAGTCGGCCGAGTCGCAGATGAGGGACCGATACCGCCCCTTGTGCGCCCAGAGCATCTCGTGCACCGCGATGCCGTGGCGGCGCATCCCGGCGGTGGTGGCGCGCAGGAGCGGCTCGACGTGCTCGGGTGCGCCGTAGCCGATCAGCACGACGTGGTCGACGTGCTGGCGGCGGAACATGTCGGCATAGCTCTCGGCGAGGGCGTCGATGTCCTCACCCGGGTCGCGCAGGTCGTCGCGCATGTGGAAGCGGAGCATCCGGCCACGCACGCCGAGCGCCACGATGCTGTCGGACGGGTGGAATCCGAACAGGTAGGGCGTGCCGGCCAGGATGTCTTCGGGGGTGCGCAGCCGCAACTTGGGCTGGGCGAGGGTGGAGGTCGCGGTCGTCATGCACCCGAGCCTGGCGGTCGCCGCCGCGCACGGGAACTAGCGGTTTTCGGCTGTGGACAACGTCCGTTTCGATCCACAGCCGCGAACCGTCACTTGACAGACCGCCCACAACACGAGCGGGCACGAACGCAAGCGCGACAAGCCCCCCGCTAGTACCGGAACCGCTGCGCGTGCAGATCGATGCCGTCCTGCCAGTCCTGCCCGTCGGGGTGCAGGTCGATGGCGAGCGTGACCCTGGCAAGCGCGTCGTAACCGGCCGCGTGCAAGCACCGGATGGCGTCCACGTTGCGCGCCGCCGGCGAGATGCTCAGCTGCCCGAGCCCGCGCCGCCTGGCCTGGTCGGCGACGTGCTCCAGCAGCCCCCGGCCGATCCCCTCGCCGCGCCGGGCCGACGCCACGACCAGCGGCTCGACCTGACCGCCACGGCCGTCGAGGATGAGCCCGACCATGCCGACCGCACCGACGCCGAGGATGTCCGCGACCCACATGCCGGACAGGTCGAGCCGGGTGAGGTACTCCTCGAACGCGGCACCCGGATCACCGCTCACGGGTGACGCGGCGGGATAGAGGTGGTGATGCTCCTCGGTCAGCTCCGCCCACAGCTGGCGGCACTCTCGATGGTCCGTCGGTCGGTACGCTCGGATCGTCGGCTGCAGCGTCGCGACGCCGCCACCCACGCCGCCATCTGCGCGAACAGTCGCCATGTATCCATGCTTACTCCGGTGCGAGGCTCCGCGACACCCACATCGCGGTATTGCACCCTGGGCGGCCGAACCCTGACCGTTTCACGCCTTTTGTAGCATCACGCGGATCGCGACCAGACGGTTACTGAGCGAGCCGGTTGGCGATAACATCAGGAACGGCTCGCAGCCAGCTGAACAACGACGAAGGGACCGTCGGGTCGGGACGGTCCCTTCGCTGTTGCTGCAGACTTGTTACGGCAGGCGGAATTCGCCGTCGGTGTCGACGGCCGCGATGAAGGTCTCCCATTCGGCGCGGGTGAAGCGCACCGATCCAGCGTCGGGGGCGTTGGAGTTGCGGACCTCGACGACGCCGTCGACGAACCGCGCTTCGACGCACTGTCCGTTGTTACCGCTTCGGGTGGGCTTGTGCCACCGCTCGTTCAGCGCAGCCATCTGCGCACTCCTTCGTTGTCAGGCCGTCTCAGCGACCACGGACTCGATCAACCTGACCGACTCGAATGGGCTGAGTGCGGCGGCTCGCAGACTTTCGAACACGTCGTGATACCGCTGGACGTCTCCGGCTTCCTGGTAGATGTCGCCGGCCATGGCTTCGGCATACACGACACTTGGTGCACCTTGGAACTTGAGGATCGCGAATGATCCAGCCATGCCGGCATAGGCCCCACCGCTGAACGGAAGGATCTGGACCGTCACGTTCCTCGCCCGGCCCATCTCGGCCAGGTGCTTGAGCTGCGACCGCATGACGTCGGCACCACCGATGAGGCGCCGGATGACGCTCTCGTCGAGGACCGCGATGAACTGCAATGGATCTTCGGCCTTGGTGAGCAGCTCCTGGCGCTCACGGCGGGCGCTGACGTGCGCCTGGACGGCGTCCTCCGACTCACCCGACGGAGAGGCGGCGGCGAGCAGCGCTCGCGTGTATTCCTCCGTCTGGAGCAGCCCGGGCACCACCAGCGCCTCGTAGTCACGCATCTCGATCGCGTTGGACTCGAGGCCGATGTAACGGGAGTAGTGGCTGGGCAGGTCTCCGAAGCGGGCGAACCAGCCCCGGGTCTTGCCCTCCTTGGCGAGCGCGATCAATGTCTCCGTCAGATCGCGATCATCAACGTCGTAAATCTTGAGCAACTGTTCGAGGGTGCTCCGGCGGATGCCGACCTTCCCGCCTTCCATGCGGCTGATCGTGCTGGGTGAGCAGTCCAGTTGCAGGCCGACGTCCTCGGTGGTGAGCCTTGCCTGCTCGCGCAGTCGACGCAGTTGTTTGCCCAACTGGAAGCGGGGGAACGTGGGGCTGTGCGCGTGGGACACCGCTCACCTCCATTACTCAAGACGAGTGTGTCCGTTACCAGGTTGTCGCGCAAGCACGTCCGTCAGTGAGCGATTGGGTTGCTCTACTCAAGTTCGACGGAACGTATTGCCCCTGGAAACCTGCACATGCATTCTGAGGCGGTCAGATGGTTCCTCTGCCGGAGGGAGATCCGTCGTGATCGAAGACGACGTGATACTGCTCGAAGGCGCGCCGCGACTCTTCGGCATTGTCGCCGATCCCTTCGACGACGACCATCCGCAGGTCGTTGCCTGGGGTCATGAGCTGCCGGATCAGGCCGTGCTCACGTGGCGCCTGGGTAATGGGAAGTCCGAGATCGCCGTGTTCCGCTCCGCGGAGGCCGCGCTCGCAACCGCTCAGCAGCTGTATCCCGCCTGGATCCTGTGGACCGCACCGGCGGAGCAGGGGTTCTGATGGCCGTCATCTACGACCACGCCGTGACCGACGCCCGCCGCCTGGTGTCACGTCACCAGCCGCTGCGGATCCAGCACGTCACACGCTGCGCGGCCGGCTGCGCGCACTGGCCCTGCAAGCCGTTCTCCACCGCCTGGGCTGTGGTGACCCGCAACTCCAACACGCGCGCCGGCCGCTGACCCGCCCACACAGTGACGCGCGCCGGACTAGCAGTCCGGCAGTTCTGACTGATCGGCCGACCCCGTTCGGGACCGCTGACCGCCGGGGCGCCTGATCGCCTCCGGCTTGCCCTTGAGCTTGCCGTCCCAACCCGGCCACGCCTTGTTCTGAATGGGCGCCGCCGTCGGCGTCGGCGTCGGCTTCACAGGCGTCGGCTTCACAACAACCGGCGCCGTGACCACGGGCGCCTGGACCTCGGGAGCGGGGGTCGAGACCGGCGCTTTGCTCCCCGTACCAAGTGGAAGACCGCCACCCGATCCGCCGGAGGTGTGGGCGGTGGCGCGCGGCTTGACCACCGTGGCGGGCGGCAGCGGAGCGGTCGGCTCGGCCGCGAGCGGCGGCGCGCCGGAGCCGTGCAGCCCACTGCTGGGCGTCGGATCGAGCACCAGCGGGCCGGGCCGCGGCTCGGCGACGATCGGCGTCCGGACGGACGGCGCCGTGTCCAGCGAGGCGCTGCCGGCGGCGACCACGATCAAGGTCGGCACCGAGGTCAGCGCCACGAGCAGCGCGGAGATCAGCAGCGGCCGGCGGTTCGGCGAGAACATGCGGTGGGTACGGACGTCGGATTCCAACTTGAGCGCTCCAGTGTGCGGGGAATGCAGTACGAAGCTCATAGGACTAACTGCCACGCACCGGGCGAGGATCTGCCCGTTCCGGAGGGATTTTTCGACCTTGCGACCCGGCGGAACCCCAACTCCATGGTGTCGATCCACACGCCTTCTGCGATGCTGGACACACACCGGCAACGGGGCTGTAGCGTCCGCATACCCTGCGACTGAGCCCCAGGGCCGGCTCCCGGGCGTGATCCACTCACACCCACCGCGACGCGCCGGCCTCAACAGGGCCGCCGCGTAGCAGCCACCCCCGCTGCGCGGCAGGGTTACCCCCGCTGCCGACGCGAGACACCGACAGGGAGATACGGATGGCGAAGGGCGACGCAAAGGCCCGGACGCACACAACACGGGCCACGCCTGAACCCGCGTTCGTGCAGCTGCTCACCCCTGAGGGAGACCGGGTCGAACACCCCGACTACACGGTCGACTTCACCGATGACGAATACCGCTCGCTGTACCACGACCTCGTCGTGGTCCGGAAGCTCGACGCCGAGGCGACCGCCCTGCAGCGCCAGGGTGAGCTGGGCATCTGGGCGAGCCTGCTCGGCCAGGAGGCCGCGCAGGTCGGCTCGGGCCGGGCGCTGCGCACGCAGGACATGGCATTTCCGACCTACCGCGAGCACGGCGTGCTCTACTGCCGCGGCGTCGACCCGATCGCGCCGCTGACCTTGTTCCGCGGGGTCGACCAGGGTGCATGGGACCCGAACGAGTTCAAGTTCGGCATGTACACGATCGTCATCGGCGCGCAGACCCTGCACGCGACCGGATACGCGATGGGCGTCAGCAAGGACGGCAAGGTCGGCTCCGACGACGGCGAGGCCGTCATCGCCTACTTCGGCGACGGCGCCACCAGCCAGGGCGACGTCAACGAGGCGTTCATCTGGGCCTCGGTCTTCAACGCCCCGCTGGTGTTCTTCTGCCAGAACAACCAGTATGCGATCTCCGAGCCGCTCGAGCGGCAGACGCGCGTTCCGCTGTACCACCGCGCCAGTGGCTTCGGCTTCCCCGGCCTGCGGGTCGACGGCAACGACGTGCTCGCCTGCTACGCGGTCACCCGCAAGGCCCTCGACGACGCCCGTCACGGGCAGGGCCCCTCGCTGATCGAGGCCTACACGTACCGGATGGGCGCCCACACCACGTCGGACGACCCGACGCGCTACCGCATCGCCAGCGAGGTCGAGGCCTGGCAGGCGAAGGACCCGATCAAGCGGCTGCGGGCGTTCCTGGAGAAGCAGGGCATCGCCGGCGACGACTTCTTCGCCGCGGTCGACGAGGAGGCCCGCGTCTCCGCCGCCGAGCTGCGCGAACGCGTCCTCACCATGCCCGACCCGGACCCGCGGACCCTGTTCGACCATGTCTATCCGCACGGCTCGCCCGAGCTCGACCAGCAGCGGGAGCAGTTCAGCAAGTACATGGCGTCGTTCGAGGGGAGTGGGCACTGATGGCCGAGACCCTGACGATCGGCAAGGCGCTCAACACCGGCCTGCGCCGGTCGATGGAGCGCGACCCGAAGGTCCTCATCATGGGCGAGGACGTCGGCAAGCTCGGCGGCGTCTTCCGCATCACCGACGGCCTGCAGAAGGACTTCGGCGACGAGCGCGTCATCGACACCCCCCTGGCGGAGTCCGGCATCATCGGCACCGCCGTCGGCCTCGCGATCCGTGGCTACCGCCCGGTGTGCGAGATCCAGTTCGACGGGTTCGTCTACCCGGCCTACGACCAGATCGTGTCGCAGGTCGCGAAGATGCACTACCGCTCCCAGGGCAAGGTCCGGCTGCCGATCGTCATCCGGATCCCGTTCGGCGGCGGCATCGGCGCGGTCGAGCACCACTCCGAGTCGCCCGAGGCCTACTTCGCGCACACCGCGGGGCTGAAGGTCGTCTCGTGCTCCAACCCCGACGACGCGTACTGGATGATCCAGCAGTCGATCGAGTCCGACGACCCGATCATCTTCATGGAGCCCAAGCGCCGCTACTGGGAGAAGGGCCAGGTCAACGTCGACGCCGCGAGCGCACCGCTGCACGTCTCGCGGGTCGCGCGGGCCGGCACCGACGCCACGCTGCTCGCCTACGGGCCGATGGTCCGCACGGCGCTGGACGCCGCGACCGCCGCCGCCGAGGACGGGCGCGAGCTGGAGGTCATCGACCTGCGCACGCTCTCCCCGCTGGACATGGCTCCGGTGTACGAGTCGGTGCGCCGCACCGGCCGCGCGATCGTCGTCCACGAGGCACCCGGCAACCTGGGTCTCGGTTCGGAGATCGCCGCCCGGATCACGGAGGAGTGCTTCTACTCCCTCGAGGCGCCGGTCCTGCGCGTCACCGGGTTCGACACGCCCTACCCGGCCGCCCGCGTCGAGGAGGAGTACCTGCCCGATCTGGATCGGGTGCTCGACGCCGTCGACCGCTCGTTCGGGTTCTAGGGGGACGCGCAGTGACGGTCAAAGAGTTCAACCTTCCCGATCTCGGCGAGGGCCTCACCGAGGGCGAAATCCTGAAGTGGCTGGTCAACGTCGGCGACACCATCGAGCTCAACCAGCCGATCGTGGAGGTCGAGACCGCGAAGGCGGCGGTCGAGATCCCCGCCAAGTGGGCCGGCAAGGTCGCCACGATCTTCCACCCCGAGGGCACCATGGTCGAGGTCGGCGCCCCGATCATCGCGATCGACACCGACCCCTCAGGCAGTGCTGCCATGCCGGTGCCTTCGGCAGCATCGCTGGCCGCGGTCGACATCGCCGGCGACGCGCCGGTCGAGCCCGGCATGATCGGCGGTCCCGCGCCCGGTGGCCGCACCGCCGTGCTCGTCGGCTACGGCCCGAAGACCGCCGCCGCGAAGCGCCGGCCAAGAACAACGACAAATGCAACTGCGGCCTTGGTACAACCGGAGCCTCCCGCTCCGCCCGTAGCGCCGGCCGCGATCACGGTCGAGTCCCCGGGCGGGACGCGCCCCACGCCAGGGTCCGTGTTGGCGAAGCCCCCGGTCCGCAAGCTCGCCCGGGACCTGGGCGTGGACCTGGTCGGCATCGCCGGCAGCGGCCCCAACGGCTCGATCACGCGCGACGACGTGCTGTCCGTGTCGTCGCCCGCCGGCGCCGCGACGGCGCCGGCGGCGCCGGTCAGGGTCGGCCGCGAGGAGCGGATCCCCGTCAAGGGCGTGCGGAAGCTGACCGCCGAGAACATGGTGGCCAGCGCCTTTACCGCGCCGCGCGTCACCGAGTTCCTGACGGTCGACGTCACCCGCTCGATGAAGGCGCTCGAACGGCTCAAGGGCAAGCGCGACTGGCGCGACGTGCGGGTGTCCCCGCTGCTCATGGTCGCCAAGGCAGCCCTGGTCGCGCTCAAGCGCCACCCGATGGTCAACTCGTCGTGGCGCTCGTCCGACGGCGGCGCCCCCGCCGAGATCCTGGTCAAGCACTACGTCAACCTCGGCATCGCCGCGGCGACGGAGCGCGGCCTGATCGTGCCCAACGTGAAGGACGCCGACGCGCTCACCACCCGGGAGCTCGCCGACGCGCTCAACGCACTGGTCGCCACCGCCCGCGAGGGCAAGACGTCCCCGGCGGCGATGAGCGGCGGCACGTTCACGATCACCAGCGTCGGTGTGTTCGGCATCGACACCGGCACTCCGATCCTGCCCCCGGGCGAGTCGGCCATCCTGGTGTTCGGCGCCATCCGCGACACGCCCTGGGTCCACAAGGGCAAGATCAAGATCCGGCAGGTGACGACGCTCGGCCTGTCGTTCGACCACCGGATCATCGACGGCGAGCTGGGCTCGAAGTTCCTGCGCGACGTCGGCGCCTTCCTGGAGGACCCGGAGGGTTCGCTGCTCGCCTGGAGCTAGTTCAGACAGCAGTCCAATTCACGGCAAGTGGCCCGGCGCTGGTGCGCCGGGCCACTGTCATATGGCCGACGAACAGGGCGTTTACCCAGGCAGAACGCCTACGAATCGTCGGCGGGTGCGCCGCATCACTTGCTATTCGCTGGCTATGGATCTTCCAGTAGGCGTGTAATGAACGGGAAGCAAGTCAAGCCCTTACACGCAGTCAAGTCCCCTACACCGAGGAGCCAGCCGTGAGCACCTTCATGGAGCGTTACCGCGCCCGCCGCAACGCCGCCCGCCGCCTCGACGCGATCGAGCGCGCCATCGCCAAGAACCCGTCGAGCGCCCTGCGCGACGAACTCCACGCCATGCTCAGCCGAAGTTGAGCCTGCGCTCCACAGCCCCGGCCATCACTCTCAGCCGCCCTGGTCCGAACCCTCCCCGGACCGGGGCGGCTGCTCGTTGTTCACCTATTCTGGGGGCGCTCACCGGCGAACCTGAGCCTCCGCTCTGCCATGTACGGTTCGGGTCGACTACGGTCGCAAGGGTCTGACCCACAGGAGGCACGATGACGTCCGACCAGCCCCACCCGTCCGAAGCGGACGAGGGTGCGGCGAGCGCGCCGAGCTCACCCCCGCCCGGCACGCCACCGGCCGGCACCGTGCGAGCCACCGCGTCGGTCCCCATGCCGACCAGGCCTCCTGCCCAACCGACGTCGCCGGCCGCACCGCCCACGCCCGCGACGTACGGCACGCCCGTCCCGCCCGCGGAGCCCGCCGCCGCGCCGCCCTTCACGCCGGCCGCGGCGCCGCCGCCTCCTGCTGTTCCGTCGAACGGGGAAGCCTCCGAGGACGGCGAGCAGCCGGCCCGCCCTGGGCCGTTCCCGCCGGCCGGGCCGTTCGCGCCGCCGCTTCCGGCCCGCGTGCCGCCGCCGCCGAACACGCCGCCCGGCCCGCCCGGCAGCTTCCCCGGTTTCACCCCTGCCGCACCGGCCGCGGACACGCCACCCACGCCGCCGACCGGCAGCGCCCAGGTTCCCGTCCCGGGCACCCCACCGAGCGCGAGCAGCCCGTCCGGCTCGGCGCAGGTTCCGGTGTCCGGCGCTCCGTCCTCCGGCGCCGCCCAGGTGCCCGTCTCCGGTATGCCCTCGTCCGGCTCGGCACAGATCCCCGGCGCACAGATCCCCGGCTCGGCACAGGTCCCCGGCTCGCAGGTCCCCGGTGCCGCGCAGGTTCCCGGCTCGCAGGTTCCTGGCTCCGCGCAGGTTTCCGGCGCGCAGTACGGCAACGCCCCGGTCTCCGCAGCCCCCGTCTCCGGCAGTGCGCGGACCTACGGCACCGCCCAGGTCTCCGGCAGCGCCCAGGTCCCCGGGGGCATCCAGCCACCCCCGCCCGGCGCGCCGCAGTCACCCGGCCAGCCGTCCCCCTACGGCACCGCCCAGGTCCCCACCTCGCCCCCACCGGTGCCCGGCGTCCCGTCCTCCGCTCCCCCGGCCACCTACGGCACGCCGCAGGCGTCCACCCCGCCGGCCACGTACGGCGCCCCGACCTCGGCGCCGCCCGCCACCTACGGCGCACCGACCTCTGCACCGCCGACCTCGGCGCCACCTGCCACCTACGGCGCACCGACCTCTGCACCGCCGACCTCGGCGCCGCCCGCCACCTACGGCGCACCGACCTCTGCACCGCCGACCTCGGCGCCACCTGCCACCTACGGCGCACCGACCTCCGCGCCCCCGGCCACGTACGGCACGCCGACCTCGGCGCCGCCGGCCGGCTATGGTTCGCCGCCCGCCTCCGCGCCCCCGGCGACCTACGGCGCGCCGACCTCGGCCACGCCCGGCGGCGAGGTCCCCGCCCCGCCCAACCTGGGCAAGATCCCGCCCGCGGCGTCGTACGCGGCCCGGGCCCAGGTCCCCCGGCGAGCGCACCGCCCGCGGCCGGCCCGACCTCGGCCCCGCCCGCCACCGGTGTCTACCAGGCGTCGGCGCCGCCGGCCACGTACCCGACGTCGGCTCCACCGGTGACCGGCTTCTACCAGGCCTCCGCACCGCCCGCCTCGAACGCTCCGGCGTCGGCGCCCCCCGCGTCCGGCCCGCCCGCGACCGGCATCTACCAGGCGGCGCCGCCACCGGCGACCGGCGTGTACCAGGCCTCGGTGCCCAGTGCCGCCGCCGGACCGCACTACAGCGACCTCGTCACCATGCCGGGCGACCCTCCGCCGCAGGCGGCGGCACCGGTGGGCGGGGATCCGGCCGTACCGACGCCGCCGGCCGCTCCCAAGAGCAAGCGCGGGCTCGTCCTCGGGCTCGTCGTGGTCGTCGTCGTCTTCCTGCTCGCGGTCGCCGGCACGGGCATCGTCGTGGCGCTCAACAACGCCGGCAGCACCAGTTTCGCGGTCAACTCGTGCGTCAAGCAGGACGGCGACTCGGCGAAGAAGGCCAGTTGCTCGGACAAGGACGCGTTCACCGTCGTGCAGAAGGTCGAGAAGCCGGAGAGCTGCTCGGACGCCAGCCAGCCGTACGTGGTGCTGCAGCACAAGGGCCAGAAGGACGAGGTCCTCTGCCTGCGCCCGGCCGCCCAGAAGTGACGTAGGCGCCCCGGTCCTTCCCGGGCCGGGGCCCTCGGAGGCACTCGGGCAGACTTGGGGTCATGACCGACCCGGCGCAGTCGCCACTGCTCAAAGCCCGCGTCCGTGCTCCCGAACTCCGCGGGCGAGGATGGCTCAACACCGACGGACTCACCCTGTCCGACCTGCGGGGCAAGATCGTCGTGCTCGACTTCTGGACCTTCTGCTGCATCAACTGCCTGCACGTGCTCGACGAGCTGCGGCCGTTGGAGGAGCGCTTCGCCGACGTGCTGGTGACCATCGGCGTGCACTCGCCGAAGTTCGAGCACGAGAAGGACGCCGCGGCGCTCGCGGCGGCCGTCGAGCGGTACGGGGTCGACCACCCCGTGCTCGACGACCCCGAGATGGACATGTGGCAGCAGTACGCGGCGAAGGCCTGGCCGACGCTCACCGTCATCGACCCCGAGGGCTACGTCGTGGCGACGATGGCCGGCGAGGGCCACGCCGAAGGGCTGGCGCGGCTGGTCGAGGAGCTGGTGCGCGTCCACGACGCGAGGGGCACGCTGCGTCGCGGCGACTCGCCGCACGTCGCGCCGAAGGGCGGCGACGAGACCGTGCTGCGGTTCCCCGGCAAGGCGCTCGCCCTCGCCGACGGGCACTTCCTGGTCTCGGACTCGACGCATCAGTCGCTGGTCGAGCTCGACGCCGACAACGAGACCCTGGTCCGCCGGATCGGCACGGGGCAGCGCGGCCGCAAGGACGGCACGGACCCGGAGTTCTCCGAGCCCGGCGGGCTGTGCCTGCTGCCGCCGCACGTCGCCGGGATCGCGGGGTACGACGTCGTCGTCGCCGACACGGTCAACCATCTGCTGCGCGGCCTGAAGCTCTCCACCGGCGAGGTCACCACGGTCGCCGGCAGCGGGCGTCAGTGGCGCGGCTCCGTCGACTTCGACGCGCACGACTCTCTCGCGGTCGACCTGTCCTCGCCGTGGGACGTGGCGTGGTTCGACGACCGGGTCGTGATCGCGATGGCCGGCATCCACCAGCTGTGGTGGTTCAACCCGGTGCAGCGCACCGCCGGCATGTACGCGGGCACCACCGTCGAGGCGCTGCGCGACGGCCCCCTGCACGAGGTGTGGATGGCGCAGCCGTCCGGGCTGTCCGCGGCTCCCGACGGCACGAAGCTGTGGATCGCCGACAGCGAGTCCAGCGCGATCCGCTGGATCGAGGACGGCCACCTGTCGACCGCGGCCGGACAGGGGCTGTTCGACTTCGGCCACGTGGACGGCCCGGCCGACCAGGCGCTGCTGCAGCACCCGCTGGGCCTGCTCGCCCTCGCCGACGGCAGTGTGCTCGTCGCCGACACGTACAACGGCGCCATCCGGAAGATCGCGAACAGCGTCGTGACCACGGTCGTCGACGGCCTCAAGGAGCCGAGCGACCTGGTGCTCACCACGACGGGTGACGTCGTGGTCGTCGAGTCCGGGGCGCACCGGCTCGTCCGCCTCGCGCCCGGCACCCTCGCCGCGGCGGGTGTCGACGTCGCGGGCGTGCGGCACCGCACCGAGCGCCCGTCGACGATGCTCGCACCCGGGGAGGTCGAGCTCGACCTGATCTTCGAGCCGGCGCCGGGGCAGAAACTCGACGAGTCGTTCGGCCCGTCGACCCGTCTCGAGGTGTCGGCCTCACCGCCGGAGCTGCTGCTCGAAGGCGCGGGGGTGACGCAGAGCCTGCAGCGCCGGCTGGTCCTGTCCCCCGATGTCACCGAGGGTGTCCTGCAGGTCGTCGCCCAGGCCGCGACGTGCGACATCGACGCGGAGTTCCCCGCCTGCCACCTGACCCGGCAGGACTGGGGCGTCCCGATCCGGGTCGTCAAGGACGGCGCCGCCCGCCTGCCGCTGGTGCTGCGCGGGCTGGACAAGACCCCCTGACAGACCTGCGTGATCACGGAACTCCACGGGGCCCGGGGCACCACGGAAGTTCCGTGATCACACGCGGAGGCGGGCCTCAGGCGAACGGGGTCGGGGAGACGCCGGCGGCCAGCAGCGCCGCCCGGACCGCTGACGCCATGGCCACCGCGCCCGGGGTGTCGCCGTGCACGCACAGCGACTCGAACGGCAGCGACAGCACGGAGCCGTCCACGGCGACGACCTCGCCGTCGACGGCCATGCGGACCGCGCGTGCGGCCACCGCCTCGACATCGGTCAGGACCGCACCTTCGGCGCTGCGCGGGACGAGGCGGCCGTCGGGAAGGTAGCCGCGGTCCACGAAGCCCTCGCCGACCACCCGCAGGCCGGCCTCGTCCGCCAGCCGGGCCAGGACCGAGCCGGGTTGGCACAGCACCGGAAGCTCCCGCAGGCGGGCGGCGGCGACGACGGCCGAGGCGTGGGCGGGGTCGACGGCGGCGGTGTTGTACAGGGCGCCGTGCGGCTTGACGTAGGAGATCGGGCCGAAGGCCGACAGGGCCCCGATCTGGTAGCGCAGCTCGTCGGTCAGCGTGGCGGGGTCGACGTCGATGCGGCGGCGGCCGAAGCCGGCCAGGTCGCGGTAGCTGACCTGGGCGCCGATCCGCACGCCGAGGTCGACGGCGCGGGCGCAGACCCGGCGCATCGTGCTCGGGTCGCCGGCGTGGAAGCCGCAGGCCACGTTGGCGCTGGTGACGATCTCCAGGAGGGCGTCGTCGTCGCCGAGGGTCCAGATGCCGAAGCCTTCGCCGAGGTCACTGTTGAGGTCCACGGAAACGAACGGTATCGCCCGGGCGCGCCTGGGCGAGCAGTGGCAGATCGGCCGGGTCGACGACGGCGACGACCGGGTATCCCCCGGTGGTGGGATGGTCGGCGAGGAAGACCAGTGGCTGGCCGGAGGCGGGGACCTGCACGGCGCCGAGGACGATGCCTTCGCTCGGCAGTTCGCGCTGGTGGCCGCGGGTGAGTGCCGGGCCGCACAGGCGGGCACCGACCCGATTGCTGTCGTTGCTGATGGTGTACGAGCCGGCGAGCAGCGCCGTCACGCCGGTGAAGTAGTCGTCGCGAGGACCCCAGGTGAGGCCGAGCGTGACGGGTCCGCCGATCGCGGGACGGGGTGCCACGTCCACAGTGGACGGGTCGCCGCCCGCAGCACCGATCGCGAGCACGTCGCCGGCGCGGACGACGGGTGGACCGAGCGCTGAAAGGGTGTCGGTGGCGCGGCTTCCCAGTACCGGCGGCGCAGCGAACCCACCGGAGACGGCAAGATAGCCACGCAGGCCCGCGACCGCGCGCCCGACCTCGACGCGGTCGCCTGGGCGGAACGCGACAGGAGCGTTGATCGGCGCGGGCCGTCCACCGACGCGCAGCGGCGCCGCGGCCCCGGTGAGCGCCAGGGTGCCGGCGAACGGCAGCGTCGCGGCGAACGGGCCGAGCGTGATCTCCAGGCCGGCGCAGGTCGCGGGGTTGCCGACGAGCCGGTTGCCGAGCTGGAGGGCGGGCTGGTCGAGGGCGCCGGAGCGGGGCACGCCGAGGTGCGCGAACCCTGGCCGCCCGAGGTCCTGCAGGGTCGTCAACGGCCCGGCGACCTCGACTCGCAGTGCCCTCACGCGGCCACGAACCTGACGGTGCGGCCCGGGGTCAGCAGCGCCGGCGGGGTGCGGTCGATGTCGAACAGGACGGTGTCGGTGCGGCCGACGAGCTGCCACCCGCCGGGTGACGCGGTGGGGTAGATCCCGGCGAACTCGGCGGCGAGCGCGACCGACCCTGCCGGGACGCGGGGGCGGGGGCTGTCCAGGCGCGGCACGGACCAGGGCAGGCCGCTGAGGTAGGCGAACCCCGGTGCGAACCCGCCGAACGCCACCCGGAACGCCACGCTGGTCAGGGTGGCGACGACGGCCTCTTCGGAGGCACCGACCAGCGTCGCGACCTGGCCGAGGTCCGGCCCGTCGAAGGCGACCGGGATGTCCAGGTCGTCCGCGGCGGCGGGTACCTCTGACGGGGGTGGCCAGGAGCGCAGCGTCGCGGCCAGGCTGGTGACTGAGGACACCCCGTCGAGCAGCACGGTGTGTGCGCCGGGGACGATGTCAGTGACGTCGAGCCGGCCGGCGGTCCGCTCGGCGTCCAGCGCGGCGAACCACGCCAACGGGTCATCGACCTCGATCATCAGGGCCGACGTCCCGACGGTGCGGATCTCCATGACCGCCACCATAGACAACGGACACCATTTCTATACTTGCGAGTAACCTACGGTACCGTAACCTGGAGGGCGTGACAGTGAACACCGAGACCCGCCTGCGCCCGGTCGACCTCGGCAAACCCAGAATGCGTGGCTGGCTGCACACCTACGCGTTCGGCGTCGCCATCGTCTGTGGCATCGTGCTGTGTTCCCTCGCCGCCGCGCGGCCGGGCTGGTCGCCGTTCGTGAGCTGCCTCGTGTACAGCCTCACGGTGTGCGCCCTGTTCGGCACCAGCGCCCTCTACCACCGTCGCGTCTGGTCGCCCAAGGGCTACAAGCTGATGCGACGTCTCGACCACTCGATGATTTTCGTCTTCATCGCCGGTACGTACACGCCCTTCAGTGTGCTGCTCCTGGAAGGTCACACCGGCGACATCATCCTCGCCGTCGTGTGGGGCGGCGCCCTGCTCGGCGTCGGCATGAAGATGATCTGGCCGCACGCGCCGCGGTGGCTGTCCGCCCCGCTCTACATCGCGCTCGGATGGGTCGCCGTCGTCGTGCTGCCGGACATCCTGCACTCCGGCGGGGTCACGGCGCTGGTCCTGACGATCGTCGGCGGCGCGTTCTACACCATCGGCGCGGTCTTCTACGCGCTGCGCCGGCCCAACCCGTGGCCGACCGTGTTCGGCCACCACGAGTTCTTCCACGCGTGCACGCTGGTCGCCGCGATCCTGCACCACATCGCCATCTACTTCGCGGTGTATGCGAAATAGATGGCGATGTGGGAAGCACGTCAGTAGGTCCGGCGGCGGCGCTCCTCGATGACTTCCTCCCCCGACGGGGGGATCATCGTGCCACCGGCCGGGGGCGGCGGCGGCACCTGCCGCACCACGGTGCGCCGGCGCGAGTTCCAGAAGTACAGCGTCAGGAGCAGGCCGACCAGACCCGCGAGCTGGAAGATCCAGCCAATGGTGTCGAGGTTGAACGGCCCGAGGTCGGTGTCGTCCAGGCCGAACGTAAGGATCGCTCCGACAACGATCAGAAGGATGCTTCCGCCGATACCCATCGAGGGCCTCCAGGGCGTTGGGTTGGTAACCGTCTCTGCATGTCGGGGTTACCCACCTATGACGCGGCTCAATCGGGCACCCTGGACGGCATGACCGAGCGCACGCTGATCCTGCTCCGCCACGCCAAGTCCGTGGACCCGGATCCGTACCCGACCGATCTCGAGCGTCCCCTGAGCCCCCGCGGCCGCCGCGACGCCGCCGCGGCCGGTTCGTGGCTGCGCGACCAGGGCCTCCTGCCCGACCTGGTGCTCTGCTCGACGGCGGTGCGCACCCGGGAAACGCTGGAAGGCCTGGCGCTGGCCGAGGCTCCCGTGGTCTTCGAGCACCGCCTGTATCTGGGGCCCGCCCACGACACCCTCGACCTCCTGCGCAACGGCGCGCCGGACGTGTCGACGCTGCTGGTCATCGGCCACAACCCGACGCTGTCGATGCTGTCGGACCTGCTGGACCCGGATGCGCTGCCCGATGAGGGGCTGGCGACGAGCGGGATCGCGGTTCATTCGGTGCATGGCGCCTGGCGCGACCTGGAGACCGCCGCGCTGAAGACACACCACACTTCCCGGGGCTGATGCGGCACGGACGATGACCGCGCTACCCGGTCGCGCCGCCGAAGACTGCGCGGAACCACCAAGGCCGCAGCCGTGTCGGATTTTCTATTACGGGCATGACAAACGGGCACAGAAAAGCGGGAGGGCGCCATTGCCCTCCCGCCAGCTTCTGTTCGAAACAGCTAGAACGAGTCCTCGGACAGATCCATCGCGTCCAGGGTGGTGGCCTCGATGACCCGGCGGTCCGAGCCGGTCCGCGGCAGCACCTCGCGGGCGAAGAACTTCGCGGCCGCGATCTTGCCCTCGTAGAAGGCGGTCTCGGTGGTGCCGGCGGCCAGGGCCTTGAGCGCCACCTCGGCCTGGCGCTGCAGGAGCCAGCCGACGACGACGTCGCCGAGGGCGAGCAGGAAGCGGCGGCTGTTGAGGCCGACCTTGTACAGCGCCTGCTGGTCGCCGGCCTGGGCCTCGCCGAGCCAGCCGGTGAAGATGCCCAGCATGCTCTGCACCTCGGTGAGCGCCTTGCCCAGCGCGACCCGCTCCACCTTGAGCTGGCCGTTGCCGCCCTCGGCCTCCAGGAACTGCTGGATCTCGGCGGCGACGGTGAGCAGCGCCTTGCCCTGGTCCTTCACGATCTTGCGGAAGACCAGGTCGAGGCTCTGGATCGCGGTGGTGCCCTCGTAGAGAGTGTCGATCTTCGAGTCGCGGACGTACTGCTCCAGCGGGTAGTCCTGCAGGAAGCCGGAGCCGCCGAAGGTCTGCAGTGACTCGTGGCCGAGCAGCTCGTAGGCGCGCTCGGAGCCGACGCCCTTGACCAGGGGCAGCAGCAGGTCGTTGACCCGCTTGGCGATCTTCGCGGCGGCGGCGTCGCCGGACGCCTCGGCCAGGGCGACCTTGTCCTGCCAGGACGCCGTGTACAGCACGAGGGCGCGCAGGCCCTCGGCGTAGGACTTCTGCAGCAGCAGCGAGCGGCGCACGTCGGGGTGGTGCATGATCGTGACCCGCGGCGCGGCCTTGTCGGTGCTGGCGAGGTCGGCGCCCTGGACGCGGCTCTTGGCGTAGTCCAGCGCGTTGAGGTAGCCGGTCGAGAGGGTGGCGATGGCTTTCGTGCCGACCATCATCCGGGCGTACTCGATGATGAGGAACATCTGACGGATGCCCTCGTGCACGTCGCCGAGCAGCCAGCCCTTGGCCGGGACGCCATGGCCGCCGAAGGTGACCTCGCAGGTCGTGGAGACCTTGAGGCCCATCTTGTGCTCGACGTTGGTGACGAAGGCGCCGTTGCGGTCCTTGAGCTCGCCGGTGTCGCCGTCGAAGTGGTACTTCGGCACGACGAAGAGCGAGAGCCCCTTGGTGCCGGGGCCGCCGACGCCGGGCGTGTCGACCGGGCGGGCCAGGACGTAGTGGACGATGTTCTCGGCGAGGTCGTGCTCACCGCTGGTGATGAAGCGCTTGACGCCCTCGATGTGCCAGGAGCCGTCGGCCTGCGGGATCGCGCGGGTGCGGCCGGCGCCGACGTCGGAGCCGGCGTCGGGCTCGGTGAGCACCATCGTGGAGCCCCACTGGCGCTCGACGAAGAGCTTCGCCCACTTCTTCTGCTCCTCGGTGCCCTCGATCCGCAGCGTGTTGGCGAAGGAGGGGCCGGATGCGTACATCCAGATGGGGGCGTTGGAGCCCAGGACCATCTCGGCGAGGGCCCACCACAGCGCGCGGGGCGCGGCGGTGCCGTCGAGCTCCGGCGGCAGGTCGAGGCGCCAGAATTCGGCGGCCATGAACGCCTCGTACGACTTGCGGAACAACTCGGGCATCTTCACCGAGTAGGTCGCGGGGTCGTACACGGGCGGGTTGCGGTCGGCATCCGTGTAGCTCGCGGCGAGGTCCTCGCGGGCGAGCCGGTCGACCTCCGCGAGGATGCTGCGGGCGGTGTCGACGTCCAGGTCGCCGTAGGGGCCCTGGCCCATGACCTTGTCGACGCCGAACACCTCGAAGAGGTTGAACTCGAGGTCCCGCAGGTTGCTCTTGTAATGGCTCATCGCGGAGTGGCCCCCGTCTCTGGGTCGCTTTTGTAGATCGAGCATGGACGACCGAGGTTACCAGTCGGTAACAGGAATCTTATTACTCGACAGTAACCTCCGGCAACCCGCCCGGATGGGTGACAGCGATCACATGTCGGCTCACCTGGGCGCACGCTATCTCGGCAGGTCAGGGTGACCCGTGAGTAGCAGAGGGTGGCAGATGAGTAGCACGAGGGGAGCACGTGCGCACGACACGCCGTCACCCGCGGGTGATGTGATCGTTGACCGGTTACTCGCAGTCAGAAGGAGGGCACCGCGATGATCGTCCGGATGATGGGCTCTCTGTTCGCTCCCAAGTACCCGCGGTTCTACACCGGCCGGCACCGCGCCCCGATGCGGCGCTTCGTCCCGCGCCCGCGCGCCGTCACCGAATAGGGCCTCAGCCCACGGTCGTCGCTCCGGCGCCGCCGATCTCCCAGCTGGGGACCGTCGCCGGAGCCTTCACACCCTGGTATTCCACCAGCACCAGCGCGATGTCGTCGTCGAGCCGGCCGCGCACCCACTCCAGCAGCGCGCTCTCCAGCGAGGCCAGCCCGTCGCCGACGGTGCCGTGCCCCAGTAACCGCTGCGCCCGCTCCGCCGTCGGGAAGAACTGCCCGTCGCGGCGCGCCTCGGCCAGCCCGTCGGTGAAGAACAGCAGCCGGTCGCCCGGCTCCAGCCGCTCGACGCGCGGCTTGACCACCGGCATGAAGCCCAGCGGCGGCGCGTTGGACGGCGGGTCGAGCGGAATGACCTGGCCGCGGCGCAGCAGCAGCGGCGCGGGATGCCCGCAGTTGACGATCGTCAGCGTGCCGCCGCGCTCCTCGATCAGCGCCGCGGTCACGAAGTCCTCGTCGCCGACCGACCGGGCCACGGCGCGGTCCAGGTCCGCCACGATCGCGCGCAGGTCGGCGCGCTCGAAGGCCACGTGCCGATATGAGCCGAGGACGATGCTGGCGAGGCGGACCGCGTCCAGACCCTTGCCCCGCACGTCACCGATGATCATGCGGACGCCGTACGGGGTGTCCAGCGCCTCGTACAGGTCGCCGCCGATGTCTGCGGCGGCGCTGGCCGAGATGTAGCGGGCGGCAATCGTCAGCGGCCCAAGCTGCGGCCCGAGCGGGCGCAGGACGGCCTGCTGCGCCACGGAGGCCAGCTTCGACAGCTCCGCATACCGGGCGATCTGGCGCTGCCGGATGGCGCCGACGGCGGAGGCGATGCCGGCGGCGAGGACGACCGCGCCGAGGTTCAGCAGCATGACCAGGGTGCGGTCGCGGTGGTGCATGAGCTCGATGGAGCAGAACACCAGGGCGAGGACGGTCGAGGCGCTGCCGACCGCGAGGACCTCCGGCCACGACGCGAACGCGGCCGCGAGGAACGGGGCGGCGGCGAGGAGCCCGACGTAGTTGGCGTCGGTGCCGTCGGCGACCTCAGCGGCCAGGACCAGGCAGAGCAGCACGAAGGCCGCGCCGACTCCGGCGCGGGCTTCGGGAAGCAACGGTCGTTTCATAGGTCCGATCGACAGCATGCCACCAACGAGCCGCCGAACCGCTCAAACAAACGGCCGGGATCGCCCTTACTTGAGTACCTCGTACCGAGCGTTGATCACTCCGGCACTCACCGAAGCGATCGTGACGAACGCGCCACGGGCAAGGTCGAGGCACCGCCCGCTGACGAACGGTCCGCGGTCATTGATCCGCACGACGACGGATTTCCCGTTGGCCAGGCTGGTGACCCGGACGCGGGTGTTGAACGGCAGCTCTTTGTGCGCGGCCGTCAGTCCGTTGGGGTCGAAGCTCTCGCCGTTGGCGGTGCGCGACCCGGTGTCGTAATAGGAGGCCTTGCAGGTGCCGGTGCTCGTCACGGCGCCACCCGTGGCACCCGGCGTCTTGCTCGTCGATGGCTTCTTCGTCGGCGACTTGGTCGCCTCCGGGGACTTGCTGACCTGCGGCGATGCCGAAGGCGAGGCAGACGGGGAGGCCGACGCCGAGGTCGAGGGCCGGTCGCCGCGGTCCGCACGGTCGGCCGGGCTGCGACTGCCGTCGATCAGATCACTGGCGGCGGTCGGCTTGGTGTCATCCGATCCCATATTGACGGTCGCTACTGCGCCGCCGATAAGGGCGATCGCCGCGACGGTGCCGGCGATCAATGGGATGAGATGACGTCGGGACATTGCGGTATGTCGGCCGGACAACGTCAGCACCCTTCGTTGACAGCATGGCCGTGACCGAACGTATCGGCCCCTCCCGGGCGTCAGTCAAACCGAAGTGCCGTGTGCGTGGGGATTTGGCGGGATAGGTCCGGCCGAACGGCTGATACGACAAGGAGCCGAACGGCCGACCCTTCCCGCGCGGTCACCCAGCGCGGACGATGGCGGCGATACGCTCCGCAGCGCCTTCGACCGGAATCTCCTCTTTCTCGCCGGTCTTGCGGTCGCGGATCTCCACCAGGCCGTCGGCCAGCCGCTTGCCGACCACGACGATCGTCGGGACGCCGAGCAGCTCCGAGTCGTTGAACTTCACCCCGGGCGAGACGTCCTTGCGGTCGTCGAGCAGCACCTCGAGGCCGGTCGCGGCGATGGCGTCGGCGAGCTGCGCGGCGCCGGCCTTGATCTCCTCGGTCTTGCCGGCGGCGACCACGTGCACGTCGGCCGGCGCCAGCTCGCGGGGCCAGCACAGGCCGCGGTCGTCGGCGGTCTGCTCGGCGACCACGGCGATCGCGCGGGACACGCCGACGCCGTAGGAGCCCATCGTCACCGTGACGGCCTTGCCGTTCTGGTCGAGCACGGTGAGCCCGAGCGCCTTGGCGTACTTGCGGCCGAGCTGGAAGATGTGGCCGATCTCGATGCCGCGGGCCAGCTCCAGGACGCCGCCGTCGACGGGGCACAGGTCGCCGTCCTGGATGCGGACCGCCTCGACCGTCCCGTCGGGGGTGAAGTCCCGCCCGGCGACCAGGTGCATCACGTGCTTGCCGGGCTCGTCGGCGCCGGTGATCCAGCTGGTGCCGTCCACGACCCGGGGGTCGACCAGGTACCGGATGCCGGAGGAGCCCTTCTCCCCCAGGACGCCGGGGCCGATGTAGCCCTTCACCAGCGCGGGGTGCTGCTGGAACTCCGCCTCGGACATCGGCGCGACCTCGGCGGGTGCCACCTGGGCCTCCAACCGGCGCAGGTCGACCTCGCGGTCACCGGGCACGCCGACCGCGAGGGCCTCACGCTTGCCGTCGGGCAGCGTCAGCATGAGCATGACGTTCTTCAGCGTGTCGCCGGCGTCCCAGGCGCGGTCGTCGCGGCGCAGGTCGTCACGGTCGTTGAACAGCGCGACGAGCGTCTCGATCGTAGGCGTCTCCGGGGTGTCCACGACCTGCGCGGCGGGCTGGCCTTCGATGGCGACGGCAGCGGGCGCGGGGGTGGTGACCGCCTCGACGTTGGCGGCATAGTCGCCGTTGGTGCAGCGCACGAAGGTGTCCTCGCCGATGTCGCAGATCGCGAGGAACTCCTCGGAGGCGCTGCCGCCCATCGCGCCGCTGGTCGCGGAGCAGACGACGTAGTCCAGGCCGAACCGGTCGAAGATCTTGGCGTAGGCGGACCGGTGCCGCTGGTACGCCGCGGCCAGCCCGTCGTCGTCGACGTCGAAGGAGTAGGAGTCCTTCATGAGGAACTCACGCCCGCGCAGGATGCCGGCCCGGGGCCGCGCCTCGTCGCGGTACTTCGTCTGGATCTGGTACAGCGTGAGCGGCAGGTCCTTGTAGGAGGAGTAGAAGTCCTTCACGGCGAGCGTGAACATCTCCTCGTGGGTGGGGCCGAGCAGGTAGTCGCCGCCGCGGCGGTCCTTCAACCGGAAGAGGTTGGCGCCGTACTCCGTCCAGCGGCCCGTCGCCTCGTAGGGCTCGCGGGGCAGCAGCGCGGGGAAGGTCAGCTCCTGACCGCCGATGGCGTCCATCTCGTCGCGGATGACCCGCTCGACGTTGCGCAGCACCCGCAGGCCCATCGGCAGCAGCGTGAAGATGCCCGGGGCGACGCGGCGGACGTAGCCGGCGCGCACGAGCAGCCGGTGGCTGGTCACCTCGGCGTCCGCGGGGTCCTCACGCAGCGTCCGCACGAACAGCGTGGACATCTTCAGCACCATCAGATTCCGCCCTACTTCTCCAACAGGCACTTCTCAAACAGGCCTTCGGCGACGATACCCGCACGACTCCGGTGCGTGACTAGCGGGTTTTGCCGGGCGCACGTGACGCGGGAGGGCGTCACCCGGCTCGCCACGGCGGTCGGCGACGGCGTGCAGCGCTCGGTCAACCGCGCCCGGCTCGCCGAGCGCGACCTCACCGTCAGCGTTCCGACCCGCGCCAGATCGTCGACGTGGTCAAGGTGATCGGCGGCATCGCCGAACAGACCAACCTGCCGGCGATGACGCTCACCGGCCTGGTCGGCCGGTTCAGGCGCTGAGGCCGCGGCTCAGCCGATCCTGGCCGGGTCGAGCACCATCAACCGGTCCCCGGACGGCCACCACGCCAGCGGGTGCGTCACCTGGCTGCGGAAGGAGTTGCCGGACGCCTCGGGCGTGCCGTAGGTGCCGACCAGTCCGCTGCGCAGGTCCCAGACCGCGGGCTGCCTCGGATCGTTCGGGTGCAGCAGGTTGAGCATCGTGCCACCGACCAGCCAGCCGTCGGAGAGGGTGGTCGGGTCGAACCCGTTCGTGGTCACCTGCCACGCGCCGTCGGTGCCCTGGGCGAACCGGAGCCGGTTGTCGTCGATGCCGAGCCACGTGTCCTGGTCCGCGGCGGTCCACCACGGCGACGGCTGCGACCGGGCAACCGGCGTGCGACGCTCCCCGGTGACGAGATTCCACGCCGACGGCTGCGGCGTGCCCATCGGCCCAGCGGTGACCGCCCACGGCCGCCTGGCGATCTTGAAGCCGTCCGAGCCCGCGATTTTCGCCGGTGTACCGCCATCGAGCGGCACCCGCACGATGCCGCCGCCCGTGAGCGACGAGCCGTACATCGCCCCTGCGGCGACCACGACCCGTTCACCGGTGTCCTGGTCCGAGGTCCGGAACCGCCGCTTGCCCGTGCCGTCGGCGCGCATCGACCAGTACTCGAACGTCTGCGAGCCGTCCTTGCCGAACGCGTACGCGCTCCAGACGATCAGCCCGTCGGCGGCCGTGAACCCGCCCGGCCAGTAGCCCTGCGCGCTGGGCGGGTCGGGCAGCTCGGTGAGGATCCGTTCGGTGCCGGTGCGCAGGTCGTACGCGGCGAGCGAGGACACCTTGTCGACGCCGGTGCGGATCGCGAGCAGCATCCGGTGCTCGTCGAGCATCGTGATCGGCTCGTTGGCGCCCTTGCCGAACCGCGCCGGGACGCTGAGGACCGCCTGCGGCCAGACCGGCCCGCTCAAGGGTCGTCCTGAGCTGCTCTTCCACCATCATCGGCTCCTGACCTCGGCGGGACGGTGCGCTTCCAGCCGCGCCCGCAGCGTCTCCAGTCCGCGCGCCGCCTGGCTGCGCACCGTGCTCCTGGCGATGCCCAGCAGCACCGCGATCTCGTCGTCGTCGAGCTGCTCATCGCATCGCCTCCACTGTGTAGAGACGCACGGGCGCCGATCTGCTGCACGCGTGCCGGATTCGTGCCGCCTACAGGCACGACGGCCTCCACGCGGCCAGATCCGGCAAAGACTTCGCCGGTTGTCAGATTTGAAGAACCTTCAGTTATCGCGCTGCTACGTTGAGTAACTATCCGGGTGTTGAGCGCCTCCCATGCAGGGATTTGCGCCCACCGAGCACTCCCATCCCGTGTGGACTGACGGAGGAGAAACTCAAGTGCACGTCTACAAAAACTCGCGCAGCGGCAGGATAGCGGCGCGCGCCGGCGTCGTCCTGACGCTCACGGCGGCCAGCCTGGTCGTCACAGCCCTGCCCAGCGCCGCGGCCGTCGCAACGCCCGCCCAGAACCGCATCGCCAGCGGTGGCGGATTCACCCTGGACATCGCGAACTCCGGTATCGTCGCCCAGTCGGCCGCCAACATCCAGGTGCAGTTCCAGGTGCGGAACCCGGCCGTTCCCAGCTCGCTGACCTGCGCCGCGACGGCGGCGTCCCCTGCGGCCGTGACGGCCAGCGCCAGCAATGTCGTCCAGTCCGGTGTGGTCAACGTCGCCGCCGCCACCTCCGTTGCCGCCGGCACGGCGACTGTCACCGTCCCCGCTGGGCTCGCCCTGCCGGCGGGGGTGCCCAGCGCCGACTTCAACGTGTGCATCTACGACAACGCCGCCGCAGGCGCCCTGATCGGCGAGACCCTCACCGCAACTCCGGCATCGATCCTCACCGTTGTGACGCCGGTGACCACCACCCCGAACACGGGACCGACCACGGGCGCCAACTCACTGAGCGTCGACTCGGCGGCACCGATCTTCGCGTCGGGCAGCACCTATGTGCAGTTCCAAGAGGTCACCGCGGGGTCGGTGTGCGCCCCGACACTCACCTCGATCACCAACAGCGCTTCGCTCATCGCGCCCACGGCAGCCGCGGCACGCGTGCTCACGGACTACAAGCTGACGGTCGGCCTGCCGGCGCTCACCCTGGTGTCGGACACTGACGCGTTCCACACCTGCGTCTACAGCGGCACCACGATCGGCGGCTCCGGCAGTCCGCTGATCGGCGCCTCGGCGTTCTCCGGCGGTCGGTACACCGTCGCCCCCGGCGCGACGGTCACCGGCGTCAGCCCGATGGCGGGTCCGCCGCAGGGTAACCAGAACGTCCTGATCACCGGCACCGGCTTCCCGACCGACGGCGTCAGCCTGCTGGACGTCCGCATCGGCGGCGTGCAGCTGACGAACATCACGGTGTCCGCCGACGGCGCGAGCCTCCGCGGCAAGACCGGGGCGCACTCGGTCGGCGGCCCGTACGCCGTCACCGTGACCACCGCGGGCGGCACGTTCATCGGCCAGAAGGCCACCTACACCTACTCCAACGGCCTCACGGTCACGCCGAAGGTCGCGCCGAACGGCAAGGCCACCGCCACCGACCTCGACATCTACGGCACCGGCTTCTCGGGCATGGACTTCAGCTCGTCGACCGGCCTGGACCCCAACGCGGCCAAGGCACACGTCTACCTCGTCAAGGGCGTCTACAACCCGGCGGCGGGCAGCCCGACGACCACCAAGACCAACGGCCAGACCGCGGAGTGCACCGACGTCCTCGTCCTCAGCGACAGTGAGCTGATCTGCAGCATCTGGACCATCGGCAACTTCTACACGCCGGCCAACCGCACCACCACCGGGTGCACCGCCGCCACGGTGGTCGCCACCCTGACGATTGCCGGCGCCTGCTCGATCACCGCGGCCGACGTGGGCTCCTACGTCAGCGGCACCAACATCAAGCCGAACACCACCATCGTGTCGGTGGTGGGGACCGCGGTCACCTTGTCCCAGACGGTCAACGCGGTCGTTCCGGGCACCGACACCCTGACCATCGGTGTCGGCAAGCCGCTCACCGGCGGCACCTACGCCGCCAGTGAACTGTCGGGCGGCACCGGGCACACCTTCACCGTCGCGGACGTCGGCAAGGTCGTCACCGGCACCAACATCCCGGCGGGTACGTACATCACCGCGTTCAACGCCACCACCAGCAAGGTGTCGCTCAGCAAGGCGCCCACGGGCACCGTCGCCAACGTGCAGCTGTTCAACACGTCGCTGGTCCCGAGCGGTGTCTACACCGTGACGGTCGTCAGCAACGGCGCGATCGGCGCGCAGACGACGGTCGGCTACAGCCAGTCGATCATCACCAGCGGCTCGACCTTCACGGTCGCGGACTACAACTGACCCGCAGCCCCATCACGACGGCGGCCCGGAGCGCAGCACTGGCTCCGGGCCGCCCCGCGTAGCGGCCGGGAAAGCCGACGAACACTCGCTTTCCGGAAACTCACAGTAGCTTCAGTGTTACTTTGTGTGAGCAAACGAGGTTCATGCGGTCACCGTCAGGACTCGCGCCGCACAGTTCCGAGAGGACCATGCTCAATGTCGTATGCCCATCCCTGGCGACGTATCCGCCTCGTCGCCGCCGCCGTTGCCGGCACCCTCGCAGCCACGACCCTCGCGGTGTTCCCGGCCCACGCGGCTGCCACCGGCACGATCAGCATCACCTCGCCGGCCAGCGGCAAGCTTGCCGCGCTGACGGCGAAGCAGGTCGCGACGATCACGGTGACCGGCGCGAATGCCACCCAGCTCACCGAGGACACCGTTGCCAGCGTCGGTCTCGGGCCTACGCCGTGCAACGCGCTCACCAACTATGTGGTGTCCAGCCCGACGGTCATCTCCGTCAAGACCCCGGTCGACTGCCCCGCGGGCACCGGCGACGTGGTCATCAACTTCGTCAACGGCGACTCGCTGACCAAGTTGAACGGCGTCACCTTCGTTGCGCCTCCGTCCATCGCGCTGCTCGCCGACAAGAAGCCCGTCATCAACGACAACAGCGTGGCGCTCGCCCAGGCCGACCAGGCGCGGCGATTCTCCACCGCCGGTGGTCAGATCGTGCGGGTCAAGGCCGCCGACGACTTCACCTTCCTGCCGACCACAGGGGCGGCACTGTCCGTGTCGATGGGCGGCAAGGCCGGCACCGAGGTCAAGGTCTACGCCACCGAGGACTCGACGACCCCGCTGGCAGCGACGGGGACCGCGTCCCCGGCCAACGCGATGACCTTCAAGACCGGGGCAGGCATGACCGCGGGCGACAACACGATCACCATCACGCAGAACGGTGTGAGCAAGACCTTCCTGAGCGCCACCCACCTGGCGACGGTCGTCGCGGCGCCGACGGTGACGAGTCTCAGCGTCAAGGAGGGCAAGGCGAACGCCACCGGCATCACCACGATCATCACCGGGACCGGCTTCGGCAAGTCACTGGCGGATCTGCAGGACCCACTCAAGTGGACGGTCAAGTTCTGCGGCCTGGCGGCCACGGTTGCCGCCGACACCGCGATCACCGGCCTGGCCGTGAAGGTCACGGTGCCCGCGCTCGCCAAGGACGCCGACGGCGTGGGTGCCCTCGCGGTGTCGGGCGTCTGCCCGGTCACGGTCACCGACGTCGTGGCCTCCCAGTCGAGCGCACAGACGCCGGGCGCCTACTACACGGTGCTCAGCGAATAGCCGGCGGACCATCGCACGGCCCGGCCCCCGTCAGGGAGCCGGGCCGTTCGGCTTTCCCGGTTCCCTCAGGGAGTGCACCGACCGGCCGATGGGTAGGTGTGCTGTCGAACGACGATTCGTCCCTGCCGTTGCGTCCCGATCTGGCCGCGGCCGTCGCCGCCGCCCGGAGCGCGGAGTTCACGGCCCGCCGCGCGCTGCCGCCGCCCCCGCAGGGCGCGCGCAGATCCGCCCGCGGTGACACACCCGAGCGGCTGCGACTCTGCTATCTCGTGCCGCGTACCGACGTCGGCGGTGGCGCGCGGGTGCTGTTCGAGCACGCGAACCGGCTCCACGACCGGGGCCACGAGGTGACGGTGCTCAGCCACTTCACCCCGCCGGCGTGGTTCGGCCTGCGGGCACGGTTCCAGCAGGTGCCGTTCGGGGTCGAGCTCGCCGAGACGGTGCCGGCGTGCGACGTGATCGTCGCCGGCTACTGGGACCAGGTCCTGGCCGCCCGTACCCTCGGCGTCGCCCCGGTCGTGCACTTCGAGCAGGGCGACTTCCACCTGTTCGAGGACATCGACCAGGAGACGCGGGAGGTCGTGGCCCGCAACGTCGAGGCCGCCGACGCGACGATCATCGTGAGCGGCACCGTCGCCGCGGTGCTCCGCGACCGCTACGGCGTCGCGGCGACGGTCATCGCCAACGCCGTCGACCCGACCGTGTTCCACCCCGCGGTCGGCGGCGACCGGCAGCAGCGGCCGTACCTGCTGTTCGTGGGCTGGGACGGCACCATCTTCAAGGGCATGGCCGAGATGCGCCAGGTGTGGCAGGCGGTGGCCGGACACGGCGACGGCGTCGAGCTGGTCTGGGTCACGCCGCGGCCGCCGCGGGACCCTCTCGGCCGGGTCGTCGTCTCCCCGGACCAGGCGACGCTCGGCGCGCTGTACCGCGGCGCCGCGGCCTACGTCTGCTGCTCGCACTACGAGACGTTCCCCCTGCCGCCGCTGGAGGCGATGGCGTCGGGCACGCCGGTGGTGACGACCAGGAACACCGGCGTCCTCGAGTACGCCCGCGACGGCGAGAACGCGCTGCTTGCCGACATCCACGACGTCGACGGGCTGGCCGCGCGGGTGCGCCGGGTGCTGGACGAGCCGGACCTGGCGGCGCGGCTGCGCGACGGCGGCCTGAAGACCGCGGCCGGCTACTCGTGGGACACGATCATCACCCGGGTCGAGGAGACGTACCGCGGCGTGTGCGCGGCCTGGTCCCCCACGACCGGCGACGACTGGCGTTTCGACCTGGGCGGGCTGCGCTTCGTCGACGCCGGCGCCGAGCAGCGGCTCCGGCAGCGCGCCGCGGCCTCGGCCTCCGACGCGATCGCGGTCCCCGTCACGTTCCCGGCGTTCGAGGGGCACCGGGCGGTCCGATGGCGGATCGTCGGGCGGCGCGCCGGCAGCGATCCCGACGGCGGCGTCGTCGGTCGCGCCTACCTGCCCGTGCACGCCGACGACCTGCCGGACGACCTGCCGTACGCCGCCGCGCTGCGCGAGTTCGCCGCCGGCCGCTTCGACCGGGCCCTCGCCGGGTTCCTCGACGCCTACCGGCGCGGAAAGTCCGGCGACCGCCCCTCGGCCAGCCGGTGGATCGTGCTCACCCTGCTGGAGCTGGGCAACGACGAGCAGGCGGCGTCGGTCGTGGCCGGCGGCGTGGAGGCGTTCCCGGGCCACAGCGACTTCCACTACCTGCACGCGATGACCAGCATGCTGACCGGGCGGCCCATCGACGGCGCCGCGTACGTCGCCGTCATCGACGCGCTCGGCCCGGCCACCCACTACGACGAGTGGTTCGACGAGCCGGGCACGCTCATCCGCGAGCGTCTGCTGGCACCGGCGCGCTGACGCGTTCCGCGTACGGTGGCCGGCCATCACGCGCCGTCCACCGCACGCCCCCGTTCGGTCGACGTTGACCACCCCGAATATGCGTGCCGCCGCTTGCGCCAGGCTTGACACGCCAACGCAGATGGGATGCGGGCGAGGGGATACGGTGGGCCGCTGTGAGGTTCCGGCTTCTCGGTCCGTTCGCGATCGACACGTCAGAGGGCCCCGTCGTGCTCCGGCGGCGGCGGGAGCGCTGCCTGCTGGCCGTCCTGCTGCTGCACAACCACGTGCCGGTGCCGGTGGAACGGCTGGCGTACCTGCTCTGGGACGGCGAGCCCGTGCCGACCGCACGGCAGCAGCTGCACAGCCACGTCTCCCGGGTCCGCGCCGCGCTTGGCACCGAGGCCGCGCTGTTGAGCAGCACCGGCACGTCGTACCAGATCGACGTCGACGACGAGGCAATCGACGCGCGGCGCTTCAGCGGCATGGTCGCCGCGGCCCGGGCCCTGGCAGATCCGGCCGAGCGGGCCGAGCGGCTGCGGGCGGCGCTGGACCTGTGGCGCGGCGACGCGCTCGACGACACGGTGTCGGCCTGGCTGCGCCCGCGCCTGGTGGGCGACCTCGACGAGCTGCGGCTGGTGGTGACCGAGGAGTGGCTGGCGTGCGAGGTCGCCGCCGGGCGGCACGTCGAGGCGCTGCCGGAGCTGACCCGGCTCGCCGCCGCGCACCCGACCCGGGAAGGGCTGCTGGGCCTGTCGATGCGGGCGCTGGACGGCGCCGGGCGCAGCCTCGAGGCCCTCGCCGTGTACCGGCGCCACCAGCAGCGGCTGGCGCAGGAGTTCGGCCTCGACCCGGGGCCGGAGCTGCAACGCCTGCACCTGGCGGTGCTGCGGGGCCAACCCGCGCCGGCTCCTGCCGCACCGGCGGCGCACCCTGTGCCCGCGCAGCTGCCGCCGGCCGTGCGCGGGTTCACCGGGCGCGGCGACGCGCTCGCGCGATTGGACGCCCTCGCCGCCGGCGTCACGCCGACCTCAACGGTGATCTGCACCGTCGCGGGGACCGCGGGCGTCGGCAAGACCACCCTCGTCGTGCACTGGGCGCACCAGATCGCCGGCCGGTTCCCCGACGGGCAGCTGTACGTGAACCTGCGCGGCTTCGACCGCACCGCGCCGCCGACCGATCCGGCCGAGGCGATCCGCGGGTTCCTCGACGCGCTGGACGTCGCACCACAGCGCGTCCCGGTCGGTCTCGAGGCGCAGGTCGCGCTGTACCGCAGCCACCTCGCCGGCCGGCGGATGCTGCTGGTGCTCGACAACGCCCGAGACTCCGAGCAGGTCCGCCCGCTGCTGCCCGGCGCCGGCGGGTGCGTGGTGCTGGTCACCAGCCGCAACGAGCTGTCCGGGCTGCACACGTCGGAGGGTGCCGAGCCGCTCCTGCTCGACCTGCTGCCGCACGCCGACGCCCGGTGGCTGCTGGCCGCCCGGCTCGGCGCCGGCCGGGTCGCCGACGAGTCCGCCGCCGTCGACGAGATCGTCGACGCGTGCGCCGGCCTGCCGCTTGCCCTGGCGATCGTCGCCGCCCGTGCGGCGGGCCGCCCGTCGCTCGCGCTCGCCGACGTCGCCGCGTCCCTGCGGCAGGTCGCCGGGCGGCAGCTCGACGCGTTCACCGGCGCCGAACGCGACGTCGACGCGCGGGCCGTGCTCTCCTGGTCCTACGCCGCGCTCAGCCCGGCGGCGGCGCGCATGTTCCGCCTGCTGGGCCTGCACCCGGGGCCGGACGTGACCGCCGCGGCCGCCGCCGGTCTCGCCGGTGTCCGCGACGCCTCGCTGCTGGAGCTGGTGCGGGCCAACCTGCTCACGGAGCACGCGCCCGGCCGGTACACCTTCCACGACCTCCTGCGCGCCTACGCCACGGAGCAGGCCGAGGCCGTCGACAGCCCGGAGGAACGGCGCGCCGCCCAGCGCAGGACGCTGGATCACTACCTGCACACCGCCTACGCGGGAGCCCGGCTGCTCAGCCCGCACCGCGAGACGCTGGACCTGGACCCGACCGACGTCCGGCCCGAACCGCTGAAGGACGCCCGGCAGAGCCTCGCGTGGTTCACCGCGGAGCGGCCCGTCCTGCTCGCCGCGATCGACCAGGCCGCCCGGTCCGGGTTCGACGGGCACGCCTGGCAGCTGTCGTGGGCGCTGGCCACGTTCCTGGACCGGCAGGGCCTGTGGCGCGACTGGCTGCGCGCCGCGCAGGCCGGGCTCGCCGCCGCCGAACGCCTGACGGACCGCCCGACCGGCCGCCAGGGCGCGGCGCACAGCCACCGGCTGGTCGCGCACGTGTACCTGAAGCTCGACCGCTCCGACGACGCGCAGCGGCACGCGATCCGCGCCCTGGACCTGTACCGGGAGCTCGGCGATCACGGGCGGCAGGCGCAGGGCCACCTGAACCTGGCCGAGATCGCCGTCCACCGTGGACAGTACGAGGACGGCTTCCGCCAGGCGTCCCAAGCCCGGGACCTGTTCCGGGCCGCGGCCAGCCCCACCGGCGAGGCCAACGCGCTCAACGCGATGGGCTGGCTGCACGCCCAGCTCGGCGACCACCGCATGGCCCTGGCCACCTGCCGGCAGGCGCTCACCCTGCACCAGGAGCTGGACAACCGGCAGGGCGAAGCCGAGACCTGGGACAGCATCGGCTTCGCCCACCACCAACTCCACGAGCACGAGCCGGCGATCGCCTGCTACCAGCGGGCGCTGGCGCTCTTCGAGGACACCGGCGACCGCTGCTTCGAGGCCGACACCCTGCACCATCTCGGCGACAGCCACCTGGCGCTCGGCGACGTCAAGGCCGCCCATGACGTCTGGCGCCGGTCCCTGGACATCTTCGAGTCAGTCGAGCATCCCGACGCGGTCGAGGTCCGCGCCAAGCTGGCCGGCATCGCAGGTGGTGTCGCGGGCGGGTAGCACCCCGTCGACGAGGTAGCGCTCCACGGTGCCGTCGACGCAGGCGTTGCCCGCCACCAGGTACTGCCCGTGCGCGAACCGGCCGGGCAGCGTCACCATCCGCGAGCCGCGCAGGGCCCGGTGCATCGCCAGCTGTCCCGCGTACGGCGTGGCCGGGTCGCCGTCGGCCCCACGATCAGCGCCGGCACCGTGTTGCGGATCGTCGTCGACCCGGTGCGCCTGGATGTCGCGGAAGTACGTCTCCGGGTTCCTGGCGGCGGCGCGGTCGGCGCACAGCACGGGGATCCCGGCCCGGTCGGAGGAGTACCCGGCGCCGGTGAACAGCGCGGTGAGGAATTCCTCCATCGCCGGTGTGGGCGCCGCGCCGTGGTCGAGCACCCGCACCTCCTGCGCCAGCTCGGCGTAGCTGTCGGCCGAGTCGTCGTTGAGCATCAGGATGCCGCGGCGCCGGGCAGGGTCGCTCGCAGCTCACGGCGCGATGGTGCACGGACCGGCCGGACCGGTGGGGCGCACTGGACTTCGGCAGTAGACCTGGCTCCACCAGTTGCGTACCAGTGGCGCACCAGCCGCGGCGGCCATCGTCGGGCCGGTACCCCACACACTGGACGAAGGGCGAGATCATGACCGTGTTGGTAGCCGGGGCCACCGGCAGCATCGGCAAAGAGGTGACGGCGGCCCTGCTGGCGCGCGGCGCCGCGGTGCGGGCCCTGGTCCGAAGTCACGGGCGCGCCGCGCTGCTGCCGGCCGGCGCCGAGCCCGTCGTCGGCGACCTGCGGAACGCCGCATCGGTCGCGGCGGCGCTGCACGGCGTCACCGCGGCGTTGTACGTCTCCCCGCACGACGCCGACGAGGAGCTGATGGCGGAGCACTTCGTCGCCGCATGCGAGCGGCTCGGGGTCCGGCTGGTCTTCGCCGGGGTCGCCATGACCGGGCAGAACCCGGTGGTGCGCTGGTGCATCCAGGCGATGGTCAGCACGTTCCTGCCGCACTACAAGGGGAAGCTGCGCATCGCGCGGCGGGTGGCGACGGCCGGCCGGACCCGTCCGGTCGTGTTCTCGGTGGCGAACTACTACCAGAACGACGAGCTGGTCCGGGACGAGATCCTCGGCGGGCAGTACCCGCTGCCGGCGCACCGGGCCGGCATCAACCGGATCGACCTGCGCGACGTCGGTGAGGTGGTGGCCCGGGCCATGACCGACCCCGGATTCCCCTCCGGCGCGCACGGCCTGGTCGGCCCGGCATCGATCAGCGGCGCCGGGTCCGCGCGGATCTGGGCCGACGTGCTGGGCCGGCCCGTGCGGTACACCGGCGACCGCCTGGACTGGCAGGACCTGCTGGCCGACCGGTTGCACGGCGCGAAACTCGCCGACTACCGGCGCAGCTACGGATTCCTCGCCAAGCACGGCCTGCCGACGCCGGCCCGCGAGCTCGCGGCGACCGCGGCGCTGCTCGGCCGCCCGCCGCGCGCCTACGAGACGTACGTGCGCGACATGGCCGAACGGTGGTGCGCGCCGCGTCGGTCATGACGTGCCGGCGCCGGCCCGGGGCGCGGTACCCTCGCGGGCGTGTTGCTGGTGCGGGTGCTCGGTCCGACCGCGGTCACCGGCGCCGGCGGCGGCGACCTCGACCTCGGCGCCCGCCGCCACGCCGAGGTCCTGGCGATCCTCGCGGCGCACCACGGCCGGCAGGTGCGCATGGAGACCCTCGCGGATCTCGTCTGGCGGGGCGACCCGCCCCCGTCGGCCGCCACCACGCTGCAGGGATACATCGCCCGCCTGCGCCGGACGCTCGAGCCGGGGCGCCCCGGAACGGCGTCGTCCTGCATCGTCACCGTCGGCGACGGGTACCGGCTCGATCTGGACACCGACGCGGCGCGCTTCGACGCGGACGTCCGGCGGGCCCGCGACCTGGTCGCGACCTCCCCCGCGCAGGCCGCCGAGCTGCTGGCCGCGGCGCTGTCCACGTGGCGCGGCGCCGCGTTCGCCGACGTGCAGGACATCGAGGCCGTCGTCCCGGAGATCCAGCGCCTCGACGAGCTGCGGGTCGTGGCGCGGGAGGCGTACGCCCAGGCGCTGCTGGCCGCCGGCGAGGATGCCGAAGTGGTGCCCGACCTGCGCCGGCTCGTGGCGGAGCACCCGCTGCGTGAGCGCGGCCCGGCGCTGCTGGCGACCGCGCTCTACCGCAGCGGGCGGCAGGCGGACGCGCTGACGGTGCTCCGTGACCTGCGCCGGCGGCTCGTCGACGAGCTCGGCGTCGACCCGGGCCCGGAGATCGGCACACTGGAGAAGCGGTTGCTGAACCAGGATCCCGCCCTGCTCACCCGCCCTTCCGCGGCGCACCGGTCGCCGGGCGGCTTCGCCGGGCGCGTTCGGGAGCTCGCCGCCCTGCGTCAAGCATGGAGCCGGGCGCGCGCCGGGGCAGTGTCCACAGTGGTGCTCCGCGGCGAGGCGGGCATCGGCAAGACCCGGCTGGTCGAGGAGCTGCTCGACACCGTGGTGGCCCCGTCCGGCGGCGCGGCGCGCTGGGGCCGCTGCAGCGCCGTGCCGGGCGCGCCGGCCTACTGGCCGTGGGCGCAGGCGCTCGGTGACGTGCCGGCCCTCGACGCGGGCATGGAGGCCGGCCGGTTCGCCTTCGGCCTCGACCTCGGCCGGCGCCTGGGCGCTCTCGGCAGCGCCGCGGTGGTCCTCGACGACGCGCACTGGGCCGATCCGGACTCCCTCGTGGTGCTGGAGATCGCGCTCGACACGTTGCTCGACGCGCCCCTGCTGTTGATCCTGACCGCCCGCGACGACCCGCCGCGGGCGCCCGACGAGCTGCGCCGGGTGCTCGCCTCGCTGGCCCGCCGGCGCGGACACCTCGACCTGCGCCTCGCTGGGCTGACCCCCGCCGAGGCGACGGGCCTGCTGGCCTCGCTGGCCTCGTCGGCCCCGCTGGCCTCGTCGGCCCCGCTGGCCTCGCCGGAGCGGTTGGTCGCGCGGACGGGCGGCAACCCGTACTTCCTGCGCTCGCTGGCCGCGCTCGGCGGCACCGCCGACCTGCCCGGGGACGTGCGGGACACGGTCCGCCAGCGGGTCGGCGTCCTGCCGGACGGCGGCGCCGACCTGCTCGCGGCGCTCAGCCTGGCCGGCCGGGACCTCCCCGTCGCCGTCGCCGCGGCGGCCGCCGGGCGGTCACTGGACGCGATCGAGCAGGCCCTCGCCGCGGCGCTGCGCGGCGGGCTGGTCACCGAGTCCTCGCCCGGTCTGCTGCGGGTGGGTCACGACATCGTGCGCGAGGCCGTGGCCGCCGACGTCGGGCCGGCCACCCGCATCGCCGTGCACACCCGCCTGGCCGATGCCTTCGCCGGTATCGGCGCCGCTGGGCCGTCCGGGGCCGCCTTGGCCGGCGCCATCGCGGAGCACCGGCTCGCGGCGGCGGCCGGGTCCGCCGACGACCGTGCCTCCCGTGCCGCGCTCGACGCCGCCCGCGACGCGCTGGCCGGCGCGGCCCTCGACGACGCCGTGACGTGGGCGCGCCACGGCCTGGCCGCGGCGACCGACGACGGGGTGCGCGCCGACCTGCACCGGGTCGCCGGCACCGCCGCCCGGCGCGCCGGCAGGCTCGAGCTCAGCGAGGAGCACCTGCGGCAGGAGGCTGACATCGCGCGGCGGGCCGGCGACTGGGCGCGGTTCGCTTCGGCGGCCCTGGAGTCGGCCCCCGGCGGCATCGGCGGCTACTGGGCGCTGTTCGGTATGCCGCTGCTCGGGCACAACACCCTCCTCGAAGAGTCCCTCAACCACCTCGACGACGTCCCGGCCCCGCTGCGCGCCCGGCTCCTGGCCGCCGAGGTGACCCAACGGACCGGCACCGGCCGGCCCGGCGCACCCGAGCTGGCGTCGCGCGCCCTCGCCGAGGCCGGTACCGATCGCGACGCCCGCGCCCGCGCCCTCGTCGCGGCGCTGCTGGCAACGTGGACACCCGACACCGCGCCGCAGCGGCTCACCTGGGTCGAGGAGCTGCTCGGCCTCTGCGCGCACGACCGCGGGCTGGAGGCGACCGCCGCCCACCTCCACCGCTGCGTGCTGCTCGAACTCGGCAGGCCGGCCGAGTCGACCCGGGCGTCCCACCGGTTCACCGCCGTCGCGCAGCGCACCCAGGACCCGGACCTCGCGCTGCTGGACACCTGGTGGCAGGCCGGCCTGCACCTGCTGCGCGGCGAGTCCGAGCAGGCCCGGGCACTGGCGGAGGCGGCGGCCGGCGCGGCGACCCTGGTCTCACCGGCGGCGGCCACGCTCGACCACATGTCACGCTCCACTGTGGACGGCATCGCGGCGTGGCACGCCGGCCGGCTGACCGACCTCGTCGGCGACGCGGCCGACCTCGCGGCCGGCACCGATCCCGCGTTCCTGCTCGTGGTCGCCCTCGGCCACGCCGAGGCGGGGCACCGCGACGTGGCCCTGCCGGTCATCGACCAGCTGCTGGCCGACCCGCCGGAGGGTCAGCGCCGGGCGCCGTGGGCGGTCATGCTCACGTCGGCGCTGGTGGCGCTGGGTGACGCCCCGCGCCTCGCCGCGCTGCTGCCGACGCTGCGGTCGTTCGGGGCGCAGATCGTGGTGCTGTGGCCGGGGGTGGTCGTCCTCGGGCCGGCCCAGTTGTATCTCGGCGGCGCGCTCGCCGTGACCGGGGAGTTCGAGCAGGCGCGGGAGGTGCTCACGGCCGCGCTGGACCAGGCCCTGGCGCTCGGGGCACAACCCTTTGCGGACCGGGCCCGCCGACTGCTCGACACACTGCCCGGCTGACTCCGCACTGCACTGGCTGGCTCCGCACCGCCTGGCTGGCTCCGCACTGCACTGGCTGGCTCCGCACGGCCCGGCTGACTCCGCGCGGCCTGGCGCCAGTCGTACACCACCGCAATACCAATGCCGGTGGCGACGCTGGCGCCATGACAGCCACCACCACCATCACCGTGCCCACTCCCGCCGCGGCGCGCACCGCCCGTCGCGAGGCCGTGCGTTTCGTCGTCATCCAGGCCCTGCTCGGGCTCGCCGGCACCGCCGTCGCCGCGACCGAGGGCGTCGACGTCCGGCACATCGAGGACGCCTCCGCGCTCGGCCAGACCGTCACGTACGGCCTGGCCGTCACACCCCTGATCGCCGCCTGCCTCAGCACCTTCCGCGGGCCGCGCGGCTGGGGCTTCCGCCGGGTCGGCTGGCGCCCGCTCCTGCTGGCCTGGGCGGTCGGCCTCGTGCCGGTCCTCGCCGCCTACGCCGCCGTCTGGGCGACCGGCGCCGGCCGCTTCGACGGCGACCCCATCTCCGCCGTGCCGGCCGCGACCGCGCTGGTGCTGCCCTACGTGCTCCTCGCGCTCGCCGAGGACATCGGCTGGCGCGGGCTGCTCGTCACCCGCCTCGCGAAGATCGCCCGGCCACGGACGGTGTACCTGGTCAGCGGCGGATTCTGGAGCCTCTCGCACGTGGGGCTGCTCCTCGTCCTCGGCGGCACCCCCGAAGGCGTGTCGCCGCTGTTCGCCGTGGCGATGTTCACGATCGCGACGACGGCGCTGGGCTCGATCCTCGCGGCGATGCAGCTGCGCTGGGGGCTGTGGCCGGGCGTCCTCGCGCACGCCACGGTCAACGCGGTCCTGTACCACTTCGCCGACCCCGCGACCTCGCCGACGGGCGCCGCGACCAACTGGATCGCCACCGAGACCGGCCTGGCGTACGCGCTGGCGATGACGCTCGCCGCGCTCGCCTACTTCCGCTGGTTCAGGACTGCGGCCGGACACCAGCCGCACACCAGCGGTGCCGCCGACGCTGTGGTCTCACCTTCATAGTCTCGCCTTCATAGAGGAGTTTCGTTCATGGACACCTACACCCTGCGCCGCCTGAGCGGCCTGGCCGCCGTCGCCGCCGGCCCGCTGTGCATCATCGGCGGCCTGCTGCACCCCATCGAGGACGGACAGGGGCACAACGTCGACGCCCTCGTCGGTCCACACGCCTTCGGTTCGTCCGCCCTGCTCCTCGGTACGGTCCTGCTGCTGCTCGGCCTGCCCGGCGCGTACGGCTGGATCGCCCCCCGCCTGGGCGCCCTCGGCCTCGTCGGCTTCGTGCTCTACTTCGTCGGCAACGTGCTCAGCGCCATCCCCCACCTCGTGATCATGGGCTTCGCCGCCTCCGACATGGCCCACCACCACCCGGACATGATCTCGGAGAAGGACGTCATCATCGGCGCACCCGCGTTCGAGGCCGAGCAGATCGCCTCGGGCCTCGGCCTCGTCGCCGGCCTGCTCGTCTTCGGCATCGCCCTGCTGCGCGGCCGTGCCGTGCCCCGCTGGATCGGCTGGACCGGCGTGGCCGGCGCCGTGCTGCAACTGGTGCCGCTGCCCGCGACCCCGATGCTGACCGGCCTGCAGATCGAACTGCTCCGCGGCGCCATGCTCATCGGCCTCGGCCTGCTCGCCATCCGCTCCGTCCCGTCGCAGACCGCCCTCGCACCTGCCGCTGTGTGACACTCCGGCGAGGCCCCGGCGCGGCCGGGGCCTCGTAACCTCATCGCCATGGTCGACAGCGAGCACGATCGCCGCAGCCTGCAACGCCGGCTGGAGGTGCTCCGGCTCCCCGTCGTGCCACTGACACTCCACGGCGAGCTGCGGCCACGGCACCCCCAGGACTGGAAGTACCAACCGGAAGCCGTCGGCGTCGGCCCGGACGGCACCGCGTTCGCGGTCTGGCCGCACCGCGACGACGCCCACCGCAAACGGGTCACCTCACACGCCGGCACCAGCATCACCGCCACCATCGACATCACGACGGACCTGACGACGAGCTTCGTCCAGCCGTTGCCGGACGGCCACGTCCTCCTGGTCGCCGCCCGGACCCGACCCGGAGCCCCACCCAACGCGCAGGTGTGGACCGGCGACGGCCGCCTCGCCCGTACCGGCCATCTCGGCGACGCCATCGAAGAGGTCCTGACAACGCCGTCGGGGAGCGTCTGGGTCGGCTACTTCGACGAGGCGCTGGGCGGCAGCGGCCCGCAGGGCCATGGCCTGGCCCGCTTCACCCAGGACCTCACCCCGGACTGGCTCTACCCCTTCGACGCCGGGCTCCCCGTCATCTGCGACTGCTACACGCTCAACGTCGTCTCCGAGCGCGCGTACTGCTGCGCCTACACCGACTTCCATCTCGTCTCCGTCGAGGGCAACCAGGCCACCGACTGGGGCGCCGCGCCCTACCGGTCGGCGCACTCACTCCTCGTCCAGGACGAAGCCGGAGCCCTCATCAGCGGCCCCGGCCCCGAGTACGACCTGGTGACCCCGTTCCGCCGATCCGGCGACGACCTGGAGGCAGCCGGCCAGCAGCGGCGACTGGTCCTGCCCGACGGCCTTGAGGCCCGGCGCCTGCGCTCCACCTGCCGAGGACCTGACCTGCACGTGTTCCGCAATCGCCTGTGGTACCGAACAACCCTCGACGACCTCTTCGCTTCACCCTGAGCCCACCGCGCGAATGGTGTTCAATGCCATTCATGAGAGCCAACCGCTCCATCCCCGCCGCGACGGTGATCCCCGTCCTGACCTACCCCGACGTGCGGGAGGCGGTCTCCTGGTTGTCCGCGGCATTCGGTTTCACCGAGCAGGTCCGAATCGGCGAAAACCACCGCGCCCAGCTGCGTTTCGGCACCGGTGCCGTCATCGTCGCCGACCAGGGCGGCGACCGCCACGCACCCCGCCCAGGCGAGGTCACCCACGCCGTGATGGTGCGCGTGGAAGACGCCCACGCCCACTGCAACCAGGCCCGAGCCCACGGTGCCCGCATCCTCATGGAGCCCACCGACTTCGAGTACGGCGAACGCCAGTACAAGGCCGAGGATCCCGCCGGCCACCAGTGGACATTCTCGGAGACCCTTGCCGACATCGCCCCCGAGACCTGGGGCGGAGAGTCCATCACCCCTGCCTGACGCTCGCCCGCAAGCTCACGTAGCAACGACAAGTGATGGACACCGATGGTGGGTTTCGGGGGCTCGGACCCCCAGTCTCCTCCGTTAGCGGCACCTATGACCCTCACTGGCCGCTTGGGAACTGGACAGACAGCCTTGGCGCTCCCAGGGACTGCCGTAATGGCACGTGTGTCAGGTCCACGCCTCGCGCCGCCTCTCCTGAACGGGAGGACGGCCGTACCATCTGTGAGGTACGGACAGGAGGAAGTCTTCATGGCCGGAAGAATCGCGCCGCCTGGCTCAACGTACGCGGAGCAGCGACACTACGTAGTCCCTACGAGCCTCACCGACCTCCGTGGACCCGTGACTGGCATCGTCACCCTCGACCAGCAACTTGACTGGTCCGGCAACGGCCGATACGACCTTGACGACCCCGGTGACCTTCAGGTGATGTACCAGACGGTCTTGAATCAGGCCGGCACCGTCGGCGAGCTGGCTCGGTGGCTCAATGAGCAGGTGCTCCGCCAGATATGGCATGAGCTCTGGCTACCAGGGCGGTTGCGTGCACTGTGGCAGGCTCGTTTCCCCGAGCTGAGCGCGCCTCCAACGACGATGGCCGGCTGAGTGGGACCCGTTCACCTCCGACTGGCCGAACTCGGGCTGCAGGTAGCCGCACAGTACGGATTTGCGTTGGCCGGCGGATATGCCGTCCAAGCCCACGGCATCCTGCACAGACCCAGCGAAGACGTCGACCTGTTCACCGCCTGGGAACCCTCGCCGACTTCACCGCCGCAGTCCATGCGGTCGTGGACGCGTATACCCACCACGGCTACACCGTCGAGATCACCCAGCAATTCGAGACGTTCGCGCGGCTCGCAGTCACCGACCCCGCCGAGCCTGAACATCCCTACAAGGTCGAACTCGCCGCCAACTGGCGCGCGCAGTCGCCTGTCCAGATGGGCATCGGCCCGGTCCTGCACCCCGACGATGTTGTCGCCGGCAAAATGTCCGCGCTGTTCACCAGAGCTGAACCGCGCGACTTCCTCGACGTCGACGCCGCGATCACGTCGAGCCGCTTACCCGCCAACGCCTGTGTGAGCTTGCTGAGGAGGCCGATGCCGGCTTCGACCGGCGAATCCTTGCCGACCTCTTCGCTATGTTGGAGCGCTACCCCGATAGACGTTTCGCGTTCTACGGCGCCGATGCTGACCACCTCAGCGCCATGCGGACCCGCTTCGCCGATTGGCGCCGGCAGCTGCTCGATGACCATCCCGAGCGTTCGCAGCCCGCGTCTCAGGACAACTGACAGCGGCCGCAATGGCACGCGGTCCGTTCGAGCGGGCTGAGATACGAACGGCCCTGGCTGGACATCTGTCCTGACCAGAGCCGGAAGGCGTGGAGCGGGTGAAGGGAATCGAACCCTCACTGTCAGCTTGGGAACTGGACAGGACCCGCCGAGGCATCTAGGCGTGGCGAGTGTCGGTGACGTCCCGAGCGGCCTGGAGTGCCCTGATCGAGCCTGCAGTAATGGCACGTTCATGGCACGTGGGTGCGGTCACGCCGCGTCTGGCCGGGCGTTGAAACCGACCGACAGCTCGACCTCCAACGCGCGCGCCAGCCGTTCCAGGACGGGAAGCGTCGGCACGGTGCCACCTGCCTCGAACCGCGCAACCGCGGACTGCGTCATCGCGGCCGCGTCGGCAAGCTCGCTCTGGCTCCAACCACGGCGTTCACGAAGCTCCCGAACCGACCGGCCCAACTCGAAGGCAAGCCTCGTCGACTCGTACGCCTCGTCAGCTCCCGGCTCGGCCATGCGCCGGCTGCGAAGTTCGCTCCAATCGCCACGACTGGTCATCGCTCCACGCCTTCCTCGACGGTGTGCATCTCGTTGATGCATTGCGCCAACGCCCGCCGTGCACGGGCGACCTCGCGGGTCTCTCGGTCGCGGGTCTTCCGGAACACCGTGAGGAGAATGATGCGCTCTCCAGTAGCAATCCAGTACGTGATCCGCACCGCGTCACGCTCCAGGTGGAACCGCAGCTCGCGAAGCTTGCCGTCAAGCTGCTTCGTGTACGGCTCACCCAGCAATGGACCCTCATCGCCCAGCAGGTCGATGTAGAACGCCACCCGCGCGAACTGCACAGTCGTCAGCTCTTCGAGCCACTGTTGAACTTCAGGCTCCAACTCGACGGGTACCCCACGACATAGCATCGATGCTAAAGCGGTCATGTGGCCACCGCCGCCCCGCCGTCGCACTGCGGCACGCACATGAGAAGCCAAGTACGACCGACCACCACGGAGGGCGACCATCGATCGCGGGGTCTGGGGCTCGGGCCCCAGGGGGAATGGCGAAGGACCCCCGGTTCGCGCTTTCCGCGAACAGAGGGTCCCCAGGTCCGAGCGGGTGAAGGGAATCGAACCCTCACTGTCAGCTTGGGAAGCTGATGTTCTGCCATTGAACTACACCCGCGAGCGACGCCTACTGTACCGAATCTGCGGGCGTCGTGCACGGACCATTCCGGCGGGCTCGCGGGACTCGGGCTAAGCGGTCGCGCCAGAGGGTCTTCGTCGACGTGAGTGGGGAGTCGCGTTGGACGATCAGGGCCACCTCGACGGTGAGGGCGTAGAGCTTCCAGTCGACGCGTTGGGCGGCTCGCATCTGGAGGGCGAGTTCGGCCACGAGCAGGGGATCCATGACGGGGGTGGCGCGGCCTGAGACGTAGGCCTCGTCGGAGGTGTCCTCGGCGGGGAAGCTGTGCAGCGCGTAGCGGCCGTCGCGGTCGAGGTCGTGGCGTTTCGGGGAGGGCAGGATGAAGCAGTAGAGGCCCGTTTCGGTGATGACGGGCATCACGGGGTGGACGCGGGGTCCTCCGTCGGGGCGGATGGTGGCCAGGTAGCCCATGCCGGGGCCGTACTGGCAGATCAGGGTGCGGATGGCCGTCGCCAGGAGGGGCTCGGCCGCGGAGAATTCTGCCCACGTCGCCATGCCTCCAAGTTACTCGTACACGTGTTCGAGAAGTGTGTGATTCCTCGAATGGAGGACAATAGCCTGGTGGGTGACCCGGACGAGCTGATCGACCTGCTGCGGACGTTCAACCTTGAGGCGGACCGGTTCGTCGAGGTGTTCACGCGGGCGCACGGGCTGCACCGGACGGATCTCAACGCGGTGGCGTACATCTGGCGGGCGGCCGAGGAGCATCAGCCTCTCACGCCGGGCGGATTGGCCCGGAAGTTGCGGCTGAGCCCGGCGGCGACGACCGCGCTGCTCGACCGGCTCACGCGGGCCGGGCACGTCGAGCGGCGGCACGACACGGCCGATCGGCGTCGCGTACACCTCGTGATGCAGCCATCGGCAAGGGCCTTGGCGCAGGCGTTCTTCACGCCGCTGGGGCGGCACATGCGGGCGGCGTTCGGCGAGTTCGACGAGGGGGAGCTTGCCGCCGCCGCGCGGGTCCTGATCAAGGTCAACGAGGCGACCGCGGCCGCCGCCGATGAGGCGAACCAAACGGCGTAATAGGGTCAGGGACGTGTTGCTCTCCGACCGTGACCTGACAAAAGAGCTCGCCGACGGCCAGTTGCGGCTGGAGCCGTTCGAAAAGGACCTGGTTCAGCCGTCCAGCATCGACGTGCGGCTCGACCGGTGGTTCAGGGTCTTCAACAACCACCTGTACACCCACATCGATCCGGCCACGCAGCAGGACGATCTCACCGCGATGGTGGAGGTCGACGACGGGCAACCGTTCGTGCTGCACCCGGGCGAGTTCGTGCTCGCCTCGACGCTCGAGGTGATCAGCCTCGGCGATCAGCTGGCCGGCCGGCTGGAGGGCAAGTCCAGCCTGGGGCGGCTCGGGCTCCTCACCCATTCGACCGCGGGGTTCATCGATCCGGGGTTCTCCGGGCACGTGACGCTGGAGCTGTCCAACGTGGCCAACCTGCCGATCATGCTCTGGCCGGGGATGAAGATCGGGCAGCTGTGCATCTTCCGGCTGTCGTCGCCGTCGGAGCATCCGTATGGTTCCGCCGTGTACGGCTCCCGGTATCAGGGCCAGCGCGGGCCGACGGCGAGCCGCTCGTGGCAGAACTGGCGCACCTGGCCGACGACGACATGAAGAAGGGCGGCCCGCGCCAGCGGGCCGCCCTCCCGGAAAAGCGCTAAGCGACCCGGCCGTAGCCCGCGATCGGCCCACTGTCGATCTTCTTCATCCGGACCACGTCGCCGGAGGTCGGTGCGTGGACCATCCAGCCGCCACCGACGTAGATGCCGACGTGATGCAGATCGCTGTAGAAGAAGACCAGGTCGCCGGCCTTCAGCTCGGCACGGGTGATGCGTTTGGTGTCCTGGTACTGCCACTTGGTGTAGTGCCGCAGCGTGTGGCCGGCCTGCTTCCAGGCGTAGAGCGTCAGGCCGGAGCAGTCGAAGGTGTTGGGGCCCTCAGCCGCCCACACGTACTTCTTGCTGATCTGCTGGCAGGCGACCTGCGCGGCCTTCGCGGCGTCGCCGCCGGAGTATTCGACCGGGCAGGCGACGGGGCGCAGCTCGCCGGTCGCGCCGCTGGTCCCGTACACCTTGGTGCGCAGCTCATTGAGGGACTTGATCTCGGCGTTGATGGTGGTCTCTTTCGCCGCCATCTCGGCCTCGGCGGCCTTCTGGCTGGCGATCAGCTCGTCGAGCGGCTTCTTCTGGTCGTCGAGGACCTTCTTGCTGTCCAGGACGTCCTTGATGCCCTCGGCTTCGTCCTTGGCGAGCATGTTGAGCATGACCAGCTGCTCGGCGAACGTGTCCGGCGAGCCGGTGGTCATCAGGGCGTTGAAGCTGGAGACGCGGCCGGTCTTGTACTGCAGGACCGAGAACGCGCTCACCCGCAGCAGCGCGGTGTCGACCTGGGCCTGCAGCGGGTCGATCTGGTTCTTGAGCGTCGCCTGCTTCGCCAGGTTGGCCTTGAGCTCGCCCTTGAGCTGGTTGTGCTGCTCGATGATGGGCTCGACTTCATTCCATTTCTTGTCGATCTGCGCTTCGAGCTCGGCCGGGGTCGGCTCCGCGTGTGCGGCACCGGTGATCCCGACGGCGAGCGACAGACCGCCGAGCGTGGCGACGAGGAGTCGCGCCAGACGCTGAGGCCGCCTCGTATGGGTCTCCACCGAGGAGATGCTCCTTCTTCCAGCCGCCTACCGGGTTAGCTGACGGGTTCGGACGGGAAGTTCGTCCTACCGCGACCTCGTCGCGGATTCACCCCAGATGGCGCAGGTGGGTCCCCGGTTCAAATTTCGACTCGGCGGTGCCGTCTGGCGCACCCGTGCTGGGCGCGGACATCCATACGACCGGAAATCACGGTATGGCGAGCGCTCCCAAGGGGCAAGTCAGTGCGCGATTGTTGTCTGATTTGGCCCGAAAAGTCACGCAGGCTTCGTGACGAACACATCATCAATTGCACCGACGAACTGGTCGTTGTTCGCGCTGGTCCCCTTGCCGCCAATACAGAGTGGATCCGAGTTCACTATGGACAGTGACGAAGGAATGGTTGATCGGCCCTTGAGCTGGCCGTCCACAGCCACCGTGAGCAGCGCGTCACTGCGTGAACACTCAACCCGGTGCCACCGCCCGTCAGCCACGGTCAGCGATGCGAGTGCTACGTAAATGGTAGGTCCGGAAGTGCCGACAATCACACAACTGGGGTGCCCGGCGGCGCCATCCACCTGCAACTTGAACTGACTGTCACCAACCGAGAACCCTTTTTGGATGACATTGGCGCCCTTGGAAGTCTCATCGGGTGCGACGAGCACACTTGCGCCATACGTGAACGCACCCTGTCCCGGATTGAGGAAATCCGCGGGGCCACTCTGCAGGATGGCACGTGCACAACTCTCCGCACCGTAATGCTCACATGGCTCGGGGAATCGCACCGCGAGTCCGCCGCCGTGCGGGACGGCCGACAGCTCGCCGCCGGCCTTGCGGACCCGGAGCGGGAGCCGCCCGCCGCCGTCCAGGACCTGACCCGTGATCCCGCCGTCGAAGGTGTACCGGACGGTCACCGCCGGATGCGCACGCTGACCCGAGGCGGCGGAGGAGGGCGGCGCGGCCCCGCTCACGGCGGCGGCAGTGGACGCGGCCCCGGCGGATGGAGAAGCCGGCGACGCGTCCTCGGCGAGACCGGTGCTGTCGGTGGACGGGCCACGGTGCAGAGCCCAGCCGCCGGCCGCGACCATCGATGCGAGCGCAACAAGAAGCATGAGCCGTCGCCGGCGGGGCCACGTACGCATAACCGGACATTATGCCGAGCAGCGCACCGCGGAAGTCGGCGAAACGGGGCGCCGCAACCCGTTAGAGGGACGCCGGCGCCGCGCGATCGTCGTCGGAAAAGGCCTGGCCGACGACGGCCGTGAGGACGTCGTCCAGGGTGACCACGCCGATCGGCACGCGGCCGTCGCTGACGAGCACGATGTGCTGCCGCTCGCGGCGCATCGCGAGCAGCAGCTCGGCGAGGGTCCGCGTCGGCGGCACGATCCCGAGCGGGCGGATCAGGTCCAGCGGGATCGGGGCGCGCCGCTGCGGGCCGACGAACCCGATGACGTCCTTGACGTGCACGAAGCCCAGCACGCGCCGGGACGCCCGCTCCACGACCGGGAACCGGGACCGGTTGGTGCGGGTCGCGAGGACCTCCAGCGACGCCGGGGAGACGTCTTCGGCCACCGTGGTGATCTCCGACCAGAGGCGCAGCGCGTCCCGGGCGGTGCGCTGGCTCAGCGCGAGGGCGCCGGTGATGCGGGCGTGCTCCTCGGGCGCGAGCAGCCCCTCCGTGGTGGCCTGGGCGGCGAGCCCGGCGAGCTCCTCGGCGGTGAAGACGGTCTTGACCGAGCCGGTCGTCTCGATCCGCCACAGCGACAGGATCGTGCGGGACGCCCACTTCATGGCGACCAGGACCGGCTTCAGCGCCATGCAGAACGCCAGCATCGGCGGGCCCAGCCACAGCACCGCCCGCTCCGGCGAGGCGAGGGTCAGGTTCTTCGGGACCATCTCGCCGACCACGGTGTGCGCGAACACGACCACGCCGAGCGCCAGGATGAAGGCCACCGGATGGATCAGCTGCTCAGGGACGTGCAGGGCCTCGAACGGGCCCTCGAGCCCGTGCGCCAGGGCCGGCTCGGCCAGCGCGCCCAGGCCGAGGGAGCAGATCGTGACGCCGAGCTGGGCGCCCGCGATCATCAGGGGGATCTCGTTCATGGCCCGCAGCGCGGTGCGGGCGCGGCGGGACGTGGCGGCCATCGGCTCGATCACGGTGCGCCGCGACGCGATAAGCGCGAACTCGCTCGCGACGAAGAAGCCGTTGCCCAGCAGCAGCGCGACGGTGATCAGCAGCTCATTCATCGTAGGGCTCCGGTCGCACGACGCGGACCTGCTCGATGCGGCGCTTCTCGACCTCGACCACGGTGAACTCCCAGCCGTCCTCCTTCCAGATCTCCCCGACGGCGGGGATGCGGCCCAGGCGGGCCATCAGGAAGCCGGCAAGCGTCTCGTAGGGGCCTTCGGGCATCCGGAAGCCGGTCACCTCGGCCAGCTCGTCCTCCCGCAGCACGCCGTCGACGAGCATCGTGAGCTCGTCGCCGGGGGCGGTCAGGTCGGGCATGCCGTGCGCGGTGGTCGGCTCCTCCTCGATGTCGTGCTCGTCGACGATCTCGCCGACCAGCTCCTCGACCAGGTCCTCGACGGTGACGACGCCGTCGGTGCCGCCGTACTCGTCCACGACGATCGCGAAGTCGGAGCCGCTGCGGCGCAGTGCCTTGAGCACGCCGTCGAGGTCGAGGCTCTCCGGCACGAACACGGGCTCCCGGGCGACGGCGCCGACCTTCGTGGTGGGCCGGCGCACCGGTGGCACCCCGAGCGCGTCGGTGACCGTGACCACGCCGGTGACCTGGTCCAGCGTCTGCACGTAGACCGGGAAGCGGCTGTACCCCGTCTGCACCGACGTGGCCAGCAGGTCCGCGACCGTGGCGTCGGCGCGCAGCGAGATGACGTCGACCCGCGGGGTCATCGCCTCGGCGGCCCGCTTGTCGCCGAAGCGGATGGTGCGCTGCAGCAGCACCGCGGTCTCGCGCGGCAGCGCCCCGGCCCGCGCCGAGATCGCGGCGAGCAGGCCGAGCTCCTCGGGTGAGCGGGCGCTGGCCAGCTCCTCCTGCGGCTCGACGCCGAACCGGCGCACGACCCAGTTGGCGGAGTCGTTGAGCAGGCGGATCAGCCACGAGAACAGCTTGGAGAACATGCGCTGCGGGCCGGCGGTCGCGCGGGCGACCGGCATCGGCTTGGCGAGCGCGGCGTTCTTCGGGACCAGCTCGCCGAACAGCATCGACAGCAGCGTGGCCAGGATCAGCGCGGCGACGTGGGCCGCGCCCTTGGTCATCGTGCCGAACACCGGCTTGAGCAGCGGCTCGAAGATGTGCGCCAGGGCCGGCTCGGCGAGATATCCCGCGAGCAGCGCGGTGATGGTGATGCCGAGCTGGGCGCCGGACAGCTGGAATGACAGCTCACGCAGCGCGATCCGGACGGTCCGCGCCTTGCGGTCGCCGGCGCTGGCCTGCTGCTCGATTTCGGCCCGGTCGACCGTGACCAGGGCGAATTCGGCCGCGACGAAGCCCGCATTCGCCGCGGTGAGCAGCGCGAAGGCCAGCAGGGGCAACAGTGTGGTGAACACGCGCGCGCGACGATCCCTTCCAGGTGACAGCCGATTGTTCCACGTGAACCCACGCTCCGCCGACGGCGGCCGGTCCGGCATCGAGAGGCGTAGATCACCCTCCCTCTTTCGGGGACTTCTCGCCTCCCCGACCAGCGCGGATGCTGTGGAAACGACACAGGGAGGGCGGAATGGGAGCGGCACTGATCGGTGTCTGCATAGCAGTCATAGCCGGGTTCGCCGCCGGCAGCGCGAACACCCAGGCCAAGCGGGCCAGGCTGGACTACACCCGCACGAAGGCTCTCGTCCCGGGCGCGCGAAAGGCCGCGTGGTCGGAGAGCCTCCGAGGCTTCCGTGTGATTGCGACGGCCGCGGCGGTACTGGTAGCGCTGGCGATGGCGATGAACGTCATCGGGCAGCGCTGACTCCGACGCCTCCGAAGCTAGAGTAATAAGTCCGTTTTGTCAAAGAAAGTCACGAGGAGAGTGACCGCAGCAGCACCGACGCCACGTCCACGACCTCGACGTCGTCCGGCGCCGCACCGGCGGCCTTCTTGCCGGTGACGCCGTCGCCGAGCATCGTCAGGCAGAACGGGCACGACACGGCGACGGTCTTGGCACCGGTGGACAGCGCCTCCTCGACCCGCTCGACGTTGATGCGCTTGCCGATGCGCTCCTCCATCCACATGCGCGCGCCGCCGGCGCCGCAGCAGAACGAGCGCTCCGCGAAGCGGTCCATCTCCACCAGCCCGGCGTCCTCGGACGGCGCGGTCGAGGCGACCGCCCCGAGCACCTCGCGCGGCGGCGCGAAGACGCGGTTGTGCCGGCCCAGGTAGCAGGGGTCGTGGTAGGTGATGGAGCCTTCCAGGGGCTGCACCGGGGTCAGCTTGCCCGAGGAGACCAGCTGCGCGAGCAACTGCGTGTGGTGGATAACCTCGAAGTGCCCGCCGAGCTGGCCGTATTCGTTGGCGAGCGTGTTGAAGCAGTGCGGGCAGGTCGCGACGATCTTCTTGACGCCGGCCTCGTTGAGCGTCTCGACGTTCTGCTGCGCCAGCATCTGGAAGACGAACTCGTTGCCGATGCGGCGGGCCGGGTCACCGGTGCAGGTCTCGCCCTGGCCGAGGATCGCGAACGACACGCCGGCCTCGTTGAGCAGGGTGGCGACGGCGCGGGTCGTCTTCTTCGCGCGGTCCTCGAAGGCGCCGGCGCAGCCGACCCAGAACAGGTACTCGAAGTCGCCGCCGTCGGCCACGTTGGGCACCGTGAAGTCCAGGCCCTTGGTCCAGTCCTCGCGGGTCGACTGGGCCGCGCCCCACGGGTTGCCCTTGTTCTCCAGGTTGCGGAGCATGACCCCGGCCTCGGTCGGGAAGTTCGACTCGATGAGCACCTGGTACCGGCGCATGTCCACGATGTGGTCGACGTGCTCGATGTCGACCGGGCACTGCTCGACGCAGGCGCCGCAGGTGGTGCACGACCACAGCACGTCGGGGTCGATGACGCCGTGCTCGTCGACGCCGCCGATGAGCGGCCGGTCCTTCTCCGCGAGCGCGAGGACGTCGACCTTGGCCAGCGCCTCCTCGCTGGCCGACGAGCCGCCGGCCAGCAGGTAGGGCGCCTTGGCGTAGGCGTGGTCGCGCAGGCTGAGGATCATCAGCTTCGGCGAGAGCGGCTTGCCGGTGTTCCAGGCCGGGCACTGCGACTGGCACCGCCCGCACTCGGTGCAGGTGGAGAAGTCGAGCATGCCCTTCCACGTGAACTGCTCGACCTGCGCGACGCCGAACTGGTCCTTCTCCGGGTCGGCCTCCTCGAAGTCGAGCGGCTTGCCGTTGCTCATCATCGGGCGCAGGCCGCCGAGGCCGGAGCCGGCGCGGCCCGGGTTGCGCTTGAAATAGATGTTGAAGAACGCGAGGAAGCGGTGCCAGGCGACGCCCATCGTGATATTGCTGGCGATCACGATGACCCAGGCCATCGAGACGATGATCTTCGCCATGGCGATGAGACTGACCGCGGCGGCGCTGGCGGGCAGCACGGCGCCGAGCGCGTGGCTGACCGGCGCGGCCCACACGGGCCATTCGAGCGTGTCGTTGGCGGCTTTGAAGCCGCGGATGAAGAAGCCGCAGAGCAGGACCGCGAGGATCGTGTACTCGACGTAGTACGCCTGCCACATCGTCGACCCGGCGAATCGGGAGCGCCGGTTCGGGTTGCTGGGCAGGTTGCGCAGCCGGATGCCGATCAGGACCAGGATGCCGATGAACCCGAGCACGCCGATCCACTCGGTGACCAGGCCGTAGACGTTCCAGGCGCCGATCAGCGGCAGGCCGTGATCCGGCACGGCGACCTCGAAGTACGCCTCGAGGACCAGCGACGAGAGCGCCAGGAACGCGATCATGACGAACCAGTGCGCGGCGCCGACGACGGTCCAGCGCAGCATCCTGGTGTGGCCGAGGGTCTCGGCGAGCATGGTCTTGAGCCGCAGGCCGCGGGAGTCGCCACGGGACGGGTCGGGTTGGCCGAGCCGCACCACGGAGATCATCCGGCGCACGGTGCGCACGACAAGCACGGTGGCGACGACGGTGATCGCCGCCGCGACACTGGTCGCGATGATCTGCACTGGGCCCATGCCGATGCCTCCAACGCCGCTGGTCCTTCAGGAGACCTTAGTCCCCCCGGTTACCCATGAGTAACGTGAAGTTTGTCGCAGCAAACGCTAGGACATCCATGCGCAACACTTGCAGCTGACGCGGCAAGTTGTGACGGATTCGCGGCACCGGCAGTCGGCTGAGAGCGCCAAGAAGCCCCCTCGACACGTTGGTGCGCCGAAGGGGCCCAGGCTGTGGAGCTAGCTAGATCAACGCCACTTGGAAAGCACACCAAGCGACGCCACGAGGAACCCGAACCCGATGGCCAGGTTCCAATACTGCAGCTTGGCAACGGCGGAGAACGCATCCACGTCGAAGAAGCCCTGCGTCAGGTAGTAGGCGACCAACCACCCGATGCCGATCACGATGAAGCTCACCGCGAGGATCGGCACCCAGACCGGACTCGGACGGCGCTTGGCGGCCACCGTCTCCTGTGGGCGCAACTCCGCCGGCGGCGTGTACACCTTCTTCTTACGAACTGTCGACTTCGGCACGGCGCTCTCCTGGAGGGGTCGTCTGGCCAACACTATCCACGTGACGCCGCCACCTCCGCCAGCGTCGGCCTGAATAATGTTCTACGTCTAGCGTAGTCAAGTCGGCACGCGTCTGCGGGGAGGGGTCGTGGTGGAGTACACATCAGGCGAATCCTCATGGCCTCGCGCCCTGCGCAGGCTCGGTCGCGCTATGCTGCCACGCCGCCGCAAGGACCGGCGTTTGGGCTGGTCAGCGGCGACACCGGTGGTGTTCGGCGCGGCCGGGCTGCTCTTCTCGCTGACCGCCGCCACGGCGCACGGCACCGACCTGCGCGACGACCGCCGGCCCGAGCTGACGAATCTGATCGCTGAAAGAAAACAGGAAATTGCCACGTCCCGCGCCAGGGCCGCCCGGCTGCGCGGCGAGATCGAGGCGCAGCAGCAGGGGCAGGCCGGCGCGGACACCGCGGTCGACGAGCAGCGCCGCCGCGGCGAGAGCCAGCTGGCCGCCGCGGGCCTGACCGCCGTGCACGGCCCAGGCGTCGTCGTCGTGCTCAACGACGCACCCAGGCGGCCCGACGGCAGCCGTCCCGCCGGCGCCCGCCCCGACGACCTGGTCGTCCACCAGCAGGACGTGCAGGCGGTGGTCAACGCCCTGTGGGCCGGCGGCGCCGAGGCGATGACCCTCATGGGCGTCCGGGTGATCTCCACCAGCGCGGTACGCTGCGTTGGCAACACGCTGTTGCTCGATGGTCAGGTGTATTCACCCCCGTTCGAGATCGCCGCGATCGGCGACCAGGCGCGCCTCCAGCGCTCGCTCGACGAGACGGAGGGAGTTGCCCTGTTCAGGGACGCCGCGGACAATTTCGGCCTGGGCTACCAGGTGCGGATGGAGGCAGACGTGCAGGCGAAGGCCTATGACGGCTCCACCGCGCTGCGGTCAGCGACGACCGGTTCCTGACCATGAGCGGGCCACAGCGGAGCGAGGAGCCGCGAATCATGGGCGCAGATCGGCTCGGGCCGACGCCTGAGGCGGCGGTATGAGCAGCGACTCACACCGCCCCCGTCACCGCGCGCTGGACCAGGACGACATAGCGACCCGGGTGATTCCCCGCTTCCGCGACGACCAGCCACCCCCGCCCCTGTCCCCGTCCCCGGAGACCGGCGCCGCCCCCGCCGAAGCCCCCGCTGAGGCACATTCCGCCCCTGCGGAGACCAGCAGCGCCCCTGCCGCCTCTGCGCCCCCTGCGGCCCCTGCGGACACCACGGCCTACATCCCGCGCTTCACGGAGCAGGCCGACGCCACCACGGTGCTGCCGAAAATCCCGGCAATGCCCGAAATTCGGCCGGAAACACCCCCAATTGCCACCCTTCAGGATGAACCGGAAGCGACTCAGGAGCCTGACACCCCAAAGGGTGTCAAGGTCGTCCCGTTGCGGCCGGTCCGCACCCAGGAGGGTTATCGCAGCGTGTACTCCGAATACACGAGGACCACATTCGGCACGGTCGTGCGTGCGGTGAGCCGGGGCACCGGCGAGCTGCTCATCACGTTCGGGCTCATCGTGCTCCTCTTCGCCGGCTATGAGGTCTGGGGCAAGTCGGCGATCGTCGAGGCGCACCAGGACGAGCTCAACCGTCAGCTGGAGCAGCAGTGGGCGCAGCCCGGCTCCGACCCCACGGTGTCGCCGTCCGGCCCGCCCAGCCCCGTCGCGAAGCCCGCCAACGGCGCGGTGATCGCGTCCGTTCACATCCCGCGCCTGAAGAAGAAGTGGGCCGTCGTGCAGGGCGTGACCCCTGCGGACATCCGCTACGCACCGGGCCACTATCCCGACACCGCGCTGCCGGGGCAGATCGGCAACTTCTCGATGGCGGCGCACCGGACACCGGCGATCTGGTGGGACCTCGACCAGCTCAAGCCCAACGATCCGGTGGTCATCAAGACCGCCGACTCCTGGTACATCTACCGCGTGACCGGCCATGAGATCGTGCTGCCGACGGCGGTGCAGGTCGTCGCGCCGGTGCCGAACAAACCGGGTGTGGCACCCACGCAGGCACTGCTGACCATGACCACGTGCAACCCGAAGTTCAACAACTACCAGCGTCTGGTCGTGCACGCAGAGTTGAAGCGGACGCAGCCGGTCGCCGAGGGTGACCCCGTCGAGCTGAAGGGATAGCCGCGTGTACGCATGGATCTGGCGGCACATCCCGTTCAAGCAGTGGCAGCTCAAGGCGCTGGTCTCGCTGGTTCTCATCGGCGCGGTCGGCGCACTGCTGTGGTATCAGGTCTTCCCCGCCGTCGAGCCGGCCCTGCCGTTCGACGACGTGCAGGTGGAGACCACCGACCCGGCCGGCGGCCAGATGGAGCCGCCGTCGACCGCACCGTCGTCAACCGGCCCGTCCAAGCTGCCGTCCAAACTGCCCACCAAGACACCCTCCGCCCCCCAGGTCCTACCGAGCTAGGTGAGCCGATTGCGCGTCCTTGTCATCGACAACTACGACTCCTTCGTGTTCAACCTGGTCCAGTACCTGGGCCAGCTCGGCGTCGACTGCGACGTGCTCCGCAACGACGAGCTCACCGTCGACGAGGTCGGCGCGACGAAGCCCGCCGGCATCCTGCTCTCCCCCGGCCCGGGCACACCGGAACGCGCCGGGATCTGCATGGCCGTCATCGAGCGGTACGCGGGCCAGATCCCGATCTTCGGCGTATGCCTGGGCCATCAGGCGTTCGGTGCGGCCTTCGGCGCCACGGTGACCCGCGCACCGGAGTTGCTGCACGGGAAGACCTCCCTCGTCAGCCACGACGGCCAGGGCGTCCTGAGCGGCCTGCCGGACCCGTTCATCGCGACCCGCTACCACTCGCTCGCAGTGGTCGAGTCGACGCTGCCACCGGAGATCGAGGTGACGGGCCGCACCGAGTCCGGCGTGATCATGGCAATGCGCCACCGCGACCTGCCGATCGAGGGCGTGCAGTTCCACCCCGAATCGGTGCTGACCCAGGGCGGCCACCTGATGCTGGCAAACTGGCTGGCGGTCTGCGGCCTGCCCGCGGCCCTCGACCGCGCTCCGGAGCTCGTCGCCGAGGTAGAGGCTCGCCGCGTCGCCGCGTTCGCCTGACGCCGCTCTCGTAGCACCACGCCCCGGACGGCGATCTGCAACCCCGGCTCATGATCGAAGGACGACCGTGGCCGTCCGGACGACCATCCCGGTCCATCGATCATGCGCGGGGATGAATGGATCTTCGCGCAGGCAAGCAGGCGCTGCGATCTGGGCGATTGCCGGCGTTCGCGAAGCCAGCGACGGTGTTGTAGCACCGAATGATGCGCTCGACGGCGCTGGATCATGTGAGCGCGGACCCGGCTTGGCATCACCGCAACTACGGCACGGACGGTGACCGCGCTACCCGTCGCGCCGCCGCAGGCTGCGCGGAACCGAAGGCGTTGCTGTGGTCGCCAGCGGCGGCACCAGGCAGTCGTCAGTGAGGACCGCACGCCTGGGTGATCCCAAGTCCCTCATGGTGCCCAAGACCGCGACCGTCTGGTGCCATCTCTCGCGACCGAAGCCAAAGGGCGACAGCGAGAAGCAGACGACCCCGGTCCGGCAAGTCCCCTGTGCATAACCCTGTGGATAACTGCCGTGTTATCCACAGGGCACGCTCGGTGATTGGCCGAGAATCAACCCAAACCGGGACTAATTATTGGGTGAGGCGGTAACGCTCGGCTTCGGCGAGTTCGACGGGTTGGTCCCCGCCAGCACCCCGACCCGCAACGTGATCACGTCCGTCTTCATCAACGCCTTGCCCGTCGGCCGGTCCGCACTGATGATCAGACCGTCCTTGGACGGGTCGGTGATCTGCGTCTCCGTGGTCTTCGGCGTGGACGTGAAGCCGGCCGCCTCAAGGGCCGCCTGGGCCTGCGCGAGGGTCTTGTTCGCCACGTCGGGCATGATCGCCTGGTTGAACTTCGAGACGTACAGCGTGACCGACGAGTTCGGCTTCACCTGCTGGCCGGCCGGCGGGTCGGACTCGATGACCTCGTCCTTCGGCTGCGGGCCGTCCTTCGGCACCACGACGACCTTCAGGTTGAGGTTGGTCAGCTGCTGCTTGGCCACCTCCGCCTGCGAGCGGACCAGCGTCGGGATGGTCACCAGGGCGGGCTCGCCGCAGATGTCGTAGTCGACCTGCGTGCCCTCCTTGACCTCCTGGCCCTTCGCCGGGTGCTGCGAGATGACCGTGCCGGCCTTGCAGTTGTCGCTCGAGCCGGTGCGCGGGTCGCCCTCCAGCTTCAGCTGGCGCAGCGTCGCACCCGCCTCGGTCTGGGTCTTCCCGACCAGGTCGGGCACCGGGACCGTCGGCGCCTGGTTGGCCAGGTAGAGCCCGATCGACAGCGCCGCGATCGCGAGCAGGCTCAGCGCCGTGAGCGCGACGGCGATGCCGGTGGAGTTCTTGCGCTTCTGCCGCTGCGCGGCGCGGGCGGGCTGGCGCGAGGCCGGCGGCGGCCGGTAGGCGGTCTGTGCCGCCATCACGTTCGCCATCTCGTCCTCGGTCATGACCGGCGGCGCCGAGACCGGCCGGCCGGCGGCCGCGCGCATGACGTCGGCACGCATCTCGCCGGCGCTCTGGTAGCGGTTGAGCGGATTCTTGGCCAAGGCCTTGAGCACGACCGCGTCGATCTCGGGGGTCACGTCGCGGTTGCTGCTGCTCGGCGGCCGCGGGTCTTCCCGGACATGCTGATAGGCCACCGACACCGGGTTGTCACCGACGAACGGCGGATGGCCGCACAGCAGCTCGAAGAGCACGCAGCCGGACGCATAGACGTCACTGCGGGCGTCGACGGGCTCGCCGCGGGCCTGCTCCGGCGACAGATACTGGGCGGTGCCGATGACCGCGGAGGTCTGCGTCATCGTGGTGGCGCCGCTGGCCAGAGCCCGCGCGATGCCGAAGTCCATCACCTTGACCTGGCCGGTCTGGGTGAGCATCACGTTGCCGGGCTTGATGTCCCGGTGGATGATGCCGTGCCGGTGGCTGAACTCCAGCGCCGCGCAGATGTCGGCGGTGATCTCCAGCGCCCTGCGCGGCATGAGCCGGCCCTCGGCCGCGAGCACCTCTTTGAGGGTGCGGCCGTTGACGAACTCCATGACGATGTACGGGAGTTCCTCACCCGCCGGGCCCCGCTCGTCGCCGGTGTCATACACGGCGACGATCGCGGGGTGGTTGAGCGAGGCGGCGTTCTGTGCCTCCCGGCGGAACCTCAGCTGGAAGGTCGCGTCGCGGGCCAGGTCGTTGCGCAGGGTCTTGATCGCCACATCGCGGCCCAGGCGCAGGTCACGGCCCCGATGGACCTCGGCCATGCCGCCATAGCCAAGCAGCTCCCCGACCTGGTATCGGCCGCCGAGGAGGCGAGGCTGGGCGGTCATGTCGTGTCGTCCTTCGGTCATCGACTCTTACCTTGCCACGTCTTGCGACGAGAACCCATTCCGATCTAGCCCACCTTGACGCACTGGTTTCCGACGATCTGCGCCGGGGGTGTGCACGACGGCTTGGCGCCGGCCGCGGGCTGCGACGAGTTGCCGGTGGACGGGGACTCACCCGGGCCGGCTTCGTCCGTCGGCTCCGCGGTCGGCTGACCGGCGCCGGCCTGGTAGAACAGCGTCACGTCGCTGCCCGCGGGCACGTCGCCGCACGGCTGGACCTCCAGGACGATGCCCGGGATGCCCTTCTTGTCGTCCCGTGCGACCTGCTTGACGTTGAGCCCCTGCCGCTTGAACTGCGACACGACCTGGGCGCGGAGCTTCGGCGCGCCGCCCCACTCGCAGGACACCTTGACGGGCTTGCCGGTGCCCTTCGGCGAGGGCGCCGCGGACTGCGACGTCACCGCCACGGTCGGGCCGCCAGCGCCGGGGTCCTTCTTTTCGTCGCTGCCGCTCATGGCATACCAGATGCCGCCGACGCCGAGCAGCAGCACCAGCACCGCGGCCGCCGCACCGACACCGACCAGCACGCCGCGGTTGCCACCCTTGCCGTTGTTGGACGACGGCTGGTAGCCACCCGGCGCCTGGTAGCCACCGGTCTCGCCGGCGAAGTAGGCCGTCTCGTTGCTCGGCGGCGGGGGTACCCCTGCCGCACCGCGAGCCGCGTGCCCACCTGTGGCGACGCCCGGAGGCGGCGGGACCGCTCCGCCGGGCATGATCCGCGTGCCGCCGACGCCCGCGGCCGGAGACATGGGTGCGCCACCGGAGATCGGCGAGCCCAGCACCCCCGACATCGGTCCACCGGAGATCGGCGGGCCGGAGACCGGGGTGTACGCGACGGGCGAGCCGGGCGGGCCGACCGGTGACCCGGGCGGGCCGAGCGGCGCCGCCATCGGGATGCCGGGGCTGGCCGAGGTGCCACCGCCACCGGAGACCCTCCGCGCCGCCTGCGCGAGCGCGGCGGCACTAGGCCAGCGGGCCGCCGGGTCCTTGGCCATCGCGCGCTCGACGAGCTGCACGATCGGCTGCGGGATGTCGGCGGGCAGCGGCGGCGGCATGTCACGGACGTGCCGCATCGCGATCTGCAGCGGGTTGTCGCCCTCGAACGGACGCTGGCCGGACAGGCACTGGTAGGCGACCACGCCGAGGGCGTAGACGTCGGACAGCGGGGTCGCCTGCGCGCCGGAGGCCTGCTCGGGCGAGATGTAGGAGGCGGTGCCGAGCACCGAGCCGGCGGCGGTGAGCTGCGCGATGGCAGCCGACCGGGCGATGCCGAAGTCGGTGAGCACCAGCGTGCCGTTGGGCCGCACGAGCAGGTTGCCGGGCTTCACGTCACGGTGGACGATGCCCTTCTCGTGCGCGGCATGCAGCGCGTCGGCGGCCTGGGCGACCAGCGCCATGGCCCGTGCCGGGGTGAGCCGGCCGACCCGGGACAGGGTGCGGGAGAGCGCGTCGCCCTCCACGTACTCCATGATCAGGAAGGCGGTCCCGTTTTCGCTGCCGTAGTCATAGATGTCAACCACGCCGGGGTGGTTGATGGTGGCCATCGTGCGCGCCTCGCCGCGGAAGCGCTCGGCAAAGCCGGGCTCCTCCATCAGTGCGGACAGCAGCACCTTGATCGCGACCGTGCGGCCGAGCACCTCGTCGGTGCCACGCCACACGTCACCCATCCCACCGCCGGCGATGCGCTCGTCCAGGCGGTAGCGCCCACCCAACGTGGTGCCGGCGCTCAACATGTCGCGCACCTCATTATTTGATGCCCTTTTCGTCCGCGTATGCCTTCATGACCAGGCCGGCAATGCGAGCCGCCTCGGCGCTGCCACCCTTGCCAGCGTTCTCGAGGAAGACCGCGACCGAGATGATCGGCTTGCCGTCCTTCAGTGCGAAGCCGATGAACCAGCCGTGGTCGCCCACGTCGTCGCCGTCCTCCGCCGTTCCGGTCTTACCACCCACCTGCAAACCGGCGACGTTGGCGTTGCGGCCGGTGCCGTCACGCGAGGTGACGACACTGAACATCATCTGCTGCAGCGCAGAAGCTACATCGCCGCTGATCGGGCGGCCCAGCTCCTTCGGGTCGGTCCGGTCGGCGTTGGACAGGTCGGCGTTCTGCAGACGGTCGACGATGTAGGGCCGCATCTCGCGCCCCCCATTGGCGACCGTCGCCGCAATCATGGCGCCTTGCAGCGGAGACATCTTCACTTCCCGCTGTCCGATGCTCGACTGAGCCACGGCCGGCGGGTCGACGACGCCGTTGTCGGCGGTCATGGGGCCGGTGTGGCTGGCCGCGACGTTGCAGTAGTTCTTTTCCTGGTCCTCGATGAAGCGCGGCTGGGCCTCGAAGCCGAACGCCTGCGCCATCGACTTGAGCCTCTCCGCGCCGAGCCGCTCAACGCCCATGCGGGCGAAGACCGTGTTGCACGAGACGGTCAGCGCCTGCTTCAGTGTGATCTGCTCGGGGCAGATGCCCTCGTGGGCGTTCTTGATACGGAACGACGAGGTCTGCGGCGGCTGGTAGAACTCGCCACCCTGCACGGTCGAGTCAGGCGTCAGCGACGAGTCCGCGGACAGCGCCGCCGCCGACGTGATGACCTTGAACGTCGAACCGGGCGGGTAGATCTCCTGCACCGCACGGTTGAGCATCGGCTTGGACGGGTCTGCGTCCAGCTTGTTGTAGTTGGCGCTGGCCGCGTTGATGTCGTGCGTGCTCAGCAGGTTGGGGTCGTAGCTGGGCAGCGACACCTCGGCGAGCACCGCACCGGTCTCGGGGTTGAGGGCGACGACCGCGCCGCTCTTCGCCTTCACCTTGTTGGTGCCGAGCTGGGTGTACGCGGTCTCCTGCGTCGCCTGCGACAGCGTCAGCAGCACGTTGCCGCCGGCGACGTCCTTGCCCGTGAACAGCCCGGCGATCCGGTCGGCGGCCTGCTTGTCGGAGGTGCCGACCAGGAAGTCGTTGTTGAGCTTCTCGAGGCTCGTCGCGCCGAGGTTGACCGGCTTGAAGCCGACCACGTGCGCGTACTTGTCCTTGAGCGGATACGTGCGGAGGAACTTCAGCGTGTCGCCGGTCTCCTGGGCGTCCGCGATCGCGATGCCCTGCGCGTTGATGATCTTGCCGCGGGCACGCTCGTATTCGCTGGCCTGGACCCGCCCGTTGTGCGAGTTGGTCCTGTAGTCGTCGGCCTTGACCACCTGGCGGTAGTTCAGATTCACGAACAGCATCGCGAACAGCACCAGCGCCACGACACCGACCCGGCGCAGTGGGGCGTTCATCGCACGACCTCCGTGGGAAGCTCTTGGATCTGGACCGGCGCGCCGCCCCCACCACCGGTGGACACCCCGCCGAGCCCGATCGACGGCGCACCGCCGGCCGGGCGCCGCGACGCATCGGAGATGCGCAGCAGCAGACCGATCAGCAGCCAGTTGGCCACCAGCGACGAGCCACCCGCCGAAAGGAACGGCGTGGTCTGCCCGGTCAGCGGGATGAGCTGGCTGATGCCACCCACAATGACGAACACCTGCAACCCCAGCGTGAACGCGAGGCCGCCGGCGAACAGCTTGCCGAAGGAGTCCCGCACGTTGATCGCGGCCCGCAGGCCCCGCTCGACCAGGAGCAGGTAGATCACCAGCAGGGCGGTCAGGCCGAACAGCCCGATCTCCTCGCCCAGCCCGGAGAAGATGAAGTCGGTGCGGACCTCGGGGACCTTGTTCGGCTGGCCGGCACCCGGCCCGGCCCCGGTCAGGCCGCCGGTGCCCAGCCCGAGCAGCGACTGGACCAGCTGGTAGCCCTTGTCGTCCGCATCGGCGAACGGGTCGAGCCAGGTCGTCGCGCGCTCGGAGAAGTTGAGGAACGGCCCGCCGACGGTCTTGCCGAGGAAGTACGCGAGGAACGCGCCGCCGAGAAAGAAGCCGAGACCGATGATCAGCCAGCTGACCCGCACCGTCGCGATGTAGAGCGTCACGACGAACATGCCGAAGTACATGAGCGACGTGCCGAGGTCCTTCTCGAAGATGAGGACCATCAGCGACAGCAGCCACACGAGCACGACCGGGCCGAGGTCGCGGCCGCGCGGGAAGTCGATGCCGAGGAACCGCTTGCTCGCCATCGACAGCACCTCGCGCTTGCGCACCAGGTAGTAGGCGAAGAAGACCAGCAGGCAGATCTTGGCGAACTCGCCCGGCTGGATCGAGAAGCCGGGGAACTTGATCCACAGCTTGGCGCCGTTGATCGAGGAGAACCGGGCCGGCAGGACCGCCGGGATGAGCACCAGCACGATGCCGGCGAGTCCCAGCGTGTACGCATACCGCGACAACGACCGGTGGTCCCGCACGATCAGCATCAGGATGACCGCGCCGATGACGGCCGCGGCGGTCCACCCGAGCTGCCGGAAGCCGTCGCCGCCGAAGACACTCAGGTCGGCGCGCAGCGGCGCCTTGGTGCGGGCCAGGTCCAGCCGTCGCAGGAACGCGACGCCGATGCCGTTGATCAGCGCGACCGCCGGAAGGATCACCGGGTCCGCGTACGGAGCGAGGATGCGGATCGCGATGTGGGCCGCCGCGAAGATGATCGCGAGGATCGCGGTCTGCATCCAGAAGTCCGGGGTGACCTCGCCGATCGCGTTGCCCTCGACGACCGCCGCGTAGATGACCAGGATGACGGCGACGAACAGCAGCAGTCCCAGTTCGACGTTGCGTCGGGTGCGCGGCCGCGGCGCACCGGCCCCGTCACCCGGGTCCATGGGTGACGGGGAAGGGATGGCTGTTGCGGTCACAGCAGGATTCCTCTTGGCCTCGCGGTCTGCGTCATCGACAGATCAGCAACTGGCGGTCGGGGTCGGGGTCTCGGACGTCATCGTCGGTGGGGCCTCGGTGCTCGCCGCGGCCGACGTCGGCGCCGTGGAGCCGTTGAGGGTCGTGCCGGGCGCTGCCGCACCGGTCGAGCTCAGGCTCGGCGTCGGAGTCGGGCCACCGGTCGGGCACGCCTGCTTCCGCGACGGGTTGTCGGGATCGGTCAGCGCCGCCAGCTTGTCCTTGGCCTGCTCCAGGCTGTCGACCTGGATGCCCTGCTTGACGGTGCTCTGCGCGGCCGGGGTGAGGTCGTCGAGCTTGAGCGTGCTCTGCTCGTAGACCTCCGACAGCTCGATCCACGCGATCCTGCCCGGGACGCCCTTGAAGATCGCGACGGTGCCGTCGTCGGTCGCACCCACGTAGTAGCGCGACTGGGTGACGCTCCACCCGTACCAGAGGCCGCCGCCGAGCACGCCGAGCAGCACGACGAGCAGCAGCACGGTGCGCACGGGATGGCGCTTCGGCCGGGCGGCCTCGTCGCGGGCGTTGGCCGCGGCGCGGGCCCGCGCCTCTTCCTCCGGCTCCGGCACCGGCGGGCGCGGCGCGGCGAGCGCGGCACCCCGGGCCGAGGACATCGACTGGTCCGCGGACGTGGCCATGCCCCGGTCCTGTGCGGCCGCACCCCCGACGATCGGCCGCTCCTCGACGATGTCCTCGTCGGTGACGTCGGCGACGATCACGGTGATGTTGTCGGGGCCGCCACCGCGCAGCGCGAGCTCGATGAGCCGACCGGCGCACTGGTTGGGGTCGACGTAATCCCGCAGCGTCGACTCGATGGTCTCGGCGCTGACCACGCCGGAGAGCCCGTCGCTGCAGAGCAGGTAGCGGTCTCCCGTCTTGACCTGGCGCACCGAATACTCGGGGTCGGCGTCGCGGCCGTCGAGAGCCCGCGTCAAGAGGGAACGCTGGGGATGGCTGTTGGCCTCCTCCAGGCTGATCCGGCCCTCGTCGACGAGCATCTGGACGTAGGTGTCGTCCTTGGTCACCTGGGCGAACTCCCCGTCACGCACGATGTACGCGCGGGAGTCACCGATGTGGACCATGCCCATCTTGCTGCCGGAGAACAGCATGGCGGTGAGGGTGGTGCCCATGCCTTCCATGGCGGGGTTTTCCTCGACCGCGTCCCGGATCTGCTGGTTGGCCAGATCGACGGCGCCGCGAAGCGTGTCGATCATGGCGTTGCCGGGCACATCTTCGTCGAGTGGCGCCATGGTGGCGATGACAATGTTGCTGGCGACGTCACCGGCGGCCATGCCGCCCATGCCGTCTGCCACGGCGAGCAGCCGCGGTCCGGCGTAAACGGAGTCCTGGTTGCCACTCCGAATCAGACCGCGGTCACTGCGGGCCGCATAGCGCAAGGTGAGGGTCATGGCCGTAACTCGAGAGAAGTGCGGCCGATGCGAATCGGCACGCCGAGGGGGACGGGGGTAGGGGCGCCGACCTTGGTCTTGTCGAGGTAGGTGCCGTTGGTGGAGCCGAGATCCTCCAGATACCACTGGCCGGCGCGAGGCACGAGGCGGGCGTGCTTCGCCGACGCGTAGTCATCGGTGATCACCAGCGTCGAATCCTCGGCGCGGCCGATCGTGATGGGCGCCTCGCCGAGCGTGATCCGGGTGCCCGCCAGCGAGCCGGCGGTGACGAACAGCTGGTGTGCGGTCTTGCCGCGCTTCACCTTCGCAGGACGGCCAGGAGCCGTCGCCGCACCAACCCCCCGGGGTGCGGCGACGATCCGGCTCGTCCGTGAGCCCGCGAACAGGTCCCGCCGGATCACTCCCACCACCGTGAACACGAAGATCCACAGGAGCACGAGCAACCCGTAGCGGGCGACCGTAATGACAAATTCCATCTACGACCTATCAGGGGCCTGGTGAAGGCCCGGTCGAGCAGGTGCACTCATCCAGATCCGCCTAACGTCGACCACGTGGTGCAGTAACTTCAGCCATCCACGCGGTAGGTGAGCGTGGTCGTGCCGAGCTGGATCATGTCACCCGGATTCAGCGCGACCGCGGAGACGCGTTGCCCGTTGACCATCGTGCCGTTCGTCGAGCCGAGATCGGTGAGCACCACCTGCGCACCGTCAAAGTCGAGTCGCGCGTGACGCCGCGAGATGCCGACATCTGGCAGCCGCATGTTGGCCTGGTCGCCCCGGCCGATCACGGTCGAGCCGATCGACAGAGGGTAGCTGCGCCCGTCGCCGGACACCAGTCGTACGTTGCGGGCGGGCCCACCGGGGCCGCCGGCACCTGGCCCGTAGCCACCGCCCTGGTTGTAGCCGCCATACGGATCGGGCGCGGCCTGCGGCGCGACCTCGCCGCCCGTGTAGACCTCGGCCGTCACCCGGAACATGCCGGTGTCGAGGCCGTCACCCCGCTCGATCTCGACGATGACGTCGCCATAGACCGTCCACCCCTGCTCGCCGATGAACTCCGCCTGTGACTGGGCGAGCTCCTGGGCGAGCGCGGCGGCATACGGCGCCAGCCGACTGTGGTCATAGGGCGAAAGGTCGATCACGTAGCGATTCGGCACGAGCGTGCGCCCGCCAGCCAGAATCGCCTTGTGGGCTTCCGCCTCCCGTTGCATGGCGTTGAGGATCTCCACGGGGTGGACGACCCCCTTGAAGACCTTTGCGAAGGCCCCCTCGACCAGGCCCTCTAGGCGCTTCTCGAAGCGCTGCAGCACACTCACCGGTTCCTCCTCGGGTTCCGAGGTCATGATGGTATCCGGACGTCGCACGCCCTGTTGCAAGCTGACCGGTCAGCCCGTGCTACTCTTCCGTGGCGCCCAGGGCAGCCTAGTCCCTACCCGGTCAAAACGCCGAGTTGGGACACGCTACTCTGAGCACTGCCAGACGACAGGCTCGCCGGTCGTCAAGGGGAAGTGGCGGAATGGCAGACGCGCACGGTTCAGGTCCGTGTGCCCGAAAGGGCGTGGGGGTTCAACTCCCCCCTTCCCCACCACGTTGGACGCTCCCTGCTCACGCTGCGGGGAGCGTTCGCCGTTTACGTGGTGGATCCTCCGCGCGAGACTTCGTCTCGCGCCCCGGTGGGGGAGCTTCGCTCCACCCACACCCCCTCAAACGCGTCGGTGGTTGAGGTTCGTCCGTTCGTCTCTCGCTCCTCCTTTGGCGTTGGTACTGCGTCAAAAAGCTGACTGCACGGTGCGGGGTATGCTCGGCGCGACCTGCTGGAGTCGCAAGGAGTTCTTCTCGTGAGCGTCGTCATCGTCACCGGGTCTGCCGGGTTGATCGGGTCTGAGGCCGTTCGACATTTTGCCTCGTTGGGGCTGGATGTCGTGGGCATCGACAACGACATGCGGAAGCAGTTCTTCGGGGCTGAAGCGTCGACCGCCTGGAACGTCGTCAGGCTGGCGAGCGACCTCGGGGATGCGTACACGCACCATGACGTGGACATCCGGGACCGGGACGCGCTGGCGGCAATCTTCAAGCGGTATGCCAAGGATGTGGCGCTGGTCGTGCACACCGCGGCGCAGCCGAGCCATGACTGGGCGGTGCGGGACCCGTTCACCGACTTCGACGTGAACGCGGGCGGCACGCTCAACATGCTGCAGAACGTGCGGGAGCACTGCATCGAGGCGCCGTTCATCCACTGTTCGACCAACAAGGTGTATGGCGACCGGCCCAACAGCCTGCCGCTGGTCGAGCAGGAGACGCGGTGGGAGATCGAGGCGGGTCACCCGTACGAGAACGGGATCAAGGAGGACATGTCGATCGACGCGTGCCTCCACTCCGTCTTCGGGGCGTCCAAGGTCGCGGCCGACGTCATGGTGCAGGAATACGGGCGCTACTTCGACATGAAGACCGCGTGCTTCCGTGGCGGGACGCTGACGGGGCCGGCGCACTCGGCGACCGAGCTGCACGGCTTCCTGGCATACGTGATGCGCTGCAACATGGAGCGCCGGACCTACCGGATGTTCGGCTACAAGGGCAAGCAGGTCCGCGACGCGATCCACTCGCACGACGTGACCAGCGCGTTCGAGGCGTTCTTCCGCAGCCCGCGGTCCGCGGCGGTGTACAACCTCGGCGGCGGCCGGCACTCGAACACCTCGATGCTGGAGGCGTTCGCGGAGGCGCAGCGGATCACCGGCAACGAGATGGTCACCGAGTATCACGAGGCCAACCGGGTCGGCGACCACCAGTGGTGGATCGGGTCCAACGAGCGCTTCCAGCTGGACTACCCGGACTGGAAGCAGGTCTACGACGTGCCGATGATCTGTCAGGAGATCTACGAGGCCAATGTCGACAAGTGGACCCCGGAAGCCTGACCAGTGATCGACCAGGGCAAGCAGAACGTCCTCGGCGTGCAGGTGAGCGCCGTCGACTACGACAGCGCCGTCGACAAGGTCATGAGCGCCGCACGGGACGGCCGGTCCTTGGCCGTGACCGCGCTCGCCGTGCACGGCGTGATGACCGGCGTGCAGGACAAGGCGCACGGCGCCCGGCTCAACGCCTTCGACCTGGTCACACCCGACGGGCAGCCGGTGCGCTGGGCGCTCAACCTGCTGCACCGGGCCAGGCTCGCCGACCGGGTCTACGGGCCGGAGCTCACGCTGCGGGTCCTGCGGGCCAGCGCCGAGCAGGGCCTGCCGGTGTACCTGTACGGCTCGACCCAGCCGACGCTGGACCTGCTGGTGCAGAAGCTGCACGAGCGGTTCCCCGCGCTGAAGATCGCCGGCATGGAGGCCTCGAAGTTTCGCGCGGCGCAGCCGGGCGAGCCCGAGGAGATCGCCGCGCGGATCAAGGAGTCCGGGGCGCGCGTGGTCATGGTCGGCCTCGGCTGCCCCCGGCAGGAGGTGTTCGTCTACGGCATGCGCCACCTGGTGGACGCGCCGATGCTGGCGGTGGGCGCCGCGTTCGACTACCACGCCGGCGGGTTGAAGAACCCGCCCGCGTGGATGCAGAAGTACGCCCTGGAGTGGCTGTGGCGGCTCGGCCTGGAGCCCAAGCGGCTCTGGCGGCGCTACATCCTGCTCAACCCGGCCTATCTGGCCCGGCTCGGCGCGCAGAAGACGCGCCTGTGGCGGGCGACCCCGCCCGCACCTGCGACCGAGCAGCTCAGCACGTTCGCGGTGTGAGGCCGCGCCGGAAACGGGCGGCGTCCAGCCTTCGGAGCCAGCAAACAGCCGGCGCCCCGTGCAGGGTGCCGGCTGTTCGACGTCTGGAACTCAGCGACCGGTGATCGCGTCGACCTTGACGGTCCGGCGCTTGAAGGTGCCGCGCTTCTCCAGCGCGCGCTCGGCCGGCACCAGCATGAGCGCCAGCGGCGCGGCGATGTACCAGCGGTCGAGCATCACGTAGGCGACGATGTTCATGACGACACCGAACGCGTAGAGCGCGATCAACCAGTCGACACGCTTCTCGCCGATTCCCCGCTTGTGGTAGGCGTCAAGGACGCCGAACGCGCCGATGCTGAGGGCCAGGAGGCCGCCGCCACTCATGATTGCGAACATCAGATCAGACACGTCACTCACCCTTGCCTCCCCGTTACCACCAGCGAACCTGCCCAAAGCTAAGCGGACATTTCAAGATCGACCATCAACTTTGCGACACCGACCTAGGCCGAACGTAGCCAGCCAATCGGACATTCAGCCGATATCACTGATCTTGCTTCTCAGCAGTGCCCGGGTGACGTCGTCGCAGGCAGCGCCCGCGACACCTGCCAGATAGGCATCCCTCGCACCAAGACCGAGATCGGCAGCGACCCGGTGCTCTTGAGCCAGATCGGTGTTGAACATCGCCGGGTCATCGGTGTTGACCGTGCACGGCACACCGGCCGCCACCAGCGCGGGAAGCGGGTGTTCGGCCAGCGAGGACACCGAGCGGGTCCGGACGTTCGAGGTCGGGCACACGTCCAGGACCAGGCCACGATCGACGATTTCCGCCAGTACACCGGCATCCTCGACGGCACGGATGCCATGGCGTAGCCGGTGGGGTGCGAGGGTCAGGATCTCGCGGACCGACTCGGCGCCGGCCGACTCGCCGGCGTGCGGCACGATGGCCAGTCCGCCCTCGCGGGCCAGGTCGAACGCCTTCGCATAGGGCCCCGCGGGGCCGGCCTGCTCGTTGCCGCCCAGGCCGAGGCCGACGATGCCCCGGTCGGCGTAGCGGACGCTCCACCGCGCGACGTCCTCGGCCAGGTCCACCGGCATGCCACGGTAGAGATCCGGGGTCAGCCGGACGATCACCCCGTGCCGTTCCTGCGCCTCGACGATGCCGTCGGTGTAGCCCTCGTACAGGTCTTCCCAGGCGACACCGCGTTGTGCCCGCTCGCCGGGGGAGAAGATCGCTTCCAGGTACACCGCACCGTGCGACGCCGCCACGCCGGCGTAGTCGACCACGATCTGCCGGAAGTCGGTCGCGGTGCGCAGACAGTTCGTGGTGAGGATCCAGACCTCGACGAACTTCTTGAAGTCGGTGAACTCGTAGAGTCCCTGCACGCCTTCGACGGTGTCGACCGGCAGCGGCAGGTCGTTGCGGCGGGCGATCTCCAGCAGCGTGGCTGGTGGGATCGCCCCCTCGAGGTGCACGTGCAGCTCGATCTTGGGGAAGCTCATGGGTTTCAAAATAGCGACGGGCCCGGCGCGCACGCGCGCACCGGAGCCCGTCCGACCTCCCCAGGCCGCGTCTCCCTGCGTTTCTACGGCATGGGATCCGACCTGTCGACAGCCGAACTGGTGCGCTGGCACACGCTTGTCGGGGACTACTTGAGCCCGCGCGCCTCCTGCGAGTAGATGAGCTCCAGGATCGAGCGGGCCGCCTCGAACCAGCGGTCCAGCCACTCCTGCTGCGGCATCGTGCCCTTGGGCGGCAGCTCCAGCAGCAGCCCCCGCAGCAGCGGGTGGTCGGCCATCGAGCCGCTGGGGCCGTCCAGCCAGGAGTCCTGCAGCACGTTGGATCGGCCGAACATCGGCTCGGTCAGCGGTCCGAGGTCCGCCACCAGCGATGACTCGGGCAGCTTCGGCGGCGTCAGCGACGCGGCGATCGGGGAGTTGTCCAACGGCAGGGACGCGCGGTCCAACGGCGAGGACGGGCGGTCCAGCGGGGAGCCGTTGCGCGGCGACAGGTCATCGATCGGCCCGTCGCCGATGACGTCCCGGCGCCCGCCCGGGCGGTAGCTTCCGAGCTGCCCGGAGAAACGGTCGTCGGTCTTCGACGATCCGTTGCCGAAGTTGTCGGGGCCATTGTTCATCGGATACAAGCCTTATCTGACTCGGGTGTGTTCGGGTCTCCGGTGGAAGGTGCCTGAGCGCTCATCGAATACAACGATGACCGGCCCGGTCCGCAACGGCGGTACCACCGTCGCGGGCCGGGCCGGTCGATTTCAGACCTGGCGTTTCACTTACGAGAGGTCGAATTCCCCGTCCTTGGTGCCACCGACGAAGGCCAGCCACTCCTCCGGGGTGAACAGCAGAACCGCCCCGGCCTTGTCCTTCGAGTCCCGGAGCGCGACGGCCCCGCCGACGAACGCAACCTCGACGCAGTTGTCCGAGTACGGACCGCTACGGGTGCTCTTGCGCCAGCCCGCACCCTCGAGATTCACGCTGAAGCCCTTGGCCTCGATTTCCACTACAGCTCCTTTGTCAGCTTCACGATCATTGACACTGACTCGTCCGGACGGAGTGCGTTGGCGCGCAAGTAGTCAAAGATGAATCCGTAGCGCTGAAGCTCGTCGTCCTTCTCGAGAAAGAGACCGCCAGCCGCGTTCGAGGCGAACACGAAGTTTTGCCCAGCGGACTCGTCGTACAGCAACATCGTGAATGTCCCGTCCATCCCGGCATGTGCGCCGGCGGAGAAGGGCAGGACCTGGAGGGTCACATTCGGCCACGCGGCCGCCTCGCTCAGGTGCTCGAGCTGGCGGTGCATGACCGCTCTTCCCCCGACTGGGCGGCGCAGCACAGCCTCATCCAGCACCACCCAGAGATCAATCGGGTCATCCTGAGTGACCAACGACTGGCGGCCTATACGGACACGGACACGTTTCTCAACCTCCGTGACGCTGATGTCCGGGCGGGCCGCATGGATCATGGCCTGCGCGTACTCCTCGGTCTGGAGCAGACCGGGCACGACGAGCGCCTCGTAGGAGCGGATGTGGTCGGCGGCCGCTTCGAGGCCGACGTAGGCACCGGTGAGCACGTCACCGTAGAGCTGCCACCAACCCTTCTGGCGCGCCTCCCTGGCGATCTTCAGCAGCTGTTCGGCGTATTCGGGCTCTACGTTGTAGATGTCCAGCATGTCCCGTACGTCGCGCGGGGTGACACCGGTCTGTCCCGTTTCGATCCGGGAGATCTTGGACCCTGAGCATTCCAACCGCTCTGCGACATGATCAATAGTTACGTGCGCCGCCTCGCGGAGACGGCGCAATTCCATACCGAGCTGTCTCCGTCGCAGCGTCGGGCTGCCTCGTCGACTTGCCACGCGTCGCACCTCCGCCGGGCCACGTAATTCCGATACGTATAGATCAGCGCAACATCATGAAGCTGCGCAACCGGCTCAGGCACGACATTCTCACCATCCCCTGCTGACCCTGCCACTCGGGAGTGGCTCACTCATACGTGGGATGGATTTTCGTCATGCAAGTTGCAATGATCACTATCCTGAGGCAATCTGTGGGTGTGGCGGCGGTCACGGTCCGTTCATCATCGAGCCATCGAGACGACCTGGTCACCACCGCGGACGCAGCGACAAACGATCGAGCCGATCGGCGGTTACGGCATTGCCGTGACCGACCTTCCCCATGCCGACGGATGACGGGAGTCTTGACTGTGTTACCGAAGACCGGTGACGTGCTGCGCGTTACCAAGGCCGCGAGTGTGCAGTTCGTGCAGCCGATCCTGTTCCGGGTGATCCGCGTGCACGACTGGCAGACCTACGACGGATGGGCATGGCTGGACGGATACCAGCTCAACGCGACGGGCGATGCGGTCGAGCGCCGGTCGATCTTCGTCCAACCGCAGGGACTCCAGCCGGGATCCGTCAAAGTCACCCAGAGAGCGGTCAGCCGGGTACCGGTCCCCGCTTGACCGTTCGGATGATCCGAAGCTGACCGCAAGTGCCGTCATTGTCATGGCCGCCGCCTGCGTCGCCGCCGCCGCGCTCACCGCGCTCACTGGTTGCGGCGCAGGCCGCACGCCCGCGACGCTGACGCTGCTGGACGCCGGCCGCCGCCATGAGCTGATCAACTTGTCGGCGGTGACACCGGACTCTTCGGCGGTGCCGCGGTCGGTGCGGTCGCGACGTACAGGGTGACGGTCTCGCCGACCGCGATCACCGCTCCTGGGCCGGGGTCGGACTCCAGGACCTCGCCGGGCTGCACCGAGCCGTCGGCACGGCGCACGACCTTCACCTCGAGGCCGAGCTGCTGCAGCTTGATCGTCGCCTGGGCGAGGGTGTTGCCGCGCAGCGGCGGGATCGCGACGGCGGTCGGCGGGGCGCCCGTCGTCTCGGACGGGGCGGCGGACGACGGCGCCGCGCTCGTCGGCTGGGGAGTCGGCGACGGCTCGGCGACGCTGGTGCCGGCTGCGGTCGGCAGCTGGTCCGGCGGCGCGTTGTCCCCGTCGGCGGTCGCCTGATAGATGAGGTACAGCCCGACGCTCAACGCCCCGATCAGGACCAGCGCCACGACCCCGACGATCACGGGGGTGAACCAGGACCTGCCCTGATACGGGTCCTCCTCGATCCATTCCTCCGGGGCCGGCCGGCGCAGCGCGGGGTCACCCGGTTGGGGGACGTTGGCGCGGGCCGACCATCGGGGCGGCTCGTCGTGGCCGAGGGGACCGCCGATCCTGGTCGCACCGCTGTCGTCGGGGCGCAACGGCGAGGTGCCGCCGCCGATCCTGGTCGCGTCCGGGTCCGTCGACCAGGGGTCGACCGGCTCCGCCGGCCCGATCCTGGTCGCATCCGGGTCTTCTCCCGAGGGCCTCGGTCGGTCGAACGGGGCGGTGTCGTCCGGCTCGTCAGGCATAGGTCCCAGTTCACCACCTTGTCCGACATGTCGCGTGCCGGTGCACAGGTTGCCCACCTCAGGTCCACCCTCCGCGACCGCCGCCAGCACCGCCTGACGTTCCTCTGACATCGACTCGCCCGGGTGGACTGCTGGGCGTACGCTGCGCGGCATGGCCGCACGAAGCTGGGCAACCTCAATATTCACCGCGATCGGTGTCGCGGCGGGCGCGGGTGCCGCGCAGCTCGGTCTTGGCTACGGCCTGGGGATCATCTCCTGGCAGCCGACCGGTAACAGCGCGACCGTCTGGGTCAGCAGCCTCGCCTGGGTGGCGTGGCTCGCGGCGTCCTCGACGGTCATCGGCGCGCTGTGCGCCGACCGGCTCAGCCCGGCCGACACCCCGGTCGCCGGTGACGCCTCGACACCGGCCGCGCACGCATTGACCGCCGCCTGGCGGATCGTCATCGCGTTGTCCGCCGCCGTCGGCGCCCTGATCATCGTGCCGCTGGTCGCCGTGCCCTCCCGCACGCCCCGGCCCGACAACGTCGCGCCTTACTTCACCGCCGGCGGCTACGCCATCGCCGGGATCATCGTCGGGCTGCTGATCGCCGTCGGCGCCCTGGCCGCGCGGGCGATCGCCGCCAACGTCATCGCCTCGTCGGCGTGGCTGTGGCTGCTCGCGGTCATCGCGGTCATCGACGTGGTCCGCGCCGACGGCAACCTCGCCACCGCCGCCCAGCTCGGCACCTGGCAGTTCACCGACGGGACCTGGATCCGCGGCATGGTCAATCTGCCGGGGGCGCTGCTCATGCTCGCCATAGCGCTGGTCATCGGTGCCCTCGCGGCATGGCCCGCCGGCCGCCGCGGCGACAACCGGGTCGGCGTGGCGGTCTCCGGCGCGGCCGGCCCGCTGCTCGTCGCCCTCGCATACTTCCTCGCCGCCCCCGCCGTGGGCGAGCGGGACCAGCAGCTGTCGGCGTTCGTCATCGCGCCCTACGCGGTGCTCGCCGGCCTCGCCGGCTCGGTCATCGTGTCGGCGATCGGCCCCGCGGCTCCCGCGCGCAGGCCCGGGCCGCCCGCAAGGCCGCCGCGGCGGACCGCGACGCGCGCGCCCTCCGACATCGCCGACTGGACGCAGGCACTCGCCGACGCGGACGCCGCCGAGGCCCGCCGCCGCGCCGAGACGGGCGAGCAGCCGGACGGCGATGACCCGTGGGCCGCCGCACCGGACCGCTCCCCCGAGCCGGTCACCATCGGCGCGGGCGGCAAGAAGCCCCCCGTGACCACCGCCAAGGCGTCGACCTCGACCGGCAAGGCGACGCCCGCCCCCGCCGGCAAGGCGAGTGTCAGCGCGGGCAAGGCGAGCGTCGCCGGCAAGAGCGCCGACCTGGACTCGGCCAAGGACCTGGAGTCCGACGCCTATGCACCGGCCCGCGCCTACGGCGGCAGCGAGCCGTCCGGCCGGACCTACACGTCGGAGTCCGCGAACCGTGCGTACGCCGAGGACACCGTCACCGAAGACCCCGACGCGCAGCCCGCGAAGTCGTCCACCCCTCGCGGCTCGGTCGAGCCGCTCTGGCCGTCGGACACCGCGACGGAGTCATCGACCGAGCCGGCCAAGCCGGCCCCGGGCAGGGGCCGTGGCCGCGGTCGCGGCAGGTCCGGCGAGTAACGATCCTCGCTGCCATTCGGCATGCGGGTGGGTCAGATCGGCCAGGTGTGGACGGGCTCGTTGGCGTGCAGGCCGACGCTGTAGCGCTGGAGCATCTCGCGCAGGGCCGAGCGGCGGTCGAGATGGTGCCTGGCCTGCAGGTCGTTGACCGTTGCCGTCTGCCAGGCCGCGCCGTTGCGGCCGGTGCGGCACCGGCCTTCGATCACGCCTAACAGGCGGTCGCGGGTGCCGGGGCGCACGCCGAAGCGGTCGAGGCCGGCGGACGCCAGTGGGAGCAGCTCATCGAGCACCAGGTCTGCAACTTGCACCTCGCCGCGGTCGGGCCACCACAGGCGGGCGTCGAGTCCTTCGCGGGCGGCGGTGTGGAAATTCTCCTCCGCCGCGGAGAAGGTCATCTGGGTCCAGATCGGACGGTCCTGCTGGACCAGCTCGCCGACCAGGCCGAAGTAGAACGCCGCGTTGGCGACCTGGTCGACGACGGTCGGGCCGGCGGGCAGGACCCGGTTCTCGACGCGCAGGTGCGGGCGGCCGTTCATGATGTCGTACACCGGGCGGTTCCACCGGTAGATGGTGCCGTTGTGCAGGCGCAGCTCGCCGAGGTACGGGACGCCTCCGGCCTCCAGGACCGCGACCGGGTCCTCGTCGTCGGTGATGGGCAGCAGCGGCGGGAAGTAGCGGACGTTCTCCTCGAACAGGTCGAAGATCGAGGTGATCCAGCGCTCGCCGAACCACACCCGCGGGCGCACGCCCTGAGCCTTGAGCTCCTCCGGGCGGGTGTCGGTGGCCTGCTCGAACAGGGCGATGCGGGTCTCCGCCCAGAGCCGCTTGCCGAAGAGGTACGGCGAGTTGGCCCCGACCGCGACCTGGATGCCGGCGATCGCCTGGGACGCGTTCCAGTGCATCGCGAAGTCCTCGGGCGCGACCTGCAGGTGGAACTGGACGCTGGTGCACGCGGACTCGGCGGCGATCGAGTCGGACTCCGCCTCCAGCCGCTCCTGGCCGCGGATGTCCAGGGCGATGTCCTCACCACGCGCGTTGATGATCTGCTCGTTGAGCAACTGGTAGCGCGGGTTGTTGGACAGGTTGGCCAGCACCGTGTGCTCCTGGCGCAGCGTCGGCAGTATCCCGATGAGCACCAGTTGGGCGTCTGACTTGCGGGCGCGCTCGTCGGCGTGGACGAGGCTGGCGAGGACCTCGCGCTCGTAGACGTCGAGGCCGTCGCCCTCGATCACGCGCGGCGCGACGTTGATCTCGAGGTTGAACTGGCCGAGCTCGGTCTGAAACGACGGGTCGGCCAGGTCGGCGAGCACCTCGGCGTTGCGCATGGCCGGCTGCGCGTCGGGGTCGATGAGGTTGAGTTCTATCTCGAGCCCCGTCATCGGCCGGTCCGAGTCGAACCGGAAGTCGTTGAGCATCAGAGCAAAGACATCAAGACATCGGCGGACTTTATACCGATATCGGGCGCGGTCCTCACGCGAGAATGCGCCTCGTATGACGTCTTGCCCCATTGCGTTCCCCAAATCCCCGGCCGACCCCGTGGACCCTCCACGTTAGGAGTGGTCGGGGTGTACCGCTAGGGACAAAACGGGCGCAACCTCAGCCTAGGGTGAGCAAAACCTTGCAGAGGGTGGGAGATTTCGCCCACCCTCTGCACGATGGTCAAACTCCGGCATAAGCCATAATCGGCCCCGTCACTGGTCTTACAGTTGGCGCGGTCGGCCCTTGCCGACTCAGGCCTGGCGCACACCCTCGGCGCCGATCTCGATCTTGATCTTCTTGCCGACGAGGACGCCGCCGGTCTCGAGCGTCTGGTTCCAGGTGATGCCGAACGCCTCGCGGTCGATCTCGGTGGTGGCGCTGAACCCGATGACTTCCTGGCCCCACGGGCTCTTCGCGTGACCCTCGAACTCGACGTCGAGCTCGACCTCGCGGGTGACGTCGCGGATCGTCAGGTCGCCGACGAGCTTGAACTCGCCGCCGGAGAAGCCGACCACGCGGGTGCTCTTGAAGGTCAGCGACGGCCACTGCTCCACGTGCAGGAAGTCGGGGCTCTTCAGGTGGCCGTCACGGTCGGCCACGCCGGTGTCGATGCTGGCGGCGTCGATGTCGACCTCGACGTGCGACTGCAGCGGGTCCTCGGCGATGACGATGCTGCCGGTGGCCTTGGTGAAGCCGCCGCGGACCTTGCTCACCATGAGGTGCTTGGCGACGAAGCCGACCCGCGTGTGGGCCGGGTCGAGGTCGAACTTGCCGGCCGTGGGGATGGTGACGCCGTTGAACTCGCGGGTGGTGACCGGTGCGGTCATGATGCCCTCCAGATAAGCTGTGGCGGAGATGTTTGCTGGAGCAAATATACGCTCAGCAGACTCTCGTTTGTCAAGCTCTTCTGTTAGACTGCCACTGTGACCGACGAGATGCTGGAAGATCCGCGAATCACCGCCATGGGCCTGTTCGTCGAGGCTTTCACCGGTGTGACCGCGCGTCTCAACGTCCAGTTGGCGGAGCACGGCCTCGGCAACGTCGACTTCGAGGTGCTGGTCAGGCTGGCCCGTTCGCCGGGCGGCGAGCTGCGCATGACCGACCTCGCCGCACAGACCGGGCTGTCCACCAGCGGCGTGACCCGGGTCGTCGACCGCCTCGAGCGCGACGGCCTGGCGACCCGCCGCGCCTGCCCGACCGATCGGCGTGGGTCGTTCACCGTCGTGACGCCCGCCGGCGTGGCCAAGATGCATGAGGTCCTGCCGGATCACCTCGCCCTGATCGAGGAGTGGTTCACCGGCCGGCTGTCCCCGGAGGCGCTGGAGGCGCTCCTGTGCAGCTTTCGGACGATCCGCGACGCGGTCCGCCCCGGCGCGACGTCCGGCGCGGCCGCAGCAACGGCTGCGTCCGCCGCAGCCTGACACAGCGCAACGGAAGCAACGCAACGGAAGCAACGCAGCGACGGCGACACAGCGCAGGCGACACAGCGGAAGCAACGCAGCGGAAGACGGAGTCCCGCAGCGGAAACGGTAAAAAGCCAAGAACACGACCGGCAGGATCACCGGCAGCTTCTGCCGGTCCCTATGGTGAACAGGGTGTAAAGCCGCATTCCGGACGAAGGGCTTCGTTAATGTCCGCCCGGGGAGGCACCGCACCACGGGGCCGGCACGGACGAAGCAGGTGGGAAGGCAACATGCGCCCGGGGGGTCTTCGTCCGTGCCCTAAACCGCCGAAGCGCCGATCAGCCGCGCGACAGCAGCGAGCGCTCGCGCGGTAGCAGCGCCAGCCGCCCTCTGGAGCGGATGCCGGCCAGCTCGCCCAGCACGCGCTTCCGGTCCGCCGGCTCGGCGCTGGCGGCCAGTCCGGTGAGCGCCTCCAGGACGTCCCGGATGTCGTCGCGACCGGCGAGCAGGTTCGCCGCGGCCTCGAAGGCCGTCGCCGCCGCCGGCCGGTCATCGCGGGCGAGCGCGAGGTAACCGCCGATCATCGCCGACATGCCCGCACTGCCCGGCAGCTCCGCGAGCTCGACCAGGATGTCCGCCGCCTCCGGAAGGCGGCGCGACTCGGCCAGCGCCTGACCCAGGGTGCCCAGCGCGCGGACGCGGTGCGTCGGGTCGCCGACCTCGGCGGACGCGGCGGCGGCCCGGCGGGCGAGGTCGACGGCCTCGTCGAAGCGCCCGTCCAGGCGGGCGACCTCGGCCAGGTTCGCCTGGGCGAGCGCCTGGATGCGGGCGTCGCCGGCCTCGGCGGCGCGGCGTCCGGCGGCGGCCAACCGGCGCGCGGCCGTGGCCAGATCACCGGCGCGGATGTCGTGCCACGCGAGATTGTTCTGCGAGACCGCGATCTCTCGGACCCGGCCGGTACGGATCGCCAGCCCGAGCATCGCTTCGCTGTGCCGGCGGGACTCGTCGGCACCGCCGACCGCCTGCCAGACGCCCGAGAGGACCGCCCGGGCGGCGAGCTCCCCCAACGCGTCGCCGTGGGCGACGAGCACCTCGAGCGCCGCCTCGGTCGGCCAGAGCTCGGCGACGCCACGCCCGTGCGCCATCGCGAGCATCCCGGCCGCCACCTGGGCGTTCGCCCGGACCACCGGGTCGCAGTCGCCGGTACGAGGATCGTCCAGCATGCGCCGCAGCAGCTTGTGCGCTTCGACGTCGCGCCCCCGCAGCCGGCACCACCGCGGGATCGCCCCGGCGAGGCGCAGCGCCATCACCGGTTCGCGGACGGAGGCGTAGCGCAGCGCCGCACGGATGTCGCTGTTGAGGTAGTCGAGCCGGGACACGGCGGCGGCGCTGGCCGGTCCGATGAGATCGGCCGCGAGCCGGGTCGCGAGCCTGGTGATGACCTCGGCGTGCCGGAGCCGGACCGCCGGCAGCTCGCGACGCTCGACGCAGCGCTCGGTGGCGAAGTCGCGGACCACGTCGAGGAGGCGGAACCGCAGGTCGCCCGGGCCGCGGACGCTGACCAGGCCGAGCCCGACGAGGCGGTCGAGCACCGCCTCGGCGTTGAACCCGAGCAGCGCCTCGGCCAGCTCGAGCGACCAGCGGCCGCGGAACATCGCGAGGCGGCGCAGTGCTGCCTGCTCCGGCTCGTCCAGCAGGTGATAGCTCGCGGCGACGGCGTCGCGCAGTCGTTGACCGGCCGGATCGGTGGCGGCGAGGTCGAGGACGCGGTTGCCGTAGCGGGACAGCAGCTCGGGCAGTTCCAGGACGCGACCGCGGGCGGCAGCGAGCTCGATCGCGAGCGGCAGGCCGTCGAGCCGACGGACCAGTTCGGCGACGGACGGGACCTCGGCGTCCGGCACCGGTTCGCGGCGGACCTGCCGGAGCCGGTCGAGGAACAACGCGACGGCCGGCACCTGGCGTACCACCGCCGGAGGGCTCAACGCACTCGGCAGTTCGAGTGGCTCGACCCGCCAGTCGACGGCGCCGGGCACCACGCCGGCGAGCGGGCGGCGGCTGGTGGCGAGGATCTTCACCGCCGGCACGCGGCCGCGCAGCCAGCTGATCGCCTTGACCGCGCTGCGGTGCGAGCGGTCGATCCCGTCGAGGACCAGCAGCGACGGGCGGTCGAGCAGCTCCTCGGCCCGGGCGACGCCGAAGACGGCGGCGACCGCGGCGAACACGTCGTTGGGTTGCGACACGTCGGTGATGGTCACCGAGACCGCGGTGCCGGTGACCGCGTGCGCGACGGCATGGGCGAGGCCGGTCTTGCCGACGCCCGCGAGGCCGACGAGCACGACCAGGTCGGCGCGCTCCAGCAGGTCGAGCAGCTCGGCGACGTCGGCGTCCCGGCCGATCAGCGCCGGCACGGTGGGCAGCGGCAACGTCGCCGGCGCGGACGTGACGGTCCCGGCGAGGAAGTCCTCCCGGTCCATGCCGACCAGGTCCAGTGCGTCGGCGAGCAACGTGAGGGTCCCCCGCTGCGGGCGGGCGACCCGGCCGCGCTCCAGCTCGCGGAGGGTGCGCACGCCGAGACCGGCTCGTGCGGCGAGCTCCTCCTGGGTCAGTCCCCGGGCCAGGCGGCGGGTCCGCAACGCGGCGGCGAACCCTGCCCCGGCGCCCCGCGGATCATGATCCGCAACTGGAGACATGTTGAGGAAGGGTACTAATCGGAGCCGTTCCGAAGAAGGCGGGCGTCGGAACTACGACGATTATCTATGCGTTACCTGCTTGCCGCACGTCGGACGGTAGGGCCGCCCCGGTGGCGGGCTTCCGGGCGGGCGCGGGCACCTCGACGGTCAGTTCCTCGGCGGCAGGAGTCGGTGTACCGGCGAGCGCCGGCACTTCGACGGTCAACTCCTCGGCGGGCGATGTCACGGGAGCGGCAGCGGCGGGCTTCTCCGTCTTCGCCGGCTGCTTCGGCGTCGCCGGCTGCTTCGGCGTCGCCGGCTGCTTCGGCGTCGCCCGCTGCTTCGGCTGCGCCGCCGTCGAAGGGACCATGCTCAGCGACCTGAGGAACCCGGGCGCCCACCAGTTCCAGCTGTCCAGCATCGTCATCAGCGCCGGCAGCAGCAGCCCGCGGACCACCGTCACGTCGATGATCACGGCGACCGTCATGCCGACGCCGATCTCCTTCACCGCGACCAGCCCGCCGACCGTGAACCCGAGGAACACGATGACGATGCAGATCGCCGCCGCGGTCACGACCGGCCCGGATTTCGTGATGCCGCGCAGGACCGCCCGGTTGGTGTCGGGGCGCAGGTCGTACTCCTCCTTGATCCGCGCCAGGAGGAAGACCTCGTAGTCCATCGACAGGCCGAAGATGAACACGAACAGCAGCACCGGCGTGGTCAGGTCGATGCCGCCCCACGAGTCGAAGAAGAGCGGCAGCTGCCCCCAGCCCCACTGGAACACCACGACCAGGACGCCGAGGGTGGCGATCAGGGTCAGCAGGTTCATCAGGACGGCCTTGAGCGGGATGACCACGGAGCCGGTGAGCATGAAGAGCACCACCATGGTCACCACCAGGACGATGAGCGCCGCGACGGGCAGCCGCCGGGCAAGGGAGTCCTGGTAGTCCACGACCTCGGCGCTCGGGCCGGTGACCCACTTCGGGAAGGGCGTCTGCATGGCCCGCAGCTTGCGTACCAGCTCCACGCCCTCCTGCCCGCCGACCTCTCCCTTCGGCGTCAGGTCGAGCACCGTCCAGCCCTTGGGCACGTCGGGGCGGACCTCCTGGCGGAACACCTGCGCGTTGAGCTGGTTGTTGACCTGGTTCATGAACATGCGGACGTCGGCGCGTTCGGGGCCGGCCTGCACCAGGACCACGACATCGTCGGGGTGGTCGTTGTTGAACTTCTCCTGCAGCGCGTCGTAGGCCTGCCGCGCCTCGTTGCTGTGCGGCAGCGCCCGCGCGTCGGAGTTGGCGAAGTTCGCACCGAGCAGCGGCGCGGCCAGGACCAGCAGGCCGACGGTCACGCCGAGCGCGACCTGCGACGGCGACCGCTGCGCCTTCGCGGCGAGCTTCGCCAGCAGGTCGGTCTTGAAGCTGAACCGGCCCTCCCCGGCCGCCGGGATCCTGTCCTTCGCCAGGGACAGCAGCGCCGGTACCAGCGTCAACGCGGCCACCGTGGCCAGCACGACGACCGCGGCGCCGCCGAGCGCGACCGCGGCGAGCAGCGGCTCGGCGAACACGGTCAGCCCAGCGAGGGTCGCCGCGACCGCGATGCCGGAGATCGCGACCGCCCGGCCGGACCGTGCGACCGCCTCGACGAGCGCCTCGGTCGGCCCGTGCAGGAGCCGCTCCTCCCGGAACCGGGCGACGATGAGCAGGGAGTAGTCGACGGCGAGGCCGATGCCGAGCAGGGTCACGACGTTGAGGGAGTACTCGCTCACCTTCGTCGCGTAGCTGAGGCCGAACAGGAGCAGCAGCGAGCCGGACACCCCGACGAGCGCGACCGCGAGGGGCAGCCCCGCGGCGATCACCCCACCGAAGATCAGCACCAGCACAACGAGCAGCGCCACCAGCGCGATGCTCTCGCCGATCGCCAGGTCGCGCACGGACTGCTCACCGAACGCCCGCTCGGCGATCTTCGTGCCGCCGACGGTGACCTTCGGCGCCTCGATCAGCTTCAGGCGCGCCTTGACCTTGTCCTCGAGCCGCTCGCGGGCGTCCTCGCTGAGCTTCGGGTCGAGCTCGACGCGCACCGTCGAGCTCATGTTGTCAGCGCCGATCTGGCCGCCGGGGCCGTTGTAGAGGTCGTTGACCTCCTTGACCCCGGCCATCGCCTTGATCTCCTGGTTCGCCTTGGTGACGCTGGCGTTGAGCCCGGGATCGTAGACGTCCTTGCCCTCGATGACGGCAATGATCATCGAGCCTTCGGGGGCGAGCTCGTCGATGCGCTGCTGGGCGATCGCCGACTCACTGTCGGCGCGGTTGGTGCTCGTGGTGGCGAGCCGGTCGAACAACCCGCCACCGAAGACCGCACCCGCCACGGTCACTGCCAGCCACACCCCGATGACGGGCCAGCGGTGGCGGTCCATGAGCGTGCCCAGTTTCGCGAACATCGCAGTATGCAAGCACGGCCACGCAAGTGGGCGACATCCCCCGTGTCGCTACAGCCCCATGGACCGGGAGATGATCATGCGCTGGACCTCCGAGGTGCCCTCGCCGATCTCGAGGATCTTCGCGTCGCGCCACATGCGGGCCACGGGGGTCTCGTTCATGAAGCCGTAGCCGCCGTGCACCTGGGTCGCCTCCCGGGCGTTGGTCACCGCGGCGTCGCTGGCCTGCAGTTTCGCGATGGCCGCCTGCCGCTTGAACTCGCGGCCGTTGACCATGCGTGACGCTGCGTCGTAGTAGGCCAGCCGGGCGGTGTGCGCCCTGGCCTCCATGTCCGCGAGCTTGAACTGGATGGCCTGGTACTCCCCGATCGCCTTGCCGAACGCGCGGCGCTGCTTGGCGTAGGCGACGGACTCGTCGACGCAGCCCTGGGCGAGGCCGACGCCGAGCGCCGCGAACGCGACCCGGCCCTCGTCGAGGATCCGCAGGAACTGCGCATACCCGCGGCCGCGCTCGCCGAGCAGGTTGGCGGCCGGCACGCGGACGTCGTCGAAGCTCAGCTCGTGCGTGTCGGAGGCGCACCAGCCGACCTTGGAGTAGCCGGGCTGGACGGTGAAGCCGGGCGTGCCGCTCGGCACGATGATCGCGGAGAGCTCCTTGGAGCCGTCCGGATTGACCCCGGTGACCGCGGTGACGGTGACCAGGGCGGTGATGTCGGTGCCGGAGTTGGTGATGAACGCCTTCGACCCGTTGATCACCCACTCGCCGGTGGCCTCGTCGAGCACCGCGCGGGTCTGGGTGCCGCCCGCGTCGGAGCCGGCGCCCGGCTCGGTGAGACCGAACGCGGCCAGCGCTTCGCCGGAGACCAGGCGGGGCAGCCACTGGGCCCGCTGCTCGTCGGTGCCGTACCGGTAGATCGGCATGGCGCCCAGTGAGATGCCGGCCTCGAGGGTGACCGCGACCGAGGAGTCGACGCGGGCCAGCTCCTCCAGTGCGACGCAGAGGGCGAAGTAGTCGCCGCCCATGCCGCCGTGCGACTCGGGGAAGGGCAGCCCGAACAGGCCCATCTTGCCCATCTGGCGCACGATGTCGTAGGGGAACGCGTGCCGCTCGTAGTAGTCGCCGATGACGGGCGCGACGACGTCGTTGGCGAACTCGCGGACGCTGAGGCGGAGGGCTTCGAGATCCTCGCCGAGGGTGAAGTCGACCATGACAGGATGCCTCTCAGACGGGTGTTACGCCGTGGCGACGGCGCGAGAATTGACGGTTCTTCCCAGTGGCGGCGGCGAAGCGGCGGGTCAGCTCGTCGCGCAGCGCGCCCGGCTCGACGACCGTGTCGACGACCAGCTCGCTGGCCAGGCGCATGATGTCGATGTCGCGCTCATACTCGGCGCGCTTCTCCGCGACGAACGCCGCACGCGCCTCCTCGTCGGGCAGGGCGGCGATCTTGTTGGCGTACACCGCGTTGACGGCGGCCTCCGCGCCCATGACGGCGATCTTGGCGGTAGGCAGGGCGATGGTGGCGTCGGGCTCGAAGCCGGGACCGGCCATCGCGTAGAGGCCTGCGCCGTAGGCCTTGCGCACCACGACGCAGATCTTGGGCACGGTCGCCTCGGAGATCGCGGTGATCATCTTGGCGCCGTGCCGGATGATGCCCTGCTTCTCCACCGCCGAGCCGACCATGAAGCCGGGCACGTCGGCGAGGAACAGCAGCGGCACGTTGAACGCGTCGCAGAGCTGCACGAAGCGGGTGGCCTTGTCGGCGGAGTCGACGAAGAGCACCCCGCCCTTGAACAGCGAGTTGTTGGCCACGACGCCGACGGGCCTGCCGTCGATGCGGGCGAAGCCGGTGGTGAGCTCGCGCGCCCACAGCGCCTGGATCTCGAAGAACGAGCCCTCGTCAACGAGCCCCTTCACGAACCGGCGCATGTCGAAGGCCTGGCGCTCGCTGGCGGGGATCTCGGGCAGGCCCGTGGCGGCTGCCGCGGCGGCGACCGGTGCGGGCTGGGTCCAGTTGGACGGCAGGTAGGACAGATACCGCCGGACCGTCTCGATCGCCTCGGCCTCGGTCTTGCACAGGAAGTGCCCGACGCCGGACTCGGCGCAGTGCACCTTCGCGCCGCCCATGGCCTCGAGGGTGGTCTTCTCGCCGGTGACCATCTCGACCATGCGGTCGGATCCCAGATACATCGAGGCGTTGCCCTCGACCATCGCGACGACGTCGCAGAAGGCGGGGATGTAGGCACCGCCGGCGGCGGACGGGCCGAACAGGGCGCAGGCCTGCGGGATGCTGCCGCTGGCGCGGACCTGGGTGTGGAAGATGCGCCCGGCGCCGCGGCGGCCGGGGAAGAGGTCGACCTGGTCGGTGATGCGGGCGCCGGCCGAGTCGACCAGGTAGACCATCGGGACGCCGGTGTCGTAGGCCTTCTCGATGATCCGGATGATCTTCTCGACGGTCCGGGCTCCCCAGGAGCCGGCCTTGACCGTCGAGTCGTTGGCCATCAGGCAGACGGGCCGGCCGTCGACGGTCGCGGTGCCGGTGATGACGCCGTCCGCCGGGAGGCCTTCGGCCATGACGTTGGCGAACATCCCGTCCTCGACGAAGGTGCCCTTGTCGACGAGCAGGGCGACCCGCTCCCGGGCGAAGAGCTTCCCTCGGGCAGCGTTGGCCGCGTGGTACTTCTCGGCTCCACCGGCCTCGACGCGTTTCCGAAGACCCTCGACCATGGTGCGACCTCCGCGTCAGCAACCTGAACGATCGTTATGCCTAACGATCGTTCAGGTTAGCCGAAGCGGAGGTCAAGTACCAATTGGCTTTTGTCGGGCACGGGTCGGTGTGTACCCGGCATGGGCCCCGGGTCCCCCTGCGGATCAGAGGGACCCCGGTACCGCTGTCAGCAGGAGTACGCGACCGCGCCGCCCTGGCTGGACGCCTGCGAGAAGCCGAACAGGCTGATCGCGTTGCCGCTGATGTTGATCGGCACCTGCAGCGTGGTGTCGAACTGGTTGCCGTTCAGCAGGCCCGCGTTGTAGCCGGTGGTCCAGTCGCTGCAGGAGTTCTTGACCGCGGTGGCGCCGCCGCCGTTGCCCCAGCCGCCACCGTTGTTGTTGCCGTTGCCGTGGTGACCGTTGCCGTGGTGGCCGTTGCCCCAGCCGCCGTCGTCGTCACCGTCGCCGTTGCCGCCGCCGTTGTAGCCGTCGTCGTCACCGTCGTTGTCGCCGTTGCCGTAGCCGCCGTTGTTCTGGCCGGCCGGGTAACCGCCGTTGTTGTTGCCGTGGTTGTTGCTGTAGCCACCGTCGTTGGCGGTACCGGTGCCGGCGCCGTTGCCGTGGCCGTGCTCGCTCGAGACCTTCTTGGTCTTGGCCTTGCCGTGCGACGCGGAGGCGCCGTGCGAGCTCATGTTGCTGGCGTTGCCCGCGGCGTTGCCGTACGCGTTCGGGTTGGCGTGGTGGTTGCTGTTGCCGTAGCCACCGTTGGTGTCGGCGTCGTCGTCGCCGTAGCCACCGTTGGTGTCCGCGTCGTCGTCACCATAGCCGCCGTTGCCACCACCGTTGCCGTTGTCGTCCCAGTCGTCGTCCCAGTCGCCGTTGCCGCCGCCGTTGCCGTTGCCGTTGCCGTGGTGACCGTGGCCGTGCCCGTTGCCGTTGCCGCCACCGTTGCCGCCGCCCCAGCCGTCACCGTCGACGGCGACAGCGCCGCCGCCGCAGGAGGCGCTGGAGAAGCCGAGCACCGCGATCGCGTTGCCGCAGACGTTGATCGGCGCCTGGAGCGTGGTGTCGAACTGGTTGCCGTTGAGCAGACCCGCGTTGTAGCCGGTGGTCCAGTCCTCGGTGGTCGCGCTCTCGGTGGAGGCGCTCTCACCCTTGACCGCCCAGGCACCGCCGGCGCTCTGCGCGCTGGAGAAGCCGAACAGGCTGATCGCGTTGCCGCTCAGGTTGACCGGCACCTGCAGCGTGGTGTCGAACTGGTTGCCGTTCAGCAGGCCCGCGTTGTAGCCCGAGGTCCAGTCCTCGGTACGGTTGCCGGCGCTCTCGGTGTAGTCACCGTCGGCGTCGGCGGCGTAGCCACCGTTGTTGTTGGCGTTGTAGCCACCGTTGCCGTTGCCGTTGCCGTCTCCGCCGCCGTGCCCGTGCCCGTGGCCACGGCCGTGGCCGTTGCCCCGGCCGTTGTCCGACGCCATGCCGCCCTTGACGGCGTACGCGCCGCCCTGACTCGACGCCTGCGAGAAGCCCAGGACGCTGATGGCGTTGCCGCTGACGTTGACCGGCACCTGCAGGGTGGTGTCGAACTGGTTGCCGTTGGCGACACCGGCGTTGTACCCGGTGGTCCAGTCCTCAGTCGTCGCGCTCTCGGTGTCGATCGCCGCGGCACCGCCACCGCAGGACGCGTCGGCGAAGCCGAGCACCGCGATCGAGTTGCCGCAGACGTTGATCGGCAGCTGGAGGGTGGTGTCGAACTGATTGCCGTTGAGCAGGCCGGCGTTGTAGCCAGTCGTCCAGTCGGCGTGCGCGGCCCCGCCCGAGATGAGCAGGAAGCCCGCGGAAAGCACGCCCACGTTGAGCGACTTACGAACCCACGTCTTCATGGTGAAAGTGAGACCCTTCGGTAGGTGTTTCTCTTCAGTGCTGCTTGATGGGCGCGGATCGAAGCCGCGAGCCTGCGTGCGGGCAGGCTCTGCCCGGCTCCGCCCTGTCGACGTGCGCCCGGATGGTGCGTATTTGTTGCTTCTGTTGCGAGATGCCGCGATGTGGTCGATGCGGGTCAACGGACCCTGGCTGGCTCCGGCTCGGCCCGCTTCGCTCTGCGTCGGCTGGCCGGCCGGCCTCAGTCGGGTGAGACTGTCGGCTTCTCGGCTGCGAGCAGCCGTAGCTCGGCGTCTTCGACCGCGTCCAGCCGGAAGGTGAGCACCTTCGTGCCGGCCGGTGCCGCGGGCAGCGTGGCGGCGGCGCCACCGTCGTGGTTGAGGCCCGAGCCTGTGCCCGGGGCTCCCGAGGTGATGCCGACCGCCGGCGCCGGAACGGGCGCCGGGCGGGGCAGCAGCGGCACGTGGCGCGTGCCCTGTGCTTCAGTCCGGTCCGCGACCGGCTGCACGTGCGTGGCGTCGCCGGCGTCGAGCCGGTCCGCGGCACGTGACACGGCGACGTGTGTCGAGTCGACGCCGGCACGGGACGTGCCGGTCGCCGCGGCTACGACGTCGCCTGTCGACCCGACGCCGACCGGCTCGGCCTGGACGGCCGGCTCCTGCGTCTGCGTCCTGCGGGCGTTCTTGATGCCGGCTTTTGCCGGCCTCTTGGTGCGTGAGTTCGTGGCGCTCGACGCGTTCACCGTCGTCAAGCGGGACATCTTGACGGATGCCGGAGTGGCGGCTTTGCCGGCCGCCTTGTCCTGGGTCTGGCCCACAGCCCTGTCGGTCGTGGTCAGGACGGTGCCCGTCACCGGTCGCAGGACGGTCAGCACCGTCCCGGTGAGCAGGTCACCCTTCGACTCATGCTTCGCCGCGCCGGAGGGCACACCGGTGGACCCGATGTGACCGCCGGAGGCGCCGTGACGGTTGCCACCGGCACCGAGGTCGAACAGGTCGAGTCCTGAGCCGCCTGCCCCGGTGACCAGGTTGGTCACCGGCCCGATCAGGGAGCCCCCGGACGGGAAACCGTCAGATCCCGACGGGTCGGAGGCGTGTGCCGCCGAGGCCGACAGCAGCCAGGCCACACCGGCGAAACCGGCGACGACCAGGCCCTTGACGGCGATCCGGGCAGCAGACCGGGCGCAGCGGGCCGTGCGCGGGTTGCGCTCGCTCCTCTGGGCCATGGCCGCCTCTCAGTACGGGATCAATGTCGGGCTTGTCGGCCCTACATGTGACTGTTTCCGTACTGAGCAACGAACCGTCCCGGCCGGGGACACGCCACTATCCCGGCGAATCGGGCACAAGTGGGACAGCGGGCGTCAGAAAGGGATTCGCGGACCGGCCTTGAGCACGCCCGACGGCAGCTCCCGCCCGACGATCTCCTGGGCCATCGCGGCCGCCTCGATCAGCGCCTTCAGGTCGATGCCGGTCTCGTAGCCCATGTCGTGCAGCAGGTGCACGACCTCCTCGGTGGCGACGTTGCCGGTGGCGCCCGGCGCATACGGGCAGCCGCCGAGGCCGCCGACGCTCGCGTCGAACTCGGTGATGCCCATCTGCATGGCGGTGAGGATGTTGGCAAGGGCCGCGCCCCGGGTGTTGTGGAAATGCAGCAGCAGCGGGATGTCTGGGTGGCGGTCACGGACGAGACCGACCACCTCCCGCACCCGGCGGGGCGTCGCCATGCCGGTGGTGTCGCCGAACGCCACGCGGTCGGCGCCGTCCGCGATCACCCGGTCGACGATGCCGGCGACCCGGGCCGGGTCGATGTCGCCCTCGAACGGGCAGCCGAAGCTCGTCGAGATGATCACCTCGGCGGTCGCGCCGGCCCCGTGCAGCAGCGCGATCAGGCCGGCGATGTCGTCGAGGGACTCCGCGGTCGACCGGTTGACGTTGCGCTGGTTGTGCGTCTCGGACGCCGACACGACGACCTCGATCTCGCCGAAGCCGGCCTTGAGCGCCCGCTCGGCGCCGCGCGAGTTGGGCACCAGCGCCGAATACCGCACCGCGGGATTCCTCTGCGCGGCCGCCCACACCTGGTCGGCGTCGGCCATCTGCGGGATGGCCTTCGGATGGACGAAGGAGACCGCCTCGATCCGGCCGACCCCGGTCGCCGACAGCGCGTCGAGCAGGCGGATCTTGTCGGCGGCGGGGACCGGGTCCTCGTTCTGCAGGCCGTCGCGGGGGCCGACCTCACGGATGGAAACGAAGCTCAACGCACACCTCCGAGGCGCATGCGGCCCACGATGCCGGTGTCGTAGTCGCCGGAGACGAACTCGGCGTTGTCGAGCAGCTCGGCGAAGAACGGCAGGTTGACCTTCGGCCCGACGACCTCGAACCCGGCGACCGCGGTCCGCAGCTTCGCCAGGGCGTCGGCGCGATCGGCGCCGTGGACGACGAGCTTCGCCATGAGCGAGTCGTAGCTGGGCGTGACGACGGTGCCCGGCCCGTATCCCGCGTCGACGCGCACGCCGTCGCCGGTCGGCTCGACCCACGACGTGATCGCACCGGGCCCGGGCAGGAAGCGCTTCGGGTCCTCGGCGTTGACGCGGACCTCGATGGCGTGGCCGGTGACGCGCAGGGCGTCGGGGTCGAAGGTCGGCGCGAGGCCGGACGCGACCCGCAGCTGCTCCTCGACCAGGTCGATGCCGAACACGGCCTCGGTGATCGGGTGCTCGACCTGGAGCCTGGTGTTCATCTCCAGGAAGAAGAACTGCCCGGACGTCGGGTCGAACAGGCACTCGACGGTGCCGGCGTTGCGGTAGTCGACCGCCTGGCCGGCCCGGACGGCGGCGGCGAGCAGGTCGGCGCGCTGCCTGGGGTCGAGAGCCGGCGACGGCGTCTCCTCGACGAGCTTCTGGTTGCGGCGCTGCACCGAGCACTCGCGCTCGCCGAGCGCGACGACCCGGCCGTCGGCGAGGCCGAGGATCTGCACCTCGATGTGGCGGACCCTGGGAAAATACCGCTCGATGAGCACCGAGCCGTCGCCGAACATCCGCTCGGCGAAGCCGCGGACCTTCTCGTATTCGGTGCGCAGGCCGGCCTCGTCGGCGGCGACGGCCATACCCATGCCACCACCGCCGGCGGCGGCCTTCACCATCACGGGGAAGCCGATGCCGGTCGCGGCGGCCAGGGCGTCCTCGACCGTGGCGGCGGGGTCGGTGGTGCCCGGCGCGACCGGGACCCCGGCGGCGGCCATGAGGTTCCGCGCGTTGATCTTGTCGCCCATCGCGGTGATGGCCTCGGGGCCCGGGCCGACCCAGATGAGGCCGTGCTCCACGACGGTGGCGGCGAAGGCCGCGTTCTCCGACAGGAAGCCGTAGCCGGGGTGGATCGCCTCCGCGCCGGTCGTCTTGGCCGCGGCCAGGATCGCCTCGGTGTTGCGATACGACTGGGCGGGGTTGGCCGGGCCGATCAGCACCGCCTCGTCGGCCTCGCTGACGAACGGCAGCCCGGCGTCGGCCTCGGAATACACCGCGATGGTGCGGATCCCCAGCCTGCGTGCCGTGCGGATGATCCGTCGGGCGATCTCTCCGCGGTTGGCGACGAGCAGAGAACTCAACATGGCGGAGCGTCTCCTGTGGATAACTCTGTGGGTTTACACGTAACTAGGTTGTGGATAACCCCCGGAGGGTCACCCTTGCAGCGCGCAGAGTGTCGCGGCCCGGAGCAGCTCGGCGCGGCGGGCGCGGTCGACCTCGCCGCCGAGGAACGGCGTGGAGTTCATGAGACCGAAGGCGGCGTGCGCCAGGACGCGGGCCTCTCCGGCGTCCAGCTCGCTGCGCAGCACGGTGAGCGTGTTGACCCACTCCTCGACATAGAGGCGCTGGAGGCGGCGGATCTGCCGCCGGGGCTCCTCGGGCAGCCGGTCGAGCTCGTGCAGGTGCAGGGCGATGACCGCCGGGTTGGCCAGGGCGAACTCGACGTGGAAGTCGACCAGGGTGGCCAGGGCCGCGGCCGGGTCCTCCGACGACTCGGCGATGCGTGCCTGCCCACCGGCCAGCAGCTGCTCGCTGACCGGGATGAGGGCGGCCGCCAGCATCGCCTCCTTGCCAGCGAAGTGGTGGTAGAGCGCCGGACCGGTCACGCCGGCCGCCGCACCGATGTCGTCCATCGACACGCCGTGATAGCCACGGGTCGCGAACAGGCCCACGGCGATCTCGAGGATCTCCTCGCGCCGTGAGCGGCGGCGTTGTCCGGCGGGGCCGGCGCCGCGGGTCTGGGCAGGAGGGCGGACGGCCGATTGTTCCAGCGTCATGGGCAAAGCCTAACCTTGTGTCAAGACTTGTGCTGAACGGTCGTTAAGTTCGTCACTGCTCGAGGTGCAGTTGCCGGATCTCGGCGGCCTCCGCCGAGCGGTCCATGGCCTCCAGGGCCTCGGCCAACATCCAGGCCGCATTCTGTCCGGACTGCGAGCCCTTGGGTGCCGTGCCGAGCACCGAGCGCAGCAGCGGCTCGGCCTGTGCGGGCGCACCGGAGCGCATGAGCAGCTCGGCGTGCAGCAGGTCGGCCTCGACGGCCTCGCCGAACGCGCCGATGTCGCGCAGCGCGCCGGCCGCTCCCTTGACCCGGGCCAGCGCCTCGTCGCCTTGGCCTGCGCCGAGGTGCACGCGGGCCGCGTCGCAGTCGAGCATCGCCCGGTGCCACACCAGCCATGCCTCGGACGGATCGACGGTCAGCGCCAGCGACCCGATGAGGGCGTCCGCCTCGGCGAGCGCGGCGAGCGACTCGTCGATGCTGCCGGCCCAGCGCAGCGCGAGGGCCCGCATCCGCCGGTTGTAGAGCTCGGCCTGGACCACCCCGGCCGCCTCGAACGCCGCTGCCGCCTCGCCGAACCGCTCGGCCGCCTGCGCGTCGCGGTCGGCCCGGTAGAGCAGCTGCGCCGCCTCCTGCAGCATCCGGCCGCGGGACTGCAGGTTGTCGAACCCGTCGAGATTGCCGGCGAGGGTCTCCAGCAGCGCGAGCGCCTGGTCGGGCTCGTCGAGCTCACGGTAGATCCGCGACAGCAGATAGCGGGTCCGGTCGGCGTGGTCCTGTGCGCCGATCCGGTCGAGCACGTCGATCGCGCTCTCCGCCGCCTCGGCCGCGTCGAGCAGCTGACCGGCCTGGTCATAGGCGCTGGCCAGGTCGAAGCGCAGGATCGCGGCGGGGCCGTCCTCGCCGTGCGCGACGTGATCGGCGATCGCCTCGACGAGATCGTCGACGGCGTCGGCAGGCTGTCCGGCGGCGAGCCGGGCCCGGGCCCGGCCGACCAGCGCCGACAGCCGCGGGTCGCGCTCGACGGCGGCACCGAGCGCCGCGTCGAACGCCTCCACGGCGGCGTCGAAGCGCTCCACGTTTGCCAGCGCGTGGCCGTGGATCAGCGCCGCGAGCGCGACCGGCGGCGGGTCGCCGAGCCGGCCATACTGCTCCCGGCAGTCCGCGGCGGCCGCCACGGCCTCCTCGAAGCGCTCCAGCACCAGCAGGCACCGGGCCCGCCGCCCGGCCAGCTCGGCCCGCAGCGCCGGCCGGTCCGGCTCTTCGGCGATCGCGGCGTCGACCGCGGCGAGCGCGTCGTCGAGCCGGTCGAGCGCGAGCAATGGATACTCCAGCCGCAGCCGGGCCTCGGCGCGCGCGTCGGCGTCGCCGATCGCGAGGATCCGCTCGGTGACCGCGGTCAGCTGGGCCAGGACCTCCTCCTGCCGCTCCTCGGCGTCCGGGGCGAGGATCGCGCGGGCCTCCGCGACCAGCGCGGCCAGCTCGTCGCCGAGCGTGCGGTGCCCGGCAGCGGCCTCCCGGAACGCGGCCTCGGCCAGCTCCGGCTCGTGGTCGACGCCCGCCATCCGGCCGCGGCCCTCGACGCGCCGGACGGCGAGCGCAAACGGCGGCTCCGGGTGCAGCTCGTCGAAGCGCTGCCACGCGGCGCGGGCCTCGGTGAAGCGATACTCGTCGAACAGCTCCTCCGCGCGGGCGAGCAGCTCCGCCGGGTCGCTCGGCCGCGGGGGCGCAGGGGCGGTGACGCCGGCCTTCAGCGTGCGGGCGACGGCGCTGAGCGGCAGGTGCTCCACGATCGGCTCCGCGTGCAGCCTGGCCTCGATGAGCAGGCCGATGTTGTCGGTGCCGTTGCGCGCGTCGAACCGCGCCGACAGCGCCCGCGCCCGGGCGGCGAGCCGCTCGGCGAGCTCCGGCGCCGGCACGTCACCGACCAGGACGTCGGCGCCCAGACGGCCGAGCAGCAGCGCCGCCGCGGCCGAGAACCACATGTCGGCCTGCGGGTGCGGCGCCTTGTCGAGCCAGCTCAGGTGCCGCTCGACGATCTCCAGGCCACGGGTCTCGTTGCCGGTCCGCGCGCAGAACACCACGTGCTCGCCGATGCGTTGCAGGTCGGCCAGGTTGCCCCGGAGGCTGCGATAGGCGCGGCGGTGCGCGTCGGCGGCCTCGCTGAGCCGGCCGGTGCGCAGATACGGCAGCAGCAGCGACGTCAGGATCGACTGGGGCTGCTCGGCGCAGGTCAGGTGACCGGCCAGCACCGGCTGGGCGAGCGCGACCGCGGCCTCGTCGTCACCGGCCGACACCAGGTGATACACCTTCGAGGTCGGGTCGCAGCCGACGCAGTCGGAGTTGTCGTCGCGGGGTGTGGCGCACCACTGCTCATACAGCTCGCCGGCGGCCGGGTCGCCGACGTGCGCGGCCACCGCGTGCCGATAGGAATAGACGGCCTGCAGGCTGTGCCCGCCGGCCCGGAAGCGGCGCTCCATGTCGTCGAGGACGTCACGGGTGCGCCCGAGCGGCACCTCGGGAAACTTCAGCAGCCCCGACACCATGTATTTGAACTGCCACAGCAGCAGGCTCTCGGCGTGCCGGTCGAAGCGGTCAGGGTGGGCGTCATACTCCGCGCGGCACCAGGAGAACGTCACGAACGACTTCGCGGTCTCCCCGCCGTGCACATATGCCGTGGTGGCCTGCATGCGGGCGGCGAAGCGCAGCTCGTCGAAGCCGCCGGCGTCGGCGTGCTGCACGATCTGCTCGACCAGCGCGATCTGCCCGCTGCCATAGGGCATGTGGTCGGCCTCGCGCAGCAGGCCCCACAGCTCGTCTTCAGTCTTCATGCGCGACCGCCTTGTTGAGCAGACCCAGGAATGAACTGTTGAGCAGCGCCGCGTCCGCCGGCCGCAGCGGATGGTGGCCGAGCAGCAGTGCCTGGCCATACAACCCCTCGACGGCGAGCCGCACCAGGTCCTCGTCGGCCAGCTCGCTGACCCGCCGGACCAGCGGGTTGCGATAGTTGAGCACCAGCTGGGGCCGGTCCTCGTCGTCGGTGCGGGCGAGCGCGTCGAGCACGTCGGCCCACACCTCGTCGACCCGCTCGCGGGTCGCCCGCAGCTCGGCGGCGAACGACGCCGAACGGTTGACCAGATACATCGCCGGCATGCCGGCCGGGTCGAAGGACCGCAGCACCACCTCGCAGCCGAGCCGGTCCATGGCCCGCTGGGCCCGGGCCACGAACGGCCGCCTGGCCAGCTCCAGCCCCGGCTCCAGCGCGTCGAAGTGGGTGGTCAGGTCGCTGGGCTCGACCCGCTCGATGAGCGCGCCCGGCTCGATGAGCGGCAGCCGCTCGATGAGCTGCGCGTCATAGACATAGCCGGCATTGACCACCGGCATGCCCTGCGCGGCCGCGACCGCGCCGATCTGGCGGAACTCGTCGACCTGGACCGTGTAGCGCACCAGGCCGTGCGCCGCCCGGAAGTCGGCGAGGGTCATCCGACCGGTGTTGGTCTCCATCGGCCACCAGCGCTCGACCAGGCGCAGCATCTCGTCGTCGTGGACCGCGAGCGCCTTGACGCCGAGGTGGTGGATCTCCAGGAACTCCGTCAGCCGCCGCGGGTCCCGGGCGGCGAGGCGGACCAGCCAGCCGCGCAGCTGATCGCCGAGTGCCTCACGGGTCGACTCGAGCAACTGGTCCTCATACAGCGCCTCGCGGCTGGCGGTCGGGCGCAGCTCGCCGGCGTCGAAGACGCAGCGGGCGAAGAACGCCCACTCCGGCAGCACGCCCTCGGCGCCCTCGGCGAGCAGCATCCGCTTCAGGTAGACGCGGTGGCCGGCACGGGCCGCGGGGTTGGCCGGCGTGGGCAGCACGAAGGCGACCCCGGTCAGCCCCGCCTCCGACACCGACAGCTCCACGATGTCGAACGGGGTGAAGCCGAAGACCTCCTGGCAGTGCGCGACCAGCCGCTGCCGGCGATCCTCGCCGCCGGGCCGCCACGGCAGGCCGTCACCGGTGACCTCGACGTCGCCGACCTCGACGGTCACCGGCAGCAGCGAGCCATAGAGCGTGGCGAGCTCGGTCACGGTGCGCCGCAGCAGCCACTGGTCCGCGTCCCGCCGGGGCACCAGCGTCACGGTCGTGCCGACCTGCAGGCGGTCCTCGCCGGCGAGCGCGACGCTGTAGCGGCCGTCGGCGAAGCCGCGCCACAGCACGGTCGGGCTGCCCTCCGCCCTGGTCAGGACCCGGATCTCGTCGGCGACCAGGAAGCAGGAGAGCAGGCCGATGCCGAACTGCCCGAGGAAGTCGTGCCGGGCGAAGCCGAAGTCGTCGCGCTTGGAGCTGCGCCCGATCGTCGCCAGGAACTGATGGACCTGCTCCTCGGTCAGCCCGATGCCGGTGTCGGACACCCGCAGGGTGCCGTCGCCCGTCACATCGGGCGGCTCGATGCGCACGCGGGCCGGCACCGGTGGATCCCCGGGCCCTGCGGCGGCGCGCCGCGCGGTGATCGCGTCGACGGCATTCTGGAGCAGCTCACGCACATAGACGCGAGGGCTCGCATAGAGGTGGTGACTGAGCAGGTCCACAACCCCGCGCAGGTCCACCTGGAACGTCCGATCCACGGGCGCACGCTACCGCGCCCCACCGACATTCTCCGCCCCGTTCTCACCCGATGACGCGCTCCACGGCGGTGAGACCGGGCACCGCAACGGTCGAGGTGGTCGCGCCGGTCGCCGGATCCAGCCGAAGTACGCCGTCCGGCTGCCCCACGTACAGGTGTGTGTCCGACACCGCGACACCCCGCGCCTCGGCGGGCAGTGCCCAGGTCGCCCGGACCTCCTTCGTCCCGGTGTCGAAGACGTGCACCTGCCGGCCCGCCGCGAGGTACGCGGCCGGACCGGACACCGCCAGCCGGGCCCGGCCCGCCGCCGGCCGGAACGCCTGCTCATGGGCGACGACCAGCACGTCGGCGTTGATGACCGCGAGCGCACCCTTGCCGGCGTCGGCGACCCAGACCTCGTCGTTGTGCTGGGCGATCGTGAGGCCCTCGACCGCGCCGGTGCCGAACGACGCCGGCAGGTCGACGCAGACCGCCCACCCGTCGGCCACGCTGAGCGTGTGCACGAACGCGTGCACCTCGGGCTTGCCGTCGCGGGCGCCGGTCTGCAGCAGATCCCGGACGTGCTGGTGGTCCGGTTGGTGGCTGTACAGCGTGAAGAGCCGCGCCCGCTTCGCGTCGAACACCGCCTGCCGCCCTTCGCCCCGCATCTCCTCCTCGGCGCCCGCCGGCACCAGGACCTTCACCCCCGCGTTCTCACCCGGCAGGTTCAACGCGGTGATCTGCCCCGCGGCCAGGTCCAGGACCCGCACCCGGTAATGGTCGGGATGCTCGGGAGGCAGCATGTCGAGCACGAACAGGCTCGTGCCGGTGGAGGAGAACGCCTCCGGCTGGACGAACCCCGGCAGCGTGAGCCGGTGCCGCTCCCCCGCAGGCCCGGCCACCACGATCGTGGTCTCCCGCCGCCCGGCCGGGTCGCCGTCGACGAGCGCGACGAGCGTGGCGTCCGGCGCGACGGCGGCCAGCCGCCCGCCACCCCGCACCGTGGTCTGCGCGACGACGTCACCGGTGACCGCGTTGCGGGTGACGACGCGCGACGTGCCCGACTCGGCGACGGTGCTGACGAGACGCCGGCCGTCGGCGGTCGCGAGGGTCGCCGCTTGGGCCACGACCCGCCGCCCGGTGCCGGAGTCCACGACGGTCAGGCCGTCGCTGACGGCGACGCCGAGCAGCTCACCGGGCTCGACCCGGCGGGGCGCCCCGGTCGAGGAGCAGGAGGCTACGAGGACGGCCCCACCCAGGCCGAGCAGTTCACGACGCTTCATGTCCAGCACGAGCCGCGATCCGCAGGCGCCGTTCCCGCTGAGCATCGACTATTTTCGGCAGGTGGATCTCCGCGCCGCAGTCGACAGCCTGACCGGACTCTCCGTTGGTGACGCGCTCGGCGCACCCTTCGAGATGCACCCGCCGTTCGAGGACGGCGCGGTGTTCGCACCGCCCCCGGCGCCATGGCGCTGGACCGACGACACCGAGATGGCCTGCACCCTGTTCGAGGGGCTCCGCCGGGACGGCCGGGTCGACCAGAGCTGGCTGGCGACCGCGTTCGCGCAGCGGTGGAGCGCCGACCGCGGCTACGGCCGGGGCTCGATCTCGCTGCTGTCCAGCATCCGCGACGGCGTGCCGTGGCGGACCGCCGCCGGCGCGCTGTTCTCCGGCCGGGGCTCCTCCGGCAACGGCGCGGCGATGCGGGTCGCTCCACTGGGGGCGTTCTTCGCCAACGACCCGGACGTCGCGGTCCGGCAGGCAGCGCTGTCGGCGGAGGTCACCCACCGGCACCCGGAAGGGGTGTCCGGCGCCGTGGCGGTGGCGCTGGCGTCCTCACTCACCGCCCGGCACACGCCGCGCGAGTCGCTGCTGCGCATGGTGCTCAACCAGCTGCCGCCCTCCGACGTCCGCGACGGCATCGGCCGGGCGGTGCGGATGTCGGCGAAGTCCGATCCCAGGGACGTCGCCGCGGACCTCGGCAACGGTTCCCACGCGCTGGCGCAGGACACCGTGCCGTTCGCGCTGTGGGTCGCCGCGACCCATCTCGACGACTACCCGAGCGCGATGGCCGCCTGTGTCCAGGCGGGTGGCGACACCGACTCGATGTGCGCGATCGTCGGCGGGATCGTCGCCGCACACACCGGGGTCGGCGACGACGCCGCACGCGGGATCATCGGCGTGCCACCGCAATGGATTGAGCACCGTGAACCACTGCCGAACTGGATCTAAGCACTCTACGTGATCAGTGAAAGGTTTTCACCCAAACGATCATGCCCGGAAGGGTTTCCGTAAAGACGGACTGAGCAGCACATTCGCCCCAGAGACCCATCCGGGCGTATCAAGGTTTTTTGGCGGGGCCCGGGGTAACAATGTGCTCATGTCACACCCTGCCGCGACCTATCGCCTCGGTATCGTGTCGACCTATCTGCCTCGCCGTTGCGGGCTCGCGACGTACACCGCGGACCTGCGGGAGGCACTTGGTGTCGCCACCGACGATCTGGAAACAGTCGTCGTGGCCATCGACCGTGACGGGCACAGCTACGGTGACGAGGTCGTCGTCACCATCAACCAGGACCGCATCGAGGACTACTCCGCCGCCGCCCGCGCACTGCGCGAGGCCGGCGTCCAGGTCGTGCTGATCCAGCACGAGTACGGGATCTTCGGCGGCACGGACGGCTCTCACCTGCTCGAGTTGACCCGTGCGCTGAACGCGTGCGGCATTCCTTACCTGCTGACGCTGCACACCGTGCTGTCGCGTCCCTCGTCCGGCCAGGCGGCGACGCTGCGTGCGTTGTGCGCGCGGGCGGCGAGGGTCACGGTCTTCACCGAGACCGCCCGCCGGGTCGCGATCCGCACCGGCGTGGCCGCCGGTCACCAGCTGGTCGTGGTCCCGCACGGCGCGCCCGACGCGATGCGCCAGCCGCCGGACCCGGCGACGTTGCGCACCGACCTGCGGGAGCTGCTCGACAAGGTCGCGGACAAGCCGACACTCACCACGTTCGGCCTGCTCAGCGAGGGCAAGGGCATCGACATCGCGATCGACGCGCTGGCCGCGGTGGTGAAGGAGCACCCCGACACGCAGTACATCGTGGCGGGCGCGACCCACCCGGAGATCAAGCGGCGCGACGGGGAGGTCTACCGGGAGAGCCTGCAGGCCCGGGTCGAGCTGCTGGGGCTCAACGACAACGTGCACTTCGTCGACGCCTTCCTGGCGCTCGACGAGCTGTCGGCGATCCTGCACGCCAGCACGCTGTTCGTCACGCCGTACCGGCAACCGGAACAGATCTGCTCGGGTGCGCTGACGTTCGCGCTCGGCGCCGGACTGCCGGCGGTGTCGACGTCGTACAGCTACGCGGAGGACATGCTCGCCGGCGGCGCCGGACGGGTGGTGCCGATCGGCGACGACGCCGCGCTCGCGGCCGAGATCAACGACCTGCTCACCGACGGCCGTGCGCTCGCGGCCGCGAAGTCGGTGGCCGAGGCGTGCGCGGTGTGGCTGCCCTGGCCGGCGGTCGCCGCTCGGGAGGCCGAGCTCGTCGCCGACGTGGTGCGCCAGACGCAGGCGGCGACGGCACGCCCCGGTCACTCGACCGCGACCGCGCCGGTGCTCAACCTCGCGCACCTGGACCGGCTCACGGACGAGATCGGCATCATCCAGTTCTCCCGCGGGTCCAACCCGGAGCTGGCGTCGGGGTACTGCGTCGACGACGTCGCCCGGCTCGCGATCGTCGCGGCGGACCTGCTGGCGGTCGGCATCGACACGAAACAGACGGCGCAGGCCACGCGCTGGCTGCGCCAGTCGATCCGGTTCCTGACCGCGGCCTACGATCCGTCCGGCGCGATGCACAACGTGCTGAGCTACGGCGGCACCTGGCAGGACTGGCCGCACCACGGCGATCATGTCGGCCGGGCGGTCTGGGCCCTCGGCGTCCTGGTCGGCACGCCGGCCGTGCCCGACGACATCCGGCGGCCGGCGGCGGCACTGCTCGACGAGCTTGGCCCGCGCACCCACCAGCTGCCCGAGATCGGGCTGCGCACCGCCGCATACGCGCTGATCGGCCTGGCCCGCGCCGGGCGCACCGAGCAGGCCGCGCCGCTGCTGCGCCGGCTGGACGAGGCGCTGCTGACCACGTCGGCGGTGGACCCCTCGTGGCGCTGGTTCGAGCCGGAGCTGACCTACGACAACGCAAGGCTGCCGCAGGCGATGCTGCTCGGTGCCGCGCTGCTGGAGGACGACGCCATGGCGGCCCGCGCGGTCGCCGCCCTCGACTGGTACGCCCAGCACGTCGGCTTGGCCGATGGCACCCTGCGGTGCGTGGGCAACCGGTGGCACCGGCGGGGCGAGTCGCCGGCGGTCTGGCTCGCGGACGACGGCGACGAGCAGCCGCTGGACGCGGCCGCGATCACCGAGGCGATGGTCGACGCCTGGCAGCACACCGCGGATCCGACGTCGGCGCGGCTGGCGGGGTGGGGCTACTCCTGGTTCCTCGGCAGGAACCGGGCCGGCGCGCGGCTCTACGTCGATGCGACGGGTGCCTGCCATGACGGTTTGTCTGCTACTGAACCAAATGGGAACCAGGGCGCCGAGTCCACGCTAGCCTATTACCAAGCGCTACTCAGCCTTCTCAAGGCCGGTTTGGCCGCTCTGCCCCATCCGGTGGTCGCCACGACGCCAGTGCCGACATCATTGCCGGTCACCGGACCGTCCCGGACGACGCCGAACAAGGCACCGACGGGCACCCGGGCCGTCGGACGGGCCTCAGCCGGCTTCAGCGCGACCGCCCAGCCGCCCCGCTCGCGCACCACGGAGGGCCATTCCGATGCACTTTGACGCGGAGCTGTTCCATCGGGAAGCCACGAACCCCCTGCTCACCGCGGGGGACTGGCCCTATCCCATCAACAGCGTGTTCAACCCGGGCGCCTGCCTGCACAACGGAGACACGGTCCTGCTCTGCAGGATCGAAGACCGGCGCGGCATCTCCCACCTGACGGTCGCCCGCAGCAAGGACGGCCGCACCAACTGGGTCGTGGACGCCAAACCGCTCATCGCCGACGACCCGACCGACCAGCACAGCTGCTGGGGTGTCGAGGATCCGCGGGTCACGTACGTCGACGAGCTCGGCGGCTACGTGATCGCCTACACCGCGTACGGGCCCAGCGGTCCGTGCGTGGCGCTGGCCCGCACCGAGGACTTCCAGTCGGTCGAGCCGCTCGGCGTGGTCATGCCGCCCGAGGACAAGAACGCCTCGCTGCTGCCCCGCAGGATCGACGGGTCCTACGTGCTGTTCCACCGGCCGGTGTCCGTGCTGTCGGCGCGCGCCGACGTGTGGCTGTCGAAGTCGGTGGACCTGCAGGCATGGACGACCCCCGAGCCGGTCATGCAGTCGCGCTCCGGTCCCTGGTGGGACGCGACCCGCATCGGCATGGGCCCGCCGCCCATCGAGACCCCGCACGGCTGGCTGTGCGTCTACCACGGCGTGAAGCAGATGGTCGCGACGTCGCTGTACCGCGTCGGCCTGATCATGCTCGACCTGGACGACCCCACGAAGATCATCCGGCGGACGCCGAGCTGGGTGCTGGGGCCGGACGCCGAATACGAGCGGGTCGGCGACGTGCCCAACGTCGTCTTCCCCACCGGTCTGGTCCACGACGAGGCGCGCGACGAGCTGCGGCTGTATTACGGCGCCGCGGACCTGTGCGTCGCGATGGCGAGCGCGCGCTTCTCCGAGGTGGTCGACTACCTGGTCAGCCTGCCACCCGAGAACGAGTAGCCCTTTCGGGATCTCTTGGTGGACGGCGGCCCCCTGCAGTGGGCCGCCGTCCGTTTGTCACTACTTCGGGCTGCTGCCTTTAACGACCGGCACCCGCACCAGGTTGCCCCACTCGGTCCACGACCCGTCGTAGTTGCGGACGTGCCGGTATCCCAGCAGGTGGGTCAGCACGAACCAGGTGTGCGAGGACCGCTCGCCGATGCGGCAGTAGGCGATGATGTCGTCGTCGGGTGCGAGACCCAGCTCATCGGCATAGATCTTGCGCAGCTCCTCGACCGGCTTGAACGTGCCGTCCTCCTGCGTGGCCTGCTTCCACGGCTTGCTGACCGCGCCGGGGATGTGCCCGCCGCGCAACGCGCCCTCCTGTGGATAGTCGGGCATGTGCAGCAGCTCGCCGGTGTATTCGCCGGGCGAGCGGACGTCGACCAGCGGACGGTCCGCGGCGATGTGCGCCCCGACGTCGTCACGGAACGCACGGATCCCCGAGTCGTCCCTGGTCGGCACCGGGTAGCTCGTCTTCGGCCGGTCCGGCACCTCCTTGGTGACGGGCCGGCCCTCGGCGATCCACTTCGCCCGGCCGCCGTCGAGGATTAGCAGGTCGCGGTGGCCGAACAGGGAGAAGACCCACAGGGCGTAGGTCGCCCACCAGTTGAAGTTGTCGCCGTAGAACACGATCGTGTCGTCGGGGCCGATGCCCTTGGCCTCGCACAGCGCGGCGAAGCCCGCCGCGTCGAGATAGTCGCGGGTGACCTGGTCGTTGAGCTCGGTGTGCCAGTCGACCTTCACCGCGCCCGGGATGTGGCCGGTGCCGTAGAGCAGCACGTCTTCGTCGGACTCGACGACGACGAGGCCTTCGGTGTCACCGGACTCCAGTCGCTTCGCCAACCACTCGGTGGTGACGACTTTTGTTGCAGACATGATTTCAATCTAGCGGCGCAAGCTCCGGCCGCTTGGCAGTCACCATGTCTCCGGACGACTTTCCTGTCAGCCGCCGCTTCACCCACGGCGCCAGGTGCTGCGTCGCCCAGCGGGCGTCGGCCGCCTTGCGCGACATCCACGACAGGTCCTCCGGCGGCGGCGGTGCGGCCAGCCACGCCGCGTCGCAGGTCACGCCGAGCGCCGTCAGCACGTGCCCGGCGACCCTGCGGTGCCCGGCCGGTGACAGGTGCAGCCGGTCGATCCCCCACAGCCGCGGGTTGAGGAACTCGCTGTCGTCCCACAGGTCCACCACGTGCGCACCGTGCTTCGCGCCGATGCCACCGATCGCGGTGTTGAGCGCGTCGACCCGCGGGCGCAGGATCTTGCTGCCCGGCATCCGCCCCGTCAGGTCCGCCCATCGGAACAGGATCACGTCCGCCCCTGTCGCCCTGAGCCGCTCGATCGTCTTGTCGAACCGCGCGACCAGCACCTCGGGCTCGAACCCCCGCCGCAACGCGTCGTTGCCACCGCCCGCAAAGCTGATCAGGTCAGGCTTCATCGCCGTGGCGAGCGGCACCTGCTCGGCGACGATGTTGTCGAACAGCCGCCCCCGCACCGCGAGGTTGGCGTAGCGGAAATCAGGCTGGTCGGTGGCGAGACACCCCGCGACCAGGTCGGCCCAACCCCGGTAACCCTTGCCGTCCGGTCTTGGATCGTCCATGCCTTCGGTGAAACTGTCACCGACCGCTACGTAGCTCGTCCACCCCGCCACCGCATAACCTCCCCATGGTCTGCTGCTGCTCTGCTTCGCATCCTTTCAGGGCACCCGGAGCGTTGGAAGCGACTTTGCCGCACGCCACACCTGGTTCAGCCTTTCCACCCGGGGGTAACAGACAGATATTGAGCATCTGGGAGGACAGCCATGACGATGCAGACCGTCCGTGACGTGATGACGACCAACGTGGTGTATCTCCCGAGCGAGACCACTCTCGCGGAAGCCGCACGCACCATGCGCGAACAGGACATCGGCGACGTCGTCGTCGCCGACGGCCCCGGCCTCACCGGCGTCGTCACCGACCGGGACATCGTCGTGCGGGCGGTGGCGGAGCGCTGCGACCCGGCGGCCACCACGATCGGCGAGATCGTCACCCGCGACCTCGTCACCGTCCGGCCGGAGGACTCCATCCACACCGCGGCGCTGCTGATGCGGGACCAGGCGGTGCGCCGCGTGCTCGTCTGCGACGACGTCCAGGGCCTGGTCGGCATTGTGTCGATCGGCGACCTGGCCGAGGAGATCGACCCCGACTCGGTGCTCGGCGGGATCAGCAAGGCGGCCCCGAACAACTGACGCGCTGGAACCGGTCGCCCGCTGCCTGGTGGTCGGTTCCTGCGCGCGGGTTAGGTTGGTAGACGTGGAGATGCCCGACAAGCTTGCCGCCATCGTGGATGAGTTCGCCTCAGCGCCGCGCGATGTGGTGCTGGAGATGATGCTCGAGTTCGCCGACGCGGTGAAGCCCCTGCCCGCGTCCTTCGACGGCCATGAGGGCATGGAGCAGGTGCCCGAGTGCCAGACGCCGTTCTTCCTCAAGGCGGTCGTCACGCCGCAGGACGGGGTGGAGCTGTATTTCGACTGCCCGCCCGAGGCGCCGACCACCCGCGCCTTCGCCGGCATCCTGAGCGAAGGGCTCGACGGGGCCAGCGCCGAAGAGGTCCTGTCGGTGCCGTCGGACCTGTATCAGCGGATGGGGCTCGCCACGGCGATCAGCCCTCTGCGCGTGCGGGGCGGCACGGCGATCCTCAACCGGCTGCAGCGCCAGGTCCGCGAGGCGACCGTTTCACGTGCAACCACATAGAGCGACGTCAGCGCGCTAGACCCGCGCCAGGTCGGGAATGACCTCGGCGGTGGCGAGGCTGGCGAGGGCCGCGCCGGGCAGCACGATCTTGCTGCGGCGCAGGCCGCTGCCGACGATGACCCACGGCACGTCGACGACGCGGGCGTCGACGAGGACCGGCCAGCCGGCGGGGAGGCCGATGGGGGTGATCCCGCCGTACTCCATGCCGGTCAGCGACACGGCGTCGTCCATCGGCGCGAAGCTGGCCTTGCGGACGTCGAGCCGCCTGCGCACCACGCCGTTGACGTCGGCGCGGGTGGTCGCGAGGATCACGCAGGCCGCGTAGCGGACCTCACCGTCGCGCTTGCCGGCGACGACGACGCAGTTGGCGGATTCCTCGAGGCCGACGTCGTACGCGGCGCAGAACTCCGCCGTGTCGGCGAGCGTGGGATCGATCGGTGCGACCAGAATCGAAGGGTCGCGCAACGCTGCGGCGACGGGAGCGGCCAGCAGGTCGGTCGCCGACAGGGCCGGCACCGTCTCGAGCTTCCCGATCAACGGCCGTCGTCCAACGCGAGCGCCTTCATGAAGATGTCTCCGATCTTCGACGGGTCCTGGGCGACGAAGACCGCACCGCCGGTGGCGTCGACGATCTTCTGCATCTCGCCCTGGTTCACCTCGGAGCCGACACCGATGATGATGATCTGCACCGGCTGGTCCTTGTTCTCTGCCTTCTTCAACGAGCCTACGAGCGTTTCGAGCGACATCCCACCGGGGTTGTTGTTGCGCCCGCCGGTGATCACCACGACCGAGTTGCCGCGGGTGGGGTCCCAGCCCTGCTGCACCGACTGGTACGCCGCGAACACCGTGTCATACAGCCCGCTGCCGCCTTTGGGGTTGGGCTTCAGGCCGGCCAGCGCACCGCGGAGCTGGTCGCGCTGGGCGTTGAGCGGGCCGATCGGCACCAGCGGCTGGTGCCCTGTCGAAAAGGACCAGAGGCCGACGGCCCAGCTCTCGGGGAACATGTCCAGGCCGCCCAACGCGGCCTGGACAGCGATCTGTTCCTTGCTCAGCCCGCCCGCGGAGGCAACGGTCTGCTTCATCGCCGAGGAGACGTCGACGACCGCCAGCATCCGTGACGGCTGGGTGATCTCGATCCACATCTGCAGCGCCGCGTTGATCACCTTGGGATCCGGCACCGGGGTGACGGCGCTGCTGCTCGCCGCGCTGGGCCCGAGCGTCATGCCGGAGCCGACGGTGCCGTCGTTGGCGCGCAACTGATGGGCGGAGAGCAGGTTGCGGAAGTCGGGCCCGGACAGCACCGCGCGGAACTGCTCCGCGGCGGCGGCCCGGTTCGGTGACAGCCGCGGCATCGCGGTGAACGGGTAGTCCAGCGCGATCGGCGCCGGGTCCGGATAGACCGCGATGAGCGGCACCGCGGGTCCGGTCGCGTTGTACGCGTGCAGCGCCTGCTCCGACAGCGGCGCCAGGGTCACCGCGGTCGAGAGTGTCCGCGGGTCGGCGTCGCGGGGGAACCGTGCCATCAGCCCCGACTGCTGCTCCGACTTGCCGCTGGTCAGCGCCTTGATCGCGCCGACCGTCAGCGCGTCGCCCTCGGGGCCGAACTGGTCGCGGACCGACGCCATCGCCACCATCGTGGAGATGCCGACGGCGTCACGGTTGGGATCGACGATGCCCGCGGTGATCCGGGTGTCGCCGACGATCTGCTGCAGCACCTGCTTCCAGGTGAGCTTGTTCTCCAGCCAGCCGAGTGACTTCGCCGTCGGCTCCGGCACCGCCAGCACTATCGGGCTGCGCGCCAACGACGGTGCGACCTGTGGCACCAGGTCCTCGCGGGCGGCGCGCATGCGCTGCAGCCAGATGGAGGAGTCCGGGATCCACACGTGCGGCACCTGCGTCTTGCCGTCGGCCTGCCCGAGCGTGGAGATGCTGACACCGTGCTCACCGGCGATCGCCGCGGCGACCTCGGATGCGCCCACGGCGACCACATCGACCGCGACACACTCGTTGTCGACCCGCGGCTCGGTCTTGATCCACCGGGCCGCGGCATCCTTGATGGCCGGCGCGATCTCCGGACTCGCCGCGACTGAGAGCCGCACCGTGCCCGAGCACCCCGTCGACGACATCATCTGGTAGCCGCCGTAGACGGCACCGATGACGACGAGGGGAAGGATCATGCCGGCCGCGAGTGCGACGAACCCGTTACTTCTCAGGTCCGCCGCTGCGTGCCGTCCTCTCACGGGTACCAATATTCCCTAGATAAGCGGTTCATGGGTCCTCAGTTTGGCTATTCGTCACACGGATTCGCGCGACGCGAGTACACTCCGCACTTCAGTGATCACGTTGAGTCCGAAAGTTGTTAGGATCCTTTCCGAAGTCTTTGCAGACCGTTTGGATGAACCCTCGCGCCTCGGCACCGTTTCCCGGCCGCCACGTGCAGGCGAGGTCCACGGCGACGACCCTGCCGGTGGCGATGATCGCCTCCACCTTCGCCAGCACGTCGCGCATCGATGGCCCGCCGGGCACCGGGAAGAGTAGCCCCGGCAGTTCGGCGCCGTCCACGACGTCCAGATCGACGTGCACCACCAGCGGGCCTTCGGGAAGCTCGAGGTCCTGGAGCGGGTACCGCCGGATCCCCGAACCGCGCAGGTAGTCCACCTCTGCCGGATCGAGGTCCCGCGCGTCGACGAGCACCGCCCGCCGCTCATCCAGCGCGCGCAGGCCGAGACGATCGGCGATGAGCTCCGGCCGGTACCCCACCAGCAGCCGCAACGGCATCCCGCCGATGTAGCCCGAGGTGGTCGTCTCCAGCGTCTGCACGTCGCCGTGCGCGTCGAACCACACGATCGCGGGGTCCACACCCTTGCGCTGCAGGCCTGCCATCGTGCCCAGGGAGACCGTGCAGTCCCCGGAGATCACCACGGGCGCATCGGCCTTGCTGACCTCGTCGGCGACCCGTTCGTACAGCGCCGCCAGCCGCCCCCAGATGTCAGGATCCTCGGGGAGTTCGGCGGCGACGGTCACGTCCGCCGGCTCGTCGACCAGCCCGTCCAGCCGCTCGTCAAGGTGATAGGGAACGTAAATGGTGGTCATGGCCCATTTTCCCCCGCCGGTGATCGCGTCCGACCGCTGGGTGGAGCGCAGCCTGCGGATCGGTTGACCGTCGGTCGATCCCTTGATCTACACGCTGACCTTCTGCTCTTCGTCGACCCGGGCCGTGCGCGCGGCGACGGCCACCGCGGCCGCACCGGCCAGCAGCCCGAGCATCAGCGACGTGATCAGCCGGACGCCGACGATGTGCGGTCCGTGGTACCCCAGGTGCCACGTCACCGCCGCGCCGCACGCGAAGACCACCGCTGCCGCCGGCCAGAACACCTTCGGCAGCCGGTCGACGGCCGGCGGGGCACCGTGCCATTGGCGTAGGAGGCGGCGGCTTCCGGCGTACCAGATGAACAACGGGGTCAAAATCAGCGAGGCGTAGTCACTGGTCTGGCGAATGACGAACCACGAATCCAGCGGTCCCGGATGCGTGACGAGGTCCCACAACAGGTGACTGGCCACGCCGATGGCCGCCGAGCTCACGGTGATCCACCACCGGTGCCGCACCCGCCCGAGGACCGCGTAGTCCCGCGCCCACCCGTCCTGCCGGCCCAGATGCGCCGCGACCACCGGCGCACCCAGCCGGATGAGCCAGGCAATGAGCAGCGCCACCGGCACGCTCCACCACAACGCACCCAGCAGGTGTTCGGTCGAGTAGCCCCAAGCGTGCACGCCATGCCGCGGCACCTTCGCCCCGTAGGTCATCCGATCGAACGCGTACGCGGTGTCCGGCGCCGCCGCCCCGGCGACCATCGCCACCCCGTCGAACCATCGCGGCCGCCACAACTTCAGCGGCAGCACCGCAAGCGGATGCGTCGGCAGCGTCGAAGGCATGCCGATGATCGTGCCAGCTGTGTCGAACGCGCCCCGGTCCATTCGACGCATCAGTAAAAGATGACCTACTCGAAGGAGCACCCACCATGCGGAAGATCGTTGCCGGGCTGCACATGTCGCTGGACGGCGTCATCGGCTCGCCGGAGCAGTGGAGCTTCGCCTACTACTGCGACGAGGTCGGCCAATCAATCAAGTCCCGCCGCGACGCCACGGGCACACTGCTGCTCGGCCGCCACACGTACCAGGAGTTCGCCGCAATCTGGCCCGGTCAGAGCGGTGAGGTCGCCGACTTCATGAACAACACCCCGAAGCTGGTCGCCTCGACGACCCTCACCTCGGTCGACTGGACCAACGCCACGGTGCTTGCCACCGCCTTCACTGACCTCAAGCAGCGACCCGACCTCCCCGCCGGCAACATCACGATCACCGGCAGCGCCACGCTGGTCCGATCCCTGGTGTACGCCGGCGTGCTCGACGAGCTGCACCTCATGGTCTGCCCGATCGTCCTCGGCGGCGGCAAGCGCCTCTTCGACGACACCGGCAAGCGGACCCCGTTGCAGCTCGCCGCCTCGGAAACCTTCCCGACCGGCGTCGCCCACCTCACCTACCACCCGGCCTGACCGCACGCTGCCCCGCAGGACGGCACACGCCCGTCTCCGCCCGTGAAGTTCCGCTCGCTGGATCTGCACGCGCCGGACGACAATCTTCACCGCAGGATCGCGCCGACTACTTCATCTTCCCGCACCCTCGAACGGCGAGCCCCCGCCGATGCCCGTTCAGGAAACGGGACCAGCCACCAGATCTTCGGGGGGGGCGTGGGAGGGCGGAGCCCCCCACTGGGGAGCAGCCGAAGGCTGCGCGAGGAATGCTGACACCACGCGGGCGAGCGGCCCCCATAGGGGGCCGCGAGCAGCAAGAGCCAATTGGTGGAAGCGAGGGGACTCGAACCCCTAACCCCCGCCTTGCAAAGGCGGTGCTCTGCCAGTTGAGCTACGCCCCCGGGCGAGGGGAATCCCTCGGTGTGACTAGCGCAGGTCCGGGGCGGTCGTCGCCTCATGCCAGAGCGCGCGCTCTTCGCTTGCGGTCTTCACGCGCTTGGCGACGTAGGCAGCGGCACCGACGACTGCGACCACCAGAAGCACCTTTTTCCACATGTGGGGCTAGCTGGAATCGAACCAGCGACCTCAGAGTTATCAGCTCTGCGCTCTAACCGACTGAGCTATAGCCCCGTTACACCGATCCCCGCGAAAAGCGGCGTATCAGCGCGACGGCCAAGGTTACCGCACGCGGCACCGAAGCCTCAAACCGGTTCCCCCCACGGCGGGCCGAACGGCCCGCCGTGGGGAAAACAGCAGGTCAGTCCTTCTCTGCCAGCGTCAGTTCGATGCCGCCGACCAGGTCGGCGCAGACGTTGTAGATGAAGGAGCCCAGGGTGGCGAGCGCGGTGAAGAGGACCACGTTGACCACGCCGAGCAGGGCGGCGCCGCCGATGACGCCCTTCGCGGTGATGCGGAAGGTGCTGTCGGCCTGGCCGCCGGTGGAGCTGACGATGTCGGCGAGTGCCTTGTTGACGCTGTTGAAGACGTCCATCGCGTCGAGGGCCAGGTAGAGCACCGACGTGGCGACGATGACGACGACGAACAGCACGAAGGACACCGCGAACGCAAACTTCATCACAGACCACGGGTCGATGCGCTTCAGGTGCAGCCGGGCCCGGCGTGGGCCGCGGCCGACCGCGGAGCTGACCGTCTTGCGGGCCGCGCGGACGGCCTCGGTGACGCGGGCGGACCCGCTCACCGCCGGCGCGGCCGCGGGCGCATTCAGCGCCTGCGTGGCGCCCGCGTTGGTCGGGCGCACCGAGGCGCGGGCGACCGCGACGCTGGCCGTGCCTGTCGCCGCGCCACTGGTGGGCGCCGCGGGTGCGGCCGAGCCGAGCGTCACGGGCGGGGGTGTGACGACCCCCGCCTTGCCCTTCGCCACGGACGGCGGTGACTGGATCGGCACCGTCAACGAATCGGGCGGCGGCACCATGCCCGGGGCACGCTGATACTTCGGCGTGCCACCGATGGTGGTCTCACCGTGCGTGCTGGTCCCGTTGACCGCACCGGCGTCCCCGCCGGCGGCAGGCGCCCCCGAGTCAGATCCCGTCATGGCAGCCTCTCCGGCCGGCTTGGCCTCATCGGTTGCTGCCGAGGCGGTCCCCGACTTCGCCTGTGTGTCTGTCATCAACTAGTCCTGTTCGTCGGGCTCATCGGCGTTGCGGGCGATCGCGACGATGGTCACACCCTCCGGCAGGTCCATGAGCTTGACCCCCATTGTGTTCCGATCCCTCGTACGTCGTACAGGCTTCACGGGAGTCCGGATCACGCCACCATTTGAGGTGATGGCGAAGAGCTCATCATCCGGATCGATCACCACGGCGCCGACCAGCCCCCCGCGACGAGACGTGATTTTAGCCGTGAGAACGCCCTTACCGCCGCGTCCTTGCACCGGATATTCCTCGATGGGAGTCCGCTTGGCAAAACCACCGTCGGTGGCGACCAGAACGTCCAGATCCATCCCCTCGCGCACCACTTCCATCGCGAGCAGTTCATCACCCTCGGCGAAGCGCATCCCGATCACCCCCGACGTTGCCCGGCCCATGGGGCGCAGCGTGTCGTCGTTGGCGGTGAAGCGGATCGCCTGCGCCTGCTTGCTCACCAGGAGGAGGTCGTCCTCCGGGCCGAGCAGCGCGGCGCCCACCAGCTCGTCCTCTTCGCGCAGGTTGATGCCGATGATCCCGCCGGACCGGTTGGAGTCGAACTCCTCCAACTTGGTCTTCTTGACCAGACCGTCCTTGGTGGCCAGGACCAGATACGGCGACACCTGATAGTTCGGAATCTCGATCACCTGTGCAATGTGTTCGTCGGGCTGGAACGCCAGCAGGTTGGCGACATGCTGACCCTTCGCAACCCGGCTTGCCTCGGGCAGCTCGTAAGCCTTTGCCCGGTAGACGCGTCCCTTATTCGTGAAGAACAGCATCCAGTCGTGCGTGGAGCAGACGAAGAAGTGGCTGACGATGTCGTCCTGCCTCAGTGTCGCACCGGAGACGCCCTTCCCGCCGCGCTTCTGCGAGCGATACAGGTCGACCTTGGTGCGCTTCGCGTATCCGGTGCGGGTGATCGTGACCACCACGTCCTCGCGCGCGATGAGGTCCTCCATGGAGACCTCGCCGTCGAACGGGATGATCTGCGTGCGCCGGTCGTCACCGCGACGGGCGACGATCTCGGCGAGCTCCTCGGAGACGATCTGACGCTGCCGGGACGGGGTCGCCAGGATGTCCTTGTAGTCGGCGATCTCGATCTCGATCTTCGCCAGCTCGTCGAAGATGCGCTGGCGCTCCAGTGCGGCGAGCCGGCGCAGCTGCATGTCGAGGATGGCGGTCGCCTGGATGTCGTCGATCTCCAGGAGGTTCATCAGGCCGTTCTTCGACTCCTCCGCGCTCGGGGAGCGCCGGATGAGTGCGATGACCTCGTCGAGCATGTCGAGGGCCTTGACCAGGCCGCGCAGGATGTGCGCGCGCTCCTCGGCCTTGCGCAACCGGTACTTGGTGCGCCGGACGATGACCTCGATCTGGTGCGTGACGTAGTGCCGCACGAACTGCGCCAGGTTGAGCGTGCGGGGCACGCCGTCGACCAGCGCCAGCATGTTGGCGCCGAACGTCTCCTGCAGCTGTGTGTGCTTGTAGAGGTTGTTGAGCACCACCTTGGCGACCGCGTCACGCTTGAGCACGATCACCAGGCGCATGCCGGTGCGGCCGGAGGACTCCTCGCGGATGTCGGCGATGCCGGCGAGCTTGCCCTCCTTCACGAGGTCGGCGATGCGCTCGGCGAGGTTGTCCGGGTTGACCGCATAGGGCAGCTCGGTGACCACGAGGATGGTCCGCCCGCGCGTGTCCTCCTCGACCTCGACGACGGCGCGCATGCGGATCGAGCCGCGGCCGGTCCGGTAGGCGTCGATAATCGCGGACGTGCCGACGATGAGGCCCTTGGTCGGGAAGTCGGGGCCCTTGACGATCTTGATCAGCTCGTCGAGCGTCTCGGCCTCGTCGGCCTCGGGGTGGTCCAGGCACCACTGGACGGCCTGGGCGATCTCCCGCAGGTTGTGCGGCGGGATGTTGGTCGCCATGCCGACGGCGATGCCGGTGCTGCCGTTGACGAGCAGGTTGGGGATGCGCGACGGCAGGATCGTGGGCTCCTGGGCCCGGCCGTCGTAGTTGGGGACGAAGTCGACGGTGTCCTCGTCGATGTCCCGCAGCATCTCCATGGCGAGCGGGTCGAGCCGGGCCTCCGTGTACCGCATGGCGGCGGCGGGGTCGTTGCCCGGCGAACCGAAGTTGCCGTTGCCGTCGATCAGGGGGTAGCGCAGCGACCAGCTCTGCGCCATACGGACCATGGCGTCGTAGATCGAGGCGTCGCCGTGCGGGTGGTAGTTACCCATCACGTCGCCGACGACGCGGGCGCACTTCACGTAGCCGCGGTCGGGGCGGTAGCCACCGTCGAACATGGCGTAGAGGATCTTTCGGTGCACGGGCTTGAGACCGTCACGAACATCCGGCAGGGCACGCCCGACGATCACGCTCATCGCGTAGTCGAGGTACGAACGCGCCATCTCGACTTCGATGCCGATCGGCTCGATCCTGCTCGCGACCGCTGAACCACCCTCGTCGGAAGTCTCCGGGGTGGAAGTCGGTTCCGTCACTCTTTATCCCTTTTCTCAGTATCCGCAGGTCAGATGTCGAGGAACCGGACGTCTTTGGCGTTGCGCTGGATGAACGAGCGGCGTGCTTCCACGTCTTCGCCCATCAGGACGCTGAAGAGCTCGTCGGCGGTTGCAGCGTCGTCCAATGTCACCTGACGGAGCATGCGGGTCTCCGGGTTCATCGTGGTCTCCCACAGCTCGGGGTAGTTCATCTCACCGAGGCCCTTGAACCGCTGGATGTCGTCCGGCTTGGCGTTGGGCTTGCTCTGCTGGCGCAGCGTGATCAGCCCGTCGCGCTCCCGGTCGGTGTACGCGTACTGCGCGTCGTCGCCCTTCTTGTTCCACTTGATCTTGTACAGCGGCGGCGCGGCGAGATACACGTGGCCGAGCTCGATCAGCGGGCGCATGAACCGGAACACCAGCGTCAGCAGCAGCGTCTGGATGTGCTGGCCGTCGACGTCGGCGTCGGCCATCAGGATCAGTTTGTGGTAACGCAGCTTCTCGATGTCGAACTCGTCGTGGATGCCGGTGCCGAGCGCGGTGATCAGCGCCTGGACCTCGTTGTTCTTCAGGACGCGGTCGATGCGCGCCTTCTCCACGTTGAGGATCTTGCCGCGGATCGGCAGGATCGCCTGCACCCGCGGGTCACGGCCCTGCTTGGCCGAGCCGCCGGCGGAGTCGCCCTCGACGATGAACAGCTCGGAGACCCGGGGGTCGTTGGACTGGCAGTCGGCCAGCTTGCCGGGCATCGAGCCGGACTCCAGCAGCGACTTGCGCCGGGCCAGCTTGCGCGCCTGTGAGGCGGCGAGGCGCGCCCGTGCGGCCTGCGACGCCTTGGTGATGATCATCTTGACTTCGGCGGGGTTACGGTCGAACCAGTCGACCAGCCACTCGTTGCACACCTTCTGCACGAAGCTGCGGGCCTCGGTGTTGCCGAGCTTGGTCTTCGTCTGGCCCTCGAACTGCGGGTTGGTCAGCTTGATCGAGATGATTGCGGCCAGACCCTCGCGGATGTCCTCACCGGTGAGCTTCTCGTCGCCCTTGAGGAACTTCTTGTCCGCGCCGTACTTGTTCACCACGGAGGTCAGGGCGCTGCGGAAGCCCTCCTCGTGCGTGCCGCCCTCATGCGTGTTGATCGTGTTGGCGAACGTGTAGACGCTCTCGCCATACGACTCGTTCCACTGCATGGCGATCTCCACCGAGATGCCGTCGCCGTCGGCGCCGAACTCCACCACCGAGCGGTGGATCGGCGTCTTCGTCGCGTTGAGGTGGCGCACGAAGTCGGCGATGCCGTTCTCGTAGCAGAAGACGACCTCCTTCTTCTCCTCCGGGACGTCGGCGCGCTCGTCGCGCAGCGCGATCTTGAGTCCACGGTTGAGGAAGGCATACTCCTGGATGCGCCGGTAGACCGTCTCGTAGTTGAAGTCGAGGGTCTCGAAGATCACGCCGTCGGGCCAGAAGGTCACGCTGGTGCCGGACCGGTCGGTCGGCTCGCCCTTCTGCAGCGGCTCGGGCACCGAGTTGCGGTAGGTCTGCCGCCAGACGAACCCGTCCTTGTGGATCACCAGGTCGACCCGGGTGGACAGCGCGTTGACGACCGAGATGCCGACGCCGTGCAGACCGCCGGAGACGGCATAGGCCTGGCCGTCGAACTTGCCGCCGGCGTGCAGCATCGTGAGGACGACCTCGACGGTCGGCCGCTTCTCCTTCGGGTGCATGTCGACCGGAATGCCACGACCGTTGTCCACGACCCGCACCCCGCCACCCTCAAGGAGCGTGACATCGATGGTGTCGCAATAGCCCGCCAAGGCCTCGTCGACGGCGTTGTCCACGACCTCCCACACCAGGTGGTGCAGGCCGCGCTCGCCGGTCGAGCCGATGTACATGCCTGGCCGCTTGCGGACCGCCTCGAGCCCCTCGAGGACGCTGATCGATGAGGAGTCATAGGACTGTTCGGGCTTGTTTATTGCCACCCTCGGTCGCTTTCTCGCACTGGCCGGCCGCGCCGCTCGGCGCCCCGGGTCTCGTGCGGACTCATGCGAGCACTACAGTCGCGGCGCAGGCACGCCGGTGTCCTGCGCCCCACCGAGCGGGCGCCGCGATCACCGGCGGGCCGACACCGCGGACCCGTGCACGCGGGATGTGTCGGCTGGTTCTCAGAGCCTTCGCTCCTGCCGCAATCCTACTGTGCGCGTGCGACATTTTCGCATCGGGACGGCACTGTAGTCCCCGTAGCGGCCCGAACGGTGCGGGTTGAAGGTCCCCCTACGCGGAAGGGGGTCCGGCGGGCGATGACGGGCGGCACGGCGAGCGCCGCGAGGCGGTCACCGGGTTCGGCACCTGCGGGGGTCGCGCAAGCGGCCGTTCGTGCCGTATGTTCCCCGCCGCGGGGGCGGGGCAAGTGTGAGAGCGAGGGGTCCGCGATGGGGTTGGACAACGTCGCCGTGCAGTGGCCGCGCACCGGACGGTTTTACGACCCGGTGGCGCCGGCCGAGTTCGTCGACTTCGCCGGGTTGGCAGAGAAGCTGCCGCTGCATGCGGGGCCGGCCGCGGCGCTGGCGGACCACGTGGCGAAGACCGGCACGGTGCGCGTGACCGGCTACACGGAGCTGGTCGATCTGCTCTTCGGGCTCAACGGGGTGCTGTTCGCCACCGATGCGGCCGCCGAGGACGAGGATCCGGTGATCAGCCCCGACGACTGTGCCTGGATCGCCGGCGGCCTCGAGCGCTTCGTCAACGGCCACCAGGAGTTCGGCGACGAGATCACGTTCGAGACAGTGAGCACGGTGCTGCGCCGGGCGCTCGAAGGGTCACGCCTGGCAGAACAGCAGCTGCGGTGGCTGCAGAGCCGCCTGGACGCGCTGCGCGACGACACTGGCAACGCGCCGCAGTGGAGCTACACGATCGCCGAGCTCGACGTGCTCGCGAAGTTCTACCGCCGCTGCGCCAACCGCGGGTTCGCCGTCTACGCCGACTTCTAGAAGGAGCCGTCTACGCCGACTTCTCGAAGGAGCCGTCTACGCCGACTTCTCGAAGGAGCCGCCCACGCCGGCTCCAAGGCGGTCAGCCGGGCGGTCAGCCGTAGGTGTCGCGCGGGCCCCGCCCGCGCACCCGCATCGGCCCGCGGCTCCACGACGGCGTGCTCGGCCCCTGGATGTGCAGCTTCTTGACGACGTTGTGACCGACCTCACCCGCGATGCGGGCGATGAGCCGGCCGGCGAGCATCCGCAGCTGCGTGGCCCACGCCGTCGACTCCGCCTCGACGGTCAGCTCGCCGTCCTCCAGCTTGATCGGCCGGCAGTGTGCGGCGATGTCGGCGCCGACGACCCGCTCCCACTCCCCGAACACGGTCGCCTCGGCCTTCGGCTTCTGCCAGCCGCGCGCCTTCATCATCCGCTCCAGCAGCGTGCCGAACGGCTGCGGATCCCTCGGGTCGGGCCCCGGTCCCGTGTAGCCCCGCCGCCGGCGCGGCTCCCCGGTCGCCGGATCCGTGGCGGCCTTGCGGCGCGGCTGCGCCCTGCGTTTGGCGAGGGCGGCCTCGACCGCGGCGCGTGCCAGCTCCGGGCCGCTCCTCTCAGCGCCCGCGGAATCGCCGGGTGACACTGTTTCAGCCACGTCGCACTTCGCCTCCGCCTACCTCGTACCGGGTGCCGCGCAGCGAACGCGGCACGTCGTCGTCGACCGCACAGGTGACGATGACCTGACTCGCGCCGCTGACCAGCTCGGCCAGCCGCTCCCGGCGACCCACGTCAAGCTCGGCGAACACGTCGTCCAGCACCAGCACCGGCTCCACGCCGTCGTCCCGCAGCAGATCGTAGGCCGCCAACCGCAGCGCGAGCGCATACGACCAGGACTCGCCGTGACTGGCGTACCCCTTCGCGGGCAGCTCGCCCAACGTCAGCGTCAGCTCGTCACGGTGCGGGCCGACCAATGTCACCCCGCGCTCGACCTCCTGCTTGCGGGCCTCCGCGAGCGCGGCCAGCAGGGCCTGCTCGATGCCGGCCCGTCCGGAGGGCTCGAGGTCGGACTGCGCCGGCAGCGAAAACGACGGGCTGTAGGCGATCTTGGCGTCGGACCGGCTGGCGCTGACCGCCGCGTACGCCTTCGCCACGTGCGGGCCGAGCGCGGCGACCAGGTCGAGCCGGGCGCGGACCAGCTGCGCACCGTGCTGCGCGAGATGGGTGTCCCACACGTCGAGGGTCGACAGGTCCCCGCCGCGGTTGCCGCCGGTCTTGCGGGCCAGGTATGCACTGCGCAGCAACGCGTTGCGCTGCTTGAGCACCCGGTCGTAGTCGGAGCGCACCCCGGCGAAGCGCGGCTGCCTGGCCACCAGCAGCTCGTCGAGCATCCGCCGGCGCTCGCCCGGATCGCCGCGGATCAGCGACAGATCCTCCGGCGCGAAAAGCACAAGCTTCAGTGCGCCCAGGATGTCGCGGGTACGGGTCACCGGCGAGCGGCCCAGCCGCGCCTTGTTGGCCTTGCCGGGCTCGATCGACAGCTCCACGAGCAGCTCACGCTCGTCGTGGACGACGGCGCAGCGGACCACCGCGCGGCTCGTGCCGAACCGGACCAGCGGCGCGTCGGTCGCAACCCGGTGCGATTCGAGGCTTGCCACATAAGCGAGGGCCTCGACCAGGTTGGTCTTGCCGACGCCGTTGGGGCCCACGAGCACGCACGCCCCGGGCCCGAACTCGACGACGACCCGCTCGTAACTGCGGAAGTCGACGAGCTCGAGACCCCGGACGTACAAACTCAGTCCTTCTTGACCGCGTGGCCGCCGAACTGGTTGCGCAGCGCGGCCACGGCCTTCATCGCCGGCGAGTCGTCCTGCCGCGACGCGAACCGGGCGAACAGCGACGCCGCGATCACGTTCATCGGCACGGCCAGCCGGATGGCCTCCTCGACCGTCCAGCGGCCCTCACCGGTGTCGTCGGCGTAGCCACGCAGGCCGTCGAGGTTGGGGTCCTCATCGAGGGCCCGGTCCATCAGGTCCAGCAGCCACGACTGCACGACGGAACCGGCCCGCCACGACTTGAACACCTCGGGGATGTTCTCGACGTATTCGGAGGCCTCGAGCAGCTCGTAGCCTTCGGCATAGGCGTGCATCATGCCGTACTCGATGCCGTTGTGGACCATCTTCGCGTAGTGACCGGCGCCGACGGGGCCGGCGTGTGCGAAGCCGAACTCGCCCTCGGGCTTGAGCCCCTGGAAGATCGGCATGCAGTGCTCGACGTGCTTCTTGTCGCCGCCGACCATCAGTGCGTAGCCGTTGGTGCGGCCCCAGACACCGCCGGAGACGCCGACGTCGACGTAGCCGAGGCCCTTCGTCGCCAGCCGCTCGGCCCGCGGGCGGTCGTTGCTGAAGCGCGAGTTGCCACCGTCGATGACGATGTCGCCCGAGGACAGCAGGCCGGCGAGCTCGTCGATGGTCGGCTCCGTGTACTGCACCGGAACCATGATCCACACCACGCGCGGCGCGGCGAGCTTCTCGACCAGCTCTTTGAGGGACGACACGTCGGTGACGTCCGGGTGGTGGTCGTAGCCGATGACCTCGTGGCCGGCGGCCCGAAGCCGCTCGCGCATGTTGAAGCCCATCCTGCCCAGGCCGATGAGACCGAGCTGCATTTCTGGTGCCTCCGAAACTCAGCTGCCGATGCGAACCGGCATGATCAAGTACCAGTATCCAGGGACGATTTCTCCATCATCCTTGGCCGGGGACATGACCGCAGGCTTCTTCGGGTCAGTGAAGGACAGCACGGCGATCGGAGCGTCGAGCGCCTTCAGGCCGTCCAGCAGATATTGATGGTTGAAGGCGATCGTCATCGGCTCGCCCTCATACGCACAGTCCATCGCCTCGCTGGCCCGCGCGTCCTCGCTGCCGCTGGCCTCGACCACGAGACCGTCGGCGCTGAACGACAACCGCACCGGGGTGGACCGCTCGGCGACCAGGCCGACGCGCCGGACCACCTCGTTGAGGGCGGAGACCCGGATCCTGGCCTGGGCGTTGTGCGTGTCGGGCAGCAGCGCCCGCACCTTCGGGAAGTCGCCGTCGAGCAGCCGGGACGTGGTGCGCCGGGTGCCACCGGCGAAACCGATCATCCCCTCGCCGAGCTTGCCCCGGGACAACGCGACCGACACCAGACCACCGACCGGCCCGAGCGTCTTCGCGGTGTCGTCGAGGGTCCGCGCCGGAACGAGCGCGGCGAGGCTGACGTCGGGCTCGTCCGGCCGCCACTCGAGCTCGCGCACGGCGAGTCGGTAGCGGTCGGTGGCGAGCAGGGTCAGCTTGGTGCCCTCGAGCTCGATCCGCACGCCGGTCAGCATCGGCAGCGTGTCGTCCCTGCCGGCGGCGATCGCCACCTGCGAGACGGCACCGGCAAACGTGGCCGCGTCGACCGTGCCTGCCAGCTCTGGCATCTCCGGCAGCGTCGGATAGTCCTCGACGGGCATCGTCGGCAGGGTGAACCGGGCACTGCCGCACGTGATCTCGACGTGCGACCCCACCGCGGCGACGTCGACCGGCTTGGCCGGCAACGACTTAGTGATCTCCGCGAGCAGCCGCCCGGAGACGAGCGTCGCGCCGTCGGCGTCCGCCTGGACCTCGACGGTCACCTGGCTGGACACCTCGTAGTCGAAGCCGGACACCTGAAGGCGGCCGTCACCGACTCTGAGCAGAACACCGGCAAGCACCGGCACAGAAGGGCGGCTGGGCAGACTCTTGGCTGTCCAGGCGACGGCATCGGCGAGCGCGTCGCGCTCGACTCGGAACTTCATCGCGGTCCTCCCGCGTCGTCTCGTCTCAAGCGTGGTGCTGCATCGAACCTTAGGGCTTCCACGACGGTGCCGTGCACCGACCCCTCCAAATTTCGAACCGAGAACTTATCCACTTGCTGATGATTGCTTTTTTCTCTCTTTTAAAGAGATTTACTTCGTAGTCATAGGTGTTGTGGATTCTGTGGACAACCCTCGTTCTAGCAGGTCAGACCACTTATGTCTCTGGGTATGGACTGTGTATAACCACCTGTGTACAAGGTTGTGGATTGTGGATAAGCGGATTTCCACAGGCGTTGTCCACCGGCTATCCACCGGTCTTCCACAGGGTTCGTCCACGATCTGGGGATAACTCGTCCCGAGCCACCATCACTTTCCGTTGGTGCTGCGATCACTCTTCGGATGGGTCCACAGTCCTTCCACATGTCGTCCCCAGAAGTTATCCACAGACTGTGGACAGCGCCTGTGAACAACGCGTAGCCATCCGGTCACTTGTCACCGATCAGTGGCCGAGCGTGTTCAAGAGTTGGCACAAACGACGTTATCCACAGGCCGTGTCCACACCCCCTGTGGGAATCGCAAGTACACCCCTCGAGGACGTATGCACCCAGCCTGTGGACTACCTGGGGACGGGGTTGTGGAAAACGTATGGGCATAAGCGCCTGGATCCCAGCTCGACGGCCTGTGGAAACGGTGGACAACCCGGTCCGTCCACAGCCTGTGGTCAACACCGGTGGATAGTGCATTTCAGACATATAGCTGTGTATAACTTTTTTACCCACAGAGATGCCCACAGGGATATCCACAGACCCCGTTGGTGAGCAGTGTTCACGTCGTGGGTTGTGCACAGCCGGCGCGCCTCCGGCGGATGCCCCTTCGCCGTCGCCTGAGTCGGCGAAGGAGCCCAAACGCAACATGGGCCGGACAGGCTGACTGCGCCCGTCGCGGCCCACAGAGGGCTCAGAGACCCCTACGTCGTCTGCTTGATGCGGTTCGTCAGCTCCGCGATCTGGTTGTAGAGCGAGCGCCGCTCCGCCATCTGCTGCCGGATCTTGCGGTCGGCGTGCATGACCGTGGTGTGGTCCCGGCCGCCGAACGCCTGGCCGATGCGGGGCAGGGACAGGTCGGTCAGCTCGCGGCACAGGTACATGGCGACCTGGCGCGCGTTGACGAGCACCCGCGACCGGCTGTGCCCCCGCAGGTCCTCCAGGCTGACCCCGAAGTAGTCCGCAGTCGACGCCATGATCTGGTCCGCGGTGATCTCCGGCCCGGAGCCGTCCGGGATGAAGTCCCGCAGCACCTCCTCGGCCAGCCCGAGTTCGACCGGCGCACGGGTCAGGTTCGCGAACGCCGTGACGCGGATCAGCGCGCCCTCCAGCTCCCGGATCGACGAAGCGACCCGCGAGGCGATGAACTCCAGCACGTCCGGCGGCGCGAACAGCCGCTCCTGTGCCGCCTTCTTCTGCAGGATCGCGATACGGGTCTCGAGGTCCGGCGGCTGGATGTCGGCGAGCAGGCCCCACTCGAACCGGGTCCGCAGACGGTCCTCGAGCGTCGCCAGCTGCCGCGGCGAGCGGTCGGAGCTGATCACGATCTGCTTGTTGGCGTTGTGGAGGGTGTTGAAGGTGTGGAAGAACTCCTCCTGCGTCCGCTCGCGCGTCTCCAGGAACTGGATGTCGTCGATCAGGAGGATGTCGACGTCGCGGTACCGCCGCTGGAACGCCTGTGTCTTATCGTCCCGCAGCGAGTTGATGAAGTCGTTGGTGAACTCCTCCGTCGACACGTACCGCACGAACCGGGCGTTGCCGAGCATCGTGGCGTACTGGCCGATGGCGTGCAGCAGGTGCGTCTTGCCCAGCCCGGAGTCGCCGTAGATGAACAGCGGGTTGTACGCCTTGGCCGGCGACTCGGCCACGGCGACCGACGCGGCGTGCGCGAAGCGGTTCGAGGAGCCGATGACGAAGGTCTCAAAGGTGTACTTGGGATTCAGCCTGTTGCCGGCCGAGTCCCCCGCGGGAGTCTGCGCGCTGCGCCGGTCGTCGCGGCCGGTGCCGGGGTTGGACGGCGGGCGGGGCGGCAGGGGGTCCTCGTCCTGCTGCGGAGAGCGGCGCAGCCGTTCGTCGCGGGCGGCCTCGAACGCGGTGCCGGAGTGCTCGGTCCGCTCCGCCGGTGCCCAGTTCGTGTCCGTCGGCAGGTCGAACAGGCGGTCGCTGCCCTCGCGGGCGGTCGGCGGCTGCTGCCCGCCGTGCGAGTTGCCGTGGTTCGGCGACTGCTGGCCCTGGTTGGGCTGCTGTCCCTGAGGGCCGCGCTGTCCGGACTGGTCGTGCTGCCCGTGCTGCGGCTGGAACGGCTGCTGCTGATATTGCGGCGGCTGTTGGTACTGGGGCTGCTGATAGTGCGGTTGCTGGTATTGCGGCTGCCCCTGGTACGGGGGCGCAGAGGTCGGCTCGGTCAGCTGGCCGGCGGTGCCGTTGGACCAGTGCGAGGCGGACGGCGCCGGCAGCGGCGGTGCGTCCTCCGGCGGCCGGACCGTGACGGCGACCTGGATCGCCCGGCCGAGGAGCCTGGACAGCGCCTCGGTGATCACGGGGCGCAGGCGCGACTCGATGACGTCGCGGGTGAACGCGTCAGGCACGGAGAGCAGCGCGGTGTCCTCGACGATGGCCCGTAGCCTCGTCAGCCGCAGATAGGCACGCTGTTGCGCCGAGACGATCTCGTCTGCGAGTTCGTCCGTCGCCGCATGCCACACCGCTGCGAGGTCGGTGTCAGTCACCGTTCGCGCACCCCCATCGTCGCCCCCACCGCGAGTGGACCGTGCGCCGGAAGTTCCGCCCGTCCCGGCCCCATTGTCCACAGGTTTTCCACAACCTGTGTATCAACGAGTCATGTGCCGTGGACGGATCGTCCTGATTCCCTCTCGCCCCGTGTCGACCTGGCGGTGTTCGACCGAGCTGTGGAGGTTTTGCAGGTCGGATGCGGTGCCATGCCCCCTGTGGCGCATCCGATTGGTTGCGGAAAGTCCTTTGTGTCCCGTTGCCGGTCGTCGCGGTGTCTACCGGCAACCGGGCACGTTAACAGCGTTGTCCACAACCACTCAACCGTTGTCCACAAGCAACCTGTGGATTTCGGGGCGTTCCTAGCCATCGTTGACGGTCTGTAGGGCCGCGCGTACCCTGGTTCGGCTGGGGAAGCTTTCCCTGATAAACTCCAGTGACCAGCCCTACGCCGCTACGAAGACGGAGCCCGACGTGAGCAAGCGCACCTTCCAGCCGAACAACCGCCGGCGCGCGAAGACCCACGGTTTCCGGCTGCGCATGCGCACCCGTGCCGGCCGTTCGATCCTGTCGGCGCGCCGCGCCAAGGGGCGCGACCGCCTGGCGGCCGGCTCGGCCTGAGCCGACGCGGCCCTCCGGGAGGCAGCGTGCTTGCGGCCGCTCAGCGTCTGCGGCGGCGTGAAGACTTCGCCGCCACCATTCGCAACGGTCGCCGCGCCGGTCGCGGAGCCCTCGTGGTGCATTTCCTGCAGTCGACCATCGAGCCGGCGCCAGCAGATCAACCATCTGCACGCGCCGGCTTCGTCGTGTCTGCGTCGGTGAGTCCCGATCTGGCCGACGCGGCCGCACCCGATGCGGTCGCGGGTGACTCGGGGGCCGACGGGGTAACCAGCAGTGGTGACGCGGGTGCCGTGCCCGCGCGGGCCGGCTTCGTCGTGTCGAAGGCCGTCGGCAACGCCGTCGTCCGAAACCTGGTGAAGCGACGCCTTCGTCACCTGATCCGATCGCACATGGCCGCACTGCCTTCAGCTTCGATGATCGTCGTCCGTGCACTGCCCGCCTCTGCCTCGGCGAGCTTCGAGGACCTCGGCCGTGACCTTGAAACAGCATTGACGGCCGCGCGCCGTCCCAAGAGCCGGGAGGGACGTCGATGAACGTCGGAGCCCGGGTCGTTGCCGCTCCCATCGTCGCGTACCGTCGTTGGATAAGCCCGGCGTTGCCGGCGCGTTGTCGGTTCTACCCGTCGTGCAGCGCTTATGCCCTGGAGGCGGTCGGCACTCACGGCGCGATCCGGGGAATCGGTCTCGCGACCTGGCGGCTGCTGCGCTGCCACCCATTCCACCCCGGTGGGTTCGATCCGGTGCCACCGCGCCGGGGAGTCTCGCCCGAGCCCGAGTCGACGTGACTGGAGCAGTGTCGTGATTAGCAAGCTGATGGGCGGGATCTACTGGCTGATCTCGCAGGTGATGCTGTTCTGGCACACCGTGTGGGACAAGGTCGTGCCCGACCACCGCACGCTCGGCACCAACTGGCAGTGGGTTCTCGCGATCGTCTTCCTGGTGATCTCGGTCCGCGTCGTGTTGTTCCCGATCTTCGTGAAGCAGATCAAGTCGCAGCGTGCGATGCAGGCGATCCAGCCGAAGATGAAAGAGCTGCAGGAGAAGCACAAGGGCGACCGGGAGACCCTCCAGAAGGAGGTCATGAAGCTCTACCAGGAGGAGAAGGTCAACCCGCTCATGGGCTGCCTTCCGATGTTCCTGCAGATCCCCGTCTTCATCGGCCTCCTGCACGTGCTGCGCCACCTCAAGCCCGGCACCTCCGACCACCAGATGGAGCTGTACGGCTGGAGCATCCCGGAGTTCATGGGTGCGGTCGACGCCCGGCTCTTCGACGCCCCCATCGTCGCCAAGTTCAGCAGCAGCGCCTCGGACCTCGCCAAGATCGAGGCCAACTCGACCACCGTCAAGATTGTCGCCGCCCTCCTGGTCGCGCTGATGATCTCGACGACCTACCTGACCCAGCGTCAGATGATTATGAAGACGGGCTGGAACACCGACCCGCAGCAGCGCATGATCCAGAAGTTCATGCTCTACGGCATCCCGTTCTTCACCCTGACCTCCGGCTGGTACTTCCCCATCGGTGTCATCATCTACTGGGTCACCAACAACGCGATCACCCTCGGGCAGCAGTACTGGGTCCTGCACAAGTACCCGCCGCCGCCGAGCGCCTCCGCGAACACGACCCCGTACAAGGGCGGCGCCAAGGCGGGCACCACGTCCCTGACCAAGGGCGGCGCCCCGGCGGCCAAGCCGGCCGGCGGCTTCCGGGCCATGCTGAGCAAGGCCAAGGACGACGCCGCGGCGCAGCAGGCGGCAGCGGCCGCAGCGAAGCAGACCAACGGCCGGGCGCTCGCCCCGAAGCCCGGCGCCAAGCCGATCAACCCGAAGAAGGGTGGCGCCGCGAAGCGGCAGTCGGGTTGATGCGACCACGCCGGTCCCACCCCTCACCCCGGGACCGGCGAGCGGGCGCTCCCTGTGCACCACCACCCCTCACCGACGACCTGTGACGGCGCCTCGGCGCCCCAAACAAGCGGAGATGAGTTTCGTGACCGACACCACCAGTGATCTCGACGCGCGCGGCACCAAGGGCGACGCTCTGGATCAGGACGCCAACCTCGAAGAGGTCGAGGACGGCGACGACGCCGGCGAAGGCGAAGGCGACGGCGACGCCACGCCGGCAGCCGCCGGCGGCAACGGCCGAGCGGCGGCCGACCTGTTCCGGGAGAGCGAGATTGCGGCCGACTACGTCGAGGGCCTTCTCGACATCCTCGACTACGACGGCGACATCGACGAGCTCGTCGTCAGCGGCCGTCCCGTCGTCGAGGTCGTCGAGGGCGGCGACGGCTCCGGCCGCCGCCTCCAGGCGCTCGTCGGCCAGCGCGGCGCCACCCTTGAGGCGCTGCAGGAGCTGAGCCGCCTCGCGGTCTTCCGGCAGACGGGCTCCCCCAGCCGTCTCCTCCTCGACGTCGGCGGCTACCGGGCCCTGCGCCGCAAGGAGCTCGGCGCGATCGCCAAGAACGCCGCCGAGAAGGTGAAGGAATACGGCGAGGCCGTCAGGCTCGAGCCGATGAGCGCCTTCGAGCGCAAGTGCGTCCACGACGTCATCAACGCGCTCCCGGGCGTGGAGAGCGAGTCGGAAGGCGTCGAGCCGGCCCGCCGGATCGTGGTCCGCCCGGTCGCCTGACGACTCCCGCAACCAGCCGTCGCTGTTCCGCTGTTCCCGTTCTGCCGTTGGCGGGGCGTCCCTCAGGGGGCGCCCCGCCTTCGTCCGTCCGACCCCGCGAGCACGGGCAGCGGGTGCCCGATCGCTCCGCTCTGCGCCCACCCTGTTCGTAAGCGCGACGACCCGGTCGTGGACGGCGACGCTGACGGCCTGACCTCGCCTGCCCCCGGACCGGCCCGCCCGCCCCCCCTCGTGATCGACGGCTCGTTCTGGCCGTTCCGATGACCAGGCGGCGACTTCGATCACGGGCGAAAGAATCCGACAAGGAGTGCGCCCAATCGCGTCGGCTCCGCCCCGGTCGCGTCGGCCGGTTGCGTCGGCCGGTCGCGTCGGCCGGTCGCGTCGGCCGGTCGCGTCGGCCGGTCGCGTCGGCTGGATCGGCGTCGTGCTTTGGCGGTTCGTGATCGAAGGTCGGATCTGGCCGCCGGGGCGGCCCGCACGCGACTTTTGATCAGCGACCGGTGCGTCGACCGCGTCATTCTGTGGGGGCGCGCCGGGTGGCCGGGGTTGCCAGTGATCACGGAATTTCGGTGGATCAGTGGTGGCACGGTAGTTCCGTGGTCATGTGTGATGCGGACTTTGACGGTCGGCTCCATTGCGCCGAGCGGCTCGTCCGCGTCGTGAACGAAGGACGGATCCGGCCGGCGGGGCGACCACGCGGCGACTTCGATCACGAGAGGCAGGATCTGCAGCGCGGCGGCGGGCACGCGATCGCGCCGACGTCGGCGCCGCGCCGTTCTTGCGAGGCTCCTCGTGATCGAAGGCTCGTCCTGGCCGCCCCCGCGACCACGGGACGACTTCGATCACGGAGATCACGGAGATCACGGAGATCACGGAGATTGGGGGCACTGCGCAAGGCGGTGATCCGGGCGGCGTGGGCTTTGTCCCCGCGTGGGCGGGCGGCTCGGGGATCGGGGACAATGGAGACAGACGCGACTGGCGGCACCAGGATGGGACGGACCATCGGGGAGCTCGAGTAGTGAGGGTCGACCGCCTGGGTCCTCACGTCGAGGAGTCGTATGTCCACGACCACTGCCGTACTCCTGCCCGGCGCCCCCGTGGCCGAGCAGATCCTGGCCGACGTCGCCACCCGCGTCGCCGCGCTCCGCGCCCGCGGTGTCGTCCCGTCGCTCGCGACGATTCTTGTCGGCGACGACGATGCGAGCGCCGGGTACATCCGCATCAAGCAGCGCCAAGCGGCGGAGCTCGGGTTCGCGTCGCCGCACGAGCACCTGCCCGCCGACACCACGCAGGATGAGCTGCACGCCGTCATTGACAGGTTCAACGCGGATCCCGATGTGCACGGTCTGCTCATCCAGTATCCGACGCCGAAGCACCTCGACTACGACGTGGCCCTGCAGCGCGTCGACCCGGACATGGACGTCGACGGCATGCACCCGCTGAACCTGGGGCGTCTCGCGGCCGGCATGCCCGGACCGCTCCCCTGCACGCCCGCCGGCATCGAGGCGCTCCTCGCGCACTACGAGATTCCCGTCAGCGGGCGGGAGGTCGTGATCCTCGGACGCGGCGCGACCCTGGGCCGGCCGCTCGCGATGCTGCTCTCGCAGAAGCGGCCGACGGCCAACGCCGCCGTCACGGTCGTGCACACCGGTGTCGCCGATTGGCCGCGGTACACCCAGCGGGCCGACATTCTCATCGCCGCCGCCGGTGTGCCGGGCATCATCCAGCCCGAGCACGTGAAGCCCGGTGCCGTTGTCATCGGTGGCGGCGTCCGGTACGAGGGTCGCCGGCTTCTGCCCGACGTCGACGAGTCCTGTGCCGAGGTGGCCGGTGCCATCACGCCGCGCGTCGGCGGGGTGGGTCCCACCACCGTGGCCATGCTCTTCCGCAACGCCGTCGCGGCTGCCGAGCGACGTTTCACGTGAAACATGGGTCCCGGGCCGCACAGCAGTAGCGGCCCGGGACTGCCCTCGCGGGCCGGCGGGCGGGGCGAGCGTGATTTGCTTGACCGTATGGATGGTGCTGTTCCGCAAGAGGTGCTGCCCGCCGCCGAGAAGGTGTTCGGCGATCGGCTTCCGTTGGCTGAGCGGTTCGCTCAGTTGCTCGTCACCGACGGGGTGATCAGAGGGCTGATCGGGCCGCGGGAAGCGCCGCGGATCTGGGAACGGCACATGCTCAACTGCGCCGTCCTCGGCGATTTGATTCAGTCGGACGCCACGGTCGTCGACGTCGGCTCCGGCGCCGGGCTGCCCGGTATGGTGCTGGCAGTGGCTCGTCCCGACCTGTTCGTCACGTTGGTCGAGCCGCTCGCACGACGTACCGCGTTCCTTTCCGAAGCGGTGACGGCGCTCGGCCTAGAGCGGACCACCGTGGTCCGGGCGCGGGCAGAGGAGTGCGTCGGGAAGCTCCCCCTCGCCGATGTCGTCACCGCCAGAGCAGTCGCACCACTGGACCGGCTTGCCGGTTGGTGTCTCCCCCTCACCGCCGTTGGTGGGCGACTGCTTGCGCTTAAGGGAGCTTCCGCCGCGGCAGAGATCGCCGAGCACGCGGAGGCCCTGAGCCGGCTCGGCGCGGGTGCGCCGTCGGTACACCTGTGCGGGGACGCCGTCCTCGCCGAGCCGACGACAGTCGTCGAGATCGTGCGGGAACGGGAAATCGCGCAGCGCCGGAAAGGCAAGCGCGGGCGGTAAACCCGGGGGCGGGCCGAGAGCGTCCCCGGATACGGGGGAACGCGGGGGTTCGACGATGGACATCAGGAACTGTGGCAGCGGCTGGCCGATGGCGCCGGCGAAACGACTCGGCGGTCTTCTCCGCCGAGTCGACGGCTTTTTGGTCTTCTTGCGGCCGGGTGAGAGTGACAAGACCGACGACGCGCCGATGAGCCATAGCTCAGGCCGCCTGTGCGCCGTAGGCTGGCCGCGCGCCGTTCTTGCGTTCCCGGCGCCGGTCACCGCGGCCAATCAAGACCTCGTGTCGGGCGGTGCTCCGGAGGTGGGCACCGCGTCGCTGACGGCCGGCAGTGCACATCTTTCCGAGCAGGACGGGACTGACATGGTGCGCGACAGCGGTGATAACCCGGACTACGGCGACGCCGGCCCTCATGTTTCACGTGAAACGAGGGCTGGCGAGGCGGCACGCAACGGCGAGGGAATAGAGGGCTGGGGGGTCCGTCCGCCCGCTCGACCCGTCCCTCAACCGCGGGCTGAGAATCCTGCCGATACGACACGCGGCGCCACGGTGGAGTTTCGCGGCAGCGGGCGGGTCGATCGTGCAACTACCGGTACTGTTTACGGCCGGGGCGGAAAACCGGTCGTGCCCAAAGCCGATTCACAATCCGCTGCAGACGAAGCGAAAGCCGAGACGAGAGCCGACATGAGGTCCGAGCGACGGAGTACTCCGTCCCCCCGGCCACACCCGTCCGTCGTCACCGCGGATACCGAGGGCGCAATGACTGACGCGTACGTTTCACGTGAAACCGAAGACCCCCCGCTCGCACAGGAGGCCAAGCGCGCCGTGGAGATCCTCAACCCGAGCGGGGAGATCACCATGCCCCGCCCACCACGGCGGCGCACCATGTGCGTGGCAAACCAGAAGGGCGGGGTGGGGAAGACCACCACGGCGGTCAACATCGCCGTCGCCCTGGCGCTGCACGGCAACCGCGTCCTGGTGATCGACCTCGACCCGCAGGGCAACGCCTCCACCGGTCTCAACGTCCCACACCACTCCGGTGTACCGGACGTCTACGACTGCCTGATCGACGGCGCACCGCTCGACGCGGTGACCCAACAGGTCGAGGGCATCCCGAACCTGTGGGCCGTCCCCGCGACGATCGACCTCGCCGGCGCCGAGATCGAACTGGTCTCCGTCGTCGCCCGTGAGTCGCGCCTGAAGCGGGCCATCGAGGCCGGCGGGAGCGACTACGACTACATCTTCATCGACTGCCCGCCGTCGCTCGGCCTGCTCACGGTCAACGCGCTCGTCGCCGCCGAGGAGGTCCTGATCCCGATCCAGTGCGAGTACTACGCGCTGGAGGGTGTGCAGGCCCTCACGAACAACATCGAGCTCGTCCGGTCGCACCTGAACCCGAAGCTCGACATCTCGACGGTGCTGCTGACGATGTACGACCGGCGCACGCGGCTCGCCGACCTCGTCGAGCAGGACGTGCGGAACCACTTCGGCCCGAAGTGCCTGAACGCGGTCATCCCCCGCAACGTCCGGGTGTCCGAGGCGCCGAGCTACAGCCAGTCCGTGATGACGTACGACCCGGGCTCCCGCGGTGCGGTGAGCTACTTCGAGGCGGCGCAGGAGATCGCGCTGCGCGGTGCGCAAGACGCGCAGGTTGGAGGAGTGGCATGAAGTCGAACCGACGTGGAGGTCTCGGACGAGGGCTCGGTGCCCTCATCCCCACCGCCGCGCCGGCCGAGACCGGGGCGGGCGGCACCGCCACCGCGCTGGCGACTCCCCCGGCCGCGACCGACTCCCCCACGAACGGCGTGACTGCCGCTCCGGTGGAGCAGCTCGCCCCGGTCCCCGGCGCGCGCTTCGCCGAGATCTCGGTGACCTCGATCGTGCCGAACCCGAAGCAGCCCCGGCAGGTCTTCGACGACGAGGCGATCGAGGAGCTGAAAACCTCGATCCAGGAGGTCGGCTTCCTCCAGCCGATCGTCGTCCGCGAGCTCCCCGAGCCGATCGAGGCCGAAGGCGACGAGGGCGACGCGGGCGTCACGAAGAAGTACGAGCTCGTCATGGGCGAGCGTCGCTGGCGCGCCGCCCAGGCGCTCGGCAAGGACGTCATCCCGGCGATCGTCCGGGAAACCCGTGACGACGCGATGCTCCGCGACGCACTCCTCGAGAACATCCACCGCGCCAACCTCAACCCGCTGGAAGAGGCGGCCGCGTATCAGCAGCTCCTCGAAGAGTTCGGCGCGACGCACGAGGAACTGGCCCGGCGCATCGGCCGGAGCCGTCCGCAGATCTCCAACACGATCCGGCTGCTGAACCTCCCCGCACAGGTGCAGCGCCGGGTTGCGGCGGGTGTGCTCTCCGCCGGGCACGCCCGCGCACTGCTGGGACTCGACAGCTCCGAGGAGCAGGAGACGCTCGCGCACCGCATCGTCGCCGAAGGGCTGTCGGTCCGGGCCACCGAGGAGATGGTCTCGCTCGCGGTGTCCGAGGGCGCCACGGCGAAGAAGGCCGCGCCGCAGCGTCGCGCCAAGCCGCACGCGCCGGCGCTGTCCGATCTCGCGGACCGGCTCTCGGACCGGTTCGACACCCGGGTCAAGGTCGACATCGGTCAGCGCAAGGGACGGATCACGATCGAGTTCGCGACCGTCGACGACCTCGAGCGGATCGTCGGGATCATCGGCGTCGACCAGCGAGGCCAGCGGGAGCAGTAACGCCAGCACCGACAGGGCCAACGGGAGCAGCTGCGCCGTACCGCCGCGAAAAGCCGAATCAGAACGGCCGGACCCAAAAGTCCGGCCGTTTCGCTTTGCTCTCAGGATGGCGCTGAGCGAACTTTATCCACAGGGGTTATCCACAGGTTCGCCGTTTCACGTGAAACCACGTGGTAGAGGGCTTGGGTGCCTGTGGACGAAGGTCCAGATGGGTGCACTGCCCACAGGGTGCGGACACCGGCGCCGCGTTCGGCTAGGGTCGGGCACGTGCCCGAGACGCCATCGCAGCTGCCCTCGTTTACTTATTGGCCGACGTTCCCTTTCGAGGGTGACCTCCGGGTGAAGCGCCTGCTCGACCCCGTGCCGATCGAGCCGCCGCGGCACGGCGACAACCCGGCCGAGTGCCGGGCGTGCGGGGCGCCGGACGAGGCGTACATCTGGGTGAGTGACCGGTGGCGCGTGCGCAGCCTCGACCGGCCGACCGGGCTCCCGGCCGTGTTGATCCTCGAGTCGCGGTCGCACCTGGACCTCGGCGACCTGCCGAACATGCTCGCCGCCGAGCTGGGTGTGATGACCGTGCGGCTGGAGCGGGCGATCCGTTCTCTCGACGGCGTCGCGCGGGTCCACGTGAACCGGTGGGGCGACGGCGCGGCGCATCTCCATCTGTGGTTCCTGGCGCGACCGTATGGACGCCTGCAGTTGCAGGGCACGTTCCTCGCGCTGTGGGACGACATCCTGCCGCCGATCCCGGAGGACCAGTGGCGGGAAAACCTGGCGCTGGTCGCCGCATGGCTGGCGGAGTTCGGCGGCCGGCCGCTTGCCGAGCCCCCGCGGATCAACTGGACGGCGCCGGCGAGGTTCCGCGAGGAGGCCCGGACCGTCGATCCGGACGCCGCGCTCGGCGACGCAGGGATACACGTGGAACCACCGGAGCCGGCCGCCAGCGCTCCGGCCGACGACGGCGCGAGCACCGACAAGGCTGCCGGCGAGGAGCCGAAAACGCCGACGTTGACGAAGGAAAAGACGCCGGACACACCGTGATGCAACCGCGTCGCGCGGTGCTGGTGAGGACGATGAGCGGCACCGGGCGAGCAAGATGAGGAACTCTGACCGGATGACTCCCACCGCCGCTGATGGGTGCGTACCATCATGACGGTTGACCGAACGTAAGCAGCGCGCGGAGATGGGCCAATGTCGCGACGTCTCGTAAGTCTGACGCTTGACACTCTCGAGGATCTGCCTCGATCGTGCCGCGCCTGCGTTTTCTGGGAGTTGGATCCGGTCGCGGCCGACCGGGCCTGTGCCAACGGCGACCCGGGCCTCGAGAAGGAGGCCTGGGTGTCGCAGACGCTGCTCGAGTGGGGCTCCTGCGGCAAGCTGGTCTACGTCGACGGCATGCCGGCCGGGTTCGTGATGTTCGCGCCCCCGGCGTACGTGCCTCGTTCGATGGCGTTCCCGACGTCGCCGGTCTCCCCCGACGCGGTGCTGCTGATGACGGCGCACGTGGTGCAGCCGTTCGCCGACGGCGGGTTGGGCCGGATGCTCGTCCAGGGCGTCGCGCGGGACCTGACGAAGCGCGGCGTGAAGGCGATCGAGGCGTTCGGCGACGCGAAGTTCGGCGAGGTCGACGAGGCCGGCCGCAACGAGCGGGGCTGCCTCGCTCCTGCGGACTTCTTCACGTCGATCGGGTTCAAGACGGTCCGCCCGCACCCGCGCTATCCCAGGCTCCGCCTGGAGCTGCGCACGGCGCTGTCGTGGAAGTCGGACGTGGAGTACGCGTTGGAGAAGCTGCTCGGGTCGATGAGCCCCGAGTCGCTGCTGCGGCCGGTCCTGCCGGTGCGTCCGGCGACACGGAGCATGCAGCCCTGAGACCCGCACGCAAAAGGGGCCCCGGACGGGGCCCCTTTTGCTGTAGCGGTCAGATCGAGTTGGAGTTGGTCAGCGCCCGCAGCAGGCTCACGTCGATCGAGCCCGTCGGCACGTCGGCCTCGACCGGCAGGTACATCCGCTGCACCGCGGCCATCATGGCCTCGACGACCCGCTCACGGAACGCGGGGTCGATGAGCCGCTCCCGGTCCGACGGCGACGTCAGGTAGCCCACGTCGACCCGAACCGCGGGCATCCGGCTGAGCCGCAGCAGCTCCCAGGTCTTCGCGTGCGTCTGGCAGTCGCGCAGGCCGGTGCGCACGACGATCTCGCGCTGGACGAGCTTCGCGAGCCGCTCGCCCACGATGGACGTCGGGCCGGAGACGGTGCCGTAGTGATACGTGGCGACGCCCTCGGCCTCCGGGTTGCGGTAGCCGTCGAGGTGGATCGAGATCAGCAGGTCGGCGCCGAGCTCGTTGGCCAGCTGAACCCGGTCACGGTCACTGAGAGCCGCTGCGGGCTGCGGACCCCTGGTGAGGTTCACCCGCATGCCCGCGGCCGCCAGACGGCCTTCCAGGCGGGCTGCGAGGTCATATACGAGGTCGGCCTCCGCCCACCGGAGCGGTCCGTCGGGCACGACGTGCCCGGTGTCGGGTCCGCCGTGGCCCGGGTCGATGACGATGCGCTTGCCCAGCAGTGTCGGACCCGAGTCGCGGAACGTCTCCGCCTCGCGCAGCAGCTGCGGCCGGCCACCGATGACCTTGCGCCCGAGCCGCCGGAGCGCGCCCACGGTCGCCGGTCCGCACTCGCCGTCGGGGCGCAGGCCGACCTCGCGCTGGAACTGGGCGACCGCGTGCGCGGTGCGGCTGCCATAGATGCCGTCGGCGCGGCCGGGGTTGAAGCCCATCTCCAGCAGGCGCTCCTGCAACTGCCGGACGTCATCGCCGATGTACGGGTCGCCGACGGTGTGGAACAGCGCCCGCTGACCGAGCCGCCAGCGTGCCGCGTCCAGCGACCGCCAGGTCTCGTCGCCGACCTCACCGTCGACGGTCAGGCCATGGCTCTGCTGGAACGCGCGGACCGCACGCTCCGTGTCGGCGTCGAACTCGGGATCGGCGTCAAACCCGGGGGAAGGAGCGTCGACCAGCAGGTCCAGCACGACAAGAATGCTGCGGATCTCGGCTACTGCCGCTCCCCGCGCCCCGCGCCGGATTGCCCGCATGTGGTCCTCCTGAAAATGCCTGCGAATGCACCGCAGCGTACCGCTCACGGCTCAGGGACGCGTCATCACGCGGCCTTTGTACAAAACGCGCCCCGCCTTGGCTGAAGGCGGGGCGCGTCAATGCTTGTAGCTGAGCTCAGGCTGGCTCGAGCGCCGACTCGATGAGGCGCACCAGCGCGCTCTTCGGGCTCGCGCCGACGACCGACCGGAACGGCTCGCCGTCCTTGAATACGGTGAGCGTGGGGACGGAGAGCACCTGGTAGGCACGGGCCGTCTCCGGGTTGCTGTCGATGTCGACCTTGACGATCTTCACCTTGTCGGCGAGGTCACCGAGGGCGATCTCGTTGAGCATCGTCTCGATCTTCCGGCACGGCTGGCACCACTCAGCCCAGAAGTCCACCAAAACCGGAATTTCGGATTTGAGGACGTCAGCCTCGAAGGTCTTGTCGCTGACCGGCTGGATGGCTCCCATACGCACTCCCTCTACCTGTTGAAACTACAGCGTCGCGATGTAGCGCTCGGCGTCCAACGCCGCCGCGCAGCCGGTGCCGGAGGCCGTGATCGCCTGCCGGTAGGTGTGGTCGACCAGGTCGCCGGCGGCGAAGACGCCCTCGACGTTGGTGCGCGTGCTCGGCGCGGCCACCTTCACGTAGCCGGCGTCGTCCAGCTCGACCTGCCCGCGGAACAGGTCGCTGCGCGGGTCATGGCCGATCGCCACAAACACGCCGGCGACCTCGAGGTTGGTCTCCTCGCCGGTGTTGACGTCCTGCACCCGCAGGCCGCCGACGCGGCCGCCGCGGTCGAGGACCTCGGTCACCACGCTGTTCCACCGGACGTTGATCTTCTCGTTGGTGAGCGCCCGCTCCGCCATGATCTTGCTGGCGCGGAACGAATCCCGCCGGTGCACGATAGTCACCGACTTGGCGAACCGGGTGAGGAACGTCGCCTCCTCCATCGCCGAGTCACCACCGCCGACGACCACGATGTCCTCGTTACGGAAGAAGAAACCGTCACAGGTGGCACAGGAGGACACGCCCCGCCCGAGCAGCTCCTGCTCACCCGGGACGGAGAGCGGGCGCCAGGCGGAGCCGGTGGCCAGGATGACGGCGTGGGCACGGTATTCGGTCTCGCCGACCCACACGCGCTTCACGGGGCCTTCCAGCGCCACCCGGGTCGCGTCGTCGGTGATGAACTCGGCCCCGAAGTGCTCGGCCTGCTTGCGCATGTTGTCCATGAGCTCGGGGCCGAGGATGCCGTCGGGGAAGCCGGGGTAGTTCTCCACCTCGGTGGTCGTCATCAGCGCCCCACCGGAGGTGACGCCTTCGATCACCAGCGGCTTGAGGTTGGCCCGGGCCGCATAGACGGCAGCCGTGTACCCGGCGGGGCCGGACCCCACGATGATCAGGTTGCGGACCTCGTCCACTGTCGACTCCTCGAGTTAAGCCTGTGCCAGCAAAACGTCATCCTACGAACCGATGATTCCCGTTGCGGGGTGACGCGTGTGCCACATCACCACTACGGTCAGGCAATACCGCGGTAGAGCTCGTCGGCGATCGCCCCGCCGATCCCGCAGTCCGGCCCGACGGCGACGACCAGGCGTTTGCCGGCGCCGAGCCGCGTGCCGTCGACGATGACGACCAGGGCCGGCCGCCCCTCGAAACGGGCGTAGTCGACCAGTGCCACCTGTCCACCGTATTCCCCGACCACCGCGTTGAGGCAGGCGGCCCTGGCCTGAGGATCTTGCAGGCGGCGCAGCTCCTCGGGCACGGGGTTGGGCTTCGCGGACTTGCTCTGGTCGGTGGCGGCCCCGCTGCCTTCGCCGGCCATCATCGCCGCCGGAGGCGAGCCCTGTGCCAGCTGTCCGACCGTGCCAGGCCCGTAGTCCTGCCCGGAGGCCACCAGCGCTGCGTCGGCCCGTGCGGACGCCCTGGTGCCCCCTGAGGCGGTGGACGGTGCCGCCTGTGGTGCGGCCTCGCCCTTGCCGCCGTCGGCGGAGGAGGTGGCGGTGTCACGCTTGGCGTTCTGGCCGTCGAAGACCACGGACACGCCGATGCCGCCGCAGATCAGCACGGCGGCCGCGGTGGCCAGGCCGACCGTCCACCGCTGCAGGCGCTGCCTGCGTGCCGCCCGGGCCCGGGCGAGATCCAGCACCGGGGCGTCCGGCGCCGGTGCGACCACGGCGGCCTGCAGCGCGGCGTTCAGCCGGTGCTCGACATCCACCGGCATGGGCAGCCGCTCGGCCCCCAGCGCGGTCAGCTCGTCGCGGACGGCGACCTCGGCGGTCACCAGGGCGCCATAGGCCTCGGCCCAGCCGTCGTCGGTGCTGACCAGGCGGCGGACCTCGTCGGCCTCCGGCGTGCCGTCCAGCGCCCCACCGACGAAGTCGGCGAGCAGGTCGAAGTCGGCGTCGGAGAATGTCGTCACGAGCCGCCCTCCTTCCTGGTCGCTGCCGCCCCGGTCGCTGCCTCGGCGCTGTTCGGTGATGGGACGCCGCCACTGCCGACAGGGTTCCGCAGGTGGCCGAGCATCACAGCGAGGCGGGCGCGGCCGCGTGCACACCTGCTCTTGATGGTGCCCTCCGCGACGCCCAGGATCACGGCGGCCTCGGCCACCGAATACCCCTGGACGTCGACGAGCACGAGCGCGGAACGCTGCTCGACGCCGAGTTGCTGCAGCGCCTGCTGCACGTCCATGGCGGTGTCGCGGTCGGTGACCGGCGCGGGTGTGATGTCGGTCTCGGGCAGCGGCACGGTCGGCCTCGACTGCCGGCGCCGGATGCGGTCGAGGCACGCGTTGACCACGATGCGGTGCAGCCACGTCGTGACGGCCGACTCGCCCCTGAAGTTGCCGGCGGCACGGAATGCCGACAGCAGCGCGTCCTGCAGGGCGTCCGCGGCCTCCTCGCGGTCGCCGAGGGTGCGCAGCGCGACCGCCCACAGCCGGTCCCGGTGCCGCCGGACGATCTCGGCGAACGCGTTGGGGTCGCCCGCGGCGTGGGCGTGCAGCAGGGCGGTGTCATCCGGCGTTTCACGCACGCCTGGCTCCGCCTCCACGGCTGGCACCTTATCGACCGCGAGCGACTTGTGGGGGCTACTGGACTCGAACGGTTATCTCAGCGATGGAAACCCGGTAGCGGCCGCTGCTGCTTTCCTTCGGCAGCTTGGTGATCCAGACGAGCAGGTAGCGGGTCGGATCGGCCGGGCCCGGATACAGGTTCGTGGAGCCCATGCCGTCCTTGGCGGTGCCGTCGACCACCTTGTACTGCTCGACCGTCTGCTTGTCCTGCTCCGAGCCGCTGCCCAGATCGGCCGTGCCGGTGCGCAGCTCACCGCTGGCGCCGGGGGTGGCCAGGTCGACCTGCACCGAGACGACCTGCTTGGCCTCGCCGAGGTCGATCCAGACGCCCATGCCGTCCTTGAGGCCACCGAAGTTGGCCTTGTTGGAGTAGCGGTCGGTGCTCCAAGCCGTCGCCTGGTTGCCGTCGACCATCTTCGCGGCGTCCTCGGTGTTGTCCCGCTGGCCCTTGGGGCTCACGATCCGGACCTTCGAGCCGTCGATCTTCAGCACCGTCGGCTGCCCGGCCGGCTTGGCCTGCTGCGGCGCGCCGCTGCTGGTCGTCGACGGCGGGGTCTCACCGGGCACGGCGGGGTCGCCGAGGACCTTCGCGGCGGCCAGGGTGCCCGCCAGGGCCAGGACGAGCAGGCCGACCACACCCACGGCCAGCTTCCGCCCGGCGGGCTTCGGCGGCGCGGTGGACTGCGACGCGGCGTCGAAGGCCTCGAAGTCGAGCGCGTTGTCGCCGCCGGAACCGGCATCGGCGAGGTCGCCGTCCTCGAACTGCCCGAACGACGCGAGCTCGCTGGCGAGGGACTCCGCCGACGGCAGCGGCAGGTCGGGGTTGAGCAGGTCGGTCACGAGCGAGTCGAGATGCGTCGGCACGCCGGCGCGCACCTGCCGCGGCGCGGCGAGCGCACCGGAGTTGTCCCGCACGCCGTCCGGCACCGAATAGGTGCCGGCCTCGCGGTGCGGCCAGTAACCCGTCAGCGCGCAATAGAGCACGGCACCGATCGAGCGGATGTCGGTCTCAGGTGTGGCCAGGTCGTCGGCCCGGGCGTCGGTCAGCACGACCCGCCCGTCGTGCGCGACGAGCACCGTGCCGGGGTGCACGTTGCCGTGCGCCATCCCGGTCCCGTGCAGCGACGCCACGGCGTCCGTGACCGCCCACGCGATCGCCACCGACCGGCCGGCGTCCAGCGGGCCCGACGCCACGATGTCGCGCAGCGCGATCCCATCCACCCACTCGCGGACCACATAGGCCCGGCTACCCTCGTCGATCGCGTCATAGACGCCGACCAGGTGAGGGTGGACGATCCGGCTGGCGGCCACGGCCGCACCCAGCATCTCCTTGGCGCTCTCCCCACCGGGATAGCGCAGGACGACCGCCACCGGCCGCCGCAGAATCACGTCGATCCCGCGATACAGCTGGCGACCCAGCGAGTCGTTGCCGATGTGCTCTTCGAGCTGGTATCGCTCGGCAAGGATTTCACCGACGGATGGGGTTCCGAAGGTCAGGACCTGCGGAATTCCCCCCGAGGTCTCCAGCCCTTCGTCGAGCTCAGCCACCCGTCCTCCCTTCCGATCCGTGTGCTCACCTGAGGCGTGCGTCGTAACGCGAGTCGCAGTCACTAAGCCTAAGCGCTCCGGCGGGGCGTCGAGGTTGACCTTACCGGTCAGCTCTACGGGTTCCGACACGTCATCTTCTCCGGACCACCCGGGGCGATGCCAATTGATCACCCATGCCAGGACATAGCGGTCATATACCTTTCACCCACATTTCGTCGGCTCGACCGGCCCTCGCGGGGCCGTCCGTCGGGACGAACCGGCCGCCCGGACAGGCACCCTCGGCCGCCGGCCTCGCGGGCGCGTGCGCGGGAGAACATGCGGTCGGAATCATCGGCCGAGCTTGCCCTTGATCAGACCGGCGAACTGGCGGACCTCCGGCACCCGCAGCGCCAGCGCCACAGCCGCGTAGGTCACCAGCAGGACCGTGCCGCCTGTGACGAGTTGCACCACGCCGAGGATCTTGCCGGGGTCGAGAATCTTCCCGAGCCCCCACGAGACGGCAAATGCCAGCACGCCGCCGACCGCCGCCGCACCCGCCAGCCGGGCGAGCGTGTCGGCGATCTTCGCGAGGCCGAGCCGGCCCAGTCGCACCCGCAGGAGCCCGTAGCCCAACAGCAGCGTCGCCACGAACGACAGCGCCGTGCCGACCATCAGCGAGGCCGTGACTGCCGCGATCGGCAGGATGAAGTAGAAGGCGACGTCCAGCACCAGGCGGACAGCGACCCCGCCGATGTTGACCAGTGCCGGCGTGCGGGTGTCGCGCATCGCATAGAACACGCTGGTCTGCATCTGGCTCAGCGCGAACGGCAGCAGGCCCAGGCCCGCGGCGCTCACCACCCAGCCGGTCGCCAGGGCGGTGTCGTAGTCATACTGCCCCCAGTCGAACAGCGTCACCGCGAGCGGCTGGCCCAGGACGACATAGACCGCGGCGGCCGGGATCAGGATCACCGAGGCCAGCCGGGTGCCCTGCGACAGCTGGTCGGTCACGTCGCCGAAGCGGCCGTCGGCCGCGGCGGAGGAGATCCGCGGCATCAGGGCGGTGATCACGGACACCGCGACGATGCCGTGGGCCATCATGAAGATCAGGAAGGCGTTGTTGAAGACGGCCGGGCCGTCGCCGCCGCGCAGGGCGTTGTTCTTCGCCAGGGCCATCACGACGGTGATGCCGATCTGGTTGACGCCGACGTAGAGCAGCATCCAGGAGCCGAGCTTGCCGAGCTCCCGGAGGTTGAGCTTGCCGAAGTCGAAGCGCCACTTCCAGCGGAAGCCGGCCTTGCGCAGCGCCGGCCACAGGCCCAGGGACTGCACGACGATGCCGAGCGTGGTGCCGATGCCGAGCACCAGCACCTGGGCCAGGGTGATCGTCTCGGGCGTCGGCAGGCCGGGACCGGGCACCAGGAAGAACACGCCGGCCGTGGCGATGATCACGACATTGTTGAGGATCGGTGTCCACATCGGCGCGGCGAAGTGGCCGCGCACGTTGAGGATCGCCGCGAAGATGCCGGCCAGCCCGTAGAAGAAGATCTCGGGCAGCAGCAGATACGCCAGCAGCGTGATCAGGTCGCGGTCGGTCGCCGTGACCTTGTCGTTGCCGAGCGTGTAGACCGCGGTCAGCAGCGGCGCGGCCAGCATCACGACGAGCGTCGCCGCGCCGATCGCGACCACCGCCAGGGTCAGCAGGCGCTGCGCATATGCCTCACCGCGGTCGGGCTCCTCCTTGCGGGCCCGCACCAGCGTCGGGATCAGCACGCTGGCGAGCACGCCGCCGAGCAGGAGCTCATAGATCTGGTTGGGCAGGTTGTTGGCGAGCGTGTAGTCGTCGCCGACGGCGAAGCCACCGATCGCGGCCGCGATCGCCGCCGCCCGCAGGAAGCCGGTGGCCCGGCTCACCAGGCTCAGGATCGCCATCGTGCTGCTGTTGCGCACGACCGTGCCGGTGCTCTCGTCGTCGCCGGGTCCCGGCGGGGGCGCGGTCTGCTCGACGACCGGCGCGTCGGACACGACCTCGGGCCTGGCCGTCACGAGCGGCAGGTGCACCGTCGGCGCGTTGGCGGGGTCGGCCAGGCGCGGGTCGAGCGGCTGGGTCGGCAGCTCGCCGTGCGGATCGGGCGCCCTGTGCGCGCCCTCACCGACCGGGCGCAGCACCGCCGTCGGCTCGTTGCTCCAGCGCCCGTCGTCTGCCGGGTCCATCCGCCACACCCCAACTCGGCCGTGCTTCCGCTCGCAGCACAGACCATAGTGGCACCCCCCGACATTTCCTCCGCCCCACCGTTGAGCCGACAAATCGCGCGACCTGGTGCCGACACGGCCACTACCCTCGGTGTCCGCTCCTTGCTCACCGCTCATGCCCTCGCGATAGGCTCACCGACCGATGTCCGAAACCACACGCGCCCTCACCGACGCCCAGCGCCGTGCCGTGCACGAGCTGATGCGCGTCTCCCCCGTCGCCGACGAGCTCGGCCGCCGGTTCGCAGCGGCCGGGCACGAGCTGCACCTCGTCGGCGGGTCGGTGCGCGACGCGCTGCTCGGGCGCCTCGGCGACGACCTGGACTTCACCACCGACGCTCGGCCGGAGCAGACGCTGCGGATCATCGACGGCTGGGCCGAGGCGGTGTGGACGACCGGCCAGGAGTTCGGCACGATCGGGCTCGCCCGCCACGGCCTGCGCATCGAGGTCACCACGTTCCGCGCCGACGCCTATGACCGGGTGAGCCGTAACCCGATCGTGCGGTATGGCGACAACCTCGTCGACGACCTGCGCCGGCGCGACTTCGCGGTCAACGCGATGGCGGTGTCCGTGCCGGGGCACGAGTTCACCGACCCGTATGGCGGCCTCGCCGACCTCTCCGACCGTGTCCTGCGCACGCCCGGCGCGCCCGAGGACTCCTTCGCCGACGATCCGCTGCGCATGTTGCGGGCCGCCCGGTTCGCCGCACAGCTGCGGTTCAGCGTCGCACCCGAGGTACGGGCCGCGATGGTCGCCATGGCGGGGGACCTCGCACGGATCACGGCGGAGCGGATCCGCGACGAGTTCGTCAAGCTCATGTGCGGCGCAGACCCGATCACCGGCCTGCGGCTGCTGGTGGACACCGGGCTGGCGGAGACGTTCCTGCCCGAGGTGACCGGCCTGAAGCTGGAGATCGATGAGCACGCCCAGCACAAGGACGTCTACGAGCACACGCTGATCGTGGTCCGCAACGCGATCGGCTACGAGGCCGACGGGCCGGACTTCACGCTGCGCATGGCCGCCCTGATGCACGACGTCGGCAAGCCGGCGACCAAGGCGGTCGGCCCGGACGGCGGGGTCAGCTTCCACCACCACGAGGTCGTCGGCGCGCGGCTGACCAAGCAGCGGATGAAGGCGCTCAAGTTCCCCAAGGACGTGATCTCCGAGGTCTCCGAGCTGGTCATGCTGCACCTGCGCTTCTACGGCTACGGCCGGGGCGAGTGGACCGACTCGGCCGTGCGCCGCTACGTCACCGACGCCGGGCCGCTGCTGACGCGCCTGCACAGCCTGACCCGCTCCGACGTGACGACCCGCAACCGGCGCAAGGCGGCGCAGCTCGCGGCCGACTACGACGCGCTGGAGGCCCGCATCGCGCGGATCGCCGCCGAGGAGGACCTTGCCCGGGTCCGGCCCGACCTCGACGGCAACGCGATCATGGAACTGCTCGGGGTGCCGCCCGGCCCCGTGGTGGGTCGGGCCTGGCGGCACCTCAAGGAGCTGCGGCTGGAGCGCGGCCCGCTCGACCGGGACGAGGCCGAGGCCGAGCTGCTGCGCTGGGCTGCCGCCGAGGGCCTCACGAAACCCTGATCTCCGTGATCTGCACGGCCAGCTTCGGCGGACCGTCGGCACCTCCGGTGGTGGTGCCGGCGGCGGCGATCCGGTCCAGCAGGTCCAGACCGCTGGTCACCTGCCCGAACACGGAGTAGTCCGGCGGGATGTCGCTGTCCTTGTAGACGATGAAGAACTGGGAGCCGTTGGTACCCGGTCCGGCGTTGGCCATCGCGAGCGTCCCCCGTGGATAGGGCGGCAGCGTCGTCGGCAGGTTCTCCTCGCCGAACTGGTAGCCCGGCGTCCCGGTCCCGGTCCCGCCCGGGTCGCCGCACTGCAGCACCCACAGGCCATCGGTGGTCAGCCGGTGGCACGGCGTGTCGCTGTAGAAGTCGTCCCGGGCCAGGTGGACGAAGGAGTTGACCGTGCAGGGCGCCCGGTCCGCGTACAGCTGGATGCCGATCGCCCCGAGGTTGGTCTCCAGGGTCGCGGCCGGCTTGCCCGTGAGCGTCGAGCGCGGCGCGGGCGTCGCCACCAGGCGCGGGTCGCCGCCGCCACGGTCGGCCGGTGAGTATGCGCACGGCACGCCCGTCCCCGCCGGCGGCACCGCCGCGCCGCTCAGGCCGGCCGCGGGGCCGCGACCGGTGCCGGCGGCGGTGCTCGGCGGCGCCTGGGGTGTGGTCTCGGCCGTCGACGCGGCCACCGAGACCACCGGCCCGGCCGCGGTGTCGACCGGGTCGTTGTCGGCCCGCAGGTACAGCAGGACGGTGCCGGCGCCGCTGAGGATCAGCAGCGCGGCGACGCCGCCGGCGACGGGAAGCAGCCACCGCCGCTTGTGCTGGACCGGCACCGCGCCGAAGGGTGGCGGCGCCGTGGCTGGCGGGAACCCGGGACCGGGGGCGCGCCCGGATCAGGCTCGCGGTGGGCGGCCGCGGGCGGCCGCTCTCCCGGCGGACGGATGTCCGGCACGTCGCCCGCGGGCGCGGCGGAGCGTAGCCAGGCGGGCAGCGTCGGATCGGGCGCCGATGGCGGCAGCGGCTCGGCCAGCTCCGGCGGGCGCGGCGCCCCGGGCCGCGGCGGTTCGAAGTCCGCCGCGTCGTCACGGGCCGCATGCGCGTAGCCCACATCGCCGTATTCGTAGTCGTCATAGGCCCCCGGCCCATACGGGCCGGGCTCTGACGCATACGCGCCCTGTCCTGAGGCGTAAGCGCCCGGTTCCGCGGCATAGACGCCCGGCCCCGAGGCCGGGTCCGACGCCGGCGGCTCGTATGCGCGGGACGGCAAGGACGGTCGCGCCGGGGGTCCCGACTCCAGCTCGAACCTGCGATGGGCACGGCTACTGGAATCGGGATCCGGTGACGAAGCAGACAAAGGCGGTGGAGGTGATGACATTATGTGATCATACGATTACATTCCGCTCAAAGTGGTAGTGCTGCCGCCAACGCCTTCGCCCGTTCCGCCCATGAGTGCTGCTCGGCGAAGGCCTGCCGGGCCGCCACCTGAGTCGGATCGTGCGACTCGGCGGCGGCATCGCGTACCGCTGCCACCATTGCCTTCGGAGTGCTGGCGATGCGCACGAGCGGGGAGTCGAGCCAGTGCACCGCGGGCAGGTCCGTGCTCACCGGCGGCTTGCCCGCCGCGAGGTATTCCAGCGTCTTGAGCGGGAACGACGCCCGGTTGAAGGGCGTGTCACGGTACGGCGTGACACCCACGTCGATGTGCCGCAGAAACGACGGCAGCGCCTCGAACGGCTGCCTGCCGACCCAGACCACGTTGGGCCGCTCGGTCAGCGCCGCGAACCGGGCCGGCTCCCAGCGGGCGTCGTGCGGCCCGACCAGCAGCAGCGACACGCCGTCGTCGGCCAGGGCGGCGAGCAGGTCGAAGTCGGTCCGGTCGGAGAACTGCCCGATCACCCCCGCCACCGGGCCGGCCAGGGGCTTGGGCAGCACGGCAGGCTCGCCGGGCGTGCGGTACGCCGAGGTCTGCACGCCGTTCGGGATCAGCACCACGCGTTTGGCGCCCAGCCCGGTCCAGCGCTCCGCCAGTACCGTGGAGACCGCCACCACCAGATCGGCGTTGTCGAGCTGACGGCGCTCGTCTTCGGCGACCCGCGCGGCGTCGTGCCCCATCAACTCCGCCCCCGCGACATAGTCGTCGGTGCCGTAGAGCACCTTGGACACCCCAGGTCCCCAGCTGCGCAGCACGTCGACGAGATTGCAGGCGACCACCGCGACCGGCCGGCGGTCGAGCTTGCGCAGCGCCCAGCGGCTCTGCGAGCGGATCAGGGCGGCGGTGCTGACCTTGATGTAGGGGCGGGTGTGCAGCGGCAGGACCCGGGGGGTCAGCCTGGTCACACCGTCGCACACCTGACGTATCTGCGGGGCGACCCCGAGACGCGAGGCGCCGTAGCGGTAGCGGTCCGGGGTTGCCGCAGAGATCGGCGGATCGACCCAGAGGATGTCAGCATGAGGGGTGAGAGCGGCGGCGAGCAGCCGGTCAGAGCCGGTCACCCCGTCCCACGAGGTTCCGGCGAAGACGACGACCAGCGGTTGAGGCACGGCGCTCATTCTCCTGGAGGACATGTGGGCGGTTCAACGCTGTCGGAACTCTGACCACCGTTGCGTCGTGCATGTGGCGATTCGGTCGGTTCTGCACGTAGACGGGTTCAGCTACCGTCGCTACACGATCCCCCCTCGGCCGCACCAAGCATCTGGGCTGGCCACCCCTGAAACCCTGGAGGCAGACATGCAGCCGTGTCCTACCTGCGGCGGCATGGGCATTGATATGAACGGCTACTGCACGCAGTGCCGCACCTATCGAGGCGTCCCGCAGGCGCCGCAACCGCCGGTGAGCGGAACGCCCTACAGTGGCGACCCGTACAGTGGCGCGCCCTATGCCGGCTACCAAAGCTCTGGCCCGTCGTTCCCTGATCAGCAGGTCAGCGGTCCGGGCTACCCGGGCCAACCGGGCTACCCCGGCCAGGTCAGCGGCCCGCCTGCGTTCCCGCCGACCACCTACGGCGGCCAGTACGGCGCGGCACCGACCCCGCCGCGCCGGAACAAGTTCATGATGCCGCTGATCGCGCTGTCCGGCGTGGTCGTGGTGCTCGTGATCGCGATCGTCGCGGTGGTCGCCCTGCGCAAGGACGACGACCCGAAGAACGTCTCCGACCCGGGCCGGACCACGGGCGCGACCACCGGCGCGAGCGCCAAGCCGAGCGCGGCGATCGACTCGTGCCTGATCGGGACCTGGACGACCACCAGCTACAGCCAGGAAGCGCCGATGCCCAACGTCGAGGGCGGCCTCAAGCTCACGCTGGACAAGAACGGCTCGAAGCTGAAGTTCACCCCCGACGGTACCTACACCGAGACCTACGAGAACAGCGTGTACAAGGCCAACCCGACGATCTCCGGCACGCCGACGGCGATCACGGTCACGGTCAACGCGACCGTCACCGCGACGGTCCACACCACCAGCGGCAGCATCGTCTACGAGGGCGCGAAGGCCACCGGCAAGATGCTGACGACCGCGCCGTCGATCGGCTACAGCAAGGAGGACCCGTTCGAGCCGGACGACACTCCGGCCAAGTACACCTGCAACGGCGACAGCCTGTCGTTCTCGAACTCCTCGACCCAGGTGAGCGCGAAGAAGACCAGCTCAAGCTACTGACGTGAGGTGTTTCCCGTCGGGTTGCGCGATGTCGTCGCCGACCCGGCGGGCCCACCGGCCGCCGAGCACCGCATAGCCGGCCGCGGCCAGGACGTAGCAGATCGCGACCACGCTGAGCACCATCGCCGACTGGCCGGTGTAGGGCAGGGTCAGCGCGCCGATGTACATGCCGGCGACCAGCATGATGTTGAACGCGGTGTCGTTGATGCTGAACACCCGCCCCCGGAACTCGTCCGCGCACTCGTGCTGCAGTGACGTGTCCGTGACGATCTTGATCGCCTGCGCCGCCAGGCTGGTCGCGAACACCGCCCCGAGCAGCAGCACCGGGTCGAAGGGCAGTCCGAAGCCGAGGATGGCCGCTCCCGTGAACGCCAGCACCGCCGTCACCCAGCGCCAGCCACCCACCCGCCGGGCGATCGGCGGCGTCACGAACGACGCCAGCAGCATCCCGACGCCTCCCGCCGCGAAGGCGTTGGCGATGGTACCGAACGAGTCGCTCACCTCGTCGCCGGTGTTGAACACGGTGCGGAACAGCAGCAGGCAGGCCAGCAGCACGACGCCGTAAAGCAGCCGGAACACGGCCTGCACCAACACCAGGTAGGCGGCGCCGCGCTTCGCCGCGAGGTGGCGGACCCCGGCGACCGTGCCACGGTTGACCTCGCCGACCGCCTGCCGGACCGAGCTCTTGGTCTGCTGCGCGGCGTCGGGTCCGAGCTCGTCGGCGGTGAACGAGGACCTGCCGAGCAGCGCCGAGGCCAGATAGAAGCCTGCGGCCATCGCGGCGACCAGGGCGTAGCCGTGGAACGAGGTGGCCAGCACCGTCTTGATCAGCGCCGCACCGGTGCCGATGCCGACGGAGAAGCTCAGCGAGCCGAGCGTCGCCGAGAACGAGTTGGCGGTGACCAGCATGTGGTCGTCGACCACGTGCGGGGTCGCCGCCGACAGCCCGGCCAGGAAGAACCGGTTCAACCCCGTCACCACCAGCGCCAGCAGGAACGGCGCCGGCGACTCGTGGCCCTGCCAGATGTACAGCGCGATCGGCAGCACCAGCACCGTGCGCAGCAGGTTGGCCCGGGAGATGATCGTGCGCCGCCGCCACCGGTCGAGGAACACCCCGACATAGGGCCCGATCAGCGAATACGGCAGCAGCAGCACGGCGAAACCGGCGGCGATCGCCATCCCGCCGGCGCGCTGCTCCGGGTTGAACAGCACCGTGCCGGCCAGCGCGCCCTGAAACAGGCCGTCGCCGATCTGCGCCACCATCCGCACGCCGAGCAGCCTGCGGAAGCCGCGTTGCCGCAGGACTGCCCGCACGAAATGGGACTGCGGATGGGCGGCTGCGGTGACGGTGGACACGGCAAAAGCCTACGGCTCGTTCAGGCAGGTGCACCCGCCAAGCCTCCGGCTTGGTGCACCTGCCTGATTTGTCAGGCCTTCGGCGGCTCGACCGCGGCGCGGCCGTTGACCGGCTCGTCGACGGCGACACCGCTGAGGCGGCCGAGGAGCTTCGCCAGGTCGATGCCGGTCAGGTCGTTGCTGAGCTGCAGGCCCTGTGCGACGTTGCCGGCGACCGACTTGGTCAGCGACGACGCGCCGTCGGTGGAGATGACGGTCATTTTGTCGATGTTGGCCATCGGCTCGCTCGCCGCCCGGACCACGTCGGGCATCACCCGCACCAGCAGGTCCAGGATGGCGGCCTCGCCATAGGTGGCGAACGCGTCGGCCTTGAGCTTCATCGCCTCGGCCTCGGCCTGGCCGCGGGCCAGGATCGCCGACGCCTCGGCCACGCCCTCCCGCTCCAGGGCCTCCGCGATCGCGACCCGTCGCCGCTGCTCGGCCTCGCCCTCCTTGGCGCCCTCGATCGCGTTGGCCTCGGCCAGCGCCGCCCGCCGTGACCGCTCGCCCTCACCGGTCAGCCGCGCCTGCTCGGCGGAGCCCTGCGCGGCGGCGATGACCGACTGCCGCTGCGCCTCGGCCTTGAAGATCGCGGCGTTCTTCGCGGCCTCGGCCTCCTGCTCGACCCGGTAGCGCTCGGCGTCGGCCGGCTTGCGCACCTCGGTGTCCAGCTGGCGCTGCTTGAGTTCGGCGTTGCGCTCGGCCACCTTCTGCTGCTCGGCCAGGATGATCTGCTCACGCTCAGCCTGCGCCAGGGGGCCGGCCGCGGCGGAGCGGGCCTTCGCTGCGTCGATCTCGGCCTGGATGCCGGCCTGCTTGAGCGACAGGTTCCGGTTCGCCTCGGCGATGGCCTCCTCCGCCTTGAGCCGCTCCGACTCGGCGGCCTGGCGGGCGTGCGCCTCGGCGATCGCGGCGTCGCGGAGCACCCGGGCGGCCTCCGGACGGCCGAGGTCCTGCAGGTAGGACCCCTCGGCGAAGATGTCCTGCAGCTGGAACGTGTCCAGGACGAGCCCCTGGTTGGTCAGGGAGTGCTCGGCCTCCTCGGCCACCGCGCTGGCGAACGCGGTCCGGTCGCGGATGATCTCCTCGATGGTCAGCCGGCCGACGATCGAGCGCAGTGCACCGGCGAGCACCTCGCTGGTGAACAGGTCGATGCCCTGCTGCTGGTTGAGGAAGCGCTGGGCGGCGGCCCGGATCGCGTCCTCGGTGCCGCCGACCTTGACGATCGCGACGCCCTGCAGGTTGGCGCGGATGCCCTGCTTGCTCACCGCGCCGGTGATCTCGACGTGGATGCGGCGGCTGGACAGGTCGAGGACCTGCAGCTTCTGCACGATCGGCACCACGAACACCGAGGCGCCCATGACGACCTTCTGACCGGACAGATCCGTGGAACGGGATCCGTCGAGTCCCTGCACCGACTTGCCCTTGCGGCCGGTGATGATGAACGCCTCGTTGGAACCGGCGACCTTGATCCGCGACACGACGAACAGCATCAGGAAGAGGATCAGCAGGACAGCGCCACCGATTGCGGTGAGCAGGACCGTATTCATATGTCCGTCCCTTCTATAAAGGGGTTTCTTCGACGATCACACTCGTGGAGCTGGTGGCCTCGACCACGAGGATGCGGGTGCCCAGCGGGATCGGGTGGTCGGCGCGGGCGCTGAGCTTCACCGGCTGCCCGCCGAGGGAGATCCGCACCTCGCCGAAGCCGTTCACGGTGATAGGGGTGACCACCACACCCGTGGTCCCGATCATGTCCTGCTGCGTCGGCGTCGCGTCGGTACGCATGTTCATCGCCATCCGGGCCAGCCGGGTCGCCAGCCAGGCGGTCGGCAGGGCCGCGGCCACACCACCGACGACCGCGATGAGCGTGCCCCCTGGAACACCGAGAGCCGACACGATTGCCGCGCCGAATCCGAACGCGCCGACGAACCCGGCGATCGCCGGCAGGGAGAACACACCGCCGGCGTCCGGGTGATCGACGTCGAAGTGGAAGATGTCGCCGAGCAGCAGCGACACGGCCAGCACGAGCACGCCGAGCCCACCGATGATCAGAAACAGCACATCCATCGCCGGCCCCCTCCCCCGTCCCGCCTGGCACCTGGAGGGTAGCCATGCGACGCAAATGTGACACTCGCGTTTTCGGGCACAATTGACGGCGTGCGTTGGGCAGAGATGCAGGCACCGATCGATGCGGTCGGGATCGCGGTGGATGACACCGGTGTGTGCTCGGTCCGCTTCGGCGGCGCGGCCGGCCCGTTGAGCGCCGGCGACCCGGTGCTCGACCGGGCCGTCGAGGAGCTGACCGGCTACTTCGCCGGCGAGTCGGTGCCGTTCACGGTGCCGCTGTCGGTGCGGGGCGGCTCGGAGTTCGAGCGGTCGGTCTGGCGGGCGCTGTGGGCCATCCCGTATGCGGAGATGCGCACCTACGGCCAGATCGCCGCCGCGGTGGGCGAGCCGGACGGTGCCCGGGCGGTGGGGGTCGCCTGCAACCGCAACCCGCTGCCGATCATCGTGCCCTGTCACCGGGTCGTCGGCGCCGACGGCAAGATGGTCGGCTTCGGCGGGGGCATCTGGCGCAAGAAGGTCCTGCTGGAGCTGGAGGCCAAGGTCCGCATCGAGCGGGAGTTCGGCCTCTTCTGAGGTCCGTGAGGTTCATACACAGAACGCCCCCTCCGGAGGAAGGGGCGTTCTGCGTTGCGTGTCAGGTATAAGGAACGAGCTCAGCGCTCGATCTCACCCTTGATGAACTGCTCGACCGACGCGTGCGCGTCGTGGTCGTTGTACTGCACCGGCGGCGACTTCATGAAGTAGCTCGACGCGGACAGGATCGGGCCGCCGATGCCGCGGTCCTTGGCGATCTTCGCGGCGCGCAGCGCGTCGATGATGACGCCGGCCGAGTTGGGCGAGTCCCAGACCTCGAGCTTCAGCTCCGCGTTGAGCGGGGTGTCGCCGAAGGACTTGCCCTCGAGCCGGATGTAGGCCCACTTGCGGTCGTCGAGCCACGGCACGTGGTCCGACGGGCCGATGTGGACGTCGGACTTCGCCATCTCGTGCGGGATCTGCGAGGTCACCGACTGGGTCTTCGAGATCTTCTTCGAGACCAGGCGGGTGCGCTCCAGCATGTTCATGAAGTCCATGTTGCCGCCGAAGTTGAGCTGGTACGTCCGCAGCAGCTCGACGCCCCGGTCTTCGAACAGCTTCGCCAGCGCCCGGTGCACGATCGTGGCACCGACCTGGCTCTTGATGTCGTCGCCGACGATCGGCAGCCCCGCGTCGGTGAACTTCTGCGCCCACTCGGGGTTGGAGGCGATGAACACCGGCAGCGCGTTGACGAAGGCGCAGCCCGCGTCGATCGCGGCCTGTGCGTAGAACTTGGCCGCCTGCTCCGAGCCGACCGGCAGGTAGCAGACGAGGACGTCGACCTGCGCGTCGCGCAGCGTGGCGGTCACGTCGACCGGCTGCTCGTCGGACTCGTCGACCATCTCGCGGTAGTACTGGCCCAGGCCGTCGAGGGTCGGGCCACGCTGGACGGTCACGCCGGTGGGCGGCACGTCGCAGAACTGGATGGTGTTGTTCTCGCTGGCGCCGATCGCGGCGGCGAGATCCTGGCCGACCTTCTTGGCGTCGACGTCGAACGCGGCGACGAACTGCACGTCACCGACGTGGTAGTCGCCGAACTTGACGTGCATGAGACCCGGTACCCGGTCATTCGGGTCGGCGGTGCGGTAATACTCCACGCCCTGGATCAGGGACGAGGCGCAGTTGCCTACACCGACGATGGCAACGCGGACGGAGCCCATCGCGGATGCCTCCTTCTTGTTGTTCACGATGACCGCTCCGGATCTGCCGAAGGCGGCTGAGGGGTGGTGCCATTGCGTTCGTTCGCAATGAGTTCTTCGAGCCAGCGGACCTCGCGCTCACACGCGTCCAGGCCGTGGCGTTGCAGCTCCAGGGTGTAGGCGTCGAGCCGCTCCGCGGCCCGGCTCAGCACGTCGCGCATGCCCTCGCGGCGCTCTTCGACCCGGCGGCGGCGGCCCTCGAGGATCCGCAACCTGGTTGCCGGGTCGGTGCGCGCGAAGAACGCGAAGTGGACCCCGAAGCCGGCCTCGCTGTCGTAGGTCTCAGGGCCGGCGGCGGTGAGCAGCTCCTGGAAGCGCTCCTTGCCTTCCGCGGTGATCGTGTAGACGACGCGGCCACGCTTACCGGTCAGCAACGGGACCTCGTCGGGTGACGTCGGCATGCCCGCCGGCGGCGCACCCTCGGAGATCCAGCCATCCGTCTGCAGTCGTCGCAGTGTGGGGTAAAGGGAGCCGTAGCTGATCGCGGCCCGGAACGCGCCCAGCTTGGTGGTGAGCTGCTTGCGCAGCTCATAGCCATGCATCGGGGATTCATGGAGGAGACCCAGGATCGCCAGGTCGAGCATTCCCAGCCTCCCTTCGTTAACCCGGCCGATGTATCGGTCCGATACATCGCAACGGTAGGCCCATGACCGAACGGATGCAACGCCGCTGACCAAGTGGCCTGGACCACAGCGCTGATCGTCTATCCGACGGTTACCGATCGTGACCGATGTCGCCGAGCGGCGCGTGACCGCGTACCCTCGGGCGCATGCGTACCCAGCGTCAGGTGGTCGACTTCTCCTTGCGGAGACGCGCCCTGCTGCGTGAGGTGCATTCCGGGCGCGTCGGCACCTATGAGGTGTGCGACGCGTCGCCATACCTGAAGAGCGCAGCGAAATTCCACGGCGAGCCGACGGACGAGCTGTGCCCGGTGTGCCGCCGGGAGAACCTCACCCATGTGCACTACATCTATGGGGACGAGCTGCGGCAGTCGTCTGGTCAGGCCCGCCGCCTGACCGAGCTGCCACTCCTGGCGATGACGCTGAGTGAGTTTCACGTCTACGTGGTGGAGGTCTGCCGCGACTGCGGCTGGAATCACCTCGTGGAGCAGTATCTGCTGGGTCGGGACGGCCTTGCGGCCGGATCGGACGATGGAGCCGCTGGTCGGTCCTCGACGCGGGTCCGAGGAGGGGCGGCCGAGTGAACCTGGCCCGCAAGCGCGGCGGGTCGATTTGCATCGAAGCCCTTACGGGCGGTGACCACCGCCCGCGCGGCCTGCGGCCTCACGGCCGCTTGACCGCGACAACCGCAGACTTGAGACCTGACCGACGAGTGGCTCAGCTCACAGACATGGTGGCGACGGAGCATGCGACAACGACGCAACCGGCAAGGTGGGACGAATGAACTACGGTGACCCGACCAACTCCCCCTCGGGCCGGGCGCAGGTTCCTGGATCCTTTCCGGGACCAGACGGTGACGACCCCTTCGGTGGCCCCCCGCTGCCACCTCCGCCTCCGTTGCCTCCACCGAGCGCCGGTGCCGCGGGCCGGGCGACGGTCGGCCGCGCGAGTGTAGGCCGCCCCGGCGGTGACGAGCCGCGCACCGGGCGCGCCTCCGTGCCCGTGTCGGGTGCGTCCGGATCCGCGTCGGTGCCGGGTGTCTCGGGCTCGGCGTCCGTGGGCTCCGCTTCCGTGCTGGGCTCTGCGTCGGTGCCAGGCTCCCCGCGGGCCGCGCGACGGTCGGGCGGGCCACGGTCGGCCGCGCGTCGGTCTCGATGCCGTCGGGTGCCGAGGGCTTCGGCGACGGACCCGGTGGCCCGGGCGGGCCCGGTGGACCTGACGGCAGCGGTCCAGGCAGGGGCAAGGGCGGCGGCACCGCCAAGGCCAAGCGCCGGCGCCGCCGCAACATCCTCATCGCCTCGATTGCCGCGTTCATCATGATCGCCGGCATCGGCATGGTCAGCGGCACGTACTACTTCGACCAGGTCGCCCTGCCGGAGAACCTGGCCATGGAGCAGTCGACCACGATCTACTACGCCGACGGCGTCACGCCCATGGGTCGCATCGGTGACAAGAACCGCACCGTCATCCCGTTCGACCAGATCCCGCTCGACGTGCAGCACGCCGTCGTCGCGGCCGAGGACAACACGTTCTACACCAACGACGGCGTCGACTACAAAGGCGTCGTCCGCGCGGCGTGGAACAACGTCACCGGCGGCGACCGGCAGGGTGCCTCGACGATCAGCCAGCAGTACGCCCGTAAGTGGGCGGAGCTGGAGGGCGTCACCTACGCCCGGAAGTTGCGTGAGGCCGTCATCGCGCTGAAGCTCAACCAGGAGTACACCAAAGAGCAGATCATGACGATGTACCTCAACATCGTCTACTTCGGCCGCGGTGCGTACGGCATCCAGGCAGCCTCCATCGCGTACTTCAACAAGCCCGCGAAGGATCTGACGATGGCGGAGGGCATGGTCCTCGCCGGCATCATCAAGAGCCCCGACAGCAGCGGCGGCAAGGGCAGCCCGTTCGACCCGAACGTCGACAAGCAGCAGGCCACGGACCGCTTCAACTACATCAAGAGCCAGATGATCTCGTTGAAGTTCGTCAAGGCCGAAGAGGCCGAGGCGAAGATGGCCTACCCGGCGAAGGTCATCACGCCGGCCGAGTCCAGGGCCAACGCGATCAAGACCCAGGGCAGCATGGACAAGCCCGAGGGCCTGATCGTGCACCACGTGCTCGACGAGGTCGCCTCGCTGACCGACCCGAAGACCGGCGCCCTGCTCTACGAGGGCGTCGACGCCGACGGCAGCAAGAACTTCGACAAGATCGCCAACGGCGGTCTGAAGATCGTCACCACGATCGACCAGAAGCTGCAGCAGGCCGCGGTCCAGGAGGCCAGCCGCAACCCCGAGTCGCGGGTCAACAAGTATCCGGGCAACATTCAGGCCGCCCTCGTGTCGGTCGAGCCGGGCACCGGCGCGGTCAAGGCCTACTACGGCGGCGACAACGGCAACGGCGGCGACTTCGCCGGCTACTACAACGACCCGGTGCTCAGCAACGGCGAGGACAGCTGCTGCGGCGGCCATCCGCCGGGCTCGACGATGAAGGTCTACACGCTGGCGACCGGTCTGATGGCCGGCTACACGATCGACTCGTACTGGAACGGCGACTCGCCGCAGCAGTTCCCCGCCAGCGGCCGAACCGCCAAGAACCCGGTCAAGAACGCCGGTGAGGGCAACGTCTCCTCGCCGAAGTGCAAGTCGGGCGACGGCAAGTGGTGCACCTTGGAAGAGGTCACCGTCATGTCGCTCAACGTGCCCTTCTTCGCACTCGCCGAGAAGGTCGGCCCGGCCAAGGTGATCGACACCGCCCGTGCGGCCGGCATCACCGACATGTGGGCCAACGTCGACGGGAAGTCCAAGAAGATCGACCTCGTCACCCAAAAGGGCGCCGACGTGTTCCCGAAGTACTTCAACACCGAGGTCGCCTTCGGTCAGTACCCGATCACGGTCCTTGAGCACGCCGGCGGCATCGCCACCTTCGCCGCCCGCGGCGTGGCGGCGAAGACGCACTTCCTGAAGGAGATCTGGGAAGGCGGCAAGAAGACCTACGGCGAGGTGATCAACCCGAAGCGCATCCCGGGCTTCACCGACCAGATGGCCGACGACCTCAACACCGTCCTGCAGGGCGTGCCGAAGCACTACGGCCTGAAGCTCAAGGACGGCCGCCAGATCGCCGGCAAGACCGGCACCTGGCAGCTCGGCCAGACCACCTCCAACGCGCACGCGTGGTTCGTCGGCTACACCGCCTACGACCCGGGCAAGAAGTCGCCGGGCCTGGCGACCGCGGTGTGGGTCGGCAACAAGGCCGAGGAGCAGAAGATCGTCGACAGCAAGGGCGCGGGCATCATCGGCGGTAACCTGCCCGGCCCGATCTGGCAGGACTACATGGACAAGGCCGAGGCCATCATCAAGCAGCCGAAGATCAACTTCCCGGGACCGAAGAACGTCGGCAACCTGGAGGTCGGCACCGGCATCTCGCCGCAGCCGAGCGTGCCGGTCGACCCGACCATCCCGGGCGGCGGCCCCGGCATCCCGGGCGGACCCGGCAACACCCAGAGCCCGGGCCCCGGCGGCAACGGCGGCGGCATCATCCCGACAGTCACGCCGACCCGAAGGCGCTGACCAGACAGGTGTAGTGGCAGGCCGAAGATGTGCGGCCACGGTAACGGCGGTATGTTCGCACCCTGCCGGCTCCAGCAGTGACCACCGGACCGCTCACCACCACACCCTCACCAGTGGACCAGAGGTGGGCCGAAGATGTGCGGCCACGGTAACGGCGGTATGTTCGCCGGGACCGTGGCCGCTGTCGTTGGGGGTTTGCGTTGGAAGCGGGCAGGCTGAAGGCCGTCCGGTGGGGGTTGCTCGCGCTGTTCGTGGCGCTCGTGGCCTATGCGCACTGGTGGTATGGCATCCGGCACCACTTCTACGACCTCAAGATCTACCGGCAGGCCATCGACTGGTGGCTCGACGGGCACGACCTCTACACGTTCACCAAGCCCGACGACACGCAGGGCGCGCTCGGCTTCACGTATCCGCCGTTCGGCGCGATGGTGCTGGTCCCGTTCGCGCTGCTGGCCAAGAACGCCGCCGTGACCGTCTACGCCGTCATCGCCCTCGCCGGGCTGCTCGTCACCAGCTACTGGCTGGTCGCCCCGGTGGCGCGCAGGCACGGCTGGTCGCTGCCCTTCATGCTCGTGCTGTCGACCGTCGTGTTCAGCACGCTCGAGCCGATCCGTGAAACGTTCAGCTTCGGGCAGATCAACGTGCTGCTGATCCTGTTGATTTTGGCCGACCTGCTGATCCTGCTGCCCCGGGAGAGCCGGTGGGCGGGCGTCCTGATCGGTCTCGCCGCCGCCATCAAGCTGACGCCGGCCATCTTCATCGTGTATCTGCTGGTCAGCCGCCGGTACCGGGCGGGCATCACGGCAATCGTGAGCGCCGCGGTCGCAACACTGATCGCCGCCGCGGTCGCACCCCGGGCGTCGTGGGACTTCTGGAGCGACACGCTGTGGAAGGGCGACGGGATCGGCAACAAGGCCTACATCCCCAACCAGTCGCTGCGCGGTCTGCTCGCCCGCTACGACGCGCCCACCTGGCTGTGGGTGCTGCTGGTGCTGGCCGTCGTCGCCGCGGGGCTGTGGCGCGCTCGCCGGGCCGCACTCGCCGGTGACGAGGTCGTCGGGCTCACCATCGCCGGCCTCGTGGGCTGCCTGGCCAGCCCGATTACCTGGATCCATCATCTGTACTGGTTCGTCCCGGCGCTGGTCGTCCTCGTCGACGCGGGCCGGCGATGGCTTGCCGTATTGATCGCTGTCACCGTCGGTGTGGGCATGGTGTCGCTCTACGACCAGGGCCTGCCCGTCGACCCGTGGGGCAAGGGCGTCCTCGGTTTCTTCATCGAGAACTGGTACGTGCTGCTCGCCGCGGCGCTGCTGTTCGCACTGCCGATCCGGCGGGTCGGCGAGCAAACCACGTCGGGTGGTGCACCCGCCTCGGAGGTTGCGACGGTACGGTGATGCGATGCCGCCGACTGTGCGACCCGAGCGCCGCCTGAGTGACGAGCCCGCCAACTCCGACCGTTTCGTCGGTGGCCTCTCCGAGTCGATCGGTGGGCCCCTGGGTAGTCACGCAGTGCGGACGTCGAGCCGTTTCTGGACCCCCGCGAGAGTGGTCCTGCTGCTGATCTGCGCCATGCTCAGCTTCTCCTGGATGCAGAAGTCCCCCTGTCGCGACGGCGCGTGGGTGGACATGAAGCAGTACAAGTATTTCTGCTACACCGACGTGCTGGCCCTGTACTACGCCGAGGGGCTCAACGAAGGTCAGGTCCCCTACGCCGACCACCAGGTCGAGTATCCGGTCCTGACCGGCGCGTTCATGGGTGTGCTCGGCCTGCCCGTGTACTCCCTCGGCCAGCAGGACCGCATCGACAACCCCGGCCAGACGTTCTACGACCTCAACGCCGTCGTGCTCAGCGCGTTCGGCATCGCCGCGGTCGCCGCGACGCTCGCCATACGCCGGCGAAGGCCCTGGGACGCCGCGATGTTCGCCGCGGCGCCCGCGTTGTTCGTGTCCGCGACCGTCAACTGGGACCTCTTCTGCGTGGGTCTCGCCTCCATCTCGCTCGTGTTCTGGGCCAGACGAAGACCGCTGCTCGCCGGTCTCTTCCTCGGCCTGGCGACGGCCGCGAAGTTCTATCCGGTGCTGATCCTCGGCGCGCTGCTGGTGCTGTGCCTGCGCACCGGCAAGTGGAAGGAGGCCCTCGCCACCTTCGGCGTCGGCGCCGGCACCTGGCTGGCGATCAACGTGCCGGTCGCGGCGCTGTACTGGGACTCGTGGGCCAAGTTCTGGGACTTCAACTCCCAGCGCGGCATCGACTGGGGCACCCTCTGGTACATCGGGGCGCACTTCCCGCGCGGCTCCGGGCAGTACGGGTTCCCGTTCTTCCAGAACCTCGACACGGACCCTGAGCACAGCACCCTGAACGTGCTGTATCTCGGCCTGTTTCTGCTCAGCTGCGTCGGCATCCTGGTCATCGGCATGACCGCGCCGATCCCGCCGCGCCTGGCGCAGCTGGCGTTCCTGATCGTGGCCGCGTTCCTGATCACCGGCAAGGTCTGGTCCCAGCAGTACGTGCTGTGGCTGATCCCGCTCGCGGTGCTCGCCCGCCCCCGATGGGGCGCGTTCCTCGCCTGGCAGGCGGCCGAGGTGCTCTACTTCGTGTCGTTCTACGGCGAGCTCATGGGCGCCTCCGGCCGGCAGGTGTTTCCGGAGGGCGTGTTCGTGCTCGCCTCGATCCTGCGGCTGGTCACGCTCGCGGTCCTGGTCGGCTACGTGATCCGCGACATCCGGCACCCGGAGATGGACGTCGTGCGCGACACCTACGAAGGCGAGGATCCCGACGGCGGGGCCTTCAACAGCGACGAGGCGTCGCTGATCGAGCCGCCACCGCTCGTCAAGGCGCTGTAGCAGTCACGCGAGAGGGGCCGGCGGATTCCGCCGGCCCCTCTTTGCTGCCCTCTTCGCGTCGCTGTGTCAGCCGGCCTCGACCTTGTAGAGCACGACGTCGTTCTGCTCCGTGCGGGTCAGGCCGAGCCCGTCGATCGGCGCGTCGATCGCCCGCTCGTATGCGCTGCCGAGCGCCTGGCTGCGCACCACGATGACGGTGCGGATGCCCCGCTCCCGCAGCAGCGCCACGGTCGCCGCGTCGGGGAACTGCTGCATCGTGAGCCGCAGCTCCTGCTGGTCCATCGGCGTGAAGCCGCTGCCACCGTTGACGATCTTCGGGAACCCGTCGGTGCTCCACAGCATGACGTTCATGTCGAACAGCTCGTGGCTCGGCAGCACCATCAGCGGACCCTGCACCGTGCTCATCGCCACCGGCGTGGTCGGCACCACGGGGTGCGGCGTGCTGTGGGCGCCCTCGAACAGCACCAGCATCACCGGGATCAGCGTGGCCAGGCGGGGCAGGAACCCGGCGCGGTCGCTGCGCTCCGTCTGTGTCCGGTCGGCGAACAGCTCCACCGCCCGCTCCGCGAACGCGCTCACCGCCCCGGCCGCGAGCAGCGCCAGGAACAGCGTCGTCCACACCACCAGGCGACCCGACGTGCGGATGCCGTCGAAGCCGGGCAGCGCCCGGTACAACGCCAGGTAGCCGAACTCGCCCTTGCCCAAGCCGTGCGTCCCCATCGCCAGCGCGACCGTGACCACGACCCCGACCAGCATCCAGATCCGGTGCTTGATCCGCCATGTGGACACGAACAGCCCGGCGAACGCCAGCCCGTACAGGAAGAAACCGGGCAGCAGCGCCATCTCCGGCGCCCAGGTCAGCGTGCCGCGGGCGGCCGCATACGCGTCGCCCCACAGCCACGACTCCGGCGGCGCGATGAAGAAGCCCTTCAGCGGCGGCGAGAACAGCCCGACGAGCTCCTCGCTGCGCCGCGCATACGGGTGGTCCTTGAGCACCTGCAGGTAGGGATACGCCATCAGCGCGCCGACCGCGGCGAACAGGGTCCCGCCGCCGAGGTTGGCGAAGAACAGCTTCCAGCCGAACGGCCGGGCGAATCCCCGCCTCCGCACGTGCCGGTAACCCCACGACACGGCCGTCGCCACCACGATCAGCAGCAGCGCATAGACGAACGGGATGCCGATGCCGAAGCCCAGGCTGATCTGCCACGCCGCGACGAGCCAGCCGGCGAGCACCCAGCCCCACCGCCGCCGGTCCGGCTGATAGCCGTCACGCAGCGAGAACCCGTGCCCGCGGGCAAGCATCGCCAGCGCCAGCGCGATCCCGCCGATCGACAGCACGTGCAGGTGACCCGCCTGCCCCAGCCGCCACGGCGCATACGCGAACGCGGCGCCGGCCACGACCGCACCGGTCGGCCGGGCCCCCAGCTGCCGCGCCAGCACATACGCACCGAAGAACGCGAGCGCGAAGATCAGGACGTACATGATGTTGTACCGCACGAGCGCCGCCACCGGCCCGCTGCCGATCATGCCGGCGGGCGCGTAACCGAGCAGCGTGTCCGAGAACGCGTAGCTGTACTTGTCGGGGAAGAACGCGTTGGCATTCCACAGCTGCCCCGGGTCGCTGATGAGGGCGTGCCCTCCCCACGACATCTGCCATGCCTGCAGCGTCGGGTCCGCGGTGTCCTGCGGGATCGTGGTGGCCGGGTGCCGCAGGGTCGGCCAGGTCATGAACGCTGCCAGCAGCACCGAACCGACCGCGGCCATCGTCCACTCGTGCCCGAGGAACTCCCCGACGGCGTTGCCGACGCGGCTCGCCACCCTGCGGGCCCGGCTGGGCTCCGCCTCGGGGACGGGGGCGAAGGAGCCGAACGGGTCCTCGTCCTGGGCTTTGTCCCCGGCCTTGACGAGGCTTACGCGCTGATCGCCCTTCGCCGTCTCCGTGGCGTCGGACGTGGTCGGCTCCGTGGCATCGGACGTGGCGGTGTCCTTCGTGGACGCTGCGGCGTCGGACGTCGCGCCGGTCTTCGCGGCCTCCTGCGCGGCGGTCTTCGCGGGCTCCTGCGCGCCGCCCTTCGCGGACTCCTGTGCGCCGTCTTTCTCCGCCTCCCGCTCGCCCGCTTTCGCGCCCTTTTGCGTGGGCGGTGTCGCGGCCGAAACTTTCGCGTCCGCGTCCGCCTTTGCGCGTGTGGGCCTTCCGTTGTCGGCGGCCGGATCCTCGAGGGCTGCCGCCGCCGGCTCCGGCTCCTTGGACTCCGTGGCGGCTGGCTCCGCCTCCGGGTCCTTCTCAGTCTCGGACACGTTGCTCACGCCAGCCGCTCCCGCAGGTAGGTGATGTCGGCGGTCTGCCCGTCGGCCCCGCCTGGCGTCTCGACCAGTGCCGGCGCGCCCGCCGCCCGGATCACCGCGACGATGAGCTCCGGGTCGATCTCGCCGGCCGTCAGGTTGTCGTGCCGGTCCCGCCCCGAGTCGAACCCGTCGCGGGAGTTGTTGGCGTGGATGAGGTCGATCCGCCCGGTGATGGCCTTGACCCGCTCGACGATGTCCAGCAGGTCCTCACCGCCCGCGTGGGCGTGGCAGGTGTCCAGGCAGAACCCGACCTCATACTCACCGACCGCGTCCCACAGCCGGGCCAGCGCGTCGAAGCGCCTGGCGCAGGCGTTGTCGCCGCCGGCCGTGTTCTCGATCAGGATCGGCGTCTTGAAGCCGCCCTCATCAGCGGCGAACGCGAACGTCTTGCGCCAGTTGTCGAAGCCGGCGTCCAGGCCCTTGGCGTCCTCCACGTGCCCGCCGTGCACGATCAGCCCCTTGGCACCGACCTTCGCGGCTCCCGACGCATGTCTGAAGAGCAGCTTGCGGCTGGGGATGCGGATCCTGTTGTTGGACGACGCGACGTTGATCCGATAAGGCGCGTGGATGTAAACGTCGACGTCGGAGGCGATGAGCGCCTCGGCATCCGGACGGTCTTTGGGATCGGCCCAGCCCTGCGGGTCGGTCAGGAAGAACTGGACCAGGTCAGCACCGCGAGCCGCTGCCTCGGCCAGTGGCTCAGCGGGGTCGACGTGAGCACCGATTCGCATGCCGCAGAGCCTACGACGTGGGACCGACAGTTTGCGCGACCCGGGCCCGGGGCCTGGCGGTAACCCGACCGAAGGGTCCGGAATGCCAGGCTTCCGTCACCGTCCAGTCGGCCGCGTCGTTACGCAACCAGGACGCCCGTGATCGCGCGGCCTCGATGGAATGGCATCTGATCAATCCTCAACCTTGGATGGCTACCTTGTCTGGACACCGACCGGCACTCCGCGTGGCGGCAGCAGCCGCTGCGTTGTTCGCCGCGGCCCTGACCGTGGGCGCCAGCCCCGTGCACGCCGCTCCTTCCACCCCGACCGTCGAGTTCAGCGGCGGGAGTGTGTTGAGCCTGCTGGTGTGCAAGTCGGAGCCCAGTACCGGCAGCGTCTCGGTCCCGGCCGAGTCGCGGGTCAACTTCGTCAACCGGCTCGGCCAGGGCGCGACCCTCAAGGTCGACGGCAAGGCCGTCTCGGCGGTACAGCCGAACCAGGCCGTGCCGGTCGTCTTCAAGAAGGGCCCGGTCGACGTCGCGATGACGTTCTCCTGCGGCGTCGGCGTGGTCGAGCAGTTCAAGCCGGTCTCCGTCGGGGTCACCGCGCCGCCCGCCGCTCCGGCTGCGGGGCAGGGCGCGGGTCAGGGCGGCCAGGCGGGTCAGCCGGCGGCGACGAACGGGCCGGCCGGTGCCGCGGCCGCCGCCGCCAACCAGGCCATCAACCCCTCGGCGAACGCGCGCTCGACCCGTAAGCCGTCCACGACCCCGTCGGGCAGCACCGGCGAGGTGGACGGGACCGGCACCGAGCCGGTCGACCCGTCGCTGCTCGGCCCGGACGCGACCGCGTCGCCTGCCGCAGGGGCCGATGTCAACGCGAGTACCTCGACGGACGAGCGGGTATTCGTCGAGGAGCCCGTTGCTGCGAGCGGTCCGGCCACGAACGCCCCCACCGGGCTGCTGGCACTGGTCGCCACGGTCTGCGTGGTCGGCGTGGGAATCGCCGCAATTCGGGCTATCATTGCGCAGCGGTCATCACGCGCTAGCTACGCTTAAGGTACAATTAGGTAGCTCCGCGGGGCGCCGTCATCCAACGCACCGGTGTGGTCGTTCCTCCCCAGGTCCCACCCAGAGAAGCGGATGACGCGCCCCGCGGTCTTTGCATGTCCCCGCCCCGTGTACTCTAGTTCGGTCTGCCGCCTATCGGCTGGCAGGCGACGCACGACCTCCTGCCGCGGATGGACCGCGGCCGCTTAGCCCGTAGGAGGTGAGAACGTCTTGCGTCATTACGAAATCATGGTGATCCTCGATGGAAGTCTCGAGGAGCGCACCGTCGCACCGTCGCTCGACACGTATCTGAACGTGATCCGGACGTCGGGTGGCTCGGTGGAGAAGCTCGACGTGTGGGGCCGCAGGCGCCTCTCGTACGAGATCAACAAGAAGACCGAGGGCATCTACGCCGTCATCGACCTCCAGGCATCGCCGGAGTCGGTGGCCGAGCTGGACCGTCAGCTGCGACTCAACGAGTCCGTGCTGCGCACCAAGGTCATCCGGCCCGAGGTCCGCTAAGCGGATCCGGGCGAGATCGACCTGCTTCGCCGGCCACACGTCACCGGGAATTGTCATACCCCTGTGACAAGGTGGGCCAAACCCCAGTGCGCGAGGAGTTGACTCAATATGGCAGCAGGAGACACCACGATCACGGTCATCGGCAATCTGACCGACGACCCCGAGTTGCGCTTCACTCCGTCTGGAGCGGCCGTGGCCAAGTTCCGGGTGGCATCGACCCCCCGGTTCATGGACAAGACCTCCAACGAGTGGAAGGACGGCGAGCCGCTGTTCCTGTCCTGCACGGTGTGGCGCCAGGCGGCTGAGAATGTCGCCGAGTCGCTGCAGCGTGGTGCCCGCGTGATTGTCTCCGGCCGCCTGAAGCAGCGGACCTATGAGACGCGCGAGGGCGAGAAGCGCACTGTCATCGAGCTTGAGGTCGACGAGATCGGCCCCTCGCTGCGCTACGCGACTGCCAAGGTGCAGAAGATGCAGCGCTCCGGTGGCGGTGGCGGCTTCGGCGCTTCATCCGGTGGTGGCGGTGGCGGCGGCGGTGGCGGCGGGTTTGACGACCCGTGGGCCAGCGCGCAGCCGGCCAACGCCGGAAGCGGTGGCGGCAGGTCGAGCTCATCCTTCGACGACGAGCCCCCGTTCTAATGGCATCAGGAGCAAGAGCAATGGCGAAGGCTGCGGCCCTGCGCAAACCGAAGAAGAAGGTGAACCCTCTCGACAAGGAGGGCATCGCCTACATCGACTACAAGGACACCGCGCTGCTGCGTAAGTTCATCTCCGACCGCGGCAAGATCCGCGCTCGGCGGGTGACCGGCGTGACCGCACAGCAGCAGCGGCAGATCGCGCGTGCCGTCAAGAACGCACGCGAGATGGCCCTGCTCCCCTACACCGCGACTGCGCGATAAGGGGAGACTGATATGAAGATCATCCTGAAGCAGGAGGTCACCGGTCTCGGGACCCCCGGCGACGTGGTCGAGGTCAAGGACGGCTACGGGCGTAACTACCTGCTCCCGCAGGGCTACGCGATTCCGTGGACCAAGGGCGGCGAGAAGCAGATCGCGACCATCAAGCGTGCCCGTGGGGCCCGCGAGATCCGCGACCTGGGCCACGCCAACGAGGTCAAGGGCCAGCTGGAGAACCTCACCGTCAAGCTGGCCGTCCGCGCCGGCGAAGGCGGCCGGCTCTACGGCTCGGTCACCCCGGCCGAGGTCGCCGACGCCGTCACGAAGGCCGGCGGTCCGTCCCTGGACAAGCGCCGCCTCGAGCTGCCCGGCCACGTGAAGTCGGTCGGTGACTACAAGGTGCAGATCAAGCTGCACCCCGAGGTCGCCGCCAGCTTCACGCTGAAGGTCACGGCCGCCAAGTAACACCGCTGCAGACGAAGAGGGGCCCGCTTGGTGGAGCGGGCCCCTCTTCGGCGTCTGGCGCCGTGCTGCCGATGCTGTGCCGTCCCCTACCGGTAGAGCTTCGTCGCCGCCCGGATCACCTCGGCGAGCTCGGCGACCTGCTGATCCCCCTCGCCCAGCCGCAGCGCCAGCCGGAACAGGTCGTCCAGCTGGACCTCCTCGGCGTACCGGCTGGCGCGCAGCACCTCGGCGAAGTACGCGGCCGTGTAGCAGACCTGGACCTGCGGTGCCGCAGACGAGAACTCCCGGTCCAGCGACGCCACCGTCACCGACAGGTGCTGCTCGCTGGGCTCCCGCGTCCGCGGGTCCTGCCAGCGCACCCGCACGTCCGCCAGATGCCCCTCGGCACCGGCGCGCAAATGCAGCGCATACAGCGCGGTCACCGCATGCCCCGGCCCGACCTCGCCGCCGTCGACCCGGTCGTTGCGGAACGCCGACGCCGACAGCGTGCGGTTCTCGTAGCCGATCAACCGGTACGACGCCACAGCCGCGGGATCGAACTCCACCTGCGCCTTCGCGTCCAACGCACGGACCGCGAGCGTCGCCGGCAGCTGCTCCACGAAGACCTTGTTCGCCTCGGCGGTGTCGCTGACGTAGACGACATACCCGTCGCCCTTGTCGGCCAGCTCCTCCATGAACTTGTCGCCGTAGTCGCTGCCGACCCCGACACCCATCATCGTGATCTGCTTTGCCGCTGCCTCCTGCACCTCGCGGACCAGGGACGTGGCGTTCGTCGAGCCGACGTTCGGAAGGCCGTCGGAGAGCAGGATGACGCGGTTGGTCGAACCCGACCGGAAGCTCTTGCGCGCCGTCTCGTACCCGAGCCGCAGACCCTCCTCAAGGTTGGTGCTCCCCGCCACCCGCAGCCGGTCGATAGCACCGTGCAACGCCGAACGGTCCCGCACCGCCGTCATCTGCCGCAGCACCTCGGCGTTGTCGGAGTAGGCGATCAACGCCACCGAGTCCGTCGTGCGCAACTGATCCACCAGCGTGTGCAGGCCACTCTTGACCAGGTCGAGCTTGCCGGGCTCGGCCATCGAACCGGACACGTCCACGACGAACGTCAGCGACGCATCGAGGCGCTGCCCCTCAGGCTCCGCCCTCGTCTGCAGCCCCACCCGGAGCAACCTCGCCGTGTCACTGGGATTACGGTGCGTCCGGGGCAACCGGGCACCGTCCGCCAAAACGGCGAAGCCGTCGCCCGGAGGCTGCCTGTACCCCTGCGCGAACGAGTTGACGAACTCTTCCGGCCTGATCGTGCTCGCCGCCGGCCGTGTCCCCGACAGCAACTGCCGCTTCGCGTAGCCATAGGAGGCGGTGTCGACGTCGACCGCGAACGTGGACACCGGCTGGTTCGACGCCGACTGCTCGCCCGGAGCCTCGTCCGCCAGCTCACCGGTCGCGGGCGGACCCGGCTGACCGCCCTGCGGATTCATCGTCTTCGCGTTGTTGTAGGCGGGTGCCTCGCTGTCGTCGGACGAGGCGCCGCATGCCGTCAGGCACAACGCGGCGATCACGGCCACGGCGACGACACGGAACTGGCTGACCATGGAAGCCTCCCTGAAAGGTGTTTGGCCAGTCAGACGACGACCCACCCGTGATCGGCTCCGAGCGTAACCGGACAGAGACCCAAGCGTGAGCATCGGTGATCGTCTCGCAAGGATGCTGTGACCCTTCGACGGGAACCGATCGGATCAGAGCTGCGTCGCGAGCACCGCGAAGATCACCGTGGCCATGCCCGCACCCAGCACCGCGGAGGCGAAACCGATGGTCCACGCCCGCCAGCCGGACGTCGCCCACCCCAGGAACATCGCCACCGTGATCCCGAGCGCGAGCGCCACCGCGATCTGCGGCACGCCGTCCAGCAGATTGGTGAACGCCTCGGCCCGAGGCGCCGGACATTGCATCCCGAACGCGTCGACACAGCCGGGCCGCGGCTGCGACGACAGCGTCGCCGCCCAGATCACGTAGCCGATCAGCGGCACCACGTACCAGCAGGCGGTGGCGATGAACGCGCCCGCGTAGTCGGTGGACTCGTCCTCTTCCTCGTCCTGCCGCCGGAACGACCGCGGAGTGTGGTCACGACGGCCCGAGTAATAGCCCTCACCTGGCTCGCGTGACCTGTCCCACTCCGGGTAACCCACGGCCGCAGCGTCACTCTCCCGTGCGATGCCCGCCATCGTCCGTCCAGCCGGAAAACATCCCACCGTCACATCACTCGATCGGGCGACTATTTTTCGCGCACAGGCTGTGGATGAAGAAACCCCAGCTCAGCAACGCTTTGTGGATCCCAGCCGTAGGGTTGTCCACAGGGCTGTGCACAGCTGATCCCCCGATTGTGGACGGTGGTCCACAGGTTGTCCCAAGGGTTGTCCACCGGCCGGTTTTGACGAACGCCGGTCGCTCCATACGGTTGCGCGGGGCGCCCTCGTCTTTCGACAGCGCGCGGCGATTTTTTGTCATACCCGCGAGGTCTACTGGTCAGTGCGGGTATGACGTTGGAGGGGCGAGTGTCGATCACTGAAGACAGGCGAGGCGGCGACCCATGGGACGACGCAACCCCGGCGGAGCCGCGCCGGCAGCCCCCGAAGGACCAACCACAGGCATCTGAGCGCCCGTCCGGCGGCGCCGAGACCTTCGAGCGCACCCCACCGCAGGACGTCGCGGCGGAGCAGAGCGTCCTCGGCGGCATGCTGCTGTCCAAGGACGCCATCGCCGACGTCGTCGAGATCCTCAAGTCCCACGACTTCTACCGGCCCAACCACACCGTCGTCTTCGACGCGATCCTCGACCTCTACGGTCGCGGCGAGCCCGCCGACGCCGTCACCGTCGCCGCGGCCCTGACCGACGCGGGCGAGATCGCCAAGGTCGGCGGCGCCGCCTACCTGCACACCCTCATGGCCGCCGTGCCCACCGCCGCCAACGCCTCCTACTACGCCCGCATCGTCGCCGAGCGCGCCGTCCTGCGCCGCGTCATCGAGGCCGGCACCCGCATCGTCCAGCTCGGCTACGGCTCCGCCGGCCCGGGCGGCCGCGACGTCGACGACGTCGTCGACCTCGCCCAGCAGGCCATCTACGACGTCACCGAGAAGCGCGTCAGCGAGGACTTCGCCGTCCTCGCCGAGATGCTCCAGCCAACCCTCGACGAGATCGAAGCCGTCGGCGCCCAAGGCGGCGTCATGACCGGCGTCCCCACCGGCTTCAGCGACCTCGACCGCCTCCTCAACGGCCTGCACCCCGGCCAGTTGGTGATCGTCGCCGGCCGACCCGGGCTGGGCAAGGCCCTGGCGCTCGACACACCGCTTCCGACGCCCGACGGCTGGACGACGATGGGCGAGGTCAAAGTCGGCGACCAGTTGCTCGACGCCGACGGCAAGCCGACGACGATCATCAACGCGTTCGACGTCCTGCACGGCCGCCCCTGCTTCGAAGTCGAGTTCTCCGACGGCAGCGTGATCGTCGCCGACGCCGAGCATCTCTGGAAGACCACCACCAGGGCCGCCCGGCGGCAGCGCGCTGAGATCGCGTCGACGCCGCAATGGCCCGAAACTGCACGCGCCCAGGTCGCGCCGGCCTTGGCGCATGCGATGGCTCAGCCGGACTCGCTCGTGACGTTCGGCGAGGCGGTCCAAATCGTCGGATCCCCGTTCCGGCACGTGCTCCACGTCGTGGGCAGCGAGGTCGGCACGTCGGACGACGTCGTCCGCGAGTATCAGCGCGCGGGCAGGCCGTGGCAACGCTCGATCCAGGCCTATTCCAAGCATGCGCTGCTCACGACGCTGCACCGGCGGATCACCAGGACCGTCAATGCCGAGACGACTGCCAGGCACGACGGAGTCGTCACCACCGAGGACATCGCGGCAACGCTCCGGCATCCGATGGACGGCCGCCTCAACCACGCGGTGGACAACTGCCGCCCGTTGCAACTGCCCGAGCGCGACCTGTTGGTGCCGCCCTACACGCTCGGGGCGTGGCTCGGCGACGGCCACTCCGCGGCCGGACGCATCACCACCGCCGATCCGCAGATCGTCGCCGACATCGCCGATGACGGGTTCGAGATCAGGCCGAGTTCGGCGCACCCGATGCTGTATGGCATCGGTAGGGCGCCCGAGCAGGGTCCGGCGCTGGTGCATGATCTGCGAGTGCTCGGTGTGCTCAACAACAAGCACGTCCCGTCCGGCTATCTCCGCAGCTCGGAGCGGCAACGGCGCGCGCTGCTGGCCGGCCTGCTGGACACCGACGGCACGGTGACGACCACCGGCAACGTGCAGTTCACGTCCACCTCGGCACGGCTCGCGGGCGACGTGCGTGAGCTGATCGTCAGTCTCGGCTACCGGTGCACGGTGACGACGAGGCAGGTCAAGGGCCGCACCCCGGCCAGTTCCATCGCCTACACCTTGAACTTCACGACCGTGGACGACGTGTTCCGGCTGGAGCGGAAGCGGTCCGCACACCAGGCGCGACGGCGGACCACCAGCACATCAAGGACCGCGTCTCGGTTCATCGTCGACGTCAGGCCAGTTGCGAGCGTCCCCGTGCGCTGCGTGCAGGTCGACAACGTCGATCACCTCTACCTCGCCGGCCGTTCGATGATCCCGACCCACAACTCCACCGCCGCGATGGACTTCAGCCGGGCGGCGTCGGTGAAGCACAACATGGCGAGCGCGATCTTCAGCCTGGAAATGTCCAAGGTCGAGATCGTCATGCGACTGCTCTCGGCTGAGGCGCGGGTGCCGCTGCACGTGCTGCGGTCGGGGCAGCTGTCGGACGACGACTGGACGAAGCTGGCCCGCAGGATGGGCGAGATCAGCGAGGCACCGCTGTTCGTCGACGACACGCCGAACATGAACCTCATGGAGATCCGGGCCAAGGCCCGACGGCTCAAGCAGCGCCACGACCTCAAGCTGATCATCGTCGACTATCTGCAGCTGATGACGAGCCCGAAGCGGACCGAGAGCCGGCAGCAGGAGGTCGCGGACCTGTCGCGTGGCCTGAAGCTGCTCGCGAAAGAGGTCGAGTGTCCGGTGGTCGCGGTCAGCCAGCTGAACCGTGGCCCAGAGCAGCGCACCGACAAGCGCCCGCAGCTGTCTGACCTGCGCGAGAGTGGTTCGATCGAGCAGGATGCCGACGTGGTCATCCTGTTGCACCGTGACGACTACTACGACAAGGAGTCTCCGCGCGCGGGTGAGGCGGACTTCATCGTTGCCAAGCACCGTAACGGGCCTACGGACACGATCACGGTCGCCGCGCAGCTGCACCTGTCGCGTTTCGTGGACATGGCGATCTAGAGGCGCCATCGGCGGGTCCTCGGTCGTGGTCGCGGGGCGCCATTGGGCCCAGGCCCAACATCGACGTTCGCACCTGCTCGGAGGTGTCGGCGGCCCCGTTGCGCAGGCTCCGTAGCTGCTCGCTGCCGCCGTTCAAAGGGCGCCACGGCGAAGTGTTCGTGCCGACCTGGTCCACGCACGGCAGTGGGGTTGGGACTCGACCGGCGTCTTGGGTAAGAGGCCGGCGCCCCACCGAGTCGCTCTATGGGCGACCAGCAATAGGCGCGCCGGCCGTGAAGGCGTCCCACGACGTCGCCGATCACCGCCACGCGTCCGGGTGCGGGACGAGCACGATGCTGCGGTGAAGGTCGCCGTCCGACGGGTGGTCTTCCCGGCTCTGACCCCTTCTCGTGATCGCGGAACTTCACTGGGCTTGGGGCGCCACGAAAATTCCGTGATCACGCTGGCGGGCGGGCGGGGTGCGAAGCGAATGCAATCCTGACCTACTGCCGGTCGCTCGCACAGAGTGGATCTTCTCCGGTAGTCGAAGGCGCGTGCTGGTCGTGTGGACGGCCGCGGCCATCCTTCGATCATGGCGCCCAGACGTTAGGCGGTTCGCGAAGGTGGGCCCACGTCCGGGTGCGGGACAGGAGCGGTCCCGTGGTGAAGGTCGCCGTCCGACGTGTGGCACTGCCCGGTCACTTCTTCGTGATCACGGAACTTCATTGGGCTTGGGGTGTCACTGAAATCCGTGATCACGGCATCGGGCATGCGTGCCGTCGCAGCGGTCGGCCCGAGCCCGAGCGGCGCGAAGCGAGCGTGATCTTGATCTGTCGATCTGAGGTCCGATGCGGTCAGGCGCGGCTCAGGAGGCGGGCGACCTCGGCGTCCGGGACCTGGTGGAAGTCGTCGTAGTAGCGGCTGACGGCGCCGAAGTAGTCGGATATCAAGGGGCAGACGACCTCGTCGGCGGCGAGGGACAGGCGCCGCACGGCAGGAGTCGCGCCGACCGGGACGGCCAGCACCACGCGGGCGGCCGACAGGGCTCTGGCGACCGCGATCGCCGCGCCCGCCGTGGCGCCGGTGGCCAGGCCGTCGTCGATGATGAGGGCGACCCGCCCGGTGAGGTCCAGCGGGTCGCGGCCGATGCGGAAGAGGCGGTCGCGGCGGCGGAGTTCGGCGGTTTCGTGGCGGATGACCGGGGCCATCTCGTGTGGTTCGAGGCTGATCTCAGGGTTGAGGACCTGCACGCCGCCGGGGCCGATCGCGCCGAAGGCGACCTCGGGCGCCCAGGGGACGCCGAGCTTGCGCACGACCAGGGCGTCGAGCTGGACGCGGAGGCGGTCGGCGACCTCGGCGGCGACGGGCATGCCGCCGCGGACCAGGCCGAGTGCGATGACGTCGGGCCGGTCGGCGTAGCCGGTGAGGAGCGCGGCGAGTGCGGCGCCGGCTTCTTGGCGGTCCCGGAAGGCCATGCTTCCTGTTTACGCCGCTCCGGAGGATGCCGACCAGAGATTGGCGGGTCGATCAACGGGGGCGGGCGGCGGGCGCAGCGCCCACCACAAAGCAAGAAAGGCGGCCGGGTAGAGCAGGTAGCCGAAACGGGTCGACGGGATGAGCATGATCGCCGCGGTGAGGCCGACGGTGATGACGAGGGCGGCGGCTCGGGTGCTCTGTGGCGGGCGGCGGAGCAGCCAGATGCCGATGGCGAGGCCGGCGGCGACCAGCAGCGAGAGGGCGATGGTGCGTCCGGCGGCCGTCGACGAGGCGATGAGCTGGCCGGGCAGCGGGGACTGGGCGGGGCTGGTGACGAGGCCGTGGCCGGCGGGGAAGCGCAGGACGTTCTCGACGAACGCGGACGGGGCGACGACCAGCGCGGGCAGCATCACCAGGATCGGCAGGCCGAGAGCTCCGGCGGCGAGGGCGCGGAGGCGCGGAGCGCCCGCCTGCCAGGCGAGCACCATCAGTACCAGCGCCGCAGGAAGGGCGAACAGCTTCAACGCTCCGGCCACGCCGATGGCGACCCCGGCCGCGGCCCAGCGGTGGCGGGCGGTGAAGGCCATGGCGAGCAGTGACAGGCTGACCACGGGCAGGTCGTCGCCGCCGGTGGTGAGGGTGAGGGTGCAGATCGGCAGGACGGCGACGGACTGGGCGATGAGGACGAGCCCGGGCGGGGCGACCAGGTCGGCGAGCAGTCGGAGGGTCCAGAGCAGCGCGCCGATGGTGGCGGCCGCGAACCAGATCCGGGCGTCGGTCCACCAGTGGTCGCCGAGGAGCGCTCGGGGGATGCCGAAGATCGACATGCCGGGTTGGTACGGCGAATAGCCGAGCAACCGCTCCGACGCGGGGAGTGCGGCGATGTCGGGGCGGTCGAGGTAGGGCGTGCCGGTGTCGAGGAGTCGCCGGCCCATCTGCTCGACGACGAGGACCTCCTCCTGCGCGCGGTCGGTGCGGCCGCCGGCGCGCTGCACGGCCTGCGTGACCAGGGGCACGAGCGTGACCGCCGTGAAGACGACGAAGGTCAGCAGGAGCCGGCGGAGCACGACGAGCGTGATGAGGAACGCGCAGGCGTAGCCCCACCAGGCGATGGCACCCCAGGCACGGTGCGGCGGCAAGGTCGACGTGACGGCGGTGATCGCGGCGAACACGGCGGACAGTCCGTAGAGCACGGCGTCGCTGATCCGGGCGCGAGACATGAACGTGGCTATGGCACCCATTCTTGCCCGGGCTCGGCCGCGCCGATGCGGCGGGACCGGCGGTTGCGCGGCAGCCGGATGACGGTGTCGGTGTCGTGCAGGGGTGGCGCGAGGCAGCCGGGTTGGCCGTCGTGGCCGCGGCGCAGGGCGGCGAGGAGCCGGTCGGCGGGCATGGCGCGGGCGAAGAGATGGCCCTGGCCGGCGGGGCAGCCGAGCTCCCAGAGCTGCTGGCGCTGGTTCTCGCGTTCGATGCCTTCGGCGACGACGACCAGGCCGAGGCTGCGGCCGAGGTCGATGGTGGAGCGGACGACGGCGCCGGGGGCGGAGGCGTTCATGGCGGCGACGAAGCTGCGGTCGATCTTGAGTTCGTCGACGGCGACCCGGGCGAGGGTGGCCAGGGAGGAGAAGCCGGTGCCGAAGTCGTCGAGGGCGAGGCGGATGCCCTGGTCGCGCAGTGCCGCGAGGACGTCGTCCACGACCTCGAGTTTGCTGAGGGTCACGGACTCGGTGAGCTCGATGACGAGTGAGGAGGACGGCACGCCGCGGGCGGCGAGGCGGCGGGCGACGGCGTCGGGGAACGACGGGTCGAGCAGGCTGCGGGGCGAGACGTTGACGGCGACGGGGATGGGGTGACCCGCGTCGGCCCATTGCGAGACGGCGGTCAGTGCCTGGTCGAGGACGGCGTCTGCGAAGGCGGAGAGCTGGCCGGAGCGTTCGATCGCGGGCAGGAACCGGTCGGGTGCGAGGTCGCCGCGGTCGGGGTGGTGCCAGCGGGTGAGTGCCTCGGCGCCGATGACCTGGCCGGTGGCGAGGTCGACGATCGGCTGGAAGTTGACCACGAACTGGCCTTCGGCGACGGCGCGGGCGAGGTCGCCGCCGAGGGTGAGGGTGCCGATGTCGGCGGTGTCGCGGGCGTGCGCGTAGACGACGACCCGTTGGCCGTCCTGTTTCGCCTGGTACATGGCGACGTCGGCGCGCCGCAGCAGCTCGCCGATGGTGCCGCCGCTGGCGGTGGTGACGCCGCAGCTGGCCTCGACGCTGATGCGCATGTCATCGAGCTGGATGGGCGGGGCGAGGGCGTCGAGGATCGCGTGGGCGCGCATCTCGGCGAGGGCGGGTGCGCTGAGGTTGGCGAGGATGACGGCGAACTCGTCGCCGCCGAACCGTGCGACCAGGTCGCCTTCGCGGACGGCGGCGGAGAGGCGTTCGCCGACGGTGATGAGCACCCGGTCGCCGGCGGAGTGGCCGAGGGTGTCGTTGACCTCTTTGAAGTGGTTGAGGTCGATGAGCAGGACGCCGACGATGCCGGTGGCGAGGACCTCGTCGCCGTACTGCTGCAGCTTGCGCCGGTTGGCGAGGCGGGTGAGGGGGTCCTGGGCGGCGGCGCGGGCGTTGCTGTCGGCGAGGCGTTGGGTCTCGGCGAAGGTGGAGGCGTTGCGGATGGCGGTGCACAGCGCGGCGGCGAAGGTGTGCAGCGTGTAGCCCTCGCGCTCGGTGAGCTTGACCGGTGACCGGAACCGCAGGCGCAGTTCGCCGAGGTCGGCGTCGCCGCGGTAGCTCTCCAGGCCGATCGGGATGACGAATCCGGTCACCGGGGGCGCGTCGTCGGGGTTGCCGTCGTACAGAATGTCGCGGCCGTTGCTGCGCACGAGCCGGGCCTCGTCGGTCGGCGGGCGGATCTGGACCTCGACCTCGTCGGTGGAGAAGAGTTCCGCGGCCTTGCGCACGGCGGCGTGGAGCACGGCGGTCTGGTCCACGGAGTTGAACTCGTCGGTGGCCTCGGCTAGCCGCTGCCAGGCCTCGTTGCCCTGGCGGGCGCGGACGCGGTTGCCGGAGGCGAGGTGGATGCACCACAGCAGCAGCGGCAGGAGCAGCAGGAGCCAGTAGTTGATGTAGTACGCGACGACGGCGGCGACGGCGATGACGAATGCGCCGGCCTGTGCGACGGCGAGGTTGCCCCAGTCTGCGAGCAGGCGCTGCCGGTACGGCGTATGGGTGAGCATCGCGAACAGGGCCTTGGACACGAGCTCGTCGACGGCGGTGTACGCGAGGGAGGCGATGACGGTGGCGGTCAGCGCGCCGCTGAGCGGTCCGGTGTGGTCCGGGGCCACCAGGATCGGCTGGAACCCCACGGCGGCCACCGCGAGCGTCGCGGCGGTGCTGTTGAGCACGTCCTTGCCGACATTGAAACTGATTTTCACCGGCACGTGCGCCACGTTCAGCAACTGGTCGGTGATTTTGCCGACGGCCACGGAGAGGATCACGAGCGGGGCCGGTAGGAACACCGCTGCCAAGGTGATGACGGCCGATACCGGCGTCCAACCGTGCAGCGTCGAGCGGATCCGCATCTGGATGCGCATGTATCCGCAGCCAATGACCAGCACGGTCGGCAGCGGCAGGACGAGCATGAGGCTGCCGTAGCCCCTGATCAGCCACAATGCTGCGATGACGGCGATGCCCGCACCGACGACGACGGGACCAACAAGACGCCAGAGGCGCCGGTTGGTCGCGTCGTCGGTACCCAATGGTCTTTGCATCGCGGTCTGTTCATCGTGACCGATGGTTGTGTGCCTCTGTCAAGGCCGAGCTTTCAGAGCCACTCGTGTCCACGCATTTTTGCCCCCTAGGTCGTTTTCGCGGTTACGACCCCCGTGCCGTCAGGGATATCGATGTGTATCGAACTCCCTGGCGTTGAACGAAGCCTAGGGTGCATTTCGCAAGTTGCCCATACCCATTTGTCCGTCGACTCATAGTTTGCGAAGAAGGGCACGGGTTGTCATATTTTGGTAACGTGAAAGTTACGCTCCGTAGAACGGAATCGACGCATCTTCCCACTAGCGTGCATGATCAAACGACAGTTCACCGCACGATCGATAAGGTGAAGTCGTGGCACACGAACTGACCCATGTCGACCAGAGCGGTGCGGCCCGGATGGTGGACGTCGCCGGCAAGGAAATCACCGCGCGACGTGCGGTTGCGGCTGGTTCCGTCCGTACGACCGCTGAAGTAATAGCGTTGCTGTACGACGGTGCGTTACCCAAAGGTGACGCCTTGGCCGTTGCCCGGATCGCCGGAATCATGGGCGCGAAACGCACGCCCGATCTCATCCCGTTATGTCATCCGATTGCCCTTCATGGGGTGACGGTCGACTTGACTCTGAGTAACGGGACGGTTGACATTGAGGTGACCACCCGCACGGCCGACCGCACCGGCGTCGAGATGGAGGCGCTCACCGCCGTCGCCGCCGCCGGCCTGGCCCTCATCGACATGATCAAGGCGGTCGACCCGGCCGCGTCGCTGGAGGGAGTGCGGGTGCTGCGCAAGGAAGGCGGCAAGACCGGCCTCTGGGAGCGGGCCTCATGAAGGCCGTCGTGATCGTCGCCTCCAACCGGGCCTCCGCCGGCGTCTACGCCGACACCAGCGGCCCCCTGCTCGTCGCCGGCCTGCGCGAGCTGGGCTGCGACGTCGGCGACCCCGTCGTCGTCCCCGACGGGCCACCGGTCGAGGAGGCGCTGCGCGCCGCGGTCGCCGGCGGCGCCGACGTGATCGTGACCAGCGGCGGCACCGGCGTCACCCCCACCGACGCCACCCCGGAGATGACCCGTCGCGTGCTCGACTACGAGGTCCCCGGCATCGCCGAGGCGATCCGGGCGGCGGGCGCCGCGAAGGTGCCGACCGCCATCCTGTCCCGCGGGCTGAGCGGCGTTGCCGGGCGCACCCTCATCGTCAACCTGCCCGGCTCGAAGGGCGGTGCCAAGGACGGCCTCGCGGTGCTCGGGCCGGTCCTCGCCCACGCGGTCGACCAACTCCGCGGCGGCGACCACTGAGCGCGATCCCTTGCCCGCCGGGGACTAGGCTCGAAGCGTGACGTTCCCGATCGCGTGGGCCGATGCCCGCGAGGCGGTGTTCGAGGCTGGATCGGCGGTCGCGTCGGGCCCCGTGCCCGTCCCCCTCGTCGAGTCCGACGGCCTGACCCTCGCCGAGCCGCTGACCACACTGACCGCGCTGCCCGCGTTTCCCACCTCGAGCGTCGACGGCTGGGCCGTGCGCGGCCCGGCACCCTGGCAGATCATCGGCAGGGTCCTCGCCGGCGACCACGCCGAGCCGCTGACCGCCGACGGCACCTGCGTGGAGATCGCCACCGGCGGCATGGTGCCCGACGGCACCCTGTATGTCGTGCGCACCGAGGACTCCGCGGTCGACGGCGATCGGGTCGTCTCCGGCGAGCCCCGCAAGATCCCCGACTGGCGGCTCACCGGCGAGGAGGCCACCCTCGGCGAGGAGCTCCTGCCGGCCGGCACGCCGATCACGCCCGGCGTCATCGGCCTGGCCGCCGCCTGCGGCTATGACACCCTGCCGTGCCGCCCCAAGCCGCGCAGCGCCCTGCTGGTCTTCGGCGACGAGCTGCTGACCGCCGGCGTCCCCGGCGACGGGCGGGTCCGCGACGCGCTCGGCCCCCGCTGCCGGCATGGCTGCGGCGGGCCGGCACCGAGGTCGTGCACCACCGCGCGCCCGTCGCGGACACCCTCGAGGACCACGTCGCCGCGCTCCGGGCCGCCGTCGACGCCGGTGCCCAGGTCATCTGCACGACCGGCGGCACCATGCACGGCCCCGTCGACCACCTGCACCCGGCGCTCGCCGAGCTCGGCGCCACCTACATCGTCAACACCGTCGCCGTCCGGCCCGGCTTCCCGATGCTCGTCGCGCAGCTGCCCGGCGGGCAGTTCGTCGCGGGCCTGCCCGGCAATCCCCAGTCGACCTTCGTAGCGTTGGTTTCGCTGGTACTGCCGCTGCTGGCCGGACTGACCGGGCGCGCCCGGCCCGAGCACACGACCGTCAAACTGGGTGCGGACATCGCCGGGCGCGGCGACTACACCCACCTGGCCCTGGTGCGCCGAGATCCGCTGGACGGGCTGGCGTATCCGGTGGCCCATGCCGGCTCCTCGATGCTGAGGGGTCTGGCCAACTCGATCGGCTTCGCGATCATTCCGCCCGGAGGGCGGGGGCTGGCGGGGACGCCGGCACACCTCGTACCACTGCCGATTCTGGATGGGGAGCGGGTGTGACCGACCGAATCACGGTCCTGGTGACCGGTGAGCCGATCGACGTGACCGCGCACGAGCTGGCGGTCTCCGATCGGGCGGCGGGTGCGGTCGTGTCCTTCGCGGGCGTGGTGCGTGACCACGACGGCGGGCGCGGCGTCGTGGAGCTCGAATACGAGGGCCACCCCAGCGCCGGTGACGTGCTCGCCGAGATTGCCGCGGAGATCGCCGCGGAGCCTGCCGTGCACGCGCTGGCCGTGTCACACCGGGTCGGGCGGCTGGAGATCGGCGATGTGGCGCTCGCGGCGGCGATCTCGACCTCGCACCGGGCGGACGCGTTCCTGCTGTGCGCGCGGCTGGTCGACGAGGTGAAGGCGAGGCTGCCGGTGTGGAAGCGGCAGGTCTTCACCGACGGCGAAGAGGAATGGGTCAACTGTCCGTAGGTCTGCCGTTTCGGACTTCGGACATTTCGCTTTGGCGGCTCTACGGTAGGCGGCGTCCCGTGCGGGCGGCGATGCGGGCGATCCGTGCGTCGCGTTGCGCGGCGTGCAGCACGTGGCGGGCCTCGCGCTGCGCCGTGTGCACGACGTGCTGCGCCTCGCGGCGTGCGGTCCGAGCGGAGTGGCCGGCGCCGCGGCGGGCGATCCGGGCCGTGTTGCGGGTCCGCCAGGCGAGACCCGGCCGGCCCTCGTTGTCCAGCGCGGCGAACAGCAGCCCGCCGATCAGGCCGAGGTTCTTCAGGAAGTTGATCCGCTGCTGGTTGCGCTGCGCCGGGTCTTCGATCTCCCAGAACGCGTGGCCCGCGAGGGTCGTCGGGACCAGCGAGCCGGCCAGTACCAGCGCCGCCGGCGTCGTCGCCTGCCCGGTCGCGAGCAGGATCCCGCCCGCGACCTGCGCCGCGCCGTTGACCCGGACCAGCGTCTCCGCGTCGGTCGGCAGGCTCGGGTGCACCGCCTTCAACGTCGGCTCCAGCCGGTCGGTGAGCGGCCGGGCCTTGTCGGCGAGTTTCGCGGGGTCACGGAACGCGGCCCAGCCCTGAATGACGAAGATCGCGGCGAGCATCGAGCGGGCCGCGGTGCGCACGGGTCTCATGCCGGGTTCATACCCAACCACGGAATGTCGTACCCCCTCACTACGCTTCGCAGCATGGCCGAAACTTCGACGGAGACGACGGTCTGGACCACCGACCAGGTCATGGCGCTGGCACCCGACTCGTCCGCGCAGCGGGCGGCCAGGGGCATGGCCGGCGACCGCGCCTGGCTGGAGTCCGGGCTCAGCGCCACCGACGACGTCCCGCCGACGATCTGGGGCCTCTGCCAAGGCAGCGGCAGCACGCCCTATCAGACCGCCGTCGATCTGACCGAGCCCGCGTTCAAGTGCACCTGCCCGAGCCGCAAGTTCCCCTGCAAGCACGCGCTGGCCCTGCTGCTGCGCTGGTCGGCCGGCAGCGTCAACGACGCGACCGCACCCGGCTGGGTCCAGGAGTGGCAGTCCTCGCGCGCTGCCCGCCGCTCCGTCCCCGCCCAGACCTCGCCGGCCGCACCCGGCGGTGGCGGAGGCGGCGCGCCCCCCGGGTGAGAAGGCGCAGGCCCGCCGGGCCGACCGGATCTCCGCCGGGCTCGACGAGCTCGACCGCTGGCTCGCCGACCAGGCCCGCGCCGGGCTGGCGAGCGTCGCCAAGAGCGGCTATGCGCACTGGGACACGATGGCCGCCCGGCTGGTCGACGCCCAGGCGGCCGGCGCGGCGGGCATCCTGCGCCGCACCTCCGCGGTCACGGGCTCACCCGAGCGGCTCCTCGGCGAGCTCGCCCGGCTCCACCTGCTCGTCGGCGGCTATCGCCGCATGGCCGACCTCCCCGACGACCTCGCCGCGAGCGTCCGCATGCGGGTCGGCCTGCCGATCGCCACCGAGACCGTCCTCGCCGGCCCCGCCCTGCGCGACCGCTGGCAGGTCCACGGCGTCCGCGACGAGATCGAGGACCAGCTCACCGTCCGCCGCGCCTGGCTGCGTGGCGCCTCGACGCTGCGCCCCGTCCTGGTGCTGTCGTTCGCCGTCGCGGGGCAGTCCCTGCCGATCGACCTGCTCCCCGGCACCCAGATCGACGCCGACATCTGCCTCTATCCCGGCGGCCAGCCGGCCCGGGCCCTGATCGCGAAGCGCCACGGCCCACCGGCCCGCATGCCCGCCGTCGCTGGCGCCATCGGCATCGAGGCCAACCTGCGCGCCCACGCCGCTGCCCTCGCCGAGGACCCCTGGCTGGACTACTGGCCGATGACCGTCGACGCGGTCTGCCCCACCCGCGACGGCGGCACCTGGCACCTGGTCGACCCCGACGGCCTCGCCCTCCCCCTCGACCCCGCCGCCGGCGACCCGTGGCGCCTGCTCGCCATCACCGGCGGCCACCCGACCACCGTCACCGGTGAATGGTCCGCAGGCGGCCTGCGCCCCCTCGGCGCCTGGTCCGAAGGCCGACTGGTGCGCCTGTGACCAGCCTGACGACTCGTCCACCACGGCCGCGGCTGCTTCCTGCACCGGCGCCGGGGTCCGCCGGCGTGCCCATCCGCCACCGGTTGCGGGTGCTTGTTGACCTGGCGCCGGGGTCTGGTGGCGAGGCCATCCACGATCGGGTGTGGCTTGAAGCGGCGCCGGAGCTTGGCGTCGGCATGACCCGGCGACGGCGGCGGTTGCGTGCCGGCTACGCACCGCTGCGTGGCGGAGGTGACGGCGGCGGTCTGGAGCACGCGCATGGACGGCGGCTCAGACCGACGTCATGGCGTGGCGGCGCCCACGCCACGAGCGGCTCGTTTCGTGCCGGAGCCAGCGGCGTGGGCAGTCCGTTGCACGGCGGCGGCGCTCTCTGTCCGTCGCGGGTGTGGCTCAGGCATGCATCGGCGCGTCGCGGAGGTGAGGGCGTGAGCAAGCCGCCGGAGGAGCGGGGCAAGGTGCTGGCGACGATGCCGGCGTGGCGAGCCGAGGCCCCGCCGCAAAAGGCGCAGTCCTCGCCGAAGCCGCAGCCCGCAGTCGGTGCAGCCATCGCCGACGCCGCGGTCCCCGCCGATGCCGCAGGTGGCGACCACGCCGCGTCGCGCGGATCGGGGTCGTGGCGGTCGGGTTCCGACGGCGTTCCAATCGGCGGGAGTTCGGTCACGGACGTTGGCGGTTCGTTGCATGGCGGCGGCGTTTGTCGTGGTGGCGGGTGTGGCGCAGGCTCGCATCGGTGCGTGGCGGAGGTGATGGCATGAGCGGGTTGCCGGAGTGGGGCGACGTGCTGGCGACGGCGCTGGTCGGGACGCAGCGGCGGCACCTACCGGCCGGTGACGGCGACCCCGCCGAGGTGCTGCTCGACGCGGCGGCCGCGCTGACGATGTATCGGCGGGCCGGTGTCGCGGCGCGCTCCGGCGTGCCGGTGCCCGTGGCCGCGCCGGACGACTCCGGGATCCCGCTGGTGCCGTGGCCGGCGTCGGCTCGCGCGGCGGACCTGCTCGCGGTGGACGCCGCAGGTTACGGCTCCAGCAACGCGACGCCGGTGCGCGACGCCGACGGGCGGCTGGAGCTGCTCGCGGAGTGGCTGGGTGCGGTCGGGGCGCGGCGGGTGCCCGGCGAGCTGCTGCCCGCGCTGTTGGAGGTCGGTCGCCGGCACCGGATTCTGCGGAACCTGATCGCCGCGGCGGGCGGTCCGCGGGCGGAGTGGCTGGCGGCCCAGCGGCCCGACTGGGGCTACCTCGTCACCGCGACGATCGACGGTCCCGCCGACGACGGCAGCGCGTGGGAGCTCGGGTCGATCGGGCGGCGGGTGGGGTTCCTGACCGCGCTGCGGCGCCGGGATCCCGACGCGGCCCGCGACCTGCTGCGCGCCGCGTGGCCGTCGGAGACGCCGGATGACCGGGCCGCCCTGCTGGGGGCGCTGGCCACCGGCCTGTCCGGCGCGGACGAGGTGCTGCTGGAGACGGCGCTCGACGACCGGCGCAAGGAGGTGCGGGCCGCCGCGGTCGAGCTGCTCGCGCTGCTGCCCGACTCCGCGTATGCGCGGCGGATGGCTGAGCGCTCGACGGCCAGTGTGCGGGTCAGCGGCGGGCGGATCGTGGTCGTTCCTCCTGCTGCATGCGACAAGGCGATGCGCCGCGACGGGATCACGCCGCGACCTCCGGTCGGTGTGGGCGAGCGGGCCTGGTGGCTGGAGGAGTTGCTCACCCGGACGCCGCTGCGGGTGTGGGGCGAGCCGGATGAGTTCCTGCGCCTGCCCGTCACCGACGAGTGGGCCGCGGTCCTGCGTCGCGGCCTCGCCCGAGCCGCGGCCGGGCAGCGCGACGCTCCGTGGGCGACCGCGCTGACCGGCCAGCTGACCGAGGAGGTCGCGGCCGGTGGGCGGCCCGACGACCGGCTGCTGCTCGAGGCGCTGTATGACGCGTTGCCATCCGACGCGCTGTCCGCGATCGCGGTCGAGGTCCTGCGTCGCGGGCTGGCCGGCGCGGCCGCGGTCGGCGTCGAGCACGTGCTGGAGCTGTGCCCGCGACCGTGGCCGCCGGCGCTCGTCGAGGCGGTGTTCGCCGCGCTCGACGACCTCGGCGGCCGCCGATCGGCGGGGTGGCGGCTGGCCGGGCTGTGTGAGCTGGCCGCGCTGCGACTGCCCGCCGGCGCCGCGGACCGGGCCGTCAAGCTCGCCGCCGGGCTGGCGTCCGATGATCCGATGTCCTCCATCGTCGGCCGTTTCGCCGACACCCTCCGGTTCCGACAAGACATGCTCGAGGAGCTCGCGTGACCAGCACAGTCGAAGCGCAGGCAGTCCAGCGGCGGCACGCCGAGGACGAGTTCGCCGCCGAGCTGGCCGCACTGGCCGCCGGGGACGACCGGCCGCGGCCGCCGGGATGGTTGCTGTCCCCGACGGCCGTGGTGACCTACCTGCTCGGCGGGGCCGCCGCCGACGGCACGGTGATCATCCCGAAGTACGTCGGGTCGCGCCGGCTGATGGAGGTCGCGGTCGCGACCCTTGCCACAGACCGGGCGCTGCTGCTGCTCGGGGTGCCGGGCACCGCCAAGACCTGGGTGTCCGAGCACCTCGCGGCGGCGGTCAGCGGAGACTCGACGCTGCTGGTCCAGGGCACGGCGGGCACCCCCGAGGAGGCGATCCGCTACGGCTGGAACTATGCCCGCCTGCTGTCGGAAGGGCCCAGCCGGGCCGCGCTCGTGCCCAGCCCCGTCCTGCGTGCCATGGCCGACGGGAAGATCGCGCGGATCGAGGAGCTGACCCGTGTCCCGTCCGACGTGCAGGACAGCCTGATCACGGTGCTGTCCGAGAAGACCCTGCCGGTGCCCGAGCTCGGCGAGGAGGTGCAGGCCCGCAAGGGGTTCAACGTGATCGCCACCGCCAACAACCGCGACCGCGGCGTCAACGAGCTGTCCTCCGCGCTGCGCCGCCGGTTCAACACCGTGGTGCTGCCCGTGCCGGCCGGGGTCGAGGAGGAGGTCGACATCGTGTCGCGCCGGGTGACCGCGCTGGGCAAGGCGCTGGAGCTGCCCGAGCTGCCGCCCGCGGTCGACGAGATCCGCCGGGTGGTGACCGTGTTCCGGGAGCTGCGCAACGGCGCCACCGAGGACGGGCGCACCAAGCTGAAGTCGCCCAGCGGCACCCTGTCCACGGCGGAGGCGATCTCCGTGGTCACCAACGGCCTCGCGCTCGCCGCGCACTTCGGCGACGGGGTGCTGCGCGCCGGCGACGTCGCGGCCGGCATCCTCGGCGCGGTCGTCAAGGACCCGGTCTCCGACCAGGTCGTATGGCAGGAGTATCTGGAGACGGTGATCAGGGAGCGAGAAGGCTGGCGCGACTTCTACCGGGCGGCCCGTCGCGGTGAGTGATCCGCTGCTGCTCGGGGTGCGCCACCACGGACCAGGCTCGGCGCGGGCGGTGCGCCGTGCCCTGGCCGCGTTCCAGCCCGACGTGATTCTCATCGAGGGCCCCCCGGAGGCCGATCCGCTGGTGCCGTTCGCCGGGCACGAGGACATGCGGGCTCCGGTGGCGCTGCTGGCGTACCCGGCCGACAACCCCGACCCGAAGCTGCGGGCGTCGTTCTGGCCGTTCGCCGAGTTCTCCCCCGAATGGCAGGCGATCCGGTGGGCGGTCGCGTGCGACATCCCGGTCCGCTTCATCGACCTGCCCGCGGCGGTCCGTCTCGCCGTCGCCACACCCGCCGCGCCGACCCCCGCCGACGACACGGTCCGCATCGACCCGATCGGCGCTCTGGCCGAGGCCGCCGGCTACGACGATCCCGAGCGCTGGTGGGAGGACGTCGTCGAGCACCGACGGGAGCTGCCGACGATTCCACCCCTGGGCCGCCTTGGTGGCTCCACCGGCGAAGCCCAGCGCGCCGACGCCGGGGGCGCCGACGCTGGATGGAAACCGGCGAGCGGAGCCGGTCCCGCCGGACACGCCCCGGAGCAGGGCAGCGGCGGCGGCATCACGGCGGAAGGCGCCACCGCGGGAAGCACCTCGGCGGGGAGCACCGGCGTGGGGAGCGGCGCCACGGGGAGCACCGGCGTGGTGAGCGGCGCCACGGGGAGCACCGGCGTGGGGAGCGGCGCCACGGGGAGCACTTCAGAGGGAGACGCCGCCGCGGGCAGCACCGCCGCAGGAAGCACCTCGGCGGGGAACTCCGACGCCGGCCGCGCCGCGGGAAGCACCTCGGAGCGAGACGCCGCCAGGGGGAGCATTTCGGCGGGGGACCCCGCCGCGGGCAGCACCGCCGCGGGCAGCACCGCCGCGGGCAGCACCGCCGGGGCAGCACCGCCGCGGGCAGCACCGACACAGGAGGCGCCTCGGCGGGGAACGCCGAGGTCGGCCGCGCCGCCATGGGAAGCACCTTGGCGGCAGACGCCGCCATGGGAAGCACCTCGGCGGGGGACGCCGCTGCGGGCAGCACCGTCGCGGGCAGCACCGCCGCAGGAAGCACCTCGGCGGGGAACTCCGAGGCTGGCCGCGCCGCCGCGAAAAGCGGCGCAGAAAGCACCGCCGCGGGAAGCCCCACTGCGGGCAGCACCGGGGGAAGCCCCGCTGCGGAGAGCGTCGCCGACGGGCTGGGTGGGGCGGGGTCGTTGTTTGCCGTCGAGCCCGACATCGACGAGGAGCGGCTGGCCGCAGCGGTCGCGCCCTTCGCGGCGATCGCCGAGGCGATGACCGTCGTGCGGGCCCACGCGCCGGCGCCACCCGAGGCCGAGCGGGTGGACGAGGAGCGGCGCGAGGCGTACATGCGGCAGGCGCTGCGGGCGGCGGCGAAGGAGTTCGACCGGGTCGCCGTCGTGTGCGGGGCGTGGCACGTGCCGGCGTTGACCGCGCCGCTGCCCAGTGCGTCCTCCGACGCGGCGGTGCTCAAGGGGTTGCCGAAGGTCAAGGTCGCGATGACCTGGGTGCCGTGGACCCATGCGCGGCTGGCGTCGTGGCAGGGGTACGGCGCAGGGGTGCGGTCGCCGGGCTGGTATCACCATCTGTTCACCGCCGTGGACGAGCACGTCGTGGCGCGGTGGCTGGTGCGGGCGGCGGGCGTGCTGCGCAAGGACGGCGTGCCGGTGTCCAGCGCGCACGTCATCGAGGCGACCCGGCTAGCCGAGGCGCTCGCGACGATGCGCGGGCGGCCGCTCGCCGGGCTCGCCGAGGTCACCGACGCCGCGCACGCGGTGCTCTGCGACGGGGACGACCTGCGGCTCAGCCTGATCAACCGGCGGTTGGTGGTCGGTGACCGGCTCGGGCGGGTGCCGGACCAGACGCCGGGGGTGCCGATCGCGCGGGACGTGGCCAGCAGCCAGCGCCGCCTGCGGCTCCAGCCGGCGGTGAGCAGCCGCGAGATCGACCTGGACCTGCGCCGCGACCTGGACCTGCAGCGCAGCCAGCTGCTGCACCGGCTGCGGCTGCTGGGCGTGGACTGGGGTCAGGTGCTGGCCAACAGGAAGGGTCGCGGCACGTTCTGGGAGTCGTGGCAGATCGCGTGGCAGCCGGAGTTCGCCGTCGATCTGGTCGAGGCCGGCGTGTACGGGACCACGGTCCGGGAGGCGGCGACCGCTCGGGTCGCGGAGCAGGCGGCCGAGGCCGAGACCCTGGCCGACGTGACGGCGCTGGTCGAGCGGTGCCTGCTGGCGGACCTGCCGGACGCGCTGCCGGGCGTGCTCGACGCGCTCGACGAGCGGATGGCCCTCGACGCCGACGTCGCGCACCTGATGGACGCGCTGCCCGCGCTCGCCCGGACGCTGCGATACGGCGACGTGCGCGGCACGGACCTGTCGGCGCTGCGGTCGGTGACCCACGGGATGATCACGAGGGTCTGTGTGGGGCTGCCCGCGGCGGTCGGCGGGCTCGACGACGCGGCGGCGGCCGTGATGCGTGATCGCATCGATGGTGTACAGGGTGCGCTGGCGCTGATCGACGACGCCGATGCCAGCCAGCGGTGGCAGGCGCTGCTCGGTGGCCTGTCCACCCGTGACGACCTGCACGGGCTGCTGACAGGGCGGATGAGCCGGCTGCTGCTCGACGCGGGCACCGTCGACGCCGACGACATCGGCGCCAGGATGGCGTTGGTGCTGACGGTCGGGGTACCGGTCGCCAAGGCCGCCGCGTGGATCGAGGGCTTCCTCGCCGGCGACGGGCTGCTGCTGGTCCACGACGAGCGGCTGCTGGCGCTGGTCGACGCCTGGCTGACCGGTATCCCGGCGGACGGGTTCGTCGAGGTGCTGCCGCTGCTGCGACGGACGTTCAGCGGCTACCCGGCCCCGCAACGACGCATGATCGGCGAGCGGGCCGCGCACATCGGCACCGACGGGCGTCCCCGCGCCGCCGAGCACGACGACCAGGTGGACCCGGACCGCGGCGCGCTGCTGCTGCCGGTCGTGGCACGGCTGCTGGGCAAGGAGCTCCACGATGGATGAGGAAGACACCAGCCAGGACGAGCGGCTCCGCCGGTGGCGCCTGGCGCTGGGCGGCGCGTCCGGCGGCGAAGGCACCGGCTACGGCCTCACCGGCGCCGACGTATCGATCGACGCTGCGCTCGGCGCCCTGTACGACGGCGGCGAGGGCACCGGCAGCCAGCGCGGCGCGGGACTCGGCGCGTCGGCGCCACGAGTCGCGCGCTGGCTCGGCGACATCCGGCAGTACTTCCCGTCGACGGTCGTGCAGGTGATGCAGGCGGACGCGATCGAGCGGCTCGACCTGACCCGGCTGCTGCTCGAGCCGGAGATGCTCGACGCCGTCGAACCCGACGTGCACCTCGTCGGGACGCTGCTGTCGCTCAACCGGGTCATGCCCGACAAGAGCAAACGGGCCGCGCGCAAGGTCGTCACGAAGGTCGTCACCGAGCTGGAGCGGCGCATCGCCCAGCCGACCAGGACCGCGCTGGCCGGGGCGCTCAACCGGGCCGCGCGGATCAACCGGCCGCGGCACCACGACATCGACTGGAACCGGACCATCCGGGCGAATCTCAAGCACTACCAGGCCGAGCACCGCACGATCGTCCCGGAGCGGCTGATCGGTTACGGGCGCCGCGCCCAGTCGGTGCAGCGCGACGTCGTGCTGTGCGTCGACCAGTCCGGCTCGATGGCGGCGTCCGTCGTGTACTCGGGAGTGTTCGCCGCGGTGCTCGCCTCGATGCGGTCGCTGAAGACGTCGCTGGTGGTGTTCGACACCGCCGTGGTCGACCTGACCGACCAGCTCGCGGACCCGGTCGACGTGCTGTTCGGCACCCAGCTCGGCGGCGGCACGGACATCAACCGCGCCATCGCGTACGGCCAGCAGCTCATCACCCGCCCACGCGACACGATCTTCGTGCTGATCAGCGACCTGTACGAGGGCGGCGTCCGCGAGGAGATGCTCCGGCGGGTGGCCGCCATGACCTCCGCCGGCGTGCAGGTGATCACGCTGCTGGCGCTGTCGGACGAGGGGGCGCCGGACTACGACCACGAGAACGCCGCGGCGCTCGCGGCGCTCGGGGTGCCGGCGTTCGCCTGCACGCCCGACGTCTTTCCCGAGCTGATGGCCGCCGCCATCGAGCGCCGGGACCTGCGCGGGATCATCGAGAGGGCGAAGAGCTAGCCGACGGAGCTACTCGGAGGGCTGCGAGCGGATGTACCGGGCGAAGTGCGGCACCGTGAAAGCGACCGTGCCGCGCTCCCCGGAGTAGATGAGGCCCTTCTTGATGAGGGCGTCGCGGGCCGGGGAGAGGCTCGCCGGGCGGCGGCCCAGGCTGCGGGCGATCTCCGCGGTCGGCACCGCCTCGGAGACGTCGACCGCCGGCAGGAGGGTCGCCATCGTGCGCATGTATTCGCGCTCGGCCGGCGTGGCACGTTCGTAGCGGGAGCCGAAGAAGCCGACGGCCAGCTCCGCCTCCGCCTCGGGCGCCGCGACCCGCACGTCGGCGGCCGTGATCGGCGAGTGCGGCGCGTGGTCCCAGGTCGCCTTGCCGTAGGCCTGCACGAAGTACGGGTAGCCACCCGAGGCCTCGTAGAGCGCGTCGAGCGCCTTCGCCTCGTATTCGACCTCCTCACGCATCGCAGGTGCGGTGAGGGCGAGGTCCGCGGCGATGCGGTCGAGCCGGTCGATGCGCTGGTAACGGAAGAGCCGCTCAGAGTAGGACTTCGACGCGGTCAGCAGCGCCGGCAGGTGCGGCAGGCCGGCGCCGACCACGATCAGCGGCGCACCCGTCTGCGACAGCTCGTGGCACGCCGCACACATTGCCGAGATGTCGTCGGCGGACAGGTCCTGCATCTCGTCGATGAAGATCGCCACGCCGGTGCCGACGTCGGTGGCCACGCTCGCCGCGTCAGTGAACAGCTCGACCAGGTCGATCTCGATGTCGCCGGAGTCGGCGCGGCCCGTGGTCGCCGGCACGTCGATCCCCGGCTGCCACCGGTCGCGCAGCTTCGCCGGCGGCTTGTTGGGGTCCTCGCGGATCGCGAACGCCTTCAGCACCCCGAGGAACTCGTCGATCCGGTCCGGCGCCCGGTGGTGCGGGGCGAGCTCCCGGATCGCCATGTGCAGTGCCGCGGACAGCGGCCGGCGCAGCGACTGATCGGGCCGCGCCTCGATCTTGCCGGTGCCCCACAAACGTGAGATCGCCTGCGAGCGTAGCGTGTTGAGCAGCACGGTCTTGCCGACGCCGCGCAGACCGGTGAGCATCAACGAGCGCTCGGGTCGCCCGCGGGCGACGCGCTCGAGGACGACCTCGAAGGCCCGCAGCTCACGGTCACGGCCGGCGAGCTCTGGGGGCCGCTGCCCTGCGCCGGGCGCGTAAGGGTTGCGAACGGGATCCACGAATCGCACCGTATCGGCGTCTCTAGCCAAAACGCTAGAACCGCATAGAACATCCTTGTGGCGTGTCGTGCCTTGTCTAGGGCAGTCTAGGGCACACGCAAGAAAGGCTTAGATCGGTGCATCAAGTCACCGTCTGCCGCGCTCGAACTAATGTACTACACGCCCTCAGGGGCGCCGCGCAAGGGGGTCATACAAATGTTCGACGGCGCGCCATGGGTCGGCGCGCCGTCGAAATCCGGGCGAAAAGGTCAGGGACGGAGCTTCATGCAGAGCACGAAGGAGAACGACTCCGGCGTGGCCTTGTAGAAGTAGTTGTGGGTGTAGCCGGTGACGGAGTTGCACTTCTCCTTGTCGGAGGTGCCCTCGAACCGCTTCAGCACCTCGAAGGTCGTCGGCGCGCAGGCGGTCTTCACCATCCGCGGCACATCCGCGGTGCCCTGGTTGGTGAGGCACTCGCCGACCTTCACCGTCTTGGCGTCGCCGGGCTGCACGCCGGCCGACGAGGCCGCACCGCTCGGCGCGGCGCTGGACGACGACTTCGTCGAGGTGCTCGCCTTCGGCGTCGGCGAGGTCGTGGTGGGCGTGGTCTTGTTGTCCTTCAGGACATACCAGATGCCGGCGGCGCCACCGCCGCACAGCAGCAGCACCAGGACGATGACGAGCGCCACCGTGCCACCGGAGCCCCTCCGGCGCGGCGGTGCGGCCGGCGGACCACCCATGCCGGGACCGGGCTGGCCGTAGGCGGGCTGCTGATAGGTGCCGGTCTGTCCATAGTTGCCGCCATAAGGGCCGCCCGACTGCGGCTGCTGCCCCCACTGCGGTGGCTGACCGTAAGGATCCGGCTGGCCATAGGGGTCAGGCTGCTGCCCATACGGTCCCGGCGGCGGACCATAAGGGTCCGGCTGGCCATAGGGGTCCTGCTGGCCGCCCTGCCAGGGGTCCTGCGGTTGGCCCTGGTACGGCCCCGGCGGTCCGTAACCCGACATGTGATCCTCCTGCTCCGCGAAGCTCCAGGCAGCCTAGTTGCGTCGATGCAGCTACGGTAGCGCCACCCCCCGACACTTCCACCTCACGGATTTACGACAGGTCGGGGTTCAGATAAGGCGGAGCTGCCGGTCCTTGGGTTTGCGGGGCGCGGCGGGGCCCCGCCGCTCCAACAGTCCAGGGTCGATGGACGACAGGAACGGCGTCGGCGCCATGTCACGCTCCGACCCGTGCCGGAAGCGCGTCCGGCTGTGCGACAGGAAGAGCCGGTCCTGCGCCCGGGTCAGCCCGACGAAGAACAACCGGCGCTCCTCCGCGACGTCGTCCTCGGAGCGGCCCTGCGAGCCGGGCATCCGCAGTGGCAGCAGCCCGTCCTCGCAGCCGACGAGGAACACGACGGGAAACTCGAGCCCCTTCGACGCGTGCAGCGTCAGCAGCGTCACCCGGTCCGCGCGCGGGTCCCAGCCGTCGACCTCGGCGCCGGTGGCCAGCGCGCCCAGGAACTCGTCCAGGTCGCTGCCGGCCCGCAACGCCGGCGGCGTCATCAGCTCGACCGCGGTCCACACGTCGGCCTCGGTCAGCCCGATCACGTCGGTGTCGAGTTGCCCGCAGCGCCCCGCGACGACCTGCCCGGCCAGCCGCACCCGGGCCGCGATCGACCCGCCCAGCCCGGTCGCGAAGCGCAGCTCGCGGGCGATGGCGGCGACACCGGGCCGGTCCAGCAGCCGGTCGTGCGAGCGCTTCTGCACCGGCACGCCCGCCCGTGACAGGGCGTCGACGACCGGCGCGGCCTGCGAGTCCGTGCGGTACAGCACGGCGATGTCCGAGAACGACATCGCGCCGACCGCCGCCCTCGAATCGACCCGGTTGTCGTGCGAGCGGTGCGACAGGCCGCCGACCAGCTCGTCGACGGTGCGCACCACGAAGTCGGCCTCGTCGGCGACCGACATGGCCGGATACAGCCCGACCATCGGCGCCTCGAGGTCCAGCCGCGCAGGGTCGAGACGCCGCCCCGGGACCAGGGTCGTCGGCGCGATCGCCTGCACCGCCGCGGCGAGGATCGGCGCAGACGAGCGGTAGTTGCGGGTCAGCCGCACGATCCGGGCGTCGATCTCCGAGGTGGAGAAGTCGGCGGAGAAGCGCAGGAAGAACGAGACCTCGGCACCGCGGAACGAGTAGATCGCCTGGTCGGGGTCGCCGATCGCGCAGAGGTTGCCGCCGGGCGGGCACAGCAGCCGCAGCAGCTCGTATTGCACCGGGTCGACGTCCTGGTATTCGTCGACGAAGATCCACTGCCAGCGGTCCCGGTAGCGCTCGACCAGCGCCGGCGACTCGGTGAGCAGCTGCACGCTCAGCGTCAGCAGCTCGTCGAGCGACACCATGTCCCGGGCCCGCAACGCCTTGGCCAGGGCCTCGACGGTCGACGGCTCCATCGCGGCGAGCGCCCGGCGCGCCTCCCGCTCCGACAGCGGGTCCAGCGCCGCGAGCAGGTCGGCCTCCTCCGCGATGCGGAACTTCGGGGTCAGCCCGACCGCGGCGGCGTGCTCCCGCAGGATCGACAGCCCCAGCGCGTGGAACGTCGACACGGTCACCGCCTCGGTCACCGGCCCGAGCAGGCCCTCCAGCCGCTCCCGCAGCTCCTCCGCGGCCCGCCGGGTGAATGTGATCGCCAGGCACTCCTCCGGATACACGTCCAGCTCCGCGCACAGGTACGCGATGCGGTGCGTGAGCGTCCGGGTCTTGCCGGTGCCGGGGCCGGCCACGATCAGCAGTGGACCGCCCGGCGCGGAGGCCGCCACCCGCTGCAACGCGTCCAGCCGGTCGAGCAGGCCCGTGCCGACCTCCTCCATTCCCGCCAGCATCGGCTCGAGCGGCTCATGCGGCGACGCGGGTGAGGAGATCGGGGGCGGCGGGGGCTCCTCGACGGGAGCGGGCCGGCGGCGTTTGGCGGCGGGCTTGGGCGTCGACTCCGCCTTGCGCTGTTTCGGCAGCGTCGGCATCGGTACGTCGAACAGCACGTCCTCTTGCATCCCGCCGGAGCGCAGCTCGTCCGGTGCGAAGAGCTTGATGATCCCGTATTCCCCGTCGAACCCTGGCGTGCGGCTGACCTCGCCGCGGCGCAGCCGGCCGATGCCCTCGCCGAGCAGCTCCCCGCCGACGCGGCTGATCTCGTCGATCGGCACCTCACGCAGGATCGCCAGCTCCGAGCCCAGCTCCGCGACCAGCGACGTCAGCGCGGCGTCGACGGTCTTGGACTTCGGGCCGACGCCGTGGATCTCGCCGAGGATCTCGTGCAGCTGGATCAGGTGGGTGACCTGGGGCGCGCCGGGCGGCACGTATCCGTCGGGACGGTCGGCGAGCTCCTCGACCCGGTGCAGGACCCCGACGGTGAGTGCCTTGCCGCAGACCGGGCAGAGGCCCTCGGCCTCGCGGGTCTGCGCCGGGAGCCAGTTCACGTCACAGGCGCGGTGCCCGTCGCCGTGATACTTGCCCTCCTCGGGGAAGAACTCGATGGTGCCGGCCAGGCCGTCGCCGGTGCGCAGCGCGTCGCGGACCTTGAAGTAGTCCAGCTCGCTGGTCAGCAGCGTCGCCTCGCGCGCCAGGGCCGGCGGGGAGTGCGCGTCGGAGTTGGACACCAGCCGGTAGCGGTCCAGCGACGACACCCGCCAGTTCATCGCGGGGTCCGACGACAGGCCGGTCTCGACCGCGAAGATGTGCTCGGCCAGGTCGGCGTAGCAGTCGGCGATCGCGTCGAAGCCCGACTTGGAGCCCAGCGCGGAGAACCACGGCGTCCAGATGTGCGCCGGCACCAGGAACCCGTCGGGGCTCGCCTCCAGCGTGATCTCGAGCAGGTCCCGCGAGTCCAGGCCGAGGATCGGCCGACCGTCGGAGCCGAGGTTGCCGATCCGCCCGAGCGCCGTGTTGAACCTGGCGGCCGCCTCGAAGTCCGGCTGGTAGATCAGGTGGTGGACCTTGCGGGTGCGGTCGCCGCGCTTGTAGATCGTGGAGATCTCGACCGACAGCATGAACCGGACCGGCGAACCGTCGGCGCCGTCGGACAGGCGGCCGGGCAGGCGCCGCAGGATGTCCGCCTCGCGGTCCGGATGGAGGCGGAACAGGCCCGGCTCCGCCGGCACGAGCGCCTCACGCAGGTGGTCGTGCCAGGCCGGATGGGTGAAGTCGCCGGTGCCGAGCAGCGTGATGCCCTTGCGCCGGGCCCACCAGGTGAGCGTCTCGATGCTGAGGTCGCGACTGCACGCCCGGGAATACTTCGAGTGGATGTGCAGATCGGCGACGAACGAGTGGTCGGAGACGTTCGAAGGCACGCCGCATCCTGTCACACGCCCACCGGCCGCCGCCCGCTACGCGCCGTGCAGCTCAACGATCGAGATGTCCGGCGGCGCCCCGAAACGCACCGGCGGACCCCAGAACCCGGCACCCCGCGTCACGTAGACCTGGGTGCCGTCGACCGTGCCGAGACCGGCCACGACCGGCGCCTCCAGGCCGACCAGCAGGTTGAACGGCACCATCTGCCCGCCGTGCGTGTGCCCGGACAGCTGCAGGTCGACGCCGCGCTTCGCCGCCTCGTGCGCCTGGACCGGCTGGTGGGCGAGCATCACCACCGGCCGTGAGGTGTCACGGCCGTCGAGCGCCTTGGCGAAGTCGGGTCCGTCGCCCACGTCCTCGCCGGTGACGTCGTTGACGCCGGCGAGGTCCAGGCCCTGGACGTCGAGCCGCTCGTTGCGCAGCACCCGGACACCGAGCGAGTTGACCTCGTCGATCCACTCCTGATAGCCGGAGAAATACTCGTGGTTGCCGGTGACGAAGAAACTGCCGTGCCGCGACTTCAGGTCCTGCAGCGGCTCGGCGGCCGGGCCGAGCTCCGCGACCGAGCCGTCGACCAGGTCGCCGACGATCGCGACCAGGTCGGCGTCGACGGAGTTGATGATCCGCACGATCCGCTCGGTGTGTGATTTGCCCAGCAGCGGCCCGAGGTGGATGTCCGACACCAGCGCGATCTTGAAGCCGGCCATGCTCGCCGGGAGCTTCGCCAGGCGGATCGGGACCCGCTTCAGCACCGGCGCGCTCTTCGCCTGCCAGGTGCCGATGCCGACGGCCGCCACGGACAGGACCCCCGCCGTCGCCGCCAGCGACCGCCCGAGCAGCAGCCGGCGGGACGGATCGAAACGTCCCTCGACCGCCGCCGGCAACGGCTCCGCCGAGGACCGCGCCGTCTCGGCGGCGGTGCCGTCTCCAACCCCGGCCGCGGCGCCGTCGACCGCCCCGGCTCCGCTGTCCACAGCGAGGCCCGGCTCGTCCACACCGCCCTGCACAGGTCGGGCCGCACTGTCCACAGGCAGCACACTGCTGTCCACAGAGTTATCCACAGGCTGTGGCGCCGTCCGCCGGGTCCAGCCGCGCAGCGCCAGCCGCGGCAGCTCCAGCAGCGCCAGCGTCACCAGCAGGTAGAACATCAGCGCCAGCCACAGGAACCCCGGCCACGCCAGCACCGGCTGCTGCTTGAGCGGCAGCACCCGCGAGCCGATCAGCGTCACCGGGATCAGCACCCCGAGCAGCACCATGACCAGCGTGCCGACCCGCCGGCCGCGCCGCGTGGTGACGACGTCCTTGACCAGCCTCTTCCACAGATACCAGTGGATTGCACCGATGATGAGCAGCACGACGACCAGGAAAAGCGCGATGAACACGTGCTCAGCCGCCCGCGAATGGTGGAAGGACGTCGACCGTCGCCGTCGATGGCAGCGCCGCGTCGCGGTCGCGCCAGGACGTGCCGTCGACCAGGAACGAACAGGCCGTGAGCACCGAGGCGAGCTTCGGCCGTCCCGCCGTCACGGCGGCCTCGAGCTCGCCGAGCGTCGCCGCCTCGATCTTCTCCTCGGGCACGCCGGCGGCCGCGCGGGCCCCGGCGAAATAGCGCACGAGCAGCACCGCGGTCATCCCCCGATCGCCGACATGGGACGGGCAGGCTGCAGGAACTTCGGGTCGTCGATGCCGTGCCCGGCCGGCTTCGCCCACATCGCCTTGCGCCACAGATCGGCCAGCTCGCCGTCGGTGGCCCCGCCCCGCAGCGCACCGCGCAGGTCGGTCTCGTCCTGGCTGAACAGGCACGAGCGCACCGAGCCGTCGGCGGTCAACCGGGTGCGGTCACACGCGCCGCAGAACGGCTGCGACACGCTCGCGATCACGCCCACCCGGGCCGGCCCTCCGCCGATGCCGGCATAGCCGTCGACCAGCCAGGTCTCGGCGGGCGCACCCCCGCGCAGCGCCGGATCGGGCCGCAGGTCGAACGCCTCGCGCAACCGGCCGAGGATCTCCTCGCCGGTCACCATCTCCTCGCGCCGCCAGGTGTGCCCGGCATCCAGCGGCATCTGCTCGATGAACCGCAGCTCATAGCCGTGCTCGAGGGCGAACCGCAGCAGCGGCACCGCCTCGTCGTCATTGACCCCGCGCAGCAGCACCGCATTCATCTTCACCGGCACCAGGCCCGCCTCCGCGGACGCGGCGAGCCCGGCGAGCACGTCGGCGTGCCGGTCGCGGCGGGTCAGCGTCTGGAACCTGGCCGGGTCGACCGTGTCCAGCGAGACGTTGACCCGATCGAGCCCCGCCTCGGCGAGCGTCCCGGCGAGCCGGGCCAGGCCGACACCGTTGGTCGTCAGCATGGTGCTCGGGCGCGGCTGCATCGCTGCGACGGCCCGCACGATCCCGGCCAGCCCCCGGCGCAGCAGCGGCTCACCGCCGGTGAAGCGGACCTCGGTGATGCCCAACTGGGTGACCGCGACCCCGATCAGCCGCACGACCTCGTCGTCGGTGAGCAGCGTCGGATTGGGCAGCCAGTCGAGGCCCTCGGCGGGCATGCAATACGTGCAGCGCAGGTTGCACCGGTCGGTCAGCGAGACCCGCAGGTCGGTCGCCACGCGGCCATGGCGGTCGGCAAGACCGGCACCGGGCGGCTCCGAAAGCGTCATGCCCGAAACGGTACCCCAGCGGTATGACAGTTCAGAGGGCTCGCAGCGTGGAGCGTACCGACTCACGATAAGCGGCACCGAACAGCGCCGTGTGTACCAGCAGAAGATGGAGCCGGTGCAGCGGGACGCGGTCCTGCCAGCCGTCCGCGAGCGGCCACACCTCACCGTAAGCGGCCAGGAACCGGTCGTAATGCGGCGCGCCGCCCCACAGGCCGAGCAGCGCCAGGTCGGTCTCGCGGTGCCCGCCGTGCGCGGCCGGGTCGACGAGCCAGCCGTCTCCGTCACGGTCCCAGAGGACGTTGCCAGGCCACAGATCACCGTGGATCCGGCTCGGGGGTTCGGCGCCGCCGTACCCCTCGATGCCGGCGATCACCCGCTCGACACCTGCGACGTCGGCGCCGGTCAGCGCCCCGTTGTCGATCGAGATGCGCAGGAAGGGCAGCAGCCGCCGCTGCGCGAACCACGCCGGCCAGGGACCGTCGGAGGCGTCGTTCGGCAGCGGTGCCGTGCCGATGAACCCGGTCCAGGGTGCCCCGAACGACGGCGCGCCCGCCCGATGCAGCGTGGCCAGCCGCCGCCCGAGCCGTTCGGCGCCGCCCGGGGTGGCCTCGCCGTGCTCGATCCACTCGAGGGCGAGCAGCTCGGGCAGCTCGACGACGACCTCCGGCACCGGCACCGCACCGGACTCCCGCAGCCACCGCAGCCCGGCGGCCTCGGCGGCGAAGAACCCCTCCGGCGGGTCCGCGAGGGACTTGCAGAAGATCGATCCGCCGTCGTCGAAGGTGAGCCGCTGGGCGGTGCAGATCGACCCGCCGGGCACCGGCGTCTCGCGGATCCGCTGATGCTTGATGAACACCGGCAGCTGCGCCGGGTGCTCCTTCAGATACCGCAGATCCATCACCGCCACCGGCTAACGGGCGGCGGTTCGCAATGCTTCACGCGCGTCATCGTACGAGCGCAGGACGCTTCGCATCGGCGCGACGACGTGCACGTCCGCCACCTCGGCGATCGCGGCCCGCAGCCGCCGCTCGGCCCGCGCCTTGGCCCGGCGGGCGGCCAGCCCCACGATCGGGCGGACGACGATCGACAGCAGCACCCCGAACAGCAGGCCGCCGAGCAGCAGCGCGGTGGGCAGGGGCAACCGCCCGACCTGCGGGGCGCCGACGTCGGGCAGGCCGAGGAACGAGAACACCGCCCGCACCGCCAGCCACAGCAGCCCGACCAGGGCGGCGGCGGCACCGAGCCACTGCAGCGCGCCGACCAGCCGCCACCAGAGCGGTCTGCGGGACATGCCGAGGTCGGCGGCGGCGACCGCGACGTCCATGGCGTCGGGCACGTCGTCGAGGCGCGAGCGGGACGCCGCGGTGACCGCGGCCGGCCACGGCTCCGGCAGCCCCGCACCGGCCTGCTCGGCGACCTCGCGGGAGGCCAGCGTGACAGCGGCCTTCTGCGCGGCCGTGGACTCCGGCAATGACGAGGCGGCAGGTGTACCCCCGGCAGGCTGGTCCAGATGCAACCTGCGCAACGGGTCCGGCCGCAGTTTGCGCGCCCAGCGGGCGACCGGCCAGCCGAGCACCCCGGTCGCGCGGTGCCGGTAGGTCCGCTCGGTCGCGGTGACGACGATCGGCACCCCGGCCGCGACCGCCAGCGAGTCGGCGAGCCGGCGCACGGCGGCCGGTTGGATCTTCTCGCCGCCGGAATCGACGGCCACCAGCGGCCCCAGCTCGCCCACCGCGCCGCGCACGTCGCCGGCGAGACGCTGCAGGGCGGCCTGCCGCTGCTCGACGGTGCGCTCCAGCGTGGCGCGCAGCGTGTCCAGGCCCGGCTGGCCCTTCGCGGAGGTCGCGAACGCCGGCACCCCGCCGAGCCCGTCGGCCTCCAGCAGCCGGCGCAGGTCGGCGACGAGCCGCTCGCTGTCGGCCCGGTTGAGCCGGTCGGCCTGGTTGAGCACCACGACGGTCACGTCCCGGTGCCGCTGGAACTGCGCGAGGTACTGCTGGTGCACGACGCGGTCCGCGTACTTCTGCGGGTCCAGCACCCACACCACCAGGTCGACCAGGCGCAGCAGCCGGTCGACCTCAAGCCGGTGGCGGGCCTCGATCGAGTCGAAGTCGGGCAGGTCGAGCAGGACCAGCCCGCGCAGGCCGGCCTCGTCGTCGCCGTCGAGCGCGCTCTCGCGGGTGAAGCGCCGGTTGGGCGGCACGCCGAGCCAGTCGAGCAGCGGCCCGGCGCCCTGCGGCCCCCACACGCAGGCGTGCGCGACGCCGGTCGTCGGGCGGCGCACCCCGACCCGGGACAGCTGGAAGCGGCACAACGCGTTGAAGAGGCTGGACTTGCCGCTGCCGGTGGCGCCGGCCAGCGCGACGACGGTGTGCGCCCGCGACAGGGCGAGCCGCTCCCCGGCCCGGTCGATCACGGTGCGGGCGGTGACCAGCCGCGCGTCCGGCACGTGGTCCTCGGTCGCCTGCACGAAGCGGCGCAGCCCTTCGACCCGCTCGGCCAGGCGGTCGGCGTCCACCGCACCGCCCTGCCGCGGGATCGCCTGCTTGATCCGGTCCACCAGACTCATGCCGCCACCGTCGAGTACCTCATTAAGAGTCCAGCCGGACATCGGCGCGGGCGAGTTGCACCGCGGTGCTGGCGGCGCGCAGCCGTCCGGCGAAGTCGTCGTCGATCCCGGCGCCGGCGAGCGCGCTGCGGTAGCGGCCGGCCTCCTCGTCGAACAGGGCGGCGACCCGCTCCAGCAGGTCCTGCCTGGCCCGCTCGGCAAGGGACCGCACCGCCTGGTCGCCGAAGATCGCCTCCAGCACCTTCTGCGCGGTGACGGTGGTGCCACCGGCGACCACGATCTCCAGGCCGGTCGGGATGAAGGCGGTGGCGGCGAAGACCGAGACCATCACCAGCAGGCCGGTCGCGTTGACCGCGTAGGCGCTGGCCCGGGCGAGGACCCGCTTGTCGCCGGCTTCGCTGCGCACCAGCTCGAGGACCGAGCGCTGCCAGTCGCGGGTGAGCCGGGCGATCCGCTCGTCCAGGTCGTCGGAGGGGCGGGTCAGGTTGGGCGCGGCGGCCAGCAGCGCGGCGCCCGCGGGGTGGGCCTTCCAGGCGACGCCGGCCCGCTCGGCGGCATCGGTCGCGGCGCCCTTGAGCAGGATCGCCAGCCCCGAGCCGATCGCCTCCTGGAAGCGCTCGCCGGGCGCCGGGCGGCCGGTGAGCGCCGCGATGATCCGGTCGCGGGCCCGGCCGACGCGGGCCTGCAGCGCGCGCATGATGTCGCCGGTGCCGACGAGCTCCTGCCAGCGGGCGAGCACCTCGCCCCGCAGCAGCGCCCCGTCGTGGATGCCCTGCTCCACCGACGAGGTGGCGGCCCGGTAGGACCCGCGCACGGCGTCGTCGAGGGACTTGCCGGCGGCGACCTGGTCCTCGGCGGCGGCGGCGAGGACGCCCACGTCCATGGTGAGCGCGTCGACGGCGCCGCCGACGGTCTGGCGCACCACCGCGGCGCGGGCCTCGGCGGAGCGCGCCAGCTTGCCGAACCAGTCCCGCAGCGGCGCGACCTGCGCCTCGCCCAACAGGCCCTGGCTGTCGAGGCGGGCCTCGGGCAGCACGAACAGGGGCACCCCGCCGAGATCCTGCTCCTGCAGCATCGAGGTCAGGTGCGGAGCGATCTCGTCGGCCGCCCCGCCGCCTGGCACCCGGTCGAGCACCAGGGCGATGGCGGTGCCGCGGTTGCGGGCGGTGCGCAGCATCCCCCAGGGCACCGCGTCGGCGTAGCGGGCCGCGGTCGTGACGAAGAGCCAGAGGTCGGCGGCGGCGAGCAGCTGCGAGGCGAGCTGCCGGTTGGCATCGACGACCGAGTCGATGTCGGGCGCGTCGAGCAGGGCCAGCCCGGCGGTGAGCGCCTGCGCGGACACGACCTGCAGGGTGCCGGTGTCGCTGCTCGAGCCGGTGGTGCGGGTCAGCGACGGCAGCACGTTGGCCTGGGAGAACCAGGACATGTCGGTGGGGTGGCAGACCAGGACCGGGGCGCGGGTGGTGGGGCGCAGCACGCCCGCCGGGCTGACCGGCGTGCGGATCAGGCTGTTGACCAGGGTCGACTTGCCGGCCCCGGTCGAGCCGCCGACGACGACCAGCAGCGGCGCGTCGAGCCGGTCGAGCCTGGGCAGCAGATAGTCGTCGAGCTGGTCGACCATCGCCGCGGCGACCGTGGTCGCCCGCTCGGCGCTGGGCAGCGGCAGGGCGAAGTGGGTGGCCTTGCCGAGATCGCGGAGATCCACGAGCGCGCTGACGAGCTCGGCGACGGGGGAGCGCTCCGGCTCCCGGGCGCGTGGGGGCCGACCGGCTGACGGGGCATCACCCGAAGGGGTGGCCGCCGTCGACCGGGCGGACACCGACTCGCCCTGTGTGGTCACGGGTAAAGCGTGCACGATGTCGCTGTCCAGCGCCATGCAATGCCCGTAAGCATCGATGTCACCCAGCGCAATCTCACCCATGACGTACCACAGCGGCATCCGCGGGTGTGACAAGTTGCGCCGAACTCACTCAAGGTTCGACTTGACGATCGTGACTTGCGTGGCACTATTGAGTGACAGTCACTCAACTTCGCAGCCGGAGCGTTCGCACCGACTGCCTCCTGGAGGTCAAGCAGCTATGGCACGTGCGGTCGGCATCGACCTCGGAACCACCAACTCGGTGGTCAGTGTCCTTGAGGGCGGCGAGCCCAGCGTCATCGCCAACGCCGAAGGTGCGCGCACGACGCCGTCCATCGTCGCGTTCGCCCGAAACGGTGAGGTGCTGGTCGGCGAGGTCGCGAAGCGCCAGGCGGTCACCAACCCGGACAGGACCATCCGCTCCGTCAAGCGCGAGATGGGCACCAACTGGGCCATCGACATCGACGGTAAGAAGTACACCCCGCAGGAGATCTCCGCGCGGGTGCTCATGAAGCTCAAGCGCGACGCCGAGGCCTACCTCGGTGAGCAGATCACCGACGCGGTCATCACCGTGCCGGCATATTTCAACGACTCGCAGCGCACCGCCACGAAGGAGGCCGGCGAGATCGCCGGGTTCAACGTGCTGCGCATCGTCAACGAGCCCACCGCGGCCGCTCTGGCCTATGGCCTGGACAAGGGCCCGAAGGAGCAGACCGTCCTGGTCTTCGACCTCGGCGGCGGCACGTTCGACGTGTCGGTCCTGGAGCTCGCCGAGGGCGTCGTCGAGGTCAAGTCGACCTCCGGTGACAACCACCTCGGTGGCGACGACTGGGACGAGCGGGTCATCGACCACCTGGTCAAGACCTTCCGTGGTCAGCACGGCATCGACCTGTCCGCCGACAAGATGGCGATGCAGCGTCTGCGCGAGGCCTCCGAGAAGGCCAAGATCGAGCTGTCGGCGGCGACCACCACCTCGATCAACCTGCCCTACATCACCGCCGGCCCCGACGGCCCGCTGCACCTGGACACCCAGCTGTCGCGCGCCGAGTTCCAGCGGATGACGCAGGACCTGCTCGACCGCACCAAGGTGCCGTTCGAGAGCGCGATCAAGGACGCCGGCATCAAGGTCGGCGCGCTCGACCACGTCATCCTCGTCGGTGGCTCGACCCGTATGCCCGCCGTGACCGAGCTGGTCAAGCAGCTCACCGGCAAGGACCCCAACAAGGGCGTCAACCCGGACGAGGTCGTCGCCGTCGGCGCCGCCCTGCAGGCCGGTGTCCTCAAGGGCGAGGTCAAGGACGTCCTGCTGCTCGATGTCACCCCGCTGTCGCTGGGCATCGAGACCAAGGGCGGCATCATGCACAAGCTGGTCGAGCGCAACACGACCATCCCGACCAAGCGCTCCGAGGTCTACACCACCGCCGACGACAACCAGCCGTCGGTGCTCATCCAGGTCTTCCAGGGTGAGCGGGAGATGGCGGCCTACAACAAGCGCCTCGGCACCTTCGAGCTGACCGGCCTGCCGCCGGCGCCGCGTGGCGTGCCGCAGATCGAGGTCACCTTCGACATCGACGCCAACGGCATCGTGCACGTGTCCGCCAAGGACCTGGGCACGGGCAAGGAGCAGTCGATGACGATCACCGGCGGCTCGGCGCTGCCGAAGGACGACATCGAGCGGATGATGCGCGACGCGCAGGACCACGCCGACGACGACAAGCGTCGCCGCGAGGAGGCCGAGACCCGCAACCTGGCCGAGGCCCTGCAGTGGCAGACCGAGAAGTTCCTGGCCGAGAGCGGCGACAAGATTCCCGCCGACGCCAAGGACCAGATGAATGAGGCGCTGGGCGACCTGCGCAGCGCGCTCGGCGGCAACGACACCGAGCGGATCAAGTCGGCGCACGAGAAGCTGGCCCAGGTCTCGCAGCAGGCCGGCAGCGCGCTCTACGAGCAGCAGCGTCAGCAGAGCGCCGGCGGCGGCGAGGCCCCCGGTGCCGGGTTCGGTGGCGGCGACTCCGCCGGCACGCAGGCCGGTGCGCAGGGCAACGGCCCGGATGACGTCGTGGACGCCGAGATCATCGACGAGGACAACAAGAAGTGACCGACGAAGCCCGCGCCGCCGGCCCGGAAGGGCCGGCGGAGCGCGTTGTGATCAAGGACAAGCGAAAGGTGTCGGCCAACGGCAGGCCGGAAGGCTCACCCGAAGGCGCACCTGACGCCGGACACACCGCGGAGGAGGCCGACGTGGAGGTCGAGGAGACCGAGGCTGTAGCCGAGAAGGCTGAGGCGCCGGCGGAGGACGCCGACGAGGCGCCGGTCGAGGGCGAGATCGTGGACGAGGCGTTCACGGTCCACGCGCCCCCGTCCGGGGCGCCGGGCGAGGCCGCCGCCCAGGGCACCACCGACGACGCCCATCAGCACGGCCTCGGTGCCGAGCTGGCGGCGCTGCGCACGGACCTGGACGAGCGCACCCGGGACCTGCAGCGGGTCACCGCCGAATACGCCAATTACCGCAAGCGGGTCGACCGCGACCGGGCGCTGGTGGTCGAGCAGTCCACCGGCAACGTGCTCGGCGCCCTGCTGCCCGTGCTCGACGACCTCGACCGGGCCCGGGAGCACGGCGATCTGGTCGGGCCGTTCGGTGCGGTGGCCGAGCAGCTGACCGCGGCGCTGACGAAGTTCGGGCTGACGGTGTTCGGGTCCAAGGGTGACCCGTTCGACCCGACCCGCCACGAGGCGGTGGCCCACCTGACCTCGGCCGAGGTGACCGAGCCGACCTGCATCGACGTGATGCGGCGCGGCTATCTCCTCGGCGAGCGGCTGCTGCGACCGGCCCTGGTCGCCGTTGCCGACCCGGAGTAAGAGACGCGTGGAGGAGGTGGCGCAATGAGTTCGAAGGACTGGTTGGAAAAGGACTTCTACGCGGTTCTGGGCGTCACCAAATCCGCTTCCACCGACGAGATCAAGAAGGCGTACCGCAAGCTCGCGCGGGAGCTGCACCCCGACCGCAACCCCAACAACGCGGCGGCCGAGGAGCAGTTCAAGGCGGTGTCGGAGGCGTATGACGTGCTGTCCGACGCCGGCCGGCGCAAGGAATACGACGAGATGCGGTCGCTGTTCGGCGCGGGAGCGTTCCGGCGCAACGCGCGGGCCGGTAACCACGGCCCGGGCGGCGGCCCCGGCTTCGACTTCTCCGACCTGTTCGCCAACGGCGCGCAGGGCGGCGCGGCCGGCCCGGGCGCCGGCGTCGGTGGTGACCGCCGCTTCGGTGGCGCGGGCTTCTCGGACCTGTTCAGCTCGATCTTCTCCGGTGGTGGCGGAGCCGGTCCCACGGGTGCGCCGCCCGGGCGCCGCGGCCGCGGCCGCGACGTCGAGACCGAGGTGATCCTCAACTTCGCCGACGCGGTGCAGGGCGCCACGCTGCCGATCACGCTGCGCACGCCGGGCACCTGCGAGACCTGCCACGGCAGCGGCGCGGCTCCCGGCTCCACGCCGCGGACCTGCCCCAACTGCCGGGGCCAGGGTGTCGTCAGCAGCAATCAGGGCTCGTTCAGCTTCACCGAGCCGTGCCGCGAGTGCCAGGGCGTGGGCACGATCGTCGACGAGAAGTGCCCGGAGTGCGTGGGCAGCGGCGGCGTGACCAAGACCCGCACGATCAACGTGCGCATCCCTCCGGGGGTCGCCGAAGGTCAGCGGATCCGGTTGACCGGTCGCGGTGAGCCGGGCACCCGCGGCGGCGCGGCCGGCGACCTGTTCGTGTTGATCAGGGTGCGTCCCGACTCGGTCTTCGGCCGGACCGGCGACGATCTGACCCTGACGGTGCCGGTCACCTTCGCGGAGGCGGCGCTCGGCGCCGACCTGCGGGTGCCGACCCTCGACGCGGCCGTCACGCTGCGGGTGCCCCCTGGCACCCCGAGCGGGCGGACGCTGCGGGTGCGCGGCAAGGGGGTCGCCAGGCGCGACGGGAAGGTCGGCGACCTGCTCGTCACGATCGACGTCCACGTGCCGGCGGAGCTCTCCGACGCCGCCCGGCAGGCACTGTCCGACTACGCGGCCGCGGCGCCGCCGGCTCCGAGGGAGCGGCTCGACGCGATCGCACGGGAGCGCAGCAGCTATGAACGATGAGGAGCGCTTCGACGAGCGCGAAGTCTTCATCAGCTTCGAGGCGGTCTCCGACGCCAAGGTGCTGATCATCTCGATCGCTGCCCGGCTGGCCGGGATGCACCCGCAGACCCTGCGGCAGTATGACCGCATGGGGCTGGTGCAGCCCGGCCGCACCTCCGGCGGTGGCCGTCGCTACAGCGAGCGCGACGTGGCGCTGCTGCGGGAGGTGCAGCGGCTCAGCCAGGAAGAGGGCGTCAACCTCGCCGGCATCAAACGGATCATCGAGCTCGAAGGTCAGGTCAGCGACCTGCGCCAGCGCGTCGCCGACCTGGAGGACGAGCTGATCCGGACCCGGACCAGGCTGGCGCGCCTGGAGGCCAGCGGCTTCCCACGGCGGGACCTGGTGCCGACGCACCAGCATCAGACCGCCCTGGTGGTCTGGCGACCCAGCCAGAAATAGCGTGTTTGCCTCTGCTCGCCGCCGGGCACCAGGTGGGCAGGGAATGGTGTGGTCATCCGGAGGGCTGACCGGATGTTCGCAGGGTGTGGTCACTGCAAAGGGCGCCGTCGCTGACGGCGCCCTTTCAGCTGATCCGGCGCGGTGCGCGGACCAGGCCGCCCTCACACCAGTCGTGATACTCGAACAGCTCGGGCCGGGCCAGCAGCATCCTGGCGTTGTGCGCCCAGATCGTGAGCTGGTCGTCGCCCTGCTCCTCCGCCTGCTCCACGAACTTGCGGAGCCGCCGCTTCGGGTGGGCACGGAAGTGCGTGCGGATGCCGTCGGCGGCGTAGATGTACAGGCAGTGCAGTGCGAACCGGCGGGCCGGGCAGGCCGGGTCCATCGCCAGATCGAACAGCGTGCCGATCAGCCGGTCGCCGGCGACCAGGAGGTCCCAGTCCGGCGGCATGGTCTGCAGCACCGACGCGTCGGGGTGGTAGGCCCACGCGCGCAGTTCTGCTGGAGTAGGGTCCACCGGGTTGGCAAAACCTCGGAATCCCGCTTGTTGCACGCTCACCATCAGCTCCCGTGGCCAGCGGGTATGTGATCGCCAGAGGTCCTGGAGTCGGCGACAACTTAGCCCGCCACCTGGCAACTGCGGAAGAGCCGAAGGGACCGGTTACTCTCCGGATACCGCCATATGGGTGGCTTTACGGTGATAAGTCCCCCGCGATATGGGCTATATCAATGGGTTCCGGCGGGGTCTACAGTGTCGTCGTGAGCACGGACCATCGCGGCATGCGCATCTCCGACGCAGAGCGCGAGCGAGTGGTGGCCCAGCTGAACACGGCCGTGTCCGAGGGCCGACTGACCCTGGCGGAGTTCGAGGAGCGCGTCGACGGCGTCCTGCGCTCCCGCACGTATGGCGAGATCGAGCCCTTCGTGATGGACCTCCCGGTGCAGCAGATCAAGGCGCCGGAGTCCGTCGAGATCCGCAACCGGTCCTCCTCGCTGAAGCGGCAGGGGCGCTGGACGGTCCCCCGCCGGCTGTCGATCACGACCCGCGCCGGCTCCGTGAAGCTCGACTTCACCGAGGCGATCTTCGCCTCCACCTTCGTCGACGTGGTGCTCGAGGCGCAGTCCAGCTCGGTCGAGCTCATCCTGCCCGCCGGCTCCACCGCAGACCTGGACAGCATCGACGCCCACGCGAGCACCGTGAAGTCGCGGGCCGAGCCGTCGGGGCAGGGCGTCACGTTCCGCATCAGCGGCGAGGTCAAGAGCAGCAGCGTCAAGGTGCGCTATCAACGGAGGTTCTGGCGGTGGCGTTGGTGAAGCGTGCAGCGCTGGCCGCCGCTCTGGCCGCCGCGCTGACCCTGACGCTCACCGCCGGGTCCTGCACGCCTGACAAGGAGTCGGCCGAGGAGCCTGCCCCGGACGTCTCCTACCAGGAGGAGCTGCCGCCTGCGCCGGCCGGCTCGGAGGATCCGCGCAACCGGCAGTCGGTGGTCCAGGTGCCGAAGGGCACCTCGCCGCGCGCGGTCGAGTTCGCCGACGCCGACACCGGCTATGCCCTGTTCAGCACGTGCGTCAGCGGACTGGCCTGCCAGGTCGGCCTGGTCATCACGCTCGACGGCGGGCAGTCGTGGGTGGCCCGCAAGGTGCCCTTCGACGACGCCACCGAGGTGGAGATGCGGCTGGGCCGGGGCAACGTGCTGCTGCTGCGCACCGTGCCCGGCGGCTGGTACGTGTCCCGCGACACCGGCCACACCTTCCAGCAGCACCCGCTCATCCCCGCGCCGCCGGAGGTCAACCTCACCGAGCCGCGGTTCAGCGTCGGGTGCCTCGACGGCACGGTCGACTGCGCGGCCAGGCAGCCGATGGAGGTCACCGACGACGGCAAGCGGACCGCGCTGCCCGGCCGTCCCGCCGGCGACCAGCGCTTCACCAGCCTGGTCGCGCAGGGCGACGGCAAGCTGTGGCTGACCGCGCAGGCCGTCGAGACCTCCAACTCGGTGGCGCCGATGATCACGGTCAGCGTCTGGAGCAGCACCGATCACGGCCGCACCTGGCGCGCCGAGGGCACGGCCCGGCTGCCGCAGCACAGCGGGGTGGAGCCGCACGTGGTCGTCGCCCCCGACGGGTCCGACGTGTGGCTCGCGACGAACCAGTACGCCGCCCGCCGCAATGCCGCCGGCGCCTGGGTCGAGGCGAACGCGATGCGCGAGGTCGCCGAGGTGTACAGCGCCGAGGTGCTGCCCGGCGGCCTGCTGCTGATCGCCAGCGGCCAGGGCGTCTGGACGGTCGACGGCGACAAGCGCACCCGTGACCAGGGCGGCCGGCTGGTCTTCCGGCTCCGCCGGCTGTCGGACACCGCGATCCTCGGATATCCGGCGCAGCAGTCCGGCGAGGTGTGGCTCTGCGCGGTGAAGGACAAGAATTGTGAGTGGTCGAGGGTCGCTGTCGCTGCACGATAAGACTTGAGTGGAATAGACTCAACCTCGGGAGTGTCGTACCTGGTGCACGGGTACGAACCGGAACGAGGAGCCGATGAACGCCGAACGCCTGACCACCAAGAGTCGCGAGGTCATCAAGGCCGCCGTTGACGCGGCGAGCCAGCGCGGACACGCGACCGTCGAACCATGGCACCTGCTGCTGGCGCTGCTGGACACGGGCGGATCGACCGCCGCGGGCCTGCTGCGCGCCGTGGGCGCCAATCCGGCCGACATCCGCCGTGCCGCGCTGCACGCCGTCGACCGGCTGCCCAGCGCCAAGGGATCCAGCGTCGTCGAGCCCAATCTGGCCCGCGAGTTCGCCAACGCGATCGCGGCCGCGGAGCAGATCGCGCGCCCGCTCGGCGACGAATACACCTCGACCGAGCACCTGCTGGCCGGCCTGGCCCGCGTCGGCGGTGCGGTCGCCACCCGCCTCAAGGACTCCGGGGCCACCGAGCAGACCCTGATCGCCGCGTTCCCGCAGGTCCGCGGCGGTGACCGGAGAGTCACGACGGCCGACCCCGAGCAGACCTTCCAGGCGCTGGAGAAGTATGGCGTCGACCTGACCCAGGCCGCCCGCGACGGCAAGATCGACCCGGTCATCGGCCGGGACTCCGAGATCCGCCGGGTGATCCAGGTGCTGTCGCGCCGCACCAAGAACAACCCTGTCCTCATCGGCGAGCCCGGCGTCGGCAAGACCGCGATCGTCGAGGGCCTCGCCCAGCGGGTCGTGGCCGGCGACGTGCCCGAGTCGCTGCGCGGCAAGCGCCTGGTCAGCCTGGACCTGGCGGCGATGGTCGCGGGCGCGCAATACCGGGGCCAGTTCGAGGAGCGCCTCAAGTCCGTCCTGGAGGAGATCAAGAGCTCCGACGGGCAGGTCATCACCTTCCTCGACGAGCTGCACACCATCGTCGGTGCCGGCAAGGGCGAAGGCTCGATGGACGCCGGCAACATGCTCAAGCCGATGCTGGCCCGCGGCGAGCTGCGGATGGTCGGCGCGACCACGCTGGACGAGTATCGCGAGCACATCGAGAAGGACCCCGCGCTGGAGCGCCGGTTCCAGCCGGTCGTGGTCGGCGAGCCGTCGATCGAGGACACCATCGGCATCCTGCGTGGGCTCAAGGAGCGCTACGAGGTGCACCATGGCGTCCGGATCACCGACGCGGCCCTGGTCGCCGCGGCGTCGCTGTCCGACCGGTACATCGCCGACCGGTTCCTGCCGGACAAGGCGATCGACCTGGTCGACGAGTCGGCGTCCCGGCTGCGGATGGAGATCGACTCGCGGCCTGTCGAGGTCGACGAGGTCGAGCGGATCGTGCGGCGGCTGGAGATCGAGGAGATGGCCCTGGCCAAGGAGCCCGACGTCGCCTCCGCCGAGCGGCTGCAGCGGCTGCGGGCCGAGCTGGCCGACCGCCGCGAGCACCTGACCGCACTGACCGAGCGCTGGCAGAACGAGAAGCAGCACATCTCCGCCGTCTCCACGATCAAGGAGCAGCTGGAGCAGCTGCGTGGCGAGGCCGACCGGGCCGAGCGCGACCTCGACCTGGCCAAGGCCTCCGAGCTGCGGTATGGGCGGATCCGCGACCTGGAGCAGGAGCTGCGCACCGCCGAGGTGGAGCTGGAGGAGCTGCAGTCCGCCGGGTCGATGCTGAAGGAGGAGGTCTCCGCCGACGACATCGCCGCGGTGGTCGCCTCGTGGACCGGGATCCCCGCCGGCCGCCTGATGGAGGGCGAGACGGCGAAGCTGCTGCGGATGGAGGAGTCGCTGCGCAGTCGGGTCGTCGGGCAGGAAGCCGCCGTACAGGCCGTCTCCGACGCCGTGCGCCGCGCCCGCGCCGGGATCGCCGACCCCGACCGCCCGACGGGCAGCTTCCTGTTCCTCGGGCCGACCGGCGTCGGCAAGACCGAGCTGGCCAAGGCGCTCGCGGAGTTCCTCTTCGACGACGAGCGCGCCATGGTGCGCATCGACATGAGCGAGTATGGCGAGAAGCACACGGTCGCCCGCCTCGTCGGCGCGCCGCCCGGATACGTGGGCTACGAGGAGGGCGGCCAGCTCACCGAGGCGGTCCGCCGCCGGCCCTATTCGGTGGTGCTGCTCGACGAGGTCGAGAAGGCACACCCGGACGTGTTCGACGTGCTGCTGGCGGTGCTCGACGACGGCCGGCTCACCGACGGGCAGGGCCGCACGGTCGACTTCCGCAACGCCATCCTCATCCTGACCTCCAACCTGGGCTCCGAGGTCCTCGCCGACGACCCGACACTGACGACGGAGCAGCGGCGCGACGCCGTGATCGCCTCGGTGCGGCAGCACTTCAAGCCGGAGTTCATCAACCGGCTCGACGACATGGTCGTGTTCGACGCGCTGTCGCCCGCCGACCTGCGCGCGATCGTCGACATCCAGCTCCAGGCCCTCGCCCGTCGCCTGGCGGACCGGCGGCTGGCGCTGGATGTCACCGACGCCGCACGTGACTGGCTGGCCAGTCTTGGGTATGACTCCGTGTATGGCGCCCGCCCCCTGCGGCGCCTGGTGCAGACCTCCATCGGAGACCAGCTCGCCAAGGCGCTGCTGGCCGGCACGATCCGCGACGGCGACCGCGTCGTCGTGGACCTGGCGGACGACAAGAAGGCGCTCGCTGTCAGCGCCGGATAAGGACGAGGGCGATGCTGTGGAAGAAGAACGGTGCGTTCGATGAGGAACTGCGCCAACTCGCCGACGCCGACACCCTGGCGTTCGGCGGGGTCGGCATCGCCGGCACGCTCCTGCCGGCCACCAAGGCGTATTTCGCGGTCGAGGAAGGTCTCCGCCGGCACGGCGCCGAGCTGCGGCCCAAGCTGGAGGCGCTCCTCGACCGCGCCAAGCCCGCCGGGCGGCTGTATGCGGCCGAGCTGCTCACCCACGTCGACGCCGACGCGGGCAGGGCCGCCTGGCAGCGCCTCGTCCGGCAGGATGCCGAGGTCACGACGTTCAGCGGCTGCATGATGGGCACCACCACCCTCACCCGATATGCACAAGATCGCCTCAACAACTGAGGACTGTGGCTGCGGTAACGGCGCGACATCGATACGGTTGATCCTCAAGGTTTCCTGGGAGGAGATCCGATGGCATTCGCCGACCCAGCGTCTGGGCCGCGTGCCCGACCGTCCACCGTCAACCTGGCCGTCAACCTGCTCTACGCGGCGGCCGGGATCGAGCTGATCAACATCATTCTGTCCCTGGCATACTCCGGCAAGATCGCGGAGGGCACGAAGAACGCCGTCAGAGGCACGTCGCAGGAAGACGCCGGCCTGAGCGCGGGCGTCACCACCACCATTTCAGTCGTCATCGGCGTGCTCATCATCGCGCTGCTGGTCCTGCTGGCGGTCTACGTCGGCAAGGGCAAGCAGGTCGCCCGCATCCTGACGTGGGTCCTCGGCGGCATCGCGGTGTGCTGCACGGTCTCGGTGTTCGGTCTGTCCTTCGTCGGCGAGGCCGGCTGGAACGAGGCCCGCAAGACCGACCCGGACCTGCCGACCTACGACCGCTACATGGAGCTCGTCTACTCCGAGGTGCCCGGCTGGTATCAGCCGCTCACCACGGTACTGGGCATCCTGTTGGTCGTGGCGATCCTGGGCGCGATCGTGCTGCTGGCGCTGCCGGCGTCGCACCCGTACTTCCGCAAGGTCGAGCAGCAGTGGGAGCCGCCGGTGCCCGGCACCGGTGACCCCGGCTACCCGCCCGCGGGTGGGCCGCCGAACCAGCCGCCACCGACGGTGTGAACAAGGAAGGCCCCGGGCAACCGGGGCCTTCCGCGTATGGTGCCGGCATGACCGGACCGGAGCGCAGCGGAGGGGCCGGGCATCGGCAGTGCAGTCCGTCGTGCGGACGCTGGAGCGCAGCGGAGGTGGCAGCATGACCGGACCGGAGCGCAGCGGAGGGGCCGGGCATCGGCAGTGCAGTCCGTCGTGCGGACGCCGGAGCGTAGCGGAGGTGGCAGCATGACCGGACCGGAGCGCAGCGGAGGGGCCGGGCATCGGCAGTGCAGTCCGTCGTGCGGACGCCGGAGCGTAGCGGAGGTGGCAGCATGACCGGACGGCCAGTCGCCCTCATCACGGGCGCCACCGCGGGCATCGGCGCCGCGTTCGCGCGCGAGCTCGCGAAGACCCACGACCTGGTGCTGGTCGCCCGCGACCGGGCCCGCCTCGAGGCGATGGCGGCCGAGCTCGGCGGCGCCGAGGCGCTGCCCGCGGACCTGTCGACGCCGGAGGGCTGCGACCTGGTCGCGGCCCGGCTCGCCGCCACCGACCGCCCCGTGGACCTGCTGGTCAACAACGCGGGGATGAGCCTCAACACGTCGTTCCTGCGTTCCACGGTGGAGCGGGAGGAGTTGCTGCTGCGGCTCAACGTCAACGCCGTCATGCGGCTCACGCTCGCGGCGCTGCCCGCCATGACCGCCCGCGGCAGGGGCGACATCATCAACGTCTCCTCGGTGTCCGGGTTCGCCGCGATGATGCCCGGGTCCACGTATCCGGCGAGCAAGGCGTGGGTCACCAACTTCAGTGAGTCGACCGGGCAGCTGGTACGGCCGATGGGCGTCCGCGTGATGGCGCTGTGCCCCGGCTACACCCGCACCGAGTTCCACGACCGGGCCGGCATCGACATGTCCAAGACGCCGCCGTGGCTGTGGCTGGACGCCGGACGCGTGGTCCGCGACGGGCTGCGGGACCTGAGGAAGGGCAAGCTGGTCAGCGTCCCCGACTGGAAGTACAAGATGGTGGTCTTCGGGGTGCGGCACGCCCCACAGGGCCTGCTGCGGCGCGTCTCCAGGAGCACCAGGAGCCGCATCGGCCGCGGTGATCATTGAGTGGGACGAGCATTGAGCATGATTGACGTCACGGTGCGGCCAAACGGTTGGAAATCGACGGCGAAGGGTTGAGCCCTCGCGCGACCGGGCCAGATTTACAGCATTCGCGCTGGTCAGGGCCTATGTGAGAGGTCTGCGGCAAGCGGCGGAATCGGTGAAACCAACGCGAATCTCCCTCATATGCACTTCGTTGACCCCTGTCACCATCACCCCTCGCGTCACTCGTGGTGATCGCTGCGATCACCTTCGTATTCCTCCTCGTCCCCTTGACGGACCTATATTTCTGCGAGAGTGCGGGTCATCGATTCGCTCGGGAGATTTAGCGCGTACGCTTCGGTCATGACCGACCGTGACGACCTGCTGAAACTCGTGCGAGACCTGGCTGTGGTCCAGGGGCGAGTGACGCTGTCGTCCGGACAACTAGCCGACTGGTATGTGGACCTACGTCGCTTGACGCTGCACCATGCTGGTGCGCCGCTCGTCGGCCGGGTGCTGCTCGATCTGGTCGCCGACTGGGATTTCGACGCTGTGGGAGGGCTGACCCTCGGCGCCGATCCGGTGGCCACCGCGATGCTGCACGCAGCTGCCGCGCGGGGGACGGGACGCAAGCTCGACGCGTTCGTCGTCCGGAAGAGTGACAAGGCTCACGGTCTTCAGCGGAGGGTCGAAGGACCCGACGTTGCGGGCCGCCGTGTGCTGGCGGTCGAAGACACCTCCACGACAGGAGGGAGCGTTCTGACTGCCGTAGAGGCGTTGCGCGAGGCCGGCGCTGAAGTCGTCGGTGTCGCGGTTATCGTCGACCGTGGGGCGGAAAAGGCGGTCCGCGCCGCGGGGCTGAGCTATCGCTCAGCATTTTCGTTGGCCGACCTCGGCCAATAGGGCTGAAAAATTGTCGATTCGGACCTGCGTATATGCAGGCGGGTCGATGGTGTTGGTGGAAGGATGGAATACGTGGGAACTGCGCTGGCTGAGATGACCCTGCCCCAGATCTCGCCGCTTGCTGGCGAGCCGATTGACCGCGCCGATGCCGAGCGTCTTGCCGGCGTCCTGAAGGCACTTGCCGACCCTGCCCGACTCCGGCTCCTGAGCCTGATCCAGTCGGCGCCGGACGGCGAGGCGTGTGTGTGTGACCTGACGGCCCCGCTCGGGCTCTCGCAGCCCACGGTGAGCCACCACCTGCGAATCCTGACCGAGGCTGGGCTGCTGGAGCGCGAGAAGCGGGGTGTCTGGGCGTTCTACCGCCTGGTGCCCGCCGCCATCGGCACCATCGCCGACCTTCTGACGCCGCCGCGCAAGCGGGCGACCAAGAAGGCACCTCGGTAGGGCTTTGTTTCACCGGCCCGACGATCTGCGCGACCAGCTTGCCCTGCTTGGGCAGGCGGTCGTGCAGGCTGGGCTCGTCGTGGGCTCGGGCGGCAACCTGTCCGTCCGAGCACCCGGCTCCGACGAGTGCTGGGTGACGGCCGCCGGCACCTGGCTCGACGGGCTGTCCCAAGACTCGTTTGTTCGGGTCCGAATCAGCGATGGCGCGGTACTTGACACAGCCGCCGCGCCATCTTCTGAGATCGGGCTGCACCTGGCGACCTACCGCGTCCGGCCCGACGCCAACGTGATCGTCCACCTGCACCCGCAGACGGTGCTGCTGCTCGACGCGATCGGCGAGCCCATCCGGCTCGTCACGACCGACCATGCCTTCTATCTGCGGCAGGTCGTGACCACCCCGTTCAGCCCGCCCGGCGACGCCCGGGTCGGCGAGCTCGCCGCGGCCGCCTGCGCCGGCGGCGTCAACTGCGTGATCCTCTCCCACCACGGCTGCTCGGTGATCGCCGACTCGGTCGAGCTGGCACACAAACGCGCCCTCTATCTCGAAGAGGCGGCGCAGTTGACTTACCGAGCGTTAACCCTGGGTCGCACGCTGCAGCCGGTGCCGACCGAGTGGCTCGACCGTCCCTCCGCAACCGTGTGACCTGCGCTTACACTCGTCCGATTGCACGGACGAAGGGCAGGGTGAGCACGTGGAGCAACGCCGGGGACGCTCGCTGCGGGCACCGTTGGCGATCGTCGGTGTGCTGGGCCTGATCGGCGGCACCGTCATCGCCGTGCGCGCCATGGCCGGCGGCGACGGCAACTGCGACGGCGGCGTCAAACTCGTCGTGGCGGCCGCGCCCGACATCGCACCCGCCGTCCGTGACGCCGCCGCCCGCTGGAGCGCCACCAAGCCTCAGGTCAGCGGCGACTGCGTCCAGGTGCAGGTGCGCGCCGCAGAGCCGGCCAACGTCGCCAACCAGCTCGCCGCCCGCGCCGGCGGCGCGATCAACGTGGCCGCCACGGCCCTGCCCTCACCGGCCGACGCCGACGTGCCGACCGTGTGGATCCCCGACTCGACCGCGTGGATCGTGCGGATGCAGGCGGTGAGCCGCGAGGCCTTCGAACCCGACGCCACCTCCGTCGCCGCCAGCCCGGTCGCCCTGGCCGTGCCCGACCAGCTCGCCAACGCCCTCACCAGCGGCGGCACGGCCGGCGCGCCGCAGGTCGCGGCGCTGCTCACCAAGGTCGCCGGCAAGCAGGTCCAGCTCGCCGCCGTCGACCCCCGCCGCAGCACCGCCGGTCTCGCCGGTGCCGGCCTGCTCTACGACTCGATCGTCACCGATCCCAAGAAGCTCGTCGACGTGGTCAAGGCCTACCGGTCCATCGCCGTCGCGGCGGACCAGGCCGCGCTGAACAAGAGCACCGGCCCCGCCCAGGTCGCGCCGATGAGCGAGCAGGCGGTCATCGCCTACAACGCCACGAACCCGGCCGCGCCACTCACCGCACTCCAGGTCGATCCGGCGGTCACGCTCGATTACCCGTACGCCATGATCAGCGGCAAACCCAGAGCCAACCTGGAAGCGGCGGCCCTCTTCCGCACCGCCCTCGCCGCCGACGGCAACCGCGACCTCTTCGCCAGGCTCGGCTTCCGCGCCGCCGACGGCTCGACCAGCGCCGGCTTCCCCGCCGGCCGCGGCGCCGCCACCGCCCCCGTCATGGTCAAGCCCCTCACCGAGGCGCAGAAGATCAACGACATCCTGGGGTACTGGAACGCCACCACCGCCCCGTCCCGCGTCCTGACCCTGGTCGACGTCACCGCTTCGATGAACCGGGCGATGGCCGGCAGCGGCTCACCGTCGCGCCTGCAGGTGCTGCGCAAGACCGCCACCGACGGGCTCGGCCTCTTCACCGACGACAGCGAGCTGGGCCTGTGGGCCTACGCATCCGGCCTGCCCAGCGGCAAGGACTACCAGGAGGTCGTCCCCCTCAACCCGCTCAACCAGGGCCAGCGCGCCAGGCTGACCACGGCCGTCGCCGCCACCAAGGCCGTCGGGACGGACGTCTGCGGCCTGTACGAGACGGTGCTCTCGGCGTACAAGGCGCTGAAGGAGGGCTACAAGGAGGGCCGCTCCAACACGGTCGTCGTCTTCACCGACGGCGCCAACTCGAAGCCCGGGATGAGCCTGGAGACGCTGAAGCTGGAGCTGGAGCGCGCGACGGACCCGACCCGCCCGGTCCGCGTCGTGCTGCTGGGCGTCGGCCCGGACGTGCGGCAGCAGGAGCTGGCAGAGATCGCCGCCGCCACCGGCGGCCGTTCCTTCGTGGTGACCGACCCCGAGCAGATCGGCAACATCTTCCTGCAGGCGTTGATCAGGACCAACTGAGCTGTTTCGCTGGTTCCCTTTCGTCCTGGTTCGCGTGCGTGGTCATCATGCCCGTGATAGAAAATCCAGCACGGCTGCGGCCGTTCGTGGTTCCGCGTAGCCTTCGGCGGCGTGAACGGGTAGCGCGGTCGCCGTTCGTGCCGTAGTTGCGGTGATGCCAAGCCATGTCCGCGCTCACATGGTCCTGCGCCGTCGAGCGCGTCATTCGGTGGTGCCACACCGTCGCTGGTTCCAAGGCGCCGACAAATCACCCGTATCGCAGCGCCTGCTTCGCCCCCGTCAGGATCCATCAACCCGTGCGCGTGATCGAAGGACCGGGATGGTCGTCCGGGTGGCCATGGTCGTCCTTCGATCATGAGCCGGGGCCGAAGATCGCCGTCCGGAGCGTGGTACTCCCTGGTCCAGTCATCGACTCCGACCACCTTCTCGTGATCAAGCCTCGTCGAGGTCGTCATTCGGTGGTGCCACACCGTCGCTGGTTCCAAGGCGCCGACAAATCACCCGTATCGCAGCGCCGATTTCGCCCGCGTCAAGATCCCATCACCCGTGCGCGTGATCGAAGGACCGGAACGGTCGTCCGGACGGCCATGGTCGTCCTTCGATCATGCGCCGGGGCCGAAGATCGCCGTCCGGAGGGATGGATCTGGCGTCCGGACGGCCACGCAGTGACTTCGATCTGCCGGCCTGCAAAGCAAGCGACCCGGCCGCCGAGGGCGTCCGGGTCCGCTGTTCGAGTGAGAGGTCGAGGGTCGAGGGCCGAAGGTCAGTCGGCGGCGCGGTGGGCGCCGGTGCGGCCGTCCTCGACCGGCGCGGTGGGCAGGCCCTTGTTGCGGCGACGCTCGCGCCAGCCGCGGAAGATCTCGATGAAGATCGGCATCGCGGAGATCAGCACGATCAGCAGGACCGCCGGCAGCAGGTACGTGTCGATCTTCTCCGGCGGGATCAGGTCGCTGATCTGCTTGGCGAGGGCGTAGCCGGCGAGCAGGATGCCGTCGGTCCAGAGGATGCCGCCGACCACGTTCCACATGAAGAACTGCTTCGCCGGCATGCCGATGGTGCCGGCGACCGGGTTGAGGAAGGTGCGGACAATCGGGATGAACCGGGCGAGCACCACGGCCTTGGCCGGGCCGAACTTCACGAAGTAGTACTCGGCCTTCTCGACGTACTCCTTCTTGAAGAGTTTCGAGTTGGGCCGGTCGAACATCCGGCGGCCATACCTGGCGCCGAGGTAGTGGCCCAGCTGCGCACCGGCGATCGCACATAGTGGCGCGCCGATGAGCAGCTGGGTCAGGCTCAGCTTCGTGCCGAGCAACTCCTGCGCGACGGATGACGCTCCGACGCCGGCCAGGAACAGCAGGGAGTCTCCTGGGAAGAAGAAGCCCACGAGCAGGCCCGTCTCCACGAACATGATGATCCAGACGCCGATCACACCGAACGTGTTCAGCAGACCCTTCGCGTCGAGCGGGTTGAAGGCGAGCAGCTCGCCGACGGCGCGAGTCTTTTCTTCCATGGCGAACCAGGGTACGTGAGCCCGGCTACAAACGGGGATCGACTGGCTCGCTTTCACAGGCAAGCACGGCAAACACCAGCTGATGGACGGCCCGCCCGGAGCCGCCGGCGGCGAGCAGGTCCAGCGCGGCGAGGCCCAGACCCTGCTCGCGCAGCGCGAGGTTGCGCTTGCGCTGCAGCCCACGGGCCCGCAGCCGGTCCAACCGCGAGAGGTAGTCCGGGCCGTAGATGATCCGCAGGTATTCCCGGCCGCGGCACTTCAGGGCCGGCTGCACCCGCGGACCCGCGTCGACCGCCGGCTTGAGCACCATGCCCTCCCCGCCGGCGCCGGTCAGCTCCAGCCACCACTCGGTCGCCGCCGCGACGTCCGTGGGCGACGCAGGGTCGACCACCAGCCGCCGGGTCGGGGCGAACAGCTCCGAGGCCGCAACGAGCCGGTCCAACAGTGCCAGGTGCCATTCATGATCCTGGCGCAGATACGAGTGGCCCTCGCCGGCCAGCACGTGGAACGGCGCCAGCCGCAGCCCGTCGAGGCCGTCGGTCGGCCAGCAGTACCGCCGGTACACGTCGGTGAACGCCGCCATCGACGCCTCGCGGTCGACGAACCGGGCCAGCAGCGAGGAGACGTCGATGCCACGGGAGGAGGCCGCCGACAGCGCCGCGCGAGCGACGGGCAGCGCGGCACCGGCGGCAGCGGCGACGCCGGCGTACTGCTCCCGGATCAACGGCTCCGCCTTCGCCGACCACGGCAGGACCTCGGCGTCCAGGAGCAGCCAGTCGGTGCCCAGCTCGTCCCACAGGCCGGCCGTACCCACGGCGTCCCGGACCCGGTCCAAGATCTCCGACTCAAGCGACGGGTCCAGAAAGAACGGCCGACCGGTCCGCGTGTAGACCGTCCCGGAGAGGCCGGACGAGATGCCGAACCGTCGCTCGGCGGCGGCAGGGGACCGGCACACGACCAGCACCGCCCGTGAGCCCATGTGCTTCTCCTCGCACACCACCCGCGGTACGCCTGCCGCCGCGTAGTCCGCAAGGGCCTCCACCGGGTGCTCCAGGTAGCCCTCGACCTTCGACGTCGACGCGGGCGCCATCGTCGGCGGCAGCCACACCAGCCAGCGGGGGTCGACCGCGAAGCGGCTCATGACATCGAGGGCCGCCGCGGCGTTCTCGGCCGCGACCGTCACCCGGCCCGCGGGCGTCACGAGGGTGCGCCGGCCGATGACGTCGGCGACGTCCAGCCCGTATTCGGATGACGTCGGTACGACCAGCGGTCGCACCGGCTCGTAGTAGGTGCGGACGGCCGGCACCGACACCAGTTCCCGGGACGGATACCGCAGCGCGGTCAGCGAGCCGCCGAACACGCAGCCCGTGTCGACACAGATCGTGTTGTTGACCCACTCGGCCGTGGGGGTGGGCGTGTGCCCGTAGACGACTGTGGCCGCGCCCTTGTACTCCTCCGCCCACGGGTAGCGCACCGGCAGCCCGTACTCGTCGGTCTCGCCGGTGGTGTCGCCGTACAGCGCGAAGGACCGCACCCGGCCCGACGCCCGCCCGTGGTAGGCCTCCTTGAGCCCGGCGTGCGCGACGACCAGCCGCCCGCCGTCCAGCACGTAGTGGCTGATCAGCCCGTCCAGGAAAGCGGGCACCGCCTCGACCAGGTCGGGGTCGGCGGCGTCGAGCTGGTCCAGGGTCTCCTGCAGGCCGTGCGCGACGCGGACCGTGCCGCCGCGCAGCTTGCGCAGCAGCTTCGCCTCGTGGTTGCCCGACACGCACAGCGCGTGCCCGGCCGCGACCATGCCCATGACCAGACGCAGCACGCCGGGGGAGTCGGGGCCGCGGTCGACGAGGTCGCCGACGAACACCGCCGTGCGCCCGTCCGGGTGGTGCGCGTCGACGGCCCGTTGCGAAGCGTCGCGGCCGACGACGTAGCCGAGCCGGTCCAGCAGCAGCTCCAGCTCCTCGCGGCAGCCGTGCACGTCGCCGATGATGTCGAACGGCCCGGTCAGGTCCTTCTTGTCGTTGTAGAGCTTCTGGTACACCATGACCGCCGCCTCGACCTCGGCCACGTCACGCAGGACGTGGACCTGGCGGAAGCCCTCGCGGCCGAGGGACCGCAGCGAGCGGCGCAGGTCGCGGTGCTGCCGGGACAGGACCGGCCGGCCGAAGTCACGGTCGGGCCGCAGCTGCGTCCGCGCCCAGCACTCGCCCTCCGGCACGTCCAGGACGATCGCGACGGGCAGCACGTCGTGCGCGCGGGCCAGGTCGACCAGGGCCTTGCGCGCGTGCGCCTGCACGTTGGTCGCGTCGACGACGGTGAGCCTGCCCGCCCGCAGCCGCTTGCCGGCGATGTAGTGCAGCGCGTCGAACGCCTCCGCCGACGCGGACTGGTCGTTCTCGTCGTCGGCGACCAGCGCCCGGAACGCGTCGGAGGACAGCACCTGCGTCGGGGCGAACTGCCGCCGGGCGAACGTCGACTTGCCGGAGCCGGAGATGCCGACCAGCGCCACCAGGCACAGTTCGGGGATCGTCACCGTGGTCACTGCTTGAACACCGCCATCTGGGTGGATGCGCCGACTGATGGGTCTTCCTCGCCGATGCCGTGCCGGGTCACGGTGTAGCCGTACCGCGCGGCGACCTCGTCGCACCACGCGCCGAACTGCGCACGGTCCCACTCGAAGCGGTGGTCGTGATGGCGCAGCCTGCCGTGCTCGAGCAGGCCCGGATACCGGACGTTGTACTCGACGTTGGGGGTGGTCACGACGACCGTCGCCGGCGCCGCGTGGCCGAACACGCTCGCCGCGAGCGCCGGCAGCCGCGGCGGGTCGACGTGCTCGATGACCTCCATGAGGACGGCCGCGTCGAAGCCGCGCAGCCGGTCGTCGCGGTAGGTCAGCGCGGTCTGCAGCAACCGGATCCGCGCCTGCTGCCGCTCGGGGAGCCGGTCCAGCCGCAGCCGGCGGGCCGCCATGTCCAGCGACACGGTCGAGACGTCGGCGCCGACGATCTCGGTGAAGCGCCGGTCCCGGATCAGCTCGCCGAGCAGCGCGCCGGGCCCGCAGCCGAGGTCCAGCACCCGGCTCGCACCGGCCTCGGTGAGCTGCCGGACGACCGCGGCGCGGCGCAGGGACGCGAGGGACTCGGGCCGGGGAGGAGGCTCGCCGACGGAGTCGGTGTCGACGCCATCCGAAAGCCGGGACAGCGCCTCGTTGGTCAGTGACGTGCGGTGTGCGAGGTACCGCCGGGCGATGACCGCCTTCGCCGGGTGCTCCGCCAGCCACCCGGTCCCGGCCCGCAGCAGCTTCTCCACCTCGTCGGAGGACACCCAGTAGTGCTTGGCGTCGTCGAGGACCGGCAGCAGCACGTAGACGTGGTTGAGCGCGTCCGCGAGCCGGAGCGTGCCGCGCAGCGTCAGGTCGACGTACCGGCTGGCACCCCACTCCGGGTGCGCCGTGTCCAGCGGGACCGGGGTCGCCTCGACGGCCCAGCCGAGCGGCTCGAAGAAGGCCGCCGCGTCGCCCTTGCAGCGCAGCGCGGGGATGCGCAGCTCCAGCGGGATCGGCCCGGCGGCGAGCTCCGGCCGGTCGCGTGAGTCGCCGCGCAGCGCGGTGCGCAGCACCCGGCCCATCGCCGCCGCCAGCAGGCTCGACGCGGCGTACGGCCGATCGTTGACGTGCTGTCGCAGCGTGAACGTGTCGGGCTGCCGGGACGGTCGCGCCGCGGCCGGATCGGCCTCCAGCAATAGCGCCGCGGTGCAGCGGTCCTCGGTCGCCTCGGGGTAGAAGACGTGCGCCGTGCCGCCGCTGACCTCGAACGACTGCAACCTGTCGGGATGCTTCACGAGCAGGTAGCCGAGGTCCGTCGCGGGGTGATGGGTGGTGGTGATGGTCAGGAGCACCCGGCCATCGTCGCGCCCGGATTATCGCTGGGTCAGGCGGTTTTGCGCGGCGTACAGTCAGACCCGCGGCGTAGAGTCGAACTCATGGCGACGGTGCCGACCGTGCACTGGCACCGGTTGGCTGACGGCCGGGTGCAGTGTGACGTCTGTCCCAGAGCGTGCAAGCTGCACGAGGGGCAGCGCGGCTTCTGCTTCGTCCGGGAGCGCGCCGGCGACGAGATCGTGCTCACCACCTATGGCCGCTCGTCCGGGTTCTGCGTCGACCCGATCGAGAAGAAGCCGCTCAACCACTTCCTGCCAGGCTCTCCCGTGCTGTCGTTCGGCACCGCCGGCTGCAACCTTGGCTGCCGCTTCTGCCAGAACTGGGACATCTCCAAGAGCCGCGAGATCGACACCCTCGCCGCGTCGGCCGGCCCTTCGCAACTCGCGGCGGAGGCGCTGCGGCTCGGGTGCCGGTCGGTCGCGTTCACCTACAACGACCCGGTCATCTTCATGGAGTACGCGATGGACGTCGCCGACGCCTGCCGCGAGGTCGGGATCAAGACGGTCGCGGTGTCCGCCGGGTACATGAACCCGGCGCCGCGCGAGGAGTTCTACCGGCACATCGACGCCGCGAACATCGACCTGAAGGCGTTCAGCGAGAGGTTCTACGAGAAGGTCACGTTCGCCCGGCTCGACGCAGTGCTGTCCACATTGGACTACCTGCACGGCACCGACGTGTGGCTGGAGATCACGACGCTGCTCATCCCGGGCCAGAACGACGGCGACGACGAGCTGCGCCGGCAGTGCGACTGGCTGCTGGAGCACCTCGGCACCGACGTCCCGCTGCACTTCTCCGCGTTCCACCCCGACTTCAAGATGCGCGACATCCCGCACACCCCACCGGAGACGCTGCGGCGGGCGCGCCGGATCGCGCTGGACGCCGGCCTGCGGTTCGTCTACACCGGCAACGTGCACGACCCCGACGGCCAGACCACGCGCTGCCCGGGCTGTGCCGAGCCGGTCGTCGTCCGCGACTGGTACGACCTGCGCGCCTACCGGCTGACCGACGACGGCCGGTGCGTCCGCTGTGGACATCAGCTGCCGGGCGTGTACGACGGCCCGGCCGGCGGCTGGGGCAGGCGGCGGCTGCCGGTGGTGCTGCGATGACGGCCACGAGACCCACCGCGGTCGCGGGCACCTTCTACCCGGCCGACCCCGCCGAGCTCGCCACGATGCTCGACGCGATGCTCGATGTGACGAACGACGCACCGGCGCCGGACGGCACCGCGGTCGCCTACGTCGTGCCACATGCCGGCTACCGCTGGTCAGGTCCGACCGCGGCCCGGGTCTACCGCGAGCTGCGCGAGGGCGTGCAGCCGTTCGAGCGCGCCGTCGTGCTCGGGCCGGCGCACCAGGTGGCGCTGCGCGGCGCCGCCGTGCCGACCGTGGCCGCCTGGGCGAGCCCGCTCGGGCCGGTCGACATCGATCAGGAAGCCGGCCGGCTGCTCGTCGCGCGTGGCCTCGCGGTCGCCGACGACCGCCCACACGCGCCCGAGCACTCCATCGAGGTGCAGGTGCCGTTTCTGCTGCGCGTACACCTGCGGAAAATGCTGCCCGTGCTGGTGGGGCCGGGCGATCCGGACGCGACCGCCGCGCTGCTGTCCGCGGTCGCCGGACCCGGGACGGTGGTGATCTGCAGCACCGACCTGTCGCACTACCTGACCGAGGCGGAGGCGCACAGCCGCGACGCCGCGACCGCGGCGGCCATCGGCGACCTGGCACCGGAGCGCATCGGCGAGGGCGACGCCTGCGGGCGGCACGCGCTGCGCGGGCTGCTCACGTGGGCCCGCAACAGCGCGCTGCGGGTCGAGCGGCTCGCGCTCGCCACGTCCGCGGACACGGGCGGGCCGAAGGACAGGGTCGTCGGCTACCCGGCGTTCCGCATTTCTGAATAGACGTCGAAGGAGGGTTCATCCGTTGCACGCGGAATGTCCAGAAACTGCGGCACGAACGGGCGACCACGGTCGTGGAGGGCGGTCACGTCTGGAGCGGTGAGGGCGCCTGCGGACGGCGCCGGAACTGGAGACGGGGATGTCAGCGATTGCGACAGCGCCGGACAACGGCACCGCAACCTGGGCGCCGATGACCCGCGAGCAGCGCGAACAGTTCGACGCGGACGGCTACCTGGTGCTCAAGGGCGTGCTCAGCCCGGACGAGGTGCGCCACTACGCGTCGGTCCTCGAAACCGCGCACCAGCAGCACCCCCGTGCCGCGGACGGCTCGTTGCACCTGCTCAGCCCGGTCACGAACTACCCCGACCTGGTCGACCTGATCGATCACCCGGCGACGTTCCCGCTGGTCTGGTCGATCCTCGGGTGGAACGTGCACATCTACCACTCGCACCTGGACGTGCACCCGCCGCTGGCGGCGCCGAAGCCCGACTGGTGGCACTGGCACCAGGACGGCGGCCGGCAGAACCGCGAGCTGGAGACCGACCCGCGCCCGCGGCTGTCGGTGAAGCTCGCCTACTGGCTGTCCGACGTGTCGGAGACCGGCCGGGGCAACCTGACCCTGATCCCCGGCAGCCACCGCACCAACTGGCTGCCCGGCCCGCCGACCCGCGACGTGCCGTGGCCGACGCCGGACGGCGCGCGGCAGGTCACCGTCGACGCCGGTGACGTGGTGTTCTTCGACCGGCGGATCTGGCACGCCCGGTCGGACAACCTCTCCGACATCACGCGCAAGTGCGTGTTCCTGGGCTACACCTACCGCTGGATCGCCATCCGCGACGACGTCGCCGGCCTGCCGTCGCGACCCTGGTGGTCCGGGCTGAACCCCGTCCAGCAGCAGCTGCTCGGCGGCGTCGGCAACACCGGCGGCGGGCACGGCGCCGACAACGGCACCGACGGGGATCACCACTGGGGCCACTACCCGCAGACCACGCCGCTGTACGAGGCCCTGCGCGACCGCGGACTGTTGGATCCCAACCACCCTCCGCTGATTCCCTGACGCGTCGCAACAGTTCCTCCCCTTGACCCGTCATTAGGGTCAGGGGGAGGGGGTCTGGTGACGTTCGAGGAGTTCGTCGAGGCGCGGTTGCAGGCGCTGCTGCGCTACGCGGTCATGCTCACCGGCGATCCACACACCGCGCAGGATCTCGTGCAGGAGACGATGATCCGCGCCCAGGTGAAGTGGCGCCGGATCGCGACCGCCAGCGTGCCCGAGCACTACGTCAAGCGGATGCTCACGAACGCCTACATCGACCTGCATCGCGGATCATGGCTGCGCCGGGTGGTGCTGCGGGCCGAGCTGTCCGAGCCGCTGGGGCCGCCGGTCGCCGACCACGCCGAGGCGTCCGCGGACCGCGACCAGATGTGGCTGTGGCTCGGCCGGTTGCCCAGGCGTCAACGGGCCGCATTGGTGCTGCGGTACTACGAGAGCCTCAGCGACGTCGAGATCGCCGAGGTGCTCGACTGTGCGATCGGCACGGTCCGTTCGCTGATCTCCAGGGCCCTCGCGACGCTGCGCACCGAGGTCGTCCCGGAGCTGATCGGCGGTGACGCCCGATGAGCGAGCCACCGGCCCCGTCGGCGCTCGCTTCAGCACTCGCCGCGGCGTTCGCCCGCCACGAGCAGGACGTGCCGGTCGCCGCGGCCCTGCGCCCGGGGATCGCTGCCGGCGTCCGCAAGCGCCGGACCCGCCGCCGCTGGCGGCTGTCGGGCGCGACCGCGCTGGTGCTGGCCCTGGCCGGTTCGCTGCCGATGGCGGTGCCGGACCGGCACATGCCCCCGATCCACACCGAGACGCTGCTGGAGGCCGGCAGCCCCGACGTCGGCAACTTCCTGCTGCTGGGCACCGACCGGCGCACGGGGTCACCGGGTGACACCGTGCGCGCCGACGCGATCCTGCTGCTGCACGTCGACGCCGACAGCCGCACCGTCTACCAGGTGTCGATCCCTCGCGACGTGCTGATCGACGTGCCCAACTTCGGCGTCCAGCAGGTCGGCACGGCGTTCGTCTTCGGGGGGTACGAGCTGACCTCCCGCCTCGTGGGCAACCTTGTCGGCGTCCCGATCGACGGCGGCGCGGTCATCGATTTCGCCGGCATGCAGCGGGTCACGGAGGCCGTCGGCGGCGTTGACCTGTGCGTCGATCAGCAGACGATCTCCATCCACCTCGGCCACGACCCCTCCTCCGGCCGCGTGGTGCCGCTGCGGTCCGGCATGCAGCCGGTCATCTACGAGCCCGGCTGCCGACACTTCGCCGGCTGGCAGGCCCTGGACTACGTCCGCCAGCGCCAGTCGCTCGCAAACGGCGCCGACGACCGCGACGCGCACGTGCGGCAGTTCCTCGCCGCGCTCGCCCGGCAGCTCGGGGACCCAGTGAAGCTCGCCAAGGCGTTGCCGGTCGCGGGGAGCGCCCTCGACCTGCACCTCGGCGACGTGTCACTGCCCATGCTGGCCGGCATGCTGGCCGGCTTCGACAAGTCCCAGGTGCCCGGGCTGAAACTGCCGACCGGGCCGGACCGCACCGTCCTGCCCGAGGGCGACGGCCTGTTCGCGGCGATGCGCGAGGGGACCGTCCCCGCCTGGGTCGCCGTACATCCGCAATACGTCGGTTAGCGGTATTCGTCGTCCATCGCGACCTCACGGTCCTGCTCGACCGCGTCGTACTCGTTCGCGTCCCAGGGGTGCGCGCGGTTGACCACCTGCCCACGGTCCTGCGGGTTGGCCGGGAGCGCCTGCTCCGCGGCGTCGGCGGACGGTGCCTCCGGGTCGCGCACGTCAGGGTCGAGCTGGTCGTCGAACGTCAGCAGATCCTCGTCAGGCTGGGTCATGCGTCCTCCCTCAGGTCCCTCCCACCGTACGACCGAATCAGTCGTAACGCTGCTGAGCCGGGCAATTCACCCCGTGCCCACCCTCCCGCCGTTCATGGGTCGCGAGCGCTGCGGGATACTCCGTTGCAGGACAGCGCGGTCCTCGACGAGCCGCGCACGCCCGGCTCCAAACACCGCACGATCCAAACAGCCAAGGAGCGCCGTCATGCCCATCGCCTCTCCCGATGTCTACGCCGAGATGCTCGATCGCGCCAAGGCCGGCGCGTTCGCCTACCCGGCGATCAACGTGTCGTCGTCGCAGACGCTGAACGCGGCGCTGCGCGGCTTCGCCGATGCGGAGAGCGACGGCATCATCCAGGTCTCCACCGGTGGCGCCGAATACCTCTCCGGCCCCACCGTCAAGGACATGATCACCGGATCGGTCGCCTTCGCCGCGTTCGCCCAGGAAGTCGCGAAGAAGTACTCGATCAACGTCGCCCTCCACACCGACCACTGCCCGAAGAACAATCTCGACAAGTTCGTCCGGCCGTTGCTCGCCATCTCGGCGGAGCGCGTCGCCAAGGGCCAGGACCCGCTGTTCCAGTCCCACATGTGGGACGGCTCGGCCGTGCCGCTGGGTGAGAACCTCCAGATCGCCGAGGAGCTGCTGGCGCTCACCGCCGCGGCCAAGATCGTGCTGGAGATCGAGGTCGGCGTCGTCGGCGGCGAAGAGGACGGCGTCGTCGGCGCGATCGACGAGAAGCTCTACACCACCGTCGAGGACGGCCTGGCCATGGTCGAGGCGCTCGGCCTCGGCGAGAAGGGCCGCTACATGGCCGCCCTGACGTTCGGCAACGTCCACGGCGTCTACAAGCCGGGCAACGTCAAGCTCCGCCCCGAGATCCTCAAGACCATCCAGGACGCGGTCGGCGCCAAGTACGGCAAGGACAAGCCGCTCTCGCTGGTCTTCCACGGCGGCTCCGGCTCGCTCCTCGAGGAGATCCGCGAGGCCCTCGACTACGGCGTGGTGAAGATGAACATCGACACCGACACGCAGTACGCGTTCACCCGCCCCGTCGCCGCGCACATGTTCACCAACTACGACGGCGTGCTGAAGGTCGACGGCGAGGTCGGCAACAAGAAGGCCTACGACCCGCGCGCCTGGGGCAAGGCGGGCGAGGCCGGCCTGTCCGCCCGCGTCGTCGAGGCCTGCGAGCACCTCCGCTCGACCGGCACCACGCTGTCCAAGTAGCTCCACCGCGAAAGGCCCGGCCCACCGTGGGCCGGGCCTTTTCGTATGTCTCAGGTGGTCAGGATCTCGGCGGCCTCGGCGACGTCGTCGGTGACGTGCAGCAGCTCGCGCAGGTCACCGACCGGCGACGCGGCCAGCAGGGGCTCCAGCAGGCCGCGGATCGGCAGGCGCTCGGTCCAGTGCCGCACGCCGAGGAACACGAACGGGCCGCTCACGCCGTCGGTGGCGTAGAACGTCTTCGTGGCGGCCTGGAAGATCTCCTGGACCGTGCCCGCCATGCCCGGCGCGAAGACGATGCCGCCGCGGGACAGGCGCAGGATTGTGTCCTCGCGGATGGCGTTGGAGAAGTACTTGGCGATCTTCGCGGCGAACAGGTTGGCCGGCTCGTGCCCGTACAGCCACGTCGGGATCGCCAGGCCGCCCCGCCGGGCCCAGGTCACCGGGTCGACGGCCACCTGGTCCGCGGGCGCGACCGAGTCGGGCGTCGGCGGCACCGGCTGGGCGAACGCGGCACGGACGTCCAGCGCGGCCCTGGTGAAGGGGTCGTGGTCGTGGAAGTCGGGCGCCACCGACAGCCGGTCGATTGCGTCCGTGAGGACGTCCAGCGGGCGGTCGGCCAGGAACGCGCCCAGGTTGGCCGCCTCCATCACGCCCGGCCCGCCGCCGGTCACGACCAGGCGGTCGGTGCGGGCCAGCCGCCACGCGAGCTCGGCGGCGGCGCGGAAGTCGGCCGCGCCGCGCAGCACGGCGTGACCGCCCATGATCCCGACCGCGGCGGCCGGGCCGCGGGCACCGATCCAGCCGGCGGTGACATTCGCCAGGGCATTGTCGATGCCGGAGTCGTGCATCCGCTGCGCGATCGCCTCGCGGATCTCCGGCGTCGCCCCGCCGGTCGAGCGGAAGTGCTCGTAGACCAGCGTGTCGAACATGCCGGCGAACCCGTCGGAGTCGAACCCGGCGGAGAGGTCGTCCGGCACGTACAGCTGCGACGGGTGCGTCGGATACGGCACGCCGGCGAACTCGGGGACGACCACCGCCCGCCGCAGCAACAGATCGACGACGGCGTCCAGGGCCGCGAAGTGACACCCGATGAACAGGGTGTCCTGCACGTCCACGGCGGACAGGTCGACGGCGGACAGGTCGAGACCCTGCACGATCTTGGTCGCCAGCGAGCCGGTGCTCAGGTGGAACAGCAGTTCCTCCGGCGACTCGATCTCTTCCGGCGAGTGATCGTGCAGCGCTACCACGTCTGGCGGGGGCGGTGTGGGCACGAGGTCATCTTGCCAGCCCTACGGCGTTTCCGTCGGCTCCCCGCAGGGGCGAGGAAAGGGCGATGGCCCGACCATGAAGATCGGGCCATCGCGTAACCGGGTCCTGGGGAGGCTCCGGACTTCCCTTTCTAGTACCTGCCCGAACCGGGCACACCCCCCGGTCGCGGGACGTACCCTCCACCGTTCAGCCAACCTGGTTGAATGGCTGCATGCAGAACCTGCTGCCACAGCCATCACCGACGTTGCTTCCCGCCGAGCCTGAGGCCGCCGCGAAGCTCGCCGCCGCCGCCGGTTCCGAGAAGGACGTCAAGGATGTCGCCGCGGCCCACCCGGCGTTCAGCGCCGCCTGGGCCGAGCTTGCCGAGATCTCCCTCGCCGACGGCGAGCCCGTCGCCGCCTATGCCTATGCCCGCACCGGCTACCACCGCGGCCTCGACCAGCTGCGCCGCAGCGGCTGGCGCGGCGCGGGGCCGGTCCCGTGGTCGCACGAACCCAACCGGGGCTTCCTGCGGGCGCTGAACGCGCTCGGCCTGGCCGCCGAGGTGATCGGCGAGCAGGAGGAGGCGGAGCGCTGCGCCCAGTTCCTCAACGACAGCGACCCCGCCGCCACCGCTGCGCTTCGCTGACCCTTACAGCCCTTCCGAGATGGCCGCGGCGACCTTCAACCAGGCGTCGCGGCTGGCGGAGGTCAGGCCCGCGTAGCGGATCGGCTCTCCTGAGTCGATGAAGCGTTCGTACGGCGCCAGCAGCACCGTCCTGGTCCGCGCCGCGAAGTGCCGGGTGATGGCCGGCACGTCCAGGTGGCGTCGGCTCGGCGGCATCGACACGACCGTCACCGCCTGCCGCACCAGCCGCTGCCGGCCGTGCTGCTCCAGGTGGTCCAGCATCCTCGACGCCGTCTCCGCGGAGTCGTTGCGCGCCGACATCGTCACCACCAGCTGGTCCGTCGCGTCGATCGAGGCCTGCCAGTTCTCCGCGCGCACGTTGTTGCCGGTGTCGACCACGATCAGCTTGTAGAAACGGCTGACCACGTCACGGATCTCCCCGAACGACTGCGCCGTGAGCATCTCGCCCGCCGTCGCCGACTCGTCGCTGGCGAGCACGTCGAACATGCCCTCGCCCTGCGCCCGCACGTACTGCGACAGGTCGCCGACCCGCCCCTGCGCACCCTGGAAGTGGTCCAGGTCACGCAGCAGGTCACGCACCGTGCGGGTGTGGAAGTCCTGCTGCGCCCGCATGCCGAGCGTGCCCTGCGTCTCGTTGTTGTCCCAGGCCAGCACGTATCCGCCGCGCTTCTGCCCGAACGTCATCGCCAGCAGCAGCACCGCGACGGTCTTGCCCGCGCCGCCCTTCGGGTTGACCACGGTCACCTGCCGCAGCCCGCCGAAGTTGCGCCGCACCAGGTCGACGTCGTGCCGGTATTCCAGCTCCCGCCGCCCCGGCCCGAGCGACACCATGCCGAGCGTCCCCTTGGACACCACGCCACGCACGCCGCGGACGGCAACCGGATCGACCGGCCGGGTCTGCCGGCGCCGCGAGAACTCCTCGGCGGTCGGCGTGCTCCCGTCGGACCAGCTCGACACCGGCGGCGGCTCGGTCGGCGGCCTGTGCCGCAGCGGCGGCGCCACCTCCCCGGGCACCCCGGTCCCAGGCTGCGGATGGTGTACGCCGGGCGCCTGGAACGCCGGCGGCGCCTCCGGTGCGGGCTGAACGCCCCGACGGGCGGCGCTGCGGGCGGCCCCGGATATCCGGGCGGAGCGGCATGCCCGGACTGCGCGCCATACGGCGGATATGCGGGCGGCGCCCCTGGCGGCGCGACGTGCGAGTGCGGCGGCCCTGGTGGTGCCGCAGGCGGTGCCGGATACGTCGGCGGCGCGGCGTGCGAGTGCGGTGTGGGGTACGCCGGTGGCGCGGGCGGCGCCGCGTGCGTGGGCGGCGCGGCGTAGGTGGGCGGCGCGGGCGGCGTCGCGTGCGTGGGCGGTGCCGGTGGCGCGGGCGGCGGTGGCGCTGCCGGCTGCGGAGGATGCATTCCCGGAGGCAGCGGCACGGGCACGCCGTTGGTCGGGAGAGCGTTCGCCCCCGGCATCGAGATCTCGTTGCGACCTGGCAAAGGAACCGGCCCCGCGCCTGAGACCGGAACCGGCCCCGCGCCCGAGACGGGGATCGGGCCGGCGCCTGAGACGGGGATCGGCCCCGCGCCCGAGACGGGGATCGGGCCGGCGCCCGAGACAGGGATGGCGGCGGCGCCGGAGATCGGGATGGCGGTGGAGCCCGAGATCGGCACCGCCGCAGGCCCGGAGACCGGCGACCGGACCGGAGCGCCGGAGACCGGCACGTGCGGCACCGGCTGGCCGTGCTGGACCGTCTCGTCGGGCTGGTCGTCATCGGCCGGCGACGGCACGAGCCACGGCCCGGGCGGCCCGCCGTCACCCTGATGCCCGGAGGCCTGCCCGGACCTGCCGAGACCCACCCGCCCCGGCGGCTGCGACCACGGCGACCCGACCTGCTCGACCGCCGGCCGGGCGTCCGTCCGGCCATCCCCGGCAGGCGGGGCAGGATCGTCCGAAGGCGTGGTGTCGTCCTGCTCCAGGTCGTCGTCGGTGGGCCGCACCGGGCCCGTGGTGACGGGTCGTTCGGTGCGCCGGCCCGAGATGATCTCGTCGGGCGGCCAGAGTGCGTCGTTCACAGCTGTTCCCCTCCCGCGCTCTCCCACCGTATGCGAGTCGGCACCGTATGCGAAGGTGGCGCCGTCAGGGCACGTAGACGGCCCAGGCGGAGCGCTCCATCCACCACGAGCGCTTCCTGGTGAGGGTGCCTTCGGCGCCGTCGTCGACGAAGGGGACGTCGACGCGGGGGGTGATCGCGACCGCGCGCCCGTGCGCGCGGCGGACCTCGATCTCGACGCGGGGGCGGCGGAAGAGCGACCGGGACGCCCGGGGCACCGCGACCGCCACGTCGATGATGCCGTCGCTCATGTCCGGCGAGAGGACCAGCGGGAGGCCGTCGACCGTCGCATACCGCGAGGCGTTGGCGACCACCGACATGAGCACCGGCTCGGTGCCGTCGGCGAGGACGGTGTCGTCGACCTCGACCCGGGCCAGGTAGGTGCTGGCCGAGCCGCTCGCGTCGACCCCGCCGACCAGGACCCCGTCGAGAGTGACCGAGCCGGCGTCGTTGCGCAGCAGATCGAGGCGGCGGACGTTGCCGCCCAGGACCGCCGCGGCGATGTCCGCCGGGGTGCGGGGCAGGCCGAGCCGGCTGACCAGGTCGGTCGAGTCCGGGCCCAGCGGCAGCACGCCGATCGGCGGCAGGTCCGGCAGGGTCCGGTCGTCCGGGATCGCCTCCTGCGAGAGCGACCGCTTGCTGGGCGCCGGCGCATACATCCTGACCAGGCGCCGCATGACCGCCCGGAGCTGCCCATCGGCGGCGGTGGCCACGATCAGCCGCACGTCGGGGAGCGCCTTGAGCGCGGCGTCGATCTCCGTGTCGGTGTGTGCGACAACCGTCTCGACCTGGACGCTTGCGGTGCGCAGCGCGTCGCGACAGGCAAGAATAGGGGTACGCGTGCCGCACGCGCCGTTTTCGCAGGCACAGGACGTGCCTTCGCCGAGCGCGAGCATCACCACGTCGACCACCGTTGTCAACCTGCCTTTCACGCGGTTGTTAGCCTGGCACCCCGGGCGACCCGCTGGGGCGCCCGACCCTTTGGAGAGGGCAACAGACGATGCCAGCGATCGTGCTCATCGGCGCTCAGTGGGGCGACGAGGGCAAGGGCAAGGTTACCGACATGATTGGCGGCGACGTCGACTACGTCGTGCGCTACTCCGGCGGCAACAACGCGGGTCACACCGTGGTGACGCCGGACGGACAGAAATTCGCCCTGCACCTGATGCCGTCGGGGGCCCTGTGGCCCAACGCGGCGATCGTCATCGGCAACGGGGTCGTGATCGACCCGAAGATCTTGCTGATCGAGATCGACGGTCTGGCGGAGCGCGGCGTCGATGTGTCCCGCCTGATGATATCGGGTGACGCACACCTCATCATGCCGCACCACCGTGCCCTGGACCGGGTCGTCGAGCGCTACCTCGGCTCGTCGCGGATCGGCACGACCGGCCGTGGCATCGGCCCCGCCTATGGCGACAAGGTCGCCCGCATGGGCATCCGGGTCCAGGACCTGCTCGACCCGGGCATCCTGCGCAAGAAGCTCGAGATCGTGCTGCGCGAGCGCAACCAGGTCCTCTTCAAGGTGTACAACCGCAAGGAGATCGACGTCGACGCGACGGTCGAGGAGTACCTCACCTACGCGGAGCGGCTGCGGCCCTACATCACCGACACCCGGCAGGTGCTGTGGAAGGGCCTGGAGGAGGGCCGCACGGTCCTTCTCGAGGGCGCCCAGGCGACGATGCTCGACATGGACCACGGCACGTATCCGTTCGTGACGTCGTCCAACCCGACCGCGGGCGGCGCCTGCGTCGGCGCGGGCGTGCCGCCGACCGCGATCACGCAGGTGATCGGCGTGACCAAGGCATACACGACGCGTGTCGGCTCCGGTCCCTTCCCCACCGAGCTGTTCGACGACTTCGGCGTGCACCTGCGCAAGATCGGCCGTGAGTACGGCACGACGACCGGGCGGGAGCGGCGCACCGGCTGGTATGACGCGGTCGTCGCCAGGTACGCGACCCGGCTCAACGGCATCACGGACCTGGTCGTCACGAAGCTCGACGTGCTCTCCGGGCTGGAGAAGGTGCCGATCTGCGTGGCGTACGAGGTGGACGGCAAGCGCACCGACGAGATGCCGATGACGCAGACCGAGTTCCACCACGCGACCCCCGTCTACGAGGAGCTCCCCGGCTGGTGGGAGGACATCTCCAAGGCGCGCGTGTTCGCGGACCTGCCGGCCAACGCGCAGCGCTACATCGAGCGGATCGAGGAGCTCGCGGGCACCCGCGTGTCGATCGTCGGGGTGGGTCCAGGCCGTGACGAGAACGTGGTGCGGCACAGCCTGATTTAATCTGTCGCGTGCGCGTACTCCTGCTCGGCTCCGGTGGTCGTGAACACGCGATCGCCGCGGCCCTGGCCGCCGACCCCGCCGTGACCGACCTGATCTGTGCCCCGGGCAACCCGGGCACGGCCGCCATCGCGGCGAACGCTGAGGTCGACGCGCTCGACCCGGCCTCCGTCGCCGCGCTCGCGGTGGAGCGCGCCGTCGACCTCGTCGTGGTCGGCCCGGAGGCGCCGCTGGTGGCCGGGGTCGCCGACGCGGTCCGCGCGAAGGGCATCCCCTGCTTCGGCCCGTCGCAGGCGGCGGCGCAGCTGGAGGGCTCGAAGGCGTTCGCGAAGGACGTGATGCGGGCGGCGGGCGTGCCCACCGCCCGCTCGTTCGTCTGCACCTCCGAGGCGGAGCTGGCCGCCGCGCTCGACGCGTTCGGCGCGCCCTACGTGGTGAAGGACGACGGTCTCGCCGCCGGCAAGGGCGTCGTCGTCACCGACAGCCGCGACGAGGCCCTCGCACACGGCGTCGCCTGCGAGCGGGTCGTCGTCGAGGAGTACCTCGCCGGTCCCGAGGTCTCCCTGTTCGTGGTCACCGACGGCACGGCCGCCGTGCCGCTGCAGCCGGCCCAGGACTTCAAGCGCATCGGCGACGGCGACGCCGGCCCCAACACCGGCGGCATGGGCGCGTATTCGCCGCTCGCCTGGGCCCCGGCCGGGCTGGTCGAGGAGGTCATGGCGACCGTGGTCCAGCCGACCCTCGCCGAGATGCGCCACCGCGGCACCCCGTTCACCGGAGTGCTGTACGTCGGCCTCGCGCTGACCGCTGAGGGGCCGAAGGTCATCGAGTACAACTGCCGCTTCGGAGACCCGGAGACCCAGGTCGTGCTCGCCCGGCTGGAGACACCGCTGGCCGGTGTCCTGCACGCCGCGGCGGTCGGGCAGCTCGCCGAGGACCCGCCGCTGGCGTGGCGGCCGGGCTCGGCGGTGTGCGTGGTCATGGCCAGCGCCGGCTACCCGGAGTCGGCCCGCAAGGGCGACGTCATCACGGGCGCCGACGGCGTCCCCGGCGTCATCCACGCCGGCACCGCCCGCCGCGCCGACGGTGCCCTGGTCACCAGCGGCGGCCGGGTCCTGACCTGCACCGCCGTCGGCGACACCCTGGCCGAGGCCCGCGCGGCCGCGTACCGCCTCGTCGACGGCGTCACGTTCGACGGCGAGCAGCACCGCACCGACATCGCCCTCGCCGCGCTGCACGACCAGGTCCTGATTCCCTCGAAGTAGAGGCAACCCCGCGCGGTGCGGCCTCCGTTCTCCCGGTGAACCCGAACGGGGAGGGAGCACGGATGCCGACCGAGCAGGCCTACCGCGACTACGTCGCGGGCAACCTGGACCGCCTGCGCCGGACCGCCTACCTGCTGTGCGGCGACTGGCACCTGGCCGACGACCTGACGTCGACGGTGCTGGTCAAGCTGCTGCGGCACTGGAGGCGCGCGGCGGTGATGGAGCACCGCGACGCGTACGTGCGACGCATGCTCATGTCCGCCTGGCTGGACGAGCGGCGGCGCCCCTGGCGGCGCGAGTCGTCCACCGACCGGCTGCCGGACCGGCCCGCCGCCACCGCCGACGCCGACCAGCGGCTCGACGTGCTCTCCCTCCTCGCCGGGCTGCCCCCGCGCCGCCGGGCCGTGCTGGTCCTGCGGTACTTCTGCGACCTGTCCGTCGAGGAGACCGCGCAGGCGCTCGGCTGCAGCGAGGGCACCGTGAAGAGCCAGGCCGCCCGGGCGTTGGAGTCGCTGCGGGCCGGCCTCAAGGAGGGAGACCCGTTGTGGATCTGACCCAGGCCATGCTCGCCGCCACCGAGCACCCACCGCCCACGAGCATCGACGTCGACCAGCTGATCACCGGCGAGCGCCGCCGCACCCGCCGCCTGCACTCGGTCACCGGGATCGCGGTCGCGGTCGCGCTGACCGCCGCGGTGCTGGTGGTGCCGCAGTACCTGCGCCGTACGGCACCCGGGCAAAGCCCCGGCGTGGCCCCACCGGCCACCGCGGCCGCCACCAAGGCGACTTCGTCGCTGGCGCCGGTCGCCTGCGTCACGCCGGTGGCGACCGGCAATGTGGTCGTCGGTGGCGGCGCCCCGCTGGTGCCGGTGCGGGAGGAGTGCGGCGCCGCGCTCGCCCGGCTCGACGCCACGCTGACCGCGCTGCTCACCGAGCGGTTCCCGGACATCACGTTCACCAACATGCGCGGCGGAGAGCCGCTGCCGGCCCGGTTCGTCACGGACCCCACAAGCGTGGTCGGCTACAGCGCGGGCCTCGCGGTCCCCGGCGGCGGGCTGGCGGTGACGCTGCGGGCGAGCGAGCAGACCCCGGCGCACTACCGCGAGTTCGTCGACGAGCAGTGCGGCATCCAGCAGTCGACGAAGTACACCTGCCGTGGAGAGGTCCACGACGGCGCCCAGCTGCTGATCCGCACCTATCCGGTGCCACCGCAGGACAACTGGGCCATCGACGTGTGGTCCGTGCGCCCCGACGGCACGATGCTGTTCGTCACCGCGCGCGGCGACCAGCCCGGCGTGCAGCAGGCCCCGTTCGACGTCGACCAGCTCATCGCGCTGGTCACGGTGCCGGAGCTGACGTTGTACCCGTAAGCCTCAGTCGGTGTAGAGCTGGCGGCGCACGACCTTGCCGGTCGCGTTGCGGGGCAGCGCGGCGACGAAGTACACGTCCCGTGGCACAGAGAAGCGGGCCAGCCGGTGCCGGACGTACTCCCGCACCGCGTCCGGGTCGACGTACTCGCCGTCGTACAGGGCGATCCACGCCGCCAGCCGCTGCCCCCACTCCTCGTCCGGTACCCCGGCCACCGCCACCTCGCGGACCTGCGGCAGCTCGGCGATCACGTCCTCGACCGACGCCGGGTACACGTTCTCACCGCCGGAGATGACCATGTCGTCCTCGCGGCCGTCGACGAACAGCAGGCCGTCGGCGGACAGGTGGCCGAGGTCGCCGGTGCCGAGCAGGTCGCCGTGCGACTCGCGGCCGGTGCCGTTGGTGTACCCCTCGAAGAGCATGTCGTTGCCGACGAAGATCCGCCCGATGACGCCGGTCGGCAGCTCGGTGCCGCTGTCGGACAGGATCGCGATCCGGGTGCCGTGCGGCGGGCGGCCCGCGGTGCCGGGCGCGGCCCGGAGCTCGTCCGGCGTGGCGATGGAAGCCCAGGACGCCTCGGTGGAGCCGTACAGGTTGTAGAGGACAGGGCCGTACGCCTCCATGAACCGCGACGCGAGAGGGCCGGTCAGCGCCGAGCCCGACGTCGCGACGACCCGCAGCGTCGGCATGGGCGCGGGCGCCTCCAGCAGGCGCTGCAGCATCACCGGCACCGCGAACAGCGACGTGCTTCCGGTGGCCCGCACGGCGTCCACGGTGGACTGCGGGGTGAAGCGGCGGGCGACGACGATGGTGCCCCGCAGCGCCAGGCACAGCTGCAGCGCGGCCAGCCCCCACGTGTGGAACAGCGGCGCGGCCACGAACATCCGCTCGCCGGCGTACAGCGGGATGCGCGAGACGACCGACGCGAGCGGGCCGAGGCTTGCGGGGTTGCGCCGGCGGGCACCCTTGGGCGCACCGGTCGTGCCCGACGTCAGCACGACCACGCATCCCGCGTCGGCGGGCGGTTCGAGCTCGGAGGACGGTGCCCGGTGGATCAGCCCGGCGGTCTTGGAGATCGCCAGCCTCGGCAGGTGCGGCGGGACCGCGGCGAGCATGCCGAGCAGGTCGTCGTCGTGCACCAGCAGCGTCAGGGACTGGTCGTGCGCCACCGCCTCCAGCTGCGTGTTGCCGAGGCCGGTGTTGACGAGGACGGCCTGCGCGCCGAGGGCGATCAGGGCGAGCATCGCCTCGACCATGCCGGCGGAGTTGTTGCACAGCAGGCCGACCCGGTCGCCGGCGCGGACCCCGTGCTCGGCCCGCAGGGCGTTGGCGAGGCGGCGGACGCGCAGGTCGAGCTCGGCGTAGGTGATCTGGCGGTCCTCGTCGACGACCGCGACCCGGTCGGGGTCGCGGGCCGCGGTGGAACGCATCTCGCCGTAGAGGCCGAAGCCCCAGCGGCGCAGCGCGTTGAGCTGCCGGACGATCCTTGCGGGACTGCCGGGGTGCAGCAGTTTCCGGCTGGCCATCGTGCGCAGGATGAACGGCGTGTCCATGTCTCCCCTTTGCAACGGCGGCGACCCCTGGCAGAGGGCCGCCGCCGTAGTCAGCGGATATAGGTGCCGGAAATGGCGCGGGCGACGACCAGGCGCTGGATCTCGCTGGTGCCCTCGAAGATCGTGTAGATCTTGGCGTCGCGGTACCAGCGCTCGACGGGGTGCTCCCGCAGGAAGCCGGCCCCGCCGAGGATCTGCACGGCCTTCTCGGTCACCGCGACGGCGACCTCACCGGCCTTGAGCTTGCTCATCGAACCCTCGCCGGCCTCGAACGGGCGGTTGTTGCGCCCCATCCAGGCGGCCCGCCACACCAGCAGGCGCGCGGCGTCGATCTCCATGCGCATGTCGGCGAGGGCGAACGCGATCGCCTGGTTCTCGATGATCGGCCGGCCGAACTGCACCCGGCCTTTCGCGTAGTCCAGCGCGTACTCGTACGCGGCGCGGGCCACGCCGAGCGCCTGCGCCCCGACCGCCGGCCGGGACAGCTCGAACGTGCGCATCGCGGCCTGCCCCTGCGCCTTGCGACCCTCACGGGCACGGGCGAGCCGGGCGTCGAGGGCGTCCTTGCCGCCGAGCAGGCACCGGCCCGGCACCCGCACGTCGTCGAGGAACACGTCGGCGGTGTGGGAGGCGCGCAGACCGAGCTTCTTGAGCTTCTTGCTGCCGTTGAGTCCCGGTGTACCGGGCGGCACGACGAACGCCGCCTGCCCACGGGATCCCAGCTCTGGCTCGATGCTGGCGGTCACGACGTGCACGTTGGCGATGCCGCCGTTGGTCGCGTACGCCTTCTGGCCGCTGATGACCCACTCGTCTGCGGCCTCGTCGTAACGGGCCCGGGTCTTCATCGAGCCGACGTCGGAGCCGGCCTCCGGCTCGGTGGTGCAGAACGCGGCGACCTTCGGCTCGGACGCGTCGCCGAAGCACTGCGGGACCCACTCGAGCATCTGGTCGGGCGTACCGGAGGCGTAGATCGCGGCAACGGCCAGGCTGGTGCCGAAGATCGCCATGCCGATGCCGGCGTCGCCCCAGAAGAGCTCCTCGTTGGACAGGCACAGCGACAGCCCGGTCGGGTCGGCCCAGGTGTTGGCGAGGAACTCGAAGCCGTAGAGGCCGATCTTCGCCGCCTCCTGGATCACCGGCCAGGGGGTCTCCTCGCGGGCGTCCCACTCCGCGGCGGCCGGGCGCACGACGTCGGCGGCGAAGCCGTGCACCCAGTCGCGGAGGTCCCGCTGCTCCTCGTTCAGATCGAGCGAGAACTCGGGCATGTTGGTTACGCCTTCGGGATGTCGAACAGGTTCGCGATGTTGGCGGCCAGGCCCAGGTCGCCCTTGGCCTTGAGCTTGCCGGTCATGAACATCATCATGGGATTGCCGGCACCCGAGACGACCTTGAGGAAGTCGACCGGGCCGACGGTGATGGCGAGCTTCGGCTCCTGGTCGGGGCTCGGCGAGAGCGTGCAGGCGCCGTTGGCGATGACCAGCTCGTAGGTGTCGGCGCCGCCGTCGGGCGCGCCGGTGATCGTCCAGTGGATGATCGCGTTGGTGGAGCCGGCGCGGTCGGCGCGGAACAGCTCGGGGAAGCGGGAGAAGATCGTGTCGAGGATCGCCTTGCGCTGCGGGCCCGCCATGAGCTCGGCGAGCTGTGCGTCGGACGCGCCCTTCACGAGCTGCGCGAACTGCTTCGGGTCGACGTTGTTGAAGTCGCCCAGGGCGTCGAGGTCGGCCATGTCGGTGTGCCCTTCGTCTTCACGGAAAATAAGCTACTCGTGCGTAACCTTACGCATGAGTAGGTAGGGTGACAAGGTGCTGAAACGACTTCCGCGGGTGGTGCGCGAGCAGCAGATGCTGGACGCCGCAGTGCGGGTCTTCTCCCATCGTGGCTTCCACGCCGCATCCATGGACGAGATCGCGGAGGTCGCCGGCATCTCCAAGCCGATGGTGTACGCCTACCTCGGCACCAAGGACGAGCTGTTCATCGCGTGCCTGCACCGGGAGGCCACCCGGCTCATGGAGGCGGTCGCGGCCGGGGTCCTGCCCGCCGCGAAGCCCGACGAGCAGCTGTGGCACGGGCTGCGGGCGTTCTTCACTTTCGTCGGCGATCACCGCGACGGGTGGCGGGTGCTCTACCGGCAGGCGCGCAGCGAGCCGCATTTCGCGGGTGACCTGGCCGGGATGCGGGCGAGGATCGTCGAGGTCGTCGCCGGACTGCTGGAGAGCGCCGCCACCGCCGCGGAGGTGCCGGGCCGCCCCGGCGACTTCACCGCGATGGCGTACGCCTACGTCGGCGCCGCCGAGTCCCTCGCCGACTGGCTCGCCGACCACGAGGAGGAGGACCCCGACCACACCGCGACGCGGATGATGAACTTCGTCTGGGTCGGGGCCGACTCGCTGCTGCAGGGCCGCGTCTGGCGCGCCTAGGTCGTATGAACAGGCGTGCCGGTCCGTGGTCGCTGACCCTGTAACGGCACCTTCGTCGGTCCGGGGCCGGCGGGCCTAGTTTTCCGACACCACCTGCATGTCGCTGTTGACGACCCGCCCGACCGGCAGCTTCTCCACGCTGACGGAGCGCACCACGGTGGCGGCGAGCAGCAGCACCACGATCGCGGCCAGGCCGGCGGCCTGCACCGTCGTGCGGCGGGCCCGTGGCGCGTAGGCCAGCGCGGCCGCGGCGACTGCGCCGACGGCCAGGCCACCGAGGTGGCCGGTGATGGAGATGCCCGGCACCGTGAACGTGATGATCAGGTTGAACACGAGCACCGGCACGATGCCGGCGACGCTGCGGCGCATCTTGCGCATGACCACGATCAGCGCGCCGAACAGGCCGTAGATCGCGCCGGACGCGCCCGCGCTCAACGCGAACGGCGAGGCCAGCAGGAAGGTCGCGACACTGCCGCCCAGCCCCGCCACCAGGTACAGGGCGAGGAACCGGCCGCGCCCGAGCGCCGCCTCCAGCGGCCGGCCGAGCACCCACAGCACCCACATGTTCAGCAGCAGGTGCAGGATGCCGTAGTGCAGGAACATCGCCGTGAACAGGCGGTAGTACTCCCCGTCGACCATGCCGCCGGCGAGGATCCGGTAATACGGATTGTGCTCGGCGTCCTCGAGCGGGATGTTGCGGTAGGTCGTCAGCGCACCCCACTCGTGCAGGGGCGTCACGCCGCCGAACAGGCCACCCATGCCGCCGCCGGCCAGCGACTCAGCGCTGCCGGAGCTGATCACCGAGGCGATGAAGACCAGGACGTTGAGGACGATCAGCGTGATCGTCACCGTCCCGGCGGCACCCTGGGTGCCGCCGCCGAACGCGGTCCGGACCGGACGCTGTGTCCTGGCACCCTCGCGCACGCACTCCGGACACTGGAAGCCGACCGATGCCTCATTCATGCAATTCGGGCAGATCGGCCGGTCGCAGCGGGTGCACCGGACATACGTCTCACGGTCAGGGTGCCGGTAGCAGACGGGGACCACGTTCGCCGGCGGCTGAGTCATGCTGACAAGATTAGCCAGCTCTTCATGAGACCCGTTCGATGTCCACCCGCTCGATCACGATGTCCTGGCGGGGACGGTCCATCTGCCCCGTCTGAGTGCCGCCGATCTGCTGCACGACCTTCTTCGAGTCGTCGTCGGTGACCTCACCGAAGATGGTGTGCTTGCCGTTGAGGTGCGGCGTCGGGCCGAGCGTGATGAAGAACTGCGAGCCGTTGGTGCCCTGGCCGAAGCGGATGCCCGCGTTGGCCATGGCCAGCAGGAACGGCCGGTTGAAGTGCAGCTCGGGGTGGATCTCGTCGTTGAAGTTGAAGCCCGGACCGCCGGTGCCGGTGCCCGTCGGGTCACCACCCTGGATCATGAAGCCCTCGATCACGCGGTGGAAGATGACGCCGTTGTAGTACGGGCCCTTGCCCGGCTCGCCCGTGCGCGGGTCGGTGTATTCCTTGCTGCCCTCGGCGAGCTCCACGAAGTTGCGAACCGTCTTCGGGGCGTGGTTGGGGAACAGCTCAAGCCGGATGGCGCCGACGTTGGTGTGCAGCGTCGCGAACAGTTGCTCGGCCACCAGTTCTCCCTTTCTTTGGTGACATTCCGTCATCACCGTATCGGACGCGGATTCTGGCGGATCCGGGTGTGCGGGCCGCCGGTTCGCGGCAGGATGACGAGCAGCGGACCGGTTCGGAATGTTTTCCCTGGGTAACCCGGGGAGGACGAGGTTTCGCGGCCATGGAGGTGGAGCAAGTGTTTGGACGTCGTGAGGTGAAGACGCACCGCCGGCTCATGCAGGAGGAGCTCGGCGAAAGCCTGGGCCACCTGCGGTTGGCCGCGGCGCACGCCGCCGATGGCGCATCGGGGGCATTGGCGCCGCGCGTCGAAAATGCCCGCAATGTGGTCAGGCCTGGCTTCGCGAAGGCCGGCGGCACAGCGGGGACGATCCTCATCATCGCCCGCGACCGTTCGCGCCAGGCGAGCAAGCAGGCCGAGAAGATGGGGCGCAAGGGGAAAGCGAAGATGATGAAGAACGAGAGCCGCAACGGCCGGCGCTGGCCGATGACGATCGGTGGTCTGCTGATGGCGGGCGCTGCGGTCGGTGCGGCCACCGCCCTCATGCGGCGCCGCCGGGCCAACCAGACCTGGGACGAGTACGGCGCGACCCGCACCACCGGCGACACCGGCTCGATGCTCGACTCGGCGAAGTCCACGATGGACGCCGGGATCGACAAGGCCAAGACGATGGGCGAGGCGGCCAAGGACCGCGCCTCGGACCTGATCGGCAGCAAGAACACCAACACCGGCCCCTCGGGCAGCGGTGAGTACGACAAGCACCCGATGCCGCAGGCGGCGTCGAAGAACAGCCGCTCCTGACGCACGAGCGCGCGGACGGGCCCTCCCCAGCCACGGGGGACGGCCCGTCCGCGTTTTATGCCGTCCTGATGCCTGCCCTACAGCCAGCCGGACCTTCTGAACGCCCGGTACAGCAGCGCCGAGGCCACCACCATCAGCGTCATCACTCCCGGATAGCCGAAGACCCACTTCGTCTCGGGCATGAAGTCGAAGTTCATCCCGTAGACGCCGGCCACCGACGTCCACACGGCCGCGATACCGGCCCACGCCGCGATCTTGCGCATGTCGTTGTTCTGGTCGACGCTCACCTGCGCCAGCCTCGCCTGCAGCACCGAGTTGATCACGTCGTCGAGGTACAGCACCTGCTCGACCGTGCGCACCAGGTGATCGTTCACGTCCCGGAAGTACCGGCGGATCTCCTCCGGTACCTCGGCGAGCTGGCCGCTGACCACCCCGGCCAGCGGTCGCTGCAGCGGTAACACGGCGCGCTTGAACTCCATGAGCTCGCGCTTGAGCTGGTACACCCGCTGAATCCGGTCCGTGCCCTTGCCCTTGCTGCCCTTGGTCGGGCTGAACACCTGGTCCTCGATGATCGCGACGTCCTCCTCGATGGCCGCGACCACCTCCACCATCACGTCCACGACGGTGTCAGCGACGGCATAGGCGACCGCCCACGGCCCCCCGGCGAGGACCTCCCGGCGCCGCTCAAGGTCCGCGCGCACCGGCGTCAACCGGCACGCGTCACCGTGGCGGACCGTGATGATGAAGTGCTCGCCGATGAACATCAGCACGTCGCCGGTCTCCACGACCTCGCTGTTCTCGGTGAGCTCGTCGTGCTCGACGTAGCGCGCGGTCCGCATCGTCATGAACGTCATGTCGCCGTACCGCTCGACCTTCGGCCGCTGCGAGGAGGTGACGGCGTCCTCGACGGCCAGCTCGTGCAGCTGGAACGTCTCCGCGATCTCGGCCATCTCCCGCGCGCCCGGCTCCTTCAGCCCGACCCAGACGAACGCGTGCCGGTGCTTGCGGGCCGCGGTGAGCGCCTCCGCGTAGTGCCGGCCGCCGGGTTGGCGCACCCCGTCGACATACAGCGCGCAGTCGACGATCGAGCTCGCCACGGACGGCGGCTCCACCATCGCTGTGGCGGGCGCGGCCGGACTCAGCATGCGCGACATCGCTCGCACCGGACGGGCCAAGGCCCTGGAGAACGAGCCCGCCAGCTGCTCGTCGGTCATCGCGACCTCCGCCGTGTTGTTTCTCGGGCATAAAAGTAGGCACCGGGTGAGTCGACCGCAGGTGGGGGGTGGGGGCGCGGTCGACCCACCCGGTGCCGTTGGGGGGCGGGGGGTGATGTCTGCAGCGCGATTCAGCAAAGCGCGCCGGGCTGGATTTTGGGCCATCCGGAGCCGACAGCGGAACCCACCCCACCATCACGGTTTGGTGTCGCTTTTCCGTCAGGCGCTTCCTAAGCGCTTCCTTACCGCTTGCTATCCCTTGCGGACCGCCTCGATCGCCGCCGCCAACCGGGACACGCCCTCGTCGACCTGGTCCGTCAGCACCGCCGAGAACGCCAGCCGCACCGAGTGCCTGCCGCCCTCCAGCAGGAAGTCGCTGCCCTTGACCACGGCGACCCCGAAGTCCCGCGCGGCCACGGTCTCCAGCTCCGTCGTGTCGATGTCGTCGGGCAGCTCCACCCACAGGAAGTAGCCGCCGTCGGGCTCCACGAACGTCGCGTCCGGCACGTGCTTGCGCAGCCCGTCCGCGAGGAGCCGGGCCCGCTCGCCCAGCGTCGCCGACACCTTCGCGATCGACCGCTCGATGTCACCGGTCACGCAGAACTGGTGGGTGATCGCCTCGGCGACCATGCTCGGCGAGATGTACAGGTTGGTGGCCCGCTTGGCGATCGCGGCGATCGTCGCCTTCGGCCCGACCAGGTAACCGACCCGCAGCCCCGGCGCGATCGTCTTGGTGAACGAGCTCGCGTGCACGACCACACCGGTCGTGTCCTGCGACAGCATCGTCGGCAGCTTCTCGCCCCGCCAGCGGATGTCCGCGTACGGGTCGTCCTCGAAGATCGTGAACCCGAACTCCTCGGCGAGCGCGACCAGCTTCTCCCGGCGCTCCTTCGACAGCGTGACACCGGCGGGGTTCTGGAAGTTGGGGATGATGTGCGCCAGCGTCGGGCGCACCCCCGATTCCAGCAGGCGGCGCAGCTCATCGGTGTCGATGCCGTCGGCGTCGACCGTCACCTGGTGCACCACGGCACCCAGGTTGCGCAGGTTGAGCAGCGTCCGGTCGTAGGTGGGCTTCTCCACCACCACCGCGTCACCCGGCTTCACCAGGTGCTCGAAGAGCAGCGCGTCGGCCTGCAGTGAGCCGTTGGTCACAATGACCTGGTCTGCGTCGACGCCGTGCTTGGCCGCGATCCACGACCGCAGCGGAAGGTAGCCGACCGACGTGCCATAGGCGGTGATGCCAGCAGGGTCGGCCTCGAATGCCCGCACCGCAGCGGCCTTCAGCCCGTCGACGTCGATGATGTCGAGACTGGGTGCGCCACGGGCGAAAGAGATGAGCTGCATGGCGCCAGCCTACGAGAGGCATGTCGGCCCGCTCAGCCGAGTTCCGCCCGCTCCACCTGGTGGAAAAGAAATTGTCGTACCCCGGTGGGAGAGTGTGGGGTATGACGATGTCGGCCTTCACACAGCAGCGGATCGACCAGTGGTCGATCGACGAGGCGCTGGTCACCACCCCCGCACCGGCGATCTCCCACCGCCGGGCGAGCCACCGCCTCGAGACAGTGCTGCGCAAGGCCTGCCCGCCGCAGTTCGCCGTGCTGGCCGTCGGCCTCGGCGTGGACTGTGGCGATGGTCGCACCTACGTGCCCGACCTGATGGTGACGCGGACCGAGGCCATCGACGGCGAGGGCGACGTCGTCCACGCCACCGACGTCCTGATCGTCATCGAGGTCATGTCACTGAGCAACCCGCTGCCCGGCCTGGTCCTGCGCCGCCACGACTACGGCGCGGCGGGCATCCCGCAGTATTGGATCTTCGACTCGAGAAGCCACACCCTGACCGTGCACACCGATCCGATGGCCGGCTCACACGCTGACGGCTACCTGACGGCGACGACGGTGGACGCGGGTGCCGCCTTCACCACCGACGACCCGTTCACGGTCACCCTCGACCCGGGCCAGATCCGCTAGCGCTGCCTGCCTTTGCTCTCGGCCGGTTCGCTGGTTGCTCTTCGCGTGCGTGTTTGTCATGCCCGTAATAGAAGAGCCAGCACGGCTGCGGCCTTGGTGGTTCCGCGCAGCCTTCGGCGGCGCGAACGGGTAGCGCGGTTGCCGTCCGTGCCGTCTTGCGGTGATGCCAAGCCAGGTCCGACCTCACATGATCCAGCGCCGTCGAGGTCATCATTCGGTGGTGCCACACCGTCGCCGGCTTCAAAACCCGAGCAAATCACCCATAACCCGACGCCGGCTTCGCCCGCGCCGGGTCCGGGCCGCCTTCACGCATGCAGGGCTGCCTTCGCGTGTGATCGAAGGACGGGGCTTGCCGTCCAGGCGGCCGGGACTGTCCTTCGATCGTGGCCGGTATGGAGGATCGCCGTCTGTGGCGCGGTGCCCGTCGCTCCTGTAGTCAGGGTCGCGATTTCGCGGCCCGGCGTCGGCTGTGGCCTTGACCGTTGAGCGTCTCTGTCCGAGGGGTCTCGGTCCCACTGTCGCAAATCACCCAGATCGTCGCATCGCGCCGGTCGGCGTCATCCCCGCTCGTGATCGAAGGTCGGGAGTGGCTGTCCGGATGGCCGGGGGCGTCCTTCGATCACGGGGGCTGGGTGGAAGATTGCCGTCTGCGGCGCGGTGCCATCGATCCTGTAGTCAAGGTTGCGATTTCGCGGCCCTGCGTCGGCTGTGGCCTCGACCGTCGAACATCTCTGTCCAAGCGGTCTCGGTCCCACTGTCGCAAATCACCCAGATCGTCGCATCGCGCCGGTCGGCGTCATCCTCACTCGTGATCGAAGGTCGGGAGTGGCTGTCCGGATGGCCGGGGGCGTCCTTCGATCACGGGGGCTGGGTGGAAGATTGCCGTCTGCGGCGCGGTGCCATCGGCCCTGTAGTCAAGGTCGCGATTTCGCGGCCCTGCGTCGGCCGTGGCCTCGACCGTCGAACATCTCTGTCCAAGCGGTCTCGGTCCCACTGTCGCAAATCACCCAGATCGTCGCATCGCGCCGGTCGGCGTCATCCTCACTCGTGATCGAAGGTCGGGAGTGGCTGTCCGGATGGCCGGGGGCGTCCTTCGATCACGGAGGCTGGGTGGAGGATCGCCGTCTGCGGCGCGGTGCCATCGGCCCTGTAGTCAAGGTTGCGATTTCGCCGCCCGGCGTCGGCTGTGGCCTTGACCGTTGAGCGTTTCCGTCGAAGCGGTCTAGGTCCCATCGTCGCAAATCACCCAAATCGTCACACCGCGCCGGCTAGCGTCAGCCCCCGTGATCGAAGGTCGGGAGTGGCTGTGCGGATGGCCAGGGGTGTCCTTCGATCACGCGGGCCGGGGACGGAAGCCTTCGATCGTGGGTCGGTGTGGAGGATCGCCGTCTGCGGCGCGGTGCCATCGATCCTGTAGTCAAGGTTGCGATTTCGCCGCCCGGCGTCGGCCGTGGCCTCGACCGTTGAGCGTCTCTGTCCAAGCGGTCTCGATCCCACTGTCGCAAATCACTCAAATCGTCACACCGCGCGGTCGGCGTCATCCCCCCTCATGATCGAAGGACGGAAGTGGCTGTCCGGACGGCCGAGGGCGTCCTTCGATCACGCGGGCCGGGTAGAAGGTCGCCGTCTGTGGTGCGGAGCCCGTCGGTCCTGTAGTTAAGGTCGCGATTTCGCGGCCCTGCGTCGGCCGTGGCGTCGACCGTCGAACATCTCTGTCCAAGCGGTCTCGGCCCCACCATCGCAAATCACCTAAATCGTCACACTACGCCGGTCGGCGTCAACCCCGCTCGTGATCGAAGGACGGGAGTGGCTGTCCGGATGGCCGCCGTCTGCGGCGCGGTGCCGTTGGTCCTGTGGTCGATGGTCGCGACTTCGTCGTGCGGTGCTCCGCCGGGTTTCGACCGCCGAACGGCTCCGCCGAACGGCTCCGCCGCAGCGGTGGTGGCCTCGAATGCCGCAAATTGCCTCAAACGGGACGCCGGTCCAGGTGTGATCACGGAACTTCGGTGGGTGCTGGGCGCCGTCGAAGTTCCGTGATCACAAGGGGAGCGTGCGCGCTGTGCGGCGCGCGAAAGGGTGTCAGGCGGCGATGGGTGAACTCTGGTGGACCCAGACGCGGAGGACGTCGCGGACGGAGATCACGCCCAGGACCTCGTCGCCGTCGAGGACGACCAGGTGGCGGAAGCCGCCGCGGACCATGGCGGAGGCGGCCTCCTCGATGGTCCAGGAAGGGCTCGCGTAGACGACCTCCCAGGTGATGTGTTCGGCGGTGCGTTCGACGTCGGGGTCGAGGTCGGCGCCGATCGCCTTCAGGATGTCGCGCTCGGTGATGATGCCGACGCCCGCGCCGTCAGGGTCGACGACGATCGCCGATCCGACGTGCCGGCGGGACATCAACTGGGCGGCTTGGCGGAGGGTATGGTCCGGGCCTAGCTGGACGACGGCAGTGGACATCGCTTCGTGGACCTGCATCAGGCATCACTCCTCGCAAGGCACGTTACGGAAATCCTCCCTGCTCAGAGGTCGACTCTCAAGAGTTGCCCACCCTTGCGCGCATGCCAGAAGCGGGATCGGAAGCGAGAAGCAGCGCGAGAAGGCCCAATACCGCGCCGGAACGCGCGTTAGAGTTCGAAGACGTGCGCTTCCTCAACGATCAGCATCCTGGCTATGACCTGACCTATGACGACGTGTTCATGGTGCCGAGTCGCAGTGCCGTCGAGTCCCGCATGGCCGTCGATTTGAACACCAGGGACGGCAGCGGCACGACGATTCCGATCGTGGTGGCCAACATGACCGCCGTTGCCGGTCGGCGGATGGCGGAGACGGTGGCTCGGCGGGGTGGGCTGGCGATCATCCCGCAGGACATCCCGATCGACGTGGTCGCCGAGGCGGTCTCGTGGGTGAAGCAGCGGCATCTGGTGCATGACACGCCGATCACGCTGGGGCCGACGGAGACGGTGTCGCTGGCGCTGGATCTGCTGCCGAAGCGGGCGCACGGCGCGGTGATCGTCGTACAGGACGGCAAACCGGTGGGCGTCGTGACCGAGAGCGACTGCGCCGACGTGGACCGGTTCAGTCAGCTGCAGAGCGTGATGTCGCGCAACCTGCAGACCTTGCCGGAGGACATCAGCCCGGAGGCCGCGTTCGAGGAGCTGACCGCCGGGCATCACAAGCTCGCCCCGGTCATCGACAAGGCGGGGCGGCTGGTCGGGATCCTGACGAGGAACGCCGCGCTGCGCGCCACCCTGTATCAGCCCGCCGTCGACGCGGGTCAGAGGCTGCGCATCGGCGCGGCGATCGGCATCACCGGTGACGCGCCCGGCAGGGCCGACAAACTGCTCGCGGCCGGGGTCGACGTGCTGGTCGTCGACACCGCGCACGGGCATCAGGAGCGGATGATCTCGACACTGAGGGCCGTTCGGGCGCTGGATCCGAAGGTACCGGTGGCCGCCGGCAACGTGGTGACCCGCGACGGTGTCGCCGACCTCGTCGCCGCGGGCGCCGACATCGTCAAGGTGGGCGTCGGGCCGGGTGCGATGTGCACCACCAGGATGATGACCGGGGTGGGGCGGCCGCAGTTCTCCGCGGTGCTGGAGTGCGCCGCCGAAGCACGCAGGCACGGCCGGCACGTGTGGGCCGACGGTGGCGTGCGTCACCCGCGGGACGTGGCGCTGGCGCTGGCCGCAGGCGCGTCCAACGTGATGATCGGGTCGTGGCTCGCCGGCACGCACGAGTCGCCGGGCGACCCGCGCCGCGATCCGGGCGGCCGGCTGTACAAGGAGAACTTCGGCATGGCGTCGGCGCGGGCGGTGAGCCGGCGGACCGCGGACGACAGCGTGTACGAACAGGCCCGCAAGGCGCTGTTCGAGGAGGGCATCTCATCGTCGCGGATGTATCTGGACCCGCGCCGCCCGGGAGTGGAGGACATCCTCGACGCGATCGTCGCGGGGGTGCGCAGCGCCTGCACGTATGCGGGTGCGAGCAACCTGGAAGAGTTCGCTGAGCGTTCCACTGTGGGAATTCAGAGCGCAGCCGGGTACGCGGAGGGAAAACCGCTGGATGTCAGTTGGTGAACGGCCCGACGGGATAGTCTCGTCACCCGCAGGTCACGTATGGTGCGTGTCGTGAAGCTCGTTCGCGACCATGGCCGTCGAGGGTGACCGACCAGCCGCCATCACGCCGCCGCCGCTTGCAGGCGTTTCGTGTCGCGTCCCGTTTCGTCGGTGCAGGCCTGCTTGACCAGGTCGTCATCGCGACCGCCAACGCAGCGAACACGCTGCTCGGCGGCATCCTGCTGCCCAAGGACCAGTTCGGTGCGCTGGCGCTCGCGTTGAGCGTCGGCTATTTCTCGATGTACCTCAACCGGGCGTTCGTCGGTGACGTGCTGCTCGCGCTCGCCTCCCGGTTCGAGGGTGAGCACCGGGGACGGCTGATCCGCAACGGGCTGACGACCGCGTTCTGCTCCGGGGTCACCACGATGGTCGTCTTCATCGTGCTGTGGCTGGCCTGGCCGCACGGCGGCAAGATCGACCTGGACGAGCTGATCTGGCTGGTGCCGTTCATGGTGCCGCTGATGCTGCACGACACGGCCCGCTGCGACTATCTCGCGGACCGCCGTCCCGAGAAGGCGCTCGGCATCGACCTCGTGTGGGCCGGCACGCAGGGCGTCGTGATCATCGTCATGATCCTCACGGGCAATGAGAGCCCCGGCGGTTTTCTCGCCGCGTGGGGCATCGGCGCGACCGCCGGCGCCACCGTGTACCTGTGGCGCGAGCGCCGGGTGCCGTGGCGGGGCAACCCGAAGGCGTGGCTGGCCGAGACCCGGCACCTGTCCGGGTGGTTCACCGCCACCGCCATCGTCGCGCAGGTGCAGGTGCTGTCGATCAGCTTCCTGGTCGCCGGCAAACTGTCGAAGATCGAGCTCGGCAACCTGCGGTTCGTGCAGACGGTGCAGCTGCAGCCCGTACAGAACCTCGTTGCGGCGATCCAGGGTCTGCTCGTGCCGCGGGCGTCGCGGGCCGCGGCCGACGCGTCGAAACCCGGCGCCGAGGGTGCCGGGGCCGCCGCGACCCTGCGCCGCCAGACCAGGCAGTTGGCGATCGCGTTCGCGGTGCTGGGCACGCTGATGGTCGTCATCGTGTGGCCGCTGGTGTCGTGGGTGCTGACCTCGACGCACAAGTTCGAGGAGGCCGCGCCCCTCGCGCTGCCGATCGCGCTGCAGGGCGCCGTCTACCTGCTCCAGGTGCCGTTCACCGCGGCGATGCGCGGCATGCACCGGGCCAGGATGCTGTTCGTGCAATACGTGGTGTTCGCCACCGTGTCGCTGACCGGCCTGTCCATCGGCGCGAGCCAGGGGCTGCAGGGTGCGGCCTGGGGGCTGCTCACCGGTTCCGCCACCGGTCTGGTCTGCATGGTCATCCTGTACGGCTACGCGCTGAAGACCGTAGGCCCGCCCGTCGCGTCGCCGGCGAGGCTGGACGCGACCCAGAGCGCCTGAGCAAAGCTCAGCGCGCAGCGGTGGGCGACCTCAGCAGCAGGGCGGCCTCGCCGGCGAGCAGCAGCAGCCACAGCGTGCCGCCGGTGCCACCGATCAGCCACTCGTTGGTGATCATCGTGAGCAGCGCGCCGGGCAGCAGCACCATCAGCCACGGCTCGGCGTCCCGGCGGCGCCGCCACACGTTCCACAGCAGCAGGCCGAGGCCGGCGAGGAAGGCGGCGACGCCGGCCACGCCGGCCTTGCGCAGCGCGGCGATCGGCGCGTTGTCGACGGTCAGCTTGATGTCGGCGCCGCTGCTGGCCCGGTAGACGGTGGCCCGCGCGTCGCGGGTGTTGCCGAGCAACTTCTCGGGAAGGCTGTCGTGCCGCCAGTCCGTCGCGACCTGCCGCCACGTCTCGACCCGGCCGCTGCTGACCCCGGCGTCATCGCCGTACCGCTCCTTGATCAGGAACGACGGGCCGTTGGCCAGGAGCACGATCGCGAGCGCGGCGGCGGGGACGAGCGCCTGGCGCCGGCCGTACCAGAGGAACACCAGCGTCGCGGTCAGCATGAGCAGGAAGCCGGTGCGGGAGTCACTGGTGCACAGGATCAGCGCGGCCGTCGCGACCGATCCGATGCGCTGCCAGGCGGCCAGGCCCGCGTCGGCGCCGATCCGGATCGCGGCGAGGGCGGCGATGCACGCCATCGCGTTCGGGTGGTCCAGCAGCCAGGACGCGCCCCAGAACCGGTACTCGAAGCCGCGCCCCCACGGGGTGTCCGGCACGACGTGCGGCAGGGTGAAGAGGTTGCCGGAGCCGGCCAGCAGCAGCACCGCGACCGTGCCGAGGAACGCGACCGCGATCCCGAGCGTCAGCCGCGCGAACGAGCCCCGGAACGCGAACACAGCCAGGACGACAAGTCCGAAATATCCGGCATAGGCGATGCGTTGGGCTGCGATCTCGGGCTTCATCACCAGTACCGCGCCCAGCGCCCCGATGATCAGGTAGGAGACGCCGAGCCATGCGGCGCCGGACCGCAGCGCGACGGGCGAGAACGGTCGGCACCACGCCAGCAGCAGCAGGCCCGACAGCAGCAGCAGGGTCCACACGACGATGCCGGTGTTGGTGTACGTCCAGCTCAGCACACCCTGCACCGCGAACACCCCGCCGAGGACCAGCCCCCGCGGGTCCGTCGCGGGCACCAGGGACACGGTGAGCACCCCGACAGCACCCGCGATCAGACCGGCGACCAGCGCCAGGACGGCGTCGCGGTAGCTGTCGTCGACGACCAGCTCGACCGCGCCGGCGATCAGGCCGACGGCCACGATCCCGGCGACCGCCCAGCCGGCCCGCGCCGTCACCGCAGGACGCTGCGGTAGACGTCGATCAGGCGCTGCGTGAGCACGTCGGGGGAGAAGTGCTCCTCGTAGCGCCGCCGCGCCGCCGGTGCGAGCCCGGCCGCTTCGCCGTGCGCCTTCGCCAGGCCGTCGGCGAGCGCGTCCGGGGCCGGCTCGACGACCCAGCCCGCGTCGCCGGCCAGGAACGGCAGGCCGCCCCGGTCGGTCACCAGCACGGGCCGGCCGGCGCACAGCGCTTCGAGCACGATCGTCGGCAGCACGTCGTGCCAGGTGGAGGCGGCGATCACGCACGCCGCCGCGCCGAGCTGCGCCCGCACCTCGGTGTTCGGGAGAACCCCCAAATACGAAATATCCGATCTGTCGGCCGCGGCGGCCTCGGCGAGGGGGCGCAACGGGCCGTCGCCGATGATCCGCAGCGGGCCGAGCGCGCCGTCCGGGTGCCGCCGCCACGCGTCCAGGACCAGCTCCAGGCCCTTCTCGGGGGACAGTCGCGCCGCGTAGAGGAACCCCTCACCCGGCGCCGTGGCCGCTCCCGTGTCCGGGATGCCGTTGGGCTTGACGGTGATCCGCTCGTCCGGGATACCGAAGTCACGCAGATGCTCCGCGATCCGGTCGGTGAGCGCGACGAACCGGTCCACCCCGCGCCACGTGCCGCGGTGCACCGCCAGGGTCGCCGCCATGACCGCCGACTGGGCCTTCGAACCCCGGTAGCAGGCATGCTGGATGGCCGGCAACGCGAACGCCTTGCCCCGGCACTCCGTGCAGATGTGCCCGTCGCGGAAGTACAGCCCGGGCGCGCAGACCTGCCGGTAGTTGTGCACGGTGTGCACGACCGGCACGTTGTGCGCGTGCGCGGTGCGCACCACCCACGGCGACAGCAGCGGATAGGCGTTGTGCAGGTGCAGCACATCCGGCTTTTCCGCTTTTATCAGCTTTTCCAGGGCACGCTGCGAGTCGCCGTTACGGATCGGCGACAGCGGCAGCAGCACCTTCTGCGCGGTCGAGAACGTGCCGATCTCGTCGGAGCTGCGCAGGAACGGCAGCACCGACACCCCGGCCGTGGACAGTTGCGCGATCTCGGCGTCGACGATGACGTTCTCACCGGACGGTGCGCCGGACGCGTAGCGATTGTGCGCGACAACGACCTTCATGACGGCAAAAGCGTACTTGAGGCAGACTGTACGAGTGCCCGAGCTTCCCGAGGTCGAAGCGCTCGCCGCGTTCCTCCGCGACCGCGCGGTCGGCCACGCGATCGAACGCGTCGAGGTCCCCTCGCTCAGCGCGTTGAAGACCTTCGACCCGCCGGTCACCGCCGCGACGGGTCTGACCCTGACCGGCGCGTCGCGACACGGCAAGTTCCTCGACATCCACGTCGGCGACGACCTGCACCTCGTCACCCACCTCGCCCGCGCCGGCTGGCTGCACTACCGCGAGACGTTCAACGCCAAGACCCCGCTGAAGCCGGGCTCTGGCCCGATCGCGGTGCGGGTGCGCCTGGACGACGAGTCCGGCTTCGACCTCACCGAGGCCGGCACGAAGAAGAGCCTGGCCGCCTACTTCGTCACCGACCCCCGGCTCGTCCCCGGCATCGCCCGCCTCGGCCCGGACGTCCTCGCCGTCACCACCGACGAGTTCGCCGCCGCGATCCGCAGCCGCAAAGGCCAGATCAAGGGCGTGATCACCGACCAGACCGTGATCGCCGGCGTCGGCAACGCGTATTCGGACGAGATCCTGCACGCCGCGAAGATGTCCCCGTTCGCGCTCACCAGCCGCATCACCGACGAGACGATGGCGGCCCTGCACGCCGCGACCCGCGCCGTGCTCACCGACGCCGTCACCCGCTCCGTCGGGCAGAAGGCGGCGACCCTGAAGTCCGAGAAACGCTCCGGGCTCGCCGTGCACGCCCGCACCGGCCTGCCCTGCCCCGTCTGCGGCGACACCGTCCGGGAGGTCTCCTTCGCCGACACGTCGCTGCAGTACTGCCCGACCTGCCAGACCGGCGGCAAGCCCTTGGCCGACCGCCGGCTGTCGAAGCTCGTACGCTGACCCGGTGCGCCGTGCCTACCTGATCGCATTCGTCGGCTTCTTCCTGCTCGGCGCTGCGTGGGCGCTCGCGCTACCGGTCAACGGCACCTACGACGAGAAGCAGCACCTCGTGCGGGCCTGGGCCGTGTGGACCGGCCAGTGGCTGCCGCACGACCGCGCCGTGGACGCAAGCGGCATCGAGACCAACGCGTTCACCGGCCCCCGCAGCCTCCTGCCCGCCGACGCCGACTGCACGTGGATCGACAAACCTGCCTATAAGCCGGCCTCCTGCCTGATCGACACCGACGACCGCTCCTCGGTGCTCGTCCCCAGCGCCGCCGCCCGGTACAGCCCCGTCTACTACGCGCTGGTCGGCCTGCCGCTGCGGATCTCACCCGACGGCACCGGCCTGATCTGGGCGCGGCTGCTGTCCGCGGCGCTGTCGGCGCTGCTGCTCGCCGCCGCGTTCGCCCTCGCCGGCCCGGGCCTGCTGCGCGCCGCGGTGGTGCTCGCCGCCACCCCGATGGCCATGAACCTCGACGGCGCGATCAACCCCAACGGCATGGAGATCAGCGCCGCGGTACTGCTCTACGTCGCGCTGCTGCGCAAGCACTGGCCGGCGGCCGGGGTGGCGGCGGCGCTGCTGCTCACGGTCAGGGACCTCGGGCCGCTCTTCGCCGTGGGTGTACTGGCGGTGGCGCTGTTCGTGACCGGCTCCTGGGTCCGCTCCCGGGCGTTCTGGCTGCCGTTCGCCGGCGGGGCCGCGTTCGCGGTCGTCTGGGCCCTCGTCGCGTCCCGGACCGACGCCGTCGACCCGGGCAGGCCCATCGCCGCCACCTCCACCGGTGCGATCCTGCGTGACGTCGCCGACAACCGCGCCGAGTTCTGGGTGCGGCAGATCATCGGCCAGTTCGGCTACGGCGAGACCACGGTCTCCCTCGGCATGATCGGGCTCTGGTACCTCCTGGTCGCCGCCCTCGTCGTGCCCGCGCTGTGGTTCGGCACCACGCGGCTGCGCATGGGCATCGGCGCCGTCGCCGTGGCCTCCGTGGCCCTGCTGCTCGCCCTGGAGCTGTACTTCGCACCCAAGGTCGGCCACTTCGCCCACGGCCGGTACGTGATGCCCCTCGGCGTCGGCGTGGTGCTCCTCGCGGGGCTAGCGGACCGTTACGCAGCGTGGCTGTCGGACCGTGGCTGGCTCAACCGGCTGGCCGTCGGCCTGGTCGCCGTGACGGTCCCCCTCGATCTGTACGCCCTGGCCCGGGTCATGACCCGCTTCCAGCGCGGAATCAACGAAGGGCTGAACCCGACAGGGGGAACATGGCAACCGCCGCTGGGCAGCGTCTTGCCCCTTCTGACGTGTTTGGTGGGTGGTGCGCTACTCGGGGTGATTGTCACGCGGAGTTCTGTCCGGCCCACGCCAGTGCACTCGACAGCCAACACGTTGAGCAACTAGTCTCGGCCGGTCGTCGTCGGTTGCCCAAGCCAACATGGGACACTTCTCGCGTGCGATCGGGTGTCCTCGTAGCCAGCAACCACATCCCACCCGGTCGAGCAGTTGAGCGCCCTGATCCCCGGATCGTGGTGCGAGAGGACACACTCAGGTGACCGCTAGTCTCCAACGTCCGGCCACCCCGCCGAGCCGGAGATCGACCTTGGGTGAGCTTGACAGCTTCGAGATTCTTCCCGAACACGCGCTCACCCCGCTCGGCCCCAACGGCGTGCCGCGCTCCGGCTGGCAACGCGCCCGGCGGGCATCCCGCTGGCACCGCCCCTATGCGGCGATCCTGCTGCTGCTGGACACCAGCGCCTGCGTCCTGGCCAGCCTCGTCGCCCGGACCTTCCTCGACGACAAGACCAACCAGATCTTCGAGAAGAACCCCGGCCTGTGGACCCTGATGACGTTCGGGCTCCTGCCGGCCGTGTGGCTGCTCGTCCTGTGGGGTCACGGCGCCTACGACCGCCGGTATCTCGGCACCGGCACCGACGAGTTCAAGCGGGTCGTCCGCGCCTCATGGACGGTCGTGGCCATCGTCGCGTTCGCCGCGTTCTCCACCAAGACCCAGGTGTCCCGCACCTCCGTCGGCGCGGCCCTGGTCGGCGGCCTGCTGTTCGTGCTCGTCCTGCGATATCTCGCCCGGCGCGCGCTGCAGTTCGTCCGGACCCGCTTCAACCTCGCGGTCCACCGGATGCTGCTCGTCGGCACCCTGCAGGAAGCACTCGAGGTCCACCAGGCCATCGCCCGCGACCCCGCGGCAGGGCTCGTCCCCGTCGGCATCCACCTCATAGAGGGGTACGCGCCACGCCCGAGCGCCGTCACCCCCGTGCCCGTGCACGCCGGCCGCGACATCCTCTCCCTCGTCCGCGAGCTCAACGCCGACACGATCGCCGTCTGCGGCTCCGCCAGCGCCGAACCGCTCGAACTGCGCCGCCTCGCGTGGCAGCTGGAAGGCACCGGCATCGACCTTGCCGTCGCCCCCCAGCTCACCGACATCGCCGGCCCCCGCGTGCACATCCGCCCGATCGAAGGCATCCCGCTGCTGTACGTCGAGGAGCCCAAGCTCTCCGGCCTCGGCTGGCTGTTCAAGAACGTGATCGACCGGACCCTCGCCCTGATCGCGCTGCTCCTCGTGCTGCCGTTCTTCCCGATCGTGGCGCTCGCCATCAAGCTGTCCGACCCGGGGCCGATCTTCTTCCGCCAGCCCCGCATCGGCCGCGAAGGCAAGATGTTCAAGGTCTGGAAGCTGCGGACCATGTATGTCGACGCCGAGGAACGCCAGGCCACCCTCGACGACCAGAACGAGAGCGACGGCCTGCTCTTCAAGATGAAGAACGACCCGCGGGTCTTCAAGGTCGGCAAGTGGCTGCGCGCCACCTCGATCGACGAGCTCCCGCAGATCCTGAACGTCCTGTCCGGCGAGATGTCCCTGGTCGGCCCGCGCCCGCTGCCCGCCGACGACGGCGACTTCCTCGGCGACGTCCGCCGCCGCCTGCTGGTCCGCCCCGGCATCACCGGCCTGTGGCAGGTCAGCGGCCGCAGCGACCTGTCCTGGGACGACGCGGTCCGCCTCGACCTCTACTACGTCGACAACTGGTCCCTGGTCCTGGACCTGCACACCCTGTGGCGCACCATCGGCGTCGTCTTCTTCCGCAAGGGCGCCTACTGACCACTCGCCTCGGGCGCGCGCGTGCCCGGGGCGAGCGCTCGAAGCTCTGTGCCAGCTCGAAGCTCTGTGCCAGCGGGCCTCGCACCGGAGATTGCCTGGTCACCCGGCCTCAAGACCGCCGCTGGCACGCTGCGTGACGAGGCATAAGCGGGATACAGGGGCGATTTTTTCGCAGGGTGTAGGTTGAGGAGAATCCGTGCCGCCTCGACGTGGTGGCGCACCGACCGGACCGACGCGATTCCGCCGATCTGTCCTGCATCCCTTGATCGGTCCGGCCGGCGTGGCCCGCTGCGGTCGCGATCGCGCTGGACCTGTCCTGCACCGCCCGGGTGGTCCAGGATGAGCGCGTGGGTGGAAACCTCGCCGCTGGGATCGCGGTTGCCGGGCTGGCGGTGGCGCTCGCCGTCGCCGTGTGGGCCGTCATCCGGCTGCGGTCACGGCGGGCGATCGCGACCGCCGCGCAGCGGGCCACGTATGACGTCCTGCACATCGCGGCCCTCGCCGCCGAGCCGCTGCGCAACGGGCTCACGGACACCGCCGCCGGCAAGGCCGTGCGGCACCTGCGGACGCTGACCGGCGCCGCCGGGATCGCGGTCACCGACGCGACGAGGGTGCTCGCGTTCGACGGGGCGGGGGAGCACCACCGGGAGCAGGTGGCCGGTGCCGCCGCGAAGGCCGTCATCGCGGGACGGTCCACGGTGCTCGGCGCCGAGGAGCTGCCCTGCGACCTGGTCGACTGCCCCGTGCGCGGCGCCGTGGTCGTGCCGCTCGCACAGCGGGAAGGTGCCCTCGTCGCGCTGTCGGACGGGCCGCCGGCGCCGGGGCTGGTGCAGGCGACCGCGGAGACCGCGCGGTGGGTCGGCACGCAGCTGGCGCTGGCCGAGCTGGACACGTCGCGGGCGCGGCTGGCGCGGGCCGAGGTCAGGGCGCTGCGGGCGCAGATCAGCCCGCACTTCATCTACAACGCACTCACCGCGATCGCGAGTTTCGTGCGGACCGACCCCGAGCTGGCCCGCGAGCTGATCCTGGAGTTCGCCGAGTTCACCCGGTACTCGTTCCGCGCGCACGGCGAGTTCACCACGCTCGCCGAGGAACTGCGGTCCATCGACCGGTACCTGACCATCGAGCGGGCCCGGTTCGGCGAGCGGCTGCAGGTGCGGCTGCAGATCGCCCCCGAGGTGCTGCCCGTGACGCTGCCGTTCCTGTGCCTGCAGCCGCTGGTCGAGAACGCGGTCCGGCACGGGTTGTCCCGCAAGCCCGGGATGGGCACGATCAGCATTGTGGCCAGGGACGCCGGCGCCGAATGTCACATCACCGTCGAGGACGACGGGGTGGGGATGGACCCTGCCGTGCTGCTGAGCGCCGACGACACCACCGACGCGGGGCAGCACGTCGGGTTGCGCAACGTCGATGAGCGGCTACGGTCGGTTTTTGGCGACGGGTTCGGCGTCGTGGTCGAGACGGCTCCCGACGCGGGCACAAAGGTGAGCATGCGGGTCCCCAAGTTCCACCCAGGCGTGCGGAGCAGCCAATGAACACGAACACAGGCGCCACCAGAAGCGTCGTCCAGGAGCACGTGCAGCAGACAGGGTTCCTGCGCGTCCTCGCCGTCGACGACGAGGTCCCGGCGCTCGACGAGCTGGCGTACCTGCTGCGCGCCGACCCCCGCGTCGGGCGGCTGCACACCGCCGGCGACGCGACCGAGGCGTTGCGGGTCCTGCGCGACATCGACGTCGACGCCGTCTTCCTCGACATCCGCATGCCCGGGCTCGACGGGATGGAGCTCGCCAGGGTCCTGGGCCGGTTCGCGAAGCCGCCCGCCGTGGTGTTCGTGACCGCGTACGACGACCGCGCCGCCGAGGCGTTCGACCTCGGTGTCGCCGACTACGTGCGCAAACCGGTCCGCGCCGACCGGATCGCCGAGTCGCTGCGCCGGGTCCTGGCCACCCGGCTGGTCCCAGCGCACCCCGCGGTCGCCGGCCGCCGCGACCGGCAGGACGACCCGACGATCCCGGTGGAGCTGGCCGGCACGACGCGGATGCTGCCCCGGTCGTCGGTGCGATGGGTCGAGGCGCAGGGTGACTACGCCAGGCTGCACACCGCCGACGCCTCCCACCTGGTACGGGTCTCGCTGGCGACGCTGGCCGAGCGCTGGGCGGACGCAGGGTTCGTGCGGGTGCACCGCTCGTTCCTCGTCCAGCTGAAGCTCATCACCGAGCTGCGGATGACCAACACGGGCTACGTGGTGGTGATCGACGACCACGAGCTGCCGGTGAGCCGGCGGCACACCCGGGAGCTCAAGGACCGGCTGGTACGCGCCGCCAAAAGCTGGTCGTAGGTCTTCACGACTTCCACACATCACGCACCGTTGCCCCTCGCATCTACCCAATACGCTGCTGGCATGACCGGAGCGGGCACGGGGGAACGGCGCAGGGTCCTCGTCGTCGACGACGAGCGGATGATCGCCGAGTCGATCGCGGCGCGGCTGCGCGCCGAGGGGTTCGCCGTCGACCAGGCACACGACGGTCCGTCGGCCGTCGCCGCCGCCCGGCTGCTGCGCCCGGACCTGGTCGTGCTGGACGTGATGCTGCCCGGGTTCGACGGCCTGGAGGTGTGCCGGCGCATCCAGGCGGAGCGACCCGTTGCCGTGCTCATGCTCACCGCCCGTGACGACGAGACCGACATGCTCGTCGGGTTGGCGGTCGGCGCCGACGACTACATCACCAAGCCGTTCTCGATGCGGGAGCTCGCCGCCCGGGTGCATGTGCTGCTGCGGCGGCTGGAGCGGCTCGCGCAGGCCCAGCCGGAGCCGGACGCCGCGCCGATCGTCCTCGGCGACCTCGAGATCAACCGGGCGCAGCGGCGGGTCAGCCGCGCCGGCGTCGAGGCGCACCTGACGCCGACCGAGTTCGACCTGCTGGTCAACCTCGCGACCCGCCCGCGGACGGTGCTGCCGCGGGAGCGGCTCCTCGCGGAGGTGTGGGGCTGGGCCGACGCGTCCGGCACGCGGACCGTCGACAGCCACATCAAGGCGCTGCGCCGCAAGCTCGGTTCCGACCTGATCAGAACCGTCCACGGGGTCGGGTACGCACTGGAGACCACATGAAGAACTTCCTCGACCTGCTGCCCCGCCCGCTCGACCCGTTGCGTTCGATCAAGCTCAAGCTCGCCGTCCTGCTCGTGGCCTCCGCCGGCGCCGGCCTCGCCGTCTTCTGGATCGGTATCGGCTGGATCCCGCCGACGACGACGGAGATCGCCCTGACCGTCGGCCTGCTCACCTCCCAGGTCCTCGCCCGTGGCGTGACGTCGCCGCTGCGGGACATGACCGCCGCCGCGCAGGCGATGTCCCGCGGCGACTACTCCGCCCGGGTCCGGGCCACGTCGAAGGACGAGGTCGGGCAGCTCGCCGTCGCGTTCAACCAGATGGCCGCCGAGCTCGCCGCCGCCGACCAGCAGCGCCGCGAACTGATCGCCAACGTCTCCCACGAGCTGCGCACCCCGATCTCCGCCGTGCAGGCGGTGCTGGAGAACGTCGTCGACGGCGTCGTCCAGCCCGACCAGGCGACGCTTCGCACCGCGCTCGCTCAGACCGAACGCCTCGGCCGGCTCGTCACCGAGCTGCTCGACCTGTCCCGCCTCGACGCCGGCGTCATCCCGCTGGACCGCGAGGACTTCCGCGTCGAGGACCTCCTCATCGAGGTCGTCGCCGAGGCGGAGGTCAAGGCGTCCGCGGCCGGCTACAAGGTTGAATACCTGTCCTGCGCCTTCCCGGAGAACGCCCTGGTCAGCGCCGACCGGGCGCGGCTGCACCACGTCCTGACCAACCTGGTCGACAACGCCACCCGGCACAGCCCCGACGGCGGGACCGTCACGATCATCGGCCGCCGCGACGGCGACCAGGTGATGATCGAGGTCGCCGACGAGGGGCCCGGCATCCCGCACGCGGAGCGCGAGCGGGTGTTCGAGCGGTTCACCCGCGGCGCCCGCGCGTCCGGCGGCGGCACCGGGCTCGGGCTGGCGATCGCGCAGTGGTTCATCCAGCTGCACAACGGCACGATCGCGGTCATCGAGCAGCCGGATGGCATGGCAGGATGTCGCATCCGGGTCACCCTGCCCGTCTGATCCAAGCGTCTTCAGTACGTGTCCGGCGCGCCGCCGGACGCGCGGTTCCTCATACCCCGGAGTCCGATATGTCGACCCTCGAACCCTCCGACGGGCCACAGCAGCCGGCCACCGCCGCGCCGCCGGCACCACAGCCACCACCGCAGGGCGAACCCGAGAGACCGGATGGCGCGGCACCGGCCGGGTCCGGACAACCGGCCGGGTCCGCACGGGCCGCCGAGCCCACGAAGCCGGCCGAGCCGGAAGTGACCGAGCAGTCGGCGGCGTCTGCGGTACCGCTTCAGTCCGCGCCGCCCGCACACCCTGCGGTACCGCAGCCGAACGGTGCCACCCCGCCGAACCTGTGGAAGCCGCCGCAGCAGCCACCGGCGCCGCGCCCGCCGCAGCCAGGGCACCCGGGCCAGCCGGGACAGCAGTCCAGGCCGCAGGGTGCGCCCGGCACCGCCGGCCAGCCCCCGGTGCCGGCCTATCCATCGCAGCCGCACGGCACCAACCCGGCCCTGATCAGCCCGATCAGGCTCGGCCCGCCGAACCCGACGCTGTTCCAGCGGCGCTGGCCGCAGCGCAGCACCGCCGCCGGCCCGGACGTGCTCATCGGCGCGCTGGTCGCCGCCGTCGTCGCGGCCGCCGCCCTGCCGCTGGACCGCCCCGGGATCGGCTGGCCGATCGCCGGTCTCGGGCTCGTCGGCGCCCTGCTCGTCGTCATCCTCCGCATGGACCCGAAGCAGCGCGGTACCAGCGCGATCGAGGCGACGTGCTGGAGCGCCGCGACCGTCGCGCTGCTGTCCGTGGGGGTGTTCCGGGCCGCCGGCTGGCTGTTCGTGCTGTGCGTCCTGGCCGCGTTCGGCAGCGTCGCGCTCGCCGTCGGCGCGGGCCGGCGGGTCCCGGCCGTCTTCATGGCGGTGCTGAACCTGCCGCTGGCCGGGTTCCGGTCGCTGCCGTGGGTCCGCTGGGGCCTCGCCAGGGCGCGGGCCAAGGAGGGCGCGTCCGGTGCGTCGCGGGTCCTCGCCTCGGTCGGCCTCGGCCTGCTGCTGCTCGTGGTGTTCGGGGCCCTGTTCGCCAGCGCCGACGCCGCGTTCGACCGGATCGTGCAGGCGATCCTGCCGGAGTTCTCGTTCGGCACGCCGTTCCGGTGGCTGTTCGTCGGCACGATCTTCGCGTTCCTGACGTTCGGCGGGGCGTACCTGCTGCACAGCCCGTCCACGGTCGGCGACGGCAGGCCGAGCCGCCCCCGCACGGTGCGCTGGTACGAGTGGGTCGTCCCCGTCGGCGCCGTCCTCGCCGTCTTCGGGATCTTCGTCGGCGTGCAGGTCGCGGTCCTGTTCGGCGACCGGGACTACGTCATGCGCACCGCCGGGCTCACGTTCGCCGACTACGCCCGCAAGGGCTTCTGGCAGCTGCTCGTCGTCACCCTGCTCACGCTCGTCGTGATCGCGGTGACGGTCCGGAAGGCGGCGCGTGAGACGCCCCGCGAGCGGCTGCTGCTGCGCGTGCTGCTCGGGCTGCTGTCCGCCGGCGCGCTTGTCGTCGTGATCTCCGCGCTGTGGCGGATGGACGTGTACGAGCAGGCGTACGGCTTCACCCGCCTGCGGGTCCTGGTCAGCGCGTTCGAACTGTGGCTCGGCGGCATCATCGTGCTGATCATGGTGGCCGGGGTCGTGCCGGTGACGCGGTGGCTGCCGCGGACCGCGGTGGCCCTGTGGGTGATCACTCTGCTGGGGCTCGCGGTGCTCAACCCGGACCGGTTCATCGCCGAGCAGAACGTCGCCCGGTATGCAAACCACAACAACACCGACATCTGGTACCTGTCGACGCTGTCCGCCGACGCGGCCCCGGCGCTCGACAAGCTGCCGGCGGGCGCCCGCGAGTGCGCCCTGTCGGAGATCTCCCGCGACGTCCACGACGCCGACGACTGGCGAGGGTGGAACCTCGGCCGGTCCGAGGCCCGCAAGATCGTGCCCCAGCGGGTGACGTCGGGGAGTTTCCCCTGCTACCGGAGCTACCGGTAACCACAGACGCGAGGGGCCGACGTTCAAACGGGGGACGTCGGCCCCTTGCGTTTGTTTCGTGGCGGTTGCGAGACTGCCGTCCATGGAGCCACCTGCCCCGCGGGTCCGCGTGGTGCTCGGTGACGTCGCCCGCGCCCCGATCGATCCCGCTCGCACCCGCGCCGAGCTCGAAGAGCAGAGCCCGGTCGGTGCGGCGCTCGCCCGCGGTCTCGTCCGCGCGCAGCTGGCGGTGGCGGTGCGGCTCGCCGCGGTGGTCGCCGTCGGGCTCGGCGGGCTGCCGCTGCTGTTCGCCGCCGCTCCCGCGCTCGGCCGGGCGCACCTGTTCGGGGTGTCGGTGCCGTGGCTGCTGCTCGGTGTGGCCGCCTACCCGTTCCTGTTCGTCGTCGGGTACGCCTACGTGCGGCTCGCCGAACGCAACGAGCAGGAGTTCGTCGCGCTGGTCGAGGACAGGTCCCAGCACCAGTCATGAATCATTACGCCCTGCCGGCGGTCATCGCGGTAACGCTGGTCACCGTCGGCATCGGCCTCTACGGGCTGCGGTTCGCGCGGACCACCTCGGACTTCCTCGTCGCGTCGCGGATGGTCAGCCCGACCTGGAACGCGGCGGCGATCAGCGGCGAATACCTGTCCGCCGCGAGCTTTCTCGGCGTCGCCGGGCTGGTGCTCAAGCACGGCGTCGACGTGCTGTGGTATCCGGTCGGGTTCGCCGCCGGCTATCTGGCGCTGCTGCTGTTCGTGGCCGCCCCCCTGCGCCGCTCCGGCGCGTTCACCCTGCCGGACTTCTGCGAGGTCAGGCTCCGCTCGAAGCGGCTGCGGAAGCTGGCCACCGCGTTCGTCATGTTCATCGGCTGGCTGTACCTCGTGCCGCAGCTGCAGGGCGCCGGGCTGACGCTGCAGACGGTGACCGGCGCGCCGTACGCGCTCGGTGCGCTGCTCGTCGGCGTCGTCGTCACCCTCAACGTCGCGCTCGGCGGGATGCGCTCGATCACGTTCGTGCAGGCCTTCCAGTACTGGCTGAAACTGACCGCCCTGGCGGTGCCGTTCGTCTTCCTGCTCATGCAGTGGCAGTCCGACGGCCGCCCGGCGCTGACCGCCCCTGACGGCCCGACGTTCCCGGTCGCGACGACCGTCACCGTGGATCACGCGACGCGGCTGACCGTCACCACGCAGACACTGGTCGTCGCGCACGGCCGACTGGACGGGGCGGCCGTCGACGGTGCCGTGGTGCTCACCGTCGGCGAGCACGTCGCGGACACCGACACCGCCATCGAGTTCCAGGCCGCCGCGCCGGTACCGAAGGTCGCCGCCGTGTCCGAGGACTCCCCGAAGGACTGGCTGCTGCCCGGCGACCGCTCCCAGGGGCTGTTCGCGACCTACTCGCTGATCCTCGCCACGTTCCTCGGCACGATGGGGCTGCCGCACGTCCTGGTCCGCTTCTACACCAACGCCGACGGGGCCGCCGCCCGGCGCACCACGCTCGTCGTCCTGGGTCTCGTCGGCGTCTTCTACCTGACCCCGACCCTGTACGGGGTGCTCGGCCGCGTGTACACACCGCAACTGCTCATGACCGGCAACACCGACGCCGTGGTGCTCCTGCTGCCGTCCGCGGCGCTGGGCGGCGGGCTCACCGGCCAGCTGCTCAGCGCGCTGGTCGCCGCGGGTGCGTTCGCCGCGTTCCTGTCCGCCTCGTCGGGGCTGCTCACCAGCGTCGCCGGGGTCCTGTCCACCGACGTGCTCGGGCACGGCTCCGTCCGCGACTTCCGCCGCTCCGCGCTGGTCGCCGGGGTGGTGCCGCTGCTGCTGGCCCTGTTCGTCGCGAGCCTCGACGTGTCGCAGGTCGTCGGGCTGGCGTTCGCCGTCGCCGCGTCCAGCTTCTGCCCGCTGCTGGTCCTCGGCATCTGGTGGCGCGGCCTGACCGGGGTGGGCGCGGCGGCGGGCATCGTGGTCGGCGGCGGCGCGGCCGCGTCCGCGGTGCTGCTCACGGTGCTCGGCGGCCCGCTGCCCGGCTGGCTGGGGGTGCTGACCACCCAGCCCGCGGCGTGGAGCGTGCCGCTGGCGTTCCTCGTCATGATCTCGGTGTCGTTGCTGACCAGGCACCGCTTGCCGAAGGACCTCGGAGCGATCATGCTTCGCCTGCACGCGCCGGACGCGCTGCGGATGTGAGTGCTTTTGTCGGGGGATGCGGTGGATGCGAGCGTGACCTACGGTGCAACTGTGACGGACAGCGGGCCTGGCTCCGCTCTCGCGCTGCGGGGGCTCACCAAACGCTTCGACAGCAAGGTCGCGGTCGCCGGCGTCGACCTCGACGTGCCGACAGGGTCGTTCTTCGGCCTGCTCGGCCCCAACGGCGCCGGCAAGACGACGTCGCTGTCCATGGCGGTGGGGCTGCTGCGCCCCGACGCCGGGCACGCATATGTCCTCGGTCATGACGTCTGGTCCGACCCGGTCGAGGCCAAGCGCCGCCTGGGCGCGCTGACCGACTCGGCCCGCATGTTCGACCGGCTCACCGGCAGTGAGCTGCTCGCGTACACGGGGCTGCTGCGGGGCCTGCCGCAGGACGTCATCGACGCCCGCGCCGCGGAGCTGCTCGACGTGCTCGGTCTCGCCGACGCCGGCCGGACCCTGGTCGTGGACTACTCCGCCGGTATGAAGAAGAAGATCGGCCTGGCCTGCGCGCTGTTGCACGCGCCGCGGCTGCTGGTGCTCGACGAGCCCTTCGAGGCGGTCGACCCGGTCTCCGGCGCGCTGATCCGCGACATTCTCGTCCGGTACGTCCGAAACGGCGGCACGGTCATCTTCTCCAGTCACGTGATGGAGGTGGTGGAGCGGCTCTGCACCCACATCGCGATCCTCGCCGACGGCCAGATCAAGGTCGTCGGCACGACCGACCAGGTGAAGGGCGGCCGCGAGCTCGAGGACGTCTTCGTCGACGTCGTCGGGGGGCGGGTCGCGACCGGCGCGGAGCTGTCGTGGCTGTGACCCCTGGCGATCCGCCGCACATCCCTGCGCAGCGCCCGGCCGACCTCCCGGCAGCCGTCGTCCCCTCGCAGGTGGCGGCCCACGACGGCGGCGCCGGGATCTTCGCGCCGCGGCCCGAGCCGATCCGTGGCGGCGAGCCCAGGGTCGGCTACTTCGTCCGGCTGAAGCTTCGGATCTTGCGCAACACGATGCGGGGCAAGAAGTCCCGGATCTGGCTGTTCATCCTCGGCGTCTTCTTCGGCCTGTGGGCCGCGTTCATCGGGTTCGGCATGTTCGCCGGCAGCAGCGTCGTCGACGACGACCTGCGCCCGACGCTGGCCGCGTTCTGCGGCACCGCGCTGGTGCTGGCCTGGATCCTGATACCGCTGCTGTTCTTCGGGGTCGACGAGACCCTCGACCCGGCCAGGTTCTCGCTGCTGCCGGTGCCGCGCCGCACGCTGGTGCTCGGCATGCTCGCTGCCGCCGTCGTCGGCATCCCGCCTGCCGTCACGCTCCTCGCCGCGCTCGGGTCCACCGTCGGCGCGATCATCACGGGCGGCGTCGCGGCCGGCGTGGTCGCGGTTTTCGGCGCCGTCGTCGGCCTGGCCGTGTGCGTCGCCGCGAGCCGCGCCGTCACCAGCGCGTTCGCCGGGATGCTGCGCTCGCGCAAGGTCCGCGACCTGGCGGCACTGCTGATCGCCCTGGCCGGCATCTCCTGCAACCCGATCTTCCAGCTGGTGTTCGCCCTCGTCGAGAACGGCGAGTCGAAGCAGGCCACGACGATCGCCGGGGTCCTGTCCTGGACGCCGTTCGCCGCGCCGTTCGTCGCCTACGTCGACGCGATCGACGGCAACTGGCACCTCGTCGCGGCGCGCCTCGCGATCGGGGTCGCCGGTGTCGCCGCGCTGCTGTGGTGGTGGCTGCAGACCATCGAGTCGGCGATGCTCGGCACCGCGTCCAGCGGCGCGGCGAAGAAGGCCAAGGCCGTCGACGGCAAGCCGGTGCGGGCGTTCCTGCCGGGCATCCTGCGGTCGCTGCCGGCCGGCCGGTTCACCGGGCTCGTCGGCCGGGAGGTCCGGTACTGGTTCCGCGACCCGCGCCGCCGCGCCAGCCTCATCTCGCTGCTCGCCGCGTCCGTGGTCATCCCGTTCGCGTTCACGTTCGGCTTCGGCACCGGCTCCAGCTCCGACGAGCAGGAGGCGGCCCGGCAGAGCGCCGGCATGAGCGACGGCGCCCTGGTGTTCTCACTGCTGATCGCCGGCGCGTTCGTCGGGCTGGTCCTGGTCAACCAGTTCGGCAACGACGGCACCGCGTATGCGCTGCACATGCTTACCAACGTGCCCGGCCAGGTCGAGCTCGCGGCCCGCGCCATCGGCGTCGGCATCCTCACCTTCCCGCTGCTGGCCGTCGGCACCGTCGCCGTGTCGGTGCTCAGCGGCCACACCGATCAGCTGCCCGCCGCGCTCGGCGTCGGCCTGTGCGCGTTCGGCATCTCGGTCGGCGCCGCCGGCATCACGTCCGTGCTCGCGCCGTACCCGATGCCGGACAGCGCCAACCCGTTCGCGATGAACACGGGCCAGGGCAGCGCGAAGAGCATGCTGTCCTTCGTCACCATGTTCGCCACGTGGGCGCTCGCGTCGCCGGTGATGATCGCGTTCGTCCTGCTGCCCGACGGGTTGATCTGGCTGCTGCTGCCGGTCGGCATCGGGTGGGGGTTCACCCTGGCGTGGGTCGGCACGCGCATCGCCGGCAACCTCCTGGTGCGCCGCGCGCCGGAAGTCCTCGCCGCCGTCACACCGAAGCTGGGATGACCCGGACAATGGGCGGGGTGAGCATCCATGCATCGGACCCGTTCGCCACACCGGATGACCAGCGTTCGCCGCTGCGGCGGTTCCGTGGGCGCCTCCCGGCGGCGGTGGCGCTGTGGACGGCCGGCGTCGGATCCGCGGCGGCCGGGCTCACCGTGTCGTCGATGCTGGTCGCCGACGGGGATCCTGGGCGGGTCGTCGGGCTGGTCGACGACGAGAGCGACCTGTGGACGGCGATCGAGGCGACCGGCCGGTTCGCCGTCACGCCGCTCGCCGAGGGGGACAACCAGCTCGCCGAGCGGTTCGCCGGGCTGATGCCCGCACCCGGCGGGCTGTTCGCCACCGGCGACTGGGACCACACCGAGTTCGGTCCCGTCCCGCGCGGCTACCCGTGGGCCGGTTGCGGCCTCGACGGCGCCCGGGGGTTCGGCTGGTCGCTGCTCGTCGAGGCGACGATCCAGCGGGTCGACCTGGCGCAGACGGCGGCGAAGCCGCTGCTCCACCACAGGGGTCGGTACACCTCGATATAAACGCCGGTAAACGGTGTGACCCCTGTCACTGGGCGCACCGAACCTGCCGTTCAGCGCAGCGGTCCGCCGGGCCCCTCCAAGGATCTTCACGCCCACCCGGCGGGTTCCTACCGTGCGCCGTACCCACACCCCAAACGGCAGGTGGTGATCCCCCATGAGCACCGATACACCGGTGCCGACCGGCACGGACGACAACCGTTACGTCTCCGCTGCCAACACCCCGGAGTTCGCCGCGTTGCGCCGCGCCCTGCGACGCTTCGTGTTCCCGGTCTCCGCCGCGTTCCTCGTCTGGTACGCGCTGTACGTCCTGCTCTCCGCATACGCCCGCGACTTCATGAGCACGAAGGTCGTCGGCCACATCAATATCGCGTTGATCTTCGGACTGCTGCAGTTCGTGTCGACGTTCCTCATCGCCTGGTGGTACACGCGCTACGCCGACCGCCAGGTCGACCCTCTCGCCGACGCGCTGCGCGCCAAGATCGAAGGGACCCCCGAATGAGCGAGCTGCTCGCGGTAGGGGCGACCACCACCAGGACGCTGACGCTCACGCTCTTCGTCGTCCTGGTCGCGGCCACCCTGGCCATCACCATCTGGGCCAGCCGCCAGACGAAGAGCGCCGCCGACTTCTACGCCGGTGGCCGGTCCTTCACCGGTTTCCAGAACGGCATGGCCATCGGCGGCGACTACATGTCGGCCGCCAGCTTCCTCGGCATCGCCGGCATCATCGCCCTCAACGGCTACGACGGCTTCCTGTACTCCATCGGCTTCCTCGTGGCGTGGCTCGTCGCGCTGCTGCTCGTCGCCGAGCTGATGCGCAACTCGGGCCGTTACACGATGGCGGACGTCCTGGCGTTCCGGATGCGGCAGGCGCCGGTCCGCACCGCCGGCTCGATCTCCACGATCATCGTGTCGATCTTCTACCTGCTGGCGCAGATGGTCGGCGCCGGCGCTCTCGTCGCCCTGCTGCTCGGCATCAAGGCCGGCGACACGTTCATGGGCATGACCGCGGAAACCGCGAAGATCGTCACCATCGCCCTCATCGGCGTGCTGATGATCGTCTACGTGACCGTCGGCGGCATGAAGGGCACCACCTACGTCCAGATCGTCAAGGCGTTCATGCTCATGCTCGGCGCCCTGGTCCTGACACTGATGGTGTTCGCCGCGTTCAAGTTCAACCTGTCGTCGCTGCTCGGCGAGGCCGCCGCCAAGTCCGGCCGCACCCCGCCGGAGTCGTTCCTGCAGCCCGGCCTGCGCTACGGCCGCGACATCGCCGGCAACGCCACCGCGACCCTGGCCAGCAAGCTCGACCTGATCTCGCTCGGCCTCGCCCTCGTGCTCGGCACCGCCGGCCTGCCGCACATCCTGATCCGCTTCTACACCGTGCCGGACTCCAAGGCGGCCCGGAAGAGCGTCGTCTGGGCGATCGGCATCATCGGCGTGTTCTACCTGATGACCCTGGCCCTCGGCTTCGGTGCCGCGGCGCTCGTCGGCCGCACGGCGATCCTGGCGCAGGACCCGGGCGGCAACACCGCCGCGCCACAACTCGCCGAGGTCCTCGGCAAGCGCTACCTCGGCGGCGACTTCGGCGGCTCACTGCTGCTGGCCATTATCGCCGCGGTCGCGTTCGCCACCATCCTCGCCGTCGTCGCCGGGCTCACCCTCGCGTCGTCGTCGTCGCTGGCGCACGACCTGTACGCCAACGTGATCAAGCGCGGCCAGACCACCGAGCGGCAGGAAGTCGTCGTCGCCCGGTACTCCGCGTTCGTCATCGGCGCCGTCGCGATCGTGCTCGGCATCTTCGCCCGCAACCTCAACGTCGCGTTCCTTGTGGCACTCGCGTTCGCGATCGCGGCGTCGGCGAACCTGCCGGCGATCCTCTTCTCCCTCTTCTGGAAGAAGTTCAACACCCGCGGCGCGACCTGGGGCATCTACGCCGGCCTCATCTCCGCCGTCGGCATCGTGCTCATGAGCCCCATCGCGTGGGGCGGCGTCAGCGACGCCCGCACCCCCGCGACGCTCACCGCGGCGCAGGCGAAGACCTGTGGCGTGGACCAGAAGTCGAAGGAGGTCTCCAACGCGACGGCGCTGTTCAGCTGCACCACCGCCGCGCCGATCCCGCTGGAGAACCCGGGCCTGATCTCGATCCCGATCGGGTTCATCTTCGCCGCGCTCGGCGCGCTCACCAGCAAGGAGCGCGACCCGGACAAGTACGCCGAGCTGGAAGCCCGCTCCCTCACGGGTGCCGGCGCCCACTGAGATGTAGTGCGCCGGGGTCGGGGCACCGCCGATCCCCGGCCCCGGCGCACTGCCGCTAGGCTGGTCTCATGGTCGTTGTTGCGCAGCGTTACGGCGAGGGACACCGGATCCTGCTCACCGGTGGTGCCGGATTCGTCGGGTCCCACCTTGCCGATGCCTTGATCGCCCGAGGTGCGCAGGTTGTCGTGGTCGACAACTTCGTCACGGGCAGTAAGGACAACGTCGCGCACCTGGTCGACCACCCTCGATTTGTGTTGGTCGAGGCCGACGTCAGCGAGCCGCTGCCGACCGTCGAGGCCCTCAACGCCAGGTTCGACGCGATCATGCACTTCGCGTCGCCGGCCAGCCCGACCGACTTCGAGCTGCTGCCCGTCGAGATTCTCCGGGTCGGCTCGCTCGCCACCCTCCAGCTGCTGGAGCGCGCCGTCGCCGACGGCGCCCGCTTCGTGATGGCGTCCACCTCCGAGGCGTATGGCGACCCGCTCATCCACCCGCAGCCGGAGACCTACTGGGGCAACGTCAACCCGATCGGCATCCGCAGCGTCTATGACGAGGCGAAGCGCTTCTCCGAGGCGGCCACCATGGGCTACCACCGGGGCCGCGGCGCCGACGTCGGCATCGTGCGGATCTTCAACACCTACGGGGAGCGCATGCGCCCCGACGACGGCCGCGCGATCCCCACGTTCATCTCCCAGGCGCTGCGCGGCGAGCCGATCACCGTGCACGGCACCGGCACCCAGACCAGGTCCATCTGCCACGTGTCAGACCTCGTCCGTGGCATCCTGCTGCTGCTCGACTCCGGCGAGACCGGTCCGATCAACTGCGGCACCGAGCACGAGATGAGCATGCTCGAGCTCGCCGACACCATCGTGCGGCTATCCGACAGCACGTCGACGGTGTCGCTGCGCCCCCGCACCGCCGATGACCCCGAGCGCCGCCGCCCCGACCTGGGCAAGGCCCGTGAGCTGCTCGGATACGAGCCGACCGTCGGACCCGAGGAAGGATTGCGCCGGACCGTGGACTACTTCCGGTCGCGGTGATTCTCCCGGCTTCGTGCCGCGCCCGCCCGGGTTACGTGGCGTAGAGGCCAGCGGTTCGTATCGTGGGTTTCATGTCCACCACGCCTGCCTCCAACGGCTCGTCGGGTCGCGCCTCAGTGCCCAACGCCCTCCCGCCCAGCGCGGGAGCTCGTGCGCGCGTCTCCGGCGCCTCCACTCCGACCAGCCCGGCGACGCCAGGCGTCTACGGCAAGGCCGCTGCTCCCGTTGCCGCTTCCGGCGGTGGCGGCGGCGGTGTCGTGCCGCCGCGACGCCCCGGCGGCAACGAATACCCCGGCCGCAGGAAGATCCGTCCCCGCTGGGGGCGCATCGCCCTCGTCGCCGGTTGCGCGGTCATCGTCCTGGCGCTCCTCGCCGGTATCGGCGCCTACAGCTACTACCGCTACGTCGACGCGGGCCTGCAGCGCGACGACCCGTTCTCCCAGATCACCGACGGCCGGCCCGCGAAGGTCGCCGACGGTGCGCTCAACATGCTGCTGCTCGGCAGCGACTCCCGGGACCCCGACAACAAGGGCAAGCCCGGCGAGTGGCGCACCGACACCATGATCATGCTGCACATCCCGTCCAGCCACGACAAGGCGTACCTGGTCTCCATGCCCCGCGACCTGTACGTGTACATCCCCAAGAGCAAGACGACGCCCTACGGCGACACCAAGGCCAAGCTCAACGCGTCGTTCTCCTGGGGCGGCACGCCGCTGACCGTGCAGACGATCGAGAAGTACAGCAACGTCCGTATGGATCACGTGCTGCTCATCGACTTCGGCGGCTTCAAGCAGGTCATCGACGCCCTCGGCGGCATCGACATGAACATCGAGGCCGACATCACCTCGATCCACCCGCCGAAGCGCAAGTTCAAGAAGGGCATGAACCACCTCAACGGTGACGAGGCCCTCGACTACGCCCGGCAGCGGTACCAGTTCCCCGACGGCGACTTCGCCCGGATGCGCCACCAGCAGCAGATGATGAAGGCGATCCTCGACAAGGCCGTCAGCTCCGGCACCGTCAGCAACCCGGCCAAGCTCAACTCGTTCCTCAAGGCGATCACCAAGGCGATGACCGTCGACAAGGACTTCTCGCTCGCCGACATGGCGCTGCAGTTCCGCAATTTGCGCAGCGACGACCTGACGTTCCTGGTCAGCCCGCACGACGGCAGCAAGAAGATCAACGGCGAGGACGTCGTCGTGCCGAACGAGGCGAAGGCCGGGGCGCTGTACACCGCGATGCGCACCGACAAGATGGCGGACTGGGCCGCGACGAACGCACCCAAGCCGGCGGCGAGCGGTTCGGCGCAGCCGTCGACGAAGGCCACCACCAAGAAGTGACTTTTCCGGCATCCCGGGCATGTCTCCCCATCTGTAGGGTTGCATGCCCGGGCTGTCGTATAGATCTCATTGCCCTGGCCACTGTTGACCGAGTAGAAAACGCCTGATTGGTGGCATCTCTTCGGATCTTGTGCAGTGACGCTGGTCGGCACGATCCCCGCCGCGAACGTAGACTCGGATAAATCCCCGCCGGAGTGCGGGCACGCAGTCGGGGGCGACATGCAGCAGGACCAGGACCCGCCGGTGAATCAATCGGCGGACAGCCCTGAGGAAGCGCCACCGGCTCCGGTCGGCGCATCCGCGGAGACCGGAGCGCCAGCTGTCGATGACGCTACCACTTCGGATATTTCGGACTCGTCCGGCTTGGATGCCGTCGGCGACCCGGAGCCTTCCGCCGACCCGGAGCCTTCCGCCGACTCGGAGCCTCCTGTCGATCTGGAGTCTCCTGCCGACCCGGAGTCTTCCGCTGACGGTGCGCGCGTCCTGACCCGCCGGCAGCGGCGCAAGGCCCGCAAGGCCGCGCTCCCCGGCCGTGACCCGGTGTGGGCCAAGCTGCTCGTCGTCCTCGGCGCGGTCCTGCTCGTCGTCTCCGCCACCGTCGTCACCGGCACCCAGGTCCTCGCCAGCCGATACCGCAACAGCGTCCACCAGGAGAATCTCCTGGGCAGCAACGCCCGCGCCGGCAACGACGACAAGAAGGAAGAGCGCCGCAGCAGCATCACCGGGCCGCTCAACTTCCTGCTCCTCGGCTCCGACCTGCGCGCCAATGACCCCGAAGACGGCCAGCGCTCCGACTCGATCATCATCGTGCACATCCCGGTCGGCCTCGACCGGGCGTATCTGCTGTCCATCCCCCGCGACCTGCGGGTCAAGATCCCCGCGTTCGAGCCCACCGGGTTCCGCGGCGTCAACCACGAGAAGATCAACGGCGCGTTCCAGTACGGCGGCGGCGGCACGGGCGGCGTCCAGTTGCTCGCCGAGACCCTCACCGAGCTGCTCGGCATCCACTTCGACGGCGCGGCGATCGTCAACTTCGACGGCTTCAAGGCCGCCGTCGACATCCTCGGCGGCGTCGACATGTGCATCGACCAGAGGGTCACCTCGATCCACCTCGGCTACGACGACAAGGGCAACTACCTGTCGCCCGAGCACGGCGGCCACCCCGCGGTATACGAGCCCGGCTGTCACCACCTCGAGTCGTGGCAGGCCCTCGACCTGGTCCGCCAGCGCAAGAGCCTCGCCAACGGCGACTTCGACCGCCAGAAGAACCAGCAGAAGTTCATCCGGGCCATCCTCACCAAGGCCCAGCAGCAGAACCTGACCACCAACCCGATCGCGCTCGACAAGCTCATCCGCGCCCTCGGCGGCGCGCTCACCGTCGACACCAACGGCGTCGCGCTCGAAGAGCTGATGTTCGGCCTGCGCAACGTGCGCCCCAGCAGCCTGGTCGGCCTGACCGTCCCGTCGGAGACCCGGGACATCGGCGGGATCTCCTACGTCGTCGCGTTCGACGAGGCGCAGGCGCTGTACACGGCGATGCGCGACGACACGCTCGACGCGTGGGCGGTGGAGAACCCCACCTGGGTCAACCCGATCTGAGCCTCTTATAGGCTGGTGCGGTGTTCAGGGGATCCGCTGTGCCGACCGTCACGGTCGACGAGGTCGCTGCCGACGCCTACCTGCTCGACGTCCGCGAGGACGACGAGTGGGTCGCGGGCCACGCACCCGACGCCAACCACATGCCCATGATGCAGATCCCGGCCCGGATCGAGGAGATCCCCGCCGACCGCGACGTCGTGGTCATCTGCCGCGTCGGCGGCCGTTCCGCGCAGGTTGTCGCCTACCTGCAGCAGCACGGCCTCACCCGCACCATCAACCTCGACGGCGGCATGTCGGACTGGGCGGCCGCGGGCCGGCCCATGGTGAGCGAGGACGGCGGTGCTCCGAGGGTTGCCTGAGCGGCCCTGGGTGTTCGCGCACAGGGGCTCGTCGTATCGACACGCCGAGCACACCCTCGACGCCTACCTCCTCGCCATCGAGGAAGGCGCCGACGGCCTTGAGTGCGACGTCCGGCTGACCCGCGACGGCCACCTCGTCTGCCTGCACGACTCCCGCATCGACCGCACCAGCGACGGCCGCGGTCGCGTCAGCGTGCAGACCCTCGCCGACCTCGACCGCTTCGACTTCGGCTCCTGGCGCACCGACCTGCCCGAGTCGCCCGACGAGCTCGTCACCGGCCGCAAGCTCGCCGACGACCGCTGGCGCGGCCGGGTGCTCACCCTCGACCGGCTCCTCGGCCTCGCCGTGGACGCCGGGCGGCCCATGCGGCTGCTCATCGAGACCAAGCACCCCACCCGCTACGGCGCCGCCGTCGAGACCGCCCTGCTCAGCCTGCTGCGGCGGTACGGACTGGACCGCCCGAGCGACGACCAGCCGGTGCACGTCACGATGATGTCGTTCTCCGCCACCGCCGTGCGCAGGGTCCGCCAGCTCGCACCGGCCCTGCCGACGGTGATGCTCATCGACATCTGGTCCGTCCCCAGCCGCATCGGCTGGCTCCCGCCCGGCAGCAGCATCGGCGGCCCCGGCGTCTCGCTCCTGCGCGCCTCCCCGGAAATCGTGGAGCGCCTGCACCGCCGGGGTTTCCCGGTGTACGTGTGGACCGTCAACGAACCGGACGAAATCGACCTGGTGGTGAAACTGAAGGTCGACGGCATCATCTCCGACCGGCCCGCGTTCGTGATCGAACGGCTCCGGGAGCTGGGCATGCGAGACTGACCATTTTCTTGCTATCGGGTTGCTACCACGGAATCCGTCGTCGCACCGCTCCGGTCCGCCGGAATCCCACGTCGACAAGTTTCGTCAATAGCCTTTCAAAGCGAAGCGCGGGAAGGCAGACTCGCACCATGGTCGATGCTCGCCGTCCGGTCGACGCCACCGCCGTGTTCGGCGGGCTGGCCGAGATCGCCGAGCAACTCGCGACCGGCGCCGGCGGCCTGCCCGCGCTCCAGCGCACCGTCGACGTCACGGTCGAGGCCACCGCGGCGGCCGGTGCGGCGTTCATCGAATACGGCCACGACAGCGGCCGGGTCGTCGCCGCCACTGCCGCGCTCGACTGGTCCCTCGGCCGCCCCGTCGACCTGATCCACCCGACGCTGCGGGGGCTGCTGCAGTACGGCTCCAGGGTCCGCGAGTTCCCGGTCGGCCTCCTCGGCACCGTCGGCGGCGAGCACCTGCGCGGCCGCGGGCTCGCCCGCTTCGTCGCCGTCGAGGTCAACGCCGGCAGCACCGCCGTCGGCGTCCTCGTCGCCGGCTACCGCGACGCCGAAGACACCGCCGGCGCCGAGGAACGCGCCGCCATCGGTTTTCTCGCGGGACTCGTCGGCCTCCAGTACACCCTGGGCCGCGGACTGCCGATCCACCGGGACGGCGCGCCGGCCATCGACCCGGTCGGGGAGCCGTTTGCCCTGCTCGACGCCGATCACCTCGTGCGCACCTGGAACCCGGCCGCGGCCCTGCTCACCGCCCGCTCACCCGAGGCGGCGATCGGCGAGCCGTGGCCCTTCCCGCTGCCCTCCGGCGCCGAGACCGTCGAACACCAGATGGCCTGCGGCACCTGGATCCAGATCCGGGCCGCCACCGTCCCCGGCGGCACCGACGTCGGCGTCTCGTTCCGGGCCCGCGCCGACCAGCCCTCCGACGGGCGTGACCTGTTCATCGCCCTCACCGGCCACGAGCTGCGCACCCCGATCACGGTCATCCGGGGGTACGCCGACACGCTCGTGGAGCACTGGGACTCCCTCGACGAGGGCTCCCGGCGCGAGGCGATCTACGTCGTCGGCCAGCGCGCCCGCGAGCTCAGCCGCCTGGTCGACCGCCTCCTCAACGCCGTCGGCGACGAGTCCACGCCGGGCGACGCGTCCGCGCTGCTCCCCTTCGACCTGGTGGACACGCTCACGGCCGCCGTCGACGACCTCAGCCCCGAGCAGCGCCGGACCCTGACCGTCGCGCTGCCGCAGACCCTCCCGAAGGCCCTCGGCGAGCGCGCCACCCTCGCTACCATCCTTGCGGAATTTGTTACGAATGCGGGTAAATACTCCCTGAACTGGGTAGAAGCGGTTCTGACCGCGGGTGCGGACGCGCAAACCGTCTGGTTCAGGGTCGCCGACCGGGGCATCGGCATCCGCCCGGAGCACGTCGAGCAGGCGTTCGAGCGCTTCTGGCAGCTGGAGACCGGCGACCAGCGGACCCGGGGCGGCGTCGGACTCGGGCTCTATCTCGTGCGTAGGATCGTTGAGCGTCAACATGGATGGGTATCGTTGCGTCCACGCCAAGGAGGCGGGACCGTCGCCGAGGTGCGACTGCCCCGCGCCGACGCAGATACCCACGGGGAGGCTTGAGAGGGTGTCCACAACCGTCGCGGAGCGCGCCTGGTGCGTCGTCGTCCCGCATCACGCTCGCGGCGCACACGTCGCCCGCCACCGCCTCGCCCACGAGCTCGACGCCCTGGTCACCGAGGACCGCCTCGACGACGCCATCGCCATCGCCGCCGAACTGGTCGGCAACGCCGTCCGCCACGCCGCCCCACTGCCCGGCGACGTCATCCGCGTCGCGTGGCGCCTGCTCGACGACGACACCCTGGAGATCAGGGTGACCGACGGCGGCGCGGCGGCCGGCCCGGAGCTACGCGTCGCCGCCCCCGACGCAATCGACGGCCGCGGCCTGACCATCGTCGCCGCCCTGGCAACCGGCTGGGGCGTCGAACGCGACGGCCTAGGCCAATGCGTCTGGGCCACCCTCTAACACACCCCGCCCCGCCGCCCTGTCCGCCCGCCAGCTCGCTGATCGAAGTCTCCGGCCGGCCGCATGGACGACCAGACCTGTCCTTGGATCACGAGGCGCAGCATCGCCCGTGCCGCCCGCCGCCCGCCGCCCGCATCCGCTGTCAGCGCAGCGCCGCCCGCCGCGTCGGCAGGGTGCCCCCGCGCCGCCGCTGCATGACCACCTGCCGTGCCGCCGCTGCATGACCACCTGCCGTGCCGCCGCTGCCTGTCTGCCCGCCCGCTCGCTGATCGAAGTCTCTGGCTGGCCGCGTGGGCGACCAGGGCTGTCCTTGGATCACGAGGCGTGGCATCGCCTGTGCCGCCCGCCGCCCGCCGCCCACCGCCTGCGTCCGCCGTCGGCGCGGTGCCGCCCGCTCGTCGGCAGGGTGCCGCCGCGGCGCCGCTGCATGACCACCGCCGTGCCGCCGCTGCCTGTCTGCCCGTTCGCTCGCTGATCGAAGTCTCCGGCTGGTCGCGTGGACGACCAGGGCTGTCCTTGGATCACGGGACGCGGCATCGCCTGTGCCGCCCGCCGGCTGCGTCCGCCGCGTCGGCGCGGTGCCGCCCGCCGCGCCGCTGCTGCATGATCGCCCGCCGTGCCGCCGCCGCCCGCCGTGCCGCCGCCGCCGTGCACCGCCGCCCGCCGTGCACCGCCGCCCGCCGTGCGCTGCCGCCGCTGCCCGTCGCCTGCTGCCCGTCGCCTGCCGGTCGGCGCTCGCTGTTGGGGCGGTGTCGCCACCGGCGCGCGTTGGGGAGTGTGAGGCTGTCGGCTGGTGATCCAAGGCGCGGGGTGGTTGTGGGGGCGGCCACGGCTGTCCTTTGATCACGGCGGCCGGGGCCGGTCGCACGCCACGGTGGGCGACATTTCCGACTTGTCGGTAACAGAGGACGCGCTGGGGTGAGTGACGCGCCCGAGGTGGTGGGTGTTCGCCCGCGGGGCGGCGGGACCGCCTAGGCTGGGTCGCCGTGAGCAAGCGAGCGAAAACCCCCCGTGGCCGGTCCGCCGACGGCGAGAAGCGCCAGAAGATCCGTGACGTCTACGTGGGCCGCCCGTTCGAGGGGCTGGCCGACGAGCCGGAGTGGGTCGCACTGCGTGAACTGGTGCCGGCCGCCTCGGCACCCCTGAAGCTGGCGCCCGAGCTGGCGGAGCGGTACGGCGACCGTCCGGTGATCCTCTCGACGGTCCTGCCGATGGCCTGGCCGGCGATGACGAAGCCCGACGGCCGGGTGTTCATCGGGTTGCAGCGGCACGTGCAGTCGGGGGACGTGTCCCGTGATCTCGCGGTGGCGCTGCAGTGCGCGCTGGACACGCCGACGGGGCAGACCGTCAACATCCCGCCGCTGCCGGGGGTCGGGCCGCGGCTGCAGGACGTGATCGTCAACGCGCCGCTGGACATCACGGTGCACACCGGGTTCGAGTACTGGCTCGAGGACAACGCCACCGACGACCCGAACGTGCGGGCGTCGCTGGAGCGGGCCAACGCGAGCATTTTCCCGACGGCGCGGCTGTCGGCGGCGCCCGCGACGTACTGGTGCCGTGTCACCGACCGCTCCCACGTGCGGCTCGTGCTGGGCGACGACGAGGACCGGGCGCTGGACGCGCTGTCGCGGCTGTCCGCGGGTGGCGGGCTGCTGCTCGGTGACAACACCAAGTTTGCCGGCATGTTCCGCGCGCACGGCCTCCTCGCCCCAGTCTGGGACCTGCCGCTCGAGGTCGAGTCGGAGGAGTGGGAGGCGCCCGTCGCCGAGTTCTCCAAGCGCTACACGGAGGCGCTCGCCGTCACCGAACCGCTGACCGCCGCCGAGCGCCGCAGCAAGCAGGGCCTGATCGGCCGCCTCCAGCCTCTGCGGTAGAGCCATGCGCTGAACAGCTTCAAACCGCCCGGGCGATCGGTGCGGACATGCATCGCGGACCACCCCGGCCCGAGCCCAGCTCGGAGCCGGGGATCCGGATGACCTCGATGCCGTGCCGTTCCAGCTGGGCGTTGGTCTCCACATTGCGCTCATACGCGACGCAGAGCCGCGGGCCGATCGCCAGGGTGTTGTTGCCGTCGTCCCACTGCTCGCGCTCGGCGGTGACCGGGTCGAGTCCGGTGTCGATGATCCGCAGCGTGTCGATCCCCATGGCCTTCGCGGCGCCGACGATGAACGGCTCCGGACCGGAGATCGTGAGGTCATCGGAGGCGCCGGCCGAGGTCACCGTCCAGGCCTGCAGGGTGCTGGCGACGTTTGGGTACATGACGACCGCGTCGACGTCGACCATCGTGCAGACCGTGTCGAGGTGCATGGTCGCGCGCTCCTGTGCGATCGGCACGACCAGCACGGTGTGGGCGAGGCCGCGGTCGAAGCAGCGCCGGGCCAGCCGCTCCGCGCCCGCGGGCCGGGTGCGCTCGCCGACGCCGACCGCCACGACACCCGGCGCCAGCAGCAGCACGTCGCCGCCCTCGAGGTGTTCCAGACCCGGCTCGTACACCAGGGACGTCCCGGCAAACCGCGGATGGTGCCGGTAGATCGCGTGGGTGAGGGTCGTCTCGCGGCGGCGGGCGTGCATGGCAAGGCTGGTCACCGCGACCTGATCGCCGATCCAGACGGATGAATCGCGCGTGAAGAGCAGGTTGGGCAGCGGGTCGATGATGAAGTCGGCGCGGTCCATCAGGGCGTGGACGAGGCCGCTGCCGGCGCGCAGCTCGGCCCGGGAGAGCCCGGCGATGAGCGTGGTCGCCAGGGTCGCCGGGTCCAGCGCGCCGAGGTGCTCTGCCACGTGCCGGCGCAGCGTGTCGCCGAGCCGGACGTCGTCGAGGATCGCGTGCGTCACCTCGTCGCGGGCGGCGGGCACGGCGACGGTCTCGGCGAGCAGCTCCGACACGTAGACGACCTCGACATTATGACTACGCAGGGCGTGCGCGAACGTGTCATGCTCTTCTTGAGCGCGTCCGACCCATGGGATCCCGTCGAAGAGCAACGAGTCGTTGTTGCGCGGGGTCAGCCGGGCCAGCTCCGCGCCCGGACGGTGCAGCAGCACGGTGCCAAGCCGTCCGACCTCGCTGTCGACGTGATGATGGCTCACCGGATCAGACTAACGGCTGACCCGTTATCCACCGGTTGGGCGCCATCTGCAAATTCATGAGACGTCGTGAATGCGGCATTCATCCCAGTCATTCCATGTCTTTCAACCATCCAGTCATCCCGATCGGCCGTTTGAACACGTACGGTGTTTGAACACACACGCAACCGAGCGGCGACTTGGAGGTGTGCGAGATGACCGAGCTGCTGCATCGTGGCGGAGCGGATTCGCAGCCCAACGGGTTTGACGATCGCATCATTGTTGATGCCGGCCGGCCTTCCCCCATTGACTGGATGCGCGAGCGACGCGCCGAACGCGGAGCACGCAGGGAAGAGGCAGGCCACAACCGTCTGTACCGCAGGATGGGCAGCCTCATCGGCCGTCTCGGCGAGGAGTGGCACGTCCTGGACCTGCGCGAGCTGACCGGCGCCGAACGCCGCTCGTTCCTTGCGATCGGCCCGGGTGGCGTGTTCGCGGTGACGGTCAAGGACCACGGTCGCAGTCGCGTCTCGTTCGCCGGTGACATCGTGCAGATCGACGGCAAGCGCCCGAAGTACGTCGAGGAGACCCGCGCGGAGGCCAAGGGTGCCGCCGAGGCGCTCTCCCGCAGCGCCGGCGTGTCGATCCCGGTCATGCCGATCCTGGCGTTCGCCGGCACCGGCAAGATCAGCTTCTACGGGGTGCCGAAGGGCTGTCTGGTCACCGCGTACCACGAGCTGCCCCGCGTCCTGAACGCACGCGGCAACCGGCTCGCCGAGGACACCGTCGACAAGGTGTTCTCGCTCGCGCTGCACCCGGCCACGTGGTCCTCGCAGACCTATGCCTCGTTCGCCGAGAGCTACCGCTGGTACAAGGACGGGGATCGGGTGGGCACTGACAAGCGGGGTGACGCGGAGTAGCCTCTGCGGCGTGGAGCCGCTCGACGCGAAGCGCCGGATTGAGCAATCGCTGGGGACCGATCACACCCTGACTGATGCGATGATGAGTTCGCTGCGCGGACGCGTCCGCAGCACCGGTGCCTGAGGAGGCGCTGTGGCGCATGTCGAGCTTTCCATTTCCGACCCACACCTTGCCCGTTCGCCCGACCCGGCCGAGTCGTCACTCGACCGTTGGGCGGCGACGGTCGCCGACGCGGCGGAGCCGAGCCTGGTGATCGACGACAAGGCGGTCATCGTCGCGGTGTCCGCCTCGTTCGAGGACCTGCTCGGGCTCACCGAGTCCGCCATCGACCGGCCTCTGGTCGACGGTGTCCTTCAGCTGCTCGACTTCGGTGACGGCGGCGCGCTGGACGCGTCCGAGATCAACAAGACGCCGCCGCTGCTCGCCCTGTCCTCGGGGCGGCTCGCCCGCGGGCTGGTCAGGGTGCGCTGCGCGACCGGACCGCGCACGTTCGACGCCATCGCCACCCCCCTGCTGCAGGACGGCCAGGTCGTCGGCTCACTCACCTTCTTCAGCACTGTGTGACCGCCGCACGTAACTTGGCTCACGGCTCCCGCCACGCACCGCGTTCGCACCGTACGCTCCTTGTCATGTTGGACCTCCAGGTGCTGCCAGGTGACTATGCGATCGGCCGTCTGCCGGCCGGATCACCCCTGCCGGCGGGCCTCATCGAGGCGGCGGCGACCGGCCCCGACGTCATCTCGGTGACGTGGACACCCGACGAGGTCTCCATCCTGTGCCCCGCCGACCGGGTGCCCGACGGCGCCTCGGTCGAGACGCCGTGGCGCTGCCTGCGCGTCGCCGGACCGGTCCAGCTCGCCCTCACCGGCATCCTCGCCTCGATCGTGACGCCGCTGGCCGATGCCAGGGTCAACATCTTCGCGTTCTCCACGTTCGACACCGACTATGTCCTGGTGCCGGCCGTGCGGCTCAACGAGGCCCTGGCCGCCCTCAACGCCGCCGGGCACCGGGTGACGACCTCCGGGAGCGTCTAGGGACTGACGTCCTACGATGTGCTGCATGCGCACCGCGGCCGCCGTGCTGGCAATCGTCAGCGTTGGATGTCTGCTGTCCGGGTGTACCCGGTCGCGCGGTGACTCCGGCCCGCTCCTGCCGCCCGTGTCGCCGCCTGCGGCGAGGTCGGCGAGCCCGACGCCGTTCAGCACGCCCGTCGCCCCGGCGCGCACCACCCCCGCCCGCTCCGCCAGCAGCAGCCCGAGCCAGCAGCCGTTCTCCGAGGCGTACGTGTCGCAGTGCAACGGCCGCCCGACCGGCGATCAGGTCGTCGCGGCGGTCCGCCGGGCGCGGCCCAACCTGCCGTCCGGCGCCGGCGTCACCGTGAAGACCGGGCCGCTGTGTGCGGGGGTGTGGCAGTACACCGTGCTCACCGTCACCGGCAGCGAACCTTTGCAGGTCATGACGAAGGGCGCCCCGGCCGCGCTCACCGTCGTGACCGTCGGCACGGACCCGTGCACCGTCGTGGTGAAGGCGACCGCGCCGCCCGCGCTGCTCAGCACCGCCAACTGCTGAGCGGCCGGCGGCAGCGTCTAGGCTTGACCCATGCCTGGTGTACCGCCGACGCGGTTCGTGTACCTGGGGCCGGAAGGCACGTTCTCGGAGCAGGCGCTCAAGACCGTCCCGGCCGCCGACCGCGGGGTGCTGACCCCGGCCCGCAGCGTCCCGGAGGCGCTCGACGCGCTGCGCGCCGGTGACGCCGACGCGGCGCTGGTCCCGCTGGAGAATTCGATCGGCGGGCAGGTCGGGGTCACCCTCGACGAGCTCGCCAACGGTGAGCCGCTGATCATCACCCGCGAGGTGGTGCTGCCGGTGCAGTTCGTGCTCGCCGCCGCGGAGGACCGGCCGCTGGACTCGGTCCGGTCGGTCGCCGCGCACCCACAGGCGGGCGCCCAGTGCCGCAAGTGGCTGCGCGATCACGTGCCGCAGGCGGCCGTCGTCGACGTGCTGTCCAACGCGACCGCCGCGATCGGTGCCGGCACCGGCGAGTTCGACGCCGCGGTGTGCGCCGCCATCGGCGCGACCCGCTACAAGCTGCACGTCCTGGCCAAGGACATCGCCGACAACCCCGACGCGATGACCCGCTTCGCACTGGTGGCCCGGCCCGGCCCGCCGCCACCGCCGACCGGCGACGACCTGACCACGCTCGCGGTCTACATCGCCCACGACCGGGTCGGCGCGCTGCTGGCCGTCCTGACCGAGCTGTCGGTCCGCGGGGTCAACCTGACCAGGATCGAGTCCCGGCCGACCGGCGAACGCCTCGGCCGTTACGTGTTCTTCCTCGACTGCGGCGGGCACGTCGCCGAGGCCCAGATGGGCGAGGCGTTGCAGGGGCTGCGCCGCATCTGCGCCGACGTGCGGTTCCTGGGTTCCTACCCGCGAGCGTCGCACGGGGACGCGCCGCCGCGCCGCGCGCCCGGCCTGTCCGACGAGGACTTCACCGACGCCGCCAGTTGGCTCAGTGAGCTCCGCAACGGGGGTTGAGGGGATGGGCGGCAGGCCCATCCCCTTCCGATGTGTCAGCCGCCGATGCCGCCGAGGAGGCCGGCCGGCTTCTGCTGGGCCGCCGCCGGCTTGCCCTCGCTGGGCTGGACGATGACGAAGCCCTGACCCTGCAGCACCAGCTGGAACAGCTCGCCCGAGCCGCCCTTGAGGATCGACTTGAGGCTCTGGTTCTTCTGGATGCTGGTCTGCAGGCTACTCGACCAGCCGACGACGGCGTCGGTGTCGACCAGCACCGGCGCCTGCGGGCTCACCGGGATGATGATCGGGGCACCTTCGGTGACGATCGCGAGCTTGCCCTGACCGGTGAAGACGCTGTTGAACAGGCCGCCGCCGAACATGCCGGCACCCTGGACGCGCTGGATCTCGTACCGCAGCGACGGGTCGAAGCAGAGGACGTTCCTGCCGTTGATCGTCAACGCGTCGTTGGGCTCGATGTCGACGATGTGGCAGTCGGAGGCGGCGTCGGCGAACCACACCTCGCCCTGTCCGCGCACGGCCATGAGGGACAGGCCCTCACCGGTGACCGCACGCTTGAGGAAGTTGCCGACGCCCTGACTTTTGACCTCGAACTGGAGGTTGCCGCGGAACGCGACCATGGCGCCCTGACGGGCCATGACCTCACCGTTCACGGCGTACTTGACGCACTTGGAGTGCTGCAGGCTCATGCCTGCCTGGGTTGGGGGCTGGGCCATGTTTTCGGCCTTGAAGATGTCACCGCGCACGGTGCGCAGCGTAACGGGTCCGCCAAGCCCTCGCGGAGGACCCGTTACGAAAGCGCGATCAACCGCCGAGAAGATTGCCCAGGACCCCGCCCTGCTGCTGTTGTCCCTGGCCACCGGCGAGGCCCTGCGGGGGCTCCTCCGACGGCTGGACCACGACGAAGCCCTGCCCGGCGAAGCTCATCGTGAAAGCCTCACCGGTGCTGCGCCCCAGCAGCGTGCCGATGCCGAGCTGGTCGGCGCGGTGGTAGCCGGTCTGCAGGCTCGCTGACCAGCAGATCGCCGCCTGTGGGTCGACGTAGGTGGGCGCGTCGACGGTCAGCACCACCGGGGTGCCCTTCGTCGTGATCGCGAGCCGGCCCTGACCGGTGAACACGCAGTTGAACAGGCCCGCCGAGGACATCATGCCGACGCCCTGGACCATCTTGATGTCGTACTGCAGCGACGCGTCGAACGCGAGCACGTTGGCCCCGTTGATCGAGATCGCGTCACCGGGCTCGAGGTCGATGAGGTGCACGTCGGCGGAGCGGTCCGCGAAGAACACGTCGCCGCGGCCGGAGACCTTCATCAGCGGGACGCCCTCGCCGGTCAGCTTCGACTTGAGCCACTTGCCGACGCCGCCCGAGCCGAGCGCCTGGAACTGCACCTGACCCTGATAGGCGACCATGGTGCCGGTCCGGGCCATGATCTCGCCGTTGAGCTCGGCTTTGAGCATCTTGGAGTTCTGCAGCCGCAGCCCGGGCTGCTGCGACTCCTTCTCCATGTTTTCAGCGGCAAACAGCGCACTGCGCATCGGGCGTCCCTTCGACGACGAACCTGACTCGCACGGTATGCACCCGCCGCAAACTAGCCCCAGCCCAGTGCGTGCAGGCGCCGGTCGTCGATGCCGAAGTGGTGCGCGATCTCGTGCACGACGGTGATCGCGACCTCGTCGACGACGTCATCCTCATCGTCACAGATCGCGAGGATCGGGTTGCGGTAAATCGAGATCCGGTCGGGCAGCACGCCGGAGTAGTCCCACCCGCGCTCCGTCAGCGAGAACCCCTCATACAGGCCGAGCAGGTCCGGCTCGCCCGCCGGCGGGTCGTCGACGACCAGGATCACCACATTGTCCATGAGGTCGAGCAACTCCTCGGGGACCTCGTCCAGGGCGTCGCCCACGAGCTCCTCGAAGCGTTCCTTGCTCATCTTCACCGGCATGCCAAAGAGGGTCCCCCATCGCGGGGGACCCTCTCAAGGGAACTTCAGACGAGCTTGGCGTCCAGCGTGATCTCGACGGCCGCGAGGGCCTTGGAGATCGGGCAGCCGGCCTTGGCCTCGGCGGCGATCTTGTCGAACTCGCCCGCGTCGATGCCGGGGACGTCGCCGCGGCTGGTCAGGTCGATCCGGGTGATGGCGAAGCCGCCGTCGACCGGGCCGAACTGCACCGCGGCGGTGGTCTCCACCGACGTGGGCGTGAAGCCGGCCTTCGCCAGGCCGTTGGAGAACGCCATCGAGAAGCAGGCCGCGTGGGCCGCCGCGATCAGCTCCTCCGGGTTGGTCCCTTCGCCGCTCTCGAAGCGCGAGGGGAAGGAATAGGAACCCTGGAAGGTGCCCGAGCCGGTCGAGACGGTGCCGGCGCCGGACTTGAGGTCGCCCTCCCAGCGGGCGGATGAAGTGCGAGTAGGCATGAACCAGACGCTAGCCCATTGCGTGTGCTCCTTGGGACGAGCTCGGCAGTCTTGAGGGGAGCAGGGTTGATGCAACACAAACTGGTGCAGATCGGCGGCTGGCTGGGCGTGTCCGGCCTGATCACGGGCATTGCCTCGATCTTCGTGCCGTGGGTGCAGCAGCTGGTGGTGACCGGGTCCGGTCGCAGGGCGCAGCAGCGCCTCGACAGCCTCACCATCCTCAATCTGGAGAAGGGCGTCTGGTACGTGATCCTGCTGCTCAGCCTGATTGCGCTGCTCGGCGCGGCGGCGATGGGCGCCAATCAGGGCCGCAAGATCGCAGGGCTCGCCGGGCCGATCCTGTCGCTGGTGACCGCCTCGATCGTAGTGGGCCTCATCACTACCTTCGACGGGCAGCTCGCCGGACCCGGCCGGATCGCGGATGTCGGCACGTCAGCGGGGAGCTGGCTGGCCCTGGCGGCGATGCCGCTGCTCGGGTTCTCCACCGGGCTGATCGCGATCGGTCGCGCCAGGCGGCATGTTTCGGCGCCTGGCGGTGTTGCCGCTGGACATGACTGATCGCAATGTGGGCGTCCTCGGCACCGGCGTGGTCGGCGAGGCCATCGCGACCCGCCTGATCGAGGTCGGGTACGACGTCGTCATGGGCTCCCGTGACGCCGCCAACCCGAAGGCCGTCGCCTGGGCGGAACGGACCGGCGGCCGCGCCGGCACGTTCGCCGACGCGGCCACGCACGGTTCGCTGCTGTTCAACGCGACCCCCGGCGGCGCGTCACTCGACGTGCTGCGCTCCGCAGGCGACCTGACCGGCAAGGTCCTCGTCGACATCTCCAACGACCTGACCTCGGCCGCGGTGCAGCCCGTCGCCGCAGGGCTGCAGGCGGCGTTCCCTTCGCTCAAGGTCGTCAAGACGCTCAACACCGTCAACTGCGACATCATGGTCCGCCCCGACCTGCTGTCCCAGCCGCACACCATGTTCGTCGCCGGCGACGACGCCGACGCGAAGACCCTGGTCAAGGGGGTACTGGCGAAGTTCGGCTGGCCCGAGGGCGACGTGCTGGACCTCGGCGGGATCGACAAGGCGTTCGCGATGGAGCAGTACCTCCCGCTGTGGCTGGCGGTGTGGGGCGCCAAGGGCGATCTGCGGTTCAACCTGCACATCGTTTCCTGAGCTACCCTGCCCGGTATGACTGAGCCGGTCCTCATCGAAACATCGGTGGGCGTGCCCGCCGTGTCCTCTGCCTACTCCGCCTCCGCCGCAACGGCGGAGCGCGGGGTCGGTCCGGCGGCGATCGCCATGCTGGTCATCGGGTTCGTGCTGGCCGCCGCCGCGCAATACCTGCCGTGGAGCTCGATCAACCTGCGGGCCGCCGGCAACGAGGCGAACCCGCTCATCGGCGACGACCGCACCGTGCCCGCCAGCATCGACATCGACCTGGCCAGCCTCAACAACGGCCACGTCGTGGTCTACCTCAGCACGCTCGCCCTCGCGCTGGTCGGCATCGGCGTGCTGATCGTGACCCGCGGCCTGGCCCGTCGGGCCGCGGCCGCCGCCGCCGTGGGACTGCTCGCCGGCAACGCGCTCGTCCTCGTCGGGTTCCAGCGGTCGATCGAGCATCTCGGGTCCAGCCCGTACACCGCGTACAGCTTGCCGGAGGAGGCCGTCCACGTCGGCGCGGGCTACCCGCTCGCCGTGGCGGCGACCGCGATGCTCGCGGCCGGCACGATCGTCGCCGTGCGGGGCCTGCTGCGACCCGGGCGCCGGGCGCCCAAGGAAGAGCCGCACGACGGCTCCGAGCCGCTGGAGCTCACGGTCACCCCGCTGCGTTAAGCGGGCAACAGCGCCGTCATCAGGACGTCGTACGTTCGGTTGAGATTTACTCGCATGGTGTGACCCCGGCGGGTCGCGGAGGTACGGTTGCTCCCCCGCTGACGCGGAAGGAGCACCGAATGCGCAGTTTGCCCAAACTCATCGCGACCGACCTCGACGGGACTCTCGTCCACAGCGACGACACCGTGAGCGACTACACCCGAGCGGTCCTGGAGCGTGTCAAGGCGGCCGGCATCCACATCGTGGGCGCCACTGGTCGCGGTCCCAGACTGACCGAGCTCATCCGGTTCGACATCCCCGCCGCCGACTTCCTGGTCATGGGCGGCGGCAGCCGGGTCCTGGACCTGCGCGACACCGACCACCCGATCGTCCTGCGCGACGAGCGGCTCGACGGCGACGCCCTCGCCGAGGTCCTCACCCGCCTCGAGCACGAGCTCGGCACCCTGTCCGTCCTGATCGAGGCCGGCGACCACCACGAGGCGCCGCTGTGGGGCGACGCCGACCCGCACTGGCGGTACCCCGACGTCGTGGAGGCCCGGGTCCGCGCCGAGTGCCTCAACGGCCCCGTCCTCAAAGGCTTCGCCAGGCACCCCACCTGTGACGTCGACGAGGTGCTGGCCGTCGCCGAACGCGTCATCCCGCCGAGCATGGCCACGATCACCCAGGCCGGCCTCGGCTACATCGAGATCTGCCCGCCCGGTGTGGACAAGGCCACCGGCCTGCGGTTCGTCGCGACCGCCCTCGGCATCGACCCCGGTGACGTCCTCGTGTTCGGCGACATGCCCAACGACGTGCCCATGTTCCGGTGGGCCGGGTTCGGCCGCGTGGCCGTCGCCAACGCGCACCCGGCGCTGAAGGCCCTCGCCGACGAGACGACTCTCACCAACGACGAGGACGGGGTCGCGACCTACCTCGAAGCTATGTTGAAGCTGTGACGCAGACCCCTCGGCTGGTGGCGACGGACCTCGACGGCACCCTCGTCGGCCGGGACCGCACGGTCAGTCCCCGCACCGCCGAGGTGCTGCGCCGCCTCCACGCCGCCGGGGTCGTGATCGTGCTGGTCACCGGCCGGCCGATCCGCTGGGTGCACCCGGTGTACGACCAGCTCACCTTCTCCCCGATCGCCATCTGCGCCAACGGCGCGGCGACCTACGACGCCGGCACCGACACGATCGTCCACAGCAGCCCGATCGAGCCCGACGCCCTCGCCGAGGTCTGCGAACGCCTGCGCGCGAAGGTCCCCGGCGTCGTCTTCGCCGTCGAACGCGACGGCGGCCGCCAGATGCGGCACGAGGTCGAGTTCCCCGTCGGCCCGTGGGAGGTCAACCACGAGTCGGTCGGCCCGGTCTCCTACGCCGAGCTGCTGACCAGACCCGCCGCGAAGCTGCTCGTCCGCGCCGGCATCCAGCAGGCCGACGAGTTCACCGCCCTGGTCGGCGAGTGCCTCGACGGCCTGGCCGAGGCCACGAACTCCTCCTCCAGCGGCATGGTCGAGGTCTCCGCCGTCGGCGTCACGAAGGCGACGGCACTGGCCAGGGTCGCCCGCGAACACGCGGTCACCGCCACCGAGGTGATCGCCTTCGGCGACATGCCCAACGACCTGGCCATGCTCACCTGGGCCGGCCGCGGCGTCGCCATGGCCAACGGCCATCCAGCCGTCCTCGCCGCCGCCCACGACGTGACCACCGCAACCAACGAGGACGACGGCGTGGCCGCCTACCTGGAGACGCTCTACCGCTACTGACGACGTCCCGGCTCGCCTATCGGCCCGACGTCTTTGGCTCAGCGTCTCCGACCCGGCTCGACATCTCTGGCCCGGGCTCGGCGTCCCCGGCTCGACGTCTCTGGCCCGGGCTCGGCGTCCCCGGCTCGACGTCTCTGGCCCGGGCTCGGCGTCCCCGGCTTGGCCTGGCGTCCCCGGCTCGATGCCCGTGGCTCGATGTCCGCGGCTCGGGGTCCCGTGGCTCGGGGTCCGCGTCTTGACGTGCCCGGCCCGGCGTCCGCGGCTCGACGCCCCGGCTCCACGGTTCGGGTCCGGCTTCTGCCACCCTCGGCGTCGTGCCCGCCGTTTCCGGTCCGACCCCTCCGACTCGGCCGTGCGGGTGCGACCTCGCCAGCTTGACGCGCCAGCTCGGCGTCCCGCTGTGGTCTCTCCGAGGCGCCCCTCCGCCGCGACATTGCGGGGCGCGATATCCCCCGTCCGGCGCGCCCGGCCAGGGCCTGTCCGGCTCGGCGCCCGCTGCGGTCTCTCCGAGGCGCCCCTCCGCCGCGACATTGCGGGGCGCGATATCCCCCGTCCGGCGCGCCCGGCCAGGGCCTGTCCGGCTCGGCGCCCGCTGCGGTCTCTCCGAGGCGCCTCTCCACCGCGACGTTGCGGGGCGCGATCTCTCTCCTCCGGCGCGCCCGACCACAGTCTGTCCTGCTCGGTGCTCCGCTGTGATCTCTCCGCTCGGCCCCGCCGCGATCTCTCCACTCGGCGCCCCGGCCGCGCTCTCCTGCTCCGCGGCCCGCCGCGGTGTCCCCGGCTCGACCGAACCAGGGCGGCGTCTTCGGTTTGACCTTGGAGGTCCGGTGCCGGAGCGGCAGCGTGATTCCAAGGTCAAACCGTGCCGGTGGTCCTACAGATACTGGCCGGTGCCCGTGGGGGTCGGCTGGCCCGGCTGGCCCGGGACGCCGCCAGGTCCGCCGGTGAGCGCCGGGCGGCCACGCATCTGCTCGAGCTGGACCCGCGCCGCCATCTGCTGAGCGACGAGGGCGGCCTGGATGCCGTGGAACAGGCCCTCCAGCCAGCCGACCAGCTGCGCCTGGGCGATGCGCAGCTCCGCCTCGCTCGGGGTCGAGCCGTCCTCGAACGGCAGCGACAGTCGCTCCAGCTCGTCGCGCAGCTCGGGGGCGAGCCCGTCCTCCAGCTCCAGGATCGAGCGGCGGTGGATCTCCTTGAGCCGGCTGCGGCCCGCCTCGTCAAGCGGGGCGGCTCGGACCTCTTCAAGGAGCTGCTTGATCATGCTGCCGATGCGCATGACCTTGGCGGGTTGCTCGATCAGCTTGCTCGGGTCTTCCGCACTCTCCTCGTCGGTGGACATGGTGCCGAGCGGACGTCCGTCGGGCCCGACCACCAGCACGGTGCGCGACTCGTCCTGCGCCTCTTCTGCCATGGTTCCTAGTCTTGCCTACCCGTCGTCGGGACGACCACCAAGGGGCCCTGTTGCCACGCTTCGTGACGCGCTAACGTCGCCCCGTGACGAGTGATCCCCGCGAGGTGCTCAGCCGGCCCGCCCGACCCGCCGACTTCACCCTGCGGTACGGCGAGCACCCCGACCAGCTGGCCGACGTCCGGCTTCCGGCTGTGGCGGGTGCGCCGCTCGTGCTCTTCATCCACGGCGGGTTCTGGCGCAGCGAGTGGGACCGGACACACGCCGGCCCGCTGGCCGCGGACCTCGCCGACCGGGGATATGCCGTCGCAACGATCGAGTTCCGCCGCACGGGACAGCCCGGCGGCGGCTGGCCCGGCACGTTCTCCGACGTGGCGTCCGCCGCCGTCGCCGTGCCCGACCTGCTCGCCAAGGAGATCGCGCACCGGGGGCTGCGGCCCGTCGCGGTCGACCGGCCGATCCTCGCGGGGCACTCCGCCGGCGGGCACCTCGCACTGTGGTACGCAGCCGTCGCCCCCGACGCGGTCGGCGGGGTCGTCGCTTTGGCGCCGGTCGCCGACCTGGCCCGCGCGCACGAGCTCGACCTCGACGAGGGTGCCGTCACCGACCTGCTCGGCGGCCCGCCGGATCGGGTGCCGGAGGCGTACACGGCCGCGGATCCGATGCGCAACCTTCCGTCGAACGTCCGTACCGTCATCGTGCACGGCAGCGACGATCCGATCGTGCCCGTCGAGCTGTCCAGGGGCTTCTGCCACACCGCCCGCCGGGCCGGGGACGACACCACGCTGGTCGAGTTGGCCGGTGTGGAACACTTCGCTGTGATCGATCCGTTGTCGGCCGCCTGGCCCGCCGTCCTTGCCGCGTTCGGCACGGTGACCAGGGGTGAGGCCGAGGCTGACGATTGACTGTCCGCCGCGATGGCGGTAGAACGCAGCGTGGGCGTCGAGGTTTTCTCGTCGCCGCAGGGTGCTGGGGAGGAAACGCACGTGTCCCACCTGAACCGCCGCCAGGCGCTCCGACTCTTCGCGGCCGCGGGCGTGGCAGGAGCGGCCGCGCCGTTACTCTCCGCATGCAGCAGCTCCGACGACAGTTCGTCCAGCACCGCGCTGCCGACCGGCCCGCCGGTCAAGATTGGCATGATCGTCCCGCTGACCGGGAGCCGCAAGGATCTCGGCAACGAGATGGACAACGGCTTCCAGCTGTATCTCAAGCTGCACGAGAACAAGCTCGGCAACCGTGAGGTCCAGCTGCTCAAGGTCGACGAGGGTGAGACGCCCGAGATCGGCAAGGCCGCCGCCGAGAAGTTGATCAAGGAGGACCGTGTCCTCGCCCTGACCGGCGTCGCGGCCGCCGCGACGATGCTGGCCATGAAGGACACGATCGAGAGTTCGGCCGTCCCGCTCGTCGGGTCCAACGCGTCCCCGACCAGCCTGCAGGGCGCCAAGTACATGTGGCGCACCTCGTTCGTGGCCAGCGAGCCCGGCCAGGCACTGGCCAAGTGGGCCGCCGACAACGCCGGTGGCTCGCTGGCGATCGTGGCCGCCGACTATCCCGGCGAGGACGACGAGGTCAACGCGTTCCTCGACAGCTTCAAGTCGGCCAACGGCAACATCAACGGCACCGGCATCCGCTTCACGCCGTTCCAGTCGAAGGACTTCAGCCAGATCCTGTCGCAGGTCAAGAACTCCGGCGCGACCGCGATGTTCGCCTTCTACGCCGGCGCGTCCGCCGTCGACTTCGTCAAGCAGTACAAGGCGGCGAGGTTCCCGGCCGGGTTCAAGCTCATCGCACCCGGCAGCCTCACCGAGGGCTACGTCCTCAAGCAGCAGGGCGAGGACGCGAAGGGCATCTACACCGCGATGAACTACTCGCCCGACCTGGACAACGCGGCCAACCGCCGGTTCATCGCCGACTACCAGAAGGCGTACGGCACGATCCCGTCCACCTACGCCATGGCCTCCTACGATGCCGCCGCCGTGCTCGACAAGGCGATCGGCGACGCGAGCCGGCCCAACCTGGACTCGTTCTCGCTCAACGCCGCCATCGGCAAGCTGGGCCAGATCGACAGCCCCCGCGGCGGTTGGCAGTTCAGCCAGAACAGGACCCCACTGCAGCGTTGGTACCTGCGGCAGGTCCGCATGGACGGTGCCCTGCTGTCCAACGTGCTGACGGCCGAGCTCACCACGCTCGGCTAGCGGCCTCGGCGCGCCCGGGGCGGGGTCGACAAGGAGCGCCGGCCTGGCGCAGGATGTGATTCCGCTCCTCGACGTCGGCAGGCAATGTGACCAACCCCGAACCGGCCGCCGCGGCGCCCTCCGCCGCCCCTTCGACTGACGCCGCACCTGTCGGCGTCACCGCAACGCCGGACGCCACGGTGGTGCCGGACCCGGCGCCCGCCATCCCGGCCCAGCCGGGCCCACCGGCCACCGAGTCCCGGCCCGGCCCGGCCGCCCCGCCCGCCGCGGCGCTGCCGGCCCAGGTGACGCCAGCGGGTGCGACGGTGTCCGAGGTGGCGGTTCCGGCGGACGCGACGCTGCCGGGAGGGATGCTTCCGGGCGCGACCGCGGCGGACGCTGCGCCGCCCGCAGTGATGCAGGCCGGGCCGACGCCGCAGTTCACGACGAATCAGAGCGCACCGCCCCAACAGCCGCCCCCGGTGATGCCGCCGCAGGGGTATCCGCCGCAGTTCGTGCCGCAGCAACGGATGCCCCAGCAGTACGTGCCACCGCAGCAGTTCGGGCCGCCACAGCAGTTCGCGGGGCCACAGCAGTTCGTGCCCGCGCCGCCGGGCGGCGGGGTGCCACAGGGGTATCCGGCGCAGTTCGGGGCGCCGTCCGTACACCATCCGCTGCCGCCGACGCATCCCGGCTATGCCTACGGTTGGCCGCCGCAACTGCCGCCGCAACCGCGTCGCAGCTTCCTCTGGCCGGTCCTCACCACCCTGCTGGTGGTCAGCATGGTCCTCGCCCTCGGCGGGGCCGCTGCGGCCACCTGGGCGCTGCGCGGCGGCGGGAGCGGCGGCGAGACCGACCTGGTCTCCTCCACCTGGGTCGACATGCGCCCCGGGGTCGGCATCAAGGCGATCGAGGAGCTGCTGGAGCGGCACACCCAGGCGGTCAAGAAGAAGGACCTCAACGCCTGGATGGCCGACGTCGACCAGAGCGACGCGGCGTTCGCGAAGCGGCAGAAGCAGCTGTTCGACAACCTGGCCAAGATGCCGTTCTCGGACATCAGCTTCGACCGGACCCGGTTGCCCGCACGGCAGTTGGCGAAGTTCCTGCCGACGCAGCTGTTCGACCGGTACCACGCCGCCGTGCACGTCGAAGCGGTAACGATTCGGCACCGGATCGAGGGCGTGGACAGCAAGACCGTCGCGATCCCGTGGATGCCCGTCGTGGCCCTCACCAAGGGCAAGTGGCTCATCGTCGGCGACGCGGCGGGTAAGGACATGCCGCTCGGCGCCAACGGGCAGCCGTGGGACTCGACCGGGCCGGTCGCGGTGCTGCGCAACGACCGCATCATCGCCGTGGTCTCCGCCGACGACGCCCAGCGGGGCCGCAGCCTGCTGCAGATGGCCGAGACCAGCCTCAAGCAGGTCGTCGAGGTCCGCCCGACCGGCTGGGACGGCAAGGTGCTGTTCACGGCCGTGCAGGACAAGCGGATCTTCGACACGTACTTCGCCGAGTCGCAGGAGCGGATCGCGCAGGTGGCGGCGATCGCGGTGCCGTACTACAACCATGTCGGCGACTGGGCGAGCTCACCGGCGTACAGCTCGACCCGGGTCGTGTTCAACCCGACGCAGCTGACGGCACAGACCGAGGAGCTCGCGCACGACCTCACGCATGAGTTCGCGCACGCCGCCATGGGCCCTGTGACGACCGCACGGACGCCACGGTGGGTGGTGGAGGGGTTCGCGGAGTACGTCGCTTACAAGAAGGACAACGTGCCCGCAGCGGGCATCCGCCAGGCGCTGGGCGACCTGGTCATCTCGACCCTGCCGACCGACGAGCAGTTCTACTCCGAGCCGCGCAACTACATCGCCAGCTGGCTGGCGAACCGGATGATCGCGGAGAAGTTCGGGCAGGACAAGCTGATCGCGTTCTACGAGGCGTTCCAGAACGTCGCCGAGGTCGAGTCAGCGGCCCGCGAGGTCCTGGGTATCGGCGTCAGCGCGCTGGAGCAGCAGTGGCGGGACTACGTAGCACAGAAGCGCGGCTGAGAGGGCTTCCCTCTCAGCCGCGCACCTGGTTGTCCAGCGTTGCCGCGTCGCTCAGACCGTTGCCGGCGGGAGGCCGCCGTCGCCGTCCACGACCTGCTCCGGCGTGCCGTCCTCGTCGATGTCACTCATCGTGATGTCGACCTTGCCGTCGCCATTCGTGTCGAACTGGAACACGTCGGCCTTGCCGTCCCCGTCCGTGTCGATCGCCCAGAGGTCGGCCTTGCCGTCGTTGTTCGTGTCGCCGACGAGGAGCTCGATGCGCTGGTCGCCGCGCGTCTCGACGGTCTCGTTCTCGCTCATGGTGCGGGTCCTCTCACGTCATTCGGGTTGGCGTTCGCGTTTCGCGGTTTGCTAAGCCGTTGGTGCCTTTATGCCCGCGGTGACCAGAGCTTTAATCACCAGCGCCGACTCGTCGAAGCCCACCAGCAGGATCGCGGTCGCCTCGAAGGCCTTGACCTGACCCGCGATCGGCGCAAACAGCTTCGCCGCGTCGGCCTTCGGATCGTAGTTGTCCTTCGCCTCGTACTTGAGGACCTGCATGTTGCCGGGCTTGATGCCGGCCGCGGTGAGGTCGCTGCGGACCCCCTCGGACAGCCCGCTGCCGTACGTGTCGTCCCGGGCGATGATCGCGACCTTGGTGTGCCCGTCCCGCATGATGATGTCGGCGATGGCCTTGGCCTGCAGGACGTCGGGCGGCGACGTGCGGAAGAACAACCCCTTGTCGTCGAACTTCGTCAGCTCGTCCGACGTCGCCGACGGCGAGATCATCACCTTGCCGGCCTGCGCGACCCGCGGGATGACGGCCTTGCTCACCCCGGAGGCGCCGGCGCCGATGATCACCTGGACGTTCGCGGAGATCAGCCGCTCGACGGTCGCCTTGGCGGTGTCGGGGTTGGTGCCGTCGTCACCCTCCTCGACCAGCACCTGCTGGCCGAGCACGCCGCCGGCCTCGTTGATCTCCTTGATGGCGAGCTTGGCCGCGGCGAACATCGGCGGGCCCTGGAACGCCAGCGCGCCGGTCTTCGGCAGCAGCAGGCCGAACTTCAGCGCCGGCCCCTTCGCGCCACCCTTGTTGCCGCCGCTGGCGGGCGGGGCAGCGGCCTTGTTCTCGGTCTTCTCGTCACCCGCACCGACGAACTCGGTCTTCGCCTCGTCGATGGTGTTGTTGCGACCGAAGTTGAGCACGCCATACATTGCCGAGGACGGCTCGCCCGCATCGGTGAAGCCACTGCGGCGCAGCGAGATCCCGCGGTACTTGAAATCCTTGCCCGACTTGGCGGCCGCCAGGCACGTGGAGATCGTGTCGCAGACATTCTCGCCGGTCGTCACGCCGATCATCTGCTTGGCGATCGACGCGGACTCGACCGACTTGCCGGCCTCCGCGGCCAGCGCGGCGACCACGACGGCGTCATACGCCTCGCCCGCGTAGTTGAAGTCCGTGAGACCGGAGTCGACGGACCTGACCCGGCGCTTGAAGTCGTCGCTGAGCGGGGTCAGCGGGGTGGTGCCCTTCATCCCGGCGAGCACCGCCGGTGAATCCTTGAGCGCCTCACCGAACGAGTTGGCCATGTTGCCGTCAGAGCCATAGAAGCGAATGTCACTCTTTGTCTCAGTGTCGCCGTTACTCTGCGCGGTGGAACCGCAGCCGGACGCGGTGAGCAACAGACCAATCGCGGTGATTGCTCCCACGATGGCTTTGGCCGACCGTGCGCGCATGAGTGTTTCTCCTCCCCAAAGGTGCCGTGCGCACCATAGCGCGGTCTGGCCGAGGACTTAAGTGGGGAGGTGGCTGGCCGCAGGCGTACCACCCGGTAACCTCTAGCGGCATGGAGGACACTGGCGTCACCGAGAGTGATACCCTGCCCGACGGCATGTCGATGCACGGCACGCTTGCCGAGCGCATGGGCATTGACCTGCTGGAAGCCGCCCCCGAGCGGGTCGTCGGCACGATGCCCGTGGCCGGCAACACGCAGCCGTACGGCCTGCTGCACGGCGGCGCATCGGTCGTCCTCGCCGAGACGCTCGGCTCGATCGGCGCGGCCCTGCACGCGGCCCGCCTCTTCAACGGCATCGCCGTCGGCATCGAGGTCAACGCCACGCACCACAAGGCGGCCCGCGCGGGCGTCGTCACCGGCGTGGCGACACCCCTGCGCCTCGGCGGGATGATCGCCTCCTACGAGATCGCCATCACCGACGAATCCGGTGAACGCGTCTGCACCGCCCGGCTGACCTGCGCACTCCGCCGATCGCCGGCCGTGTCATAGTCCCCGGTTTCGCGCACGCGGCTTGACTGAGCCGCATACGGTGTCGGCGTGGATGAGCCCGGAGACGAGACCTACCAGGACGCCGCCATGGTCCTGGAGTCCGCCCTAGCGGGCGACGGAGAAGGCGTGGTCCACACCTTCGACGCGGTCGTCGACCGCCGCGGGATGAGCGCCGCCTACGACGTCGCCTGGCGCCTCGCCGGCGAGATGGTCGGCGAGAACCTCGCCCGCGGCCCCTGGCGTCTCGAGTTCCCCGACATCGACGACGCCAACTACGACAAGCGCTGGGTCGCCCGCTTCGTCAGCGCCTACGTGAACGAGGACATCCCCAGCGGCACCGCCCTGTTCACCGTCGCGCTGGTCGACGGCAAGCTCCCGGACTGCCTGATGACCCTCGCCGGCTCCGCGGTCGCTACGCTCCGCCGCCGCGGTGCCGCTTAGTGCAATTCCGCACTTGCAGAATGGCATCGGGTGCGGCATGGTTGTGCATACGTCGTTACCGAGCGTCGCAGCGCCCGAACCCCTGACCGTGTGTCGACTGAGGGGTCCGCGCGGTCGGGTGAACGGGCGGGCGCTCGCCTAGCCAACTGGCCTTGGTGACCCCGGGCGCCCGCCCCCTTTTCTCGATTCCTCGAGGGGGCCACCGATGCCACACGATTCCCAACCACTTCCCAGCAACGCCATCGCCTCTGCCACCAGCAGCACTGACGGCCACAGCGCCGCCCTGAATGGTTGTGCTGACGCAGGCGCTTGGGCCGCGCCCAGCCCCGCCGTCGGTTCCGTGACCGATCCCGCTGCTGATGCGGGCGCGGGCGCCGGTGCCCATAGCGGTATCGGTGCCGATTCCGGTGCCTCTGCTCCTGCTGGTGCCGATTCCGGTGCTGGTGCCCCTGCTGGTGTCGGCACCTGTGGCGATTCCGGTGCCGGTGCCAGCACCAGCGCCAGCGGCGTTGCGCGTGTCCACGTCAGCACCAGCGACGGTGCCCGTGTCCATGTCAGGACCGATGCCCGCGCCAGCATCTATGCCCATGCCGGTGTCCGTGCCCATGACCGTGCCGGTGCCGATGACGGTGCCCATGACGGTGCTCGGGCGCGGGCCGCCCTGGGCGTGCCGTTGCTCGGACTGGCCTCCGACGGCGACGTGGCTCACGCGACGCAGCTCCTCCTGGCACACATGCCCCGCGAGGTGACCCGCGCCTTCTGCCTCGCCTGCCGCACCGCGTGGCCGTGCCCGGACGTGCGCTACGCCCGTGCCATCACCGCGGGCCAGGCCGTGTGGGGGAGCTTCCTCGCATGAGCACGGTGCACTACTCCCAAGTGGCCGCGGACCGGATCGCGACCGCGAACCGTGCCGTCGGCGTCCACGTCGAGTCGGCCACCAGCTCCCGCTGCGCAGCCTGCGACCAGCCGGTGCCGTGCGCCTTCCGCCGCGCCGCCGAAGGAACGCTGCGCGCCTACGGCCAACTGCCCCGCCGCCTCCCAGGTCTCACCCTCCGTTCCTCGGGTGCCGCACTCGTCCAGCCACAGGCACGCTCTGCCCCACCGCCGGGAACGCGCGGTCCTCGCACCCTGTCGCTGGACGCGGCGTTCGGCTGGTTCACCGCGGGAGGGTGCGGCGAACCACTCAACATGCCGCTCAGTCAGCCCTCGTCGGCAGCTCCGCCAGCACCCTCTCCGCCGCCTCGGGCGCGCCGCCAGGCTCCTCAACCAACCCGTCCGCAGGCGGGTCAGCCACCGGCGCCGGACGGACCTCGCCGAGGATCAGCAGCCGCTGGCGGATCGCGCCACCCGTGCGTCCCAGCTCAACGGTCAGGGTCTTGATGGTGGCGCCCTCGCGGAAGCGCCGCACCAGCAGCTCCAGATCCGCGGGCTCCCACGGCTGGCCCGATTTCGGCGCGGTCGGGCGAGGATGCCGCGACCACCGGTCATACGCCCGCCATCCACCCGGAGGAGCCGACCCTGGCGGCGGCGAACCCGGCGGCGAGCCACCACCGCGGAAGCCGGCGAGCGCGGATGCGAGCAGCTGGCCGACGTCGGTCGCGTCGCCCACCGGCAGCTCGGCGACGAGCTCCGTGAAGACATAGCCGGAGTCCCACCCGACCAGCCGCAGCCCGACGACGCCGCTGCCGTCGTCGAACGCGGTCACGTCATAGCTGCGATGGTCCAGCATCAACCGCCGCCGCACGTCGGTGCCACGGGTCGGGTGGTTGTCGAAGTCCCAGTCGAAGGTGTTCATGCCGGCACGCTACGACCAGGGTCCGACACTTTTCCTCGCCCCGTAACGAGGCCGCGGCAAGGCGTGACGGCGCCGTGTCAGTTCAGGTCAGCGACGCCGGATGACGTCGCCGCTCTTGCTGCACGATTGCCGGGTGGCGCATACAAAGACCCCGACCGGCGTTTCCGCTGGTCGGGGTCTGTAAAGCCCGGCGAAGAGCTTTGTGGGCAGGGGCGGGGTCGAACCGCCGACCTTCCGCTTTTCAGGCGGACGCTCGTACCGACTGAGCTACCTGCCCAAGATGGGCCTTGCGGTCCTGACGGGACTTGAACCCGCGACCTCCGCCTTGACAGGGCGGCGAGCACTCCAACTGCTCCACAGGACCTTGCTCCTACTGCTCCTCCGGGCAAGCCCGGCAAGTACCCCCAACGGGATTCGAACCCGTGCTACCGCCTTGAAAGGGCGGCGTCCTGGGCCGCTAGACGATGAGGGCGGCCCCGCAATCATCGCATACTCTACGACTTGTGCGGTGTTGCTCCCATCCGGCCCCGCCGGAGGCTTTCAGAGCATACGTGACCCGCTCCGCCAAAACCAAATGGGTATCCATCGTGGCGTTGCGGAGGGCTCAGACGGGCATCGCGATCAGGGTGAACTGCTGCTTGAGCTCGGGCAGGAGGGTCTTGTAGGCGGCGAGGGTGGCGCTGCGGTCGCCGCCGCCGTCGTGGGACAGGATGACGGCGCCGGGCTTCGTGTTGTTCCTCACGTTGGTGATGATGTGTTGGGTCATCTGGTTGCCGGGCCACTTCTTGATGTTCCAGTCGGAGGGGTCGACGGTCCAGCCCAGGGACTTCATGCCCAGCTCGGCGGCGATCTGCACGGCGGCGGGGGTGAAGTTGCCGCCGGGGTGGCGGAAGTACTTGATCTGCGCGTCGGGGACGGCCTTGTGGATCTCGTCGTTGGTGCGCTGGAGGTCGGCGCGGATGGTGTCGGCGGACTTCTTGCCGAGCTTGTCGTCGTGCTTCCAGGTGTGGTTGCACAGGGTGTGACCGTCCTTGACGATCTCCTGCACGTACTGCGGGAACTCCTGGACGGCGACGCCGACCACGCAGAAGGTGGCCTTGATGTTGTGCTGGCGCAGCATGGCGAGCAGCTGCGGGGTGTCGGCGCCGGGGCCGTCGTCGAAGGTGAGGGCGACCTGCGCGCCGCCCGTCTGCCGCATGATGCCGTCGGAGGCGACAGCGGACGACGTGGACGGCGACGCGGAGGTCGAGGCGGGCGCCGACGCGGACGGGGTGGCGCTGGGCTTGCCGGTGACGGCCTGCGCGGTGGAGTCGCTGATCGGGCGGGCCTGGGCGCCGCCGCCCTCGCCGGCGTCGGTCGAGCCGGACCTGACGGGGGACCCGTGCCACGACGCCGAGGGCACGTCGGTGGCGCCGCAGCCGGCAAGGGCCAGGACGGCGGCGCTGATCAGTGCTCCTAGGGCGAGGCGGGTGCGGGTCATTGTCGGCTCCGGGGATAGGGCGTGCGGTGGGAAGGCACACGCTAATGACAAGACGCACCCGGCAGCCCCCTGCGTTCAGGCCATGGCACGAACCCGGGAGTACCTCGACAAGGGAAATTTACGCAGATAGCAAGTGATGCTTTCCGGGTGGTGTTGTCGGGAAGACAACCGTCGAAGCCTGAACGGGCGGAAGGACGCCCGGAACGCGCGGAAAACCAGGCAGGCTAAGCGATTGCGGCGGTGAGCATCGCCAGCGCCTCGGTCAGTGAGGCGGGTCTCGACACTCCCGCGGGCAGCGTGGCGGCGTTCCAGCCGGGACCGCCTGCGGCCACGACGAGCGGGCGACGCGGCGCAGCGAGCACGGGCTCGAGCTGGCCGGGATCCCCGGTGGTGGGCAGCTGCGACCAGACCAGCACGGCCGCCGGTCCGGTCCGGCGTACGGCGGTGGCCAGCGCCGTCGGTGGCACCCGCGCGCCGAGCATGCGGGTCGGGACGCCCACGGCCGCGAGCGCCGCGCCGACCGCCTCGAGGGGAAGGCTGTGCTGCTCCTCGTCGGCGCAGGCGAGCAGGATCTGGGCCGGGACGGTCGGCTCGGGGCGGGGCACGGCGCCGAAGACGGCCGAGACGCACCCGGACAGCAGGTGCTCGACCTCGACGAGGGCGCCGGTGATCGCGTGCCGTTCGCCGATGGCGGAGAGGACCGGGCGCAGCACCTCGTCCCAGGCGACGACGACGCCCAGGTCGTGCACGGCGGCGGCGACCCGCTGCCGGACCGCGGGCGCGTCCAGCCGCACGGCGGCCCGGTGCAGGCCACGCGCGGTCGCCACCAGGTCGGCGCTGCCGAACAGCGGCGATGGCGACGGGTCACGGACGTCCTGCAGCGCCCACCGGGCCGCCTCGTTGGGTGCAACACCCTCGACGATCAGGCGCTGCATCACCTCGAGCCGTTCGATGTCCTGCTCGGTGTACCGGCGGTGGTGCCCCGGCTCATGCAGCGACGGGCCCATCCCGTACCGCTGGTGCCAGGTCCGCAGCGTGGTCACAGCGACGCCGAGCCGCCGGGCCACCGCGCCCGCCGAATACGCCGCCGCGGCCGTCATGCCGTGGAGCCCCGCCAGGCGGACACGACCCCGGCCAGCCACGGCGCGTACAGGTCCGGAGACTGCGACAGCCGCGTCGTGAGGTCGTCGCCGGCGATCCACTCGACCGCGGCGACCTCCGCCGGGTCTGCGGAAATATCCGAAAAATCAGACAGAGCGCCGACCAGCACGTGGTCGTACTCGAACTCGACCCGCCCGGTATCGGGATCGGCGGCCTGGTAGACGTACACCCCGACCTCCCGCAACGGCACGGTCCTGACGCCGAGCTCTTCGGCCAGCCGGCGGGCCGCCGCGTCCGTGACCGCCTCGCCCGGGGCGGGATGGCCGCAGCACGCGTTGGCCCACCGCAGCGCGAACCTGGTCTTCACGGCGGCGCGCTGCTGCAGCAGGAACCGGCCGTCGTCGTCGACGAGCACGACAGAGAAGGCGCGGTGCAGCCGGCCGGGAGCGCGGTGCGCCTCGTCGACGGTGGCCTCCCCGACGGCACCTCCACCGGTGTCGACCAGCTCCACCAGGTGCGACTCCCGAGAACGAGGACTCACGACACCACTCCCGTAATGCGTTCGGCTGCCAGGCGACCGGAGATCAGGACCATCGGCACGCCGACTCCCGGTTGGGTCCCCGACCCGACGAAGACCACATTGGACAGTGTGGGGTGGAGGTTGCCCGGCCGGAAGGGCCCGGTCTGGCGCAACGTGTGCGCCGCGGCGAACGGGGTGCCGGCCTCCATGCCCTGATCGGCCCAGTCGGCGGGGGTCACGAACCGTGAGACCTCGATGGCGTCGCCGAAGCCGACGTAGCCGCGCTGCTCAAGGGTGTCGATGAGCTCGCTGCGGTAGGTGCCGCTGAGCGAGCCGCGCCAGTCGAGCAGCGGGGCGGTGAGGTTGGGCGTCGGCGCGAGCACGTAGTAGGTCTGCCGGCCGTCCGGCGCGAGCAACGGGTCGGTGCGCGTGGGATTGGTGACCAGCAGGGACGGGTCGCTCATCAGCTTGCCCTGGTTGATGACCTCGTCGAAGGTCTCCCGCCACGCCCGGCCGAAGTGGATGTTGTGGTGGGCGATCGCCCCGTACGACTGCCGCGACCCCACGTGCAGCACCACGCACGACGGCGAGTACCGCAGCTTGCCCAGCAACGGGTTGCGCCATCTCGCGGAAGGCAGCAGGTCCCGGTAGGCGACCGGCAGGTCCGGGTTGAGCACGACGGTGTCGGCGGGGAACCGGCGACCGTCGGCGCACACGACGCCGGTCGCGCGGCCGGCGACGACGGAAACCGACGCGACGGCAGTGCCGTAGTTGATGGTCACGCCGTGCTTGGTTGCGACGTCGGCGAGCGCGCGCGAGACCGCGTGGATGCCGCCCTTGGGGAAGTAGACGCCGGCGACGGAGTCGAGGTAGGCGATCACCGCGTAGAGGGCCAGGGCCTGGTGCGGGGCGACGCCGGCGTACATCGCCTGGAAGGAGAAGATCCGCCGGGTCCGCGGGTCGCTGAAGTAGCTGTCGACCTTCGACTGGAGCCGGCCGAAGCCGCCGCGGACGAGCAGCCGCCACAGATTGGCCGTGACGAGGTCCTGCGGGCGGTCGAGGTTGCGGTCGATGAAGTCGTCGCGCTCCAGTCGCCACAGCTCCCGCGCGTCGTCGACGAAGCGCAGGTAGCCGTCGGCCTCGCGGGCGCCGCAGACCCGGGCGACCTCGCCGGCCATCCGCGCCGTGTCGGCGATGACGTCGAGCGTCGAGCCGTCGGGGAAGTGCGCCCGGTAGGCCGGGTCGAGCCGGGTCATCGGCAGCCAGTCGGCCAGATCCTCCCCGACGGTGCCGACCAGGTCCTCCAGCAGCGACGGCATCGTCAGCACGGTCGGCCCGGTGTCGAACTCGTAGCCGTCGAGGCTCAGTTTCCCGGCCCGGCCGCCCGGGTAGTCCTCCCGCTCCAGGACGGTGACCTCACGCCCGGCGGCGGCCAGCCGGATGGCGGCCGCCAGCCCGCCGAGCCCCGCTCCGACGACGACCACCCGATCGGTCGGTCCTTTCACTACCCGCATGAGCGAAGCGTAGCGTAGGCTCAAGGTTGCGTCGATTGGTGCGTCGATTTGAAAAGAACCAGGAGGCCAGCATGGAGTCAGCGTCCCTGACCGCCGCATACGAGCGGTGTCGCGCGCTGCACCGCCACCACGGCCGGACCTACTACCTGGCGACCAGGTTGCTGCCCGCCTGGAAGCGCCGGCACGTGCACGCGCTCTACGGGTTCACCCGCTACGCGGACGAGATCGTCGACCGCACCGAGGCGCTGACCCCGCAGGAGCGCGCGAGCGAGCTCGAGGCGTGGTCCACCAGCTTCGTGCGGGGGCTCTCCGGCGCGCCGACCGACGACCCGCTGCTGCCCGCGGTCCTGCACACGATCCAGGTCTTCGACATCGACCTGGAGGACTTCCGCAAGTTCCTCGACAGCATGGCGATGGACCTCACCGTCACCGACTACGAGACCTACGACGACCTGCTCGACTACATGGACGGCTCGGCCGCGGTGATCGGCACGATGATGCTGCCGATCCTCGAGTCCTCCGACCGGGCCGCCGCCCGTGAGCCCGCCCGCCAGCTCGGCCTCGCGTTCCAGCTCACCAACTTCATCCGTGACGTGGCCGAGGACCTGGAGCGGGGCCGGGTCTACCTGCCGTCGGAAGACCTGCGGCGGTTCGGGGTCACCCGCGAGGACCTGGAGCAGGCCGCCCGCGAGCGGCGCAGCAGTCAGAAGATCAAGAGCCTCATGGTGTACGAGGTGCAGCGCGCCCGAGCGCATTACATCGCCGCCGCGGTCGGCATCCAGATGCTCGCGCCGAGCTCGCAGGCGTGCATGCGGGCCGCCTTCCGGCTCTACGGCGGCATCCTCGACGAGGTCGAGGCGCAGGACCACGACGTCTTCGTCCGGCGCGCCACGGTGCCGAAGCTGCGCCGCATCGCCGTCGCGCTGCGCTGCCTGCTGACCCGCCCCGGCGCGCCGGTGCCGATCCCGGGCACGCCGTCGGACGTGTTCGACGCGGTGTCCGCGATCCCGCCGGCCGCCGCGCCGCACTCCCGCGAGCCCGCCGCCGACCTGCACCTGCCGGCCGTGCTGGACCTGCGCGGCACCGCGGCATGAAGGTCGCCGTCGTCCTGTTCACCCGCGACCTGCGGGTGCATGACAACCCCGCGCTGTCCGCCGCGTCGCGCGCCGCGGAGCGGGTGCTGCCGTTGTTCGTGCACGACCCGGCGCTGCCAGCCGGCGACAACCGGCGCCGGTTCCTCGACGAGTGCCTCACCGACCTGAAGGCGTCGCTGCGCAAGCGCGGCGCCGACCTGGCCGAGCTGCGTGGCGACCCGGTGACCGAGGCGGTCCGGGTGGCGAAGGCGGTCGGCGCCGAGGGGATCGGGCTCGCGGACGACGTCAGCGGCTACGCCCGCGACCGGGAGCGCCGCCTGCGCCTGGCGTGCGACGGCGAGCGCATCGCCCTGAAGACGTTCCCCGGTGTCACGGTCGTGCCGCCCGGCGCGGTCCGGCCCGCCGGCGGCGGCGAGCACTACAAGGTGTTCACGCCCTACTGGCGGGCGTGGCAGGCGCAGCGCCCGCGGGACGTCGAGGGGGCGCCCCGCTCTCTGCGACTGCCCGACGACCTGCCGGAGTCGTGGTTCGGCGGACGCCCGGCCGGTGGCGACGGCGGGGAGACCGCGGCCCGGCAACGGCTCACCGCGTGGCTGCCGCACCTGGAGGGCTACGAGGGCGACCACGACGCCATGGCCGCCGACCGGACCTCCCGGCTGAGCCCGTTCCTGCACTTCGGCTGCCTGTCGCCGCGTGACGTGGCGGCCCGCGTCGGCGGCCGCCCCGGTGCCGGGCCGTTCCTGCGGCAGCTGTGCTGGCGCGACTTCTACCACCAGGTCCTGTTCGCGTTCCCGGACCTGCGGCGCAAGGCATACCGGGCGTCGGCGGAGGACACCTGGCACGACGGGTCCGACGCGCTGCAGGCGTGGCGCGAGGGGCACACCGGCGTCCCGATCGTCGACGCCGGCATGCGGCAGCTGCTCGCCGAGGGCTGGATGCACAACCGGGCCCGCCTGATCACCGCGTCCTACCTGACCAAGCACCTGCGCGTCGACTGGCGGGCCGGCGGCGACCACTTCTTCGATCTGCTGCTCGACGGCGACGTGGCCAACAACTACGGCAACTGGCAGTGGGTCGCGGGCACGGGCAACGACACCAAGCCGTACCGCCGCTTCAACCCGATCCGGCAGGCGCACCGCTTCGACCCGCTGGGCGACTACGTGCGCCGCTACGTGCCGGAGCTGGCCGGCATCGAGGGCAAGGCGGTGCACGAGCCGTGGAACCTGCCGGAGCCACCGCGGGGTTACCCGGCGCCCCTGAAGCTCTAGGCGCTCGTCAGCGCCACCCGGAATGCCGTGGTCAGCGCCTCGTCGAGATGGTCGAGGAGATCCTGCGGGTCGGCGTAGACGGTCGCGGCGCCGTGGTCGAGCAGCTCCGCCGCGCACAGCCCGCCGCTGGTGAGCCCGATGCACGGGATCGACAGCGCACCGGCGGCCTTGACGTCCCAGACCGAGTCGCCGACGAACACGACCTCCCCGGCGTCCAGGCGCGAGCGGCGCAGCGCCACCTCCACGATGTCCGGCGCCGGCTTGCTCTCCCCGGCGTCGTCGGCGCTGGTCACGGTGTCGATGACCGCGTCGGCGTCCAGGCAGCGCAGCAGCGCGCCGAGCTCCGGCTTCGACGCCGACGTGGCGAGCACGTTGCGCAGCCCCCGGTCCGCGCAGGTCTCCAGCAGCTTCTGCGCACCCGGCAGCCGGCGCAGCGACGTCCATTTGGTGGCATACAGGCTGTCGTGGGCCGCCCGCAGCGCGTCGTCGTCGCCGGTGTCGCGCCCGCCGCCTTCGCCGGAGCCCAGCAGATGATCCAGGATCTTGTCCGACCCCATGCCGATCGCCCGGTGGATGCGGGCCGACCCGACGTCGTGCCCGTACTGTCGAAACGCCTGCCACCAGGCCGTCGTATGCAGATAGACACTGTCGACGAGGGTCCCGTCGACATCAAAGAGCACACCGGTCACTGGTTTGGTCATGCGTGCGTTGTACCCACCTGCGGGGGGTTTCACTGGAAATATGACCGAGCCACAGGTACGTGCAGTGGAGCCGTTCCCCGGCTTCGACGTCGACGACCTCGGTGACTTCGCGGTGGAGCACTGCAGCGTCACGCTGGCCGATCAGCTGCCCGGCGGTCCGGAGCACGCCACCGAGCCTGACAGCCCGAAGGGACTGGCCGGCATGGACGATTGAGTTCGCCGATGGATGGGCATCCATCACCGCATGGTCCGTGATGCCCTCGGCGACGTCGTACGCTTCGTGCCGTCACTGCTGCTGTTCCTCGTCATCCTGCTGGTCGGCTGGGGCCTCGCGGTCCTGCTGCGGGCGGGGGTCCGCAAACTGCTGGCCAAGGCCGGCTTCGACCGGCTGGTCGATCGCGGCGGCGTCGGGCGGGCACTGTCCCGGACGAGTTTCGACGCCGGCGACCTGATCGCCAAGCTCGTCTACTACGCCGTCCTGCTCTTCACGCTGCAGATCGCGTTCGGCGTGTGGGGCCCGAACCCGGTCTCCGAACTCATCGACAGCGTGGTGTCCTGGCTGCCCAAGGCGGCCGTCGCCATCGTCATCGTGGTCGTCGCCGCGGCGCTCGCCAACGGCCTGCGCGAGCTGGTGTCGGGTGCGCTGGGCGGCCTGTCGTACGGGCGGCTGCTGGCCAACCTCGGCTACTGCTTCGTCCTCGGCCTGGGCGTCATCGCGGCGCTGAACCAGATCGGCATCGCCACGTCGGTGACCACGCCGGTGCTGATCGCGGTGCTCGCCACGATCGCCGGCATCCTCATCGTCGGGGTCGGCGGCGGCCTGGTCCGGCCGATGCAGCAGCGGTGGGAGGGCTGGCTGACCCGTGCCGAGCAGGAGGCGCCGGCGGTGTCCGAGCGCGTCCGGGCCGCCGCGCAGGCCCGCCGCGAGGAGGCCGAGGCGCGCCGTGCGGCCGAGGCCGAGGCCCTCCGCCAGGCCGAGGAGGCCCGCCAGGCGGAGGCGGCCCGTCAAGCGGAGACGGCCCGGCAGGCCGAAGAGGCCCGGCAGGCCGAGGCCGCCAGGCAGGCGGCGGCGACACGGGTCTCCGAGTCCACGGGCCCGGCCGACGCACCGACGATGATCGTCCCGACCGTGCCCCCGGCCGTACCGCCGACTACGCAGAGTGCGCAGATGCAGGTCCCCGCCCAGCGGCCGGTGACCGAGCCGCCGAAGGACCCCGACCAGACCGTGGTCATCAACCCGCACCGCGACGACGCCTGACCGGTCCCGCTTTCGACGACCCGCCCCGAGAGGGCGGGTTTGTCGTTTCATGCTGAACCTATACAAAACTCCTCGACCGACAATTTCCCCGCACTCCGGATCACTCGGACATTGTAATTTGTTGATATGCGGCAATGGCTGCCCCGGTAAACCCTCGACATTGCCCTACATCCCCTGTTCGGCGCTTTTCTGCGGAGTGATTGCCTCTGTTCCGCGGTCTCGAAAACTGGCATGTTGTGACGGCGTATATCGAGCATTCGAGATATGCAGCGACGGCGTGCGCGTAGACCGAGGGTGGGCCACGCCGGAGCAGCGACGCGGGGGAACCAGTCACAAACCCTTCGGACACAGCCCGTCCATGAGAGGGGGCATGATGAGCCGACGGACATGGGTGCGCGCCGCGATGGTGTCAGCACTCGTTCCGCCACTGCTCGTGATCGTCTCGGCAAGTCCGAGTCAGGCAGCACCGGTGCAGCGCGGCAGCCTGTCATCGGTGCCGGGTGCTTCGCTGGTCAAGCAGACCTCGACCGCCAAGTCACCCACGAGCCGCATGGCAAAGACCGACCCAGCCCTGCTCAACCGCACCGACAGCACCCAGCTGTCGATTGCCGTCAAGCTCGACTACGACTCCACCGCCACATATTCCGGCAGCATCGCCGGATATGAGGCGACGAGCCCGTCGGTCACCGGCAAGGAGCTTTCAGGAAGTAATGCGGAGCAGCGTTACGAAAGCCGCATCGCCGGAATTGAGGACAAGTTCCTCGCCGAGCTCAAGAAGCAGGTACCGGACGCCAAGGTCGGTCAGAAGCTCCGCACGGTCTACGGCGGTATCGCACTGACGGTGCCGGCCAACAAGATCGGCGCGATCCTCAAGATCAACAACGTCGTGGCGGTCCAGTCCGACGCGGCCCGCGCGCCGCAGACCGACTCCAGCACCAGCTTCATCGGTGCGGACCAGGTCTACCCGTCGCTCGGTGGCAAGCCGAACGCCGGCAAGGGCGTCATCTTCGGCGCGCTCGACAGTGGCGTGTGGCCGGAGCACCCGTCGTTCAAGGACAACGGCAACCTCGGCGCCCCGCCCGCGAAGGCGGACGGGACCCCGCGTGCCTGCGACTTCGGCGACAACCCGCTGACCCCGGCGGCCGACCCGTTCGTCTGCCAGAACAAGCTCATCGGTGGCAAGGGCTTCCTGGCCACCTACAACGCCAACCAGCCGGTGGAGATGTTCGGGTACACCGCCCGCGACTCCGACGGCCACGGCACCCACACCGCGTCGACCGCCGCCGGTAACCCGGTCGCCTCGGCGAACGTCCTCGGCGTCGAGCGGGGGCCGATCAACGGCGTCGCGCCCGGTGCCTGGATCTCGGTGTACAAGGTCTGTGGCGCGACCGGTTGCTACAGCACCGACTCGGCCGCCGCGGTCGCCCAGGCGATCAAGGACGGCGTCAAGGTCATCAACTTCTCGATCTCGGGTGGCGCGAGCCCGTACACCGACGTCGTGGAGCTGGCGTTCTTCGACGCCTACAAGGCCGGCGTGTTCGTGGCCGCCTCCGCCGGCAACGCCGGTCCGGGCGCGTCCACGGCCGACCACCTGTCGGGCTGGGTCACCACGGTCGCGGCGTCGACGCAGAAGCGCTCCTTCGAGTCGACCCTGACCGTCAGCTCCACCGACGGCACCCAGACCGTGCTGAAGGGCATCTCGATCACGCAGGGGATCAGCACCCCGACCAACGTCGTGCTGGCGTCGGCTCCGCCGTACAGCAACCCGACCTGTGAGGTTCCGGCCCCGCCCGGGATCTTCGCCGGCAAGATCGTGGCGTGCCAGCGCAGCCCCGGGCGCATCCTGAAGGGCTTCAACGTCAAGCAGGGTGGTGCCGCCGGCATGATCCTGTACAACAACCCGGCGGCTGACGCGCTGAGCGACAACCACTGGCTGCCTGCGGTGCACCTGGCCGACGGCACGGCGTTCCTGAACTACGTCTCTGCCCACCCGGGCATCAAGGCGAAGTTCACCCAGGGCGAGAAGGTCATCGGCACCGGTGACGTGATGACGAGCTTCTCGTCGCGCGGCCCCGGCGGCCAGTTCATCAAGCCCGACATCACCGCGCCCGGCGCGCAGATCCTGGCCGGCCAGACGCCGGTCCTGGACGACGCGGCGGGTGGCCCGCCCGGCCAGTACTTCATGGCCATCGCGGGCACCTCGATGTCGTCGCCGCACATCGCCGGCTCCGCCATCCTGGAGAAGGCGGCACACCCGGACTTCACCCCGGGTCAGATCAAGTCCTCGCTGATGACCACCGCGACCACCAACGTGAAGAAGGAGAACGGGACGACTCCGGCCGACCCGTTCGATCTCGGCGCCGGTCGCGTCCAGGTCAACCTCGCCGCGAACCCCGGTCTCACCTTCGACGAGACGGCCGACCGGTTGTTCGCGCTGGGCAACGACCCGGTCAACGCGGTGCAGATCAACCTGCCGTCGGTGAACGCCCCGGTCATGCCGGGCAAGCTCACCGCGGTGCGTACGGCGAAGAACGTCACCAACAAGACGCAGACCTACCGCGTCGAGACGACCTCGCCGGCCGGCTCCTCCATCACGGTCTCGCCGGCCATCTTCACCGTCGCACCGGGCAAGACCGCGACCATCAACATCACCATCAAGTCCAGCGCCCCCAAGGCGCAGTACTTCGGTGAGGTCCGGTTGAAGCCGCTCAGCTCCAGCGTGCCGGCGCTGCACCTGCCGGTCGCGTTCATCCCGCAGCAGGGCGACGTCACGGTGACCCAGGCGTGCAGCCCGGCGTCGCTGACGCTGCTGCAGAACAGCACCTGCACGGTCACGGCCACCAACGGCACCTTCAACGACACCACGGCGGACTTCACCACCACGACCACGCTCAACCTGCCGATCGTCGGCGCGAGCGGTGCCACGGTGACGAACCTGTTCAAGGCGGAGAAGAAGAACGCCCCGTTGGCCGGCGCGATTGCGGGCACGCCGTCGATCGCCCCGGGCACCATCGCCGGGTACATCCCGCTCGACCTGTTCGGGGGCACGCTCGTGGCCCCGGTCGGCGACGAGAACCTGACGACGTTCAACGTGCCACCGTTCAAGTACAACGGTGTCGAGTACACCTCGCTCACCATCGACTCCAACGGATACCTGTATCCGGGCAGTGACGACAGCAACGAGAACAACAACTGCTGTGACATCAGCCCGATCCCGAATCCCGCGAAGCCGAACAACGTCCTCGCCCCGTTCTGGACCGACCTCGACGGCACCGGCGCGACTGGCCTGCTGGTCAACGTGCTCACCGACGGCGTCTCCACCTGGATCGTGGTCGAGTGGCGGGTGAACGACTTCGGCACCACCAACGGCCGGACCTTCCAGGTGTGGCTGGGCTCGGGTGGCGCGCAGGACATCGCGTTCTCGTATGACTTCGCGACGATCGCGAGCCTGCCCTCGGGCCAGGACCTCGTCGTCGGCGCGGAGAACGAGGCCGGTACCGGCGGCCAGGGTCTTCCCCTGAACACGCTGCCGACCACGGACCTCTACGTCACCAGCAGCGACCCGGTGCCCGGTGCGTCGACGTCCTACACCGTCACGGTGAAGGGTCTGTTCCCAGGCTCGGGCAAGGTCACCACGTCAGTGGTCACCCCGGCCGTCCCGGGCACGACCATCGTCTCCACCGACATCGGTGTGACGCTGAAGTTCAACCGCATCGGCACGTAGTCACGCCGATCGAACCCGACGGCCGGTCCTCATCCAGAGGACCGGCCGTCGGTCATTTCCGCAGCGGCTTCGCCGTAAGTGCAGTGGGGGGTTCCCACCCCACACCCCCCCATGCGCCGCTCCGCGCCGCACTCGTGCCTAGCCGTTGACGGATGTTGCACCGTGTGTGCAGGATCAAGGGCATGCGGACGTTTGCGAGTGCGGGTGAGCTGCTGGCGGCAGTCGGTGAGGTCCTGGGCCACAGCGGCTGGCGGGAGGTCACCCAGGAGCAGATCAACCTGTTCGCCGAGGCCACCGGCGACCACCAGTGGATCCACGTCGACCCCGAGAAGGCCGCGGCCGGGCCGTTCGGCACCACCATCGCCCACGGCTTCCTGACGCTGTCGATGCTGCCGGTGCTGGCCTCCGAGGTGTACCGGGTGGACGGCGTCCGGATGGGCATCAACTACGGCCTGGACAAGGTCCGCTTCCCCGCCACGCTGCCGGTCGGCTCCAAGGTGCGCGCCACGGTGCAGCTGCTGGTCGCCGACGACCTCGGCGAGGGCTGGCTCCAGCTGAAGAACAAGGTGACCATCGAGCGCGAGGGCCAGGAGAAGCCGGTCTGCGTCGCCGAGTCGCTGACCCGGCTCCTCCTGTAGCTCAGCTCGGAATCGCCACCAGGTCGGCCAACGCCGCACGATGGGCCGAGGCCGACCCGAAGGTCACGGCGTTGGAGCGGGCGCGCTTCAGGTACAGATGCGCGGGGTGCTCCCAGGTGAAGCCGATCCCGCCGTGCAGCTGGACGCACTCCTCGGCGGCCTTGACCGCCACCGGGGAGCAGAACGCCTGTGCGAGGGCCGCCGCGACCGGCAGGTCCGCGTCCCCGGTCGCGAGGCAGTCCGCCGCGTAGCGGGCCACCGCGCGGGCCTGCGTGACGCTCACCCAGAGGTCCGCGAGCCGGTGCTTGATCGCCTGGTACGACCCGACCTGCCGGGCGAACTGCCGCCGCGTCTTGACGTAGTCGACGGTCGTCGTCAGGCACCACTCGGCGACGCCGAGCTGCTCGGAGGCCAGCAGTGCCGCCCCGGCCCGCAACGCCCGCTCCACCGGTGCGGTGGCGTCGGCGCTGACCAGCCGGCCGGTCACCCCGCGCAGCGTGACGTCGGTGAGCGGGCGGGTCAGGTCGAAGCTCACCACGGGCACCCGTTCGGCGTCGGCGGCCTCGACCGCGTAGAGACCGGCGGCGGTGGGCACCAGCAGTACCTCGGCGAACCCGGCATCCACGACGCTGGTCACGGTGCCGTCGAGCCGGTCACCGTCGGCGGTCACCGACACCACGGCGGCAGAGGCGGACAGCGGCACCGCCAGCGTCGCGACGCGGCTGCCCGCGGCGACCGCGTCGAGCAGCGGGTCGCCCGTGCCGAGCAGTGCGGCGACGGCGAGCACCGAGCTGCCGAGGAACGGTACCGGCGCGACACTGCGACCCAGCTCCTCCATCACCACGGCGGTCTCCCGCCACGACGCGCCCGCGCCGCCCTCGGCCTCGGGCACCGGCAGGCCGGCCACCCCCAGGTCCACCGCCAGGGCCCGCCACAGCTTCAGGTCGACGGGCTCCGGCGACTCGATGCGCGCCAGCACCGCCTCGAACCCGGCGCGGGCGGCCAGCAGGGAGCGCACGCTGGCGCGCAGCTCCTCCTCCACGTCGCTGTACAACAGGTCGGTCATTTGGGCAGGTCCTTCCACGCGACGTCCTTGTCGAGCCGGTGCTCCGGCGGCAGTCCCAGGACCCGTTCGGCGACGATGTTGCGCAGGATCTCCGAGGTGCCACCCTCGATCGAGTTGCCTTTCGCGCGCAGGTACCGGTAGCCCGCCGTCCGACCGGCGAAGTCGACGACCGTCGGTCGTCGCATGGTCCACTCGTCGTGCCGCAGCCCCTCCTCGCCGAGCAGGTCCAGCTCCAACGCGGAGATCTCCTGGTTGAGCCGGGCGAAGAGCAGCTTCGCCGCCGAGCCCTCCGGCCCCGGCTGCCCGACCGTCAGCTGCTGGCGCAGCCGCGTACCGGTGAGCCGGGCCGCCTCCGCGTCCACCCACAGCCGCAGCAGGGCGTCGTGCAGCGCCCGGGTGCGCAGCTCGGGCCGCTTGCGCCACAGGTCCGTCACGACGCCGATGATGCCGCCCTCGCGGGGCGACGCGCCGCCGCCGATCGCGACCCGTTCGTTCATCAGCGTGGTCTGCGCGACCGCCCAGCCCTCGCCGACCGCGCCGAGCCGGTCGGTGTCCGGGACGCGGACACCGGTCAGGAACACCTCGTTGAACTCGGCCTCACCGGTGGCCTGGCGCAGCGGGCGTACCTCGACACCGGGCGCGGTCATGTCGAGCACGAAGTACGTGATCCCCTGATGCTTCGGCACGGCCGGGTCGGTGCGGGCGATGAGGATCGCCCACCGCGCCTCGTGCGCCATCGACGTCCACACCTTCTGGCCGTCGACCACCCAGTCGTCACCGTCACGGACCGCGCGGGTGGCCAGGCCGGCCAGGTCGGAGCCGGCGCCGGGCTCGCTGAACAGCTGGCACCACACCTCCTCGCCGGTCCACAGCGGGCGCAGCCAGCGGCGGCGCTGCTCGTCCGTGCCGTGCCGCAGGATCGTGGGCGCCGCCATGCCGAGCCCGATGCCGATGCGGCGTGGGTTGTTGTCGGGGGCACCCGCCGCGGCGAACGCCTCCTCGACGACCGTCTGCTCCTCGCGCGGCAGCCCGAGCCCGCCGAGCCCCTCCGGGAACTGCACCCAGGCGAGCCCCGCGTCGAAGCGGGCCCGCAGGAAGTCCAGCGGCGCGAGCGCGTGCGGGTCGTGCGCGGCCAGGAAGTCCCTCGTGCGTTGTGCTGGGGTCATGATCGGCCCTTTCAGTTGAGAGGGCCGCCGGCCACGTAGATGACCTGCCCGGACACGAACCCCGCGCCCTCGCTCGCCAGGAACGAGATGGTGTGCGCGACGTCGGCGGGGACACCGACCCGGCGGACCGGGATCCGCTCGGCCGCCGCCGTCTGGAACGCCTCGAAGTCGACCTTCATCCGCGAGGCGGTCGCGGCGGTCATGTCGGTGGCGATGAAGCCGGGCGCCACCGCGTTGACGGTGACTCCGAACGGACCGAGCTCGATCGCGAGGGTCTTGGTGAAGCCCTGCAGTCCGGCCTTCGCCGCGGAGTAGTTGGCCTGGCCGCGGTTGCCGAGCGCGGAGGACGAGGAGAGATTGACGATCCGCCCGAATTTCGCCGTCGTCATGTGTACCTGTGCCGCCCGGCTCATCAGGAACGCGCCCCTCAGGTGCACGCCCATGACGGTGTCCCAGTCGTCGTCGCTCATCTTGAACAGAAGGTTGTCGCGCAGCACGCCGGCGTTGTTGACCAGCACCACCGGCGGGCCGAGCTCGTCGGCGACCCGGGTCACGGCGGCGGTCACCGCGGCGGAGTCGGCCACGTCCGCGCCGACGGCCAGGGCGGTGCCACCCGCCGCACGGATCTGTTCGACGGTGTCCTTGCAGGCGCCCTCGTCCAGGTCGAGCACCGCGACGGCGAGCCCGTCGGCCGCCAGTCGGAGTGCGGTCGCGGCCCCGATGCCGCGGGCCGCGCCGGTCACGATCGCCACGCGGGCCTGTGTGTCAGTCATGCCTCCGATCCTCGCCCCTGAGACACGGTCCTGAAAAGGCACTGAGAGTGCAAATTGTTCTGCTGTTTCTTCCGCGGCGGCCTTCGGCCGGAAGAGCAGTGGGGGATTCTCACCCCACACCCCCAATGCTTCGCTTCGCTCGCACGCCCTGCGCTTCGCGCGGCCGGAACACGCGCGTGCGCGCGGCGATTGAAGACCCCGGCGCGAGGTTCCGGGCAGTTCAGGTCTGTCGTCCTGTTCGCCTGCCATTCGCGCGAGACGCGGAGGCAGGGCCGTCCGGCGGGGGCGGCCCGTCCGAAGAGGTCCGTGTGGCGGAATGTGGGTTGTGTCCGATTGGTGGAATTTGCGTGAAGTTCTGGGTGGGGAACCGTTTAGGTGCGGCACGGTTGCGCCGATGGTCTCAGCGTCACACGGAAGAGACGGGAACACGGGGGGCACGGATGAACGGCAACGCGATCACGAAGGCCATCACGCTCGCAGGTTTCGCCGCTCTGGCGGGGCTCGGCACGATGATCGGTTCGACCGCCGCCCATGCCTCTGCCGCCGCGACCGACGGCAAGACCGTCGCGTACGTCCGGGCCGGCGTCATCTACAGCAGCAACGGCACCGACGAGGTCCGCCTCACCGAGGACGAGGTCAACGCCCGGCCGCGGTTCTCGCCCGACGGCAGCAAGCTCGCGTACCTGCACAACGACACCGTGTGGGTGATGAACGCCGACGGCGGTGACAAGCACCAGGTCAGCGACCGGACCGCCGGCGGGCCGTCGTGGTCGCCCGACGGCAGGTGGATCGCCTACGCGGCGCTGTCCTGCACCGGCGGCCCGGGTGTCTTCCGGGTGGGCACCGAGGGCGGCACCGCCTCCGAGCCGCTCTTCCCCGCCTCCTGCCGGGACCAGGCCGCACCCGAGGTCGGCTACGTCATGGAGCAGCCCGAGGAGGCGTACCCCGCCACCGGGCCGAACCTGGTGGACCGGCTGCGGACCGACGACGCGGTCGCCTGGTCGCCCGACGGCAGCAGGATCGCGTTCCGTGGCGGCGAGTGCGAGTCGATCGCCGACAACTGCCTGAGCATCGGCAACGTGGACTCCGGCACCGAGCGTGCCATCGACTACTACGGCGGTGGCGGCAGCGGCACCAGCGGCTTCGGCGTCGTGCCGGCGTGGCGCGCCGACGGGCAGAAGGTCACCTGGACCATGTACACCGAGGACGGCACCGCCGTGCGGGTCACCGAGGCCGACGTCGACGGTGCGAACCGCCGCCAGGTCGGCGCCGCCGGCGACCGCGAGATGGTCTACGCCGGCACTCGGACCGGCGTGCTGACCGCCGCGCACCAGGGCCACTCCTGGATCACCGCGGTCAACCTGGCCACCGGCGCCCGCACCCCGCTGCACCAGGGCTCGCAGCCGACCGTCAGCGCTTGATGACCAGTACCGCCGCCATCCTCCTCAGCGCGCTGACGCTGACTGTGAGCGCCTGCGACTCCGGTTCGACACCCGTCGAGCCGGAGTCTTCGCGTACCACCGCCGGAAGCGTGATGCTCACGGTCGAGGATCTGCCCGATGGCTATGTGACCAGCCCGCCGCAGGCGGCGCCCGAGGTCAGCGCGATCGGCTCGGTGAGCGTGCCCGGCTGCGACGTGCTGCTCAACCGGTTCCGTGACGGCGGCACGGGCGTCCGGTTCGAGGCCGGCGGGTCGGGCCCCTTCCTCGCCGAGGAGCTGGCCGAGGATGCCGGTGCGCCGGGTGTAGTGCGGGACCTCGGTGGCCGGTGTGCCGCGTTCACCGACACCGACGCGGGTGGCGAGACGACCAGTGTCACGGTGGCGGAGGGCGGCCTGCCGGGGCTCGGCGACGAGTCCGCGGCGTTGCGGATGACCGCGTCGGGCGGGGCCGGCGACGACGCGTACACGCTCAGCGGCTACCTGGTCGCGATCCGGGTCGGCGGCACCACCTGCACGATCGTGCACTTCGGCCAGCCCGGCGTCGACCCGGCCGAGACAGAGACGATCGCCAGGGCCGCGGTGCGCAAGCTGCAGCGGCGACAATGAGACATGCGGCTGGGCACGTTCAATCTCATGCACGGACGGTCCCTCGCCGACGGGCTGGTCGACGCGGACCGGGTGCACGCGGCGATCGCCGGCCTCGACGCCGACGTGCTCGGCATGCAGGAGGTCGACCGGGGGCAGCACCGCAGCGGCCACGCCGACCTCGCCAGGATCGCCGCCGACGCGCTGGGCGCGCCGGAGGTCCTGTTCGTGCCGGCGGTGGTCGGCACGCCGGGCGTGGGCTTCCGGGTGGCGACCGACGCGGACCAGGACGGTGCCGACCCGCACTACGGCGTCGCGCTGGTGAGCCGGTATCCGGTGCTCGAATGGCGGGTCACCAGGCTCCCCGCCGCCCCGCTGCGCTCGCCGACCTTCGTAGGTCTGGCTGCCGGTCCGCGGCTGATGCTGCTCGACGACGAGCCGCGGGTACTGATCGCCGCGGTGCTCGAAACACCGATCGGACGTGTGACGGTCGCCACCACGCACCTGTCATTCGTGCCGGGATGGAACGTGCGGCAGCTCCAGCTGGTCCGCTGGGCGCTGCGGGCGATGCCGGCACCGCGCGTGCTGCTCGCCGACCTCAACCTCCCCGGCGGGCTGCCCCGGCTCTTCTCCGGCTGGCACCGTCTCGCGGGCGTGCCGACCTACCCGTCCTCGGCGCCACGTGTGCAGTTCGACCACGTGCTCGCCGATCGGCAGGGGATCGAGCGCCTCCCGCGGGTCCTTCAGGTGGCGAGTCCAGCGGTGCCCTTTTCCGACCACCGACCACTCGTTGTGACCCTGCGTAATCGACCGGGCACGCTTGAGATCGATTAGGGCAGATTTAAGCGCGAGTGGAATGCCTGCTTACGGCGGTTTGTCCGGGCGTGATTGCGAGCCGTGTTCGTTTAACTACGATTCTTCGGCGCCTTGTAGATTGGGCGTTCGTTTGTTGGGATGCGTACCGTCAGTGATTTCCAACCGAAGGTACAAGGCCGCAGAGGCCGCCGGTCCGGAGGATAAGAGCCGTGAAAGGTCGCCACCGCTCAGCGGGGTCGTCAGGCGCAGCGCTGAAGATGGGCGCCGCCGCCGTCGCCGTGCTCGTTGTCCTCGCCGGCAGCTGGTATGCGTTCCGGAAGTTCTCCCAGGCATCGTGCGGCTCGTCGACGAAGCTCTCGATCAGTGCGCCCGCCGACATCGCGCCCGCGCTGAAGCTGCAGGTGGCCGACTGGTCCGCGCAGGCCAAGTCCGATGACGCCTGCGTCGACGTCGAGGTCATCGAGGCCGCACCCGCCGACGTGGCCGCCGCGATCGCCGCGACCTCGAAGAAGTCCCTGACCGGCGTCGGCCAGGCCAACGGCAAGACCCGCATCCCCGACGTGTGGGTGCCCGACTCGTCGCTGTGGCTGCAGCGCCTGCGCGCCGCCAACCCGACCAGCGTGCCGGCCAGCGCCAAGCCGATCGCCCGCAGCCCGATCGTCGTGGCCGTGCCGGAGCCGATCGCGACGACGTCCTTCGGCTGGCCGAACGCAAAGATCAAGTACACCGACCTGATCGCCAAGGTGTCCGGCGACCAGAAGGTCAAGCTCGGCATCGTCGAGCCCAGCCGCGACTCGACCGGCCTCGCCGGCCTGATGACCCTCGCCGCGGCGGCGACCGCCTCCGGCGGCGGCAACGCGACCCAGGCCACCCAGATCGCGACCGCCGCGCTGCGCGCCCTCGCGGCCGGCCGGTCCTCGCTGCGGGACGACCTGATGCAGAAGTTCCCGCGCGGCTCCGACCCGCAGGCGCTCAGCGCCGGCCTCACCGTGGCGCCGCTGTCGGAGCAGGCGGTCATCCAGTACAACGCCCAGCAGCCCCCGGTGCGCATCGCCGCCATCTACGCCGAGCCGGCGCCGGTCGCGCTCGACTACCCGTTCGTGGTGCTCAACAAGGACCGGTCCGCCGTCGCCGAGCAGCTGCTCAAGTCGCTGGGCGGCGAGGGCTTCCGGGACCGCCTCGGCGCGGTCGGCCTCCGCGGCTCCGACGGCGCCGCCGGCAAGGGCTTCCAGACGCCGACCAACGCGCCGCCGGCGCTCACGGCCAGCCAGGTCCCCGAGCCGGCCGCGATCGAGGGCCTGCTGACCAAGTGGCAGGCGATCACCCTGCCGGCCCGCATGCTCGCCGTCATCGACGTCTCCGGCTCCATGCTCACCAAGGTCCCCACCGCCGGAGGCGTGGACCGCATGACGGTGACCCTGGAGGCGGCCCGCCGCGGCATGCAGCTCTTCGACGACTCCTGGGCCCTCGGCGTGTGGACCTTCTCCACCCAGCTCGACGGCGCGAAGGACTACAAGCAGCTGGTGCCGATCGGCCCACTGGTCAGCCAGCGCAACCAGTGTCTCCAGGCACTGCAGGGGATCCGCCCGAAGCAGAACGGCGACACCGCCCTCTACGACACCATCCTCGCCGGCTACAAGGCCGTGCAGAGCGGCTGGGACCAGGGCCGGATCAACTCGCTCATCGTCATGACCGACGGCGAGAACGACGACCCCGCCGGCGGCCTCTCCCTCGACCAGTTGATCGCGGAGCTCAAGGCCACCGCCGACCCCGCCAAGCCGATCCAGGTGATCCTCATCGGCATCGGCGACAAGGTCGGCGAGGGCGCCATGCGCCAGATCACCGACGCGATCGGCGGCGGCACCTTCGTCGCCCCCGACCCCGCCAAGATCGGCGACATCTTCCTGCAGGCCATCTCCCTGCGCGGCCAGGCCGCCCAGCCCAAGTAGCCCACCCCCGACGCACCCCCGTGATCACGGAACTCCAGCGGCTCCCCCAGCCCCATCCAAGTTCCGTGATCACGGGCACGCGCTCATCGACCCGTCTCGCAGGCCACGCACCCCGGTGATCGAAGCCGCTTCACGGTCGCCCGCACGACCACCACACGACTTGGATCACGAGGGCGCCACGCGCAACACCCGACCGGCGCCCCGAACCGCGACCCGACTGCGTCCCGAACCGCGGTCCGACTGCGTCCCGTTGCGTCCCGACCGCGCCCGCCAGTCGATGTGGTCATCCGGGCGACCAGCACGCGACTTCGATCACGAGCGGGTTGATCGAAGTCGTCCGACGGTCGCCCGCGCGACCACCACGCGACTTGGATCACGAGGGGTGCCATGCGCAACACCCGACCGGCGCCCCGAACCGTGGCCTGACTGCGTCCCGATTGCGTCCGCCGGTCGTGGTGGTCATCCGGGCGGCCAGCGCACGACTTCGATCACGGGCGGGTTGATCGAAGTCGTCCCGCGGTCGCCTGCGCGACCACCACGCGACTTGGATCACGAGGACGCCACGCGCAACACCCGACCGGCGCCCTGGACCGCGGCCCGACTGCGTCCCGCTGTAGCCCGACCGCGCCCCGAACTGCGGCCCGACCGCGCCCCGTTGCGGCTGTCCGCGACTGCGTCAGCCGGTCGTGGTGGTCATCCGGGCGGCCAGCGCACGACTTCGATCATGAGCGGGTTGATCGAAGTCGTCCCGCGGTCGCTTGCACGACCACCACGCGACTTGGATCACGAGGGCGTCACGCGCAACGCCCGACCGGCGCCCCGGACCGCGGCCCGACTGCGTCCCGCTGTAGCCCGACCGCGCCCCGAACTGCGGCCCGACCGCGCCCCGAACTGCGGCCCGACCGCGCCCCGTTGCGGCTGTCCGCGACTGCGTCAGCCGGTCGTGGTGGTCATCCGGGCGGCCAGCGCACGACTTCGATCACGGGCGGGTTGATCGAAGTCGCCCGGCGGCCGCCTGCACGACCACCACGCGACTTGGATCACGAGGATGTCGGGCGAGATCAGGTTCGAAGCCGGGGGCGAGTCGGGGAGGGGCCGGATGGGGTCTCGACTCGAGATTGGACGTCAGACCTGTCGTGAGGAGCGAAGCGAAGCACTGGGGGTGTGGGGCGAGAATCCCCCACTGCTCTACCAGCCGGACTTGCGGGCCCTCGCCTCGTAGAGCAGGACCGAGGCAGAGACCGAGACGTTGAGCGAGTCGCCCGAGCCGAGCATGGGCACCGCGACGCGCTGGTAGCCGTGGCCGTACCACTCCTTGCCGATGCCGTAGCGCTCGCTGCCGACGACCAGGGCGGTGCGGCCTGAGTAGTCGGCCTGGCGGTAGTTGACCGCCTCGTCGGTGTCGGCGAGCAGGACCGTGAAGCGGTGCCGGTCGAGCCAGGCGACGGCGTCGGCGGTCTCCTCGAACTCCACCGTCGGCACGGTCAGGATCGTGCCCTGGCTGGCGCGGATCACCTTCGGATGGGTCAGCCGGGTCTTGCGGTTGGTGAGCACCAGGCAGTCGGCGTCGCATGCGTCCAGGGACCGGATCAGCGTGCCGAGGTTGCCGGGGATCTCGACGCCGTCGGCGACCAGTACCAGCGACGTCTTGCCGAATCGGAGATCCGAAGGCTCCCACCGGGGCAGGGCGGCCAGGGACAGCAGGCCGTCGGGCTTGTCGCGCTCAGACATCTTTTCCATCGTGCGCAGCGACACCCGGAAAGACCGTTCGGCCCGCTCGGCGATCTCCGCAGCCCGGCGGTGCGCCTCGTCGGCGTAGATGGCCTCCGGGCACCAGAAGAACGTGTCGATGGGCGCGTTGGCCTCCAAGAGCATGTTGTGCGCCCAGAGGCCCTCGGCGACGAAGAGCTTGTAGCGGTTGGGTGCGGTGTTGTTCTGGATGTGCTGCACCTGCCGCACGGCGGGGTGCTGGACCCCGATGGCCTGGAGTTCCATCACAACGTGACGGTAACCGACAGCTCAGGTGCGTCCGTGACGGCCCACTCGCGCACGTTGCCGGCGGCGGTGAGGTCGGCCCGCACCTGCTCGAGCACCGCTGCGGGGGCGGTCACCTCCAGCAGTGCCACCTCGGCGCGCATGGACTGCTGGGCGGCGGACTTCGCCTTGCGCACCGCCGCCAGCACCGCGGTCGCAACCGACAAAGGCGAAATGTCCGAAGAGTCGGTCAAGGTGGGCCAGGGAGCGCGGTGCACCGAGCCCGGCTGCCACCAGGACCAGACCTCCTCGGTCACGTACGGCAGGAACGGCGCGAACAGCCGCAGCAGCGTCGACAGCGCGGTCGTCAGCGCGGCCCGGGCCGAGTCGCTGCCGGGGACCTCGCCGTAGGCACGGGCCTTCACCAGCTCCAGGTAGTCGTCGCAGAACGACCAGAAGAACTGCTCGGTGCGCTCCAGAGCACGCGCGTAGTCGTACACCTCGAAGGCCGCCGTCGCCTCGGCCACCACCGTGGACAGCGCGGCCAGCAATGCCTTGTCCACGGGCTCGGTGACCACGAACGACGCGCCGGAGGGGAAGCCGAGCACGAACCGGCTCGCGTTGAGCAGCTTCGTCGCCAGCCGCCGGCCGACCTTCATCTGGTTGAGGTCCAGCGCGGTGTCCACGCCCGGCCGGGCGCTGGTCGCCCAGTACCGCAGCGCGTCCGCGCCGAACCGCTCCAGGAGTGCCTCCGGCGAGTCCGGCGCGTTGTCCTTGGACTTGCCGATCTTCTTGCGGTCCGGGTCGACGATCCAGCCGGCGATCGAGGCCCGCTTCCAGGGCAGGACGCCGTGCTCCACGTGCGCGCGCAGCACCGTCGAGAACAGCCAGGTCCGGATGATCTCGTGCGCCTGCGGGCGCAGGTCCATGGGGAACACCCGGCCGAAGAGGTCCGGGTCGTCGAGCCAGCCGCCGATGATCTGCGGCGTCAGCGACGACGTCGCCCAGGTGTCCATGACGTCAGGGTCGCCGACGAACCCGCCGGGCTGGCCACGCTGCGACTCCTCGAAGCCGGGCGGCGTGTCGCTGCTCGGGTCCATCGGCAGGGAGGCGGGCACGATCGGCTCGTCGTGGATCGGATGGGCGTCGGCGTCCAAGGGATACCACAGCGGGATCGGCACGCCGAAGAACCGTTGCCGGCTGATCACCCAGTCGCCGGTGAGGCCCTCCACCCAGTGCTCGTAGCGGGTGCGCATGTGCGCCGGCGTCCACTGCAGCTCCCGCCCGCGCTCCAGCAGGGCGGCCCGCAGCTGCGGCGACCGGCCGCCGTTGCGGATGTACCACTGCCGGGTCCCCACGATCTCGAGCGGCTTCTCGCCCTTCTCGTAGAACTTCACCGCGTGCGTGATCGGGCGCGGCTCGCCCTCCAGCTCCCCCGATGCCCGCAGCGCCGCCACCACCTTCTCCCGCGCCTGGTGCACGGTGAGCCCGGCGACCAGCGCGTAGCGGTCCTCGTCGACGTCGGCGGGCGGCTGCAGCCCGAACCGGCCGTTGCGCTGGATGACGGTGCGGGTCTGCAGGTCGAGCTCCCGCCACCAGGTCACGTCGGTCAGGTCGCCGAACGTGCACACCATCACCAGGCCGCTGCCCTTCGAGGGGTCGGCCAGGGGGTGTGCGAGCAGCGGCACCTCGACGTGGAACAGTGGCGTGCGCACCGTGCTGCCGAAATGGGGCTGGAACCGCTCGTCCGAAGGGTGCGCGACCAGCGCCACGCACGCCGGCAGCAGCTCCGGCCGGGTGGTCTCCACGGCGAAGTCGCCGAACCGGACACGGTGGTAGGCGCCGGGCCGCTCGCGGTCCTCCAGCTCGGCCTGGGCCACGGCGGTGCCGAACGTCACGTCCCACAGCGTCGGGCCGTCCACCGCGTACGCGTCGCCGCGCTCGAGACTGTTGAGGAACCCGCGCTGCGCGGCGGCCCGCGCCCGGTCGCCGATCGTGGTGTAGAGCAGTGACCAGTCCACGGACAGGCCGAGGTTGCGCCACAGCTGCTCATACGCCTGCTCGTCGACCTCGGTCTGCCGCTTGCACAGGTCGATGAAGTTGCGCCGGCTGATCTTCTGCGGCGGGCCACCGGGGGTCTTCGTGATCACCAGGTGCTCGTCGTAGGGCAGCGTCGGGTCGCACTGCACCCCGTAGGTCAGCTGCACCCGCCGCTCGGTCGGCAGGCCGTTGTCGTCCCAGCCCATCGGGTAGAACACGACCCGGCCGCGCATGCGCTGGTAGCGGGCGATCGCGTCGGTCTGCGTGTAGGAGAACACATGGCCGATGTGCAGTGCCCCGCTCACCGTCGGCGGCGGCGTGTCGATGGAGAACACGTCGTCCCGCGAAGCGGTCCGGTCGAATCTGTAGGTCCCTTCGGCGTCCCATACCTTTACCCAGCGCGCCTCGAGGCCATCGAGGGTCGGCTTGGCAGGTATACGCGTCGAATCGGACATGTGCCCCATGCTAGAGCGGTGACTGCCGCGACACCCCTCAATAACCGCATCGCCGCCGCTCTCGTCTTCCTGACCAGCGGTGCCGTGCTCGTCCTGGAGATCGTCGGGCTGCGGCTCGTCGGCCCGTACGTCGGCGTGACGCTGTCCAGCAGCACCGCGATCATCGGCGTCGCCCTCGCCGCGATCGCCTACGGTGCCTGGACCGGCGGCTGGCTCGCCGACCGCCGCATCGACCAGCGCCGGCTGCTGTCGCCGCTGCTGCTGCTCGCCGCCGCCGCGACCGCGGCCACCCTGCCGATCATCCGGGTTGCCGGCGAGTGGCTGCGTGGCACCGAGGCCACCAGCGTGCTGCTGCTGGCGACGATGACCCTCTTCGTGCCGGCCGCGCTGCTGTCCGCGGTCACCCCGCTGGTCGTCAAGCTCCAGCTCGCCGACCTGGCGCACACCGGCAGGGTCGTCGGCAAGCTGTCCAGCGTCGGCACCCTCGGCGCGATCACCGCCACGTTCGCCACCGGGTTCGTGCTGGTGGCGACCGTGCCGACCAGCGTGATCCTCTTCGGACTCGCCGGTGTCCTGGCGCTTGCAGGGTTCGGATTCGGCGGGTACTGGCGCCGCCGCGGCAACCTGTCGGCGGCCGCCGTGTTCGTCGTCGTCGGCGTGCCGATCGGGATCGTCGCGCCGAACCCGTGCGACGTGGAGACCGCCTACACCTGCGCCGCGATCGGCGTCGACGGCTCCGGCCGCACCCTGTTCCTCAACGGCGCCCAGCACTCCTACGTGGACCTGGACAACCCGGCGCACCTGGAGTACGCATACACCCAGTGGATCGGGTCCTATGTGGACAGCCTGCCGGCCGGACCCCTCACGGTGCTGCACCTCGGCGGCGGCGGGTTCACCCTCCCGCGGTACGTCGCCGCGACCCGCCCCGGCAGCGACAACCTGGTCCTGGAGCTCGACCCGGCGCTCGTCGACCTCGACCGGCGGCGCCTCGGACTGCGGACCGGCCCGCTGCTGCGGGTCGAGACCGGCGACGCCCGCGCGAACCTGCGCCGCCAGCCGTCCGCGTCCAGGGACGTGGTCATCGGCGACGCCTTCGGGCACCTGGCGGTCCCGTGGCACCTGACGACCCGCGAGCTCGTCACCGACGTGCGCCGCGTCCTGCGCCCCGGCGGCGTCTACGCACTCAACGTCATCGACGGCCCAGCCCGGCGGTTCATCCGCGCGGAGGTCGCCACCATCGCCGCGGTCTTCCCCTACGTGACCCTGGTGGCGCCGCTGCCCGCGCTGCGCGGCGAGACCGGCAGCAACTTCGTCGTGTTCGCCTCCACGGCGCCGCTGCGGCCCGCCGCGGACTCGCTGACGGGTGCCGACCTGCACGCCTTCGCCGGCGGCGCAACGGTGCTCACCGACGACTACGCGCCGGTCGACCAGCTGCTCACCTGGGACTGAGCGGCTTCGCGGGCCGCCCGGTCAGGCGCCGCACGTCGTCGCTCACCGCGGCCAGCTCGCCGGCGGCGATCGCCTCGTAGGAACTCACCCAACCGGCCACCTCGAACGCCGGCGCGCCGTAGTGGGCCCGGGACGCGTACGCCTCCTCGACGGTCTCCGGCTCGTAGCGGACCCCGAGCCGGGCCGCGACCTCGTGCAGGCTCAGCGCCTCGGGCCCGGTCAGGTCGTAGGTCCGGCCGTCGTGGCCGTCGCCGGTGAGCGCCACGACCGCGCACGCGGCGATGTCGTCGTAGCTGACCGCGGCCACCCGGCCGTCGCCCGCCGGGCCGCGGATCACCCCGTCGGGTCCGGCCAGCATCGGCAGCATCTCCTGGTACAGGTTGTCGCGCAGGAACGTCCAGCGCAGCCCGGTGGCCCGGATGTGCTGCTCGGTGTGCCAGTGGTCGCGGCCGAAGGTGAAGGTGCAGTCCGGTGCCGCGCCCGCGAACGACAGGTACACGATGCGCCGCACGCCCGCCGCGACCGCGGCGTCGACGGCGCTGCGGTGCTCGGCGAGCCGGTCCGCCGACTCCCGCCCCGAGACCAGGAACAGGGTCTCGACCCCGTCGAGCGCCTGGCGCATCCGTGGCGTGTCGCGGTATTCCGCGTCCTTGCGCGTCAACCGTCGCGCCTGCGGCAACGCCGCCGCCACCCTGCCGCCGACCTGGCCTGACGATCCTGTCACCGCGATCATGCCAACCAGTATGCGGCGGCCCTCAGATGGATTTCAGGTGGCGGGCCGCCTCGGGGAGAGGCTCGCCGACCGTCTGGTGCACCGACCGCCACAGGCTGTCCACCGCGCCGGCCGGCTCACCCCGGGCGGCGAACAGCGCCGTCAGCCAGTCGCTGGCCTCGCGCAGCAGCCGGGGGTCGTCGGTGAGCAGCGCCGCGGACAGCGAGTGCAGGGCGTGGTCGACGGCGTCGTCGGCCAGGCCGGGCTCGTCGGACGGATCCCCGGGCGCGTCGAGCCAGCGGCGCCGGGCGGCGGCGCGGAACTCGGCGAAGCGGATCACCATCTCCGCGTGCTCGTCCGCGCCGGCGTGCCGGGCGCGGTCCGTGGCCCAGGCCGGGTCACCCCCGCGAGCGTCGCGAGCACGCCCGCCGCGGCGCGGGCGTCCTTCGCCCAGCCGGACGCGCCCAGCGCCCTGGCCCGGGTGTCGTCGGTGCCGAACGCGCCGCCGCCGACCAGGACCGGCAGGCCCGCCTCCCGGGCGGCGTCGATGAGGCGCCGGGCGGCCGGCAGCGACGCCGCGACGGAGCAGCTGATCGCGACCGCGTCGGCGTCGACGTCGTCGAGGAACCGGGCGAACTGCTGCGGCGACGTCGACGCGCCCAGGAACGTGGTGCGCCAGCCGGCGGCCTGCAGGGCGAAGCCGACCAGCCGGGCGGGCAGGCCGTGCCACTCCCGCTCCGCGCAGGCCAGGATCACGTGCCCGAGCGGCGCTGCGGGTGCGGGGATCCGGCCGCCGACGGCCATCGCGACGGACTCGCTGATCGCGGTCGCGGCGTGCTCGTGCGCGACGGTCCACGCGCCCTGCGCCCAGCGCACGCCGACCTGCTCCTGCGCCGGCGCGACGACGTCGAGCAGGACGTCGACGGGGTCGGTGCCACCGTCGAGGAGGGTCATGGCGTGCCGGAGCGCACCCGCGGCGTCGCGCTGCTCGAGCAATGCGAAGTACGGCCGGAAATCCAGCGCCGTCACGCTGTCACCTCCGCTGCGCTCCGGCGCCCGCGTGATGGACTGCGCTGCTGGTGACCGGTTCCTCCGCTGCGCTCCGGACCGGTCACGGGGCCTCCGCCCGCAGGGCCAGCACCGCCAGGTCGTCGCGTTGCGTGCCGCCGGAGTCTTCCAGGACCGCGATCTCGATCGCCTCGACGAGGGCGTCGACGCCGGCCTGCGCGTAGTCCGACAGCAGGCCGGTGAGGCGCCGGGTGCCCCGGCTGACGCTGTGGTGCCCCGCCTCGGTGACGCCGTCGGTGTAGAGCACGAGGGTGTCGCCGGGCGCCAGGAGGACCTGCGTCTGGGAATACTCGACGCCGGCGATCAGCCCCGCCGCGAGGCCGCGCACCGCGACGGGCTCGACCACGCCGCAGGTGCGCACGAGCAGCGGCGGCGGGTGGCCGGCGGACCCGACGGTGACGTGCAGGCCGCCGCCGTCGCGCCGGCGGACGCGGCCGTAGACGGCGGTGACGTAGCGGCCCGAGGTGGTGCCGTCGAGCATCGTGTTGAGGGCGCGCAGCACCGCGGCCGGCTCCCGGTCGACCGCGGAGGCGCCGCGCACGGTGTGCCGGGCCTGGCCGGTGACCACGGCCGCCTCGACGCCCTTGCCGGAGACGTCACCGAGGACGAACGACCAGTCCGCGGGGTCGCCCCAGGCGTCGTAGAAGTCGCCGCCGATCTCGCCGTCGCCGGAGGCGGGCCGGTAGCGGGCGGCCAGCGCGCTGCCCTCGAGTTTCGGCAGCTCCGGCGGGCGGAGGCTGGCCTGCAGCACGGTCGCGATGCTGGAGCGCTCCGCGTAGCGGCGGGCCGCGTCGACGGCGAGCGCGATGCGCACTGCCAGCTCCTCGGCGAGGGCGATGTCCTCGGCGACGAACCCGTAGCCGCTGCGCCGGGCCAGCGTCAGGGTGCCGAACGTGGTGCCGCGGGCGGTCAGCGGCAGGCCGAGCACGTCGGCGGGGCGCAGGGCGGCGACCTGCTCGCGCATCCCGTCGTCGGGCACCAGCGCGGCCAGGCCGTCGGGCTCCAGCGGGTCCTGGTCGAGCGAGACGTGCAGCAGCTCGGGCCGGCCGGTCATGAGGAGCCTCGCCTGGCCGCCGACGCCGTCGGTGCCGGGATGCCGGCGGGTGGTCGACGCCGGGCCCGAGCCGCCGGTGACGAGGCTGGTGTACGTCGCGCCGTCCCGCCCCACCTGCATGATCTGCGCCCAGTCGGCGAGGTGCGGCACGCACGCCGCCAGCGACCGGCGCACGGTGTGCGGCAGGTTGAGCGACCCGGACACCTGGCGGCCGGCGTCGGCGAGGAACTGCGCCCGCCGCTGCGCCACGGCGAGCATGGCGGCGTCGTCGAGCGTGACCAGGGCACGCCCCACGAAATCCAGATCACCGCTCATACGATCGAGTCTGCGTGGTGCCGCAGACCGGGTCAAACGGTGCGAGCGTTTGAAGTCCGCCCGATGGGTACCACACACTGTTGACCAGCGATCAGTAGCAGATCCGCAGCTCGGTTCGCGAAAGGACATGGCACAACGTGGTCAACGACGAGACGGTATGGGAACTGTCCGTGCACCGCGCAGACGGGCTGGTGACGCTCGAGGCGGTGGGTGACCTCGATCTGGACACCGCGCCGAAGCTGCTCACCGAGGTGGTCAGGCAGTTGGACGCGGGGATGACGGAGCTGGTCATCGACCTGACCGCACTGGAGTTCATCGACTCGAGCGGCCTGGGCACGCTGGTCGGCTGCTGGCGTCGCGCGCAGCAGGCGGGCGCGACCCTGATCGTCGCCAATCCCAGCGACGACGTGTCAATGACGCTGGCGATCACGGGCCTCGATCAGATCCTGCCGATCCGGGACGGGAAGCAGGCCGCCTGATCCGGGACGGGAAGCGGTTCGCCTGATCCGGCGGGAATCGGGGCCGCAGGGCCCTACTGCACCAACTCGGCCCAGACGACCTTGCCGGTCGGGAGCGGGCGGACGCCCCAGGAGCGGGCCAGCCTCGACACGATGAACATGCCCCGGCCCGACGTGCTGGTCTCGTTGTCGATCTCGGCGATCTGCGGCAGCGCCGGGCTGGCGTCGCCGACCTCGATGAGCACCGCACCGTCGCGGCGGAGCAGCCGCAGCGCCGCCGGTGGCATGCCGTGGCGCAGCGCGTTGGCGACCAGTTCGTGGCCGACCATCACCGCGGCCCTGGTGAGGTGGGTGAGGCCCCAGGCGGCCAGCGTGCGGGTGATGACCCCGCGGGCCTGCCGGGCCGCGCCGGCCGGCACCTCGACGGTGACCTCTGCGGTGTCGGGCTCGGTGGTGACCACGTTGCTCATGGTGCCCGCTCGCGCCGGAGTTGAACAGTGACGCCGTGCCCAGAGTCGGGGATGAGTCAGGTTTGCGCCACGTCCGTGGTGGGCACACCGGAACCCAGTCATAGGGGATACAGCGCCAGTACAGGGGGCCCAGGGATGCTCGTCCAGCCAGAAATGACGGTTGCCGGTGGTGCGCAGCGCTCCTCGGATCTTCGTTCCGCGCTAGGCGCGCGTCACCAGGAACTCGCCGCCGAGTATGCCGACGCGGTCGCCGAGATGACCATGGCCGGTGTGGTGGACGCCGGTGACGACGTCGCCGACCTGGGCACCAAGGCGTTCAGCCGGGACCAGGAGTTCGCCCTCGCGCTGTCGATCCGGGCCAGGATGGACCAGGTGGAGCGCGCGATGGAGCGCCTCGACGAGGGCACCTACGGCCGGTGCGAGCGCTGCGCCGAGGACATCCCGGTCGCGCGGCTGACCGCCTTCCCGTCGGTCACGCTGTGCGTGCGGTGCAAGAGCCTCAGCGAGCGCCGCTAGCGCTGAGCCGCTCGACGACGCCGAGCGCCCGGTGAGCGGCGCTCTGCAGGTGCGGCAGGTAGTCCGCGGCGGCGGGGTTGTCGCCGAGGTCTTCGGACAGAAACGCCACATAGTTCAGGATCGCGCCCAGAGCATTGGAAAGGTCATGGGCGCCGTCGGCGACCTCGGCCCTGAGCTGGGCGAGTTCGTCGGCTGGTTCCTGCTCGCCCATCCGTCCCCCTGGCTAGAGTGAGTCCCGTCGACTGTAACGGGGCGTAGTCAGATGGTAACTCTAGTCACAGCGCTGTTGGTACTAGCGGTGTTCTTGCGTGCGCTCGGAGGGTTTCTCGCCACCCGGGACCCGATGCAATGGAACATCACGCTCATCTTCCTGCCGCCGGTGGCGGTATGCGGCACCGCGCTGGTCCGGGAGGTCACCGGCGGGCCGCTGCCGCCGGCGGTGGGCGCGACCGCCACCGCACTGCTCATGCTGCAGCCGTACCTGACGCTGCGGCTCATCGCCCGGCTGCGGCAGGTGCCGACCTGGCTGGACCGCACCCTGCTGGTGTTCCTGCTGGCGAGCATCGTCGCCGTCGCGGCCGCGCCACGCCCGCTGAACGTCGGGTACCTGCTGCTGGCGTCCGGCACGTTCGCCGTGACCGAGGTGGCCGCGGGCACCTATCTGCTGCTCGGCGCGCAACGGCGCTCCGGTGCGGCAAGGGCCAGACTGCGCATCGCCGCGGCCGCCACCTATGCCTTCGTGCTGATGATGCTGCTGCTGTACACCGGCGCCGCGCTGTCGCCGAGCACCAGGAGCTGGGTCGCGCCCATCGGGCGGGTCGTCGCGCTGGTCTCCGCGGTCGGCTACCTCATTGCGTTCATGCCGCCCGCCTGGCTGCGCCGGATGATGTCGGCCACCGTCTGGTACGAGGCGACCGAGGACCTCCAGCGACTGCCGGCGGCCGTCAGCACGGGCCAGGTGTGGCGCCGGTTCGTGCAGGTGGTGCACGAGACGACCGGCACCGACGCGGTCGTGCTGGTCCGCACCACGCCCGACGGCCACGTCGAGCAGGTCGCCGCCGCATGCCGGTCCGGCGCGAGCCTGCCGCACGACCCGATGCCGGAGCTGACCGACAAGGACCTCGAGCTGCTGCTCGCCACCCGGCAGCCGGTCGCGGTCGGCACGAACCGCAGGCCCGTGCCCGCGCTCGCGGCGTACTACGCGCAGACCACCGGCGCCCGCCTCGTCACCGCGCTGGAGCTGCCACTGTCCTCGCACGAGTGCGGCGCCGTGCTGCTGCTGGACCGCTACCGGGCCCTGTTCACCGCCGACGACCTGCGCCTCACCGCCGTGCTCGGCGGCCAGGCGCAGGCGCTCGCGGAGCGCAGCACGACCCTCGCGGAGCAGCGCCACCTGACCGAGCAGCTGGCCGCGTCCGTCGAGGCGCTCACCCACGCCAGCCAGGCCAAGAGCGACTTCCTCGCGGGGATGAGCCACGAGCTGCGGACCCCGCTGAACGCGATCATCGGCTTCAGCGACCTGATGCGGGCCGAGCATCCCGACGGCGATCGGCGCACCGTACCCGCCGACTGGGTCGACCACATCCACAACAGCGGCCGGCACCTGCTCGGGCTGATCAACGACATCCTCGACCTGGCCAAGGTCGAGGCGGGGCGGCTGGAGCTCAACCCGGAGCCGCTCGCCCTCGACGTCGCGGTCAACGACGTGATCACCGGCCTGCGGCCGCTCACCGACCGCAAGCGGCTGGAGGTGCTGCTCAGCGTGCCGCAGGTCGCCGTGCGCGCCGACCCGCTGCGCTTCCGGCAGATCCTGGACAACCTGCTGTCCAACGCGATCAAGTTCACCCCCGAGGGTGGCCGGATCGCGCTGACCGCCGCCCAGGAGTCCGGCGAGGTGGCGCTGACCGTCGCCGACAACGGGGTCGGCATCGCCGCGGAGAACCACGTCCGGGTGTTCGAGGAGTTCCAGCAGGTCGGCAGCGTCGCCCAGCGGCAGGCCGGCACCGGGCTGAGGCTCGCGCTGACCCGCCGGCTGGTCGAGGCGCACGGCGGCTCGATCGCGCTGCAGTCCGCGCTGGGGGAGGGCAGCCGGTTCACCGTCCGGCTGCCGGACGCGACCGCGGAGATGCCCGACACCGCGCCGGCCGCGCTGCCGGTCGCGGAGCCGGTCGGCACCGCCCGCGGCCGGGTGCTGATCGTCGACGACGACGCCCGTGCCGCCGAGCTGCTGATGACGTACCTCGCCGCGGCCGGCTACCAGGTGCGCGTCGCGCCCGGCGGTGAGGAGGGCCTGGCGGCCGCGCGGGCCTGGGCGCCCGACGCGATCCTGCTCGACGTCGTCATGCCCGGCCTGGACGGCTGGGACGTGATCCGGGAGCTCAAGCACGAGAAGTCGCTGCGCGGGATCCCGGTCTTCTTCGCCACGATCATCGACGACCGGAAGGTCGGCATGTCGCTCGGCGCCACCGACTTCTTCGTCAAGCCCGTCGACCACGACCTGCTGCTGGCGCAGCTCGCCCGGCACGTGGTGCCGTCGAGCGGGGGCGAGGCCGCCTCGGTGCTCGTCGTGGACCGCAACGACCAGACCCGGCACGTGGTCGAGCAGCACCTGCGTGACGGCGGCATCGACGTCGTCACCTGCGACGACGGGCCGGAGGGGCTGCGGCTGTCCCGCGACCGGCACTTCGACCTGATCATCTGCGACCTGCAGATGGCCGATGTCGACGGGTTCGCGCTGCTCGCCGGGCTGGAGGGTGACCCGGCGACGCGGGGGATCCCGGTCCTGGCGCTCACCGAGCCCGACCTGTCCGACGACGACCGGATCCGCCTGACCGGCAAGGTCATCGGCACCATGCCCCGCAGTGCGGCCGCCTCCGACGGCGTCCGCGAGTGGGTCGACCTGGCCGCGGTGGCCAGCACACTGTCCGACGCGCGGGGGAACGGGGCACAGAAGTCATGAGCAAAGTGCTGCTGGTGGAGGACGAGGAGCTCAACCGGGTCCTGGTCCGGGCGATCCTGGCCCGCGCCACCGACGACGTGATCCGCGAGATCGAGCTGGTCGAGGCGGGCAGCCTGCAACTGGCCCGCGACGCGCTGATGGAGAGCCCCGTCGACGTGATCCTGCTCGACGTCAACCTGCCCGACGGCAACGGGCTCAGCCTCGCCGCGGACCTCAGCACCCAGCCCGGCCGCCCGCAGGTCATCGCCCTGACCGCGAGCGTGCTGCCGCACGAGCGGGCCGCCGCCATGAGCGCCGGCTGTGACGCCTTCCTCGACAAGCCGTACGGGGCGCAGGACCTATTGAAGATCCTCGCTTCACATCTCCCTTCCTAGTCGCGTTTGAGCGTCACCTACCCGGGGGTAGGTGTGATGACGCTCACTCGTCGTCAAAGGGGAGGAACGGGTGCAGACTCTCGCCGAAGGTCTACGCCTACAGATGGACGCGCTGGACTACGTCCTCCTGTCGCTCTACTTCATCACCGTCCTGGGCGTGGGTCTCGCCGCCCGCCGCTCCATCAAGAACAGCGCGGACTTCTTCCTGTCCGGGCGCTCGCTGCCGGCCTGGGTGACCGGTCTCGCCTTCATCTCCGCCAACCTTGGCGCGCTGGAGATCCTGGGCATGGCCGCGAACGGTGCCAAGTACGGCATCATGACGGTCCACTACTACTGGATCGGCGCCGTGCCGGCCATGGTGTTCCTCGGCATCGTCATGATGCCCTTCTACTACGGCTCCAAGGTCAGAAGCGTCCCGGAATACATGCGGCGCCGCTTCAACCGCCCCGCCCACCTGCTCAACGCGCTGTCGTTCGCGCTCGCGCAGGTCCTCATCGCCGGGGTCAACCTGTACGCCCTCGCCCTGATCATGCAGGCGCTGCTCGGCTGGCCGCTGTGGACCGCGATCGTGGTCGGAGCGGCGATCGTCCTGACGTACATCACGCTGGGTGGTCTCTCCAGCGCGATCTACAACGAGGTCCTGCAGTTCTTCGTGATCATCGCCGGTCTGCTGCCGATCGCGATCATCGGCCTGGTGAAGGTCGGTGGGATGGACGGGCTGTTCGCCGCGGTCCGCGACACGAAGCTCGGCGAGGCCGGCCTGCACACCTGGGCGGACACCGGCGGCAGCGACAACCCGCTCGGCGCGCCGTGGTGGGGCATCGTGTTCGGCCTCGGGTTCGTGCTGTCGTTCGGCTACTGGACCACGAACTTCGCCGAGGTCCAGCGTGGTCTGTCGGCCCGCAACATGAGCGCCGCCCGTCGCACGCCGATCATCGCGGCCTACCCGAAGCTGGTCATCCCGTTCGTCACCGTCATCCCCGGCCTGGTCGCGCTCGTCACGGTCAAGGGGCTCGGCGCCGACCAGGGCGACCTGCAGTACAACAACGCCATCCCGCTGCTCATGCGCGACTTCCTGCCCAACGGGGTGCTCGGCATCGCCGTGACCGGTCTGCTCGCGTCGTTCATGGCGGGCATGGCGGCCAACGTGTCCGGCTTCAACACCGTGTTCACCTACGACATCTGGCAGGAGTACATCAAGAAGGACAAGCCCGACGGCTACTACCTGCGCATCGGCCGCTGGATCACCGTGGTCGGCGTCGTGATCGGCATCGGCACCGCGTTCATCGCCTCCGGATACAGCAACATCATGGACTACATCCAGGCGCTGTTCTCGCTGTTCAACGCCCCGCTGTTCGCGGCGTTCATCATCGGCATGTTCTGGAAGCGGATGACCGCGTGGGCGGGCTTCTGGGGGCTGCTGTGCGGCACGATCGCGGCGTTCATCACCTACGCCGGCTACAAGTGGTGGGGCTGGTTCACGTTCGGCTCCGACCTGGACGAGTCGTTCTGGGGCGCCGGCATCGCGTTCGTGACGGTCACGATCGTCTCCGTCGTCGTCACCCTGTTCACCACCCGCAAGACCGATGAGGAGCTCAGCGGTCTCGTCTACGGCATCGGCCGCCACGACCTGAGCGCCGGCGCGATCGCCGGTGACCAGGCCTGGTACCGCTCGCCGATCCTGCTGGGCATCGGCGCTCTGGTCCTGGCCGTCGCGTTCTACCTGCCGTTCCTGTAGTGGAGAGGGTGTCTGCACATGTCTGACCAGACGACGAAAGCGGAGACCGCCAGGGCGGCCCGGCTGTTCGACGTGCGCCGCGTGATCGGTGGGCTCTTCACCGTGTACGGCGTGATCGTGACGATCCTCGGCATCTTCGACTCGCAGGCGGAGATCGACAAGGCGGCGGGGGTCCGGATCAACCTCTGGATCGGCCTGGGCATGCTGGCGCTCGGGCTGCTGTTCCTGCTCTGGCAGTGGTGGCGCCCGGCCGAGCCGCCGCCGCCGAGCGACATCCCGCCGGCGGATGAGATTCGGGAGTAACAGCCAGTTCCGGGGTCCGGCGCGGTGAGGGAAACTGCGCGGCATGAAGATCGTGCTCGCCGACATGGCGCCGGACCCGGACCCGGCCACCAACGCAGTGATCGTCGTGGTCGCGCTCGGCGTGGTCGTGGTGGTCGCCGCCGTCATCCTGCTCGTCGTCTGGCTCCGCCGCCGGGCCCGTTCCTAGAACACCAACCCGATGAGCAGCGACGCGGCGTTCGCGCCGAGACTCGCCACCAGCAGCAGCGCCGGGTCGCGGCGGGTCGCCAGCCACAGCACGGCGGCCTCCGCGACCACGACCGCAGCTTCCGCGCTCCACAACGCGCCGGCCGACGGGCTGGGCGCGAGCGACCACCACAGCAGCGGATGCGTCAGCAGGTTCACCGACACGCCCAACAGCACGGCGCGCCCGGCTGTTGCAAAACGCAACGCCGTCAGCGCCAGCACATACAGCGGCACCTCCACGGCGAGGGTCAGCAGCAGCGCCTGGATCACCCGATGAAGGTAACGCTGCCGTTCCTGCTCGCGGCCGCGGCCGCGCTCGCCGTCGCGCTCGGCGCGCCCCTGGCCACGACGGTGCTCGGACTGATCGCGTTCGGAGTGCTGCACAACGTCCTGGAGCTGCGGTATGTGACCGGCCGGTTCGCGCCGGTGCTCAGCGGGCGCTTCCTGGCCGTGCTGTTCGGGCTGATCAGCGCGATCGTGCTGTGCCGGATCGGGGCGCTGTTCGTCGGGCAGCCGGCGCGCGACGCCGAGATCCTGGTCGGCTACGCCGTGCTCGCCGCGGGGTGCGCCCACGCGCTGCGCGGGTGGCTGCTCGGGGGTGCGGGCACGGTGCTGGCGCTCGCGGCGGTGGTCTCGCTGTCCTGGCCCGGCTACCACTTCGTGGTCCTGGCGCACCTGCACAACGTGGTGCCGCTGTTCTTCCTGTGGGAGTGGGCCGCGGCGCTCCCTGTCGTGACGCGCCGCTGGTTCCGGAGCGTCCAGGTCGGCTGGGTGCTCGTGCTGCCGCTTGCCGTCCTCCTCGGCGCATTCGACGGGGCACTGGGCAATGTCTCCGCCTCGACGGTGGCGTCGTTTGCCGGCGACCCCGCGAAGATCGTCGCGCTGAGCGCGCCGCCCGGATCCGACGCGCTGATCGGCGCACGATTCCTGGTCGTGTTCGCATTCCTGCAGACCATGCACTACTTCGTCTGGGTCTGGTTCCTGCCCCGGCACGCCCCCGACGCCGCTCGGGCCTTCGAGAGCCGGGTGCCATGGCTGCGTGGGCGTCGGGCGTGGGCGCTCGGGACAGGGATCGGCTCCGCGCTCGCCGTGCTGTTTGCCGTTGACTACACGTCCGGGCGGGCCATGTACGGCGCATTTGCCTCATATCACGCGTACCTGGAGTTCCCAGTGTTGCTGGCGATGCTGCTCGGGGCCAATGCAGCGCGTTCACAGCTGGTTTTCAGGGAAACCGCAACGGACGGCCAGGAAGGGGTTGCACTCTCGACGTTGACAAGGGAATCCTGACCGAACCGGGAGCGAATCATGACGCGGCTGCTTGTGGTCGACGACGAGCCGGACATCGTCGAGCTGCTGTCCGCGAGCCTGAAGTATCACGGCTACGACGTGGCCAGCGCCACGAGCGGCCGTCAGGCGATGGAGGAGGCGCGCCGCTTCCGCCCCGACATGATCCTGCTCGACGTCATGATGCCCGAACTGGACGGCTTCGAGGTGCTGCGCAAGCTGCGCGGCGAGGGCACCCGCGTGCCGGTGCTGTTCCTCACCGCCCGCGACGCCACCGAGGACAAGATCAAGGGCCTGACCCTCGGCGGCGACGACTACGTCACCAAGCCCTTCAGCCTCTCAGAGATCCTCGCCCGGATCCAGGCGGTGCTGCGCCGGGTCGCCGACCCGGCCGGCGGCGCCGCGGCCCCGTCGTCGCGGCTCACCTTCGCCGACATCGAGCTCGACGAGGACACCCACGAGGTGTTCAAGGCGGGCCACGAGGTCCAGCTGTCGCCGACGGAGTTCAAGCTGCTGCGGTACTTCATGACCAACCCCGGCCGCGTGCTGTCCAAGGCGCAGATCCTGGACCACGTGTGGCAGTACGACTTCGGCGGCGACGCCGGCGTCGTCGAGTCCTACGTGTCCTACCTGCGCAAGAAGATCGACACGTCCGAACCGCGCCTGCTGCAGACGCTGCGCGGGGTCGGCTACTCGCTGCGGCTGCCACGGACATGAGGGCGTGGCCGCTGCGGGTCAAGCTGGTCGCCCTGATGCTGGTGCTGCTGGCCGCCGCACTCACGATCACCGGTGGCATCGGCCTCTACAGCACCCGCAACTACCTGAGCACCAAGCTGCAGGCCCAGCTCACCGAGACCGTTCCGCGGGCGGGCATGGACTGCACACCGGCGGGGGTGCCCCGGCCGCGCGACAACGGTCCGCACGGGCCCGCCCTGGGCAGCGGCTACTGGGCGGCCTGCGTGGCCGGCGGCACCGGCACCATCACGAAGGCCACCTTCGACCCGCGCACCGCGCAGCAGGCCGAACCCAAGCTGCCCGGCAACATCAAGGACCTCGAGGGTCCCGGACCGTTCTTCACGGTGCCGTCGACCGACGGCACCGGCCACGACTGGCGCGTGCTGCTCGCCCGTGGCCGGGACGGCGGCTACGTCCTGGTGGCGCTGAGTGAGGACGAGATCGACGAGACCGTCAACCAGCAGCTCTGGGTCACCGTCGGCGTCGGCGCCGGGGTTCTGCTGCTGCTCGCGGTCGTCGCGTACCTGCTCGTGCGGTCCAGCCTGCGCCCCCTCGTCGAGGTCGAGCAGACCGCCGAGGCGATCGCGGCCGGGGACCTGACGCGACGCGTGCCGGAGGCGGACCCGCGCACCGAGGTCGGCGGCCTGTCGACGGCGCTGAACACGATGCTCGGCCAGATCGAGACGGCGTTCGAGGAGCGCCGGGCATCCGAGGAGGCCGCGCTCGCGTCGGAGGAGCGGATGCGGCGCTTCGTCGCCGACGCCAGCCACGAGCTGCGCACCCCGCTCACGTCGATCCGGGGCTTCGCCGAGCTGCACCGCCAGTCGGGCCGCGCCGACGACTACGTCGGCCGGATCGAACACCACGCCACCCGCATGGGCCTGCTCGTCGACGACCTGCTGCTGCTCGCCCGGATGGACCAGCAGCGCCCGCTGGAGAAGAAGCCAGTCGACCTGCTCGCCCTGGCCACCGACGCGCTCATCGACGCCCGCATCACCGCCCACGACCACCGGCTGCGCCTGCGTACCCAGGGCGGCGACGACGATGACGACGTCGAACCGGCGATCGTCCTCGGCGACGAGACCCGCCTGCGCCAGGTGCTGCAGAACCTGATCATTAACGCGCTGACCCACACCCCGGCGGGCACCGAGGTCACCGTCTTCGTCGGCACCGAAGGCCGCGACGCCGTCCTCGAGGTGTCCGACAACGGCCCTGGCATGACGCGGGAGGACGCCGAGCGGGTGTTCGAACGCTTCTACCGCACCGACCCGAGCCGGACCCGCGCGCTCGGCGGATCCGGCCTGGGCCTGTCGATCGTCAGCGCCCTGGTGGCGGCCCACGGCGGCAAGGTGACCCTGCGCACCGCCCCCGGCAAGGGCGCCGCCTTCCGCGTCACCCTCCCCCTGGCCCCGCTCGCTTGATCAAAGGACGCCCGTGGTCGCCGGGGTGGCCACCGACGTCCTTCGATCACGTTCACAAGATCGTCCGCCGGCGCCGAACCGCGGCGGTGGGCCGTTGATCAACGGCAGGAAGGGCGGACCGCCGGCGAAGCGGTCCGCCCTCCGCTGGGTTACGGGTGCGTCCAGGTCTGGGCGCCCGTGCCGTTGCAGTCGTAGATCTGCAACTGGTTGCCGTTGGTGGTGGTCGAGCCGGGGATGTCCAGGCACTTGTTGGCCTGGGGGTTGCGGATCGAGTTGTTCGCGCCGATCACCCACTGCTGGGCGGCGGTGCCGTTGCAGGTGTACAGCTGCACGGGCGTGCCGTTCACCGTGCCGCTGGCCTTCACGTCGAGGCACTTGCCGGCCAGGCCGGTGAGGGTGCCGTTGGCGTTGACCGTCCACTGCTGCGCGCCGGTGCCGTTGCAGTCGTAGATCTGCACCTTGGTGCCGTCGGCGGTCTGGCTCGCGTTGATGTCGGCGCACTTGCCGAGCGCCGTCAGCGGGCCGGTCCGGGCGCCGGGGGTGCCGATGCCGGGGCCGGTGAACGTGTAGCTGTCCAGGTCGAGGATCGCCCCGGTGCCGCCGGTGAACACGATGTACAGGTCGTGCGTGCCGTCGTCAGGCTTCGTCACCGGGCCGCTGACCTCGGCGTACGTCTCCCAGCCGCCCGTGTTCGGCACCGTCAGCCGGGCGACCTCGGTGCCGGTGGGCGAGTCGTAGCGGAAGGAGACCGTGCCGCCGCCACCGCCGGACGAGACCCTCGCCTTGACGCCGGTGATGTTCTTCAGCGATACCGCGTGGTGCCGGACGCTCTCGCCGGACTGGATGTCGCCGAGACGTTTGCCGCCGTCCGCCGCGGCCGCCGTGATGACCTGCGGGCCTGACAGCGACACGTAGTGCTCGGCCTGCCAGTACTTGGGCCACAGCGTGAACTCCGAGGAGCCGGTCAGCGGCACCGAGCCCGACGCGCCGTTGTCGGTGTAGGTGGCGCGCACGACGAAGAACAGCACCGAGTCGGGTCCGGCGTGCACCGGCCCGGTGTTGAAGGTGGCCGAGCAGCCGGTGCCGGCGCCCTCGTCGTGGGCGTGCTCCTGGTGGCCGAGGGCGACCGCGATCACGATCTTCGAGCAGTCGATCGGGCCGTCCTGCGGGTCGGTGGCCGAGGCGGTGACGGTGAAGTTGTCGTTCCAGTCGAACATGCCGCCCGCCGGCACACCGGAGATCGTGACGGTCGGGCGGTTGTTGCCGACGGTGATCGGCACCAGCGTGGTCCCGGTGTGACCGGCCGGGTCGCGCACCGTCAGCCGGGCCTGTTTGGCTCCGTTCGTGGTGTACGTGTACGCCGGGTTCGCCGCCGTCGAATCGGTGGTGCCGTTGTTGTCGAAATCCCAGGCGTAGGTGATCGCGTCGCCGTCAGGGTCGCTGGAGCCGGCGCTGGAGAAGGTCACCGCCAGCGGCGCGAGGCCGTTGTCCTTGTTCACGGTGGCCTTGGCGATCGGCGAGCGCCCACCCTGCACATAGTTGATCTTGTACAGGCCGGCGTCGGCGGCGCCGGAGAAGTAGCCGCTGCCGTACTCCAGCATGTACATCGAGCCGTCGGGGCCGAACTGCCAGTCGATCGGGTGCACGAACGGCGACCCGGCGAGCACCGGCTCGACCTGGCCGGCTACGGGGTTGCCGGTGGCCGGGTTGCCGTTGTCGAAGTTGACGGCCTTGACCCAGTTGCGGCAGTACTCCGAGATGATCCACTTGTTGTCGTAGTACTGCGGCCACTTCACCGAGGAGTTGAGGTTGGGGTCGTAGTGGTACACCTCGGTGTGGTTCGGCGATCCGCAGCCGCCCGGGCTGTCCAGCTGCGGCCACTGCACGCTGCCGCCGTGCTGCTCCCAGACCAGCGCCGGCCTGGTCGGCGGGAGCTGCTGCAGGCCGGTGTTGCGGGGCGAGTTGTTGACCGGCCCGGTGCTGCCGCCGCACGGGAACCAGCCGCGGGGCGCGTTGGCCGCGAAGTCCCAGTCGTTGTAGGCCACGTTCGGCCCGCCGCAGTAGGGCCAGCCGTAGTTGCCCGGTTCGGTCGCCCGGTTGAACTCGTCGAACGCCGCCGGGCCGCGGTTGGCGACCGTGGCGCCCGCGTCGGGGCCGACCTCGCCCCAGTACAGGGTGTTGTTCGCCTTCGTGTCGACCCAGATGCGGTACGGGTTGCGGTTGCCCATCGTGTAGATCTCGCCGCGGGTCTGCGCCGTCTGCGCGAACAGGTTCCCGGCCGGGATCGTGTAGGTGCCGTTGCTCTCCGGGTGGATCCGGTTGATCTTGCCGCGCAGGTCGTTGGTGTTGCCCGCGGTGCGCTGGGCGTCGTACTGCGGGTCGCGGCCGGTCCGCTCGTCGATCGGCGCCATGCCGGCCGAGTCGCCGCCGGAGTTGGTGTTGTCGCCGACCGCGAAGTACAGGTTGTTGCCGCTGTCCCAGGTCATCGAGCCGGCCGAGTGGCAGCACAGGTTCCGCTCGGTCGGCCACTCGATGATCATGTCCTCGCTGGCGGGGTCGAGGACGTTGGTGGTGGCGTTGAACGTGAACCGGGAGATCCGGTTGACCAGCGGGGTCACCTTCGGTGAGTAGAAGATGAAGACCCAGCGGTTGGTGGCGAACTGCGGGTGCAGCGTGATGCCGATCAGGCCGTCCTCGAAGCGCGCGTCCAGCTGGAGCGTCAGCGCCACCGTCGTGGACTGGGTCGCCGGGTTGTACAGCCGGACCTGACCGCCGCCCGCGGTGGTGCCCCGGTTGATGTACATGACCTTGCCGTCCGGCAGGACGGCCAGCTCGATCGGCTCACCCATCGTGAGACCGCCGTCGAGCTTGACCTTCTCGAAGTCGCTGGCGGGCGGCGGTGCCGCGGCGGCGGCGCCCGGAGCGGCGGTCTCGACGGCCGCGAACGTTGCAAGACTCACGAGACTCGATGCGATCAGGACCAGGGCTGACGTGCCGACGGTCCATCGTCGGCGGTGGGGTGGTTTCACCGGACCTCCTGTTAGCGGACTGCCCGATGGACTCCCGCCGACTGGAGGACATCGATGTGCGCCAGACAGTAGCGTCTTTCGTTCAGAAGCAACAGACTTTCTTCTATATCGACGAAAGTTGACCGCTGGACCGTTCACTCTTGCGGGGTGCATGCGAACAGCCGGCCGCCAGTTGGGTATGGAGTGGGGGTGTTCGAGGACCGGGTCGACCTGTGGGACGTCACGCTGCGCGTCCGCCGGGAGGGGACGGGCCCTGCGGTGCTGCTCCTGCACAGCCACGCCGGCACGCTGGACGTCTGGGACGACCTCGCTGCGGCCCTCGCCACCAGGCACGCCGTGGTCCGTCCCGACCTGCGCGGCTATGGCGGCTCGGACCGCGCCACGGACGAGGCGTGGCCGGCCCTGGAGCACGAGATGGTGCTGGACTGCCTCGCCCTGATGCATGCCTCGGGCCACGACACCTTCGCGGTGGTTGGCGTCGACCTGGGCGCGCACGTGGCGGCCCGGCTGGCAGCGGAACACCCGACGAAGATCGACCGCCTGGTCGTCATCGACGCCGTTCCGCTGCCCCCGCCGACCCGCCCGACCCTGGTGCTCTGGTCGGGCGGGGCCCCGTTCGGCGGGCCGCTGCTCGACTTCCTCGGCGCCGGGCCTCAGGACCGGTAGAAGGCGACGGCGCCGGCGTCGTGCGCCGGCACGGGATAGGTGTGCACCACCTTGAAGGACCGGTCGAGCACCTTCACCTGGGTCGCGGTGACCACAACCGCGCCGTCCGGGCGGAACCAGACGTGCTCGAACGTGCCGAGCGGCATGCGCTGCTTCGCCACCGTGTCGTAGACCAGCGCCGTGGAGTACACATGGGACGGGTCGCTGTTCACGTTGCCGAGCGCGACGTACCGGCCGTCGTCGGACACGGCCTGGACCGAGGTCGGGCAGCCGGCGGTCTGCTCGCATTCGGCCAGGCCACTGACGGACACGTCCCGCGGCGCGCTGCCGTCCACCTTCGAGATCCTGACGGCGTTGTACTGGTCCGGCGAGATGTATGCCGTCCTCGTGCCGCTCGGGGAGTACACCAGGTACTGCGGCGAGCCGGTGAACGGGCTGCTCGCGCCGGTCGTTGCGTCGTACCGGACACCGTCGGCGATCAGAGTCGTGCCGTCCGGCGTCCAGACGACCGTGCTGCCGCCGGACCAGTTGACGTTGCGCGCGACCGTGCGCCGCGTGCCGCCGGCGGCGACGACCACCAGGTCACCCGGGTGGATGTTGCTGATGTCCGGCGAGGTGTTGATCGCCAGCCGGGTCCCGTCCGGCGACGGCGTCGCGTAGATGTCCTTGCTGGTGGCGGTGCCGAAGGTGACCGTCTGCAGGGTGCCGTCGACGTAGCGGTGCAGCTCGATCGGTTTCCCGGCCTTCAGCGTGAGGAACGACAGCGCGCCCGGGATCGCGTCCGCCGTGGACGCCGGCGGAGAACTGGGCGGGGAGCCCGGCGTGGACGCCGCGGTGGACGGCACGGTGGACGGCGGCCGCGACGGCGAGGCCGAGACCCCCGGCAGCACCGGCGGTCCGTCCTCGGGCCGCAGTTGCAGCAGGGTCGCGCCGCCGGTCAGCGCCGCCAGCACCGCCACCGCGGCCGCCGCCGTGACCACCGTCCGCCGGGTCCGCAGCCGCCGCGAGGTGCGGTCCACCCGGTGCCGGAGGTCGGCGAGGTCGGTACCGGTCATCTCGTCGGCCAGGTCGTCGAACTGTTCGTGCAGGTTCATCGGAACATCCCCTCCGTCGCCAGGTCCGGCAGCGCCTTGCGCAGCGCCGTCAGACCGCGCGACGTGTGGCTCTTCAACGTGCCGATCCGGCAGCCCAGCAGCTCGGCGGCCTCCGCCTCGCTGTGGTCCTCGAAGTAGCGCAGCACCAGGGCCGCGCGCTGCCGGGTCGGCAGGGTCAGCAGCGCCTGTCGCAGCGCCAGCCGGTTTGCCGCGTCGCCGGCCTGGTCACGGCCGTCGCGGCGCTCGGGCAGCTCGCCGGGCAGCGACTCCGGGACGCGTCTGCGGCGCCACCGGCTGACCTGCAGGTGGTACATGACCTGCCGGGCGTACGCCTCAGGATTGCCACCGTCACGCAGCTTCCTCCATGCGCGGTGCGTGCGTGCCAGGGCGTCCTGCACCAGGTCCTCGGCGAGGTGCCGGTCACCGGTCAGCAGGTACGCCGAACGCAGCAACGCGGGAGTCCGGGACCGGTAGAAGGCCTCGAAGTCGTGCTCGTCCTGTTCCATCGCCGCGGAGACCTACGCGGTGTAGAACAGCTCGCCGGCGGCGGGCGCCGGGAAGGTGCCGGTGACCCGCCACGACGCGTCGACGACGTGCAGCCCCTGGTCATCGGCGATGACGGCGCCGCCGGCGGCGGTGAACCACACGTGCTGCAGGTGCGGGTACGCCCTGAGGTTGACGGCCTCGCCGGTGCGGGTGTCCACGACGAGCGTCGTGGCGGCGGTGTGGCCCGGGTCGGTGTTGCCGCGGCCCAGCGCCACGTAGCTGCCGCTGTCGGAGACGGCCTGGACGGCGAAGGGGCAGGCCGTCTCGCACCCGGGCAACTTGGAGACGTCGACGCTGCGGGCCTTGCCGCCGTCGGCGGCCGCGACCCCGACCGACTGCTCGGACCTGGCGTAGGCGACGGTGCCGCCGCTCACGGAGTACGTCAGGTACTTCACGTCGCCGAAGCCGGTCGCCTTGGGGGCGCCGCCGGACACCGCGAACTGGATGCCGCCGAGGACGACCGACCTGCCGTCCGGGGCCCAGGTCGGCGCCGCGCCGCTGCCCCAGGAAAGGTTGTGGGCCAGCGCCCGCCGCTCCCCGCCGGCGTCGACGACGACCAGGTCGCCGGGGGCCACGTTGTGTGCGTCCGGGCTGCTGATCAGGGCGAGGTGCTGCCCGTCGTAGGACGGCCGGGCCAGCACGTCCCCGGCGGCGGCGGTGCCGAACGCGACGGTCTTGCCGGCCCGCTGCAGGGTGATCGGCTTGCCCTCGGCGAACGTCAGCACCGACAGGGTTCCCGGAAAGCCTTTGGTCGCGGCGGGCGGCGCCTTGTCCTGGACCGTTGGGCTCGGTGCGGGGGTCGGCTGTTTCGTCTGGCAGCCGGCGAGCCCGGCGGCAAGGGCGACGGCGGCGACGGCGGCGACGGTCCGGGCGATGCGGTTCATGGGGTGGCATCCCTTCCGTGGTGTATGCCAGTGACCGCTATAGAAACGCCACCCCCGCCCGATCGGGTTACCTGGATCCGGAAGTTTTCCCCGACAGCCGAGTGCCCGGGATCCGCAGGGGGATCCCGGGCACCCGACCCTGTGGGAGTTAGGCCTTGGTGATGGCGTCGCCGTTGACCTTGATGGCGACGGCCTTGAGCGCCTTGCTGGCCGGGCCGTTCGCGACCGAACCGTCGGCGACCTTGAACTTGCTGCCGTGGCACGGGCAGTTGATCGTGCCGCCGGACACGTCTCCCACGACGCAGCCGGCGTGCGTGCACACCGCGGTGAAGCACTTGAACTGGCCGGCGGTCGGCTGGGTCACCACGATCTTCTGGTCTTCGAAGATCTTGCCGCCGCCGACGGGGATGTCGGAGGTCTTCGCGAAGCCGCCACCGCCGCCGGCCGGGGCGCCGCCGTCACCGGTGGCGCCCGTGGCACCGGCGCCGGTGTCCGCCGGGGCGGGCGCCGCGGTGTCGGTGCCGGTGTCGCCGTAGGCCGCGCAGCCCGCGAGGGCCGCGGTGAGCCCGACCGCGCCGGCGCCGGTCAGCAGGGTCCGTCGAGTCGTGTTGCTCATGGTTCTTCGATGCCCTTTCAGATCTTGACGCCGAATGTGGTGAAGAACCACAACGCGGAGGTGACGAACAGGCCGGAGAGTGCGGTGAAGACGAGGCCGCCGAACAGGGGCAGCGCCCAGCCGGGCACGCCCTTCTTGGCCAGGATCAGCATCTTCGCGGCGAAGGTGCCGTAGAAGAAGCAGCCGAGCAGCGAGTGCATGAGCACCCGCGTGTCGAAGTCCGCGAAGCCCAGGGCGTACAGGCAGTGCAGCGCGACCGGGATCGAGGCGATGAAGGCCAGGCGTCCCGACCAGCGGTGCACCCCGCCGAGCCACGACGCGTTCTTCAACGGGATCTTGCCGTACATGACGAGCGCGGTGAACAGCTGCACGATCGCGAGCGCGAAGGCGAGCGTGGCGAGCCAAACCTTGACCGTCTGCGGGCTGGAGAAGCCCGCGACGTTCACCGCGATACCGGTCGGCTCGTGCAGCTTGCCGTAGACGCCGAGGGCGCCGGCGACGAAACAGGCGACCAGCACCGGCACGATGAGGGTCGCGGCCGTCTTGGGGTTGGTGGGCTGGATGACCGGAGCGGTCTGGGTCTCATCCGGGGACATGTGGACGGCTCTCCTCTCAGTAACCGGAGCTGGCGTTGGGGTCGCCCGCCTCGATCGGGATCTTCGTCCCGTCGACCGTGGCGGTCTTGCTGTTCACGTCGAACGGCGGTGCCTCACTGGTCTCGCCGTTCTTGTTCTTCTGCACGCCGACCTGCTTGCCGTCCGGCAGGACGACCCAGCTGGCGTCGAGCTTGTTGCGCAGCGAGGCGGCCGAGCGGTACAGGCCGGAGGGCGCCGTCGCGGTCTTGACCGTGAACCCCCACGACTTGCTGCCGGCGGTGACGTTGCCCTTGACCTGGCCGCCGCCGTAGGTGCCCTTCAGGTTCCCCTGCGGTCCGGTCAGGTCGATCTGACCGTTGGCCATGGTGCCGTTGAGCCACGCCTCGACCTTCTTGCCGTCGCAGACGTAGGCGATCGCCTTGCCCTTGTTGACGACGATGGCGAGCGACGCCGCGCCGCCGTCGACGGACCCGGCGTAGGTGACCGTGCCCTGCTGGCCGGCGTTGCCGGTGCCGTCACCGACTTGTGCGCTGGACGCCGCCGCGCTCGGCGGCGGGTCCGTTGTCGGCTGGGTGGTCGGCTGCGCGGAGCCCGGTGCGGCCGGCGCCGCGGCGGTCGTGGTCTGGTTCGCCGCAGCGTTGTTCTTCTCGACGTCGTTGCTGAGGTCGACGTTGAGCGTGTACAGAACGCCGGCAACTACAAGTCCGGCGCCGAGCGTGATGAGCGGTGCCTTGAACTTCATCGGTGACTCCCACAGTTGATCGCACCCGTCAGGTGCTTCGGTGAATATGAGACCGAGGTTGGCGTACGGTGTCTGCGTCCAAAGACGCACAACGCAACTGCTGCAATGTCGCCAAAGTGACCAGCTCAGAGAATGGTGCGTGCGATGCCTCGTGTCGTTGTGTGGGCAACCCACCTGGCGTTGCCCCTCGCCGGTCTGTGGTTGCTGCTGACCAGGCCCGGGGCCGACCAGATCTGGCAGCACCACGACACCCACTTCTGGCTGGTCATCACGGTTGCCGCGGTCAACGTCGCGGTCGGCGTCGCGATGAGCGTCGCCGCGCACCGCCGCCAGGACGGGCGGTTGTTTCTCGTCTCGCTGGTGTTCCTGGCCGGCGCGGGTTTCCTTTTCGCGCACGCGCTCGCCACGCCCAAGGTCCTCATCGCGCACCCCAATGCCGGCTTCGACATGGCGATGGCGGTCGGCCTGATCATCGGTTCGGTGCTCGCGCTGGTGTCGTCATTGCGACTGCCGGCCGGCATCACGCGGTGGCAGCTGGCCCTGCGCCCCGCTTTGGGGCTGGTGCTGTTCGCCTGGATCGTCGTGTCGGTGCTGGACCTGCCGCCGCTCAACCGGCAGACCCAGGTGCGTGACGTCGAGGGGCCGATGGTCGTCGCCTCGTACGTCGCGGTCGCGCTGTACCTGGTCGCCGCGGTGCGCTTCTACCTGCGGTACCGGCGCGCGCCGGGCGTCGTGCTGATGTCCGTGGTGACCGCGTTCGCGCTGCTCGCCGAGGCGATGCTGGCGGTGACCCTGGCTGACAAGTGGCGGCTGTCGTGGTGGGAGTGGCACCTGATCCTGACCGCGGCGTTCCTGTTCGTCGGGTACTCCGCGTACGTGCAGTACCGGCGGGAGGGCAGCGCGGCCGGCCTGTTCGACGGCATCGCGGTCGCGGAGACCACCCGCCGCATCCGGGCGCAGTACGAGACGGCCCTCGAGGAGCTCGTCACCGCGCTGCAGGAGTCGGAGGCGGGCGGCCGGCCGGAGCGGCTCGCGGCGCGGATGGCGGAGCGTTTCGGCCTCACCGAGAAGCAGGCGGAGGTCCTCGACCGGGCCGCCGCCGCGCTGCTCGCCGAGCGGGACCTGTCCGGCCGGCTCGGCGCTCTCGTCACCGTCGGCGAGCAGGCCCGCGTCGGCGCCGGCGAGGAGGAGTTCCTGCGCTCGGCGGTCCAGGCGGTCCGGCCGTCGTTCGGCGACGTCGAGGTCGGCCTGGTCTCCGGCGGCGTGACCCGCGTGACCGGCGCCGACGTGCTGCCGCTCACGGTCAAGGGCAAGGTCGCCGGCGGCGTGCGGATCCCCGCCGACGGCCGGCCCGAGCTGCGCGCGACCCTCGCCAACCAGCTGTCGATCGGTCTGGAGAACTCGCGCCTGTACGGGGAGCTGTCGACGCTCTTCCGCCAGTACATGTCGCCGGACGTCGCGGCCGCCCTGCTCGCCGACCCCGACCAGGCCGCGCTCGGCGGGCAGCTGGTCGACGTGACGGCGCTCTTCGCCGACCTGCGCGGCTTCACGACCTTCTCCGAGGCGGTCGAGCCGGGCGAGATCGTCGAGATGCTCAACCGGTACCACGGGGTCGCGGTGCCCTGCATCCTCGACAACGGCGGCACGATCGTGCAGTTCGTCGGCGACGCGCTGCTGGCGCTGTTCAACGCGCCCGCCCGGCAGGACGACCACGAGACGCGGGCGGTCCGGGCGGCGCTGGAGATGCAGGACGCGGTCCGCGTGATCGCGACCGGGCACCCCGACTGGCCCCGCTTCCGCGTCGGTGCCAACACCGGGCCGGCGCTGGTCGGCAACATCGGCAGCGAGCTGCTGCGCGGCTTCAACGCGATGGGCGACGCCGTCAACGTCGCGGCGCGGCTGCAGACGATCGCCGAGCCGGGTCAGGTCGTCATCGGCGGCGCCACCTTCGACGCGCTCCGCGACGTGGTCGCGACCCCGCTCGGCGACCTTGAAGTGAAAGGACGCCGACAGACAGTCCGGGCATATGTGGTGGAGACTATGGCGTCGTGACCGAGTTCTACGAGCTTTTGAGCGCCGACGAGCAGGCCGCCCTGGAGGCGGCCGGGCATCGCCGGCAGTGGAAGCGCGGCGCGGTCATCTATCGCGAGGCGAGCCGCTCCGAGTCGGTCATCGTGCTCAAGGACGGCCGGGTCAAGGTCTCCTCCGACACCGCCTCGGGCGTCGAGGTCGTGCTCGCCGTGCGCGGGCCCGGCGCGCTGCTCGGTGAGTTCTCCGCCGTCGACGGCGGCCCGATGTCGGCGACCGTCACCGCGCTGGAGCCGGTGACCGCGCTCGCCGTGCCGACGCCGGAGTTCGAGCGGTACCTGCTGGGCCACGCGCGCGTCTCGATGCTGCTCATGCGCGAGGTGATCCGCAGGGTCCGCGACGCCGACCGCAAGCGGATCGAGTTCGGCGCCTACGACACCACCGGACGGGTCGCGGCGCGCCTCGTCGAGCTCGCGGAGCGCTTCGGCGAGCAGACGGAGGAGGGGCTGCGGATCAGTCTGCCGCTGTCGCAGGACGAGCTCGCGGGCTGGACCGGATCGTCCCGGGAGGCGGTCACGAAGGCGTTGCGCACGCTGCGTGAGGAGGGCTGGATTCAGACCGGCCGCCTGCACGTGATCGTCCGCGACCTCGCCGCATTGAGAGACCGCGCTCAATAGCTGGATTCACCCTTGCTTTGACCCTTGCAACTATGCGCATACCCGGTTGTTGATCTTTACAGGCAATAAGGACCCCCTAGTCTCTCGCGACAGGTGCATCGAGGCATCGACATCATGCCTGGGTGCTTTCGCCCCACCAGGGAGGTACCTGTGCGTAAGTTGACCGTGGGACTTTTGAGTCTCACGCTTGCGTCGGGTATGGGGGTGTTCGCCGGTGGTGGTGCTGCGTATGCGGTGCCGGCATCCGGGGGACCGTCCGTAGCCGACGCCGCGTCACCCTCCGACGAGTTGCCCAACCCGTTGGAGGACAAGCGGCGCGAATCCCGTGAGGTCGCGATCTCGCAGATCCTGAGCGGCCAGGCGACGCCGGAGAAGCGTGGATCCAGCACGGTCGTCAAGATCGGCCAGAAGGGCCCGAGCGGTAAGGGTGGCGACACCAAGACCAAGAAGGCCCGCGTCGACCAGTACGTCGAGCTGAGCCGCGAGAAGACCGACAAGATCTTCGTCGTCCTCGCCGAGTTCGGCAATACGCGGCACCCGAGCTACCCGGACCAGGACACGTCCGCCGCGACTCCTGGCCCCACCGTGTTCGACGGGCCGCTGCACAACGCGATCCCCGCCCCGGACCGGTCGGTCGACAACTCGACCGTCTGGGAAGCGGACTTCAGCCAGCAGTACTTCTACAACAAGTACTTCGCGACCGGCAGCGGCGCGGAGTCCTTGAAGACGTACTACGAGAAGCAGTCCTCGGGTCGCTACAGCGTCGAGGGTCTCGTCACCGACTGGGTCAAGGTCCCGTACAACGAGGCCCGGTACGGTCGCAGCAACGGCTACCCGTGCGGCAGCAACGTCTGCAGCAACACCTGGTACCTGATCCAGGACGCGATCAACGCGTGGGTCGCGGGCCAGCAGGCGCAGGGCAAGACCGACGCCCAGATCAAGGCCGCGCTCGCCTCCTACGACCAGTGGGACCGTTTCGACTACGACGGTGACGGCGACTTCAACGAGGCCGACGGTTACATCGACCACTTCCAGATCGTCCACTCCGGTGGCGACCAGGCCGATGGCGACCCGTACCAGGGCGAGGACGCGATCTGGAGCCACCGCTGGGCGGCGTTCCAGAACTTCACCAGCGGCCCTGCGTTCAACCAGATGGGCGGCACGCAGATCGGCTCGACCGGCCTGTGGGTTCGTGACTACACGATCCAGCCCGAGAACGGCGGCCTGAGCGTGTTCGCGCACGAGTACGGCCACGACCTCGGCCTGCCGGACCACTACGACACCTCGGGCGCCGGCGGCAACGCCGAGAACCCGGTCAACTGGTGGACCATCATGGCGCAGAGCCGGGTCAGCAAGCCGGGCGACAACAACATCGCGGACCGCGCGGCCGACCTCGGTGCGTGGGACAAGCTGCAGCTCGGCTGGCTCGACTACGAGATCGTCGTGGCCGGGCAGAACAAGACGCTGGACCTCGGGCCACACGAGTACAACAGCAACAAGGCCCAGGCGGTCGTCGTCGTGCTGCCGAAGAAGCAGATCGTCACCCAGCTGCCGGCCCCGCCGGAGGGCACCAAGTCCTGGTGGAGCGGCTCCGGTGACAACCTCAACAACTCGCTGACCCGCACCGTGACGCTGCCCGCGGGCACGTCGACGCTGAGCTTCAAGGCGGCGTGGGACATCGAGGACTGCGGCCCCGACGCGTGTGACTACGCCTACGTCGAGGTGGACGACGGCACCGGCTTCAAGTCGGTCCCGGGCTCGATCACCACCGCGGCCGAGGGCAACGGCATCGACGGGACCAGCGCGGGCTTCGTGCCGGCGACGTTCGACCTGTCCGCCTACGCGGGCAAGACGGTCGGCCTGCGGTTCCACTACTTCACCGACGGTGCCGCCGGCGGCCAGGGCTTCTTCGCCGACGACATCAAGGTGACCAACGGCGCGACCACGGTCTTCGCCGATGGTGCCGAGGCCGGGGCCAACGGCTGGACCGCGGTCGGCTTCACCGCCGTGGGCAGCACGCTGACCACCGCGTACGACAACTTCTACATCGCCTCGAACCGTCAGTACGTGTCCTGGGACCAGTACCTGCGGACGGGCCCGTACAACTTCGGGTTCGCCGACCGGCCGGACTACGTCGAGCACTTCCCGTACGAGCAGGGGCTCCTGGTGACCTACTGGGACACCTCCTACTCGGACAACAACACCAGCCAGCACCACGGTGGTGGCCTGATCCTGCCGATCGACGCGCACCCTGACCTGATCTACAAGCTGGACGGCACCCCGTGGCGTCCGCGCATCCAGGGCTACGACGCGACGTTCGGCCTGACCAAGGCCAGCTCGTTCACGCTGCACTACGGCCCGAACAGCACCCCGAGCTACATCCGGGGCCAGAACGGTGTCGCGACGTTCGACGACAGCAAGAACTACTACCGTGAGGACCCCGCCACCAGCACGTACTACGGTGTCAAGGTCCCCAACAACGGTGTGAAGATCAAGGTGCTGTCCACGAACGGCACGACTGTGAAGATCCGTATCACCGGCTGAAGTAGTAGCCGCTGACGCGGAACCACGCACAACGGGAGGAGGTCCAAGTGCTATGAAACGAGCACTGGGCCTCCTCCTCGCCGTCACCACCGTGTCCCTGGCCGGCTGTGCCGCCAGGTCGACCGACGACGCCGCCGCGCCGCCGCCCTCCGCCTCGGCCCCCGGCACCCCGACGCCCGCGCCGTCCGGTTCGAAGGCCGTGCCCAGCCCCGGTGACTCGGTGATCACGCTGCCGTCCGGGGTACCGAAGACGACCGCTCCGCACGAGCCGACCGACGACTTCACCGTGCTCACCACCACCGGCCAGATCCGGCTCGAGGGCGCCTGCGTCGAGCTGGTCACGGACAAGGTGGTGTGGCTGCTGATCGGCCCGCCCGCCGCGGGGCTCCGCGCCGGCCAGCGGGTCAAGGTCACCGGCCTGCCCGACCCCGGGTTCGAGTCGCAGTGCACCGGCAGCCCGTTCAAGGTCACCACGGTCACCCCGGCCTAGTGACCCGTCCCGCGGCGCAGCGGCGAACCGTTGAGGAATGAGCGGTTCTGTATCTCAGCCCGTGCCCCAGGCGGTGCTTCGTGCCGGACAGCGGGCACCTGACTTCGAGTTGCCCAGCGCACCCGACCACCGGGTCGGCACGTCAGAGTTCCGTGGCCGCCCGGCTGTGCTCGCGTTCTACCCGGCCGACTGGAGTCCGGTCTGCGGCGACCAGATGACGCTGTACCAGGCGGTCATGCCGGAGTTCGAGCGCTACAACGCCGGCGTGATGGGCATCTCCGTGGACAACGTCTGGTCCCACCGGGCGTTCGCCGAGGATCGGGGGATCACGTTTCCGCTGCTGGCGGACTTCGAGCCCAAGGGTGAGGTGGCCCGGCAGTACGGCGTCTACGACGAGCACAGCGGCGTCTGCCAGCGGGCCCTCTTCGTGCTCGACGGCGAGGGCGTGGTGGTCTGGAGCCAGGTCGCGCCGCCCGGGGTCAACCCGGGCGCCGACGGGATCCTCAACGCCCTCGAAGGGCTCGACAGCGGACGGCGGCCGGTGCTGTGACCACGACCCCGTTCCAGGTGACCGTGGCCCGGCTGGTGGTGCCGGTCGGGCCCGAGGAGCACACCCTGTCCGACGGCCCGGTGTCGCTGGTCGAGTACGGCGACTACCAGTGCCCGTACTGCGGCATGGCCCACGCTATCGTGCAGGACCTGCTGCGGCTGCGGCACGAGACGATCCGGTACACCTACCGGCACTTCCCGCTCACCAACGTGCACCCCTACGCCGACCTGGCCGCGGAGGTCGCGGAGGCGGCGGCGGTCCGGGGGAAGTTCTGGCCGGCGCACGACTGGCTCTTCGAGCACCAGCGCAGCATCAACCCGCGCCAGCTGATGGTCGGTGTCGAGCGGCTCGGCCTGCCGTCGGAGGAGATCGCCGAGGAGGTCGGCGCGCACGTCCACCTCGACCGGGTGCGGCGCGACTTCGTCGGTGGGGTCCGCAGCGGGGTCAACGGCACGCCGACGTTCTTCATCAACGGGGTCCGCCACGACGGCGGCTACGCGCTGGAGGAACTCCTCGAGGCAGTGGACGAGGCCGCCGAATCGATTGTCTGACCTTTATGCAACGTGAGGCCGGTTCCCATCACGCGCCGTATGGGAGCCGGCCCGCCCGCGTGTTCACCGCCGGTTACCCAGCGCGATATCGATGGTTGACTTCTGTACCGCAATCATCAGCGAATAAAGCTCAACAATGGCCTTGCCGTACGGATCTGAATGTTACAGACCGTGTGATCAGGTGACCTTTGGACCCGAATTACGTCTGATCACGCTCGGTAGCGTTGACTAGCTGAGTCAACCGTCAATATCACTTTGCCAGTTAGCCGATCATTCAAATCCTCATTACATAAGTTGCGGAGCACTGTCCCCGCAGTGCATGCTTTCGCGTTGGGTCTGTGAGATCTTTCGGAACCAAACTGAGCTGAAGACGGAAGTGTGGTGACGGTGCGCGCCGGCTGGTGTTCGTGGCGCCCTTCACCCTGCCCTCTTCGAGGAGTGCGGGCGGATGCTGCTTGCAGATGACTTCTTCCTGATCGCGCACGACGACCGGGACGGCCGGTCCCGCCTGTCGCAACGGGCGGTCGAGCTCGGCCTGGCCGGAGCGATGCTCGGCGAACTGGTCCTGGAGCAGAGGATCGTCTGCGAGGGCGACCGGCTCAGGGTCATCAGTCACGAGCCTCCCTCAGACCCTTTGGCGCACACCAACCTCGCCACCATGATGGCCGAGATCCAGCACCGCGAGATCCGCACCTGGCTGCTCTTCCTCGGCCAGACCGCGGTCGACGCGGTCGGCCAGCGGCTCGCCCGTGTCGGGCTGGTCGAGCAGCACCAGGTGCGGCGCCTCCTGCGCACCTCGACCCGCTGGATGGCCACCGACATCAACCTCCCCGCAGGGCGGGTCGTGCGACTGCGCCGCCTGCTCACCGGCCACGAGCCGATGCGGGTCGCCGACACCACCCTTGCCGGACTGGCCGACGCCACCGGACTGTCCGGTCACGTCCTGTGGGACACCGACCAGAACAGCGTCAGAAGACTTCAGCAGGCGGTCAGCGCACTGCCGCCACCACTGCGAGACCTGATCCTCCAGGTCGAGTCGGCGGTCGGCGACGCAGTGCTCTCGCAGCGCGGCTAGCGGACTTTCCTCTCCCCTTCCCCCCAACAAACCCCCTGGAGGACCGATGTCCGCAACGTCGCCTGCGCGACCGAGCGTGGTATCACAGGCACTGGCCCGGGACCGTCTCGGCGTGCCGTCCGTCATCATGTTCGCCCTCACGGCGGCCGCCCCCCTCATGGTGGTCGGCGCCCTCGTCTCATCGGCGTGGGGGTGGGTCGGTGTCACCGGCTTCCCGCTCGCCTTCGTCATCATCGCGATCGTCCTGGCGATGTTCAGCTTCGGCTACGTCGCGATGTCCCGGCACATCACCAACGCCGGCGCGTTCTACAGCTACATCTCCCAGGGCCTCGGTCGCCCGCTCGGCGTCGGCGGCGCGCTGGTCGCGCTGCTCGCCTACAACCTGCTGCAGATCGGCCTCTACGGCGCGTTCGGCTTCTTCGCCTCGGTCATCCTGGCGGACAAGGCAGACCTGACCGTCGACTGGTGGATCCTGGCGCTCGCGCTGTGGCTCATCGTCGCGGTGCTCGGCCTGCTGCGCGTCGACGTCAACAGCAAGGTCCTCATGGTCCTGCTCGGCGCCGAGCTCATCGCGGTGACGATCTTCGACTTCATCTTCCTCAGCAACCCGGCCGAGGGCGGCGTCAGCTTCGAGCCGTGGGCATGGGGCTCACTGAAGGACGCGGCCGGCCCGGCCTTCGCGGTCTGCATCACGGCCTTCGTCGGGTTCGAGGCCGCCCCGGTCTTCGCCGAGGAGGCCCGCAGCAAGAACCGGACCGTCGCGGTGGCCACGTTCCTCGGCCTGGCCGTCATGGTCGTCTCCTACGCCGTCACCAGCTGGGCCGCCGCGGTCAGCATCGGCGTGGACGCCACCGTCCCGATGGCGCAGACCCCGGAGATCGCCCAGGCCGGTGGCCCGTTCTTCCCGGCCCTGGCCGAGAAGGGTGGTGCCTGGGCCGCCGACCTCGGTCTCGTCCTGCTGACCACCAGCATCGCCGCCGCGGCCCTGAGCTACCACAACACGACCGCGCGGTACGCATTCGCGCTCGGCCGTGAGCGGGTCCTCCCGGCGTTCTTCGGCCGCACCCGGGCCCGCTCCGGCGCACCGGCCTCCGGCTCGCTCTTCCAGACCGCGATCGCGCTCGTCGTGCTCGTGCTCTTCGCGGTCCAGGGCTGGGACCCGATGCTCAACCTGTTCTTCTGGCTGGGCACCTCCGGCGGCGTCGGCGTGCTGTTCCTGGTCTTCGCGACCTCGCTGTCGGTGATCTTCTACTTCCTGAAGGACGCCCGCGGTGAAGGCGCATGGTCGCGGCTCATCGCGCCGATCCTGTCGTCGGTGGCGCTCGGGTACATCATCTGGCTCGTCGTCGACAACTTCGGCGGCCTGCTGGGCTTCCAGCCCGGCACCGAGAACGCCGCGGTCTGGGCGTTCCCGGCGGCCTACGGCGCGGTCGCGGTCATCGGCATCATCTGGGCCCTGATCCTGCGGGGCATCAGCCGCCAGGACTACGACTCGATCGGTCTCGGCGCCCGCGCCAACACCGCCCGGTCCGACGCCCCGGACTACGCCACGCAGTCATAGTTCGGCGTTGCACGACGAAAGAGCCGGGGCGGCCGCCCCGGCTCTTTCTGTTCAGCTGGACCAGTTACCCGTAGGTGAGGGCCGGCGTGGGCTCGACTCGGTCGGCCGCGCGACGCAGCGTGCGAGCGGTGAAGTTGCGCATCTTGCCCATGGTGGCCGACTCGCGGCGACGGTCGTCGACGACGGGGGCGTTCGGCATGGCCGAGTTCGCCTCCAGGCGGACGGCCTCCAGCGACATGATCAGTGCGATCGGGGTCATGACTTCTCCTTGGCAGTGTTGGGTCCGGTGGTCGACCTGACCACCAGGGATACGGGCAGCGTCAGGCGACGCAGCGCCGGGTCTTCGGGCGGGTCGAGCAGCAGCTCGCCCGCGAGCCGCCCGCGCTCGACGCTGGGCTGGCGGATCGTGGTGAGCCCGGCGGCATCGGCCTCCGGGATGTCGTCGAAGCCGGTGACCGAGGCGTCCCGGCCGGCCTGCAGGCCCCGCACCCGCAGCGCGTCGAGCACGCCGAGGGCCAGGACGTCGGAGGTGCAGAGGATCGCGGTCGCCCGGTCGAGCCGGTCGAGCGCGTGGGCGGCCGCCGCGGCGCCCTCCTCGCGCTGGTTGCCCGCCGCGTTGATCAGCACGACCTTCTCCCACGGCACCCCCGCGGCCAGGAACGCGTCGCGGAAGCCGCGGACCCGCTCGCCGGTCACGTAGTAGCGCAGGTCATCGGGGTCGGCGTGCACCTGGCTGGTGACGCCGTCGTCGACGATCCAGTGCGCCACCACCGCGATGTCGCGGTGGCCGAGGTTGACGATGTGCTCGCCCAGCCGCCGGGCCGCCGCGCGCTCGTCGATGCCGACGTAGCTCGCCTCCGGCCCGAACGCCTGCGGGTCCTCACCGATCACCACCGGCACGCCGCGGGAGCGGACCAGCTCCAGCGCCGAGTGCCAGTCGGGGACGCAGTAGAGGCAGAAGGCGTCGACGGCGGCGTTGCTGATGACGCGCCGGCCGGCCGCCTCGTCCTTGGGCAGGTTGAGCAGCAGCAGGGAGGTCTCCCTCGCCGAGGCCGCCTCCGCGAGTCCGCGCAGGTAGGCCACCGCGTAGGGATCGGTGAAGGCCATCGACAGGTTGTCGGTCAGCAGCACACCGATCGCGTTGACCTTGCCGCTGCGCAGCGAGCGCGCCGTCGGGTTCGGCCCCGAGTAGCCCAGCCGCTGCGCCGCCGAGAGGATCCTGGCGCGCAGCTCGGGGGAGAGCTGATCCGGCCGGCTGTAGGCGTTGGACACCGTGCTGCGTGACACGCCGAGCTCGTCGGCGATGGTCTGCAACGTGGCCTTCATGGTTCAGTTCCCTCCCTTCTCTGCATCGATCCAGTTCCTTCTGTATCGATACAGTACGTCGGGAGGGAGTCAGACCGCCAGCCTTTTGTCGGGTCCTGGCATGTGTGCCCTGACACGTGCCCTGACCTGCTCATTTAACCCTTACGCAATGGCCCGCCACCATGGTTCAACTGCCGGCAACGCGTCGATGTTGAGTCGGTCACCTGGACGGGGGATCGCCAGCGTGATGTCACGGGCGGCCGCCTCGTCCAGCAGCCGCTCGACCGGCTCCGACCACGCGTGCACGGCCAGGTTGAACGTGCACCAGTGCAGCGGGATCAGGACCCCGGCCCGCACGTCGAGGTGCGCGCTCGCGCCGTCCTCGGGCTTCATGTGGATGTCCGGCCAGGCGTCGCCGTACGCCCCGACCTGGATCAGCGACACGTCGAACGGCCCGTACTCCTCGCCGATCTCCTTGTAGCCGCCCCAGTAGCCGGAGTCGCCGGTGTAGAACAGGCTGCGCCGCTCGCCCTTGACCGCCCAGGACGCCCACAGGGTGCCGTCGCGGCTGAACCGGCGGCCGGAGAAGTGCCGCGCCGCCGTGGCGGTCAGCGTGACGTGCCGGACGTCCACCGACTCGTCCCAGTCCAGCTCGACGATCCGGTCCAACGGCACGCCCCAGCGCTCCAGGTGCGCCCCGACGCCGAGCGGGACCAGGAACGGCGCCTGCTGCGTGCGGGCCAGCGCCTTGATCGACGCCAGGTCCAGGTGGTCGTAGTGGTCGTGTGAGATCACGATCGCGTCGATCCTCGGCAGCTCCTGCACGCCCAGCGGCATCGGGTGCAGCCGCTTCGGTCCCACGAACGACGTCGGCGAGCAGCGGTCGCTCCACACCGGGTCGAACAGCACCCGCACGCCTTCGACCTCGGCGAGGGCCGTCGAGTGACCCAGCCACGTGACGTGCAGGTCGCCGTCCTGCTTCGCGGGGAACGCCGGCTTCACCACCGGGATCACCCCCTTCGGCCGCCTCGGCTGCTGCCCGAAGATCAGCTCGCGGAACGCGGCGGCCATCGCGCCGTCCGGCAGGACCTCCCGCGGCACGGGGTTGACGAACTTGCCCTCCCCGTACTGCGGGGAACGCCGCATCCGCTCCGCCCTCGCACCCGAGGCCGCGGCGCCCAGCTGCGCCGGGAGGTCACGCAGCGCCCACGCCACCCCACCCGCCGCAGCCGCGACCGCCGCCAGGGTCAGGACCCGTGTCGTCTTGCCCATGCTCCGTCGACCTCCAGTTCACCCGCTATGTCGTGAGCTTCAGCACCAAGCTTTCCATCGGCACCACATCCACGGTTGCACGGATTTTCCACTGTTCCTGCCGTCACGGCCCGTCACAAGCCCCCTCATCAGCGCAAATGCCTCCGAAGGCCGTGGCAGGTGCCGGTCGGCGCGTGAGCGAACAGACAGAACCGGCAGGTCGTGCCGTCTTTCCGGCTCTGTTGCCGAGCATCGAGGTATGGAAGGCTGCGCGCAAACTTCCCCCTTCACGCGTCGGTCACTTTCCCCCGGAGGCCCGTCGTGACCTGGTTCATCAACCAGTCACTGCTGTTCATCGTCATCGCATTCCTACTCGGCCTGCTCGTCGGCTACCTCTGGTGGGGTCGTCAGGTGCGCCGGATCCGTACTCAAGAGAGCACCGCCACCCCCGCTGCCGTACAGCCGCTGGTCGCCGCGGCACCGGCCGAGCCCGTCAAGGACGAGGTGGAGACCGAGGCCGCGTCCGCTGCCGAGCCGATGCCGGCCGAGCCCGTGGCCGCCGACCCGGTCGTCGACGAGCCGGCGCCGGTCGCGGTCGCAGACCCCGAGCCCGTCCCCGTCGTGGAACCCGTCGCCGAGGTCGAGGCGCCGGTCGAGTCCGTGGAGGACGTGCCGTCCGATGTGGACGACGAACTGGTCGCGGACGTCGAGTCCGCGTTCGCGGCCGCGCCGGTCGCCGCGGCCGAGGACGACCTCGCCCGCATCGAAGGCATCGGACCGAAGATCGCCGCGGCGCTGAAGGCGGCGGGCATCACCACGTTCGCGGCCCTCGCCGACGCGGAGCGGTCCACATTGGAGGATGCGCTCGCGAACGCCAACCTGCGGTTCGCGCCGAGCATCGGCTCGTGGGGGCGGCAGGCGCGCCTGCTCGCCGACGGTGACGAGGCCGGCTTCAAGGAGCTGACCGACTGGCTGATCGCGGGCCGCGAGCCCACCGCGAAGCCCGCCGCCGCATTGCCCGTGGCCGCGGCGGTGCCGGCCGGGCCCGAGGTCGCCGACCCGGTCGAGCCTGAGGTCGCCTTCGCGGCTGAGCCGGTCGTGGAGCCGGTGGCCGAGCCTGAGCCCGTCGCCGTGGTCGAGCCCGAGCCGGTTGCTGTGGTTGAGCCCGTCGCCGAGCCTGAGCCCGTCGCCGTGGCCGAGCCTGTCGCCGTGGTCGAGCCCGAGCCGGTTGCTGTGGTTGAGCCCGTCGCGGAGCCGGAGCCGGTGGTCGAGCCCGTCGCCGAGGTCAAGCCGGTGGTCGAGCCCGAGCCCGTCGCCGAGCCGGAGCCGGTCGTCGTTCCCGCCGCCGTGGTGGTCGAGGACGGGCCGCCGGACGACCTCCAGCGCATCGAGGGGATCGGGCCGAAGATGTCGGCCGCGCTCCTCGCCGCGGGGATCCGCACGTACGCGAAGCTCGCCGACTCCGACGTCGACACGCTGCGCACCGCGATCGAGAACGCGAACCTGCACTTCGCGCCGAGCATCGTCACGTGGGCCCGCCAGGCGCGCCTGCTCGCCGACGGCGAAGAGGAGGCGTTCAAGGAGCTCACCGACTGGCTGATCGCCGGCCGTGAGCCCACCGCGAAGCCCACCGCCAGCAGCGACGCCGGGTCGGTCTGATGGCGGGCACGACGACGACCCGTACCGTGCGGCATGAGCTGCGCAAGGTCAACCCCTGGGTGCCGATCGTGGTCGGTGTCGTGGGGCTGGCCGCGCTCATCGGCGGCGCGGAGGTGCCGTTCCGGCACCACATCGAGGCGGTCCTGACGGATCACACGAAGGTCGCGCTGAGCAACGCCGGGATCGACGCGGACGTGTCGTTCACCGGTCGGGACGGCACGGTCCGTGTCGACTCGGCGGACGAGCAGCGCAAGGCCGAGGACGTCGCCGGCGCCGTCGAGGGCGTGCGGGTCGTGACGGTGATCGCGCCGCCGAAGGTCGAGGTGCCGCCGTCACCGGTCGCGGTGAAGCTGCTCGTCGACGCCGGCAAGGTCACGCTCACCGGCACCGTGTCCGACGCCGCGGCCAAGTCGGCGCTGGGCGACGCGGCGAGGGCGGCGTTCGGCGCCGACAACGTCCTCGACGAGGTGACCGTCGACGCGAAACGCAGCAGCGACGGCGTCAAGATCGCCGCGCTCGCGCCGGTGCTGGCCGCGCTGGGCAAGGAAACCAAGGCCGGCGTCGTCGACCTGCAGGGCGGCACCGTGACCCTCACCGGCACGGTCGTGTCGCAGCAGGTCAAGGACCAGGCGGAGGTCGCGGCCCGCGACGTCACCGGCATCGTGCGCAACGAGCTCGCGGTCGGCGAGGCGAAGGCCGAGCAGGTGCAGACGCAGCTGGTGGCGCTGCCGACGGTCGAGTTCGAGAACGACAGGGCGACGCTGACCCCGCAGGGCCAGGCGGTCGTGGCGAACGTCGCGTCGATCCTCAAGGCCAACCCCAGCATCCGGATCAGCATCGAGGGCCACACCGACAGCACCGGCACCGAGGCGCGCAACCAGGCGCTCAGCGAGGCCCGCGCGAAGACGGTCCTGGACACCCTGGTCTCGCTGGGCATCGCCGCGGAGCGGATGAGCTCGAAGGGCTTCGGCGAGTCCCGCCCGAAGGTCCCCGACACCAACGACGCCGCCAAGGCGATCAACCGGCGCGTCGAGTTCATCGTCCAGCAGTAACCACACACGAAAGCGGGGCCTGCCGGATCCGATCCGGCAGGCCCCGCTGCTTTGCTACCTGCTAGTGGTGCACGGGGTACAGCGGCTCACGCGTCAAGCTGTCCGCCCGCAGCGACTTCGCCTGCAGCGAGACCGCGGTCGGGTCGGGCTGCGGCAGCGCGTCACAGGTGGCGTCGGGCTTGTCGCCGGCCTTGCGCTTCGGCAGCTTGCCGGTCGCGAGGTAGTCGGCGATCGCGTTGTCCACGCACTCGTTGCCGTTGAGCGAGTTCGCGTGCGTGGTCTGGCCGACCTCCGCGAGCAGCGCGCCGTGCGGGAAGCGGCGACGGGCCTCGAGGCTGCCCTCGAACGGCGTTGCCGCGTCCAGCGTCGTGCCGACGAACAGCACGCTCTGCACCTTCGAGCCGTCGACCTTGACCGGCTTGGACACCTTGCCGGGCCAGAAGAGGCACGGCGCGTTGTACCACGCGTTGTCCCAGGTCATGAACGGCGCCTTGAGGAACGTGCGCCAGTTGTCGCGCTCCCAGGTGCTCCAGCTCTGCGGCCACTGCGTGTCGGTGCACTGCACCGCGTTGTAGACCGCGAAGCCGTTGTCGTCGCCGGGGGCGACGTAGTTCTCGTACGCCGCGACGATCAGGTCCGTGTTCTTGTCGTTCGCCCAACCGGCGAACGCCTCGGCCAGCTCCAGCCACGTCGACTGGTAGTACCCGGCGTAGAGGAAGATGTCGGCGAACTCGTCCGGCCCGACCACACCGCCGGCAGGCGTGCTGCGCAGCTTGTTCTGCTCCGCGTACCAGCGCAACTGCACCTGATCGGCGGTCTTGCCGAGGTGGTAGACGTCGTCATACTTGGCGAGCCAACCGAACCAGATCTTCTCGTTGCGCTCGAAGTTCACGTCCTGATCCAGGTTGGCCTGGTACCAGACCTTCCGCACGTCGACGTTGCCGTCCAGCACCATGCGGCGCACCTGCTTCGGGTGCAGCGTGCCGTAGACCTGGCCGAGGTACGTGCCGTAGGAGAAGCCGTAGAAGTTGATCTGGCTGGCGCCGAGCGACTTCCGGATCGACTCCATGTCGTTGACCGAGTCGACCGTCGTCATGTGGTCCAGCAGCGCGCCGCCGGCCTGACCGCAGGCCTTGGCGTAGTTCTTGGACCGGTTGAGCCAGGTCGTCTCGATGCTCTGGTTCCACGGGATGTACTCCGGACGCGGCCCGTTGAAGTAGTCGTTGTCGCACGACAGCGCGGGCACGCTCGATCCGACGCCACGCGGGTCGAAGCCGATCCAGTCGTACGCCTCGCCGGCCCCGTTGGGCACGAACTCGCCCAGCACCGACAGCGTCAACCCGGAGCCACCCGGCCCGCCGGGGTTGACCAGCATGATGCCCTGGTAGTCCTTCGCGGCCACCTTGGCCTTGATCCGCGACACGGCGATCTGGATCTTCTTGCCATTGGGCTTGCTGTAGTCCAGTGGCACGTCGAGCAGCCCGCACTCCGCACCACGACGCTGCAGCCCGGGGCTCTCACACTGCCCCCAGGTGATCTTCGCGGCCCCTGCCGTGTCCGCTGCCGGCGCTGCAGAGGCGCTGTTGCTCGGGGCGACGGCCAACATCGTGGCCGCCGCGGTGAAGAGAACGAGCCCCTTCACAGTTCTTTGCTTCACAGATCCTCCCAAAGTTGCCCAAATGAGTGTCTTCGGGCAACTGATTCGGGCAAAACAATGTCACGCTGATCGTTGAGGTCCAGCCAGACGCGCGGAAGGCGTACGACCCTTTCCTCCACCCGAGCAACCAGCGGATTGGTTGGTGATGCCTGTGACGGAGACCCCGCTGGATCGGCTCTGCGCGCATCGCGGGGTCGCGGTGCCGGCCGCCGGGCACCTGCTCGACCTGGCGGCGGAGCTGGACCTGCGCCCGGCCGACCTGCTGACGATCGCCGGCGGTGCGGTGCCCGCCGAGTACCTCCCCGCCGACCCCGGCGCGGCGCCGCTGATCGAGTCGTTGCCACTGCTCCGCCTGAAGGTCGCCGCGGCCGAGGCCGCCCGTGGTCACGCCCGTTCCCTGGCCGGGCCGCCGACGGCCGGCGGATCGCCCGGCCTGCCCGCGCTCGAGGCGGTGACGTTCGGCGCGGTGTTCAGCCGGCTGATGCAGATCCGGAACATCACACGCTGGGGCATGGCGTACGCAACGAGCTCGGCGCTCAGCACGGTGGCCAGAACGATGCGCGGCGGCGTGCCAGGCCCGGAACGCGTGGCGCTCATGGCCGCCACGCTCTGCCTGCGCCCCGACGACGTCGAGGCGATGGCCGCACGAGGGACGGAGGCGCCACCCCCTGAGGCATGGGTCCACGATCACCTGCCACAGCTGTGGGCCGTCGGCGAGCTGATCCTGGCCCTGGTGCCGCTCCAACGCGACCAGATCAACGCCGTGCTTGCCCGGGCCCCGGACTGAGGTCGTGCACCGATGCCGGCCGGGGGAACGGTCGACCGCGGTGACCTTCCTGCCCCGCCGGTGCAGCGGCCCGGCGTGCCGGTGTGGGTCGCCGGCTTCCCGGGCAAGCGGCGACCGATGCAGCGGGCGGCCCGGCACGACGGCAACTTCCCGGTCAACCTCGAGCACCCGGACCAGCTGGCCGAGGCGGCCGCGACCATCGCCGGGCTGTGGGAGCCCGGGCCGTATGACATCGCGGTCGAACTCGTAGCGGGCGTCGATCCGGGGCCCTACGCGGCGGCCGGTGCCACCTGGTGGCTCACGGCGTTCGAACCCACGTCGGTGACCGTCGACGAGGTGCGCGGCGTGCTGCGGGCCGGCCCGATCACCTGAGCACCACCGCTCAGCTGCTCGCGATCCTGGTCAGCCACTCGTCGAGCAGGGCGAGCTCCGCGGCGCTCAGCGCCGTGACCCCGGGCAGCGCCGTCCGCAGCGCCCCGGCGGCGCCCGCCAGGCCGGCGCCCGTGCCCGCCTGCCCGCCCGTGCCCGCCTGCCCGTCCGCGCCCGCCGGCTCGCCGGTGACGGCGGCGATGACCGACTCGCGGGCCAGTACCGGCAGCGCGGGGTCCCGCTGCTGCGGTGGCAGCGCGATGAGGGTGAGCGTCATGCCGCAGCCCGCCGAGTGGATCAGGTGCGCGGCGCGCTCCTCGCTGACCCGCAGCCGGCCCGCCGCCGCGATCCGCCGCACCTGCCCGGCGAGCACCTCGGCGGCGGCGCGGGCCGCCGGGGACTCGACGCCGGGGCGGGGCTCGCCGTAGATGAGGGTGTAGGCGGCCGGGTGCTCCAGCCCGAACGCGACGTGCAGGTCCCAGCCGCGCCGCAGGTCCTCGACCGGGTCGGCGCTGTGCCCCAGTGCCGTCTTGCCGCGCAGGTAGGACACGAAGCCGTGGCTCGCGACCGCGTCCAGCAGGCCCTGCTTGTCGCCGAAGATCCGGTAGATGGTCGGCGCCTGCACGCCGGCGGCCGCGCTGACCGCCCGGGTGGAGATCGCCTCACGGCCCCCCTCGTTCAGCAGCGCCGCGGCCGCTTCGACGATCTTTTCGCGGGTAGTGGTCACGGTAACAACGCTAACACTTGCACGTTAGCGTATTGATGCTAACGTCGAGTTGTTATCAGTGCTAACACGCCTTCGGGAGGGTGTCATGAACAGGGTTGCCGTCGTCACCGGTGGATCGCGCGGGATCGGCCGGGCCGTCGCGCTGCGGCTGGCCTCGGACGGGCAGGCGGTCGTCATCGCGTACGGCCATTCGCCCTCCGCCGCCGACGCCGTGGTGGCCGAGATCACCGGCAAGGGCGGGCAGGCGGTCGCGGTGCAGGCCGACGTCGCCGACGAGACCGCCGTCGCCGCGCTCTTCGACGCCACGGAGCGGCAGTTCGGCGGCGTCGACGTGGTCGTCAACGCGGCCGGCGTCATGGTCCTTTCACCGGTGACCGAGCTCGACCTCGACGACCTGGACCGCATGCACCGCACCAACATCCGCGGCACGTTCGTCGTCGACCGCGAGGCGGCCCGGCGGGTCCGCCGCGGCGGCGCGATCGTCAACTTCTCCACCTCGATCACGCGGCTGTCGGCGCCGACCTACGCCGCGTACGCCGCGAGCAAGGCCGCCGTGGAGGCGATCAGCCCGATCCTCGCCAAGGAGCTGCGCGGCCGCGACGTCACCGTCAACGCCGTCGCCCCCGGCCCGACCGCCACCGACCTCTTCCTCAACGGCAAGGACGACGCCACGATCGAGCGAACCGCGAAGATGAACCCGATGGAGCGGCTCGGCACCCCGGAGGACATCGCCGAGGTCGTCTCGTCCCTGGCCGGGCCCGCGCGCTGGATCAACGGCCAGACGATCTACGTCAACGGCGGCGTCGCCTGACCCCTCGGAAAGTCGCCTGACCCCCTCCGAAAACAGTGTCGTCGGACTCTTGTCGCAACGGCGGCAGACGACACCTGCGGAGGGGATGTACCGTGTCGGGCACGAGGATGAATTCAAGTTGTCACGACGCCGGGCGCGGCATTGCCACCGCCCCTCGGCGCACGGGAAACGGGGAGCCGACATGGGACGTGGACGGGCCAAGGCCAAGCAGACGCGGATCGCCCGGGAGCTGAAGTACTTCACCCCGCCGACCGACCTCACCGCCCTCCAGCACGAGCTCGCCGGCGTGCACCTCCCCGAGAACGACGACGCGGACCCGACCGACCACACCCCGGACCGCGACGACCGCACGCCCCGCTAGCCGGCGGTGCCACCCGGCGAGCTGACCCCCAGGCGGTCAGCTCGCGGCGGACGCCTGCCGCAGCGCCTCCCGCATGACGCGTTCGAACTCGCGTGGTGCCGAGAGCATCGGGAAGTGGTCGGCCTCGGGGATGACCGTGAGGGTGGTCTCGGGTGCTCCAGCCGGGCGAAGTGCTCGTGCCGCTCCGCTCGATCACATCACCCATGCCCGTCAACCTATGAGCTGCAGCTCCGCGAGCTGGGTCTCGCCGGCGCCGTGGTTGGCGGTGATCTGCAGCCGGTAACGCGAATAGGCCGCGTTCCCCGCGACGGTGAACACCCGTGTCTGCCGGCGGTCGATGAAATCGACGTCGGTGCGGGTGTCGACCGTCGTCCAGGTGACCCCGTCGTCGGAGCCCTGCAGGACCCAGTTCCTCGGGTCGCGGCCGGGCAGGTCGTCGGCCGAGGTCAAGGTGTACTGCTTGACGGTGGCCGCGGAGGTGAGCCGGCAGGTGATGGTGGCGGTGCCCGCGACCGTCAGCCACTTCGTCAGGGACGAGTCGTCGGTGAGCTTGGCGCGGCCCTCGGCGGGGGTGTCGCCGCTGACGGTGACGGTGCTGCCGGTCGCCTTGTCGAGCAGCTGCTGCGGTGCCGCGGTGCCGGTGGTCAGCGAGCCCGGGATGTCGGAGGCCCCGGTGCCCCACGACGACGGGCTCGGGCCCATCACGAAGTGCAGTGTGCCGCCGGCGGTGAGGTCGGCGTGGGTCAGGTAGTTCTTCGTGTAGGCGACGCCGTTGAGGGTGGCGCTCTGGATGTACCGGTTGGTGTCGCTGACCCCGGGCGCGGTGACGGTGAACGTGCGCCCGTTCTCCAGCGTCAGCGTCGTCTTCGGGTGCAGCGGTGCGCCGATGGCGTAGTCCGTGGTGCCCATCCGCGCCGGGTAGAAGCCCAGCGCCGAGAAGATGTACCACGCGGACATCTCGCCGTTGTCCTCGTCGCCGAGGTACCCGTTGCCGGTGGCCGCGCCCGAGTTGTAGAGGCCCGTGAGCACGCGCCGGACCTGGTTCTGGGTCTTCGCGGGGGTACCGGCGTAGTTATACATGTAGAGCATGTGATGCGTCTGCTCGTTGGCGTGCGCGTACTGACCCATGTTCGTGTCGTAGATCTCGCGCATCTCGTGGATGATCGCGCCGTAGCAGCCGGTCAGGTAGTCCCGCGGCGCGGCGAGCATCGCGTCGAGCTTCGCCGACAGCTGGGCCCGGCCGCCGTAGAGGTTCGCCATGCCCTGCGGGTCCTGCGGCGCCGGCGTCGCGTAGTGCCACGGTGCGCCCTCGACGAACTCGCAGCCCCACAGGTTGGCGCTGAAGTCGGCGTCGCTGGTACGCCACGTGCCGTCGCTCTGCCTGCCCCGGAAGAAGCCCACCGACGGCGAGAACAGGTTCACGTAGTCCAGGGACCGGTTGCGGAAGTAGGCGGCGTCGTCGGCGTACCCGAGCGCCTGGGCCATCTGCGCGATGCCGAAGTCGCTGGTGGCGTCCTCCAGGGTCCACGACGCCGAGTCCCCGCGGGAGTCCGAGGGCACGTACCCCTTGAACGTCGACACGTCCAGCCCCATCCGCCCGTTGACCCACGGCGAGTACACCATGGCGTTCTTGACCATCGAGGCGTACGCGGCCTGGTAGTCGAAGTTGCGCACACCCTTGGCGTAGGCGTCGGCGAACACGAGGTCCTGGTTGGTGCCGGGCATGATCGCCCGGTTCCACGGCGCCGACCAGCTCGGCGTCCAGCCGCTGGTCTTGTACGCGTTGACGAACCCGTCGAGCATCTCGCCGGTGCGGCCGGGTTCGAGCAGCGTCAGCAGCGGCCACTCGGCCCGCGCGGTGTCCCAGAAGCCGTTGTTCACGTACATCTGCCCGTCGTGGACCGTGTTGTCGTAGGGGCTCTGGTACTTGCGGACCCCGCCGACCATCTCCGAGCGGTTGTTCGGGTACATGAGCGACCGGTACAGGTTCGAGTAGAACGTGACGAGCTGGTCACCGGTCGCGCCCTCGATCCTGACCCTGCCCAGCGCCGTGTCCCACTGGGCGGCGGCCTCGTCCCGCACCGTGTCCAGGCTCTTGGCGCCGATCTCCTGGTTCAGGTTCGCCGTGGCCTGCGCGACGCTGATCCAGGACGTGCCGGTCCGCAGGGTCACCTGCTGGTTGACGGTGGTCGCGACCCGGATCCAGCTCGTCGCGCCCTGCCCGGTGATCGTGCCTGACGCGGTGATCGCGGCGTCCACGGTCGCGGAGAAGTACAGCTTCTGGCCCCGGTGGTCGGCGTAGCCGGAGATGGTGCGCGCCGCGGCGTCGACGCTGATCGAGCCGCCGGCGCTGTCGACGGTGTCGAACAGGATGGTGGCGTCCGCCGCCGCGGGGAACGTGAACCGCATGACGCCCGCATGGTCCGTCGGCGCGATCTCGGCGGTGATCCCGTACGTGTCGAGCCGGGTCTTGTAGTAGTGCGCCTTCGCGACCTCGTTGGCGTGGCTGAAGGTCGACTTGCGCGCCTCCGGGGTGGACTTGACGCCGCCGGTCATCGGCATGATCTGCAGCTGGCCGTAGTCACCGATCCACGGGCTGGGCTGGTGACTGATCGCGAAGCCCTGCACGGTGGACGCGTTGTACTGGTACAGCCAGCCGTCGTTGTTGCCGTTCGTCACCGGGGTCCAGAAGTTGAACCCGTGCGGGACCGTCGCGCCGGGGAACGTGTTGCCCCGCGAATAGTTCAGGTCGGAGTTGGAGCCGCGGCGGGTGTCGACGAGATCGGAGACGCTGCCGGCGGCGCCGGCGCTGATCCGGATGTCGTCGAAGTAGCCGCGGAACGTGCCGGTGCCCTCGGGCTTGTCGTAGCCGATCAGGATCCGGTCGATCGTCTTGCCGCTGACGGCCTCGCCGATGACCGACGTGACGTAGTTCCAGGTGTCGAAGGCCAGGACCCGGCCGCTGCCCTGGTCGCGAGGGTTGACCCGCACCCCGTGCTGATCGACGGCGCCGGAGTTGCGCAGGTACGTGCCGTCGGTGAACACCAGGTCCACGGCCACGTCGAGGTTCCCGCCGCGCTGCGGCAGCACCCAGTAGGACAGCGTCGTCGACGCGCCGACCACGATGTCGACGTCGAAGACCCGGTTGTAGGAGGAACTGCCGGTGGTGCTGGTGTCGGTGCCGGAGTACATCAGCGCGGCGCTGCCGGTGTGTGCGGCCTCGGCACGGGTCCCGCTCTGCATGCCGGGGAGGCCGCAGCAGTACCCGCCGACGCCGGCGCTGCTCTCGACGGTGTCGGTCCATGTGGGCTGTGCGTCGCCGGCCTCGAAACCGGAGCTGAAGTCGCCCGGTGCCGCCGTCGCCGGGGTGGTGATGGCGGTGAAGAGGCCGGCGACCAGCGCGCCCGCGGCGATCCAGACCGAGGCGCGGCGACGCACAGACGTTTCGGTCACGGGTCCTAGCTGAACACGCGCAGCTCATAGATGCGAGTCGCGACCTCGCCGGTCTGCGTGGGGGTACCCACGTTGAGGCGCACGTAACGGCCGGTGACCCCGCTGACCGGGTGACTTGTGGTCGCCGCCGTGTTGCCGGTGATGTTCACCACCTGGGTCCAGGTCGTGCCGTCGCCGGACACCGAGATCGTGAACGCCCTGGTGTTGAGGCTCGCCGCCTCCCCACCGGCCTGGGCGTGCGCGAGCTCGAACCGGCCGATGCTCCTGGCGCTGCCGAGGTCGACCTGCAGCCAGGCACCGGCGACCGACGAGCAGAACTTGTCGGAGTTGCCGCCGCTCACGCTGCCGTTGACGGCCTTCTCCGGGCCCTCCGACGCCACGCACGGTGACGTGCCGGTGGCGGGCCTGCCCTGCGCGACGTTGACGCCCGCGCCCACCGGCGCCCCGACCACCACGTTGTCGAACGTCGCCGCCGCGTTGAAGACCCGCACCCCGTCACTGCCGGACGCGTACGTGCCGTCCGTGACGTTGATCTTCGGGTTGGCCATGTCGTCGACGTACACCTTGATCGACGACCCGATCGCCGTGACGCGCAGGTGGTAGCTGGTGCCGGCCGTGACGGTGAGGTTCGCGGTGCCCAGCTGGGTCCAGTTGTTGGCGGCGCGGCCCAGCACGACCCGCCCGGCCGGGCTGATGCCGGCGTAGTAGCCGTTGTAACCGTCGGTGCCGGAGGTCGCGTTCGTCACCCGGAACGTCAGCCCCGCGTCGCCGCCACCGCTGGTCACCGTGACGTCGGCGTCGTAGGAGAAGTCGCCGAAGTTCGTGTCCAGCTGCGCCTTGCCGCCCAGGCTGCTCCCGGCGGTGTACCTGCCGTTCACGGTGCTCCAGGCACCGCCGTAGGCCCTCCACCCCAGCGCATTGCCGTCGGCGAAGTTGTCCTTGACCCGCATGGTGATGCGCGGAATCGTGCCGTCGGCGTTGAACGTCATCCGGTCGTAGGCGAGCTGCCGGTGGTTGCCGTCGGACTCGGCCAGGGGCCGCCGGTGATACAGGATGTACCACGTGTCCGTGCCCGGCACGTTGATCACCGAGTTGTGCCCCGAGCCCTTGGCGACCGTCGGGTCCTGCGCGAGCACCTTGTCCAGCTTGGTGAACGGCCCGGTCGGCGAGGTCGACATCGCGTAGGACACCGAGTAGTCGGGCCCGGTCCAGCCGCCCTCGGACCACATCAGGTAGTACTTGCCGTTGCGCTTGAACATCTGCGAGCCTTCGACATACCCCGACGGCGTGATCTCCTTGAACGTGCTGCCGTCGCTGAACGTGCCGAGACTGATCATGTCCGCGTTGAGCTTGGCCACGTTGGCGTGACTCCAGCCCCCGTAGTAGATGTAGGCCTGCCCGTCGTCGTCGATGAAGACGTCCTGGTCGATCGGCTGCGCACCGTTGTAGAACTGCCCGATCAGCGGCCTGCCGATCGCGTCCCGATACGGCCCCGCCGGGTTGTCGGCGACGGCGACCCCGATCCCGCCGAGCGCGGAGTTGTTCTGGATGTCGTTCGCGGCGAAGTACAGGTAGTACTTGCCGTTGCGCTGGATCGGCGCCGGCGCCCACATGGCATAGCTCGCCCACGACACGTTGGCCTTGGTGAGCACGTTGGGATGCTTCGTCCAGTTGACCAGGTCCGTCGAGGAGAAGGCGTCGAGGTAGGTCTGCTCCGAGTAGCTCTTCGACGTCGTCGGATAGACCCAGAACGTGTTGTTGTACACGGCGACGTCAGGATCGGCATACCACCCGTCGACGAACGGGTTGCCCGCCTCCGCGGTCGTGTAGTCCGGGACGGCGGCGGCGCCCACACCGGGCACCAGCACACCCCCGACGATTGCGGCGGCGGTCAGGGCGGCGAGTCTCTTGGCTGCGGTGAACATCGGTGGCGGCTCCGACGGTGACGCGCTGGCGGGCGCGGGGGTGGTGGATCGCACATGTTCCGTAAATATTGAACAGAACGTGCCGACCACGTCAAGGTTGAACCCCCACTGAGGCCCGAAATGACACATATACCAAAACGCCAACCAACAATTTCTGACTTTCTCTGTCAACCCTTCGCGGAAGTCCTGCCGAGCACCGTCAACTCCCGACGAAAGCCCGGCGCGGAGCCGCACGGCCGTTGCCGCGTCCGCCCGACGACAGCGGCAGATGCGCAACGCCCGCCGTCGCAGTTGGACGGCGGGCGAAGGCGGGCGGCTCGAGGTGACGATGCAGAGATCAGCCCTCCGCTCTACGGTGAAGCGGGCATTTCGGGTCGGGTTGGTCGAGCTCGTGCCAGGTGTCTTCGACGCAGCTGCCATCAAGCAGGTCGACGCGCGCGGTGCAGCGACTCCAATGGCAGATACATCCGGCTATAAGAGCCTTTTCGTATTCCATGAACGGATTTTCTCGCGTCGCCAACACGATGGGGCGCCTCAAGACCAGGCTCACACGCGGGTCACATTGCGTCCTGAAAAGGGTGACCGCCGCCCGTGCCGTCGCACCCCCCGCCGGGAGCACGGTGAAGCCGTGCGCTGAGGACAGTGAGCCGGGTGGGAAATCCGGTGTCCGTGGGGAGTGGGGTCGGCTACAACTTCTGTGTGCTGCGCAAATACCCGAGGACACCGCACCTGCAGGGATCGCGGCTGCAGCCGGGCGACCATGACCTGGCGCAGGTGCCGTTCGCGCAGCTTGCCGGGCAGGTGCTGGTCGTCGAGGAGAAGCTCGACGGGGCCAACTGTGCGGTCAGTTTCGATGCCGATGGTGAGCTGCTGCTGCAGTCGCGGGGGCACTACCTCACCGGCGGGCCGCGGGAGAAGCAGTTCGGGCTGCTGAAGGCGTGGGCGGCGACCGTGCGGTACGAGTTGCAGCCCGTGCTGAGCGACCGCTACGTCATGTACGGCGAATGGCTGTACGCCAAGCACACCGTCTTCTACGACGCGCTGCCGCACCACTTCTGCGAGTTCGACGTCTACGACCGGGTGGCGGAGGAGTTCCTGTCCACCGGGCGGCGCCGTGAGCTGCTGGAAGGGCTGCCGGTCAGCTCGGTGCCCGTGCTGTACACCGGGCGCATCGGCAAGCTCGCCGAGCTGACGGCGTTCGTCGGGCCGTCGACCTGTAGGACGACGAGGTGGCGCGACGCGCTGCGGGAGGCCGCCGTTGCCGGTGGTGCCGACCCGGACCAGGTCGTCAAGGAGACCGACATGTCCGAAGACATGGAGGGGCTGTACCTGAAGCTCGAGGACGCCGGCACCGTGCTCGGCCGCTACAAGTGGGTGCGGCCCAGCTTCCACACCGCGATCCTGGACTCCGGCAGCCACTGGCAGGACCGGCCGATCGTCGCGAACCGGGTGCGGGCGTGAACGTCTTCGAGCGGCTCTGCCCCGCCGGGCCGTCGTGGTCGGTGCCGTGGCAGGAGATCCACGCCGCGTTCGACTGGGTGCGGCGGCTCGACGGGGTGCCGCAGGACGCCGTGCACCACGCCGAGGGTGACGTGGCCACGCACACGCGGATGGCGTGCGAGGCCCTGGCGCAGCTGCCGGCGTGGCGGGAGCGGCCGGCCGGCGAGCGGGCCCGGCTCTTCGCGGCGGTGCTGCTGCACGACGCGGCGAAGCCGGACTGCACCCAGGTCGAGGAGGACGGGCGGATCACCGCGCACGGCCACTCGCGCCGCGGTGACCTGACCGCGCGGCGGGTGCTGTGGGAGGCGGGGGTGCCGATCGCGTGGCGGGAGCACGTGGCCGCGCTGATCCGGCATCATCAGGTGCCGTTCTGGGCGCTGGAGCGGCCCCGCGGCGACCTCGACCGGATCATCCACCGGGTCAGCCTGCTCGCCCGCAACGACGATCTCGGGCTGCTCGCCACCGCCGACATTCTCGGGCGGGTCTGTGCCGACGCGGGTGAGATGCTCGACAACGTCGCGCTCTTCGTGCAGTACACCACGGATGACGGCTGCCTCGACCAGCCTCGGCGCTTCCCGTCCGAGCATGCCAGGTTCACCTATTTCCGGAACCTGGATCGGGTCGCTGACTTCGCGGCGTACGACGACACCAAGGTCACTGTGACCGTCATGTCGGGGCTGCCCGGATCGGGGAAGGACCACTGGATCGCCGCCAACCGGCCGGGCGTGGCGGTGGTGAGCCTCGACGACTGGCGCGAGCGGCTGCGGGTCAGGCCCACCGACGACCAGGGCCCGGTGATCGCCGCCGCGACCGACCAGGCCAAGGTGCTGCTGCGGGCCGGCACGCCGTTCGTCTGGAACGCGACGAACCTGACCCGGCAGATGCGGGCGCGGTGCATCGGGCTGGTCGCCGACTACGGCGGGAGGATCGAGATCGTCAGCGTCGAGGCGCCGCCGGAGGTGATGCGGCGGCGCAACCGGGCCCGCCCGCGCCCGGTGCCGGACGGGGTGGTCAACCGGATGGTCGGGCGCTGGGAGACGCCCGACCCCACGGAGGCGCACCGCGTGAACTGGGTCCTCAACGCCTGATCGTGCCGGTGGTGGTGGCGGTGGTGCGCTGCCGCTGCATCGCGAGGGCCTGCAGGGCCGAGGAGCGCACCAGCAGCAGCGGGTTGAGCGGTTCGTTGGCCGCGATCGGCTTGGCGTACGGGCGGTTCTCCACCGACCAGCCGTCGTGCAGGTTGTACTCGACGGAGAAGCTGCGGTTGCCGGTCTTCGAGTAGTCCAGCAGGATGCCGGGGCCGAGCGCGCGGGTGGCGACCTCGCCGGCCATGTGCGGGATCGGCGAGAAGAAGAACGCGACCTTCGGGATCGGCTGGAAGAGGTCCACGTCGATCAGGTCGAAGATGCCGACCGGCTGGTACATGCCGTGGGTGTCGTGGATGCACAGGCCGGCGCCGAGCTCGACCCGTCCGGTGTTGTCGATCTCCATGTGGCCGGCCGGGCCGCCCGGCGTGACGATGCCGGCGCCGTCGTTGCCGGCGACCGTGAGCACGCTGCCCAGCGGGGCCGGGTAGTTGTGGGTCGGCACCACCTTCGTGCTCGGTGCCATGGTCGAGTGGCGGGCCGTGAACATCGAGTACGTCTCGTGCCAGGCGACCTCGAGATGGCGTTCGAGGTAGTGCACGGAGAGCCAGATGGTCGGGGCGCCGCTCGCCGAGGTGGCGATCGCGTGGAGGCCGAAGAGCGCGAAGTGGTGGTCGCGCAGCTGCTCGATCGTGGCCTCGTTCATATCGATCGTGAGTTTGTGCTGCTCCACGGCTGTCCTCCAGGGTTCTGCGCGGCAGTAGAACCTCAGTGTGGAGCGATTGGGTTGCGCAATCGGGGCATTTCGTGAAAGTCACTCACGCCCTGGCCGGGCTGCATCGATGACGGCGCGGGCGGCGCGGTCCAGCTCGGCGGGGTCCGGCTGGAAGGCGGCGGCGATGTCCGGGTGGAGGCTCGACCTGGCGGTCTCCAGCAACCGGGCGCCGACCTCGGCGGCCGACTCTGCGTGGTAGTCCTGGGCGACCTGTTCGGCGGCCCATTGCAACGCCGAGCTCAGCTGGGCTTCGAGAGGCTCCTGCAGCTTCTGCGCCGCCGGGCTGAGCTGAGCGTCGTCGAGTGAGACGTGGAGTTCCTGCATGATCGCGCGATACCCATGTGCCGCGCGTTTCAAGCGCTGCGCGCGAGCAGTCGCACCGACCGGGGCGCGTTGCGCCGGGCCGGGTACGTCGAACGGACCAGCGCGAGGGCCCACGCCATCCGCGCCACCGCCGTGTCCGGGTGGTCACCGAACTCGCCGGCGACCTGGGCCGCGCAGCCCTTGATGCCGACCCGCCGCAGCGTCGTCGCGACCGCCGCACGGATCTCGTCGCTCTTCGGCGCCTGCGAGCACTGCAGGTGGGAAACGAACAGTGCCTCGGCTCGTACCGCCTCGAATGTCGTGATTGCCATCTCGCACCCCTTGGTGTGTGTTCCTGATAACACCAACGCTAGAAGTGTCCGAAGCGTTCGGGCTCACGGATTCATGCCACCGTCGTGTACCCGTCACCCTGCGTGTGGTGGTGCGGTGGCGTAGGGGCTGTGACAGGGTGATCGCGTGTCGTTGACCCCGTCTGGTCCGGTCCGTCTGCACCGCGCCGCGCGCATCGAGGACGCCTTCCACGACGTGCTGGAGCGGCGGCTCCGGCTGCGCGGGTGGAAGGTCGCCGTCACCCCGTACACCGGCTACGGCGGCCCCGGCTGGGTCCGCGTCCTCGGCCGGGTCCTGCTCGCCCGCCTGGACCCGAAACCCGGGCGGCGCCTGAAGAAGCTGCGGGGCTGGCGCTCGTTCACCGCCGTGTCCGTGGCGAACGCCCCGGTGCGCATCACCGCCGGGGACCGCACCTGCGAGGTCCGCTGCGACCGGGGCGGCTTCATCGACACCGTCATCGAGGCGGACCTCGCCCCCGGCTGGGCAACCGTCACGCTGCAGAGCGAGGACAGCACCCCGGTCGAGGCGCCGGTGCGGATCATCGACCCGTCGGTGCGCTTCGGGATCGTCTCCGACGTCGACGACACCGTCATGGTCACGACGCTGCCGCGCCCGCTGCTGGCCGCGTGGAACACGTTCGTCCTCGACGAGCACGCGCGCGCCTCGGTACCGGGGATGGCGGTGCTCTACGAGCGGCTGGTCAACGCCAACCCCGGCGCTCCGGTGTTCTACCTCTCGACCGGCGCCTGGAACGTCGCGGCGACCCTGACCCGGTTCCTGTCGCGCCACCTGTACCCGGCCGGCCCGCTCCTGCTGACCGACTGGGGCCCGCAGCCCGACCGGTTCTTCCGCAGCGGCCAGGCGCACAAGCGCGCGTCCCTGGCGCGGCTGGCGGAGGAGTTCCCCGACATCCGGTGGCTGCTCGTCGGCGACGACGGCCAGCACGACCCGGAGATCTACGCGGAGTTCGTCGCCGAGCACCCCGACAGCGTGGCCGCCGTCGCGATCCGGCACCTGTCCCCGACGCAGGCGGTCCTCGCCGGCGGCTTCCCGACCACGGTCGAGAGCACCCGCCGGCTGCCGGCCGACGCGAGCGCCGCACAGCGCTGGCTGCGCGCCCCGGACGGCGCCGGTCTCTGGCGCCTGCTCCGGGACACGGAGATGCTCTAACCCTGGTCCGGTCCCGGCGCCACCATCCACAGGTGGCCGTCGGGGTCGGCGAAGGCGCCGGCGTACCCCCACGGCTGCTCGGCGGGCTCGGTGACGACCCGGCCGCCGGCGGCCCTGGCCCGCTCGATCACGGCGACCACGTCCTCACGGCCCGGCACCGACCGGCTCAGGACGCACTCGCTCGTCCCGGCCGGCGCCACCTGGTGATCGCCGATCACCCAGCCGAACCCGTCGGCCGGCACCAGCATCAGGGCGACCCCGTCCGCGACCGGGAACTGCAAGGGCTCCGGCAGCCCGTCGCCACCCTCCGGGCCGAACGGCTCGGCGTCCAGGACTGCGCGGTAGAAGGCGTGGGAGGTGTACCGGTCGGCGACCGGCAGCGCGATGGTGAAGGTCATATGAGGTATACGTCAGGGAGTGCCGGAACTCATCGCGGCCGCTCGCGGGGCGCCGACCTTGGCGATGATCTCCCGCAGGACGCGCTCCGACGCGTCGTGCGGGACCTGGCAGGTGCCGGCCGCCAGGTGGCCGCCGCCGCCGTACTCGAGCATCACCGAGCCGATGTCGGTCGGTGAGGTGCGGTCCAGGATCGACTTGCCGACCGCGAAGACGGTGTTGAGCTTCTGCCTGCCCCAGATCACGTGGATGGAGACCCGGGCGTCCGGGAACAGCGCGTACACCATGAACCGGTTCCCCGCGAAGATCACCGCTTCGTCCCGCAGGTCGACGACGACCACGTCACCCTCGACGTGGCTGACCCGACGCAGCTGGTCGACGAAGAGCTCCTGCTGCTCGCGGAAGAGCTCGGCCCGCTCTGCCACGTCCGGCAGCGCCAGGATCTCCTCGACGTCCTGATGGTCGATGCACGCGTCGATGAGCTGCATCATCAGCTGGTAGTTGGAGATCCGGAACTGGCGGAACCGCCCCAGCCCGGTGCGGCTGTCCATGAGGAAGTTCATCAGCGTCCACCCGACCGGCTGCAGGATGTCCGCGATGTCGTACTGGGCGGAGTCGGCCTTGTCGACCGCCTCCATCAGCTCGTCCGACACGTTCGGGAAGCGCGCGGCGCCGCCGAAGTGGTCATAGATGACGCGGGCCGCCGACGGGGCCTCCGCGTCGATGATGTGGTTGTCGTTGTCGCCGGTGTTGCGCAGCGTCTCCGAGTGATGGTGGTCGAAGACCATGTGGGCGCCCGGCGCGTACGGCAGATTCGTCAGGATGTCGTTCGGCCCGACCTCGACCGCGCCGTCCTGGACGTCCTTGGGGTGCACGAACGTGATGTCGCCGATGAGCTCCAGGTGACGCAGCAGCACGGCGCACACCAGGCCGTCGAAGTCGCTGCGCGTCACGAGTCGGTGCTTCACGAGAAATCCCCTCACCTGCGTCGGCCGGTCGACAGTTGCCCTATCGGCCGGCCGTCCGCAGACGTGAGGGTCTTACAGCACGGACAGATGCACGTGGTTGGTGTGGTCGCTGGAGGGATCCCCGCCGACGCCGCTGTAATGGTGCCAGCCGACCGCGGGCGTCCAGATCTGTTTGAACCAGATGACGTACATGACGCCGAGCCGGTCCGCGTTCTTCACGAAATAGGTCGCGAGATTGGCGCCGTAGACCTTGTCCTCGCCGGCGGCGACACCACCGAAGCCGGACTTCGATTGTACCGAGAAGTCGCAGGCACGACCCTTCGGGTGCTCATACGGCCCGCTGGGCCGGTAGCACGAGACGAACCGCTTGAAGCCGGCCGCCTGCGCCTGCTGCATCGCGTGCAGCGTGCGCTGCGTGATGCAGCCGGTGGTGGTGGGATCGTTGACCTTGCACGACTCCGCCGACCAGCCACCGCTGGCGTTGCGCGGCGACGGCTGCGCGAGCGGCAGGTTGGCCGAGACGAAGCCGTTGCTCGGCCCGCCCGCCTGGGCCAGGCCCTTCTCGGCTTCCTTCTTCTTCGCGGCCATGACCGCGACCTGCTCCTGCTGGAGCTTGACCTCTGCCTCCAGCGCGGCCTTCTGCGCCGCCTGGTCCTTCTTCAGCTGGTTGAGGTCGCGCAGCAGGTTGTCATTGTGGTGGGCGATCTCGTCGATCGAGCCGGCGCGCTCCGCGAACCCGGTCGGGCTGCCCGAATCCATCAGCGCCACGAACGTGGTGAGCGGCCCCGTCCGGTACGCAGCGACGGCGATCGCCGAGACCTGCTCGGTGACCCTGGCCAGCTCCGCCTCGGTCACGGCGAGCTTGGCGGTCAGATCGGCCTGGTTCTTGACCGACGCGTCGAACTTGTCCTTGGCCTCGATCCAGCCACGGGTGCTCTCGTCGAGGACCTGCGCGAGGGTCGCGTTGGAACCCTCGTCGCCTGTGTCGTCGCCCGGCTCGGCGGCGGCCGGTGCGGCAGCCATCCCACAAAGGACGGCGGCCGTCATCAGGACGGCGAGAATCCGCCGACCGGGATGTCGTGATGACATCTGGCTCGTTGTTCCTTCCGTCGGCCGCCGACCGGGTTAGCTGACGGGTTCGGGACGGAACGATCCCTACCGCGGTTGCCCGCGGATTCACCCCAGTTACGGTTGGGTCCCCGATTCGCCGGTGTCGAGCCGGCGATTAGGCGGCAGTCGCGCCCGGCACCGCGGGGAGCGGTGCCTGTCGGACGAGACCGACGGCCAGCCTACCCAGGGCGATTCGCCCGCGCAGCGCACCGATTGTGCGGTGCTGTGACACACCTCTCGAAACGGCACCACCCCAGCAGGTCGCCTAAGCGTCCCGAAAGAAATCGACGTGATGGAAATCACTAAAATGCTTTCACGCTTCCGGAACCGTCTGCCCGCGACCATTGTTCTACGCAACCTACCGATCGCGCAGTGTCACCACCCCGGATGCGGCGGAATGCCGCAATGCGCCGCTATTCAATCTTCAGAGTAGTGAATGCGCACAAATGACACCCGGCCGCGCTTGCCGTTCTTCCACCGATGGTCCACGCCCGTGATCCAAGGACGGCGCCGACCGCGTTCCGTCCTTCGATCTGCCATCCGGGACGTCGCCCCGGATGGCGCCGCCGCTGCCCGCGATCCGCCGGCCGCGCCAACCTGGTCGACGCCGCTCACGACCCGCGAAACGGCATGGCCGCCCCTGCCTCGGTCGCCTCCGCCCGTGATCCAAGGACAGGGATGGCTGTCCCGGTAGCCAGCCCCATCCTTCGATCAAGCAGGCCGCGAAGGCTACCCCCACCGGAGTCGCCTCCACTCGTGATCCAAGGACGCCGGTGGTTGTCCCGGTAGCCGGATCCAGCCTTCGATCATGCAGGCCGGGAGGCGACCCCCGGCCGACGTCGCCTCCGCTCGTGATCCAAGGACGGCGGTGGCCGCCCGGATGGCCAGATCGCGCCATCGATCACGGAAGTCGACGCGCGGCCGGCGCACGCCCGATCGGCAGACCACGAACGCGGCAGCAGACGACCCCTGGCGCGCCGAGCACGCACGCCCGCCGCCGGCCCGTGCCGCCCAGGCCCGCACGCGCAAGGCAGCCGCCCGACCCCGATCTCGACCTCCACGCCCGACCTGCGGCTCACCCCGAGCCGCGCCCGGCCCTCCCGTGATCCAAGGACGGCGGTGGCCGCCCGGATGACCAGATCGCGCCATCGATCACGGAAGTCGACGCGCGGCCGGCGCACGCCCGATCGGCAGACCATGAACGCGGCAGCAGACGACGCCGGGCGCGCCGAGCACGCACGCCCGCCGCCGGCCCGAGCCGCGCCAGGCCCGCCTGAACCGGGCCCGCATGCGCAATGCAGCCGTCCGACCCCTGCGGCCACCCGAGTGGCGCCCGGCCCGCCCGTGATCCAAGGACGGCGGTGGCCGCGCGGATGACCAGATCGCGCCATCGATCACGGCAACCCACGCGCGCGGCCGGCACACGCCCGATCGGCAGGCCATGAACGCGGCGGCAGACGACCCCGGGGGCGCGCCGAGCACGCACGCCCGCCGCCGGCCCGCGCCGCGCCAGGCCCGCACGCGCAAGGCAGCGCCCGACCCCGATTTCCCGCTCCACGCCCGACCTGCGGCTGACCCGAGCGGCGCCGGGTCCGTGATCCAAGGACGCCGGTGGTCGCTCGGGCGACCGGATCGCGCCATCGATCACGGAAGTCGACGTGCATAGCGGCCGCCCATCCGGGCCGCGGCCGGCACGGCCCTCGATCCCGATCTTCCGACTCCCCGTCCGGAGCGCTTGCACCCGGCGCTGCACATGCACGCCGACGGCTGGACCGCCCCTGCTTCGCGCCCGACCTGCGGCTCACCCGAGCGGCGCCGGGTCCGTGATCCAAGGACGGTGGTGGTCGCTCGGGCGACCGGATCGCGCCATCGATCACGGAAGTCGACGTGCATGGCGGCCGCCCATCCGGGCCGCGGCCGGCCCGATCCTCGATCCCGATCTCCCGACTCCCCGCCCCGAGCGCACCGTGCAAGGCTCCGCACACGCACGCCGCCGGCTGGCCGCTGCTTCGCGCCCGATCTATGGCTCGCCTGAGCGGCGCCCGGTCCGTGATCCAAGGACGGCGATGGCTGCTCGGGAGGGCAGCGCCGCCCATCGATCGCGGTGCGAACGTTAGGGAAACCGTAAAGTTTGTTCATAAATAGGTGTTGTCGGTGGTCAGGGGGTGGTCGGGCTGGTCGTATGAGGGACCAGTGTCGATCTGAACGGAAGTGATCAGGTGTCCAGAGTGCGCCTGCTGGCGATGCTCGCCGCGACCGCCGTCGTCGGTGGGGTCGTCGCCGTGTTCAACATGCTGCCGGCGTCGGCTGCCACCTGCGCCGCCGCGTGGCAGTCGTCGGCGGTCTACACCGGGGGCGCCACCGTGTCCCACAACGGCCGTAACTTCCTCGCCAAGTGGTGGACGCAGAACGAGGCGCCGCCCGGCACCAGTGGGGTCTGGCAGGACCAGGGCGTGTGCGGCGGGAGCACCCCGCAGCCGCCGACGCAGACCGGGTCCGCCGGCGGGTGCAGCTTCCCGGCCTGGGTGCAGGGGCGCAACTACGTCACCGGTGACGTCGTGAAGTTCACCGACGGCAAGTACTACGTCGCCGAGCACGACAACCCGGGGTACAGCCCGACGATCAGCACCTGGTACTGGGACCCGTACACCTGCAACGGGCAGCCGAACCCGACGACGCAGCCGCCGACGAACCCGACGACGCAGCCGCCGTCGAACGGGGCGTTCGTGGTCAGCGAGGCGCAGTTCAACCAGATGTTCCCGAGCAGGAACCCGTTCTACACGTACAACGGCCTGGTCGCGGCGTTGAGCGCGTATCCGGCGTTCGCGAAGACCGGCACGGACGCGGTGCGCAAGCAGGAGGCGGCCGCATTCCTCGCGAACGTGAACCACGAGACCGGTGGGCTGGTGTACATCGTCGAGCAGAACACCGCCAACTACCCGCACTACTGTGACACGAGCCAGCCGTACGGGTGCCCCGCCGGGCAGGCCGCGTACTACGGTCGCGGGCCGATCCAGCTCAGCTGGAACTTCAACTACAAGGCCGCCGGTGACGCGCTCGGCATCGACCTGCTGCACAACCCGAACCTGGTGCAGACCGATCCGGCCGTGGCGATGAAGACGGCGCTCTGGTACTGGAACACGCAGAGCGGGCCGGGCACGATGACGCCGCACAACGCGATGGTCAACGGCGCCGGGTTCGGCGAGACGATCCGCAGCATCAACGGCAGCCTCGAGTGCGGCGGGCGGAACCCGGCGCAGGTGCAGAGCAGGGTCGCGGCGTACCAGCGCTTCATCGGCATCCTCGGCGTGGGCGTCGGAGCGGGCTCGCTGAGCTGCTAGGTCAGGAGCTGGAAGGGCGCCCCGGGGAGTGGGGCGCCCTTCTTCTATGCGAGGGCGGCACGCAGCAGGCGTTCAAGACGCGCCGCGCGCGCCGGGTGCCCGTGCGAGGCCCACGAAACCAGGCCGGTGAGGTGGGCGGCGAAGTCGGGGTGCCCGTCGCGGTTGGCGGCGTCCAGGCCGTCGCGGGCCGCGGTGTGCAGCATGGCGCGCAGGCGGTCGTAGTCGTCGCGGGGGACCGCCGGGTGCGCGTTGACGACGAGGCCGGCGAGCCGCTGCCGGTCGCCGCTGCCCCGGACGCGGGTCTTCGCCGGGTTGACGTGGAATCCCTCGTCCGCAACGACCGCGCTGACGGCTTCGACCAGGCGGGAGGGGTACCCCAGCGAACCGGAGAACGCCAGATCGTCGGCGTAGCGGCCGTAGGTGACGCCGAACCGCGCCGCGAGTCCCGTGAGGCGGCGGTCGAGGCGGAACGCGACGAGGTTGGCCAGGGCCGGTGACGTCGGCGCGCCCTGCGGCAGGTGCGGGGTGCGGTGCTCGATGCGCCCGGAGACCGCGTGCGGGGTCCGCGTGGTGCACATCGCGGTCAGGGCGTGCGCGACCGGCTCCGGGTAGCCGGCGGTGCGGAACAGGCCGTAGACGCGCCCGGCGGTGACACTGGTGAAGAACGCGCGCAGGTCGAGGCGCACCACGGTCGCCTGCCCGGCGTGGGCCGCCGCGAACGTGTGCGCCGAACGCCCCGGGACGAACCCGTGCGCGGCCTCGTGCACCGGCAGCGGTCCGAGCACCTCGTCGAGCAGGCGGCGCTGGATCGCCTTGAGCCGTGATTTCGGTGCCTCGATGAGGCGGTCGCCGATCCAGATGTACGAGTAGTGCCTGACCTTGTGGTCGGCATGCTTCCGGTTGATCCCGCGACGGTCGGCGAACCAGTCCAGTTCGTCGGGGTCGAGGTCGAGCAGCTCGGCGAGCGCGGCCAGGTCGTCGATGCGCGGCGAGTCCCAGCGCTGCCGCACGGTGCGGGTGGCGGTCGCGCGGCGGACCCGGATCGGCTGGCGGGACGGCGCGGTGATGAACTCGGCCAGCTCCCGGGGCCGGTCCGCGGGCGCCTCCCGGTAGGCCCGCAGGACGGCGGTGACGACCGGGCCGAGCCACCGCGGCCGGCGGCCCAGCACCTCGTAGCCGACGTCGAGCAGCGGACCCCGCGCCCAGTCGACGGTCAGGAACGCGTCGGCGAGCGCGCCGGCGACGACGCGGGCAGCGTGTCCCGACGAATCCCGGTCGTGCCTGCGCCGGCTCGCGCGAAGCGCGGGGGCGCGCCGGCGATGCGCTGCCGTGCTCAATCCTGCGTCCCCGGGGTTACCCCGGAGAGACCATCGCTGGTCTGCTCGGGACACGCTGCCACCCCGCCACCCTAATGGTCAGGGCAGGTGCTGCCGGTACTCCTGCAGCGCGCGCCGGGCAAAGACCTGCTGGAACGTGGCGACCCGCTCCGAGCGGCCGCGGCCGATGAAGCTGACGAACCAGTGCAGGACCGCGGTGACCCGGTTCTTGAAGCCGACCAGGTACAGCAGGTGCACGGCGAGCCACATGAGCCAGCCGATGATCCCGGAGAAGTGCAGCTTGCCGACGCTCGCCACCGCCGAGAAGCGGGAGATCGTCGCCATGCTGCCCTTGTCGAAATACTTGAACGGCTGCCCGGTCGGCTGCCCGGCGAGGCGCTTGGTGATCTGCCCGGCGGCGTGCCGGCCGCTCTGGATCGCGACCTGCGCGACGCCCGGCAGCCGGTTGAGGGACATCATGTCGCCGACCGCGAAGATCTCCGGGTGGCCCGGCACCGTGCAGTCCGGGTTGACCTCGAGCCGCCCCGCACGGTCCGTGGACGCGCCGGTCGCCTTCGCCAGCTGCGTCGACAGCGACGGCGCGGCCACACCGGCCGCCCAGATCTTCGTCATCGACTCGATGCGCTGGTGACCGTTGCGGGTCTCGACCTCGATGCCGGTCTCGTCGACGCCGACGACCTTCGTGCCGAGCTCGACCTCCACGCCCATCTTGTGCAGCTGGCGCAGCGCCTTCGTCGACAGGTGGTCGCCGAACGTCGACAGGACCGTGTCCAGCGCGTCGACCAGGATGATCCGCGCGTGCTTCGGGTCGATGTTGCGGTACTGCCCGGGCAGGTGGCGATGTGCCAGCTCGGCGATCTGGCCGGCCATCTCGACCCCCGTGGGGCCGGCGCCCACCACGACGAACGTCAGCCACCGCTCGATCACGGCCGGGTCGGTCTCCAGCTCCGCGAGCTCGAACGCGCCGAAGATCCGCCCGCGCAGCTCCAGGGCGTCGTCGACGCTCTTCATGCCGGGCGCGTGCTCGGCGAACCCGTCGTTGCCGAAGTAGGACTGCGACGCGCCCGCGGCGACGATCAGCGAGTCGTACCCCACGGTGTAGCTGGTGCCGGGGGCGACCGCGGTGACCGTCTTCGCCTCCGGATCGATCTCGGTGACCGTGCCCAGCAGCACCTTGGCGTTGTCCTGCCGCTTGAGGATCTCCCGGATCGGCGGCGCGATCTCGCCCTCGGACAGGATGCCCGTCGCGACCTGATACAGCAGCGGCTGGAACAGGTGGTAGGCGGTGCCGTTGATGAGGGTCACGTCGACCGGCGCGTTCTTCAGCGCCTTGGTCGCGAACAATCCACCGAACCCCGCGCCCACGACCACGACACGGTGACGTCCTTGTGCACGCTCGTCCATCTACATCTCCCGATCAGAGTGTGGATCGTGCAGATCAAGTACACCACCACTTCGCGCCCGTGGCCGTGTGTCGTCCGTGACGTTTCCGGGGTGCCGCTCAGGGAATTCCGGGGTGCCGCTCAGGGAACTCCGGGGTGCCGCTCAGGGAATGAGGCCTCGCACATACGCGGCCTGACCTGCGTGCTGCGTGTCGTCGTCCAGGACGCTGACCAGGCGCACCCCGAGCGTCACCGGCGGATCCCATCGCTCGTCGACGATCCGGTCCAGGTCCTGCTCCGTCAGCGTCGCCAGCCACTCGACGGTCCGCGCCGACACCGCCTCGAAGTACCCGACGAGCACCTCCGGGCTCTCCGGGTGCACCGCCAGGACCTGCGCCGCGGTGTGCCCGTAGCCGGTGTCGTCCGGGTCCGGCTTCAGCCCGAACCGCGCCGCCCAGTCGCCATTGACCCACACCTGCTCGGCGCCGTCGATCAGCTCCGTGACGTGGTCGTCCTGGACCCGCGTGAGGTGCCAGACCAGCCAGCCGATCGTGTTCGCGCCGTCCGCCGGCGCCCACCGCAGCTGCTCCGCCGTGAGCCCGTCGACCGCGCCCCTGACGAGGTCCGGCAACCGCCCGAACCCTTCGACCAGCAGTTCACTCACCCGCATCGTCAACAGTTCCTCTCGTGGCACGTTTCCGGGATTTGACCTTCCACCAAGGTCCGTAGTGTTCAGCACATCGCAAGAACGCACCGAACACCACATAAACGCTAGCTTTCACAACAAGGGGAATGACATGAGCGAGTACGGCGAGTTCGAGACCGGCGAGCAGCACGAGGCGCTGGACCAGGTGCACGAGGTCGACGCCAGCGAGCAGGACTACCAGTCGCAGTTCGGCGTGTACGAGCAGGACCACGCGTCGGCCGAGAACACCAGCTTCGACCAGGGCCACCACGTCGAGTACACCAACCCGTCGGGTGAGCACTACGAGGAGTCGGACTTCACCTCCTACGACCACAGCGAGGCCGAGGCCGACCACATCTTCGCCGCCGAGGGCTCCGAGTCCGCGTCGTCCAGCGAGTTCCACCAGCTCGACGCCCTGCAGGCGCGCTTCGACGCCGCGTTCGCCGAGGGTACCTACGCCTCGAACTGACGCCTCACCCGGCTGCAATGAAAAGGGGGTCCCGTCCCGGGGCCCCCTTTTCAGAATTTGGTCGGAATGATCGCGGCGAGCGCGCTCACCACGAACGGGCTGATGATCACCAGTCCGCTGCGCAGCTCCCCGAACGTCGTCTGGTCGATGCCGAGCAGCTTCTCCAGCCTCGCCCGCTCCTCGGCCTTGTCGACCAGGTCCTCCAGCGCGACGTCCGTCAGCGGGAAGTGCCGGTCCACGAACAGCGCGCACCGCCGTCGCAGGGTGGTGCTCGCCGGCACGTACATGACGCCGACCACGAACGAGGCGACCGCCCCGGAGAACAGCACCGCCGCCTTCGGCAGCTCCGCACCCCACCCCGTCGCCGCACCGTTGACCAGCGTGACCAGCAGCACCAGGAACCCGAGCTGGTTGAGCAACCGGCTGACCAGCCGCCGCAGGCTCAGCAACGTGTTGAGCTGATGCCCCGGCGAACCTTCGATCCTGCGCCGCGCCACCCGCTGCACCGCACCCAGCGTCGCCGCCGACGGCAGCGCCCCGCAGATCGCGATCGCCGACAACGCCAGCCCGCGCCCCGTCAGCCCCTGCTCCCCGAGCACGTACGGCGTGGCGGCCACCAACCCGACGGCCACCGCCACCGACGCGAGCACCAGATGCAGCACGTGGAACAGCCTGACCCGATGCACCGTGCCCAGGTCCCGCCACCGCGCCGCCCCGAACCCGAACGCCTCCCCGCTGGCCGCCCCGAGCACCGCCGCCAGCACCGCGAACAACACCCACCGCGGCTCATGCCCATGCTGCGGACTCGTCCACGCGATCCACGTCCCGAGCACTGCCCCGAGCAGCATCGCCAGCAGCCGCACCTCGCCGGTGATCGTCTCCTCGGCATCCTCCGTCACCGCCACGCCGCACAGCTTCTCATCGCTGTCACCCTGTCGATAGGGTCGGCATTCGTGATCACTGTCGCTGCGCTGACCCCCTCCGACCGTCCCGCGTGGGAGGAGCTGTTCACCGGGTACAACACGTTCTACGAACGGGTCCTGCCGCCCGCCCGGTTCGACATCGCGTGGGCAGGCTTCATGGCCGACACCCGCATCCACGCCCTCGGCGCGAAGCTCGACGGCCGGCTGGTCGGCATCGCCCACTTCCTCACCCACGCCAGCACCACCACGGACGACGTCTGCTACCTGCAGGACCTCTTCACCGCACCCGACGTCCGCGGCAAGGGCGTGGCCAGAGCACTCATCGCGGCCGTGGCCGACTGGGCCCGCGAGCAGCACTGCAACCGCATCTACTGGTCCACCCACGTGTCCAACGCGACGGCCCGCCGCCTGTACGACCAGGTGGCCGTCAACCGTGGCTTCATCCTGTACCAGATCCCGCTCTGACCAGGAACGTTGCCACGGACGGAAACACCCGCGTGCTCCAGCCAGCCGACAAGGTAACCTGTCTCCGCGGGCTGCTAGCTCAATGGCAGAGCTGCGGACTTTTAATCCGTAGGTTCAGGGTTCGAGTCCCTGGCGGCCCACGTTCCGCCAATCGGCGCAGCCTGCTCATCGGCTGTGCCGATTCGCGTTGATGGCTCCACTTTGCCCCGCGCAAGGCTTCGCCTTGCTCCCCAGTGGGGCTTCGCCACCCCACACCCCCCGAAACCGTCGCCGGCTGGTTTGGTTTGGTCTGGTCTGGTCCTCTTTTCGCGTTTGCCGGTGGTGTACGAGGTGCCCCCGGCGGGGCCGTTCTGGGTGGCTGGCCGGTTGGATCCGGGGACCGAGGGTTGGGATGGTTCGAGTGCAGCGGATGAGGTCGCGGGGGTGCCGTCTCGGCCGTCCTGCGGACAGATGCTGGCACGATGTCTGATACGGATCCGCCGGTGGAGCGGGGCAACCCAACCTGCTCACGATGCGCGACGCCACCTTGTCACGGCCTTCGCCCACCTCGGGCACGCAGAGCACGCCGACCTGTATAGCCAAAGGTTGAAAACGGCATGCGTCGTGTCAGCGCTTCGGAGTTGGCACGCATCGCGGAGGAGACGGGTGAGCCTTTCGAGTGGTTGGTGACCGATTCTCCGCCGGCAATCAATTCATACCGGGTGGGCTTGGGCGTTGCTACGACATCCTCCGATCAGCTCGTCGAGGCGCATGATCGGCCGACTCGTGGCCCGCTCCGCCGCGGGCGGTCACGGTTCCCAGTAAAGCAACGGCGTCGTCCTCCCGCAGGATGTCCAGTTGGAGCCGACCTGGCTGCCGCCCCTGTCGCTGTCGACGCCGATCCCGCGCCGTTTCCTCGCTCCAGTCCGCTGGCTTATCGCCGTTCTGCTCGTCAGGGGACGGTGCGCCGCCGACCAGACGGTGGCGACGACCTGACATGTCTGGTGTCCGCCAGGTGCAGCCGTAGCGCGCCGCCCCGGTCTTCACGAAGCTTTGCCCACCGGTACGGACCCTGGTACCGGCAGAAGGAGGGCCAGCTCAATGCCAAGCAAGAGACCGACGTTGGTCGGCGCTGTGCTTGCTGCCACGCTCGTCGTGGCCGGCAGCGGAAGCGCGTACGGCCACGAGCCACTGGAGCCCGTAGCCGGGGTCACCGGCGTACCGGCGTCGTCGGCAGCCGCCCAGCAGATCACGCTCATCACCGGTGACGTGGTCACGGTGACCAACGTGGGGGGCAAGCCGGCGGTCACGGTGACCCCGCACCGCGCGAACAGCCTCTTCCGCACATATTCGATCGGCAGCGACATCTACGTCCAGCCGTTGGAGGCTCAGCCGCTCATCGCGTCCGGCCAGGTCGATCGGCGTCTGTTCAACGTGACCGAGTTGATCGCGCAGGGATACGACGACGCGCACAGCACGTCGATCCCGCTGATCGTGCGTTACCCCAAGAAGGGGGCCGGCAAGGCCGCGGCGCCCGCCGCCCCGGCCGGGAGCCGGAAGATCCGGGACCTGCCCAGCGTGCGGGGCGCTGCGGTTGCCGCCGAGAAGAAGCAGGCGGCCGCGTTCTGGGAGGCGGTCGACGACGACACCGCCGAGGGGCGTGGCCCGAAGGCGAAGTTATCGGGCGGCATCGAGCACATCTGGCTGGACGGCAAGGTGAACGCCCTGCTCGACGTGAGCGTGCCGCAGATCGGCGCGCCCGAGGCATGGGCCGCCGGGTACGACGGCACCGGGGTCAAGGTCGCCGTGCTGGACACCGGAGTGGACCCGAATCACCCGGACCTGGCCGGGCAGATCGTCGACAGCCAGAGCTTCGTCCCCGGCGAGGCCGTTCAGGACGGGCACGGGCACGGCACCCACGTCGCCACCACGATCGCCGGCACCGGCGCGGCCTCCGGCGGTAAGTACAAGGGCGTCGCACCCGGGGCCAAGCTCGTGATCGGCAAGGTGATGTCCAACGCGGGCAGCGGCTACGATTCGCAGATCATCGCAGGGATGGAGTGGGCGGCCCACTCGGGCGCAAAGGTCATCTCGATGAGCCTGGGGGGCACGCCCGACGCCGACACCACCCCGACGGCCGAGGCGGTGAACGAACTGACGGCGGAGACCGGCGTGCTGTTCACCATCGCCGCCGGCAACGCCGGGCAGAACGGCGCGAAGACCCTCGGCTCGCCCGGCATCGCCGAGGCGGCGCTGACCGTCGGCGCGGTGGACGGCGCCGACGCGGTCACCTACTTCTCCAGCCGTGGCCCTACGCCCGGCGGACGTCTCAAGCCGGAGATCACCGCGCCGGGCTGGAAGATCATCGCGGGCCGGGCGTCCGGCACCACCATGGGCGCCCCGGTGGATGACTTCTACACCGCCGCCAGCGGCACATCCATGGCCACGCCACACGTCGCCGGCGCCGCGGCGCTTCTGGCCGGGCAGCACCCGGACTGGACCGCGCCGCGGCTGAAGAGCCAGCTGATCAGCACGGCGAAGACCACCCCGGGCGCCCCGGTCTACGACCAGGGCGCCGGCCGGACCGACGTCGGCCGGGCGGTGCGCCAGTCGGTGTCCGGCTCCGGTGTGGTCGACTTCGGCACCCAGGACTGGGACACGACCAGCAAGTCCGTCAAGCCGATCACCTACTTCAACGACGGTGACCAGCCGGTCACCCTCGCCCTGACGGTGAAGGGCGACGGCAGCGACCTGCCGGCCGGGGCGCTGGCGCTGGGCGCCGACACGGTGACCGTGCCCGCCCACGGCACCGCCGACGTGACCGTGAGGCTCGACCCCACCATCCTGCGGACCGGCACGTACGGCGCCCACGTCGCCGCTGCCTCCGCCGACGGCGCAACGGTCGTGACCACCGCGGTCGGGGTCGTCAAGGATGTCGAGCGCTTCAACGTCAGCGTCAAACTGATCGACCTGGACGGCAAGGCACCGGCCGAGACCTACAGCATCATGTGGTACTGGAGCTTCTCCGACAGCACGGTCGGCGGCCAGTACATCTTCTTCGGCGCCGATGGCACGGTCGACATGCGGCTGCCCCGTGGTGAATACGCCTTCGTGTCAGCCACCTACCGCAACACCCCTGGCTTCAACCAGGTCCGGGATTACGTCTACGGCGCGGAGTCGGGCGTCGTCATCGATGCCGACCGCACCATCACCTTCGACGGGCGCAAGTCAAACCTGGTCACCGTCGACACGCCCAAGCCGAGCCAGGCCAGACAGGTCCGGATGGGCTTGTCACTGATGAACCACGACAAGTCGCTGACAGCCGGGCTTCAGGAAGATCTGTCGGGCAGCACGCGGCTGCACGCCATCCCGTCGCAGCTGGGTAACGCGGCCGTGGAGCACCGGCTGAACTGGTCGCTGACCGCGCGGGCAGTGGAGGCGCAGATCGTCAGCACCGAAGCCTTCCCGATCGCACCGGAGTACGTCGACGGCTGGATCGGCTCGCCACATCTGGACGGCACCCAGGTGCTGCGCGTGGTCGACGCCGGCATCGGGCGACCGCAGGACTACGCGGGCAAGGCGGCCAAGGGCGCGCTGGCACTGGTACGGCGCAACGACGAGGTTGATACGGGCACGCAGATCGACAACGCGGCGAAAGCCGGCGCCGGCGCCATCATCATCTACAACGACGTGCCCGCCGACTGGGGTCTGACCAGCTACTCGTGGACGCCGGCCGCGATCCCGGCCATGACCCTCAACAACGGGCCAGGTGCTCGACTGGCCGGCCTGGCCGCCCACGGCGACGTCAGGATCAAGTTCAGGGGGACCGCGGTCAGCCCGTACACCTACGAAGTGCTCAAGTATCAGCAGGGCATCCTGCCCGACCAGCACCACCGGGTCAGCACCGAGGAACTGGCCACCGTGGAGACCTCTTTCCACGCCTCGGCACGCGATACGGAAGGCGGGTACGGCAGGTTCTTCTACACGCCGCAGCAGGCATTCCTGGTCATGACCCGGGCCCGGGTGGTCATGCCCCAGTTCGTCATGCAGTACGTCACAGCCGGAACACTGACGATCGAGATCATGGCGCCGGCCTCGGTACGGGAGTCGTTGCCCGGTGACCACCAGACGGGACTGGCCGCGTTGCGGCCGGGTCAGCGGGCGACCCAGATCTGGAACAAGGCGGTGGTCCGGACCGCGATAACGGCCAGCACTCCCGAGGGTGCCCTCCGGCAAGGCGATGTCGGGGTGATGCTCCCGGTCGGGCTCCTCGATGGGGCGACCGGTCAGGTGCTCGGGTACCGGCACGGCGCCGACAAGGAACTGACCACCGTGTACCGCGACGGTCAGTTGCTGGGAAACGCCGCCACCACGCAGGTGGCCTTCCCGATGACGGCCGAGCGGGCCCAGTACCGCGTCGTGATGGACGTGCAGCGGGACCTGCCGGCGTGGACGACCTCCACCAAGGTCAACACCGCCTGGACGTTCCACTCCGAACACACCGAGAAGGCATTGCTACCGGTGATCTCGGTCGACTACGACCTGGACGTCGACCTGAACAACAGTGCGAAGGCAGCGTCGATGACCCCCGTCAACCTCGGCTTCCGCTACCCGCACGGCCTGGACGGCCTGCGGATCAAGGAGGCGAAGCTGTGGGCGTCATACGACGACGGCGCCACCTGGCAGCGGGTGACCCTCACCAGCACCGGCGCCGCCGGCGCCACCGGAAAGATCCAGAACCCCCGGCTGCGCGGCGGCAACGGGTTCGTCACCCTGCGGGTGCAAGCCACCGACGCTGACGGCAACACCGTCGAGCAGACCGTGACCCGCGCCTACCAACTGCGGTAACCACCCGCGGGTCGCCCTCGTCCGTGACCCGGACGGGGGCGGCCCGCCCTCGCGGGCGGACCCTCAGGGTGCGATGAGCCCCGACCGGGCGGCGTACCAGGCCAGTTGCATGCGGCTGTTGGTCCCGGTCAGCTTCATCAGCCGTTGAACCCGGCGATGCACGGTTCGTTCGCTGGTCCCGAGCCGGCTGGCCACCGTCTTGTCCGGCATGCCGGACAGCAGGTAGGTCAGCAGCGCGACGTCGACATCGTCCCACGCCGACGCCCCCTCGTTGAGGCCGGCGGCGGTGAGCCGCAGCGGCGTGGCGGCCTGCCAGACCCGCTCGAAAAGCGCCACCAGCAGGTGCACCAGCGACTGTCCCCGGACCAGGAGGAACCCGGGGTGGATGCCGGTCTGGTCGGGCAACATAGGTAACAGCACCGCCGCCTGATCCACGATGATCATCTTGCTGGGCAGTTCGGCGGCGACCCTGATCTCGTACCCGTTCTTGAGGAACCTGCCGAGTTCGGCGGGTGTCCGTGGATCGTCGAGGGCGGCGCGTTCATACACATACCGGTAGCTGGGCACTTCGGCGGAGCTGTCGAGGTCGACGTCGAGCACGTACGGAGGGCGGAAGAATGCAAGTACCTCCTGTTTGGCGCCCCGCTCAATGTTGTCGATCCAGGTGGCAAGCTCCTCCGGCGTGCTGAGCGCCTCCACCTCACTCACGGTGGAGGCCGCCCCGGTCCGGTATACGTCCACCAGCTGAGCCAGCCGGCCCTGGACCTGTTGCAGCTCGGTCTGCCGTTGCACGATCATGGTGCCGAGCCCGACATCCGGCGGTACGACCATATGCAGGCCGCCGCCGTCACGGGTCGCCAGGCCGAGCGCGACCAGCCGCGCCATCACGGACGCCGCAACCGGTTCCGGCAGTCCGAGCGCCTCCGCCACCTCGGCGATGGTCGCCCGCCGCCGCCGCAGCAGCTCGACGTACACGGCCTCGTCCTGTTCGCTGATACCCAGACCGTGTAGCATCCGTCACCCATTCCAACCCTCATTGCGGCGTCGCCCGGCCTACTATGCCGCGCCCAGACGACCGGCGACAGGGGCGAATGGCGGTACTTTCCCTGGTCGGGGGCGTCTTCGGCGCCGCGTCCGATGGTCGATGCCGCCCGGATCGAGCACCACGGTCATTCGGCGGGCGCGGTGCGTTCCAGAAATACATGGCCGGCCCCGTACCCGGTAGACCTCCAGCCTGGTGCCGTCGAGCCGCGCATCGGTTCGGTCATCGGGCATCACCGTGCCCGCGTGACCTGCGAAGACGCAGCGGCAGCGGGTCGCCCACTACAACATGAGCCGGGTTCGCATGGTGATACCTGCGGCCCACCACCTGGCTACCGTGGCTGTCGCCGCGGGGCGTGGGGTTCCCACCCCGCACCCCCATGCGCCGCGAGCGGCGCACTGCCAGCGCTGCGCGCGGCAGCTTCTGCGCTTCGCGACCCATCCCGGTGGTCACCGTCAAGTGCAAGTCAGCGCCGGTGCCCGCTGTTCCGGGTGCCCTGGCAGTGCCCTGGCAGGGTCATGCTCGAACGGCCGCCCAGGGCACGGCCATCACGGCATCTCACAGTTCGTGGATGACCCTCCTGGTCGGTGGGGCCCTATTTCTGTCTCCTCGCCCGCGCGACCTCGTCCATGCTCGTCACTTTCAGTCCGGGCCTTCCCGGCCGTCGAGCCGGCTCCAGCTTCCCGGTGGCCTGTTTCCTCGCCCGCGCGACCTCTTCCGCGCTCATCACTTCCAGTCGCCTTCCCTGCGGCTGAGCGAGCTCCAGTTCCCCGGTGGCCGGGATCGCCTCCAGTTCCCCGGTGGCCAGGATCGCTTCGGCACCAACTCGGGCTGGAGAGACGTGCCGTCCGTGACCCCGGGCTGATCTCGTGGACGGTGTCGCCCGAGCACCGAACAAGGCACATCATCCAGATGCTGCGTACGCTGCGAGCGCGTCGGCGGCCTGCTGCGCGGCCCGGCGGGCGGTCTGCACCGTCGCGCCGGCCAGGTGCGGGGTCAGCACCGCGTTGGGCGCCGTCCGCAGCGGCGAGTCGGCCGGCAACGGCTCAACGTCGAACACGTCGAAGGCGGCGGCCCGCAGCCGTCCCGATTCGAGGGCGGCGGCCACGGCCGGATAGTCGAGGAGCCCGCCGCGTGCGGAGTTCACCAGCACCGCGCCGTGCGGCAGTTGGGCCAGTTCCTTCGCGCCGATCATGCCGCGGGTCTCGGCGGTGAGCCGGGCGTGCAGGCTCAGCACCTGGCTGCGGGACAGCAGCTCGTCCATTGTGACCAGTTTGGCGCCGTCGAGGGCGCCGGGGTCGGCGTACGGGTCGTGCACGAGCACGGTCGCGTCGAATGCGCGCAGAATGCGGGCCACCCGGCGCCCGATGGCGCCGTAGCCGACCAGACCGACGGTGGCGCCGCCGAGTTCCGAGCCAACGGCGTCGAGCGCGTACAGGTCGGAGCGCCACTCGCCGGCGAGCACCGACGCGTGGGTGGCCGGGATCTGGCGCAGCGCCGCGAGCAGCAGCGCGATGGTGTGTTCGGCGGCGGCTGCGGCGTTGCGTCCCGGTGTGCTTCGGACCTCGATCCCGCGGGCTTCGGCGGCGGCCAGGTTGACGTTCACCGGCCCGCCACGGGTGACCACGATCAGTCGCAGCGCTCGGGCGTCAGCCAGGACTCGTTCGGTGAACGGTGCCATCTGGGTGATTGCCACCTCGACCCCGGGCAGCAGGGCGATGAGTTCGTCCTCGATGTCCGACGCCTCGTCGACCTCGCCGACCCGGCCGAACGGTGTGTGCGGCCATGGTCCGGTGTGCGTGATGATGTCGAGGCCGGTGAACCGGCCGAGGGCTTCGACAACGAGCGGGGGGGTGACGAAGTGGTCGCCGGCGACGAGTACGCGGGTCACGGGGTGGTCCTCCAGGTCGAGCGGGCGTTGGCAACGGCCGACAGGTAGTCGGCGTAGCGGTCGTCGTGGGAGCGGTGAGGGGTGAACACGGTGGTCGGCGGTGGCGGCAGTTCCGGGCCGCCGACGGTGCGCAGGGCCGCCTGGGCCGCGCCGCGGGCACCGATTTCCTCACCGGTCAGCACCCTGACGGGTCGGCCGAGCACGTCGGCGAAGATCTGGGCCCACGCGGGGCTGCGCATGCCGCCCCCACCGGCATACAGCTCGCCATCGAGCCCGGCGACGGTGAGGCAGTGCCGTGCGCTGTACGCGATTGCCTCGCAGGTGGCGACCACCAGGTCGGCGAACATGACCCCGGTGTGCAGCCCGTCGATGCGGGCCCGGGCCGCGGGCGCCACGAACGGCGCGCGCTCTCCCGCCTCGGCGAAGAACGGCAGCACGGACAGGCCGGTGGAGTCACCGCCAGCCAGCAGCGCCGGCAGGTCGTCGATGCTCGCCCCGCCCATGCCCAGCACCCAGTCCAGTCCTGCCGTGCCGACCATCGCCGGCAGCGCCCGGAGCCACCGCCCCGGCTCCCAGGTGGTGAGCGTCAGCCCGGCGGGCTCGCCGGTGCCGATCCGGTCGGTGAGCACCTGGCAGGCCAGGGTCGTGCCGGCGATCAGCAGGCCGTCGCCGACCTGTGAGACGCCGGCGCCGAGGGCCGAGGCCGGCAGGTCGTACGGCGCGGCGACCACCGGGGTGCCGTTCGGCAGCCCGCCGACCGTGGCGCCCAGCTCCCCAACCGGTGCGGCCAGCACCGGCGCGAGCAGGTCCCGGCGGTGGGCCAGACCCAGCGCGACGAGCAGGGCGGGGTCGTAGTCGCGGGTGCCGGGATCGAGGAACGGCACCGAGGACACGTCGGTCGCCCGCAGCCCGGTCAGCCGCTGCACGACGACGTCCTTGCAGTACGCGGCGGTGGCGGTTTGATCCAGTGTGGCTGGCTCGTGGCGGTCGAGCCAGGCCAGCAGCGGGCCGGCGTTGCCGGCGAACGGCAGGTTGCCGGTGCGGTCGAACACGTGCCGCAGTACGCCGCTCGCCGTCCATTCCGCGACGATGTCGGCGGCGCGCGCGTCGAGCCAGGAGATGGCCGGCCGGACCGGGTGGCCGGCCTCGTCGATCGCCCAGAGCCCGTCGCCCTGTCCGGTGACGCCGACCGCGGCGACTGGGCCGGGTTCGAGCTCTTCCAGCACGGCCACGACGGAGGCGGTGACGGCCGCCGCGTCCTGCTCGTATCGGCCGGGGCCGGTCCGGTGCAGCACGGTGGGCCGGGCGGCGCGACGGAGCGCGGTGCCATCCGCGGCGAAGGCGACGGCTTTGGTGACGGTGGTACCGACGTCGACACCGACCGCGTGGGGGCTGTCATACCGCTTCATGCTCGACTCCGCTTTCCCGCATTTCCAACAGCGCCTCGGGCGGTGCCTGCTTGTCGGTGATGACCAGGTCGATGTCGGACAACGGGGCGAGCCGGTGGAGGGCGACCCGGCCGAGCTTGGTGTGGTCGACCATGAGCACGGTCTTCTGCGCGGCGCGGATCATGGCCCGCTTGACCAGGACGATCTCCTGTTCCTGGTGGTAGGCGTAGTTGGCGGACACCGCGGAGGTGGAGGCGAAGAGCAGGTCGACGCGCAGCGCGTCGATCGCGTCGATGCACGGCACGCCGAGGAAGGAGTCGTGCGTGAGGTAGTACTCCCCGCCGAGCGCCAGCAGTCGGATGCCCCGCATGGTGCTGAGCAGCTTGATGGTCTCCAGGAAGTTGGTCATCACGGTCAGTGGCGCCGCGTCCTCCAGGAGCCGGGCGAGCGCCAGGGTCGTGGTGGAGTCGTCGAGCATGATCGCCATCCCGGGTTCGATCAGCTCGCGGGCCCGTTGCGCGATCGCGAGCTTCTCGGCCTTCGCGGCGCGCAGGCGGTAGGACACGTTGCTCTCGAACACGCTTGACGGTTGGGCGCTCACGCCGCCGCGGAACTTGCGGACGATGCCCTGCCGCTCCAGCTCGTCGAGGTCGCGGTGGATGGTCATGAGGCTGACTTGGAACTGTTCGGCCAGCTCGTTCGCCGACACGGAACCATGTTGCAGGACGTGCTCGACGATCTCCGCCTGCCGCTGGGCCGGTCGGCTGCGCTCCGTTGCGTCGGTCATGGCTGCCATCCTTCAGACACCGGCATGTTGTAGGCCAGCAGGGCCGCTGGCGCGTCGTGCGCGGGCAGCCGGAGCGTGGTCACCGCGGTCGGATCGAGGACCGGCAGCCGGCGGCGGTACTCCGCGAGCGGCAGACCCAGCGCCGCGCACACGACCAGCCGGATGACCGTGCTGTGTGCCACCACGAGGACAGGACCGTCCGGCGCTCGCTCGCTCAGCGCGGCGAGCCCGGCGCGGAACCGGTCGACGGCGTGGGCCGGATGCTCTCCGCCGGGGAAGTGATGTGTGACGGGGTCGCGGACGAACCGCTTCGCGACGGCGGGGTCGAGGTCGGCGAGGGTGTGCCCCTCCGCGATGCCGAAGTCGAGTTCTCGCAGACGCGGGTCGGCGGCGGGGACGAGACCGGTCGTCGTCGCCGCGGCAGCCGCCGTGTCGACAGCCCGGCGCAGGTCGGAACTGGCGAGCGCGACGAACCCGCGGTCGGCGGCCCAGCGGGCGAGCGCGGCCGCCTGCCGTACGCCGGCAGCGTCGAGCTCGATGTCGCTGCGCCCGGTGTAGCGGTTGGGTGCATGCCAGGCCGTGCGGCCGTGCCGGGCCAGCGCCACGGTCCTCATGCCACACCGCCGGGAGCGCCGACCAGTGGGGTTGTCCTGGCGTAGTCGGCGAGCACGGTGTCGATCCAGTCACGCTCGACCAGCGCGTCGAGGAAGTTCGCGTAGGCGTCGGCGAACCGTGCGGTCGCGCCGGGCCGGGGCGTGACGACGGTTCCGGGGCGGATCATGCGGTCGGCCGCGGTGACCAGCGGTTCGTCGCCTGCGGCGGCGAGGACGGCCATGCCGAAGGCCGGTTCGGCGCTGGCCGGCAGGATGAGTTCGTGGCCGAGGATGTCGGCGCGCAGCTGACACCAGTAGCGGCTGCGGGTGCCGCCGCCGGTGATGTAGTACGGCCCGTCGGTCCGCGCGCCGAGGCGGCGCAGGTGTGCGTACGCGAGCTTCTCGACGTACGCGACGGCCTGCAGCGTCGCGGCGTACCGGTCGTCGTCGTCGACGAAGTCTCCGGCGTCGAACGCTTCCGCGTCGGGGCGTACGAACGGGAAGCGTTCGCCCCGGCCGGTGAGCGGGTAGACGATGCCGCCCGCCGGCTCGAATCGTGCTGCTGCCGCGTCCCGGGCGGTGCGATCGGCGGCGGGGAAGCGCAGGACGAGCGCGCCGGCGCCGACGCTTGACGCGCCGCCCGGCAGCCAGCCGTGATCGGGGTGGCGGTGCGAGTACACGGCGCCGGCGGGGTCGTCGAGCCGGTGCTCGGTGACGCCCTTGAGGACGAGGGTGGTGCCGAGCACGGCGTTCCACGAGCCGGGGGTCAGCGCGCCGGCGGCGATCTGCGCGGCGCAGCCGTCGGTCATCCCCGCCCGCACGGGCGTGCCGTCGGCGAACCCGGTGTGCGCGGCGCCGTGCGCGTCGATCCGGCCGAGCAGCGTCCCGGGTCGTACCACGTCCGGAAGTACGTCCGGGGGTATCAGTGACGTCGCCGGCCAGTCCCGCGCGGCCGGGTCGTAGCCGGTTTTCAGCGCGTGGCTCCAGTCGGATGCGACCGGGTGTCCGACCAGTCGCGCGGCGAGGAAGTCGGGGCAGTGCTCCAGCCGGACCCGCCCGGCGCGGAGGCCGGCGCGCACGGGTGCGCTGCCGTGCTCGGCCAGCCACGCGAGCTTCGCCGTCGGCCAGGAGGGCTGCCCGAGGCCGGTCCAGCCGTCGGCGGCGCGTCCGTCGTCGTACATGAGCGCTGGTGTGAGTGCCCTCGCCGGGGCCGCCGCGTCGCCGGCGAGGAGGAACGTTCCGGACGTGCCGCAGATCGCCAGCCCGCGGACGAGCCGGGCAGGTCGGGGGTGGACCCGCTCGGCGCTGGTGAGAGCCTCGCTGCTCGCCCGGCCGAGGACCTGCCACCACTGCTCGGGATCCTGCTCGTGGATGGGGCCGGACCGGTGGCTGTCCAATCGGCCGGCGCCGCGCCCCACGACGGCTCCCCGGTCGTCTACCAGCAGGACTCGCAGGCTCTGGGTGCCGACGTCGACGCCGGCCCAGAGGCCCGGGGTGGAGGTGTGCTCTGTTCCCATGCGCGGTCGCAGCTTCCCATCATGCTAGGTGATCAATTGATGTGAAGATAACATCAATATATCGCTCGGGCTAGGATCGGGGCGGCCGAGCCTGGTCAAGCTGGTTGTGGAGCCGGGCCCGTTCCGGTCGCTGCTCGCGACGGGCGCAAGATTGTCGATGGCCCAGCTCGATGCCTCGGTACGACCGCTGCCCAGGTGCTCCCGGCGGACGGCCGAGGCTGCGGCGGAGGCGAAGAAGCCCGGTATGCGGCCGGCCTGTCGGCGGGCGGCCGCGGCCCTCATGGCGGACGCCGGTCCACGGGCCCTCACGCTGGCGCTTCTACTCGTGATGTTGGTCTTGTGAAAAAAACACTGCTGATGTTAAATCGACGTCACCGCTGTTACACCCTGTCTTCGATATTCACCCGCCGCGCTGCCACATCAGGAGGAGGCACGCCACGGAGACGCCTCCTCGCGGCCGTGACCGTGCTCGTCGTGGAATCACCATGCTCGTCGATGTGGAGGCCCTCCGCCGTCGTGGCGAACGCGCGGCACGCGGAGGGAAGCGGGGCCGTGTGCCTCATCACCAAGGGAAGGAAGCACGAAGATGTCCCACCCGCGCAAACGACGGATCCAACGTGTCCTCGCGTTGAGCACCGCGGCGCTGCTGTCCGTATCGCTGTTCGGCTGCGCGAGCAACGACGTCGGTCATGGGGGCGCCGGCGCCGCTGACCAGCGGCGGTTCTCCGCACTCACGGTCGGCCACGACGTCACGGAGGACGTCTCGGCCGGAAAGAAGAAGAGCAAGGCGCCTGTCGTCTGGGCGCACCGCGGTGCGTCGAAGATCGCCCCCGAAGAGACCCGGGCGGCCTACGAGCAGGCGCTGAAGGACGGTGCCGATGTCCTTGAGGGCGACGTCGCCCAGACCAAGGACGGCGTGCTCATCATCATCCACGACGACACCCTGAGCCGCACGACGAACGTGGAGGAGGTGTTCCCGGACCGATCGCCCTGGAACGTCAGAGACTTCACCCTCGCCGAGATCAAGCAGCTCGATGCCGGATCGTGGTGGGACGACTCCTACGCGGGCGAAAAGATCCTCACGTTACGTGAGTGGATCGCCTTCGACAACGGCCGCGCGGGACTCGCCCCCGAGCTGAAGAGGCCGGAGGTGTACCCCGGCATCGTGGAGAACTTCGCGCGGGAGATGCGCCACTGGGGTTACACGAGCGGCAACCTGAAGGCGAAGAACGGCGCGCCGATGATCTGGGTGCAGTCCTTCAGTGAGCAGGCGCTCAAGGACTTCGGCGCGTTGCTGCCCGATGTTCCGGTGTTCGCTCTTGTTTCGGGCTACACGTACATCAACGGCACCGACGAGGTGCTGGCAGACGTCGCCACCTGGGCCGATGCGATCGCGGGCAACCCTGCGCTGAGCCGTGCCTCGCAGGTGAGCCGGGCCAAGGCGTTTGGATTGACGGTCATCGGCGAGGTCGAGGACAGCCCAGAGCTGATCGAGGCCACGGTCAACCAGGGCTACGACGTCGTGTTCACCGACGTTCCGGACGTCGCCAAGGCACAACTGTCCGGAAAGAACCCGCTGCCGCACCGCGGCGCGGTCGTGATCGACACGGTGCTCTACGACCCGGCGGGGGACGACATCGCCGCGGAGGGCGGGGAGTACGTCGCTCTCCGAAACACCAGCAACCGTGCCGTCGATCTCTCCGGGTACACGGTGCGTGACTTCTCGAACAACGTCCTCTCTGTCGGCAACGGCGCCGTGATCGAGCCCGGAAGCCGCTACTTCATCTACGTCGGGCCGGGAACCGACCGCGCCGACGCCCACTTCAACGGGCGCACGGCGGGGGTGTTCAACAACACCGTGACCGATCACGCCTTCCTCTACAACGGCAAGGGGATCGTCGACATCTACTCCTACATCGCCTGACCCGCAACGCCTTGCGGAGCGCTGTGCACCCTCCGCGAACGACCGGAGGGTGCACAGCCTCGTGGGTGTCAGTGCTCAGAAGCGAGCGTGGGGTGGTTGACGTGGTCGATCGCCCAGGCAGCAAGCATTCAGTCGAAGGAGACTCAGTGAAGAACCGAATCGTCGGGGCCGCCGCCGCTGCCACGGTGCTTGCGCTCAGCATCACCGCGTGCTCCGCCCCATCAGTCGACGACTCGCGCGATGATGCCGGCGCTCTCGTCATCTATTCCGCCGAGGAAGTCGTCGACTTCTTCGCCAAACGCTTCGAGAACGACCGGTCCGGCGTGAGCGTCGAAGTCGTCAAGGGAAGCTCGGGCGAGTCCGTGAGCAGGGTGATCGCCGAGAAGGACAACCCGCGGGGCGACATCGTCATCGCCGGCAACGACCCGGCTTCGTCGAATCCGGGCGTGTTCGCCAAGAACGAGGGCGTCGATCTGTCCGGCATCAACCCCGCACTCATCGACGATGCGGGTTACGCGGTACCGGTCGTCGTCTTCCCCGTGATCTTCGTCTACAACGAAGACCGGCTGAAGGGCGATGCGGTTCCCACCAAGTGGGCCGAGCTCGCCGACGCCAAGTGGAAGAAGCGCGTCTACATGGGCAACCCGATCACCTCTGAGGCCGCGTACAAGGCCATGGCGACGTGGTGGGCGATCGGCGGCTGGGACCTCGTCAAGGCGATCGCCCAGAACGTCATCGTGACCGAGGGCTCCACAGACCCCATGCGCGCCGTCGGCAACGGCGAGGCCGCCATCGGCATCGGCGTCGAGCAGCAGGTCTACAAGTGGGCCGATGGGAAGAAGACGAAGGCCGGGTACCCGACCGACGGCATCATCCTTCACGTCCAGACCTGGTACAAGGTGGCGCATTCGCCGAGCCCGACCAACGCGACGAGCTTCCTCAACTTCATGTTGACGCCGGAGAACCAGAAGCTCATGACCAAGGAATATCCCGGGATGCGCTCCGTGCTGACGGACGAGCCCGTCTCGGATGCCGTGCCCCCGCTGAGCCGGCTGAACATCATCGACCTCCCCGAAGAGGCGATGAAGGACCGCAAGGCCTGGAACGACCGCTGGAAAGACATCATCACGTCCGTCGGATAGGCGAACGTGTCTGGCCCGGCGGCGGCATCTCGGTGTCGCCGCCGTCCCACCACAACGAATGAGGACACATGACTCACGACACGCGGCCGGGAACGGTCACCAGACCAGGCCCGTCCGGTGCCGCCGTGACCGACCATGCACCGGTGACGCTGGACCGTGTACGCATCCGATTCGGGACGACGGTCGCCGTGCACGGCGCCGATCTGCGGATCGAGTCCGGGGAGTTCTTCACGCTGCTCGGCCCGAGCGGGTGCGGCAAGACGACGCTGCTGCGCACCATCGCCGGCTTCAACCGGCAGGACTCGGGGACGATCAGCGTGGGGGACGAGGTGATCGACCACCTGCCGCCCCATCGCCGGGACACCGGCATGGTCTTCCAGAACTACGCGATCTTCCCCCACCTCAACGTGTGGGACAACGTCGCCTACGCGCTGAAGCCGCGTGGCGTCACCGGCAGCGAGCTCAAGCAGCGCGTCGCGGAGGCCATCGAGATGGTCGACCTGCAGGGCTACGAGAAACGCATGCCCAAGCAGCTGTCGGGCGGCCAGCAGCAGCGCGTGGTCATCGCCCGGGCCGTCGTCGCGCGCCCGCGCGTGCTGCTCATGGACGAACCCCTCGCGAACCTCGACGCGAAGTTGCGGGTGCGACTGCGTGAGGACCTCCGTGCCCTGCAGGCGACGCTGGGCATCACCACCGTCTACGTGACGCACGACCAGGAGGAGGCGCTCAGCCTCTCCGATCGGATCGCGGTCATGAGCGCGGGGCACATCCTGCAGGTGGGGACCCCGGAGCAGATCTATCGTCACCCGGTCTCGCTCAAGGTGGCGGAGTTCATCGGCGAGGGATCGTTCATCCGCTGCACCGCGAGAGCCGAGGTGGGGGCGACCCTGCTTCGCTTCGAGAACGGCGCCGAGATGCGTGCGAGCGGCACCAGCACGGCCGTTGACGGAGGCTCGGGGGGCTCGGCCTGGATCGGCATCCGGCCGCAATCGCTGCGGGCGGTCACGGACGGTGGCGTCGGCGCGAACGGCCTGCGCGGCACGATCGTGCGGCGCACGTACTACGGGCCGTACACGCGTTTCGACATCGAGTGCGGGACCGGCCGCCCCTTCTCGCTGCAGGCCTCCAGTGCCGACCTGCCCGACGCCGGTCTCGATATCGGCGATCCCCTGGCCTTCGACGTCGACCCCGATGACGTCATGGTGTTCCCGGGTGATGATCAGGAGGGCGAGCTGTGACCACCGTCCTGCCGCGGGATGCGCCGGCCCCGACGCGGCGGCGCCGCCCCCGCTTCACGTTCTGGACGGGCGTGACCGCCGCGACGATCCTGGTGTTCGTCGTGTTGCTCCTGCTGCCGCTGTTCTCGCTCGTGATCTCGAGCTTCGCCGGCAAGCAGTCCGACGACGTCAGCCTCTGGCAGGTGTACGTCACGCTGTTCACGAAGCCCTATTACTACAAGGCGCTCATCAACAGCTTCGTCCTGAGCATCGCCGCGATGGCGCTCTCCCTCATCATCGGCTTCCCCCTGGCATATTGCGTGACGCGGTTCAACATCGCCGGCAAGCTCATCATCCGTGCGGTGATCGTGCTCACCTTCGTGTCACCGCCGTTCATCGGTGCCTACTCGTGGATTCTGCTGCTCGGCGAGAGCGGCGTCCTGCGCCGCTGGCTGGCCGCCGTGGGTGTGACGCTGCCGCCGATCTATGGGTGGTTCGGGCTGATCCTCGTGCTGTCGCTGCAGGGCATCCCGTTCGTGTTCCTCATGGTGAGCTCGGCGCTGAAGACCGTGGACCAGAGCATCGAGGATGCCGCGATCAACCTCGGTCGCGGGCCCATCGCGGTGATCCGCACCGCGATCCTCCCCCTGATCGTGCCGGGTGTGTCGACGGCCGCCCTCCTGGTCTTCGTCACCGCGTTCTCCGACTTCGGCACGCCCGCGATCATCGGGCAGAACCTCCGGGTCTTCCCCCGGCTCGTGTACAACGAGTTCGTCAACGAGACCACGGGCGGCAACTTCACGGTCGCCAGCGCCCTGTCGGTCGTGCTGCTGGCCGTGTCGATCTGCGCGCTGCTCGCGCAACGGGGCTACGCCGAGCGGCGCTCGTACGGCCAGGAGGTCCTGCGGCCCCTCGCCGTGCAGCGCATCGGTGGAGTGCGGCGCCTGCTCGCCACGGCCTTCGTGTACGCCGTGGTGTTCGTCGCGGCCCTCCCGATCGTCACGGTCGTCGTATCGTCGTTCCTCGAGAGCAAGCACTCCGTCATCACCGGGAACTTCACGATCGAGGGCTATCTGCAGGCCCCGCGGTTGTGGTCGTCGCTGTTGAACACACTCATGTTCGCCACCGTCGCGACGCTGCTCTGCGTCGTGTTCGGTGCCCTCGTCGGGTACGTGACGGCACGTTTCCGGACGCGCCTCGCGTCGTTCATCGACCTCATGTCGATGATGCCGTACGCCGTGCCCGGGGTCGTGCTCGGCATCGCCTTCGCCCTGTGCTTCGCCGGTGCGCCCCTCTTCCTGGGTGGGACGGCGGCGATCCTGATCCTCGCCTACTTCGTCCGAAGGCTGCCCTACTCCATCCGCTCGACCTCGGCGATGCTGAGCCAGATGGGCACCCAGACCGAGGAGGCGTCGATCAACCTCGGGGTCGCCCCGGGCAAGACCTTCCTGAGGATCACGGTGCCCATGATGACCCCGGCCCTCATGTCGGGCGCGCTGCTGACCTGGGCGACCGTGGCGCGAGAGTTCAACGCGACGGTGATCCTGTACGGCAGCAGGACCACGACGATGTCGGTCGAGGTCTTCCGCGAGGTGCTGTACGGCAACTTCGGCAACGCCTCCGTGGTGGGCACGGTGCTCATCGCCGTGTCGATCGTGCCCATCGTCATCCTGTTCAAGGCGCTCGGCAAGGACGAGGACGTGCTCCTGTGACGCCGTACATCGACAACTCCGCGCCGGAGCGTGAACTGCGGGAGTCGCTGCGCCAGCTCGCTGTCGCGGTCGCCCGTGAGGGCGCCGATCTCGCGATCCGTCTGCAGCGCGAGGGCATCGAGGTGGCCGACACCAAGAAGGCGCCGGAAGACATCGTCACCGCCGCCGACCGTGCCGTCGAATCGCTCATCTGGACACGTCTCGCCGAGGCCCGGCCGGGCGACGGCTTCTGCGGGGAAGAGTCGCCGCAGGTCGGCAGCGACACGGGCTACTTCTGGATCGTCGACCCGATCGACGGCACGGTCAACTACTACTACGGGCAGCAGCCCTCGTCCGTCTCGGTCGCCGTTGCGCGGGGCTCCGCCGATCCGGACACGTGGCAGTTGCTGGCGGGCTGTGTCGTCAACATCTCCAATGGGGAGACGTTCTCGGCGGCGAAGGGGGCGGGGGCCTTCCTCGGCTCCGCGCCGATCCGCGTCCGCCACACCCGTCCGAGCTCGCTCGCGCTCGTCTCGGCGGGGTTCGGGTACTTCCCGGAGCAGCGAATGCAGCAGGCCGAGGTGCTCAAGCGCCTGCTTGGCCGCGTGCGGGACATGCGCCGCGTCGGCTCGGCGGCTCTGGAGCTGTGTTCGGTGGCGTCCGGACGCCACGACATGTACTACGAGCGGGGCCTCAACGCGTGGGACATCGCCGCCGGCATGCTGATCGCGGCCGAGGCCGGCGCCGATGTCGTGGGCCTGGACGGGCGCCCTGCCGGACCCGAGTTCATCATGGTCGCGCATCCCGAGCTCGCCGCCGAGTTCGCGCCGCTCGTGATCGAGTGGCATCGGGACGTCGGGCTGATCCCGAGCGGGGACACTTGCTGAGCTTGACTTTTCGTCGACACCTGCAATACCGGATCGTGCTTGCCGAGACGAGCAGGAACGGCATCAACCGCGTTCCGTGCTCGTCACTGGTAGTGGTAGCGGCAGGAGATGATCGTGACTTCGTCCGGCGCGACGGCGTAGACCAGGCGGTGCTCGTCGTCGATCCGGCGGGAGCGTAGGCCGGCCAGGCCAAGCGAGTCGTGGAGATCCACTCGATTCGGCATCGCCGCGACGCCTACCGTTCGGCGGGCACGTCCTGATGCGGCCCCGACAACGTCCGCCATGCCTGCGACGACACATCCTCCCATGGGCTGCCGCCTCGGCGCCGAGGGCGGGGCAAGGCGGCGGCAGTGCATCGCCGGCGATCGTGGCTACCCGCTTCGCATGGTGATGCGTCCGGCCCACCGACCTGGGTCGACCCTGCTCGCCGGACCTTCGGTCCGGCTCGCCATCGGCCGGTGGATTCCCCGCGCAGCCTTCGGCTGCTCCCCAGCGGGGGAGCTTCGCTCCACCCACACCCCCTCAACCCCGTCGCCACCCGGACGTGTCGCAATGCTCCGTGTGGTTGCTGCGCGTAGCGCGTCGGCGTGTCTGCGCCACAGCGCTTCCATCGTGCTCTCGTAAGGGCGCACATCCGCCTCGTCCGGATCGGGGCCGCCAGCCTCGCCCGCTTCGACGTAGTCGCAGGTGTACGCGTACAGCGCCGCCTTCGGGTCCGCTCCGTAGGTTCAGAGTTCGAGTCCATGGCGGCCCACAGTGGCGCTGAGCAGTATCTTTGTGGCGTTCGTTTGCGCAATGTGCGAACTGCTGGCCGTGTGGGGTGTTTCGTCGAGCCTGGGCGCGTGGGGAGTACGGTCCTGGTCAGGGCGATGACTTCGGTTGACGAAGCGGCCGCTCTTGAGGCTGAAGCCGAGGAGTGTCCCGAAGAGCGGGGTGAGCTTCTGCTCGAAGCTGCGGCGGCTTGGCGTCGGGCCGGCCGTGCCGACCGGGCGAGAGGGCCGCTGACGCGGTTGGTCGCGGAGGGCGGCGATGACGCTTGCTTTGCCCGTTTCGAGCTGGCTGAGGGTTACTTCGAGGACGATGCCATTGATGAGGCGTACGCAGAATTGGATCGGCTGGCCCACGAGGCCGCGCTGACCGATGATCATTGCACGTTCGTCGCTGAGCTGCTGGCCGAGCGTGGCGATCTGGAAGGCGCACTGCGCTGGTACGACCGGGCGGTGGCCCGGCTGGAGCCCGAAGATATCGAGGCGCTGCGGGGACCCAGCGGATGGATGCGCATGTCTTCGGTGATGGTGCGCGGACGCCGCGAGGTGCGGCGGCGACTGGGTCTGCCGGTTGATGTCACCGATGAGATCGCCCCGCACGCGCCTCTTCAGAGCCCGCCGGTCGATGGTGAAGAGCTGCGGGACTACCTGGAGTCCGGCGAGGCACCGAAGCGGGTGCGGATGCTCGTGTTCCAGCGGGCGGAGCGAGCCGAGGCCCGGCGCCGGTGGCCACAGGAGTACGAGGCGCCGGACGAGGAGTACTACCCGGCCAAGGAGCAGAGCTGGCGCGAACTGGCCGCCAGTGGTGTCCCCTCGATCCGGGTCGTTCCGATGAGCGTCTCGCAGCTGTGTGAGCTCGCGGAGCGGATCGGCGGTTCGCCGACGGACTCGCGGGTGAAGGTGCGGTATGCCGAGACGGTTGCAGAGCAGGCCGATATCGTCTGGCCGCCACCGCGAAACGGGGCGTGCTGGTGTGGCTCCGGCGTCAAGTACAAGAAGTGCTGTGGCGGGGTGCGCTGACACGTCGATGTTGGTCATCGCCGTGATGTCTATGCGCGTAGTCTCTGCGTCATACCCCACCATCCTGGCGGCTTGACCTGCGGAAACGCATCGGCAAGGGATCGCCGGTAATGACGTGGGCCGGGTTCGCATGGTGACGCGTCCGGCCCACAGGCTTGGGCGCACCCTGCTCGCGGGTCCCCTTCGGGAACCGGCTCGCCGGGGTGCCTGTCATTCTCCGCGCACGGCTTCGCCGTGCTCCCCAGTGGGGGAGCTTCGCTCCACCCACGCCCCCTCAAGACCGTCCCGGGGCGGGGTGTGTGTCCTTTGCTCGGCTGCCGCCGCCGAGGCTGGCGCTGAGGCGGGTCAACGCATCTCGTCCAGGTCTGTCGGAAGCGAGCCACGGCGCGCCGATCTCCGCGTTGTCTCGTTCGGTGTCGAGGTGGCAGCGGTGAGCTAGCCGAGGGTCGCGCAGACGGCGTCGAGCACGGCGGTCTTGAGTTCTGCCTCCGGCACGTCGGTGAACATCACGGTGCAGTCGCCGAGGCCGCCGACCGCGACCGTCGCCCGGGTCCGCTGGGCGAGGGTGGGTGCGGGGCCGAACAGCAGGGTGGTGAGCCTGCGGCCCCATTCGGTGACCTCCGCCGCCAGGTTGAGGTCGGCGAGCACGCTGGGGTCCTGCATGACCATCTTGGTGATGTCGCGGTGGTGGTACGTGACGTCGAAATACGCGCTGAGGACCGCGCGGCGGTCGGTGAGGTCGCCGGGCCAGCGGCCGGACTCGAAGGCGTCCAGCAGTGCCGACACGTCGTCGACGAGCGGCTGGAACAGGCTGCGGACGAGGTCCTCGCGCGAGGCGAAGTGGTAGTACAGCGCGGGCTTGCTGATGCCGACGCGCTCCGCGATCTCGCGCAGGCTTGCCTGCGCCACGCCCTTCTCGCCGATCAGCTCCATCGCCACGGCGCGGATGCGGTCGGCGGTCTCTGTGGTCCTCACCCTTGGCACGCGTCACATTCTACTTTACTTACCGGGAGGTAAGTGGTTCCCTTTACCTATCGGTAAGTAAACGAACCTTGGGGGAGCCATGCACGTGCTCATCTCCGGTGCGAGCGTCGCCGGGCCCGTCCTCGCCTACTGGCTGCACCGCGACGGTCACCGTGTCACCGTCGTGGAGCGGACCTCGCAGCTGCGGGTCGGTGACGGCGGGCAGGCGGTCGACCTGCTCGGACCCGCCGTCGAGGTCATCGCCCGGATGGGCCTGCTGCCGCAGGTCGAGGCGGCGCGGACCACGACCGACACGATGACCCTGATCCGGCCCGGCCGCCCCGACGTCACGATCGACGCCGCGCAGCTGCTCGCCGGCGTGTCCGACCGGCACGTCGAGATCATGCGGGGCGACCTCGCACAGATCCTGTTCGACGCGACCCGCGACGACGTCACGTACACCTTCGGCACCACCATCGAACGGCTGCTGGAGCACGACGGCGGGGTCGACGCGACCCTCTCCGACGGGACCACGGCCACCTTCGACCTGGTCGTCGGCGCCGACGGCCTGCACTCCGGAGTGCGGCGGCTGGTGTTCGGCCCCGAGGAGGACTACAGCCATTTCCTCGGTGGCTGCCTCGCCGTGTTCAGCGTGCCCGACTTCATCGGCCTCGACGGGCGGGTCCTCGGCTACAACACCGTGGATCGGGCCGTCGCCCTCTACCCGACCCGCACGCCCGGCCGCGTCCGCGTCGTGATCCTGTTCCGCGGGCCGCAGCCGGACCACCGCGACCAGGCCGCGCAGCGGCGGCTGCTGCGCACCGTCTGCGCCGGGCTCGGCTGGGAGGTGCCGCGGCTGCTCGAGCACCTCGACGCCGCCGACGACTTCTACCTCGACTCGATCAGCCAGATCCGGCTGCCGTCCTGGTCCCGTGGCCGGATCACCCTCGCCGGCGACGCCGGTTACGGGCCCGGTCCGGCCGTCGGTGGCGGCAGCAGCCTCGCGGTCGTCGGGGCCTATGTCCTCGCCTCCGAGCTGGCGGCCGCCGGTGACGAGCACGCGGTGGCGTTCCCGGCGTACGAGCGTGCCCTCGCCGAAGCGGTCGCCGCCAGCCGGACGATCGGCCCGTCGGTCCTGGCGACCCTGATCCCGCGCAGCGAACTGCAGGTGTGGACGATGGCGCAGGCGATGCGCCTGCTGCCCCGGCTGCCCGGGTTCCTGCAGCGGAAACTGACCTCGTTCGGGGGAGGCCCGGCGGCGATGCTCAACGGGGTCGACCTGCGCGACCCTCTAGTCTTGCGCTCATGACTGACGGGGTGGTGGCCGCCGACGCGGCCGGGCTGCGCCGCGCCGCCGAGCTGCTGCGGCAGGAGTCCGTCTGCGCGTTCCCGACCGAGACGGTGTACGGGCTCGGCGCGCACGCCTTCTCCGCCAAGGCCGTCGCCGAGGTGTACCGGCTGAAACGCCGCCCCTCCTGGAACCCGTTGATCGTGCACGTCGCGTCGACCGCGGACGCGGAGGCCCTCGCGCACGAGTGGCCTGAGGCGGCGCGGCTGCTGGCGGACCGGTTCTGGCCCGGCCCGCTCAGCCTCGTCGTGGAGCGGGCCCACCACCTGCCCGCCGTCGGCGGCCCCCCGACGATCGCGATCCGCGTGCCGGCGCACCCGGTCGCGCTGGCCCTGCTCCGCGAGTGCGGGCTGCCGCTCGCGGCGCCGAGCGCGAACCGGTCGGAGAGCATCTCGCCGACGACCGCGCAGCACGTGATCCGCAGCCTGCCGGACGTGCCGCTGGTCCTCGACGGCGGTCCGTGCCGCTTCGGCATCGAGTCCACCGTCGTCGACGTCACCGTCGCGCCGCCGCGGCTGCTGCGCCCCGGCGCGTTGAGCCTCCGCGCGATCCGCGACGTCGTCGGCCCGCTGCAACTGCCCGGCCAGGGTTTCGCGGGCGCGGAGGTCAGGTCGCCGGGGCTCGCCCACCGCCACTACGCGCCGCGGGCCCGGCTGCACCTGGTGGACGACCCGGCGGTGCTGGCGGCGACCGCGGAGGACGCGGACCCGGGCACCCTCGGCATCCTCACCCACCGTTCGACGGCGCCGCCGGGGGCGCATGTGGAGCTGCTGTCCGCGGACCCGCTCGAGTACGCCGCCGACCTGTACGCCGCCCTGCACCGCCTCGACGACGCCGGCGTGGCGATGATCCTCGCGCAGGCGCCGCCCGCCGGCGACGACTGGCTCGCGATCCGCGACCGTCTCACCCGGGCGTCCGCCCGCTGACATTGCCTGGGCGGCCGGAGCGGGACGGCGACCCCCCGTTTCGAGTCGCCGGCCCGTTCCTGACCGCCGCTGCCGTTGTGCTGCCGTCCGACCGGCTACGCGGCTGACCAGCAGCTATCGCCGCATCGCAGTGGTTGCCGCAGCTTGAGGAACCTGCTGTTCCTGCCGCCGCCCGCGCTGCCCAGGCCGCAGGCGGTGCGGTCCTAACAGCGGCAGCCGATGCGGGCGGGGACCTGCGTCGCCGTACCGGCGGCCGCGGCCACCGCCTCCAGCATCGTGTCGCGGCGCTCGGCGGTGATGAGCTCGCCCCGCACGACGACGGCGTGGATGTGGCGGGTGTTGCGGATGTCGGCGAGCGGGTCGGCGTCCAGCACCACCAGGTCGGCGGGCGCTTCGCGGCGGACCGTGCCGGAGCCGAGGCCGAGGAACCGCGCCGCGTCGCGGGTCGCCGCCTGCAGCGCCCGCATCGCCGGCACGCCGGCCCGGACCAGCAGCTCCAGCTCGTCGTGCAGGCTGAACCCGGGGTACACGTAGGAGGTGCCGGTGTCGGTGCCGGCCAGCAGCGGCACCCCGGCGCGGTGCAGCGCGCCGACGAACCGGCCGCGGTGCCCGAAGAGCTCCTGATGCCCGGCCGCCTCCTGCGGGGTGCGCCCGTCGAGGTAGATCTCCTGCATCGCGAAGTCCCAGGCGGCGCGGACCTCGGCCGGGATGTACCGCAGCCGCGGGTCGTCCTGGTCGACGGTGCCGGGCAGGTCCAGGACGCGGTGCATGACCAGCGTCGGGGTCTGGTGGGCGTCGCGGGCCCGCAGGCGGGCGAAGACCCGGGCCGCCCGCCGCGGGTCGTAGCCGCGGGCCGCGGCCAGTTCGAGCGGGTGGACGCGGTGCAGCCAGCCGTTGTAGTCGCCGGCCTCGACGGTGAGCTCCGACAGGGCACGGCGGATCTCGTCCTCGTGCCGGGACGTGGCGTACCAGCTGGTGAAGACGTGTTCGAAGCTGCGCTGCCCGAGGTCGGCGGCGGCGGTGACCGGCACGTCGTCGGGGCAGTGCCCGGCGAACTGCAGGCCGAGCCGGTGCGACTCCTGCGCGATCGCGGTGAACGACTCCCGCGACAGCCGGCTGTACACCTTGACGAAGTCGGCGCCGTCGGCCGCGACCTGCCGGACCGCCGCCCTGGCCTGCTCGGCGTCGGCGACCTCGACGTAGGGCGCGCCGAGGCCCGTCCACAGCGACGGCGAGCCGTCGATGAGCGGGCTGGCGATCACCGACCGCGGCCCGAGCAGCGTGCCGTCGGCGACCCGCTGCCGCCACTCGTGCAGCGTCGGGTAGCCGGACATCTCCCGGACGGTGGTGACGCCGTTGGCGATGAACAGCGGCGGGTCGATCGTGTCGATGCCGCTGCTGTGCACGTGCATGTCGGTGAGGCCGGGGATGACGAAGCGGCGCCGGCCGTCGACGACCGCGGCGTCGCCGGGGACCCTGACGGTCCGCGCCGGGCCGAGGTCGGTGATCCGGTCGCCGCGGGCCACGACCGTCATGTCGTGCCGCGGCGGTGCGCCGGTCGCGTCGATGACGGTGCAACCGACGACCGCGACGGCGGGCCGCGTGGTGGCGGCAGCGGCGGGTGTACCGACGACGAGCCCGGCGCCGATGCCGACGCCGGTACCGAGGAGTGCGCGGCGGGAAACGTTGATGTCCATGGCATCGACTCTTCGGCATCGCAGGCCGCTGGTCAGTGGCGCCAGGGAGCCGATCGGGGTGGTGAAAAGTCCACCCCGCCGGGCAAGAGCAAGGGCGGGCGCCCCCCGAGGCACCCGCCCTTCCCGCTACCGGTGTGTCATCACCACGGCGCGGGCGCCGGGGGCACGACGACCGGCGGGCGGTCGTCGCAGGTGATGGTGTTCGGCAGTTCCCACGGGGCGAGCCACGGGCCCGTGGTGCCGCCGCCGTCGTTGCCACCCAGGTCGACGACCGAGAACTCCGAGCCGGCCGGGGTGAAGTGGAACGTGCCGCAGTTGTTGATGCCGACGGCGCCGACGTTGCGGGCGTCCACGTTCTCGAACGTGGCGGAACCCGCGGCGCGTGCGCTGAGCACCGAGGTGCCCGTGCCGTCGACCCGGATGTTCTTGAAGTGGACGTTGGTGATGGAGTACAGGTCCTTCACCGGCCAGTCGGCGACGAGCATGATCGCGTTGTAGGTGTTGTCGAGGAAGTGGTCCCCGGTCACCTGGATGTCCGCGTCGATGTTCTTCTCCAGCGCGAGGAACCAGATGGCACCGAGGCCGATGTTCCAGTTCAGCTCGTACGTGCCGGCGCGGACCGTGGTGTTGTCCGTGACCTTCACGAAGCCGGTGAACGGCTCGGCGCCGAAGCGGGAGCCGATGTGGATCGCGCTGCCCTCACGGATCGGGTCCGCGACGAGGTTGTTGGACACCGTGGTGTCCTTGCCGCCGTAGATCGCGATGCCGTTGGCGAGGACCGGCGTCTGCACCGTGTTGTGGTCGAACGTGTTGCCGGCGTTGGTGGTCTTCTCCGCCCACATGGCCAGACCGTCGTCACCGGAGTTGCGCACGAAGTTGTTGGACACGCTGGAGTTCGTCACACCGGTGTGGAAGTTCAGCCCGTCGGCGATCTGGTCGACGATGATGTTGTTGGTGACCTTGGTGTTGGTCATCGGGCCGTCGAACCACAGGCCGACCTTGGTGTGCTGGATGTACAGGCCGTCGACGGTCGAGTTGCTCAGCGCGCCGCCGATGCCGTTGACCTGGTCGGTGTCGATGCGCTCCCGCACGTCACCGATGATCGAGAAGCCGGACAGGTGGACGTTGCTGCTGCCACCGTCCTGCGAGTACCTGCCGTAGAAGCCGACCCCGGTGTGGATCGAGTTGTCCGGCGCGGGCTCGCTGAGCGCGACCTCTTTGCCCTTGATGATCGTGTACCAGGAGCCGGCGCCCTCGATCGTCACGTTGTCGACGATGATGTGGCGGTTCACCTGGTAGGTGCCCGGCGGGATGTACACCTTCAGGTGCGTCTTCTTGGCGAACGCGATGGCCTTGTCGATCGCGTCGGCCGAGTCACGCCGGCCCGTCGGGTCCGCGCCGAACAGCCACACGTTCGCGGCGATGAGGCTGACCTTCGGGGCGCCGACCAGCTCGGAGTCGAGCAGGTCGATGACCGTCCACGCGGCGCTGTTCTTCGGGGCGGTCAGGCGGACCTTGTCGCCGGCCTTGTACGTCTTGCCCAGCAGCAGCCGCTGCTCGTCGTAGAAGTGGTTCGGCCGGAACGGGGTGGTGATCGTCGGCGTCGGCGTGGTGGCGGCCGGCACGCAGGCGCACTCGGTGATCCACCAGTCGGGGTGCAGCAGGCCCGCGTTCGGGTCGTTCGAGAACGGGTACTGGTTGTACAGCCACGAGTACTGCGACGTGAGCGTCATCGTGGTCTTCTTGCCGCCGTTGACCGTCACGTCCAGCGGCGAGGTGATGCCGCCGCCGTTGGGCGCGTCGGGGATGCTGTAGCGGACGTTGATCGCGTTGGCGGACTTCGGCAGCGTGAACTCCACGTACTGCCCGGGGGTCAGCTTCACCGCGCTGCGGCCCGAGGCCTCGGCGGGCAGCGTGTAGGCCGTGCGGTCCGGCCCGATGACGGTGCCGTTGGTCTTGGCCTTCTCGGCTTCCTGCTCGACGAAGCCGACACTGGCGCCGCGGCCCGCGGTCAGTGCCGGGTCGATGGCGGCGCGGGTCACGGCTGGTGAGGTTCCGGCCGCGGAGGCCGGGCCGGCGCCGGTGACCACGACGCCGAGACCGACGGCTGCGGCCGTCGCCGCCGCGGCCCACCGCGGCGGCCCGCTGGACCACCGCGATAAAGGTCCTGTGCTCCGTGACATCGATGACTCGATTCTCTCGGGAGGGGCGGACGCCCGAGACGCTCTACGGCGGGGCGGCGCCATGAGGATGAGGGTGAGGTGACCTTAGGACCCTCGTTCCCCACTCCACAAGGCTCTGCGAAATATTTACGCAACGTTGGAACCGGATCTGTCGTCGTCTTGTCGGTTTGTTGCGCAAAACCGCCGTCATCGTTGCGGCACCAGGACATGCGAAAGCGGCGGGACCCGATGCCGGATCCCGCCGCTTTTGCCGGACTTCGATACGGGCCCTAGCCCTGCGTGCCGATGTTGACCATCCACGGGATGCCGAACCGGTCGACACAGGCGCCGAACTCGTCGCCCCACATCTGCTTCTCCAGCGGCACACTGATCTTCCCGCTCGCAGACAGCTTGTCCCAGTAGCCGTGCAGCTCGACGCTGTCGTCGCCGCTCAGGCTGACCGTGATGTTGTCGCCAGGGTTGTGCGCCATCTCCGGCGGCGTGTCCGAACCCATGATCGTGTAACCGCTGGGGGTCTCCAGCATGCCGTGCATGATCTGGTCGGCGATCGGGCCGGCCTCCGGGTTGAACTCGCCGAACGTGTTGAGCCGCAGAGCGCCACCGAAGACACCCTGGTAGAACTCCATCGCCTGCCGGGCGTTGCCCCGGAAGCTCAGGTACGGATTGAGCCGAGAGGTCATCACAAACTCCCTTGGTCGCGATGCACAACGGATGTCAGCACGTCGATCCGAGCCTATTCGCCGGCCGGGCGCCGCGAGGCCGAATCCGCCGGGCCCGGCCTACCACCGCCGCTCCAGTCGCTCTTCTAGGGTAGGTCGATGCGACGGTTGCCAACGCCTCGAACGGCAGTCCGCCTGCTCGTCGCCGCGCTGTGCGCGCTGGCCCTGCTGCAGGCGATGCGCCCCGCTGTCTACTCGACCCGGATCGGCGTGGACACCGTGCGCATCGCCGGACAGCAGCACCCCACCCGGCAGTACCGGGAGAAGCTCGAATACCTCAGCCGGGAACTGCACCGCCAGGTCCCCGCCGGGACCAGGGTCGTGATCGTCGAGAAGATCGTGGACCTGCAGATGCGCCTCGTCGAGTTCGCCACCATGTACGGCATCGAGGTCGTCGACCTCACCGGCCGCGCCGACCTCGAGGTGTACCTGGAACCCGACCCCGCCGCACCGCACGGCGTGCGGCTGCTCACCCGGAAGCCGGCCGCATGATCCAGACCCTGCTCGCGGTGCTCATCCTGGTCGTCGTCGGGCTGCCGCTCAGCTACGCCCTGACCCGCGCCGTGCCGCTCGCGATCGTCCTCGCACCGATCGCCGGCGCCGCCGTCGCCACCGCGGCCGTGCTGCTCATGCTCGCCTGCACCGGCCCGCTGCTGCTGTGGTTCGTCCCCGTCTACCTGGCCACCGGCGTCCTCGCCTGGCGCCTGCGCGACCGGCCCCGGATACCGTGCAGCGGCTGGCGCGACGCGCTGCTGATCACGCTGCCGCTGGTCCCGCCGTTCCTGCGCCTCAGCACCGAACCCGTCACCTGGGACACCCACCTGATCTGGTGGCTGCACGCCGGCTACTTCACCCAGGGCGGCGACTTCGCCCGCGCCGCCATCGCCAACCCCGTGCTCGTCTTCAGCCACCCCGACTACCCGCCGCTCGCATCCGCGCCCGTCGCCCTCGTCTGGCAGCTGCTGAACATCCGCGACTTCTACCCCGCGGCCTTCGTCACCGGCTTCCTCACCTTCTCCGCCATCGCCATGCTCATCCACGCGATCCGGGTCGCGACCGCGCGGGCACATGCCCTGCTGTCCTGGCCCGCCGCGATCGCCGCCGGGTACGCCGCATGGACGCCGCTGTGGCTCGTCCCCACCGCCGGCTTCAGCGACGCGATGTGCGCGTGTGCGTTCGCCGCCGGCGCGGTGCTGCTGCTGTTCGCCCGGCCGTTCGCCGGGATGCTGCCGCTCGCCCTGTTCCTGCTGTCCACGGCGGCGCTCATGAAGAACGAAGGCCTCAGCCTCGTCGCCGCCCTGGCCGTCGTCGGCACCGTCCGCTTCTGGCGCGACCGGCGCCGCGCCGCCCTGCTCTGGGTGCCCGTCGGCGTCGCCGGGATCTGGTCCGTGACCGCCCGCCTGCTCGGCGCAGAGACCGACGTCCTCGCCGGCGGACGCTTCTCCGCCCTCCTGCACGGCGACACCGACACCCTCGGCCGGCTGCCGACGATCCTCGACTTCATGGCCGGCCGCGTCGGCTGGATCGTCCTGCTCGCCGCCGTCGCCGCGCTGCTCGGGCACCTCTTCCTGCGCCGCGCACGCACCGGGCTCGAGCTGGGCGCCGACGGCTGGCTGTGGGCCGTCACCGCCGTGCACACCGCAGGGCTGATCCTGATCTACCTGATCACCCCGTACGACATCCGCTGGCACCTGAGCACGTCGATCGACCGTGTCACGATCGCCATCGCGGTGCTGGCCTGCGCGAGCGCCGCCTGCTGGGGCGTCACCGCGCTGACGTCGGACCCGCCACCCGAACCGCTGCCGACCGGCGCCCCCACGGCTTATACGTCGACAGCACCGTCGAAATGATCAGCAGCGTCGAGGAGACACTCGGCGCGACCACGAGGTTGATCTGATCCCGGCGGGGCAACGCTTCACCCAGGTCGCTGGCGTTGACGAGCCCCGGATACAGCAGGAACGTCACCAGGAACAGCATCACCGTGACGATGACCAGCTTCACCGCCACCCACCACCAGCGCAGCAGCCCCCACGGCGTGCCGAGCGCGTTCACCACCCCGACCACCCACACCAGGAACGACAGCGGCACGAACAGGGCCGTGCCGACGATGCTCATCGCCGGATACGCCACGTCCTTGTCGGCGCCGCCGCTCAGCCCCGCGACCCCGAGCGTCAGCAGCACCAGGTCACTGCCGAGCCAGCCCACCGCCGTGATCACGTGCAGGGTCAGGATCGCCTTGCGCCATTTCGGGGTGAACCTCATGCCCGCCAACCCTGCCTGAAACGGGAGCCCGCGTCGCCAGCCGAGGGCGGTACATCGAACTACTCCCGGTGTCGTACGGTCGGCGGCATGATCCTGCGTGCCGCCACCCTCGCCGACCTTCCCGCCGTCCTCGCCTTCTGGAAGATCGCGGCCGAGGACACGAACCGCGGCGACTCCGCGGACGGCGTGACAGCACTGATCACCCGTGACCCCGACGCGCTGCAACTGGCTGTGGCCGACGGCGAGATCGTCGGGTCGCTCATCGCCGGGTTCGACGGCTGGCGCTGCCACCTGTACCGCTTCGCCGTGCACCCCGACCGGCGCCGGCAGGGCATCGGCGCCCAGCTGCTCGCCGCCGCCGAGGAGCGCTTCCGCGGGTTCGGCGGCCGCCGCGCCGACGCCATGGTCCTCGACGACAACACCCTCGCCCACCACGCCTGGACCGCCGCCGGCTACATCGAGCAGGACGACTGCCACCGCTGGGTCAAGAGCCTCTGACCGCCGATTGGCCCTCGACCGGCGGCGTCCGGACTGGCAACGTCGGGACCGTGATCACGATTGGGGCGGCGGCAGGGGTCGCACTCGTGGCGTTGGGGATGGTGCTCACGCCCGGGCCGAACATGATGTATCTCGTCTCGCGCAGCATCTCGCAGGGCCGCCGCGCCGGCATGATCTCCCTCGGCGGGGTCGCCGCGGGGTTCCTGATCTACCTGACGCTCGCCTCGGCCGGGCTCTCGGTGGTCTTCGCGACCGTGCCGGCGCTGTACCTCACCGTGAAGCTCGCCGGCGCCGCCTACCTCGCCTACCTCGCGTGGCAGGCCGTCCGCCCCGGCGGCACGTCGGTCTTCACCCACCAGGAACTGCCACCGGACTCCAACCGGAAGCTCCTGACCATGGGCCTGATGACCAACCTGCTCAACCCGAAGGCCGCGATCATGTACGCGTCGCTGATCCCGCAGTTCGTCGACCCCGCCGCCGGGCACGTGATGACGCAGGGCTTCCTGCTCGGCGGGGTGCAGATCGCCGTCAGCATGCTCGTCAACGCGGGCATCGTCCTGGCCGCCGGCTCGATCGCCGTGTTCCTCGCGAAGCGCCCCACATGGCTGCGGATCCAGCGGTACGTGACGGGCACGCTGCTCGGCACGATCGCTGTCATGCTCGCCACCGACAAGGCCAGGCCGCTACCCGTGCAGTGACGCGGCCTTGGACAGCAGGTACCGCTGCTCCGGGAGGCTGGTCGTGCGGCGGGCCGCCAGCTCGTACGCCGACCGGGCCTGTTCGGTGTCCCCGGACATCTCCAGCAGGTGGGCGCGGACCGCGGCGAGGCGGTGATGCCGGGCCAGCCGCTCGTCCGCGTCCAGCGCCTCGAGCAGCCGCAGCCCGGCCGCCGGACCCTGCACCATCGCCACGGCCACCGCCTGGTTCAGCGTCACCATCGGATTCGGGGCGACCCGGTCCAGCAGCTGATACAGGGCGAGGATCTGCGGCCAGTCGGTGTCCGCGGCCGACGCGGCCTCGTCGTGGATCGCGGCGATCGCGGCCTGCAGCTGGTACGGCCCCGGCGGCCCCTTCGGCAGCGTCCTGGTGATCAGGTCGACGCCTTCGGCGATCATCGCCGGGTTCCACAGCGCGCGGTCCTGGGCGGCGAGGGGGACCAGCGCGCCGTCGGGCCGGGTGCGGGCCGGGCGGCGGGCGTCGGTCAGCAGCATCAGCGCGAGCAGCCCCGCGACCTCACCGTCGTCGGGCAGCAACCGGTGCACCTCGCGGGTCAGGCGGGTGGCCTCGGCCGTCAGCTCCGGCCGGTGCAACTGCTCACCCGACGACGCCGTGTACCCCTCGTTGAAGATCAGGTACAGCACCTGCAGGACCACCTGCAACCGGCCGGCCCGCTCGGCCGCCGGCGGCAGCCTGAACTGGGCGCCCGCCTTCTTTATCGTCTGCTTGGCGCGGCTGACGCGCTGCGCGAGCGTGGCCTCCGGCACCAGGAACGCGTGCGCGATCTGCGCCGTGGTCAACCCGCCCACGGCCCGCAGCGTGAGCGCCAACTGCGACGCACTCGACAGCGACGGATGACAGCAGAGGAACAACAGCAGCAACGTGTCGTCTTTATCGGGAATGTCCACTGTATCCCATGTTTCATGTGAAACATGGACGGCGATTTCCCGCCTCCGCCGGGCGTCCTCGCTGCGGAACTGATCCGTGAGCCGCCGGCCGGCGACCGTGAGCAGCCAGCCACGCGGGTTGTCCGGCACGCCCTCGCCCGGCCACTGCATCGCCGCCGCGAGCAACGCCTCCTGCACGGCGTCCTCACAGGCATCGAACTGCCCGTGCCTGCGAACCAGGATGCCAAGCACCTGCGGCGCGAGCCGGCGCAACTCGTTCTCGACCTCGATGCCCACGAGAAGCAACCATCCCACGGCCGCCAGTCGTCACCCGACCGTGCCCCGTCCATCACCGGGACGGGCATGCGCCGTGGGTCTGCGGTGCGCGGGGCGCAGAGTGGCGCGCCGCCCCCGCGGGCGACGCGCCACTCTGCCGGTTGCTCTAGGCTGGGGTTCGACGTTGCGTCACTGGAAGGTGACGACTCCGGAGATCAATTAGGTGGCCCGCGGTACGGTCATTGAAAGCGGCCGGCCGTCACCGGGATCCTCCTCCACGGACGGTGCCCGCTGACCCGGTGCCGCGGCGGACAGGTTCGGCGCAGGCCAGCAGCTCGCCATGCGGCAGGAACTCGATCGCGGTCGCGGCCCCGATCTCGGCCATCGACGTGAACGTGTGCCCGAGCGCGCCGAGCGCGGCCCCGGGCCCGGCGATGAACGCCGGCTCCGCGACCACCGAGGCGGTGTTGCGCTGCGTGGCCCGCGGCGCCGCGAGGGCCTGGGGCAGCGTCATCCCGAGGTCGATCCTGTTGATCAGGATCTGCAGGACGGTGGTGATGATGGTCGAGCCGCCGGGGGAGCCGAGCGCAAGGAACGGCCGGCCGTCCTGCAGGACGATCGTCGGGGCCATCGAGCTGCGCGGCCGCTTGCCGGGGCCGGGCAGGTTCGGGTCGTCGGCCGGGGCCTGGGTGTTGGTGAAGTTGAAGTCGGTAAGCTCGTTGTTGAGCAGGAAGCCGCGGCCGGGCACGACGATCCCGTTGCCGCCGATCTGCTCGATGGTGAGCGTGTATTCCACGACGTTGCCCCACTTGTCGGCGACGGTGAGGTTGGTCGTCGACTTGCCGAAGTCGGTCGACGCGCCGCCGGTGGCAGTCGCGCACGAGTCGTAGCGGCCGTCCGGGACGCCCGGCAGGACAGGCTTCGTGGCGGCGTGCAGCGGGTCGATCTTGCAGGCGCGCTCGGCGGCGAAGCCGTTGGTCAGCAGTGCGTCGAGCAGCGGCCGGGGTGTGTAGTCGCCGACGTAGCGGTTGCGGTCGGCGAACGCGAGGGCGCTGGCCTCCAGGTAGCGGTGCAGCGCCTGCGTGCCGTCCAGCTTGCCCAGGTCGGAGCGCTCGAGGATGTTGAGTGCCTCGCCGACGGTCGAGCCGCCCGAGGACGGGGTGGCCATGCCGTAGACGTCGTAGCCGCGGTAGACCATGTGCGTCGGGGTGGGGCGGCGGACCTCGTAGGCGCGCAGGTCCGCGAGGGTCATGCCGCCGGGGCGGATCTCGTACTGCCACGGCAGCGCGGGGCTGGTCGCGACCGGCGGGTGCTGCACGGCCTGGACGATGTCGCGGCCGACCTCGCCGCCGTAGAAGGCGTCGATGCCCCTGCGTGCGACCAGATCGTAGGTCGCGGCGAGGTCGGGGTTGCGCAGCGTGCTGCCGACCGCCGGCGGCTGGCCGCCCGGCAGGAACAGCGCCGCCGTCGGCGTGAACTGCGAGAACGCGGCCGCGTTGTCGCTGACCTGGGTCGCGAACGTCTGGTCGACGGTGAAGCCGCGGCGCGCGACGTCGCTCGCCGGGCGCAGGTTGGTGGCCAGGGACCGCTTGCCCCACCGGTGCAGCGCGGTGTCCCAGGTCGCCAGGGTGCCGGGGACGCCGGCGGAGATGCCGCTGACCCGGGCCTCCTGGAACGCGTACGGCAGGCCGGTCGCGGGGTTCACGAACGCCGACGAGGTCATCGACCGCGGCGCGGTCTCCCGGCCGTCCAGTGTGGACACCTTGCCGCTGCGGGCGTCGTAGTAGACGAAGAATCCGCCGCCGCCGATGCCGGCGGAGAACGGCTCGGTCACGCCCAGGGTCGCCGCGACCGCGACGGCTGCGTCGACGGCGTTGCCGCCCTTGCGCAGCACCTCCAGGCCGACCGCGGTGGCCGTCGGATCGACGGAGCTCACCGCCCCGCCGTAGCCACGAGCGGTGGGTCCGGCAGCCGGCGCACCGGCAAAGGCGGAGGCCGTGCCGCCGAGCAACGATGGCACGAGCAGGAGTGGGATCAGGACGAGCGGGGCGAGCCTGCGCACGGTGCCTCCCGGAGGATCGACGGTGATCGTTCCTCTTGCCTACCGTCCCGGCGCGCCGGGCACAACCCGGAACGTGCGACGGTACGCGCTCGGGGCGACACCGATCGTGGTCTGCAGGTGCTGGCGCAGTGACGCGGCCGTGCCGAGCCCCGACCGGCGGGCGATCTGCTCCACCGCCAGGTCGGTGCTCTCCAGCAGGCCACGGGCGTGGTCGACCCGCTGCTGCAGCAACCACCGGGCCGGGCTCACCCCGGTCTCCTCGCGGAAACGCCGAGTGAACGTGCGCACACTCATCGTGGCGTACGCGGCCATGTCCTGCAGCGTCAACGGCTCGCCCAGCCGCTGCAACGCCCACGCCCGGGTGGGTGCCGTGGTGGTGTCGGTGACCCGTGGCAGCGGTCGCTCGATGTACTGCGCCTGCCCGCCCTCCCGCCACGGCGGCACGACGCTGCGGCGGGCCGCCCGGTTGGCGACCTCACTGCCGAAGTCGGTGCGCACCACGTGCAGGCACAGGTCGATCCCGGCGCCGACGCCGGCCGAGGTGAGCACGTCGCCGTCGTCGATGAACAGCACGTCCGGGTCGAGCTTGACCTGCGGGTACAGGGCCCGGAACTGCTCCGCCCAGCCCCAGTGGGTGGTCGCCGGACGGTCGTCGAGCAGGCCGGCGGCGGCCAGCACGAACGCGCCGGTGCAGATCGACATGACTCTGGCGCCGCGGGCCAAGGCGGCCCGCAACGATGAAGCCACGGCAGGCTCGATGCTGGCGTCCTCGACCGGGCCGCCACGGTGGATGCCGGCCACGATCACCGTGTCGGCCACCGAAGTGATCTCCAGGCCGTGCTCCGGCAGCACCTGGAATCCGGCCGCGCTGCGCACCGGCAGTCCACCTGGGCTGCAGACCTGGATGCGGTACCGGCGGCGGCCCTCGTCGTCACGGGCGGCGCCGAAGATCTGGGACGGGGTGCCGAGGTCGAACGCCACGACGCCGTCCAGCGCGATCACGGCCACGAAATGCTCAGGTGCTGGAGTCGACGGAGCTAGAGGCAGCTTCTCCATGGCCCGATTCTTGCGCACTATGGCTGTCGGGCCACTCGCCCGGCCGTACAAAGTCCAAGATTATTGTTCCGTGAAACGAATCCACCCTGCCTGGCTGGTTGCCGCCGTCGCGTTCGTCGCGCTGGTCGGCGCTGCCGGGTTCCGCGCGACGCCCGGCGTGATGCTGCACCCGCTGCACGAGGAGTTCGGCTGGTCGCTGGGGACCATCTCCCTCGCCGTCTCGATCAACCTGCTGCTGTTCGGGCTGACCGCGCCGTTCGCGGCCGCGCTCATGGAGCGCTTCGGGATCCGGCGGGTGGTGGCGTACGCACTGCTGCTCGTCTCCGCAGGCAGCGGGCTCACCGTGTTCATGCGGCACAGCTGGGAGCTCATCGCGCTGTGGGGCGTGCTGGTCGGCCTCGGCACCGGCTCGATGGCCCTCGCGTTCGTCGCGACCATCACGGGTCGCTGGTTCGTGAAGCGCCGTGGCCTGATCACCGGTGTACTGACCGCCGGTGGCGCCGCCGGACAACTGGTGTTCCTGCCGCTGCTGGCGCTGCTGGTCGACGCCCGTGGGTGGCGCGCGGCGGCGCTGACGGTCGCCGGAGGGGCGCTGCTGGTGGTGCCGCTGGTCCTGTGGCGGCTGCGTGACCACCCGTCCGAGCTGGGCGTGACCGCCTACGGCGCGGACCCGTCGGACCCCCCGCCTCCACCGGCACCGACCGGCGGCGCGGCCAAGCGGGCGATCGGCGCGCTGCGTGACGCGTCCCGGGTGCCGGCGTTCTGGCTGCTCGCCGGCGGGTTCGCGATCTGCGGCGCGACGACCAACGGACTCATCGGCACCCACTTCATCCCCGCCGCCCACGACCACGGCATGACGGAGCCGGTCGCGGCATCGCTGCTCGCGCTCATCGGCCTGTTCGACATCGTCGGGACGATCGCGTCGGGCTGGCTCACCGACCGCATGGACAGCCGCATCCTGCTCGGCTGGTACTACGCGCTGCGCGGCGCCTCGCTGCTGGTGCTGCCGGTGCTGTTCGCGGCGACCGTCAGGCCGAGCATGGTGGTGTTCATCCTCTTCTACGGCCTGGACTGGGTGGCGACGGTGCCGCCGACGGTCGCGCTCTGCCGGGAGTACTTCGGCGCCAGCGGCCCGGTCGTCTTCGGCTGGGTGTTCGCGTCGCACCAGTTCGGGGCGGCGATCGCCGCGACCACGACCGGCCTGCTGCGGGACCGGCTCGGCAACTACGACCTGGCCTGGTACATCGCGGGCGGGCTGTCCATCTCCGCGGCGGCTCTGTCGCTGCTGCTGTTCCGCACCCGGCGGGGCATCGCGGTCCCCGTCCCCGTCGCGGTCGCCGCCGCCTGACCATCGGCCGTCACCGCGACCATCGATTGTCACCGCGGGCGCCGAGCGCACCGCGGGCGCCGAGCGAACGCCGATGCGGAGCGGAGACACGGACGCCGGCCGATCAGCACGTGATCGGCCGGCGTCCCAGGTCGGCGCGCCGCGGCGGCGGCAGTAGTGAAGCGCCGCGGCGACAGTGGTGCAGTGCCGCAGGGCGGCAGTGGGTCAGGTGCTCCGACGGCGGCGCGGACGCCCGGCGAGCAGCAGCCCGCCGCCGGCGAACGTCACCGCGAAGCCGAGCAGCACCGTCGCCGTGGCCGGGGCGCCGGTCACCGGCAGCGAACCGGAGCCCGGCCGCCGCGTGGTGGCCGGGGCCGCCGCCGCGACCTTGATCGCCATCTTCAGGCTGTGCGGCTGGCCGTCGGGGTCGACCCCCGCCGCGACCAGCGAATGCCCGCCGACCACGAGGTCGGCGGGCACCTTCACCGGCTTGCTGAAGTTGCCGAGGCCGTCCGTGACCACGCTGCCCAGGTTGATCGGCAGCGAGTAGATGATGATCGTCGCGGTCGAGTACGGCATGAAGCCCGTGCCGATGACCACGATGTCCTGGCTCGGGGCGGCGGTGGTGATGATGCCCTTGTCGGTGGTGAGCGTCAGGTTCGTGTCGGGCACCGTGGTGCTGATCGGCGGCGCCGCCGGGGTCACCGGGTTGGACGGTCCCGCCTGCGACGAGGTGCCGCCCGGGCCCTTGGCGACGACCGTGACGGTGTACGTGACACCCGCGACCCCGCCCATCACGCACGACGTGTCGGACGCCGAAGCGGTCGAGCAGGTCGCGTCGCCGGGAGTCGCCGACGCGACGTAGCCGGTGACGGCGGACGTGTCGGCGGGTGGCTGCCACGAGGCGGTGATCTGCGCGACCCCTGCCGTCGCGACGACCTGGCCCGGTGCCGGCGCCGGGTCGGGCGCGGGTGTCGGCGTGGGTGTCGGGGTCGGCGTCGCGGTGGGCGGGCCGACGGTGAACGAGCGCGTCACCGGCGTCGCGGCCTCATACGCGGTGCTGCCGCCCTGGTCGGCGATGATCGTGCAGGTGCCGGGCGTCAGCAGCGTGACGATGCCGCCGCTGACCGAGCACACGCCGCCGGTCGAGCTGGTGTACGTCACCGCCAGCCCGGACGACGCCGTCGCGGCGAGCGTGACGGTCTTCTGGGAGACCGGGGCGGTCGCCGGCTGGTCGAACGTGATCGCCTGCGCCACCTTGCTCACCAGCAGCGTCGGCTCGCAGCTCTTCTCGGTGCGGCCGTGCTCCTTGCAGTTGCTGTCCAGGCCCGCCCGAACGCCGGTCGTGACGCTCAGCGCGGCGTCGAGGAGCTTGTACTCGTCCGCCGCCCCGGAGGTGACCGGGACCGTGATCTGGCAGAGCGACGGGTACCCCGTCAGCGAGGCGCCGCCGAGCGTCAGGAAGGAGGCGCCGGGGGTCGCGGTGAGGGTGCCGCCGCAGTCGTTGGTCGTGGCGCCCCCGGCGAGGATGAGCCCGGCAGGCAGGTCCAGCTGGTAGGCGAGTCCGCTGGACACGGCGGCGGCGTTCTGGTCGGTACGGGACATCGCCACCGTCAAGGTCGACGTGGTCAACGCGTCGATGGCGGGCGGGTCGAATGTCGCGACGACCCGTGCCGGCGCGCTGAGGACGGTCAGCGTCTGCGGCGTCTGGCTGGTCGAGACCACGCCGGTCACGGCGGTGAAGTTCACGGCGTCGAAGACGAACAGCCCGGACGTGAGGCTCCTGACCGGGAACTTGATCGTGCAGGTGGTGAAGGTGTCGAGGATCGACGCGCCGACGACGGTGAACGTGGTGTCGCCGGAGCTGCCGGTGACGGGGTCCGCGGCGCAGTCGTTCACGACGTCGCCGTAGGCGCGGTACAGGCCGGTCGGCAGCGTGATCACGTAGCCGAGGCCGGTGGCGTTGCCGCAGTCGTCCGACCTGGTGAGCGTCACGTCAAGGGTGGTGTCCTCATGGTCGTCGACGGTGGCGTCCGCCCAGACCGCGGTGGCCGCGATCGTGCTGGTCTCGGCGCAGGTGGCGATGCTCGCCCCACCCGGCGCGCCGGGTGGGGCGGCGACGGTCAGCGGCCGGGCGAAGTCGACCCGGTCGGCGGCGGCGCCGGCCGTGGGGACCTTCGAGGTGCCGGTCCCGGCCTTCGCGGCCTTGGACCTCCCCGCGCCGGTGCTGTCCTTCGCGGCCTTGGGCTTCCCGGCGCCGGTGCCGGCTTTCCCTGCCTTTCCGGCCTTGGGCCCCTCGGCGGCGGTGGCCTTCTGGCCCGCCTTGGCGTGCTTGCGCTTCGCCGCCTTCCCGGCCTTCGTGACGTCCTTGCCGTCGATGGTGGTGATCGTTGTCCTGCCGGCGCCGGCCTTGCCCGCGGCACGCGGCCGTTCGGCGGCGAAGGCGGTCTGCGGCACCGCGACGGCGCCGCAGGTGACGAGTGCCGCCACCGCGACCCAGCGGATGGTGTGGTTTCGGAATCGCATGGTTCCCCCGTAGAAGGCCGCCCGACCCGGAGCGCGGACGGCCCTACAGAGGAATTTACGTCAAATATCCGATTTGTTATTGACTGAGCCGATAATCCAGGTCCGGCGAGATCTCCAGGGTGTCCATCTGCGCACGCTGGAGGCGGCCGGAGTAGTCCCAGTTCATCGACTGCCAGCGGGTGAACTGGTCGAGCACCCACACGCCCGACTGACGGCTGCCGTTGCCCGACTTGCCGTTGCCGCCGAACGGCAGGTGCGCCTCCGCGCCGGACGTGGAGTTGTTGACGCTGACCATCCCGGCCCGGGTGCGGCGCCGGAACGTGAAGGCCTTGCGCGGGTCGGTGGTGTAGATCGCCGCGGACAGCCCGTAGCCCGGCGCGTCGGCCAGCTCGATCGCCTCGTCGAGGGTGCCGTAGCCGGTCACGCCGACCAGCGGGCCGAAGGTCTCCTGCTGGAAGATCTTGTCCTCCGGGCGCACGCCGTGGACCAGCACCGGATGGTGGTAGAGGCCCGCCTCCGGGTCGCCGACGAACCCGTCGCGCGGGTTGGCGGCGCCGATCCTGCCGACGCCGGACGAGCCCGACACCCGGTGGTGGGCCTCGACCCAGTCGAGGAACTCACCGAACCGCGCCTCGAACCGCTCCGTCATCAGCGGGCCGTAGAGCACCGACGGGTCGGTGGGGTCGCCGATCGGCGCACGGCGTACCGCGTCCTCGAGCCGCGCGGTGAACGCCTCGAGGACGTCCTCGTGCACGATCAAGGTGCCCAGCGAGGTGCAGCGCTGCCCGGCGGTGCCGAACCCCGCGAAGAGCGCGCCGTGCACGGCGAGGTCCAGGTCGGCGTCCTCGGTGACGATCATCGGGTTCTTGCCGCCGAGCTCCAGGCAGGCGCTCTGCAGGTGCCGGCCGGCGAGCTCGCCGATGCGCGCGCCGACCTCCGAGGAGCCGGTGAACCCGATCTTGTCGACCAGGCCGGCGGACAGCGCCCGCTCGAGACCGGCGAACGTCGACTCACCGTCGGCGAAGATCACGTCGAACACCCCGTCGGGCACCCCGGCGCGCCGGATGAGCTGGGCGAACGCGTCGGCGCAGGCGGCGGAGTACTCGGCCGGCTTCCACACCACGGCGTTGCCGCACAGCAGCGCGGGCACCAGGTACCAGCTGGGCACCGCGACGGGAAAGTTGCCGGCCGTGATGATCGCGGTGACGCCGACCGGCACCCGGAACGTGAACAGCTGCTTGTCCGGCATCTCGCTCGGCACGGTCTGCCCGTAGAGGCGGCGGCCCTCGCCGAGGAAGAAGTCGCAGGTGTCGACGATCTCCTGCACCTCGCCGCGGGCCTCGGCGATCGTCTTGCCGACCTCCCGCGTCACGAGCGCCGCAAGCGCCTCGAAGTTGGCCTCCACGAGGCGGCCGAGGTTGGCGATCACGCGGCCGCGGACCGGCGCCGGCACGTCGGCCCAGTCGCGCTGCGCGCGGCGGGCGGACCGGCAGGCGGCGACGAACGTGTCGGCGTCGGCCAGGGCGACCTCGGCGACGACCTGATCGAGGTGGGCCGGGTCGGTCGAGACGAAACGGGCGGCGCCCGGCGCGTCGAGGGATCTGCCGCCGACGGTGGAGACGAGGAGACTGCTCATCGCTCCATCTTGCCGTGGGGCGTGTCCGCCGGGTGCTGGGACGTCGGCGGCGGTGTGAACGCCAGCTCGCCGCCGAACTGATCGTGCAGCCGGACGTCGTAGTAGTCGGCGGCGTCGGCGACCCAGTCGCAGGCGTTGCCCAGCTCCGTCGCGTCGAGGGTCTCGGCCATCAGCTCATAGGAGGCGATGACGGAGTCGTCGCGCCAGAACAGCCGGACGAAGTTGAGCCGGCCGTTGAGCTCGTTGAGCTCGGACAGCAGCTGCGGCGAGCACTCCAGCCGGCGCAGCAGCGGCGAGAAGACCCGCACGAACGGCGGATCGTTGGCGACCAGGCGCAGATAGACCACCGCGGTGCCGCTGCGGATCGCGGCCGGTGTCGCGCTCAGGTCTGCGGGCACCGGTTGCCCGCCGAGATAGTCGGTGAGCAGGCGGTGCACCCGGGTGCGCACGGCGGCGTCGATCGACACCTTGTACACCCTATCGAATGCCCGCACGCTCACTCAGCCGCTCTTGCCCGGCCTGCCCGGCGGCAGGAACCCACGCCGGCGGGCCTCCTTCACCCACCGATGCGCGGTGCTGACCGGCACGCCGTGCCGATCGGCCAGGTCGCAGGCGGGTCGCGGGGAGTCCTGGGCGAAGTCGAGATAGACGTCGGCGACCTCGCGGTAGAAGACGTCGGGGCGCCCGCGTGACCGGGCGCCGTCGGCGGGAGCGGCGCGGGCCACCGCGAGGGCCGGCTCGACCATCTCCCACCCGGTGTCGACCGCGACCGGCGGCACGACCGGCCGGGGGCGCGGGTTGAGCACCGGTGGCGTGTCGATCGCCTCGTGGACGACCGCGAGCTGCGCGTTGGCGGCGGCCTCGATGCGCCCGACGGGGATGGCGCGCAGCAGATCGGCGCTGGGGCTGCCGTCGATGTGCAGGCCGGTGAGCACCAGCCGACCGCCGGTCGCGACGCTGACCCGCACCTGGACGGCCTGCGCCAGGGGCGGCTCCTGGCGCCATTCATACCAGCCATCGGCGACTGGAAAGAGCCGGCCACGCACCCGGCAAATCTAGACCACCTTTCCTCAAATCAACAATTGCGCGAACCTAGACGTCTAGATACGCTGATCTGGACCCGCCAGCCAGACGGCTTCACGGGGGGTGTTCGGAGATGACGATGCATGGCCGTGCATCGATTGGTTCCGGCCGAAGCCAGCGGCACGTTCGCGTCGAATGGGGAGCCAGGGGGCGACGCGGACGGGCGGTCGCCGGGCGGATGCGCAGCAGTGCGCGTTCCGCCCGGCGGCGTCGGTGACGAGCTGCGGTCGCGGGGTCTCGCCGGGCCCCGCGCCCGTTCGTCGCCGACGGGTTCACCCGGACGGGACGACCACGGGTGCGGCCGGGGCGCCAGGCGGCGGCACGGGGCGCAGCCGGGCGGGCGGGGAGCGCGTCGCAGCGCTCGGCCGCATCCAGCCGCACCCGGCCGGCAGGCGGTCGGCACTCAGGCATCGCGGCGGCCGAGGTTCGGCCCGGACGTTGCGGTGGGAGTTTGTCCGGGCGCCGGTCCGGCGCTGCGGCGAGCGGGGTTCGCTGGGGTATCGCGGCGGCCGGGGGTCCGCCCAGGCGTTGCGGCGGGCGTCTGTCCGGACGTTGCGGCCGGCGTTCGTCCGGGTGTTGCGACGGGGCGGGGTTTGCTCAGATGTCGGGTCGGGCGGCGCTCGTTCGGGCGTTGCGGCGGGCTGGGTTCGCTCGAACGGGACGGGCCGCGGCGTGTCCGAGCGGTTCGCGGCGGCGGCGGTCCAGGGGTCAGCGGTTGGTGAAGAAGAGGAACACGCCGGTCAGGACGACGCCGACGCACAGCAGCGACACCATGGCGATCGTGATGAGGACCCAGATGAGCGCGCCGACCTTGCGGCCAGGGTTGATCTCGATCGGCACCGCGGGCCCGGCGGCGGTGGCATGACCGGTGTCCTCGCCGGCGGCCCCGGCCCCAGCGGCCTCCAGTTCGGCGGCTTCGAGCTCGGCGGCCAGCTCGTGCGGATCGCCCAGCAGGTCCAGCACGGAGCGCACCTCGGACTCCGAGGCAGAGGCTGCCGGGCCCTGCTCCGCCCGCCGGGAGTCGGCGAGCTTGGCGGCGATGTGGTCGCTGAGGTCGGCGAGCAGCGCATCGCGACGGCCGGCAGGCACGCCGTCCAGAGCCTGCTCGACAGCGCGGAGATAGTCGTTGACCTGGCCATCGTAGATCTTCATGGCGCCCCCGTCCGGAAAAACTGGCACTCTCCAGCATGATCAGTAAGACTTTTCGCGCAGGCAGGCAACTCCTGGAGGGAGCGATGTGAGCCCACCGACCCGCTGGCTCGACGCCGACGAACAACTCGCCTGGCGTGCTTTCTACACCGCCACGACGCAACTCATCGACCGGCTCGACCGCGAGTTGCAGCACGACGCGGGCATGCCGCACGCCTACTACGAGATCCTCGTCGTGCTGTCGGAGTCGCCGGGACGCACCCGGCGGATGAGTGAGCTCGCCGACCTCACCCGCTCCTCCCGCAGCCGGCTCAGCCATGCGGTCACCAAGCTCGAGGCCCGCGGCTGGGTGCGCCGGCGCGACTGCGACGACGACAAGCGCGGGCAGTTCGCCGACCTCACCGACGTCGGGTTCGCCGCGATCGAGGCCGCCGCGCCGGGGCATGTCGAGGCGGTGCGGACCCACCTGTTCGACCCGCTCACCCCGGAGCAGGTCGATCAGCTGCGCAAGATCAGCGAGGCCATCACCGACTCCCTCAAGTAGCCCTCGCGTGGCGGGGCAAGCCTTGTGTCGATCATTCTGTGTCGATACGTTCACGGCCTGCCGCGAGATGATGAGGCCCCGCCATGAAGCGTCTGAAACTCACGCAAACCATCGCCGCCGCGGGTGTCGCCGTGGCCATGCTGGCCGCGGTGCCGGGCAGTGTCCCCACGCTGCCGGACCAGGCGAGGACGCCGAGCGGCTACGCGGGCGGCGTGCCCCAGTGGGAAGGTGAGCCGTCGATCGCGAGCCTGCTCGCCGGTGCCACCGAGCAGCACGCCGAGCAGTTCTACTTCGTGCTGCCGGACCGCTTCGCCGACGGCGACCCGTCCAACAACACCGGCGGCCTGCCCGGCGACCGGTTGAGCACCGGCTACGACCCGGCGGACAAGGGCTTCTACCACGGCGGCGACCTCAAGGGCGTCATCGACCGGCTCGACTACATCGAGCACCTCGGCACGACCGCGATCTGGCTCGCGCCGGTGCTGAAGAACCGGCCGGTGCAGGGCAGCGGCGCCGACATCTCGGCCGGCTACCACGGCTACTGGACCACCGACTTCACGGCTATCGACCCGCATTTCGGCACGAAGGACGACCTGAAGCGGCTGATCCGGCTCGCGCACGGGCGGGGCATCAAGGTCTACCTCGACGTCATCACCAACCACACCGCCGACGTCATCCGCTACGCGCAGGACCAGTACACGTACCGCAACAAGACGGACTACCCGTACAAGGACGCGGCCGGCAACAAGTTCGACGACCGGGCGTTCGCCGACGGGCGGAACGGGTTCCCGCCCGTGAACGCGCAGTCGTTCCCCTACACCCCGGTCTTCGCCAACGAGGCGGACAAGACGGCGAAGAAGCCGGCGTGGCTCAACGACCCGCTGATGTACCACAACCGCGGCGACTCCACGTTCAGCGGCGAGAACAGCGAGTACGGCGACTTCTTCGGCCTCGACGACCTGTGGACCGAGCGTCCCGAGGTGGTCCGCGGCATGACGAAGATCTACGCCGACTGGGTCAAGGACACCGGCATCGACGGGTACCGCATCGACACCACCAAGCACGTCAACCTGGACTTCTGGCCGCAGTTCGTGGAGGGCATCGACAAGGTCGCCAAGCCGGGCTTCTTCATGTTCGGCGAGGTGTATGACGCCGACCCCGAGTTCGACTCGATCTACGTGCGCAAGGGCCGGCTGCCGGCGACCCTGGACTTCCCGTTCCAGCAGGCCGCGACCGACTACGTGGCGCGGGGCGGGTCCGCCGCCGGGCTCGCCGGCGTGTACGCCAAGGACGACCTGTACACCTCGGCCGGCAGCACCGCGGGCACCCTGCCGACCTTCCTCGGCAACCACGACATGGGCCGCATCGGCATGTTCGTCGCCGGCGGCGGCACCGACCCGGCCGGCCACCTGCGCCGCGACCAGCTCGGCCATGAGCTGATGTTCCTCACCCGCGGGCAGCCGGTCGTCTACTCCGGCGACGAGCAGGGCTTCACCGGCGCCGGCGGCGACAAGGACGCCCGGCAGGACATGTTCCCGAGCGTCTCACCCGACTACCTCGACGACGACCTGCTCGGCACCGACACCACCCACGCCACCGCGCACTACGACGAGACCCACCCGATCTACCGCACGATCGCCGACCTTGCCCGGCTGCGGCAGGCGCACCCGGCGCTCAAGCAGGGCATCCAGCTGACCCGGTACGCGGCGCAGGGCGCGGGCGTGTTCGCGTTCTCCCGGATCGACCCGAAGCAGCGGGTCGAGTACCTGGTCGCGACCAACAACGCGACCACGACCCAGACCGTCACGGTGCCGACCGCGATGGCGAGCACCACCTTCGACAAGATCTACCCGGCCGGCGGGGGGATCGCCGCGTCCGCCGGCGACGGCGGCCTGCAGCTGGACGTCCCGCCGTTGAGCACCGTGGTGTTCAAGGCGCGCGGCACCGTCGCGAAGCCCGCCGCGAAACCGACCGTCAAGCTGGTCGCGCCCGCCGCCGGGCAGCCGGTCCCGGGCCGCGCCGAGGTCAAGGCCGAGGTCACCGGCGACCCGCTGTCGGCGGTCACGTTCGCCGCGAAGGTCGGCAACGGGCCGTGGAAGCTGCTGGGCACCGACAACGCCGCGCCGTACAGCGTCTACCACGACCTCGACGGGCTGCCGGCCGGCACCGCACTGGAGTACAAGGCGGTCGTGCGGGACGGGTCCGGTCGCACCGCCGAGACGAGGATCACGGCGAAGGTCGGCACGCCGCCGAGCGCGGTCGCGCCCGACTACGCGATCGTGCACTACCAGCGCCCGGCCGGCGGTTACGAGCCGTGGAGCCTGTACGCGTGGGGCGACATCGAGTCGCCGATGACGTGGCCGGCGGGTGCCCCGTTCGCCGGGGAGGATTCGTACGGGCGCTTCGCATGGGTCAAGCTGAAACCGGGAGCGGCGAACGTCGGCTTCCTCGTGGTCGACTCGGGCGGGGTGAAGGACGTCGCCGTCGACCGCTCGCTCGACCCGACGAAACACCCGGAGATCTGGCTCAAACAAGGAGACGCGACCATCTACACCTCCCAGGCCGCGGCCACCGGCACCGTCGCCGTGCACTACGGACGACCCGACGGCGACTACACCGGTTGGGGCCTGCACCTGTGGGGTGACGGCCTCGCGCCCGGCACCGGCACCGACTGGAGCGCGCCGCGCCAGCCCGACGGCACCGACGCCTACGGCGCGTTCTGGCACGTGCCGGTCAGCGACCCGAGCAAGCCGGTCAACTTCATCGTCCACAAGGGCGACGTGAAGGACCCCGGCGTCGACCAGTCCGTCCTGCCGAGCCAGCAGGGCGAGGCGTGGGTGCGCTCCGGCGAGGCGACGGTCCACCCGACCCGCGCCGCCGCCGAGCACACCGCGGTGCTGCACTACCGCCGCCCGGCCGGCGACTACACCGGGTGGGGGCTGCACGTCTGGACCGGCGCGGCCACCCCGACAGAGTGGGCCGGCCCGCTGCAACCGGAGGGCTTCGACGCCTACGGCGCCAGATTCCGCGTACCCCTCGCCGACAACGCGACCACGCTCAACTACATCGTCCACAACGGCGACACCAAGGACCTGCCGAGCGACCAGACCCTGGACCTGGTCACGGTCGGGCACGAGGTCTGGATCCTGTCCGGCCGGGAGCGGTACCTGCTGCCGATCCCGCCGCAGGGCACCCCCGACACGGACCTGACGAAGGCCAAGGCGGTGTGGGTCGACCGCGACACCATCGCCTGGCGGGCGGGGCCCACCGACGGGCACAGCTACGAGCTGCTGTCCGCGCCCGCGGGCGGGCTGTCGGTCGTCGACGGGCAGGTCGTCGGCACCGCCACGGCCCTCGCCATGCGGGCGACGGGCAGCCTGACCGAGCCGCAGCGGGCGAAGTACCCGCACCTGTGGGCGTATCAGGCGTTCCACGTCACCGGTGACCGCACGGCGATGTCGACCGCGCTGCGCGGCCAGGTCGTCGTCGTCGAGCGTGACGCCGCCGGCACCGTCACCGAGGCCAGCGCCGTGCAGGTCGCCGGGGCACTGGACGACCTGTACGTGGGTGCCGTCGGTGCGAAGCTCGGCCCGCACTTCGAGGGCGGCCGCGTCACGGTCAGCGTCTGGGCGCCGACGGCGCAGAACGTCGTGTTCGAGTTCTACGACGATCCGGCCGCCCAGCCGGTGCTGAAACCGATGAAACGCGACGAGCACACCGGCGTGTGGAACGTCGTCGGCGACCGCAGCTGGAAGGGCCGCTACTACCGGTTCCGGGTGACGGCGTGGCAGCCCGCGGTGCGGGGGGTGACGACGGCGTCGGTGACTGACCCGTACTCGGTGTCCCTGGCCGCGAACTCGACCCACAGCCAGATCGTCGACCTGTCCGACGCGGCGCTGCAGCCCGCCGGCTGGTCCGCGGTGCGCAAACCGCCGGCGCCGGCCCGGCCGCAGATCCAGGAACTGCACGTGCGGGACTTCTCCGTCGCCGACACGACCGTGCCGCAGGACCAGCGCGGCACGTACCTGGCGTTCACGCAGGCGCAGTCGGCGGGCATGACGCACCTGCGGGAGCTGGCCCAGGCCGGCACCTCATACGTGCACCTGCTGCCGGTCTTCGACATCGCCACGATCCCGGAGCGGCGGGCCGACCAGCTGCAGCCGCCGTGCGACCTGGCGGCGCTGCCGCCGGACTCCAGCCAGCAGCAGGCCTGCATCGCCCAGATCGCGGAGCAGGACGGCTACAACTGGGGCTACGACCCGTTGCACTACTCCACGCCCGAGGGCTCCTACGCGACCGACCCGCAGGGCACCCCGCGGATCAACCAGTTCCGCCAGATGGTCGCCGGGATCAACGGCGCCGGCCTGCGGGTCGTGGTGGACGTGGTCTACAACCACACCACCGCCGCTGGCACCGACCCGCACTCGGTCCTGGACCAGATCGTGCCCGGCTACTACCACCGGCTGCTCGACGACGGCACCGTGGCCAACTCGACCTGCTGCGCCAACACCGCGCCGGAGAACGCGATGATGGGCAAGCTGGTCGTCGACTCGGTGGTGCTGTGGGCCAAGCAGTACAAGGTCGACGGCTTCCGCTTCGACCTCATGGGGCACCACCCGAAGGCCAACATCCTGGCCGTGCGGGCCGCCCTGGACCAGCTGACCCTCGGCAAGGACGGCGTCGACGGCAAGAAGATCCTGATCTACGGCGAGGGCTGGAACTTCGGCGAGGTCGCCAACGACGCCCGCTTCGTGCAGGCGACCCAGACCAACATGGCCGGGACCGGGATCGGCACGTTCAACGACCGGCTCCGTGACGCGGTCCGCGGCGGCGGCCCGTTCGACGGCGACCCCCGCATCCAGGGGTTCGCGTCCGGCCTGTACACCGCGCCCAACGGCGACCCCGCCAACGGCAGCACCGCCGAGCAGCGGGCGAGGCTGCTGCACTACCAGGACCTGATCCAGGTCGGGCTCACCGGCAACCTCGCCGCCTACGAGTTCATCGACTCCACCGGCCACCGGGTCACCGGCGCGCAGGTCGACTACAACGGCTCACCCGCCGGGTACACGAGGCTGCCCGCCGAGGGCGTCACCTACGTCGACGCGCACGACAACGAGATCCTCTACGACGCCCTCGCCTACAAGCTGCCACCCGGCACGACCGCGGAGCAGCGGGCGAGGCTGCAGGTGCTCGCCCTGTCCACGACGGTGTTCGGGCAGGGGACCGGGTTCGTCACCACCGGCTCGGACCTGCTGCGCTCCAAGTCCCTGGACCGCAACTCGTTCAACTCCGGCGACTGGTTCAACCAGATCCGGTGGGACTGCGCCGGCGGCAACGGCTTCGGCTCGGGCCTGCCACCGGCCGCCGACAACCAGGACAAGTGGTCCTACGCCCAGCCGCTGCTGGCCAACCCGGCGCTGGTACCGGACTGCGCGGCGATCGACCTGGCCGCGGCCCGCTTCCAGGAGCTGCTGCGGATCCGGGCGAGCTCGCCGGCGTTCGCCCTCGGCACCGCCGCCCAGGTCCAGCAGCGGGTCGCGTTCCCGCTGTCGGGCACGTCCGCGACGCCCGGCGTGATCACGATGACGCTGGACGCCCGCGGCCTCGACCCGCGGTACCGCACCGTCGTCGTGGTCTTCAACGCCGGCGCGACCGCCGCCACGCAGACGGTCGGCGGGTACGCCGGTGCGCAGTTCGCCCTCCACCCGGTCCAGGCGACCTCGGCCGACCCCCTCGCGCGGCAGGCCACATTCGACGCCGCGCACGGCACGTTCACCGTCCCGGCGCGGACCGTCTCGGTGTTCGTCCGGCCCGAATAACGGCACCACCACGACACCGGCCGCGCGAAGTTCTCAGGAACGGGCGGTCGGTGCCGTTTTGTCCGATGTGAAGGCGTTCACCGTCGCGGGGTTGCTGCTGGTCGCGCTGCTGGCCGGGGCGACCGGCAAGCCGTCGCCGCCGCCCGGGCCGCCGCTGCCCGGGCCGCCGGCCATCCTCGAGCCGGGCGCGCCGCCGTCGACGCTGCCGACCCTGAGCCGGCTGTCGCCGGTGCCGTCGGTGCGGGAACCGTCCGGCCGGTCCGTCGCGCCGCCGGCGTCGGAGAGCGCCCCGCCGGCCGAGCCGAGCGTTAAGGCAACCTCAAGCCCGAGCCCGGTGGCGAAGACCGGGGGTAGCCGGCGGTCGTCGGGGTGGATCGGGCTCGGCGTGGTCATCGTGCTCGCCGCGGCGGCCGCCTTCGTCGTACTGCGACGCCGCCGTCACGCATAGTCGCAAATCGCAGGCCGTTTGGCTTGTGACGGCCGCCGTTCGGCGAATGAAGTCTTATCGGCGCAGCACCTTTCCAGTAGCGTGCCCTTTCGTGCTCCTTAACGACCTTTCCCGCTACAGCGCGGCAACGGAGCACACTCGTCTTCACTCTCCGCACGCACGTGCGGACATCGCGTGTCCTCTGTGACGGGTAGGGGATGACGGTTGGAAGGCAGCAACTCCTCCCGAGCGAACGGTGCCGACTCGCCCCGTGCGATCGGCAGCGGCGGTCGGCAGCGCCGGTCGGGCGCGCCTGACACGTCGGTCGCCGGGCACCGTCGCGGCGGCGCCGCCCGGCCCAGCCGGCTGCGGTCCGTCCGCACCCAGCTGCTCGCGCCGATCATCGTCGCCATGATCGGCCTCGCCGCGCTGAGCACCGCGCAGGCCGCGACCGCCACCACCGCCGCCCGCGACGCGGTCCAGGCCCGCACCCTCGCCTCCACCGCGACCAGCGCGGTGAGCTTCGTGCACGAGCTGGAGCGCGAGGTCGCCGAGACCGCCGCGCTGCGGCAACGTGGCGGCAAGTCCGGCGTCGCGCTCGTCGTGGCCCAGCGGCAGCGCACCGACGCGGCCGCCAAGCGCTACCTTGCCGACAGCCGCGCCGCGGTCAAGGCCGTGCCGGCGCTCGACCAGGCCGTCCGCGCGGTCAGCGACGTCTACAGCCGGCTCGGCGCCACCCGCGAGGCCGCCGACAACAACGCCGCGATCTCGCTGATGGCCGACCCGATCTACCGCCCCCTCGCCGAGGCGCTGTTGGCCATCGCCGACGCGGTGCCGGCCCAGATCGCCGACGTCGAGCTGGCCAACGCGGCCCGCGCCGTCGCCGCCGTCGCCGCGGTCGAGCACTTCGCCGCCCTGGAACGTGACCTGCTGCGCGTGGTCTTCTCCCGCGGCGCCGTCGAACCCGGCGACCTCGGCGCGATGTCGGAGCTGCGCGGCGCCCGCGACCAGCGGGTCGCGGAGTTCCAGCGGGCCGCGACCGGCGCTGCGCGCACCGTGTACGACGACGAGATCCGTGGCCTGGACGTCGACAAGGCCGACAAGCTCGCCGCCGCCGCCCGCAACGCCGAGAAGGACCCGGCCGGGCTGAAGGTCGACGCCGACACCTGGTTCGTGGCGCAGTCCGGCTTCATCCGCCGGCTCAACATCGTCCGCCTGGAGCTGTCCGACCGGCTCGACATCCGCGCCGAGCAGATCGAGGTCACCGCGCAGCAGCGCGCCTGGGCGACCGTCATCGGCACCGCCGTCATCGGTCTCGCCGCGCTCGCCATCGCGATCACCCTCGCCGTGCGGACCGCCCGGCGGCTGCGCCGGCTGCGGGCCGCGGCCCTCACCGTCGCCCGGCAGGAACTGCCCGACGTCATCCACTCCGTGACCACCGGCGCGCCGCTGCCCAGCGGCACGTCGGCCGCGGCGGCGACCCGCAGCATCGCCGCGACCAACGACGAGATCGGCCAGGTCGCCGACGCCTTCGCCACCGTGCACCGCACGGCGCTGCGGCTCGCCGGTGAGCAGGCCGAGCTGCGCGTCGACGTGTCCCGCATGGCCGAGGTGCTCGCCCGGCGCATCCGTACCCTCATCACCCGCCAGCTGCGGCTGCTGGACGAGTTCGAACGCGACGAGACCGACCCTGACGTGCTGGCCCGCCTCTTCGCCCTGGACCACATCGCGGCCCGCCTGCGCCGCAACGGGGAGAACCTGCTGGTCCTCTCCGGCGGCGAGCCGGGCCGCCCCGCGACCCAGGCCGTCGGCATCGGCGCGGTCATCACGGCCGCCGCGTCGGAGATCGAGGACTTCCAGCGCGTCGAGGTCCAGCCCGCCGACCTCGCGATCACCGGGCCGGTCGTGGGTGACCTCGTGCACCTGCTGGCCGAGCTGCTGGAGAACGCGACGACCTTCTCGCCCCCGACGCACCCGGTCCGCGTCGACGCCCGGCCCACGGTCGACGGGGCGATCATCCGCGTGCACGACAGCGGCATCGGCATCGCACCCCGCCGCCTCGCGGAGATCAACTCGCGGCTGGCCACGCCGACGACGCTGAGCAGCGCCGCGGCCGGCACGATGGGGCTGCACGTGGTGTCCCACCTCGCCGCCCGGCACCGGATCCGGGTCGAGCTGCACGCCACCGGCAGCGGCACGGTCGCCTACGTGGCGCTGCCGCACCGGGCGCTGGAGCGGATCAGCGCACTGCCGGCCGCGGCGCCGGTGTCCTCGCTGCCGTTCCCGCACGCGCCGGTCTCGTCGGCGCCGCTTGCCGCCGCCCCGGTCTCCTCGGCGCCGGTCTCCTCGGCACCCATCTCCTCGGCACCCATCTCCTCAGCGCCGATCTCGGCGGTGCCCGTGTCCGCCTCGCCCGGGTTCGGGCCGTCCGGGTTCGGGCCGCCGCCGGTGGTCGTGCCGTCGACCGTCGGTGCGCCGCTGGGGCGCCCGCGCGTGCCGCAGCAACCGCCGAAGCCCGCCGTCGCGCCTGCTGTTGCGCCGTCTGTTGCGTCGTCCGTTGCGCCGTCCGTTGCGCCTTCCGCCTTGCCGCTGCAGCGTCCGGCGCCCGCGGCCGCACACCATCAGCCAGTTCCGTCCGGGCCGCCCGCACCCTGGTTCCGCCCGTATCTCAGCGGTGGCGAAACCCCTGCCCCGCCGTTCCTCGCGTCACCGGCCCCGCCCGCACCCGGTGCCTGGCCGCCACGCCCGGAGGTCCTGTCCAACGCCGGAGGCGCCGCGACGCACGAGGGCGACCTGCCCCGCCGCCGCCCCGGAGCGCAGCTCGCACCCGGAGTCACCGAACCGCAGCCGCCGCCCACCCGCAGTAACGCGGTCGATCCGGACGTCGTCCGGTCCCGGCTGTCCGCGTTCGCGGAGGGCGTATCGGCCGCCGCGCGCCGCACGAACAGCACAGCCCCAGGACAGAAGGACCAGTGATGGCGATGCCAGACGCTCAGAACCCGACCGGCGCGGGCCAGCTCGACTGGCTCATGGCGAGCTTCGCCCGGCAGGTCCCCGATGTCGCGCACGCGATCACGGTCTCCGGCGACGGCCTGCGCCTGGCCTGCTCCGCCGACCTGCCGGTGGACCAGGCCGACCACCTCTCCGCCGTCATCAGCGGCCTGGCCAGCCTCACCTTCGGCGCGGCCCGCGTCATGCAGGCCGGCCAGGTCCGCCAGACCATCGTCGACATGGACGGCGGCGTCATGATCGTCATGTCGGTGGGCGACCGCGCGCTGCTCGGCGTGCTCGCCGCACCCGGCTGCGACCTCGGTCAGGTCGGCTACGAAACGGCGATGCTCGTCCACCGGGTCGCCGACGCGCTCGACCCGCTGCCCCGGGATGCGATGCAGCGGTGAGGCGTTTCACGGGTGCCCTGCTCACCCTCGTCCTGCTGGCCGGCTGCTCGACCACGGCGCCGCCCCGGGCGGGCGCGGGCCTGTGGCACGGCGGGCGGATCTACATCGCCACCGGCAACACCACCGGCGTGTACTACCAGTTCGGCGGCGGGTACGCCGACCTGATCACCAAGTACGTCCCCGGCTACGAGGCGCGTGCCGAGGCGACCGGAGCCTCCGGGGAGAACATCCAGCGCGTCGCGACCGGTGACATGGACGTCGCCTTCAGCATCGCCGACACCGCTGCTGACGCCGTGGCCGGTACGGGCGCCTTCGACGGCGGGCCGCGAAAGGTCGTCGCGCTGGCCAAGGTGTACCGCAGTTACGCCCAGGTCGTGGTCCGCAACAGCGCGCGCATCAACAGGTTCGCCGACCTGCGCGGCAAGCGGGTCTCCACCGGCTCGGCCGGCTCCGGCACCGACGTGTTCGCCGCGCGGCTGCTGTCCGCCGGCGGGCTCAACCCCGACACCGACATCGTCCGGGAACGGCTGTCGCTGCCGGAGACGACCAAGGGCATGCAGGCCGGCACCCTCGACGCGCTCATCTTCACCGGCGGCCTGCCCACCCCGGGCATCGCCGACCTGCTGGCCAGCGCGCCCGGGCAGTACTCACTGCTGCCGCTCGGTGAGGTCTACCGGGCGCTCACGTCCCGGCACGGCGCGGTGTATGCCGCCGGCAAGCTGCCCAAGTCGGCGTACCAGACCCCGGCCGACATCGACACCATCGTGATCGGCAACCTCCTGCTGGTGTCCCCGGACATGCCCGAGCAGCTGGCCCACGACCTGACGAAGATCCTGTTCGACTACCAGGTCGAGCTCAGCCGCGTACACCCAGAAGGCGCCAACTATGACAAAGTGGGCGCCCCGGACACCGATCCTGTGCCGCTGCACCCCGGCGCCGCGAGGTTCTACAGCAGCGGCTGATGTGTGACGTTATGGATCTCTCATTCGCCGGATGCGAGGAGGGTGATCATGCCCGTGGGCTGTCAAGATGACCCCGTGACCGCCACCCAGCAAGACCTCGTCCGCCTGGACGACATCCGCGACGCCGCCGCGCGGATCTCCGGCCTCGTGGTCCGCACCCCGCTGCTGCCCTGCCCCTGGGCCGACGAGCTGTGGCTGAAGCCCGAAAGCCTCCAACCGATCGGCGCGTTCAAGCTCCGCGGCGCGACGAACGCCCTGCACCGCCTCGACCTCGACCACCGCCAGGCCGGCGTGGTCACGCACTCCTCCGGTAACCACGGCCAGGCCCTCGCCTACGCCGGCCGGGCCCTCGGCATCCCCGTCACCGTCGTCATGCCCGACGTGTCGACCCCGCTGAAGATCGAGGCGACCCGCGGCTACGGCGCCGAGGTCGTCCTCGTCCCCCAGGCCTCCCGCGAGACGGTCGCCAAGCAGTTCGTCGCCGAGCGGGGCATGACCCTCATCCCGCCCTACGACCACCCCGACATCATCGCCGGCCAGGGCACCGTCGGCCTTGAGATCTTCGAGGACCTCTCCAACGTCGACGTCGTGGTCGTCCCCGTCGGCGGCGGCGGCCTCTCCTCCGGCGTCGCGACCGCGATCAAGGCCCTCGCCCCGCACGTCGCCGTGATCGGCGTCGAGCCGGCCGTCGCCGCCGACGCCGCGGAGAGCCTCGCCGCCGGCGTCGTGCGCATCTGGCCCGAGCAGCGCATGCTCAGCACCGTCGCCGACGGCCTGCGGACCCCGCTGTCGGAGCTGACCCTCGCGCACCTCACCGCCCACCTCGACGCGATCGTCACCGTCGCCGAGGACGAGATCCTCGACGCGGTCCGGGTCCTCGCCCGCCGCGGCCGCCTCATCGCCGAACCCAGCGGCGCCGCCGCCACCGCCGCCGTCCTGCACCACCGCGACGAACTCCCCGCCGGCCGCACCGTCGCCGTCGTCAGCGGCGGCAACATCGACCCCCGCCTGGCCGCCACCCTTTTCACCGACTGACAGTTATCCACAGGCTGTGGGTAACGCCTGTGGGCATCGCCACCGTCACCCGCACACGGATTGACCCCTGTCACCCCTGCTTGCGTGACCACCAGGCAACACGCAGGTGGATCCCCGGCATACTCCACGTGGTTATCCACAGGCATCGCCGTGTTCATCCACAGGCTCCGGCGCCGTTATCCACAGCTGGGGACAGTTCGCTGTGGACATCCCCTCGGCTCATCCCCACCCCCGACCTTCACCCCCACGCAGCAACCGCCCCCGCCACCGACCAACGCCCCGATCCCGCCGCCCCGCCGCGCTCGTGCCGCAAAGATCGCCGGCGCTCGGCCGCGGGCCCGCGTCCGGCGTGCGAAGCGAATGCAATCTCGACCTGTTACCGGTCGCCCCCGCGGAGTGGATCTTCCGAGTGATCGAAGGCGCGTGCTGGTCGCGCGGACGGCCACGGCCGTCCTTCGATCATGGCAGCCAAGCAACTGGGCCGCGCCGCCGACGCCGGTGTAACGGCACGCCTGTTGCCGGTCGCTCTTCAGCGGTGCCCCAAGGCTCAGCGAAACTCCGTGATCACGGAAAAGTGATCGAAGTAGACGGCCGGACCAGGGAGGACAACGATCTCCGCGGCACGATCGCGTCCCGCCTTGCACCTCGAGCGCGGGGTCGCGACCGAGGCAAGCCCGAATGGGCACAGGTCCAGTGCCTCCACGCGGCTCGTGCGGACTCGGGGTCCGCACGAGCGCTCAGCCCCCGAGCGAATTCGGCCCATGTGACCCAGGCAGGAGTGCTCCGGGGGCAAGTAGCCGCACTCGGCTCCGAGCGGGTCTGGGCCTGAGCGGGCTGCCTGAGCGGGCTGCCTGAGCGGGCTGCCTGAGCGGGCTGCCTGAGCGGGCTGCCCTGAGCGGGCTGCCCTGAGCGGGCCTGGGTTTGAGCGGGCTGCCCTGAGCGGGCCTGGGTTTGAGCGAGCGGCATCGAGCGAGCGGCATCGAGCGAGCGGCATCGAGCGCGCGGCCCCGAGCGCGCGGCCCCGAGCGAGTCTGGGGCCCGAGCGCGCGGCCCCGAGCTGGAGCCAGCCCGAGGCCCGGTGAGGTCACGCCCGTGCCCAGCCTGGGCTTGAGTAAGCCCAGGCTGGGGCCAGGCGGGCCCGAGTGAGCTCAGGCCTGGCGCTCGGGAGCCGGGGCGGTGGTCAGGCGAGGCCGACGCGGTCGAGGACCCAGGCGGTGATGAAAGCTTCCTCGCGCCATGCGTCGTAGCGGCCGCTGGGGCCGCCGTGACCGGCGCCCATCTCCGTCTTCAGCAGGACGTCGGAGGTGGGGGAGAGGGTGCGGAGGCGGGCGACCCACTTGGCCGGCTCGTGATACAGGACGCGGGTGTCGTTGAGGCTGGTCACGGCCAGGATCGCCGGGTAGGGGCGGGCGGAGAGGTTCTCATACGGGGTGTACGACTTCATGTACGCATACACCTCCGGGTCCTCCAGCGGATTGCCCCATTCCTCCCACTCGGTGACCGTCAGGGGGAGCGACGGGTCGAGGATGGTGTTGAGGGCGTCGACGAAGGGGACCTGGGCGACGATGCCGGCGAAGGACTCCGGGGCGATGTTGGCCACGGCACCCATGAGCAGGCCGCCGGCGGAGCCGCCGCGGGCGATGAGCTTGTCCGACGAGGTCCAGCCGGCCTTGACGAGGTGCTCGGCGGAGGCGACGAAGTCGGTGAACGTGTTCTTCTTCGCCAGGAGCTTGCCCTCGTCATACCAGCGGCGGCCCATCTCGCCGCCGCCGCGGATGTGGGCCACGGCGAAGACGACGCCGCGGTCGAGCAGGGACAGGCGCGGGATGGAGAACCAGGGGTCCATCGAGGCCTCGTAGGAGCCGTAGCCGTAGAGGACGGCGGGGGCCGAGCCGTCGCGGGGGGTGCCGGCGCGGGCCACGATGGAGATCGGGACGCGGGTGCCGTCCTCCGCGAGGGCCCACTCTCGGTGCTGCTCGTAGCGGGCGGCGTCGAAGTCGCCCAGGACGGGCTTCTGCTTGCGCAGCGTCAGCTCGCCGCTGTCGAGGTTGCAGTCGAAGACCGAGTCGGGCGTGACGAGCGAGACGTAGTGCAGGCGGAACGAGGTGGTGTCGTATTCGAGGTTGGCCTCGGGGCCGGCGGAGTAGATCGGCTCGGGGAAGGCGATGTCATAGGAGGCGTCGCCGTGCAGCGGCACGACCCGGATGCCGGTGAGGCCGTCGCGGCGCAGCGAGACGACCAGGTGGCCGGAGAACGCGTCGACGCCGAGCAGGCGCGTGCCGGGCTCGTGCTCGATGAGCGTGTTCCAGGCGCCCGGGGCGTCGGCGGAGGTGTAGGACAGCGCGAAGTCCTCGGCGCCGTCGTTGTGCAGGATCAGGAACCGGTGGCCGTGGTGCTCCACCGAATACTCGACGCCCTGGCGGCGCGGCGCGATCGACACCGGCGGGCTGGTCGGGGCGTCGGCCGGGATGACCAGGACCTCGCTGGTGACCTTGCTGTGGATGTCGATGAGGATGAACCGCTCGGAGCGCGTGAGGTCGACGCCGACCCAGAACCGCTCGTCGGTCTCCTCGTGGACGATCACGTCCTCGCCGGAGGTGCCCATGGCGTGCCGCCAGATGCGGTTGGGCCGCCACGCCTCGTCGACGGTGATGTAGAACAGCGTCGAGCCGTCGCCGGACCACGCGGAGCCGTAGAACGCGTCCTCGACCGTGTCGGGCAGCAACTCACCGGTGTCGAGGTCCTTGACGCGCAGCGTGAAGCGCTCGTCGCCGGCGAAGTCGGTGCTGTAGGCCAGGCGGCGGCCGTCGGGGCTGATGTCGAACGTGCCCAGCGCGAAGAACTCGGAGTCGCCGGCGAGCTCATTGCCGTCGAGCAGGACCTGCTCGCCGGGCAGGGCGCCGCCGTCGCCGATCTCGGGCGGGGTGCTCTGGCCCGCGGCGACCGGGACGCGGCAGTGGATCCCATACTGCTTGCCCTCTTCGGTGCGCGTGTAATACCAGAAACCGCCCTTGCGGGTCGGCACCGAGAGGTCGGTCTCCTTGGTGCGGGACTTGATCTCGTTGAACGCCGTCTCGCGGAGACTCTCCAGGTGCGCCGTCGCCGCGGTCGTGAAGGCGTTCTCCGCCTCGAGATAGGCGATCGTGTCTGGATCTTCCTTGTCCTGCAGCCAGAAGTATTCGTCGACCACGGTGTCGCCGTGGTGCGTCCGCTCGTGCGGAACCTGCTTCGCCGTCGGCGGCTGAACGCCCGTCACACCTGAAGTCACGCTCAAGACGTTACCCGTACCCTCCGACACTTTCCGGCGCGTCGGCCCCTCAAGACACCCCACGGAAAAAGCAACCAAGGGGGTAACTCGGCGGTCTGTCCTGTAGGAGAAAGCGGCGCCGGTACCGTCATGGTCTCGAAGTTCGGGCGAGCCCATGGAGGAGTGCGGTGCGGCGTCGCGGGGTGTTGCACATCGGGGTGGCGGGACTGGCAGGAATGCTGGTCCAAGCGTGCGCCGGGGAGTCGGATGCACCAGACGTGAAGGGCGGCGCGGCGCCGGGCTCCTCCGGCGCGGTCCAGCCGTCCGCCACGTTCGACCCCTCGGTGTACGTGCCCGCCGCGGTGCCGATCGGCGAGCTCAAGAAGCTGTTCAACTATGACGCCAAGGCGACCCTCAACGCCCAGCTCACCGACAAGCGGACCGGCGACGGGGTGATCCTCGAGGACATCACGTACTCCGACACCAGGGGTCGCGAGGAGATCCCGGCGTACGTGGTGGGCCCGGAGAAGTTCACCGGGCGGCTGCCCGCGGTGGTCTACGCACACGGCAGCGACGGCAACCGCGACACGCTGCTCGAAGAGGCGATGGCGGTGGCGCGCCTGGGTGCGCTGGTGTTCGTGCCCGAACTGCCGCTCAAACCGACGGGCGACCCGGTCGCGGACAGCAAGGTGGTCGCCGACTCGGTGGTGGCGTTGCGCCGCGGCTTCGACCTGCTGATCCGCCGTTCGGACTGCGACGGTACGAGGGCAGGGTTCGCCGGGCACAGCTGGGGCGCAGTCCAAGGCGCCGTGCTGTACGGCATCGACTCCCGCATCACAGCGAGCGTCCTCGCTTCCGGCACCAGCCGGATCTCCAGGTGGATGGTGCGGCAGCCGGTCCCCGCCGACTGGCACGGCTACCTGGACGCATTGTCACGATTCGATGCATTGCCGTATGTCGCAGTGACGGGACGCAAGCCGGTGCTGCTGCAGTTCGGCAAGCAGGACGCGGTTGTGCCGGAGGCGGAGCGCACGGAGCTGGCGAGCGGCGTCGCCGGGCCGAAAGAGCGCAAGGACTACGACACCGGTCATGATCTCGCGGCGTTCGAGGCGGCGCGCACCGACCGGGTGGCCTTCCTGCGGAAGCAGTTGCGGCTGAAGTAAGGACCGACTACGCTTTCGAACACATGTTCGATGTCGCTTGATGCACCATGTGCATGGTTCCTGCGCTCGATCATTCATGAACGCGTCGTTGGGAAAGCCTGGATCATGCCGTTACCGGCCTGCCCCGGCTTCCGCGAATCCCGCCGACGAGCACTTCCCCGTGTGGTCGTCTCGTCGGACGGTCCAGCTGGTGCTGGACCGTGAGCAGGGAAGCGTGGGCTGCGGTGAGCGTGATCGAAGTGTTGGCGGAGGCGTGCGGGCCTGAGCACGTGTGGGAGGCCGGCCCCGCCGACAGGGTGGACGGGGTGCCGGCCAGCTGGGTGGTGGCGCCCGGCACCGCCGAGGAGGTGTCCGGCGTGCTGCGCGCCGCGGCCGCCGCGGGGCTGTCGATCGTGCCGTCCGGCGCCGGCACGAAACTCGACTGGGGACTCCCGCCCACCCACGTCGACATCCTCATGGATCTCAGCCGCATGACGGGCGTGCTCGATCATGCCCCCGACGAGCTCGTCGCCACGGTCGCCGCCGGCACCCCCATGCGCGCGCTGAGGGCGTACCTCATGCGCGAAGGACAACGCATCCCGCTCGACGTCGCCTCGCCGGGCGCGACCCTCGGCGGCGTCCTCGCCACCAACGAGGCCGGCCCGCTGCGCCACCGCTTCGGCGCACCCCGTGACCTGGTCACCGGCGTGCGGGTGGCGCTGGACGAGGGCAGCCTGGAGCGCCATCTCGACGGGCACGACCTGGCCCGGCAGATCTGCGGCTCGTTCGGCACCCTGGGCGTCATCACCGAGGCGACCGTCCGGCTGGAGCCGCTGCCCGCGGCCAGGGCGTGGGTGGTGCGCCCCGTCTCGACGCCGCGCGAGGTGCAGCAGCTGACCGAGGCGCTGATCTCCTCGTCGCTCGGCGCCGCGGCCATCGAGGCCGACCTGCCCGGGGGCGCCGGCCGCCCCGCCGAGATCGCCGCGCTGTTCGAAGGCAGCCGCGCCGGCGCCACCGCCAGGGCCGAAGCGGCCGCCCGCTTACTCGGGGGCGGCGCCGCGGTCGAGCAGGCGCCGCCCGACTGGTGGGGCAGCTACCCGTTCGATGCCGACGACGTGGCGCTGAAGATCTGGGGTCAGCCGAGTGAACTGTTTGCCGTCGTGTACGCGCTGCGCGACGCCGCCGGCATCCCCGTGCCGGTCCGTGGCTCGGTCGGCGCGGGCATCGCCCACGTGGCCCTGCCCGGCACGATCGCTGTGGAGCGGCTCGCCGGCATGCTCACCGCGGCCCGGACCGTCCTGATGGCCCGCGGCGGGGGCGGGTGCACGCTGCTGCGCGCCCCGGTCGACCTGCGCGAGCTCGTGGAGACCTACGGGCCGCAGGCGCTGCCGGACGCGACGGTGCGGCTCAAACTCGCCCTGGACCCGGAGGAGCGGATGGCCCCGGGCCGGCTGCCTGCCTGCTAACGGCGGGTCTTCTCGGTCCACACGACCAGCTGGTCGACGCCGTCGATCTCGGTCGTGTACTGCCGCTGCGGCACCTCGACGAAGCCGAACCGCCGGTGCAGGGCGATCACCTGCTTGTTCCACGCGAGGGTGCGACCGCCGACAGACGTGAGTTTCATCTCGTCGAAGGCATAGGCGACCGCCGCCTTCTCCAGCTCCATCCACGCGGGCAGCAGCTCGCCGCGCTCCTCCAGCCCGTCGACGTCGAGGAAGAACCCCCACTCGGCGGTGCCGGTGTCCTCGTCGTGGTCGTTGAACGTGACGACACCGCAGTCATTGCCCTTGTAGGCGAAGACGAGCACCCGGCGGGACGGGTCCGACTGGACCTTCGCCCACCACTGTGCGTGACCCTCGGGGGTGATGAACGCGGTGTAGATACTGGCACCGCGGGTCTTCGGGTGATTGCGCCAGCTGCGGATGGTCTCGACATCCGATTCGTCGGCTTCGCGCAGCACCTGGAAACCTCCCGTGGGTCCACCGTGACTCATTGAAAGACCGGCCAACGGTACACTCGCTCGCGGATGCCGGCCCGCTTTCCCGATCGAACAGGACCCTGAACTGATGAGCAACCTCGATCGTCTCCGCACCGCCTTCCGCACCGCGCTGGCGCTGCCGGATGACTACGACGTCGACAAGCTCGAATACCGGGGCATCGAGAAATGGGACTCGCTGGCGCACCTTTCCCTGGTCGGAGAGATCGAGGACACGTTCGACGTGATGATCGATACCGACGAGGTGATCGACCTCAGCTCGTTCGGCAAGGCCGTCGAGATCCTCGGAAAGCACGACGTTGAGTTCTCCGGCTGACGCCAGGGTCGCCCTCGTCACGGGATCCTCACGGGGGATCGGCCGTGCCGTCGCGCGCAAGCTCGCTACCGAGGGTTACCAGCTGGTCCTCCACGGCATGCGGGAGGGATCGGCCAAGACCACGGCCGACGAGATCACCGCGGACTTCGACATCGAGCCGCTGGTCGTGCACGGCGACGTCAGCGACGCCGCCGACGTCAAGGCCATGCTGCGGCTCGTCTTCGAGCGCCACCGCCGCCTCGACGCCCTGGTCGTCAACGCCGGCGTCCACGAGGCCGGCCTGCTCGGCATGATGGGCGACGCGGCCATCGAGCGGCTGTTCGCCGTCAACGCCGTCGGCGCCACCTACACCGTCAACGGCGCGGTCAAGCTGCTGCGCCGCGGCAACGCGCCCTCGGTCGTCCTGCTGTCCTCCGTCATGGGCACCACCGGCGCCGCCGGCCAGGTCGTCTACGGTGCGACCAAGGCCGCCGTCGCCGGGTTCGCCCGCGCCGCGGCGAAGGAGCTCGGCCCCGCCGGCATCCGGGTCAACGCGGTCGCGCCGGGGTTCATCGCCACGGAGATGCTCGAGTCCCTCGACGAGTCCGGGCGCGCCGAGCGGGTCGCGGCGACCGCCCTGCGCCGCCTCGGCGAGCCGGAGGACGTCGCCGACGTGATCGCGTTCCTGCTCTCCGACGCGTCCAGGTTCGTCACCGGCCAGGTGATCGAAGTCGACGGCGGTCTGGTGGTATGACGCATCGTAACGGGGTCGTGCACGACAAATCGGGCTGCTTTTTCGGGCGGTGTACGTTGAGAGAAATCCGCGTCCACCTCGACGGCACCACTGCGCCGCGGAGGTGACGACGTGACACTGCTGCACCCCGACGCCAGGCTGATCGATGCCGCCACCGACGCCGAGCTGAGCGGTGTGCCGCTGCGCGAGGCGGTGCACGCCGCGGTCGCCGGGTTCGCCGAGATCACGCCCGGCGTGGTGTTCCTGCGCACGCCGACGACCGTCGAGGCGATCGTCCGCTACATCGGCGCGTTCGAGGCGGGACGCCCGCTGGCCCTGCTCGACCCGGGCCTGCCCGCGGAGACGCTCGCCGACTTCGTGGAGCGGTTCGAGCCCGCCGCCGTCTGCGGGCCGCTGCCACAGGACGTGCACAAGGGGTACACCGGCCGCAGCGACGACCTGTGGGAGCGGGACACCCAGTCCGGCACCGCACCGCACCCCGACCTCGCGACGCTGCTGGCGACGTCCGGCTCCACCGGCAACCCGAAGCTGGTCCGGCTGTCGCGGGACGCGATCCTGGCCAACACCACGTCGATCATCGAGGCGCTCGGCATCACCGGCGCCGACGTTGCCGTGAGCAGCCTGCCGTTCTACTACAGCTTCGGCATGTCGGTGCTCAACACGCACCTCGCGGCCGGCGCCACCGTCGTCGTGGAGTCCGAGGGCCTGGTCGCGCGGTCGTTCTGGCCGGCGATCACGAAGCACGCGGTGACCTCGCTGGCGCTGGTGCCTTCGCAGTACGAGATGCTGCGCCGCCTGCGGTTCGACCCGAAGCGGTATCCGAGCCTGCGCACGCTGACGCAGGCCGGCGGCCGGTTGCGGGCCGAGCTGGTCCAGGACTTCCACGACCGGATGGCGACCGTGGACGGGCGGCTGTTCGTCATGTACGGGCAGACCGAGGCCGCTCCGCGGCTCACCACCCTGCCCGCCGGGCGGCTGGCGGAGAAGCTCGGCTCGGTCGGGCCCGCGGTGCCCGGCGGCACGCTCACCGTCCGGCTCGAGGACGGCACGGAGACCACCGCGCCGGGCGTCGTCGGCGAGGTGCTCTACCGCGGCCCGAACGTGATGATGGGCTACGCGGAGACCGCCGCCGACCTCGCCCGCGGCGACGACCAGGGCGGCCTGCTGGAGACCGGCGACCTCGGGCATCTCGACGAGGAGGGCTATCTCTTCATCGACGGCCGGCTGAAGCGCTTCGGCAAGGTGTTCGGCGTCCGGCTCAACCTGGACGACATCGAGCAACTGGTGGGTGGCGCCGTCGCCGCGGTCGCCGGCGACGACAAGATCATCGTTTTCGTCGAGGGCGCCACGGCGGAGGAGCTGGCGCCGCGCGTGACGGAGCTCGCCGATCGGTTGAAGCTGCACTGGTCGGGCTTCGAGATGCGCGGCATCCCCGCGCTGCCGCTGCTCAGCAACGGCAAGGTCGACTATCGAGCGTTGGAGTCCGCACGATGAGCGTGTTCACCCTGCCGCAGCCGGACCGCGAGGCCCAGCTGCTGCCCCGCCTGATCGAGCTGACCGAGCAGCACCGGGCACGGGGCGAGGCGTACGCCAACATCCTCGCCGCCACCGGCCACGACACCGGCCGCGCCTACGAGCGGATCAGCGACCTGCCCTGGCTGCCGGTCCGGCTGTTCAAGACCCACCAGCTCAAGAGCATCCCCGACGACGAGGTCTTCAAGGTCCTGACCTCCAGCGGCACCACCGGCGACGTCAGCCGCATCTACCTGGACAAGGCGGCCGCGGCCGCGCAGACCAGGATGCTCGGCCAGACCCTGCAGGCCGTGCTCGGCCCGAAGCGGCTGCCGATGCTCATCGTCGACACGACCGCGATCATCAAGAACCGCCGCTCGTTCAGTGCCCGCGGCGCCGGCGTCCTCGGCATGATCACCTTTGGCCGTGACCACGTCTGGGCTCTCGACGAGGACAGCAAGCCCGACCTCGAAGCGGTCCGCGGGTTCCTCGCCAAGCACGGCGACAAGCCGTTCCTGGTCTTCGGCTTCACGTTCATGGTGTGGCTGTACCTGTATGAGCTGGCCCGCGACAACGGCCTTGACCTGAGCAACGGGATCCTGGTCCACTCCGGCGGCTGGAAGAAGCTGGTCGACCAGCAGGTCGACAACGCCGAGTTCCGCCGCGCGTTCCAGGCCGACACCGGGCTGACCCGCATCCACAACTTCTACGGCATGGTCGAGCAGATCGGCGTCGTGTACCTCGAAGGCCCCGACGGCAACTCGCTGTACTGCCCCGACTTCGCCGACGTCGTCATCCGCGACCCGGAGACATGGGAGCCGCTGCCGCCGGGCAGGCCGGGGCTCGTCGAGGTGATCAGCACGCTGCCGGAGTCGTACCCGGGCCACGTCCTGCTCACCGAGGACATGGGCGTCATCAACGGCATCGACGACGGCGCCTGGCCGGGCAAGCGCTTCTCCATCCTGGGCCGGCTCCCCCGCGCCGAGGCCCGGGGCTGCAGCGACACGTTTGTGGGTGCATCATGAAAAGCGTTTTTCCGGTTATTTCCGATATCTCCCCGGAGCGGCTCCTCGCCGAGATCACCGACGAGCCTGCCGGCGGCCGGCTCACCGTCGGCGACGAACGGGTCCGCAACTTCCTGATCGCGTTCTCGCGGCGGCTGCTCAAGCCCGACCTCGCCCGCCGCCACCCCGAGCTCGGCTCGCTCGGCTTCTTCCTGCGCAAGGGCGAGCTGGCCCGCGCCGTGGAGCGCCTCGCCGACGGCGTCGCCGGTCAGCGCCGCGCCCCGCGCGGCCTCGTCCTGCACTTCCCGCCGGCGAACGTCGACACGATCTTCGTCTACTCCTGGGCCCTGTCCGCCCTCGCCGGCAACCACAACATCGTGCGGGTCTCGGCCCGCGCCGCCGGCGCCGCGCAGACCGTCCTCGAAGCGCTCAACGACGTCCTCGCCGACGCCCACCCGGCGATCGCGCAGACCCAGCGCATGATCACCTACGACCGCGACGACGCGATCACCGGCGCCCTGATCGGCGCCTGCGACCTGCGCGTCCTGTGGGGCGGCGACCAGTCCGTCAACGAGCTGCGCAAACACCCGATCCGCCCGCTGACCCGTGACCTCGCGTTCCCGGACCGCTCCTCGTTCGCGGCCATCTCGGTCACCGGCTGGCAGTCCTCGACGATCGAGCAGCGGCGGGCGGCGGTGGACGGGTTCGCCAACGACCTGTACTGGTTCGACCAGGCCGCCTGCTCCTCGCCCCGGGACCTGTTCTGGGTCGGTTCGACCGGGATCGCAGCGGCAAGGGCAGAGTTCGACGAGCTCCTGGCCGAGGTCGTCGCCCAGCGCGGCTGGGGCGTCGACCCGGCGATGGCCGTCGAGAAGTACGTCGCCACCTACGGCCTCGCCGCGACCGGCGCCGCGACCAAGGTCGCCTTCAGTGGCAACGCCGTGGCCAACGTGTCGCTCGCCGGCCTCGACGACCTGCAGCGGCACTGGCTCGGCGCCGGCACCATCTGCCACGTCACGGTCGGCTCGCTCGCCGAGCTCGCCCCAGCGATCCAGCGCAAGGACCAGACGCTCAGCCAGTACGGCTTCACCATGTCCGACCTCGACGACTTCGTCACCACCCTCGCCGGCCGCGGCATCGACCGGATCGTGCCGTTCGGTCAGGCGTTGACGTTCGCGGGGACCTGGGACGGTTTCAACCTGCTCCACGAGTTCACGCGCATCATCACGATTCAGGCCTGACCGGAAGCGACCCAGGCCTGACCGGAAGACGGAGTACTCTCCTCCGTACACGTTTTTGTGAGGAGCTCCACAACGTGTCATTGTCCGTCGTCGTTCCGTGCTACCGCTCCGCGCGTATCCTTCCGACGCTGGTGGAGCGGCTCAACGGTGTCCTGCCCGGCATCACCCCGGACCACGAGGTGATCCTGGTCGTCGACAGCACCGACAACACCTGGGACGTGGCCAGCCAGCTCGCCGGCAAGTACGAACACGTCCAGGCGATCCGCATGGCCCGCAACTACGGGCAGCACAACGCCCTGATCGCCGGCATCCGCGCCGCCTCGTTCGACCGCATCATCACCATGGACGACGACCTCCAGCACCCGCCGGAGGAGCTGCCGAAGCTCGTCGACGCCCTCACCGACGACCTCGACGTCGTCTACGCGGTGTCCGAGCAGGAGGAGCACGGCGTCTTCCGCAACCTCACCTCATGGGGTGCGAAGACCCTCGTCATGGGCCGCACGATGGGCATCCCCAACGCGGACGTCCTCGGCGCGCTGCGCATCTTCCGCACGTTCCTGCGGGCCGGTTTCGACCAGGTCAGCGGGCCGCACGTGTCGGTGGACATCGTCCTGTCCTGGACCACGACCCGCGTGGGCTCCACGACGGTGCGCATGGACCAGCGCAGCGAGGGGCGGTCGGGCTTCACGTTCCGCTCCCTGATGAAGCACGCCGTCAACATGATCCTCGGGTACTCGACGAAGCCGCTCCGGCTCGTCACGTACCTCGGGTTTCTGATCGGCGTCTGCGGTCTGGTGCTGACGATCCGGCTGATCTGGCTGTACTTCAGCGGCGACACGACGGTGGCGGGCTTCACGACGGTGGCGTCGCTGGTGACGGTGTTCTCGTCGGCGCAGCTGATCGGGATCGGCGTGCTGGGGGAGTATCTCGGGCGGGTCCACGCTCATGGCATGGGGCGGCCGACGTACGTGATCCGCGAACACGTCCGGACGCCTCGCGTGCCCAGCTGATTCGCTGGTCACCTCCCGTCCGGGTCCGCGCAGCCTCCGGCGGCGCGATCACCGTCCGTGCCGCGTGCGGTGATGCCAAGCCAGGTCCGCACTCGCATGATCGAAGGACGGCCCTGGTCGTCCGGGCGGCCATCCCCGTCCTTCGATCATGACGGGCGTAGGCGCGGACCGAATGACCGCACGGTTTGGGCGGTTTGTGGCAGTTGAAGGCCCGGCTGGCGGTCAGCGGCGGAAGGCCCAGAGCTTGCTGAGCTGGTAGTTGATCAGCGGGGCGACCACGATCAGGATCGCCTGGGCGGTGAGGACCGGGACGTTGAAGACCTCGACCAGCAGGGGCAGGCCGGCCCACGTGAACAGCAAGGCCCACAGGCAGATCAGGTAGAACTTGAAGAAGCCCGACAGGACCGGGCCCTTCGACTGGAAGACGAAGTGCCGCTGCAGCGGATAGGTGACCACGCCGCAGAGGAAGTTCGCGATGATCGTGGGGACCAGGTAGTGCATCTGGTCCGCGGTCAGCATGAGGACCCGGCCGTAGAAGTCGTCGGGGGTCAGCAGATACAGCGCGGTGTAGAAGCCGTAATACGAGACGGCGGAGACGCCGCCGACCCCCAGATACCGCACGCGGCGGTCGTTGTAGAGCGCGATGGCCGTGCGGACCAGCCACGACCGCGGCGGCGAGCCAGCCGCCGCGTCGCTCGCCGCGTCGGTCGCCGAGGACGGGACGGCGGTCATCCGCGGGGCTGGAACGACTCGACGGCGGTGATGACGAGGTCGATGTCGGCGTCGGTCATGGCGCCGTAGAGCGGCAGGCGCAGCAGGCGGTCGGCGACGTCCTCGGTGACGGGGCAGCCGTCGGGGCCGGTGCGGCCGAACTTCACGCCGGCCGGGGCGACATGCAGCGGCTGGTAGTGGAACGTGCCCAGGACGCCGTGGCCAAGGAGGTGCTTGAGCATGCCCTGGCGGCTCTCGAGGTCGGGCAGGAGCAGGTAGTAGAGGTGCGCGGGCTGCTCGCGGTCGTCGGGGACCGTGGGCTGGGTGACCCCGTGCTCGACGGCCCAGGTGGCCAGGCGCTGGTGGTAGCTGTCCCAGATGTGCTTGCGGCGGCGCTGGATGTCGGTGAAGTGCTCCAGCTGCGCGGTGAGGAACGCGGCGAGCAGGTCCGAGGGCAGGTAGGACGAGCCGATGTCGATCCAGCGGTACTTGTCGACCATGCCGCGGAAGAACTGGCCCCGGTTGGTGCCCTTCTCGCGGATGATCTCTGCCCGCTCGTAGTACGTGTCGTCGTTGAAGATGAGGGCGCCGCCCTCGCCGCACTGGACGTTCTTCGTCTCGTGGAAGCTCTGGGTGGCCATCGCGCCGATGGAGCCGAGCTTGCGACCGCGGTAGGTGCCGCCGATGCCGTGTGCGTTGTCCTCGATGACGACGAGGCCGTGCTTGCGGGCGATCGCCTCGATCGCGTCCATCTCGACCGCGACGCCGGCGTAGTGCACGACGACGATCGCCTTGGTGCGGGACGTGACGGCGGCCTCGACCTGACGCTCGTCGAGGTTGAGCGTGTCGGGGCGGCAGTCGACGAAGACCGGCACGGCGCCGCGCAGCGCGTAGGCGTTGGCGGTCGAGCAGAACGTGAACGACGGCACGATGACCTCGTCGCCGGGCTCGAGGTCCAGCAGCAGCGCGGTCATGTCCAGCGCGTGCGTGCAGGAGGTGGTCAGCAGCGAATGCTTCGCGCCCAGGATCTCCGTGAGCAGCGCGCTCGCGCGCTTGGTGAAGGGCCCGTCCCCAGTGAGCGGTCCACTCGTCATCGCCTGCTGCATGTAGCCGGTCTCGTCACCGGTCAGATAGGCCCTGTTGAATGGAACTGCGAGTTGGTTCGTGGGGGTCACTGCTGGAGCCTACCTAACGGTGTGTGGTCATGCCGACGGCAGTTCATACACCACAGCGACCCCCGACCGATAACGTTCGGTAGCGAAGGCCGACAACTGTGGCGAAACATTGTTCTGGCTCTCGTCAACGAACAGCCAGCGTACCCCGTAGCGGTCCCGCAGCAGACCTACCGTTTGGGGTGACGGGTTCGTGAACACTGCGTCATTGTCGGCGAGGATCTCGGGGCGCCAGTAGGGCACGTAACCGACCCAGGTCTTGAGCCTCGCCGCCTCGACGTGCGCGGTCGTGGTGAAGCCCCAGCCCTCCACCAGCATGCGCCGCTCGCTGTAGGCGGTCATCGAGAAGTGAAGATCCGTGCAGTCCTTGTTCCATCGCTGGCAGTGCGCGTTGGTGGCGACGAGGTCGTCGGGGTCGGAGTGGTCGCGCAGCCAGCGGCCGGCCGGAAGGACCCCGTCGGAGACGATGACCTCGCCCTTGACCACGTTCTTCCAGCCGACGTGTGTCGAGTCCCACAGGATCTTGTAGTAGTTCTGGAAGCTGGTGTTGAGCCCATACCCGGCGAGCAGCGCGACGACCAGGGCGACGACCATGCCCCGGAGCGCCGGCACGCGGCGCCGGGCCAGCAGCAGCCCGGCGGCGATCAGCGCCGCGACGACGGCGAGCGCCGCATAGGGCAGCACGATGTCGCGGGTCAACGCCGCATAGGAGCCGGTGTTGCCGATGTTGGGCACGTCGCCGCGGCCGGTGATCTGGATGGCCTGGGTGACGGCCATGCCGAGCACGACGAAGCCGGCAAGGGCCCACGCCCGGCGGGCGGCCAGCCGGCCGACGGGGAGCAGCGAATACAGCCCGACGACCGCCGCCACCGACAGGTAGGGCCGGGCGGCCTCGACGAAGAACCGCTGGCTGTCACCGGACTGGCCGGTCAGGATCGTGGCGCCGGCACCGGCCACCCCGATGCCGATCATGGCGATGACCGCGGGCTCCGGCAGGCGGCGGCGCAGCAGCCCGGCGAGGCCGGCCCAGATGCACACCCAGCAGAAGAACAGCAGGACGGCGAGGACCGCCATCCGGCTGGTGACCTCGCCAGCGGCGTAGCCGGTGCTGGTGCCGAGCGCGCCGGTGACGAGCGTGAAGAACGGCTTGAGCTCCGTGCCCTGGCTGGTGCCGCCGAAGAGCACGATCTGCGAGAAGACCAGGGCGCCGAACGTGATGCCGAGGCCGATCAGGGCGCCGCGGTGCAGCGTGCGGTGCAGGAGCAGCTCGGCGCCGAGGACCAGCAGCAGGCCGCAGAACAGCAGGGGCAGGTAGGTGGCCTTGGCACCCATCACGCCGGCGAGCAGGATCGCGAAGAACACCCAGCCGCGGGTGTCGCGCCACTCCCGGAGGCGGTCGACGAGCACGATCATCAGCGGCAGCATCAGCAGCGCGCCGAACGTCTGCGTCGGCCCGGTCCATACCGTGAGCCGCAGCGACGAGCCGTCCTCCAGGGTGCTGAAGGCGAGGTTGGTGTAGAACTCCCAGGTGACCCACTGGTAGGGGTTGGGCGACAGCACGAACAGGGTCAGCACGCTCGCCGCGACGCCGCTCCACCAGCCGCCGGTGACCTTTCGGGCCAGCACGGCGACGAGGACGGCGAAGCCCATCAGCATCGGCAGCATCGACAGGCGCAGCAGCAGGACCTGCGGCTCGATCCCGGTCACCCAGCTGGACGCGGCCATCTCGGGATAGACGAACCAGTGATACCAGAGCGGCTCGTCGGTGATCCACGGGACCATCATCGGCATGTGGTGCTTCGCCTCGCCGACCAGTGCGAGGTGGAAGGTCGAGTCGGTGTCGGGTGTCGAGTTGTACGGGTAGCGCAACCCATACAGCCGGTAGAACTTGAAGCTCCACAGCATCGTCATGCCGGCGATCAGCGTCAGGCCCCAGCGCCACAGCAGCGGCGGCACGGGCGCGCCGGCGGCGGTGCGCCAATACCGGCGCAGCGACGGCACCAGCAGGAACGCCGCGACCGTGCCGAGTGGCCAGGCGAGCACCAGCAGCGGCAGCCCGAGCAGCCGGGCGCCGATGTAGACGAAGACCTCACCGATGTAGCCGAGCGCGAGCCCGGCGGCGACGTCGGCGACGAAGAACCCGCCGCTGCGGCTGAGGAAGCGCCACCACAGGGTGCCCGGCAGCGCGATGCCCAGCGCCAGATACAGCGTGAACACGATCGTCGTGGTGGGCGGGACCTCGAAGAACCACAGCGCGGCGGTGGTCGCGACCCACAGCAGCCCGACCGGCAGCCAGCCGGACGTCAGCACGCGGCGCAGCGGGCCGCGGTGCGCGGCCACCGGCTCCGGGACGGTGTCCGTCACGTCGGGGTCAGCGGCTTCGGTCGGCGTCTGCACGGTCTTGGCCCCCCGAAATTTGGCTTTGGCGCTGAGCAGGTTACCTGACGAGCCCGGTCAGATGCGGTCTGCCGGAACGCTCATCATGCACCCCGAAATCCCACCCATCACCCTGCGCGACGGCGCTGAAGCCGACGGTGGCCGGCAGCAGGATCGGCAGTTTGAAGGCCACGTCGGCGGTGTACGTGTCGGGCAGCCGGCCCTCCAGCGCGGCGAGGCAGCGGGCCTTCGTCCACATGCCGTGCGCGATCGTGCGCGGGAAGCCGAACACCTTCGCCAGCAGGCGCGACGTGTGGATCGGGTTGCGGTCGCCGGACACCGCCGCGTAGTCGGTGCCGACCCGCCGCGGCACCCGCCACACGGCGTTCGGCGCAGGAGCCTCACCGGAGGGCGAACCGGAGGGCGAACCGGAGGGCGAACCGGAGGGCGAACCGGAGGGCGAACCGGAGGGCGAACCGGAGGGCGAACCGGAGGGCGAACCGGAGGGCGAACCGCCGGCCGCGGCGGCCGTGCGCCGCAGGTAGGTGGAGGTGTCCCGCCACACGAGCGTTCCGTCGACCGTCGCGGTGGTGACGATGTCGAGCTGCGTGCCTCGGTCGTGCGGTCGCAGCGCCTCGGCTCGTACACCGAACGAAAAGGAAGCGGAGGACCGCAGCGGGCCGAGGACCTCGACGCGGTTGGCCACGTGGATCAGTCCGAGCAGCGGAAACGGGAAGTCCGGCGCCGTCATGAGCGCCATGGCCAGGGGGAACGCCACGACGTGCGGATAGGTGGCGGGCAGTTCGTCGCGCAGGCGGAAGCCGCAGACCCGGTTGTAGCCGGCCAGGTGCGACAGGTCGACGCCCACCCCTTCGACGGTGAGCTCGCGCGACGGCAGCGCGGGGTCGGCGGCCACCCCGCGCCGCAGCGCCGCGGCGCGGTACAGGGGACCGAGGCTCGGCATCCGGTCCACGTCAGGCGCCCAGGAGGCTCTGCCCGCAGACCCGCACGACGTTGCCGGTGACCCCGCCGGACGCCGGGTGGGCCAGCCACGCGACCGTCTCGGCGACGTCGACCGGCAGGCCGCCCTGCGACATGCTGTTCATGCGGCGGCCCGCCTCGCGGATGAGCATGGGCATCGCGGCGGTCATCTTCGTCTCGATGAACCCGGGCGCGACCGCGTTGAGGGTCAGGCCGGCCGCGGCGAGCGCCGGCGCGTGCGCCTGGACGAGGCCGATGACGCCCGCCTTGGACGTGGCGTAGTTGGTCTGCCCGCGGTTGCCGGCGATGCCGGAGACGGAGGAGACCGCGACGATGCGGCCGTTGCCGCCGAGCAGGTTCTCGGCGAGCAGCACGTCGTTGATCCGTTCCTGGCTGCAGAGGTTGACGTCGAGGACCGACTGCCACTGGGCGGCGTCCATCCGGCCGAGGGTCTTGTCCCGGGTGATGCCCGCGTTGTGGACGAAGATGTCGGCGTGCACGTGCCGGGTGGCGATGAAGTCCGCGAGGCGGCGCGGCGCGTCGTCGGCGGTCAGGTCCAGCTGCAGGGCGGTGCCCTTGAGCTCGTTGGCGACGCGGGTCAGGTCCTCGCCGGCGGCGGGCACGTCGAGGCAGACCACGTGCGCGCCGTCGCGGGTGAGCACCTCGGCGATGGCGGCGCCGATGCCCCGGGCGGCGCCGGTGACGATCGCGGTCTTGCCGACGAGGGGCTGGTCCCAGTCCTCGGGGACGTCGACGGCGGCCGGGCCGATCCGCACGACCTGCCCGGACACGTACGCCGAGCGCCCTGACAGCAGGAACCGCATGGTCGACTCGATCGCCTCCTCGGCGCCGGGCGCGACGTAGACCAGCTGTGCAGTGCCGCCCCGGCCGATCTCCTTGCCGACGGAGCGCACGAAGCCCTCCAGGGCCCGCTGGGCGGTGGCCTCACGGGCGGAAGCGCACAGCTCGGGCGGGCTGCCCAGCACGACGATCCGGCCGCTGGAGCGCAGGGTGCGGATCGTCGGGTGGAAGAAGTCGTACAGGGCGCGCAGGCCGTCGGTGTCGACGATGGCAGTCGCGTCGAACACGAGGGCGGCGGTGGGCCCCTCCAGCGGCGCGCCGAGCTTCTCCAGCAGCTTGCGCATCGGCTCGGCCACGCGGCCGGCGCCGTTGACGATCACTTGTCCGTTGATGAGCGGTTCATCCGGATCGTGCCGGCGCAGCTTCGGCGGATCGGGCAGGCCGAGTCGTCTGACGAAGAACTTCCCGGCGCCCGAGTGGGCGAAGTTGGCGTAGCGATCGGTCATTGCAGTGCCTCCCCAGTCACAACAAACGCGCTAACCTACTCACGAGTAGGGTAGCGCCAGGCCGCCCTGTCGCACTGAAGGAGACTCCGATGGCCCCGGAACGAGTGGCGATCGTCGGCGGTAATCGCATCCCCTTCGCGCGCTCGGGCAGTGCCTACGCCACTGCATCAAACCAGGACATGCTGACTGCCGCTATAGATGGCCTGCTGGCGCGATTTCGGCTGGCAGGGGAGCGACTCGGCGAGGTCGCGGCCGGTGCGGTGCTCAAACACAGCCGCGATTTCAACCTGACGCGTGAATCCGTGCTCGGGTCCCGTCTCGACCCACGGACTCCTGCGTACGACGTCCAGCAGGCCTGCGGAACCGGTCTCGAGGCCGTGATCCTCGTCGCCAACAAGATCGCCCTCGGGCAGATCGAGGCAGGCATCGCCGGCGGCGTCGACACCACCTCCGACGCGCCGCTCGGCGTCAACGAGGACATGCGGCGGGTGTTCATGGAGCTCAACCGGGCCCGGTCGCTCGGCGCCCGGCTCCGCGCCGTGAGCAAGCTCCGCCCGACCCAGCTCAAACCCGACATCCCGCGCAACTCGGAGCCCCGCACCGGGCTGTCGATGGGCGACTCCGCGGCGCTGACCGCCCTGGAGTTCGGCGTGACCCGCGAGTCGCAGGACGAGCTGGCGCTCGCCTCGCACCGGCAGCTCGCCGCGGCGTACGAGCGCGGCTTCTTCGACGACCTGGTCACGCCGTACCTCGGCCTCCAGCGCGACCAGAACCTGCGGCCCGACACGTCGCCGGAGCGCCTCGCCGCCCTGAAACCCGTCTTCGGGCGCGGGGCGGGCTCGACCATGACCGCCGGCAACTCCTCGCCCTTGACCGACGGCGCCGCGGTGGTACTGCTGGCGAGCGAGTCCTGGGCGGCCGAGCGCAACCTGCCCGTCCTGGCGTACTTCGACACGGCGGAGACGGCGGCGGTCGACTTCGTCCACGGCGGCGACGGCCTGCTCATGGCCCCGGCGTACGCGGTGCCGCGGATGCTCGCCCGGGCCGGGCTGGCGCTGCAGGACTTCGACTTCTACGAGATCCACGAGGCGTTCGCCTCGCAGGTCCTCGCCACCCTGAAGGCGTGGGAGGACCCGACGTTCTGCAAGGAGCGCCTCGGCCTCGACGAGCCGCTCGGCGCCATCGACCGCGCCCGGCTCAACGTCAACGGCTCCTCCCTCGCCGCCGGCCACCCGTTCGCCGCGACCGGCGGCCGGATCGTGGCCACCCTGGCGAAGCTGCTCGCCGAACGCGGCTCGGGCCGCGGCCTCATCTCCATCTGCGCCGCGGGCGGACAAGGGGTGACCGCGATCCTCTCCAGATGAGCGCGCCGCTCGATCCACCCATATCGTTGACGCATGACGATCCAGCCGACGATGCTCCGGCCGCCACCGACCCGACCCGGCTGGCAGGTCGCCGTCGGCCTGGTCCTCACGTTGCCCGCGCTGGTGCTGCTGCTGACGTCCTACGTCGAGCCGCTGTACTGGACCGTCTCCTCCAGCTTCCGCAAGTTCAGCGGGCTGCGGATGACCGAGGGCGGCGAGGGCGTCGGCTGGGACAACTACGACGCCGCGTACGCGCAGGGCCGCCTCGCCGACGCGCACTGGTTCGCCCTGAGCCTCGCGATCGTGCCGATCCTGCTGGTCGTCCTGCTCGCGCCGGCAATCGCGTGGGCCGCGCACGCCGGCGGCACCTGGGCCCGATGGGTCACCCGGATCGCCCTGGCGCTGCCGATCGCCGCCTTCGCGCCCGTGGCGATCGCCGTCGGGCTGCGTGAGTCGCCGACCCGGTCCGCGTACTGGCTGGGCACCTTCGGCCTGGTGGTTGCCCTCGCCGCGACCGCATACCTGGCCGCGCTGCGCCGCCGCACCCTGGACTCCACCCGCAGCCCCGTCCCCGCCGCCCTCGTCGTCGGCGGCCTGGCCGTCCTCGCCGTCGTCGCGGTCGCGCTGCAGGACTTCACGTTCGCGTTCATCGGCGGCTTCGGCAGCAGGGCCGACCTCACCCCGGCCCGCCTCATGTACGAGACCTCCTTCCGCACGATGAGCTTCGGCGCCGGCGCGGCCATCTCGGTGACCCTCCTCCTGCCGCTCATTCTGCTCGGCCTGGCCGCCACCCTCCTGGTGATCCTGCCCGGCACCCGCCTCGAGGTGGATCCGAAGCTGCCGTCCGCGTCGAAGGGTCAGCCGGTGGTCGCCTGGGTCGTCGGAGGCGTCCTGCTGCTCGCCACGCTCGGCGGCATCTGGTCCGGCCTGGGCCCGTGGCTGTCCGACATCACCGAAACCGGCCGCCCCGGCGCGCCCTCCACCTGGGTCAACACCTGGCTGCCGCCCGTGATCTCCACCCTGGTCGGCGTCACCGTCGCCGCCCTCGCCGCGTTCGGCATCAGCGGCCTGCGCCCCTTCGGCCGGCACAGCGAGTGGCTGCTGCTGCCCTTCGGCCTGTTCCTCTTCGTCGGCTCCGCGCCGCTGGCCCTGCGCAACTTCGCCGCGGGCGTCACCGCCGACCGGCTCGACTCCTTCATCGGCCTGATCCCGCCGTCGCGGGTGGCGATCCCGGCCCTGTTCGTCCTGGCGCTGCTCTTCCGCGGCCAGGCCCAGCGCCGCGAGGTCCTGCTGCAGGAGGGTCACCGCGCCCCCTGGACCGGCGTCGTGCTGCCGGCGCTGCCGATGCTGGCCCTGGCGTACGTGGCGACGTGGCTGGTCCAGGCCCAGGACCTGATCTGGCCCCTGATCACCGCCGCCGGCGACCACCCCACCGCACAGAACCAGCTCGTGCAGACCCTGCTCCTGCGGGCCCGCACCGCGGACCAGAGCCTGCCGTATGCGCAGCTGCTGCCGCTGTGGCTGCTCCTGCTGCTCGTCGCGGTCGTGATCGCGGCGCAGCTGCTCTACCTGGACCGGCTCGCCCTGCGCGTCGGCCTCCCCGAACGCGACCACCCGCCCCGCACCTGACCTGCCAACTTGCACACCCTGCAAGTTGGTATGCAGGGTGCGCAAGTTGCCCACCGAGTGGATGGGCCCGCGAGGCTCGCTCTGAAGGCGCGGGGATGGCAACCCCCCGCCCCGGCGCCGCCGGCGCGGGAGAGAATAGGGCACGTGATTCCTAATGTGCTTGCTGCTCGGTACGCGTCGCCTGAGCTGGTGGCGATCTGGTCGCCTGAGGAGAAGGTCCGGTTGGAGCGGCGGCTGTGGCTGGCCGTGCTCACCGCGCAGCGGGACCTCGGGGTGGCGGTGCCGGACGGGGTGGTCGAGGACTACCGGCGGGTGCTGGACGACGTGGACCTCGGCAGCATCGCCGAGCGGGAGCGGGTCACCCGGCACGACGTGAAGGCGCGCATCGAGGAGTTCTCCGCGCTCGCCGGGCACGAGCACATCCACAAGGGCATGACGTCGCGGGACCTGACGGAGAACGTCGAGCAGCTGCAGATCCGCAAGTCCCTGGAGCTGGTGCGGGACCGGATCGTGGCGGCCCTCGCGCGGCTCGCGGCGCGGGCGAAGCAGTACGACGAGCTGGTCATGGTCGGGCGGTCGCACAACGTGCCGGCGCAGGCCACCACGCTGGGCAAGCGGTTCGCGAGCGCGGCGGAGGAGCTGCTCATCGCGTACCAGCGGCTGGAGAACCTCCTGGAGCGGTATCCGCTGCGCGGGATCAAGGGGCCGGTCGGGACCGCCGCGGACCAGCTGGACCTGCTCGGCGGCGACAGCGGGAAGGCCGCGGAGCTGGAGCGGCGGGTGGCGGAGCACCTCGGGTTCGGCAACGTGCTCACCAGCGTCGGCCAGGTGTACCCGCGCTCGCTGGACTTCGACGTGGTGTCGGCCCTCGCGCAGGCGGTCGCGGGACCGTCGAGCCTGGCGACCACGATCCGGCTGATGGCCGGCTACGAGCTGGCCACCGAGGGGTTCAAGAAGGGGCAGGTCGGCTCGTCGGCGATGCCGCACAAGATGAACACGCGCTCCTGCGAGCGGGTCAACGGGCTCGCCGTGATCACCCGGGGCTACCTGTCGATGATCGGGGAGCTGGCCGGGGACCAGTGGAACGAGGGCGACGTGTCGTGCTCGGTGGTCCGCCGGGTGGCGCTGCCGGACGCGTTCTTCGCCGTCGACGGGCTGTTCGCCACGTTCCTGACCGTGCTGGACGAGTTCGGCGCGTACCCGGCCGTCGTCGCCCGGGAACTGGACCGGTACCTGCCGTTCCTGGCCACGACGCGGGTCCTGGTGGCCGCGGTCGGCAAAGGCGTCGGCCGTGAGGATGCTCACGAAGCGATCAAGGAGCACGCCGTCGCAGTGGCGCTCGCCATGCGCGAAAAGGGCATCCAGGACAACGATCTGCTCCAGCGGCTGGCCGGTGACGAGCGGCTGCGGCTGTCCAGGGGCGACATCGACGCCCTGGTGGCGGACCCGCAGCAGTTCGTCGGGGCGGCATCCGCGCAGGTCAGCGCGGTTGTCGCGGCCGTGGCCGAAATTACCGCGAAGCACCCGGAGGCGGGTGGCTACGTGCCTCCGCCCATCCTGTGAGCGGCGGATCTTGATCCCGGAGCGGGCCGCTAAGATGCGTGTCGGGCGATGTTTCAGGGCAGCGTTCAAGATCGTCTCCGGCGGCTCCATAGCCGGTGATCTGCGGCGTTGCCCCGCCCGGTAGGCTCGTGTCGCTCGCCCTCGAGCGCCCGACTCAACTGTCAGGAGTGCCCCGTGGCCCGCGTCGTGGTGGACGTCATGCTCAAACCGGAGATCCTGGACCCCCAGGGTCAGGCGGTCGCGAACGCGCTGCCACGTCTCGGCGTCGCCGACGTGGCATCCGTGCGCATCGGCAAGCGGATCGAGATCGAGTTCGCCGGCGCCGCCGACCTCGACCGGGCCCGCGAGATCGCCGACAAGCTCCTCGCCAACCCGGTGATCGAAGACTTCACCCTGCGGGTCGAGGAGACGCCGGCCGAGACCGATCAGGCGCAGCAGTGACCGCCCGGATCGGTGTCGTCACGTTCCCCGGCTCGCTCGACGACCGCGACGCCGCCCGTGCCGTGCACCTGACCGGCGCCGCGCCGATCTCCCTCTGGCACGCCGACCCCGAGCTGTACGGGGTTGACGCCGTCATCCTCCCGGGTGGTTTCTCCTACGGCGACTACCTGCGCGCCGGAGCCATCGCGCGGTTCTCCCAGGTCATGGAGTCGATCATCAAGGCGGCCGGCGACGGCCTGCCCGTGCTGGGCATCTGCAACGGCTTCCAGGTGCTGTGCGAGGCCCACCTGCTGCCGGGCGCGCTGACGCGCAACCAGCACCTGCACTTCCGCAACCGTGACCAGGCGCTGCGCGTGGAGAACACCACGACCGCGTGGACCGGCGGGTTCCAGCACGGCCAGGAGATCGTCATCCCGGTCAAGAACGGCGAAGGCTGCTACATGGCCGACGAGCGCACGCTCGACGAGCTCGAAGGCGAGGGGCGGGTCGTCGCCCGCTACATCCGTGGCAACCCCAACGGCTCGCTGCACGACATCGCCGCGATCACCAACGCTGCCGGCAACGTCGTCGGGATCATGCCCCACCCCGAGCACGCCGTCGAGGTGCTGACCGGCCCGTCGATCGACGGGCTGGGCATCTTCACGTCCGTGCTCGCACACCTGGGAGCTCGTGTATGACCGCCACAACCGGTTTCGACACCGTCTCGCACGCCACCGACACCCCGGACGAAGAGCAGCCCTTCGAGGAGCTCGGGCTCCGCGAGGACGAATACGAGCGGATCAAGCAGATCCTCGGCCGCCGGCCGACCTCGTCCGAGCTCGCGATGTACTCGATCATGTGGAGCGAGCACTGCTCGTACAAGAGCAGCAAGGTCCACCTGCGGCAGTTCAGCGAGAAGGCCCCGCCCTCGGACCTGATGCTCGCCGGGATCGGTGAGAACGCCGGCGTGATCCGGATCTCCGACGAGATCGCGGTCACGTTCAAGGTCGAGTCCCACAACCACCCAAGCTTCGTCGAGCCCTACCAGGGCGCGGCGACCGGCGTCGGCGGCATCGTCCGCGACATCCTCGCCATGGGCGCCCGCCCGGTGGCCGTGATGGACCCGCTGCGCTTCGGCGCCGCCGACCACGAGGACACGAAGCGCGTCCTGCCCGGCGTCGTCGCCGGCGTCGGCGGCTACGGCAACTGCCTCGGCCTGCCCAACATCGGCGGCGAGGTCGTCTTCGACCCCTGCTACCAGGGCAACCCGCTGGTCAACGCGCTGTGCGTCGGCGTGCTGCCGGTCAACCGGCTGCAGAACAAGGAGGCGCACGGCCCCGGCAACGTGGTCGTGCTGCTGGGCGCCAAGACCGGCCGCGACGGCATCGGCGGCGTGTCGGTGCTGGCCAGCGCCACCTTCAACGCCGACGGCCCGGCCCGCCGCCCGTCGGTGCAGGTCGGTGACCCGTTCATCGAGAAGCTGCTGATCGAGAGCTGCCTGGAGCTGTACGAGCGGGAGCTCATCGTCGGTGTGCAGGACCTCGGCGGCGCCGGGCTCACCTGCGCGCTGACCGAGACGAGCGCCTCGGCCGGCACCGGCATGGACGTCAACCTGAACCTGGTGCCGCTGCGCGAGGCCTCGATGGACCCGCAGGAGGTCCTCGCCAGCGAGTCGCAGGAGCGCATGCTGCTCATCGTCGAGCCCGGCAAGCTCGACGAGGTCCTCCGCGTCGCCGAGCGCTGGGGCGTCATCGCCACCGCGATCGGCCGGGTCACCGACGGCGGCCGGCTGATCATCAGCTGGCACGGCGAGGTCGTCGTCGACGTCCCGCCCGGCTCGCTCGTCGACGACGGCCCGGTCTACGCCCGGCCGATGCGCGAGCCCGCCGACCTGATCCTGCTGCAGGCCGACCGCGCCGAGACGCTGCCCCGGCCGCGCACCGGCGTGGAGCTGCGCGAGACGCTGCTGCGCCTGGCCGCCAGCCCCAACCTGTGCGACAAGAGCTGGGTCACCGAGCAGTACGACCGCTACGTGCAGGGCAACACGATCCTCGCCCAGCCGGAGAACTCCGGCGTGATCCGCATCGACGAGCAGACCGGTCTCGGCATCGCGCTGTCCGTCGACGGCAACGCCCGGTTCGCGCGGCTCGACCCGTACAACGGCGCGAAGCTCGCCCTCGCGGAGTCCTACCGCAACGTCGCCGCCTCGGGAGCGACCCCGCTCGCGGTCACCAACTGCCTCAACTTCGGCTCGCCGGAGGACCCGCAGGTCATGTGGCAGTTCGCCGAGGCGGTCCGCGGCCTGGCTGACGGCTGCGCGGAGCTGGGCATCCCGGTCACCGGCGGCAACGTCAGCTTCTACAACTCGACCGGCTCGCAGGCAATCCACCCGACCCCGGTCGTCGGCGTCCTCGGCGTGATCTCCAACGTGGGCAGCCGCGTCCCCATGGGCTTCGGCGGCGACAGCGACGTGATCATGCTGCTCGGCGAGACCCAGGAGGAGCTGTCCGGCTCCGAGTGGGCCTGGGTGACGCACAACCACCTCGGCGGCCAGCCGCCCAGGGTCAACCTGGTCCGCGAGCGCATCCTCGCCTCCGTCCTCACCGAGGCGGGCGAGCGCGGCCACCTGTCCTCCGCGCACGACCTCTCCGACGGCGGCCTGGCCCAGGCCCTGGTCGAGACGACGCTGCGCTACGACAAGGGCGCCAACATCACGCTGCCGGAGGGGCTCAACCCGTTCGTCGCGCTGTTCTCCGAGTCGACGGCCCGGGCCCTGGTCTCGGTGCCGCGCGGCCACGAGAAGGCGTTCACCGCGCTGTGCGCCCAGCACGGCCTGCCGGTCGCGGTCATCGGGACCGTCGACGGGCGCAGCCGCGCGCTGGACGTGCGGGGGCAGTTCACGATCTCGCTCGACGAGCTGCGTTCGGCCTGGAAGAACACGCTGCCGGCACTGTTCGGCGACGTGTCCACCGACGCGCCGTCCTACGCGTCGACCGCGTTCGCACCGCCCGCCGCGGAAGCCACCGCGGCCCCGGCGCCGGACGCGCCGGTGTCCGGCGCCGGGAAAGCCGCCGGGGAGAGCGCTGGGAAAGCCGCCGGGGAAGGCGCCGGCGACACAGCGCCGGAGGCCCCTGTGTCCGGTGGCGGCATCTTCGACGCGGTCGCCGCGCCGGAGGTGCCCGAGGTGCCCTCCGCCGCGACGGTCTCCGCGCCGCCGGCACCGGCGGCCGACGCCCCGGACGACCCGGACGCACCGGCCCGCGATCCTGACGCCTGACGATGACCGAGGGCGTCTTCAGCCAGCCGGGCTCCGGCGCCCGCTTCGACTGGGGACCGGCAGGCGCCGCTGAGCTGGCGCGCGTCTGCTCGGTCCTGGTCGTTGTCGACGTCCTGTCCTTCTCCACCGCGGTCGACGTCGCCGTCGGCCGCGGCATGCGGGTCCACCCGTTCCCCTGGAGCGACCAGGCCCGCGCCTACGCCGACCGCATCGGTGCCGCCGTCGCCGTCGGCCGCCAGCAGATCTCCGACGCGTCGCCGTGGTCGCTGTCCCCGGCGGCGCTGCAGAACGCGCCGTTCGTCGCGGAGCTGGTGCTGCCCTCACCCAACGGCGCGTCGATCTGCTCGGCCGCCGCGTCCACCGGTGTACCGGTCGTCGCGGCCTGCCTGCGCAACGCTCCCGCGGTCGCCCGCTGGCTGCACGGCCAGGGTCACGGCACCCCGGCCAGCCCGATCGGCGTGGTCGCCGCCGGCGAGCTGTGGCCCGACGGCACCCTGCGCCCGTGCGTCGAGGACCTCCTGGGCGCCGCGGCCGTCCTGGACGGGCTGTCGATGCTGGGCGTGCCGCTGTCGGTCGAGGCCGCGGTCAGCCTTGCCGCGCTCGCCTCGGTCCGCAACGTGGCGGCCGCGGTCCGGCGGTGCGTCAGCGGCCAGGAGCTGATCCTGCGCGGCTTCACCGAGGACGTCCGGCTCGCCGTCCAGTCCGGCGTCTCGCACACCGTCCCGGTGCTGACCGGGCAGTCGTTCGCGCCCGCCTGAGCGCACCGGGGGAGCCCACGAAAAACGGCGCCCGTTGCGGGGCGCCGTCCTCGTCGTGCCGGGTGGATCAGTCGTCGAGCCAGTCCAGCGACCGGCGGTTCGCGCCGCCCTGGCCGCGGGGGCTGCCCTGCGGCTCGCCGTAACCACCGCGCTGCTCGTAGTTGTCGTTGCCGCCCTCGTACCCGTTGCCGGCCCGCGGCGGCTCAGGCACCCGCTCGTAGCCGTCACGCTCGTACCCGGCGGCGGGCTCATAGCCGCCACGCTGCCCCGCGGCGGGCTCATAGCCACCGCGCTCACCGTAGCCACCGCGACCGGCGTACGGGCCGTCGTAGTCGGCCTGGCCGTTGTAGCCGTTGCCGGCGCTCGGGCCGTAGCCGCCGCCGGCGCTCGGGTAGCCGTCACCCGCGCCACCGGAGGCCGGGCCGTAGCCGCCCTGACCGGCCGGCGGGCCGTAGCCACCGGCACCCGCGCCACCCGGGCCGTAGCCGCCCTGGTCCGCGCCGTACCCGTTGCCTCCGCCACCGCCGTTGTAGCCGGCGCCGTAGCCGTTCTGGCCGGACTCGGCGCCGTAGCCGTTGGCCCCGCCGCCCGCGCCGTACCCGTCGCCGCCGCTCTGAGCGCCCGCGTAGCCGTTGCCGGCACTGGGCTCCCAGCGCTGCGTGGAATCGGCGTACGCGCCGCCCTGAGGGCCACCCTGAGGGCCGCCGTAGCCGCCGGCCTGGTCGTTGTAGCCGTTGCCGCCGCCGGCGCCGTACTCCGGGCCGTAGGGGTCGACCGCCGGCCGCGACGACGGGCCGTAGCCGGCGCCCGCGGGGCGCCCTGGGCGAAGCCGGCCTGGTCGTTGTAGCCGCCGCCGTTCGCGGCGCCGTAGCCGGCACCCGCGCCCGCCGCGCCGTATCCCGAGCCGGCCCGCGGCAGCGGTGCGCCGTACGGGTCCGGGGGCACGTCGTAGTCGGCGGCCCGGCCCGGCCGCACGATCGCGGTCGCGTCGTTCGCGGCGCCACGGTTGATCATCGTCGCGCCGCCCATCGCGCCGACCATGGTCGGGTCGGCCTGCGGCTGGCGGTAGCCGGGGCGCTGGCCCCCGCCGCCGCGCCGCGGTGCCGGCTCCTCCTCGAGGTCCTCTTCGTCGTCCTCGCCGCGACGGCGCAGGAGCAGCACGATCGCGACGATGCCGAAGACCACCAGGAGCGCGCCGAGCGCGATCAGGATGTAGGAGGACATCCCGCTGCCGCTGTCGTTGGAGGCGTTGGTGGTGTTGCCCGCGCCGGGAGCCGCAGACTGCGAGTCCTCCCCGGTGGGCGTGGACTCGTCGGTCGACGGGACCACGGGTGAGGCGGTCGAGCCGATCGGCACCAGCGCGACCCTGATGCTGGTGTTCGACTTGCCGGCCACCCCGGTGACGTCCTTGGACGCGGCGTCGTACCCGTTCATCGTGACCGAGATCGAGATGCCGCCGGGAGCGATCGGGTTGGACTCCGAGCCGAGGAAGCGGAACTGGCCGGCGTCGTTGGAGGTGACGGAACGGCTCTTGCCGGCGCCGTCCTCCATGGCGACCGAGGCGCCCTTGATGGCCTTGCCGGTCGTCGAGTCGTTCACCGTGCCGGAGACCTCGGTCACCGTGGTCGCCGCCGGCTGGGTCGCCGCGGCGGCCTTCAGGCTCACCTTGAACGGGGCGGACGCACCGCCGTTGATCTTGGCCGTGCCGTTGACGTCACGGGTCTGGCCGGCCGGGATCGAGCTCTGCCCGGGCGGGGTGAAGGAGGCCGAGAAGGTCCTCGTGTCGTTCGGTTTCAGGTCCATCTTGTCGATCGAGCACTTGAAGCCCGTCCCGGTGGCCGAGCAGCCGGGGGGCGTGCTCATCGCGATCTCCTGGGAACCGACCGGGATGTCGACGGTGAAATCGACGTCATCGGCCGGAGGCGCGTCGCCGGTGTTCCTCACCGAGATCGTCGAGGACTGCGCCCCGCCCCCGACGGTCAGAGTCGGACTGGTCGCGCTGATGGTGATCACCGCGTCCGCGAACGCCGGGACGGCTGTCGTGCCGACCAGAGCGCCCGTCACCAGTACGGCCGCTGCCCCTGCGCGGAGCAGCAAGGCTCGTCGGTGGGTAGTCACGTCCACACCCCTCCGGATCTTGACTTTCACCCGAGCGTCTCTGTCGAGCATGTCTGTCGATGGTCCAACATGCGAGCGGGGCTCGCTTTGCATGGTGCGCCGCAGCAAACTATGCCTTGTCCACAGGGGTCGGCGAAAGGCGCAGGGTGTTGCGACCGCCCCACAGCGGGTCGTATCGTCCCGTCATGTCCACTCCGCACCGATATTCCGACACGGTGCAAACCGTCCTTGATGCGATGGATGACGGACTCGTTCCCGACAGGCTCGCCCTGCGTGACGCTGTGCGTGAGCTCCTAGCTGACCTGCGGTCCCGAGTTCCCGGCCGTTCGGTGGAGGTGCGGGTTCCTCCGTACGGCGCGATTCAATGTGTCGAGGGACCGCGGCATACGAGAGGTACGCCACCCAATGTGGTCGAGACCGACCCCGCCACCTGGCTCGAGATCGCCACGGGTCGGAAATCGTGGCATGAAGCAGTCAGCACCGGGAAGATCCGCGCGAGCGGGGTTCGGGCTGATTTATCGGCCTATCTACCCTTGTAAGTCCGCATACGGTGCGCGACACTGATTACGAACTGCGTGCGAACTGTGGCTGTGCGTCATACCGAATTCCTCGCGTACACTTTGGGTCGCGAAGGCGACCGAATTTCCGGCGCCTATCAGGTCGGATTCCCCTCGGCCGACACCGCCGACGAACCCCGGTAACTGCGACGACAGGAGCGGCAACGTGCCCCGAGGCGATGGCCGGTTGAGCCACGAGCTCGACCCCCAGCGTCCAGGTCCCCAGGACAAGTGCGGTGTGTTCGGCGTCTGGGCGCCGGGCGAAGAGGTCGCGAAGATGACCTACTACGGGCTGTATGCGTTGCAGCACCGTGGTCAGGAAGCGGCCGGCATCGCGGTGTCCGACGGCTCCGGCGTGGTGGTGTACAAGGACCTCGGCCTCGTGTCACAGGTCTTCGACGAGCCGACGCTGGCGAGCCTGCGCGGCCATATCGCGATCGGCCATGCGCGCTACTCCACCACCGGCGGCTCCAACTGGGAGAACGCGCAGCCCACGCTGCGCTCGACCGCCCCGGGCGAGGACCGCGGCGGCACCACGATCGCCTTGGCGCACAACGGCAACCTGGTCAACACCGCCGAGCTGGCCCGCCGCGTCGCGGAGCTCGGCGAGCGCGACCAGATGAACTCCACCAACGACACCGCGCTGGTGACGGCGCTGCTCGCGGCCCGCCCTGACCTGTCGGTCGAGGCCGCGGCCCTGGATGTGCTTCCGACGCTGCGCGGCGCCTTCAGCTTCGTCTTCATGGACGAGGACACGCTGTATGCGGCCCGTGACGTCAACGGGGTCCGCCCGCTGGTCCTCGGCCGCCTCGAGCGCGGCTGGGTGGTGGCCAGCGAGACCGCCGCGCTGGACATCGTCGGCGCCAGCGTCGTGCGCGAGATCGAGCCCGGCGAGCTGATCGCCATCGACGAGCACGGCCTGCGCTCCAGCCGCTTCGGCACCCCTGACCCCAAGGGCTGCCTGTTCGAATACGTCTACCTGGCCCGCCCCGACACCACCATCGTCGGGCGCAACGTGCACGCCGCACGCGTGGCGATCGGTCGCACCCTCGCCCGGGAGCACCCGGTCGAGGCCGACATGGTCATGCCCGTGCCGGAGTCCGGCACGCCCGCCGCGATCGGCTACGCGAGCGAGTCCGGCATCACGTTCGGGCACGGCCTGGTCAAGAACGCCTACGTCGGGCGCACCTTCATCCAGCCGTCCCAGACGATCCGCCAGCTGGGCATCCGGCTCAAGCTCAACCCGCTGCGCGACAACGTGCGGGGCAAGCGCCTCGTGGTCGTCGACGACTCCATCGTGCGCGGCAACACCCAACGTGCGATCGTACGTATGCTGCGAGAAGCTGGCGCGGTCGAAGTCCACGTCCGTATCTCGTCGCCGCCGGTCAAGTGGCCCTGCTTCTACGGCATCGACTTCGCCACCCGGGCGGAGCTGCTCGCCAACGGGCTCGACCTCGAAGGGATCCGCCGGTCGATCGGCGCCGACTCGCTCGGCTACGTGTCGCTGCCCGGTCTGATCGCGGCGACGGAGCAGCCGGCCAACCGGCTGTGCAGCGCGTGCTTCGACGGTCAGTATCCGATCGAGCTGCCGGCCGACAACGTGATCGGCAAGCACGTCCTGGAAGGTGTGGCGCGCGCCGCGGGGGCCGCTCCCACCACGACGGACGGTGGCGCGGTCAGCGTCGCCGCCAGTCCGGGCGGTTCGGGCGCACTGCTGCGCCCGTGACCCGCCCACCCGAAGCACCATGCGGTGGCCGCCGCCGAGGCAGACAAAAGGGGAGAAAGTGACGCACGTGGATGAGCGCGCCGAGAAGGCCGGTGAGACCGGCCAGGGCAGCACCCCCGAGCGGCAGTTGTGGACCGCCGGCAACGGCAGGAGCCGCAGGCGCACCGTGACGTATGCGGACGCGGGCGTGTCGATCCACGCCGGCGAGAAGGCCGTCGAGCTGCTCCGCACCAAGGTGCACCGGACCCACCGGCCCGAGGTCATGGGTGACATCGGCGGGTTCGCCGGGCTGTTCCGGCTCGACCTCAAGAAGTACAAGAGCCCGATCCTCGCCTCGTCGACCGACGGCGTGGGCACGAAGCTCGCCATCGCCCAGGCCATGGGCATCCACGACACGGTCGGCATCGACCTCGTCGCGATGGTCGTCGACGACCTGGTGGCCTGCGGTGCCGAGCCGCTGTTCCTGCTCGACTACATCGCCTGCGGCGAGGTCGTGCCGGACCGTGTCGCGGAGATCGGCGCGGGCATCGCCGACGGCTGCCGGTATGCGGGCTGCGCCCTGCTCGGCGGCGAGACGGCGGAGCACCCGGGCGTGATGCGCCCCGATGAGTACGACATCTCCGGCACCGGCGTCGGCGTGGTGGAGGAGGACAAGATCCTCGGCCGCGACCGGGTCGAGGTCGGCGACGTCGTCATCGCGCTGCGCTCCACCGGGCTGCACTCCAACGGCTACTCCCTGGTCCGGCACGTGCTGCTCGGCGCCGGCCGGATGCGGCTGGACAGCGTGATCGACGAGTTCGGCTCGCAGCGCACCCTCGGCGAGGAGCTGCTCACGCCGACCCGGATCTACGCCAAGGACTGCCTCGACCTCATCACCGAGAGCGAGGTCCACGCGTATGCCCACGTCACCGGCGGCGGCATCCCCGGCAACCTGGTCCGCGTGCTGCCCGAGCACGTCGACGCCGTCGTGGACCGCTCGACCTGGCGCCCGCAGCCCATCTTCGACCTCGTGCGCACCAAGGGGCGCATCGAGGACATGGAGATGGAAAGCACCTTCAACATGGGCATCGGCATGCTGACCGTCGTCTCCGCCGAGGACGCGGACCGCACCCTGGCGTTCCTCGCCGGGCGCGGCCTGGACGCCTGGCAGGTCGGCGAGGTCATCGAGGGCACCGGCCAGGTGCAGATGGTCGGCTCGCACACGCGGGGCTGACCGGAAATCAGCGACAGGGCGCCGTCGGAAGTCGCTGCGACGGCGCCCTGAGTCTTTCACTGTCGGAATACGCGGGATTGAACAAGTCCCACATATCTGATCACTCGGGTCTTACCGCAACGGAGCAAGAGACCTTAGGCTGAAGCGACACGTCCCTACGCCCAAAAGGAGGATGGGGCGGTGTCGTGGAACGGCATGCGGGGCATCTCGCCGATCCCAGGCTATGTCGTGTTGCAGCCCACGACGTTGTGCAACCTCGACTGCACGTATTGCTACCTGCCGTTCCGGTCCCGCAACGACCGGATGAGCCCGGCGACGGCGGCCGCGGTCGCCGCGTCCGTCAACGAGTGGGCCGCAGGCAATGACCGCTTCTCTGTGGTCTGGCACGGCGGTGAGCCCCTGGCCGCGGGCCGCACGGCGCTCGCCGAGCTGATGGCCCCCTTCGAGGGCGTCGAGCACCACGTGCAGACCAACGCCACGCTGATCGACGACGCCTGGTGCGAGTTCTTCACCGAGCACCGGATGCACGTCAGCGTGAGCGTCGACGGGCCACCCGACCTCAACGGTGAGCGACTCGATCGCGGGGGAGCTCCCGCGTACACCCGGATCCTCAACGGCATCGAGACGCTGCGCCGCCACGGCATCCCCTTCTCGGCGCTCTGTGTCGTGACGAGCCCCGGCCCCGGCGTGGCCGGCCGGCTCTACGACTACTTCCTCGACCTCGGCTGCGACGTGCTGGGGATCAACATCGAGGAGCAGGAAGGCGTCAACGCCCGAGCCAACGACTTCGGCGCGGACGCGGTCCGCGCCTTCTGGGCCGAGCTCGTGGCGGCGTGGCGGCGCGACCCGCGCATCCATGTGCGGGAGATCGAATGGACGCTGCGGTACGCCGGCGCGGTCCTGTCCGGCGGCGCCGACGACGTGCTGCCCGCCGCGCTCGACCCGATCCCCACGGTCGCCGCCGATGGCAGGGTCTTCCTGCTCTCACCCGAGCTGGCGGGTTTCACCGACGCCCATTACGGCGACTTCTCATCCGGCAACGTGCTGCAGACACCCCTTGCCGCCATCCTGGCCGGTGCGGCCGGCTCCGCCGGATGGGTGCCGGAGTATCTGCGCGGCGTCGAGGCGTGCCGCTCGGCCTGCCCCTACTTCGGCTTCTGCGGCGGCGCCCACGCGGCGAACCGCTACTTCGAGCACGGCAGGTTCGACGGCACCGAGACGAATCACTGCCGCAACAGCAAGATTTGCCTTCTGGAGGGAGTGCTGGACCATGCCGGAGCACGCTGACCCGGTCACCGAGCGCGTCCACGGAGCCGCTGACGGCCTTCGTGTGCTGCTCGACGAGGCCGCCGTGGCAAGGGCCGCCCGCTCGGAGGCGAGTGGCGAGGACGGCGCGAACGCCGTCTGCGCCTGGAACCACTTCGAGAACATCCCGACCTTCTACAACTGGAACAACCGTCCCCGTTGAGGGCCGCTCCAGCAGCATCAGGATGTGCCTGAACACCCACGTGGTGCGCCGTCGAGAGAACGGCCACCGCGCGGGTGTCTCGGACACGACGCGGGCACGTGGGGTCTCCACGTGCCCGTCAGCCGGGTTGACCGATGATCAACGACTCCGTGAGCGCCAATCGCTGTCGCTGGAGGAGTCGTCGTAGTTACCGTCGTCCTCGTCGTCGGCCTCATCGTCGACTTTTTCGCCAGTTCCGGCGTAGTCGTCGTAAGACTTCGGGCTGCCCGCGAGCTCGCGCTGCAACGCGTCGAGGTCGGTGTTGGGGGAGTGATACTTCAACTCCCTGGCCACCCTAGTCTGCTTGGCCTTCGCACGGCCGCGCCCCATGGCTCGACCCCCTCGCACAGAATTACGGGGCAGCCATTACCGGCAGGCCCCGACAACGTCAGGCATCTCTCGTGGCTCTTACGGTACATGTCGAGGGCACCTTTCGGCATCTCGCCCCTGCCGACCAATTCGGTGGCGTTGCTTACCCGACCGGACCGGTTGGGTAAGCACCACCGTCGTACCGTGGTCGTCACGCTTACAAGAGGATCGTACGGAGCCTTCCGACGTCGGCCATCCGCCGTTCGGCGAGACGGTCCGCGGCGACCGCCGGCGGGACCCCCTCAGCCTCCGCGAGCTGCAGGATCTCCCTCGTGGTGTCGAAGATCCGCCCGGCGCGTTGCTGTGCCCTGGCGAAGTTGAAGCCCTCGATCTCGTCGGCCACCTGGATGACCCCGCCCGAGTTGACCACGTAGTCCGGCGCGTACAGCACGTCGCGCTCGGCGAGCAGTTTCTCCACCCCCGGGTGAGCCAGCTGGTTGTTCGCGGCACCCGCGACGATCTTGGCGCGGAGCACCGCCACGACCTCGTCGCTCAGGGCCCCGCCGAGCGCGCACGGCGCGTACACGTCGAGGTCCGCCGCGACCAGTTCCTCGCTGCTGCCGACCACGTCCACCTGCGGATACGTGCTTCGTACCCACTCGACCGCGCGCTCGTCGACGTCGGTCGCGACGACCGAGGCGCCGTCCTCGATGAGGTGCTCGGTGAGGTGCTTGCCGACCTTGCCCAGACCCGCGATGCCGACCCGCCGGCCGGCGAGGGTGGGTGCGCCCCAGCGGTGCTCCGCGGCTGCCCGCATGCCCTGGAAGACCCCATAGGCGGTAAGGACCGACGAATCACCCGCGCCGCCGTGCGACTCGGAGCGCCCCGTGACGAATCTGGTCTCCTTCGCCACCACGTCCATGTCCTGCACATACGTGCCCACGTCGCACGCCGTGTAGTACCGGCCACCCAGCGACTGGACGAACCTGCCGTAGGCGCGCAGCAGCGCCTCGCTCTTGTCCTTGTCCGGGTCGCCCCAGATCACGGCCTTGCCGCCGCCGAGGTCGAGCCCGGCCAGAGCGTTCTTGTAGGCCATCCCGCGCGACAGGTCCAGCACGTCGTGCAGGGCGTCGTCCTCCGACGCGTACGGATAGAAACGGGTCCCGCCCAGCGCGGGACCGAGCGCCGTGGAGTAGATGGCGATGATCGCGCGGAGGCCGGACGGCCGGTCGTGACAGTAGACGACCTGCTCGTGGCTGGTGGTGAAGACACCCATGGATGCTCCTGTGTCGGTGGGGGCCGGTCCTCGTGAGACGGCGCCTGTGTACCGACCCTAATACCGGCAGACGCATGTTTCGTGCGACGATCGGGCCGTGCCGTCGCTCTTCGCGTCATACCTGCGGGTGTACGAGCCGCTGGCCGCCTTCGACCGCGATCACCAGTTGTACTGGCGTCGCTACGTGAAGGAGGGCAGGGCCGTCGCGCTGTCCGACGGCCCCGGCCGGCAGCGCACCGCGGTCATCGAGGCGCTCGGCGCCGGCTGGACGCGACTGCCGGACCTCCCCGACGATGCCTACGTCCTGGAGGCCGACGACACCCTGCTCGTCTGCCCGTGGAATCTGCGCATCCGCGTCGCCGAGGCCGCGCTCACCGCCCGCGACGGGGTGCCCAGCGTGATCGCCGACGCCTTCGTCCCGCCGGTCCTCGCCGGCCTGGCCCAGACGATCGTGGACGACTGGCGCAGCGGCGACCACGTCCTGGAGCGCGGCCTGCCGCGCGTGCACGAGCAGGTCGCCACGTGGGGCGTGCCGCTGCGCTGGTTCGTCTTCGTCGACCTGGAGGAGCGCGAGCTGTCGCTGCGCCCCGGGCGGCGAGTCCTGCGGTACCGCACCGAGATCTCCAAGGCCCGCAGGCGGGCGCACCGGGCGTATGCGGTGCTGCGCCGCGCCATCGGCGACGCGCCGATCACCGTGGCGGTCGAGGAGACCGCGCGGTGGCTGGAGGAGTTCCACTCCCGTTCGATCGTGGAGCTGGACTACGGCGGTCTGGTCGGCCTGCTCTCCGACGAGACCCTCATCGAGGACGACTCGCCCGGCCTGGTGTCCGCGGGGCTGTCCAGCGTGGCCCGCGGCGACGCCGACGAGGCCACCGAGGTGTACGAGAAGCTGGTCGAGCGCTGGCGCGCCGTGCAGCTGCTGGAGCGCTGCAACTGACGCAACCGCTGACCGCGGCCGTTCCGGGGGATCGCTCCCGCACCCGGCGTTGATCACGGCGGAGCGGTGCCGGCGGGCGAGCATCCGCATGCGATCAAAGGACCGCAGTGGTCATCCCAGCGACCACGGGCGTCCTTGGATCACGCGGACGGGATGAAGATCGCCGCCTGACCATGGATCGAAGCCGCCCGGTGGCCGTCCGGCGACCAGCACGCGGCGTTGATCACGATGGCGCGCGGGTCGGCCCCGCGCTGCAACCCGATGCCGGAAGCCGCGCGTTCTGGGCGGGCGGACGATCTTGCGGACGTGATCGAAGGACGGTTTCGGGCGTCCGGGCGGCCATGGGCGTCCATGGATCACGCTGGTGGGGTGCTTCCCTGGCCTGCAGGTGGGCTTGAGCACTCCAGTGCGGTCGTCGCTCGCGGTGGTCGTCCGGGCGGCCACGGGACGGCTTCGATCACGGACGGTGGCCGGCCGTGGCGGGCGGTGTCTTCGCCACGACAGTGGGCTCCGTCATTCCTTCGGGTGACTGTGGCCGGAGCCGTGAATCTTGGCATCGTCGTGGATGAATGTCCGGATCTCTGCACCCACGAACGGGTGTCACCCTTCGCAACCGAATCGCTCCTCAATGGTGTCCGTTATGGGTTATTGGGAGGATTTTGTGGGCTACCGCTCACCCGGTCGAGTGAGCTAGATTCGTATCGACTCACCCACAGAGCGTCACATCCGGTCCTGCTTTATCCCATTTCGTATCATCAAAATGGGAAAATTCACTTATTCATCATCCGTCCATACAGGGACCTTCAGCCGTTCGGCCCATGTCGGACATCGGGGACTAGCCGGACCATAGGAAACGCGTCGGCCGGCGGGACCCCGTCCGACGTTCCTGGGTACCTGTGGAGGAGTGACCGATGCCATCTCGCACGCATGAGCCTGAGCCGTTGCTAACGCCGGCTGAGGTCGCGTCGATGTTCCGCGTCGACCCGAAGACCGTCACCCGATGGGCGAAGGCCGGCAAGCTGAGCGCCATCCGCACCCTCGGTGGACACCGCCGCTATCGCGAATCCGAGGTGCGCGCCCTGCTCCAGGGACAGATCCCGCAGCAGCGCCAAGGCGACTGAGGCCGCAACCGTACCTCGCGCCTCCCTCCGGTGCCAAAACCACACGCTTCTTTCCGCAACGCGCTCGGATCGTCACCCCCCGGTGATCCGAGCGCGTTGCTTTGTGTCGTTGCTTTGTGCGGGGCCGGCCGTTCAGACCAGCGTGATCCGCACACCGACCGTCGCGTCCTCGCCCCGCCGCCTGACGCTCATCCAGACGAAGAGGCGGCCGCGCAGGCCGTACTTCTTCTTGATGAGCTCCCGTGCGGTGCGGCCGCCCTCCGGTCCGAGGACCGTCGCGTGCCCCGGCACCGCGTCGCCCGTCGGCACCCCGCGGATCGTGCACGGGGCCACCGTCACCGTGCCGTCCCTGCGGATCCGCTTGACCTTGCCCGACGCGCCGACGGTCCAGATCACCAACGCCTCGCCGTCCCGCGCGACCCACACGGGGGTGGGCACCGGCGTCCCGTCGCGGCGGAACGTCGTCACCGCTATGTACGCTTCGTCGCCCAAGTGCTTCGCTGCGCTCGTCATAGGCCACACCGTACGAGGTGTGCAACCCCCGTCGGGGACATCACACGCACGGGTGATGGGAAGCTAGTCTGATGGTCCCAGCCCGACCCTCCCGGAGATCGTGATGAAGCTGTCGATCCTGATGCCGGTCTACAACGAGGAAGTTCGCGTCGCTGACGCCGTCAAGCAGGCGCTCGATGTGGACTACCCGACCGAGACCGAACTCGTCATCGTTGATGACGGGAGCCGGGACCGCACGGCGGAGATTCTCAACGGATTGCATGACGAGCGGTTGCGGGTGGTGTTGCATCCGCGGAACAAGGGCAAGGGTGCGGCGATCCGCACGGCGGTGGAGCATGCGACGGGTGACTACATGGTGATCCTGGACGCGGATCTCGAATATGACCCGCAGGACATTCCGAAGCTTCTGGAGCCGGTGCTGGATGGCCGGGCGACGGTGGTGTACGGGAATCGGACGTTCGGTAGTCACAGTTCGTTCTCGTTCTGGTACGTGATGGGCAACAAGGCGGTCACGACGGCGGCGAACATGTTGTACAACTGCTATCTCGGTGATCTGGAGACGTGTTTCAAGCTGATGCCGGTGGAGTTGTACCGGTCGTTACAGATCAGGTCGGCGGGGTTCGGCATGGAGGCCGAGGTGACCGGGAAGTTGCTGCGTAACCGGCACCGCCCGTATGAGGTGCCGATCAGCTACCGCGCCCGCACCCGCGAAGAGGGCAAGAAGATCACCTGGAAGGACGGCGTCGAGGCGCTGTGGATCCTCTCCCGGGAGCGGGTCCGTAAGCCGTCCCACAAGCGCTGACCCGGATGGCTGAGCTCCTCACGATCGGCGAGCTCTCGGCGCGCAGCGGGGTCGCTCCGTCCGCACTGCGGTTCTACGAGAAACTCGGCCTGATCCACTCCACCCGCACCGGCGGCAACCAACGCCGCTACGAGCGCTCCGAGCTGCGGCGGGTCTCGTTCATCAGGATCTCCGCCCAGGTCGGCATCCCCCTGGAGACGATCAAGGAGGCGCTCGCCTCCCTGCCGGCCAACCGCACCCCGACGCGCGGCGACTGGGCGCGGCTGTCCCGCAACTGGCGTGTCCACCTCGATCGGCAGATCGCGCTGCTCGAGCGGCTCCGTGACACGCTGACCGGCTGCATCGGCTGCGGCTGCCTGTCGCTGAGCCACTGCGAGCTGGCCAATGCCGGCGACCGCCTCGCCACCCGAGGCTCCGGCCCGGTCATCCTCACGGTCGGGTCAGAATGATCTTTCCGAAGTGCTCGCTGGACTCCATCAGGCGGTGAGCCTCGGCGGCGTCGGGCATCGGCACCCTGCTGTGCACGACCGGCCCGATGAGACCCTCGTCGATCAAGGGCCAGACTTCCTCCCGTACACCACGGATGATTGACGCTTTCTGCGCCAGCGACCTGGAGCGCAACGCCGTGGCGAACACGCTGCCGCGCTTCGCCAGCAGCGCACCGAGGTCGAGCTCCGCCTTCCGGCCGCCCTGCATGCCGATCACGACCAGCCGGCCGCCCTCGTTGAGCGCCTTCACGTTGCCCGCCAGGTAGGCGCCGCCGATGATGTCGAGGATGACGTCCGCCTTGACCGTCGCGCTGAAGTCCTCAACCGTGTAGTCGATCACCCGGTCCGCGCCGAGCCTGGTCAGCGCCTCATGCTTGCCCTGCCGCGCCGTCGTCACCACGTGCGCGCCGAGCGCCTTGCCGAGCTGCACCGCGAACGTGCCGATCCCGCTGCCGCCGCCGTGCACCAGCAGCGTCTCACCCGGCCGGATCCCCGCGACGTCCACGATGTTGGAGAACACGGTCGCCGCCACCTCGGGCAGCGCCGCCGCGTCTTCCACCGTCGTGTTCCGCGGTACGGGCAGCAGCTGCCCGACCGGTGCCACCGCCAGCTCGGCGTACCCACCGCCCGAAATCAGCGCGCAGACGTCCTGCCCGACCTCCCAGGGGTGCGAGCCCGGCCCGACCTGCACGATCCGCCCCGACACCTCCATGCCCGGATACGGCGGCGCTCCCGCGGGCGGCGGGTAATGCCCCTGCCGCTGCAGCAGATCGGCGCGGTTGACCCCCGCGGCGCGCACCTCGATCAGAACCTCGTCGTGTGCGGGCACCGGATCGGGGACCTCGGTCCACCGCAGTGCCTCAGGCCCGCCCGGCTGCTCGATGGTGATCGCGCGCATGCGGACCATTTTGCGCTACGGCGCTACGGTGCGACGACGCCGGGCTCGGCGGTGGATGTCCGCTCCTGGCTGCCCTGGCCCTGGTCCCACGGCCAGTGGTGCTGCCAGCCCGGGGGCCACGCTGTGGGGTCCTGGGCCGGCTCTTGCGTCGGCTCTTGCGTCGGCTCTTGCGTCGGGTCCTGGGTTGGCTCCAGGGTCGGCTCCTGGGTCGGATCTTCGGTCGGTGCCTGCGTCGGGCTTTGCGTCGCCGCCGGCTGCGTCCTGGCGGGTGCGGTGATTCTCGCCTTCTCCACCCGCTTTGCCTGGGCTGCCTTGGCCGCCTGCTGCGGCCTGGCCGGCGCGGCCACGGTCCGAGTCGGCTGCGGCCCGAGATCGAGGACCGGCTGTGGTGCGGCGGGCACCCCGTACAGGTTGACGTCCTGCACCGGCTCCGGCATCGCCACCCCCTGCTGCGCCGCCTGCGGTGCGGGCCTGCCCTGCTGTGGCGGCTCCCACCCCGCCGCACCGATCACCACACCCAACGCCGCCACCCCGACCCCACCCGCCACCAGCGCCACCAACGGATGCCGCACGATCCGCCGATGCCTGGTGACGTACGCAACCCGTGGATCGTTGAAGAACAGATGCATCCCGCTCGGCCCCCGCCCGTAGTTTTCTCGCTTGCGCCCTGAGTCTGCGCAGCTCAGGCTTATGCCGCGCGACATTTGAAGCGGAGTGTCAAGATGTCATCTGGTCGCGGTCGCCCAGTCCGCCACCGCCCCCGCAACGTCCGGCGTCCCTCACACGGGTGACCGCCGACGCTCGAAGGCGATCTGGCAGACTGGTCGACGTTCCGCTGGAGGGCTCGCCTAGTGGCCGATGGCGCCGGTCTTGAAAACCGGTGAGGCGTTCCGCGTCTCCGTGGGTTCGAATCCCACGCCCTCCGCAGTGCTTCCTTGGCGGCCTTCGGCCGGACCCGGTGGGGGGTTCCCACCCCACACCCCACATGCTCGCTGTGCTCGCACCGCCCGCGCTCCGCGCGGCAGACTCACACGCGTGCGCGTGGCATCCGTTGGTCCCGGCCGTGCGTTGAGCATGCTTCCCGCGGACGTGGTCGAATCCCATGCCGAGCACCAGCGGGTCCTGATGATTCCGGTCCGGCTGGCTGACAGCGCTCGGCCTGTGTACCCCACCAGGCCAACGCGGCGCCTGTTGGAGGCCGGCTCGCGCGGTGCGTACGCCCCTTTCGCGGGCTGGTCACAATGGCGGGCATGGAGGTGGGTGCGGCGCTGAGTGAGGAGTTCGGGGCGGTCGAGTTGCTCGCTGAGGACGGCACGTCGCAGGTGTTCCGCGGTACGAGCGAGGACGGGCCGGTGGCCGTCAAAGTCTCCCGCTGGCCGATGCAGGGCGTGAAGGAGCTCCTCTGCTTCGGTGCGGAGGTTCGGCAGATGATTGCGCTCTCCGCCGAGGGTCATCTGGTGCCGGTGCTGCGCTGTGGATTTCTGCCGGACGGGCATCCGTACGTCGTGACGCGGCTGTGTGCGGGGGGTTCGGTCGACAGGTTCATGCCGTTGCCCGGCGCGGTGGCGTGCGAGGTTGTGGGGACGGTCGGGCGGGCGGTTGCGGGTCTGCACCGGGCCGGCGTGGTGCACGGTGGGATACGGCCGAGCAAGATCCTGGTCGGCAGGGACGGCACGGCGCAGCTCGGTCTCTTCGGTGTCGACGCGGTGACCGCCGTGCCCAGTCATGTCGTCGGGGGTGTGCTGGTGCAGGGCGTGTTGTCGATCGCCTACCTGGCGCCGGAGATCGTGTACGGCACCGGCCGGGTGCCGAGCGCCGACGTGTACTCGCTCGGTGCCGTGCTGTACGGGCTGATCACCGGCAGGGCGCCGTACTGCCCGCCGGATCGCGAGTTGAGCGTCGGCGAACAGGTCGGCATGCTGCGGCGGCCGGTGCCCGAGAACCCGGCGGTCCCGGGCGGGCTGCTGGCCGTGATCCGCAAGGCGATGCGGTTCGAGGCGGGTGAGCGCCACGGCGACGTGGACGAGCTGATCGGTGAGGTGGCGCGGTTCAGTCCAGCAGCGCGGGGATAGCGGAGAAGACGTTGTCCGGGTCGTAGCGGCGCTTCGCGGTCAGGAGACGGTCGAGGTTGCCGGCGAAGGAGTCGCGGGCGCGGGCGTCGTCGTCCGGGCCGAGGAGGTTCGGGTAGCCGCCGGGCAGTGAGACCGGGTCCAGGGCCTCGACCACGGAGTCGGCCCAGGCGCGGTGCCGGTCGGCAGAGTCGGTGGGCGGCCACACGGCGATCACCTCGATGACCTGGTGCGGTACGCGGTTGGCGAATGCGGTCGCGGCCGGGTCGATCCTCGCGGCAGCGCCGTGGAAGCGGTTGACGATCAGGGTCGAGAAGGGTGAGGAGATCTCGGCGGCGCCGGTCACGAGCGCGTCGGCGGCGGTCGGGGACAGTTCGGCGAGCCAGCGGCTGCGCAGCAGGTAGTGGTTGCCCTCGACGATGTTGGCGTCGAACATGCTGAGCGCGGCGACGTACGGCATCGCGCCGACCTGATCGACGACGGGATGCCCGAGGGAGCGCAGCGCGTCGATCGCCCGCTCGCCGGCGGCAAGGTCGGCGCCGGACCAGAACGGGCACAGGAACACCATCGGGCCCTGCGGGCCGGGCAGGAAGCCGGTCATGACGGTCAGCTCGTCGGGTGCGGCGGCCACGATCTCCGCGTAGCCGGCGAGGACCGTACCGGCGTCGGCGAACGGGAAAAACAGCATGCCGGCGAGCACGGTGGGCAGCTCGTGCAGCCGGAACCGCAGGCCGGTGACGACGCCGAAGTTGCCGCCACCGCCGCGCAACGCCCACCACAACTCGGGGTCGCCGTCCGGGCCCGCGGTCATGGTGCTGCCGTCGGCGAGCACGACGTCGGCGCCGAGCAGGTTGTCCAGCGCCAGGCCGAAACGGCCGACCAGCGGGCCGTACCCACCGGCGGTGGTGAGGCCGGCCACGCCGACGGCGCTCACGACGCCGGTGGCGGTGACCAGGCCGTGCGGGGCGGTCGCGGCGAGCAGGTCGGCGGTCGTCGCCCCGCCCTGGACGGTGACGGTGCGTGCGGCCGGGTCGGCGGTGGCGCCCCGCATGCCGGTGAGGTCGACGACGAGGCCGCCGTCGCGCAGTGCCCGGCCGGCCCAGTCGTGCCCGCCGGCCCGCACGGACAGCGGCAGCCCCGCGTCGCGGGCCGCGCGGACGGCGGCGCCGACCTCGGCCGTGTCGCGGCATCGGGCGATCAGCGCCGGCCGGCGCGTCACGGCGGCGTTCCACACCCGCCGGGCGTCCTCGAAGCGATCGACGTCCTCCGGCGCGATCAGGCGCTCGCCGAGGTGCGGCCGGAGCGCGCGGACGGCGGTGTCGATGTCGGCTGCGCTGATGGCGGTCATTGCGCCTCCCTGGCTGCGGACGGTGCGGCGACGGTACCCCGAAGCTCACCATCTGTGCCGTCACGAACACGACCCGCAGCGGTTGAACCGCAGCCGCCCCGCGCGCGTGTGCCGCGCCATAGACGGGTGTCACGCAGGCCTGCCACGATGCAAGGCATGCAGCAGCCGAACAACGGCCATTACGCGCTGCTCGCGCTGCTCGCGCTGCTCCCGCCGGCGGCCGGATTCCTCGTCTGGCGGGCGGTCGAGCACCTGTCCGGCCACGAGTACGCCTGGAGCATCGTGGGCGCGGGCGTCGTGGCGGGGATCGCGACCACGGCGGTCTGGGCGCGGCGGGTGCGGACCAGTGTCGCCGCGAAGCTGGCGGTCGCGGGGTTCCTCACCGAGTTCGGCCTCGAGTTCGTCGCCGGCCAGGTCCGCGGGGGCGTGCCGGCTCTCGTCGCCGGGGCCAGCGAGGCGTTCCTGGCGGGTGCGCTCCTGGTCGGCGAGGTGGTGCTCGCGCTGTGGATCCACGGCAACTACCGCTTCGAGGCGGGCCACCGCGTCAGCGTCTGGCTGCTGCAGGGCCACAGCGGCCACGACCCGGACTACTACCAGGCGTTCTGCGAATGTACGTGGCAGAGCGACCGCTTCGAGGTGGAGGACGGCGACGACTCGGAGGAGCGCGCCTTCGAGGTCGCCCGCGAGCACAGCCCGACCGTCCGCTCGGACGTGGCGGTCAAGTTCTGAGTCCCGACGCCGAGAGGCCCGGCCGATCGCGGTGGATCGGCCGGGCCTCTCGGTGCGCGTCAGCTCAGGACAGGTCGAACCGGTCGAGGTCCATGACCTTGGTCCAGGCCGCGACGAAGTCCGTCACGAACTTGTCGCGGGCGTCGTCGCTGGCGTAGACCTCGGCGAGGGCCCGCAGCTGCGAGTTGGAGCCGAAGATGAGGTCGACCGCGGTCGCGGTCCACTTCACCTGGTCGGTGGCGAGGTCGCGGATCTCGTACACGTGCTCGTCGGACTCCGACGCCTTCCACCGGGTGCCGGGGGAGAGCAGGTTGGCGAAGAAGTCGTTGGTGAGCACGCCGGGCCGGTCGGTGAGCACGCCGTGCGCGGCGCCGCCGACGTTGGCGCCGAGGGCGCGCAGGCCGCCGACGAGGACGGTCGTCTCGGGCGCGGTGAGGTCGAGCATGTAGGCGCGGTCGATGAGCAGCACCTCCGGCTGGGTCTTCTCGCCGGGACGCAGATAGTTGCGGAACCCGTCGGCGCGCGGCTCGAGGACCCGGAACGACTCGACGTCGGTCTGCTCCTGCGTGGCGTCGGTGCGGCCCGGGTGGAACGGCACGGTCACCTCGACGCCGGCGTCGCGCGCCGCCTTCTCCACGGCGGCCGAACCGGCCAGCACGATCAGGTCGGCGAGCGAGATCTTCGCGCCGCCGGCCTCGTTGAACTCCCGCTGGATGCCTTCGAGGGCGGTCAGGACCGTCGCGAGCTGCTCGGGCTGGTTGACCTCCCAGCTGCGCTGGGGCTCGAGGCGGATCCGGGCGCCGTTGGCGCCGCCGCGCTTGTCGGTGGAGCGGAAGCTCGCCGCGGACGCCCAGGCGGTGGAGACCAGCTGGGCGGTGGTGAGGCCGGACTCCAGGACCTTCGCCTTGAGGGCGGCGACGTCGGCGTCACCCACGAGCGCGTGGTCGACGGCCGGCACCGGGTCCTGCCACAGCTGGGCCTCGGGCACCCACGGCCCCAGGAACCGGTCGACCGGGCCCATGTCGCGGTGCAGCAGCTTGTACCAGGCCTTGGCGAACGCGAGCGCGAACTCGTCGGGGTTCTCCAGGAAGCGGCGGGAGATCTTCTCGTACGCCGGGTCGACCCGCAGCGACAGGTCGGTCGTGAGCATCGTCGGCTTGTGCTTCTTCGCCGGGTCGTGCGCGTCGGGGATGATCGCCTCGGCGTCCTTGGCGACCCACTGCTTGGCACCGCCGGGGCTGGTGACCAGCTCCCACTCGTAGCCGAACAGGATCTCGAAGAACCGGTTGCTCCACTGCGTCGGCTTGTCGGTCCACGTCACCTCGAGCCCGCTGGTGATCGTGTCGGCGCCCTTGCCGCTGCCGTGGCTGCTCAGCCAGCCCAGGCCCTGCGCCTCCAGCGGCGCGCCCTCGGGCTCCGCGCCCACGTGGTCGTCGGCGACACCGGCGCCGTGGGCCTTGCCGAAGGTGTGCCCGCCGGCGATGAGGGCGACGGTCTCCTCGTCGTTCATCGCCATCCGGCCGAAGGTCTCCCGGATGAAGTACGCCGCCGCCTGCGGGTTCGCGTTGCCGCGGGGGCCCTCGGGGTTGACGTAGATGAGGCCCATCTCGGTCGCGCCGACCTCGGGCGCCATCTCGGTGTCGCCGACGTAGCGATCGCCGAGCCAGGTGTCCTCGGGACCCCAGAAGATCTCCTCGGGCTCCCAGACGTCCTCACGGCCGAAGCCGAAGCCGAAGGTCTTGAAGCCCATCGACTCCAGCGCCACGTTGCCGGCGAGCACCAGCAGGTCGGCCCACGAGATCTTCTGGCCGTACTTCTGCTTGACCGGCCACAGCAGGCGGCGGGCCTTGTCGAGGTTGGCGTTGTCGGGCCAGCTGTTCAGCGGGGCGAAGCGCTGACCGCCGTCGCCGGCGCCGCCACGGCCGTCGTGGATGCGGTAGGTGCCCGCGGCGTGCCAGCTCAGCCGGATCATCAGACCGCCGTAGTGACCGAAGTCGGCCGGCCACCAGTCCTGCGAGGTGGTGAGCACCTCGGTGATGTCCCGCTTGAGGGCCTCGACGTCGAGCTTCGCGAACTCCTTGGCGTAGCTGAAGTCCGGGCCGAGCGGGTTGCCCTTGGAGGAGTGGGCGTGCAGCACCGACAGATCGAGCTGGTTGGGCCACCAGTCCCGGTTGGTGCGCGGGCGACCGCCGGTCTTGGGGGTCGGCGCTTCGATCGCGGGGTTCTCACTCTCGCTGCCCTGCGCGGTCGCAGAGTCGTGCGCGACCGGGCAGCCGCCCGCCGTCTCGTTGTCCTGAGTCATCTGTTTCCTTCCGAACTGGCGGATCACTGGGAATGCGTTTGGTCGCGCAGGCAGGTTGCGTGCGCCGCACGAGACCGGCGTCGGTGAGCCCTCAGTCCGTCGTACACCGTCCGGTGGGACACCGTGGGATGTTCGGCCCGGTGTTCACGAGCGACTGAGTCACCCGATCAACACTAGGCCACTTGTCTGGAACAGTTCAAGTTTTCGACGAGCACGTCAGGAAATATTCATCCCCTCGCCGACCAGCTCATCTGCAAGGTCGAATTGGCGGGACGCGGAACCGCCGGGCCGTCCGGAAACAAAACGACCAGGAGAAACTCCTGGTCATTGCTGCATGCCCGAAGGGACTCGAACTCCAGCGCGCCGCACCCTCCGCCGAGGTGGTCGCGATGGTGCCGGCCGGATCCGTGCGGGACGGACGGCGATCCGCCGTCAGGCGTCCGGCCGTGGGCGGTGCCGCTGGAATGCGGCGGCCCTGACGATCTCGTCGCTGTCGGTGCCGTGCTGCACCACCTGGCGCGCCCGCTGTTCGGCATGCAGGCGCTCGGCAACGACCCCGCCCGGATCCGGTGCGCCGTGGACGGGGACTTCGTCATCGCGGCGGAGCCCGACCTTCCGCCCGAGCTGCAGCAGGACCTCCCGCTCAACGTCCTCACGATCCTCGCCCACATGACCGCGGCCGACCGCCCGATCCTGCAGGAAACCGTTCGGCTGGCTGGCCCAGGTGATCCACGGGCTGGCGCCCGGTCAGATCGACTCCGTCGACGCGGGCAACGTCCTGTACTTCCGCATCTACCAGCAGTCGGACTCGGTGCCCGACGAGGACCGCCGGCAGGCCAGCGCCGGCCTCGGCAAGGCGGTGTTCCTGAAGATCGAGATCGTGGACGACGCGGGCGTCGAATGGGTCGTCCCGGCCTACGAGCACGACCTGCGCGCGATCGTGAAGCAGTACCGGCGATCGCTGCCCCGCTACACGGAGTACCAGGTGCTGACCAAGCGGAAGGACATCCTGCGCCGGCTGGAGACGGCCCTGACCACATACTGACCCCGCCCACCCACATGAACATGGGCCAGGCAAAGCAAAGGGCCTGAACTGCTTCTACGCAGCTCAGGCCCTTGACGATCCTGCGCGCCCGAAGGGACTCGAACCCCTAACCTTCTGATCCGTAGTCAGAAGGTTGAGGTGCATCATCTCCCACGATCACACTCTCACGAATCGTGCCGTTTCGCAAGGGCCCGTACTGGAAGCGTGCGGCGCGTATCCGCAGGTCCACGCGATCTCACCATTCAACGCCCGCCGCCAATAGGCGGCCGACGGGCGCGTGTGCCGAAACGGTGCCCGGCGTGCTGAACGGTCGCGCTACATCCGATCACCGCCGGAACACAACGCGATCGCCGCGTCATGGGCTACGAGCCCCTCGACCGTCGGTCGTGCGCCGTCGCAAGAGCCAAGATCGACGCACTCATCTGCCGATGAGCGCTCACGTGATCTTGTGCCGTTGCGACCGCCCATCTGACAAGACTTCCTCAGGATGTGCCGGGGCGTGGATGATCCGACTCTTGCCGGGCTTCAATGTAGGTACGGCCGAACCGGTCGTCGGAGCGCACGGAAAGGTGACGACCGATGAGCGCGCAGCCCAAACGTATCCCGGGCCAGAGCAACGCCGAGTATTCCGCCGGCCCCGACCCGAATGCGCAGTTCCTCGGCACCCATTCGGTGTCGGGCGGCGACACGTCCTGGGTGGGCCGCCTCTACAACGCCATCGCCGACCGGCTCGCCGCCCGCCGCAACCGCACCTGACCCGACGCACGCCCGGTTTCGTGGGTGCGGCAGTCTTCGACAGCGGTCACCCATTGTCATCTCATGTCCGCACGTAGCCGCCGTTGGTGCGCGGCGTCCCGTCGCTACTCGTCACGGTGGATGATCGGCCTGCGGCGCCGAGGCCTTTCTGAACTGCCGATGACCGGACGTCGAGCCGGACGCGCCGGAGCACCGATGATGCACGGCATCCGCTGCCGGAGGTTGGTGAGCCGTCGGGCTGCGGAGACGATGCCTCAGTACACGTATTGGTCGCAGTCGAGCCAAAGATCGAGTTTGGCCAGCCGGCGCACCGTCGCCGCACTGAGCGAAAGCGCGGGTGTGGTCACGAGCTCCTCGCCGTCTGGGCCCTGAACCGGATGCATCTCGATTACGACGTTAATCCCTGCTTGGAGTCCCAGAACTTGACAGGCTCGCGCCAGGCCGTCAGCACGCGACTCGATGATGTCCAGCAGCTCGACAAGAACGACCTCAGTGTCGTACTCATCCCGCTCCGGAACCTCGACTTTCCAGCCGCTACGCCGCCATGCACGCTGGTGCGGACCGTAGCGATCGCCTTTCCTGTGTTGACTGGTGGGTGGTAGTCCAACCAGTCGTGTCACCTCTGCCGGGTCCAGATCCCGGACGTCGTCGTCTTCGGCAAACGCCACCGTCAAGTACGCACGCTGGACGCAGCGTCCCCGCACAACACCGCCAGTGTCCCCACCGTCATCAGCACTCATGATCAGCAAACTACAACGACACGAGACTGCTCGCTCATGCCGCGATCTGCTCGCAACAGAGGTTACGGCGTGCCGGCCCGGCTGTTCGTGCTCGTAGCCGATGTGCGGGCACGCGATCATGGTGGGCGAAGGCCGGGGCAGGAAGCCGGGCGTCACGTGCGCTTCGGCATAGGCGCTCGGACGCCGCATCCGTCCGTCTGATCATGAGCGGCTGCCTGTTCACGGGTTCTCTGCAGTCCCCGGACCGACTAAGGTTCCGATCTTGTGTCGATGCCTTGCATGATCTGCGGTGAGCCCGGCTTCGCCACCGGCGACGGACACCTGTGCCCGGAGCATGGCGGCCGCCCGCCGGCTCCGGCCACCCGGCTGCGGCCGTCGCTGTCCTGGCATGTGCTGACCTGGTTGTTCGTGGCCGTCACCATCGGCTACTTCGGGCTGCTGGTGGCGCACATCGCAGCGTTGGCTGCCGTGGACACGATCGTCACCGACCCGGCGTCGTTCTCCACCGCGGCGTCCCGCGCCGTGTTCGACGGTGCCGCTCTGCTCAGCAACGTCACGCTGGTGTGGATCTGGGTGTACCTCGCAGGCTTCATCGCCTGGTCCGTCAGCAGCCGTCGCCACGTTCAGCGGCTCGGCCACGACCGAACCGAGATCCTGGGCCATTGGACGTACACGACCTGGCGGCTCAGCCTCGTACCGGTCGTCGTCCTCTCACTCGTCCTCGCCAACCGGCCCCTGCCCGGCACCGATGATCCGGCGGCGTTCCGGGACGCCTTCGTCAGCCGGAGCTACGCGCTGATGGGCTACACCATCCTGCGGATCGCCATGGTCGCGCTGCTGTCGGCGTACGCCATCATCGTCTGGCGCCGCGTCACCCAGACGTCGAGCCCACCGAACACCACCGGCCAGCCGGACACCCACCGCAACATCCGGCAGCGCGGGCCGCTCGGCGCAATCATCGGGGCCGGCCTGGCCGGCCTCATGCTCGTTGCGGTGATCGTCATCGTCGCTGCGAAGTCGGCGACGGCACCGCACGTGGCCGGTACCGCACCGAGACCCAGCGCTGCGGCGACGCCGGGCCCGAGTCCCGTCCGGCCGACCGCTACCCTCGCGGCGCCCGACGCCATTGTCGAGTACGAGAAACCAGTCGATCAGACGCCCGCGACCACGATGCGTACAGCGCACCCATTCCCAGGCGTCGAGCACCCGTTTGATGCGTACTACCACGACCCGGCCGGACACACCGCCACGATCTGGGGCGGAACCGGCGAGGCGTTCAACCGGGACTTCGACACCGACGCCCTGGACGCACTGTTGAGCAGCCTGGGTCCGGTCGGCGGCGCGACAGCCGACCACTTCCGCCTCGCCATGGACGGCCTCGCCCGCGCCGCCCATGCTCGCAGTTCACCAGCCAAAGCCAGCGCGGTACGGCGTGTGTCTGGGCTGGCCACGGCGCTGTGCTCGCGTTCGTCTTCACCGGCCTCGACGCGCCGGGCGCCTCAGACATCATGTGGCGCATGCTCGACGGAATCATCGTGCTCTAACCACACGGACAGCATCCTCATCTGCCGCCGATAGCGCTCGGCAAGCTGCTGATCGTCGGGGAAGCAGGACGGGCGACCCCGGCTTCGTCCACCCGTGCGGCACGACTGACACCTGCCGCCGCCGGTAGCATCCGGGCATGCAGCCGCGACGTCACCGGATGCGCCAGCGACAACGCCGTGATTCGGCACAGGAATGGATCCGTTCCGGTGCTGCGGTCACGGTGAAGAGCTACGCCAGACGGTACGGCGTCGACAAGTACGCCGCCTACGACGACCTGACCGCGCTCGGGTTCGCGTTGCCAGACTCGGCGCAGCAGTGGGCACAGCGCCCGCCAGCGACCCCCCGCCGTACCGTCGAACGGGGTAGCGACCAGATCGACGACGAGTGGTGGATCATGCTGGACGGCAGATCGTTCTTCGTGGCGGGCTACACCTCCGGCGGCGCGCCCTACGGCATGTTCGCCGACGAGATGCTGCCACAAGACGACTCGCAATGAAGACGCTCCGGCACCAAGATCACGTGCACGGATTTGCCGCGAAGCGCTCGCCACCCAACGTGACGGCAGGGCCGGTCGGCGGCGTCCGATCGTGCCGATGTCAGTGCGTTATGACCCTCTTGATCGTTCCGGCTGCTGTTCGCTGACAGGCAACGTCGACGAGGTCGGGTCAGAGTTCTACGGCCGGCGGTCCTGGTCTGTCGATGCTGTTGTCGACGCCCCTGATGTCGCGTGCGGTAAACGTTCCAGCCGACTCATCGGCTGGCGCTGGCGCCGTAGCCGTGGTGCATCCGGAAGCGCATCGGCTCGGTCCCGGTGGCGGTGACATGAGCAATCAGCTGCGACCGCAACGGCTCTGGGACTTCGGCCCGCAACGGCCGGGTCCACTCGAGGCACGTGAACAGTTCCGCTGCGCCGTCGAGCTGCCCCGGTGATAGCGGAGCCATCATCAACGCATCGAGGATTGCCTTAGTCGACTCGGCGAGCAGGAGCCGTTGGGGCAGGGACTCGTACCAGAAGGTGCCGTTCTCGCGTGCAGGTACGCCGGCCCAAGTGGTCAGCGTCCGGATCCGCTCCACCAGGTCGGGGATCCGGCGGGCCATCAGGTCGGCCAGTTGCCGCTCGGCGTGGTTCTCCCGGCGCGTCACGGCCTCGGCGAGGGAGGCGAGGCCAGCCGGTGCGGCAGTCACCCAGCGAACCCGTCGCGCTTCGTGTTCCACCTCTTGACGGGCAAGCATGAGCTGGACGTCTCGTGACCCGCTCAAACCGTGCTCGGCCAACCACTCGGTGAGTGCGGGGCCGTTGCGGAGTTCGGCGTCGCCGTCGCCGAGTCCCCTGAGATACGTCTGATGGTGCACGGTCCACCGGGCGAGTTCGCGACCGTCAGCGCCCGACACGACCATCGTTGGCCAGCCGAGACACAGGCAGCCATCCCTGCGGTCGCTGTCCACGACGGCCAGCACGCGCGCCAGCCCAGCGATCTCATCACCAGCCACCACGGTCCGCGCGGCGTCGGCACGGTCGAGTTCGTCAGGACCGGCCTCGACGATAAGGACCTCGGCCGCGTTGGCCAGGATCCCATGGAGCCAGGCGGTACTGGGCTTCTTGTTCCTTTTCGCCATGGCGGCGAGCGTACTGCTGTCGGCTGGTGGCCGAATCCTCCGATGATCCACACCGATCTCCGATGCTTCTCGCGGCAAATCTTGCAGCTCCACGTCGCTTGATCGAGTGCGCACATCTGCCGCGATGCGGTTCGCTACCAAACGTCACCGTGGTTGATCGTTTGGCTCTCTGACATGCCGAATACGTCCCGGCCACGTCCCGGGGCACCCGGACCTCGACCGGCCCGACATCGGTCAGCACCGTTTTGGTCCTACTGCCGTTGCGGCTGTTGCCGCTGCCCTTGCCCGCCGGGTAATGCTTGTCGTAGCCGACGTGATCAGTGATCTCGCCGTCCAGCGCGGACTCCAGGACCCGCTTGGTCAGCTGCTGCAACAGCCCGCCCTCACCGGTCAGCTGCAATCCGTCACCACGCGCCCGGTCGACCAGCATCGCGATCAACTGCTCGTCCGTGACCGCACCGACCGGCCCGCCGGTCGGTTCCTGCTCGACGGTGGTTTCCGTCGTCATCTGGCGTCTCTCCCTTGATCAGCAGATCCGCCGTTATTTGTACAGTCCCCCCCCGAAACCCTATCCGCCCTGGTGAGGGTCGGTGCGGGGTGTCGGAGATGTTGACCCGGTTGCTAGACGCTGGGCCTGGGCGTAGCTGGTGATCGATGCGGCATGATGGACTGTCGTGCTGCTGCGACTGACCTTGTGCGACTCTGTTGCCTAATTCTGTCTATGCGGCGAGGGTGAGATCGAGCCTGCTCAGGTGGGTTGTTCGGGTGCGTTGTGTGGGTGTGCCGGTCCACCATGCGTGGAGGCGGATGAGGTTGACCGCGGTGGCGGCGAAGGCGTGTTCGAGGTCGACTTTGCCGAGGCCGGTGTGTCGGGCTTGGTGGATGCCGGTGGCTGCGGTGGCCTGGTGGATGGTGCCTTCGATTCCGGCGCGGGCGCGGTAGGTCTGTTTCCAGGCGTCGGTTTGCTGCTCGGCGCGGGCGTCGCGGAGGGCTTCGTGCAGGTGGCGGGGTCGTAGCGTCAGCTGTCGTCGACGCTGGGCTGAGCGGGTGCATTCGGTGCGGGCGGGGCAGGTGATGCAGGCGCTGAGGGGGAAGCTGACCACGATGACGTCCTGGCCGTCTTGGCGGGTGGGGTTCCAGGTGGCTGAGTGGTGGCCTTGTGGGCAGGTCACTTGTTGTTGGTCGAAGTCGATGGTGAACGCGGTTCGGGCGTAGGTGCTGTTGGTGCGGGCGTGGCGGGAGGAGTCGCCGCGCATCGGGGCGATCAGGCGGACCTGGTGCTGGGTGCGGCAGGCCAGCAGGTTCGCGGTGGAAGGGTAGCCGGCGTCCATGAGGTGCTCGGCCGGTAGCAGGTCCCGGTCGGCGAGCATGTCGCGGGTTCGGCATCGTCATCGCCGAGTCGGCCACGCCCTGGGTGTCAGGCGTGGGTGGTGACCACATTGGTGATCAGGTTCGGTGGCTGGGTGGGATCGGTGCTGCCGTCCTCTGCTGGGGTGTTGTCGCAGGTCTCACTGAAGTGGACCTTGTAGCCTTCCCAGGCGCGGCCGCGTTTCTCGCTGTAGCGGGCATCGGTGTCGTACGGGGAGATGATCCTGGTTCTGCCCGGCGGGACTCCGTGCAGATCGGCGTCCCGCCAGATCACCCCCGCCCGGGAGCCTGTCAGAATTTCGGCTCTGGCGCGAAGACGGTGCTGGGGTCGGACCACGCCTCTCCACCCAGTACCTGTCGATCCGGTCACGGGCGGCGTCACGCCCGCGGCGGTGAAGGCGTCGGTGCGGTACCAGGTGACCGATTTGTTGGCGGCCTTGAAGTACACGCCGTAGAGGCGGCCGTGGACGGTGCCGAACTGCTGCCACTGCGGCGTGAAGTGTGCGCTGACCGCCCGCTCGGCCTCGCCGGTGGCGGCGGAGCGGGCGATCACGCCCGGCTGGTCGAGGCCCTCGCCGTCGGCCAGTTCCAGGTCGACGGTCCGGTACGGGCTGGCGGGGGCGGACGTGCCGCACCCGGCGGTGCAGGACGAGCGCCGCCGACCCCGCCGCGGCGGGGTCGGCGGGTGACGGCGTCGTGCGGGTCGTCGGAGTGGATCCCGAGGACGACGGGCCGGCCGAGGTGGCGGCGCAGCGTCGGGCGTTGTTGTACCAGCGCCCGGACCGGGACCTGCTGGCCGCAGACGGCGAGGACCGGGCAGCCGAGCCGCTCGGCGAGCAGCGCCGGCATCAGGTTCATCGCCGGCTCGGCGACGGTGAGCGGGCCGGCGTCCCGCACGAGCACACTGCTGTCCCTCATCGGCTCTTCCCTTCTGACGGCGTGCGAGTCGGGTGTTGGGCCGTTCGCCGCCGCACACCAGAGCCGGCCGTCTTGTGTAGCCGTCTTGCAACGTCCCTCACAAGATCGGCATCCGATCCCGCCCGCCGTGAACTTGCGTCCCTCGCCGGGCGTTCCACCGGGTGACAAACGGGCGGCGCCCGCAACGCCGCCCGACCCCTGCCTGTCCCGGGAAGGAGACGGTGGTGCAGCAACCCGCGGCGGATCCGGCTCTCCTGCGTGGCTTCACGATCGCCGTCGTCAGCCACCGCCGCCGGCACCGCGTCGCGGACCTCCTCGAACGGCACGGCGCCCGGATCGTCTCGGTCCAGGGCGTCCGCGCCGTGCCGCAGGCGGACCCGGCGGCGCTGAGCCGGGCGACGGCGGCGTGCCTGGAGGCGCCACCCGACGACGTCGTGGTCTCCTCCGCCGCCGGGTTCCGGGCCTGGCTGCGCGCGGCGCCCGACCCCGACCGGCTGCTGGCCGCCCTGCGGACGGCCCGGCCGCTGGCCGCGGACGCCCGAACGGCCGACGCGCTGCGGGCCGCGGGCCTGCACGACGTGCTGTCGACGGCGGCCGGGACCGCCGACGGACTGCACCGGCACCTGCTGGCCAACCGGGCCGGCGGGCGGCGGGTCGCGGTCCAGCTCGACACCCCGGACCAGGCCGAGTACTGCGGGGTGCTCGGGGCGTGCGGCGCCGACGTGGTCGAGGTGCCCACGTACGTCACCGAGCCACCCAGCGACGTCGTCGGCGTGCGGCGGATCGTCGAACTGATCGGACGCCGGCAGGTCGACGCCGTCGCCTGGCTCGACCCGGTCGCGGCCAGGCACATCCTGCGATTCGCCGACGACCACCGGCGGCTGCCAGCGGTCGTGGCGCAACTCGGCACCCACGTCCCGGCCGTCAGCCGAGGCCCGCTCGCCGCCGCGGTGCTGCGCCAGCACAGCGTGGTGCCGGCGACACCGCTGACGCCATTCGATGAGGAGACGGCCGCGCTGCTGGCCCGCACGGTCCTCGGCCGGGCCGTGCACGCCACCGTCGGCAACCGGGTACTGGAGGTACGCGGCCACGCAGCGCTGCTCGACGGGACCCTCTACCCCATCCAGCAGGGGCCGGTCGAAGTACTACGGATCCTGGCCGGCGACCCGGGCAAGGTCCTCTCCAGCACCGACATCCGCCGACGCCTGCCCAGCGTCGCCGACGTCGATGACCACGCCATCGAGATGGCGGTCTCCCGCCTCCGCCGTGCCCTGCCCGGCCTGGACCTCGTCCAGACGGTGATCCGGCGGGGGTACCGCCTGGCAGTCTGACCCAGGTCCGGCTTCGGCGAAGCCGCCGTAGTGGGTGGCTGCCCTGTTGTCCATGACGGATGTGGAGGGCGCGGTGGGACCGGACGGTTCGATCCGGCCGCAACGACACCGTCGCCGGCGTGCGCTGGCTCCCCACGGGGGCCTTATCACGTACGGACACGGTGGCTGGCGCCGCTTCGACCAGATCCCCAGCGAAACCTGATCGAGGCTGGGACGGGCCCTAAGTTCGCCGGTGCAGGCGGCGAAGCTGGACCGCCGCGATCGGGACGACCAGGGCGAATAGCAGAACCGCCAGCGCGGAGCCGCGGCCGGTGTCGTTGGCGCGGAACGACTGGTTGTAGACCTCCAGGGCCAGCACGCTACTCTCGAACTGCCCGCCGGTCGCCGTGCGGACGATGTCGAAGACCTTCAGCGTGGCCACGGTGATTGTCACGATCACCACCACCACGGTCAAGCGGATGCTGGGCATCGTCACCCACCAGAACATCTGCCGCGCGTTGGCTCCGTCCAGCCGGGCCGCCTCCGCGGTCTCCGCCGGGACGTTCTTGATCGCTGCCGACAGCACGACGGTGGCGAACCCGGCCTGGATCCAGACCAGCATGACGATCATGTAGAAGGTGTTGCTCGGCGCGTCGGTCAAGAACTGCTGTGGCTCGCCGCCGAGCCAGACCAGCACCTGGTTGAGCAGGCCGATCTGGTCCTGGCCGGCCTCCCGGTAGGCGTAGACGAACTTCCAGATGATCGCTGCGCCGACGAACGAGATCGCCATCGGGGTGAAGATCAGGGAGGTGGCGAGCCGCTCGCGGCGGGCGTTGTTGACCAAGACCGCGTAGGCCAGGCCGATGGCCGTCGACGCCAGTGGCACGCAGATCACCCACAACAGGGTGTTGCGCAGCATCAGCAGCGTGTCGTCTTCGGTGACGATCCACGCGTAGTTCGCCATGCCGACGAAGGACTCGCTGGTGGCGTCGAAGAACGAGAGGTACAGCGTCCGCAGCATCGGATAGGCGAGCCCGACGCACAGCAGCAGGAGGGTCGGGCCAAGGAAGACGGCGACGTACCATGGCCGTGCCCGGCGGCCCCGCCCGAGGATCGCGTCGAGGCGGTACACGAGCAGCGCGACCGCCAGCAGGAACGCGCCCATGTACAGCAGGGCCGTTGCGACCTTGCGGCCCTCGCCGAGGAGGTCGAATTCCATCATCGAGGTCTCACCCCAGGCTGTGTCAGCGGACGTCCACGGGGGACGGTTGGACGTGGATCGACCAGTGCGACCGGTGCTCGGCGCCGACCAGGACGACGACTGTGCGCGGTGCCTCCCGGACCGTCAGCTCGCGGACGCGGGCGGTGTGCTCCGGCTCCGCCGTGTCACATACCACGACGATCGGCTCGGTCGCCGAGGGAACCTCGGCCGTCTCGGCCAGGGACGCGACCGCGTGAACGTCCGGCACGGCGGCGCCGGCCGCCGAGCTGACCACGACCACGGCGGCGCCGTCCTCGGCGAGCGGGCGGGCGATGCCAGCGGCGAAGCGGCGGGCGCTCGGCTTCGGCCCGGTGACGAGCACGTCGGGGCCTGGGCCAGGTCGGCGCAGAGCGCCGCGTCGCCGGTCCAGCCGAGCGCGACGACGTACGGCCGCGGCGTCCGTTCGGCGTTCTCGTCGGCCGGGCGGGACAGTTCGACCCGGTACTGCTCGACGAGCCGCGGGCACAGGTAGAAGCCGCCCCGGGACACCACGCGCAGCGCGTCCCGAACGGCCTGCTGCTCGGTACGGAGGGTGATGCGCTCCCGGACTTCGGCCCGCACCGCGGCGGTGCGTGCCGGCGGCTGCTCCCACGTGGAGCAGATCAGCGGATGGCCGATCCGGGCCACGGCGGCGTTCGCCTCGACCGGCACCGTCCGCGCCCACAGGGGAAGGCCGAGCACGGCGATGTCGTACGTCCCGTCCAGCGCCTCCGTCGAGCTCACGCTGGTCGGCGCCGCGAGGCTCCCGTCCTCGGCGATGAGCTTCTCCATCCCGGCCCGGGACACCGGCTGGTCGCCCACGATCGAGGTGGTGAGCACCGTCGACTGCATCTCCTGCCCTTCGATGGGACCGTCGTCGCCTTGGTGACGGATGGTCGTCGTCCTCGGTTCACGGACGTCTGGACTCGCCGTGCGGGTACAGGGTAACCACGGCGCCCGGTCGACGTCTCGGGCCGTCAGTCGGGCGAGGACGGTGCAGGACCGGACGCCCCGGCCAGGTGCATCCGGCCGAACGCCATCGTCGGCGCCGCCTCGTGAGGCCCGGCGACGGCGGTGCCGCCGGCGTCGAACCTCGCTTTCAGGTCGGCGACCAGCAGGTCGTCGCTGAGGAACGCGGTGACGAAGGCGACCTGGGAGCGCGGCGGTTCGAGCACCAGGTCCAGCCGGTCGAGGCCGTCCGGCGCCGGGCAGCACAGCTGCGACCTGCGGCGGGTCACGAGGGCCTGCGTCGATCCCGAGTGCGGCCATGACGTCCGCCGCCGACGACGGGCCCGGCACACGGCGTCCATCCAGCGCGCGACCTCGACGGCGTTCACCCGAGCGGACCGCCCTTCCCTGCGTCCGGCACGGACCGCGGCCCCTCCCGGTTCCGTTCTCCTGTCGATACACTTGTTCGAGACCAGGGACGAGGGTCGACACCAGCCATGGCGGTGCCACCGGGGCGACGACACGGCCTAACGGCCTGACTGCTGGGAGCCATCGCGGCGCTGCCCGCCCGGCCGCGGCCCGCGCCCAGTCCGACGAGTTCGTCAAGTGCTACGTCATGGCCGCGCCCCGCACAGGCGCCACCGAGACCCTGTGCCAGATCGCCGAGCGGTTGCCGGGCAGCACTGCTCGCTTCACCGAGAACATGGACCGCAACCAGGGCCGCAAGCAGCCCGACCCGGCCAGGCTCACCCCGGCTGGGCGCTGGTCCTGCTGTGGGACCGCCTATGGCGACGGCGTCGAGGTCGGCCTGCTGCCGACCTCGACGCGGTGTCCACCGGCGTCCGCGTGATCGCGCTCGGCGCGTACGTCGACCCGGAGCCGCCGGACGTGGCCCGGGCCATCGCCGCCGCGACCGACCACGACGTCGTGGTCGTCGTCGGCGCACCGGTGGGCGCGGTTCGGCGATACCCCGCTCACGACGCCCGACGGACTGGCCGACGTTGCAGTGCACGCGCTGCCGGAGGACCGGTCCGCCCTGCGGGAGACGCTGCGCCGGGCGATGCTGGCGTACCTGCACCGCTACGAGCCAGCATGCCGTGTCCGCGGGGGTGGTTGGTTGTTCCTGTTGAGGGGTGGGTCGATGTCCCGGTGGTGGGGGTTTCGGTGGCGCCTCAGCTGCGGGTATGTTGCTTCCCCGCCGACTGACCGCAAGGACCCGAATCGCCATGAGTCCGGCACATGACAAGGAGGGGTCCGCGGTGACCCGGTAACGCACCTGCCTCTTCGGCTGACGAAAAGCTACCCAACCCGGCAGCGCCGCTGTCCGTACTTTAGGAAGGAGATCTATCAGAAAAGCAGGAGTGTGCCATGCGACCGGTGTTCGAGAGCGAGGCTTCGCTCACTGATCCGACCAGCCGGCTGGCGGGCGCGATCCAGGATTTGTTCGACCAGGTTCCGAAGATTCAGCACCGGTACCGGGCGGCACGTGCCAAAACCCATCCGGACGACGCGCTCGGCCTGGTCGACGCGTGGACCGAGTTTCATCAGGCGCTCACCAACGCCCGGTACGACCCGGCGTCCCGCGCTCTGCTTCGAGCCGCGCCCTCGCCGGACGCGCCTGAAACGGCGGCCGGGCTGCCCGAGCGGGTCATGGAGATCGCCGCGGAACTGTCGGACGCCCAGGTCCGGCTCCGAGAGGCGATCCGGGCCGCGGAGGCTTCCGAGCCGCTGGCCGGTCCGCCGGACCGCGGCGTCCTGCTCGCCCGCTGGCGCCTGCTGCATCGCGGCGAGCACCAGCTACGACGGGCCATCGCCCGCGCGATGTCCGCGCTGCCGGCCGCTGACCACCGCCTGCTGCGCAGCCTCGCGCCGCTGGGCGCCCGATACGCCGCATACCTCGACGCGGAGCGGACTCTCGCGCGGCAGTGGGCGGCTGCGGCGCGGGACTGGGATCCGGCGGCGGTTGCGGCGCTGGATCAGTGGTTGTCCTACACCACCGACCTGCGCGACCGGCTCGACCAGCTCGTCGCCGGGTACGACGAGGCCGAGCCGCTGCCGGCCGTGGCGTGGCCCTCAGCCGGTGCCGCGGATCCGGCAGACCCGATGGACCTCGCGGTGCCCACGCCCGACGTGGTCGGGCCGCCGGCGGCCGCCCTCGGATTCCGGGCTGCGCTGGACGCGCTCCACGACGGGTACCCGGAGCTGATCGCCGGTTGCCGTCGGGTCCTCGCCGCGCTCGGCGGGCTGGGTGGTCAGCCGGGGGTGGGCTCGCTGCGAGAGGCGCTGCTCATCGCCTGGAGCCGGTACGATGACGCGCTCGCCGGCCTCGGCCAGCGCGTCACGCAGCTCGCCCAGGCGGCCGCCGTGGTCGATGAGCCCGGGCTGGAGGCTGAGTTCGACCATGCTGCCGAGCTGCGCGCCGGCTTGGCGGACCAACTGGCCGAGGCCGAGGCATGGCTGGCCCGGGCCGACCCGGCGACCGACCGACCGGTGTCCGGCCCGATCCGGAGCCGCGCCCGGCGCTGACGACCGCGGGCCGGCACGGGGTTTCGCACCGGCTGCGCTGGCTCACCGACCAACCGCAGGTCAACGCCGAGGCGTTCGAGCTGTACATCGCGTCTCGACGGCCCGTCGAGCGCTCGATCGTCGATGGGGTACCGGGTCCGTGGCTGTTCCTGATCGGCCGGCTTAACCGGGCCGGTTTGGCCGCCGAGGTGTGCGGAGGAAGCCTGTTGCGGGTTCGGGTCGGCCCCGGCGCCGCGGTCGACGGCGCCGCACTCGGCAGCCGGCGCCCCGTCGAGCTGCACCATCTGCTCGCCGCGCCGGACTCCTACCTGCTGCCGGTCGCGTGGCTGTCCAACACCCGGATCGTCGGCGCCTACCGGGTTGATCCGCAAGGGCGGGCCCATCCGGAAGAACTGCCCGGTGAGCTGGCGGGGCTGCCGCTCACCGGCTGTTCGAGCGACGCCCGGCACGGCGCCGCCGGCTTGCCCGACGACGTCGTGTACTGGCCCGGCCGGCGGACGCCCGGTGCGGCCCTCGCGTACGCGCTGATCCCCGAACCGCTGACCCACCCGGTACCGGACCAGCTCACGTTGTATCGGGAGCGGCCACGCGCCCGGCTCGGCCATTTTCTCGTGGAACTGGACGTCGGCTCGGGCCGGGCGATCGACATCGCGGCCACCGCCGGGCAGCTCCGCGAGCCGCCGCGGCTGCGATCGATCGCCGGCGAGCTGTGCAGGCCGACGGGGTGGAGCTGATCCTGCCGCAGTGCTCGTACGCCTCGGTTCAGGTCAAGCGGATCTCGCATCCCGGGCGCGACTGGCGGCCCGCCGGCACGTCAGGAGCACTACCACTGACCAGTCTGCTCGGCGATGAGGCGGCCACTGTCGATCATCCGATCCGCCATACCGGGTAAGCCGTACAGCGGGATTTGACGCTTCCATGAACCACTGGAAGCTGCTGCACGTATGAGGTTCGAAACCTTTTTACATGGAGGTAACAGGTGGATAACGTCACCGACTCCGGCAGTACTGCGTGGGTGCTGGTCAGTGCCGCATTGGTCCTGCTGATGACGCCCGGTGTTGCCTTCTTCTACGCCGGCATGGTTCGGCGCACCAACGTCATCAGCATCATCATGCAGAACTTCGCCACGCTGGCCATCGTCACCATCACCTGGATCACCGTCGGCTTCACGATCGCCTTCGCTCCCGGCAACGGATTCCTCGGCGATTTCCGCTGGCTGGGCCTCAACAACCCGACGGGCGTGGCGAGCGCGGCACCGCATGTGCCGGTCATGGTCTTCGCGCTCTTCCAATTGATGTTCGCCGCGGTCACCCCGGCGCTGATCACCGGCAGCACCGCGGAACGTTGGCGGTTCGGTCCGTTCTGCGCGTTCATCGCCATCTGGTCAGTCCTGGTGTATGCGCCCATCGCCCGCTGGGTGTTCGCTCCGGAGGGCTGGGCCGTGCGGTGGGGCACGCTTGATTTCGCCGGCGGTACCGTCGTGCACGCGAACGCCGGCGCCGCCGCGGTCGCCATGGCGATCGTGCTGGGCCGTCGCCGCGGCTGGCCGGCCAACCCGGCCCGCCCGCACAACCTGCCGATGGTGATGACCGGCATGGCCATGCTGTGGTTCGGCTGGCTCGGGTTCAACGGCGGCTCCGCGTACGGCGCCAACCAGCTGGCCGGCACGGCCGCGCTGAACACGATGGTCGCCGGCTCGGCCGCGCTCATGGCGTGGAGCATCACGGAGCGGGTCCGGTACGGCAAGCCGACGAGCCTGGGTGCTGCTTCCGGAGCGGTGGCCGGATTGGTCGCCATCACCCCCGCCGCGGGCTACGTCGCCCCGGTCGGCGCGCTCGCGATCGGCGCGCTCGCGGGTCTGTTGTGCCATCTGCTGGTGGGGGTCAAGGTCTGGTTCCGGGTGGACGACTCGCTCGACGTCGCCGCCGTCCACCTGGGCGGTGGGGTCATCGGCGCGATCTGCGTCGGGCTCTTCGCGACGAAATCGGTCAACGCCGCGGGCGCCACCGGGCTGTTCTACGGCGGCGGATACCACCAGCTGATCCGGCAGGTCGTCCCGCTCATGATCGTCATCGCCTACTCGCTCGTGCTGACCCTGCTCATCAGCGGCGTGTTGAACCGCTTGCTGGGCAACCGGGTCGGCGGCCGGGCCGAAGCCACCGGGCTGGACCTCGCCGAGCACGGGGAGGCCGCGTACGACCTGACCGATCGCGACAAGCCGGCCGCCGCGCCTGACGCGCGCCCGGTTCCCGCCGCGGTGAAGACGCAGTAAGCCGGTTGTGCCAGCCCAGGAGGGAACGGCTCGATGAGTACAATGGCGGCTCGCCCGAAGTCGCGGATCGTCGCGGCGGTCCTCACCGTGACAGTGATGGGCACCCTGCTCGGTGTCAGTCTCTTCCGCTCGTGGTCCGAGTTGTCCCGGCAGCGCAGCTTCGTCACCGCCGAACGGGCCGGTGTCGCCTACCTGCGGCCGCTGACGGCCCTGATCGGAGCGCTGACCGCGGCCGAGTCCTCCGCAGTGCGGGGCCAGCCGATCGACACCGGACGGCTGCGCACGGCCGCGGCCGGCGTGGCGGCCGCCGAGACCGCACACGGTGCCGCGCTGGGCACCGGTACCCGGTGGTCCGAGCTGCAGCAACGGATCGGCGCGCTGATCGACAAGCCGGGCACCGGTCCGGACGCCTACCAGAACTTCGGTGACGTCGTCAGCCTCACGATCCAGCTCACGGTGCACGTCGGCGACTCGTCCAACCTCATCCTCGATCCTGAGCTGGACGCGTACTACCTGATGGACGTCGGGCTGCTGCGGCTACCCGGATTGATGTTCAACACCGCCCGCGCGGCGGATCTCGTCGCACTGCCGCTCGGCCGGGACACGCCGGGCGAACGGGCCGCCGCCATCGCAGTGGCCCGGTATGAGGTGGCGGCCGCCGCGGCCCAGATCAGCACCGGGCTGAAGAAGAGCGTGCTGAACACCGGGCGCTCGGCACTCGGCACCGACCTCACCGGCGAGCAGGACGACTTCCAGAACGCGGTCGACGCGCTGACCCCGCCGGCGCTGGTCCGCCAGTTCAGCGGACCGGTGACAGAAGCCGGGATAAGCGACAGCGCCGCCCGGGTCAACAGCGCGGCCGTCACGCTGGCCGGCGCGATCTGGGTGCAGCTCGACGCGCTGCTCGCGGATCGTCACGCCGGCCTCGTCGAGCAACATCGGCTGATCATCGCCGGCGCGGTCACCGTGCTGGCCGGTGCACTCCTCCTGCTGTGGTTGTTCGCTCCCGACCGGCGCTCCCGCGCGATCGAGGAGGACAGCGACGACAGCTCCGCGGCCGAGGCCGAGCCAGAGGCGCCGCAGATCAGCCTGATCGATGCCCGCGACCTGCTCGGCGCCGAGGAGCTCGTCCACGTGGGCCGAGGGGTGCAGGCACGGCCGCGGGAGCGCGACGGTGCTGAATAACCTCGGGGTCCGCCAGAAGCTCAGCCTGCTGCTGGTCCTGCCGCTGTTCGCGGTGGTGTGCACGATCATTCCCTTCACCGTCGAGCGGGTCGACGATGCGCGCGCCGCGGCGGTCACCGCGCAGCTTGCCCGGCTCGCTCGCAAGGTCGGCGGTCTGGTCCAGGACCTGCAACAGGAGCGCGCGCTCGCGCTCGCCTACCTGGTGCTGTCGTCGACGGACCGGTCCGCAGTGGTCATCCAGCAGCAAGTGGTCGACGACAGCGTGGCGCGCATCCGCGGTCATGGGCTCGAGGCCGACCTTGCCCTGGCCCTGAACCGGGTCGGCGAGCTGGGCGAACAGCGGCGGCTGGTGCTGTCCCGCAGCGCCGGTACCGCTACCGTGTACCGCGCCTATGGAGACGTCATCCAGGCACTGCTGAACGCGCTGGACCTGACCACCCGTAACGGTGTCGACGTGGTCGGGCTGCGTCAGCTCGCCACGCTCGACGCGTTGCTGCGCGCGAACCAGGCCGCCAGCGACGTCGCTGCCGGGTTGGTGATCGCCGCCGCCGACCGGGGCACCGGTGCGCCCCTGCTCGCCGCCAGCCTGGCGACCGAGCAGCAGCAGCGCGACCGGTTCCGGCAACTCGCCACCGGCCAGCAGTCAGCGCTGCTCGACATCGTGGAGCAGAGGCCGTCCGGGCAGCGCATCAGGAACATCGCCGCCCGGTTCAGCGACACCGGCACGGCGGGTGCCACCGATGGCGTGGCGACCGCACTGGGCGTAGCCAACGCATACGGCCTCCTGCGCCAGATCGTCGAGGACCGGATCGCGTCCGACATCGCCGCCGCGGCGGACAACCGGGAGTCGAATGCCCGTTCGGTGGCGCTGGGCGTCGGGTTCGGCGGCGTCCTCATGCTGGCCCTCGTCATCGGCCTGTCGGTACGCGTGAGCCGGTCGATCGCCTCGCCGCTGCGAAGGCTGGCCCGTGCCGCCGTCGCGGTCGCCGACATCGCCAGCGCCGAACTGGTACGGGTGGACGACGCCGACGAGGCGGTGTCCCGGCCGACCCGGCTGGCCGCGGTCAACATCCGGGGCCAGCACGAGATCGGCGAACTGGCCGCGGCCATCAACCGGGTCCAGGCGACCGCCGCGTTGCTCCTGGAACGGCAGGTCAGCACGCAGCACAACGTCGCCATCATGTTCGCCAACATCGCCCGCCGTACGCAGAGCCTGGTGACCCGGCAGCTCAGCCTGGTCGACGAAATGGAGCGCAACGAGAAGGACACGCAGGTCCTGGAGAAGCTGTACCGGCTGGACCACCTGACCACCCGGTTGCGGCGCAGCGCCGAATCGCTCCTGGTGGTCTCCGGCAAGCGCGACACGGAACTGGTCGCACCGACCCCGCTGATCACCGTGATCCGGGCCGCCGCTGGGGAGATCGAGGGCTTCCAGGCGGTACGGCTGGGGTTCGTCTGCGACATCGTGGTCGCCGCGGATCTCGTCGCCGACCTGCGACTGCTGCTCGCGGAGCTGCTCGAGAACGCGACAGCGTTCTCGCCGCCCGGAGCGTTCGTCGAGGTCAGCGCGGAGATCGGCGATGATTGCCGGATCACCGTCGTGGACTTCGGCATCGGCATGCCAGCGGCGCGGATGCAGGAGGAGAACCGCCGGATGGTGGAGCGGCCGCGGCTGGACGTGGCCCCGACCGAAGTGCTCGGGCTCTTCGTGGTGGGCCGGCTGGCTCGCCGGCACAGCCTGACCGCGCGGCTGGATCCGACCCCGAGACAAGGTGTCACGGCCACGATCCTGATCCCGGCTCGCCTGTACTCGGTGGCACATTCGCTGCCCACCCATCCGGCCGCCCTGGCCGCCCCAGCCGCCGCGCTGCCGTCCACGCCGAATTGGTCGCGTCCGGCGGGCGGTTCATTCGGCTGGTTCGCCGGACCGGGAAGCCAGAAAGGGAACGACAACGGCCACTTCGCCGCCGACGCGACGCGTGCGGTCCTGGACCGTCCCGCGGCCCAGCCGCCCGCCCCCGCAGAGGTCAACAGCAAGGTGCAGGTCAACGGCAAGCACGCCGCCGACACCCGAAACGGCCTCCACAGGCGTACTCCGGGCAGGTTCGCGTCGGCCTTCGAGACCCGTCCGGCTACCCGCGAACCGACGGGGTTGCGCGACGCGGAAGCCGAAGCCGCCGAGCTGACCGCGTTCACGCAAGGAGCCGAGCAGGCCGCGGCCGACCGCCGGCACCACGCGCCGCCCATCCCACCGCGACCGAACTCGAACCCGCCAGCGCGCAGATCGGCCGCGGTCAACCCGAACCCGTACCCCACTGCGCCGCCCCCTCCGCAGGCCGGGCCGGCGGCCGAGCCCCGGGCGGCGCACGGCCTCACCCGGCGAACTCCAGGTGCCCACATCCTCGCCTCTGCACGGCCGAACCCCCCCGCCGCAAACCTGCGAGGGACGCCGGCGAACGCGGCTCAAGCCGGCCCGCTCCGGGATCCGGAATCTGAGCGGGCTGCGCTGGACGGTTTTTCCGAGGGGCTCGCCCGTGCCGCACACAGCCTCAATGAACTCGATCCCGACCGCCGGAAGAGGCAGTGATGACCGTACCGATCCAACACATCAGCGCGGAGGCGCAGCAGTTCAACTGGCTGCTCAACCAGTTCGCCGCCAACACACCGCTCGTGGCCGACGCGATCACGGTCTCGTCGGACGGGCTGCTCATAGCGCTGACCAACTCGCTGGAACGGGCCGATGCCGACCGGCTGGCGGCGATCACCTCGGCGATCATCAGCCTGGCCAACGGCGCCTCGCAGGTGTACGACCTTGGCGCCCCGAACAAGGTGATCATCGACCTCGATCGTGGATACCTGCTCGTCAGCGCGATCAGCGTGGGCGCGGTGCTGGGCGTGCTCGCACACAAGTCGGCGAACCTGGGGCAGCTCGCGTACGAGATGGCCATGTTCGTCAACCGTGCCGGTGCGGTGCTCACACCGGGCCTCATCGACGAACTGAAGAGCAACGTCGGGTTCTGACGATGGTCCATGACAACCCCGCCGACATCCCGTCGGCGCCGATGGCGCGGCCGTTCTTCGACACGCCCACCGGCCCACTGGGACAGTCCTTGCCGTTTCCGGATCCGCTCCGGCCAGCCACCTCGGCGGTCCGTCCGTACCTACTCACCGGGGGACGGGCGCGACCCGACTCCGGCCTCGAAATCGAGGCGCAGGTGCTGACCACGGCCGCGGGCGAGGAAGCCGCGGGGCGCTACCGGTACGAGCAGCACGACATCGTCCTGCTGTGCCGCGCGCCGCTGGCCGTCGCAGAGATCGCCGCCCGCCTCAACCTGCACCTCGGCGTGGCCCGGGTCCTCGTCGGCGACCTCATCGCCTGCGGACACCTGGCCGCACGTCGCCCGGTCAGCGGCCTGCACCGCAATGCCGCCATCATCGAGAGGGTCATCCGTGGACTTCAAGCCATCCACTGACAGGCCCGGGGGGCGCGTGCTTCCCGGGCAGATGGCCGGCGCTACTCCCGCCCGCCGCCGCCCGCCGCTGCCGGTGAAGATCGTCATCGCCGGGGGCTTCGGGGTCGGCAAGACCACGACGGTGGCCAGCATCTCCGAGATCCCGGTGGTGACGACCGAGGCGGCGATGACCGAGGTGGCCGCCGAGATCGACCGCACCGGGCACGTCCCGGACAAAGTCACCACGACGGTCGCGCTGGACTTCGGCTGCATCACCATCGACGAGGAGATCAAGCTGTACCTGTTCGGCACGCCCGGGCAGGACCGATTCGGCTTCATGTGGAACGACCTGGCGATCGGCGCGCTCGGTGCGCTGGTCATCGTCGACACCCGCCGGTTGGACGACTGCTACCCGTCGGTGGACTACTTCGAGCAGGCGGGTATCCCGTTCGCCGTCGCGGTGAACCTGTTCGACGGCGACCTGCCGCACGAACTGGACGACGTGCGGTGGGCGCTCGCGATCAGCGACAACACGCCGCTCATCACGTTCGACGCGCGTAGCCCGCAGTCGGTCCGCGACGCGCTGCTCGCCGTGCTGCACCGGGCCTTGGCCGAGACGAACGCGGCGACGGTCGGCTGAGGTCTTCCCCGACCGGCCGCACCGCTCATCAGCCGCGCGTCACCACTGGGTGACGACGTAGATGGTCTCTAGGTACTCGGTGACGCCCTCGAATCCGCCTTCGCGGCCGAGGCCGGACTCCTTGACCCCGCCGAACGGCGCGGCGGGATCGGAGACGAGGCTGCGGTTGAGGCCCGCCATAGTGGCTGGGCTGCGCCGCCTCGTGGCGTCGATCAACCGCTATCTGGGCGAGGAACCGGCGGACCTCGCCGAGACAGCCGGCGGTGGCCCGTTGATCGTGGTCGAGTCGCGTTCCTGCGGGTCGGTGTGGCTGCTCGACGGGCTGTGGAAGACCCTCGGCATCGACAAGGCCCTGAGCGGGGTCCTCGACGGGCGCCGGTTCCGCACGCAGGTGGAACGTGTGCTGTTCGCGTTGGTCGCCAACCGGGCGGTAGCGCCGGCGTCGAAGCTGGCTGTGGCGGACTGGGCCACCTGCGACGTCGCCGTCCCGGGACTGTCCATGATGGACGCCGATCAGGCGTATCGGGCGATGGACCTGCTCATCGACGCTGACGCGGGTGCGCACGCGGTCGTGCAGGAGACGGTGTTCTTCGCCGTGGCGACCTGCTCAACCTGGAAGTCGACGTGCTGTTCTTCGACACCACATCCACCTACTTCGAACTCGGCGACGAAGATGACACCAGCAGTGCGGACGGTGCGGCGGTGTCGACGCTGCGCCGTTTCGGTAAGAGCAAGGACCACCGTCCGGACCTGCCGCAGGTGGTCATCGGTCTGGCCGTCACGCGGGAGGGCATTCCGGTGCGGTGCTGGGTGTGGCCGGGTAACACCACCGACGCGGCGGTGATCCCGCAGGTCAAGGATGACCTGCGGGGGTGGAAGCTCGGGCGGGTCGTCACCGTGGTCGACCGGGGGTTCTCCTCGGACGCGAACCTGGCCTACCTGGCCCGGGCCGGCGGCGGGTGGATCGCCGGGGAACGCATGCGCGACGGCAGCCCCGACGCGGCTGCGGCACTCGCCCGGCAGGGCCGCTACCAGATCGTCCGGGACAACCTGCGGGTCAAGGAAGTCGCGGTCGACGCGACCCCGGGCAAGCGGTGGATCATCTGCCACAACCCCGACGAGGCAGAACGCGACCAACGCACCCGCGACAAGCACCTGGCCCGCATCGAGGCTGAACTCGCCCGGATCGCCGAGGCCCGGACCAAGGCCAGGACGAAGGCGGCCAGGGCCGGCAGAATCGCCGACGAGGAACCGCACCGCAAAGCTGAATGCGCCCTGCGGGATCATCCGACGCTGGGCCGCTACCTGCGCCAGCAGGCCAACGGCAGGCTCGTCGTCAACCGCGCGAAGGTCGCCGAAGATCACCCGAGGCCGCCGAGCGGTCAACGGCGCGATCGGACTGTTCGTGCCCCGCGACGTCATCAGGCAGCGATGCGCGAACTACAAGCGCGAAGGCAAACCCGCTCAACGCGGCGCGCTGCTTCACGACGACGACTTCACCATCGTCGCGAAGTACCAGGCCGAGTACCGGGGCCTGGTCCAGTACTACCTGCTCGCCCAGGACGTGTTCCGCCTGGACACCCTGCGCTGGGTCATGGAGACCTCGATGCTCAAGACCCTCGCAGGCAAACACCGGTCCACCGTCACGAAGATGGCCGCCAAGTACAAGACGGTCATCGCCACCGATGACGGGCCACGGACCTGCTTCCAGGTCGTCATCCCCCGGGACCGGGGCAGGAAACCACTGGTCGCCCGCTTCGGCGGAATCCCGCTACGCCGCCAACGCGCAGCAGTCCTGACCGACCAGTCACCGATCATGGCCAGCGCCAAACGCAACGAACTGATCCACCGGCTGCTGGCCGAGCAATGCGAGATCTGCGAGTCCACCGACAGGCTGGAAGTCCATCACCTGCGCAAACTCGCCGACCTCAAACGCCACGATCGGCCCGACAAACCCGCATGGGTGCACCTCATGGCGAAACGGCGCCGCAAGACCCTGGTCATCTGCCGGACCTGCCACGAGGACATCCACGCTGGTCGGAACAGCACATCCCTCCGGAACTGACCACTGGAGAGCCGTGTGTCAGGGAAACCGACAAGCACGGTTCGGGAAGAGGCCGACGGAAAAGGACCCACACCACGGGCACCTCGCCGGCGGCCCACTTCACTCGGCGAGCGGCCTGGAGAAACGGACCAGCGGCAACACTGGCACCGCGCTCCAGGCCGACTCAACTAGTCCAGAAGGTCGGCGTTCCTGGTCAGAGCCTTGATCGGCTTCGTTTGGGGGGCCTGATTACACCGGAAATCCGGTGGATTGTCCGTCCACTGTGGATCCCTTCGCAGTCGCCTTCGGCGACAGGGCGTCTCAGGTCGATCGGAGCGCGGATGGGGACGCGTGCGGCGTGGCTGCCGGGGTGCACTCGTCCGCCACGGCGCCTCCAACGTTGACGACGTGCAGCCCATCCTGCCTCCGCGAGGTGCAACAGTCCATGGCCCTCAGCACTGGGTCGCGACCACTTGCGGACGCGAGGCAACCTACGGATCGGACGACTCCAGCGTCGGGGTGATTGACGGAAGAGCCGTTATCGCACCTGGCACGGTTCCCGCGGCTTGCCGCATCCGGCCCCGCGGAGTGGCGCGCCGGTCGGGCCGGCCGGATCTCCCACCGCCCGGCGCGACCCCGGTGCACCAGGGCGCCAGGGTGTGCGGCGTGGATGGTGCTGAGCCCCGCGACGATCTCGCTGAGGACCACCCGGCAGCACCACCACCGCCGTCCTCATCACCATCGACCCGGACACCGGCGCGCAGGACGTCGACATGCTGCGGCCCATCCGCCGCCGGTTCGGCCACCGGCTCGGCCTCGACTGCTGGGTCATCTGGCCCGGGCCGTCCAGGTCGGTGATCCGGTCACATTGATGGCTGGCGCCACCGAACCAGACCGTGTCGCCGGCTGGATCGTGGGTAGGCCCTACCACCGCCCATCCCAAACCCGCAGATCTACCGGAGGAACCATGACCGCCCGGTCACCGCTACCACCGTTCACCTTGGAGACCGCGCTCGCCAAGGTCCAGGCCGCCGAGGTCGCCTGGAACACCCGCGACCCCGAACGCGTCGCCCTCGCCTACACCGAGGACTCGAGCTGGCGCAACCGCGACCAATTCCTGACCGGCCGGGCCGCGATCGTCGAGTTCCTGCACGCCAAATGGCAGCGTGAACTCGACTACGCGCTGCGCAAGGAGCTGTGGAGCTTCCACGGCAACCAGTCTCAGTTGACTTGACAGGTTCCGATGCGCCGCGCGACGCGCGGCGCCTTGTTCTAGTACAGGACAATTCAGCAACGCTCTGCGCCATCGGCGCATGGACGCCTACTTTTATGTGTCGAACCCGGCTGCCTGCTGGGTCTCAGCCTGGTCAGACACGCGAAAGCCCTGAAATCCTGCTGTACGACAACCGGGGCTTCGGCGTGTCAGCGGCGGGCGACGTTCGTAGGCCGTGAACTCTGGGGGCGTTTGAGGCAGATATGGGACAGGGGTCTGCATCGTGCAGCGCCTGGTGTGGGTGGATCGACGACCGATTGGTGGGTGGGTGCGCTGGCGTCTGATGTTGAGATCGTCCGGGCTTCGCTCGGGAATCCGGAGGAGTTCGCTCTGCTGTATGACAGGTATGCCGGGCGGTTGTTCGGGTATGCCCGGCGGCGTGTCGGTGATGATGTTGCTCAGGACGTCGTGGCGGAGGCGTTTGTCGTCGCCTTCCGGGCAAGGGACCGATACAGACCGGAATATGTGAGCGCTCAGTCGTGGCTGTATTCGATCGTGTCGCAGCAGATTGCGATGCATTTTCGCGCTGAGACTGCACGGTATCGGATGATGGCTCGGGTTGGGGTTGAGCCGTCGACGGAGGAGTTCGCTGACCGGGTTGGTGAGTCCGTCGCAGCCGGATCGGTCAAGAAGTTGTTGAGTTTGGCGTTGAGCAAATTGGCGCGGCGTGATCGGGATGTGCTGCTTCTGGTGGCGTGGGGCGATCTGACGTATGACGAGGTCGGCCAAGCGTTGAACATTCCGGTTGGGACGGTGCGCTCGCGGCTGAATCGTGCGCGGCGGAAGGTGCGGGCGGTTCTGGCAGACGGCAATGTTCTGGAGGTGCCTTCATGAATGAGGTTGAACTTGTCCGGTCGCTTGGCGATGACCTGGCGAACGGCGGGGGCGTGCCAGCAACGGTTAGGGATCCCCTGCTGCGTGAGATCGTCGATGCGGAGCGTCGCCGGATCCGGCCTCGTAGGTCGTGGTCCCTGCGCCTTCGCGTGTTGTCGGCGCTCAGCGCGGGGATAATCGTGGTGGCGGGCGTGGTGACAGCCGTTCGGATGGTGGACTCTGACAGGCCCGAGGAAGCTGTGGGGCGTGACGCGGAGGCCGTGAACGTGTTGCAGAACGCGGCCCGGGTCGCATTGACGCGAGCCGAGCCGGCACCGCGGCCGGATCAGTTCGCGTTCGTGGAGTCAATTGACCACTACTCAATGCGTATTGTGCAGCCGGGTGGGTCGGTCCAAACGGATGATCGCGGGCCGCAGAACCGGCGGGTTTGGTGGTCCATTGATGGCACGCGTGCTGGCTTGCTGCGTACGCGTCCCATGTCGAGCCCGGAAGCTGCGGCGATGGAAGCGCCGGTTCCGGCCGGGGTCCGTGGTTATCGACCGGACCTACCGGTCGACGGTGCGGCCATGCTTGCCTACCTTTATAAAAACAGCCAGGGTGACAATCCCAAGGATGTGCAGGCATTCGTCACCGCGGGTGATCTCGCGCGCGGTACCTACCTGACGGCCGAGCAGCAGGCCGCGTTGTATAACGCGATCGCGATGATTCCGGGGGTGTCGTATCGGAGTGATGTGGTGGATGTTCTGGGCCGGCGTGGGGTCGGAGTGATCGTGCGGCGCATTGATGCCAGCACTGGTGCGTCGGCTGACAGCGACGGGGACAAGGGCACGATGCTGATTTTTAACCCGACTACATGGCTGTACCTCGGTACGGGTGTGACGGCGAGGCTTCGGCAGGGGATCGTTGACCGGATCGGCGAGGTCCCCCCGGCATAGTTGGCGTGGCGGTCGATAGTGCGTTCGTAACCACACCACGTGTGACGCGCGAGCTGGAAGGCCCGGCCACATGAACCCCTCAGCCCTGATCCACCGATGAGGTTTCGGTGTTCGGTGGGGCTGGTTCCGTGATCTTGGGTGTTGGTCAGGGCGTGTAGCGGTGGCCGGCCGGTTTGCCGGTGCGCTCGGGGTCGCTTGGCGGGGTTTGACGTGTGGTTGGCCTGCGTCGGCTGTGTGATTGTCTACTGTGGATGGTCAGATGGGTGGGGCGTGTACGGTGGTGAAGAGCCGTCGCCAGTTGTGCTGCCAGGGCCAGTGCTGCGGGAGGTGGATGGTGACCTCGCGGGCGTGGCGGGTGAGTCGGCCGGCAATGTTGATGAGGTGCCGGCGGATGGTGGCAGCACGGGCGGTGGCGTGGGGGCGTCCAGCGAGGGTGGCTGCGGCGCGGGTGAGGTTGTGCGCGATAGCGACGCAGGTCAGCCAGGCGTTGTTGGCGTTGAACCGGCCCGAGGGCAGGTGGGCGAGGGGGCCGTCGATGAGTTCGGCGAAGACCTGTTCGATGATGGCGTGGCCGCGGTGTTGGGCTTCGGCTTGGACGAGGATGTATGGGCTGTCGGTGAACGCGGCGTGGTAACGCCACACGGTGAACAGTGCGCCTTGGTTGTCCACTGTGGATTTGTTCAGGTCGGGGACGCGGCGCACGATGAGCCGGGCAGTGACCTCGTGGCGGGTGCCTTCAAACGCGGTGTAGGTCGTCTCGGCGATCTGTGCGCGGGAGATGAACCGTTGCTACTCGTCGTCCCAGACCGGTTGTGGGTAACGAATTTCGGTCCAGGCGTCCTCGCCGATCGTGGCGATCGCCCGGCGGACCTTGGCGTCGATGCGGACGGTGATCGAAAAACGCACCCGGGTTCGGCGGCAGGCGGTGACGACCGTGCGGGAGTAGAACGCTGAGTCCGCTCGCAGGACGATCTCACCGGCTGGTGCTGTCGTCGACGCTGTCGTGGCGGCTGCGGGCCGGGCTGCCTGGGCTGCCAGGACGGCTTTGGTCGTGGCGACGGCCTCGGCGACGAGTGCTGCCGCGCCCCGGGCTGAGCCCGCGTTCCCGGCGCGCAGCTGGGTCGCGGCGATCACCGGCGCCGCGTCCGCGGTGCTGATCGTGGCGATGAGCGGGTTCAGACCACGCAGCAGAACCTGATAGCCGCCGACCTTGGCGTGACCGAACGCAGCACCCTGCTTCTGTTTGCCGTAGACCCGGCGCAGCAGCGAGTCGACGTCGACGAACGTGACCGACCCGGCACCGGGCAGCAACGGCGCCTGCCCGGCCAGCCGGACCAGGAACTGCCGCGAGGCGGCCTGCAACTGCCGGACGTGGCCGTGGGTGAACGTCCGCAGGAACGAGCCCAGCGTCGACGGTGCGTACACGCTGCCGAACAGAGCCGGCATGCCGCCGTGGCGCAGTACGTTCAGGTCGTCGATCGAGTCGGCGCCGGTCACCATGCCCGCCACGATCGTGGTGACCTTTCCCGACGCGTTGGACCCCTTGTCCGTGGGCACCCGCAGCCGAGCATCGACGACCCCGTGCAGGTCACACCGCTGCGCGAGCGCCAGGACCGGCGCCAGCCCGGCACACGACACCAGATTCGGATCATCAAACGATGCGCGCAGCCGTGCCGCGCCGTGCGATATTCTCACCCGGACGGTGCCCTCTCGAACTGAACGATAGATGCCTCAAGAACCTCTATCTTTCCAGCTCGCGGGGGCATTGTCGCGTCCGAGACGTCCCCGCCACATCAATCTCATCGGTGGATCAGGGCTTAGCCGCCCGTTCTAGCGCTGCCCAACTGGGGTTTCCCGCTTCCGCGCGTAGCCGCTCCAACCTGTCGAAAAGTGCACTAACCGGCTCTGGATCGGATGCAGTCATCGCGGCCTTCCGTGGCAACTCGATGGTCGACGGGGCATCCGGGACAGCGTAGGGGCCGCGCGTGGCCCCATCCCGGATATCCAGGATGTCCGGGATGGGGGTCAGCGGATGGCCGGATGTCCGACAGTGGCGCACACAGCCCGGCCCATGCCGGGACCGCCTAGAGCCGATCGCCAGCCGGCGTGTCGACAGCGTCGGAGGGTGCAGTACCCCCCAGCCCTGCTTGTCGTCACGCCAGGACGCGGATCGGCTCGCGCGTGCTGAGGAGAATGTGAATGTCCATCAGAATTCCCGACCGGTCAGGCCGGTCCCGCTGGCGAGACGTTGCGCTCGCGGTTTGCGCAGCGATCGTGATCGGCGCTTTGGCTGGGCCGTCGGTCCGCGCCAGCGCAACGCCGTCGTCGACTACCCATCCTCGTCCAGGGGCAGGTGTGGCCGGCGTGACCCGCCTGTGTGGCCCAGACCCCAGCTACGGATGCACGACGGGCGGGTACGCCGGGCAGAGCACCGGCTGGTCCGGGGCCAGGTACGGGGCGGGCTACGCGAGCAGCAACAGCTACGGCTACCACAACTGCACCCTCTACGCCGCCTACCGGCTGGCCACCAACGGCCTCGCCGACCCCGGCTGGGCGGCTAACGCCACCGACTGGGACACCTCCGCCGCCGCCCACGGTGTCCTCGTGGACCAGAATCCAGCGCTCGGCTCCATCGCCCAATGGAACGGCGGATCGGCCGGGCACGTCGCCTACGTCGAGGTCGTGACCTCGACGTACATCGAGGTCACCGATGACAACTTCGAGCTGAACTACACCGACCGGTGGCGCATCACCACCAACTCGCCGGCGTGGCCGGACAACTTCATCCACTTTCGGGACCTCGCCGGCGGGGTCGGCAGCCGGCTGCTCGGCGACGTCAACGGTGACAACAAGGCCGACGCCGTGGTGATGTTCCGCGACACCGGCACTGCCATGGTCGCGCTGTCCACGGGGTCGAGCTTCGGCTATCCCGGCAACTGGTCCTACGGACACTCAGTGGGCGCCAGCCGGTATTTCCTCGCCGATGCCAACGGCGACGCCAAGGCGGACCTGGTCGCGTTCTTCGCCGCCACTGGACGGTGGACGGCCAGCCTGTCATCCGGGTCGGGATTCTGGGCTCCGACGGACTGGGCAGCCGGACACGGCGTAGGCACTACCGGTCAGTGGGTGATCGACGCAACCGGCGATCACAGAAGCGATGTGGTCACCTTCGACGCCAGCACCGGCGACTGGTGGGTGTCCACATCCTCAGGCAGCGGCTTCTGGTCGCCCGCACGGTGGATCACCGGGCACGGCGTTGGCAGCAGCGACCAGACGCTGGGCGACGTCAACTACGACGGCAAGGCCGACGCCGCGATCTACGTCGCATCCAGCGGCGCCTGGTACGTCGGCCTGTCCACCGGCTCCGCGTTCGGCTACCCGGGCCAGTGGTCGGCCGGACATGGTGCCGGCAGCAGCAAGCGACTCGTCGGCGATGTCGACGGTGGAGGCCGCGCCGACGCGGCGTACTTCTGGGCCGGCAACGGTCGCTGGCAGGTCGGCACATCAGCCGGCAGTGGCTTCTGGACGCCGACGGAGTGGGCCTACGGCCACGGGGTGGGGACCACCGAACAGTTCCTTGCCGACGTCACCGGCGATGGACGCAGCGACATGATCACATTTGACGTCGGTACCGGAGACTGGTGGGTATCCGCCTCGTCGGGCAGCGGCTTCTGGTCACCGGCACGCTGGATCAGCGGGCACGGCGCAGGGTCGTAGCTGCGACAACGGACGCGGTGAGGGCGCGACCCTGGCCCTCGCCGCGTCCGCGCAGGCCGATGAGCCGCGACGGTGGCCTAATCCGATCATGGCAGCGGTCCGGTCGGCGCACCTAGCCTGACAGCACGGTCCTCATCCGGTTGTGCGGCTCGTCGAGCCAGCCCGGCAGCCGTGCACAACAATTCCGCATCGATCCCCGCTCACGCGGTCGGTCACGCAGGGTCCGCCTTGCGGTTCCCGATTGGTATGGATCATCGGCCACCGCAACGGCAGGCCCAACCTATCCTCATTGGCTCTCCGCTGCCGTGTTACGCCGGGTCTTCACCGCTCCGCCGTCGTTCCCGGTAATGCGGGCCGCCCCGAGTCAGAAAGAATACATGTATTGTTACCGGCATGGGGCGGAAGGTGACGCCGGACGAGGATCGTGAGCATGGCCGGCGGCTCGGCGCGGCACTAGCGGCGCGACGAGCGGAGCGGGCGTGTTCGGCTCCGGATCTTGCGCAGGCGTCGTCGGTGGCAATCGATACGGTGCGCAGTTTGGAGAATGGGCGGGTCGCGGTGCCCGCGTTCCTGACGGTTGCCCGGCTGGCGGGCGCGCTGGGGTTAAGTCTTGACGAGCTGCATGCCGCCGCGATGCGCGACGTGAGCGCAGGCCAGCCAACGTGATCGTGGAACGACGCCCAACGCCGCTATCGAGGATGCGTCTCGACGACGCTAGCGGTGGCGATGCAGCGGATCGACTCGGCCGCGGCCGACGTCTGGCCTGTCGGATCGACCGTTCGGCGATCAGACGACGTGCGATGGTTTTCGACCTTGGCGTCGGGTGGAACATACGGAGCGCCGGTGATCAGCGCGGTGTGACAGGCGGTTCGTTCGTTGACGGGTGGTGGAGGCGGGCCGAGCGTCACCAGCTTGGGGCGGGTCTCGGCACGGACTGGACGCTGCACGGCGGGAGGTTGCGATGACGGGAACCGCGGAGGCGTTCACCGCCGCTGCGTCGGCCGCATCGCCGAGCCTGCGGCTGGACGACGGGCGGCAGGAGCGGATGTCGATCCTCGGGACCGAGGCGTTGATCTGCTACCGCCACGACGACGCCGAACATGCCCGACGCCGGGCCGTCGGTGCGGCTGGGATCATCTCGAGCGACGTGCTGGAGATGCTGCTGGGTCTGCCGATTGGGCTGCCGGTGCCGATCCGATCGTTGACCACGCGTGAGGCGGAGGCGGTACGCCGCGCTCCATCGGGTGCACTGTCACTGCGGGATGGCCAGGTGACCCGGCATGCGGTGACGCCAGTGACGGTTGATCTGGCGGTGGTGGCGGCCCGGACCTGGCGCTCGGGTTTGGAGTCGGCGGGACGGTTCGCGCCGTTCTGCGCCCGGGCGATGGTGCTGCGTCGCCGTCCTGCGGATCTCGCCGAAGTGCGGCTCCAGGCTGGTTTCTACGGAGTCGGTGTGGTGTTGGTGGATGGCCGGTCAGCGGAGGTGCTGGTGGAGCCGACGCCGTTTCAGCGACACCGGTTCACGGCCGCGGGCTGGCGGTTCGTGGAGCAGGTGTACCGCCAGAGTCGATAGCCGTTCATGGCTGGCTCGGGACCTCGCCGGGGAGCGGGAGGTTCGCGAGCTTCTTCAGTGCGGGGGAGGGCTTGAACGCCCCTGCCTGACGGATCCTGGCATTTTCCTGGTCGTGGGCGTCGATGGCGGCGCTGCAGACACTCCGCCACCACCGCTGCCGCTGGATGGTGTTCGGTTGGTCGAACAGGTTGGACAGCCAGCCGGTCCACACAGCGGCGTTGTGTGCGTGCGCGGTGGCCCGTACCTCGGCGTTGGTGCTGTCGAAACGGCCTAGTGAGGCGCCGTCGCAGATTTCGCAGTCGCACGTCGGGGCGAGCGTGTTGGCGTACTTGTCGGCGATGAACCGGGCCTCGCTGTAGCGCAGCATTGTCGGTAGCAGCACGGCTGGGGTGTGGACCCCGGGGTTGTTGGCGTCCGGCTTCTCGTCAGCGGGGACGAGGTGCCGGAGCGAACCGCCGGCGCCGATCGTGGCGAAGGCGCCGCCGTGGGCGATGCAGTCGAACGCCGCTGGTACGTCGGCGCGCCACAGGCCCACGTCGGTGGTCTCGGCGAGCAGCCGGCGGAAGTTCGGGATCGCGGCGGCGTCGTCGAACGGGTTCCTTTGCGCGCCGAACATGAGCGCCTTCGGGTGGCGGATGCGCTGCAGCCCAGCGATGAGTTGGCGGAGGTACTGCTCCTGGGTCAGCCACGGCAGCGCGACTGGCACGGCGACGATGACGTCGTCCCGCTTGATCTGCCCAGCGGCGTGCACCAGCGCCTTGAAGGCGGCGGAGTCGCCGGCCTGGACGTATCGGCTGGGGGTGATCGCCGCTGTGGCGTGGCTGTCGCGTTGCCCGTCGAGCACGGTGTCGAGGTCGGCGCCGAAGAGCATGCCGTCGTCGCCGGGCAGGGAGAACGGCGCGTCGGCTGTGGCGACCTCGTCCTGGTAGGCGCCCGGGTCGATGAGCACCGGGATGTTCGTCGCGTGCCGACTGATGGTGTCGATCCTGGTGTTGCCGCCCCGGCCGCAGAGAACCAGGCCGCTGCGATCGGCGGGCAGGAACGTCGGCATCTGACGGGTGAACTGTGGCCGGTCCAGCAGGAAGATCCGACCGGTCACCGCCGTGATCGCGCTGGTGGTGGGCCAGCGACTGCCTTGGCTGGCCGCTGCGGGCTCGGTCATCACATCACCTCGAAGGAAGAGTGTTGGTGGATTCGCCGCTGAGGTAGAGCTGGACGAACTCGTCCGGGAGCAAGCCGGCGGCTTCGGCGAGAGCCTCGACGTCGTGCCGCTGCGCGCGGAGGTCGGCGACGAGGGCGTGCACACGTTCGGGGGTTTCGCGGACGAGGTCGCTGGGTTCCTGCGTGCGGTACCCGAGGGCGGACATCTCGACCATGATGTTGCGGTACTGCCAGTCGGTCACGACATTGAGGGTCGCGGCCCGGCGTAGCAGCGCGGCCATCGACACACCCCATCGTTGTTTGAGTTCCTGCAGCCGAGCCAGATCGAGGCGGCCCTGCTTGAGCTCGGCCCGCACTGCCCCGGCGGGCAGCAGGAGCTCGCTGGCGAACTCGTCGGCTTGCCGTTCCTGCACCGCGCCGGAGTCCGGCTCTCGATGCATGATCACATGGCCGAGCTCGTGACCCAGGCTGAACCGCGCCCGGTCGGGCGGAGCCTGCGAGTTGATCAGAAACAGCGGCGGGTCGCCGTCGAGCCACTGGGTCACCGCGTCAAGTTCGCGGGAGCCGAGATCGCGCTGGAGCACCAGCCCTCCAGCGTCTTCGATCGAGCGCACCAGGTCCGGCACCGCACCTGGCGCCAGGTCCCACTCGTGCCGCACGGCGATGGCCGCGTCGGCCGGGGTGTCGAAGTCGTCGACCGCGATGTGGTGGAACCGGTGCGTTCCGTCGACCCCGGCGAGCGCGAGCAGACCCTGGGTCTGTTTGCGTGCCAAGGCGAGTTCCGCGTGGATGCGTCGTAGCGCCGGCGCACCGAGCGAGGCGCGCTTGCGGTGGTGCACCAGACCGACGCCAACACCGTGCAATTCTGGGTCGGCGCACAGCAGGGAGATCGGGTAGCGCAGGGCGCGGGCGTACAGGTCGAGCCGGTCCCCGGTGACCTCCAGCCGTCCCGCCTCGGCCTTCGACACGTATCCCTGCGACACTGCGGCGCCGGCGAGGCTCGTCATGGCTCGGGCCAGGTCCGCCTGGGTCATCCCCCGCGATTCACGGGCCAGTATTAGCGCAGCAGGGAGTCCTACCATGCTGGCTTCCACATCTTGCCCGTCCAAGCGCACCTCCCCACTCCACTCCAGAGTATCCCTCACTTCCACACCACGCCAGTAGACCGCAAAATATTCCTCACCAAGCCGCATGCGGACCCGCTGGCTGCCGACCGGGCCGCTCGACGCCCGCCGCAAGCCCTATCTCGACGACGACCTGTTCCGCGGCGCCGACGACGGCCGCGTGCGGCGCCGCGCCACCTACACCGGTTCGGCCGCCGGGAATGACCCCTTCGAGACGTTGCTCGCGGGTTTGGGACGCCGCCGACACCGTCGCTCGGTCCTTCCGAGACAACGCACTGAATCCGAAAACAAAGGCGCTCAACTTTGAACGCCTCGATGGGATCCGCAGCGACGGGCGGCCTACAAGCGCAACTACTGATTGAGTTTGGCGCTACCCACGATTCGCAGAACGGTCGACGCGGCAAGGTCGAGCGGGATTCGTTCCTGTTCAACGCGTCGGTGTCTCGTCCATGTCTCGGCGGTGAGGCACTCGTAGAGCGCTGTCTCTGCGTCGGTGAGCAGTGGTACCGGGCGTGGCGTGCGTGGTTCCAAAGGTCGACCGCGCGGGTCGCGGTTTGTTCCGTATCGCTCCCATTCGGTATAGGTGGGCAGATCCATGAACAGCGAGGTCGCCGGGACGCCGGCTACGCGGAACTCGTTGAGGATCTCCAGCCCGTCGGCGTCCATGTCTCCCCAATAGAAGATGTGGTTGGCCGCGACCAGCCATGGCAGGGCGGCGATCGTCGTGCCGCCGCGGCCGACGCCCTCGACGCTGATGCCGGTGTCCAGCTCGGGAAAGTGGATAGCGGTGTCCTTGTTCTCGGAGATCACCACAATGTGGGGTTGGTACGCCGGCGTCATGTGGTCGCCGATGGTTGCCGAGTCGTGTCTGCGCTGGCCTGCGGCGCGGTGGGCTGGGTCGAGGTAGGTGAAGTGGACACGCGGGGGATGCGGCGGCAGCAGACCAAGGTCGTCACGGGATGCTAGGCGGCGCACCAGGCCGTGCCTGTGGTTGAGCCACTTGGCGTGCAGCCCTTCGATCGGCACCTGTCTGGGGGTGAGGCCGGTCGCGTCGTGCGTGGCGAACCAGGCTCCGGCGCGGCGCAGAAGGTCGAAGTCGACATCGCTCAGGTCGTCGACCGCGGCAACGGTCGCAGCGAGCAGGCCCGAGCCGGCGAGGTGCGGGAACTGCTCGGCGAGGACGGTGCCACGTCGGCGGCCTCGTTCCAACCGTTCGATCCAGGCCGGCCCGCACAACCGGGCGGCGTTCTCTGCGTCGCCGATGACGACGTGTGTGGGCAGTTCCTGGTCGGTGCCGTGCACGAGCCGGGTACGGGTGCGCAGTGTCGTGCCGTGCGCGTGGCTCCACGTCCGCCAGTTGGCGGCCCATGCCGCGATGGCGGCGAAGTCCTTCGCGAGGCCGGCCGAGGCGAGTTGTCCGAGCGGGAAGGCATGCGGCCAGGCAGGCGGCGGCGTTTCCGGCTCCTCGGGCTGCGGTGGGCCGTGGGTGGCGGCGATGTGGTGCGCCCACGTGGTGCTGAGCCGACGTTCGACGTCGGTCAGCAGCTGCTCGATGGTCTTCATCGCGGCGGGTGCCCGTCCGGTGCGACCTGGGCCGCTGGGACGGCCGCGCCGTTGATCGGGCTGCGGGTGGCGGGCACAGTCGGTGGTGGCGGGGCCGTGATACGTCTGGCGTCGGCGATGCGGGCGACGAAGGAGTAGTGCGTGGTCGTGTTCTTGGTGATCGCCAACAGCTGGTCCATGTGCGGCTCGAGCGCGGTGACCTTGTCCAGCGGTGCGCCCACGATGAGTTGGAACCCGAGTCCTTTCCACGCCTGCACCGCCCGGCCGGCGAACTCGGCGTCGGACTTGACGAAGCCTTCGTCGAGAAAGACCGGCGCGAACCGTGGACGGGCGCGCAGTTCATCACCGAGCCGGAACCGCAGGGCCGCCCCGACGATGAACGCGACCAGTTCCTGGCTCTCGCCGCCGCTTTTGCCACCGAGGGAGGAGTGCGTGCTCAGCAGTTGTCCGGCGGCGTCGTAGCGTTCCGCGGTGATCTCGACGTGTCGCCGGACGTCCAGCAGCCGGTCGCGGTCGCTCATGTCGGCGGCGGCACGTGGGTCGTCGCGTCGACGGATGCGGCGCATGAACTGCTGCAGCTCATGGAAGCGTTGTTCCATCTGCTGCTCGGGCAGTTCCCGCGTCGCACCGGAGGACAGCACCCGAAGCTGGCGGCGGAACTGGACCACGGCGTCCGGGGCCAACCGTCGCAGTTTGATCCGCAGCCGGTCCTGGTTGGCACCGAACGGCAGGTCACGCAGGATGCTGTTGATCGGGTCGAGGCGTTCCTCGATCTCGTCGATGGCCGACTCCATCGACCCGGCGAGCGGGACCAGGTCTTCCCCGCTCCACTTCATCAGCCGTTGCCGCCACGTTTCTCGGCGCTCGTGCAGCCCGGTGGTAAGAATCGTTTCCAGGATCGTCGCGTAGTCCGGGTAGGACGACGCGGTCCGTCCCAGGTTGGGGTCCTCGAACTTCACCTGGTAGGCGGTGAAGATCCGTTCCAGTTCGGTCTCGGCGTTGCGGGCCTGGGTGCGAGCTGACTCGGCGGTGGAGGACAGTCGCTGCCGCAACCGGAACAGGTTCGCCGGGAACTGGTCGAGATCGTCCGGGTCGGCGGGGGCGACCGCCACGGCGAAGTGCCGGTCGAGCGCGGCGGCCTGTTCGTCGGTCAGCACGACCCGCTGCTCCCGGCCGAATCGGGTCGATTCGGCGTCGACCGTCATCTGTTGGTCCTGCAGTTGCGACGCCCGATCGCTGAGGCTGGTGCCGCGCTGGTCGAGGGAGAAGCGGTGCCCGCGGGCCTTGTCCAGCTGCCTGCGTAGCTCTTCGATGCGCTGCTGCAGATGCTGCAGCTGGTCGTCGGCGTCGAGGATCGCCTGACGTGCGCGCTCCAGCTCGTCGATTCTGGCCTCGACGCCGGCGACGTCGATGTCGTCCCAGGTGACCGCCCGGACTGCCTCGTAGGCGCTGCGGCGCGCGTCGAGGTCGTCGCGTTCCTCATCGATCGCGGTGCGCTGTCGGTCGATCGCGTCCAGCGCGACCTTGATCCGGCCGAGTTCACGGTCGATGTCGGCGATCGAGTCCTCGTTGCTGAATCCGATGATGTTCGCCTGTTCACCGCGGCCGTGAGTGCCGCGCATCCCGGACCGGGTCTGCCCGGCGAGCGTGACCCGGAGTCCGGGACCAATGAGCTGGGCCGCGGTCTCCACGCACAGGGCGTTGCGCGCGGGATCCGACACGTGCCGGGCGACCCAGCCAGCGAACGGAGAGTCTTTGACGACAAGCTTTCCCGCGATCCGTTCCGGATCGCGGTCGATGTGACCATCCTGGTCCAGAGGCACGCCCTCGAACGTCAACCGGCCGCGCAGCCGCAACGGGTCGATCGCCGCGGAGAACGACTCCAGCCGGTCGCGCGGCACCAGCAGCAGCCGCGCGCTGGCCCCGAGCACGGTCTCCACCGCCGTGCGCCACCGGTCCTGGTCAGGGGCGATGTCGATCAGCTCGGCGAGGAACGGCAGCTCGGCGACGTCCATGCCAGCGGCTCGGGCCACCTCGTGACGCAGATCGTCGAGGAACTTGGTCACGCGCCCGGCCCGCCCGGCCAGCGATGCCCGTTCCGCGCTCAGGTGTTTACGGCGCTCCAATAGCGGAAACGCGCTGTCACGCAGGCCTTCACGCCGGTCCAGCAGCGCCTGCGCGGTGCCCGGGTAGTCGGCGGCGAACCGCGTGGCGGTCGCCCTCGACCGCTCGAAGCTGTCCCGGTCGTCCAGCGGCACGGTCAGGGTGGCGATGCGCTCGGCCAGGGCTGTGCGCCGGGCCAGACGTTCGTCGCGGCGCTGACGTTCCTGGTCGGCCTGTTCGGCGAGGCGTTCGAGTTCGCTGCCGCCCGCGTCGCGGTGTGCCGCTTCGGTCGTGGCAAGTTCTCGCTCCAGCGAGTTCACCGCTGCGGCCGCCTGAACGAGAGCCGTCGCGTTGCGCCGCTGTTCCTCTTCGTTGACGGAGATCGCTGTGTTCAGCAGGGCGGTTTCCCGCCGCAGCCGCCACAGCACGATCGGGGTGTCACCGGTCGCGGTGAGTCCGAAGTTGTCGATCTGCTCGATAGTGGCATGCGCTGTGGTGAGATCGGTGTGCTTTTGCGTGATCGGGCCGAGCAGGTCGGCCTTCTGCTGCTCGGTCTGCATGGCCAGGTAGGCGGCCTCGAGGTCGTCGAAGTGGCCGATCGCCCGATCGGCCGCCTCGTAGGTCGCCGGCCGCTCCAGCACCATCTCCTTGTAGAGCTCGTCGACCGTGCGGATCTGGTGCCCGGACTGGATGCGGACCAGCAGCCGCAGCGCCTTCTCGCCGTCGCCGTTCGCGCCGATGCCCAACCGGGTGTGCAGGCGGGCGGCGAACGCGGCGTAGCTGTCATGGGTCGTCAGACCGGGGAACGCCGCCTTTAGTGACTTCGGGGCGAACAGCGCGGTGGCGTGCTCGCCGAGGTCGGCCAGGTCCAGCTGCCCGTCGTAACTGGCCATCCGCATCGTGATGTCACCGACCTGGCTTGCCCGGGCGGGAACGTAGTAGACGCGCAGCGCGGTGAACCGCCGGTCGTGGTCGTCGACGAATGTCATCGCGACTGCGCCCCATGTCGAGCGGCCGTCGCCGCGCAGCACCTTCGGCCGTACCCGGCCGTGATCGTCTGCCGTCGTGTCCGTCTGCCCGCGTAAGTATGACAGCAGGTTGCGTTGTTCTGCGCTGCGTGCCCGGCCGGCGACCGCGTCATTCGAGGCGCCGTTGAACGGCGTGTCCGACGGCATCATCAACGCGATGTACGCGTCGAGCAGGGTGCTCTTGCCGGTACCTGACGCCCCTGACACCAGCGTCGCGCCTGGGTGAAAGTCGAACTGGACCCGGCCCTCGAACCCGCCCCAGTTCACCAGCTGGAACGACTCAGCCTTCCACTGCAACGTGCCCTCAGTGGCGCCGGCGACATAGAACAGCGGGGCCGGTGGCTGGCTGCGCGGCTGAGGGAGCGACTGCGCGATCAGCGAGACCGGCAGCAGCGCGAACTGGTCAGGATCACTGATCGTCACTGCACATCCTCGTCACTGATCGCGTCGTCGGTGACCGGCTCGCTGCCGTCCTCGCCGGTCTGTGTACCTGCGGTGCCTTGAAGCCAGCGCAGCAGTTCCTGCAGCCGTTCCAACGGCAGGACCACGTCGATGGCCGGGCTGATCTCGAACCGGTCGGCGGTGCTCGCCCCGATCAACAGCCCGGCCCGGTTGAGGCTCTCGATCGCGTTCATCGTGCGCCGGCCGTCGGCGACGTGGTCGGTGGCGTGTGCCGGGCGCAGCGCGGCCACATGGTCGAGCATGTCTTGGCGCTCCACGAACGAACGTGATGTCCCGGCTGCTTCTTCCGACCGGCTCCGGGTCCGCAGATACACCATCAAGGCCGTCTCCTCCCGGCTCCACGCGGTGTCGTGCAGCAACGTCGGGAACCTACCGCCTCCCTCAGGAACTACCTGCCGCTTGTACGCGACCTCCCGCACCACATCGAGGTGCAGGTCGAGGAACAGGTCGTTGAGCCGGGACCGGATCGGACGGGGATTCGCGACGAGCGTCTTCCACTCCTTCGGATGACTCCGTGCGGTGATGAACCGCTGCTTGAGTAGCGCCACCAGCACTCGGCGCTGCGGTAGTTCCAGCGCGCCCTCGTCGCCTTCGAACAACGCGACGCTGCTGGTTGACTCCCGTTCAGGATCGTCCCCGCCGTCGACCGCGCCGATGACAGGGAAGACACCGTCGACGCTCATGCCTGCTCCGATCCCGCGGATACGCCGGGCCTGTCGGCCACGGTGCCAGCGATCCCGTCGGGCTGTTGCCACATGGGTACGACCAGCGGAACCGTCAGCTCGCGTCGGGAGCCGTCCGGCCGGACCGTGTGGTAGATCTCCCGGCGTTCGTCGTCGCGCGCAAACCCGTCCATGTTCGTGATCAGATGCAGCAGGCCGAGGACTTCGACCGGTCTGCGCAGCGTCGCCGCCAAGGTGCCGAACAGCGACCCCAACGAGGTCAGCGGCCGGTCCGCGGCGAGGGCCTCGTCCACGGCCGTGCGGAGCTGATCGAGAGACGGGCCACCTTGCGCCAGCAGATCAGCGAGGGACAGCTCGTCGGGCCGCTGCCCGGTCACGTCCTGCAGCGGCGGCGGCCCGGCCTCTTCCTCCGGGTTATGGAACCGCTCCCGGAGGTGGTTGACCTCCACCCGGGCCGGCAGCAGCGGCAAGGGCACAGCAGTACGGGGGCCGGCGACCATCATCCATTGGGCCAGTTCAGCGTCGAGCTGGCGCAGCGTGCTGTCCAGCTCCCGGTCGCGGGCGGTGTTGTGGGTCTGGATGTACTCCCGCAGGGTCGCGGTGACCCGGTTGCGCTGGGTCAGCACCGCGTCGATGCCACGACGGATCAGCCCGACGGTGCCGCGCAGGTCACGACGATCGGCGTCGTTGAGGATGTCCTCGGCCGTCGGGTGGCTCAGCAGCGCCGACAGGTCCTCCCGCAGCTGCAGCAGCAACTCGTCATCGCGCAGCAGGGTGAACGCCCCCTCGAACGCCCGGCCCTCGGCCGTCGCGGTCATCAGCGAATCGCTACGGCGCAAATAGTCGTCGATCACATCACCGGCGTGGCGGTCCTCCGCCCGGAACGACCCGAGGATCTGCGCGCGCAGCGCGGTGAACGCCTCCTCCACCCGGGCGAAGTCGCTCGGCAGCGCCGCCACCAACTGCAGCAGCTCCCCGAACCCCTCTAGCATGTAGTCCGCCGACACCTGCGGCACGTCGCCCCCCTCGAGGAGACGGTCGCGCTCCCTCGTCAACCGCGCGATCTCGCTGTTGAGAATGTCCACCCGCGCGCCCCGGTCCGGGTTCGCCTCCGTGTTGAACCGGCGCACGGCGTTGACGATCGTGGCGATCCGATGCTCGCTCAGGCTCGCCCGCTCACGGGTCAGACTCGTCACGAGGTTGAGTGCGTCCTGCGCGTGACTGGTCAAGGTGTAGATCTCGGTGCCGTCGTCGTCGACGCTACGGACTAGCCACTGCCCACGCATCCACCGCAGGCACAACTCACGGCCCGAACCAGACGGTAGATCCGTGATACCGGCGATGCGCAGATGATCGAGGTAGGTATCGACCTGGGCATGCAGCCGCGCGGCCGGAATGCTGCGGTTATCCCGAGTGAACGCGCCACGGAACATCGCGATCACCACCCTCGCATGGTTCCTGTACAGCAGCGTGAGGGTTGGCTGGTCGAAAGCGCCGGCAACCCGCGCCAGCTCGCCGACGATGTCGGTCACAGGACAGGACACCTCCACACCGATGCACCCGACAACCGCAGGACAGCCGCGTCGGTTTCACAGATCCATTGCGCGCCGAGGCGCAGCCCACCGCCAGCCCTCATATGCAGTTGCATTCGAATCTGCATGTGACATCCCGTCGACGCCGCCAGTACGCATTGATGATGCCAGGCGGGTACGACAAAAATTGCAATCGTACATTTGTGCGATTACCCGTGGGGCCTTCGGAGCTGGGACCAGCTATGCCCCACAAAGGTCGGTGCCGCCGCATTGGCACCCCTCATCACGCCCTGACCGGACGGCCTACCCAAACGCCCAGGCCAAATGGCCGAACCTCTTCAAGATCAGCCTAATCTATCGACAACAGCCGATGATCTCTAGTTGCAGTCTGAGCGCTTCCCACCAGGCGCAGCAATCAGGAGGCATGTCGATGGCTACCAACTCGGCCGTGTTCAAGCGATGCGGGTGCACCAATCCAGCGACCGGCACGCAGATGGACCGATCGTGTCCGCGGCTGACGGAGCCGGAGCACGGCAGTTGGTACTTCTGCTGCGCTACCGCCGACGTGTTCGGCCGTACCGAGCGGATCCGTCGCGGCGGCCACCCTACCCGTGAAGCCGCGCTGGAGGCGCGACGGGCCTTCCTCGCCAGCAGCGTCGAGGAACGCAGGGCGTCGACCTGGACGGTGGCACGGTGGCTGCGGGTCTGGTTGTCCGGTCGCGTCGGGATCCGGCCGACCACCCGCTTGTCGCACGAGGGATACATCGAACAGTTCCTTGTCCCGCACCTCGGCCACATCCCGCTCGTCGAACTCAACGCCCGTCAGGTGGCCGCGATGTTCTCCCAGATCGGGCAGCGCACGAATCGATCTGGTCAGCTCCACACCCCATCCACATTGGCGCACATCCGCACCACCCTCCGTGCCGGGCTCAACGGCGCCGTCCGCGAAGGCCCTGCTCCGCGACAACCCGGCCCGGCACGTCGAGCTCCCCGCGCACCCGCGCCCGCACCCGGTGGTGTGGACCCGCGCCAGAGTCGCGGCGTGGCAGGCATCCGGCGCCCGCCCGCGAATCGCGGTATGGACACCGGTGCAACTGCAGCAGTTCCTCAAGTCGGTCCGCGACGACCGGCTCCATGGACTGTGGTGGCTGCTCGCGCTGCGCGGACTGCGCCGCGGTGAAGCCGCAGCGCTCCGCTGGACCGACCTGGACCTCGATCATGCCGAACTCACCGTTGCCCGCGCTCGCACGAGCGCTGGCTATCAGATCTTCGAGGACACCCCGAAGATCGAGGCAGGAGCACGGACCATCGCCCTGGACAAGCAGACCGTCACAGTGCTGCGCGCGCACCGCCGACGGCAGCGGGCCGAACATCGTCACGCCGACCGGCCGTGGCAGGAGAACGGGTACCTGTTCACCGCCGAAGGCGGCGAGCCGTTGCACCCGCAAACCGTAACCCGCCGGTTCAGCAGACTCGTGGCCGCCAGCGGGCTACCGCCGGTCCGCCTGCACGACCTCCGTCACGGCGCCGCCTGCCTCGCCCACGCAGCGGGTGCCGACCTCAAGACCCTGCAGCAACAGCTGGGGCACGCCAGCATCGCGGTCACTGCGGACATCTACACCACGATCCTGCCCAGCACACAACACCGGGCGGCGAAGGCCACCGCCCGGTTCCTCCGCAAAGCCGCCGACGCAACATCCAGGCGGAAGTCGAAGAAGGGTCGTACCAGGCCCACCCGGCGGGACTAGGGACACTGCGTCAGATCACGCCTGCGAGGCACCCTCCAACGACATCCGCACACGTGCATGCGACAGCAGCAACGCCGCCGTCGCATGCACCGACTCCTTCGCCAGTTGCCGGAACACCACCGCGTACGTGTCCGCAGTCGTGACCGCACTGGAGTGACCCAGGTCGTGCTGGATCACCTTCAGGTCCACGCCGGCCGCGCCGGCCAGACCCGCCGCGGCGTGCCGGAGGTCATGCAACCGCACCGGCGGCAACCCCAGGTCACCAACGAGTTTCCGGAACCGGCGAGTCAGCCAGTCGGCACGCACCGGCCGGCCATCCGGGCGGCGGAACACCCGCCCCTTCGGATCCACCCGCCCGAACCGGCGCCGATGCCCATCCTGCAGATCCTTCAGCATCAGCGTGGAGAACTCGTCCAGCGCCAGGGTCCGCACACCGGCCACCGACTTCGGCGGGCCTGCCTGCTCCTCACCGCCGATAACGAGGACCTGCTCCCGGACCGTCAGTTCGCCCGCGACCAGGTCGACGTCCTCCCACCGCAGGCCGACGATCTCACCGCGCCGCAGACCACGAAGCGCCACCAGCCAACACAACGGGAACAGCGCATCACCGCGCACCGCCCTCAGGAACCGAGCCAGCTCCGGCAGATCCCACACCGCCACCCGGGGCCTTACCCCGTTCTCCTGCCACGCCTCGATCCGCTCGGCGTCCCACACGACCGCGTGCGCCCGGGACCCGCCCGGCAGCCGCACCCCGCGCGGCGTTACGGCCGATCATGCCCTGCCGCCGCGCCTCCGACAGCGCGCTGCGCAACACCGCCCGGATCCGATGCACCGACGCCGGTGAGATCAACCGGCCACCACGCACCCGCTCACGCATGATCACATCCATCGCCCGCTGAACGTCACGAGTACTGAGCTTGCTCAGACGATGCCAGCCCAGACGCGGGACCAGGTACCGCTCCACGATGCTGCGGTAGTTCAGCACCGTCATCGGCCGCAGCCTGCCCTCAACCTCCGAAAGCCAGAACTCCAGCCACCGGCGGACCGTCCACGTCCGGGCCACCGCCTGCGGGGCAGGCACCTGCAACACGCCGGCGCTCACTGCGCCCTCAGGAGACCGCCGGGGCGCGCCGGTATATCTTCGATATACGGCACATACGGCACGTACTGCGAATAGCGGTCTTGGCCGGCACGCGTGCCTTACTGCGGTGCCAGGTCGGCTCGGGTCGTACGCACATATCCTCGGCGGGTCGCTCGTTGTGCAATCCGATTGAATGCCAGTCGTGTGGGCGGGAGTATGCCGAGGTGATCGGCGATGAACCAACGTGGCAGGACCTTGATGACCTGATCAGCCACGGCGGGTTGACGGAGCAGGGCGTGGCGACGGTGCGGTGGGCGCTGGCACGGCTGCGTACGCTGCTGGGCGACTCATGGCTTGCTCGGCAGTACCGCAAGCAGGGCCGCCTGCCCGGCGAACTGCTCCTCGCCGGCACCCACCGGTACGCCTTGCCGCAGGCGCTGTGGTTCATCCTGCGGCTCGACCGTGCGGTCACCGATCCGACGTTCGCCAAGGTCAAGGCCGAGTTCCGGCGCGGGGCCGACAGCGCCATGTGGCGGCATGCGCTGCTCCAGCTCGAGGTCGCTCGTGCCGTTCGGGACCAGGGCGATGACGTGGTGTTCGAGCCGGCGATTCCCGGCTCGACCAGGAACGGAGATCTCCTGGTCGCCGGTGGCACCAACCGGGCGTGGATGGTGGAGACGACGACCGTCCCTCGCGCTGCCGTCGATCTGCAATGGCAGGCCTACGAGGACTCGTTCCAGACCGCGATCCGTCAGATCGAGCTTCGACATGGCGTCACCTGCGTCGTCCTTCTCGAGGATCATATGGCCCTGGATGAGACTCGGGCCTGGCTCGCCGCCGTCGAGGACGCCGCGAAGTCCATGATCAGCGGGTCGGACGTATGCACGGTGCGCAGCGAAATCGGCACCGTGACGGCGCATCGGGAACCGGTCGCTGTGGGCACGGCCGTGTTCACCGGCGCGGCCCAGTACCGCAACGGTTGGCAACGCCTCGGCAGGACCCTGGCGGCCAAGGCCGAGCAGGTCCGCGGACCCTGGCCGGCCTGGATCCGCGTCGACTGTCTGGATGGCCTGTTCCAGTTCACCGACTGGATGAAGATGGCACCACAGGACCGCCTTGAAGCGATTGCCGAGGCGATCCGGAGCAACGTGCAGTGGCCGGACAACGCCGAGGGTGTCGTCCTGTCGACCGGACCGGCCGTCAGCCTTGGAGCGACCGACCGGGCCGCCGAGGAGGCCACTGTGCAGACGCCCGACGGGGCGTTCGTCCGCCGGCTGCTCACTCCGCATCTGGTCCGCGAGACGCTGGTGGTGCCGCTGCTCGGTCACAGCAGCGACCGCGCCGAGTGGTGGCTGAGCGCTTACGCACATGAGCCCGAGTGGCTGGACCAGGATCTGCAGGCGGCTGGCCAGCCGCAGCTGGCGCGGCTGTGGAAAACCGCGGCCCTGCCGCCCCACGGCGTCCCGGTCGATGGTGAGGTCGCACCCGGAGCCGCTGACCGTGCCGCGGACCCTTGACCGACCTCATGATCGCTGGAAGTCTGACCGTGAAGACCTGCCTGCGCAGTCCACCGGAGGCAGCGGTCTCAGGTCATATGCACGGACATCAGCGTGCCGTGCCGTGCCAGGACAGTGCGGGTGCCGAGGCCGCCACCTCGGCACCCGCACTTCGTACTGCAATCCGGACCGAGTCTCGGATCGCAACCGAATCGATCGTGAGACACCCCTGCATCACGGAGCGATTCTGCGCGGCTCGGGCACATACCCGGACCGCTTGTGCCGTTTCTCGAACCGCATCACCGGTTCAAGGAACAGAGTGCCGGATGCCCGTTACAGGCCCGTGACGAACTGAAGTAATCGGGTGGCACGCTGCTGTGATGCCGACCGCACCTGGCCCGCAGGCGCTGATCTCAGTGGTGTGTGTGAAGACACCTGGTCGAGTGTCTGGGTTCATCCGGTGTCACATGTAGAAGGCGTATCTGCCTTGGGGGCGGTCATGCGGGCCGAGGTGGCGCAGGATCTCACCGACACGGTCAGCGGTGCGCAGGGTGATGGGCAGGCGGCCGTCGAGCTGGGTTTGGTTCCAGTTCATCTTGGTCAGCGCGAGGAGCTCCTCGGCGAGGTGTTCGGGGCTGGACTCGGTCTCGACGAGCCGGAACGGCAGCGGGGTGGGGATGTACATGCCGGGGTAGGTGCCGTAGAACGGCACGCTGCCGCGGGTGTAGAGCAGGTGCCGGCGGTCGTCGAGGCTGAGCATGGTGCCACGCAGGGGCGGGTGGTTGGCGGAGCGGAACAGCCGGACGGGGTCGCTGGCGGGCAGCCAGAGCAGTTCGAGGGTGTCGATGCCGGCGTCGTCGGCGGCGGCGCGGAACCCGGCGAGTTCGTCGGGGGTGTAGGACGAGGTCTTGTGCAGCACGACCCGGGCGGGAAGTGTCCGGTGCTCGCCGCGGTACCGGGTCAGTGCTTCAGTGAGCAGGGTCCGGGCGTCGTGGTGGCTGAGGTGGGGCTGCCGGTCGTGGCGGGAGACCTTGGCGGGGGCGCCGCGGACGATGACGCCGTCGCCGCGCTGGTTGAAGACCTGGGCGACGCTGGTCTCCAGAGTGGTGTTGTCGCCGCTGCGGTAGAAGGTGACGCCGACGTAGCAGCTGCTCAGGTCGGTGGAGCTGCGGGGAAGCCGCCACGGCACGCCACCGGACTTGTAGTACAGGGCGGTGTGCAGGTTCCAGGCGCGGGTGGCCTCGTCCTGCACGCGGGGCTTCTCGGTGGTGACGGGTTTGAAGGTGGGGTCCCAGGTGGTGCGGCGGATGATCTGGATCGGGCGGCTGTAGCGCATGGCGCGGGCCTTGAGTACGGCGCGGAAGTCGTCGACCGGCTCGGGTGGTGGTGCCTTCTTCCATGGCGCCTCGGGGTCGGTCTCGCGGACGGGGCGTTCGGCGAGTTCGTCGGGACGGGCGACCAGGATGACGTCGCAGCCGGGCTCCTCGTCGAGGATGTCGAGTTCAGCGAGGTACAGGTCGATCGCGGCCTGGATGGCGTCCTGCGCCTTGAGCCCTTCGAGGCGCTTCAGGTCACGGTCGCGGATGGGTCGTTCCAGCCGGGAGTCCCAGATGAGTGTGGAGCGGAACCCGGCGCTGGTGTCGAAGCCGGGGAACGGCACGAACAGGTGCCCGAGGCGGCTGTCCTTGGCGTCGATGGGTCGGCGGCACCGGTCCAGCCAGCGGCGCAGGCCTTGGATGGCGGCGGGGGTGCCGACGATGCCGGCGCGGATGGTGCGCACGTCGGTGTTGGTGGCGTCGGCGGGGCCGTAGTCGGTGATGCCGTGACGTGGGTCGATGTGCCGGGCGCCGGCGCCGAACTCGAGGTTCGGTTCGTCGATGACGGTGAGTTTCATCGGGGTACCTCGAACAAGGCGAGTTCTTCCTCGGCGTCCTGGACGGCGATGGTGTCGTCTTCGAGGGCCTCTTCGTCGTCGGCGACCTTGCGGGGGTCGGACAGCCAGGCTTTGTCGTCGATGCCCTTGTCGGTGTCGAAGGTTTCGAGGAGGCCGTAGGTGAGGATGGTGCTGCGGGGGTCGAGGGTGTCGTCGTCGCCGTGCAGGTAGTGCGCCCACATGCGGGTCTGGTGGTAGACGGCCGGGTTGCGGTCCAGGCGCTTGATCCCGGCGAGGTACTCCGCCAGGTAGAGGGAGTCCCGGTACCCGTCGCGGGTGTAGTGGTAGGTGGGCACGAGCGCGCAGTACCAGCTGCCGCCGACGGTGAGGAACTGCCATTCCAGGGCCGCGTGCAGGCAGTAGCTGACCTGGCTGGGGTCGGTCTTCTTGTACTTCGGTGTGAACACCTGCCGAGTCCTGCCGCTGGCGCTGCGGATGCTCCGGGCGGTCAGGTCAGGCGTCGCGCGCCAGTAGACGATCTTCCGGCCGCCGTGCCAGGCGCAGTCGGCGGCGACGTCGGCGCGGAACGCCTGGTTGAGCAGGTGCACCAGCCAGCGTTCTCGCACGTCGTCGCCGGCGTCGGCCCACTCGGAGACCGCCATCTCACTCACCCCACCTGTGATGATCTTCCCGAGGGCGGAGAGGTGCGGAGGGCGCCAGGTGTAGATGCGGTCGCCGCGCAGGATGAAGTCCTCACCGATCTGCAGGGCCGGGTCGAGGTCGCGCTGGCGGGCGAAGACCTCGCGCGCGTCCTGGGTGTCGATCGGCGCGTGATAGATGACCTCTGGGGGGCTGATACGAAGGAGGTTGCTGGTCAGCGTCTCGGGCCGGTCCTCGGCTACGGGCACATGCGCGTCACCGTGCGGGTCGGCGAGGTTGAGCAGCCGATGAGCGGCCGACCGGTCGAACCGCTGCGTGTCCTTGTCGAAGTCGATCCGCCCGGACGCGCGGTGGGCGGGATCTGCGAACCAACCCTGGACGTGCATCCACCACGCTTCGCCGGTCTCCGGATGCGAGCAGACCAGCAGCACCGGCACCGGCGCACTCATCCAGTAGCCGACGTCGGCGTCACTGCACAGGAAGTGGAACGTGGTGTCGTTCTCACCGGGGAACCGCCGCTCACCCTTACCCTTGCTCTGCACGAACAGCGTCCGGTTGGCGACCTCACCGGTGACCGGGTTGCGCAGCTCGATCTCACCGTCGATGCCGGCGTCGGTCTTGCGCTCATGCCAGACGAAGCCCATCTCGTAGACGCGCATATGGATGAGCGCGATCCCGCCGTCGCCAGTGTGCGCGCTTTTGTCGATCTTCTTCACGACAACCTTTCCGGATCCGAGATGGTCGCGCCTCGTCTGGCTGGGGTCCACCGCTCGACCGTCAATGCACGCCGACCGGCCTGCGGAATAACGGTACGTCAGGGGTATGACACTTTCGGATGCTGCGGTGGCGCCCGCCCCGCCGTGAGCCGCATCCGCCTTTCCACCGCCGCACATCTTGAGGCTGCTGAGCCGGCTCACGTATCCCGCGTACGCCACGACGCGGTCATCGAGTTCAGTGCGGTGACGTTCTTCTCCGCGTCGGCTCGCGGCTGGTGGCCGCCGCGGGAGGACGCCTGAACAGGCGAGGCTGATCCCGGCGAGCCGACCAGTACGGCGGACCGCCGGCTGCACTCGGCGTGGACCGGCCCACGTCATCGCGCACGACGGACCTTGAACAGGTCTCCGCTCCTGGCCCGCTATGCGAGACTTGTCCGATAATTGGGAGGGTCTATGTGGAGTGACGGTGGGCTCACGCCACCGTGCGGGGTCCACCCCGCCGGTCTGGTGTTCAGATCAGTTGAAGAGGTTTGGATGGGTGGGGGCTATCGGAGATTGCTGTGGCTGGCCAACGATGCCGGCGAGTGTGTAAGCCATCTGTGGTTCTTCCGCGAGGTGCACGGCGACTGTCCGCGGAGCCCCGGCCCGGATACGTGCACGACATGGTCACGGCCACGCACCGGCAGCGTGAGGGCCTGCTGCGCGTATTGGTCGACTGGGCCCATGCTCACCAGCCGTCTGACAGCCCGCTGTATTGCGACGACCGCGGCCTGACCACGGATGGTGGTCCGGCGGCGGTGCGATTGGGACTCATTGCCGCGGCCGACTACCGCGCCGACCGATCGGATCGCAAGAGCTACCGGCAGCTGCGATCCAGCGACCATCTGGGCCACTCGATGGACCAGTTCGCGCGGTCACCGCAACTGCCTCGCGCAGCGCAAGCACCTGCTCCAGGTCCGCCCCTCGGGCAGCCTTCAATTGATCTCACTCAGCCGAGTGTGTCGGCAGCGGCGGTAGTACCTCACGACTCAGACATGATTGTGAAGATTTTAGGGAAAACGTCGTCAACCATGTGATAGTGAAAGTCGCCCAGGAGAGCCACCAAGTCCATGATGAAGGCTGGGTCAGCACGGTGACCAGGGTCATCGGTGAGGACGATGTTGAACTGGTGCTCGATGGCCGTTCCTCGACCCTCGTCGCTGCCCTCGATGTAGAACAGCACCGATCCGTCAGCCATGGTCCCGTCGCCCGGGTACAGCTTCCGTTGAGTCTCCCCGTTGCTGCCCCACGAGATCAGGTCGGGGAACCAGGCGAGAGTGGCCAGCCTGCGGTGCTTATCGATGTTCCACAGTCTGTCGAGACGGTGGAGATAGCTCCACGTAAAATTAGTCTCGTAGGTCCGTTTCGTCTGGTGTCCGAGCTCCTTCGAATCTTCCATGAAGATGAACGGCTGCACCGCCCGGAAGGCTCTTTTGGCCCGGTCGTCGTACAGCCCCGGTCGCTCCTTGTGGAAGGCGTCGAATACTTGAGAGTCCTTGGTGATCGGGAAGGTTGCCCGACGCTCCAGCTCGGCGGGGATGACGCCGCCGTGGCAGGCTTCCGCGACCCCGTAGGCCAAGCTCTCAAGCGCGGCCCGCAGATTGCTCAGCACATCACCGACGACGGCGCTGATCGACGTGGGGAACGGCCGACGGTAACGCAGCCGGTAGGCCAGGCGGTCCTGCCTGTCGGTGGGTTCTGGCGTGACAGTGTACGGCGTCGAGTCGCGGAACTCCTTGACCGCTGACCTCAGGTCGTCGAGGTGTTCATGGGCGCGGTTCGCCTTGACCCACCAGGAGGCGTTCTTGTCGTCCCAACGGGGACCGTAGTTGACAACCATCAGACGATCTTCCCACCGGTCGCCCACCCCGCTGCTCGAATAATGCGTGCCGCGCCACCGTCTCATCGATGGCGCCTACCACACCATGCGGCAACCGGTCGCTCCATCCGCGTACCCTCGCACCGTATGGAAGGAACGCGCGTGTTCGCTGAACAGGACGCTGCCGTATCCGGTGCGGACGCCGAGCATCCGCACCCCGATCGGCGGCAGCGCGGTGCTGGCCGTGGCTGAGCTCCCCATCCCGGAGCAGTTCCGCCGCCGGGTCCAGGCCGCAGCCGCGCAGTACCAGGTCCCACAACCGCGAGTCCAGGAACTCGCCGCGGCTATCGGCTCGATGCCCGGATGGCAGCAGACCGGCTACGTCGCTGGATGGACGCAAGCCGCGATTCCTGTCCGTGATCGAGCGGCACGCGGGCTGCCCGGAGCCGGACTGCGACACCTGCTCCGACCTCACCGACATCCTGGCCATCCTTCTGGCCGCGGACAAACTCCGCCTCGACGACGCGTTCGACACCATCGTGCGCGACGGCCTCGACACCGAAACGAGGGAACAGACGGTCGAGACGGCAGCAGGCCGCGCGGAACCCTCCACGCCGATCCCGTCGGCGGATGCCGCGGGTGCGGAACAGCTAGCACCCCCGACGGTGTGCGGTGCGGTCCCGCCTGACCAGGCCCCCGGCGAACCATCGTGCATCCGGCCAGAACGTCACTGGAAAACCGTGCCGGCTGGCGAGACCGGACACCTGCACCGGAACGGTTACCGACGCTGGCCGGCCACGACCATGCGTCGGACGGCGCCGCTGCGGCTGCTGCTGATCGGGGTCGTGACCGCAGTGGTTGTTACCGCATCGACGGTGACAGCGGGTGTGCAAGTGTGGCGGGCGCTTCCCACGCTCGGAGCGGACTCGCCACTCGCGCACGGAGCACTTGCCGGCCTCATCGCGCTGCTACCGACCGTCGCAGCCGGGTGGGCGTACACCCCGCGGCGTACGCGACTGCGGTGGCAACGGGGGCTTGCGCTCGCCGTCGGAGGTCTTACCCTGGCCCTGGACTTCACCGCATGGGTCGTCTACGCGAGTGCGGAACAGCTGCCGTCACCGTGGTTCGCGGCAGCGATGTTCACCTTCACCCACGCCTGCGGTCCGCTCACGCTGATCCTCCTTCTCCAAACATGGACGTCCTCGACGACCAGTCCAGGTAGTGGGTGACAGCCGCAGTCGCGGCCGACCGTCAAGCCGCCGAGCATTCGGCGTGCTCGGTGACCGGTCGGCTGGCCCTGTCGCCGCAATGACGCGACACCGAGACCGATGCGTCCTCAACGGAAAATACGCACCCGCCGACTGCCGGCTGCCCGCGAACGCCGGCGACTCGTTACGGACCGGCGCCCACGACGGATTCGAGGTCACCGACACCAACACCGCAACCTGACCGCGACATCTTCGTCGGGCTCGTCAACCGTGCCTTCGCCGGCACGACCCCAGTCCGGCACCGAGCACGTCGTCGTCGCACAATGCGCGCCCAGACCGACGACGTCATCATCGCGAGGAGAACATCCGCGCCACGAACGGATCACAACGGGTCGCACACGCACCCAACCTCAGCGCCGCCCGCCACTGCCCGTCCAGCGCACCAGTTCGACCGGAACCGGGCAACCAGGTGGCAGCCGTCAGCGGGCACCGGCCAGGCCGGCGAAGTGCAGCACGAGCGCCTTCGCACCGCGGGCGAGTTCGTCGGTGAGGTCACCGACGCGCTGGTGCGTCGGATGCCGCAGCATCCACACGGCGCTGAGCCTGATGATGGTGTCGATGCCGCTCGGGCGCAGCATCGCCGCGCGGTCCGCGCCGAGGGGCTCGGCCCGGCGGTGCTGCCACAGCCGCAACCAGGTCCCAGTGCGCTGGTCGAACGCCAGATGCCGGGTGCCCTGCGGATTGAGCAAGAAGATGGTGTTCGGATCGCTGTCCGCCGGCACCCAAGGTTGCTCCTCAGCGGTGGCCACAATGCTCCTTCCGACACAGCCGCAGGTCCCGAGCCTAGCGAAGTGCATGCCCACGCGACGCCCCGTGCGGGCGGCCGGAACACCACCTGCATAACGCGTCCCGACGGCCGGCAACGCACCTGCACGTCTGGGCAGCGGCCGGTGGCCGTCGGCCGTGTTGGTCGTCATCCCTGCCGGGCGGTCGTGTGCAGGGAGCGTACGGATGAGCCGGTTGCCGGGTGCCGGCCTGCGGCTTGACGGACGCTGTCGTGCTGACGGATCGTGGCGGGGTCAGCGCAGGCGGCGGGTGAGCGCACGGGGTAGCGGAGTGCACACCGGGCTCGCCTGCGGCAACCTGTTTACCCTGGTACCGGCCTGTGCCGTTGCATCTCCAGGCAGCGATGCAACGGTCGCGGCGGCCCGGGCGCGCCACACGACGCGTGGGCCGCACCTGCCCGGTGGTGATCGGCGGCGGGAGAGGTGGAGTGAGGTGAAGTGACGACGTATGCGTGGGACACCCGGTCCGGGTTGCTGCTGGCGGTGTGGGCGGCCGGTGTCGGCCACCACGCGGCAATGGTGTGCCAGCTCGGTTCCGCTGCCGCTCCGGAGGTCACGGCACGGTTGTGCGACGCCATGACCCAGTTGTCGCAGCACCTGTGGGACACCTACCAGCATCCCGCCGACGATGACGATTCCGATCTTCCCGACCTGGCGGCGCAGGAACGTGGTGAAGGGTTCAGCGGCGTGCTTGCCGCGGTCGGCCGGCCGCACCTGCCGGACACGCACGGGCTGCTGATCGTGTCCTACGATCCGGTGCTCGAGTCCGCCCACACGGTCGGCCGGGCGTTACACGAGCTCGGCGACGCCGAAGTAACCGTGGCAGTGACCGCCGAGGTCAGGACCGAGATCGACGCGGTAGGCCGGGCCGGCCTGGGCGATCTGTCCGGCCGCGCCGCGCAGGCGGTGTCCCTCGACCGGCTGGACGTGTCGCCGGTCCAGGTCGCCGCGGCCGACCGGCTCCTGCACGCCGATCCGCTGGGCAGCGACGCCCTGTTCACCAGCGTGGACCCCGCCGCGGCGTGCGTGGCCGCCGCGCATTGGCTGGTCGCCGCCGCCGAGGTCACCGCAGCCGCGGCCGGCATCGCACCGACGGACGTGTTCACCTACGCCGATGACCTCGAAGCGTTATCGGTCGAGGTCCCCTCCTACGTCGTGGATGTCGTCGTCGATCAGTCCGCGACGCCGCTGGAGGCGGTGACCGGGCTGCTCACCGAGGCCGCTGCGGTCCGCGCCGGGCGGATCCCGAACCCGACCGCGCTACTGCAACGGGTGGACGCCGCCCGGGAGCAGATCCTGCGGGTTGACGTCGGGCACCGCGAGCAGGCACTCGCGGTGCTGCTGGACCGGTTGACGCCGCTGGACCCGCAACGCCCGGCCCGGGATCTGCTCGAACACCTCCTCGACGGGCTGCGGGCGTGCCTGCTGGTGTACCGGGAGGAGAAGGCTGTCACCGCAGGCGTCACGACCGGCGCCGCCGACGAGGACGATCTCTTCGACACCACGACCGACCTGGCCGAGGCGGCGTTCACTGCCGCGGTCCGGCACCAGGCAGGCCGCGTCCACGACCGCCTGACCGGATGACGGCGCAGACGGCCGACTCGTGCCGTGATGATTGAACGGGTCCGGCCTGGGCCGACGGGGCCATCTTGTGCCGGTTCGGTTCGGCAGCGATCCCAGGGGTTCGCCGGTAAGGACGACGATCCCGATCGGATCACTGTGAGAGCGGGAATGACCGGGGTGGCTCCGCCCGCTCCTGGGTCGCCGCTACCGGCACCGGGTTACACCGGTTTCCACTGGTAACCGGGTTCGTCGAAGTCGTCGTCGGCGTTGGTGCGCGCGACGTGCCGCCATCGCCGGGCGGTCGGTAGGTGTTCGAGTTCGACGGTGTGGCCCTGCTCCATCAACTGCTGCGCCAGTTGCCACGCCGGTTCGTCGGTGGGGTCGGCGATGTCGGCGGTGGTGTGCGCCGTGTCGCGGCGGCTGGAGATCCGCCACGGCCGGTCGGGCACCGCAGCGGCCTTGAACGCGGCTGTGTAGTCCGGGTTCCGGGCGGTGGCGTACCGGCCGCGGACGGCTTCCAGCTCGAACGTTGCCGCGGCTACATGGACCTGGCGGGTGGCGACGAGCCAGCGGTCAGGTGAGTATTCCTCGTCGCCGTACTCGTTGTAGTAGGGCTGGCCCTCGCGGATGATCGGTGCGGTGGACACGAGCATCACGCGTTCGCGCTGGACGTCGAGCACGGCGACCGGGAGGCGCCAGCGACGGTCCAGGTAGCGGACCTCCTCCGGCAGGCGCAGTTCGGCGCCGGGGAGGCTGCCGCGGGCGCGGCTGAGCCGGTTGGTGGTGAACACCCACAGGGTGGCGAAGAACCCGGCCTGCTTGTCGGCGTGGTTGCGTCGTTGCAGCTCACCAACGGCGATGGCGCTGTCCTGGACTTCGACCGCGACCCGCACCGGGCCGTTGCGGCCCCGGATGGTGACCGCGACGTCGACCCGTCGCCGGCCGCCGCTGTGCGGCTCCTCCAGGGCCACGTCGTAGCCGTGTTCCCGGAACCGCTGGGCGAGGAGGACCTTCGCGCGCATGTGCGGGATCGACTCGCCCTGGGCGCCGCACCGCGGTCCGGCCGGTCGGTGCGCGAAGTGCGAGACGACCACCCGGCCGGGTTTGACGATGACCGTCCAGCCGCACACCGGGCAGCGGTAGTCGGGGGATGCCGGCAGGTGCTTCGACGCTTCGACCCGTTCCCCCGAGCGCGCGTGGACGGCCACGAGCATGCTGCAAGCCTGCCACGCACCGCTTCCACCACGCCACGTCGCGGAGACCACTCACCAGGGCCCGCCCGTGCGGCCGGTCCGCCCATACTGCCGGCAACGGCTACCGCAGGCTGGCACCCCGAACGGCGGGCGTGTCCCCCAGGGTGCTCACGGCGGGCCGGCGGGTGGGATCGAGCGGTGCGCCTGGGGTGTCGAGCAGGTCGATCGGGTTCGCGGTGATCGCGGTGGACACGGCCCCGTAGGTGGGGATGATCCGCATCGTCTGGGCGGCGCGGAGTGTGGCGCAGACTGGTCCGGGTGGGCGGGCCAGGCGCAGCGCACCGCCGGTGGTGGTGGCGGCCGCGGCGGCGGCGAGCAGCACGGCGATCGCGGTGCTGTCGCACTGCTGGGCGTTGCGCAGATCCACCACGATTACCGGATCCGGGCGCTGCAGTAGCAGTTCCAGCTGGGAGTGCAGGATCAGCGCGGTCGCCGCGGTGAGGTTGCCGTGCACCTCGAGCACGTCGACGGTGTCGGTGCGGCTGGTGGTGAGACGCAGCTCGGACATGCCCTCACCGTAGGTGAGCGTCCCTCACGTCGGTACCGCCGCACCGGTGGTCCTTCCAGCCCAGCGGCGGCGGACGGTTGCCGACCGGTGGCCCTCGTCCCCGGGTCCCGCGTTCAGCCATCCTCGTCGGCGCTTCCACGGTCCTGGCATCAACCCAACCGGCCCAGGACACACGGGTCCGGTAGTCCCGCCGGACTTGATCGGTAGCGCCGCGCCTCGTCCTGATCGGCCCCCCTCAGCCGACGCATCCTCGACGGCGGGGGGCGGGGCCCATTGCGTGACATTGATAAAATCCGTTGTCACGGGCGACCGGCGCAGCATCCGGTGGTGAGGAGGACCCGATGACGCCTGAACCGTGTACAACACGAGACGGCACGTTCCGGCACCTGTCCGTGGATCTCACCGCCGCGGCCGGCGGGGAGGACGGGAGGACGGGTTACACGCTGTGTTCGACTCCGGAGCGTCCGGTCCATGGCGCCGATCAGTCGAACATCAGCTGTGCGTTCGACGAGTGGCGCACTGACATGTGGGTCAACATCGCCGAATTGCCGCCGTGTGCGGAGTGCCTGAGGGTGGCGGAGTTGCTGGCCGACCCTGACACGGCACCGCCGCTGCATCGCAGTCCCCGGCTGGTCTACCCCTCCGTGCCGATCGGTGATTCGATTCGGGGCCTCCTGGAGCTCGACATCGCCACCGGCGCCCCGCCCGGCCGGCGGGCCGCCGTGCATCTGCTGACCTTCACCGCGATACCGGACCAGCCGGGCTTCACTGACCTCGTGGAGAGCATGGATCTGGTATGGGACATGGGTGACACCGTGCGGATGGGCCAGGTCAGAAATTGGGCGGCGGTGGTCGACTTCGCGGCGACCGCCGACGTACCGGACCGTGACCGGCAGATGATCGCCGTGGCCGCGAGCCTCGCCGGCGGGTCACCGGTCAGCCTCGAAGCCGCCGTCAGATTCGTCGACGATCCGGCGGCGGCCCGGCGGGTGAACGAGGCAATCGTGATCGCCACCGGTCACCGCGACCGGTGAGAGCTCACCGAGAGGCCGGCCCCGAGCGCCCACACCTGACCGCGGTCAGGGCTGTCCCGGACTCGGCGCGAACGGCACCGGGGTGGTCGAGTAGCAGCTGTACGAGCTGGATTCGGGAAGGATGCACCGCTGCCCGCCGAAGGTCGATTCCCGGCGGACGGTGGTCGTGCCGTCGTGGCGGGCTGGCTTGCTGCGGGCGCAGTCGGCGAAGTCATATGGAGCTGCCACGGCCGGGTGTACGTGTTCAGTGGGCACCGGGCCGCGAATGGGGCCGCTCGGCAACTGGGGCCTAGCCTCGCTCATTCGTTAGTAGTCGATCATGGCGGCTGAATGCCTGTTGATCTTTGTTTAGTCTGCTGGCGTTGAGGTGGGCGTGCTGATGGCCCGGCGCGCTGGCCGGGTCCCTCCGTGCGGTGTCGACGCGATGCGGCGTGGGTGTCAGCCGATCGGGCGGGGTAGTGCGGTGAGCCGGGTCAACGCGGTGGCGAGGTCTGTTGCCCAGGGCCAGGTTGCGGCGATCCGGAACTGGGTCTGCCGTGCGGTGCGGGTGATGCGGGCGGCGACGTGTAGCAGCCGGTAGCGCAGCTTCTTGGGTTCCGCGGTGGCGAGTTGACCGTCCAGGAGCAGGTGCTGGGTCCAGGCGAGGAGGTCGATGCCGGTGAGGGCGAGTTCGAGCCAGGCCTGGTTGATCGCGAAGACGCGGGATGGGAACCGGTCGAAGCCGCTGTCTTTGCCGGTGCGGATTCGGTCCTCGACGCGGGCGTGGCCGCGGTGGCGGGCTTCCAGGAACTGGATGTTGCCGTTGCCGGGTGGGGTGTCGGTGGCCATGACCTGGTGGCGGAGGCCTTCGATGGTGTCGAACAGGGAGAGTTGGGCGCCGGGGTGCGGGCGTTCCCGGCGCGCAATGAATCGGGTCTCGGCCGGGAAGCCGTCGTCTGGCACGAGACCGGTGAGTTCGCAGATCTCCGCGCCGTCGCGGAAGTCGCCGTCGGCGTCGAGGGCGGGGATCCAGTCGGTGGCGTGGCGGATCGCGGCCCGGACCGGTTCGGTGATCGCCGCCCCGACGGAGAACCGGGTGTCGAGTCCATCCTTGCGCAGGGCGCGGATGTGGGTGAGGAATCCTTGGGTGCAGCCGGCTGAGTCGCTGCGGATGAGGATCGGGGTGCCGTGCCGGTGCGCGTCGGGGATTTGGTGCAGGGCGCGGTCCAGGACGGTGATGTGGTCGGCGGTGGTGTTCGACCCGGCTCGGCCCTCGCGGAGCAGGCCGGATAGCGCTTCGCGGGAGCCGTCCAGGAAGCACAGCAGTGGGTGGAAGCCGAAGGTCTTCTTCCACGTCCGGGTGGCGGATTCCTTCTCCGAGTGGCAGATCACGATCGTGGCGTCCAGATCCAGGACGATGCCGGGCACCGGCTGTCCCGCCGCTGTTGAGGCCGGTAGCCCTGTTCGGGTCTCCGATGCCCGCGCCCAAGCCAGTTCCCGCGCCTGGGCGCGGGCGTCACGCAACCGGGCCAGTCCAGCATCGTCTACATTGGACAGCACCCGCCATGCGGTCGGGTCCGACGCGACCGGACCGAAGAGGCCGGGTTCGTTGCGCAGCACCGCCAGGTCGGAGATCGCTGCGCCGCCATCGGCGAGCAGCACCGCGAGGTCGACCGCGACACGGCCCGGGTCATGACCGGACTCCCGCACCCGCAACCCCCGCGAGCGCATCACTGAACGCGGACGTCAGGCCCGTGGCGTCGGCCAGGTCAGCGAGGAGGCGAGCACCGGCATGCCCGACGACACCCCGGCCGTCAGCACTGACCACGATCTTCGGACGTAAACCGGTAACCTTCACCTTGGAAGTGCCCCCTACGCCGGGATGGATAAGGCCCTAGACAAGTCCTGTCCTCCCAGATCAGAGGGCACTTTCGCGTTCCCGGGATGCCGCTCCGCCGCACCCTTGCCGAACGCGTGAGGCTAGATCTGGTGCGCACTGGTGTGGGCGGTCAGCACACCGCCGGTTGGTTCGTACACGCGGACCCGCCACCGTCCCGGCTCCAGCTGCTGCTCGTCCCAGGTCGGGAGTGGTTCGAGGAACTCGCTGAGCCGGTAGATGACGGCGAGCGCCGCCCGGGCGTCCGCCTCGGAAGGGTAGCTGTGCCTGGCACGGCCGGCGGCGTCTCGCCGCCCCCGGCATTCGTGCAGTTCCACCGACCAGACCCCGGAGCCGTCCACGAACTCCTCGACCCGCAGGAAGAGGTACCGGACTGGGTCTCGGTCGGGGCCGGTGACCAGCCAGCCGACCTCGCGCAGCTGCGGGATGCCCACCATCTTTCGGACCCTAACCGAGTCGCCGGCGCGCCGGGTTCGGTTCTCTGGTCGGCCTGCCGACGCAACAGCCCGGTCGGCTGGTCAGGTGGTGAGGCGGTGGGTGAGGGCGGTATGCCGCCGGCCGGCGCCGACGGTGCGGACGGCGGCGGCGAGGGCACGGCGGGACCCGACGAGGACGACGAGCTGTTTGGCGCGGGTCACGGCGGTGTAGAGCAGGTTGCGTTGCAGCATCATCCACGCGCTGGTCGTCAACGGGATGACCACGGCGGGGTATTCGGAGCCTTGGGAGCGGTGGATGGTCATGGCGTAGGCGTGGGACAGTTCGTCGAGCTCGTCGAAGTCGTAGTCGATGGACTCGTCCTCGTCGGTGCGCACGGTCAGGGTCTGCTCGTCAGTGGACAAGGCGGTGATGACGCCGAGGGTGCCGTTGAACACCCCGGCCTGCCCTTTGTCGTAGTTGTTGCGGATCTGGGTGACCTTGTCCCCGATGCGGAACACCCGCCCGCCGGACCGCCGTTCCGGCAGCCCGTCCCGGCCCGGGGTGAGCCGCTGCTGCAGCAGGCCGTTGAGCGCGCCTGCGCCGGCCGGGCCGCGGTGCATCGGGGCCAGGACCTGGATGTCGCGGCGCGGGTCGAGACCGAACTTGGCCGGGATGCGGGTGCAGGCCACGTCGACGGTCAGCGCGGCGGCCTCGTCGGTGTCCTCGCACGCGAACAGGAAGAAGTCGGTCATCCCCTGCAGTTGCGGTGGTTTCCCGGCGTTGATGCGGTGCGCGTTGACCACGACCCCGGACTTGGCTGCCTGCCGGAACACCTGCGTGAGCCGGACCTGCGGCACGTTGTCGGCGGCGAGGACGTCGCGGAGGACCTCCCCGGCGCCGACGGACGGCAGCTGGTCGACGTCCCCGACGAGCAGCACGTGCGCGCCGGGCGGGACGGCCTTGATGAGCTTGTTGGCGAGGATCAGGTCGAGCATGGAGGCTTCGTCCACGACGAGGAGGTCGACGTCCAGGGGGTTGTCCCGGTCGAAGGACGCGTCACCGCCGGGACGCAGTTGCAGCAGCCGGTGCACCGTCCCGGCCGGGTGGCCGGTGAGTTCGGCGAGGCGTTTCGCCGCCCTGCCGGTCGGCGCGACCAGGGTGACCTTGGCCTTCTTCGCGGCGGCGAGGGTGACGATGGAGCGGACGGTGAAGCTCTTGCCGCAGCCGGGGCCGCCGGTGAGCACGGCGACCTTCGACGTCAACGCCAGCCGCACCGCCTGTTCCTGCTCCGGGGCGAGGGTCGCGCCGGTGCGGGCGTGCAGCCAGGTCAATGCTTTGGGCCAGTCGACGTCGCCGAAGTGCGGCATCCGGTCGGCCGGCTCCCGTAGCAGCCGGTTCAGGGCTCCGGCGAGGGCGGTCTCGGCTCGGTGGAACGGCACGAGGTACACGGCGGTCACCGGCCCGTCCGGTCCGGGCAGCGGTTCGCGGACCACGCCCTCGTCTGCGGCGAGGGTGTCCAGGCAGGTCCCGACGAGCGCGGCGGGGACGTCGAGGATCTTCGCCGCGTCGGTGATCAGGTTCGCCTGCGGCAGGTAGCAGTGCCCGGAGTCGGTGGCCTCGGACAGGGTGTACTGCAGGCCGGCTTTGACCCGTTCCGGGCTGTCGTGCGGGATGCCGACCGCTTGGGCGATCGTGTCGGCGGTCTTGAACCCGATCCCCCACACGTCCGCCGCGAGGCGGTACGGCTCGTTCTGCACCACGGAGATGGAGGCGTCGGTGTACTGCTTGAAGATCCGCACCGCGAGGGACGTCGACACGCCGACACCCTGCAGGAAGACCATCACCTCCTTGATCGCCTTCTGTTCCTCCCATGCTGCGGTGATCTTCGCGGTGCGTTTCGGGCCCAGGCCGGGGACCTCGATCAGCCGGGCGGGTTCCTCCTCGATGACCCGCAGCGTGTCCAGGCCGAAGTGGCCGACGATCCGCTCGGCGAACACCGGCCCGATGCCCTTGACCAGGCCGGAACCGAGATAGCGCTGGATGCCCTGGATCGTGGCGGGCAGCACGGTGGTGTAGGACTCGACCTCGAACTGCCGGCCGAACTTCGGATGGCTCGACCACCGCCCGACAAGGCGCAGGCTCTCGCCGGGCTGCGCGCCGAGCAGCGCCCCGACCACGGTCAGCAGCTCGTCGCCGCCCCGGCTGGTCGCGACCCGGGCGACGGTGTAGCCGGTGTCCTCATTGACGTATGTCAGCCGCTCCAGGACCGCCTCGAGGACGGCACCCTGTGGACGGGTCGAGGCGGCGGTCGCGGTCACGGCGACCATCGTGCCCGCTCGCCCGTCCCACCCGCCAGCCCGACCAGTCGGGATCGGTGTTCACCGTGGCCGGGGTGTTCGGCCGAGACGTCACGGCCAGATGGTGTCAGCGAGCAGGTCCGGTCTGACTGGCCGGATCTGCAACGCGATCAGCGGCTGGGCCCGGGTGGGGTGGATGACGTCGAGCCATTCCACACCATGGTGGCGGCTCAGGCAGATCGGGATCTGCGGGAAGTAGCGCAGGGCGAACCCGGCGAAGTATGGGGTGTCGGGACCGGCGAGGTCGCGGCCGTGCAGATGCACCTGGGCCGGGTCGATGCCGCGTTCCTCGAAGTGGGCCAGTACGGCGTGCCCGGCCCGGAACAGCGGGCTGGTCGGCGCCCACCGCCGGTGCAGATGGTCCTGGGCGGCCGGATCGGCGACCGGCCTACCGGGCAGTTCGAAACGGTGCAGGGTGATCGTGCCCGCCGCGACGGCCGCACTGAGGCGTTCGCGGTACGGGCGGGGCATCCACCGGTCCAGGCCCTCGAACTCGGGCAGCATCGCGTCGCGTGGGGCCCGGCCGGCGGTGGTGTCGACCTCGATGGCGTGCAGCCGGTCCACCGCGACGTCGAGGGTGTCACCGGCCCGCCACAGCAGGGTGAGCGAGAAGTCGACCCGGTCGCGGGCCTCGAACAGGAACTGGCAGCTGCGGGAACCGCCGACCAGAGCCCGGCGGATGATCAGGTATGGGTCGGGTCCGTAGGACAGGCAGGTGGTGAAGTGGCGGATCCATCGCTCGTCGGTCCGGTCGATCTCCACTTCGATGTCCAGGTCGTGTGGTTCGGTGGCGCCGCGGGCGTAGGAGCCGAACACCGAGACCTCGGTGACGATGCACAACGGCCACTCTTTCCGCCCGGCGTGCAGGGCGCCCAGCAGTTGCTCGGCCAGTTGGGTGGCCCGCTGGCGTTTCATGACCGCCAGTCTGCCAGCCGCCGCCCGCGGCGCGGTGGACACGATCGCCGGGCCGCGCATCGACCGATGACCCGGTCGATGACATCGACCGGTGCTCTCCCCGAACGGGGCGCCGCTCCTGCCTCGGCAGCACACCGTCTGGTGCACAGCTGCCGCGGGAGGGTGACGGGTACACGTGCGTACCGCGGCAGCTGTACCGGCCGTGGAGACGTCTTCTGCGAGGCCGGGCCGGGATAATCGCCGGGTGATTGCTGAGAGCACGACCGCGACGGCGACGAGTCTGGTCCAGCGCTACGCCGACCTGGAGGTCCGGGCCGGTGGGATCAGCGCGTCGGTGCGTGGGATGCGGTTCAACGCGCTGCTCGCCGACGCGCTGGTCCGCGACGGTGTGGACGCCGACGCCGATCGGCGCGGCCCGAACGGCGAGGTCGACGTGGCGTTCTTCCTGGACGGCACCTGGTACCTGATGGAAGCCAAGTGGTACACGGACCCGATCACCGTCGAGCCGCTGCGACAGCTGCGCGACATCCTCACGCAGCGACGGCCCGGCACGATCGGTATCCTCGCCTCGCGGTCCGGTTTCGACGACAGCGCACGCCGGCGCGCCGCGGAGGTCCGCGACGTCGTCCTGTTCGACCGCCCGCACCTGGAGGCGCTGATCGGTGGCGTGGCCACCGGCTCCGAACTCGTCACGGCGGCGAACCGGTCCATTGCCGTGTACGGCCAGCCAGACGTGCCGTTGGCCGCGTTGCTGCGCCCACGCCGCCCCGACCCGGCGCCGCTGCAGCTCGGTGTGCCGGAGGAGTTCACGACGGCGGCGGTGGCGGCCCCGGACGGCGTGGATGCCACCGTCGTGGCGCACGGCCCGGCCATCACCGGCGTCGGCGTCGACGGTGACCGGCTCCTCGTCGCCGTCACCGATGGTGTGATGGACCTGGGCAACCATCGCCGCAGCCGGCCACGGCGCCGGTTGGAGCTGACCGGCGGCGTCGGCGACCCGATGGTCACCGCGGACGGCGACCTGCTGGTGGTCCGTGGTAGCGGGGTCCTGCGCGTCGCCGGTGACGAGGTCGTGGTGGCCGCCGGCGGGTTCGCCCGCGCTCCGCTGCTCGTCCCCGGCCCTGGCGGGGTGCCGTGGCTGCTGGACCGTCGCGGCCGAACGCGGCCCACCGAACGCCGGAGTGCCACCGGGTCGCCGAGCACGGAGCACGCCGCCCTGGTCGAGCCCGGCGCCGGGCTCGGCGACGCCCGCCGGTGGCCGGCCGGGCTCCCCGCGGGCGCCTGTCAGGCCGCGTGCTGGCTGCGGGACCGCACGTTCTTCGTCCTCGGCGCCGGGCACAGCGCCGTCATCGACATCGACACCGGCCGGTACGAGTGGATCATCACGCCGGTCGGCCAGCCTCATGGACTGGTCCGCCTGGACGAGCGGCGGGTCCTCCTTGTCGGCGCCGACCGGTATGTGCAGACCGTCGTCCTGGACACCGTCACCCACGCCGCGTCACCGCCCACGGCGGTCAACCTCGCCGGTCCCGTCCGCAGCGCGACCCGGATCGGCGACGCGGTCTACGTGTTGGCGCGCGCACCGCTGGACCACGCCACGACCGTCCCGGTAGTCGCCCGTCTCGACCTGGGTCGCATCGGCGCCACCTGCTGACCTCCGGAAACCGGACGTCACCAGACCCCGCGCCGGACGCCGCGGGGGCTTCGCTGGGCCGTGTGCTGCGTCGTGGGCGCCCGGGTTACCGCTGGCGCCAGGTGGGGCTGAGGGTGTCCAGGGCGTGGCTGCGGTCGGTGGTGAGGGTGCCGTTGCTGAGGTTGGCGCGTTGTTGTTTGAGCCAGGCGCCGAGGCGGTACCCGTCGCTGGTCTGGTAGGTGGTCGGGACGTGCAGGTGGCCGTGGGTGTGGTGGTAGCGGCGGGCGGCGGCGAGGCCGAGTGCGAAGCGGTGGTCGCGGGAGTTCCAGATGATGCCGAGGGCTTCGAGGGCGGTGACGCGGTCGGCGGTGAGGGTGCCGCGTTTGTGCAGCATGCGTTGGGCGACGATGAACTGGCCGAGGCGGTAGCCGTCGGCTTCGGTGTGCTCGTCGGGGACCTGCAGGTGCCCGTTCCGGGCGTGGAAGGCGGTGGCGGCGGTGATGCCGCGCTGCCACATCGCCTCGTACGGCGACCACTCGATGCCCAGGGCCTCCAGTGCGGCGGCCCGCGCGGCGGGCAGCCGCCCGCCGGTGTACTGCTTGCGCTGCCCACGGATCCACTGGCCGAGCGGGTAGCCGTCGGTGGTGACGTGGTCCGGCGGTACCCGCAGGTGCCCTTCGCGGCGGCGGTGGGCGGTGGCGTGGGCGAGCCCGATGTGCCATCGGGCGTCGCGGGGGTCCCACTGCATGTGCAGGGAGTCCAGGGCGTCGATGCGGGCGGCGGTGAGCACGCCGCAGCGGCGGGCTTTGCGCTGGTGGTGCAGCCACCGGCCGAGTGGGTACCCGGTGGCGGTGGTGTGCTCGACGAGGACGTCGAGGTGACCGTTGGTGGCGTGGAAGGCGGTGGCCGCGCCGTACCCCTCCCACCACGGTGAGGTGGTCGCGGTGATCAGCCGGATGGTGAGGTGTTGCAGGTACTGCTCGACGTCGTAGCGGTCGGGGACTCGGACCACGATCTTGTCCGGCAGGGTCCACCGGTCCGCCGGTCCGGACCGGCGTTGCTGGTCGAGGGCGGCGGCGAGGGTCTCGTCGTGGGCGCGCAGTGCCCGCACGACGTCCCAGACGGTGTCGTAGCCGGCCAGGTCGGCCTGCACGGCGGCGTCGGGTTCGTCTTCGGCGAGGACCGGGATGAGGATGGTCGCGATCCCGGTGCCGGCGGGGGTTGCGGCGCAGCGCCCGCCCGACCGCCTGAACGATGTCGACGTTGGACGTCTTGGGGTGGGCGAACACGACGCTGTCGACGGCGGGGACGTCGATGCCTTCGCCGAGGCAGCGGGCGTTGGACACCACGGTCCACCCGTCGTGCGGCGGGTCGGCGAGGTCTGCGAGGACGTCCCGCCGGTACGTCGAGGGGTGCCGGCCGTCGACGTGGTGGCAGGTCAACGCTCGCTCCGGTCGGCCGGTGTCGGGTAGCGCGGCGAGGGTGTCGGGCAGCGCGGCGGTGAACGTGTGGGATGCGGCGATGCGCGGGTGGTAGACGATGGCGCGGCGCAGGTCGAACTCGGCGGCGGCGCGGGCCAGGGCGGTGATGACCATCGCGGTGCGCAGCGGCCCGTCGGGATCGTCGGGCGCGCTGGGTCGGCCGGTGGTGGTGAGGGTGCGCAGGAGTGGGAGGAGTTCGGTGCGGGTGACCGCGACGACGGCGATGCGGTAGTCGTCGAGCCAGCCGTCGGCGATGGCCTGGGCGAACGGGTAGCGGTAGAGGACCGGTCCGAACACGGCGGGGTCGTCCATGGACACCACGGACACGGTGGCGGTGCCATCGCCGGGGCCGGTGTCGTCGAGGCGTGGGGTGGCGGTCAGGTACAGCCGCCGCCGGGCCGGTAGGTCCGCGTCGTCGTGCAGCAGGGCGTTGTGTTTGCCGTCGCGGCCGGCGGTGTGGTGGGCCTCGTCGACGATCAGGATGTCGGCGGCCACACCGGCGCGGTGCAGGGCCTGACCGAGGTTCCCGGCCGAGTGGTGCGTCGTGACGATGAGTCGCCGGCCGGGCGTCGCGGTGAGTAGCCAGGCGGTGATCGTGTCCGGGTCGGTGGTGACGGTGGCCGGTAGGTCCGCGACGTGCACGGCGGGGTCGATGACGGTGTCGTCGGTGCAGACCGCCAGCACCGCCGCGCCGCTGCCGGCCCACACCTGCAGGGTCTGCGCGGCCAGACCGACGGTTGGGCAGACCACCACGACCGTCCCCGCCGGTGGGCAGACCCGCAGCGCCACATGGGCGGCCGCGATGGTCTTGCCGGTACCGCACGCGGCGACGACCTGCCCCCGGCCGCCGCCGGCCAGAGCGGCCGTGGCGGCGTCGACGGCCGGAACCTGCCAGCCACGCGGCGCCGGCAACGCAATGACGTCCATGACCAGCAGCCTTCCGCCATAGGGATGAGTCGATCAGTGCCGGCTGTCCCGGGGGTCCGGCACGTCGCCCCGGCCAGCCCGAGCCCGCGACGCACGGCGTGCGACTCGGTCCGGCAACGCCGGTCGCCCATCGTTCGGTCGGTGTGGATGGAACCTCGACTGACGGCGGTGTCCAAGTCGCGCGGGACGGGTTCTGCCGCCGTGTGCCGCAACCGGCGCGGGACCGGACGCGGCTTCTACCAGCGGCGGAGCGGCGGGTCCGCCGCACACGGGCCGACACACAGCACCCACCGGGTCGGGTGCTATCCCTCATCGCCGTGGGCGAGCGGGGCGCCCGACCCGCTGCGATCGGGTGCCCTCTCCGCATCGATGTCGTGCTAGGTGCTGCTACTGACCGTCGAGGGGCACGGCCAGGCGGCGGCGATCATGTGCAGCAGCGTGGTCTCGTCACCGTCGGCGTTGAGCACCGCGTGCAGCACGATGCGCTGCACGGCGGGCGGCGTACCACTGCTGAACCGGACCACCCAGGTCGGGTCACCGTCGTCGTGGATGCGACGCAGCTGGGCCTTGAGGTGGCGGGCGCCGTTGATCGTGGCGTGCGTCGTGCCGTGGCCGTCGGCGTATGTGTACGGGGTGATGCCGTACGAGGTGGCGCGGCGGCTGCACGCCAAGCCATTCGCACCGGCCGCTTGGCTGGGCGCTAGTCTGATCGGCCGGGGCGGCGTGGCCCGCCCACGTGACCTTGTATCTCGGACGGCGGTGGCCTGTCGATGCGACGCACATCCTGGTTCCGGTCGCGGCTGCTGTCGCTGACCGTGGCGGTGTCGATGCTGTCCGGCTGTACCCTGCTCGACGACGAGCCGCCCCCGGGCCCGCCGCCCGCGGCGTCACGCGAGATCAGGGTGTTCGACTTCGCCGACGCCGAGTGGTTCGACGCGTCGGTGAGCAGGACAGTGCGGCTCAAGGACGGCACCGCGACGCGCGGCGACGACGACGCCATCGGACCGATGGAGGGCGGCGGCTCCTGGAAGCTCGAAGGGACACCGCAGTTCGCGGACGCCGACGGCGACGGCGACGAGGACGCCGCGGCGGCGCTGCGGACCTCCGGTGGTCAGTCCTCGAACGTATTCTGGTACGTCTGGCTATGGCAGGACGGCACTGCGCAGCAGCTGCGCCGCCCGATCGCCTCGACGATCAGGTGCTCCCGCCCGATCGAGGCCGTGAACGCGGTGACCGGTGGGTTCGAGATCCACGCGTTCCTCTTTCAGTTCGGTCGGGACAACTGTGCCGGCGGCGGTGCGATACCGATCGTGTATGTGGCGGGGGTCCGCGACGGGTGGCCCGTGCGAATTCGACCGCAGTACGGGCCCATCGACACGTGCGACCCGCACGATCTGGTCGTCACGCTGCGCCCGTCCGGGTTGGTCCAGCTGCGCGTCGACTCCGACGAACGGTCACCGGTCGTCGAGCCCGCCGGCCGCTACGACAGTGTTCTGGTCAACGAGTTGGCGGTCAGCCCGTACCTCACCCCACAGATGCGCGGCGAGTGGGTGTTAGCCCTGGCTGTACGAGGGGAGGAGCGGATCTGCGGATGGGCGCACGTGGATCAGGTGCTGTGAGCCACCGGCCCGGCTACCGGGGGTACCTTTGCCACAGCTCGACGAGGTCGGTGCCAGCACTGTCGGTGACCAGCAGCCCGATGAGCCGGTTCTTCGGGTCGCTCCAGACCAGGGCCCGCTTCGTCGGGCTCCACGCGAAGACGTGCAGGCCCTCCGGCGGATCGGCCTCCCCCCGGGCCGGATTGGCCGGGGGATCCGCGCCGAGATACCGCGCGCGGGCCACCTCGAAGTCCGCCTGGCCCTTGAACTCGGCGAACATCGCCGTCAGACCGCCGCCGTTGTCGCAGCGGATGTGCTGCTTCGGGTGGACCTGCCCTGCGGGGCGGGCGGGGAAGCTACCGTTGACGGCCTCCTCGCCGATTTCGCTGCTGCACCACGCCCAGCTGGGATAGCCGTTCCAGGGCTCGACGAAGTCCTCCATCGGGAACAGCGCCAGTTCACCCGGTTTCCTCGGTAGTCCGGCGATTGGGTTGCCGCTCTGCTTCGCCTGCGGCTCGCCTGGCGGTCCCCAGTCCACCAGCGCGACGGTGCCAATAGCGGACGCGGCCAACAACACGGCCGCGGCGCCCAGGAGCAGTCGCTTCCGGCCGCGTTGTGGCGCCGCCGGTGTCGGACCGGCCGCCGTCCGGGAGCGCAGCGCCCGCAGGATTCTGTGGTCCGTGCCAGGGTTGCCGGACACCGCCGTGCGGACCTGTGGATGGGCGGGGAGCCGGCGCAGCGCTACTGCGAGGCTGGACGCCGCCTGCCCGGCACGGGTTGCCATCCACTCGGCGACCCTCGCCAGGATGTCCAGGTCGTCGGCTTGGCCGCTCAGGACGAGCAGGCTGTCGATCGCCTCGTCGAGCAGGTCCCATTGCTCGACGACCTCGGCCTGCCGGGCCACCACGAGCAGCCACGCGACGCCGCGCTCCCGCGCCACTGCCGACCCGCCGGGGACCGGCCCGCGCAGCATCCGAACTATCTCCGCGGCGCTCGACGGATCGGCGGCGACGGCCATGCGGATCTGCTCGTTGTCGAGGCCGAGGAGATCCTCCTGGAGTGCTTGGTAGTGCTCGCCCGACTGCGCCGCCAGCCGCAGCAGCCGTGGCCCAGCGCCCGGGTCGCCGGCTCGGGCGTCGGCGAGCAACTGCCGGCCGCGCTCAATCACCGCGTCGGGGCTGTCCAGTTCGTCGGCCATCGTGGCGAGGAGGTCGTCGACGCTCGCCAGGCGGCGTTGGACGTCGTGCGCGGTCGCCGCCTTGACGATCGTCCGCCACGGTCCGTCGGCGGGCAGCAGGGCGATGTTGGCGTGCGGCAGCCTGCCGGTGAGTGCCCAGCCGATGATCTGCCCGATGCTGTACACGTCGGCCTGCGGGCCAGCGGCGTGGGCGTCGACGGCGAGTTCAGGGGCGGCGAACCCCTCGGTGCCGAATGCGGTGCCCATCCGGGTACGGCCCGCGTCAGTCGTCTGCCCCCGCGGTCGCCGGCCCAACCCCCAGTCAGCGACCACCCATCGACCGTCGAGCCACAGCAGATTGTCCGGCTTGAGGTCGCGGTGGATCCAGCCCTGTTCGTGCGGGACGCGCAGCGCCGCGCACACCGCCTCGACCAGCTCTCGCAGGGCCTCCGGCCGGGCCAGTTCCCCGGCAAGCGTCGACGCGGTCGCGTCGGCCAGCGGCATGATGAACCAGTCGAATGCGGGGCTGTGGTCGAGCACCGGCATCACGTGGGGGCAGTCACCGAACAGCCGGGCGGCCTCAATCTCGCGCCGCATGCGCGCGACCATACCGGGGCGGTGCCCGTCGACCCGTTTGAACGCGACCCTGCGGCCGGTCGGCTTGTGCGTGGCCGCGAAGACGGTGGCCTGTCCGCCGCGTGCGATCGGCCGGGGGTCGAGTGCATAGTCCTTGCGGTTGCCGGATTCGAGGGGCAGCACCGCGCCGTCGGAACTCAAGCCTGGACTCCCGCTACGTATGGGCACGTGCCGATGGGGTCGCCCCATCATCGCACGGCGCCGTCACTGTTGTGCGCCAGCTATTTGGGTCAGCGCTCATCTGCCGTCTCGTTGTCGGCGGATCTGCCGCGGCTGACAGGTCGGGTGTGACTTCAGAGGTCTACGACCCTGATCTTCGTCGGTGGTCGGCGCCCCGTTCCGGGGTGTCGGGGCCGGTGCGTGGCCGCCAGCACGCCCCGGCCGGAGTTCGGCGAGGACCTCATGAACCAGCGCACCGTACTGGTGGTCCTGCACGCCGGGCTGGATCGCCTGGGACGCGGCCATTCTTCGGGCGGATCGGTCACTCCGGCTGGGTGATGACGGGGTGTGGCGGTTCGGGGTGGGAGAGCAGCAGGACCCACACTCGTTTTCCGCCGTGGTGGGAATCCACGCCCCACCGTTGTGACAGTGCTTCGATGATGGCGATGCCGCGTCCGCGTTCGGTGTCCGGTCGGCCGTGTTGGTCGCGGCGGCGCGGGATCACGGCGGAGCCTTCGGCGACGCTGACGGTGACCTGGTCGTCGTGTGCGGACAGTTCCAGGGCCAGGCAGCCGCCGCCTTGGCGGACGACGTTGGAGACCAGTTCGCTGACGACGAGCTGAGCGTGGGCGCTCTGTCCACGGGGCCGAGGTGCTCGGTCCGGCGTTCATGGACAGCGGGCCATGCTTGCGCTGCGTGCCGGTACGGTGACAGACATGCATGACAACTCTCGATATGGATACGGCCGGGGAGGTCGACCGTTGTGGTCGCGGCGGGACCCCGACGGCGAGGCCATCCGCAGACCCTCGCCGGCTACGGCGATGGACGGTAGGGGCATGATGATCCCCTCGGTGCCACTGCGCCGCTCCTGCCAGGTCTGGGCAAGTGTGCTCATCTTGCTGAGTGCGGCCATGGGCATCGCTGTGGCGGTAGTCGCCGTTACGGTGATCGGATCGATCAACGAGCAGTTCGATCCCACCTATGGGCGTCCCCCCACGGGGGCGATGATGTTCGGTGTGGCCATCACCATCATCGTGAGCGTGCTCATGATCGCCTTTGGCGTGTGGCAGTACTTCGTGGACTCGCGCACCGAGTCAGCGGCCGTGACCGCCTGGGTGCTGTTCGGGATCGTGGTGGGCACCGCCTTCTGCACACCGGGGTGGTTCACCGGCGCCAGCTTCTACGCGGATCCTGGCGGCTCCGGCATGTTCAGATGGTTCGCCTTCGTCAGGCTGATTCCGAACTGGCTTCCGACCACCGCGCTCACCCTGGCCATCGGCAAGGTGGTCACGTTCTTCATCGCGGTGTTGGTGCTGTCGCGGGCGCGCTCACGACCCGCCGCCCCGGCTGCGCCACCCGGTCCAGTTGGCCCGCCGGTCGCTCGCGGGTGAGACTGTGGAGCTTTGACAGCGGACATCAAGGCGCCGTGCGGTGCGCCGCCATGTAGTGCGGTAGCTCGGTGAAGTACATGCTCTTCACCGTGGCATTGAGCGTCTCGACCGTTGCCCTTCAGGTGCGGCGTATACCCGGGCAGGTCCACCACCCGAACCGCGAACACCGCACACGGCGCGGCGACGGTCTTGGACAGGAAGTCCTTGCCCCGATCGAGTCGCACCAGCACCGGCAGGCCGCCAGCCGGACCGTATGCGTTCGGCGCCAACGCCACCTCGTCGGGCACAAACCCGAGCCACGGTAGCGAGCACAGCTGCACTGCCACACCCAGCACGTTGCGACCGGTGCGGAACTGACGCACGAACGCCTCATCCACACCGGTCAACGTGAAGTACCGGATCAACTCCGCCTGGTTGATCTCCGGGAAGCCCCGAAGCCGCGCCAGTTCCTCCGCCGAGAACAGGTCCTGAGTTGCCACAAACCCACCCGCCTGAGCATCGACCGTCACCGAACGGACGGCATGCTATGGCTCCGCGCAGAGCTTGATCAACCCTCACTTCTAGCGTTGTTTTTGGTCTGGAAACTACGGACGGGCCACCAACCGCCACACCGTCCGGTCCGACACACCCAGGCCCTGCGCGGCCAGCGCTACCTGTTCCCGCGACAGCGGCCCCGCCGCACTCAGCTCCACCAGCCGGCGCACCGCTGCGTCCCGCAGCGAACGCGGCCCGCCACCCACCGCCGTCACGCAGTCCTCCGGTGATCGCTCCTGGACATTTACCTGTCGCGGCCCGGACAAATAACTGGCGCGCTCAGGGCATTTAGCTGGCGCGCAACAGTCACTCAAGGCTGGTGTTAATCGGGGTGCCAGGCAGGCAGGGCAGGCGAAGATCCGCAGTGCGTCGTACGCGCGTCGTAGCGGCCGACAATGACGCGGCCCGCGGCCCGAATCACTGGAGCGTGGGATGTCGGAACCGCTGCGGCTGGTGAGCTATTGCAGGATTTGTCACGATGCCGAGTCAGCCTCGGTGACGCCTGGCGCTGAGATCGACGTGACGGCTGTGGTCTCTGGAGGGGATCGGCGGGGCGGTGTGTGGCGGGTGCCGCTCGGACGGTGCCGCCGCTGCAGCGGGTGCGGGGTCAGGTGGAGAGCAGCGCCGCGACGATGGCGCCCGCGGCGAGGAACGGCCCGAAGGGCAGGTGATAGTCGCGGTTACTGTCGCGGCGGGCCTGCCATCACTGGCTGATCGTGAACGGCAGGGCGAGCAGGTAGGGCAGGGTGGCGGCGGCAAGGGCGGTGTCCCAGCCGGTGGCGGCGGTGAGGCCACCGATCAGCGCGGCGAGCCGTACGTCGCCCATGCCGACCCCGGTGGGGGTGAGCACGGAGACGGCGAGGTAGCCGCCACCGAACAGGGCCGCGCCGGCGAGCCCGGCCAGGAGCGTCCACGGCTGGCCGGCGGCGACGGCAGCCGTCATCTGCAGGGCGGCGATGATCGCGGCGGCGTCCGCGATGACGGGTGTGGGCAGCCGCCGTACGGCCAGATCGGTCAGCGTGAGCAGCAGCCCGGCCTGTAGGAGCACGAGCCATGCGGCCGTGGTCAGCATCGCCGGGACCGACGTCGCGGGTAGGTGCCGGCACAGCGCTGCGGCGCCGAGACCCCCGACGGCGCCACTGGCCCATCGGCGCATGCCGCGCCGGGCAGCGGGCGGCTCGTCGGGTCGCGTCAGCCGGTCCGCGACGGCTGGGAGGTGCGCGGCGGTGACGGCGCTCAGCACGACGACGATCGAGGCCATGACGGTGATCATCGGCGGGTCGGAGCTTGGCTGGCGGCGCGTGCTGCGGGCTGGGGCAGGATGCGGGGCTGGGCGAGGCCAGCGACGGCGGCCTCGCCCAGCGAACGCTGGTGGTCTCTGGTGTGAGTGACCGTGGTGCGGCCAGAGCACGCTCCAGGACCCGGCCCGGGGAACTGCCGCACGGCGTTGCCACAGGGGCAAGAGGCGGGTGACGGAAACAGCTGGACGTCCCGGACCGCCCTACCGGAGGTTGCCCTCCATTCGGGTATGGCCCCGAACGTAGCTTCGTGTCGCACGGTCGGGCAGGTCGTTGCCGCACCGGCCCTGCGACGCCCGCCCACAACACGGGCAGCGGTGAGCGTGCGCCGCCACGGACGCCTGCGCCGGCCTGCCGGTGTCCCGTCCAGCAGCCGGGTCCGTCCTCGACGGCGCGCTGTGCCGGCGGGCCGACGGCCCCGCCGGTCGGCACTGGTCCGGGAAGCGTCCTCACCGCAGGTGTCCGGGCAGCGCCTGGCGGGAGCGCAAGGCGCTGGCATCGCCGAGCGCGGCGTACGGCCCGGTGCGGGTCATGGGTTGATGTCGTCGGTCTGCGGCCAGTACCGGCGGACGGTGCGTTCGGAGCGCCCGATCCGGGCCGCGATGTCACGGGGATGCGGGTCGGCTTCCCGCTGGTACCAGTAGGCGACCGCGGCGGCGGTGTCCTGCGGCACCGTGTCCCCGTCCCCACCGCCGTCCCCACCGCCGTGCCCGCCGGCACGGTCCCGGCCGGCACCGTCGCCGTCGCTGTCCTCGTCCTGTTCGTTGTGGCGTTTCACGAGGGTGTCCCGAGACGTGTGGTGCTCGGAGCCGGGACGCGGACGTTCGACGGACGCGGCGGCGTAGAGGCCCGTGCTCAGCTCGGGTTGCACCGCGTCCTGCCCTTGTGCCCGGACTGCGGAGGCCGTCATCGGGTGGGACGACCCCGCCACTGGTGCGGCGGCCGCGGTGTCGTCGGGCGGGACCCCGGCTGTGGCGGCTGGACCGGTGGTGATGGGTGGGCGGTCGTGCCCCTGCCGGTTGCCGTGAACTACCGCGGGCGCGGTCCGCTGTGTCGTCGGCGGCGCCGGCGGTGCCTGGACGGCCGTGGGTGGTTGCTCGCCTTCGGCGGATGCCGGTGCGCCGCTGTCGATGGTGTCGGCGGCAGCTGCCTGCGCGCTGGCCGGGGTCAGGTCGGGGCTGTCGGTGGCGGGGCCGGCTTGTGGTGCTGGTGGCGGCGCGGTCGTGGTGCGGGCAGGTGCGGTGTGCTGGTCTGCGTGGTGGGGTGTCGGTGGGGTGAGCCGGGCTGGGGTGAGGTCATGGGCGATGAGGGCGGTGAGGCCGTCGTAGTCGGCGCTGTCGGCGAGGCGTTCGGCGATGACGTCGAGGTCGTAGACGGCGACGGCGATGTCGGCGGTGGTCGGGTCGACAGCGGCGCGGATCTTGCGGTGCAGGACTGCGGCGATCGCTTTTCGGCGCCGTTGGGCGTCGAGTTCGGCGCGGGCCGCGTGCAGCGATGCGTACAGGCCCAGGTCCGGGTGGGCCTTCGCGATGGATCTGGCGCGGCGGGTGAGCCAGGGGTGACGCATCCAGTGCCCGACCGGTTCGTAGGCGGGGGTGGTCGGGGGTAGGACGCCGTGGGCGCGGAGCCGGTCGCGGCGGGAGTTCCCGGCGTGGGTCAGCCAGACCAGGTACCCCAACGCTGACATCCCGGCGAAGAACCCACCGAGCAGCGGCTCCGGATGCGCGGTCCAGTTGAACGCGACAGCGCCGGCGGCGACGACCGCGGACAGGACCCGCGACCCGATCGCGTGTTCGCCGAGCCGGCGCCGGACGTCGGCGTTGGCGAGGACCACGACACCGCCGAGTTCCAGCGCGGCGACCGCGGGGACCGCCCACACCAGTGGGATGTGCAGTGACTGCACCGCGCCGGACACCTGCCCGGCGAGCGCGACCACGAGCACCACCAGGTAGAAGCCGCGCCGCATCACGGCCGCCTGTCGTACCGCCTGCTGCAGCTGCGTGTCGACGTCCTGCCGGTCGGCGGACGACGGTGACTGGACGCTGGCGTGCCGCGCGGCGACTGCGCCAGCGCGAGGGGCGCCTGTGCCGGGTCGCTGCCGCACGCCGTTGACGGGTCGGGTGTTCGCCGGGCTGCTCATGCCGCCGCGTCCGCGTCCGTGTCGGTGCCGCGCACCGGGCGCACCGGGAGCGGCGGGAGCGGCGGGAGCGGTCCGCCTGGTGCGGGAACGGTGGTCTGGGTGGCTCGAGGTCCGGTCCGGTCGTCGGCGGCGCGGATGGCCGGCGTGCCGGTCCGCTGCGGCTGGTCCGGCTGGTTCGGCTGGTCCGGCTGGTCCGGTCGGCTGGGCTGCTGCCGCGGGTTGCGGCGGGTTGCGGTCGGTGTGGCGGTCAGGAGGCGGTCGGCGAGGGCGGAGGTCTCGTCGCTCGGTTCGGCGTCGAGGTCGGCGAGTTGCCGGGTCAGGGTGTGGCGCAGTGCTCGGACGGTGTCGGGGCGGCCGAGCGCGGCGTTGGCGCGCATCGCGGCCTGGTACAGCACTTCGGTGTACGGGCTGTGCCCGATCGCGGCGTCGAGGATCCGTAGGACGCGGTCGGGTTCGTCGGCGAGGGCGTCGGCGAGGGCGAGTGCCGCGTCGACGGCGTGGCGTCGGGCGGCCTCCCGGTGCGGTTCGACCCATTCGTAGTCGACCCCGTCGGCGAGGTGCCCGCGGTAGGTCTGCACGGCGTGTTGCCGGGCGGCGATGCGTTCGGCGGGGTCGTCGGCGAGTTCCGCTTGCTGGATGGCTGCGCGTAGCTGCCACAGGTCGACGTCGAACGCGTCGCGGTTGAGCAGGTACCGCTGTCCGGTTCGGATGATGTAGGTGCCGGCGCCGCCGGCGTGGCGTAGGACATGCCGCAGGTTGGAGACGTAGGTGTGCAGGCGGTGGACGGCCTTGTTGGCGGGGGCGTCGGGCAGCAGGTCGTCGAGGATGGACTCGTAGTGCACTGGGGTGTCGTGGACCGCCAGGTATGCCAGGAGTTCGAGGGACTTCGGCCGTAGCGGGTCCTGGCTGGCTTCGGCGTTCACGACCCGCGGTGCGCCGAGCAGTTCCACCGATACGCGGCCGGCCGGCCCGGTCGGCACCTCGGTGATCGCATCATCGGCTCCCGCTCCGCTGCCGACGGCGACAGCGGGATCCGGCTCCGGTGCGTCCGGCGGCCTCGGCTGCTCGGCGGCACCAGCGGAGCCGGGTGCGGCTGGGCGCGGCGCCGGGGCCGGGGCCACGTCGGGACCGGGTCGTGCGATGCCGCCGTGCGTGGTGCCGGTGGCGGGATCGCTCGTGTCGTCCGGCGGGGTGGACCCGCCGGAGGATGCCGGGGGTTGCCCGGTGTGGGCCTCGGCGAGCACGTTGAGCAGGTCAACGGCCTCAGTGACGGTCAGTACCGTCAACCGTCCGACATCGGCGGCGTGACGAGCGCTGCTCGCGGCCGTGGTTGCGGTCGGACTGGCGCTGTTCGGGGTGGCTGGGCTGGTGGTGCCGTCCGCGGCGACGGTGGCGGTGTCACCGTGCGGCCAGGCGCCGAGCAGGACACCGTGTATGTCGAGTCGCCGCCCCTGCTGCAGTAGGGCGGCGACCCGCCCGCCGTGCACGTCCGATGCGTCGGTAAGGAGGACTATCGGCGGCAGGGGTTCCTCGAGCGGATCGGCGCGGCGTACCTCGGCCACGGTGTCCACGGCATGCTGCTGCAGCACCCGGCTGCGGTGCAACGCGCCGGTCTCGATACGGTCCAGCGCCTCCGGCAGCCCGTCGGTGATCACGATCCGGGGCATGTCCGGGAGCGTGGGTCCGGTCCCGAACAACCGCCCGGCGGTCGACGCCGGGATGACCACCACCGTTCGGGCCGCTGGGTCGTCGGCGCCGTCGGCGACGGCGGTGACCAGCAGCCCGCGGGCGGCGGCGTCCGCGCCGCCTCCGACCAGACCCAGTCCGGCGGGGCGACGCCACCCCGATCCGGGCCTGATCCGGTCCGCTCCGGCCGAGTTCCGGTCCTCCTCGGCGCGGTCAGCGTGGCCGGCGTCGTGGTCGCCGCCAAGCTGATGTTCGACGATGGCATCGGGGGACAGGCGCGGCTCTTCCGCTGCGATGCGGTGGTCATTGCCGTCGTCTGCGTCCGTGCCGCTGCCAGCGTGGGCGTCGGCAGGTGCCGGATCAGCGGCCGGCGCCACTGTGGCGGACCTGCCAGGGGAGCTGGCATCGGTGCGTCGTCGGAGCATCCGGACGACGGCGGGCATGGCAGCGATGTCGGTGTCGTGGGATCGAGCCACCGCTGACGGGGTTGCCGGTGTGTAGCGTCGGCGGCGGTGGGCCCAGACCAGCGCCGCCGCCGCGATGATCGCCGCCGCGAGCCCGGCGTCGACCCAGCTGCCGCTGAACAGCTGGAACCCCGGCTCCTGCCGGTCGGTCTGGCCGGTGCGGGCACCGGTGTCTACGCCGGTGCCGGCGGGCACCGGTGTGACGGAGACCGACGCGGGACTGGAGGGGTGCTCGTCGGTGACGCCGTCGTCCGGCGCCTGTCCGTCGACCCCCGCAGGTGGTCCCGGGATGCTCGGCTGGGTCTGTGCCGCGGGGGGCGCCGTCACGGCTCCCGACCCGGGATCGGTGTGTGTGGTGGGGGCTGGTGGGGTGTCGTCCGGCAGCGTCAGGACCCAGGCCGGCTCGATGTGGTCACCACCGTGCATGCGGCCGGCCCGGTCGTAGCGGCCGGCGTTGAGCCGGTAGATCTCCTGCCACCGGTGCGGATCACCCAGACACCGCTCGGAGATGCTCCACAACGTGTCGCCCCGCCGCACGGTCACAGTCATCGGCTGGCCGTGTGTCCTGTGCGTCCTGAGCGCAGCGCTGCCCGGGCCGGTGACCTGCCGCACCGGGACGATCGACGTGTCCACGGACACCCGGACCAGGTCCGGTATCGCGGTCGCCGCGTCCGCCGCCGAGGCTGGTAGGACCTCGGTCGGCGGACCAACCGTGTGCATCGCTGTACCGGACGGCGGCGCCCCACCGGCAGCGGAGGAGCCTGCGGTCACCGAAGTGATCCCCATCAGCAGCGACCCGGCGAGGGTGGTGACGGTGGTCCGCAACGGTGCCGGCAGCAGCCGGACGGCCCAGGCACCATGCGTGAGCACCGCGGCGACGTCCAGGACGACAGCGACGACGAGCCACGCCCACAGCAGCCACCCCGTTGCGGCCACGGCGAACACCAGCACCGGCACGGTCATCGGCTCCGCGGCCGCAGCGCCGACATCCAGGTCCAGCCACACCTGCCGCGTCGTCACCAGCGCTACCGGCAGACCGAACAGCGCGCACAGCAACGTCAACCAGCCACCGACCCGCCGCAACGCCGCCACCACACGCCGGCGACGTCGATACGCCGACCGTCGACAGAGCCGACGGCCGTGCGGCACGACCGGCGGCGAGGTACGGCGGCGGGATTCCAGTCGTCCGACAAGCATCGTGATCGCACTCCATGTAGGCCGACATCGATGGATGCCTGTGACGGTAAACCGCAACCGGTCACGATGACCCCGACCGGCCGGTCACACCGAATCACACGTGGTCACACCACGTCACACGTGGTAACACGGCAGGTCAACGCGCCTTACGTTGGTGTGTCCGTGACCGGCGCAGTCGCGCGCCTCGAACCCATTGCAAGGACCACAATTGGACTTGGGTCATTACCTCGCGGCGCTGCTGTTCTTGTCGCGGCTTCCTGAAGACTGACCCCCAGCGGATTCGCAGGTTCCCCAAGAGGGGTCAAATTTCAAAAATCGGCGACAGTTCTCGCAGATCGAGAACCAGTCCTTGCGGGTCATCTGCCGCGACGGCAGGTCGCGATCCGGTTGTCTAGGCTGTCTTCGTGTCGCCACCAGGTGAAGATCCACAGCGCGCTGGCCCGCGCTCGCTGTTTCCGCTGGACGCCGGCGCCGTGGTTCCTGGCGCGGTCGTCGAACTACTGCGGATGTTGGGCCAGGCGTGCAATGATGCCGGCTTGGCCGTGCTCGGCGCGCAGTCCCAGTTCGCCTATGCGGCAGAGGCGTTCTGGCGGCTGACGGACCAGAGCCCCAACATGTTGACCTGGGTCGCCGAGCAGCATTACTTCGCCTGCCGCGATCACGTGGAACGTCTGACCGCCATGTATGCCCAGGCGGCTGCCCGCTACGCGGTCTGCGCGGTGGAGATCGCGAGTCGGGTCGCTGATGGACAGCCCGCCGCGGTGCCTACGTCGCTGCCAACCCTGCCATCGGACGTCCTCGTCCTGGCGCAGATCCACGTCCCGCTGCTGCAGATTCCGGAACGGGCGGTTGCCAGCCGGCAACGCCGTCGCCTCGCCGTGGAGAACGCCGGCCTCGCCGGCGACCATCAGCGTCTGACCGCCGCGATGGCAGCCGTCGAAAGCCCCGCAACCACCTTCGATGATCCCGACGAGGTGGACCAGCGCCAGGCGGCCGATCTGTTGGAGACGGAGTTTCCTTCCACCCTGCATGAGTATGCAACCGCATGCGCGTTCGCGCTTGCCATCATGTCCGTGCCGGAACGGTAGGGCGTGTCGCTATCCACACCAGCTGCCTGGACCTGGTGTGGATGCCGGACCAGCTCCCGCTCACACACGGCGGCGATGGGCTCAGTCCGAGACGTCGTCCCGTTCGACCGCCCGCATCTGGAGGCGCTGATCCCTGGCGTGGCCACCGGGCCCGAGCTCGTCACAGCGGCGAACCGATCGGTTTCCGTGTACGGCCGGGCGAACGTGCCGCTGGCGGCGTTGCTGCATCCGCGGGCGCCCCGACCCGCCGTCGCTGCAGCTCGGCGTGCCGGACGAGTTCACCCCAGCGGCGATGGCGCCTCGGTGGCCGTGACGAACCACGAGATCGGCCCCGCCCGGTCATATTTGGCCCCAGCATGATCGAATCGACCTCACGCCGCAGCAACCGTATGTAGTTGGTGTTGATAGGTCACCGGCGCGCACTCATGCCGATGAGCGAGCACGTGATCTTGGCGATGGCGATCTTGGCAAGTCCGGTCGAGCGGTCCCCGCCGGGGATGGCCTCAGGCGTTGACCGGAAAGCTCTCTCGGCCGTATGGCCGCGCGGATACAGGGCCTCGTATGACGGAGCAGCTAGAGCTCGCTGGTGACGGGTCACCCGCGACCCTCCGCATCGGCAACTACCAAGCAGTCACTTTTCGCCGTTTCGTGCCGGATCCCTTCCGCTTGCCACCGGATAACGCGCCTCGGCCGCAATTAACAAGCTACTTGTGCTGATATCTCCTCTTGGGCGGTCGGAGCCTGAATTTGAACGCCTCAGGTGCGATCATCCTCGTGCATCGCTGCCCATAGTCGCCCAATGGGGAGTTGCTCGACCACCTGATCGCGGCCACGCTCCACACGCATGTCCAACGACAGTGCGGCACAGATGTTCGCGGTCGCCACAAGGTCATCGTCGGGACCTGTGGCGAACCGATCGACCATCTCCTCCGCACCGGGTTCGCCTGTCTGCGCCATCCGCGTCGCGGAATCTTGACCCAGGCGCCGCCATGCTGCGAAGTACGAGTGCCCGTCCCTCGACATTCCATCTCCCTAGTTGGTGTCGAGCGTCGCCACGACGGCGTGGTATTCACGATACGACGTGACGACGCGGACCAGAATCACGAAGAACGTCGTAAGAGCGATCACCGACAGGGCAATCCATCTCAGCGTGGTCCCCGGAAGGTCGACGGCTCCCCCGAAAATCGTTGCATCCTTCGGGATCACATTCCGTTTCTGATTTGCATCGAGGACGTAGATCAGGGCCGCCGAGGCGGATGCCGCAAGCGCTACGCCGAAGCTTGCAAAGGCTGCGAACGACGCCTCCCTTAGCCGCTCCGCCGAATGCCCGAACAGGGACGCCGCCAACGCAGGTAACGCCAGCAGCAGGGCTGGAATGTCGGAATTCGTATCCGACCCGCCATCTTTGAGACCAGGCTGGGCTATGGTGAATGTCACGATCAGAACTGCCGAGGCAAGGGCGACGATCAGTGCCGGAACCATGGCTCCCGGCGGTACTTCTTTGACCGTTACGGTCGTCACCAACTTCCGGACGGGCCAGACGTCAAGGTTTCGAATGAGCAACTGAGCGCTCGACAGGGTGCGCTTCTTTCTCAGCCTGATGTACGGACGGGGGCGCGGGCGATGGCCGGGCGGGTCGTAATCATCCTGCTTGACGTATCCGCCTGAGACGAGATCGAACAGTGAATGTTGGGCCACATACTGGGTCGCCCTCGCCTGCAGCGAGAACCGGTAGTGCGGCACGACGAACGGCCAAGAGACGGGAACAGCCGTTACATTCGTTGTCAGTCCGACCATGCTCCTGACCCATTCGGCCTTCGCGACGACAGCGCTTTTCACCGGAACGGTCCGGCTATACTCGATGACCGTATCGGTCCTCAACAGTTCTAAAGGAAGCCGGACACCGATTACGTAGAACTTTCCCAGGTACGCACAGAGCCACTTCAGCGCCTCCAGCCTTGGACGATCGGCGATGGGCACCGAGCCGAGGAGGTTATTCACCCGCCTGATGCAGTCGTCAATCACCTGGTCGTCGAGGACGCCCTGTCCACACGCCAGCAGGGTGAGATGTCCCAGGGCGCCCTCGTAATGCGGAGCGAGCGTCATCAGTGTTGCGGGTCCTGTTCCCAAGACGGCGCGCCGATAGAGAATGTCGATCGCGAACGCCAGCATGCCCTGAATTTCCGCATACTCCGCCACTGCGAGTCGCTCGCCGGCAGCATCCCTGATAATCAGGTCTTCGAGCATCGTCCCACGTCTCAGGTGAATGAGCGGAACAACCACGTTGTCCGGCGGTGAGGTCACCATGGTGAACATCTGAGACGGCAGGCCCAACGTTAGGACTGTCGTGACGGACAGTGCCCTGTCGTCGATCAGGCTCACATGTTCCTCCGCAGATCTATAGAAACGCTGATCGTGGAGAAAGTTGGTGAAGTAGAAGATGTAGCTGCGCGAATAGCGATTTCGCGCAAGACTCTTGGCGAACAAGATCTGCTCCAACTGCTCATACCGGCCAGGCAACACCGGCGGCCCGACCTCCGTGTTTCGGTACGAGCTTCCTATCGCCATTCTCAGCGTCAGGTAAATCCCGACGAGGACCGCCATGGACGCCACCAACGATCCCCGCGCCACGCCCGACAGGTATCCGTCACCGATCACGACGGGCAGGATCACCAGCGCTGACGCCATACAGACCAGGGACCATGCCCGCAACCGCCGCTGGAGGTTGTTCAACGACTGCTCCCCACGAGTTCTCGCGCGGCACCGCTGCACGGAATTGAAGCAGCGCCGAGCACGGCCTGTCGATGCATCGGTCGAACCTGTCGCACGACCGAACGAATTGGCTAGTACATGCACAGTCTTCCATAGCAGCGGGCCAACTTTTTGATGATCCGGTCGGCTCGCCCGGCTGAACGTCCTGCAATGCTGACGTTCTGCCCGCAAGTTTCGCCTGCCGGATGGTTCCGCGGCAGACGTGCTGCGTGTTACGTAAGGGGTGTCTCGCTTGGTGATCTTTGTGAGTCGGCGGTGGCGGACGAGAATGGCGGCGAAGTCGGCGAAGGCTTGGAAATGCTCGGCTTTGCGTTCGTAGCGGAGGGCCAAGCGGCGGTTGTTCATGAACCAGGGCAGGCAGGACTCGACGATCCACCGGTGCCGGACCAGCCGATGTGAGGACTCGACACTTTTGCGGGCGGTGCGGACCGCGATGCCTCTGCGGCGGATCTCTGCCCGGATCGCCTTGTGGGCGTAAGCCTAGCGGCAATGTGGATCACCTATGAAGCTAGCAAACGAACTATCCGCGGCGCCGAGGTACTTGAGGCACGCATTGAGGTACGTCGGCTCGTTGAGTAGAGCCAGTCAGCGCGCACTCATCTGCCGCTGCGGGCGCTCGGTGGGCGGTCAGGGGTCGTTACCGACGGTGAGTGGCTCGCCGAGCCTGGGCATCCGATCATGCCGATGACAGCGCACTCGACTTTTGACCTAGGCTGACCGGCAGACGGCTTGTTTGAGGGCGGGGCGGGCAACGGCGGCCACGTGCAGCCGTGCTCGCCGGATGTCGTCGCTTCGGTCAGGCCTTCGGCAATCCGGCGGGAGGGCATGATGGGCCTCGGGGCCAGGCTTGGCGGGCCGCCGAATATGCGTATCCGCCTGGTGGTCGTAGCGATCGGGTGGGCAATCATTGGTGGTATCGGCGCATGCGGCTCAGGTTTCATGCTCGTGTCGGACTGGCGGGCCGCGCACGGCGGTGGCGTCACTGGCACGTTCACCCTTACCGAACCGCTAGGTTGTGATCGTTACCAGCCGCCGCGGCAGCGGTGCGGCTGGTTCGGGGATTTTCGCAGCGATGACGGCAAGAAAGTCCGCCGGCACATGGAGTTGGCCGGGGGACTGCCCATGGGTGCTGAGGTGGGCGACATGCTTCCGGCACGCGACGCCGGCAGCCTGACCGCGGTCTACCAGGTCAACGACAAGAATCGTTGGCGATCGACGGCAGGGCTCTTTGCCGTGTTTTCTGCCGCGTTCCTGCTCGGCATCATCGTGCTGCAACCGTGGTCGTGGCGGGCCCGGCTCAGGCGCCGCCGCGCGACGAGTCGCGGATAGTCGCTGCTGGGGTCGCGGACGGCGACGGCAAATCCGTCACGGAGGTGTCCAGCCCCAAGGAGTTCCTCCGCTAACTCCTACCGTGGTGATGGGAAGGTGCGATGAATCTCTGGTATAAGCCCCCGGCCCTTCGGATCTTCGTGGGAATCTGTTTCCTGGTGTTCGGCGTGATCGGCATGCTCGTCCTGATGGCGTCGTTCGTCCTGTCATGGCAGCAGGCGCCGCATGGTGGTGGCCGGACCGGAACCTTCACGCTCACCGAGTTCAAGGGGTGTGACCGGTTCAAGCCACCGGAGCAGCGGTGCGGCTGGTACGGCGATTTCATCAGCGATGACGGTGCCGTCGTCCGCAGCCGTCAGGAGTTGGTCGGAGGTCTGCCGAAGGGCGCGCAGGCCGGGGAGACGCTGCGCACCCGGGACGTCGGAAGCCCCGGGCTGATCTACCAGCTCGACGACGCCGAGAGCTCCGGACAGACGGTCGATTTCGTCGCCGTCGTCACGGCGATGTTCGTCGTCGGCTTGGCCCTGAGCCGGCCAGGGCGGATCAGAGCATGGCTTCGGTCGAGGTCCAGTCGACCTGCATGACCTTGACGAACTGGGTGGCCGCGTTGCCGGTCACGCAGCTCCGGGGTCAGGGCGTGGGCAAGAGTCTACAAGGGCGGTCCGGTCTGCTTGATCACCTGCGCGCACATGGTTCCCCTCTAGTCAAGGGGTGGGGCCGTGGCTGTTCTAGGCTTGCGGGTGGCGGGTCCGGGTTGTGACTTGTCCGAAGAGGCGGTTGTCGGGGTTGGGCCGCCCGCGCTGGATTGCAGAGTCGCTCCCGAGTGTCCTCCCGGACCCGTCCCGGCCGTTGCGGCGTCGCGCAGCATGCGTTTGTAGACCACGTCGGACAGGTGTCGTTTGAGGGCGCGTAGCGCCTCCATGGTGGTCTTGCCTTCGGCGAGGCGCCGGCGGTAGTAGACGCGGCCGGGTGTGTCGCGGCGCAGCTGGACGATGGCCATGATGTGCAGCACGCGATTGATACGCCGGTTGCCGAGGCGGGAGAGCCGATGGCGGTGTTGATCGCCGGAGGACGCCTCGAGTGGTGCGGTGCCGTTCCATGAGGCGAAGTGCGCGGCGGTGCGGAACCGGCGGATGTCGCCGATGTCGCCGATGAGGCGCGCGGCGGCGGATGAACCGATGCCGTAGAGCTCGGTGAGCGTGCTGCCGTAGGCCGCCAGGAGCTGGTGGAGGTGTTTGTCCGCGGCGCGGATCTTCGCGTCGATGGTGGTGAGCTCGTCGATGAGTTCACGAGCCAGGTCGTGGCGGGTCTGGGCGACGATGCCGGCTGGTGGTGGTGCGGTGCGCAGCAGGTAGCTGGCCTGGCCGCGGGTCAGGAACTTCTTGGCGCCGCCCGGAATCAGCTCCAGCAGCAGGTGATGGATGCGGCTGACCGTCTCGGTCCGGGCCCGGCCGAGTTCGTCGCGGCGATCGATCAGCAGCCGCAGCACCACCGTGACGTCCTCCGCGACCACCTGCCGCAGGCCGGGGCTGCGCAGCCCCGCCACCGCAACGCTGTGCGCGTCGACCGGATCGGTCTTGCGGCCCTGGCCGGTGTCGAACACCCGCACCCGGGCGGACAGCTTCGCCGGCACATCCAGGACCGACTCGCCGTCGGCGATGAGGCGCTGCGCGATGTGCCGGCCGATGCCACCGCACCCCTCGACGGCCCAGACCCGTTCGGCGAACCGGCGGCCGGCCGCGAGCATCCGCTGATAGCCGTCGGTGTCGGTGCCGTAGCGTCCCTGTCCGAGCACGCGTTCCCGCTCGTCGATGACCTCGATCGTCGCCGATCGCTTATGCGGATCCATGCCGATCACTACACGGCTCATATGCTGGCATCCTCCCTGCAGACGAATGAACGTTCGACAGGGAGGGCAACGCTACTTTGAGCTGGACATACCCCTCTTGAGCCACTCCCCGGGCGGTAGCCGGCGGGCGCACACCATGTGAGAGTCACACCCGTGATGCCGTGGACAGCCGCAGAACAGAGCAACCCACCAGCCACCTCGACCCAGCCTGGCCGGGCACAGGTCGTAGATCCAATTAAATAAGTAGCCGCCGGTCGTGCGCGCCGTCTGTCGTTGCTGGCCACGCCATTGAACAGCGCTCTCGGTCTTTTGACGTGCCGATATTCGTGCATCAGGTGAGCGTTCCTGCCGCCGTTCGCAGGGCGCCGCGCGTGTGCTGCCGCATGGAAACGGTTGTACGGTGTGCGCGGTCAGATCAGCCGTTGATGGCGGGGAGATCTCCACTGAACGAGCGCCAGAGCGCGGTGATCAGTCGTTGCTTCCAGGCGTCGAGATCACCGGCGATGTGGGGCTGGGCAAGGCGTAGATCGTTCCAGTCGACGGTCCAACGTTCGACCGCGTAGGGGCCGAATGCGTCGGCATCGTCGCCGATCTCCCGGCGCAGCAGCTCGCGGACGATCGCCGGTTCGACGGTGGTGTGCTCAGCGAGCAGGACGGCGTCGTAGAGGTCTTTGGCCTGGGGGTTTGCGTCGGACTCCAGCCAGCACAGCTTCGAGGCAAGCGCCAGAGCGGGCGGAGTCGCGAGCATCAGGACGCCGGGCGCGACGTCGAGAAGTTCCGGGGCGACCGGCAGTTCGTCGCCGAGGATGACGTCGACCATGACGGCGGCGTCCGGGGCGTCATCTACGGTGACCGGGTAGCGCAGCCGCATGCCGGGCGCGTTGCCGTACCCCCACTGCAGCCAGGCGTCCACCCGCGACGGGTCGGGTCCGAGCTGAGCCAGGCCGTCTTGCAGTGCCTGCGCATCGCCGGCCCAGGGCTTCAAGGTGTGCAGCAGGGCGACCAGGTCGATGTCGGCGGGTTCACGGGTGGCGTCGCCGAGTTGGGCGCGCAGCGCGATGCTGCCGCACAGCACGAGCCGATCCGACCAGCGCGAGGTGGCGATCTGATGCAGCAGCGCATACATCGCCTGGCGGCGAGCCTCATGCCACCGTGCGGCCTGCGCGGCATCGGCGAAGACAGGCACCTCGCCCTTGTCGTTGCGCTGGACGCCTTTGACCCAAGGATCCTGCCGCGCGGGCGGCATCTGCATGGCCGTACCGTCGGTGAGCCAGCCGCTGTCCAGGTGCAGCGCGGTGTCGCTGACGACGTACTCCTCCTCGACCTCGACGATGTCGTGGCCGGCGGCGGTGAGCGCTTCCCGGAGGGCGGCAAGCTGCGACAGGGCGGTCGTGCGGCCAACCCGGTGGCAGCGCTGGGTCACGAACCGCTGTTCACCGTCGGTGTCACGTCGGCGGGCATTGCGGGACAGCCGTGCATTGTGCGGTACGACCAGCGCGGTGATGGACGCGAGCCGATCCGGGGCAACGTCCGGTAACCGGAGTTTGAGGTGGTGCTCGAAGTAGCGCTCGTCCGGTTCTTCGATGGCTTCGGCGTCGGTGGCTGGGACGCCGGGGTTGTCGGGGTCGGCCTCGATCTTCACCCGTACCAGGTGGATGCCGGCATCTCGCAGCCGGATCCGCTCCTCGAGAGCCTCCTCGGTGACATCCTCCCAGGTGCCATTGGCTCTGAAGGTGATCATCGGCTGCCCTGGGTGGTAGCCGCGATCGAGGACGATGTCGCTGAACTTCAACCCGTCCCGGGCCGCCATCGTCGCGACCTCGCGATGCTGGCTTGCCAGAGCGGTCAGATGTATCTCGAAGTTCCCGTGCATGGCGACACAGTCTAGGAGCGAGCGACGTTGCGCGTTGATCAGGTAGTACTGGCCAGTGCTGTGCACCGAAGCGCCTGGACGTAGCTTGCGCGCACATTTGCCGCCGGTCGTGCGCAACGGCCGACACGAAGATCGTCACGCTGTGTGGCAGCAGCTCGGCGCCGCGGCGTACTTGTGCAGCAGACCGTCGTTGAGGCGCGCGGCCGGCGGCCCGGTTGGGTGGGGTGGGCCAGGCAGCGTATCTCAGCCGATAGCCGTGTCCTGCGAGTCCAGGTTGCCGCCAGGACCGGTGAGCCGGTGTACGGCAGGACCAGGCTTCGGCGGCGGAGGTGAGGGATCGGGCCGTTGGTGCCCACATTCAAGGCGGTTTCCGTCGCTGTCGGCGACCCAGGCGCCCGCGCCGTTGCAATAGACAGCGATCGCGTCCGGGTAGTACTGGACGTCGAACGGTGCATGGGTCGTGGTGTTGCCGGGCCAGACCAGCGGTCCGTCGGCCCCGGCGGCGATGACGGTGATCATCTCGTCCGGCTTGAGCCAGTAGTCTTCGCCCCACGGCTCCAGCGCAACTTCCAGCAACGCGCTGGAGCAGTTCGTGATGCTGAGCCGTGCCTCGTGTTCAACTGTCGCCATATCACGCCATCCGCGTTGCACTTCGCTGATCGTTGCCGGTAACCGTAGCCGTCGACCGACGCCCTGCCTCGATATCGATGCGCACCGTACTCACGACCGCTTGGTTCAGGTGCGCGCTTATAGCCGCGATGAGCCTCCATCTCCGACCTTTTGCCAGTGCATTGGCGGATCTTGTTCACGTTAGTTGGCTGAGGTCGGGCCTTCGTGAGGGCCGCATCGTGGGCGCGGTGTTGGCGGAGTCAGCCGCCGTCACCGTCCGACGGTCTGCACGGCGTTGATCACCGCAGGCGGTGGCCGCACTTTCGCGGGTTGTACTGTGCGCGGATGTCCCGAACATCGCGCACCGCGGTCGCCTTCGGGCTAACCTCGGTGGGCCTCGCCGTCCTCGGCCTGGTGGTCCTGCTCTGCAGCAGCTACATCGGAGTCCGGGACACCTATGTGATCCTGGCAGCCTGGGACGTCGGCGATCCCCTCCCCGCCGACGTGCTCGATGACTTGCTCATCGCCGCCGTGTTCGAAGCCATGCTGCCGGCGACCCTGCTGGTGGCGGGGTTGCTGGTGTGCGCGGGGCTGGTGCTGGCGGGCCGGGACGCCGGGCGCGCCGCGCTGGTGTGGCTGTGTGGTGTCGGGTTTGTCGTGGCGCTGGTGCAGTACTCCAATCGCGGGCGCCTGCTGGGCAGTTGGGACTTCGTCGTGCGGATCGGCCTACCGTCGTGGGTCGGTGTGCTCGGCGTGCTGGTGGCCATGATCGGCCTGGCCGGGGCGGTGGTCAGTCTCGGCGTCCCGGCCGCCCGCCGGGCGTTCGCGGCAACCGGCACCGACCAGGCCGGCACTGAGCAGGCCGGCCGGAGCGGACCGCCAGCACCGTTGCGGGCGGTGGTGGCCCGGTTCACGGTGGGCGGCGTGCTCGGTGTTGCCGGGCCCGTCCTCATGATCGGCCACAGTCTCATGGATGACGGCGACCTGGCGGACTTCGCCGACATTGTCGGCCTCATCATGCTGGCCGGCGCCGGCGCGATCCCGGTCGCGGCCGCAGGCGCGTGCTTCGCGGCGTGGGTCGCCGGTCACGGCTGGCGGAAGGGGGTGCACATCGCCCGGATCGCCGGGGTGCTGCTGCTGCTCCTGCAGGTGTTGTCCCTGTACTGGGCTACCCGCATCATCGCCAACGGCGTGCGCGACAGCTCCTTCCTCGACAGCGACCTTAAGCTGATCGGCACGCTGATGCTCGTGACCGCCGTGGCCGGTATCGCGGCGACCCTCGGCGGGTTCGCCGGGCTGGCCGACCCGCGCAGCGAGCGGTTCCTGCGACCGGCCAGCCGCCGCCCGGCTCAGGATTGGCAGCCCGGAACGGCGGCCGATCCACGACCTGCGAACGATCCGGCGCCAGCGGGCGGCTACACCGTTCCTTAAATGTGGCTGCGCTCAGGCGTGGCAGGCAGCGGATGCCGCAACGGTTTGGCGTCCTCCACCGTACCGGCGAGCTCCGGAAGCGCATACTCATCTGCCGCGAGTCGCTCGTAACGCATCGTAACGGAGACCGAACGCCCAACGACCGTCGTGTCGAGTGGGCGCGTCGAAGGAGACGGCCGGCTTCTCTCGCACGCCACACAACTGGCCACCGAATGCTTGCGGCGCAGACGGCCGTCGTCGTGCTACGACCACGGTCCGGCGAGGAACACGACCCGGTCGTCCGTCACTTCATAGACCATCATCGGCGGATACGTGTTGTCGCCCTCGCTGTACACGAGGACCTTCTTCCCTAACGCACTGCCCAACGTCCGCAAGAATTGGCAGAACACGTCCAGCCGATCCTGGCCCTGAATCTCGTAGAGACTCACGTCGCTGAGAATCTCCTCCGCCGCCCACGGCCGCACGATCCACTCCAGGTCGCGGTCCGGCCACACCCTCAACAGCGGCAGTTCTCCGTCGACGCCACGAGCAAACAGCTGCGCTGCCCGTTTCGGCACCGGAAGCACCCGGTCACCCACCTCATACCTGCACGCCCACCCACGCGACTGGACCAACCCGAGCAGCCGACCCCAGTCGGCCACCGTCGTGTCGGCCACGATCACGTCAGGTGCGCTGCCGTTCTCGACCGGGTCGAACCACTGCTGAACCTCGTCCCACAGCACATCACACACAGCGCGATACTGCCCGAGCCCGACAGCACCGGCATCCGGATTTGCTACGGATCATGCGCACCACCGTCGCCGAACCACCCTGACCGAAGCCACCGGCCGGGGTCACGTTCGGCTTGACATCTACATTTGCTGCCAATCAGGCCCGACGCCGCCGGCCGGAATGGCTTTGATCAGCTGCTCACATCTGCCGCAGACCGGGCTCGCCGCGGGGCCGGCTCACGTAGCGATGTGAAGGTCTATCCAGGTGCCGGTGATTGATCTTTGCCAGGCGTCGAGCAGTTCGCCAGCCCTGTCCAGCGGGGCGGCGATGAGGCAGCGCTGTTCGCCGCCGAGTGATTCGGCCTCTTGCGTGACCGAGCCTTCGCTGCAGCATCTGCACAGAACGTAACCGTTGCGCAGCGGTTCGAACCCGAAGCCGTTCGCATCGAACAGATCGGCCAACGCCTCGATGCCGGCCGGTTCCGCGGTCACGGTCACCGTCAGCGTCGGTAGGTCGGACGGCTCGAACAGCATCAGTTCATCGAACACCCGATAGGTCCGATCGCCGACCACCCGATCGCCCTTGGGCTCCCCGTCGTGCACGACGATCTCGCCGTATCGCCGAGACGTGTCAAACGGCACGTTGATCACCCGAGCCCGCGTCGGGCACAGCCGCTGGACCCACACGACCTCGGATCCGGCAGCGCCGACAAGCCGCACGCACGCGCGGCCGAAGTTGCCCACAATGGGTCCCTCGCCAGGCGGCAGTTCGATGCCGAACGATTCCCACGCGTCGCGGGCGGTCACCCAGTCACGCTGGATCGTCGCGGCGATACCGAGGTTCCAGAATGCCGGGTCCTGGCCGCCGCGCGCAGCGTGCGCCGCCGCATGGACACCGAGCCGGTACGCCTGCGCCCAGTTGCGCCGGAACTTGTACGCCAGCGCGGCGTCATACCACCACTCGCCGACCCGTGGGTCATCCGGCGCCTGAACGGCGAGCTGCTCGTACAACGTCGCCGACCGTTCCCAGTCCTGCGCCGCCCACGCGTCCCGCGCCTCGCGGACAAGTTCGTCCATCACCGTTCCCTTCGACCGGACGGCGAGCGTACACCTCAAACACCAAACCATGATCGGGTACACGGATCTGCCGCAGACAACGCGCGTCGAGCTCCTAACACGCATCACTGTGCGTAGGCGGAGCGCTGGTTCGCCAGCAGGCCTGGTTGTCGCCGCCGACGGTGGCGTCCAAACCCGCGAACAAACCAAGCCCGGGCTGTGCGGGGGCGACGTGCACGGCGGGGCGTGCCTGGCGGGCTCTGGGAGCTTCACCGGTGTCGGAGGTGTGCGCCGCCCGCCCGTGGTAACGCTGGTCGAGCGCGGCCGGTCCACCGGCGGATGTCGAGGTGATGTTGCGGGGCGATGTCAGTCTGTTGTCCAGGTCGGTGTGCCTTGGTTGGCGGTTACCCTGCCGGCGACGACGATGTCCTCCACGGCGTCTACGTCATACCACTCTCGTGGATCACGTAGGTACATGGTCCACCGGTAGTGGATCGAGGCGCGGCCCGCGGTGGTGGTGGTGACGGTGAGCGTGTCGTCCGGCCTCGGGTCGAGGCGGACCTGTGGGTACTGCAGCACTGTCCAGGTCGGATCGTCGGTGATGGCGTACTTCGTGGAATGCCGCAGTGGGCATGTGTCGATGGTGCCGAGGGTCAGGTCGGTGTCCGGGGCAAACACGCGCTGGGCGGCGCACGCGTCGATGCGTTCGTGGATCTGCCGGAGCACCTGCTCGGACACTGCTGGTTTGACGGTGTCCGGTAGGACGACGGTCCTGGGCTCCTGCGGGTCGCCGGTCGTGACGGTGTCCGCGGCGCTGATGGTGATGGTGATCTGGCTGGGTTCCAGCAGTGCGGTGCCGGCTTTGCTGGCGGTGTAGACGCCGGGTGGTGCCCACACGGTGACGGGGACGTCCGCGGTGATGGGCGGGAGCTCGGCGCCGGCCATCTTGATCACGGACCGGGTGGGGCCGGGGAAGGTGAGGGTGGCGCCGGGTGGTTTCGTGATGGACCAGTACCCGCCGAAGAAGTTCTGTTTGTAGTAGTCCAACCCGACATGGTCGGTGACGCGGCGCCCGTCCAGGTCGTAGGAGACCGTGACGGACTGCTGCTTCGACCCGCGTGAGCTGGTGTGGTCGGCAATGGTCTGTTCGCCGTCGATGTGCATGTTCGTCGGGGGCAGGTAGCCGGTGCTGAGCGCGGCCGTGCCGCACAGCGGGTTGCTGGAGCATTTCCCGCCCGCGTACAGCGCATCGGAGTCGCGGTCGGCGAGCTGGTCGAACCACTGCTGGACGAGCTCGCGTGGCGACGGGCCGTCGGAGTTGCGGATGACCACGACCGCGGTGACGACGACGAGCACGGCGAGTACACCCGCGGCGACCTGGACTGCCCGCCGCCGCGACCGTCCGGGCTGCGGTGACACTGCGGGTGCCGGTGGGGCGCTGTACGGGGGCAGCGGCGGCAGCGGTGCGCGGCCACCGACCTGGAACGGTGACGTGTGCGTGTCACCGAATCGGATCAGCACCGCCGGCAGTTCCGGCGTCTGCCCGGTTCCGCTGGTGATGCGGTCATTCGGTGACGTCGGGGAACCGGTTGTGGCGTTCATGGGCGGCTCCGTTCGGCAGGGCTGCGGACCGTGCCGGGACCGGCGGCGCTGAACGCCGGTGCGGTGTCGGTGAGCGGGTGCAGGCCGTCGGGGACGTCGTGGAGGAGTCTGGCGGCGAGCGCGGCGGTGTCGGGCTCGGGTACGGCACCTGCGGCGGCGAGATGTTCGGCCAGCGTCGCCGCGGCGCGGTGCAGTCCGTCGCTGTCGCCTGCGGCGGCGTGACGCAGCAGTAGCCGCCGGTGGACCGCTTCGTTGCCTGGTGTGTCGCGGGCCGCGCGGCGCAGCAGCCGTACCGCGGTGTCGTGGTCGGGTTCCAGGTCGGCGAGATGGACCCGCAGGTCGAGGGCGTGCCGGGCCAGGCGTTCCCGGTCGGCGGTCAGCCACTCCTCGGCGCAGCCGTCGGCGAGGTCCCCGTTGCACAGGTCGGCGGCCTGCCGCAGCAGCCGCAACCGGCGTGGCTGCTGGACGGTGCCGGCGGCGGCGTCGAGCAGGTCGTGCAGCCGCCACACGTCGACGTCGACGGTGTCCGGGTCCAGCCAGTACCGGGTCAATCCAGGATGGGCCGTGTTCGTGGACTGTTGTAGGACCGGCTGCCCGGCCGCGTCGGCTAGGGCGCGGCGCAGTTCCGACATCGTGGTCAGGTACCGGCGGTGCGCCGCGGTCCTTGCCACGTCCGGCCATATCGTCTCCTTGACGGTGTCGGCGGTGACCGGTGCGCGGCGTACGGCGAGCAGGAGCAGGATCTGCCGGGCGGCGCTGCGCCGGATGGTGACCGGGGTGACGCTCCCGTCCGGGTGCGGGCGCAGCACGACCGGCTGGCCCAGCATCCGCAGACGTAGCCGTCGTGGCAGGTGCGCCGTGTCCGGGGGTGTGCGTGGCCACGGCTCGCCGACCGCCCCGGCAATACCTGGGCCGTCGTGCACCGACGGTCCCGCCGGGTCGGTGACCTGGTCCTCGTCGGACGGGAGGCCGGGAGACCGGGTGCCGGTCGGTGGGGGAGGGGGCGGGATGGTGAGCAGGCCGAGACCGGTCAGTACCGCCCGTGCCGTCGCCCGGTCCAGGACAGCGATCCGGCCCGGGCCGCCGGTGGCGCCCGCGACGTGCACGGCGCCGTCCCGGGCGACGATCCAGGTGACAGCGCCCGGCCACGCACCGACCCGGACCGCACGGGCCGGTTGGGCCGGACGGGCCGATCCGGTGCCACCGGATCCGTTCGCCGGGTTCGCCGATGCCGATGCCGATGCAGGCGTCGACGGCGGTGGCCGTCGGCCGGCCGGTGACCCGGCTGCGGGCATCGCAGCCGGGGTGACCGGGTCCGTGTCGTTCAGCAGCAGGACACCGCAGGCGACGTCGCTGATGATTTCCTCGTCGGTGCGTTCGCCGGAGACCGGGTCGGTCGCACCCTGTTGCGGTGCGACAGCTGGCGGTCGCTGACCGTCGGTGACGTACAGCCGTTCGGATCCCGCGGCGATACAGCTGGCTCCGAGCAGCGTCTCCAGGGCCTCCGCTGTGACGGTCACCGGCGGTGCGTCCCTGTGTGGGTCGGTACTCAGCGCGACGAGTAGCCCGCGAGCGGCGTCATGCGCGCCCGGCCCGACCAGACCGACGCCGGGCCACGGCACCGCGGCCGCCGCAACCGTTGTGGACGTCAGGGTGTTGCCGGGGACCTCATCGGCGGGCCCGGTGTCCGCGCCGGCAGGAGAACCGCTCGGTGCACCGATGCGGGGCGCGGTGTCGGCGACGGCATCGACCGCGACCGGTGCCACGGCACGATCGACGGCGGGGCCTGCCGAGGGCCCAGCAGCGTCGTCGCCGGCGTCGGTGACGGCGCGGTCGTACCTGAGGAGTTGTCGTAGCTGCGCCGGCAGGGGGAGCAGGTCACTGTCGCCGCGATGTGCCCCGGCGGGCGGTCGGGGCCGGTAGCCGCGACGCCGCTGCGCCCACAGTGCTGTGGCCGCGGTGCCGATCGCCGCGAGGACCGGCAGCGGCAGCCAGCCACCAGGGACTGTCACTCCGTCGATGTCCGGACCGCCAGCGGTGGACCCGGCGACTGCCGTCGGCGGCGCGGCAGCGTGTGTCGGTGTGTCACCACTGCTGGTGCTGCTGGTGCTGCGGCCGTTCGCGGCGGCGGGCTGGGCCGTGTTCCTCGCCGGCCGTGGCGGATCCTCGGCAGGGTTCCAGGTCGCCGCGGTAACGACGGGGGTCGCGGGCGGCGGCTGCAGGTCCTGCGCACCGCCGCGCAGTGCGTTGAGCATCAGCATGAGCCCGCTGGCAGCGGCGGTGACGGCGGTGTGCAGCGGCACCGGCAGCCGCGGCGCGCGACCGACGTGCCGGACCGCGTCGATGGCGTCGAGGATCATCAGCCGCAGCAGCAGCAGCCACAGCAACCACCCGCATCCGACCGCCGCCGCGACCAGGCCGCCGACCGACAGCGGCTGCGCCACGATCTGCGGCACATCCCAGTCCACCGTCCGCTGGAACACCACGAGCGCGACCGGCAGACCCGCCAGCGTCAGCAGGACCGCGAACCCGGCGATCACGGCACGGATCAACCGGTCCATCTCGACCCGCTCACATCGCCGTGTGGAGCCGCCGCCGGATGCGGCGACCGGCCTTGCCCGGCGGTGATCCCGGCAGCCGCCGGCACCGGCACCGGTGACGCCGGTGACGCCAGCCAGCCGGTGGGCGGGACGAGCAACAGGCGGCGCAGCAGCAGCCACACCGCGCGGGCCGCCCACCAGCCCGCCACCGCGAACGCGAACCCGGCCGCGACCATCCCGGTCGTGCGCCACCCCAACGACCCGGCGACCAGCGCCGCCAACGGCACGGCCAGCAACAAACGATGCAGCGTCCGCCGAGCCAGCAGCAGCCCCACACCAGCGCCGACACACAGTCCGCCGAGCCGCCCCACCGGTCCGATGATCTCCGAGGACGGGGTGACCCACTGCTGCAACTGCCACTCGAGCAGCTTCAGCACCGCCGGGCTGCTGCGCTCGTCGTAGCTGATCAGCCACGCGCCGAACCCGACCAGCGCCGTCACCGGCGACGGGAACCGCAACCAGTCCAACCAGGAACCCCGCGGAGGGTCCGGGCGACGCCACACGACCACGGCCACGGCCAGCACGGCGGCCATGCCCGGCAGGACCGGCAGCACCGACCAGCGCAGCAACGGCCCGGACTCCAGATCGAAGTACCCGGCCGCGACCGTCGCGTACACCGCGGCAAGGACCAGCCCGCCCACACCGCCACCGGCCAGCGACACCGCCAACAGCCGGTGCCGTACCCACACCGGCGCCCCGGCCTCCTCATGCCGGGCCGCCGTCACCAGCATCAACCCGCCAACCGCCGCGATCAGCCCGAACGTCGCCGCGAACGCCAGCCCGCCCCACGCCGCCAGCAGCATCGCCGCATCGATGCTCTGCCGCGGCCCGTACCGCTCCGAGCCCGCCATGAACTGCCCGAACAACACCACCGACCACAGCGCCGGAACCAGCGCGGCGGCCACATCGCGCCACCCGGCCTGCCCCGCCACGCGGCCCTGGCGATCCGGCACTGGCGAAGTCACCGGCTCGCTGACCGGTGTGGCGGTAGGGCGGCGGCCAGGTGGGGGAGAGCGCAGCGCGCCGAGCGCCGCTGCGAGTTCCGCCTCCGCCACCAGGAACGGCTCGACACCCGCAGCAGCACGCAACTGCGTGCCGACCGAGACGTCGGCCGCGCCGGCACCGGCGGCGCACACCAGCGTCAGCCTGCCCGGCGCGATTGCCGAGCCGTCGACAGCACGCCGCACCACCTCACCGATCAGCCCGCCGGCCGGCCCGGCGTCGCCGCCCGCTCCGGCCTGCGGTGACATGCCGTCCCCGGCACGGCTCGCATCACCAGCGCTCGCCGGGACCGGCGGTGTCCGCAGGTCTTCAACGGCATCGCGTTGCCTCGGCGGGGTCGCGCCAGCCGCGCCGAGATCGGCGACGACTGTGGCGGTATCCACGCACGACAACACGTCGAAACCGTTCACCGCGCGCCGCAGCACGGTAGCGGTACACGCCGTGCCGGCGGTGCCGGAGGTGCCAGCGGTGTCGACCTCACAGACCAGCAACGTTGCCCCGTACGGCAGCGCTGCCCCACCGCACAGCAGATGCCATCCCACCGATGCAGGTGCGGTCACCACCTCCACCCGGTCCAAGCCGGCGACCTGCGCTGCTCGACGCAGCCCGGCCAGACGGCGAGGACCCCAACCGGCGGGCGCCGCGACCATCACCGACGACGGCGTCGCGCCGACCGTCGACGCCACGCACGCCGCCACGTGACGCAGCAGCGCCGTCACCAGGTCGGCCGCCTCGAAGCGCCGACCCGCGACCACGATGTCCTCACCGAGCCTGGCACCCGGCTGCGCCACCCACCGCTGCGCTTCCACCACCGCGGCCCGCCGCTCGGCGTCCGCCCCGACCAGCAGCGACCCGTCATCGGCGACCAGCACGGCGTTGGCAAGCCAGCCGACATCGTCCAACGGCAACACCATCGCGGTTCCGTCCGCGAACCCGACCACCGCCCGGATGCGAGCCGAGGTCAGATCAACGGCGAGCCGAAGCTCCCCAGCCATCGACATCGGTCCATTGTGCACCTCAGATCAACTCAAGGTGAACCCAAAATCACAATGAGCGCCGAATCGCGCGCCGCCACCACGGCGTTGAGACGCCGGTTAACGGCGAGGGCGGAGGCTGCGGCTGGGCGTCGCGGGACGCGCCAGGTCGGCCGGAGATTGCCGCCCGACACGGCGTGCCCGACCGTCGGGCCCGCCGACCGTCGCTGCCGAGTTGGCGAGGATGGCAGCATTGTGTCCCGCAACGGCTGCGGGGCGACGCGCATCGGCAACCGCGAGGTCCGCCCGGTCACCACGTGGACTTGCTGGCGGCGCGGGACTCGCGGTGGCGCGAGCGGCTGCATTTACGTACGTGGCGTGCCGCAGGCTCCGAACAGGTCGGCAGGGTATGTCTCCAGCGATCCGTCCGCGCGGTGCACCTCCAGCAGCGGCACACCGACCTGGATCCGCATGTGCCGGGCCTGCTCGTGGGTCGGCATCCGGGCGACGAGGCGGTCCACCCCGGCCAGTTCGACGAATGTTCGCTCCGGGTGTGTGCGGATCACGGCCGGTCTGCCGCGCTCCGTCGTGATCAGCCCCTCATGACGCAGCACGTCCAGAGCCCGGCGGACCGACATCCTGCCAACACCGTGAACCCGGCCGATCCCGTCCTCGGATGGCAGTGCTGCTCCAGGCCTGTGGACACCCGCCGTGATCTGCTGACGCAAAACGGAGGCGAGCTGCAGATACACCGGAAGCATGTCGCTACGATCGATACCCATCACACGACTATAGGCCATATGGCCATACATGCCGATGGTGGGCCGCTGCGACCCCGGCCTCGACGGTCCGACAACCCCGGCCGTGACGACCTCGCCATGCCCGGCGACGCGACCGGCGGATCTGCCGAACACCGACCTCCGGCGACGCAACTCACCAGAACCCGCTCGTACGGATGTTCTACTACGGTGGCGATGTGGCGGGCGCACCTCAGCTAGCGAGGCCGGATGGCTGATCACGGGCACGGACCGCGATCCCGTTCGGCACCTGTTCATCCGGATGGAAGAGACGGTGGACGGCTCCGGGCAATGGACGGTCGAGCTCAGCGACTGTCGGCGGCGCGCGGGTGAAGGCGGGCACGTGATGCACCACTACCGCCACGAGGGCGACGCACGCGCGGCCGTCGCCGCCGTCTATGCGCTCAGCCGGCACCTTGAACCACTACCGACCTGGAATACGCGACACAGCGAGCCACCCCGCTGGCGGGTGCGGGCGTACGAGGCAGTGCCGGTAGGCCCCCAGCGCTCGGACGGATAAGGCACTCGCCCGGGGGCGGCCGGCATCAGGATGGCATCAGCGCCGGCCATCTGGTGCATGCGGACAACCTTGGGATCGCGGGCGCGGACGGCGCGTCACTGAGATCAGGAAGGCAGACGTTGCATCGGTTACCGTCGGTGGGTGTTCCGACGTGTCCATGCCGATGACGACGTCCAGCGGCTCTACGAACTGCTGTCGGTCCTGCCACCACTCAACGACTAGGAACCATCGCCGTTCTGGCGCGACTACGCCGCCCCGGCTCGAAAACCATCGTCAGCACATCCGGTCCCAGGACGTACGTTCGTCCTGTAGGTGATGCCGCGTTCCCGGTCGTACCAATAGCGTGCGGTAGATCCGCGGATTGACACCCGCGGCTGCGAACACTGCGTCTTCCGAGAGCAGATGCACGCGCCGCATGCTAACCGACGGAGGAATGCCGAAACCCGCTCATGGCACCGCCGGCCGTGCGCTGTCGCTTGGGCGGCGGTCGTCATGCTGCGTGCGCCGTCCGGACTGCGGGCTCAGCGGAACCCGCCGAGTTCTGGTGCCGAGGTCAGAGTGCCGCAGAGACTACCGTGTCCTCATGGTGATCTTGGAAGTGCACAACGACTCCGCTGGGTGGCTGGTGCTCTGGTTGGAACCGTTGGGAGAGGACCGCTGGCTGAAACCGGACGAAACGTTCCACGTCCGCTCCGACTATGACGGCGACGATGCACCCTTTACCGTCGACCGCTCCGAGGACGACGACCGGGCGGCCGGCATCGTGAACATCGCCGTTTGGGTGAACGGAGGAGACGCCCAAATCACCGACAGCACCGGTACCCGTCTCGACTGCGGCCATCAGCGCCCAGAGGAAGTGACCAGGAAGTGGAACGCGCTGCTGCAGCAGATGCGCAGTGGCACGGCGTCGAACCCGATTCCGGAGGGAGGCCCGAGACGGAGCTTCTATGTTGACCGAGGACACTCTGCGACCGGTCGATCGCCGAACTGAAGGCCGTGAACTGGCCACGATCGGCGACCGCCGCGGATCTCGGCCGCTACCGCGGTCATACCCGGCTGCACAGCGGGTCAGGCCTGAGGGCCTTCCTGCGCTGGTGCATCGATCAGGAACTCGACCCGCTCGCAGCGGTACGGGTGGACATCGAGCGCTACCTCCGCTGGCTGCAGGACGTGCGCCGTTACCAGCCCTCCACAGTGTCCCACCGCCTGTCGGTGATGGTTGGCTTCTACCGAGTCTGCGTCATCGACCAGATCCTGCCGCACTCGTCCGACGACTACGTCCGCCGACCAACTGTCCCAGCGGAGTCATCAACCCTCGGATTGGGGCACCTGCAGTTCGAAGCGCTGATCACGACAGCGCTGCTGTCGGCCAACCCGAACGACTTCGCCTTGATCGCACTCCTCGGCTTGCTCGGACTGCGGATCTTCGAAACCTGCGCAGCCAGCATCAGCGATCTCGGCGAAGAACGCGGCCACCGCGTCCTGCGTGTCCGCGGCAAGGGCGGCAAGGTCGTCCTCATCCCGCTACCACCCGCCGTCTCACGGGCGATCGAACGCGCTATCGACGACCGCACCAACGGCCCGATCCTGCGCAGCCATGTCCGACCGGGCGGACGCGGGCCACTGCCTCGGCGCGCCCGTTGGCGAGACGGCGACCTGTGCCCTGGTGACCGAGGCCGGCTTCAGCCACTTTCTGGCGCGGCGCGGACGCCCTTCAACCTGAGCTCCGAGATCTGGCTGTAGCCTGCGCGGATGCCACGCACAGTGCGCCGGCCGATCGTCCTCGGCCTGGCCTCGACCGGGACCGCGGTCGCCGGACTCTCGATCCTGCTCTACGCGACCTACGTCGGCGTGCGTGACGCCAGGGTGGTGCGCCACCTGTTCCCCACGCTCACGGCCGAGGCGCTGGCCTTCATGTTGCCTGCGGGCCTGCTCGTCGTGGGCCTGCTGGCGGGGGTGGCGCTGGCCCTGGCCGGCCGGGACGCGGGGCGCTGCGCGCTGGTGTGGCTCTGCGGCATGGGGATCGGTGTGACGCTGCTGTTGTACATCGGGCATCTGACGGTGCTGTTCAACTGGGATTACGAGGTGTGGATCGGGCCGCCGCGGTGGGTCGGTGGGCTGGGCGCGCTGCTCGCCGTGCTCGGGCTGGTGGCGGGTGCCGTCAGCCTGGGCATCCCGCCGGCCCGCCGGGCCTTCACCGGATCGCTGGCCCCTGCGGCCGAACCGGAGACCGGCGCCGTGTCCGGCACGGAGGCCGGCGCGGTGGCCGTGCCGGAGCTGCCGGCGTCGTTGCGGCGCGCGGCGGTGTGGCTCCGGGTGGGCGGCGGGGCCGGCGCCGCGGGCAGCGTCGGCGTCGCCGTGCAGAGCGTCGCCGCAGGCGACACGGTCGGCGCGGCCATGGCCGTGTTTACCGCCGTCGGCGTCCTCGCCTGCGCCGTGGGTGCGGGCGCGGCGGCGGCGACAGCTCGGCAGCGCCGCCGTGGCGCGGCCCAGCTGGCCCGTGCCGCGGCGGCGGGGGTGCTGGCCCTGCTGCTGCTCGCCCTGCAGCTGTGCACGATCTACGTCGTCGGGTGGGTGCTCTGGTCCGAGACCACAGAGACCACTGGGCCAACCGGCTTCGACCCGGTAGTCGTCCCGATGATCGTTGCCGTCGTGGTCGGCATCGTCGCGACGCTGGCCGGGCTCGCGGGCCTCGCCGATCCGCGCAGCGAGCGCTTCATGGCGCAGCCGCACCGGCCGCAGTACGTCACGTGGGGGTCGTGGGCGCCGGCCGCGCAGCGCTCGCCGGAGGAGGCCGCACCGGTGGACGGCTACACGGTGCCCTGACGTTCGGTGTTATGCGGTCGGGGTGGTCCGCCAGGTAGATCGGCACCCACACCACCCGCAACAACCCTCGCCAACCGGCAGGCACGCAGGGACCTGGCCGATACGGCCCGGTCCATAGGCCGCAAACCTTGACGACCCATGTGGCGGCAACGTCAAGCACACACATGCATCGCCAGTGACCGCTTGACGACATATCCGGATCTCCCCCCGTTGGTGCGCCGCGGCGGTGTGACCGGTCGTGGCTCGTTACTGATCGTTAGCGGCTCTCTGTTGCCCCGGCTTCTGTCCTGGCTGAGGAGCGGACCGGCTCTGGGAGCTTGCAGTGGTGTATACAGATCCGCTGTGGAGACGTAGCCCGGCTACAGCGATGCCGGACCTGACGATCTGGAGGGTCCGGGTCTGGGGTACGACGGGTCCGCACTGCTGGGTCGGCCAGGCTTCTGGCCCGCGTACCTCGGTGAGATCCTCGGGCTGGATCTTGACCGTGAGCTGGCGGAGCTGTTCGATGACCAACTCGATGCGATCCGCAACGCCAATCGGGAGCTTACGGATGCCTTCGCCTGGCCGGTCTTTCCCATCGAACTCGGCGGCGGCGGTCTGGTCGCGGTCGCCTACCGCAACTTCACCGAGGATATTGGCCAGGACTACCTGGTGGTCCCTCCCGCCGGCGAGCGCTGCATCCAGATCGCCACAGTGGAGGGCGCGCTGCAGGCTCCGGGTATCTCGTGGCCCGAGCTGACAGCGGTCGCTGATCGACAGCCCACACCGAACGGGCGGGCCACGGTGTCATTGCTGCTCGCGCCGATCCTCGGCGCCGCAGCCGCGGAGGCTGCCGAGGCCACCACACGGCTGGCCGAAGCGTTACGGGCCGTCGGTGTGACCGGACAAGACCGCGACGATCGCACACGGGATCGTGTCAGCCTTCCCCGCCGAGTGGGGCGAACGGTTGACGGGAATGTCGTCTGCCGGGACGAGGGCAGCACCCGCAACCCCGCCGGTCGGGCATCGTTGAAGCCAACCGCCCTGACGACTGTCTCCGATCTCTTGGCAGGCGCTCCAGCCACATCCGGATATTTTGCAAATCCTGAGGCGCAGTCCGCTACTGGCCAAGATCCGGCGCACCGATCTGGTTCGCGAGGCGAGGGGCGCTGCCGCGCTCAAATTTGTCGCGGCGGATCAACGCTCCGGCCGGATGGACGGCATCCTCATCTGGCCGCCGTGCGTGCACATGGTGCAGGCCAGCGTTCGCCGCGATGTGAAACTGTGCCTATCCGGCTGGTGCCAACGGTTCGAACGCTAGTTCTAGGTGACTGGTGTTAAACGATGGTCTGGCCCTCCGGGCCGGACCATCGTTTTGTATCTATTTCGGGTAGTGTGCCTGGGTGGCGTTGGGTAGGGCTTCGCAGCAGTTGGACCTTCTCGATCCGGTCACCCGGTTCTGCGAGGAGACCCTTCCCGGCAACTCGATCTTCGCGTTCCTGCACGAACACCGCGACACGCTGTTCCCGGACGGGATGTTCACCGATCTGTTCGCGGTGAACGGTCGCCGGTCGGTGCCGCCGTCGGTGGTCGCTACGGTGATGGTCCTGCAACGCCTGGAGGGGTTGTCCGACCGGGAAGCGGTCGACCGGTTCATGTTCGATGCCCGCTGGCGGTACGCGGCCGGGGTCGGTGGCTGGGACGGCGCGGGCCGGTCCGGGTTCGCCCACACCGTGCTCGTCGACATGCGTGAGCGGCTGCGCCGCTCCGACCGCCCGGACCGCGTCTTCGAGGTGGCACTGGCCGCGGCCCGCAACGCTGGGCTGATCGGGCGGCGCAGGGTTCTGGACTCCACGCCGTTGTATGACGCGGTCGCCACGATGGACACGATCACGCTGATCCGCACCGCGATCCGCGGTCTGCTCACCGCCGCCGCCGCCGGGCTGGCCACAGGGCTGCGGGCGGTTCTCGCCGGGCTGGGCAGCGGCGATGACTACACCGGCACCGCGAAACCGGTGATCGACTGGGACGACACACCCGCCCGGGAAGCACTGATCGACTCCCGCGCCCGGGACGGTCACGCGCTCCTCACCTTCCTCGACGGCCGCGAAGACCTTCCCGAGCCGGTGGAGCAGGCGATGCGGCTCCTCGCTACCGTGCTGGGCCAGGACCTGGAAACCGGGCCGGACGGCACGCTGCGGATCGCGCGGAAGGTCGCCACGGACCGAGTCATCTCCACCGTCGATCCTGAGGCCCGGCACGGGCACAAGACCAACCACCATGGCTTCGACGGCTACAAAGGCCACGTCGCTGTCGACCCCGACAGTGAAATCGTCACCGCGACCGCGGTCACCGCCGGCAACACCGGCGACGTCGAACCCGTCGCCGACCTCCTCACCGACCTCCTCACCGACAGACCTGATGACGGCACTGCCGCGGTCTATGGCGATGCCGCCTACGGCGCCGGGGAGATCCTCGACCGGCTCGACCGCGCCGGGATCGACGCCAAGACCAAGGTCCAGCCACCCGTCGCACCTACCGGGAAGTTCACCAAGGACCGCTTCGACATCAACCTCGACGAACAGCGGGTCACCTGCCCCAACGGGACAGTCAGACCGATCCGGCGGGTCAAGGACCATCCCCGGCACGCCGGCAAGGCCGACTTCGGCGCCGCCTGCGCCACCTGCCCACTCCGCACGCAGTGCACCGACTCCAAGACTGGGCGCAGCATCACCATCGGCCACCACGAGACCCGCCTCACCGCCGCACGCACCCGCCAACAGGACCCCGCCTGGAAAGCCGACTACCGCGCCACCCGACCCAAAGTCGAACGCAAAATCGCGCACCTCATGCGCCGCCGCCACGGCGGACGACGCGCCCGCATGCGCGGACGCATCCGCATCGCCGCCGACTTCAACCTCCTCGCCGCCGCGGTCAACCTCGCCAGACTCGCCACCCTCGGCCTCACCCACACCGGCCGGGACTGGACCCTCGGCCCCGCCTGAACACCGACACCAGCCACCAACCACAACGCCGGTGAACACGCCCACAAGCCCGGCCCAGCAACAACTTCAACCATCACACCCAGCACAACCGCCACCAGCCAAACAGCCCCCAGACAACAATCGATGGTCTGGCCCTCCGGGCCAGACCATCGATTAACACCAGTCACCTAGCGTCTGTCTCGGCGCCTACCGTCAGCGGATGTCTGCCACGGAAGTGAACCGACCACCAAAGCAGAAACGTAAACCTTACAGTGCTACGTAATAGAGTCTGGTCTGTTCGGGCGATGCGGCTCGCGCGGTGCTTCCACACTGCAGGTTGCTGTGCTTCGGACGGTCGCCCGGCGAAGGGCTGCCGTTGCGTGGACCGTCAGTTAGGAGGCCGTGCGACCTTCGGCGGGAGGCGTCACGGAAAGCAATTTCTAGAGTCCTCATTGACGCTCTGTGGTGTCGCTTCTAACATTCGTTCATGCGGTGCTTCCATTCGTGCCCTTCTGGGCGTTGGAGCGGGCGGTCACTCGATCCTCGGCCTCGAAGAACCGTCAGGGAAGCTCCGTAATGCAATCAAAAGATCAGCGACCGGTCGCACCTTTCAGGGCCGCTTCCGCGATTCTGCTGGCGGTCAGATTTGCGATCGTGCCTCATCGGTGACAGCAGTAGTTCCTTGGGTGGACGTTGTCGAGGTGCTGGTCGGGCTGGTGTCAGCTGTCCTGAGCGGCCGGACGTCGGCTGGTTGGTTGCGATTGCCGACAGGGTGCGTAGCTGGTCTGCGGCGATTGTTGGGGAATCTACCGTGATCGGTGCATGGTCCGATGTGGACTGGATGCGTGTCGGTTGGGGTCGGTGTCTGAATGTGCGGTGAGTAGGCGCTGCGATGGTGCGTCTCACCTGGGGCGACGCTTTTGATGCAGGTCGCGGCGGGTGCGTCTGTCGCTGTTCTTTTTTGCGCAACATGGCGCTGCGTGATTGGTGAGTGGGATCTCTTGTGTGGTGATTCTGCTTCCGCGTAGCTTGCGGTGCGTCGATGTCCGGTTGGCGGGCTCGGCGCACGGGGAGGCTTCATGTCGGCGTCGGCTTGGTCTGTGTCTGCTGTCCGGCGGCGCCGGTGGGTACCGTCGCGGTCTCGGTTGCTGGCCGCTGCGGCGGTTGGGTGTCTGGTTGCGGCCGGGTTGATGGTGCTGCCGGCTGCGGCGCAGCCGTCGGCGTGGCCGGTGCCTGCGGCTCCGGCTGGCACGAAGTCGGTGCCGGTGACGAAGGTGCCCGTGAAGGCGGCGTCGACATCGGAGACGGACACCGCGAAACCGCGGACGCCTGCAGCGGTGTGGCCGGCCGGTGGTGAGGCGCTGGTGTCGGTGGACACGGCTGCGTCGGGTGCGGCGCGGTCGGCGTCGTCGTCGGTGACGGCTGGGAGGGGCACACCGGGTGGACTGCCGGTGGTGGTGCGTGGCAGTGCCATGTCCAGCGACGCGCGCAGCACCCAGACCGCCCCTGCGGCGCCGGGGTCGGTGCGGCTTGCGGTCGCGGGTCAGGACGTGAGCGCGAAGGCCGGTGTGCGGGGTGTGTTGTTCACCGTTGCGCGGGCTGATGGTGCGGCTGGCACGTCGAAGGTGGCCCTGGACATTAACTATGCGGGGTTCGCCGACGGGTACGGCGGTGACTACGGCGGGCGCCTCGGGCTGGTGCGGATGCCTGTGTGTGTGCTGACGACGCCGGAACGTCCGGAATGTCAGGTGCAGACCCCGGTCGAGGGTGCGAGCAACGACCCGCAGACGCGGGTGATCTCCGCTGACGCGGTCGACGTGACGCAGAGCGCGGTGGCGTTGACGTCCTCGGCGACGTCGAAGACGGCGGAGCCGAAGCTGGGCGACCCGGGACCCGGCACTGTCAAGGCCGGCGAGCAGTCCAAGGCAGCGTTCCCGGATACGTCCGGTGAGACTGTGGCGCCGGCAGCGTCCGGTGGGACGGTGTATGCCCTGGCTTCGGTTGCGGCGGGTCCGGCCGGGAATTACAGCGAGACGTCGTTGTCGCAGTCGGCCGGGTGGGCGGCCGGTTCGCAGGGCGGCGAGTTCACGTACTCGTATCCGTTGCAGGTCCCGCCGAGTCTGGGTGGCCCGTCGCCGGACCTGACGTTGCAGTACTCCTCCGGGTCGGTGGACGGCAAGACCGCGTTCACGAACCCGCAGTCGTCGTGGGTCGGTGACGGCTGGGACCTCAACGTCGGCTACATCGAGCGGCCGTTCAAGCCGTGCGCCGACGACGGTGTGCCGGGCATCGCGGACCTGTGCTGGTGGGGGGCCGGGGACAACGTCTTCACGATGGTGTTCGGCGGCAAGTCGGTCCGGCTGATGCGCGATGGTAACGGCAACTGGCGCGGCGAGGTCGACGACGGCTCCCGACTGCAGCTGCTGAGCACGACCGGGTTGGGTTGGGGCAACGGCGATCACTACAACTGGTACTGGAAGCTGACGACCCTCGACGGGACCGAGTACTACTTCGGCCGCAACCAGCGGTTCGTGGGCGACACACCGCAGAACAGCACCCAGAAGGTCCTCGTCCACGGCGGGAACATCAACGAGCCGTGCTGGACGGGCAACGTGTCCACCAGCGGCTGCTACAACGTGTACCGGTGGAACCTCGACTACGTCGTGGACCCGCGGCAGAACACGATGACGTACTTCTACCAGAAGTACGAGGGCAGTTACGGGCACTGGAACAGCAACAGCACCAGCAACTACGACATCACCGCCGCGTTGAAGCGCATCGAGTACGGCACCCGTCAGGGCCAGGAGGGCGGGTCGAACAAGGCGCCGATGCGGGTCAACTTCGAGGTCGGCATCCGGTGCGACCGGACGGACGCGCAACAGTGCGTCGGTCACGGCGAGTACTGGCCGGACACACCATGGGACCAGTTCTGTGTCGTCAGCGCGGGGTCGTGCGCGCAGAAGTCGCCGACGTACTGGACGCCGTGGCGGCTGGCCGTCGTGACCACCGACGTCTGGACAGGAACCGGCGAGCAGTACCAGGAGGTCGACCGGTGGGACATGGTCCATACCTTCCCAGCCCTTGCCGACGGGTCCCCGACGCAGATGTGGCTCGACGACATCATCCACACCGGCAAGGACACCACCAGCGGCGGGACCGCGGATATCACGCTGCCTTCGACCCACCTCAGTGGCGTGCAGTTGGAGAACCTCGTCACCAACGGCAGCCTGCGGTACCGGCGCTACCGGCTGGACCGCATCAACAACGGTCACGGCGGGCTGACCAAGGTTGACTACTCCGCACCGGAGTGCACCATCGCCAACACCAGCGGCCTGCCCTGGGACCAGAACTACCGCACGTGTTACCCGCAGTACCACGACGGTGGCTGGGACATGTACCAGAAGTACCGGGCCATCAGGGTCACCGACAACGACCTCGTCGGCGGTAGCCCACCCGTCGTCACTGAGTACGCATACTCACTGGACGGCACCGGAACGACCGTGCTGTGGCACTACGACACCGCCGACGCGGTCAACGGCGCATACCGGACGTGGTCGGACTGGGCCGGCTACAGCACCGTCACCGCCACCACCGACCCGTCCGGCGGCACGCAGAGCAGGACGAAGACCCTGTACTTCCGTGGCATGCACTCCGACTTCATCACCGGCGGCTACCGAAACGCCAGCATCACCGACTCCCTCGGCACCGCCATGCCGGACTGGCCCGCCTACCGCGGCATCGCCCGCGAAACGTCCGCACTGGGCAGCGGCACCACCGTACTCACCAAGCAGATCACCACACCACAGCATGTCCAGACGGCATCCCGGACTGCGCCGTGGGTCATGGGCAACATCAGCGCCCAACGCGTCTCGACCGCAGAAACAAGAGCCGGCACGCTGCTGACGCCGAGCAACACCTGGCGGTGGACCAAGAGCACCTACGGCTACGACGCCACCTACGGGTTGCCGACGCTCGTGAACGACCTCGGCGACGAGGCCATCACCTCCGATGACGTCTGCACCACGACCACATACGCCGCACCGAATGACGGCGAGTTCATGGTGGCGTACGCGTCACAATCGCTCACGACAGACTGCACAACATCACCACCCGGCGGCAACGTGCTCTCCGGAAGCCAGACGCAGTACGACACCCTCGCCGTCGGAGCGAGCCCAACCCGAGGACTTGTCACCCGCACCAACGTCCTGGCGTCCGTCTCCGGCACCACGCTGAACTGGCAGAAGAGCAGCTCCACCACATACGACACCACCTACGGGCGCATTCTCGAATCATTCGACGCACTGGACCGCAAGACCATGGTCGCCTACGACCCTCCGTCCGGCAGCGCCCCGACCACGGTCACCAGCACCAATCCAGCCGGGCACGTCACTACCACCACACTGAGCCGAACCCGAGGCCAGACCCTCGCTGTCCTGGACCCGAACAACCGAACGACCATCACGCACTACGACGCGCTCGGCCGGCTCACCAAGGTCTTCCAACCCCGCAACTCCACCCCCGCCATCACATACACCGCAACGACCTCGACCGTGCCGTTCGCCGACATCGACGGACCAGGCTCCACCACCGTCGCGCTCAGCGGCGACGAGAACCACACCCAGATCAGCCTGCCGTTCGCGTTCACCTTCTACGGCACCAACTACAGCAGCGCCTACCTGTCCAGCAACGGACTGCTGTCCTTCACCGACCAAGCCGCGGACTTCGCTGCTACCACCATCCCGAACACCACGGCTCCCAACGCCGCGCTGTACCCGTTCTGGGACGACCTCGACCTCAACGGCACCGCGCAGGTCTTCACCCGAACCACCGGCACCGCACCCAACCGGCAGTTCACCGTCGAATGGGCCGAGGCCTACCTGTACGGGCGCAGCACCCGCGTGTCGTTCACCATCACCCTGAACGAGAACGATGGCAAGATCACCTTCAACTACGGCGGTATCGACAACGACATGGACCGCGGCAACGCCGCCACCATCGGCGTCGAAAACGCCACCGGTACCGCCGCCACCCAGTACGGCCACCACCAGACCCTGCTCGCCAATGACAAGGCGATCACCTTCACGCCGTCGGCGCAGCCGCCGAGCCCGCTGCCGGACGTTCAGAACGCATACCATGCGTACGACCCGGTCACCGGCGAACCGACCTGGACTTCCACCAAGACTCTCGGTCCCAACGGCCATCAGATCGAATCGTTCACCATCTACGACGGCCTCCTGCGCCCCCGCCAGACCCAGCAGCCATCAGCCGGCGTCACCGGCGGACGGGTCATCACCGACACCCAGTACGACCCGCGCGGACTCGCGGTCAAGAGCAGCATGCTGTGGAACGCCTCCGCACCGGCCGGCACGCTGCAGGGCTTCAACGACACCAACATCCAACTGCAGCAACGCGTGACCTACGACCCCCTCAACCGGCCCACCATCAACGCCAAGTGGGCCGGTGACGCGGAGACCTGGCACCAGACCAACCTGTACGACGGGGCCAGCGTCACCACCATCCCACCGGCAGGCGGCATCGGCGGAACGAACACCGTACGGTACGACGCGCTCGGCCGCGCCACCTCGCTGGACGTGTACCCGACCGGCGGCAACCCCGTCGGGACCCCTGAGACGACCATCTACACCTACGACCGGCTCAGCCAGCTCACCTCGGTCATCGACGCAGCAGGCAGCAAATACACCACCGCCTACGACCTGCTCGGCCGCCCCACCTCACAGACCGACCCGGACACCGGCACCACGTCGATCAAGTACGACGAGGCAAGCCAGATCACCTGGACGATCGACGGCCGCCTGCAGAAGATCTCCCACGAGTACGACCCCCTCGGCCGGGAAACCCGCCGGTGGGCCGGGGAGATCAACACCGGCACGAAACTGGCCTCGTTCGCCTACGACACCAAGGCGAAGGGCGCGCTCGACTCGGCCACCCGCTGGGTCGGCAGCGACCAGTACATCGACACCATCGACGGCTACAACACCCTGTACCAGCCGACCAGCACCACCACGACAATCCCGATGATCCAAGGGGCACTCGCCAACACCTACCAGACCACATACAGCTACACCGAGTTCGGTGACCTCACCTCCATCGGATACCCCGCCGGTGGTGGCCTCGCCGCGGAGACGGTCAACTACAGCTACACCAATTTCGGCCTGCCGAACACCGCCGCGGGCATCGACCCGTACGTCACGGCGAGCACGTACAGCGAGTACGGCGAACTGAGCCAACGCGTCTACGGCGCCAGCGGCATCGCGCAGATGACCCGCAACTACACCTACCAGCCCGACACCGGCCGCCTCGCCAACATCACCTCGAAACTGCCGAACCCGGCCCAGGCGGGGCAGTTCACCACCGTCCAGAACGACACCTACACCTACGACCACACCGGCGACATCACCCGCATCCTCGACGGCACCGACAACCAGTCCCAGTGCTACCGCTACGACGGCCAGCACCGACTCACCAACGCCTGGACCACCCTCGGCACCTGCACCCCCGACCCCACCGCCGCCGCCATCACCAGCTCCGGCAAATACCCGTACTGGGACACGTACACCTTCGACACCAGCGGCCGCCGCACCACCGACATCCACCGCACCAGCGCCACCGACACCACGACGCGGATGTTCACCTACCCGACCCCCGGGCCCACGGCCCAGCGCGTCCACGCCGCGACCTCGGTCGCCTACACCGGCACGACCACCCGCACCGACTCCATGACCTACGACAACGCCGGCAACACCCAGCAACGCACCATCAACGGCGTCGTCACCGACTTCACCTTCAACCCCGAAAACCAATACGCGAGCGCCACCGTCCACGCCAGCGGCGGCGACCAGCAGACCAGCCACCTCTACGACGCCACCGGCGGGCTGCTCATCCGCAAGGAACCTGGCGCCACGACCCTGTACGCGGCAGGCCAGGAATACAAACTGACCGGCACCAGCACCATCACCGCAACCCGCTACTACAACCACGGCGGCGCCACCGTCGCCGTGCGCACCGCCGCGGGGTTGTCCTGGCTGGCTGCTGATCACCAGGCGAGCACGAATCTGACTGTCAACGCCAACAATGGGAACGTCCAACGCCGCTGGTACACCCCCTACGGCGCCGACCGCGCCACCCAAGGCACCTGGCCCACCGACCGCGGCTTCCTCAACAAACAGAGCAACACCTCAACCGGACTTCTCGACGTCGGCGCCCGCGAATACGACCCCAACCTCGGCGTCTTCCTCAGCCCCGACCCGCTCGTGCAGCTCGGCGACCCAGCCAGCTTGAACGCCTACGCATACGCCGCCCACAGCCCCATCACCTACAGCGACCCCACCGGGCTCATGAAAAGCGACGGAGGCGGCGGCCCAGGCGGCATCGCAGGCTCCGCCATCGTGTCCAGAAGCAGCTCCAATGTAATCGCAAGGCTTTTTAAACTTGTCGGCAAGGCCGCCGAGAGCATCAGGGACGAGGATTACGACTACTACAAGAACAAGTACGGCGACAACTGGCAAAAGAAGTACAAGGAAGACCAAGAGCGATACGAATCCGGCACCGATGAAAAGCGGTACGCAAAGAAGCGGGACGCCGAACAGATCCAACTCGACAAACTGCAGCGTAAGCAGCGTGCCGAAGACATGGCCAAAAGGACGCGAACCGCGCAGGAAGAAGAAGCCAGCGAGCAGACCGAGGACCGTGGAGGCTCCGAGGGCTGCGACGACAGCGGCAGCCGGCATAGCTTCGACCCAGACACGCTAGTCCAGATGGCGGACGGCAGCCACAAGACGATCGAGGACGTCGTCCTGGGCGACACTGTCACGGCGACCGACCCCACCACCTCAGAGACCACAGCCCAGACCGTCACCGCACTGCACGTCAACGTCGACTCAGACCTCACTGACCTCACAGTCATGGACGACGACGGTCAGGTGCACAAGATCGAAACCACCGACCATCATCCGTTCTGGTCAGATACAACGAATAATTGGATCGATGCGGCCAAGCTGACCCCCGGCGATCGCCTCCGCACTGCCAACCACCACACCATGATCGTCCTCAAGGTCCAGAGCCGCATCGCCGCGAAGGTGATGCACGACCTCACGGTCAGCAACGTACACACGTACTACGTAGTCGCCGGGTCGGCGCCGGTCCTCGTACACAACTGCGACTTGACGATCACGCAGGCGCAGCTGGACCTTTTGGAACCAGGTCCGTACGCAAGGTCGGGTATCATTACGACACTTGTTGACCCGCTGCCCACTTCGATCACGGATCGTGTGCAAGACCTGCCGTGTCATTCCTGCAACAACACCCGCCCGCGTGCACGCCCCCGCAGAATCGGCGATCATTTCCCGGCCAAAGCGTTCGGGATCCCTGGTAGATTCATCTATCGGATCTTCAGTCACTGTTCTGTGTGCAGCGGTGATCAGAGCTTTGCTGTCCAGCGGGTCCTGAGAATTGGGCGCGCACACAACCTGGGTAGCCCCGAAGGCCGGTTTGAAGCGTTTATTGCAGAGGCGAGAAGGCATGTTGTCCCTTGATTTTACAGGAGGGATCTGATGAAGCTCTGTGTCGCGGAGTTTCAAGTAGATAATGGATTGATTGTCATCGGTTCTGCGGAAGCGGCGGATGATGATGAGCCGACGTTCGACGCGCTACCCGAGGTGACGTCGACGCAAATATTCATGCCTTGTCGTCAACAGGTCGGACCTGTGAGGATTGAGCTCTGGCGGACGTATGGGCCACCTACTGCCTGCGAAGTAACGTCAGCATTGCTCAGGTTGTCATCAGGTTCGATCGTGGTTGGGGAGGCGTCCCTCGCGCCCTACCTGTCGTGGCGGGTTTGTCCTCCGGGGGGATCGGTGGCCGTCCGGGTTGGCGCAGACAGTGAGCAGGACGCCTCGGTCGTGGTTGTAGTCCTCGACCCGGCCGTCGACCGATTGCCATCGGCCCGGAGCCGGGGCGACTTGATACGCCAGCTCGCTGGGTACGGCGAATTAGCCGAACTAGACGTGATCTTGGTTGAGCATAGCTTTCCGGTCGAGCGGTGCGCCGCAGCAGTGCGAGTGATCCGTAGCGCTGCGGATCGGGACCTGCACCCTGCGCGAGTGCGGTACGGAGCGGACAAGCTTGTGGAATGGATGCGATGGCTGCGGGCCAACGTGTCGAGTCAGGACGTTGATGGTTTAGTGGAGGAGGTATTGGAACGAATCGCTACGAATGCCCCGTTCGACGAGACAGCACGTGTGACCTTCTCTAGGTTTGCCGAGCGGCTCGGGATGACAGTGGACGAACTCCTGGTCGCCCGGCGATAACCGACTGCGTGCCTGCGCTGCCAAAGCCCGGCGGGACGCCACTGCTGCACGCACGCCACGCCGTTACTCACTCGGGGGAACACTGCGGCACTGCCATGGCGCCATTGCCGCACGAGCCGTTCGCCCCGCTGGCGATCGTCTGGGGCACCGAGCTCAACTGACCGGCCGGTGAGCTGGTCATCTCGGATCCACGCAAACGGGACCTGCGCTACCAGGCCCTGGGCGTGTTCGCCGATACGCTGCTCACCTACCTGGAGCCGTACGAGCGGATCCGCATGCAGCAGGGCAGGACCGGCGCCGTCTGCCCGGTCTGCGACAGGGTGTGGCAGGTCATTGTTCGGTCCAGCGCGCCCGCCGTGGCCTTCTGCGAGGCGATCGGCCGGGGCGTGCTGTACTCCTCGACGGCTCCGGACCAGATGCGCCGCGCGGGCTCGTTCGCCACCTGTTGTTCAAGGAGAACGACCGGGCCGGTCGGGCGCTGCTGGTCGCGGCGACGCGTGCCTTGAGCACGCACAAGCGCGACGCCGCAGCCGCAACACTCGCCCAATTGCGATACAGCACCCAACCCCGACCTTTAACGGACAACTGAGTTCACGCCGTTTCGGCGGACCGCAGATGCGCGGCCGACTGGCCCGACGGGACCAGCCGGCACTCGTCAGTCGTCACGTTCGAGAACTCCACTGACATGCGCGACCGCGCCTCGGACCAGAACGACGACTGGAACCAGCAATGGGTACCATTCGCCTCTGACCTGGGCCTCAACGTCCTCGTCCTCGACCACGGCACGAACCCGGGCCGGGTCCTGCTGGTCGACGGTGTGGACGGGCTGCACGGCCACCGGACCTGGCCGTCGCTCACCGACCTGACCGACCAGGTCAGCGAGGCACTTCTTGCCTCCACCGTCCTCAACGGCCACCAGCCGGTTGTCGAGGACAAGAGACTGCGATGGTCCGATGCCAACTGAAGCCAACTGAACAGCACTCACATGCCCGCTGCGGCGCGACAGCTGCGCGGGATCCCGTGGCGACCAGACCGTGATGGCCGCTGACGTCACCCGCAGCCGGATGACCGGCTACCCGGTGGCGATGTTCGTCAGGCTGCTCGTCGAGCAGAGCGACGGCTGTGCGAGTACGGCGGTGAACAACGAGCGGAGTGCCGCTGTTACCGCGTGTTGTGCGCGGGCCGGTGCGGGTCATGGGCTGGTGTCGTTGGTTTGTGGCCAGTATCGACGCACGGTGCGTTCAGAGCGCCCGATCCGAGCTGCGATGTCGCGCGGGTGTGGATCGGCTTCTCGGTGGTACCAGTACGCGACGGCGGCAGCGGTTTCCTGCGGCACTGGGTTCCCGCCGCCGTGCCCATCCTGGTCCTGGCCGTGGTCGTCGTGGTCGTCCTCAGGAGCACTGTGGGCGGTTGGGTCCTCGGATCCGGGACGCGGGCTGCCGTCGGACGTGGCGCGATCCCGGACGCGAGTGGTGCCTTCGCACAACTCGGGTCGCACCAGGTCCGCCTCATACGTCTGAGTTCCGCGAGCCCGCGTCTGGCTAGATGTCCCGACCGTTGGGTCGGTCGCTATATGCACTTCGGTGTAGTCCGTCGAGATGCCAGCCGCGGTGGTCGGTGGGCGCTCGTGCGGCGGCGGGTCGTGGCGATCAACTGCGGGCGCAGAAGGCACGGTGCGGCCGAAGGAGGCGCTGGCCGTGGGCGTTCCAGCCAGCGGCAGGTCGGGGGCGCTGGCGGTGAGGCCTGGCGGTGGTGTTACCGCGGACGCGCTCGTTGTGCGAATGACTGATGGGTGCCGGTCTGCGTGCGGCGGTGTTGGGGTGGTGAGGCGGTCTGGGGTGAGGTCGTGGGCGATGAGGGCGGTGAGGCCGTCGTAGTCGGCGCTGGCGGCGAGGCGGTCGGCGATGATGTCGAGGTCGTAGACGGCGATGTCGGCGGCGGTCGGATCGACCGCTGCGCGGATCTTGCGGTGCAGGACGGCGGCGATCGCCGCTCGGCGTTGTTCGGCGCGGACCTCGGCGAGGGCGGCGGTGATTGACGTGTACAAGCCGAGGGTGGTTTGGCTTTGGCGAGGGATCTGGCGCGGCGGGTCAGCCACGGGTGGCGCAGCCAGTGTCCGAGGAGTTCGTAGGCGGGTGTGGTCGGTGGCAGGTCGCCGAGCGCGCGGAGCCGGTCGCGGCGGGAGTTCTCGGCATGGGTGAGCCACACGAGGTATCCCAGCGCCGACATCCCGGCGAAGAACCCGCCGAGAAGATGATCCTGGTGGGCGAGCCAGTTGAACGCGACGGCGCCGACCGCGATCGCGGCGGACAGGATGCGGGAACCGATGGCGTGTTCGCCGAGCCGCCGGCGCACGTCGGCGTTGGCGAGCACGACGATACCGCCGAGCTCGAGGGCGCCGACGGCAGGGATCGCCCACAGCAGCGGAATGTGCAGGGCGATGACTGCGCCGCTGACCTGTCCGGTGAGCGCGACGAGGAGCACGACGAGGTAGAAGCCGCGTCGCAGGTACCCGGCGTGGCGGACCGCCCGCTCCAGGGCGGCGTCGAGCGCCGCTGTCGTTGGCGGCTCGGCCCGCGCCGACACGGGTCGGACGGTGGACCGGGCCGTCCCGGATCCGTGCCGTCCAGCGCTGTCCGGGACGGATGCGCGCCTGTCGGCGGTCTTGGTTGCGATCGTGGTGGCGTCGTTGACGGCGCGGAGGCGGGTGTCGGCGAGGTCGGTGCTCATCAGGCTGCGGCGTTCTTGCCGGGGCGGGTGACCGGGTGGGGTCCGGTGCGCCGTGGTGGGGTCTTCAGCCGGGCGAGGAGGTGATTGGCGAGGGCGGTGGTCTCCTCGGTGGGTTCGGTGTCGATCTCGGCGAGGCGGTGGGTCAGGGTCCGGCGCAGCGCGCGGATGGCGTCGATGTCGCCGAGCGCGGCGTGGGCGCGGAACGCGGCCTGATACAGCGCCTCGGTGTACGGGCTGTGCTCCAGCGTGGCGGTGAGGATTGTCAGGGCGTCGGTGGGGTCGTCGGTGAGGGCGTCGGCCAGGGCAAGGACGGTGTCGAGGATCTGTTGGCGGATGGCCTCCCGGTACGGTTCGATCCACTCGTAGTCCATGCCGGCGGCGAGGTCGCCGCGGTAGAGGCCGACCGCCCGCCGCCAGGCGGCGACCTGTATCGCTGGGTCGGTGGTCTGCTCGGCGTCGCGCAGCGCTTGCTGTAGGCGCCACAGGTCGACGTCCAGCACGTCGCGGTTGAGCTGGTACCGGTCGCCGCTGCGGGGTACGTACTCGGTCGGGGCGCCGGTACGGCGCAGCACGTCCCGCAGCGCTGACACGTAGGTGTGCAGCCGGTGGGGTGCCTTCTTCGCGGGTGCGTCCGGCAGCAGGTCGTCGATGATCGGCTCGTAGTGCACCGGCCCGTCGTGCACGGCGAGGTAGACCAGGACCTCGACCGATTTGGCGCGGGCGGAGCCTTTGGCCGTGTTCATGTCGACGATCTGCGGTGGCCCGAGTACCAGGACCCGCACCACCGGATCCGGTGCGGGCGCAGCCTCGCTGTCGTCCAGTGCCGGGGTGGGTCCCGCCTCCATGGGTTCGTCGCTGGCCGGCGCACCTGTTGGCGAGCCGTCCGTCGGTTCGGTGTCGGGCGGGGTCGGCAGTTCCGGGTCGGCGACGGAGGTGGTGCCTGGGTCGGCGATGCGGCGCGTCGCCGTCGGCTCGGTCTCGATGGCCGGGATGTCGGTCAGACCGGGCCCGGAGGTGCCGGTGTCGTGGTGTTCGACGATCGGGGCTGCGACCGGCGCGGCGTCGTTCAGATCCGCGTGCAGATTCGCGTGCAGATCGGCATGGCCGGTCTGGGCGGGTTCGGCCGGGGCGGAACTGGTCGGGCCGGGGTGCCGGGCCGGGGCCGGAGGTGGTGCGTGGCCGGTGTGGGACTCGGCGAGCAACGCGACCAGGTCTGCGGTCTCGGCCGGGGTGAGCACGGTGAGGCGGCCGATGTCTGCGGGGTGCCCGCCGTGGCGGGCCTGTCCACCGGCGGCTGGGCTGGTCGTGCCGTCGGCGGCGACCACGACGGTGTCGCCGTCGGGCCAGGCGCCGAGCACGACCGCGTGGATGTCGAGGCGCTGCCCTTGGCTGAGCAGTGCTGCTACGCGGGGCCGTACATGTGCTGCGGCGGCGTCGGCGTCGGCGATGAGCAGGATCGGTTCGACCGTCTCTTCGAGCGGATCGGCGTCGCGGAGTTGGGCGACGCTGTCGACCTCGTGCCGGTACACCAGGCGGGTGCGGTGCATGGTCCGCGCCTCGAGCAGTTCCAGGGCCTCGTCGAGTCCGGCGGTGATCGTCAGCCGTGGCGTGTCGGGCAGGCCGGCGGCGGCGCCGAGCAGGGTCGCGGCCGTCGCTGACGGCACCACCACGTGGGTGCGGGCCTCGATGTCCTCCGCGCCGCCGGCCGCGAGCGCGCCGACGAGGAACCCGCGAGCGGCGTCGTCGGCCCGGGGACCGGTGAGCCCGAGCCCGGCCGGCGGCCACACCGCCATGACCGGGTTCGTCAGCGCCGGCACGACCGGGGGCTGCGGCACCAAGCCCTCGCCGTCGTGCTCATCGTCACGCGCACCGTCATCGTCCGCACCGACGGCTGCCATCCAGTCGGTGTCGTCTTCCTCCTCGTCGTCCGCGCCGCCGGGGTCGTCGCCGGCCGCGGGGTCCTGGTCGTCAGCCCGGTCCACGTCGGCCCGGTCCACGTCAACGAGGTCGGCATCCGTGCGTTCGGCATGGGCGCGTTCGGCAGGACCGTCGTCCTCGGCATCACGTGGGGCGACGTGCTGGTCGAGGGCGTCGTCGTCGCGGGCCGGGGCCGGTCGGCGCAGGCCACGACGGAGGCGGGAGACGACGAGGGGCATCGGTGTGAGGTCCGGGTCGTCGGTGCGTGGCCGTGCCGATGGTGGCCGTGGGAGGTAGCGGCGCCGCCGGTGGGTCCAGACCAGCGTGACCGCGGCGATGATCGCCAGGGCGAGTCCGAGGTCGACCCAGCTGCCTGACAGCAGTGACACGCCGCCGTGCTCGGTGGACGTGTTGGGCCCGCCCTCGGGAGCGCTGCTGTTGGCATCCCGTGCGGTCGGGGTCGGGGTCGGGGTCGGACCGGTCCTGCCCGGGGTGCCGGTGCCGGCCGACGAGGCAGGCAGACCGACGACGCCGTCGTCGTCAGGTTCGGCCGTGCTCGTCGGCGGCGTGCTGACGGCCGGCGAGACGCTCGACGGTGGCGCGCACTGCCCAGGCCCCTGGTTCTGGGTCTGGCCGGGGCCTGCGGCGCCGCCGGGACCGGTGCCGGGATCGGTTTGACCGGGATCGGTGTGGGTGGGTGGGCCGGCGGGTTGGGCGCCGGCCGGTGGGGTGGCGTCGTCGGGCAGGTCCAGGACCCAGGTGGGTTCGATGTGCTCGCCGCCGCGCATGCGTCCGGCATGGTCGTAGCGGCCGGCGTTGATGTGGTAGATCTCCGTCCAGCGGTGCGGGTCCCCGAGCCACGCCCCGGCGATCTCCCAGAGGGTGTCGCCGCGCCGCACCGTAACGGTGTACCGCTGGCCGGCAGTGATGACGGTGAGCGGGCCGGTGTCCGCGACGGTGACGAACCGGTGCGGCGCCGTGTACGGGTCTCCGGTCGGGGCGATGACCGCGCCAGGGTCCGCCATGGCGCCGCCAGCTGCGGGGCCGGTGACAGCGGTGGCCGCGGTGACAAAGAGCCAGGGCAGGTCTGTGACCTGACCTCCGGCAGCCGTATCGGTGCCGGTCAGTGCGGCCGGCATGACCCCGGTCGGCGGGGCGGCGCTGTGCGTCGTCGCCCCCGCCGGCGGGGTGACGCCCGCGACGGCTGAAGCACCGCTGGTCACCGAGGTCACCGCCATCAGCAACGACCCGGCCAGCGTGGTGACCTTGGTGTGCAACGGTGCCGGCAATAGCCGCACGGCACTTCCTCGCTGCGTGAACACCGCGACGATGTCCAGGACGGTGGCCACGATGAGCCATGCCCACAGCAACCACCCGCCGGCGACCAGCACGGCCAACGCCACCAGCGGCGTCAACGGCTCCACGACCACGGCGGCGACGTCCAGTTCCGACCACACCGGCCGCAGCGCCCACAACGCGACCGGCAGGCCGACCAACACGCCCACCAGCATCAGCCAGCTGCCGACCGCACGCGCCGCCGCCGCCAACCGACTCCGACATCGATAGCCCGACCGGCGCCGAACTCCGCCGCGCGGCCAGGCCGAACGCGATGTACGCATGCGGGAATCCAGGAGCCCGTCAAGCATCACGATCACACTCCACTTCGGCCGGCGTCGATGAATGCCAAGGACGCTAGAGCATGAACCGCCGCAACGACCCGGATCCCACCCGCACACCGCGTCACACGCGGTCACACGGGTAACACCGCAGGCCACAGCACCCGCACCCCCGTCCGCGAACGGCGCCCCGATCAGGGTGCAGCACCGACGAAAGGATCAGGCACGGACAGCGGTCATTACCGCGGCATCGCCGGACAGCGGTCGTGTCGGCCGCGTCCGATCCGATGTCGTCGACTCGGGGCCGGACGAGACCCAGTCCGCCCCGCAGGGGTGACCCTCCCGACGTCGGGAACGCGGACGGCCGCCCGTCACGGAATCGTGGCCAGATCCGATCCGTCGAGTCGACGGGAGCAGTGGATCAACGAATGGACCGAGGGCCGCATGCCGCACCAGTGGATCAGCGCCGGTGATGCGAGACGTGACGGGGACGGCATGTCACCGGGGGCCGGATCGGACGGCGACGCCGGGCCGGCCAACGGGCTGATCGGCGGCCACGATCGCAGGCCGGTCACTATCCACGCACCGAGGCGCAGCCACGGCCCAGCACGCCGACACCGCCCCGGAAACCACCGACCCCGATCGCACGCCCACAGGGGCCGACCTGGACACCTCGGCAGTTCCTGCCGCCGAGGAGACGTCCTCGCCGACAGCCGCCCCGGCCACCGAACCCGACGGGGCGCCTGTCGGGCATGACGATGGTTCGCCATCGACTGACAAGACAGTCGCATCGGATGGTGGACACCGCGGCGACACCCGCGTCGAGGACAGTGCTCCGTCCGACGGCCGCGAACCCGACACCGCCGACGTCCCCCGCGCGACGGCCGAAGCCGTCGCCTACTGGCAGAGACGTGAACCCAGCCTGAGCATTGCCGAGGTCGCCGCGCGCATCGGCCGGTCGGAACGCACCGTGCACCGCCATTGGAATCCCACTGCCTGAACGCTTCGCCCCGCTGATACTCCAGCCGCATTTCCGGTCATGTGTCATGGCGCCTTTGCAGATCAGGGGTTGTTCTGAGCTGGTCGGGTCCAACACCGGTTCTGTCTCGCGGATCATGGGGTTGGCTCGTTGAACCGGTGGGGCACGAGGTGATCTGAGCAATGACGAGTGGGCGTGCTGGCGCCGTTGCTGCCGGTGCAGCCCCGTTCGTGGTGGCCGGGAGCGCGACCACCGGCAGATGATCAACGCGATCTGCTGGGTGAGCGGACCGGGTCGCCGTGGCGTGACCTGCCGCAACGGTACGGGCCGTGGAAGACCCGTACCAGCGGTTCCAGCGGTGGGCCGCGGACGGGACCTGGGCGATGCTCAACCTTTTGTCGCGGCTGAGGCGCCTCTACCCGTGGACATCGTGTTAGGAAGCCGGTGGAAGTCTGACTGGGGACGTGGCGAGCATGCTGGAAGACGAGTTCCGAAAGGTGTTCGCGGCCAGGGCGGGCGGCCTCCCGATGGTCCTCGCCGTGCCCGCAGTGACCGCAGTTGCGCGGGCAGCGCAATCCTCAGGCGATCAAGCAAACCGTACCGCGTCTGTGGGTCGCGTCGCCGTGATCATCTCGATGGCATTCGTGGCTGGTTGTGGTTCGCATGCAAGCTCGAGCGAAGCGCGACCGTCGCAGACCTCGGGCGAAGCGGTCGCCTATCCATTTGACTCGATGTCGCTGAGCAATGATCAAATGCGGACCGTGAACCGCGGGCGAGCGATTCTGGTGCAGCGGTGCCTGAAGCGATTCGGCTTCGAAGTTTCGATGCCGGCCCAGATCATGGGCAATCCGTGGAACGGGATCGATGACCGGTACGGCCTGACCGATGAGCAGCACGCCAGGACCTACGGTTATGGATCGAAGCCTGGCCCGCAGGAAGCACCCTTCGATGCGGCCGTTCCACGCGAGGCCATCGCCATCGTGTATGGCAAGGAATTTAGCGTCGACAACGGCGCGGCCGTCAACACCGGACGCCCGCTGCCGAGCTACGGCGGCCAGGCAGTGCCATCTGGCGGATGCGCCGGAGAAGCGAACACAGCGCTCGTGGCCGGCATGCCGCCCGGCGAGCCGTTGAACACACGCGAGATCGAACACGACCTCACAAGAGAGGCAATGACGTCGCCGGAGGTCGGTGCCAAGATCGATGCGTGGCGGGCATGTCTGAAGAAGGCCGGATATGAGTATTCCGACCCGTGGGAGCCGACGATGCGTTGGTCGGGGAACAAGGCCACACCCGAGTCGGTCACTGCGGCGCTGGCTGATGTGCGATGCAATCAGCAGGCTGGGCTGGCTGATGCCTGGCGCGGAAGCGATGTTGAGCTCCAGCGTAAGTACGTCGCAGACCATCCTGAGCAGGTCGAATACACAAAGCGCTATATGCAGACCCTGCTGCAAAACGCCGCGAAGTTGGTTGCCGACGGTTGAGCCGCGTCCGCTGTCCCTGCTGTCCCGCGGCATCTCCCCATCGCGGTGACCGGCGTCGTTGTGCGTGTTGTCGTGGTCATGGCGGGGTGGGTCGCGTGTCATGAAATCGCCCTGCGATTTGTGCGACCCCGGCCGCGTTGGTCAACGTGAGTCGTCGAGTTGAGCGCCAGCGATGGAGCAGTCGCTCCAGTTCGTCGCCGATGTAGTTGGTCTGGAACACGAGGGCTCCTTCAGCTCGCACGAGGCAGGTATCCGCGAATGCGCTGGTGCAGGGCGGCGAGCCGGTCAGCGGCGTGGCGCAGCAACGCGGCGTCGAGCTCGGCCTGGCTGACGAGGTCGGCGTCGCCAGCGAGGTGCTCGTACAGTGCCGCGTCTTCCTGCCCGTCCAGGGAACCGGCGATGAACCGCAGCAGTTCCCCGAACGCGGCGAACATGGTGTCGTCGTCACCGGCGAGGATCGCCTCGACCGCCCGCTCGTATGGCCATGCCGCCACGGTCGCAGCCGGGACCGGGCTGCCCTCAGCGGCGTAGAACGCGCCGAGCTGCACCGCCGGCACCAGCTGCTGCTCGACTCGCCCGTCGGCCTCGACCAGTTGCGGCAACCCGAACGTCAGGGCCGCAGCCGCCGTGCGTTCCTCAATGTCGCTGCCGGGCAGGGCCGGGTCGGTCCGGATGGCGTGGGCGACGACCACGGGCGTGTCTGCCGGCAGCCTGGCCAGCAGGGCGGTCAGCTCGCCGGCGGTGCCGAACTCGACCGGTACACCACCGAGGACTTCGCGCACATCGGGCGCCGGGTCGCCGGTCACGTTTCGGGGCTCGGGCCGGTCGTGGGGGGTCATGCTCATCATCTGCTCCTTCAAGCTCGGCTCAGCTCAGCGTCCAGCTCGGCCAGGGGGTATAGATCTCGGGGACGCCGTCGTGACGGAATCGAGGTGGAGGCACGCCTGCCGCGCCCGTCGGGATGTGCTGTGTGTCGCGGGCATGATCGCTACTGTGTTCCCCCGATGCGGGCTCGTTTGTCGATCACGGCGACGGCCGGGCACTCGTCGCGACCGCACACGGTAGCCGCATGGCTCTGACGTGCCGGTCAATGCCGGTTCGAACACGTCTTGTGTGGCGAAGTCGAGTCCTGCCCATCATCACGCGTCAGGCGTCTCGCGCCACCCGCAGCTGAGGTCAGTTGCTTGCCGCTGACTCACCACCACGCAACACACGATTCCTGCGCCTTCGAGCGACGAGAGGCCGGGCCGGTAGGTGGCAGGAGCCGCTGTCGTTGAGGCGCCAGGGTACTTACGGCGGACTTCCGGGAGGGCGATCCGGCCATCGAGGGTGAGGGTGGCGATGACGGCAGCTCCTGTGCCGGTTTGGCGGGCGGTGAGGCTCGCGGTGTAGGCGTACGGCATGACGGTGTCGGGGTCGTCGGTGGGGTGGATGAGCATGACCGCCCATCCGACCCATTCGATGATCTCCTGCTGGCGGCGGATGAGGTCCTCGATGCCAGGCATGGACATCAGTCTCCTTCACGCCGTGACGGTTGCGCCGTCCAGGGCGGGGGCGCCGCAACCGTGAGAATTCGGGTGTGCACGGCGCCGACCGCGCCGTCCGTGGCCGGGCGACGCGGTCGGGGTTTGGGCGCAAAGTCCGGTCCCTACCGGGGCGGCTGCGCTCAGGCAGCGGCGTGAGCGAGAGCAGCGCCGGGTCTGCGGCGTGGCAGTTGGTTCGGCCGTCGGCCGTGGACCGCTCCGACGGCGCTGGTGAACCAGTCGGTGAACCGGCCCGTGTTGGGGCGGCCGACAGCGGCGCGCCCGACAACGGTCGGTGCCGGTCGCGGGTCGTGCGCAGCGACCAGCTCAGAGGCGGCGGTCGCTGCGGTTCGGGCCACAGGCAGGGAACTCGCCACCGCCGGCGACCGGACGGGTGCCAGCGGGCGGCGGGCCATCCGCAGCGCCCGCTGAGCATGCACGGCCGGGGCGCAGACGCCGCGAACGCCGGTACAGCGCAGGTTGGTGCAGTCGCCGGTGGGGCCGCGCTGGTGCTCGGCGGCGACGTCGAACGCCAGCCGCCAGAGCAGCACGTCGATGACATCGGCGGGGACCGGCACGTCGGCGGACGGGTGCGTGCGCTCCTGGGTGGCGGTGCTGAGCATGCTGGTCATGGCGTGGTCTCCCCGCGTCGCGTGCGTCTGGGCAGCCGCCAGCACCCGGCACGCGTGTGGTGGCGGGTTGCCGGTTCCGGCACGCCCATCGACGCTCGACTTTCCGCGCAGGTCAAGTCGTCGCGAGCGCCCCCGGCGGAACGCGGGCGACGAGATCCGTGCGGTGTGTCAACCGGCTGGGGTGTCTGCGGACGCCGAGCCGGGCGGTTCGACCTCGATGAAGCCGAAGAGGCGTCCGATGAGTTGCAGCCGCCAGGTGCGGTACCGGTCGTGCAAGCCGCGGCAGACCGCCGGTTGCACGTCGGGGTGGTTGCCGTACGGGAGCGTGTCGTGGCAGATCACATAGCTGCCGTCGGCGACCGTCGCGGCGACGATCGCTTTGAGCCGGCCGGCCTCCAGGTGCATCCGGTTGCCGGGATTTCTCTGCACCAGGCAACCCGACGCGCCGCAGCACCTACGCGAACGGATTGGAACGCACGCGTGCTATGCCGCTGTTCGGTGTTGAGGTGTTCGTGGAAGCAACCTGGGCAACGGTCAGGCCGAGGCCACGGCCGACATCACGTTTACCGCGCTCAACCGTCGGCGTTTGTTGGCGTCCGCGGACCCGGGGATCGACCGCTCCACCCGACGGGAGTTTGTGACGTTTGTGGCGTGGTTCAGCTGACTCGGCCGATGGCATGGCCCTGCTTGCGCAACTGCCGGGCCCAGCCCTGCGCGGTGTACGGGGGAACGTTGAAATGATCGGCGAGTCCGCTGATGCTACCGACCTGCTGGTAGGCAGCCATGACCTCCTCAGCGGGTGGCATCCGCCGGTACGAGCGCTCCCGGGTCACTACCGGCGCAGCGGCCGGTCTGGCCGCCCGGACCCGCCGTGGACGGCCCGCCGGGGTCTCCGTCTCCGCCGCCGTGGCCTCGGTGCCGGCGCGTCGCCGCGGGGTGCGGGCCGACGCCGACCTGGTGGCGGGTACGCGTTCCGGCGCACGGTCCTCGCCTGCCGGCCCTGCCGACGTGGCGTTCGCAGGCGCGGATTCTGGCAGTGGCCCTTCGGCGCCCAACGCGTCGGACAACCACTGCAACGCCCGCCGACGACCAGCCGCATCCAGCGGATACAACACCTGATACGCCGCCTCCACCGCGGCGAGCTCTGACAATGCCATCCCGAACACACTCCATGATCGCCGATTGTTGGGTCAGCGTAACCGACGCTCACCCGCGAGGTGAGTGCCGGCCGCTGCGGCGTCGAAGTCATACCGCGATTGCCAGCCGTGCGACGTCACGTGGCAGTCGGATGCGATCCTCGCAGCATCGCTGCCCGTCGGTGGCGGTGACGGCGGTGGCCCGGGCGTGCCAGGTGGACGACGACGCCAGTTCACTCGACGTCGCGGAGGGTCCGGATGTGCATGCCCGACTCGGCCGGCCAGAACCTCCCACCGACCAGCGACCACGCTCGGCCGCATGCGGCTCCGTCTCGTGTGACCCACTCTTCGGGAAGACAAGCGGGTACTCGGCCATCGAGTTCAGGTGTCCGCTAGGGAACCCTCAACGGACAGAAGCTCGACCTCGGCACCATCGTCATCCGCTCATGCCGATGTGCGGATGTTCAGGCTGGTGGAGCCGCCAGCGGCTGTGATCCTGAAGGTCGATCCAATTCGCTCCCGTCCGTGAGCCTCCCGGTAGTCGGAATGACCCCTCCGAACGGTCGAGTGGATCAGATGATCCGGGGCGGTACTTGCACCGGCATGGCGACGGTATTACGTGTTGGCCGGCTCGCGGGTGGCAGATAGGTGCTGGACGAAGTCCAGTAGGTGGCGGCGGGAGAACCGGCCGAGTCGCTCGCCCAGGAACGTCTCACGCTCCCGTTGGGTCGGCCCTGTGTGGCGCGATAGCTCGATGAAGGTCCAGAAGTCGTCCACGTCCACACCCATGAGCCTACGTCCGTCGACACACCAGAAACTCGGCATATGGGCGGGAGGATCCGCAGCCTGGCCTGGTGACTCCGCCATCAACCCGAGCCCATCATTATCACCACAAACGCTGAGCCGCCATCGACATCAGTCAATGTTCGAATCGGGCGCAGCACTAATCAAGCATAAACGGAGAATAGGTACGATAGTCGGCCTTCGGAACACGCCCTTCAACAAACCTGAGGTTTGCTCGACCCTGAATGTAGTCCTGGCTCCAAGCAGATATTCCGAAATATGGCTCACATTCCTCAGGGCGTGCCTCACGGATCCGCCGAAAGCCCTGGTACAGATACCTTACAGGGCTCTTAGCGCTAATAGGTGTGACCCAGAAAAGCGGAGGTATGCCGTCGGGGCCATACGGTCCATCGCCTATAATTCCTATATTGTCGGTAGCAATTGTGCCAACGTGAGCCAAGCCTTGATCTAGAAGATCTCTGTCGGCGATATCACCTGTTGTCGGGAGCGCCTCTCCACGCCAGTCAACCAGGCCGGCCAGGAACGATCTGTTTCTCAACCGGGGAACGAAAGCATCGTCCTCGGTCGGTGGATAGACGTCGACTACCACACCGCAGGCATAGTTACCGTTGGCCAACCGGATCGGCCAAAACTGACCCGACTTGAGCGCCTTGTTAGACTTAGGAATAAACGGATACTTCATTGAAACACATCCCGAGCATTCATGAAAAGTGAACCGTCTAGGCTAGACGCCAAGAACATCTCGTGCCCGCGACGTGACCGCGTCATAGATTTCCTTTCTCTGAGGGTCAATCGAATTGTTTGACCGTAAGGCCATCGACTGCATATCTGCCGCCGATCGCGCATTGCGGATCGCTTGAGGTGGCCTACGGCGGCGAAGGTCCCGGCGTGGCCCTACAGCTCCTGCCAGGTGCCGAGATGAACGGCCGATCCGTCGAGGAGGAAGGAGCGCACGAGAGTCCATGCGCGATCCACGTCCGTGACGAAGTCGCCGGTGAAGGTGGCGAGCTCATCAAGGATTGGCACCTCGGCGTTTATATCGTTGGCGACCACGCCATTGCCAACGAGCAGCAGCGTCCGCTCCGCGCTTGGAAAGATCTCTACAATCGCGTAGCGCGCCCGAAACCCGAAGGCGAGATAGGGGTAGTCCCGATCTGGAAACCCCGCCTCGACGTAACCCTCGCCGATGGAACGCAAGACGGCGACACGCTCCGAGAGCTCGGCCAGGGTCGAACCTCGGGGAGCCGGCATCACTCGCCCCGAGCCCGGTGACGTCGCCGACCATACGAGCGGCGTGCCGTCAACGTCAAGATCCACAAGTCCTCCTGCCCTGACAACCGGCACCGCGTCGACCGTACCTTCGTCCCCCGCCCGACCACCGCCGAGCCAGTGATCTTGGCATCCGCTCATGCCGCGATCTGCTCGCAACAGAGGTTACGGCGTGCCGGCCCGGCTGTTCGTGCTCGTAGCCGATGTGCGGGCACGCGATCATGGTGGGCGAAGGCCGGGGCAGGAAGCCGGGCGTCACGTGCGCTTCGGCATAGGCGCTCGGACGCCGCATCCGTCCGTCTGATCATGAGCGGCTGCCTGTTCACGGGTTCTCTGCAGTCCCCGGACCGACTAAGGTTCCGATCTTGTGTCGATGCCTTGCATGATCTGCGGTGAGCCCGGCTTCGCCACCGGCGACGGACACCTGTGCCCGGAGCATGGCGGCCGCCCGCCGGCTCCGGCCACCCGGCTGCGGCCGTCGCTGTCCTGGCATGTGCTGACCTGGTTGTTCGTGGCCGTCACCATCGGCTACTTCGGGCTGCTGGTGGCGCACATCGCAGCGTTGGCTGCCGTGGACACGATCGTCACCGACCCGGCGTCGTTCTCCACCGCGGCGTCCCGCGCCGTGTTCGACGGTGCCGCTCTGCTCAGCAACGTCACGCTGGTGTGGATCTGGGTGTACCTCGCAGGCTTCATCGCCTGGTCCGTCAGCAGCCGTCGCCACGTTCAGCGGCTCGGCCACGACCGAACCGAGATCCTGGGCCATTGGACGTACACGACCTGGCGGCTCAGCCTCGTACCGGTCGTCGTCCTCTCACTCGTCCTCGCCAACCGGCCCCTGCCCGGCACCGATGATCCGGCGGCGTTCCGGGACGCCTTCGTCAGCCGGAGCTACGCGCTGATGGGCTACACCATCCTGCGGATCGCCATGGTCGCGCTGCTGTCGGCGTACGCCATCATCGTCTGGCGCCGCGTCACCCAGACGTCGAGCCCACCGAACACCACCGGCCAGCCGGACACCCACCGCAACATCCGGCAGCGCGGGCCGCTCGGCGCAATCATCGGGGCCGGCCTGGCCGGCCTCATGCTCGTTGCGGTGATCGTCATCGTCGCTGCGAAGTCGGCGACGGCACCGCACGTGGCCGGTACCGCACCGAGACCCAGCGCTGCGGCGACGCCGGGCCCGAGTCCCGTCCGGCCGACCGCTACCCTCGCGGCGCCCGACGCCATTGTCGAGTACGAGAAACCAGTCGATCAGACGCCCGCGACCACGATGCGTACAGCGCACCCATTCCCAGGCGTCGAGCACCCGTTTGATGCGTACTACCACGACCCGGCCGGACACACCGCCACGATCTGGGGCGGAACCGGCGAGGCGTTCAACCGGGACTTCGACACCGACGCCCTGGACGCACTGTTGAGCAGCCTGGGTCCGGTCGGCGGCGCGACAGCCGACCACTTCCGCCTCGCCATGGACGGCCTCGCCCGCGCCGCCCGATGCTCGCAGTTCACCAGCCAAAGCCAGCGCGGTACGGCGTGTGTCTGGGCTGGCCACGGCGCTGTGCTCGCGTTCGTCTTCACCGGCCTCGACGCGCCGGGCGCCTCAGACATCATGTGGCGCATGCTCGACGGAATCATCGTGCTCTAACCACACGGACAGCATCCTCATCTGCCGCAAGTAGCGCGCGCGTCCGGCGTCGGAAATCCCTGCGTCGTTGGGATCTTGGACCTCCGTGAGGGGAACCCTCAACGGACGGTTCAGGGCCGTCTGCGGTGGCATCGACGTGTGAGACTGCTATGCGTCGTGTCGGCGTTCAGGTGGGAGTTGTCGGGTGTCACGTGGCGGTGGTGACCGGTGGCAGCCCTCCCCTGTGGTGCTTGTGCTGGTGGCTACCGGTTTCGCGCTGGTGGGGAACCTGGCGACGAGCACGGTGCAGGTGTCGTGGCGTTGGTGGTGTGGGCGGCGGCCGGGGTGCTGGTGACGGTGTCGGTGCTGTTGGAGTGGCGGCGGCATCGGGCAGCCCAGCCGGAGCCGGGCACGCGACGGCTGCTGGCGGCTTCGCGGGTGTTCGGCAGGATTCCCTTGCCCGCTGGTCATTTCCAGGACCGGGTGGCGGAGGTTGGCGCGCTGGAGCGTGCGTTGGGAGGCAACGGGCAGGCGGCGTTGGTGGCGTTGCCCGGGGGGCGGGGGGCGGGTAAGACTCAGCCGGCTGCCGCGTACGCGCGTCACTGCGATGCGGCGGGTTTGATCTGGTGGCGTGGATCAACGCGGAGTCCGGTCCGGTGACCGGGCTGGCCGGGTTGGCTCGTGACTGCGGTCTGGGCGACGAGGAGGATCCACCGGAGCAGTTGGCCGCGCTTTAGGCAGTGGCCCTTCGGAGCACTTGTGCGGCATGTTCCACGTGCGTCAGTCCAATGATGCGATTGCTTTCGATCTGCCATGACTCGAACCACTCGCTTCCTGCACGTGTTACCCGGTTTAACGCCTCAAGCGCAAGCCGGACCATTCCCGCATCCGGTTCGCGAAGAATGGCAGCTGCCCATTCATCCTCTGCGTTCTCCGCCGCTCCGGCATCGAAATCATGCTCAGTGTCGCCAAGGACGATTCCGCCGCCAGGCAATGCCAGGGCAATTATACCTGCGGCCGCCAAGACGAGATTCGGCCAAACCCGTTCGACTGGTGAGGGGTTGAGCGCGTCAGTGAGAATCTCACGAAGGTGTTCCGCCTTCTCCTCGTCGTCCATCTCAGCAAGATCGACCAGTAAATCCATCGCGTCATCGTTGCTGAATAGACTGAAACCCCAGGAACCCACGACCATAGCTCCTCAACTCCGACAACCGCGGAGGCCAGCCACGGCGCTGTCGAGCCTTCAGTTGATGCGTTACGGATCAGCGTCACATGATGAGTGACAGCTCCGGCTGGACGATCATTGGGTGTTCGTGGTCTGGTCTTCCTGGGCCAGTATCGCCTGCAGCAGCGCGGGCGGCAGGTGCTTGCGAGCCCCCACGATCTCCAGGCCGAGGACGTGACCATTGGCGTTGAGATCGAGGTTGAACATGCCCAGCTCGAGGTCGAACGGCATGACCTGCTCGGCTGCCCCGGCTGGGATCGGGTGCTGCAGGTAGATGTATGCCGCATCGGCGTCACTGTCGTAGGTGCAGACCAGCGGAATGCGTGCCTCGATGTACATGGTCATCAGGCTGACACATGCCTGACAGTGCCGCGGCGGGGCGGTTCGGGTTTGCGGACCTTGTATCGGGCGATGGGCTTGGTGGTGGTCCGCGCGACCTCGGCGACGAGCTGGTCGCCGTGGTAGACGCGGAAGGTGGTGTCGGCGGCCTCGACGGCCAGGGTGGCCCCGGCGTGGCGGATGCCGACATGGATCTTCTGCCCGGCGATGACGAGGGCGCCGCGGCTGCTGACGCGGCGGTCGACCCGCAACGGGTCGACCGGTGGCGCCGGGGCTGGTCCGGCCGGGCGGGCGTCGCGGATATCATCTCGGGCGCGATGCCGAACCCTCAACGAACAGGAGCTCGGGCCCGGCGCCATCGTCGTCCGCTCATGGCCGATGAGCGCGCACCTGATCATGCGCCAGGTGGGTTCTATGATGCTGCCGACGCTGGTTTGGAGGTCGTGGGTTTCCGGTTGGCGGCAATTCGATTCACTGGAGGCCTTCATGCGAGAAGATCATCCGATCGATCGTCTCACCGTCACGGTTGAGGGAACGGTGCCCGCCTCGGTCGCCACTTCGATGCAAGCGTTGTCTCATCGGCTGGCCGGCCGGCGGCAATGGGTCCTCGGGCCGCCTGAGCTCTTCGACGAATCAGACGTTCATGGAGGTCGCTCGCTGGGGTTCGCGCTGTCGATCTACACAGCGCAGCCGCCGTGGGGCGAGGGAATGGATTGCGCGATCGACCGCGCCCACTTGGACGAGGTCAAAGACCTTCTCGGCGAGATCTGTCGGATCTCGGGTGAGCGGGATGTCTCCTTTGTTGTTGAGTTCGCAGGGGAGTCGGTCGGAGCGGTCGAAGAGGGTCGCTTGGACCGATCGCTCGAGGTCGGCTTGATCGGCGAGTGGCAGCGCGTCTTGGATGAGCGAAACCGGTAGGTCTGGCCGCACGAGTTCGGAGTTCACACATCTGGCGCAATGAGCGCGTTCGCGGTGTCCGTTAGGGATCGTCCAACGGACGCCCGACGACTCAATAGCCCCCGGCCACATCGTCGAGGTGGGCTACGAGCTGGCATTTCTCAGATGGCCCGTCCGATGAGCTTTCTCAGGACGCGGGGCTGTCCGTACAGATCAGACGGATCTTGCCAGCGGGTAATCGTCCGCTCGTGCGGAGGCGTCTCGGCGATCACGGCCTCGTCAGCCGGCCAGAGTCAGGCGCGCGGCTAGGCCTACGCCCTGACGCCAGCCGGTGAGCGGGTACTACCGCTCGTTGTCACGTTCGTCGGTGAGCTCGATCTGTGGGGCGAGATCGGTGCCGAGCAGGACGGCTCCTGCCGGTGCCGGCGACACACTCCACCCGCTCACAGGCATACGACTCGCCGGCACCACCAGTTGGCGGGAGACGCCCGAGTGGCGGCGTTAGGGAGCAACGGCGGCCATCTGCTCGATGAGCGTGTGGAGCTCCTCCACCGCTGTCTGCACCTCGTCGAGCAGGATGCTCGAGGCGAACTGGACGCAGGCGATGACCGTGGCCGCGTCTGACACGACGCCGGTCATGACTACGCGCGGGCCGGGTCCGACTGCCGGCGCTGGGTGGTGCCGTTCGGGTGGCGCTTGAGCGACGTCGGTCAAAGGTCGCTATCCGGTACTGCCCTTGCGATCCCCGGTTGGTTCGGCGGGCGGCTCGACGTCGACGAAGCCGAAAAGTTCGGCGATGACTTGCAGCCGCCAGGTGCGGTATCGGTCGTAGAATCCGCGGCAGACTGCCGGTTTCACCTCGGGGTGGTTGCCGTACGGGAGCGTGTCGTGGCAGATCACATAGCTGCCGTCGGCGACGGCGTCAGTGACGATCGCTTTGAGCCGGCCGGTCGTCAGGTGCATCCGGTTGCCGGGATGGAAGATGCATGTGTCGCACTGGCGGGCCAGTAGGCGGGTTTTGCGTGAGACGGGGTCGCCGACGCTGAGCCGCGGTGGGACCGCGTCGTCGTCGGTGTCGGGCACGGGGTCCATGGTGCCTCCCTCGGGTTGACGCCGTGCGGCGGCCGTCCGTGGTGCTCGACGGACGCCGCACGGGTGTGGGTTGGGTGAGGTTCAGGTGACCGTTGGCCGGTCAGGGGTGTCCGGTGACGTCGTCGAGCCAGGTCAGGATGGTGTCGATGTCGTCGCGGCGCAGCCCGGTGTGCGGGTCGACCGAGACAAGCAGGGTCGGGACGCCCGACCTGGTGCGGGAGCGGGCGTTGTCGGGGTCTTTGCCGCCGAACTCGTCGTCGAGGACGGCGACCGGCCGTTCGCCGGTGTGCTGGTACAGGTCGAACAGTTTCAGCTGGTGGCCCCACCGCACACCGGCGACGGTCACGTCGATGACGGTGAGGTCGGTGGGCAGCCCGAGGCGGGCCGCGATGAACGTCGCGGCGAGCGGGCCCCAGCTGGTGCACCAGATCAGTTCCGCGCCAGCGTCGGTGAGTTCGGTCAGCCACGCGCCGTGCTCGGGGTGCAGCCATACGGTGCCGGTGACCGGCTTCCCGGTGGGGTCGGGTCCGGCGTAGCGGTGGGGCCGGTACCCGAGCCGTTCGGCGGTGGCCGGGTCGTCGGGATTGAGGACGCCGTCGACATCCACGACCACGACCGGCCAGCCGGTAGCCCGGGTCGGTGCTGTCGCGCCAGCCGTCACGGTGTCACCGTGGCCGGATTGGAGTGAAACGGCGTGACCACCCGGCCGGCGTCCTGATCCCTCGCACGGTCGGGGTGCCACGTCGCGGCGGCTGCATCATTCGGGACTGGTCCGACCGTGGTGGGGTGGGAGTGCCGCTGCGGCGTCGTGGTACGGCAGTGCGGGACGGCGCGCCTCAACAAACTGGCCCAACCGAAGAACAGCCAGCCGTCCGGCTGTGACCGGGCACCGGTGCGGGGTGGGCTGGTCCGGACGGTGAGGGTGACGGTGCCGGCGATGCGGTCCAGTTCGGCCGGGCCGAGGAGATAGGTGGTGCCGCTGCCGTGAGATCGTCGACGTGGACGGTGCGGGTGGGCCGGCGGACGGGTATCGCGCCGGCCGGTCCGCACTTGTCGGCGATGCGCGGGTCGTCCTGCTCCATGAGCGTCGCGGCGAGTTCTTCCGCCTCGTCGAGATCGGTGATCGTGTCGGTGATGATGACGTAGGAGTCCTTGTCGGCGATGGTGCCGCTGTAGCGGTGGCCGTGCTCGCGGGCGGCGTCGCGGCGGGTGGTGTCGAATGCGGTGTCGGCGTCTTCGCCGTCGGCGTAGGTTTCAAACGCCCAGGTACCCATGCGGGTGCTCTCCTGTCGTCTCGGGCTCGGAGGGTTCAGCGGGATGGGCGCCGCCGGCGGCTGGACCGTCGTCGGGGTGCGCGGACATCGGGGCCGGGACGCGCGGGTCGGCGTCGGGGGCGGTGCAGGCGCGGATGAGCGCGGCGAGGAGCCGGGCGGGGGTGCTGCCGGTGGCGGTGACGTGCCATGGCGGGCTGCCGTCGTGGCCGGTGCTGTGCAGCGTGAAGCCGCCGTCGGTGGCGAGGCCGGCGTGGACGGTGTCGCCAGCGCCGACAGCCTGGTAGCGGCGGGCGGCGCGGTGTTCGGTGAGCTCGGCGAGGAATCCGGCGTCGACGAGCGCGGCGAGCACCGCCGTGTCACGGTCTGCCTGGCTGCTGGCGGGCCAGGTGATGTCGGCGGTGACGAGTGTGGTCATGCCGACCGCGTGGAGGGCCTCGCAGGCGTCGCTGATGTCGGCGGCTGCCTCCTCGCGCTGCTCGCGCATCCGTCCGCGCAGTTGCAGCAGCGTGAGCAGTTGCAGCAGGTCTCCTTCGTGGTTGTCGATCGGGCCGTCGCCGATGACTTCGAGCAGGAACGACAGGGGCGCGTCGAGGAGGTGCCAGAGGTGGGTGGCGGCGGCGTCGCGGGCGGTGGCCTCGATGAGCGTTGTGACGAGGGGGCCGCGCCGGGACTCCGTGGGGTCCAGGGCGTCGAGGCCGATGCGCCAGCCAGCCGATTTGGTGTGCGAGTCGAGGTGGTGCCGCAGCGGGTCGGTGTGTTCGGGCATGCGTGTGCTCCAGGCTGGAGTAGGGCGCGCAGCACTGCCCGGCCGCAGCCGGGGCAGCGCTGCGGCGCAGATCAGCAGTGGTGGTTGTTCAGGTCGCCGGTGCCGGATCGGTTCATCACGGATCGCTGGCTCAGCCAGCTCTGGCCGATGAGGTCCGCGAGTCGGGCCGGGTTCCCGGCGGTGGCAGCGGTGTCAGCGCTTGGTTGCGTGGATGAGGAAGCAGTCCGGTGCGGCTGGGTTGTCGTGTCGGTAGTCGCCGAGCCGGGTGTCGTAGTGGGCGGGTTGGCCGCAGTCGGTGCAGCGCATTGGTGCCGGGGTGTCCAGGTCGGTGCCGTCGTCGGTCTGGGTGGTGGTGTGGTCGTGGCCCGGGAAGCGGCAGGTGCCGTGCGTGCACCAGGGGCGGTCGGGTGCGCGCAGCGCGGCGGTGACGGCGTCCTGGACGGCGACGGTGAGTTCGATGGTGGCTTCGGTGCCGTCGTACGGGACGCCGGCGTCGATGAGGAAGTCGTTGGCGTCGCAGTGGTCGTGCATGTCGGTGAAGGACCGCACGGTGGCGGGTAGGATGCCTTCGGCGATGCTGTCGTCGACGGCGGTGAGGATCTGTCCCGCCCAGCCCGCGATCCGCGGATCGGTTGCTGACATGGGGGTTGCTGCTCCTGTCGTCTGGGTCGCTGTTACGCCGTGGTGAGGGCGGTGACGGCGGCGTCGGCGATGACGTTGATCGCCGTGACCGGGTTGGTGACGGCGACGGTCGTGGTGTGGGTGTAGGTGTGGCAGGCTTCGCTGTCGTCGGGGTGCAGCCACAGCACCGCGCACCCGCTGCGGTGCAGGGTGGTGATGAGGCGTTGCGCGGCCTCGGTGCCCTCGACGAACCAGCCGTCGGAGACCACGGCGAGCATCCGTACGGTGCTGCGGTGGCGCAGGTTGAGCAGCTGGTCGGCGAGTTTGACCGCCTCGGTGAACCGTTCGTAGCTGTCGTAGGTCTGCATCTGCTGGACCTGGGTGGGCTTGTGGTGTGGCGGGACGAGCAGCGTCACCGCTTCGCCGAAGGCGAGGGTGGTGACGGTGGCGTCGGTCCGTCGGGCGGCGTTGGCGAGGATCCATGCCGCCGAGGACATCGGCTCGGCGAACGCCCACATCGACCCGGACACGTCGACGAGGACGGCGAGGTGCAGTTTCGGTTTGTGCGGTGGCAGGGTGGCGCGTTGCTGCCACGGCTGGGCGGTGGGCATCTGCCCGGCGGCGCGTTGGGCGTCGGCGGTGATCGCGGCGCGGGCCCGCAGCCGCCCGGGCGGGATCGCCGACGGGCGGGTACCCGGTTCGACGCTGCTGGTCCGCGCCGCGCGGAGCCGGGCGGCGAGCGTGTTGGCCGCCTGCCGTTCCTCGGCGGTCGGGTCGCGCAGCGTCCACTCGGCCGGGGCGCCGTGACGTTCGGCGATGCGCTGCGCGGTGTAGGCGGCCGGGGTAAGCCTGGCCGCTGCGGCGAGGAACCCGCCGATCGCGGCGGCGAGTGCCCCGGCGAATTCGCCGTCGTCCGCGATTGGGGTCGCCGGCTGGGCGGCGGGGTCGATGCCGAGCAGCCGGCACCACCGCCACGCCAGCTCGATCATCGTGTCGGCGTCGGTGTCGGCGACGGCGTGGGCTTCCCGCCAGATCTCGCGCAGCTGCGCCAGCCGTTTGCGGCCGAGGATGCCGGTGACCGCGGCGCGGACGGCTTTGACGTCTTTGGCGGTGAGGATGCGCGCGTCGACGCGGGCCAGGAGCAGACCGGCGGCGTAGGCGGCGTGCCAGGGGTCGTCGACCGGTGCGTCGTCCTCGTTGACCAGGACGTTGACCATGTGCCGCAGCCAGCGCCGGTCGCCGCGGCGGCGGGCGCGTTGGCGGCCTTCGGCCCTCGATTCCTCGAGCACCATGGCGATGTCGGCGACAACGGGCGGGGTGCCGGGCGGTGCCGTCCAGAGGCTGTGGGCGGCGTGGCCGGCTTCATGGACGAGGGCGCCGTAGCCGGTGGGGACGAGCTTCTTGTGTGCGGCGCGGCGCGGGTTGGCGATGTCGGGGTCGCCGATGTGGGTGGCGTCGACCTCGATCCGGCGGAAGTGCGGGTAGAAGCAGGCCGGTGCGTCGCCGCCGGCGCCGGGGGCGACGACGACGGTCAGGTCGGTGCGGCCGGTCAGTTTCGCGGCTTCGCGGGTCCATGCCTGGTCCCACTCGGCCCAGTCCGGGTGGGTCTTGGTGAGTCCGGCTGGGCGCAGGTGGCTGCTGGGATGTGGCACTGTGGTTCCTCCTTCGATGGTGGTGTTGTTGGTCTCGTTGGTCCGTGTCAGCGCTGTTTGCCGAGGGTCAGTGGCGTGACCGGGGTGCCGAACGCGGCGGTCAGGGCGGCGATGACGGCGGGCCGGTCGTCGAGCGGGGCGCGGCCGGCGAGGTTGGCCACGGCGGTGGGCAGGCCGAGGGTCTTGCGGACCCGGGTGAAGCCGAGCAGCTCGCGCAGCTGCGGCGCCCAGGTGACCTTCCCGGCGTCGGCGTCGGCGTTGAGGGCGACGGCGGCGGTGATCGCCGCGGCGGGGACGCCGAGGTGCTTGGCGAGGTCCCAGTCGGTGGTGACTTCGATGTGCACGTCGAAGCGGCTCGCGAGGGCCTCGGTGAGGACGGCGCCGTGGACGCCGGGGTTGTGCCCGGCGATGACGTAGAACCCGTCGACGGCCTCGACGCGTTCGTTGCGGTAGCCGGGGATGTGGATGACGCGGCGGCCGTCCATCGCCGGGTACAACACGGCGAGGACCTTCGGCGGGATGAGGGTGGCGTCGTCGATGAGCAGCGCCCGGCCCTGCCGCATCGCCTGCACCAGCGGGCCGTACACGAACTCGTACCCGCCGTCGGGCAGCGGGATGAAGTTGCCGAGGAAGTCCTCCACGACGGTGTCGCCGGTGCCGGTGATGGTGAGCAGGTCGTCGAACGCGGCCTCGACCATGGCGGTCTTGCCGGTGCCGGGCGGCCCGTACAGCAGCACCGGGATCCGCTTGTCCCGCAGCCGGCGCAGCACGTCCACGTCGGTGGCGCCGGCCAGCTTGCGGGGGAAGTACTGCTCGCCGTTGGGTCGGGTGACCGGCCCGCGCCGCCCGGAGCGGCTTGCCCCGCTTCCGCCGCCGGTGGCGGCGCGGGGGGCGGCGGGCGGCATGGTGCCGGCGGCGTCGATACCGGCCTGGGTGATCCGGAACCGGTGCGGACCGGTCTCGTGGGTGGCGTGGCCGGCGGCGGCCATCTTCTTGAGCACCTCGGACACCGCGCCGGACGACGGGACACCGAGGGCGTTCTTGATCGCGCCCGGTTGGTGGAACTCGGCGGGGTGCTCGACCAGGTACAGAGCAACCAGGGGGTACAGGTAGCCGGGCCGGCTTCCTGCCGGCTCGGTGCCCGGGTCAGTCGCGGGAACCGCGGCGGGCTCGGCAGCGTCGGCGGCCGTTGCCGTCGGTGGTTCCGGCGTGGACGGGCTCGGGGTTGGTGTGGTCATGGAGTGCCTCGATTCGCAGGAGGACGAGGCCCGCGCACCCGTCTCCGGATGCGCGGGCGGATGGATCCGCGCAGCGGAGACAGGTGTGGTGTTCGCCGTGCCGTCCTTGGCCGGGTTGGCCCGGAGCGGACGGCGGGTGACCACACCCGGTGGTGCGTGCAACAGCGGGAGCTCGGCCTGCCCCGCAGGTCCAGGCCGCTCGTGCGGTTCGGCGCCGTCGGGTTGCCCCTCGCTGCTGGCGGTTGCCCACCTCACGCGGGGTGCGGCAGGCGGCGGCTCAGCAGGTCCGGGTCCGCGGATACGGGCTTAGTGGCGCAGGTGCACCTCGATGGAGGGGCGGCGGGAGACGGTGACGGTCAGGCCGTAGGCGCTGCCGTCGGACATCTCCAACCAGATGCCGCGGTCGAGGGTCAGCACACCGGCGTCGGGGTAGGTACGCGCGGTGACGGTCACCGGCTCGCCGGTGTCGTCGACCAGCACGGGCAGGTCGGCGTCGACGCAGAGCTGCTCGAGGGTGTCGCCGCTGAGCAGGCTGGTGACGAGCGCCTCAATGAGCTGCTCGTAGCTGAGTTCGTCGCCGGTGTACGGGTCGATGGAGTCGCAGGTGTCGGCGTCAGCGCGCCGATCGTGGTGGTGCCGCATGACACGTTTCCCCTTCAACGTCGTGGTCGTGGCCGTGGTTCGGGTGGTGGCGCCGCGCGGCCGTCGCCCCGCCCAAGCACCAGCTGGGCGCCGGCGCGCGGCGCGGCCCGTGACGGTTCAATGGGTCAGGTCGCCCCAGAGGTGGACTCCGGCAGGACAGGTGCGGTCGTGCACGGCCAGGAGGGTGTCGGTGACCGGGTCGGTGAGCCGGGTCAGGCGCAGCGCCAGCCACACCGCGGCGGGCCCGTCGCCACCGACGACGGTGGTGAACGTGTCCGGATGCGCGGCGCGGAGGGTGTCGAACGCTGTCCGCTCGGCCGTGGTCTGCCAGGGCCTCGTGGCGTCGCAGCGGGTGAAGTGGCCGAGGTCGAGGTACCGGGCCCCGTACACCGACAGGACCCCGCCGGAGAACTGCGGCCCGAACGCCACCAGCGGCAGATCCGGGATGTCGCTGCGCTGCTGGCGCACGGTCAGCGGGATCCTGCCGTCCAGGCGCCACCAGCCGTCGGGCATCCAGTCCCGGCCCTCGTCGAGGGTGTAGTCGTCGATCACGCCGACGGCTCCTGCCCACCGGGCCTGGCTCCGCGGCTGACGGTGCCGGGCTGCGGCGGCCACGGCTTGGGGTGGGCCCGCTCGCCGAAGATCGGGTCGGAGCCGTCCCAGGAGCCGCAGATCGTGCAAGTGGTCGCGGTGTCGAAGCCGTAGCCGGCCATCGACGGCAGGTCCCGGTGGGTGACCTCGTCGACAGCGCCGCACACACCGCAGCGCAGGTCGGTGCCGTCGGCGCCGTACGGTTCGAACACCGACTCCGCGCCGCTCCAGCCATCGTCGGCGCACGGTGACGCTGTCCAGGGCAGCTGCGGGTGGGCGATCGGCCACCAGCCGTCGGCGTCGGCAGTGACCGGCGTCCGTTCGCCGAGGTCGTCGACCAGCCACGGCTGACCGTCCTCGAACACGGTGGTGACCACTCGGCGCAGGCGATGGCTGCACAGCGTGTCGGCCAATACCTGGTACATGACCTCGATGCGGAACCGGGCGGGTGCGCCGCCGTGCACCTGGTAGCCGGGGCAGGTCTGGCCCCGGTACCTGCTCTGGTCCGGGCCCTGCTGGCCGTGCGAGATGATGGCGTCACGCCAGGTCGCTGCCGCGGGCGGTGCACTGTCCCGCACGGCCCGGCTGGTGACGGCGCACAGGCCGGCCGGGTCGATGTCGATGGTGAACCATGCGTGTCCGGCGTGCGCGGCGCGGCGCAGCAGGTCGCGCAGCGGCTCGACGGTCAGCGCCGTTCGCGCCTGCAGCGGCAGCCGGAGCATCCGGACCGCAGATGGGGTAGTGGCGGCGTCCGCGGTATCCGCGGTTGCCGTGTCAACGGCGCCGTCTGCAGCCGTGCCGCTCGTGCCGGCTGCGGTGCGGTAGGTGGCGACGGTGTGCTCGGTGACGGGGTGTTCGGTGATGGGGTCGTCGGTGGGGGTGTCGATGTGGGTCGCCGGTACCGGCGGGGTCGCGGCCAGCATCGGGCTGCCGTTGCTGGCCAGTAGCGGGCTGGGACCGTCCCGCAGGACGAGCGCCGGTTGGAGCACACCGGGCTGGGTCAGGGTGTCCTCGGCACGGGTGAGGGCGTGTTCGGCGTGCAGCACCGTGGCGTGCAGGTCGAACCAGAGACGTCGGAACATGCGTTGTGCTCGCTTTCCGGTGGGCCGGCCTGGCTGCGCCCGCCTGGGGCGAGCTGCAGCCAGGCACGGCGGGGAGATGTTCAGGCAGGCGACGCCGCGGCGGATGTGGACCGCTGCAGCGTCTGGTCAGCGTCTGGCGAGTGTCTGAGTCGCCGGGTACTGACCGCGGGATGGTGCCGCCGGGGCGGTCAGGCCATGTCCGGTCGGCTGGCGGGTCGGCGGGCGGGACTGGCGGGCGGTTCGTCGGCCAGGCCGCCCGCGATCGCTGTGTCGACGTCGTTGACGTCGTACCCGTCGACGATGTCGGCGTCGTCGAGGAAGTTCTCGACCAGATCCCGTGCGGTGTCGACCGCGTCGTCGCTGTCGGTGGCGGGGACGGTCACGGTCATCGCGACGAGGAGGTTGACCGTCCAGTACCGCGGCAGCGGCTCCAGTCCGAGCCGTTCGAGCAGGTCGTTGGTGACGTCGAGGTCGAAGTTGCCGGCGGCGACGCCGTCGCGGACGTGTTGGCGGACGTGTGCTGCCTGGGCCTCGATTTCGGCGAGCCGCGCCTCCGCGGCTTCGGCCCGCTGTCGGCAGGGACACGGCGGTGCGGTGGCAGCCGCCGGTGAGGCGGTGGTGTCGGCGGCGTCCGGCGACGGCTGCCCGGTTGTCGCCGGGTCCGCCGTCAGGCGGGGGAACAATCCGGTGGACAGCAGGTGGGCAGGTCCGTCGGTGGACAGCACGGCGAGCGTGTCCGCGGACGGGTCGATCAGGTAGACCCACCGGCCGGGCAGCTCCCCCAGCCGGGTGACCGACAGCGTGGTGGGCGGCTCGACGTCGTCCTCGCCGCGGATGGTGCCGACCCCGGCGACCGGCGTATCACCGGCGGCGCAAGTGTGCGCGGCGGTGGTGGCGGCGTCGAGGCGGGTCCAGTGGTGCTCGAGCAGCGCGGCCGCGGTCGCGATGGTGTCGCCGTCGAAGGTGCGCTGCCGGATGGCGTGGATCGCGGGAACGATGGTCTCGGGTGCCGCGTCCGCGTCGATGCGGCGCAGGTGCAGCATGGTCGGGTCGGTCGGATCGGGCCGGCCGACATAGGCTCCGTTGTGCATGGCGGATGACTCCTTATCGAGCTCGTTGACTGGTCGCTGGTGCCGGTGACGGATTCCGGGAAAGTCCGGGAAGCGTCGACGGTTGGGCGGCTCGGCCGCTGGGATGTCAGCGGGCCGCCGGGTTCGGCCGGCAGAAGGCGGCGAGTTGGCTGGCGGTGAACACCGGCACCGGCGGGTCGTCGCTCCAGCTGCCGACGAGGGGTCGGGGCAGGGTGACGGTGCCGGCGTCGGAGTCGTGGCTGGTCGGGGTGACGAGCAGGGCGTGGCCGTCGGTGAGCAGCCAGACGTGGTGGCTGGTGACGCCGTCGGTGGGGGCGAGGACGCCGATCCGGCCGCCGATCCCGCCATTGAGGCCACCGCCGATGCCGGTGCTGAGGGCGCGCAGCGCCGCGGCGAGGACCGGCAGCGGGTAGCGCTGCAGGGTGGGATGGCAGGCGTGCAGGGCGGCCTCGGTGGCCCACTCCACGATCGGTGGGGTGCCGTTGCGCAGGTGCCGCGCGTCGGCGCCGGGGTTCGGTTCACCGGCGAGGATCCACGGCAGGATGTGCGGGCCCACGACGAACCGGACGCCCGTGTCCGCCTCAGTGCCAGAGTCGGTGTCCGAGTCGGTGTCCGCGGCGATGGTGTGCTGCTGGGGGTGGCCGGTGCCGGCGAACCAGGTCACCGTCAACCGGGCGCCGTCCAGGCGCAGCTGCGGCAGTCCGGAGCCGGGCCGCCGCTCGTGGTACCAGGCGTCGGTGTCGGCGATGACCCCGGCGAGGGTGCCGGCGTCGAGGCGGGCGACGATGACGCCCCGGTGGTACTCGACGGTGCAGATCTGGGCGTCCCAGGCAGCGGACCACCCGTCGAGGGACACCCAGGCCGGCCGCCACCGGTGGACGTGCCGGGCGGCGGCGCCGTCGCCGGTGGTGGCGATCGTCGCGGGGAGCGGTTCGGGCCGGGTCAGGCGCAGCGGGTGGTGGCTGTGGCGCAGCCAGCGGCCGTGGACGGTCGCCTCGTACACCACGACCGTGTCGTCGCGCGCGTCGAGCAGGTACAGCCACTGCGCCATCCCGGCCTGCAACGGCTCGCCGAGCCGGACGTGGAACGGTGCTGGCGGATCGGCGTAGACGAGGCCGAGCGGGGTGTGGGTAGGGGCGTCGGCGAACGTCGCCTCGGCGGTGGCGCTGGTCGGCACGTCGATGCCGAGCTGTAGCCAGCCGTGGGTGAGCAGCCGTTCGACCATCGACGTGGTCTCGCCGTCGAAGGCGACCGAGTGGACTCGGCGCAGCAGCGGCAGCATCTGCTCGGGTGAGTGCCCGGCGGACACCGGCACGACGGTGACGGTGCGCCCGTCCGGGTGCGGGCTGCCCAGTAGGCAGGATGCGGACATCAACTGTCCCTCCTTGTGAAGGGGTCCGGGCCGCCGGAAGCCCCGGCGGCCTTGGGTTGTGGTGGGTGTCGCGGGCCGGGGTCAGTGGCCCTCGGCGAGCTGGTTGAGGCGGTGCAGCGCGGTCAGGACACCGTTGGCGGCGATGCGCCGGCCGGTGCGATCGCCGGTGTTGATCTCGGGGGCGATGGCGCCGCGGCGGCGGATGAGTTCCCAGGTGTGGCCGTGGCTGTCCAGGGCGGCGATGACGCGGACCTCGGTGCGTTGCCCGGACGGGTCGGCGGCGAGGCCAGCGGTGAGGTCGCCGGGCCGGATCCCGCGCTGCCAGCCCTCGAAGCACAGCCCGAACCCGACCAGTCGGCGGCCTTCGCGGTGCAGCCATTCGCGCAGCCAGGGCCGCACGGCGGGTGCGGTGAGTTCGTCGGGCAGACCGAGCAGCACGTCGAGCGGGTGCAGGTTGACCGCAGGTGCGGCCGGGTCGGGCCGGTGCCAGGTCTGCGCCGTGACCAGGGTGGTGTCGACCTCAACCATCCGGCCCATCGGCACGTCCACAGCGCAGGGACGCAGGATGGGGGATGTACCGGGGCGGGCCTGCTGCAGCCGCGGACGGTGGAAGATCCCGAGCAGCGCTGGGGGCTGGTCCCAACCGTGCGGGGCAAGCTGGCCTTCCAGCCGGGTCAGGACGGCGGTGACGGCGTGGCGGAGCGTCGGCGGACGCCCGGTCCGAGGTTCGGTGCGGGCGCCGTCGGGGTGGTGGATCGTCAACGGGTACTCCTTTCCTGCCGGTTCGGGGATGCCGCAGCACTCCGACCGGCGGCTACAGTGGGTGAACGGCAGGCGGGCGGCGCCGACCGTGTCGATCGACGCTCGCCGTCCCGCGTGGGATCAAGTCATTCCGGCCGATTGGCGCGGAAGTACTTGCGGGTCAAGGGGATGACCGGCTCAGGCGCCGAGTGGGGCGCCGACAGCGGCTTGCCACCACACCGGGTCCTTGGCGCTGGCGGAGCTGTGGTCGTGGCTACCGTCAGTCGTCAGATGGACCTCGTAGTGCAGGTGCGGTCCGGACGAGTGCCCGGAGGTGCCGACGACGCCGATGACCTGGCCGATGGCGACCGGTTGACCTTCGGTGACCATCGGGTGGGTGAGCATGTGGCAGTACCGGGTGACCACACCGCCGGGGTGCTCGATGTCGACGTACCAGCCGCAGCCGCGGGTGAGGTCGGGGTCGCCGTCGCGGTCGCAGCCCCATGGCTGCCCGGTGCGTATGTCGGTGGCGTTGCACCGTACGGTGCTGACGGTGCCGGCGGACGCGGCGTGGATCGGGGTGCCGCGGTTGGCCATGAGGTCGACACCGTCGTGGGTCGGCCGGTCCGCGGTGCGGAACCCAGAGCCGGGTTTGGCCTTGACCGGCTGGGTCCAGCCTTCCGGGCTGATGGTGATGCCGCAGGCGGCGAGGCCGCCGGTGAGGCCGGTGAGGGTCTGCACGATGGTGACCGCGTCGGGTTCCCACCGTGCGTACGCGTCGGGCAGGGCGCTGATCTGCACTGCCTGGGCGGCCTCGGTCAGCGGCAGGGTCTGCCAGTTGGGGATCGTGACGAGCTTGTCGTAGAACTTCCCGGCCGCGTAGACGGGATCCATGAGCTGTTCGGCGGTGCCCCAGCCTTGCGAGGGGCGTTGCTGGAACAGCCCGACCGAGTCCCGGTCCCCGCCGGACAGGTTGCGCAGGCTCGATTCCTGCATGGCCGTGGCGATGGCGATCACCCAGGCGCGGGCCGGGAGTTGCCGCTGCACGCCGACGGAGATGATGGTGGCGGCGTTGCCGACCTGCGCGCTTTCCCACTGTCCGACCGCCGGGAACGGCCCGCTCGGCGCGGACGGTGGCGGCTGGCTGGCGGGTTGGCTCGCTGGCTGCACAGGGGCGCAGTTCGCCGAGGCGCTACCGCCGGTGAACACCACACCGGCCAGCCCGGCGCAGGCGAGCACGATGCCGCAGACGAGCGCGGCGGCGAACGCGAGCACGCGGCCGGTCATGACGGCCCCGAGGTGGCCGGTGGTCCGCCGGTGCGTATCCGCGCACGGGATCGGCAGGCGACGCGCCCGCGGGCTCGCGGCTGGCTGGGGCCGGTGACGTGGACGGCGGCCGGTGCACCGCAGTGCGAGCCGACGGGGAGATGGACGTGGGGGTTACGGACTCGGCGGTGCATCAGGGGTTGCCCTTTCGGTGATGGCACGGGAAGGCGAGCGCGGCGCCCAGCGCGATGGGGTTGCCGGGGTTGGCGATCCAGCCGGTGCTGAGCGCCGCGCGGTGCGGCGTCGGGTCGCGGTTGGCGGTTCAGGTGTCGAGGAGGTGGTGGCCGACGAGGCCGCCGTCGCCGGTGTGGACGGCGACGCTGTCGCCGGCCGGGTCGAGCAGGTACAGCCACGCCGCGTCGAGCAGACCGAGATGCGCCAGCGGCACGACCATCACCGGGTCGCCGCCGGCCGAGCTGTCCGTGGTGTCCGTGGTGTCCGTGGTGTCGGGGCCGGGTGGGGTGTGGCTGATCCCGACGCCGGCGATGACCCGCCGTCCGTGGACGCCGGGCTGATCACCGCCTGCGGCGGCCCTGGCGGCGGTCGGCGACGCCGACGCAGCGGCCGAGATGGCGGGGATGCCCGGGTCGAGGTAGTGCCAGTCGTGGGCGAGCAGTCGCGCGGCGAGGCGGACGGTGTCGCGGCCGGCGGCGGTCCAGAGCCGGCGCAGGACGGGCAGCATGACGCGTGGGTGCCCGCCGGCGTCGACGCTGCGGGCCTGCAGCAGGCCGGGCCGGTCCGGGTCGCGCACCCCGATCAGGCAGTCGCTGTCGATGTACTGCGCCCGCACCGTCCGGCGCGGCTCGGCTGACAGCGGGCGGCCGGCCCAAGCAACGGCGCCGTGATCGTGGTCGTGCCGTGCGGGGACAAGGTCCGGGTTCGGCGCGACGACGCGCGGCGGTGCGCCGAACCGGCCGGCGGTGCTGTGCACGGACGGGCCCGCCGCCGTGCCGGCTTCCCAGGCCGGGTTGGTGGTGCGGTAGGTGGCCGGGCGGGTCGTGCGGTACGACGCGGGCGTTCGAGTGTCACTGCGGCCGTGGGGTGACATGACGGGTCCTCCGTGGATCGGAACGTGACGGTCGGAAAAGGGGTCGCGTGGGCATGGCGACGACCGCGCCGCCGCCGAGGCGGTGGCGCGGTCGTCGGGCATCGGTCCGGCTGGCCGCCGGGATCGGTGGGCGGGCCGCGGGGCCCGCTGATCAGGTGGTGGCGGTGCCGCCGCCGGTGGGTGGCTGGTCGGTGTCCGCGGCGTTGGTCAGGTGCCGCCACGACCGGCCGGTCCAGTACTGCCAGGTCGTCCCGCGCGGGTCTCGGCGGGACGCATGCAGCCGGTCCTGCAGGGCGTGGAACGTCTCCGGCGTGTCCGGCGCGGGGTGAATCCGCTCGAGGTGCAGGATCGTGCCGGTGTCGTCGAGGAGCCGGGCCAGCGTGCCTCCGGCGGCGACCGCCTCGGCCGTCTGCGTGGCGAGCAGCGTCTCCTCGGCGAGGGCGTCGAGGACCGCCGCCTCGGTCATCGGTTCGCCGCAGCGGCGCGCCGCCGCCACGAACGCCTGCCAGCCCTCGGCGTCGAATCCAGCGGTCGTCGCGGTCAGCTGGGCCGCCGGAGCGGCCTCGGTGAGCGCGCCGATCTCGACGACCGTGGCGACCCGTTCCGCGCCGTGGCGCAGCTGCCCGGCGAGCCCTTTGCCTGGGCCGGTGCCGGCCAGGCCGCCGATCGTGTACGGCTGCGGTCCGACCCGGGTGTAGGGGGCGTGGGTGAGCAGCCGCCATTCCTGGATCGAGTCCGGGCCGGGCAGATCCCCGACGATGCGGGCACAGTCGTGCGGGTCCACGGCCTCCCACGTCCACGACCAGCCCATCACCACGTACCGGCCCTGCGCGTCCGGTTCGATCCGTTCGAACGCACTCGGGTCGTCGTGGCGGGTGGTGGAGTCCGCGACGATGACGTCGCCGTCCCACCACAGCCGCGTGTACGCCTCGTCGGTCTGCCGGTCCAGCGCCGCAGCAGCGGCGGCAGGTCGGCCGCGATGAGCATGTTGTTGATGGAGTCGGCGTCGGCCTCATCGGCGATGACCGCGTCCCGCAATTGCCGGCGCAGCAGTGCGAGGTCGGTCTCGGCGCGGTCGGCGCGCTGCCGACAGAAACATGTGGGCTGGTCGGGTGTGTCGGGGTTTCCGGCCGGGCCGGTCGGCGGGGTCGGTTCGGTCATCGACGGCCACCGACGGTGCTGCCTGTGCTGCCGGCTGCGGGCGGTGTGGTGAAGGTGTGCCGGGCGGTCGGGTGGTCCGGGTCGTCGGTGGACAGCACGGTGAGAGTGTTGGTGGCCGGGTCGATCAGGTACACCCACGGTTCCCACAGTTCGCCGAGGCGGGCGAGCGGCACGGCGGTGGGAGGTTCGGTCGGGGCTGCCTCGATCGCCATGCCGACGCCGGCGATCGGGGTGTCGCCGGCCAGGAAGGTGGCATCGGTGCTTACGTCGGTGCCGAGGTAGGCCCAGGTGCAGCGCAGCAGGGCGGTGACCGTGGCGGCGGTGTCGCCGTGGAAGGTCTGCTCCTGGATCTCCGCGAGGGTGGGCACCATGTATTCGGGGACGGCGTCGGAGTGCACGTAGCGCAGGTGGACGACGGTCGGGTCGGTGACGTCGGGGCAGCCGACGTAGCCTCGGGTTCCCATGGTCGGGACGCTCCTTCGATGAGGGTTCGGATGCGGTGTCTTCTCGTCGGCGGGCCGTCTGGTCAGGGCCTGCCGCGACGAACGCGAGGTGGAGGGTTCAGAGGGCGTGGGTGAGCCGGTTGCGGCGGTGCAGGCCGGTCAGGTTGCGGCCGTCACCCGACCAGCCAGGCCGGATCGGGGTTTGCCCGCTTCGGAACAGACCCCCGAACTCGACGGGCCGCCGGCCGTCGTGGTGCAGCCAGTCGCGGGCCAGGCACCCAGCGGCGCCCGGGCCAGGTCGTCAGGGCCGCACAGTTGTCAGGACGACTCACCGGACGAGGTCGTCTCGATGACGATGAAGGTGTCCTCGCCGTCGATGAGGCCGAGCTGATGGCCATCGTCCCAGCGGACGTGCGTGGTGTTGCGGCTGTCGACGAGGGTGACGGTGCCGAGCGTGGCGGGTCGGATGGTGGTGTGGGGGTCGCCGCAGTGCAGCAGCTGGTGTAGGTTCCGCCGTTGCCCTATCAATGGCAGCGCTGTGACCTGGACGTCCGGGGTTGCCGGTCAGCGGGTGACGGCTCGGTTGTCCAGGGTTGCGTAGCAGCGGCGGTCAAGTGCGGTGGCGGCGGGAGGTGGCCGTGACAGGCAAAGACCGATCCCGTCGGGCGGTCATATCCGGCCTAGCATGATCGAATACACCCTCGCCGTGGTTACGTTACGTGGTGCTTGGCCGCCTGGTGTAGGTGCGCACTCATGCCGATGACCGTGCGGTGAGAGGCGGTGCGTGCCTGCTGCAGGGAGATCATTCGGGCGAAGCGTGATTGACGGTGGCTGGCTATTGCCTGGGAGTATGAACTCCATGCGGTACGTTGATCGGGTTGATCAGGCTTCGCGCAGCTTCGACAAGGCGGTTGCGCCGTACTACTGGATATTTGCCGCGTTCGGGACGTTTTGCTTCGTCACTATTGTCATGCTCAACACCGGTTGGATGCGGCTGCTCGCAGTGGTCTGGGTGATCGCAGTGCCGCTCTGGATTCGCCGCTACCTGCAGTATCGAAGAACCCAAGCGGCGGCCGTCGGCTCCAAATCCCAGGACCAGTAACGCGTTGAGATGCCCTATCAGCCGCTGTCTAGGTGCGCTGGGCCGCAACTCGTCGTCCGGGTCCAGCCCGCGCCCGACAAATAGTTCGTTAAGGGCCCAACCGCAACAACCGCTGCTGGCCGTCGGCGTCTTCTTTCTGGCATCTTCATTTGCCGCGATCAGGGCTCGCCATCGAGCGCCATGGCGAGCCGAGTCCGCTGGTTCGTGGCCGTGCCGAGAAGCGGATGCAACGCGGAGCGCTGCGGTAGAGCATGCGATGGAGCCTGGTCGGCACGCCGGCGGCCGAGCGGCCGGAGTCATTCGCGAGCGTGTGCTGGAGGGGGATCCCGGCGGGGTATTGGCCATGTTCTACTACCGGTCATGGAGCTGACGCCGGAGGAGCAAGACCTGCTGGTCGCCGGGCTCCGCGCGCTAGGTGACCGGGTGCACCGAGGCGCCGGGCGAGGCGCAGGCCAAATGGCTAGGCGGCTGCGAGCGGACATCGTCGAGACCACCATGGAACTGCGGTTGTCCTTGCCGGCGGCCACTGAGCTGGTCGCCCGGGCCTTGGACGCACTGGGCACGAGAACCGCCGCGTTGCAGGCTGTGATGGGCGCCGGCACGATGAACCTGAACCCGGCGGTCGTCACCGTGACGCTTTCGGAGCACGACGGAAGGGCCATTGCCGTTGTCCGCGGTGCAGCCAAGGAAGGTCTCATCCGGCAGCGAGCCGGCGAGAAGGCAGCCCGCCGGGTCGTGGAATACCTGGCAGCCGCCCAGCCATGATCAGACATCCGCTCATAGCCGCAGACAACGCGCGGCCAGCCGCCAACCGCCGTCCGACGAGCGAAGCAGGGACTACGTTCAGTCACGGGTGGCGGTAGCAGCCCGGTCATGGTGGGGCCAGTTATGGCCCTGATGGAGTCGGCTTGCTCCGTCACAGCCGGGGCGGGTTTCGCCTGGACCGGTTGGGCAGGGATTCCGATGCTCGGATGATGCGTTCGCGAACCGGGTCGGAGAGGTGGCTTCGACCGCTACGTTCCGGTGGGATGAGCGGTTCCCAGTGGTGGGCGCGGCGCAGGAGTCGTTGCAGGATCTGGGTGGCGTGTTCGTTGTTGCCGTTGATGATGGCGACGGCGTCGGTGAGAGCTGCTGCGGTGACGGCGGCGTTGGTGGGGGCGAAGACGCCGGGTTGACTGTTTCGGTGGACTCGCTGGCCGAGGTATGCCTGGCAGCTGGTGTCGACGTCTTCGCCGTAGGTGGTGAAGTCGCCGGGTCGTGTTCGGCGCAGGACCCAGCAGGCCAGTGCGCGGAGGTCATGGAAGGTTTGCCGGACGGGCGGGGGCGTGGCCGTTCTCGACGCGCTGGAGGGCTTTGTCGATCCAGGTTTGTGCGGTCAGGAACGGGTGGCGGTGGTCCAGTGTGGTCGTGTCGGTGGTGGTGAGGTCGTTGGCGCGGGCGATGGTGCGGTAGTAGGGGTGCAGTTTGAGCGCGGACCCGTCGTAGATGCTCAACGTCATCGCATGGATCTGCTGTGGCGTGAGTCCGGCGGCGTGGGCAAGGTTCCCGGCTTCGTCGTCGTGCACGAGCGCGATGTAGTTCGGGGCCAGCTGCTGGGTGCGGGTGATCAGCGGGTCGGGCATGAGCTGGGCGGCGATGAGCAGCTCGGCGACGGTGATCTCGAGCCGGTGGGCGTAGGTTTCCAGCCAGCTGTCCAGGGCTTCACCGGGCAGCGGGGCGACGCGGATGGGCCAGGCCGCTGGGGGCGGGACGTAGGCGTTCGGGGGTGGGATGGTCATGGGTTGGCTTTGGCTGCCCGCCGGGGTGCGGCGCGCAGCCGGCCGCTGTCGAGGGAGGCTTGCAGCGCGGCGCGGGCGTGTTCGGCGGCTTCGTCGATGCGGACGCCGTCGAGCAGGTCGGCGGTGAACCGTTCGGTGCCGGTGCGCACGGCGCGTTGCGCGCCGCGGTTGATCAGGCTCATGAGTGAGGCGAGGTGTCCGCTGGAGCGGACGAACAGGTAGCCGGCGAGATCGTCGGCGAGCATGCCGGGATACTTGTCGGTCAGCACGAGCATCTGTTCGATGGCCAGCAGCATGCGCCGCCACTGCCGCCGGCCGGTGTCGTCGCGCAGGTGGAACGGGTGCATGGTCAGGCGCGTCCAGCGTCGCCCGGTCTGGGCCAAGGGGGCGTCGTGCGAGGTCAGGCCTTCGCTGAACAGGCCTCGTTCGCGCAGGCCGACACCGACGAACAGGAAGGTGACCGGGAACTCGTTGTTGAGTCATTTGAAGTGGTTGCTGACTTCGACGCCGTCGCGGCGGCGGACGTCGAGGAAGTGGACGTCGTCGATGATGATGAGTTTGGTGTAGCAGGACAGGATGCAGTCCAGTGCGCGTGAGGCGAGTTGCTTGGCGTTGCCGCGCCGTCCGGGATGGCCGTAGAACTCCAGCAGGGTGTCGTTGACCTTCCACATGGTCGTGTCGGACGTGAGCCCGATCCGGCAGACCGGCAGGTGCTCGTGACCGCCGGCGGTGACCGCGCCGCCGCGTTCGATTTCGCGGCGGTGCAGGTCACGTCCGAACGTGCAGGCCGCGGTGGTCTTGCCCAGACCGGGGAACGCGTCGATGGCGACCGCGCCTTTGATCCGGTCGCCGTCCTGGCAGTTCGAGTCGATGATGTCCCACAGGTCCTGGTGGATCGCGGCGAGCTGCTCGGTGCGCACGGTCAGGTTGGCGTGCCAGACCGCGCGCTGCCGGGCGTAGGCGTCGCGGGCGGATTCGTCGAGTGCTCGCAGCTGCCGCCTGGACAGCTGATCAGGCTGCATCCGTGGCTGCGCCTCGGCGAGCCGCTTCCAGCCGTCTTTGCGTGACGGGCTCAGCTGATCCAGGCCCAGGGCGGCAGTCACTGCAGTGCCTCCCACGCGTCGGCATAGAACGACTCGGCATCCCGGCCGGACGGTTCCTCGTCCGCATCGTCAGCCGCTCCGCCGTCTGCCGCCATGCCCGCGTCGGAGAGCACAGGCAACGCTGAAGCTGCGGTGATAGGCAGTGCCGGCGCCGCTTGGACGGCGGCTGCACGCAGCGCGATGCGCCGCTCGGCCGGTGTGTCGCTCAGCCCGACCTGCCAGCGTTGCAACAGTTCCGCCAGCGCGGTAGCGGCGTCGGGGAACCGGTCGTGTTCCACGGCCATCCGTTTGGCGAACGCGAGCGTGTCGGCCGAGAACGGCATGCCGAGCATCGGCAGATGCTCCCACCACAACGGATGCCACGACTTGGTCTGCGGGTCACGGAAGAACACGCGGGAAACGTCGTCGGGATCGACGTGGATCGGCCACCGCCCTCTTGCTTTGGCATGTTGGAAGCCGCTGTCCCGGTTGACGTAGGGGGCCAGGACCCCGGTGCGGTCCTGGTAGCGGAGCCCGCCGACCTCGACGCCGTAGTGGTGGATGTTGCGCCAGACCACCTGCAGGAACTCATAGACCAGGTCCGGGTCGGGCGGCACCATCACATAGCCGGCGCGGGCGACGCCGTGGCTGAACATCTGCGCCGGGCTCAACTCCAGCCCGGGGACGTGCGGGTCGGCCAGGCCGTCGTGCGGCCGGTGGTGATAGACGGTCGCCGTCCATTCCCGGATGATGTCCTCGAGATCGTTGAGGAAGAAGTACGCCTGCTGCTCGATGTTCCTGCCGCGGGAGAGCACGTCGGGGCCCTTGTAGCCGGGCAGCGCCTCCAGCAGCCCTTGACGCAGGGTCCGGAAGAACCGCTCCACCGGCTTGTCCGTCGGCCGGTAGAGCCGAGCCGGCTGGATCGAGATCCCCGCCCGCGCGCAGGCGCTGGTCACATGCTCCGACACGTAGATGCGGCCGTGGTCGGCGATGATCGTCTCCGGGCGCAGCGGCGGGGTCACCGTCGCCAACATGCCGGTCACCCGATCGGCGTCCACGACGATCGACGACGGCCAGCCGGGATTCGGCCAGCGTGCGTGCTGCGGCCACGACGGCGGAACCTGCGGCGGTTGCAGCGCTTGGAAGACCACCGAGGCGACGTCGACCGCTTTCGCCGACACCGGCGTCAACCGCAACCCGACGATGCAGCGCGTGTAAAGATCCATCGCGACCGTCAGCTGCGCCCCGACCCACTGCAACGTCAACGGCTCCATCGCGAACACATCGAGTGCGGTGGTGTCCAGCACCAGATACTCGCCCGGCCGGGTGGCCCGCAACCGGCCGTAGACACCCACCGGCCGCGCTGCGATCTCCCGGCGGCCCTTCGCCGAGCCGGCGAAGGTATTGCGGCCCCGGGACAGCTCACGCAACAGCCGGTAGCCCGACGTCCGCTGCGGCACCGGCACTACCCCCGGGCCGTACTCACGGTCGAGGCGAGCCACGATCCGCTGCAGCACCAGCTTCCTGGTCACCGTGGGGCGTCAGTGAGCTCATCGAGCAGCGCCCGCGCCGTGTCCAGCCACCGCGTGTCGACCGCCGGCAACGGGCCGTGCCGTTGCTGTTGGAGCAACGCGGCCTCACCACCGTGCTGATACTGGCGGACCCATTTGCGCACCGCTGACTCCGACACCCCGGCCTCGGCCGCCTTGTGCGCATAGTGGCGCATCATCGCCACGCCCGGCGCATACTCCGGCCGCGGTTCACCAGGCAACGCCAGGTCCTCATGCCCCGACCGGTATCCGGTCAGAACCTCCCGCACGTGCGCCGCCCGCGAGTTCGCATGTTCCAGCGACCCGGCACTGGCCAACGACAGACCGATCGCGGCCGGCTCACGCTCTGGGACCACCCTGGCGTCCAGCAACTGCGTGCGCCGGCGGTCGGTCAGCAACTCGGCCACCGACAGCGAACTGACCCGGCCCGTCCCGTCGCGCAGGACCGCGTGCGTGTCGTTCAGTCCGACAATCTCCACGACGTCGCCATCGACCCGCAACCGGCTGCCGATCCCCAACCGCACCAGCAACGAGTCCGTCACAGCGTCCCCCGCACCAGCGTCGCACCGGCCAACGGACGAGACAGATCCGCAACAATCCTTCCGGACCACAGCAGATGCAGCAGATGCGGACGGACGGTCACCGGCTCCCACCGCGGCGACAGCCTCGACTCCAGCACCGCCAGCGGAACACCATCTGGCCCCGCCGCCGCCAGCAACGCATCGAGAACCGAACTGTCGAAGTGGTTCCGGCGCCGGAAGCCGGCCAGGAACGCGACGTTCGCCCACACCACCGGGTCCGGCTCGGACAGGACCTCGAAGCGCAGACCGTAGCCGGCCACCACACCACGGAAGGAGTCCAAACGCTCGGCAACCGCCGGAGCCGCAGCACGTCGCGCCGGCTTCACCTCAACCAATGTCAGCGATCCATCCGCCTGGACCAGACAGAAGTCTGGTATCCACTGACGCTCAACGCCCGGCGCCCCGGTCACCGACACCCTGAACGGCTGAGCGAACAGCCCGGTGACTTCCGAGTCGAAGTCCGCCAGCAGCAACCGGGACAGTTCAAGCCTCGACTCATACGGGATATGCGCGGCCATGGTTGCCGACCAGTACAACCCGGCATGTGCTTCTGGCCGCGCCACAACCCGAACCGACGAAACGGCACCGCCGCAGCAACCTGAGCCACCGTCACCCGCTCCAACGGCACCACCGAACAGGCCCCATCGGCCCAGCGCAACGAAGCCGCCGCCTCGTGCCCGTACCACTCGTCGGCTTGCACAAGACCACGATCAGCTTCCGCGGCGATCACGAGCCGATTCGATCAACTACACGCATCCCACAGAAGATCGATCACCCTGAGTGAACGTGAGTGATTCCGGAGAAGGTGTACCACTGCCAACCCCGTCCGCGGACGACTGCCAATTGCTACTTGGCTGATATCTCAACCCCGGAATTGATACGGCAACAGCGGAACCTACAGCTGGACCTGGTCGCCGGCCTTCGCCGGCGGTACGGCGGGCGCCGGCGGGTCGTCGCTGGTGTGGTGTTCTGGACGCGGGTTGGGCATGGATGTGTCCTCTCTGGTCTTGTCACGGGTGTGTGGCACGTAGCGCCGGACACGGGTACCGGGTCGGCGCGTGACACTCCGCCGGGCGAGGCGATACGGTGACGCGGCCGGGAGCTGACGCTGTGCGCGCCGAATGCCTCCGTCGCCAATTCGGGTTGTCCGCTATTGCTGGCCGTGCCCGAGCGGGGCGCCGACGGCGGCCATGAACGGCACGGGATCCGTGGCGCTGGCGGAGCTGTGGTCGTGGCCGCCGTCGGCGCTGAGATGCGTTTCGTAGTGGACGTGGGGGCCGGAGGAGTGGCCGCTGCTGCCGGTGACGCCGATGACGTCGCCGGCGGCGACGGGTTGGCCTTCGGTGACGGCGGGGTGGGTGAGCATGTGGCAGTAGCGGGTGACGACGCCGCCGGGGTGGTCGATGTCGACGTACCAGCCGCAGCCGCGGGTCAGTTCGGGGTTGCCGTCGCGGTCGCAGCCCCAGTCGGCGCCGGTGCGCACGTCGACGGCGTTGCACCGCACCCGGCTGACGACACCTGCGGAGGCGGCGTGGATCGGGGTGCCGCGGGCGGTGATGAGGTCGACGCCGTCGTGGGTGGGCCGGTCCGCGGTGCGGAACCCGGACCCGACGTGCGCGGCGACGGGCTGGGTCCAGCCTTCGGCGCTGAGGGTGATGTTGCAGGCGGCGAGCGCGCCGGTGAGACCGGTGAGGGTCTGCACGATGGTGACCGCGTCGGGTTCCCACTTCGCGTACGCGTCGGGGAAGGCGCTGACCTGCACCTTCTGCGCGGCCTCGGTCAACGGCATGCGCTGCCAGCCCTCGATCGTCAGCAGCTTGTCGTAGAACTTCCCGGCGGCGTGGGCGGGGTCCATCAGCTGTTCGACGCTGCCCCAGCCCTGCGACGGGCGCTGCTGGAACAGCCCGACGGAGTCCCGGTCGCCGTAGCGGATGTTGTTCAAGGACGATTCCTGCATCGCCGTGGCGACAGCGATCACCCACGCGCGGGCCGGGAGCTGCCGCTGCACGCCGACGGCGATGATCGCGGCGGCGTTACCGGCCTGGGTGGCGTCCCACTGCCCGATCGGCGGGAACACGCCGCCCGGGGCGGCGACCATGGCCGGCGGCTGAGTGGTACCGCCGTTGCTGCCGTTGGGCGGTGGAGCGCAACTGGCGGCGGCGCCGCCGCCGGTGAACAGCACACCGGTCAGGCCCGCGCAGACGAGGATGACCGCGCAGACGAGGCAGGCGATGAGCGCGAGGACGCGGCTGGTCATGACCGGACCGCCCGGCTCGGCGGGCCGGCGGTACCCCGGATCTGACCGGCCGGGCGGGTGGATGCGGTGTTCGTGTGGTCGAGGCGGTGCATCGCGATGGCGTCCTTCCAGACGGGTGCGGGCGGGGCACGCCGCGGCGCCCGCACCGTCCGGGGCTTCGACCCCTTGGGCCGTGCCCGTGGATGGCTGGGCGCCGCTGGCGTGCTACCGGCCGACGGCCGGTTGTGGTGATCGGGTTGCGGTGACTGGCGCCGGCGGTTGCGGTGCCCCGGGGTCAGTGGGTGAGGGGGTGCCGGCTGACCGGGTGGCCGTCGCCGGTGTGGACGGTGACGGTGCCGGCGCCGGGGTCGAGCAGGTACAGCCACGCGGTGTCGAGTTCGCTGAGGTGCGCCAGGGGAACGACGTCCGCCGGCTCCGGCTCCGGGGCCCTGCCGTCCGGCCCGGTCGCGGCGTAGGCGATGCCGACTCCGGCGATCGCCCGCCGCCCGGTGACGCCACGGCCGCCGGTGGTGGGGTCGAGACGGTCCCAGTCGTGGGCGAGCAGCCGGGCACCGATGTCGGCGCTGTCGTGGCCGGCGGTGGTGAAGATCCGGCGCAGGGTGGGCAGCATGGCGTGCGGGTGCCCGCCGTGTTCGACGGCGCGGACATGGACGAGATGCGGGCGGTGCGCGTCGGTCAGGCCGACGAGGCAGCCGCTGTCGAGATAGTGGACAGCGCCTCCAACGTGCCGGTCCGGGCCGGGTGTGCTCGTGGCGGCACTGTCGAGGGCGTCGATCGCGGCCCGGATCGCGGTGGCGAGGGTCGGCTGGTAGGCGATGTCGCCGTCGATGGTGCGCAGGACGGTGTCGGTGCCGTCGGTGCCACCAGTGGGGTCGGTGATGCCGATGGCCCAACCGTGCCCCGCATGCGGGGCGATCAGCTGCGCCTGCGCGGTCCCTTCCGGCGGAGTGAGCACCAGCAGGTACACGCCGCCGGCGGTGGGGGTGGCGTGCGCGGTCCACCCGGCGGGCAGCAGGTCGGCGGCGAGGTCGGCGGAGGCGATGGCGACCTCACGGGTCTCGTCGCTGATCCGGGTGCGCCGGGTGGTCGCGGTGGCGGCGCAGGCGCTGGTCCGGTGGTCGCTCGGGCGGTGGTGCGGGGCGTCGGTGCGGTTCTCGAACGACATGGAAGGTGTTCCTCCTGTGAGTCGGTTGCAGAGCGTGCCGTGGGTACGGAGTTGTCGGTCGGCGCTGATGACAGATGGGGGCGGCCGGTCCGCGAGGGGCGGGCCGGCCGCCGTCGTGGTGGCCGGTTCGGCAGGTCGCGGTCAGTCCGCGGAAGGCGCTGCGGTGCCGTCGCGGGGTGCGCCGTGACCGGGTCCCGGCGTCGGCTGGTGCCCGGTGTCGGCGGGGTACGCGCCGGCGGACCGGAGGTGCCGCCACGCGGTGCCGGTCCAGTACTGCCAGCTGACGCCGTACGGGTGCGCCGGCTGCTGGCGTAGGAGCTCGCGGACGTCACGGAACGCGGCGGGGCCGGCCGGTCTGGGAGTGACCCGCACGAAGGCGAGGATCGTGCCCGTGTCGTCGAGCAGCCGGACAAGGGTGTTCCCGGCCGCGATCTCGGTGTCGGTGGCGACGGCGAGCCGGTACTCGTCGGCGAGGGCGTCCAGGAGCGCCGCCTCGGTCATCGGCTTTCCGCAGTGACGGGCCGCGCCCACGTACGCCTGCCAATGCGCGCCGTCGAACGGGGCGCCGGTCCCGGCAAGGTGGGTGGGCCACAGCCCGCCGAGGATGGCCGCGATCAGCTCGCCGTTGTAGTGCAGTTCGGCGAAGAACGTCCCGCTCGGGCGGTGCCGCACGGCGGTGACCCGGTACGGGGGTGGCGCGACCATGGTGTACGGGGCGTGGGTGAGCAGCACCCATTCCTGCTGCCGGTCGGGTTCGGGCAGGTCCCCCGCGATGCGGTCGCAGTCGTACGGGTCGACCGCTTCCCAGCACCAGCTCCAGCCCATCACCACGTACCGGCCGTCGTCGGGTGCGATGCGCTCGACGTCGTCGGGGTCGCCGGAGACGCGGGTGGAGTCCACGACGATGACGTCGCCGTCGAACCGGACCTGGGCGAGGCTCTCGTCGACCTGTCGGTCCAGGTCGGCGGCGGCGACCCCGTCGGCGGTGAGGTGGCTGCGGTAGGTGTCGCGGTTCTGCTGCAGGTCCTCGACGATGGCGTCGGCGACGGCCCGGGTGCAGCGGAACACGGCCCACCCGTTCCAGGTGTCGATGAGCGTGCCGACGCAGCCGCGGCTGGTCCGCCATGCACCGTCGCCGTCGGTGTAGGAGCCCCAGTCGCCGGCGAACACGCCGACGCCGCCGAGGGTCAGATGGTCCGGGTGCAGGCCGGTGAGGTCGCGGTCGTCGCCGGTCGGGTGCAGTGTGCGCCGGCACGCCGCGGTGATCGCGTCGGTGACGGCGGTGTCGAACCCGTTCAGGTAGGCGGCCTCGGCCTGCTGCCACTGTTCGCCGGTGAGGCTGGCAGCGGCTGCCGCGTGCTCGCCGCTGCTGGTGCCGCGGTGGCAGGCGGCGAAGCTGGCGGCCCAGCCGGAGTTGGCCCCGGGCAGCGTGTCCTGGACGGCCGGTTCGCCGTCGGTGGTCCCGGCGAGGATCCTGCGGGCGGCCGGCCTGGGGTCGCCGGTGACTCTGCCGCCGATGGTGTCCTGGATCCACCATTTGGCCGCGTCGGCGCCGTCGGTGGCGCCGACGGTGCGCAGGGCGTCGAGCAGCTGCGGCCAGTCGAGCGTCGTGCTGGTCTCGGCTGCCTCGGGGTGATGGCTCCCTCCCGCGTCGGTGTCGGTGTCGGTGCCGGTGTCGTCCGGTGGGGTGTTCGGGCCGGTGGTTGGGGGTTGTATGGCGTGCTGGTCGTCGTGGTCGTGCATCGGTGCTCCACTTTCTGGTTCAGGGTTCGGTCACTGCCGGCCGGCGACCGACTGGCGGTGGTGCGGGCATGGCAAAGACCGCGCCGCCCGAGGTGGGTGGCGCGGCCGGCGTGGTTGGTAGAGGTCGGGTGGCCGGCGGGTCAGCGGGCCAGAACGGCGACCTTTTCGCCGTGCAGGAGCGGGGCGCCGTCGGGGCCTTTGATCTGGTGTCGCCGGTGGAGCGGAAGGTCGGGTCGTGCGGTGACGGTCCGGGTGTGCGTTGGACCGGATCGGGTAGGGGCCGCTGTCCGGTCCGGCGGCCTGGGAGCGGTGTTGTGCGGCCGGTTCCGGACGGCGACGGTGTCGATCGACGCTCGCCTTGCGGCGTAGGTCAAGTCGTCGCGGCGTCGTCCGGGTAGCCGTACCGGGCGGCGGTGTCCAGGGCCTCCTGGGCGTGGAGGAGCGTGGCGCTGCCGCTGATGGCGTCGATGAGCCAGACGGTGATGTTGTAGAGCGGGTTGTCGGTGTCCGGGATGTCCGCCGTGGCCGGCTCCGGCCGTACGAACCGCAGGGTCCGCGCGGCAGTGCACAGGTCGGACAGGGTCGAGTAGGTGGCCTGCCCGGCGGTGATCGCCGCTGCGCAGCGCTGCAGTGTGGCCCGGAGACCTTCGACGGCGCGCAGGCGGGCCTCGCGGTCCGGCACCGCCGCGGTGGACGTGCTGAGGGCGTCGGCCACGGCGGTGAGATCCTCGACGCAGAGACCGAGCCAGAACCCGACGTTGCCCACGGCGCTGTCCCGCGACCGGCGCAGCTGCCAGACGAGCATCCCGGCGGCGAGGTCGGCCGGCACGCGTGGCCTCATCATCCGCCACCGTCCATGGTGGACACGTCGCGCGGGCCGGTGCGGCCGGCGGCGGCGAGCAGCGCGGTCAGGCCTGGCAGTGTGGCCGGGCTGTCGTACGGGTCGGGCTCGTCGTCGACGATCACGGTTGCCGACGCGCCGGGGAGGCAGACGGCCTGGTAGGCGCGCCCGTCGACGTCCACGGCGTCGGCGCGGCGGACCGCGGTGACCGTGAACTGCTCGACGGTGCCGTCCCCGGGAGTGTCTGCGCAGGTTGCGGTGCCGGTGTGGATGTCGTCGTAGAGGACGGCGCAGGCGACCAGCCGCATCCCGGGCCCGGCGGTGGCGAGCAGGTCGGAGACGGCGTCGGAGACGCCGTGCAGGATGTCACCGTGCGGTGCTGTGGCTGCGGGTCGGTGCGGGTGCAGCGCGGCGGCGAGGTCGGGCAGCAGGTCGGGCAGGCCGCCACGGTGGGCGTCGAGCAGGTGTCGGTTGATGGCGACCGGGGCGCCGGTCATGCACCGGCTGTGCGGTCCTACGTCGAAGGCCGGGCCGTCGTGCAGCAGGAGCAGGTTGCAGACCGGTCGGTGGGAGGTACGTGTGCGGTGGTTGCCGGGGTGCGGGCCGGGCCGTCGGGTACGGGGAAGCGCGGGGATGTCAGGGGCTTCGGTGGCGGTGAGGAGCCAGCCGGTGAGGGCGTGGACGGTGTCGGTGGACAGCATGGAACTGCTCCAGAGGGCATCGGTGGTGGTGGGTCGAATCGGGCTGGGACGTGTCAGTGGCGGCGGTCCCGGCTGCGCCGCGGCGCGGCGTGCGGCTGCCCGGCGGTGCCGGCGACGCTGTGGGCGTCGGGAGTGGTGGGGTGGCGGCGCAGACCGCTGGGGTGGGTCTTGGCCCGGTACACGGCCTCGTCGGCCTCCCGCAGCAGCGCGCGGGCGGTGATCCCGAGCCGGCTGGTGGTGTAGCCGACGCTGGCGTGCACCGCGACGGTGGTACCGCCGTCCAGGACGACGGGCTCGGCGCCGACGGCGTCGGCTGCCGCCTGCGCGGCGGTGTGGACCTCGTCGGGGCCGCCGAGGGCGAGGACCGCGAACTCGTCGCCGGACAGCCGCGCGGCCAGCACTGCCGGCGTGGCCACCGCGTTGAGGCGGTGCGCGACGGCGGTGAGCAGGTCGTTGCCGGTCTCGTGGCCGTAGGTGTCGTTGACCGCTTTGAACCCGTCGAGGTCGAGCAGGATGACGCCGAACGGACGGCCCGCGGCGAGAGCGGCCTGCAGCGCGGTGAGGAAGGTCCGGCGGTTGGGCAGGCCGGTGGTGTCGTCATGGCCGGCCTGGAACCGGGCGGTTCGCAGCGCGCGGCGCAGCCGCCACAGCGGCAACGCGGCGAGCGTGAGCCCGGCCACCAGACCACCGGTCATGGCGAGGATGAGGTGCGAAGTCGGGGACACTGGGGAGGCTCCTTGTCGTTGAGGAGCACCGGGGCGGGCACGGTAGGGGGAACTTCCGGTGCCCGCCCCGGGCTGTGCGTCGCCGCCGGTCAGACGGACGTCAGCGCCGGCGGCGATTCGGCCGCAGCGGCGGTGCCGGTGTCGGCGGCGAGTTGGAAGCTCACCGGGTGCTCGGCCGCGAGGACGGCCGAGCCCTGGCGCTCCAGGCGTTGCCCGGACAGGACGACCGCGCCAGCGCTGGCCTTCGGCAGACCGGTCCCTTCATCGGCCTTGTCGATCAGCCGGCACAGTTCGCTGACCTTGAACTTCTGCTCCGGGTGCGCCTGGAGGATGGTCAGGATCGACCGGTCGAGTTCGCCCGGTGCGCGCCGCCGCGGGGGCTGACCCCCGGCCGGCGGAGCCGATTCGGCGGCGGCGGGATCGGCGGGATTGGCGGGTTCGCCGCCGGTGATGGTGTCCGCCTCGGCGTCGCCTGCATCGTTGGCTGCGTCGCCTGCATCGTTGGCTGCGGCTGCGGCTGCGGCTGCGGCTGCCGCAGCGGCTGCGCCGGTGGTCGAGGCCGCAGCGTCAGCGTTCGCGGTCGCCGGCGCGTGGACCGACATCGCGTCGTCAGCGGGCGAGACCTCGCCTGGTTCGCCGCTCGGGTCGTCGAGGGCGCCTTCCGGTGCCGTCGGAGTGGCCTGCCGGGCCTCATCGGTGTCGAAGGCCCGAGGCTCATCGTCCAGGACGTCAGGCCGGAGAACCGACGCCGACGCCGACGCTGGCTCGGGCTCGGGCTTCGCGGCGGTGCCGGCGTTCGTGGCGTCCGGGGCCGGGTTCTGCGTGGCGCGGTCCGTTTCGGTGCGGTCCGCGGCTGCCGCGTCGGTGAGGTACCACACGATCTGGCCATTGGCGGCCTTGCGGGAGTCTGTAAGCCCGGCGCTGTTGAGGTTGCGCAGCTTCTTCGTGGTCGTCGGGTAGGCGATGCCGGTGTGCTCGGCGAGGTTCCCGGCGGTGATGTCGCCGAGCTCGGCGAGGGCGTCCAGGATCTGCCGCGACTTGCTGTCCAGCGGAGGTGTGCCGGTGGTGGCCGGTTCGGTGGAGGTGCTGGGGTTGGTTCGGTTGGGCATGTCGGGCCCCGTTTCTCCTGCCGTGGCAGGGTTTCGTGGTGAGGCGTGCACTGATGCACGCTTGAGCGGCGGGTAAGGGCAAGTCGGTGCGCCCGGACCTCAGAGGCACGCCGACGGGCGCGGGCGGCTGTGCCGACCAGGGATAGATGGCGGTTCCCAGCGACAGATGGCGGGGCACCGGTCGCGGCGACATCAGGGGCTTGATCCCGCGCGACTCCCGCCAACTACCTCTGGGAACTGTCGCCAACTACGGCTGGCAACCGAGGCAAACGCCGAGGTCGACGTCAGCGAGCCGCCATCTACGGCTGGTTGTCACAGCGGCACCGTGCCGTCCACGCCCGCAGATGGATGGGCGGAGCAAGGCAGCAGTGGTAGACGTCGATGGCGGCGATGGTGTGGCCGCCGGAGCGGCCATGCCGCTGGACGCGGGTTGGGGAGGCCGTACGGACGGCCGCAGACGCCGATACCGGCCGGTCCACGGGGTGCGGACCGGCCAGTGTGTGGCGCGTACGTGCCGCGCGGGTGTTACTGCATGCCGGGTCGCGGTTGGGCGTGCCGGTCGGCGGCGTAAGCCCGGCGGACCCGGATCGGGATCGCGCCCCGGTTGCGGTGGGCGGGCAGGTTGAGGTGCTGCCAGTTCTCGGCCCACCAGGCACGCACCGCGGTGGCGTCACCGGTGCTGCTCGCGGCGGCAGCGGCGACGGCGCGGCTGGCGGCGTGCCGTTTCGGCAGCCGGCGGCCGGCGGCGGTGAACGGGGCCAGGGCGGCGCGGAGCCGGTCGATGTTGCCGGGCGTCAGGTCGATCTCGTAGGTGACGTCTTCGAGGGCGAAGGTGTAGTTGGCGACGCCGTCGGTGCTGTTGTCGAGGTCGTCGGTGACGATGTGCCGGATCAGTTTGGCCATGGTGCTGGTACTCCTCTGCGGGTTGCGGGACACGGGGGATGACCCCGCCGCCATGGCTGGCGGCGGGGTGGCGACAGGCGGTTGCGGGGGTGTCGACGGTTCAGGCGGTGCACAGTTCGTGCAGGCGGCGCAGCGCGCGGCCTTCGAGCCAGCGCATCGCGTCGATGGTGCGGCCCATCTGGGCGGCGACGGTCGTGCGTGGCTGCCCGTCGAGATAGCGCAGTTGCACGGCGCGGCGCTGGTCCGGGGTGAGCCGGGCCAGGGCCTGCGGGAACCGGGTGAGGGTGACGGCCGCGATCGTCCGGCCGGCGACCGGTCCGGGCCGGGCGCCGACGGCGGTGCCAGGGCTGGTGACGGTACGGTCGGTGTAGATGGTGCGGGCGGCGCGCAGGTACCGTCGCTGCGACCAGCTGTGGTTCGTCATCGCCCGGACGGCGAGGCGGCGCATCGACCCGCGCAGGTCCGGGTCGATGCGGTGCGGCTCGGTGAGTGCGAGGCAGTACGCCTCCTGCACGAAGTCCTCGATGAGGTCGCGGTCCCGGCGCCAGACCCGGGCGGCGACGAACCGGGTCAGGTCGACCGCAGCGGACTGGTACAGGTCGGTGAAGGCGTCGCGGTCGCCGGCGCGGAGCCGTGCGGCCAGGATGATGTCGGCGGCGGTGACCGGCCGCCGGAACCGGCGGATGTCACGGCCGGTGGCCGGGCTGTGCGTGGTGGCCATGAACGGATTCCTTTCGACAGCGACCCCTTCGGGGCCGGGAAAGCGGAATCCGGGCACGGCCGTACGGCCGTGCCCGGAGGATGCGCGCTGGTGCGCGGGTGGCCGGGCAGCGGCCAGGTCGTGCGGCTGTGCAGTCGTGCGACGGTGCGGGAGTGCAGTGCTGCGGTGATGCCTTCGCCGCGGATGGTCCGGGCGGTGGGCGAGCTGCTGGTGCGGCTCGCGGGATGTGCAGGTTCAGGCCGTCGTGCGCGGCGGCCGGTGAGCCGGCGTCAGGTCAGTCGACGTCAGGGCTGTCGTGGACGCGCCGGGTCGGCAGGGGTGAGGATGCGTACCGCGCTGTACAGCAACTCCTCTGCAACCGCGTAGAGCGGCACACCGTCCGCCGCCTCCGACGGTGTGGCGGCGTGCCAGGACGTCAGTCCCGTGATGGCTGTGACGGAGTGGTCACCGGCGGGGTCGAGCAGTTGCACGACCGCGCTGCTGTGCTCGGGCTGCGGCCCGCGCCACACCCGCACCCGCAGCAGCGACCCGGCCAGGCGGTACGTCCGGACGAGCTCGTAGCCGCTGGTGCCGTGGTCGGTGAACGTCTCGTCGACCAGCGTCGGCGTCTTGGTGTCGGCGTCGACATAGGCGTGGGTGGCGTCCGGCCGGAGCACCCGCCGGATCCAGGCGGGTGTGACCTTGGTCAGCGCGCGGCGGGGCACGCGCGGCCACTGGTAGCCGTCGCCGCCGAGGACCGCGATCGTGTAGTCGTCAAAGACATCGACGACCACCCACAGTTGCGCGCGTTGCTCGTCGTCCCAGCGGTCACCGTGCACGGTGACGATCTCACCCGCGGAGAGCGGGCTGGTGTCGTCGCGGTCGGGCTGGCCCGCGGCGTCGCGTCCGAGGACGGTGTTGGTGAGGTCCACGAGGTGGTTCAGCGCGCGCAGCGCTGCGTGGCCGATGCCGGACAAGGGATCGTCGGCCGTGACCGGCACCGGCATGCCGGGTTCGGTGACCCGGACAGTGCCGGACGGCCGGCTTGCGTCGGTGACCATGTGGTAGCGGTGGCCGTCCACGTCGGCGGCCACCAGGACCCGGGTCGGTGCGCTGGCGACGCCGCCGTCCGGACGGGAGCCAGGGTCGGGGTCGGTGGCGGGCTCGGCCGGGTCGTCGTACATGAGGGTGAAGCCGACGATGGTGAACAGCGGGTTCCGCTGGTGCTCAGGCAGCCATTGGGCGGCGGTGGCCAGCAGCAGGTCGCTGAACTCGGCCATGCCGACCAGGCCGGGCAACTGCCGGGCGCCGTCCCAGTGTCGCCACACCGACTCGTGGATGAGGTCGAACTCGAAGGCCCGCGGCCCGTTGGCCGGGCGGTACTCGCTGATGATCTGGAACTCGGGTGCGGACAGGGGTTTGCGGCTGCTGGTGGCGTACTGCGTGATGCCTGCGCTGAGGTTCGCGACGGTGTCGGGTGTGAGCATCGGCTGGTCCTTTCGTCAGATGGTGGCGGCCCGGCCGCGGGCAGCGGCCAGGCCGGGGGTGCAGTCGGGTGGTCCGCCATGCGGTGAGGTGCTGCGGCAAAGGGGAAAGGGCGGCCACTGCGCGGGCCGGGCTCGCGGGATGCCCCAGCCCGGGGCGCCGGGCGGTGCGGTCACCGGGCCTCGTGCTCCGGCCGGATGCCACCGGCGCCGGCAGCGCTGCCGGGTTGGCGGCATGCCACGCCGAGGATCGCGTGGCTCACGGACAGGTTGAGGGTGAACAGGTCGTGGTCGGTGGCGGCGGCGCGGAGCCGGCGCAGGACGGCGTCCGGGACGGGCACGCCGGTGAGGATCTCCTCGTCCAGGCCGGCGGCGGCGCGGGCGGCGGCCGGTAGGGCGCCGGGGCCGTAGCCGTCGGCGTAGACGACGAGGCTGCCGTGCGCCTGCGGCTGCCAGGCCGCCGCGGCGAGCGGCGGTTGGCCGTTGGACAGCAGGTAGATGCTGTCGGCGGCGGCCAGGAGCAGCGCCGGGCCGGTCGTGTCGCCGAAGTAGGGGTCGGCGTTGGTGTGGGCGGCTGCGGCGTGCTCGGCGAGGACGAGAACCGCGGCGAGCGGGAAGGTCAGTTGGTGCATGGTGGCCTTTCGGCGGTTGTGGAAGGGGGTGGGCCGGACCGACGGGTCGGCGGGTACGCACGTTGGGGTGGACCGCCCAACGTGGCGGTATGCCGTGTGCCGGTGTAGCTGTGGTGTGTGGTGGAGCCGATCGGGCAGCACACACTGCGAGGTCCCCCGGGTACAGGGATGTGGGCAGTGGGCTGTCCCGACCGGTTCCGGTGGGTGGTACTGGTAGTGCTGGTGGTGGGGTTAGAGGGCGACGGCGAGCAGCCGCTGGTCCTCGTCGAGGTTGGCGAGGTAGCGGTTGGCCTGCTCGAGGTAGGTCACCCGGTGGGCGAACGCGTCGCTGGCCGGTGCCAGTCGGGTGCCGTCGGCGGTGATGAGCGTGTCAGCGGTCAGCGCCGTGGTGGCGCTGTAGTGCTGGTAGGCCATCGGGCCGGCCTGGAACATCTCCAGTTCGCGGAGGTTCAGTTGGCCGGCGCCGTAGGTGACGGCGTTGTGCATCCGCATCGCGATGACGCGGGGCTGGTTGTTGTACCGGGCGATCGCGTCGTCCAGGGACAGTTTCGCCGGGTCGGCGATGTGCTGCTGCAGCAGCTGCGGCCACGGGGTGGCGGGGCGGGTGCCCTGCACGACGCGGGACCACATCTGGTAGCGGACACTGGCGCCGACGGCGGCGGCGTGGCGCATGCCGGCCAGGTCGAGCAGCTTCGCTGGGCCTCCGGCGCAGTAGACGGGCTGACCCTTGCGGGGGTCGACCAGCTGGCTGCGCTGCCAAACCCAGATGCTGGGCGTGGCCCAGAAGCGGGGCGACAGGGTGCCGGAGACACCGAAGTGCTTGTCGAGCTGACGGCTGACCAGCGCCTCGGCGGGCAGCTCTGCCGGAACGCAGACGATCATGGTGTGGACCGTCGGGACCAGCTGAGCGGTGCGGGCCGGCGTGGTGCTGGTGGAGCTGGCGTTCGTGGCCGGCGTGGTGCTGGTGGAGCTGGTGCTCGTGGCCGGGCTGGTGCTGGTGCTCGGGTTCGAGCGGTTGGTCTGGTTGGTGACTCGGTTGTTGCGGTTCTTGGCCATGAGGGGTCCTCCTTGGGTGTGGGCGCTTGAGGGCGCGCAGCAGTGACCGGCCCACCGGGTTCGTGGGTCGGCTGGGACGAGGTGTTGGGTTGTGGTGGCGCTCGGGTGCGGCGCCGTGGTGCTGGGAGTTGCGGTGGTGCTGGTGGTCTGGTGCGACCTGGGGTCGCCGCGCGGTGCGGGTACCGACCGGCCGGTGAGGGCGGGTGGGTGGCGGGCACCGGGTGGTGCGGCGGGTTGTCCCTCAGGTGGGACCGAACCGGGTGGAGAAATATGTGGGGGTTGTGTAGTGCCGTGAACGGTAGCGGCTGCCGCTCACAGCGCCCGCTGCCGCCGTGACCGGTGAAAAGCGGGCGTGACCTGCGCTGTGAGCGGGTTGTGAGCGGCTGGCCGCGTGGTGCGTGGTGTCGCGGTGAGACGACACCACGCTCACAAACGATCTTGTGGTGCGGCAGTCACCGACGGTGTCTGCGCCGTGAGCTGCGTTGACAGGTGCGGCAAGGACCTTGCCCGGAGTTGGTGAACGGGCGCCTGACCTGCACTGTGAGCGGATGTCCCGGCGCGGTGAGCGGATTTCGCAGCGGTCTCGGCGGCGTTGTCCGTAGCCGGTGTCCGCTCTGGCCGGGTGTGTCAGGAGTCTGCGGGTCGGCCGGGGTTGGTGCCGGAGTGGGGTCCGTGGTCGGACGGCAGTTCGTGCAGCCGGTAGCGGTGGCCCGGGTTCGACGGCAGGTCGGCGGCGAGGGTCCAGACGCGGCCGGCGGGGTCGGGGCCGTGCACGGCGGTGGCGATCGGCATCGGCGTGCGGACTCCGGTGAGCAGGCGCAGGAGGTTCGCCTCCCGTTCGGCGGTGGGCAGCCACAGCAGGACCGGGTAGCGGGGGCCGAACTCGGCGAGGCGGGCGTAGCCGCGCAGTTTCGCGACCACGCGGGGCAGGTTCTCGGTGCCGCGGTCGTGTTCGACGAAGAACCCGACGGCGGCGCCGTCGGCCTGCCAGATGCCGTGGCCGTCGGGGCGGATACCGGACTGGGCGTAGACGTCGGTGGCGTGCTGTTCGGACCACCAGCGCAGCAGCTGCGGCGGCCGCCCCTGGCTGGGCCGTTCGCCGTCGGCGGAGGCGGCGGGTTGTTCGGCGCTGGGCCGGCGGGCGGCGGCGATGAGGTCGATGAAGAACTGGTTGACGCCGAGCAGGTGTGCTGCGGTCGCGCTGGCGGCGATGCGCCGGGCCCGGTCCAGGGAGCTGCGGGGTGCCTTGGTGTGCCGGTTGTCGGGGTCGTTGTAGACGGTCGGGTACAGCTGCAGCCCGACCGGGCCGAGCGTGTACAGGTACGGCACGGAGGTGTGTGCGGCGTTGGCGTAGGCGAAGCGGTGCAGCACACCGAGCCGGTACAGGGTCGTCAGCCGCCGCTGCGCGGTGCGCCGGCCGTCGAAGAACGCCGCCGCGATCTGCGGTGCCGAGAGCAGGTAGTGCTCGGCGAGCAGGGCGAGGAGCGCGCGGTCGCGGGGCACGATACGCCGGAACACGGCGAGAGAGTCCGGGTCGGAGCCAGCGGAGCTCCCGACAGGGGCAGGACTACCGGGATACGACCGGGCAGCGGACGTCGTAGACCTGGAAGCGGAGGAGCCGGATGAGGCAGGGACAGAGGAGACGACGGACGGGGCGGGAACCGGCAGGCCGGACAGTGAGAGGGACGACAGAGAGGAGGAGGACGAGGAGGACAGGGAGTCGGAGTGAGCGGAGTTGAGCTGATCGGGAAACATGTGGGTCTGGTACTCCTGGGCAGGAAGGGATCCCCTCGTTCGGAGGGGTGTCTGGCGGGTGGAAGGAGCCGGATCGGGCGCTGTCAGGCGCACGTGCTGCACTGACAGCGCAGGTCAGGCATGGTGGCGAGGGTCGTGGCGGGACGTGGGAGCGACACCCGCGACGAGCAGGTCGGCGAGCGCCTCGCCGACGGGTCCTGACAGCGGTCACCGCACACAGCGCCGCGCTCCGGCCGCATACAGCTGTGACCGCCCTTCAGCGCCGGGACTGCCTCGGTCCCGAAGGGCGGCCACCTCGGGCGGCGTCTGACGTGCCGGACGCGGTCTCGGAGGACCTGCCGCCGGATTTGGTGGAGGATTTCGTCTGGGAGAGCCGGTCGACGAGGCTGTCGATGGCGCTGGTGTCCTGTTCGGGCACCGCCTTGGCGGCGGCTTCGCGGATGGCGGTCGCCTCCCCGACGACGGGTTTCGGCGGTCGGGTCTTCATCGTGAACGCCGGGGTCTGCCGCCCGTTCACGACGAGGCGGGCGACGGCGGTGTAGGCGTCCAGGTGGGACAGGTCGTGCTCGTCGAGTTCCGGCAGGGTGTGCCGGCCCAGCACCCGGGCGTCCTCCGGCGCGACCGTGAAGTAGATCTTGTTGCGGGCGTTGGAGCTGGCGGCGGCGAGGAGGTCTTTCGGGAACTGCGCCAGGTCCTGATGGGACAACACCAGGGATAGCCGGTACTTGCGGGCTTCGGCAAGCATGCTGTCGAGGCTGTTGGCGAGGGTCAGGAAGTTCTGCGCCTCGTCGATGATCAGGGTGGCGTCGCGGCGTTTGTCGGGGGCGATGGTGGCGCGGGCGGTCGTTGCCTGCCATACCTGCGCCAGGACGAGGGAGCCGAGCAGCCGGGTGGTGTCCTCTCCCAGCTGTCCTTTGGGGATGCGGACGAGGAGCGCGCCGCCGTCCAGGACCTTGCCCATGTCGAAGCTCGAGCGGGGGTACCGCATGGTGCGTTTGACGAAGTCCCGCAGCAGGAACGCCCGCAGCCGGGCGAGGACCGGGCCGATGACCTGCGAGCGCAGCGCCGGGTTGAGCTCGTCGTACCACTGCCAGAACCCGGACAGGCCGGCCGGGTCGTCAAGGTCGACGGTCATCGCCGAGCGGAACTGCGCGGAGTTCAGCAGCGGCGGGATGTGCTGCAGCGTCACGTTCGCGTGCCGCAGCAGGGTCAGGCAGGCGACCCGCATGACGTCGTCCATGCGTGGTCCCCAGGCTTTGGCGAAGATGTTGGCGAAGATGGAGACGATGTTGTCCACGACGAGGTCCGGGTCGTCGCCCTGCAGGGGGTTCAGCGTGGGTGGGTTCGGCTGGTCCGGGTCGAACAGAACCACCCGGTCGGCGACCGTGGCCGGGAGCCGGTCCAGGATGTCCAGGACCATGTCGCCGTGCGGGTCGATGACCACGGTCCCGCGCCCGGCGATGATGTCATCGACGGCCATGTTGACCAGCAGGGTCGTCTTGCCGGAGCCGGTCGACCCGACCACGTGCAGGTGGTAGCGAGCGTCGGCCACGGACAGGCCGACGCCGTGGCCGCCGACCTCGGCATCGCCGAGGACCTTCACGCCGCGGCCGCCGGACGGGACCGCGACCGGCGCGGGCATCGACTTGGCCCGGGCCCGGTCCAGGCCGGGAACGGCCAGGTCGCGCGGGAGGGCGGCGAGGGCAGCGAGTTCGTCGCCGGCGAGTAGGAACCCGGCGCCGAGCCGCCGTGCGGCGACAATGGCCACCGGCTGCGGCATCCGGGCGCGGTGGGCCAGGGTGTTGCGGGCGGCGTAGACGGCGAAGCTGGAGGCGATCGCGTCGGCGATTCCGCGGAGCCGGCCGGTCGGGTCGGCGCCGGGTCTGGTTCTCGTGGTGGCGAGGGCGTAGCGGATTCCGGCGGTCCACAGCGGTTGCGCGGTCTTGTCCAGGATCGCGCGGACGTCGCGTTCCACCTGTGGGTCGCGGCGCTGCGCTCCGCCGGCAGAGGTGCTGCGCCGGCTGGATGCTCCGGTCTGGAATGCCTCGAGCAGCCACAGGATCGGGCTAGCCGGGTTGATGCTCGGGGTTGCGGTCTTGCCGTCGCGGAGCCGTCCGGCCGCACGTTGGGCGCGACGGGCCCGGCGTGGTGCCGCCGGGCGGGTGAGGACCTGCACGACGGCGTGTTCGCCCGGCCGCAGCTGCGCGCCGGCGGCCATCAGAGCGCGCAGTGGGTCGGCGTCGAAGTCGGTGTTGAACGGCAGCCATTCGGCTGCCTGGGGCAGGAGGCGCCCGCCGACGGCGGGTGCCGCTTGCAGCGGGATCGGTGGTGGGGCGTCCTCCTCGGTGGTGGTCGCGGCGCTGGGCCAGGCGGCGCGGATCGCGGCCTCGACGGCGCCGGGCGGGACCGTGCCGGGCACCCACAGGGAGATCCGTAGTTCCCGGCCGGTCCACGTGTACTGCCACACCACGTGCGGCGCCCCGTGGATCAGCCGGCGCCGGCGGGACGGGGTGAGGGTGCCGTGCAGGTTCGCCCACAGCGCGGCGGCGGCGTGTTCGTCGACCTCCGGCGGAGGTGCGATGGTGACGAGGCGCGCGCCGGTGGCGTGGTGGGTGTGCCGCCACCCGTCCAGGAGGCTCCGGCCGGCGACGTAGCCGATGAGCACGGCGGCTGCGACGGCGAGCAGCCACGGCCGGTCGGCCGCCCAGCGGACGGCGTCGATGAGCCAGACGGCGACCGGTGACGGCGGTGGGGAAACGAAACCGGCGCCCGGCCCGGAGGGGCTGGGCGCCGGTGACAGCGCGGGAATCGGTGATACGGGCGGTGGGTGGCTGGGACCGGCGAGGATCCACGGTGTGGTCCCGCCGGGCTGCGGCGGGTTCACAGCAGGTCCTCCTCGTCGTCGAGGTCGAGCAGGTCCGCGGGTTTCGTGGTGGCGAGCAGGTGTTCGCTCGGAGACGCGATCGACTCGAACCCGGTGCGGTTGGTCCCGCAGATGAGCAGCCCGTGGCCGGTCCGGGCGGCGAGCAGCATCCGCCGCTCCCCAACGGTCAGACCGAATGCGTCACCAACGGCGTCGATCGCTTGCGGGGCCTGTTTGAGCAGGATCTGGGTGGCGGCGTTGGACACCACGGCCATGCCGAGGTCGGTGCCGAGGACGTCCGCGACGTCCTGGGTGATGACGGTCAGGCCGGCGTTGCGTTTCCGGCTCGCCTTGGACATGACGGCCAGGAACCGGGCGCCTTCGCCGTCGCGCATGAGCAGCCACGCCTCGTCGACGACGACGAGGCGCCGCACCGCGAGGCGGCGGCTGCCGGGTGCGTCGACGCTGCGCCAGATCGCGTCGAGGGCGAGGAGGGTGCCGACGGTGCGCAGTTCGTCGGGCAGGTGCCGCAGCGACCACACGACGAGGTGCCCGTCCGGGCGGGTGGTGGTCGGGCCGTTGAACAGGTCGGCGAACGACCCGTCGACCCACGGTGCGAGCCGCGCGGCGAGCTGGGTGGCCGCCGGGTCGTCGTCGCCGCGCAGTGCGGTGGCGAGATCTGCCAGCAGCGGGGCGGGGCGGTGATGGGTGGCCGGGTCGGCGGTGATCCCGGCGGTGCGGTAGGTGGCGAGGATCGCCCGGTCCAGGGCCGCGCGTTCGGTCGGCGGTGGCTGGTGACCGAGCAGGACCGCGATGAGGGTGTGCAGGAACAGACCCCGGCGGGTCAGCACATCGGGGCGGGTGTCCTCGACGGGCAGGTCCAGGGGGTTGATCTTCACGCCGGGTTGGCCGAGCCGTACGACGGTGCCGCCGACGGCGTCGGCAAGGCGCAGGTACTCGTCCTCGGGGTCGACGATGGACACCTGCACGCCCTGATACAGGTTGCGCAGGACGTCGAGTTTCACGAAGTAGCTCTTGCCGGCGCCGCTTCTGGCGAGGACGACGCTGTTGTGGTTCTCCTGCGCCCACCGGTCCCACCACACGATCCCGGAGCTGTCGGGGTTGATGCCGTATAGCACACCGCCGATGGTGGCGGGGTCGCCGGGCAGCGGCGCCGGTAGGTCCGAGGATGCGAGGGGGAACGCTGCGGCGAGTGCGGCGGTGTCCATGGTGCGCAGCATCTGCAGGCTGTCGGTGGCCAGGGGCAGGGTGGTGGTCCAGCCGGGCAGGTGCCGCCACGTCGCCGGCTGCACCTCGATCAGCGTCGACGCGGCGGCGGCCTTCACCTGCGCGCACGCGTCGAGGAGCTCCGGCTCGGTGCGGGCGTGCACGGTCAGGTACAGGCCGACTCTGAACAACTTGGCGGCGCCTCTGGCGAGGCGCTCGGCGAGGTCTGCGGCGTCATCTGCCGCGGCTTCGACGTAGGGGTCGGCGAGTTTGCCCTTCTCCGCATCAGCGCGCCGGGACGACTCGAACCGGGCCCGTTGGGTGCGCAGCCGCTTCGCCGCGATCGGCGCGGGCAGCGGGTCGATGTGCAGGGCGAGGTCGAGGCGGCCGGGCCACGACAGCAGCGGTTCGAGCCAGGCGGCCCCGACTTCGGCCGGGTAGCCGGTGACGACGAGGGTGGCGGCGTAGCCGTCCCCGACGCGCAGCATTCGTGGGGTGACCTCGACCGAGGCCGGGGCGACCGCCGCCGCCAGTCCCGCGGTCGGCGGGACGGCGGCCGGTGCCGTACGACGAGCGAACAGTGTCATGACGGTGGCTTTCTACGAGTTCGGGGCGGTGCCGGCTTCGGCGCCGCGGCGGTGATCACCGCGTCGGGGGCGGCGAGCCCACCGGGACGGGACGGCCGGTACGGGTCCGCGGCCGCGGCGAGGACGGCGGTGACGGCCGGACCGTCCAGGGCGCGGGTGGTGACGCCGTGCCCGGACAGTGCGCGGACGGTGTCATCGGCGCGGCGGCGCGCGGCGTGCTCGCCGCGTTCCCCAGCCCCGGCGCGGGTGACGATGAGGACCTGCCGGCGCAACGGGTCACGCCGCTCGGCGAGATCGGCGAGGAAGTCCGCGTGATCGGCGCACGCCGCGGCGAGGGCCGGGTCCGGCAGCCGGTCCGCGGCGCGGGCCAGGGTGCGGGCGGCGGAGACCAGGTCGACCGGCTGCGCGGACACCACGATCTGCGTCGGCGTCGACAGCGAGTTCAGCCACCGCCCGAACGTGTCGATCAGGGCGGCCTGCTCGTCGGTGGTGCGCAGGGCCAGATTGACGCTGGTAGCGGCGACCATCGCGGCCTTCGCGCCGGCGAGGCTGATCTGTCCGTCGTCGCCGATGGCGTCGGCGGGCAGCCGCAGCGGCGCTGGCAGCATCACCTTGGCGGCCGGTGCCTGCACCCAGTCCGGAACCTTGGCCGTGGTGTCGGTCGTGGACAGCGCCCGCGGGTTGCGGGAGTGCCGCAGCCCGGCGAGCATCCACACGTCCAGGGACAGCCCATCGCGGCGGCCGACGGCCAGGCCGAAGACGAGACCGCCGAGCACAACCGCGGCGCCGATGAGGACCGGGACCGGCAGGAGCGTGTGCAGGGCGTTCCACACGCCGTAGCCGACTACCGCGGCGACGGCGAGAATCGCCAGCTGCCGGAACGTCAGCCCGTAGACGACCTTGTCCGGGGCGTCGACATCGGCCGGCATCCGGGCGCGGACAGTGTCCTCGTCCCGCCGGTTCACCGGGCCACCGCCCGGGTCATCTTGCCCAGACCGGGAACGGCCCGGGACAGCTGCTGGACCACCACGACGCGGATGACGGCGCCGAGGACGTTCGGTTGCTTGCCGCCGCCCTGGGACACGAGGCGGCGCATCAGTCCGGGGACCTTCACGGTGGTCCAGAGCAGGACCATGATGACGAAGAGGTTCATGACGCCGCCGTCGCCGGGCAGCCCGAACGCGAACAGCATGTTGCTCTTGTCGGTGAGCATCCACTGCCCCGCGTAGAGGGTGAAGCCCTGCGCGACCGGTACGGCGAGGACGCCTGCGTAGGCGCGCCACCACATCCGGGCGACCGGGTCGGTCTGCGGCAGCGCGTGGCAGGCCAGGGCGATCGGTGCGACCGCGGTAAGTACCAGGACGACCACGAACCGGGTGATCATGCTCATCGCGGTGGAGCCGAGCAGGATCAGGATGATCACCGCGCAGACGCAGAACAGGATCCCGGACGTCTTGTCCTGCGCCGCGAGGACGTGGGTCTTGATCGCGGAGACCGCGGCCGGGCGGAGCTCGCCGTCGCCGCCGAGGTCGTCCTGGGTGAGGGCGGCGCCCAGCGCGTTGGCGAGTTCGATCATCTTGGCGCACCACAGCTGGCTGAAGTGCGCGGCGACGAACCCGACGATGCACCGGGGGGTGAGGTCCTTGGCGGTGTAGCGGGATCGTTCGTCGCCGCCGGCGGTCATGGTGAGCGCGCCGGCGGCGACGAAGAACAGGACGAAGACGAGGTCGACGACGAGGAGCGATCGGCCGGTCAGGGCCTGCACCTGCGGCAACTCTGTGACGTCAGGGGTGACCAGCAGCGCGTTGGTGATCGCGCCGATCAGGCCGTCGAAGCAGGCCAGGATCTGTTCGGCGAACCAGGTGAGGATGTTGTCCAGGAGTGAGCCCATGATCGTCTCAGCCCCCGACGATGCCCTTGACGACTTCGAGCAGGATCGGTGCGAGCACGGCGAGGCCGTAGCCGGTGAGCGCGTTCTTGAAGTAGCCGTTGGCCTTGTCGACCTGGGCCGGGTCACCGCCGGCGGTCGCCCGGAACAGCCCGCCCAGGACGAGGAACAGGGTGGCGATGGCGGCCAGGATGCCCATCACCCAGGCCTGCAGGTTGGCGATGACGACCGGCAACGCGTTCGCCGCCACGACGACGGGTGCGCCGGGATCGGCGGTTGCGGCCGACGGGACCGCCAGCAGGGCGGCGGTGACCGCTGAGGCGGCCAGTACCTGGGCGATCCGCCGGCCGCGCCGGCGGACAACGGGCGGGGGGTCGCTCGCCGCGGTGGTCGCCCTCGTGCCGGGCTCGAGGCCGGCGGCCGGGTTGGTGATCGGGTCGGTGATGGTGGTGTGCGGGTTGTGGGCACGCAGACGTGCCCGCGGGAAGCGGGACATGGTTGGGGTTCACCTCCGGCCCCGCACCGCGGGGCCGGTACCGGCGCCAAGGGGCGCGCGGTGTCGGCGGGCGGGGCGGGGCGAATGCTCGAGACAGCGGATGTGGCCGCCGCCGGGCGGGACCCCGATGGGCGAGTGCGGTCGCACAGGCCGCGAACGCGCTCGGGAGGAGCTCGTCCTCCCTCTACGGGTCGGCTGTGGGATGAGGTGTCAGCGCATCACGATGGCGCGGCACCCGAGGCGCGCGGCTGGCGCGGCACTCGCAGCGCGGGGTTCGCCCGGCGGCGGGCAGAACCACCCGGCACCCGTGGCCGTTGATAGCCGTAGCGGGAAGGCCGGGAAGTCCTGCATCCCCCTATCCGGGTTTGTGAGCCGTGGCGAACGCCCCCGCCACTCACAGCCACTCACAGCCACTCACAACCACTCACAGCCGCTCGCAGCCGCTCGCAGCCCACACACAACGGTTCACAGCCGCACACAGACCGGCTCACAGCGGCCTGTCCAGCGCACTCGGACCGGGTCGCGCTCACGGCCACCAGGTCGGATGCCGATCACGACCTGCCCGGTGCCTCGGCCCTCGTGTGCCGGCGACCGGCACCGCGAAGGCTGCTGGGACGCAGAGGGCAGCGAAAGGGCCGTGCCTCCGACATCAACGGTGTCGGAGGCACGGCCCTGGACGATGCGGGTCGTGCCGGCGCGTGGTTGTGGCTCAGGCAGCCGCCAGGTGTGGCGTGTGCGTGGTGCGGGCGGCCACTGCGGCGCGGGTCCGCTGCCGGTGGGTGGCCTGTTTCGCCAGTTCCTGTTCGGCTTCGGGTGAGGTGGCGCCGGTGAGCATGCCTTTGGCGAGGGCGGTGGTGATGCGGTCGTCGATGCGGTTCAGTCGCATCCGCAGGGCGTCGACGGTGACGTCGAGGCGGGCGGCGATCGGTTCGATCGCGCGTTTGCCGAGGCGGGTGTCGATGTAGGGCTCCTCGTCGCAGGCGTCGAGGAGGCCGAGCGCGACCGCGCGCTGGACGAGGAGGTCGGGGTGGTTCCACGGCCGGTGTGGGGTGCGGGGGCCGGGCGGGATGGCGTCGAGGTCGTCGACGAGGACGACGTGGCGCTGCTGGGCGACCAGGGCCAGCCCGGCGCGTTGCCCGGCCCGGCACAGCCGGGCGTACGGGGCCGGGCGGGTCACGTCGACGTGGTCGCGAAGCGCGGTGAGGAACCCGGTGAGGACCTCGGCGTCGACGTCGTCGGGGTCGCCGTGCCAGCCGCCAGCGACCAGGGTGGCGGCGTGGCGGACCAGGCCGGGCAGGGCCAGGGCGGTCGCGGCGACGACCCAGGCGGGGCCGTCGAGGCGGGCCCGGACGATCAGCTCCCGCCACACCGTGTCCAACGCGGCCCAGTCTCTTGGGTGTTCGGCCAGCCAGGTGCGTAGCACCGCCACGCTGACCACGCCGTCGGGCAGGCCGAGGTCGGGGTCCAGGCCGGTCAGGTCGATGCTCAGTGGGTCCGGTTCGGTGACCAGAGCGGTGAACGCGGTGTCGACGCACGCGAACGGCGAGGACGGCCACACCTCGTCATCGGCGCCGCTGGCGGCGTCGGCCTGGCCCGGGTCGGTTGGTCCGCGACCGGGTACGGCACGGGCCGTGCTGATGACCGCTGGACGGGGTTCGACAGCGGCGCCGTCCGTGTCCTGAGGCGTGTCACGGGCGGTGTCATCGGTGCCGACACCGGCGTCCGGGCGGTTGGTGGTGTGGTCCAGGGTGATGGACACGGTCATGTCACAAGCTCCTATGACAGCGAAGATCGTGGATGGACATCGCGGGGTTGTCACGGCGATGTCCGCAGTTGTCATTGCGCCACGAGCCGCTCACAGGTCACTGACAGTGCTGGTCAGCGGCGCATCCGGACCGTCGGCGACACCGCCTGCCGCGATATTCTCCGGTCGTGTCACATGATCTGCGGCATCGACTGTGATCGTTGACATCGGTTGGTGTCACAGTCGTTGAGCTGGGCATTGACACCACGGCCACCCAAAGTCGTTGCGGCAGATGGACTGGCGGGCCCGCAACCACGGGCAGTGCCCAGGAGTCCGCTCGCAGCGCTTGTCGCCGCTCACAGCGGGCGCCGCGCGCACTCACAGCAACTCACAGCGCCCATCACGGGACGCCCAAGTGGCTGCGACACCATCATGCGGCACAGATGGCTGTCGATTGACATGCCGCGATGTCACAGAAGATCATCGATTGACATCCAGGCGTTGTCGCAAGATCATCGACCGACACGACAGTTGTGTCACAGAAGATCATCGATTGATATGCGTCGCGTGTCACAGAAGATCATCAATATTCTTCCACCCGCAGTCGGCGATCCCTCCGGATCACCCACACCACACCCACAGCGTCGCCGGCACCGCCTCCGACACCGACACCGGCACGGCCATCGACGGAATACCGCATCGCTGTCCACGCTCGCCGCGCACCCCTGGGCGACGCCGGCGATCACTCTCCCGCCGCGCCGGCACCTCCTTCCGGGTGGGAGCGGAGACCCCGGTCCGGTGAGCGGGCGTGTGGACCTCGACCGCCCGCAGTCGCTCACAGCCGGGGTTCGGCGGCTGGACCCGTCAACTCACGGCCGCTCACGGCGACCGCTGGTGTCCGTTGACACTGAACCTGGCCCACGGTCACCGCGCTGACCCCCCAGGGCGGACCAGATTGGATGGCCCACGTCGGTCCCAGCTGTGGCGGATTGCGTGACGTCCCCTGGTCTCGGGCATCAGCCGACTGGAGCCCTTGACCGGCGGTGGAGCATCTTCGGTGGCACAGACGGGCTTTGGGTCATCTTCGATGACAAGCGGGCCAGCATCGGTGTCAACGGACAGCTGGGGGCGGCTGTGAGCGGCTGTGAGCGGTTGTGAGCCGCTGTGAGTGGCCGGGTCTTGACTGCGGGTGCCGCTGCTGTGAGCGACCGACGCTCCCGCTCGGTGACGGTCCGTTGCTGTGAGCGTGCCGTGTGTGGCTGTGAGCGGTGTTCGGGGTGCTGTGAGCGGCTGTGAGCGGTGGGGGCGTTCGCCACGGCTCACAAACCCGGATAGGAGGGTGTCAGCGCTTCCCGGCGCGGCGCGGAGCCCACAGCCATATGAGCAAGCACCCGCCGCACCACCACCCCACCAACCCCAACCCCGACTCCGACCCGAACCTGGACGGGACGGCCGGCGCCTCCGGTGCCGATGATGCCGAGCGGCTGGTCGTCGACGTCGTCGCCGGGGACCCGCCGGTCCCGATCACCGTCTGGCGGACCGCCCGCACCAGCGGCGATCACGGCGCCAGCATCCCGGCCCGGCTGGCTCGGCGGCTCGTCGCCGCCTACAGCCGCCCCGGCGAGGCGGTCGTCGACCTCACCGACGACCACGCCCTCACCACCGCCGGCTCCACCGGCGGACGCCGGCACCACCGGGCCTGGTTCACCGACGTCGCCAGCCTCATCATCGGCCCCGCCACCAGCAGCCTCGACGACGATGACAGGACGCAGGCCGACGACGAGCTCGACACCGACCTCACCACCGCCGCCGACGGCGTCGAGCTGGACGTGTCCCTCGCGGACTGGTTCGGTGACGACCTCACCGACCCGCACCTCCCCCCGACCGGCCCGCCGGTCGTCCCGATCCCCGACGGGGTGTCCCTCGCCGGGCTGACCAGCCTCGTCGTCGCGACCTGGCCCCTGGACCCGGACGCGGTCCCCAACCGGATCCGGCTGGCATGGCTGCTCACCGCCTGCCGGGAGCTGCTGCGCCCAGGCGGCTGCCTCGTCCTCGTCGTCGCCGTGCCCGCCGGGCTGGCCCCGACACCGGAGGACTTCAGCCCGATCGCCACCGCCGCCGCCCAGGTCGGCCTCGGCTACCTGCAGCACATCGTCGCGGTCGCCGCCGACACCAGCGTCGACGGCCACGGCGATGGGCACGGTGACGCGTTCGTCTACCACCTCGACGACGAGGAACTCCTCGCCCTGTCCAAGACCCGCGCCGACAACGCCGGCGAGCAGTGGACCGTCGCGCACCTGCGGGTCCACGCCGACCTGCTCGTCTTCACCCCGGTCACCGGCACGGCGGGCCGTCGCCGCGGTGGTTCCCGCCGGTCCGGGCGCAGCGGGGAGGCCACCCATGGCTGAGTCCCGCACCGCTGTGGCCGCCGATCCGGACGAGCCCGGCCGCGCCGCCACCACCCCGACCACTTCCACCCACCCGACCGACAGCACCGACAGCACCAGCACCCGCCGGAACGGTCCCGGTGGCCGGCACCGCGCCTACGACGCCCGGCACCGCACCGCCGGCACCACCGACGCCGACGCCGACACCGACCCTGACCGACCCGCCCTGGCCGACGCCGCCCTGGCAGGACTGTCGGTGTGGGCGACCGCGCAGCAGACCGGCCCGGTCCAGCGCCGCGGCCGGTACGTGCCGGAATCGGTCCAGCATCCCGCGAGGATGCTCCCGGCGATCGCCGCGCACGCCATCGACGCCTACACCGACCCCGGTGACCTGGTCCTGGATCCGATGGCCGGGATCGGCACGACCCTCGTCGAGGCCGTGCACGCCGGACGGGACGCGCTCGGCGTCGAGTACGAGTCGCGGTGGTCCGACATCGCCGACGCCAACCTGCGCCACGCCCGCACCCAGGGCGCCACCGGCCGGGGCGGTGTCATCCGCGGCGACGCCACGGACATCCTGACCCTCGTGCCCGCCGCCCTCATCGGGCAGGTCGCCCTGGTGGTGACGTCACCCCCGTACGGGCCGACCGTTCACGGTCTCGTCACGACCGGCGACGAACTCGACATCCGCGACAACCGCTACAACGACGGCACCGACAAAGGCAACCTCGCCTACCGAGACCTCACCGGCCTCGCCGACGGGTTCGCGCAGATCCTGCGCGGCTGCGCGACGCTGCTGCGCCCCGGCGGGACCGTCGTGGTCACCGCCCGGCCCTGGCGCAAGAACGGCGAGCTCGTCGACCTGCCCTCCGCCGTGATCGGCGCCGGCGTCCGCGCCGGCCTGGTCCCGACGGAGCGGTGTGTGGCGCTGCTCGCCGCGGTCCGCGACGGGCAGCTCGTCGCCCGGCCCAGCTTCTTCCAGCTGCAGTCCGTGCGCAAGGCACGCGCCAGCGGCACCCCGATGCACCTCATCGCGCACGAGGACGTCCTCATCTTCACCAAACCGGCCGCACCGATCACACCGTCCACAATGGACGATGCCGGAGGCGGCGGATGACCGCACCCATCCACCGGTATCTCAGTCTCGGCGCCGGCGTCCAGAGTTCGGCCACGTTGCTGCTGGCCGCCCGCGGCGAGATCCCGACCTTCACCGCGGCGGTCGCCGACACAGGCTGGGAACCCACCGCCGTCTACCAGCACCTGCAACGCCTGGAGGGGATCGCCGCCGAGGCGGGCATCCCGATCGTACGGGTGTCGGCCGGGAATATCCGCGCCGACGCCCTCGACCCCAAACATCGCTTCACGTCCATGCCCCTGTTCACGCTCGGCCCGGACGGCGAACGCGGCATGGCCCGACGGCAATGCACCTCAGAACACAAGATCAAACCGATCAAGGCCGAGGTCCGCCGACGGCTCGGCTACCCGCACCCGCGGCGCGTACCGGTCGGCGTCGTCGCTGACATCGCGATCGGAATATCCGTCGACGAGATCCATCGAGCCCGCGACGCCGACGTCGGCTACATGCACAACGTCTTTCCGCTGCTCGAACTCGGCTGGCGGCGCAGTGACTGCGTCGCCTACCTCGAGCGGCACGGCCTGCCGGGAACACCCAAGTCAAGTTGTATCGGGTGCACGTTCCACGACGACGGCTTCTGGACCGCCCTGAAGACGGACAGTCCGGCGGAGTGGGCGGACGCGGTCGCGTTCGACGCCGCGATCCGGCACGGCTCCGCCCGGGCCAACGCCGACGGGCACCCGCTGCGCGGGCAGTTCTTCCTGCACCGCCAGCGGGTGCCCTTGGATTAGGTCGTCCTACGACCCCGGCCGGTCGACGAGAACGACGGTGACGTGCCGGGGTGCGGGCCGTGGACCTGCCCGCACCCCGACACCACCGCCACCGACCCTGCCCCGGTGCGGGAGGTGACGTGAGTGGCCACCCCACCGGCACCCGATCGGGCCGGCACACCGCCCCCGGACAATCCGGGGGCGGTGTGCCGAGGATCGGGTCGCTGTGCACCGGCTACGGCGGGCTCGACCTCGCCGTCGAATGGGTCCTCGGCGGCCGGCTCGCCTGGTACGCCGAAACCGACCCGCACGCCCGCACCGTCCTCACCCACCACTGGCCCGACGTGCCCAACCTCGGCGACATCCGCACCGTCGACTGGAGCGTCGTCGAACCCGTCGAGATCCTCACCGCCGGGTTCCCCTGCCAGGACATCTCCAACGCCGGGAAACGCGCCGGTATCACCGGCGAACACTCCAGCGTCTGGACCGCCGTCGCCGACGCCGTTCGCCACCTACGACCACCACTCGTCTTCGTGGAGTTTTCCGGCCGTCCCGGTGTTCATAACGCCTCTGAGCTGCGCTGATACGTAGCGTACATGTCCGCGACGGGTGCGGGCTGATGCCGGTTCGGCGTGTCGCGTCGATGAAATCGATCGGCTCTGGGTCGGCTTGACCGGAGCGGACGCAGCCGCCGGGCCGATGAAGGCGACCGAGGTGTGGGCTGCCATAACGGTTTCGGGGTCTTGCGTTCGCCGAGCCCGTGGATCGAGAGCTAAGATCGCCCGCGTGGCATGCACCGTATGTGGACTCGGCGGGCACAACAGCCGCACCTGTCCGGGCGAGCACCCTGCTTGTCCCAACTGCGGCAGGCCCACAGCCAACATGAACGACTACTCCGAGCGCCACGACAGCGACTATTGCTCGCCGTTCACGTCCCCCGATTGTTGGGGCCGGAACGCTGCGGAGCCGGTGTGAGGGGAAGAGCGAGAACATGACAACGCTCACATGCGAGGGTTGCAAGGAGCCGATCGAGGACGACGGCAGTCACACCGAGTCCAACGGAGAGGACTGGCACGAAGCATGCTTCGAGGTCAGCGGTGGGTCGTCGTACTGCTGCGGAATGATGTACGAGGACGGCGAGGACACCTGCCTGAGTTGCGGCGAGCCTCTCTAGTCTAGAGGCCGAGTTGGACCGGCTGCGTTGGCGTGCCAGTGGTGAGAAGTGCCGTCAACGGTGTGGCGAGGTCGCGGGGCGAGAACAGCTCAGGGCCGGCGTAGTTGACGATCTCCGAGAGCTGCCACCAGCGAAAGGCGGCGAGGTTCTCGGCGCGGGCGAGTTGGTCATCGGTGAACTCGCCGCGGGGCTGGAAGTGGCTCGCGCGGATGAGGAAGTAATCATTGATGATGCCGTCGAAGCCGGGCGCGTGGTCGGCAGCGACGATTTCCTGGTGCCAGACATGCGGTGGGTCCACGGTGATCGCGAGACCGGTCTCTTCGCGGAGTTCGCGGCGCAAGGCCGTCAGCTGGTCCTCGCCGGGTTCGATGCCGCCGCCTGGTGCCGCCCACACGCCCGTCGCTTGGACCGGCACTGCTGGGTGAGGAGGGACGAACCGGCACAACAGTATGCGGTCGTCCTCGTCGAGCACGATCGCACGGACGGACCGGCGCAGGTTCGACGTCATGGGATGTCGAACGCGGCGGCGGGGCGAACGATGATCGACATATTCGGAGGCTATCAGCCCTGGCTCGGTTTTATGGCTTGCCGTTGGCGCTGTGCTGACCAACCTCGTTTCCCTGTCCCGGTTGTGGTTCGACGATGCGGGCTTCGAGGTCGGCGATGCGGCGGTCGGCGAACCGGTTGTTCTCGCGGGCGGCGGCCAGTTTGTCGGTGAGGCCACGGATCTCCGTCGCTTGGTCGCGAGTGGCGCGTTTGAGGGCGAGATTCTCGGTGGTCATGCGGATGTGATCGTCCTCGGTCCAGCCGGTGTTCAGGTCGCGGATCTGGCCGAGGAGTTCGGCGATCTGCTCGCGCTGACGCAGGATCTCGGCGTGGGCGGCCTTGAGGGCGTTCTCGCTGTTCAGTGCTCGCTCACGCCAGGAGGCTTCCAGCGCCTTGTGTTCGGCTTCGTGGCCCTCGGCCCGCCGACCGGCGGCCTTCGCGGCAGCCGCGATGATGATCCGCCGCGCTGCGGGATTGTCGTAGAGGAAGGTTCGGGACACCCCGGCTTGCCGGGCGACCGCGGCCATGGTGATCGGGGTCTTGTCCTTGAGCATGCGGTCGACGATCTCTTGTACTCCTGCGAGGCTGGCCTCGGTGCGGGCGCGGCGGGCGAGCAGTGCGTGGCGGGTCCGCTGGGGCGGAACTGCCGTGGTGGGCTGCGTCATTAGTCGTCAATCCTGTTCGGCGTTGGAAGCCTGGTGGCTTGCGGTCTGGGCCAGCTCGGTGGCGCGGAAGGCGGTGGACCAGATGCGGTGGAAGTAGTCCTGGGGCCGGCGGTAGTCCATAGCGAGGGCCTGTTCCAGCAGACCGAGGTCGGCCAGGGCCGTCTCCAGACCGTCGATGGCGCGGGCGGTGGGCTCGAACACCTGGTGCAGCCAGTCGGCGGTGGCGTCGTCGGGTGCGCGTTCGGCGAGGGACCGCCACTGTTCTCGTTTCCGCCGCCAATACAGCAGGTCGGCGCCGGAGAGCACGAACTTGTCGCAACCCTCGCAGTTCAGCTGCCAGGGGCACGCCTCGCCGCGCACGACGGGCTGGAAGGTGCAGAAGCCGCCCTCGGCGGGGGTGGATCTGCGTGACAGGTCGACGGCCATCGCGCGTAGTGCCGCCGGGTCCGCGCTGGGGTTCGGCGCGGACAGTAGCCTGCCGGGCTGCGCGGCGGCGGGGCCGGCGACCCACACGTGTTGCAGGATGTCGTCCAGTTCGCTGGAGGCGACCTCGGCGTAGTGCTCGGCCATGGCGAGCGAGACGTGGCCCAGGTACTTCTTGATGTGGTGCAGTCCGGCGCCGGCCCGCAGCAGGCTGGTGGCCAGGGTGTGCCGAGCCTGGTGCGGGACCGGGTGGCCGACGTCGAGGGTGTCGACCCAGTCCCGGAAGGCACGTCCGAAGACGGAGTAGCCAATGGACACCCGGCCGTCAGGGTTTCTTACCCGGGAGGGGAACAGCGCCATCCTCTGTCGTTCGGCGGGGGTGGCCGGGCGGCCGTGGCGTTCCTCGAACCCCGCCAGGGTCTTGTCTTGGCGTCGCCGCAGGGCCTCGTAGACCGTCTCCGGAATGCGGATGGCGGCGTCCAGGTGCCCGACCTTGGTCTGGTCGTGCCACAGCATGGGCACCCCGCCGTAACGGCCCAAACACTCCTGGCGCAACTCCAGGATCTCGCGGCAGCGGCGGCCCGTGGCGATTACCGTCTCCCAGATCTCACGGAATCCGTATCCGTAGGGGTCGTAGTCGGCGGCGAGGACGCGCAGGTTGTCGGGGTGGGTCAAGGCTCGGGCGACGTCATCGTCGAATGGCCGGCGCTTGGCCACGACGGCTTTGCCGCCGGCCGGCATGGCGACGATGAACTCCCGGTCCAGTCCGAGTTGCTCGGCCACCCCGTTGTCCATCGCCTTGCGCAGGATCATGCGGATGTTGTTGAACACGTAGTGGCGTGTGTTCTCGTTGACGACGGCCGGAGTCCCGTCCGAGTCGCGTAGTACCAGCGACGGCAGCCCGTCCGCGGCTCGGCGGCGCTGGTCGGCGACGAAGCGGAGCATGTCGTCGCGTTGTAGGGCCGAAGGCTCGTGCCCGCCGTCGGCTCGGGTGGCCTCCAGGAATGCCGAAAGCTCGATCAGGGCGCGGCGCCGGTAGTCCAGCGGGCTGCCGCTGCGGGGTGGAGACGCGCACTGCAAGAGCTCCACGATCTCCTCCCACAGCAGGTCGCGCAGCCACCGCTGGGTCACGCTGGTGAGGTCGTAGACGTTTCCCCGGCGGGCGACGTTGACCCCGAAGTGCTCGAAGCAGACGAAGCCCGCTTCCTTGGTGTTGGCGGGGGTCAGGTAGACCAGCTGCAACTCTCTACGTATTCCGCGCAACACCAGATCGGCCGGGCTCGAGCCGCCCGTGATGTCTTCGTCGAAGATGGAGGCGACGCCGCCGCGGGCCAGCGCGATGACTTCCCGCAGATGCCGGATCCGCCAGACCGCCCGGTTCGGCCTGCGCGCGTGGGCGATCAGCCCCCAACGGATCTCCGCGGCGACCAGCGGTGGAAGGCCTCGAAGGTCGAGCTGGCCGGGGCCGATGACCGTCTGGACCGCCGCGCACCACGCGGTGAACGCCTGACGGTCGACGAAGGTGACGGGAACAGGAAGCCCTCTGGCCTCGAAGCTGCGGAACACGGAGCCCGGCAGCTTCCCGCCGCCAGGAGAGCCGTCGTACCGGTAGCGGTTGCGATGCGGGGAACACAGGCCCAGCGCGTCGCAGGCCAGGCCACCGCACTTCGGCACCGCGCAGGCCGCGTAACCCGGGAGTGGTCGTTGGCGGGTGAGCCAGACGTCGAAGCCCAGGCCGGGATCGAACCGCCGTGCGGGGCGCCAGCTGTTGACGTGAGCACGGCACAGACCGAGGCGCGGATCGTGCGACGGGCGGCCGGGGCAGATCCGGCAGGGATCCGGAGTGGGGTTCTCCGGGCCCCTGGTCTGTGCGGGCGGTGCGGTCCTGACGAACTGGTGCAAGCTCGTGCCGCCGGCGTCACGGACTTTCCACCAGCGGGCCAGGTGCGATTCGCACAGCTCCCGCCGGTGTGCCCGCGTGCCGAGGCACACCGGCACCACGCACTGCCAGGCGTATGCCACATGGTCCGGCGGCAGCGTGATCAGGTCATCGCGCCAGAACACCTCCACGTCCGGTGCGCCGATCAGCGCGTTCAACAGCTCCAGTCTGTCTCGTCGTTCGCGCCGCCAAGCCGGATCAGGGACCGGGGACAGCAGTAGCAACGGTCTTTCGATCGTCATGCGTCACTCACCCCAGACCGTGCGCAGGGCTCGGTCGAACACCGGATCGTGGACGTCGGCATGGGCGTAGACCGCGTCGACCGTCGCCGTCGAGGCCCAGCCGCCGGCTTCCCTGGTGACCACCAGATTCCCGCCGGAGGCGTCCAGCACGGCGGTGGCGAACGAATGCCGGAACGCGTGCGGCTTGATACGGCCGAGGCCAGCCCGCTCCCCAGTACGCGCGATCATTCCTCGCACGCCCTCCGGGGTCCACGGCAGCCCCGCCCCCGGTCCGTGTTGCTGCACCAGCAGCACGCCGTGAGCGGCGCCCCGGGGGTACTCGCCGGTGATGTATGCGAAGTAGGAGTGGACCATCGCCGGGCTCACCCGCCTGATCAGGCCGCCGACCAGAACGCCGTCCTGGACGCTCCATGGGTGCTTGCGCTTGGCCCGCGCTCCGTTGGGCAGGCCGGGCCGGTGACACACGTGCAGATGCGGAGAGCGACATTGAGCGCAGGCCGCGCCCTCACGCAGGTGCAGGTCCACCAGATGCAGCCCGCACAACTCCCCGATCCGGAGACCTCCGTCGGCGAGCCAGTCGATCACCATCCTGTCTCGCGCCGAGGCCGCCGACTCCACCATCAACGCCCGAGCACCATCCGGCAGCATTTTCGGGTGGCGGCGCCGCATCGGCGCCGGTGCCAGTGGGTTGCCCGGCAGCACCGTCGTCAGGTGACCCAGCAACGCGCGGTCCCGATCCCGCTGGGACGGCAGGCGCTGCACGTCGAGGCGATCGCGTAGCCCGGTGTTGACGCCGGCGTCGGTGAGGCTGAGGTAGAAGCCCTTCAGACAGGCCGCAGCGCTGGAAAGGGCGCTGTTGCCGTAGGGCCGCTTGCCGACACGCCACGGCGAACCCAGTGGCATCGGCACCTTCGCGCCGACCGCGCCCATGTATCGCTGGAGGTCCCGAAACGACACCGATCCGAGTACCAGCCCCTCGCACTCCAGCCACCGCAAGTGATCGACCAGCAAGAAGGCGTAGGTGCGGTCCGTCCCCGCCCCGGCGTAGCGCGCCAGGAACCGCTCGGCCTCCGGATGCACCCGCCCGTCCGGACCAACGATGGTGAACGCGATCGTCCCGTCCCGGTGCCGCACCTCCTGAACCCGATACCCGCCGACCACCAGTCTCAGCACCACGATTCCTCCGAACTCAACCGACATCACGGACATCGCGAGGCCAGAGGGAAAACGAGCACCGGAACGAGCAAGGCACGGCCTTGCCGGACGTGGCGGACAGCCAAAACTCTGGCGGGAAAAGTGGAGAACGTCGCCGCGCTCCTCCGGCGAGGGTTCGACGTCGTGCACGCCGACCTGGCCGCGATCGGGTACGACACGCGCTGGGCATGCCTACGCGCATCCGACATCGGCGCCGCCCACCGCCGCGACCGGCTGTTCCTGCTGGCCGCCGACCAGCGCCGGCTCTGCGGCGGCACCGACCCTGCCGACACCGTGCGCCCGTGACGGCCGCGGCGTCGGCCACCAGTACGGACTCCCCGACCTCATCGAACCGGACGGCACCCGCCACCACCTGCTCCCCACACCAACCGCCGTGCCATACGGCACCAACCAGTCCCCATCCCTGGGGGCGGCGGTCAGGCCCAGCCTGGACAGCCTCGCCCGCGGCGCGCTACTGCCGACCCCCACGGTCGCGGACAGCCGCGCGTCAGCCAACGCCACCGCCGGCCGGACCGTCCCACTCATCGGGCACGCCGGCCGGACTCTGACCGACGCAGCGCGGCTCCTGCCGACACCTCGAGCCACCGACGGCGTCAAGGGCTGCCCCGGACAGCGCGGCTCACACGGCGACCTGACCCTGCCCTCCGCAGCCGTCCGCGTGGGTGACCGGCAGGCCGAGCCCATCGACATCGGCGATCCACTGTCCGGATACGGCACCCCGGACGAGACCAGGTGGGGCGCCTACGCCACCGCCGTCGCCCGCTGGGAGCTGCTCATCGGACGGCCCGTACCGGACCCCTCCCAGCCGGGCCGGCACGGCAAACCCGTCCTCGCCCCACTGTTCGTGGAATGGCTGATGGGACTGCCCGACCTTTGGGTCACCGACCCGCACCTCGCTCTGCCCCGCACCCGCGCCCTGCGGGTGCTGGGCAACGGGGTCGTGCCGCAGCAGGCCGCCGCCGCACTGTGCCTGCTCCTCGACCCCGCCCGCTGGGCGGTGCCCGCATGAGCGCTGTAAGCGATGCCAGCGGCGACCCGCTGAGCGGGTTCGAGTACCGGCGGGCCGGTCCAGTCCGGCTGTACCTCGGGCGACGCCCGCGACGTGCTCGCCGCGATGCCCGACGCCAGCGTCGACGCCGTGGTCACCTCACCGCCGTACTGGCGACTTGAGGGACTACGGCACCGGCCGCTGGCACGGCGGGGACCCCACCTGCGCACACCCCATCACCGTGCGGCGGCGGACACCGGACACCCGGTGCCCCGCCTGCACGGCGGTGTGGACCGACCAGCAGTACGGCCTCGAAGGCACCCTCGACGACTACGTGCACCGGCTCACCGCCGTGTTCGACGAAGCCCGCCGGGTCCTGACCCCGACCGGCACGTTGTGGCTCAACCTCGCCGACAGCTACGCCACCGGCCGCCGCACCGGCGCCGGTGGCGGGCTACCGGCGAAGAACCTCAACGGGGTGCCCTGGCGGGTCGCGTTCGCGCTGCAACGCTCCGGCTGGTGGCTCCGGAACGCGATCATCTGGGCCAAGAAAAATCCGATACCCGAATCGGTCCGTGACCGGCTCTCCGCCAGCTATGAGCTGCTGTTCCTGCTCACCAGGTCCCAGACATACTACTTCGATCTCGACCCGATCCGGGTGCCGCTCGCCCGGCCGGACGCCGCGGACGGCAGCCGTGTCTTCGGCAGCACCCGCAAGGGCCGCACCGGTGGCGTCGACGCCACCGCGCGCCGACGCGGCGGCACCTACGGCGGCAAGTACACCGCCGCCGACACCACCGACGACACCGCTGTCGAACCGAGAGCCGGAAGCGGCAACCTCAAACCGATCGGCCACGCCCACACCGCCGCCCACCACGGCGGCCGCAACCCCGGCGACGTCTGGCACATCGCCACCCGCCCCTACCGCGGTGCGCACGTCGCCCCGTTCCCGCTGGACCTACCACTGCGGGCGATCGCCGCCGGGTGCCCACCCGGCGGGGTCGTCCTGGACCCGTTCTCCGGCGCCGCCACCACCGGCCTCGCCGCACTGCACCTCGGCCGCGCCTACATCGGCGTCGACATCGCCGCCGACTTCCACGACGAAGCCCGGCTCGCCCCATACCTGCCCACCGACACCGACACCGACACCGGCCCGGGCCCGCACGACGCAGCACCGGCAGGACCGGCGGGACGGACGGGCACAGATGGAGGGCCGGGATGAGGCTGCGGACGGTGCCGGTCACGTTCGCCGAGGCGTGCGCGTTCATCGACTGGCACCGCCACCACCGCCCACCAGCCGGGCACAAGTACTCCATCGGCGTCGCCGACCAGGACAACCTCCTGGTCGGCGTCGCCGTCGTCGGCCGGCGGGTCGCCCGGCTCCTCGACGACGGCACCCGTAACGCGTGCTCGATGTTGTACGCCGCGGCCTGGACCGCGGCGAAAGCGCTCGGCTACCGCCGTCTCGTCACCTACACCCAGGCCGGGGTTCTCTCGCGTACTTCGGGCTGTTGTTCCCACTGGGCGGATAGCCCGTCTGTTCGCCGGTCACCGAGCCCGCCACGATCGCGGTGGCCTTCCCCGACACGTTGTCCCCCTTGTCCGTCGGCGATCCAGGAGTACGCCGGGCACGACGGCCACGCCGACCTGCTCTGCCAATGCATCGACGGCGAGCTACCCACCTACTCCACAGCAGCGCGAATCGCGGATTGTCTATGGTGGACGGGCGGCTGTTCTCACCACCTGTTCACAATCTCACCACCTGTTCACAACGGAGGCGCACCGGAGATGCCGACTCGCGAGGCCGAGAAGTATCAGCGGATGCTGGACGAGCACGAATGGCTGAAGACAGGAATCTGCTTCACTGTCATCCGCCCGAATGAGCGGCTGCCGCGGTTCGAGTCGACAGTGCACTCACTCGGCGGCATACCCGCGAGCGTCATGCCGAGGGATCTGCGGACCGACAGCCGGGCGGGCAACGGGCTCGAGCGCTACTTCTACGCGGAAACGGAAGACGCCGCCGCGTTGCTCGAGGTCAACGGGTTCCAGGGATCGAGGCACACTGTGCTGCGCGTGCTCAGCCAGGACGCGGTCGTCTCCTCGGCCTATTGGAACGTCAACTCCGTCAACGCGCTCTGCCATGCCGCCAACGGCGCACTCCTGTCGTGGTTCGACGCTCAATTTCCTGAGCAGCGGGCCGGCGAGGACCCCTCAGCGTTCCCGCAGCACCTGAGTGACTTGCTCGAGACCCAGGCAACACCGACCGGCGTCGGCAACTGGCAGGCATCGTCGCTTGCGACGATTGAGCTCGAAACGGGTGTCAAGTTCGACGAGGTGTGGCTCGACGCCGGCCTCCTGCGCAGCTTCGACGCCCCGCCGATGTGACTTCAACGGGTCGTCGCAGACGGCGAGGCCAGGGGCCCTCTCCCGCCCTGCGCCGCATGCCACCGTCGGCAGTTCACCGCGTACCAGAAAGCGGCCTGCGCCAGCAGGTCCCGTCACGCGGTTCCGCGCCGGTCGCAAGCAGACCCGACAGCCTGCCCTTCGAATACATTTGAAGGGCAGGCTGTTTACCATACATAGTCCGGTATATACAGCTTCGTTAGGCACCAAAATGTCCTATACGCGGTAACTTGCGCATCTTAGAATCTCCATCTATCGATGTGGAGGTCTGGGTGGTTAAGCGCAAGTTGGGTCTTATGAGCCTAGCCGTGTCCGCAGTGCTGGTAGCCACGCTGCCGGCCGTGGGACATGCGGCCGAGGAGCCGACCTGGAAGGCGTCGATCGAGATCGTCGAGCATCCAGGGAAGAAACCCAGGATGTCGGCGGACAATCCCGCCAAGGGTTGGCTCTCCAAGAAACCGGACGGTACCGGGGTTCGGCGATCGCTCGCCGATGACGTGGCGCAGGCAAAGAGGGCGAACCCCCACGTCTACCGGGGCAAGAGTGGCGGCGTGTCCGCGTTCGCGTACCCCGGAGAGGACTGGGTGACGCCCACGGAGTGCAGGGACTTCTGGGACGAGACCGAACCGGACGGGTTGTGGTACTTCAAGAACCACTACTCCGCCTGCAATGTCGAGCTGGCATACGTGCGGCACGAGCAGTGCAATCCCGGCTGCGTCGAGAAGGGGCGGTCGTACTTTCGGCTCACGACCATAGCCCGGGGTTCGCACACCACGCGCGCCATTGATGTCGACGTCTACTTCGACAAATGGGTGCACACGGGGATCCCGAACCTCAACGAGAAGCTCTACCTCAACATTTCGTGCGGCACCTACGCCAGCGACGGCGGCGCCTGCGACTCGGCGCCTGCGACCGGGGCGCTGAAGACGATCACCGAATGGAAGGCGACGTCCTACGCGCACTTCCTCGATCCGATGACGCCAGGAGACGGCGGCGGAGATTACCCGGATCACAAGATCTCGCACTTCTTCATCGAACGGACCCTCAGGGTCTTCTCGACCGGCGATGAGGCGCCGAGCTACGGCGTGCTCGGCCGTTGTGACAACGCGCCATACATTCAGGAGTCGCCCGTGGGCGGGTGCTCGTTCCCGTACACGGCAGGCATCCTGCAGTACGACTACAACGCTGCGGAGACGAAGCAGTCGGTGGAGTTCTTCTACGATGCGATGCACCACCTTGATCAGCTCATGCCGAACGTGAACGGCAGGTTCGTGCCAGGTGGCTACTACATCCAGCCGTTGACGGACTACTACGAACCACTCTCCCGACGCTGGAACTACAACCAAAGCCGCTACAAGGTGCAGCAGTACTGCATCTCACGGTACGGTGCGAACTACACAACCGGCCCCAACGGCGAGACCCGACAGTGCGACGAGTACCCCTTTGCGTCCACCGCCCAAGGCGCCAACTATGAGGACGTCTGGTCGCCGCAGACCTGGGCCGCCAAGCCCGTCAAAGCGGAACACAACAGCAAGACCGGCAGCATGCTGGCGGAGTTCTACAGCTACGACCGCATCCTGGACGACGACATCTTCTACGTCGACATCATCAACGCACCGAACGACTGATCCGCAGTGCCGGTTGCAACGCCCTGACCGCGGCGGCGGCTGTTGTCCGCCGCCGCTGCGGCCAGCCGGCCGGGTCGGGTTGGCAGTGCCTGCCACACCGCTGGGCGAGGGCCATGACCGGCTCCAACCCGGCACAAGACACCAGATTCGGATCATCAACCGATGCGCGGAGTCGTGCCGCGCCGTGCGGCAACCTCGCCCCGAAAGTGCCCTCTCGAACTGGACGATAGAAGCCTGAAGAACCTCTATCTTTCCAGCTCGCGAGGGCATCGCCGCGTCCGGGATGCCACAGTTGCTCAATCCCATCGGTGGATCAGGGCTCAGCGTGCGGCGCGGTTCCCTGTTGGGGCGGCTGGCGTCGTCGCGGCCCGCCCGTCGGCCCGATCTCGATCTCATGCAATGCAGGGACACCCCAAAACCGTTCCGTCCGGGCAGACAATTCAGGGTCTGGTCGGCTCGCGTCTTCGTTGGAACGGAGCGACATTACTGGTGGAGTTGCCGATTTGTTCTCTGAGGGCCTCGTTTTCGAGCGCCAGTTCGTTGATGACGGTGGCGTAGGTGCCGACGATCTGTTCCAGGCCTTCGCAGTGCTGGCGGAGCCGATCGAGTTCAGCCTTGAGTTGGTCGTGCGCGTTGATGGTCCTGCGGAACGCGGCAGGGGTGTTGCCGGCGGCTCTGGCCAGGTTCTGGAAGTGGTCGCGTAGATCGGTGTGACGCTGGGCGACGACCCAGTACTTGACGTCGGCTTCGATGGCGAGTTTGGACGACGGAGAGGTTGCCGGTGGAACGGCGCGGGGTTCCGGTGAGGAGGCGGTCTGCGGCGGCCAAGAGTGCGACGCGCTGAGGATCGGTTCCGTGGGTAGGCCAAGCGCTAGTGGCGGTTCCCATGGTCACTTCCCTTGAAGGACTCCGCGTCGTTCTCAGTCGCGCAGTCCCACGAACGCCCCAGCACATGCAAGAAATTCAGCCACAACCCCAGCGTGTAGGCGTACTTCCGCCATGTCACCGGCGACATCGCCCGCATCCGACGCGACGCGAAGAACCCGTTGACCCGCAAGTCCGGCCGACCATCCGGCCCAAGCAGGAACGGCTGATCATTCCGTCGACCGTCCACCCTCGCCCGATCCAGCACGTCACCACGCTCGCGCGCCAGCTCCCCGGACGGTCGCCACGGTCTCTCGAAGTCATACCGGAACACGGTCCATCGCCCAGGAACGTACGCGTATCGCATAAGCCGAACGGTACGGATCACGATCCGGCCAACAACAGTTGCGCGGGTAGAGACCCGGGGAGAGCGGCGCCAGTCTCCGCGCCGGCGGCTGGCACGTCGTCGCGCAGCGCCCGGCGTCACCCGGCTGGTCACGTCCCAGCCGGCCCCGCGCCGAGCACGGCACCGATCACATCGCCCGGCAGCGCTGGCACGCCCCGCCCTGACCGGAGTCCCGCAGCGCTCGCCATGCCATCACCGCACCGCCCCTTGTCCCGCCGCCAGTACCGCAGGCCGGTGGGGCCGGCACGACCGTGCCGGCCCCACCGGCCCGATCCCGAAGGAGCCGACCATGACCGGCAACACTCACCGCGCCATCTACGACGTGATGTGGGAGATCGACATCCGGCAGGTGCCCGACATCATCGCCGACGCACCCGGCCTCGCCGCCGACCCGACGCCGGGAGCACTGCTCATCGGCCGGGACCTGCGCGGCCGACCCGTCGCTGTCCTGCTGCACGCCGACACCTGGAGCCTCGTCATCGGTCCCGGCCGCGACGGCCATGCCGTGAGCAGCTTCGTGTTCATCGACGGCCACCGCAGCGGGTTCGACCTCGACCACCTGGTCTGGTCCTTCGACCACGACACCAGCGTCCACGGCGTCGAGTGGACCGACATGCTCGCCGCCGTCCTCGCCGCCGCGACCTGAACCGCCGGCCCCCGAACACTCCCTTGCGCCGCCTCGCAGCAGCGGCACCGGCACGCGCCAATGCGTGGTCCTAATTCCCTGTCACAGTTCTGGAGGCTGCCATGCCGAGCACCCGCGGCCGACTGCAACACCGCCCGTTCGCCGCGCTCACCGCGCTCGCCGACCACCACGACCGGGCCGTCCCGGCGCTGACCGCCGAGGCCGTCCGCGCGGAACTGCGCGCCCTCGTCAGCCGCGGCGCGCTGACCCGCCGCGACGGCGACGACGTCCTGTCCCGCCTCGGCCTGCACACCCAGCCCTACCGGTGGGTCGTCGGCGTCGCCGTACCCGTCACCACCCGCGTCCGCGCCCCCAACGACCGCTACGCCCACCAGGTCGGCACCGCCCACCTCATCGCCGCCCTCAGCCGCCTCCGCGACGGCTACCTCACCGGCCCCGACACCCCCACCACCCCGGTCGAACACCCCGCCGCCCGGAGCCTGCGCGGGCTGCGGACCACGCGCACCGACCCGCACCCCGGCTACCCGTCGGCGGCATCTACCGCATCCACGCCGACGCGCTGCTGGCCATCACCGTCACCGGCGACGACCCCGACACCGTTTGCGCCGACGCCCGCACCCGCCTGACCGCCGACCTCAACCGCCGCACCGACATCACCTGCGACATCCGGCGGATGCGGCGAACCGGCCTGCGCCGGCTCACCGACCTCGACCACACCGACGTCATCGCAGATACCAGCGGCGCCGGCTGACGACCGCGCCGCAGATCAGCAGACCCGCCGACCAGACATCCACACCAGCTCTCGCCAGTCCCGGCGAGGGCCGAACTGCCGTGCCCGAAAGGGGCCCACCCAGCCATGCCAGCCCGCAACCACCAGCCACCCCACCCGCAACCCGCGCCCGCGTCCCCGGACCGTCCACGCCGATCGCCGATCACCGCAGCCGTGCCGCCGGTCCTCGTGTTCATCACCGCCGTCGTGGCCGCCAACAGCCTCACCGCCCGCTACGGGCTCATTCCGGTCGGGTTCGGTCTCACCGCCGCCGCCGGGACCGCCGCCGCCGGCGTGACCCTGCTCGCCCGCGACTGGGTCCACCAGACGGCCGGACGGCCGACGGTCCTGGCCTGTATCGGTACCGGCGCCGTCTTCAGCGCCACACCCGCCGGGTCCCGCCTCGCCATTGCCTCCGCCGTCGCGTTCCTCGTTGCCGAACTCCTCGACCTCCTCGTCTACCAGCGACTCCGGGACCGGGGCATGCTCCGCGCCGCGCTCGCGTCCAACGCCGTCAGCATCCCCGTCGACTCGCTGCTGTTCCTCGCGCTGAGCGGATTCCCGGTCTGGGCCGCCCTGCCCGGACAGCTGTGGGTGAAGGCCCTCGCCACCATCGTCCCCGTCGCCGTGTTCGCCGCCGCCCGTGCGCTACTACGCCACCGCCTCCGGCCCGCTCGTTCGTGAGGCGATGCGCGCCGGCCGGCTCGGGATGATCGCCACCCCCGCGGCCGGGAACCGGGTCGAGGACGGCGTCGCGTGGATCGCCGACAACAACTCCTACACCGGTCGCTACCCCGGCGACGACCGCTACCTCACCTGGCTCACCGCCCGCGCGGTCCATCGTGGACAGTGCGCGTTCGCGACCGCACCCGACGTCGTCGGTGACGCGGTAGCGACGTGGGCGCGGTCCCGGCCGGTCCTGCCCCGCATCCGCGCCCTCGGCTACCCCGCCGCGCTCGTCGCCCAGGACGGCCTGGAACACCTCAACATCGACTGGAACCTCTTCGACGGACTGTTCCTGGGCGGATCCACCCCGTGGAAACTCGGACCGGCCGCCGCCCGGCTCGCCGCCCACGCCCACGGGCTCGGCCTCCATGTGCACGTCGGGCGGGTCAACAGCCTGCGGCGGCTGCGCTACGCCGCATCGATCGGCGCGCATTCCACGGACGGCACCTACCTCGCGTACGGACCCCGCCAGAACCTACCGAAACTGCTCGGCTGGCTCGAGCACCTCCACACCCTCCCAGCGCCCCAGCCGCCCCAGCCGCCCCAGCAGTCTCCGCCAAACGATCACGCTCAGCACATCTCCGATTGGAGCACCACACCGTGACCACCACCCCGCCCACCGCCGAAGCGGCCGGGCCACACCACATCACCGCGGACCGCATCGAGGTCTGGACCGAGGACACGGTTCGCGCGCTCGGCGTCGTCACCGACCTGCCCACCGCCGCCCGGATCTTCGGCCTCGGCCGGGCCCTGGCCTACCAGCTCGCCGCCGACGGCGACTTCCCCGTCCCGGTCCTGCGGGTCGGCAACCGCTACCGCGTGCCCGTCGCGGCGATCCTCACCGCACTGCACATCCCCGCCGCACCGGTCGCACCCGCCACCCCGGAAGGCGACTTGACCACGTCCGGACAGTCGAGCGTCGATCACCACGACGCAATCAGAAGCTCCGGCCCCCAGCATGACCGGGCCGTGCCGACATGAGGAGACGTGTGAACCCGGAAGGCTCCGTCTACAAACGCTGCACCTGCAAAGACGCCAACGGCAAGACACTCGGCAGCAAATGCCCGAAGCTGCGCCGGGCCGGCGGCGGGTGGCACCCCACCCACGGCAGCTGGGCCATGCAGATCGAACTCCCGGTCCGGACAAAGACGGAACGGCGGCCGTTCCGGCGCAGCGGCTTCGACGGCCGCGACGCCGCCACCGCACTCCTCGACCACATCCGCGCCCTGCTCAACCTCGCCGGCGACGACCCACACCTCGCCATCCAGATCAGCGACCTGATCTGGGGCACCGGCCGCCGCGAAGCCCTCCCGGACGTCGGCACCGTCACCGCCCGCATCCGCGCCGGAGTGTCCGCATCGGTACCGACCACCACCGCCCAATACCTCACCGACTGGATCGGCAACCGGCGCGGCCTGTCACCCAACACCATGCGCAGCTACAGCGACCACATCCGCCTCTACCTCATCCCGCACCTCGGCGACATCCCGATCCAGAACCTCAAGGACCGGCACATCACCGACATGTTCACCGACCTCGACGAACGCAACGCCGCCATCATCGCGGCCAAGGCCAGCCCCGACCCGGCCGTGCGGGCCACCGTGAAAGGGGTCCGGCCGATCGGCCCGGCCAGCATGCAACGGCTCCTCGCCACCCTGCGCAAAGCGCTCAACGACTGCGTGCGCAAAGCCAAACTCGTCCCGACCAACCCGGCGCTGAGCATCGAACTGCCGTCCGGGAAACCACCGACGCCGAAGGTCTGGACCACGAAGGCGGTCGCGCGCTGGCAGCAGACCGGGCAGCGGCCCAGCCCGGTCATGGTCTGGACCCCACCGCAGGCCGGGGCGTTCCTCGACTACGCCGAACGCCACGACATCATGCTCTACCCGCTGTTCCTGCTCATCCTGCACCGCGGCCTGCGCCGCGGCGAAGCCGTCGGACTGCGCGACTTCGACGTCGACCTCGACGACGCCGTCCTCACCGTCGCCGAACAGATCACCGCCGTCGGCTACGTGCCGATCGTCAAAGACGTCAAGAGCGACGCCGGGGAGCGGGTCATGCCGCTCGGCGCGTCGACGATCACCGTGCTGCGGGACTATCTGGCCCGCCGTGACCGGCTGCAGCAGGTGTCCGGTGACGACTGGCCCGACACCGGCCTGTTCTTCGTCCGGCCCGACGGCAATGCATGGCATCCGCAGAGGGTCAGCCAACGCTTCGACGACCTCGTGGAAGCCAGCGGTCTGCCACCGGTCCGGTTGCACGACCTGCGCCACTGCGCCGCCACGTACCTGCGTGCCGGCGGCGCCGACATCAAGGAAGTCCAGGAAACCCTCGGCCACGCCACCCAAGCGCTCACCTCCGACACCTACACCTCCGTCCTCCTGGAATTCCAGCGCGCCTACGCCGACACCGTCGGCGACCTCATCCCCCGCAACACCAAAGCCGCCTGACCGCCGTCCCGTCCCGCCACCGCAGGACCCGACACCGATTCCCGCACCGCCACGACGAAACCGGCCCCTCCCACGAACGGGGAGGGGCCGGTTTCGTCGTCGCCGATCCAGCACGCCGCATATCCGATCGGAGCAGTGATCCCACGGGGTCGATGTCATCATTGGGTGCGCCCTGCCGCCGCACCCACCGCTGGCCTATCCGGGACCGGCCGACTGACCCGCTGCCCGACGGCGGCCTGCACCCCATTTCCGACTCCGCCGTGCCGCTTTGCTGCGGCCGGCACGTCGGCCGTCGCATCGCGCACCGTGCGAGAACGGTCCGCTGGTGTGCCAAGATGCCGCGTCGGCGTCGCTGCCGTCGATGGCAGCTACGGTCCGCAGTTGGTGCGGTATACCTCGTCGGCGCGGTTGCGGCTGCCGCCGACGTCGGCGATGGAGCGGGCTTTGCCGCTGCTGCTGGCGCCGACGGCGAACAGTGCGCTGTAGGTGCTGTCGGTGTCGAAGAAGGTCACGTAGCCGGAGCCGAGGTTGTACGCGACGGATTCGGTTCGGTTCCGCCACCCCCAGCTGCCCAGGTCCTGCCAGCTGCAGTCGCTGAGCCGGCCGCGTGGATACCCAAAGTTGATCTTGTCGTAGAAGCAGAACCATCCGGACGGGCAGTCCGCGCCGGCAAGGCTCGCGGCGGGGCGAGCGACGGTGACGACGAACTTGCCGCCGCTGTAGCTGATGTCGGAAGGTCCGGTCTGGACGCCGCCCGGGTGCTCGGCGAGATACGCATCGACGAGATGCTGATTGGGACCGTCGCCTGGAGCGGCGACGGCGGGCGTGGAGGTGGTGGCCAGTGCTGCGCCGGCCAGCGCGATGATGGCAGCGGTGCGCAGGATTCGGATCGCGTGATGTGGCATGGGTACCCCCTTGAGTGTTGTCGACCGCAGCGCGCGGCGACCGGCCGTGACGATCCGCCACGATGAGCAGCTGATCGATTGCGCTGCGTTACCCCCGGGGTGAGCGTATGCGTCGCACGCTCTAGATCGACACATCGTTATCTGTAAATGAAAAGAATCAACGCGCCGCGTCGTCGAGCCCCTGACCTGCACTGTCGGGCGGGCATCCCGCCGACGCGGCGGCCGGCCTCCGCCGCGTTCTCGAGATTTGGGACGGGCGCGAAATTTGGCACTCATGTTTTGCTCGCTACGCACGGCGAGAGGGGTGGAAGCGACGCGAGGGCGGCGTGGTGTTTGACGGGGTGCGGGCATGGGCGTCGGTGGAGGGAGGGGTCGGTTGGTGGCCGCTGTGGATGTCGGTGCCGGTGGCGCGGGCGACGGTGATGCGGATGGACCCGATGTGCCGTCCGATGATCCCGAGGCGTACGCGCAGTGGCTGGCGACCGTCTTCGTCAAGAACAGTCCGTCGTTGATGCGGTACTTCATGAAGCGCGGGTTGTGCAGGGAGGACGCCAGGGATGCGGTGAACGCCCTGTTCGCACAGCTGTATCGACGGCCGGTGCACGGGGTTCGCAGCGTGAGCGGCCTGCTCTGGGCGGCGGCGAAGTTCAAGATCGCTGATCACCACCGTCAACGTGCGCGGCGCCAGTCGGTGTCCATCGACGCCGATGAGCGGGTGCTGGACCAGGTGTCCGGGATGGGCGCAGTCGGGATGTCCCTGGAGGACAGGGTCGCGATGCGCGATGCCGTCCGCCGGACGCTGTCGTTGCCGCAGATGCAGATGATCCACGCGAAGGTCGTGCTGGGTCTCAGCGACGCGGAAGCCGCGGAGCGCTACGGGACCAGTGTCCACATGGTGCGGTGGCACCGATCCGAGGGCTTGCAGCTGCTGCGAAAGGTCTACGACGTGCAGCGGCGCTCGTCGGGTCGCGGCACAGGTGATCACGGAAGGGGCGGTACATGACGGGGCATCCTGACCCGGAGAACGCCGAGCCGGTGGCCGGGCCGCACCGTCCGGATGCGACCGATCCCGCTGGGCCGGCCGATCCGGACGAGTTGGACGATGACGAGTTGCTGGCGCTGGCGGCCCTGCTGCTGGACCCCTTGCCGGATCCACCGGTGCCGCCGCTGGGTCTCAGCCGCGAACACTTCCTGGCCCTGGCCAGCGATATCCGGCGTGAGCGGGCTCGACCGCGTCGCCGTGCACGGGGGCTGGCCTCGGTCACGGCGTTCGTCGCCGTGCTGGCCACCGTGGGTTTGGTCGTCATCATCGGGATCGCCCACCGCAACGGCGGTGTCAGCCAGGACCCGAGCGCGTCGGCGGCGCCCGTGCCGGCGCCGGCACCGCTCAGGCTGGCTGCGCCGCAGCCGGCGGCGGGCCGGCTGGCCGAGCTGGCCGAGCGGGCTCGGCAGGCGGCCCCCGTACCAGGCATCGGCTCCTACACCTACGTGCGGACCCGGCAGTGGACCAGCCCGCCCGGCGGCGGGGCAGCGCCCGTCACCGACGAGCAGACCTGGTGGGGTCCCGACATGTCCGGGCAGCACCGCTCCTGCCCGGTATCGGGCTTCACCGCGTCCCGCCCACCCGTGAGTTGCGGGATCAGGGAGGCGGTCGTGCCGGCGTCGGCACCGATCATGCTGCAAGCACCCTCCGAGGATCCCGCCCTGCTGGCGGTGCAACTCGCGCATGCCGGTGCACTGCCAGACACGTCGGAGCAGGCGCAGGTCTTCTTCGACCGGGTCGTGGCCCTCATGCGCACCACGGCGTTGACCCCGGCGCAGCGCGCGGCGGCCCTGCGCATCCTGGCCGACACGCCCGGCATCGTGCACCGCGGAGAAGTCGCCGACCCGATGGGACGCCGCGGGCTCGCGGTCACCGTCGACCCGGCACAACGTGCGATGCCCGCCACCGTCGCCGTGTTCGACATGGACAGTGGCCAGCTGCTCGCCGTCGAACGACTGACGCAGCCGTCCGGCGCGACCGGCGCCGTCGACACCTTCGAGTTGACCGAGGCGGTGATGCTGCTCGAAATCCGACGTACGGACCAACCGACGTGACGCCCATCTGGCCGACCTGACGCGACCGGAGTGCTGCCCGCTCGGTGCGATCCCAAATGCATGTTCGCAGGGGTTGCGCAGCAAACGCTGATATCCGCTGCCCAGAAATCAACATGCATGCACGTGCCGACGCGAAAATCGCCGTCGGCAACGTCATGCTGCCCACCTTTCGAATCACAATGGGTAGCGGCGTACACCCGAACGGCCCTACGGCCCTCCGCCGTCGCCTGCCTCGCAAAATGGCAGCTCAACGAACCCCCGGAAAGCGAACTTCATTCATTCATCCAACGGTGCACGCGCGATATGCAAGTTGCAGACCGCTGTTGACGCGGACAGTGACGAAGGTCTTCCGTGAAGGGGATCTCGTGCAGTACGGTTGCACCGTTTCTAGACTGCCCCTATCGAACTGGCGTGCCCACGCTGCCAGCACCTACGAATCTGAATCATCTTCTTGAAATATCGCGGACGAAGAACCGAGGACACTCTATGAACCGTCGAGTCGCGCGATCGTGTGCCGAACCGCCCGCCGCCGCTGGACACCTGTCATGGTTCACGTCTGCCCAGCAAGCCGGATGGCCACAGCGAAATCCGCGAATCGCGACCTCGCTACGACCCTCGGCGCGCAGCCCCCGACAACACTGACCCTGCCAGGTCGGCACGCGGCGAACCCGCACCCTCGGCCTCAGGCGGGCCGGCCACCATACCGAGCACTGCTCGCTGCCAGTTTCCGCCGCTCACCAAAGACCCCCGGCGTCGGGCCGGAGGACTCCGTGTCGGAGTGTGCGAGGAAGGACCCTCGTGAGTCGGCGAAAACGCAAAAGGCACCACCGGCCCCCCGGACGCATGGTCCAAGTCCACCGCAAAGGGCGGGTGTGTCGAACCCGGCGGTCCAAGTATTTCAGGACCGCGATCGCCATCGTGACGACATTCGCGACCGCTGCTGAAGCCCTGTCGCTGCTGCCGTTCCTCGATGGCGATCTGCGAAACACGGCCCTCGCCATGGCAGCCACAGCAAGGGCCATGCTCCACCTCGCGAAATCAACGCGGTACCGTCCAAAGTAAGCGTTGATCCGCGCCTCCGGGTGGTGGCCACTACGGTCACCACCCGGTGGTCTCTGTGGGTCGAAACGACTCACCCCATGAGAGAGGCATCGCCGTTCGGAATGCCAGGCAGTCGACCCCTGCCACCTGACATCACCGGCCCGCGTGTCAGATTTCCGACTCGCGTGCGTGCCACTGTGCCGGTTCGTCACGGATGCGTCAAGACACGCTAACGAAAACAGTATCCGCACTCAGCGCATATCGATGTCAACCAGTCGGGGCCCAATCACCCTCAGGTAGTCCGCCCGCCGCCCCGATCGGGCGGCGGCCGGTAACCGGTACGACCGATGGCCAGCCCACAGGTCACACCTCGCCGCGGACAACCCACGTCACGGCCAACGGCATTGCATGCGCCCGAGATGCGGGCCAGAAGCAGCCATGCCACCACCGGCGCGGCCCGTTGAGGAACGAGGACCCCGGCCAGGGCCGGCGCCCATCGAACCTGCCGATCACCAAACGACGCAGCGGCAGTGCGCACGCCAGCCCGAGCTTCATCGCCCGTTGACGTGCGGGCCGCAACGGACTAGGTAGCAGGCTCACGCTGATGGTGAGGCCGTCGTCCGGGACGGGACGGTGCCGCGCCGGTTGGCGTAGCAGAGCAGCCACAGCTCGGTGTGTCGTGTTCCAACGGCCCGACGATGTCCCCCGGTCTGGCCGCCTTGGCAGTGGACAGGTCGATCGTGTAGTCGACGCCGTCCTACGCGAAGCACCCAGTTTCGTCCGCGCGGGCCTCCGTCGAGGTCGTCGTCGAGCACCTGGATGGTGCGTATCGTCATGTGGCTGCCCTATCGTGTCGCGGTTCAGCGCCGGTCGTGTGGGCCCACCCGATGGAGCGCTTCGTACTGCAGCGCCAGGGGTTCCTCCGCCGTGGCAATGGAATGGGTGGGTTGTTGGGCGGCGTGTGGTGCGGCGTGGTGAGCGGTCGGGCACCACGCGCTCGGGAAGCGGCGGGGTCTGGGCTGGTTCGAGTGTGAGCGGGCGCGAGCTTATGTCGTGCACGTGACGGCCGGGGTGCGGGTGTCCGGGGTGTAGGTGCTGGCCACAAAGAGTACGAAGATCTCGTACTCGTCGGTCGGCTGCGGGGGCGTGGTCGCGTCCGGGCGGCGGTGGGCGCGGCTGTGGCTGGACAGCAATTGCCCGGCGAGCGCATCGAAGATGAGGGTTTTCGTGACGGTGAACGGCGCAGCTGGTTGGTAGGTCCACATGACGGCGAACCCGGCCCGGCCGGTCCGGTCGGTGACACCGGTCTGGACGGTGATGCCGGGGACGCGGGCGAGCATCCGTAGGACTCCTTGACGGGTGGTTTGTGGCACGAACCGGTCGCTGTAGAAGTCGGCGACCTGCCCGAAGACATCAGGTACGACCTTTGGCGGGAGCGGCTCCTGCAGGATTTGCCGGCGAACGGCGTCGGGGTCGCTGGACAGCGGCCCGTCGAACGGCCCGAGGGCCTCGTCGGACTCGTCGGTCTCCGGCGGGCAGCCGCGGGCATCGTTGATCACGACGGTGCGGCTGACCCCGCGGCCGGTGGTCCAGAACCGGATGTGCCGGCCGGGTCCGGTCTCGGCCGGGACGGTCGGGTCGGCGGGGAACGACTCCCATACGCGCGTCTCGACGTATTCGAACATGGCCTTCGGCGGGTCGGCCGGACCGTTGCCGATGCCGACGGCCATACGTTCCAAGACTGTGCCCGGGTCGGCTCCCGAGCTCACCGTCGGCGTCGGCACCGCAGTCGACACACTGTCCGGCCGTTCGGACGTCGACACCGAAACCTGGCCGCTCGGCCGGGCGGCAGCGACACCGACAGCGAGAACGGCAGGGATGGACAGCGCCGCGGCGGCAACGGCGAGCCGTCGCCGGACAGGATGGACAGCATGAGCCTGCTGCGAGGTGGAGGTCACGAGATCCTTCAATCGAGGGTGGACAGGTAGGGCATGCAGGGTGGCGGTGGGCATGCCCGTCGATGCGACAACAGACGGCTCGGCAGCGGGTCCGGCAGTAGGCCCGGCCCTGTGGCGTTGGCGTTGGCCGGCGCGCGGGGAGACACCTGGGGCCTGGGTCCGGTCCAGCAGCAGCGCGACAGTTGAGTCGCCGTCGGGGGTGCCACTCGTGGGTAAGCAGTTCGCTGGTGGAGGAGTCGACGACGACGTCGCCGGTGGCGTTGGCGCTGGTCAATGTGAATCCCCAGCCGGGCCGGTGCTGCAGGTCGGTGCGGGGGATACCGGGCACCGGTGCGCTGATCGATGATCACCGTGAGCAGGTCCGGGCCGGCGACGGTCAGCATCACCGGCGCTGCCGGACCACCCCGGGTGCGCACACTCATCGGGCCCCGATCCTCAGTGGCCGGTGCGGCGGCCGCTGTCGGCGGCCCGTGCCGGTGCATGGGTGCCGTGGAGCCGCTCGGGTCGCCGGGCGGAGGGCGGCCGGCGGGCAGCGGCCAGGCCGGGGTCACCACGACCTCGGTCAGCGTCTCGCTGGCCGGGTTCACCCGGTCCGGTCACCGTCCGCGTCGCTCGCGGCTGAGGGCAGGTCGGCGGGTGGTGGAGGCGTGGCGGGCAGTTCGTTGCAGACGTCGGCGAGGCGCAGCAGCGCGGCAGCGGCCACAAACCATGCCTCTGCCCCGTCCAGACGCAGCAGTTCCCCAGCCAGGCGGTTGAACCGGTCCGTGTCGGTGTCCGACCCCCTGGTCTGCATCACATCAACCAGCAGCAACCGACTCACCGTCGCATCGGCGTCATCCAGGATGACCCCGGTCACGACCTCGCCGACCACCTGCTTCCACCGCATCGACGCCCGCGGATCGTCAGGCCGGTCCTCGACCCGGACGTCATCCACCGCAACGCCGGCGGTGCCGCCGGCCTCGGCCCAGCCGGGCACCGCGGCCACGACCACCGACGCCAACGCCGCGTGCAGCGCCCCACTGTCCAGCACCGACTGCAGGGCCTCGTCCAGCGACGCCGCCGCATGCTCGGCGGGCACGTGCCGGCACCGCGCCCACGACGCCTGGCCGACCGTGAGCGCCACGTCCAACACCGCCCGCAACGACGCGCCCTCGGACTTGGCACCGGTCATGACACCTCGACCCCCGCCCCAGCATCAGTCCCAGCTGCAGCGGGGGTGGGGGTGGGGGTGGTTGCCGGGTTCGGGCCGCGGTGCAGCACCTGGGCGGTGTACCGGCCGGCCCGGAAGTAGGCCGCGATGAACTGTGCCGCTGCGTCGACGTCAAAGTCCTTGCACGAGAACACGTTGATGAACGCCCGTCCGGTGTTCTCGGCGAAGTGGGCGGTGATGCTCGACGTGGTGATGAGCTGCACCAGCGAGTACCCGGCGGCTTCCGGGTTGTCCAACGCGAACCGTTTGCACACCGGCCGTCCGTAGCGTCGCATCCCGATCTCCTGGACCAGGGCCTCGGCGAATCGGCGGATCACCCGCCGGTTGCTGATCCGCTCCCGGTCGCAGCCGTCCAGATCGAGGACCAGCTCGACGCCCCACGGCGCACCTACGGTCCCCGCAGGAGTCCCGGTTGCGGGCCGGGTTGTGGTTCCGGGTGTGGTCTGTTCGGCGGTGTCCGGTGTGGTCATGACTGTCGCTCCCCGTTCGTCGCGTCACCGCGGGGCGTCGCGGCCAGCGGTGGCAGTGGCATGGTCAGGGCGTAGCTGCCCCAGTCGCCGCCGTTGGCCCGGCGGAGCCGGCCGAGCATGCCGTCGGCGGTGAGCCGCCGCGGCTGTGACCGCAGCGTGCTCGGCCGCACGTGCGCGCCGGCCAGCACCGTACGGACGGCTGCGGCATCCAGCTCGACGATCAGCCCGCCCGGAACTCGCGCATGTCGCACCAGCGCGGCGGCGATCGTGTACACCGCCCCGGCCGATCGGTGGCACAGCACCCACCGGGCCCAGACGCCGGCGTAGTCGTCCGCGTCTTCGACCAGATGCCCGACCGCCATGTCGAGCATCAACGCAAACTGGGCGTCGCCGACAGCCAGCTGAGGTTGCGGGTCGGCGCTGCCGGTGTGCAGCCATACCGTCCACGGCCACCGCTGCGTGGCCTCGGCCACCAGCTGCGGCGGCCCGCAACGGTCCAGCCACGCAGGGAACTGCCGCGGCTGCCCGGTCACTACTACACCTGTCGGGTCGACGGTGCCGGTCGGTTCCGCTCGCTGCGGCACGGCCCGCGCGGGGCAGTCGGTTGTCGTGAGCGACCGCGCCACGGTCTGGGTCTGCTCAGTCATGCTGTGCTCGCCGCGACGGTCGGGAACTCGTACAGCCAGTACTGCTGCTCGTCGATGCGTTGGGCGCGGACGTCGCCGGAGAGCCGGTGCAGCATGAGCCGTACCACGCGGGACATGTGGCGCACCTCGTCGGTGCGGGCGCAGAAGTCCAGCGCGATCAGACCGTCCCGCCCGGCGGCGGTGTGGTACATCGCGGTGACGAGTTCCCCGAACGCCGCCGCTGCCCGGCCGTCGGTCTGGGTGGCGACGAACCCGCAGTGCCAGATGCGGTGTTCGGCGTGGTGCTGCGGCCAGCGCCGATGGAAGTACGCCGGGGAGATCAGCGGCACGGCGTCCAGGTCGTTGGTGTAGATCGACAGGCCCCGCAGCGTGTCGTCGAGGTCCAGGCAGAGGTACTTCTGGACGCGCGGATCGTCCATCACGTCGTCGAACTCGCCGCGGTACATCAGGTGCCGCTGCACGGCGAGGGCGTCGAGTTCGCGGAACGCGTCGGAGTACAGCGCCCACGCCGCTTCGCGCAGATCACCGCCGAGGATGTCGTGGATTTTGATGGTCATCAGGTGCACCCAATCTTGGGGGTGGGCATGTCGGGGGTGGAGCTGTTCACCCGTGCCGCCGAGCTGGTCGCCGGGGGGTCGGCGACCAGCTCGGCGGGCACCGGGCCCGTCGGTCCGACGGTGCCGCTGAGCAGCCGTTGGACCAGCCGGGACGGTCGCTGCAGTTGGGTGGCCAGCTCATCGATGGTGGCGCCGGCCTCGTGTCTGGCGCGGAGCTGGGTGATCAGGTCACCGGCCCGGTCGGCCAGGACGGGTCCCAACACGTAGCGGCCGTCGCAGCGGGCGAGGTAGTGGTGGTAGACGAGCGTGGACACGTAGTGCAGGGCCGACGTCGACACCATGCCGACCGCCTCGGCGATGTCATGCGCGCTCAGCCCGTGCGGGCTACTGCCCACCAGGTCCAGGATCGTCACGACCCGGGCAACGGAGAGCAGCTGATCCGACGGTGGACCTGGCGCCGCACGCATCTGTGCAACACCCTTTCCAGGAGAACCGGTTGTTCACGCTGTGCTGTCCGGCGCCGGTCGTGACCGGGGCATCGTGCCGGCCAGCAGGGCTGGGATCTGCGTTTGGCAATGCCGACGAGCTGGGTGTGGCCGCGTCCGGGCCGGTCAATGCCCCCAGTTACGCCCGGGCGGGTTCGGCGCCGTCGGGGTGTTCCGCGCGTCCGCCCGATCCGGGTTGCGGAACAGCACCGCACGTGGAACATGCGGTGCAACACCGCTCGGGGTTGAGGTCGATCCGTTCTGGGTGGTCAAACCAGGTTCCTCTCCGGGCAGATGCGATGGTCGGATGGTGGCCGGTGCGGGTTGGTCAGGGTTGCCGGTCAGGTTGGAACGGCCGGCATTTCAGCCGCCGGAGCTCAGGGCTGCACCGGTCGGCCGTCGCCGACGACCGTGGCCGCGGTGCTTGCGGCGGTCGCGTGGGCGCGGAGTCCACCGACTGTGCCGCTCATGTTCAATGGCAGGGTCGTGGCAGCAGCACCGGCTCCGGCGCCTCCAGCTTCCAGAGCTGGTTTGCGTGCCACGACGCCGTAGCAGGCCACCTCGGCGTCGGATGGACGCGGCGGCGGTAGTCCGTCGGCTCGCCAGTGGGCGACGGACACCAGTCCCGGCTCGACGGGTTCAAGGCCGGTGGTGAACCGGTCGATCTGCTCGCCGGGGCGGGCGCAGAACGGGACGCTGTCGCCCTTGGACAGCGCGGCGAGACCGGCCCGCTGCTGCTCGGTCATGAAGTCGGTGGTGGCATGGCTGAGGACCAGGAAGCTGCCGGGCGGCAGCGCGGACAGCAGCGTCTGGACGACCTGCTGCGGCTGGTCCGCGTCGGTCAGGAAGTGCAGGACAGCGACGAGCAGCAGCGCGACGGGCTGACGCAGGTCCAGGACCGCGTGCAGGTCGGGGCTGGCCAGGATGCTGGCGGGATCGCGCAGGTCGGCGTCAATGTAGGCGGTGCGGCCTGGCGGTGTGGAGGTGAGCAGCGCCCGGGCGTGGACCAGCACGATCGGGTCGTTGTCGACGTACACGACCCGGCTGTGCGGGGCGATCCCTTGGGCGACCTCGTGGACGTTGTTCGCGGCGGGCAGCCCGGTCCCGATGTCCAGGAACTGGCGGATACCGGCGTCCGCGGCGAGATACCGCACGGCCCGGCCGAGGAACGCCCGGTTCTCCAGCACCCCGGTACGGACGTTCGGATGCGCGGCGGCGATCCGCTGCGCGGACAGGCGGTCAGCGGCGAAGTTGTCCTTCCCACCGAGCCAGAAATCGTAGCGGCGGGCCGGGTGCGCCACGCTCACGTCCACCGCCGGCGGCGCCGTGTCCTGCTCCCAGTCCCCGGCCGGGCCGTGCGAACTGCGCCCTGCTGCGGTTGCGTTCATCGGGGTGTCTCCGCCTGTGGCGTGCGTGGCCGCCAGCACGGCACGTGGGTGCCCGCATGCCACCAACTGCCGTCCGCGTGCTGCAGCGCCGGCAGCCAGCACGCCGCACCGCGGCATGCACCACCCAGCGCGGTCATCAGCGCGATGCTCGGGGCTGCTGGAGCGCCAAGACTCGCCAGGCATACCGGCCGTACCGGCCATACCGTTGTGGTCGCGGCGTCCGCCCGGCCAGCCCGGCCGGTCGGCGCGACCGCAGGCGGCGTGCCGGGCCCGCTCGACACTGGCGCAGATCTTGTCGGTGGCGACACCGCCGGTGTCAGGACAGGCCAATGGTGGCGGCTGAGGTGGCGGTCGTCTGCCGGCGGCAACGCGGCTGTGGCCGCTTTGATACTGCGGTTGATCGGCATCATCGGGGTTCTCCAGGTGCGAAACGGGCCGCGGCCGGCTCGGTGGTGCTGCAGGTCGGTGCTGCGGCGGCCAGGACGGTGGGGGTGTAGATCGTTGCCACGACGAGGCAGTACCGGGTGTCCGGCGTCAGCCCGGCGGTCCGGTACCTCGTCGCGGCGGCCTGCACGACCACAGGCGGCAGGGCCGGGCCGCCGGGCCGGGACAGCGAGACGGCGGTGGGTCGGGTGCCGCCGCTCGGGTCGGCCCACCTGACGGTGATCGAGGTGCTGGTCGTCGCCGTCACCCGAACATCTGCCGGCGGAGGCAACGAGACTGCGGCGGACGTTGCGGCCGCCGGTTGCGTGGCTCGGGCGGTCGGTGTGGTTGACACCGTCGAACCGTTCGGGGTGCCGGCTGGGGTGTCGGGCCGAGCGGTCAGGTAGATCAGGACGCCGGTCGCGGCGGCGACCGTCACAACAGCGAGCAGCGACGCCGCCCCGGTCAGCCGTCGACCGCCCACCCCGCTCCCGTCTCGGCTGCGGTGGGTAGGCGTAGCCGAGCGCAGCCGGCGGGCGGGGGCGGGGCGGGACACCGATGGGGTGCGCCGCAGGTGCAGGCGCCGGGTGAGCGGGTGCCGGCTGCCGAGCGTCACGGCAGCGGCGGGTAGCGCCACGTCGAGCAGCGCGTAGGCGCGGGTGACCGCGCCGAGGCGCAGCTGCAGATCGGTGGTCTCCTCGACGAGCCGCAGGAGGTCGTGATCGCCGAACCCGTCCCAGCCGGCGAGGTCCCGGATCACCCTGTCAAGCCCGGTCAGGGCGTCGTCGTACCGGCCGTGTTCGGCGTCGAGCAGGGCCAGCCCGGCCCGGGCGAACCGCACCGCCCGCCGAAGACCAGCGGGAGCGTGGCCGATGCGGGTCGCGGGCAGGCCCGTGACCCGCCGGTAGCAGTCGCCGGCCGCGGCGAGGGTCCGGGTGCTGCCCTGGCGCCGCAGCGCATCACCGAGCGCGACAGTGCCAAGTGCGGCGTCCTCGTCGGCCGGGCCGTACCGGACGGTCAGCTCGGCAGCCCCGGCGGCGAGGTGCTCGACGGCGGCGTCAAACTGGCCGAGGTCCAGCAATGTGCGGCCCAGATACCGGCGCGCGATGTCGAGGACCTGGCCGACGCCAAGGCCGGCGGGTTCGCCGGGCCGCGCCGTGTGCAGCAGCCGAGTGAACAGCTGCCGTGCCCGGTCGTACTCCTCGGCGGTGTACGCCTGCAGCCCGGCAGCAAGCAGACCGTCCAGGTCCGTCGCGTGATCGGTTGTCACCGGCACGCCGGCCGTCACGTCGCCCACCAGATCCGTCCGCCAGCCGCTGGCCGGACGGACGGTGTGGAGGGCGTGCTGGGTGTGGTGGGTGGCTGTGGTCTGCGGTGCATCGGCCACCACGGCGAGCCGTCCGGCAGGTGGCCGCGTGGGCCGGCTGTCCAGCCGTGCCGGGCAAGCAGCCACCGCAGTTCGATGGTGTACGCCGCCGTGCAGGCCGGCCGTTCCTGCTGATCCAGCACCCGGTGGTGCTGCCGCAACAGCTCGGCGGCCAGCTGCCCGGCGACCGGGCCGTCACCGGCCATGGCGAGGAGCACCAGCACCTCGCCCCTGGCCCCGTCCGGAACTGTGCTGCGCAGGACGCCTTCCAGCGCTGCCCACCGGGCTGCGTAGTGCGGGTCGACGGTTGAGCGGCGCAGCGCCGCCACCGGCGGGAGCGGTTCGGTTGCCCCGGCCCAGACCGCGATCCCGGACCGGTCCTCGGCCAGATACGCCGCGCCGTCGTGCTCCACGACGTACTCGATCAACAATGTCAGGTCTGCGACGACACGGTTGGCTGACTCGATGTCCGGGGCGAGCCACCCTGTCACCAGCGGCTGCCCGTCCAGCAGGACACCGGCGCTGTCGGCGCCGAGTCTCGCCCAGCCCGGGCCTGGCAGTACCGCACTGATCTGCGGCAGCGGGTTCGGGAACACTGCCCCGCTCCTGCCGGGACGGTGCGCGGCAGGCCGAGCCGCTGGGCGTCGTGACGCGTTCACCGCTGCGGCCTCCGTCCCGACGGTGCCGCGAGCTGCACCGGCCATCGCGGTGTCCCGCGGGGTGCCTGGCCCACAGGGCGTTGACACAGCCCGGCGTGCCGGTCGTCGAGGTCGGCACCGACCGCCCACGACACGGCCGGCAGTACTGCACTGTTGGAGGTCGGATCGGTGGGCATCGCGTACCAGGCGAACGCCTGCCGGGTGAGGCTGGCGGCATCATCGTGGTCGCCGCAAGCGTCCAGGAGTGCGGCCAGGTGCAGCAGCAGCGCGATGCTGGCGCGGTCGGCCGGTCCGTGCCGCCGGCACCACACCCGCCAGGTGCGGGTGAGACCGTCGATGGCGGCATCGCAGAAGCCCGCCGCGTGCCGGGTCAGCGCGAGGTCGACCCGCGCCGCGATGGTGGTGGCGGCCAGCAGACCATCGCGGCGGCCGAGCGCTGCGACGAGCTGCTGCCGCAGGGCGACCGCGGCGGTGTCCAGACCGTGCCCGGTGAGGACCTGGGCGAGGACACCGCCGGCGCGGATGGTGGCCTCGTGGTGTGCGCCGTGCAGTTGCCGGCTGCTGCGGTGCGCGTACCGCGCCCACCGCAGGGCTTCGCAGTCGGCGACCTCGCCGGGGTGCAGTGTGGCGGCGTAGAGCGTGGCGGCGGCGATCAGGTCGCTGTCCGGCGCGGCGGTGGCCGGTTCGGCGGCCAGCAGCGCTGCGCGCAGGAGTGCCACCGCGCGCTGCCGCTCGCCGGCGGCGAGTTCCCGTTCGGCCAGTGTCGTCAACGACCGCCGGGCGCACCGCGGCGCCGTCGTGGAGGCGGTCGCCGCGGCTGGATGCGGGACCTGCAGTGTGGGTCGTTGCGGCGTGGCGTCGCCGGACGCGGCGGGCCAGGGGTGGGACATCGGTCGGTGCCTTCCAGGCGGCGAAGAAACGGCGATGCGTGGTGTTGCGTCGAGCTGGGACCGGCAGCTGGTGCGGGGCGGCGAGCAGTTCATGACGGTCCTGTCCGCAGGCCGGGCGGGCCGGTCGCATGGGTCAGCGCACCGTCGTGCAGGACGTGGGCATCGGTGGTGGTGTGCGCGGCGGCCGGGTCAGGTGCGGTGCGCAGGATGGCGGTCCCGGCGGCGGCGAGGGTGGGGATCGTCGTGTCGATGTGGGCGGCGAGGCTGGCGGCGAGACCTTCGGTGGGCTCGTCGAGCAGCAGGACCGCTGGTTGGGTGAGCAGCGCCCGGGCGATGGCGAGCATCTGCTGTTCTCCGCCGGACAGGTGGCTGCCGCGGTGGCCGAGCCGGTCGGCCAGCGCCGGGAACAGCTCGAGGATCTGGTCGCGGGTGTACGGGCCGGGCCGGGCGGCGATGGTGAGGTGCTCGGCGACGGTGAGGGTGGCGAAGACCCGTCGGCCCTGCGGGACGAGGCCGAGCCCGGCGCGGGCCCTGCAGGCCGCCGAGTGCCTGGTGATGTCGCGGCCGTCCAGCATGATGCGGCCGGAGGTCGGTTGGTGCAGCCCGGCGATGGTGTGCACGAGGGTGCTCTTCCCGGCGCCGTTGACGCCCGCGACCGTGCAGACCTGGCCGGCGGTCAGGTGCAAGGAGAGGTTGTGCAAGACAGTGCCGCCGCCGTACCCAGCGGACAGGTGCTCGACGGTCAGCATCCGGGCACGCTCCGATCATGGCTCCGGTCGGGGCGCGGGTAGGCGGCGGCGACGTGCGGGTGCTGCCACAGCAGGGCTGGGGCGGCGGTGTGCAGGTGCCGGCCCTGATGCAGGACGGTGACCGTGCCGCACACGGCGGCGACCAGGTCGAGGTGGTGCTCGACGAGCAGCACCGTGACCTCGTGGGGCAGGGCGGTGAGCTGGCGGGTGAGCAGGTCACGGTCGGTGGCGGTGAGCCCGGCGGCGGGTTCATCGAGCAGCAGCAGCCGCGGCCGGCTGGCCAGGACGGCGGCGAGTTCCAGCAGTCGCCGCTGCCCGTGGGACAGGACTCCGGCCGTGGTGTGGGCGTGCCGGTCGAGGCCGACCGTATCCAGGGCTGTCATCGCCTGGGCGCGCAGGTGGCGGCGGAGTTTGCCCGGCCGGCCCGGGTAGCCGCAGGTGTGTGTCCAGCACGCGGCAACAATGTTGTCCACGACGGACAGGCTGGGCAGGACCGCGGGGGTCTGGTGGGTGCGGCCGATCCCGGCGCGGGCCCGGCGGTGCACCGGCCAGCCGGTGATCTCCCGGCCGTGGTAGCGGATCTGCCCGGCGTGTGGTTGCAGGGTGCCGGCGATGAGGTTGAGCAGGGTCGTCTTCCCGGCGCCGTTCGCGCCGATCAGGCCGTGCCGGGCGCCGAGTGTCACCTCCAGGCCCAGGCCGTCTACCGTGGTCAACGCCCCATACCGGTGGGTCAGTGCGGTGACGGTCACGATGGCCGGATTTGCTTGCGCCGCTGCGGTCACGACTGCTCCCTCGCTGCCGATGGCGCAGCGGCGACCCGACGCCGCTGGGGACGATGGAGGCGCTCAAGCACGGTGCGGGCACGGCTGGCGGCGTGACGGGCGGAGGTCAGGGCACCGCCGGGAAGGAGATAGACGCAGCACAGGAACAGGACACCGATCAAGGCCTGGGTGTGCCCGGCGAACGGGCCGCCGACCACGTCACGGACGCCGATGATGACGGTGACCCCGAAGAGGGTTCCGGTGATGCTGCGCCCGCCGACCGCCCCGGCGAGCAGCGCGATGACCGCGGTGTCGAACCCGGCGTCGGCGGGGGTCATCGCGTGCTGGACGGTGACGAGCAGGGCACCGCCGACACCGGCGAGCGCACCGGCGCCGAGATGCACGGCGTAGAGGTAGCGGGTGGTGCGGTGCCCGGATGCCTGCATGCGTGGTTCGTGGTCGCGGACGCCGTGCAGCAGCATCCCGGCCGGGCCGCGCAGCACCAGCCACACCGCCGTCAGGGCGAGGGCGGCGACGGTGAGGCAGTACCAGTACACGGCCCGGTCGGTGACGAGGTCACCGAGGCCGGGCAGCGGCCGGGTCGGCGGGAGGAACGACAGGCCGTTGGTGCCGCCGGTCACCGACGTCCACTGGTCCGCGGCGGTAACGGCGAGACTGCCGACCGCGACGGACACCATCAGATAAACCGTCCCGCGGGTGTGCACCAGCAGCAGGCCCATCACCGCACTGCACCCGGCTGCCGTCGCCGCGGCGGCAGCGACCTGGATGATCCCGACGGTGCCGAGCGTGCTGTGTGCGGCAAGGATCGCCGCGGTGTAGGCGCCGACCGCGAACGGGGCGGTCTGGCCGAGGGTGGGCAGGCCGGCGTGCCCGGTCAGCACCGACACCGACACCGCCAGCAGCGCGAGCGCGAGGACCCGAGCGGCGGTCGCGGTGGTGTACAGGTCAGCCCAATGCGGCAGACTGACAGCGGCACCGGCCAGCACGGCCACGGCGGTGCACCGTGCTGCGGCACGCCACCGCCCGCTCGTGGGCGGCTTCGTCGGCGAGGCCGGTCGCCGGTCGACCACCGTCGACGCGGCCGGGGCAGAACCAGGCTGGGTCATCGGCCGGTTGGGGGCGCTCATGCCGACCTCCGGAGCGTGAACCGGCGGCGGAGACGCGGGTGCGCGGCGACCGTGAGGATGACGGCGAGGGCGGTCATCAACGCGAACGGCGCGGCGGCGGGGGCGACGGCGACGCCGAGGGTTTGGATCTGCCCGACGGTGAGGGCGGCGAGGAACGTGCCGCGGATGTTGCCCAGCCCGCCGAGGACGACCACGACGAGGGACAGCAGCATGATGGTCGGTGCGGTGGCGGTGCCGGGGCCGATGATCGGCGCGCCGAGGACGCCACCGGTCGCGGCGAGAGCCCCGGCTGCGGCCAGGACCCCGATCTGGACCGTGGCGGGCCGGATGCCGAGGGTGGCCAGGATGGCCCGGTCATCGACGCAGGCCCGCACGACCGCGCCGGCTCTGGTGCGGTAGACGACCAGGTGCAGGCCCCCCGCGAGAGCGAGACCGGCGGCGATGAACACCAGCCGGTACGTCGGATAGGCCACCGACCCGAGCCGGATCGACCCGGCGAGGACGGTGGGCGGGGCGGCCGGCAGGTCATCGGCGCCGAACACGGCAACGAGGAGTTCCGCGCCGATGTAGGCGACGCCGAGGGTGAGCATGACCTGGGCCAGGTGGCCACGCCCGGCCAGGGGCAGCTGCGCGACGCCGAGCCCGGCGCCTGCCGCGGCGCCGATCAGCACGGCAACAGCGAGCGCGGTAGCGAACCCGCCGAGCGTCGTGCTCGTCGCGGTGGTGGTGAACGCGGCGGCGGTGTAGGCGCCGATGGCGTAGAAGGTGCCGTGCGCCAGGTTGAGCATGTCCGCGACCCCGAACGCGAGGGTCAGCCCGGCGGCGGCGGTGAACAGCAGCAGCCCGAACGCGACCCCGTCGACGGTGTTGATCAGGTACTCGGTCACTGGTCCCCTCCGTCCGGTGCGGTCGTGTCGTATCGGTTGGTGTGTGGGTGTGGCGAATTGGTGGTGCGCGGCCCGCGCTGACGCGGCAGGGCATCGAGGCGGCGCGGGCTGCGCACCGACGGCCGACCGGCCTACGCGGCGGCGGGTCGGCGGCCCAGGGTGGAGACGGTGAGGTTGCCCCGCAGGTGGGTGGCCGGGTCCATCAGCCCCTCCGACAGCACGGTGATGTCCGCTTCGGTGAACCCGTTGGCGAGGAAGTGGACTTTGAGGTGCTGCAGGTTCGACACCACCAGCAGCGCGCCCGGGGTGCCGCCGGCCCAGGAGCGGGCGGTGACGACGGTGTCGACGTCGACCAGACCAGCGGCGACCATCGCCCCGTGCACCTCGCCGGCCCAGTTCGGGTCGTGGCCCTTCCCGGCAAGGATCGTGCCGATCAGCACATCCTGGTACCGCTCAAATAGAGCGGCGGCGCGTGGATCGGCGGCGGTGAGCACACCGCGGCGGTAACCGGTCTCCCACTCGTCGATCAGCAGCGCACCGCCGGGGGCAAGGGTTGCGGCGATGCGGGGCAGCAGTTCATGCCGGGTCGGTACGTGGGTGAGGCACAGCCGGGAGAACACCAGGTCGAACGGCCCCTCCGGGACCGGGTCGTGGGCGATGTCGTGCCGCTGCACGGTGACGTTTGGCCGCGGCTGGATGTGGCGGGGGTTGACGTCGGTGGCCAGCACGTGACCGCCGGGCCCGACCCGGCTGCCCAGCCACCCGGCGATTGTGCCGGCGCCCGCACCGATCTCCCAGCAGCGGGCACCGGCCAGGTCGAGGTCCTCGATGGCACTGATCCGGGCGATGCTGCCCATGTCCAGGATCGCCGGCAGGTAGGTGTGCTGGTCCGCGGCGTGCGGGTTGTCGTTGTCGAACGCGTACGTCATGGCGGCAGGGGAAGGGGTACTCATGGTTGTCTCCAGGTGTTGAGTCAGCAGGGTGCGGAGGTCAGCGCTCACGGGTGCTGTGCCGGCGCTGCGCGGAGCTAGTCGTCCAGGACGGTGAGGTCGGACTCGGTGACGTTGGCGAGGGCGTTCGCGCCGTCCTGACGGACGGTGCGCAGATACCACTTCTGCGCCGGCACGTGCGACTTCGCCGAGAACTGCCAGGTGCCGCGTGGGGAGTCGATCTGCCCGAGGTTGCCGATCGCGTCGTTCACCGCAGCCGGAGTCGGGTTCGCACCGTTGGGACTGGCCGCGCCGATCGCCCGGTCCAGAACCGCGGCGGCATCCCACGAGATCATCGCGTTGTACGACGGTGCCTTCCCGAACTTCTGCTGGTAGGCGTCCACAAACGCACGGTTAGCAGCGTTGTCCAGGTCCACGGCGTACGGGGCAACGGTCTGCACACCCAACGCGGCCGGGCCCTGCGCGGTCAGGGTCTGGCCCTCGGTCAGCGCACCCGCCCCGTACAGCGGGATGTCGGTCAGCCCGAGTTCCTTGTACTGCTTGACGAATCCGATCGCGTCCTTGCCGGCGTAGAACGCGTACACCGCCTTCGCCCCGGAATTGCGGACCTTCGACAGGTACGGCACCCAGTTCGTGGTGCCCGGGTACGGGGTGTACGTCGCCTTGCCGTCGGTCAGTTCCCCGCCGAGCGCGGTGAACGCCGTGGTGAAGCCCTCGACCTGATCTTTGCCGCCCTGATAGTCCGGGCCGATCGCGAACACCGGACCGTCCACCTTGGACTTCACATACGCGGCGATCGCCTTACCGAACTGGGTGGAGATCCAGGACGTGTGCCACACCCAGGACACGTCCGGCAGCGTCGTGGGCCGCCCGCACGACCCGACCAGCGGGATGCGCGCCGGTGTGGTCTTCGACGCCACCGACTGCAACGCGGCGGCGTTGACCACCCCCGTCACCGCCAGGACCCGGTCCTGCTTGACCAGCTTCTCCGCCGCCGGACCCGCCGTCGCCGGGCCGTCGCCCTCATCAGCGACGACCAGGTCGGCCAGGTGACCGCCGAGCTTGCCGCCGTGGGTGTCCAGATACAGCTGGAACCCGGCGCGGAGTTCCTCGCCGATGGACTGCAGCGGCCCGGACAGCGCGGTCACCATCCCGATCTTCACCGGGGCGTTCGTGGTGCCGCTGTCGGTGTGCTGCGCACAGCCGGCAACCAGCAGCGTGAACGCGGCAGCCGTCGCTGTGATGCCGCGCCGGCTCCGGCGCCACCGTTGCCGGCCGTCTGGTTGAGCCCTCATAGGAACACTGCCCCTTCCACGTGTCTGATGCGTTGCCAAAGGTGTTGTCAGAGGTGACGTCAGCGGTGTGCACGGCTGCCGGGAACGCCGGCCGCCGGTGGGACGGACAGGGCGGCGCCCAGCTTCTTGACCAGTTCCGCGCAGGCGTACCCGACCGCGCCGATGTCCGGGTTCGCCGTCGTCAGCACGGCGAGCGAACCGGCTGCCGGGCCGGGGATCCCGATGATCAGCGCCATCCCGCCGACCATCGTGACCGCGGTATGGATCACCGCCTCACCAGCGAAGCTCCGGCACAACCCTGAGGTGAGGCTCGCCATCCCGGCGACCGTCGCGGCGAGCCGCTCCGCGTCAGCCGGATCGATACCGGCGGTGCGGGCCACCAACATCCCATCCGCGGACACCGCGACGGCATGCCGCACATCCCGCTGCGCGTTGAGCAGCCCATCCAGAACCCAGCCGAGCTCCGCCTGTCGGTCGGCCGGAGCTGGGATCAGCGCGGAAATGTCGGCATGAGCGGATGTCATCGCAGCACTCCGTTCGTCAAGGGAAGATGGGTCGTGTCGGTACCGGCACCGGTACCTGCTGGCCTGGTTCGACCAGATCCGGTCGGTACCGGACCGGTGTACGCAGCCCGCAGATCGGCCAGCGCCGCCGCGGAACCGCTGAGGGTCGCCGCCACCACGTTCGCGTCCAGGTGTCCGTGCTCGAGCTGCTGCCGGACCGCAGGTTCCACCGCCAGGCCCTGGTGCAGCGCGGCGCCCGGCCGCCGCCGCTGGTCCAGTCCATCCACAGACCTGCCCCGGGACGGTGCGATCGGATGCTCCCGCTGCCTTTGGGGCGGGACCGCCGTAGGGCCGGTGACCTGCGGGGCGGGCCAGGTCGGCGCCTCGGCCAACGCCGGCTGGGGGTGCGCCGCGGTGAGCTGCTCGGCGTAGACCGTCACCTCGGCGATCAACCCATCGGGCATCGGGCGGAGCACCACCTGCGCGCCGATCCACGCAGCGAGGGTGGCGACCACCGCCAGCCCGATCCGGTCCCGGCTGGTCGGCAGTTGCGGCCGGGCCAGCAACGCGTTGTAGGCGGCCAGGTCCGCCGGTTCGATCCCGACACCATGGTCCCGGATCTGCACCACGACCCGGTCGCCCATGCCCCACGCCTCCACCGTGACCGTCGCTCCCGGCGGCGAGTACGCGGTGGCGTTGTCCATCAGCTCGGCGAGTAGGTGTGCCAGGTGGTGCACCGCTTCGGCCTTGACCGCGACCTGCGGCACCTGCCCGGCCACCACGATCTGCTGATAGGCCCGGATCCGGCTCTGCCCGGCCTGCAGCACCTGACTCAGCGGCACCGGTTGCGCGTTCACCCGCGCCGGCGACACCCCGGACAACACCAGCAGGCCATCGGCGTACCGGTGGGTCATGGTCACCTCATGATCGACCTCGAACCAGCGTTGCAGCCGGTCTGGGTCAACCTCATCGCGTTCCACCAGGTCCACGATCTTGGTCAGTCGCTCACCCTGCTGCTGGACTCGGCGGGCCACCGCGACCGTGCGGGCCGTGTTGTCCGCCTGCAGCCGTGTCTGCTCACCGGCCAGCCGGACCGCCTCGCCGACCACCCCACGGAACGCCGCCGCCATCGCACCGATCTCATCGTTACCGTCCGCGACCACCAACTCCGTCGCCCGCGCACGGAACCGCTCCACCACACCGGCCAGATCCCGCCGCTGCGGATCCTCCAACGCGGCGACCGCCTCCGGCAGCAGCTTCGACACCTGATGCGAGCCCCGGCGTAGCGTCCGCAGCCGCCGCGACAGATGCCGGCCCACCGCGATCGTCACCAACGCCGCCAACAGCACCACGACCACCACGACCGCCACCACACCCATCGACCGGACCCGCGACGCCTGCCGCAGCTCCTCCGTCGCGGCCAGCACCACCCCATCCACCCGGCCCTGCACCGCCGCGATCAAATCGGTGCGGGCCTGCACCGCCGCCAGCCACGGCCCCACATCCACCCGCACCGGCGCCCCCGGCGCCGTCCCGGCGACCTGACCGGTGACCGACTCCGCGGCGACCACCGACGGGCCAGCGACCGTCGCGGCGTACCACCCCGCCCACGCCGGATCACCCAACGCCGTGAACAGGCCCAACGTCTCGACGTAGCCGGCCCGCGCCGCGAGCAGGTCCCGCTGCACCGCCGGGCTCAACGTGGCGAAGGACGCGGCTCGCAGCACCGACACCTGCTCCAGTGCCAGGGACTCCGCTGCCTGCGACAACGCCGCTGCCGCCCGGATCTGGTTCGCCACCACCGGCGACACCTCGGACACCGCCACCGCCTGCCGCAGATCCAACAGGCCCGCGACGACGATCCGGTAGGAGAACGCCGCCCCCGACACCGACGGGCCGGGCACCGCCACCACCCGCCGGCGCAACGCCTCCAACCCTGCGAGGTGCCCATCCACCCGGATCACCGCAGCACCGATCACCCCCGACGCCGTCACCGCGGCGCGCCGCTGCCGGTAGGCGACCAGCGCCTGATCGGTCGCAGCGACGGCGGCCGCGAACGTCGTCGTGGCCGGCTCGCCCCTGGCCGGCGACTGCAGCAACAACACCGCCGCGGCGCGTTCCTGCTGCACCGCCCGCACCACCGACGACCCCTCAGCCGCCAACGCCACCAGGTCACGGGCCTGCCCCACCCGCACCGCCGCCGACCACGACGACACCCCCACCGCCGCGCCTAGCCCGACCACCGTCAACAACGGCAGCAGCACCGCGATCGCGACCTTCGCCGAAATCCCGACATCCGCCAGCCGCCGCCGACCTGTTCGGACCGCCGCGTGCTGCGGACCCGACCCGCTCACCGCAGCACCCCACTTGTCGTCAGATCCGTCAGCGTCGTGAACCGCACCGGCCACGCACCATCCGCAGCCCGCAACGCCTGCTCGCCAAGCCGACTCCCCAGACACGGCAACGAACCAGCACAACCAGCCGCACACCGCCCACCACCGCCCACCCGGTGTTCGGCTTGCAGGCGCCGGCCAGCCTCCAACAGCAGCCGATCGCCCGGCACGGCCGTGGACGTGTCCACCGATGACCCCTCATCTCTCGCCAGGACAGGCTTCGAACTGGTCCGCCGGTCCCGCAGCCACCGTCGGCGATTCGACGACGGCCCACCAACGCCGCTCGGCTGATCGCTCACGACCGGCCTGCTTTCACCTCGGCGTTTGCCCGTTGGGCAGATACGAGCAGGTCATTTGGCGTGGCCCCCGCGCCGTCCGGCATTAACGGCGCCCGGTCATCGGCGCTGGTGGCAGGCACTTTTGCCGTTGCCGCCGTGTCCGACCACGTCCTGGATCAGCAGTGCCAAGTCCAGGATCAGCTGATTGGTCGAGGTGATGTCCGGGGCGAGCCACCGGGAGACGAACCGCGCAGCCGGCAGCTGGTCGCGGATGCTCTCCGCGCAGGCCAGCGCCCCGAACGGGCCTTCCAGCACCGACACGACCTGTAGTGAGGCGGTCATGACGGCCGCCCGTCAGGACCGTCATCGGCCGCGTCGCCCATCCGGACCCGCTACCGGCGCCCGGATTCCACACCGCGGTCCGGGCCGGCGGCATCTGGCGGCGCACTGGATGCCTCGGACCTGCGGCGACGTGTCGGCCGTACGGGGAAACCAGCGCGCTGCCGTCCGACCGGGTGGCGGACGCGTGCCGCCGCCGCGCCACGCAGCGACTCCGTTGACTTGCACCGGACTCAATCCGGTCGGTCACGGGCTGCCGCAGCTCAACTGGCCGAGCCATCCAGCTCTGGTCATGCGTCGACCGTCGACGTCGGGCAGCGCTGGCCGCCCGCCGACAACGCCGCCGGGAGTGCTGGTCCGAGGCGAGCGGGCCTGTTGCACACACCCACCCCGGACCCGTTGCACCCGCGATGAGCCGGAGGTCCTCGATCTTGACGGCCGACGTTCCGCTCTTTGCGCGGACAAGACTCATCGTGGTCAGACTCCTCCTCGGCGAACAGCCGGCTGTCGACTGCCGGGCAGGGTCAAGGTCAGCAACCACAGCTAATTCGATGACCCCCGATGTCGGGCACCAATGACAACCTGTAGCGACAGAACCCTGACATTGGGTCGCCAGTCCGCCGGACGAGCGGCTCGCGCCGGTGTGCCGTGCGATCCGACGGCGCGCGATCGCCTTACGCCGACGTGATGCCATAGGCGTTGAGCTGCGGCGGAGCATCCTGACGACCAACACATCGATGACCTTGCCGCAGCCGATGGCCACCGACGAGACCCCGATGAGCGGCCCACGATGCGTCGTCTCGCGGTGAGATGACCCGCTGACACGGGCTGCCGGTTCGGCAGCATCGCGGTTACCGTGCCGGTGCCAGCACGCCGAAAGGAGGGGTCCATGCGACGGACGGTTCGTCCGCAGTGGTGGGACGACGGTCGATACCGTGGCGAGCCGGTGCGGGTGCATCTCGCCCGCCACAACATCGCAGCGGTGTTCCACTTTCTCAAGGAACGCGGTTTCAGCTGGTCGGCGATTGCAGCCGCGACCGGGATCGGCGCCAGCCGTGTGTCAGAGATCGCCGCCGGCCGCCGGGTCGTCACCGACTACGCCGTGCTGGAACGCATCGCCGAAGGACTCGCCATCCCCCGCCACTACATGGGCCTGGCCATCGACGAGCCAGCCCGCGAACTCCGGTCGATGGAGCCCGCCAGATCAGCGCTGCCCAGTCGTGACCTCGTTGACCCGCACGAACTGCTCGGCGCGGTCGCCAGCATCGCCGTCGGGTCCATCCCCAACGATGTGCAGCGCTGGCTGCCGCAGGCGCCAGCGATGGTCGTGCCGGAAGTGGTCACCGCCGACGACGTAGCAACGGTGCGGGCCGTGACCGAATTCCACCGGCGCCTGGACGCCACAGCCGGTGGCGGCACCTGCCTGCAGTCCGCACGCGGCTATGTCGCGTGGGCCACGCAGCTGCTGAGGTCCGCTCAAATCCAGGACGCCATCGGCAACGAACTCCGCGGTGCGTTGGCCGAACTGCACAACCTTGTCGGCTGGGTCGCGCACGACCTCGGCCAGCATGACAACGCGCGCCGGCACCTCGTCCAGAGCCTGGTGCTGGCCCGCCAGGCCGACACGCTCCCGCTACTGGCCAACACCCTCTACCGGCTCGGCCGGGTCAGCCTGCACCAAAACCAGGCAGCTGACGCACTGCACCTGTTCGGCCTCGGACAGCTCGCCGCCCAACAAGCGCACTGCCCAGCCAGCACCGCGATCCTGCACGCGAACACCGCCTGGGCCTACGCCCTGCTCGGCGTCGACGCCCAGGTCACAGAGAGCCTCAACCGCGCCCGGATCGAAATCGACCGAGTCGACCCCGACACCGCCCCCGCATGGACCCGGTTCGCCCTCGCCGACGCCGACGCGCACGGCATCTCCGCCGTCGTCTACACCGCCCTGGCCAGCCATCCACAGCATCGCCGCTACGCCGCCCCGGCCACCGACCACGCCCTCCAAGCCGTCCAACTGCGCCGTCCGGAGGAGCGCCGGTCGTTCATCTTCGACGTCATCTCCGTCGCTGCGGCGAGTACCCTCACCGGTGACATCGCCACCGCCAGCCGGTACGCGGCGAAGGCGGTGACCCTGGTGGAGGACGGCATGCGATCAGCCCGAGTCAACGACCGCCTCGCCGCGGTGTGGCAGCTCGCCGCGCCACACGCCGCGCGCCACGATGAACTCGCCGAACTCGGCACCCGAATCGCGGCGTTGCAGGTGGCCTGATGCCCACCACGCTCAGCCCGGACGTGGCGCACGAACTACGCCGCCGCCTCGCCGACGTCTGCGCCCAGATCGGCATCGACCCAGACAACGCCACCCTGATCAAGTACACGATGAACGCCGTTTTCCTCGCTCCGCCGGTCGTGCTCCGCCTGGCCCGCGGCCCGCACACCACTGCGCTCGCCAGTAGGGTCGTCGCCATCGCATCCGCACTCGAAGACGCCGCCGCACCGACCATCCGGCTCGTTGACACAGTGAACTCCCAGCCCGTCCACAGCGACGACTGGGTCGCCACAATCTGGCAGCAGGTGCCGACCATCGCCACCGAACCCAAACCGGTCGACCTCGCCGCCCCATTACGTGCCATCCACGCCCTGAACCTGTTCGAAGCGCCGCTGGCAGCATGGTCGCCGGTGGAGAAGTTCCGTCGACGGATCAGCGCTGCCGCAGCGCTGCCCCCGGCCGCAGCCGAGGAACTGCGGCAATGGTCACAAGCTGACCTCCACCTTGACATCAAGGATCTCCTGGACGCGCTACGCCGCCGATGCGATCACCTCGAAACGCAGCTCACACAGGTGACCTGGCATCTGTCCAGCGGTGTCATCCACGGCGACGCCCACACCGGCAACGTACTGCTCCCTACCGCACCGCGCCGACCGAGCTCAACTCTGCCAGCCGTGCTGTGCGATCTCGACAGCGTCTGCCATGGCCCACGCGAATGGGACCTCGTCCCCACCGCGCACGGAGCGACCCGCTTCGGCCGATCCACGACCGAGTACCGCGCCTTCGTCGACGCCTACGGCTTCGACATCACCGCCTGGTCCGGCTGGCCCGTACTCCGCGATCTGCGAGACCTCCAGCTGGTCACCAGCACCATCGACAGCCTTACCGGACGCCCGGACGTAGCGCGCGAACTGGCCCACCGGCTGAGGACCTTGCTCGCCGGCGACACCAACGCCGTCTGGACCCGGTACAGGTGACTGACACCTGCACCGCCCGCCGGTGGGTTGCGCAAGGCCCTCAACATGACATCCTCAAGCCGAAGCGCATGCGACTACCCACCCCGGCGGACTCGAGCGACGAGCGAGCACGCCATCGTCAACTGGCCGCCAGTCGCGAGCGTCAACGGCACCCGCCACTGCGTGCCGATCCGTTGCGAGTTGACAACTCGACGATCCCAGGGCAGATCCATCGCGCAACACTAGACAAACATGGAGAAAAGTGGCACACAGGAAGAAACTCAGGCCATTGAGCCTTGCGATGGTGACAGAACCAAACTGCGCTCGGCACAATGAGTATCGTGATGTGCAGGGACCATTAGCGAAAGTCTCTGGACCAGGCGGCCACTGAAGGGCGATTCCGTCGGCGATGATTGACCCGGCAGCGATCAGTCAGGCGAAACAGGCACTCGGACGCAAGCTCGCCGACTGCCGAGAAGCGGCCGGCCTGAACCAGCACCAGCTCGCTCCGCTGATCCAATACACGCGCAGCACCATCGCCAACGCCGAGACCGGTCACTCCACCACCAGCCGCGCCTTCTGGCAGCGATGCGATGAGGCGCTCAGCGCCGACGGAGCCCTGCTCCGCAGCTATGACGAACTCAAGTCCCTCGCCCGCACCCAGCAGGCAGAACACGCCCGCGCACTGGAAGCCAAACGGGTCGCCAAATTCCACAACAGCCTGGAGCAGCAGCCTCCCGTCGACATCGATGCGCCGTCAGCGCTATCCGCCGACTCCTGGTCGAGTCCGACGGTGGCCGATACCGTTGACGACGTGAAGCGCCGCACGGCCTTGCTCGCGCCCGTGCTGTCACTGTTTGGCGCTGCCGGACTGGCGGAACCGTGGAGCCGGTTGGCATACGTTCTCGATCAGCCGGGTCAGCTGGATGAACTGACGCTGGAACATCTGGAAGGATCTACCGCGGAGCTGTATCGGCGTGAGCAACTCCTGCCCAGCCGCCGCCTCGTCACCCACCTGGACGCTCACGTGAGCCGCTTGGAACGCCTGCTGGGCAAGGCGCCCGACGCGTTCGCCCGACGCGTGGCTATGACGACCGGGGAGGCGCTGGCGTTGGCGGGCTGGGTTGCCTGGGACAGCAGGCAGATTCATCAAGCGGACATGTTGTACGGAAGTGCGATGGCCGCCGCTCGCCAAGCTTGCGATGGACCGCTCTATGCCTGTGTGCTCGCCTATCGTAGCTACGCAGCAGAAGCCAACGGCGATCTGCCCCATGCGCGGAAGCTGTTGGTCGAAGCCCAGAACTATGTTCGCGGCGAGCGGAGTGCAACTACGCGCGCATGGCTGGCCGCGAGGGAGGCCGAGGTCGATGCCGCCCTTGGCGACGAGACACCTGCTCTCCGCGCCTTGGACCGAGCGATGACGGCCTATGACTACGCTCGCCCGCATCGCGAGCGATCGTGGACGAGCTTCTTTACGCCAAGCCGACTGGGCGGCATGGCCGTCACCGCATACGCACGGCTCGGCCATCCCGAACTCGATGTCCTGACCGAGTCGGTGTTGGCCTCGCTGGCGCACGGTGAGCTTCACCGAAGGGCGATCGTCCTGGCTGATGTGGCGGCAGTCGCCATTCAGCGCGGCGATCACGATCGCGGCGCCGAACTCGGCCATGAAGCTCTGGATGAGGTCGCCACGCGCGAGACGCGTCTCATCGATGAGCGACTCAGCCGTCTTCGGAAAGCCACTCTCAGCAAGCGCCACATCCCGGCACTTGCGGAATTGGACGACCGGCTGGCCTCCTGCGCATAAGCGATCAGCGCGTCGTAGTTTCGGCGGTTATCCATTCCAGGTAAGGCTGGTACCCGGCCACAAACGGCAGACACACAATTCCCGGCACCTCGTAGTTGTGATGCTCTCGGATGAAGTCCTCCAGCGCCGAATACCGCGCACGTGTCGTCCTGAAGGTGACCTGCCACTCCTCGGCTGCCACGATCGTGCCACGCCACCAATAGGTGCTGCCCATCGATCCAACAACCTGGGCGGAGGCCGCCAATCTGGCCTCAACAGCACCACGGGCAAGCCCTTCGGCCTGGGTTCGGGAGTCCGTCGCAGTAACTACCTGGCAGTATTCAACATTCGACATCGTTGCCTCCACTGAATGCAGCTCAATCACTGTAGCCGCCTCACGGGCCGCGCCCACCACAGTCACGCGAGCGCCTGCTCGAACTTCGGCCTTACCTGCATAGCGGTAACAGCGCTTTACGTCTCCGCCGACACCGACACCGACAACCGGGCCAGCGCCTGTGGGGCTCGTAAATCGGGTTTGGGCTACGCGGCCTGCGTGTATTCGTTGATCAGCCCGCCGAGGATCGGGCGTCGTTGGACCCGGGCGGCGGTGAGGTCGACGACCTGCGGCGGCGGGTTCGGTGGTCGCTGGCCGAGTGATCGGTGTGGTCGGCGGCCGTTGTAATGCTCGGTGTACTCGGTCAGCACGCTCGCCAGGTGCCGTTCGCCGGCGATGAGCATCCGGTCGGTGCACTTCCGCCGTACGGTGCCGACCCAGCGCTCCGCGAAAGCGTTCGCCATCGGAGCCTGTGGCGGTGTTCGAATTACGTCGATACCCGCGGCGGTGAAGACCGTGTCGAAGGCCGTGGTGAACTTCGTGTCGCGATCGCGGAGCAGGAACCGGAGCCCGTCGGCCCGTTGGTCGAGATTCATGAGCAGATTCCTGGCCTGCTGCGCCACCCAGGCGCCGGTCGGGTGCGCGGTGACTCCGATGATGTGGACCTGGCGGGTGGCCAACTTGATGAAGAACAGCACGTAGATCCGCTTCAGGAGCACGGTGTCGACGGTGAAGAGGTCGCAGGCGAGGATCGTGTGGGCCTGGGCGGTGAGGAACTGTCGCCAGGTCGGTCCGGCTCGGCGTGGTGCTGGGTCGACGCCGGCGTGGTGCAGGATCTTCCAGACGGTGCTGGCCGCGATCTGGTAGCCCAGACCGGTCAGCTCGCCCTGCACTCGTCGATGGCCCCAGGTCCGGTTCTCCGCTGCCAGGCGGAGCACCAGCTCGCGGATCTCCCGGTCGACGGGTGGCCGGCCGGGTCGCGCGTGTGGGTAGGTCCAATGTCGGGCAATCAACTGCCGGTGCCAGCGCAGCAGGGTCGCCGGGGTGACGAAGAACGTCGCCCACCGTGGTCGGGGCAGCAGCCGCGACAACGCCGCCAACACCACCCGGTCAGCGGGCTGGAGATCGGGTCGGTGCACCTGTCGGCGCAGCACCGCCACCTGATGCCGCAACACCAGCAGTTCAACGTCCTTCGCGCCGCCGTCTCGGGCGAGCTGGGTCCGCATCTGCAGGAGCTGACGCAGGAGCAGGTACACCAGCGAGGCCCCTCCCTGCCAGGCTGTCGTGAGACTGTCAAGCCCCGGGTTTGATGGAGACGGAATTATCTGGTTTCCAGGGTTGTGGTGACCGAGTGGGTCATCGCGTGTAGGGCTTCGTGTTCGGTGGGTGGGACGTGTCCGAGTTTGCCGTGCAGCCTGCGGTTGTTGTACCAGTCGATGTACTCGACGGTGGCCATCTCCAGGTCGTCGAGCCCGCGCCACGGTCCCTTGTTGCGGACGAGTTCGGCCTTGTAGAGGGAGTTGAACGCCTCGGCCATGGCGTTGTCGTACGAGTCGCCCTTGGAGCCGACCGAGGCGACGGCGCCGGCCTCGGCGAGCCGTTGGGTGTAGCGGATCGCTCGATATTGCACGCCCCTGTCCGAGTGGTGGACCAGTTTTTGCAGGTCAGCGCCATGATTCTCGCGGCGCCAGATCGCCATCTTCAGCGCGTCGAGGGCCAGATCGGTGTAGAGCGACGTGGCGACCTGCCAGCCGACGACCATGCGGGAGTACACGTCGAGGACGAACGCGGCGTACACCCAGCCCACGCTGGTACGCACGTAGGTCAGGTCCGCGACCCACAGCTGGTTCGGGCCCGCCGCGGTGAAGTTCCGTTTGACCAGGTCACCGGGGCGGCTGGTCTCGGGTGCGGGCCGGGTTGTACGTGGCGACTTGTCGCGCAGCAGTCCGCGCAACCCAGCTGCGCGCATCAGCCGTTCGACGGTGCACCGGGCCACCGGGACGCTGCGGCGGTGTAGCTCGTGCCAGATCTTGCCGGCGCCGTAGACGTCGTAGTTCTCGGCGTGGATCTGCTCGATCATCGCGGTCAACTCCTCGTCGCGCTGCGATCGGACGCTGGCGGGCCGGGTCTTGGCGGCGTAGTAGGTTGACGGTGCGATCTGTGCCGGCGCGCCTTCAAGCGCCTGCAGGACCGGCTGGACACCGTGGTGTTCCTTCTGGGAGTCGACAAAGTCGACTTTCATCGCGACGGACGGTCCAGCTCCGCCGCGAAGAAACTCGCTGCGGACTTCAGGATCTGGTTCGCCCGCCGCAGCTCACGATTCTCTCGCTCGAGCGCAGCGATACGTTCAGCATCACCGCTACTGGCGGTGCCCGGCCGCGCGCCGGCATCGGTCTCGGCCTGCTTCACCCACGTCCGCAATGCCTCCGGATGGATCCCGAGCTGATCGGCGATCCGACGGATCGCGCCGACCGCGGACACCGGGTCCCGACGGGCCTCGACCGCCAACCGGGTCGCACGCTCACGCAGCTCATCGTTGTACTTCCTCGGTGCCGGCATAACAGTGAATCCTCCGGGTGTTCGATGTCTCCATCAAACCCGGGGCGGGACAGAGCGTTGTGGCATCGGTGTCGCGGTTGAACGACCGAAGCGCCTGCGGTTGTTCGTTGCGTCAGGTCGGTTCGTTAGCCCGCACCGGAGACGGCTGCGTGGGTGCCGGCTTTGATGGTCTGTGGTGTTGCGGCGTCGATGGTGGTGATCGGTTTGCCTTGGGTGTCGCCGCCGACGGCGAAGTGTTTGATGTTCGGGAATGCCTGGAGTCCGTCGGTCATGGCGGCGACGGGTATGGGGCCGGCGGCGATGATGACGGTGCATTTCTGGACGCCGAGGGTGTTGTAGTAGGTGGTGCCGTTGGCTGGTGTCTGCGGTCCGGTGATGGCCAGGTGTTGGACCTTGACGAGGGTCTGGACGGAGGCTTCCTGCATGCCGGCCCAGGCGGCGTTGGCGATGTCGCCGGTGATGCCCTGGTCGTCGGTGAGCAGGCAGGCGGTGGTCGCCTTGTACTGCCGTTCGCGCGGTGGCGGCGGTCCATCGTTCGGCCAGAGCAGCCAGGTGGCGCCGGTAACGAGGAGCAGAGTGCCGGCTGTCGCGGCGATGCGTTGGTTGCGGGTCCATGAGCGGATCGTGGCCGCGGTCCGGGCGAAGGCGTGTGCGATCACGGCGTGACCTCCCCGTCGGGCGCTGCTCGCGGCACGAACATAGCGCGTGTTGTCGATCTCCGATAGTCCTCTGCTGAAGATCGCCAATGGGCTAAAGCGGACCTTCGGGCATCAAGGTCGCCGATATTCGCGTGCGTCTTGTGTTTGCGTGGTGACGCACCGCAGACTGCTGGCGCCTGGTTAGGCAGCTTGGCTTCACGGGGGAGGCTGGCCGTGCGCGGTCGTCGTGCTGTGCCTGGATTCGGTCGGTCTGTTCGCCGGATGAGTGTCGTCACGGTCGTGGCGGTGGCGTTGAGTCTGGGGTTGCCGTCGGCGTTGGTGCCGGCCGGGCGCGGCCTGGTCGGCTGGTCGGCGCTGCGGGACTGGTTGGTGGCGGCACCGTCGTGGGCGAGGGAAGACCCGAAGGTGCCGCAGCAGCAGCGCGGCAAGGGCGTGGACGGCCATTACGTGACGGCGCCGATGGCGCGTAACGGCGAGTCGAAGCGTAAGGCGCCCGGCGAGCTCAAGCGTGACATCCCGTCGACCGGTGCGGTCGCCGGTAAGTCGACCGGTCCGGCCAAGAAGGGGTTCGACGCCGGCACCAGTAGGCGGCTCGCGTCGATGGCCGATGCGAAGGTCGACGTCTTCGAGAACACCGACGGGTCGTTCACCCGGCGTGTCTACAAGGATCCGGTGAACTTCAAGGCCGCTGACGGTTCCTGGCGGCCGATCGACACGGGGCTGCGCGCCGCGACCGGCAACCGGCTGGAGACGACGTCGACGAGCTTCAAGCTCAGCTTCGCCGCGGGCGCGGCGCGCAAGCTCGACACCGACGGTTCCGAGCTGCCCGGGCGGGCCGATGGCGCCGCCGCGGCCGCGGAGGAGGATCTGGCCCGGATCACCGTCGAGCCGGGGGTGGAGCTCGCCTACAGCCTGGCTGGGGCGCGGCTGAACAAGCCGACCGTCGAGCATGCCGTGGCCCGCTACGGAAACGTCCTGCCGGGTGTGGACCTGGAACTCGGCGCGAAGCCGACCGGCTCCAAGGAGAGCCTGATCCTGCGTTCGAAGGACGTGCCGACCGAGTACCTGTACCCGCTCAAGCTCCAGGGTCTCACCGCCCGGCTGAACACGGCCGGGGACGTCGAGTTCGTCACCGCCAACGGCAAGGTCGCGCTGACCACACCGCGCGGCTACCTGGAGGACTCGTCCAACAGCCACGCCGGCGGCGGCGAGACGTCCGACGGCGTCACCTACGACCTGGTGCAGACCGCCGGCGGCCCGGCGCTGAAGGTCAGCATCGACGGTGTCTGGCTGCGTGACCCCGCGCGGAAGTTCCCGGTCACGCTCGACCCCGACTACAACCTCGTCGACACCTACTTCGACACGTACGGCATCAGCACCTCGCCCGACAGCATCCGCAATCTGGAGCAGACCCTGGCGGTCGGGTCGTGGAACGGCACCGATAAGGCCCGCACCTTCATCAACTTCGACAACTTCCCGGCCACGCTCGCCGGCCGGAAGCTCGACTCGGCGCGGCTCTACCTGTTCATGACCTACCAGGGCGACGCCGACGGCAACCCGTGCGTCGCCCGACCGTACAACGTGTACCCGATCACGGGCGCCTGGAACGCCTCGACGCTGACCTGGAACAACGCGCCCGCCTACGACACGAACAAGCTGATGGGGACCGACTCGCCGAACAGCTCGCAGGCATGCACCAACTCCGGTCAGGTCCGCAATCAGGGTGTGTGGTCCGCGCCGTGGCTGAACTCGCAGTACATGATCGACTGGGCGGCGCTCGGCGGCGTCCACGGCCTGGCGGTGACGGCGTCGGAGACCGACACGGCGGCGTGGAAGCGATTCACCTCGTCCGACACCAGCCTGACCTGCCCGAGCTACTTCGGCAACACGTTGTGCACGCCGTTCATCGAGGTCAACTACACGGCCAACACGCCGCCGCAACTCGACGCGCGGTACCCGGCGAACAACACCTCGGTGAGCACGTTGACGCCGGAGTTCTCGGCGAAGGGCAGCGACCCGGACAACTACCCGAACCGGGGCCTGCGGTACAACTTCATGCTCCAGGACGACCAGGGTGCGCAGGTGGCCCAGTCGGGTTGGACGGACGGCTTCTGGAAGCCGCCGGCCGGCACCCTGAAATGGGGCAAGACCTACACGTACTACGTGCTGGTCGACGACCGCTCCTCGATCGGCCCGGCGAACCCGGTCCCGTTCGCGTTCAGCACGGCGGTGCCGCAGCAGCTGGTGAGCTCGTCCCTCGCGCAGAACGGCGGCAAGGGTTTCGAGGGTTCCGTCGGTAACTACACGACCCGTGACGTGGATGCGCAGGTGACGACGGTTGGGCCGGCGTTGTCGATCGCGCGGGAGTACAACAGCCTCGACACGCGGGCCGGCTCGGCGTTCGGGCAGGGCTGGTCGTCGCTGGTCGACATGCAGGTCCGTGAGGGCAACGACGCCGACGGCGCGTTGCAGACCGCGGCGATCCGGTACCCGAACGGTCAGGTGGTCACGTTCGGCCGGAACAACGACGGTACGTGGACGCCGCCGCCCGGTCGGTTCTCCATCTTCAAGGCGATCACCGGTGGCTACTCGCTGACCGACAAGGACTCCAGCACCTACGAGTTCATCCAGGCTCAGGGCCTCGGCGTGTACGGCCTGACGAAGATCACCGACGCCAACGGGCGGGCGCTCACGATGCGCTACGACGTCAACGGTCGCGTCGGCGTCATCCAGTCGCTCGGCACCGATCCCGGCGCCAACCTCGTCGCCAACCCGTCGGTCGAAGCCGCGGCCAACGCCACCACACCGACGGCGTGGCAGACGGGGGCATGGGGGACAAACGCGACCACCTTCAGCTACCCGAGCACCGGTCATGGCGGTACGCGCAGCGTGAAAGTCCAGACCACGAGCTACACCGACGGTGACGCCAAGTGGTACTTCACCCCGGTGCCGGTCACCCCGAACGCCACCTACACGTTCAGCGACTCCTACCAGGCCACGGTGAGCACGAGGCTCGTCGCGGACTTCACGACGACCGGCGGTGGGCACAGCTACGTCGAGCTGGCGACTGTGCCGGCCACGACCGGCACGGTCTGGGGTCAGACCGCGCAGACCCTGACCGCGCCGGCGAACGCCCAGAGCGTGACCGTCCTGCACCTGCTCGACCAGGTCGGCTCGCTGACCATCGACGATGTCAGTCTGACGCCCGGGACCCCGGCCACCATCAACCGCGTCGCCAACCCGTCGGTCGAAGCCGCGGCCAACGCCGCCACGCCGGAGGCGTGGCAGACGGGCGGGTGGGGGACGAACGCGACCACCTTCAGCTACCCCAACACCGGTCATGGCGGCACCCGCAGCGTCAAGGTGCAGACCACGAGCTACACCGACGGTGACGCCAAGTGGTACTTCACGCCGGTGCCGGTCACGCCGAACGCCACGTACACGTTCAGCGACTCCTACCAGGCCACGGTGAATACCAGGCTCGTCGCGGAGTTCGCGACGACGAGTGGTGGGCACAGCTACGTCGAGTTGGCGCCGGTGCCGGCCACGACCGGCGCCGCGTGGGGTCAGACCACGCAAACCCTCACCGCGCCGGCGGATGCCCAGAGCGTGACCGTCTTCCATCTGCTGGACCAGGTCGGTTCGCTGAGCATCGACGATGTCAGCCTGACGGCCGGCTCGCCGCGGCAGCTGACCCTGACCTGGGCCACACCGGCGGGTGCGACGGCTGCGCATGTGGCGACGGTGACCACCGACCCCACCGACCCGGCGGTGCCGTCCAGCACGCTGACGTGGAACTACACCTACACCGGCGATCAGCTGACCAAGGTGTGCCCGCCGGGCACCACCACCGACTGCGCCGGATACGAGTATCAGGCGGTGAACCAGCACAACGGTGCCGTGCTCAACACCGGCCCGTACTCGTTCTGGCGGTTCAACGACCCCATCAGCGGTGGGACCCAGGCGCGCAGCGGGGTGCTGTCCAACGACGGCATCGACAACGGCATCTACAGCAACGTCGCCCTCGAACAGCCCGCGGCGCTGCCGCTGTCGACGTCGAAGTCGGCCGGGTTCAACGGCACCACCTCCTCGGTGAAGCTGCCGGAGAAGCTGGCCACGGACAGCTCGTACCAGTCGATCAGCATGTGGTTCAAGACCACGGCGATCAACGGTGTGCTGTTCTCCTATCAGAAGGACCTCGTCACGCCGGGTGCGACCACGCCGGGGTACTACAACCCGGCGCTGTACGTCGACAACGTGGGCAAGCTGCGCGGTTCGCTGTGGAACGGCACCGTCAACACGATCGTGACCGCGAACCCGGTCAACGACGGGCAGTGGCACCACGCGGCCCTGGCCGGCAACGGCGGCAGCCAGTCGCTGTACCTCGACGGCGCACCCGTCGGCTCCATGGCCGGCGTCATCCAGTTGCACAACCTGGGCCAGGACAAGGTCTACATCGGCGCGGGGTTCCTCAGCAACGCCTGGCCCGCCAACACCCTCACCACCCCGACCGCCACGTTCTTCAACGGCTCGATCGCCGACGTCGCCTACTACAACAAGCCACTCACCCAGGACCTCGTCACAGCGCTGCACACCTCCGGCACGAACCCGTCCTCGGCGATGAGCAAGGTGACCAGCAACGCCGGCAGGGTCCGCGCCGTCATCGGCTACGACACCGTCTCCGGCCGCGTCAACCAGGTCACCGACGAAGCCGGCGGCCTCTGGCAGGTCGGCCAGCCGACGCTGAGCGGCTCCAGCCAGGTCTACGCATCCACGGTGCTTGGCTCGCAGCCGCGGGAGTACTTCCGGCTCAACGACACCAGCCTGCCGGCGCAGCCGAAGAATCAGGTCGCCGACGCGCTGCACGCCTGGTACAACAACGTCGGCTTCGACACGACCCAGCCGAACACGACCAGCCCGTTCAGCGACTCCTACGGCGCTGTGTTCGACGGCACCAGCTCCTACATCAGGTATGACAACGCCTACATCGTCGCGCCGCAGTATCAATCGTCGGCGATCGAGATGTGGTTCAAGACACCGGCCGGGTACTCGACCAGCTCGGTGCTCTACGCGTACCAGACGATGGCGGTCGACGGCTCCAGCCCGGCGACCCCGTCGTGGACGCCGGCGCTGTACATCGGCAACGACGGTAAACTCCGCGGCGGACTGTGGACCGGCAGTGTCTCGCCGATGACGTCGGCGACGAACGTCAACGACGGCAACTGGCACCACGTCGTGCTCTCCACCCACCTCGACCCGCTCGGTGCCGACAAGCAGACCCTCTACCTCGACAACGCACCCGTGGGCACGAAGGACGGCGAGGTCGAGTGGGTCGACTCCAGCCTGGCGTACATCGGCGCCGGCACGACGAGGTTCTGGCCCGGGGCTTCCGGCGACGTCAGCTACTTCAAGGGCAACATCAGCGAGTTCGCGTACTACGACCATGAGCTCAGCACGGCGCAGATCGACGCCCACTTCAAGGCGTCCAAGAGCGCCCTGGCCCCGCCGCCCGGTGCGACCGGCCCGGTCATCACGCCGGTCACCACCGTCACGGTCACCGACCCGGGCGGCAAGCCGGCGCGGAAGATGTACGACGTCGTCAACGGCAGCCGTCTGATCGCCAGCACCGACACGCTGGGCAACACAACCAGCTACGGCTACGACACCGGCGGCTTCGTCAACGTGGTCTACGACCCGCTCGGGCAGAAGACCGAGACCGCCAAGGACGTGCGCGGCAACACGGTGCGGACCACCACGTGCACCAACGAGACGATGTGGAGCCCGTGTCAGGACACGCTGTACACGTACTACCCGGACTCGACGAGCGCGACGCTGGCCCCGGACCCGCGCAACGACCAGGTGCTCTCGATCATCGGCAACCCAGGTTCCGGGCGAACCACCGACACCGCCGTCACCACGCTGGCCTACGACACCAGCGGCAACCGGCTGTCGGTCACGTCGCCGTCCGTGCCCGGCTTCCCCAACGGCCGCACGACGAGCACCACCTACACGACCGCCACCACGGCCGCGGTGGGCGGGGGCGTCACCCCGGCCGGGCTGCCGATGACGGTCACATCCGTCGGTGGCCGGTTGCAGAGGACGGAGTACAACGCGGCGGGCGACGCCGTCCGGGTCACCGATCCGGCTGGACTCGTCACCGAGTTCAGCTATGACGGGCTCGGCCGCGTCACGCAGCAGAAGGTCCTCGCCCCCGGCTACCCCGCCGGGCTGATCACCACCTACACCTACGACGCCGACGGCCAACTCGTGCAGACGACCGAGCCGAAGGTCACCAACGCGGTGACCGGCGCCCAGCACACCACCCGGACCACCGACATGTTCGACCCCGACGGCAACGTCACCTCCCGCACGGTGAGCGACCTCACCGGCGGCGACGCCTCCCGAGCGGTCACCAGCGACTACAACCCCTACGGGCAACTGGTGAAGAGCGTCGACCCGACCGGCGCGGTGACGCTGTACGGCTACGACGGCTACGGCCGGCAGAACAGCATGGTCGAATGCGACAGCAACCCGGCACCCGGCACGGCGTGCCCCACCGGTGACCGGCTGCAGGTCGTGACCCAGGTGTTCGACTCCGAAGGTCAGCTACTCACCAGCACCACCAGCGGCAAGGACGGCACATCGGTCCAGGAAACGTCGAACGCCTACTACGCCAACGGCGCGCTCGCCTCGAGCACCGACGCGGAGAACCGCACCACGAAGTACGACTACTTCGACAACGGCACCATCAAGCGCATCAGCCGCACCGACGGCACGAAGACGTACGTGGTGAAGGAGAACTGGTACGACGGCGCGGGAAACCCACAGAGCGTCACCGAAAACAACGGCGCCACCAAAACCGACTTCACCGTCGACAACACCGGCCGGCTCATCGCGCAGCGGGTGCGCAACGGCTTCGAAGAGCGCACCACGAACTACGTCTACGACGCCGACGACCGCGTCGTGCTGACCCGCAACACCGTCAACACCGACGAATGGTTCGGCACGCACCGCGTGGTGCGCGACGTGCGCAACACCTACGACGCCATGAACCGCATGACGTCCGAACGCCTCGCGGAGGACCCGAACGGCGGGCCGGTGGGCTGGTGGAGCCTCGACGGTGAGGTGCCGTCCAACCAATGGCAGAGCGCCACCGACGGGTCGGGCTCCAACCGGCACATGGACTCGTTCCGGGGCGGCACGCACCCCTCACTCAGCGGCGGATTCGCCACCCTCACCGACGACGACATGCAAACCACCGAGCAGGTCCTCGACACCACCCAGTCGTATTCGGTCTCGGCCTGGGTGAAGCTCAACAACCTCAACACCACCCACACCGCGGTCTCACAGACCGGCATGAACCGCGGAGCGTTCTACCTGCAGTACAACAAGGACTGGAACACGTGGGCGCTGCAGACACCGTCAGCCGACGTCACCGGACCGGTGTCCTACCCCAACGCCAGCTCGTCGACCGCGCCAGTAACCAACACGTGGGTCCACCTCGTCGGCGTGTTCGACGCCGCCACCAAGCGGCTGTCGATCTACGTCAACAACGCCCGCGGCACCGACGGCGTCAACCCCACCCCGATCGACTCGATGAACGGCCTGGAGATCGGCGGCTCCCACTGGGGTGACTTCGTCGACCACTTCCAAGGCTCGATCGACAACGTCCAGGTGTATCAACGGGCCCTCACCGACGCCGACGTCGGCACTCTGTGGGCCGGCGGCAACGGCCGGACCGGGCAGGTCACGGCGTCGTCGCCCGAACTGGTAACGACCTACACCGTCGACCAGCGCGGCCTGACCACCGACATGGTCGACCCCAACGGCAACACCACGTCATACATCCACGACGAAGACGGCAACCTCATCAAGACCCTGGCGCCCACCGTCACCACCGAGGCCTACGGCACCACGCCGCTGTCGGTCCGCCCGACGATCACCACCGGGTACAACGCCTTCGGCGAGCCCGTCGAGCAGCAGGACCCGCTCGGCAACGTCACGCAGGTGCGGATGGACGCGGCCGGTCGGCCGTGGAAGACCGTCGCCGCGTCGTACACCCCACCGGGCGGCGCGCCCATCGTGGATGCCAGCACCACCACGGTCTACGACAAGCTCGGCCGGGTCTCCTCCACAACTGACCCGCGGAACAAGACCACATGGTTCGAGTACGACACCCTCGGCGACGTTACCAAGGTGACCGGCCCGACCGGGAAGATCACCACCGCGAAGTACGACGGAGTCGGCGAGCTCATCGAGACGGTCGACCCGACCGGCGCCAAGGGCACAGCGACCTACGACTTCCTCGGGCGCAAGCTGACCAGCACGCAGATCGTGCGTCAGCCGACGCAGGTCGCCAATACCACGCTGTACGACTACGGCACCGGAACGTACGGCTCCGGCCCCGAGGCAGGGCCATGGCTGCGCAAGGTGACCACACCGGAGGGTGTCAGCACCGAGGCGACGTACAACAATCTGGGCGAGCCGATCACCGGCAAGGACGGCGCCGGCAACGTCACCAGCACCGCCTACGACGGTCTCGGCCGGCCGGTCCTGGTCACGAACCCGGACAACACCAAGACGGCGACCGTCTATGACGGTGCCGGACGGCCGGTGAAGGCGCAGCAGCTGGACGCGGCGGGCGCGGTGCAGACGACCCGGTCGGCGACGTACGACAACAACGGCAACCCGATCACGTCGACGGATCCGCGTGGACATACGACGACGTTGACGTATGACCCGTTGGGTCAGGTGGTGAACGAGTCGCAGCCGGTGACGGCGTCGACGGCGATCAGCACGTCGTTCGGGTACGACGCCGCGGGTCACCCGACCCGGTTCACCGACGGGCGGAGCAACGAATTCTGGACGACGTACAACACGTGGGGTCTGCCGGAATCGCAGATCGAACCCGCCACCACCGCCTACCCTGGCCTGGCGGACCGGACGTTCACCTCGGTGTACGACCTCGGCGGCAGGCTCGCGTCCAAGACGCTGCCCGGCGGTGTGCAGCTCAACTACACCTACGACGACCTGAACCAGGTGACCGGCCAGACCGGCACGGGTGCGGACGCGGCGACGGTGGCGCGGACGTTCGGGTACGACGACGCCGGCCGGATCACGTCACTGTCAGCACCCGGCGGCACGAACGCGATCACCTACGACGATCGTGGTCTGCCGTTGAGTATCACCGGGCTGGCGGACGCCACGTCGTACACGTACAACGGCGACGGCAAGCCGACCTCGCGTACGGACGCGGCCGGGGCGACGAACTTCACCTACGACACCGCCGGCCGTCTCGCGACGGTCGCGAACCCGACGACGAGCGTCAACCTCAGCGTCGCCTACAACACCCTCAGCCAGCCCTCGACGATCACGTACGGCGCGAACAGCAAGAAACGCACGTTCACGTACGACGCGTTGCACCGGCTCAAGACGGACACGGTCACGTCGTTCGACGGCACGGTCATCCAGGGTGCGATCGCCTACGACTACGACCCGAACAGCAACCTCACGTCGAAGGTGACGACCGGGTTCACGGGCGCGTCGAGCAACAGCTACGGGTACGACTTCGCGAACCGGCTCACCTCGTGGACGTCCGGGTCGACAACGACGAACTACGCCTACGACGCGTCCGGGAACCGGCTGCAGAACGGCGCGAAGACGTTCGCCTACGACCAGCGCAACCAGCTGCTGTCGCAGAGCGGCGGCACCTCCTACGCCTACACCGCCCGCGGCACGCTACGCCTGACCAGCGGACCCGGCGGGGTGCACAACACCACCGCCGACGCGTACGGGCAGGTCATCACGCAGCAGGCCGCCGGCGGCAACAGAACGTACAGCTACGATGCGGTCGGCCGGGCGGTCAAGGCCGGGTTCAAGTACAGCGGCCTGAGCAACACCCTCGCCGACGACGGCACCACCAAGTACACCCGCGGGCCGGGCGGAGAGCTGCTCGGCGCCGCCGACGGCGGCGGGGCGATCGCGCGGTACGTGTGGACGGACCTGCATACCGATGTTGTCGGGCAGTTCAGCGCGACGAGCTTCAGCCTGACCGGATCGGCCGCCTATGACCCGCTCGGGACGGTGCTGGCCAAGACCGGACTTGTCGGCAGCCTCGGCTACCAGTCCGAATACACCGAACAGGTCACCGGCCGGGTCAACATGCACGCCCGCTGGTACAACACCGACACCGGCCAGTTCGACACCCGCGACACCGCCGGCAACAGCCCGGTCCCGTCGTCGATCAACGCCAACCGGTACCAGTACGGCGACGGCAACCCGCTCACCACCACCGACCCGACCGGGCACTGGGGCTGGTCGTCGGTGAAGAACGCCTTCAAAGCGGTGGCGGCGCCGGTCGTCAACACCGTTGCCGCCGTCTACAACGCGGCCAGCACCGTCTACAACTACGTCGCATCCGGGCAGGCGTGGCAGGACGTCAAGAACGCCGCCAACTACGTTGCGGACAAGGCGAAGGCGGCCACGAAGGTCGTGGTCAACTCCACGAAGAAGTGGGTCAAGCAGAAGGTCCAGACGGTCAAGGACACCGTCAACGACGTCAAGAAGTGCATGTCCGGCGGCGTGACCAAATGTGTCAAGGACACCGTCAAGGCCGGCATCAAGTACGTCGACGAGACGGTGAAGAACACCGTCACGGCGTTCAAGGAAGACCCGTGGAAGTTCATCGCCACCGCGGCGGTCGGCATCGTGGCGGCCGTCGCGGTCGGTGCCCTGTGCGCGACGGGTGTGGGTTGCCTGATCCTGGCCGGTGCGGTGGCCGGTGCCCTGTCCTCCGGCGCCGGTTACATGATCGACGTCGGCCGGGGTGACGCCGAGTTCTCCTGGAGCGGCCTCGCCGACACCATGATCCAAGGCGGCCTCGACGGCGCCCTCAGCGCAGGAGTCGACAAGTTCACCGGCGGCGCCTCGAAGTACGCGGGCAAGGGCGCTCGCGCCGCCATGCCACGCGGGTTCGGCGGCGGCAGCCGGCCCGGCCTGCCCAGCGCAAGTCGCCCGGGTGGTGGCGGTCATCCCGCCGCCGGCCGACCCTCCTCATCTGGCAGCGGTGGCGGCGCGCCTCGAGCCGGCAGTAGTGGTGGCGGTGGCGGCTCGAGGCGGGCCGGCGGTGGTGGTGGCGGAACCGGCGCGGCGAACGATCGCAGGGACGGAGGCGCAGGTGGCGGCGGCTCTGGTTGCAGTTGTGCCTGCCCGGGGAAGAAGCACAGCTTCGATCCGTCGACGCTGGTGCTGCTGGCGAATGGATCGCTCAAGGCGATCAAGGACGTGGAACTGGGCGATGTGGTAGTCGCGACTGATCCGACGACCGGCGAGTCTGATACCAAGATCGTTGAAGCGCTGCACCGCAACGACGACACCGATCTGACGGAGCTGGTCGTCACCGTCGACCATGGCGCGGGCGGCGAGGCAGCTGTTGTCGAGACGACATGGCACCACCCGTTCTGGAACGACGACACCGACACTTGGGCCGACGCCCAGGACCTGAGGGCTGGCGACCACCTCCGCACTATCGACGGAGATCAAATCACCGTCGCGGCAGTCCGCAACTATGTCGGCGCTGCAGAGATGCGCGACCTGACTGTTGAGGACCTGCATACGTACTATGTCGTTGTTGGGGGCGAGCCGGTCCTTGTCCACAACGTTGACCTGAATGCGCTCAATGCTTGCCCTGGCACTTCTACCACCCACTATGCTCAAGTCGATGTATTCGATTCTCAAGGCGTTCGCGTGGACTCGTATCCCATTCGAAGCGGTCAGCAGACGCCTGCAGAGTCGGCCAGGGGCCCCCGTGGTGGGGAAACATTGAGTCATACGGAAAACAGGGTTGCTAGAATGTCGGGAGGAGTTCCAAGCTATGGCGCGAACGTAGTTTGGGACGACGAATTCTTCCTGGAAAGGCCGGTACCTGATGGAGGGTATGTAGTCATCGAGGGGACCAGGTCGCCGTGTTCGAGCTGCAGAGGCGCGATGAGTCGGGCTGCTGAAGATACGGGCGCTGTGTTCGCGTACGTGTGGGAGGAGAACGGTATGATGAATTGGTGGCAAACCCAATAGTGCTGGAATCGACGTAAGGATTGCGACCGTGGCAGTACCACGCCGAGTTGATCCGGTAGAGATAGTTGCGCGTGTGGGAAGCGTTTTTCCTGGGTTTGGGGGGAGTGAACGCGCCTATCAGGTTTGGGTGAACATGGTGCAGCGAGCTGGGTGGGTTGTTGTCGAAGAACCCGGCTATCGGCAAATTGTGGACGGCACCCAATGTGGAGTTGTATTGATAGAAGGCCTCTCGTACCGCGTCCATTATGGGTTGCGTGTCAGGACCGACCTAGCGGACGACTCTTCCGGCCACCTTTCCTGGAAGCCGGTACTTGCCTATGCGGCGTGGGCGGAGCCGGACTTGGCAACATATAGCCTTGATTGATGTTGATAGGCGGTTGGAGGATGGCTGAATCGTTAGCGGATGCGGTGGGCAACACCGTTGACCTTCGGACTGTCGGGGAAGTCAAGAACTGGGTCCGCCACGTACATCTACGACGCGTTGGGCCGGGCGGTGAAGCCCGGGACAGATCTTTCGCAATCTTGGAGTGATGGGAGGATATTGAGCTGATCTCAGCAGCGTAGGTGCATCGATTGGGGCGACACGCACATTTCTGTCCTGTTTGGACAGTGGGGTCGGGGGCGTGGAGTCCTCGGTAGAGAGGTCTCACCACAAGCGCCGCTCTACGGTGAGGACTCCACGTGATTGCCTATCGTGCCATGCTCGACGTGCCACGGGAACTGGTCCGCCACGTCGCCGGGCTGCTGCGCGCCGACCGGCGAGCCCGCGGTACCCGCACCGGAACCAGGGCGTTGACCTGCTGGTACCACGCCCTGATGGTTCTGGTCTGGTACCGCAAACGCGAAGACCTCACCCTGCTTGCCGCGGGATTCGGGGTGTCCCGGGCCACCGCCTACCGGTACCGCGACGAGGTCACCACGGTCCTGTCCGCCACTGCCCCGGACCTGCACGATGCGCTGCGCCGGGTCGCCGAGGAGGGATGGTCCCACGTGATCCTGGACGGCAAGGTCTTCACCACCGACCGCTGCGCCGGCACCACCACCAGCGTCAAAGGCAACACCATCGACGCGTGGTACTCCGGGAAACACCGAAGCTTCGGCGGCAACGTCCAAGCGGTCATGCGACCCGACGGGCTGCCGATCTGGACCTCACCGGTCTCGCCCGGACACCGCCACGACATGACCGTCGCCCACGAACACGACGCCCTCGCCGCCCTGTACTGGGCGGCATCCCAACTGGACCTGCCGACCCTCGCCGACTCCGGATATGAAGGTGCAGGTCAGGGCGTGTACACCCCGTTCAAGCAACCCTCTGACGGCAGGCCACTACAGAGCTTGAATGGTCAGGTTGTGTCGGGTTCGAGGGTGAGGCCGGTGTGGGTGAGGAAGTTGTCGAGGAGGTCGGTGCGGTACTGGATGCTCTTGAGCCGGTTCTTGATGATCGCCTGGAGGTGGTCGATTCCGTTGACGGCGAGGTTGCCGATGCTGCGTTTCAGGTGTGACCAGACCGCTTCGGTCGGGTTGAGGTCGGGGGCGTAGGCGGGGAGCCGGATGACGTGCAGCCAGTCCCGGGCGGCGATCAGTTCGCGCATCGCGGCGCTGATGTGGACGTTGAGGTTGTCCCAGACTGCCACGATCGGGGCGTCGAGTTGCTGGTGGGCGGCGTCGAGCAGGGCGATGTAGTCACGTTCGCTGAAGCTGCGTCGTTCGCCCTTGCGGTTGCGGTGCACGATCGTGCGGTAGATGAACCGGCTGCGCCGGCCGGGCCGGTAGCAGGTCAGCCCTGCGATCGACACCCGTCCGGATCCCTTACCGGACACCGGAATCACCGGAGTCCGCCCACGGCGGCCCCAGGTCCGCGCTTTCGGTGGGCGCAGCGTCTGACCGGCCTCGTCCTCAAAGCAGATCCACGCATCCCGCTGCGCCGCTACCGTTTTCCCGCCGGCCACGCCTCCCGCCGCCACGACGCGATCGTCTCCTCATCACGTTCCACCGCACGATGCTTCGGCACCTGCACAGAGAAACCGAGGCGGTGCAACACGTTCGCCGTGCCGCGCAGGGTGTAGCGGGTATGGAACATCCGGGCGATCAGGTCCGACACCCGCGCCAGTGTCCACCGTTGATCATCGCCGAACCCATGCACGGCGGGTGTGGGGCTCGTAAATCGGGTTTGGGCTACGCGGCCTGCGTGTATTCGTTGATCAGCCCGCCGAGGATCGGGCGTCGTTGGACCCGGGCGGCGGTGAGGTCGACGACCTGCGGCGGCGGGTTCGGTGGTCGCTGGCCGAGTGATCGGTGTGGTCGGCGGCCGTTGTAATGCTCGGTGTACTCGGTCAGCACGCTCGCCAGGTGCCGTTCGCCGGCGATGAGCATCCGGTCGGTGCACTTCCGCCGTACGGTGCCGACCCAGCGCTCCGCGAAAGCGTTCGCCATCGGAGCCTGTGGCGGTGTTCGAATTACGTCGATACCCGCGGCGGTGAAGACCGTGTCGAAGGCCGTGGTGAACTTCGTGTCGCGATCGCGGAGCAGGAACCGGAGCCCGTCGGCCCGTTGGTCGAGATTCATGAGCAGATTCCTGGCCTGCTGCGCCACCCAGGGCGATTGCGTAGTCGAGCGGCGAGGCGCTGAGCAGGGATTCGTGTGGTGAGGGAACGCTGTCCGGGCCGAGGAAGCGGGTGGGGCCGTATCGGTGATCATGGAGTTCTCGACGCCCCGTGACCACCGCAAGGACCCCACCCGCAGATGGCATCATTCCTCATCCCCGCACTGACTGTCACCGCACCGGGCATGGACTTCCTGCCCGCCTCGGTCACCGATCGTGAGCACGGCGGGCTGCTGCACGCCCTGGCCGCGGTCCCGGATCCGCGTGATCCGCGCGGGACCAGGTATCCCCTTGCCGGGCTGCTCACCGTCGCGGTCTGCGCGGTCCTCGCGGGCGCGTCGTCGTTCGCCGCGATCAGCGACTGGCTGCTCGACCTGGACGTGCAGGCCCGGGACCGACTCGGGTTCGGTCGCCGGATCCCTGCAGGCACAACGGTGTGGCGGCTGTTGACCCGCCTCGACGCCGGCCTGCTCGCCCAGATCCTGGCCGGCTGGCTGCGTACCCGTACCGGGCCGGCACCGGCACGTCCTCGCCGGTACCGCACCGTCATCGCCGTGGACGGCAAGACCCTGCGCGGTGCCCGCCGCCACGACGGCGGGCAGGTCCATCTCATCTCCGCCCTGGACACTGCCACCGGCATCGTCCTGGCCCAGGTCACCATCGCGGCGAAGAGCAACGAGATTCCCGCGTTCGCGCCGCTGCTCGACGCGGTCGAAGCCGTGCTCGGCGACCTGACCGGCGTCATCTTCGTTGCCGATGCCCTGCACACCCAGACCGAGCATGCCCGGCAGGTCGCCGCCCGCGGCGCGTACCTGCTCGTGCAGGTCAAGGCCAACCAGCCGACCCTGCACGCCCAACTCAAACGCCTGCCCTGGGCCCAGGTCCCGGCCGGGGACCGCACCCGCGACCGCGGTCACGGCCGCCGCGAGACCCGCACCGTCAAGGCGATCACCCTGCACACGCCCGGCGGGATCGCGTTCCCGCACGCCGAGCAAGCCGTCCGAGCCACCCGTACCCGTATCACCGCCGGGCGGACCAGCCGGGAAACCGCCTACCTGACCGTGTCGCTTCCCGCCGCCGATGCCCAACCCGCCGACCTGCAGGACTGGATCCGCCGCGCCTGGCACATCGAGAACCGTCTGCATCACGTGCGCGACGTGACATTCCGTGAAGACCTCCACCAGGCCCGGACCGGCGCCGGACCCGCCGTCATCGCCACCCTGCGTAACACCGCGATCGGCTACCACCGCATCCGCGGCGCGACCAACATCGCCCGGGCCAACCGGCGCGCCGACCGCCGCTCACACGACCTTATCAACGCCGTGACCAGCAGTTATCCCACAACGCAATGACCCTGGATACTGAGTTCAGGGCCCACTGAGGCAATGCGTCAGCCGAGAAGGCCGCCGCCGCGAAGAGTGCGCCGATACGCGTGCCCAGGCCAGCGCGGCATCAGCCACGGCGAATTCGGTCAGTTCAAGGCACTCGTGTCGGTGATCGCGTCCTTGATGGCCTCGCCGGCCGGCGCGAGGGCTGCGGTCATCCGCGGACAGGCAGCCACCATCCAACCCGGGAGACATCTCGACCTCCGCCAGGACGGCCGGGATCTCTACCACCTGGCGGCTGGGATGACCAACCTCTCGTCGGACGGACCGAACCACTAATCTGCAACTGGGATTCCCCGAAACACCGAGGTCAAGCTCGGCATTTCCGCAGTTGAGCCCAATAGAGTCGCGATCAAGCCGTGCAGGCTGGTCTCTTGCCGGGGGCACGTCACCGAACTGCAAAAGCGCAGCGCGACCGGCCGATCACTGATTGTGGCAGGCAGTTTCGCGTTCGAGTAGACGATCGAGGATGCCCCGGCTCAGCGGCCGGGGCATCCTCGCGTTGGCTTGACTTGGCCCCAGGCTGTTCGAAGATCAGGTTCAATCCGCCCTGGAACGCCACCCGGCCGAACTCCCAGGCCCCTGCGGCAACGCCGTGCGGCAGCTCCCCGGGCTGGGTCCTGGAGCGCATGCTCTGGCCGCACCGCGGTCACTCACACCAGAGACCATCAGCGTCCGCTGGGCGAGGCCGCCCTCTGTGGCCTCGCCCAGCCGCGCACCCCTGCCCCATCCCGCATGCCACGCCCCCAGCCTCGCCCCGGCCAGCCGATGATCACTGTTCTGGCCGGAATCGTCGTGCTGAGCGCGGTCACCGCCGCGCACCCGCCGGCGGGTGCGGACCGGCTCGCGCGGCCCGGTGAGCCGCCTGCTGCCCGGCGCCGCATGCGCCGAAGCGTCTGTGGCGCCGTTGGCGGTCTGGGCGCCGCGTCGCTATGGCTGCACCTGCCCGCCACCTCGGTCCCGGCGATGCTGACCACAACCGCATGACTCGTATTCCTGCAGGCCGCTGTGGCCGTCGCTGCCGGCCAGCCTCGGACGCTGCCGGCTGGGCTCGCCGACGCAGCTGTGCTCGGTGGCGGCTACCTCGCCGTCGCGTTGCTCACTCTCGCCGGGGTCGGCATGGGCGATGCACGGCTCCCCGCGCCGATCGGAGGCCTCACCACCATTGGCTGGGACACCGCCCTTACCACCCGCCACCCTGCCCTACCTCCTCGACCTGCCGCGCCCGCCGTGCCGCCACCGGCTGCGTCGCACCGCTCTACCGCACCGGTCATCGCCCGAATCATCGTCGCGCGTCCCACCCGGTTCACCGGCTGGTTCACCCGCACCGCAGCCCCGACCGTGAACCGGTGGCGCGGCAGCTGCCTACCGAAGCAGACACCGGGCGCCGCACTCACTGCGGCCTGACACGGCATCCACTGCAACCTCGGCACGAGGTTGCCCGCCGCGTCGCCTCCCACGGGCGGCGCGGCCGTCGCCCGCAGCGGCACCGCCGCTTGGAACCCCTCGCGCCCACCGGCTGCGAAGTCCTACGATGCCCCGTTCACGACCGCACCGCGCGGTCGATCGGGTCGACCGGCACGAAGCCTTGAGGACGAAAGGCGACCCTTTTGCGTCTCAGACGCACCCCCGTCCCCAAAACCATGAGCCAGGCGGGGGCGCACGCCTAACCGGCGACGCTCAGGGCACCGCGGCGCTGAACGCCACCGGTGGTGAGCCACCGCTCGTGCGTCTCGTCGGCCCGGAAGGCGAACCCCAGCGCAGCGGCCAGCGGCTCGTTGAACATCCGCTGATGCACGTCAGGCTGTCGGCGCAGATAGGTGATGGCCGTCGTCGTGAGCTGGATGGCAGCCGACAGAAGCGGCTGAGGGCGCGGCGGTACCGCCTGGAAGTTGGGCTCGAACCCGCCGTCGACCTGCACCAGGTGGTTGCGCAGCACGTCGTGCCAGGTGCCGTGTACGGCGCCGGACCCGGTACGAAACGCCGGATACGCCGTCGCGCCGAACGCCATCTCGATCCGGTCCAAGGCGGTCGGCCAGTTGATCTGGCGGCGGCCGGGAAGCTGCTCGAGGTCGATGCCCGCAGCCAGAGCGGTCTCGATGATGGAGGCGCGGATGCGGGCCTCGATCGGCAGTTCGGCACCGCCGTTGAGCGCCTGTTGGCGCTCGACGGCCTTCAGGAACTCGCGTTCGGCGATGAGACTGTCCTGCAGGAAGGCGACGTGCCGTGATCCGTGTTCGTCGTCCCCGCACAGGTACGACAGGTTCGCCAGCGTTTCGATAAGCTCCCGGATCAGGGCCAGCTGCTGGCGTCCTTTCAGCACGCACACGTCTGCGAGCAGGTCGGTGCACAACTTGCAGGCGCGGACAAGCAGGCCGCACCGGATCGCGGCATGCAGACCGAGCGGTTGCCCGGGCACGATTCCGGCCAGCGCGCTGGCCAGGCCGAGTGAACTCTTGAGAAGCTCGACGGCGGCATGCATGAACGGGTTCTCGTCGCCCGCGTCTCGCAACGCGCGCCAGTCGGGTTCGAATACCTGAACGTCGTCTACCGCGACGTGCCTCGACGTCCAATTCACGAATTGACGGTAGCCCTCGCCTCGGCGGCACGGACAGCCATTTACGGCCGACTCCTCCCGTGGACTCCTCGACGCCGGCGGCCCACGCGGATCTCTCCCGGTGCCGCAGGACGGTCACGCGCGGGTCATGCGTCCGCCCGATGCTCCCCGTGACGCCTGCGCGCCGAGCATGGCGCCTACCGGTAGCCGGCCCCTTGACCGCCGGCGCAACCTGTCGGGCTCGTAAATTCGGTTCGGTGGCTGTGACGTGCGACTTTGTGCGAGGTTCGCCCAACGATGGCGAGGACGATCCAGGCCATGGCGGCCTCGCTGGTGTACCTGCTCCTGCGTCAGCTCCTGCAGATGCGGACCCAGCTCGCCCGGGACGGCGGCGCGAAGGACGTTGAACTGCTGGTGTTGCGGCATCAGGTGGCGGTGCTGCGCCGACAGGTGCACCGACCCGATCTCCAGCCCGCTGACCGGGTGGTGTTGGCGGCGTTGTCGCGGCTGCTGCCCCGACCACGGTGGGCGACGTTCTTCGTCACCCCGGCGACCCTGCTGCGCTGGCACCGGCAGTTGATTGCCCGACATTGGACCTACCCACACGCGCGACCCGGCCGGCCACCCGTCGACCGGGAGATCCGCGAGCTGGTGCTCCGCCTGGCAGCGGAGAACCGGACCTGGGGCCATCGACGAGTGCAGGGCGAGCTGACCGGTCTGGGCTACCAGATCGCGGCCAGCACCGTCTGGAAGATCCTGCACCACGCCGGCGTCGACCCAGCACCACGCCGAGCCGGACCGACCTGGCGACAGTTCCTCACCGCCCAGGCCCACACGATCCTCGCCTGCGACCTCTTCACGGTCGACACCGTGCTCCTGAAGCGGATCTACGTGCTGTTCTTCATCGAGTTGGCCACCCGCCAGGTCCACATCATCGGAGTCACCGCGCACCCGACCGGCGCCTGGGTGGCGCAGCAGGCCAGGAATCTGCTCATGAGCCTCGACCAGGGAGCCGACAGACTTCGGTTCCTGCTCCGCGACCGGGACACGAAGTTCACCGCGGCGTTCGACACGGTCTTCACCGCCGCCGGGATCGACGTGCTCCGCACACCGCCACAAGCGCCGAGGGCGAACGCCTACGCGGAGCGCTGGGTCGGCACCGTACGACGCGAGTGCACCGACCGAATCCTCATCGTCGGCGAACGGCACCTGACAAGCGTGCTGACCGAGTACACCGAGCACTACAACGGCCACCGGCCGCATCGGGCACTCGACCAGCAACCACCGAACCCGCCGCCGCAGGTCGTCGACCTCACCGCCGCCCGCGTTCAACGACGCCCGATCCTGGGCGGACTGATCAACGAATACACGCAGGCCGCGTAGCCAACTCGACTTTACGAGCCCCACAGGTGCACACCACACGGACGACCGACGTCTTCGACGCCGACGACAACGTCACCTCCCGCACCGTGAGCGACCTCACCGACGGTGACAGCCCACGGACCGTGACCAGCGAGTACAACGCCTACGGCCAACTGGTGAAGAGCATTGATCCGGTCGGCGCGGTCACCCTGTACGGGTACGACGTCTACGGCCGGCAGAACAGCATGACCTCCTGTGACAGCAACCCAGCACCCGCAGCGTCCTGCCCCGCCGCTGACCGGCTCCAGGTGGTGAACCAGACCTTCGACTCCGAAGGGCATCTGCTCACCAGCAGCACCACCGGAAAAGACGGCACCGTCGTGCAGGAGACGTCCAACGCCTACTACGCCAACGGCACCCTGGCCACGACCACCGACGCGATGAACTGGGTCACCAGGTACGAGTACTACGACAACAACGCCGTCAAACGGATCACCAAATCCGACGGCGTCACAACCACGGTGCTGCGCGAGACCATCTACGACGAAGGCGGCAACCCGTCCAGCACCATCGAGAACAACGGCGCCACACAGACCGATTTCATGGTCGACAACGCCGGCCGGGTCCTCAAACAGTCGGTCCTCGTAGACGATGTCTCGCGCTCGACGAACTACGTCTATGACGCCGATGACCACGTCATCCGGACCCGCCACACTGTAGGCAACCCCGTGACGGCCGTCTCCGACACGCGCACCACGTACGACGCCATGAGCCGGGTCATCGACGAGTACGTCGCCAGCGAAGCCAGCGGCGGGCCGGTCGGTTGGTGGAACCTCAACGGACCGTCGCCGACCAACAGCTCCTACGTCGTCGCGGACTCCTCCGGCTCGCAACGCCACATCCCGACATCGTCGGAGTTCGGCGGGCCGACACTCAACAGCGAATACGCCACCTTCACCGGCACGCCCATGGCGACCAGCAGCGCGGTGGTCAACACCACCCAGTCCTACTCGGTGTCGGCGTGGGTGAAAGTCAACGCCCTGACCGGCTACCAGGCAGCGGTCGGCCAGAGCGGCAACATCACCACCTCGTTCCTCCTGCAGTACAACCAGGCCTACGGCAAATGGGTGTTCATCGCACCCAACGCCGACGTCGCAAACCCCAGCTCCCAGCGAGCCGCGACATCCGCAAACGCGCTGACAGCCAACACCTGGGTGCACCTCGTCGGCGTGTTCGACGCCAACACGAAGCGGATGTCGCTGTACTCCAACAACATCCGCGGCACCGACGGAACCAACCCGACACCGTTCAACTCCAACCCCGACTGGGGAACGTCGATCGGCGGTGCCTACACAGGCTCCGGCGTCAACGAGACATTCAACGGCTCCGTCGACAACGTCCAGGTCTTCCAACGGGCCCTGACAGACGCCGACGTCAACACGCTCTTCCAAAGCGGCCGCAACGGCACCGACACCGTCACCTCCACCGAACTGCACACCGCCTACACCGTCGACCAGCGCGGTCTGACCACAGCGATGATCGACCCGAACGGCAACACCACCAACTACGAATACGACGCCGACGGCAACCTCACCAAGACCCTCGCCCCGTCCGTCAGCACCGAGGTATACGGCACCACCGCCGTGCAGACCCGGCCGACGACCATCGTCGGCTACAACGCGTTCGGGGAACCGGTCGAGCAGCAGGACCCGCTCGGCAACGTCACCCAGGCGCGGTACGACGCGGCGGGCCGGCCCTGGAAGACGATCATGCCGTCGTACACGCCGCCGGGTGGCTCACCGATCGTCGACGCGAGCAGCACAGTCGTCTACGACAAGCTGGGCCGCACCACGTCGACGACGGATCCGCGGGGCAAGACGACGTCGTACGAGTACGACACGCTCGGCAACGTCACGAAGGTCACCGGACCAACCGGAAAGATCACGGCCGCGCAGTACAACGCGGTTGGCAACCTCACCGAGGCGACCGACCCGACCGGCGCGAAGACCACCGCGACATACGACTACCTGGGCCGGAAGCTGACCAGCACGCAGATCGTGCGGCAGCCGGCGCCGGTGTCCAACACCACCACATACGACTACGGCACCGGCGTCTACGGCAGCGGACCGTGGTTGCGGAAGGTCACCTCACCGGCCGGCGTGACCGCCGAGATGACGTACAACAACATCGGCGAGACGCTGACGCAGAAAGACGGCGCCGGCAACATCACCAGCACCGCCTACGACGGCCTCGGCCGGCCGGTCCTCGTCACGAACCCGGACAACACCAAGTCCACAACCGTCTACGACGGCGCCGGACGACCGGTGAAGACCCAACAGCTGGACGCAGCCGGTTCGGTGCTGACGACCAGGTCGGCGACGTACGACAACAACGGCAACCCGATCACCTCGACCGACCCGCGCGGGCACACGACGACGCTGACGTACGACCCGCTGGGTCAGGTCGTGAACGAGTCCCAACCGGTCACGGCGACGACGTCGATCAGCACGTCGTTCGGGTACGACGCGGCAGGTCACCCGACCCGGTTCACCGACGGACGCAACAACCAGTTCTGGACCACGTACAACACGTGGGGGTTGCCGGAATCGCAGATCGAACCCGCCACCACCGCATATCCGGGCCTGGCGGACCGGACGTTCACGTCGATATACGACCTGGGCGGCAGGCTCACGTCCCAGACACTGCCGGGCGGTGTCCAGACCAGCTACACCTACGACGACCTGAACCAGCTGACCGGACAGACCGGCACTGGCGCGGACGCGACGACGGTGGCGCGGACGTTCGGCTACGACGACGCCGGCCGGATCACCTCGCTGTCAGTGCCCGGCGGCACCAACGCGATCACCTACGACGACCGCGGCCTGCCATTGAGCATCACCGGCCCAGCCGACGTGACGTCGTACACCTACAACAGCGACGGCATGCCGACCTCCCGCACCGACGCAGCCGGCGCGACGAACTTCACCTACGACACCGCCGGCCGCCTGGACACGATCGCCAACCCGACGACGAACATCAACCTCAGCGTCGCCTACAACACGCTCAACCAGCCCAAGACCATCACGTACGGCGCCAGCAACAAGAAACGCACGTTCGAGTACGACACCCTGCACCGGCTCAAGACCGACACCGTCACCTCCTTCGACGGGTCGGTGATCCAGGGCGCGATCGCGTACGGGTACGACGAGAACAGCAACCTCACGTCGAAGGTGACAACCGGGTTCGCGGGCGCGTCCAGCAACACCTACGGCTACGACTTCGCCAACCGGCTCACGTCGTGGACGTCCGGGTCGACGGTCACCAACTACACCTACGACGCCTCGGGCAACCGGACCCAGAACGGCACGAAGACCTTCACCTACGACCAGCGCAACCAGCTGCTATCGCAGAACAGCACCACGTCCTACGCGTACACCGCCCGCGGCACGCTGCGGCTGACTAGCGGGCCAGGCGGTGTGCACAACACCACCGCCGACGCCTACGGACAGGTCATCACCCAGCAGTCCAGCGCCGGCACCACCACCTACGCCTACGACGCGCTCGGCCGGGCGATCAAGCCCGGGTTCAAGTACAGCGCGCTCAGCAACGACCTCGCCGACGACGGCACCACCAAATACACCCGCGACCCAGGCGGCGGCCTGCTCGCCGCCGGGACCGGCACCGGCGCGAACTCCAAATACGTCTGGACCGACCAGCACACCGACGTGGTCGGGCAGTTCACCGCGACCGGCTCCAGCCTGACCGGATCGACCAGCTACGACCCGCTCGGCGCAGTCCTCACCACGACGGGCATGGTCGGTGGCCTCGGCTACCAGTCCGAGTACACCTTGCCGGCCACCGGCCGGTCAACATGCACGCCCGCTGGTACAACACCGACACCGGCCAGTTCGACACCCGCGACACCGCCAACAACAGCCCGCTCCCTGCGTCGATCAACGCCAACCGCTACCAGTACGGCGACGGCAACCCCCTCACCACCACCGACCCGACCGGCCACTTCGGCTTCTCCTCGTTGAAGAAGGCCTGGAACACCACCACCGCAGCAGTCGCCAAGACATACAACTATGTGGCATCCGGCCAGGCGTACCAGGACGCGCACAAGGCCTGGAACTACGTCGTGGACAAGGCCAAAGCCGCGACAAAGGTCGTGGTCGAGTCCACCAAGACGTTCGTCAAGAAGAAGGTCCAGTCCGTCAAGGACAAGTACAACTCCGTCAAGAAGTGCATGTCCGGCGGTGTTTCGAAGTGTGTCAATGACACGTACAAGGCGGCGAAGAAGTACGCCGAAGACACCATCGACACAATCAAGAAAGACCCCTGGAAGTTCATCGCCACCGCCGCGGTCGGCATCGTGGCAGCGGTCGCGGTCGGCGCACTGTGCGCCACCGGCGTCGGCTGCCTGATCCTCGCCGGCGCCGTCGCCGGCGCCATGTCCGCCGGCACCGGCTACATGATCGACGTCAAACGCGGCGACGCTGAATTCTCCTGGAGCGGCCTCGCCGACACCATGATCCAAGGCGGCCTCGACGGCGCCCTCAGCGCCGGAGTCAGTAAATTCACCGGCGGCGCCATGAAATACGCGGGCAAAGCCGCTGGCAGCGTCGTCGGCGGCAGCGGCCTACCAAGAATCCTTGGTGGCGGCAGCCGTGCTGCTACGCCAGGTCCGGGCCGGAGCAGTGGCGGCGGTGGCAGTCCGGCCGCGGGTCGGCCCTCAGCGTCCAGCAGCCAGGGCGGGCACCGCGCCGATGGCGGCGGGTCCAACGAGCGCGGCGGGGGAGGCGGCGAAAGGCCTGGCAACAGGTCTGATGACAACGATTCGGACGGCAGCGCTTGCAGTACAACAGGTGAGACGCACAGTTTCGCGCCTGCCACTCTCGTCCTGCTGGCGGACGGGACCGCTAAGCCGATCGCAGAGGTCGCCATCGGCGACCAGGTCATTGCAACGGACCCACAGACCGGTGCGCTCGAAACCGAAACTGTCGAACAACTGCACCGTAATGACGACACCGACCTGACGGACCTCACCATCTCCGTCGACCGAGGTGGGATCGACGAAACCTCGGTCGTAAAGACGACCTGGCATCACCCGTTCTGGAACGAGTCCACAGACAGCTGGACTGACGCCCAAGACTTGAGACCCGGGAATCGTCTCCGCACCTCAGACGGCGCTATCGCTCTCGTTGTTGAAATACACAATTACGTGAGTGCCGCAGAAATGCGCGACCTGACGATTGCCGACGCTCACACGTACTATGTAGTCGTCGGCGAAGCGTCGGTTCTCGTACACAATTGCGGTGGTTCGAATCCGACTCATGCGGACAGGTGTCTTTGTGGAACCGGCGGGCCGGTTCGCTTGGCAATTGTTCCGAGAGAAGTGAGCTCCTTTGGTGATCTTGCTTTCCGGGGGCGTGTTGGCGACGGCCTGACACCAGATCACACCCCGCAGGTCGCTTCGCGGCGTCTTCCACATCGTAATGATTACGCAGCCGTGGCGTTGACAGATCCGGAGCATGCGCTGACTCGAGACTGGCGTTGGAGGGGGCGCGAAACCAGGCGTGATGATGCGCAGTTGTCTTTCCGTACAGTCGTGGCTCTGAAAATGTGGAATTACCGTATGATTGGCCAGCGATTGTACGGTGATCCTACCTACTTTAACGAATCGATCAAGGGCGTACTCGCCTACTACCGAACCAATTTTCCACACCTCGGGGTATGATGTAGGTCGGGGTTCCGCGTGGCTCTCCCTGTCGCGGAATCTCCAAGGTTTATGGCCGGCTGGCCTTGGAGCTTCCCGACATTGGCGTCGGCATGCTCGTCTATTTGACTTGGAAGAGGGTCCTAGATGATTCGGCCGGAAGTTCGTGAATTCATCAGCCTCGGGATACTTCCATCTGAGGATCTTGAGCCCGATGATGTTCTTGACGCTGCTCTCAGGCGTGCCGGAGAACTCCTGGATCGTATTGAGCGCCCCGTGACAGATGAGGAGGCGCATGCTTTGGCCGAGTGTTTCGGTGATGATGAAAGTTTCGGATTGGCCTGGACCCTGCTACATACCATTGAGACCGCGCCGAACGCGAGAACAAATCGTCCAGAGGGTACGGGGCGGTGGCGTGACAGGATTCTAGGTCTCTAGCGAACTGTGGTTCTGGAGAAGCAACGACTTCATCCGTAAGCTGCTGACCGGTGATCGCGCGATCCGCTAGTGTCCTGAGTCGTTAATTCGGCCGCAGTACGCGGCGAGTGTTTCGAGGATCTCGTCGGCGGTGCGGGTCCAGACGAACGGCTTCGGGTCGGTGTTCCACGCTTCGATCCAGGCGGTCACGTCGGCTTCGAGTGCGGCGACGCTGCGGTGCGTGGAGCGACGGAGCTTGCGGTTGGTGAGCTCGGCGAACCAGCGTTCGACGAGGTTGAGCCAGGACGAGTAGGTCGGTGTGAAGTGCAGGTGGAAGCGGGGGTGCTTGACCAGCCACTGCTGGATCTGGGGTGTCTTGTGCGTGCTGTAGTTGTCCAGGATCAGGTGAAGGTCCACATCGGACGGTGTGGCGTTGTCGATCGTCCTGAGGAACCGCAGGAACTCCTGATGCCGATGTCGTCGCTGGGTCTGCCCGATCACCTTGCCGGTCGCCAGGTCCAGAGCTGCGAACAGGCTCGTGGTGCCGTGCCGGACGTAGTCGTGGGTCTGCCGGGCGGGCGCGGCCGGCATCATCGGCAGCACCGGCGCCGTGCGGTCCAACGCCTGCATCTGGCTTTTCTCGTCCACCGCCAGGACCATCGCCCCGACCGGCGGGTCGAGGTACAACCCGACAATGTCGCGGACCTTCTCGATGAACTGCGGGTCCGTCGACAGCTTCCAATCGTCGACCAGGTGCGGCTTGAGCCCGAACGCACGCCAGATCCGCGACACCGCGGTCTGATTCAAGCCGACCGCCCTGGCCATCGATCGGGTCGACCAGTGACTGTCACCCCGCGGCGGCGCCTGCTCCAACGTCGCCACCACCACCGCCTCGACCGCATCATCAGTCAGCTTGCGCGGCGCTCCCGGCCGCGGCTCGTCCGACAAACCCTCCAAACGCCTGGCGATGAACCGGGACCGCCACTTCCCGACCATGTCCCGAGACACCCCAAGCCGCGCAGCAACAGCGGTGTTCGGCATGCCGTCCGCACACGCCAACACGATCCGCGACCGCATCGCCAACGCCTGCGATGACTTCGCCCGCCGCGTCCATCGCAACAACGTCTCACGCTCATCGTCGGACAACACCAACGACCCCTGCGCCTTCCCTGGCATACGCAAAGTGTAGGCGAATTAGTGACTCAGGACACTAGTACTCCAGCCGCACTTCATGGAGTCGGAGTCTTCGCTGGTAGTGGCTGGTTCGAGCCCTAAACTGATGGCGCAGGCGCCATCGTGACCATCGATCGATATGATCAACGGGCCGAGCGATCGCGATCAGGTGTGCCAGGAGACGTCGGACCTCGCCGAGGGTGAGGCGGATGAGGCCGTCCCGTTCAGGGTCGCCGCCCCCTTTTCGGCATGCGAGGCGGTGATGGCGAGGAACGCGTGGGCCACCATAACGAGAGTTATGTGGCGGTACCAGGCGTCGTATCGGCGGACCTGGTAGTGGTCGAGGCCGGTCTCGTTCTTCGATGTCTGGAAGCACTCCTCGATCGCCCAGCGGGTCCCGGCGACCCGGATCAACTCCTCGTCGTCGGTGCCGTCGGGGCCGTAGCAGAGGTAGTAGGCCAGTTCGGTGGGCTTGGCGATGCTGCGACGGACCAGCAGCCAGCGGGTGTGGCCGTGTTCGGCGGTGCCGGTGTCTGGCAGCGTGGCAACGGCCCAGTCGTAGACGCGTGGGCCCTTGACCCCGTCGCCACAACTGCGCCGCTTCCACGCGAGGGCGGGTGCAGCGGAGGCGAGGGCGTCGGCGCGGGCGCTGCCGTGCTCGGTCGGGATCTTCTGGTTCTTCGCCACGGCCAGGACATAGCCGATCCGGCGTTGCTGCAGCCAGAGCCGGAACTTGGCGTCCTTGCCGTAGGCCTCGTCCGCGGTCACCCACTTCGCCGGCAGGCCGGCGTCGATGGCACGGGCGAGCATCCGCAGGCCCAGTGCCGGCTTGGTCGCGAAGCGGACCTCGTCGTCGACACCCGCCTCCCGCCAGCGCGGCAGGTCGTCGCACCAGGTCCGAGGCAGGTACAGCTCCCGGGCCAGCAGCGCCCTGTACCGTGCCAATACTCATCGCACATGGCGTGAGCTGCTGTTTCGCGAAAGCGAGGCAGGATGGCAAGCGTGTTGGTGCGGGTGCTGCACCTGAGCGTTGTGCGGGTGTTCGGCTGGCTGCCGGAGGCCGTGCGGAGTGAGTCCGCGATGGCCGCGGAGCTGATGGTGTTGCGCCATGAGGTGGCGGTGTTACGCCGCCAGGTCGGTCGGCCGCGCCTGTCGTGGCCGGAACGGGCGGTGTTGTCCGCGCTGGTCCGGGCGCTGCCACGGGAGCTGTGGAAACATCGGATCGTCACCCCGGCCACGCTGCTGGCCTGGCACCGCCGGCTGGTCCGCCGGCACTGGACCTGCCCGAACCAGCCGGGACGACCACGGGTCAGCGACGACGTCCGTGACCTGGTCCTGCGGCTGGCCAGGGAGAACCCGGGATGGGGGCATCGACGGATCCAAGTTGAGCTCGTCGGGCTCGGTCACCGGGTCGGCGCCGGCACCATTCGCCGCATCCTCGCCGGTTCCCGGGTCGGGCCTGCCCCGCGTGAGATCGACACCAGTTGGCGGACGTTCCTGCGGGCCCAGGCGTCCGGGCTGCTGGCGACCGACTTCTTCCACATCGACACCATCACATTGCGGCGGTTGTACGTGCTGTTTGTCATGGAGATCAGCACGCGGCGGGTGCACATCCTCGGCGTCACCGCGCACCCGACCGCCGCCTGGACCACCCAGCAGGCCCGCAATCTGGTGATTGACCTCGGCGATCGGATCACCGTGTTTCGGTTCCTGGTCCGTGACCGCGACGCCAAGTTCGCAGGAACCTTCGACGCCGTGTTTCGCCGCCGAAGGCATCGACGTCGTGAAGATCCCTCCGCGCACACCTCGGGCAAACGCGTTCGCGGAGCGCTTCGTGCGCAGCGTCAGGGCCGAGTGCACGGACCGGGTCCTGATCTACAACGAGCAGCACGCCCGGACGGTGCTACACGACTACGAAGACCACTTCAACCGGCACCGGCCGCACCAGAGCCTGGACCAGCATCCACCCGACCACGACCCCAGCGTGATCGTCGCGATCAACAAGCCGATCCGGCGACGCCGCGTCCTGAGCGGCGCCATCAACGAGTATCACCGAGCTGCCTGATCCACCTGCAAATCCCCAGCTCACAGCCCGAAACACAGTTTTTGGCACCGCACAGGCCCGAAGCCGCCGTTCAGGTCCTGCTGCCCTACATGGTCGGTGCACCCGACAACGGATACGTTCGCGTGCGGCTGCCCGACGGAGAAGCCGACGTCTACGGTGTGGGCAACTCCAGCCTCATGGTGAACCACGCTGCAGGCGAACAGATCTGGGATCTCGTCGTCGCCGTCGCGACGGCCGCCGCATGGGTCATCATCCCTGTCGGATGCCCTACCTGCATCGTCGACGCCAGTCACGCCGACGAGCTTCCCGGCGAACTGCGCGCCAACCTCGTCCTGATCCACACCGGACCTCAGCTACTTCAGGCGATCCTCAACAGCTGAGGCGGCGCGCAAACTCAGCGGCATGAGCGCACACGTGATCAAGCGATGCACGCTCCCGCTGTCACGCTCACGCATAGGCCGGCGCCGGGGTCCGCATAGCCGCCCCGGCAAGGATGTCGCCTGCGGTGACCGCGGTGGTGACGCCCGGCGTGTCCGGCATCTGCGGCTCGGTGCTCCACCCGGCGACAACGGCCGCGGCCTCCAGCGTGGCGACGTCGTCCCGGGCGATCATCGCGCGGGCGAGCGCGAGCAGCACACCCTCCTGCGTGTCCTGGTGCCGGTCGACCATGGCCGCCACCTCCGCCGTGACCGGTCCGGCCGCCTCGGGGAACAGCGCCGCCAGCGCCGCCATCACCAGCCGGACCGCCTCGGGCTCCCGCGGCCATCGGGTCAGCAGCCGCGGCAGCTTGGCACCGACGGCCGCCCGCACCTGCGCCGTCCACGGCTGCGGCACAGGTTGCCGCCCAGTGGCCACGGCCCGCTCGGCAGAGCCGACGAGGCTGCCCTCCCAGCGCGACGCTGCCCACAGCAGGTCCAGCCACAGCTCGTGGCGACGGCCGACCGCGAGGGTGTCGCTCATGATCAGCCGGGCAAGAAACCGCATCGCCGGTACGGACGCCGAGTAGCAGTTCCCCTGGTGGAACAACTCGTCGCCGATCAACTCCCGGAGAACGTCCGACCAGTCGTCCGGCGCCGAGGCAAGCCTGCGGATCAGGCCCGGCACGTCGCCCGCCGGCCCGTACGCGTGCTCCAACTCCGTCCACGGCACGTCGTCGAGGTTGCGGAGGTCGACCGACGTCCCGGCCGGTGCCGGGCAGTGCATCGACAGCCGCGTCGAGCGCGGCGGGACCACCGGCAGTTGCCCGATGCCCGGCCGGGCCCCGGTGCGGCGCAGCAGGATCGGATGCGCCGGTACGGCGTCGAGCCGACCGGCGTCGCACGGCCCGCTGCCCGCCCACCAACCCCCGTGCTGCCGGGCCAGCCGCCGAGCCAACCGTCCGGCCGCAGCGATGCTGGCGAACCCGTCCGCATCCATCGCGTACGGGCCGGCGTCAACCGCCTCGACGAGCCACCGCTGCTGCTGCGGCCGACCGGCGACGATCGCGAACCCAGCCGCGGACAGCGCCTGCGCCAGCCCGTCCGCGGCGGCCTCGCCGAGCACCACGAACCGGTGCTGACCGGCCATCGCCGACCACCCCGCCACCTACTGCATCCCTTCGCCGGTACACGATGATGGTCATCATGGTGCAGAACCTCGGCCGGGTACTCAACGAAATGCCGGACCTCTACGACCAGGTCCGGCCCGACTACCCCAACACGTTGTTCGCCGACCTCGCCGCAATCACCGGCCCGGACGCCCGGTCGGCGGTGCTCGAGGTGCGGGCTGCGCCACCGGACAGGCGACCCGACGGCTACGCCTCCCAATCCGCTCACCTCGCTGTCTGACCCCGACGGCCAGGGCCTACTCCGCCAAGGTCACGTGTACGCAATTCGGCAGTTCAGGGGTCAATCACGCTTCGCGTTGGCGCTGGTCGCGGCGCGAGGGCGCTGGTGGTGCTGGCAGTCGGCAGCGGATGATCTGTCCATGGGCACCCATACCTCCCGCGAGCCGGCGGACTTCGTGATCGGCGATCCGGATGCTCCCTGGGCTCTGCGGCTGTGGCGTTGGTGGTGGCTGTTCCCGCCGGTCGGTCTGGCGTGGTGGCTGATCTCGCCGCTGTTGGCGGTGGGCACGATGGCGTCGCTGTATGGGCTCGGCCTCAGCGCGCGAGGGCTGGCGCCGTACATGCTCGGCTCGCGACACGGCCTGGTCTTCGTGCCGCAGAGCGAGCGGGCTGCCTGGCATGAGGCCCGGCAGTCGATCGGGCGCATCCGTGCGGCGTGGCCGGCCCTCGGTGCAATGGCCGACCCCACCCAGATCGGCCCGGCACTCGACCGGGCCCGGTGGAGCTTCGCCGTGCTGCTGTTCCGGCGGGTTGAGGTGACCCGGGCGCTGAAGGAACTGGAGGAGGCCGTGCGCGGCTTGGGGCACTGCGCAGGCTCGCCGAGATCTCCGGCGAGCATGCGCATCAGCAACACCGCGCCGAGCAGGTCCGCAGCGTGCTGCGCCGGGCGCAGCGAGCCGACGACGGCGACGCGAGCGCACCGGACGCGGTCGCCGAGGTCGCCGAGCGGACCGCGGCTGTACTCGCTGCATACCGCGAGCTGTCCGCGCTACCGCGACCGGACGCGGCGCCGGGAAACCTGACGGCCGGTACGTCATGAGGTGCGCAAGACGTCCGGTGACCAGCCCGTGGTCATCCGCCGTTCCGTGTCGGCGGGCGGACTCAAGGCTCGGGGATCATCTGTGGCAATGAAGGAGTACCGGCAGCGGCGCATTGACCTGCCATCGGTGATCATCATGGCGGGGGCCGTTGCCGCGATGACCTACGTCCTGGTGTTCGACCTGCGGTCCTGGCTCCACCTGCTGATGGCCGGCTCGATCTGCTACCCGTTCTTCACGATGGGGTACTTCATGGGACCGTCTGCTTCTGTCGTGGTGGACGGCGGCTGGGTGGTCGTCCACAACTCGTTGAGGAGCCACACCGCCCTGCGTACAGAGATCGTCGGGGTGCGGGCGGTGGGGCGGGAACGCGTCTATCTGCAGACCGCCACCGGTTGGACCATCGAGGTCGAGGCCGTGCTGGCTGGGGACGCACGGCGTGATCAGGGCAGGTGGCGGTGGCGGAAGACGCTGCGGCAGACCGAGCGGCTCATGAAGGTGATCCGCAGGCAGACCGGCCCCGCCGCCGGTGTGGCGGTGGCGGTGGCGTCGAAGCGCAGGCTCGTCCATTGGACGCTGCTCGTGATCGCGGCGCTTTGGTTCGCGACCGGGGTCGTGCTGGTGTGGAGCGGTGTTGTCGAATCGTCGCCTGCGAGGTGACGGCACGGCCGGGTGACCGCCTGCCGCACCCGTAGCGATGCGCACAGCACACAAGCCCGCCGGTCGGGTGTCGGTGGTGACGGGCAGGTGGACGATCACCGCGGTGCCGGTCCGGGTGCTGTGCGCTCCTCGGCGCCGTTCGACGCGGCAGGAACCGGCGACCGAGGTGCAACGCCCGGGCGGCTACCTCGTTGCCGCCGGCATACCTGGCTCGCAGACGCTGCCCACCGACCCAGGACCGCCTGGCTTCGTCGGTGAGAACCAGGCCCCTACTCGGCTGGACGCGCACCGTCGCATGGTGAGGAAGCGGGCGCGCATCACAGCCGTGATCGGACGCACTGACATCGGCAGATCCGCTGCGCCGCGAGGCGTCCTGTTGTATCCCCAGCGCAGCTGGGAGGAACTCGGAGGGAGGTTCCTGGGTCTGATGGCTGACCTGGATCCGAAAGGTGAAGGGGACAAGAGCATGCCAGGAAAGCAGTGGTCGCGCCCAGGCGTCAGGGGCGGTGCGCTGCGGGACCCGCGGAATATGGCGAGAGCTGGATTGCCCGAAGCCCAATCTCCAGACGATGCAAGCCGACATCCACCGGCAAGACGCCCGAAGCCGGTGCCGTGCCCTGCGCTGGTGTTCCGGATTCGCCGGCGCAACCTTCGGGGCACAGGGCGATGCCCAGTGAGGGCATTCAAGGAGATGAGTGGGCCGCCTACGTTCCGCTGTCACGTACACCAGGGACGAACGCGGGATCGCCTACGGGACGCGAGTCCTATGGCGACGGAGGCCTCGTAGTAGTCGGTGCGCCATGAGGTGCACTGGTGTATCGCCCGTGCAGCGGGCAGAGACGGGAGGAGATGTCTCTGGATCTGATGGCTGACCCGGCCCTGAAAGGGTAGTCGGGGACAACAGCATGCCAGGAAACCGGCAGTTCATGCCCAGGCGTATGGGGTGGCGTGCCGGGGGATCCGCGCGACATGGTGAAAGCCATACTGCCTGAAGCCTAGTCTCCAGAAGGTGCAATACGGAACCTACCGGAAAGACGCCTGAAACCGGTACCGGCCCCTGCGGCGAGTTGGCGACTAACTCGCTGCAATCCTCTTGGGGTGCTGGAGCGATGCCCTGTCAGGGCATTCAAGGAGACGGACGGGACGCCTAAATCGCGCTCGACACGTACAGCAGTGATGAACATGGGATCGCCTACGGGACGCGAGTCCTATGGCGACGGAGTGCCCACAGTAGTCGGCGGGGTAACGTCCGCCCAATCTGGAGACCGCTAATGACGGTCCACAGGGCGAAGGGGCACAGGCGATGAACGGGAAGCAACCATGAGGGATGCGTAATGCAGGAAGCCGTAGTGGTACTTGACGTTCTCCGCGAGCGCGGCAGGAAGGGCCTGCCGTTCACGCAACTGTACCGGCAGATGTTCAACAAGGAGTTGTACCTGTTGGCGTACGGGAACATCTACTCCAACCAGGGGGCGATGACACCCGGGGCCAGCGCGGAAACCGCTGATGGCATGTCCGAGGACAAGATCGACCAGATCGTCGAGGCGATGCGGCACGAACGGTACCGGTTCTCCCCGGCCCGCCGCGTCTATATCCCGAAAAAGAATGGGAAGCTACGGCCTCTGGGCATGCCGTCATGGTCCGACAAGCTGGTTGGTGAAGTGGTTCGCCTGCTCCTTGAGGCGATGTACGAGCCACGGTTCTCCGACCGGTCCCACGGGTTCCGGAAAGGGCGAGGGTGTCATACCGCACTGCGGGAGATAAACAACACCTGGAGCGGGATAACGTGGTTCATCGAGGGTGACATCTCCGACTGTTTCGGGAGCTTTGATCATGATATTCTTCTCGGAATACTGGCGGAGAAGATCCAGGACCAACGGTTCCTGCGGCTTATTCGAAACATGCTCAAAGCCGGGTACCTGCAAGACTGGGAATACCACGACACGCTCAGCGGATGCCCGCAGGGCGGCGTGGTTTCACCAATCCTTTCGAACGTTTACCTGGACAAGTTCGACACATTTGTTGAGCAGAAACTGATCCCGCAGTACACGCGGGGAGCGCTTCGGGCCGCCAATCCCGCCTACCGGCAGATAGACGCTCTGCTCAGGAGGGCACGGCGACGCGGGGACCGGGCACAGGCCCGGCACCTGATGAAGCAGATGCGCATGCTCCCCTCCACCGACCCGATGGACCCGGGCTACCGCCGCCTGCGCTATGCGAGGTACGCGGATGATCATCTGCTGGGGTTCACCGGGCCGAGGGCCGAAGCCGAGCAGATCAAGGCCAGGCTGGCGGAGTTCCTCCGGGAGACCCTCGGACTCGAACTCAACGACAGCAAGACCCTGATCAGCCACGCCCGCACCCAGCCGGCGCGGTTCCTCGGCTACGACATCATCGTCCAGCACTCCAGCACGAAGATCACCAGAAACCGGAGATCGGTCAATGGCAGGATCGCGCTGCGGGTGCCGCCGGACGTGGTCAAGGCCCAGTGCGCCCGCTACCGGCAGCACGGCAAACCGTCGCGCCGGACCCGGCTGCAAAACCAGGACGACTACGACATCGTCCGGGTCTACGCAGCCGAATACCGTGGCGTCGTCAACTACTACCTACTCGCCCAGGACGTCTGGCGGCTCGGCACGCTGCGCTGGCACGCCGAGACGTCCATGCTGAAAACCCTGGCTGCCAAGCACAAGTCCACCGTCACGAAGATGGCCGCCCGTTTCCGGGCGAAGGCCACCACCAGCGACGGGCTGCGGACCTGCTTCGAGGCCAGACGGAAACGGCTGGGCAAGCCGGACCTGGTTGCACGATTCGGCGGGATCATCCTGCGGCAAGACCGGCGGGCGGTCATCAACGACCCTGCCCCGGTCCCGGTCCGTGTTCCCGTAAGGAATCTGCAGGAACTACTCGCTCAGCTCGAAGGTGGATGACCGGCGCCACGGTGGTTCTCCACCGATCGGGAAACCAGGACCGGACCAGCCCGCGTGGGCCACCGTCATGGCCAGGATGCGACGCAAGACGCTCATCGTCTGCGCACCCTGCCATGGCTGGATCCACGCAAACCCGGTCGCGAACGCGGCGTAATCGCTGGAGAGCCCGGTGCCTGGAAAGCGGGCACGCCGGGTTCGGAGGGAGGCTGCCCGGAAAAGGCCCAGATTCGCTGGGACCTCGTCGGGCAGCCCACCCTACCAGGAGTCACGACCTGCCAGGGGGTCGAAGGGGGCCAGGTGATCGGACACCACGATTCCGGGAGGTATGCGTAATGCAGAACGCCGAAACGGTACTGGATGTCCTGCGTGAGCGCGGTAGGCGTGGCCTGCCGTGTACCGAGCTGTATCGACAACTGTTCAACCCGGACCTGTACCTGATGGCCTACGGGCGCATCTACGCCAACCACGGCGCGATGACGCCCGGGGTCGACGGGGAGACCGCCGATGGCATGACCCTGGGCCGGATCGGGCGCATCATCGATGCGTTGCGCCACGAACGTTACCGGTTCATGCCCGCGCGCCGTGTCTACATTCCCAAGAAGGACGGGAAGAAGTTGCGGCCGTTGGGTCTGCCATCATGGGCGGACAAGCTCGTCGGTGAGGTGGTGCGGCTGCTGTTGGAGGCGTACTACGAACCGAGGTTCTCCGCCCGGTCACACGGTTTCCGTCCCGGTCGGGGGTGTCACACGGCGTTGACCGAGGTGGCGACCTGCTGGTCCGGGACAACCTGGTTCATCGAGGGTGATCTCGCCGACTGTTTCGGCAGCTTCGACCACGAGGTCATGCTGTCGATCCTGGCCGAGCACATCCACGACAACCGGTTCCTGCGGCTGCTGCGTAACATGCTGCACGCCGGGTACCTTGAGGACTGGGAGTTCAACGCCACCCTCTCCGGTGTTCCGCAGGGCGGGGTGGCTTCGCCGGTATTGAGTAACATCTATCTTGACCGACTGGACCAGTTTGTCGAAACACAGCTCATCCCCGAGTACACCCGAGGCGTGAGCCGGGCACACAACCCGGCCTACGGGCGGGTGAGAGCCGCGATCGAGCGCGCCCGGCGTCGCCGCGACGTCGAAGCAGTCCGCCAGCTGCGGCAGCAGCTGCGGACCCTGCCGCGGGGCAACCCCCGCGATCCCGACTTCCGGCGGCTCCGGTACACCAGATACGCCGACGATCACCTGCTGGGATTTACCGGACCACGACAGGAAGCCGAGTACATCAAGGCCCGGCTGGCGCAGTTCCTGCGCGATGACCTCAAGCTGGAACTCAACCAGGACAAGACGCTCATCACTCATGGGCGTACCGGCGCGGCGAGGTTCCTCGGCTACGAGATCACCGTCCAACACGCCGACCACAAGACCACCCGTGGTCACCGGTCGGCCAACGGGAAGGTCGCCTTGCGCGTCCCCCGGGACGTGATCACTGCCAAGAGCGCCGCGTTCATGAAACTCGGCAAACCCGAGTTGCGCCCCGAACTGCTGAACCACCCCGATCACGAGATCATCGGCAGGTACGGGGCACAGTGGCGCGGCTATCTGCAGTACTACCTGCCCGCGCAGGATGTGTGGAGGCTCAACCGGCTGCAATGGGTCATGTTGACCTCCATGCTCAAGACCCTGGCCGGCAAGCACCGCTCGACCGTGTCGAAGATGGCCGACAAGTACCAGGCCACCATCGACACCCCCGCAGGGCGACGGGTGTGCTTCCAAGCCACGGTCGAACGCGCCGACAGGAAACCGCGGGCCACACGGTTCGGCGGTATCCCCCTCAAACGGCAGAGGAAAGCGGTCCTCGACGACCGTCAACCCGCCCCACTGGCCGGCCGACGCAACGGCAGCGAACTACTCGCCCGCCTGCGCCGAGGCTGGTGCGAACTATGCGAGCAACGCGCCCAGGTGCAAGTCCACCAGGTCGCCAAACTCGCCCAACTCGCGACCCCGGGACGAACACAACCGGTATGGGCGCAACAGATGGCCAGGATGCGGCGCAAGACACTGAGCCTTTTCCAGGCTGATCTTGCAGCTCAGGGTGGGTGATAGACCCGGGCATCGATGAGGGCGAGGCTCCAGGTAAGACAGCAGTCGACCAAAACCCGATGCCCCGACCGGGAGCCTCGCCATGCTGTCTTACCCCGCCACGATTCCGCTGTCCAGCCGGACCCTGCACCACCTCGCCGACCGTATTCGCCGGCACCGTCGTGCGTGCCGATCCCGGTGGCGGCGTCTGACGCCAGCACGCCAAGCGCTGCTCGCCCTGGCCCACCTGCGCAACGGTGACACCTACGTCCGCCTCGCCGCCGGGTTCCAGGTCGGCGTCGCGACCGCCTGGCGCTACGTGCAGGAAGCCGTCACCCTGCTCGCCGCGGTGGCCGAGGACCTGGCCACCGCCATGGCCCGGATCCGGCAGTTGGCGTACGTGATCCTGGACGGCACGCTGATCCCGATCGACCGGGTCGCCGACCAACGGCCGTACTACTCCGGGAAACACCGACGACACGGCGTGAACGTCCAAATCATCGCCGACGCCGCCGGCCGCCTTGTATGGGCCTCACCAGCACTGCCGGGTGCGGTCCACGACCTGACCGCCGCCCGCACCCACGGCATCATCGATGCGCTGAGCAGCGCCGACGTGGTGACGTTCGCCGACAAGGGCTACCAGGGCGCCGGCGGGACGGTCCGAACGCCGTTCAAGCGCCACCGGCACCGACCCAAGTTGTCTCGCCGGCAAAAGGCGGTGAACAAGACCCACGCCAAGGTCCGGGCCTGCGGCGAACGCGCGATCGCCACCCTCAAGACCTGGAAGATCCTGACAAAGCTCCGCTGCTGCCCACGCCGAGCCACCGCCATCGTGCAGGCCATCCTCGCCCTACACCGCGTCGAGAGCAGCCACTACACAGGATGAAAATGGCTCACTGATCGTCTGCCCACCCTGCCACAACAGCATCCACCACCGGCAACCTGCCAACACGCTCACGTAGCAGTCACTGGAGAGCCCGTTGCCGGGACAACCGGCACGGCGGGTTCGGGCCGGGGGTCGCTGGAAAAGGAACCGCGAACAACGGAAACCTCGCCAGCGACCTACCGGTGCGATGCTGAACTGTCGGTGGGTGGGTCTGCGGCGACGCGGTGGTACCGGGGCGGCGGGTGGTCGGGCGGTCCTGTCGCTGCCGGGGAGTGTGGTGGTGGGGGTGCTGGAGGTGGCTGGCGGGTCGGGTGCTGGCCGGCGTCTTGGGTCGATCCTGTCGGCCGGTCGTCTTCCGGCCGGGTCTTCGGGGTGCGTGTTTCGGTGTCGCAGTCAGATGACGTCGGGACGGATGTCATCGGTCTCGGACCTGGTGTCCGGCCCGCGGTGGTCGCAGGTCAACGGCCGTCGGATACGTGTGCGTCACCCGATCGGGTGAAGCCCCGGCAGGCGGTTGGTGGTGGGTTGAACACGCCGGGTTACGGGCCGTGATCCGGACTGTGCGGCACGGAAACGCGCTGGTCAGCACGTACCGGCACGGGGGCCGCTGAAACAGCGGATCCCTTTCGGAACACATTTGGAACACATCAGGTCCACTGTGGACGGAACGAGAGAGGCGGTTGATCTACGTTTCCGCAGCTCAACCGCCTCTTGACCTTGCGCGCCCGAAGGGACTCGAACCCCTAACCTTCTGATCCGTAGTCAGATGCTCTATCCGTTGAGCTACGGGCGCTCGGTGCTCGCCTAGTGTACACACCAGGTTTTGCGCGGAGGCTCCGGGATTCGAACCCGGGATGGGCTTTAAGACCCAAACCGCATTAGCAGTGCGGCGCCATAGACCGAACTAGGCGAAGCCTCCAACAACCCCCGTCGCCAGGAGCCGCCGTCCGAGGATACAGGGACAGCGAAGGACCGGGCAAAGCGGGTACGCTCCCGGCGCGTCGCGACGATCGCCATCATTGGCGTCAGCACCGTTCCTGCTGCTCACGGCGTTGGCGTGGCGTGTTTGCCGCAAGCCTCCCACCCTTTCGCCCAGGAGTGCCATGCTGACGCGTGCCCTCCGCCGTCCCCTGCTGCTCGCAGCGGCCGCGGCGGAGGCCATCGCCGTGACGGTGGTCCCCATCACACCGGCCCTCGCGGCCGACCCGACGAAGGGCAACCTGGTCGGTCACCTCGTCGATGCGCACGGGGCGCCGGTCGCCGGCGCTCAGGTCACCGCCCGGCTCGACGACTCGCAGTACGGCACCGCGACCACCGACGCCGGCGGGGCGTACAGCTTCGCGGACGTGCCGCCGGGGCAGTACCAGGTCGGGTTCACCGTCGCGTCGCCGAGCGGCGCCGCGTCCTACACGCAGTGGGCGCACCGGCAGGCGGCGTACTGGAACGCCGCGACGTTTGCCGTGGGCGCGGGAGCCACGGTGGCCGTCGATGAGCAACTGCTGCCCCTCGGTACGGTCAACGGGCGGATGCTCGACCAGGACGGCACCCCGGCGCCCGTGTCCGTGACCGTCTACGACGCTGCGACCCAGGACACCGCCGCGACGGCGTCGTCCTCTGCCGACGGGCGCTTCGAGGTCCTGGTGCCGGCCGGCGACTACAAGGTGTCCTACCTCGTGAACGGCCAGTCCACGCAGTGGTCGGGCGGCAAGCGGAGCTTCGACACCGCGGCCACGGTGACGGGCGCTACCGGTTCGACGGCTTGCACGTCGGCGGCCGGTACGTGGTGAGCTTCAACGGCGCACACGGGATCACGCAGTGGGCGCACGGCTCGTTGACGGTGCTCGGCGCGCAGCGGTTCGAGGTGACGCGCCGACCGGCGCGGTCCGGGTGGTGGCGCACGACGCGACGAGCGGGGCGCCGCTGCAGCGGTTCTGCCTGTGGACGGCGGAGACCTCGGACTACAACCGTTGCACCGAGGACGGCACGATCGTCATCGACGACGTGTACGGGTGTGGCACCTCATGCTTTACACCGACGACGGGGTACACCTGGACCGGGGCGATGTGCCGGTGACCGTCCTCAGCGGGCAGACGGCGCAGGTCGACGTGGCGCTGACGGCGGGCGCCACGATCACCACGACGCTCACCGACCGGGCGACCGGCGCCCCGGCACAGGGCTGCGTGCAGCCGGTCGACGTCAACCTGCCGCTGCCCGACAGCGGATTCCGCCAGTGGTGCACCGACGGGAGCGGCAACACGCTGCAGATCCGGCCGGTCGCGCCCGGCACGTACCAGCTGATCGCCGACCCGGACCTCGACGCGCTCGGCCTGCAGCGGGTCGGCGCGACCGGGGCACCGGCAGCCGCGAAGCGGCCCAGCTCGTCACGGTTACGAGCGGCGCCGTCGCGGCCGGACCGGCGGTCCGGTTCGATCCGGGCGGCACCATCCGCGGCAGGTACACCGACGCCACCACAGGTGCACCGGTCGGCGGCGACGGCTGCGGCCGGGTCACCCAGGCCGACGGCACCTACACGTTGACCGGCATCGGCCCGTACGCCTGGGCGGTCGGCTTCGCGAAGTACCAGTACCAGTGGCGCTGGACAGGCAACGCGGTCAACCGCCACGAGGCGAGCACGGTCACGGTCGTCGCGGGCAGGAAGGTGACGGCCAACCTCAAGGCCCGCCCGGGCGGCGGCACCATTGCGGGCACCATCCGTGACAGCGCCGGCGCCCCTGCCACGGCATACCTGCGGGTCGTCGACGCGCTGACGGGCGAGCCGGTCGCGTCCGCTGCCGACGTCAACCAGGACGCCACGTACACGATCGGCAACATCCCACCGCAACAGGTCAAGCTGTACTACGTCACGCCCGGCGGCAGCGCCGGCTGGCTGGGCGGCACCGACCTGGCCACCGCCCGGACCTATACGATCCGCAACAACCGGACCACGACGATCGCCGTCACGGTCCCGGTCTGACCGGCCCGGCCCCGGGGACTGGTGCAGGTCCCCGGGCCGCACGGCGGGTGCTGAACCCGCAGGCGCATTACGCTCTTGCGGATGGGAGAGGATCCAAAATCCACTGAGCCTCCGGGTTCCGACGAGACACCCTCCCGCCCGAGGGTCCTTGGTGACACGTCCCTGCGGTTCGAGCCGCCGCCGCAAGAGGCCGCCGCGGACGTGCCGCCCCCGCCGGCCGCCACCCCGCGGCCGGCGACGACACCGTTCGGCGCGCCGCCCGCCGGTGGAGCCGCCACGCGCGGTGACCCCGCAGCCACGGAGCCCCCGCCCGGCGGCGGCGCCGGTGACGCCGTTCGCTCCGCCACCTCCCGCCGCCCCGGCCAAGGCCACTCCCGCGAAGACCCCGCCCCCGCCGGCCGCGAAGGCCCCGCCCGCTCCCGCGAAGGCCGCAGCTTCACCCACCCCTCCTGCGGCAGCGCCCGTGAGACCCCTGGCCGCGAAGGCCGCGCCTGTCAAGGCCACGCCCGCGAAGGCCGCTTCCGCACCGCCGCCGGTTGCGAAGGCGGCACCCGCGAAGGCGGCTTCCGCACCGCCGCTGCCGGTTGCGCCGGCTGCGAAGACGGAACCCGCGAAGAAGGCACCGGCGGCGAGGAAGGTGCCGGCAGCGAGGAAGGGCGAACCGCCCGCTGTCACCGTGCCGCCCGCCGTCGTCGATCCGGTGGCGGCCGTGGTCGAGCCCGATCCGGTGGCACCTCCGGAAGGGGCGCCTCCCGCGAAGACGGAGCCTCCCGCGAAGGCTGCCAAGAAGGCCGGAGCCAAGAAGGCCGGAACCAAGAAAGCTGCAGCGAAGACGACCCCCGCGAAGACGACCCCCGCGAAGAAGGCCCCCGCGAAGAAGGCGGCAGCACCCGCGGCGGAGACGCTGTCCGTGGAGATGGCAGTCCCCGAAAGGAAGGCTCCCGCGAAGAAGGCGGCAGCCGCCCCAGCAAAGAAGACGGCCGTGAAGAAGGCCACCGTCGCAGCGAACTCGACGCAGGAGGTCCTGTTCCCGGCGTCCACCGCGGAGCCGGCGTCCACCGCGGAGCCGGCGCCCACCGCGGAGCCGACGTCCATCGCAGAACTTGCGCCCGCTGCAGAACCCGCGCCCGCCGCAGAAGTCGCGCCCACCGTGCAGTCGCCGGCGCCCGAGCCTGCGCCGCAGTCAGAACCGGCGCCTCAGCCGGAGCCGCCGCAGGCCGCCGACGATCCGGACGGGGCGCAGCCGGTTGGCGACGGGCCGGAGCCGCAGCTCGTTGGTGGGCGGGTCGAGGTGGTGGAGGCAGACCCGACCGACCTGGGGACCGTGGAACCGGCGCCGGATCCGCGGCCGGCGCGGGACGGGCGGGGGATCAACCCGGCGTACCTGCCGGAGCTGCTCGCCCTCACCGCCGTCGCCAGGCTCGGGGAGAGCGCCCGGGAGCGGGTCGCGTGGTACGCCATCAACTACCCGGGTGCCGACGGGGACGCGGTGTCCAGGGCGATCACGCGGGAGTTCGTGCGGCGGGCCAGGCGGCAGGGGTTCGCGGCCGGGGTGGCCGGGTCGCTGGGGTTGCTCGTCGAGGCGGCCGGGGTCAACTGGTTGCACGCGAAGCTGGTCCTGCACCTCGCCGCGGCGCACGGGCATGATCCGCTCGACCGGGAGCGGGCCGCTGAGCTGCTCGTCCTGCAGCGGGTGTACGCCGAGGTCGAAACCGCCGAGGCGGCCCTCATGGCGGCGGAGCAGGCGCAGCGCTCGCGCCGGGCCGGACCCGGGGTGGGGGTCTCGCGGCTGGCGGGGCCGCTGGGCCGGACGCTCGGCGGCGGGCTGCTCCAGGCGGCCGGCGTCAGGATCGCCCGGCGTGCGGTGCCCGGCATCGGCCCGGTGCTCGGCGCGGTCGCCGCGGCCAGGTCGACCGAGGCGATCGCCATGCGCGCCACCCGCTACTACCGCCGCAAGTCCGGCCTCACCGCGCCGTGAACGGCACCGCGGACGAAGGCACCGCAGACGAAGGCGACGGCGCCGCAGACGGCGACGGCGGCACAGACGGCGACGGCGGCACAGACGGCGACGGCGGCACAGACGGCGACGGGGAGATGGCGACCGTCGTCCAGGCCCTCGCCGCCGTGCCGTCGCCGAACTCGACCATGCCGAGGTAGCGCTTCGCCGGGTCGAGGCCCTTCCACGCCACGTCGAAGCCGACCACCGTGGACGGCCGCACCGGGGTCACCGGCGGCGTCACGGTGAGGTTGCCGGCCGCCGTGCCGCCGACGAGGAACGTGTGCGCCTTGACCGGACTGCTGTCGGCGTCCGGCGGGGCGGCGAAGCGTACGACGTACACCTCGAACAGCCCGGTGGACGTGAGCGCGACCTCCTCCGAGGCGGCGGTGCCGTCGCTGCGGCCGACCAGTTCGCCGTCCTGGTAGACGTAGAGGTCGACGTCGGTGCCCGGGGGCTGGTCGGCGGCGAACGTGGCCAGCCGGGCGACCTCGATGCCCGACGGCACGGTGGCGTTGAACTTGAAGACGGCCGGGCCGGTGGTCGGCGCGGTGGGCACGAAGGCGGCGGTGCTGCCGACGAGCTTCTGCTGGTTGACGATCGACGGGACGAGGCCGAAGACCTTGGTGGTGATGCTGCCGGTGTACCCGCCCGTCAGATCGATCGTGGTGGTGCCGGCCGGGCCGGTGCCGGTGACCTCGCCGGGGCCGGCGAGTGCGACGGGCCGGGCGCCGATCGGGCTGCGCACCTTGTGGCCGCGCAGGTCGGTCCAGGTCAGCGAGCCGAAGGTCCAGGTGCGGTACGCGGCGTCGGTGCGCGTGATGGTGACCTCGAACGTGGCGCTCGCGCCGGGCGCGACGGTCAGGGTGCTGGGCGTGACGGTGACCGCGAGGCCCTGGGGTGTGGTGACGGAGGCGACGTAGACGCTCGGCTGGGTGGAGACGTTGGTGACGGTGCGGGTGACCGTCTGCGTCCCGGGCAGCGCGGCGACGGCGATCGACGGGTAGTTGAGGTCGCTGGGGTCGGCGCTGCCGAGGGTGGCGCACCAGTCGTTGACCAGCTGGAGCTGGTTGAGGCCGCAGGCGTAGCGGGCCCAGTCCTGCGGGCCCGACTCGTAGACGAGGCCGGGGTCGAAGGCGCGGGCGGGGGTCACGTGCCCGGAGCCGTAGTCGAGTGGGCCGGCGATCTTCCCGGCGCGCTGGATCATGCCGTCGGTGTTGTCGAAGACGCCGGCGGTGGTCATGAGCGCCGACTGGATCACGGACGGCGACCAGGCGGGGTGCGCGGCGCGGAGGAGGGCGGCGATGCCGGCGATGTGCGGGCTGGACATGGAGGTGCCGGATTCGCCGTCGTACAGGTTGCCGTGATGCCCTGCCGGGGAGACGCCGGCGACGATGTCGACGCCGGGTGCGGTGATGTCGGGCTTGATCAGGTCGCCGCCGCCGGCGATGGCGGGGCCGGCGGAGGAGAACGCGGCCATCGCGGGGGCGCGGGGCACGACCTTCGTGACGGCGGACAGCGACGCGGTCGGCGCGGCGGTCTTCAGGTACGCCTTGATCGCGGCGCCGGCGACGTGGTCGACGTGCACGGTCGGGATGATGTGGTAGTCGGCGTTGAGGGAGTTCTCGCTCGGGTTGTAGAGGATCATGCCGACGCCGCCGGCGTCGCGGACCGCGATGCTCTTGTCGGTGCGGGGGTTGACGCCGCGCTTGCAGAGCACGATCTTGCCCTTCACCGCGGCGGGGTCGAGGGCGCCGGGGTAGCAGAGCTCGACCTTGTCGGGCTCTGCGGTGGGCAGGCCCGCGGCGACGGAGTCGACGAGCGGCGCGGACGGCACGGCGGCGCCCTGGCCGGCGCCGAGGTAGGTCTTGCCGTCGCCGAGGGTCACGGACTTGTCGGCGCCGCGATCGTGGGAGCTGGCGGCCACGGTGGTGACCCAGGGCTCGTTGTGCGCGACGGTCGACGGGTCGGGGCCGCTGTTGCCGGCGGAGGTGGCGATGAAGACCCCGGCCGCGGCGGCGTTGTAGAAGGCCAGGTCGATCGGGTCGACGATGGTGTCGGCGCTGCCGGAGACGGAGTAGTTGAGCACGTCGACGCCGTCGCTGACCGCGTCGTCGACGGCGTCGAGCAGGTCGACGCTGCCGCCGGATCCCTCGCCGTCCGACTGCCGCCACAGCGCCTTGTACACGGCGATGCGGGCGGCGGGCGCCATGCCGGAGACGGTACCGACGGGATCGCCGTTGATCGTGGCGGGGATGTCGTGCAGGCCGGCGGCGGTGGTGGCGGTGTGCGTGCCGTGGCCGTCGTAGTCACGGGGCGAGCGGAACTCGGACTCCCAGCCGCCGAAGCCGCTGGCGTCGTAGTACCGCGCCCCGATGACCTTGTTGTTGCAGGTGACCTTCTGCTGGGCGGTGCCGGTGCCCTCGTCGCACTTGTCGGCGCCGCCGCCGGTCCACTTCTTGTCGATGACCACCTGGTCGGGGCGGGGCTCGGGCAGCGGCGCGAGGCTGGGGCTCTCGGGCCAGAACCCGGTGTCGATGATGCCGACGATGATGCCCTCGCCGGCGTGGGACGGGTCGCCGAACTGCTTGTTCCAGGCGCCGCCGCTGCCGGCCAGGCCCAGGAAGTCGGGGGTGGAGATGGTGTCCAGGGTGTGCCGTTCGTTCTTCCACACGCGGCGCACGCCGGATGTCCGCTCCACGCGGGCCTTCTGCGCCGGGGTCAGGGCGGCCGCGAAGCCGTTGAAGGCCGACTCGTACACCGCGGCCGTCCTGGTGACGCCGGCCCGCCGCAGGACGGCCGCGCGGTCGGCGCGGATCCGTCCGCGGGCGCTCTCCTGCCGGCCTGCCGGGTCGCCAGCCAGCTGCACGATGTAGAGCGAGGTGTCCGCCTCGGCCCGGGCCGCGACCGGCACCGCGAAGACGGACGAGGCGACAAGGGTGACGGCGAGAAGGATTCGGCTCACGTCAGTCAGACTAATTGTGGCGATTTGCCCTAACTCAGGAACGTCAAATGATCCTTGAGCAGGGCGTACCCCACGAAGGAGACGATGTCGAGGATCGTGTGCGCGACGATGAGCGGCATGACCCGCTTCGTTCGCTGGTAGAACCAGCCGAAGATCAGGCCCATGACGAAGTTGCCGACGAACCCGCCGAAGCCCTGGTAGAGGTGGTACGCCCCGCGGATCGCCGCGCTGGTGACGATCGCCGGCCACCAGCCCCACTCCAGGTCGCGCAGGCGGGTCAGCAGGTAGGCGATCATGACGACCTCTTCGAGGACGCCGTTCTGCAGCGCGGCGAGGATCAGCACCGGCACCGACCACCAGTGCGTGCCGAGCGCCTCGGGCACGATCCGGGCGCTGACGCCGAGCTCCTGCGCGGCCCACACGAGCGCGAGGCCGGGCAGCCCGATGAGGGCGGCGAGGCCCGTGCCCCAGCCCAGGTCCGAGCCTGGCCGCACCCCGAAACGCCAGTCCTGGTGGTCGCGGCGCAGCAGGTACACCGCCAGCAGCGGCGCCACGAAGCCCAGACCCGTGTTGACCAGCTGGTAGGACAGGTCGAGCCAGGGCCGGTCCGGCGTGATCGACGGGTTGAGCGTCGCGGTCTGCTCCGACAGCGGCTTCACGTAGGTGAGCCGGTCGATGATCCGCAGGATCGACAGGATCGCGGACGCGCCGAGCGACACGCCGAGCAGCAGCAGCACCTCGACCCGGACGGCCCGCTTGTCGATCACGCTTGCACTGTAGTTCGCGTGTTGCTCGATGGGGGCGCCGCCCGCACGAACGGCGCCCCCACCGATCACGAGTCCCCGAAGGCGTCGTACTTGATGCGGATTGCGGGGACCTGCATCTCCGCGAGGGTGCGCAGGGTCGAACGCACCATCTGCGGCGAGCCGGAGACGAAGAAGTCGTGGTCGTTCCACGGGCCGTACCGGGCGACCACGTCGGAGATCCTGCCGTGCTCCCCGGGGAACTCGGGGTCGTCGCTGGTGGCGGCCACCACCGAGAGCCACGGATAGCGGGCGGCGAGCCGGTTGAGACAGGCCAGGTCGTACAGGTCGTCGCGGTCCCTGGCGCCGAAGAACACGTGCACCCAGCGGGTGCGGTTCGCGCGGGTCATCTCCTCGATCAGGGCCTTGATCGGGGCGAGCCCGGTGCCGCCGGCGACGCAGACGATGTCGCGGGTCGATCGCCGGTCCATGACCATGGAGCCCATCGGGGCGCCGAGGCGGATCATGTCGCCCGGCTGGACCCGGCGGACCAGGGCCGAGGACACCCACCCCGCGCCGACGGCCCGGACGTGGAAGTCGATCGAGCCGTCCTTGCGGGGCGCGTTCGCCGCGGAGTACACGCGCCACAGGCGGGGCTGGTGCTTGCACTCGACGCTGATGTACTGCCCGGCGCGGTACTCCAGCGGCTGCAGGGGCCGGCAGGTGATCACGGCGACGTCGTGGCTGCGCCGCTCGTGGTACAGCACCTCGGCGTGCCAGTACGGCGGGTTGGTCGAGTCGGCGTCCGCACCCTCGATCATCTTGGCGGCGATCACCGCGTAGGCGTCGCGCCAGGCCTGGTCGAACTCGATCGTCCACTCGTCGCCGGCGAACGTGCGCAGGGCCTCCATCAGCGCGCCGCCGACGACGTCGTAGTGTTCGGGCTGCACGTGGAACTTCCGGTGGTCCCGGCCGAGCGACTGCAGGTATTCGGCGAACGTGTCGGGGTCGTCGACGGTCTGCACGGCGGTGACGATCGCGCCGAGGAGCCGGGAGCGCTGCACGTCCATCTGGACCGGGAAGAGGTCCCTCAGCTGCGGATTGTTCAGGAACATGCGCGCGTAGAAGTAGCTGGCGAGTTTGTCCTGCTGCTCCTCGACGAGGGTCCAACTCTCCTTCAGTAATCGCGACAGATTGCTCATCGGTGCCCTTCGCGGTCAAACGTAGGTGCCGTAGGAGAGCCAGCGTCACCACCAGGGAAGACCACGCATCGCACTGACTGTGCGACGTCTCGTGTTCGCCGATTGTTTTCCACTCGACGCGCCGCTGGTGGGCGCTGGACACGTCGGCCGTTCGGCTGCGTCGCACTGACTGTCCGGCCGTCCCGCCGGCGCGGTGTTTGGCTGCACGCAGGCGTTCGCTTCCCGGAGGTGCACCGTGCAGACACTGTCCGACCACGAGATCCAAACCGAGCTCGATGACCGGATGCAGAACTTCGTCCGCCGCCAGGAGATGCTGTTCGTGGCGACGGGCGAGCCCGACGACGGCAACGACTGCACGTTCGTGACCGGCGGCGCCGGCTTCGTGCGGGTCCTGTCGGTGAACCGGCTGGCGTGGCCCGAGTTCGACGACGTGAGCCTCTCAGACGCGATCTCCGACATCGAGCGCGACCCGCGGATCAGCCTGCTCTTCGTCGACTTCGCCCGCGGCGCGATCGGCCTGCACATCAACGGCAAGGCGAAGATCCTGGACGACGACGCGATGCGCCGCGCCTACCGCGCGCTCAACCTCGACCCGTCCCTTGACCTGATCGCGGACCGCCGCCCGGCGCGCTGGATCACCGTGTACGTGGAGTCGGCCTACATTTCCGCGGCCGGCGAGCTGTGACCTGCGCGCTGCCGCGTCAGGCGTAGTGCCAGGGCTTGCCGGTCTGGCGGTACTCCGTCGTCGGTACCAGCGGCGCGTCGTGCTCCATCCGGTCCAGGTAGAGCCGCCCGTCCAGGTGGTCGATCTCGTGCGCCACCAGGCGGGCCAGGGCACGCTCGTACACCGTCGTCACCGGCGTGCCGTCCAGCCGCTCGCTCTGCACGGTGATCGTGAGCGGGCGCCGGACCAGTCCCCGCACGTCGAAGAACGACAGGCAGCCCTCGAACTGCTCGTCCGCGTCGCCTGACTCGGCCACGACCCGCGGGTTGATCAGCACGATCTGCTCCGCGTCAGGCTCCGCCTGACGGACGATCGCCACCGCGAGCCCCGAACCGAGCTGCGGGGCGGCGAGCCCCACACCCTTGACGAAAGGGTGCAACGCCTCGATCCGGTCCAGCGCCGTGGACAGCTCGTCGATGACGTCCTCGGCCCGCGCGGACTCCCCGGGCAGGTCCATCCTGCGCACCGGCCGGTCGAGGCCGGAGTCGCCGCGCTGGATCACGCCGGCCGCGCGCATGGCGTCACTCGAGGCCGGCTGCACGAAAGGGGGCTCCTCCCAGTCGTCCGGCTGCTCCACCGCCCCCTCCGGCCGGGTGCCGCGGAAGCGCCATTCCAGCCGGTACCGGTCGTGCAGGGTCGCCTGCTCGGTGTGCCACGAGAAGACCGCCCGCCCGTCGACGGACAGCTCCTGGGTGATCGGGGTGCGCAGCGGCACCTCCTCCGCCGACAGCGAGGTCTGCACGCCCCAGACGACCGGCCGCATCCGCGCCGGGAACTCGACCTCGATGGTGAGCTGCCGGGTGGGCAGGCGCACGGTGCGCTGGAACCAGTGGCCCCACTTCTCGACGCTGATGTGCCACGAGTACGCGATGGTCGTGCGCTGTCCCGGGTACAGCGGGAAGCGCCCCTGCGCGTTCTCGAACAGCAGCCACGCCTCCTTGAGGGCGTCCCGGTCGGTCTTGGACCGCCAGTCCATGGGCTCACCGGCGCACGACGCGACCATCGCCAGCTCGTCCCACGACATGGGGTGGTCGCGGTGATGGCGGTTGGAGCGCGCGGGATCGTCCGGGTAGCGGTCCACGGAGATCCGCACCAGGTAGCGCGTGACCGGCTCGGTGCCGGCGTTGTAGAGCGCACGGCGGACCGTGCACCGGTATTTGCCGTCGACGTAGGACAGCCGGGCGGTCTCCCGCTCGACGACCAGTCCCGTGCCGGGCGGCAGCCACTGATCGGGCACCGGCGGGTCGCGGCCGGGCAGCCCGACGCGGCTGCGGGCGGTCGCGCGCAGTTCGTCGTACTCCTTGTACCGCTGCCAGATGGCGCCACCGGTCTGCAGGATGGCCTCGGCGCGCCGGGCGAAGTCCTCGGTGGGCCGGTGACGGCGGGCCTCGACGTGGCTGACGTAGGAGGCGTCGAACCCCATCGCGGCGGCCAGCTGCTTCTTGGACATGCCGCGATCGATGCGCCACCGCGCGAACTCCGCGACGAACGCCTCTGACGCCCGCTGCACGGGAGAGTCGCTCGTGGTCATGTCCGGCCCAGCCCCGCAGGGAGACGGCCCCTGCCGGATAAGTGTCGCTGGGGCGACCAGTCGAACAGGTCAAGCGGACAATTTGCCGACAAAAGGGTTGACAACACCACCTCATCGGCGTTGATCAACGTTCGCGGATCAGCAACACGCTGCCGCAAAGTCACACAAAGTTACGGCAGATGCCGGACAATCGTAGAGTGGTTAGGCTTACCTAATCGCTGTATCGTGGGCGCTTGGCATGCATGTCTGGGGGTATCCACCGGTGGTGAGCACCGCACACACGCAGTTGACGAGCGCCGCGCCGCGGTGCCATCGCCGCGTGTCACCAGGCCGGATCGGCGACCCAACGTGACCGCGCTCATCAGCCGCGCGACCGTCAACCCGCTGGCGCCGGTGATCGCGTCGCTCACGCAGATGGGCATCAGGCACGGAAAAGAATCACTCCAGGGGCTGTCGACCGGTTTGATCACCCGTACCCCCGGCTGGCGCAGTGCGGGTGAGCTGCTGACGGCCGAGGGCGTCGGTGACTGGCTCGACGCCGCCGCCGGGCGCTGGAGCGCCCAGCCGCACGCTGCCGCCGCCCTGGCGTGGAAGTGCTACTCCTACTGGCTCGCCCTGCCGGCCGTGATCGGCTTCGCGACCTCGCGACGCGTACCGCTGATGACACCGGATCACGTGCTGGTCCGGTTCAGCGCCCATCAGCCCTTCCTGACCCTGGCGCTGCGCCGGCCGGTCACCGCGGTCCTCGCCACCGACCCGATCGTCGCCTCCGACACCGCCGGGCTGCTCATCGTCGAGGACGAGGACGAACTGCTCGGCGTCATGCGCCGCTCGCTGGTCGACGCGCACCTGGACCCGATGCTCGACGAGGTGCGCAAGCAGGCCCGCCTCAGCCGGCGGACGCTGTGGGGCTCGGTCGCCTCCGGCGTGTCCTACGCGATGTCCCGCGGCTTCGCCGCGCCGCCCGCCGAGGTCCTGGACACCACCCACCGCGTGCTGGCCGCGCTCGGCGCCGACGACCTCGTCGACCTGAGCGTCCGGGACGGGGGCGGTCTGGACATCAAGCGGCGCACCTGCTGCCTGGCGTTCACGCTGCCCACCCCGAAGGTCTGCGCCGGCTGCTGCATCCGGCAGTAGGGCCACCGGACATCATTTCCGGGGCCGCTGGGTAAGTTGAGAAACATCAACGACAGCGTCTCGACCAAGCACACCGGGCACGTCCGCCTGGGCGATCACCTGTGCCTGCCGTTCGCGAGCGATCTCGAGCAGCGCGAGGTGGTGTCCGCCTACATCGCCGACGGCCTGATCCGTGGCGAGCGGGTGCTCTACTACTCCGACAAGACGGCACCCCGCGCCATCGACGCGTGGCTCGACCCGCGCGGCATTGACGGCGCCCTCGCGATGGCCCGCGGCCAGCTGGAGGTCCGCTCGGCGGACGACCACTTCGACCCGGGCGCAATGGTCGACGGCATCCGCCACGCGGTCCGCGACGCCCGGACCGCCGGCTTCCAGGGTCTGCGCCTCACCGGCGAGATGAGCTGGGCCCTGCCAGACACCGTCCGGCTGCACGAATACGAGTCCGGAGTCGCCTCGACCGTCACCGGCTCCGACGACCTCGCGGCGATCTGCCAGTACGACGAGCGCCTGTTCGACAAGGCGGACATCACCGGCCTGGTCGCCCGGCACCCGGGCGTGGTGCACGTCGACCCGCTGCACGACGACCGGCGGCTGCGCATCGTGCCCACATTCTCGCCCCGCGGCCTGCGCATCTGCGGCACCGTCGACGACCTGACCGCGGGCGCCTTCGCCGACGCGCTCGCCCACACGACGCAATGGCCGGAGCGGATCATCGTCGTCGACGTCGCCGAGCTGCTGTTCATCGACGTCGCCGGCATCCGCGCCCTCGTCCGCGCCGCCGAGGCGCTCGCACCGGACCGGACGCTGCACGTGCGCCACCTCGCCCCGACCCTGCGCAACGTGCTGCGGATCGTCGGCTGGGACACCACACCGGGCCTCACCATCGGGGATGCGGGGGTGCCGGCACCGTGACCCTGATCCACCAGGCGCTGCTGTTCGACTCGCCCGAGCAGTTCCTCGCCACGGCCGTGCCGTTCATCACCGAGGGCGTGCACCGCGGCGACACCGTCCTTGCCGTCACCTCCACCGACAACACCAGGCTCCTGCGCGAGCAGCTCGACGGCGCCGCGGACGAGGTCACCTTCCTCGAGCCGGCCGGCTGGTTCGACTCCCCGGGCCGCACCCTCGACGCCCACCACCGCCGCATCGACGCCCTCGCCACCGACACCGCCTTCCTGCGGGTCATCGGCGAGCCCGTCTGGGCCGACCGCGACGACCTCGAGACCTCCGAATGGGGCCGCTACGAGTCGATCGTCAACGTCGCACTCGCCGACTCCCGCGCCTGGGTCATGTGCGGCTACGACAGCAGCACCCTCGCCGGCGCCATCGTCGAGGACGCCCGCCGCACCCACCCCCGGCTCGCCGTCGGCACGACCAGCGAGATCAGCGCCGACTTCACCGAACCCGCGTCCTACTACGCCTCCCGTGACACCCCGCTCGCGCCCCGCCCGCCGACCGGCGTCGAGTGGATCCCCATCCACGCCGACCTTGCCCCGGTCCGGCAGTTCGTCGCCGAGCACGCCCCGCGCCTCGGCGTCAGCCTGCAGCGGCTCGACGACTACATCCTCGCGGTCAACGAGATCGCCACCAACGTCCTGCGCCACGGCGGCGGCAAGGGCGAGGCCCGCATGTGGGCGACCGACCGCCGGGTCGTCTGCGAGATCACCGACACCGGCACCGCCACCGGCAACTTCCTGGGCTTCCTGCGCGCCGACCCGCACTCCGAGCGCGGGCACGGGCTGTGGATCGCCCGGCAGATCTGCGACCTGCTGGAGATGCGCACCGGCCCGTCGGGCACGACCGTCCGGCTGCACCTGCGGCGTGCCGTCTGAGTCCTCCGGTGCTTCCAGGTTCTAGGGGCGGTGTCCCGCGCGGACACCGCCCCCGGCATTCACGGTGCGTCCCGCGAACTACCCCCAGCGCACGGAACTCCTTTCGCGTGGGACCGCGTTGACCGGCCACCACCTCCCCCCTTGGTTGACGCCCAGTTACCTTTGCATTACGCAAGATACGTTCACCATCAGCAGACCGGCGTACCCCATTGGATGGACACCATGACCGCCGCCTTCTTCGCCGACGAGGGCCCACCCGAGGCCGAGTTCCACCCCGGCGTCGCCCGGCGCATGGCCCACAAGACGGTCGCCGCCGGCGCGCTGATCAGGGACCCAACGGACCGGATCCTGTTCGTGGTGCCCAACTACAAGCCGTACCTCGACCTGCCCGGCGGCATCGTCGAACCCGGCGAACCCCCGTCCGCCGCCTGCCGCCGCGAGGTCCTCGAGGAGCTCGGCGTCGACCTGCCGACCGGCCGCCTCCTGGTGGTCGACTGGACCCCGGGCCGCGGCCCCTGGAGCGACCAGGTCCAGTTCGTCTTCGACGGCGGCGTCCTCGACCCCGCGCTACCCGTCCGCCCCGCCGCCGACGAGCTCACCGGCATCCGGTGGCTCCCCCTGCACGCCGCCGAGATCCGCGCATCCTTGCGCCGCCGCCTGTCGTTGGCATTGACGGCGCTCACCACCGGCACCCCGATCCACGCCGAGATGGGCCACCGCTACCACTAGCGTTACTCAACGCTCCGTCACTACTACTCGCCTCCGAACGGGGGAATCCGGACGGCCCCACACCCCTGCTGACCAGCGCAGGAGCGCGACCGTTCGCATGCTGACGACCCAGGGTCCGGCCACGCACACTCTGTGTCGTGACCCGGTTCATTGGAGTGAATGCATGAGCGCCCACCACACGCCCCGCCACCGCCAGGCCAGCCGTGCCTCCACCGCCCTGCGCAAGGTCCGCTGGCTCCGCCTGCTGCACCCACGCCCGTCGACGACGGTCACTCTGGACCTCGACACCGCGTGCGCCCTGCCGGCTCCGCCGGCCACACCATAAAGAGAGCGGCCGTGGAAGGAGCCCCCCGGTGCGACGGCCGCCCCTTCCACGGCCGCCCTCCTCAGCCGTACCCGGATTCCCGTCCGGCACGACGATCGAGACGGTACTGCCGGAACAGGTCCGGGCCGGTCACCGACCAGCCCCCGGACTTCCTTGCGCAGCGGACGAGCCTGCCAGGTCGCGGGCCTGCCGGGCGAGCCGCTCGTCGTGCGGGCGGCCCAGCTCGCGCGCCAGTGCGACGACCCGGTCGAGGAGCGCCAAGGCCTCGTCCGGGCGGCCCGCCACCCGGCACGTCTCGGCGTACTCGTGCAGGCAGTCGATCTCCAGCTGCACCTCGGCGAGGGGTTCCAGCAGCTCGAAGGCCCGCCGATGGTGGTCAAGGGCCTCCTCGGGTGAGCCCATGACCCGCAGCGCGACGCCGAGCGCGCTGTGGCACCACGCCTGGTTGTGCTGCAGGTTGTGCTCCTGCGCCAGCCGCAGCGCCTCGCGCAGCGTCCGCAGCGACTGCGCGGGATCGTCCGCGGCGAGGGCAAGACCGAGCGTGACCAGCCCGCTGACCTGGGCCGGCCCACCGGCCAGGGCGAGGGATGCCCGGGCGAGCTCGACGGCTTCGGCGGGCCGCCCGAGGCGGAGCGTCACCCACCCGTCGAAGGCGAGGGCCTGGGACTGCCCGCCGCGCTGGCCGAGCTTCTCGAACAGCGCCCGGGCCCGTCGCAGCTGCCGCTGCGCCTCCTCCAGGTCGCCCAGGTCCCGGCGGACGAGACCGATCCGCAGCGCCAGACCGGCCGCGAGGTCGTCGTCGGGCCCTTCGCGTTCGGCCAATTCGTAGGCGGCGAGCGCGTCGACGAGGCGGCCCGCGGCGGCGCGGGCGAAGCCGAGGTCCGAGAGCAGCACCGCGCGCTCCTGGTGGCGGCCGAGCCGGGCCGCGGCGTCGGCGGCGGCCTCCAGCAGGCGGGTCTGGTCGTCGGTGCCGCGGTGCCGGAAGAACCAGACCCGCATGGCCTGCGGCAGCTCGGCCACCACCTCGTCCTCGGCCTCGCCGAGCCGCACCGCGGCGTCGAAGGCGGCGACCAGGTTCTCGTATTCGAGGTCGAACCAGGCCATGGCCTGCGCCGGGTCGCCGGCGGCGGGTTGCGGGCGATGCGGTGACGGCAGCATCCGGTCGTGGGCGACGGCCCGCGCCAGGTAGTGCCGCACGACCCGGCGCAGCGCGGCGCCGGCCTGCGGCTCCTCCTCGGCGGCGAGGTCGGCGGCGTACTGCCGGATCAGGTCGTGCATCCGGTACCGGCCGGGCGCCAGCTCCTGCAGCAGGTGGGCGTCGACCAGTTCCTCCAGCACCGCGCCGAGCCGGTCGGCCGGCACGTCGGCGAGCGCGCCCGCGACGGCGTCGTCGAAGTCGGCGCCCGGCAGGACACCGAGCAGCCGGAACATGCGCCGCTGCGCCGGGTCGAGCTGGTGCAGCGACATGCCGAACACCGCGTCGAAGCGGCCGGCGGTGTCGCGGAGCCGCTCCGCCAGGACCGCGACCGTCCAGCCGGGGCGGTGCCGCAGGCGCGCGCCGGCCATCCGCAGCGCCAGGGGAGCCCGCCGCACTGCCGGAGCACCTGACCGACCGCGTCGGCGGTGGTGTCCGCGAGCCCGGCCGCCCGGCCGAACAGGTGGGCCGCGTCGCCGTCGGCGAACGGCACCAGCGAGACCGGCGGCACCCCGTCCAGGCTGACCAGGCGGTGGCGGCTGGTGACCAGCACCGCGGACTTCCCCGCGCCGGGCAGCAGCGGCCGCACCTGCTCCGCGTCGACCGCGTTGTCGAGCACCACGAGCGCTCGGCGGCGGGACAGCTCCGAGCGCCACAGCGCGGCGCGTTCGGCGACGCCGGCCGGGGGATGCGTGATCTCCAGCGCGGCCAGCAGCCGGCCCAGCGCGGCGAGGGACTCCAGGGGCTCCTGGCCGGGGGTGAAGCCGTGCAGGTCGAGGTAGAGCCCGCCGTCGGGGTACGCGGGGGCGAGCCGGTGTGCGACGTGCACGGCCAGGCTGGTCTTGCCCACGCCGGCCATGCCGTCGATCGCGACCGCGCCGGCCGTGCGCAGCAGCTCCTCGACCAGCGCGGACTCCGCCTCCCGCCCGGTGAAGTCGAACAGGTCGGCCGGCAGGTCGTTGCGGCGCGGCGGGGGCGCGGCGCCAGCCTTGGACGCCTCGGCCCACACGGCGCGCAACGGCCGGGGGTCGCGGCCGACGACCCGGCACAGCGCGACGACGGCCTCCCACGGCGGCACCAGCCTGCCCGTCAGGTAGCGCGACAGCGACGAGCTGCTCAACCCCGCCTGGGCGGCGAGCGCCCGGAGGCTGAGCCCGCTCAGCTCCTTGATCCGAGCGAGCTGAGCCACCAGCTGTTCCTGAGGGCCGGACACGTGCAACACCGTACCCGTCCCGCCCCACGCGAACGGATCGCAGCCATGTCCGCGCAGGTCAGACGCGTTTCGAGTGTCCCACGGTGTCCCACGGCCCACGCGCCGCGAGCCTCTCCGGTGCTCCGATGGGTCCTGTCAGCGAGCGGCACCGCACAACGAAGGAGCACGAGATGTCGACCGAACGGATGCCGAACCCGGCGATGCTGATCCCCGAGGCCATGGACGCCCTGATGGCCGTCAACCGGGCCGTGGCCGGCGCCGGCGTCGACGGCAGGCTGCTGGCGCTGACCCACCTGCGGGCCAGCCAGATCAACGGCTGCGGCCCGTGCGTGGCCGGCGGCGCCGGTCAGGCCCGCCGCAATGGCGCGACCACGGAGCAGGTGGACGCCGTCGCCGCGTGGCGGGAGACGCCCTGGTTCAGCGACGAGGAGCGCGCCGCCCTCGCGCTGACCGAGGCCGTGACCCGGCTCGCCGACCGTGCGGACCCCGTCCCCGACGAGGTGTGGGACCTGGCCGCCAAGCACTTCGACCAGAAGGAACTGGCCGCGCTGCTGCTCAACATCGCGATGACCAACACCTTCAACCGGCTCAACGCCCCGACCCGCCAGCAGGCCGGGTCCTGGTAGTCCGCTCCTCCTTCCTGAGAATCCGCTCCTCTTTTAGAAAGGACCGTCATCATGGCGACCAACACCACCAGGCACGAGGGCTTCACCGAGGACGAGCGCGGCGCGATGAAGGAACGCGCCAAGGAGCTCAAGTCGGCCACCCGCCGCGGCGCCAAGGCCGACACGGAGCCGGAGGTGCTCGCGAAGATCGCCGAGATGTCCGACGCCGACCGCGCGATCGCCGAACGCCTCCACGCCATCGTCAAGGCGAACGCCCCCGTCCTCACGCCGAAGCTGTGGTACGGCATGCCCGCCTACGCCCGCGACGGCAAGGTCGTCTGCTTCTTCCAGAGCGCGGCGAAGTTCAAGACCCGGTACGCGACGCTCGGCTTCAGCGACGAGGCGAACCTCGACGACGGCACCATGTGGGCGGCGTACTTCGCGCTGACCGAGCTGACCCCCGCCGACGAGGACCGGATCGGCGCCCTGGTGAAGCAGGCGGTCAGCTGACGATCCGCGCAGGAAGGCGGCCGGGCCGTGACGGCCCGGCCGCCCGCTCAGCGTGCGGTGACGGCGAGGTAGCCGTCCTCCAGGCTGGGCTCCACCGGGCGGGCCTGCGGGCCCGGCGCGGCGGGCGCCACGATCCGGTACCGCATGCCGTCCTCGTGCGGCAGCGCGGACACGACGGTGCCCCCGGTCGGCGGCGGGCCGTCGGTGACCATCGACCAGACCCGGCCTTCGGCGCGGCGGGTCAGCTCGTCGACCGTGCCGCGGAAGGTGAGCCTGCCCTTGGCCAGCACCGCCACCTCCCGGCACGTCTGCGCGATGTCGTCGACGATGTGCGTGCTCAGCAGCACGGTGCGCCGGCCGGAGAACTGCGACAGCAACGTGCGGAAGCGGATCCGCTCCTCCGGGTCGAGACCCGCGGTCGGCTCGTCCACGATCAGCAGCTGCGGGTCGGCGAGCAGCGCCTGGGCGATGCCGACCCGCTGGCGCATCCCGCCGGAGAAGCCGCGCAGCCGGCGGTCGGCCTGCCCGGTCAACGCGACCACCTCCAGCAGCTCCCCGATCCTGCGCCGCCGCGCCGCCCGGTCGTCCATGCCCTTGAGCAGCGCCACGTAGTCCAGGAACTGCCGGGCCGTCAGGTCCGGGTAGACGCCGAGGTCCTGCGGCAGGTACCCGAGGTCGCGCTGCACGGCGGTGCGGCCCGCGCCCGTGCCGAGGTCGTGCCCGCCGACGACGACGCGGCCCGCCGACGGCCGCACGATCCCGGCGAGGATGCGCATCAGCGTGGTCTTGCCGGCGCCGTTCGCGCCGAGCAGGCCGAACATGCCGGTGGGCACGACCAGGTCGAGGCCGTCGAGGGCGGCAACCCCGCCCCGGTACGTCTTCGTCAGGCCGGAGATGTCGATACGCATGTCGGGTTCCCTTTCCAGCGTCGGGGGCTCATCGGGTGCGGCGGGCGCGCAGCGCGTGACCACCGGCGAGCGCGGCGGCGGCCAGCGCCAGCAGCACGGCGATGGACAGCCACGCGGTCGCCGGCGTCGGGTCCGGCCGCAGGAAGTTCAGCGTCGCGCCCGGCACCGGGCCGGCCAGGGTGTCCTCGCCGTCGATGCCGTGGAAGTCCAGCAGCACGTCGAGCGGGTAGCCGCCCAGCGGGTGGATCAGGGTCCCGGCGAGCGTGGGCATCGTGTCCGGCCCCGGCAGGTTGCCCCACAGCCAGTAGCCGACGAACAGCACGCGGAACAGCGGTGCCGGCATGACCAGCGGCACCGCCAGGGCGAACGCGGCCACGAACAGCAGGCCCGGCACGATCACCACGCCGGTGGCGGCGAGGGCCCAGCCGAGCGCGGAGGGCGCGCCGGTGTCCACCGCGTACGCGGCGGCGAAGCCGAAGTACACCACCAGGATCGGCACGGCCGTCGCGGCGCCCGTGCCCAGGTACTTGCCGAGCAGGCGGGCGACCGGGCCGGCCGGCGTGGCGTCCAGGATCGGCGCCACCCGCAGCCGGTCGTCGCGGACGAGCCGGTCGGCGAGCAGGCAGCCGAACCCGATCGACAGCAGCCCGTGGACCTGGATCGCCAGCCCGACCACGGCGGTCCTGGCCTCGGCGGGCCGCTCGGCGGGGTCGAACAGGTCCCGCAGCAGGCTGCCCCCGATCAGCAGGAACAGCACGATGGTCAGCGCGGGCACGATCCACACCGACCGCTTGCGGATCTGCATGCGGAACTCGTACCGCAGACTCGCGCCGAACACGCCCAGCGTCCGGTCGGTCATGCTGCCACCTCCGCTACGCTCCGGTCCGGTCATGCTGCCACCTCCGCTACGCTCCGGCGTCCGCATGACGGACTGCACTGCCGATGCCCGGCCCCTCCGCTGCGCTCCGGTCCGGTCACGCGTCCTCCCCGTCGATGAGGCGCTCCGAGCGGCCCAGGACGACCATTGCGAGCGCGATGAGTGCGGCACCCACGCCGAGCAGCGTGAGGCGGTTCGCGGTCCAGTCGCCGGGCACCGTGCCGCGGGTCGTCGCGAACAGGTACAGCAGCCGGCCCGGCAGGTGCTGCTGCGCGGCGTCGGCGAAGAACTGCTGGATCGCCCACAGGGTCGTGACCAGCGCGCCGGCCGCCGCGGGGCTGCGGAACACCGCACCCGCGGCGAAGCCCAGGCCACTGAGCCCGACGGTCGGCGCCACCCAGGTGAGCTGACCGACGAGGACCCCGTGGTTGGCCGGCCAGCGGGCCCACCAGCCGGTGGCGATCAGCCCGACCGCCGTCAGCGCGGCGACCGCCGCCGTCCAGCCCAGCGTCACACCGGCGCGGCGCAGCAGCGTGACACGGTACGGCGTGGGCGCCGTGAGCTGCAGCTCCACCGCAGGGTCCTGGCCGACGAGCGAGGCGCAGGCGACACCCGCGGCGAGCGGGACCGCCATCTCCAGGGCGCCGAGCAGGATGCGGGCCGTGGTCGTCTCGCCCGGCAGGGGGTTGGCCAGCGCGGCCGCGACGCCCAGGGCGACGGCGATCGGCGGGCCGAGCAGCGCCGCCCAGCCGGCCCGGCGCGCCTCGTGCCGCCAGAGGATCAGTGGTCTCACATCGGATGGGTAGCGTGCCACCCCTGGTGTGGTTCACCGCCGCGCCCGGCGAGCACCACGGCGGCGACGGTGACGGCGGCGCTGACCGTCAGCACGGCCGCGTTCGTCGACCAGACCTCCACGACGACCCGCGCCGGCCACTCATCGCGGGCGAGCACGCCCGCCTGGACCCGCACGGCCCACAGCGCGACGGCTGCGCCGAGCGCCACGTCCGGGCCGAACCGCACGGCGATCAGCAGGCTCAGCGACGACAGCAGCGCCATGGGCCCGAGCCACGCGCCGACGAGCGCGTGCAGGCCCGCCTGCCCCGCCCCGGCCGCGTGCAGCACGGCGGAGGCAGCGACCGCGAGCGCCAGGTCGCACCCGAACACCAGCGTGATGCGCACGAGCAGCAGCAGCCGGGCGGAGGTCGGCGTGGCGGCGACCAGTTCGGCGGCCGGGTCGCGGCGGGAGCGGTACGTGCCCGCGACGCCCGCGGCGGCGACGATCGGCGCGATCAGGGCGAGCACCAGGCCGGCCGCGCCGGTCGCGCCCGCGGCGGCCCTGGCCTGCAGCAGGACGACCGCGACGCCGAGCGCCATCACCAGCGCCGAGGCGAACGGCACGGCGGGGCGGATCAGCCGCGCCTCCGCCACCACCAGCGCGGCGAGGTGCCGCAGGCGGCTGCCGGAGCGGCCGTCGCGGGCCGGCCCTTCCATCGCGCTGCGGGTCAGCACCGCCCGCACCATCCTGGCCGGGTCGGGCGCCGCGCCGGGCGGGACGGCGGCGCTGGCGATCGCCTGCCAGGCGGCGAGCTCCGCGCGGCAGCGCCCGCAGTCCGCCAGGTGCGCGCGGACCCGGTCGCGGTCCGCGCCGTGCAGCGTGCCTGCGGCGTACGCCGGCAGCCAGTCCTTCATTCGGGCACCTCCTGGGCGGTGAGCGCCGCGGCGACGGCGGCCCGGGCGTGGAACAGGCGGCTCTTCACGGTGCCGACGGGGATGGCGAGGACCTCGGCGACGTCGGCCAGCGGCAGCCCGGCGACGAACACCAGCGCGATCACGTCACGGTGGTGCTCGGGCAGCCGGTCGATGGCGGCGGCCACGGGCGTGCCACCGGCCGCCGCGATCGCCAGCTCCTCCGGTCCGGGGCCGTGATCGGGCCGGTCCGTCAGGTCGGCGCCGGAGGGCTCGGGCCGGGCCCGGCCGCGCAACCGGTTGTGTGCCTGCCGGCGGGCGACCCCGAACAGCCACGTCGTCACCTTCGCGCGCCCCTCGAACGCGCCGGCGGACCGCCAGACCGCGAGCATCGTGTCCTGCAGGATCTCCTCGGCGGTCATCCGGTCCCCGGCGAGCCGGTGCAGGTAGCCGAACAGCGCACCGCAGTGCCGCTCGTAGAGCCGGGACAGCGCGGCCGCGTCACCGGCGGCGACCGCCCGCAGCAGGCCCTCGTCGCTGTCCATCCGCTCACCCCCCTCCACCGCAGGGTAGGTAGCGGCCGGGGGTGCGAACGGTTCACCGGGAGGGTCAGTCGCCGCCGGTCATGGAGGCGCCCATGCCGTTGCCGGTGGTCAGGAACGGTGTGGAGGGCAGGGTGCCGTCGGGTGCGCGCGGGCCCTGGGCCGTCGCCGGGTCCGTGGAGCGGAACATCGCCGCGGTCCACGTCCCGCCGTCCCAGGTGTTGCGGCTGGCCTGGACGGCCGCGTTCGCGGTGACCGCGGTCGGGTTGCCGATCGCGACGGAGCTGCGCAGGGTCGCGGGCGCGTCGGCCATGACGAAGCCGGCGGCGCCGTTGCGGTAGGCGGTGTTGTTGGTCAGCTGCAGCGTCGCGCGGTTGCCGCTGTCGGTGAAGCCGTGGTGGATGTTGTCCCAGGCGGCGTTGTGGCGCAGCTGGTGCGCCGCGGCTGCGGGTGGGCTGCCGCCGCCGAGGGTGAAGCCGTTGCCGTTGCTCTGCCAGTTGCGCACGCCCCACCGGTTGACGCCGTTGCCGTAGGCCCAGTTGTATTCCAGGGTCACCGGGCTGCGGAAGTCGCCGAGGTCGAAGCCGTCGTCGGCGTTGTCGAAGGCGCGGCAGCCGCGGATCAGGTTGCCCTCGCCGTCGCCGAACTTCACGCCCAGGCCGATGCCGCTCTGCCCCTCGTCGGCGGGGTTGCGGTTGCGGTAGAAGTCGCTGTCGAGCACCTGGTTGCCGATGGTGCCGTCGTTGCGCAGGGTCAGGCCGGACTCCACGTTGTCGTGCACCGACAGCCGGCGGAAGACGTTGTGCCTGCAGGCGAGGCAGACGTAGGCGTGGCTGCGCGAGCCCTTGATCTCCAACCCCTGCACGGTCCAGTAGTTCGCCTGCTGGGTGATGGCCCACTTGTCGGCCGGGACGCGGGACGCGTCGATGACGGGTGCCTCGTCCTGGTAGTTGCTGACCGTGATGCGCTGCTCGGCGGTGCCGCTGGTGGTGATGGTGACCGGGGAGACCGGCTGGTAGGTGCCGCCCCGCAGGGCGATGGTCTGCCCCGGCCGCACCACGGACACCGCCTTCGCGAGGGTGGCGTAGGGCCGCGCGATGCTGCCGTCCGCGGCGTCCGCGCCGTTCGGTGCCACGTAGATGTCGGCGGCGGCGACGCCGGTGAAGCGGCCCGCCGGGGTGCTCGCCCCGGGGGTGGCCGGTGGGGCCGACGCCGCTGCGGTCGCCGGGGCGGTGCCCGTGGCCGGGGCCGGTGCCGCCGCGACCGGCGGCTCGCCGTCGCCGGGGCCGGCCGGGGTCTCGTAGACCGCGTAGGCGAAGCCTCCGCCGGCGACCACGGCCACCGTGGCCACGGCCGCGGTCTTGTGCTGGAACACCTGCTGGAGGCCGCCGAGCAGCGACGTGCCGGTGGGGGCGAGCAGCGGCGCCTCCAGCGCGGCACGGGCCGCCGCGACCGCCGTCGCGGGCAGCGCGAGCACGCCGATGCCGAGCAGCAGCTGCTCCGGGGTGAGCAGGCCGCGGCGGTGCCCGCCGCAGGCCACGCAGTCGCGGACGTGCCGGGTCAGCCGCTTGCGCCACAGCGGCCGGGCCACCCCGTTCCAGTCCTGCACGACGGTCGCGAGGTCGGCGCAGCGCGGGCCGGCGTGCAGCGCCCGCACGATCAGGCGGGCCGCCTCGAGCTGGGCCTTCATGCGCTGGAGGCGGACCGCGGCGTGCGGCTGGCCGATGCCGAGCGCCGTCGCGAGCTCGGTGCGGGTCAGCTCGCCGCTGGCCTCGTGCCACCACAGCGCGAGGAGGTGCCGGTCGCCGTCGTCGAGCCAGCGGGTCGCCTCGACCAGCTCGCGGCGCTGCCCGGTGAGAACCAGCTCGGTGACGGTGCGCTCGGCGAAGTCACCGGCCGGGTCGGGCACCTCCGCGAGGGCCTCCGGCCGGCGCAGGAACCCCCGCCGGCCGGCCTGGCGCAGGTGCAGCTGGACCTGGCGGTAGGCGATCGCCACGACCCACGAGCGGAAGCGCTCCGGCTCGCGCAGGCCGCGCAGCCCACGCACGACCCGCTCCATCGTCTCCTGGACCAGGTCGTCGACGTCGGCGTGGCCGTTCAACGCCCGCCCGATGACGTTGTACACCAGCGGCAGATGCGTCGCGGTCAGCTCCTGCAGCGCGTCGCGGTCGCCGGACTGCGCCGCCACGACCAGTGAGGCGGTGTCGACCATGGTTTCGGCCACCGGTGCCTCCTGCAGGTCTTGTTAGCGCTCTCATCTGCCGCGCCGCATGGTTGCACGGGCCCTGGAATGTGTAAATGCAAGTTTCACGGCGGTCGGCCACGCCCAGGAAGCGGGTGCTTGTCGATCGAGCAGCGGCGCGGCCTTCGTGCCCGCCCAGCCTCCAGCCGCCCCCGGTTTCAAAACTTCGCAAATCACCCAAGTTGGCAACGCGCGGTGTCCCGCACAGTGGCAACCCTTGATCAAAGGCCGGATCTGGCTGCCCCGACGGCCGGATCCGGCCTTTGATCACGAGCGGGGGCGCGAGATCACCGTTCGGAGCGGGCTCCGGGTGATCAGCAATCCACCAGGCTCCGGCGATACACGTGGGCAGCCCCGCAGGCTCGCGGTGGGAATCCCCTGGCGTGACCCGCCGCGCAGCGGTGGGAGCGGCGAGCCATGGCCTCAGTCAGGGCGGGAAACCGCCAGCTCCTCAACCCCCGGTCGCCATGCCGGCAAGTGACGGCAGCGGCCGGCCACCGGAGGGGCGCGCCCGCGCAATCCCAGCCAGCGCGGCACGCGCGGCTGTGTGAGCGAAGCGAGCATTGGGGGTCCGGGGTGAGAATCCCCCGGCGGGACCCGCCGCGCAGCGGTGGGGCGGTGAGCTATGGCGTCAGCCAAGGGCGGGAAACAGATGGGCCGGCGCTCCGAAGAGCGCCGGCCCACCGCCGGTGGTGCGGGGTGTTACGCGGCCGGGTAGTCCGCGAGGTAGATCGGCACGCCGATCTTGGTGGTGTCGGCCGGGTCGCCCACGCCGTTGACGACGTGGTCGATGATGCCGGCGCTGAGGTTCACCGTCATGATGTGGTGCAGCTTGACGCCCGGCGTCGAGGGGGCCTCGAAGCCGTTCTCGGTGTGGATCGTCGGGTTGTTCTGGTTGAAGACGTAGACACCGGCGCCGTACAGGTTGTGGTACTTCACCTTGTTGTTGACCTTGTAGCCGGCGTAGCCCTCGACGCTGCCGTTCATCCAGTCCGCCTGCGTCGGCGGGTCGTAGGGCAGCTCGTTCTGGTAGAGGACGGTCGTGCCGCGCTCGCCGTTCCAGACGGTGTTGTACTTCTGGAAGTGCTCGACGAACAGGCCGGTCGCGGTCACGTTGTCGCCGTTGATGACGGCGCCGTAGCGGCCGGTGTTGGTGACCCAGCGCTGGTTGTCGCCGTTGACGCCGCCGGTGAAGCCCTCGACGCCGTGGTCGCCGCGCCACACCCAGGTGTGGTCGATGAGCACGTTGTCGCTGTTGACCTCGAGCGCGGTGTCGGTCTTGCCGATGTGCGGGCCGCCGACGCGGAAGTACACGTCGGACAGCGTGGTCGGGTTCTTCGGGTCGCTGATGCCCCAGCCGTGCTCCTTGCCGACGCGCAGCAGGACCTTGGACTCCTTGAGCCCGGCGTCGATGGTGACGCCGGCGACGATGACGCCGGGGACGTCCGCGATGTCCAGCGGGGTCGAGCCGTTGACCGCGGTCAGCGTGGCGTGACCGATGCCGAGGACCACCTGGTTGGGCCAGCGGACCTCGATGCTGCGGGCGATGTCGTACGTGCCCGGGGTCAGCAGCAGGTTCTTGCCGGCCAGCAGCGCCAGGTTGATCTTGGTGACAGAGTCGCCCGGCTTGGCGACGTAGAAGTCCGACAGCGGGATGGTGCGGCCCGCGGTCTGGGCGTTCGCCCAGGAGATGCCGCTGGTGTTCTTCGCCGCCGACGGCACCCGGACGTTGTACTTGCCCTTGGCGTCGACGAAGAGGTACGGCTTCTCGCGGCTCACCGGGGTGGTCGCGAGCGTGGTGTACGGCGGGTTCGGGAAGGCCGAGTCGTCAGGGGCGCCGACGACGCCGGAGAAGACCTGGTTCCACACGCCGTTGGACCAGCTGCCGACCTCGCTGTTGCGGGTCAGCCACTGCTGCTGCGAGCCGTTGACGATCGTGCCGGCCTTCGAGTCGGCGATGAAGCCGCCGCTGGCGTACTGCGGGCCGGCGGTGCAGTAGTCCATCAGCGACAGGTTGCCGCCGGTGACGTTGATGCGCCGCAGCGAGACGGCCTGCGACACGGCCCAGAAGTTGGCCGAGCCACGGCAGCCGTCCTGGCCCTTGGCGTTGATGTTGATCGACAGGTTGGACAGCGTGCGCCAGAAGTTGACCAGCGCGAGGCAGTTGCTGGTGCCGCCGTTCTCGAGGCAGCGGTTGTACACCTCGACCTTGCCGTTGATGACCACGTCGTTGGGGGACGCGCCCAGACCGGCGATCTCCGTGTAGTAGCCGACCTTGATCTGCAGCGGCTGGTCGGCCGTGCCGTACGTGCCGGGCTTGAAGAGATAGGCATACCGCGCGGTGCCCATCTCGTTGTCGACCTGCTTGGCGTAGGTCGCGTCGAGCTTCGCCTGGATCTCGCTGACCGGCGTGCTCGGGTCGAACACGGTGACGTTGGTGCCCAGGTCCTGCGACCCGCCGTGCGACGGGTGCGCGCCGGCCGCCGTCCCCATCGTCGCGGTGGCGGTCGTCATCGCCAGGCTGAGTACGAACACTCGGCCGATGGTGCGACGGCCGGACCACCGCCTCACGGAATGCTCGGACTGGATCGTCATACGGGTGCGTCCTCTCGATCGTGCGGGCGGGTGTGAGGTACACGGATATGAGGGGTGTAGGAGATGCATCGCGGAGTGCGTCGGCGCTGGCGTGAGAGCGCTCTCTCCAGAGTGTTGTTTCTACCGTGTAAATCGGCCGTGCGCTACGTCCGGGCACCCCCGAATTTCCCCGGAACGGCCGATCAGCCAGTGGAAATGCGGACGTTCCGTGCGATCCATCCGCGTTGTGCCGCAACACTTTGCGCGCCACGCCGCGTGCCGGGGCCCGGACGCGTCCGTGAAAGCGCTCCAACGGGCGGGTGAGGCGCAGGGTGATTCCGGTATTTCACCCGGTCCGGGCCGCATAGGTCGGCACTGATGGCCGTTACGGTCGCGTCATGCCTCCGGTCCTGGTCCGCCCGTATGTGAAAGTCATCGCGCATCACCAGATTCCGCCCGCCCCGCACCCGAGCAGCGGACCCGTCGCGGCGCGGGTCGTGCCGCCGCTCTACCACCCGCGGCACTCCGAGACGACCGTGCTGGCGCCCCCGCCGGTCGTGCCGCAACCCCGCCGCAAGCCGCGGCCCTACCCCGCGCTGTCATGGACCGTGCTGGTCCTGACCCTCGCCACGACCGGCCTCGCCCTGACGGCCACCGACCGCGCCGCGACGTCCTCGCCGGACGCCGAGCCGGTCACCGCCGCGCAGGCCGGCCAGCTGCAGATCGCGATCGTCCCGGCGCCGGGCCCGGTGCGACCGCCGCGCTGGCGCCGGCCCCGGTGCCGCAGCCGATCGCCGGCCCCGTGGTCGGGCCGGCCGGCCTCTGCCTGGACGCCCGCTTCGGCGGCACCGTCCAACTGCACCGCTGCTCCGGCGCCGCCTCCCAGACCTGGACCGCCAACGCCGACGGCACGCTGCGCACGGCGGGCCGCTGCCTGCAGCCGGCCGGGCCGCCTCGGCCTGGCCCGCTGCAGCGGCGCCGCGGCGCAGCAATGGGACACCGTCAAGGGCACGCTGGTCGCCCGCTCGTCACGGCAGTGCCTGACCGTCCGGGGCGGCATGCAGCCGTACCTCGCCCGCTGCGCCGGCGCCCCGACCCAGCGCTGGCAGCTGCCGTAGCTGCCTGATCTACGGGACGGTGTAGCCGCCCGCCGGCGCCGGATCGTCCGCGGGCCGTGGGCCGGCCGCCGTCCAGGACTGCCAGCCCTGATACAGGGGGCGGCTCGCCGGTCGCAGGAACCGCTCGCTGCGCGGGTCGGCCAGCCCGGCGAACCCGCCGATGTAAGTGCCGTAGAGCAGGATCGACAGGCCGACGACGGCGAGCCCTACCGCGGTCAGCCCGAGGGTGACCGGGGTGCGGGATGTCCGGGACATCCGCGAACGGTACAACCCGCGAAGATGGACGTCATGCACTGGAGCTGGCGGCGCGGTGAAGTGTCCACGGTGCTCGCCGGGTTCGTCGCCGTCCTGCTCGCCGCGCCCCGCGCCGTGCCCGACGGCGCCGGTCATCTGGGCAGCCTGTTCGAGACGTTCCTGCCCTGGCTCTGCCTGGCGATCCCGGTCCTGTTCGAGGCGGCGCTGCTGCGCCGGTCGCTGCTCGCGCTGCTCTCGGCGCTGCTGCCGGTCGTGGCGTGGCTCGGTCTCTTCGGCGGCGTCCTCACCGGGGCCGGCGCCGCGCACGACCTCACCGTGGTGCAGCACAACGCCGCCGACGACAACCCCGACCCGGTCGGCACGGCGGAGGCGCTGATGGACGTCGAGCCGGACCTGGTCGCGCTCGAGGAGATCACCCCAGAGGCCGCCGGGGTCTACACCGCCGCCCTCGGGCTGCCGTTCCACGTGGTGCACGGCACGGTCGGCCTCTGGTCGAAGCACCCGATCCTGGACGCGCGGGCCCTCGACATCAGGCCCGCCGGGGTCGGCGGGGACTGGAGCCGCGGGCTGCGCGCCGAGGTCCGGCTGTCCGGGCGCAACGTCGCCGTCTACGTGGCGCACCTGCCGTCGGTGCGCCTCGGCGTGCGGGCCGGGTTCGACGTCGCCCGGCGCGACGAGAGCGCCGTCCTGCTCGGCGAGGCGCTCTCCGGCGAACCCCTCGGCACGGTCATCCTGCTCGGAGACCTCAACGGCACCGTGGACGACCGGGGCCTCCGACCGGTCACGGCGGTGCTGACCCCGGCCCGGTCGGATCTCGCGTTCAGCTGGCCGGCGGCGCTGCCCGTGGCCCGCATCGACCAGGTCATGACCCGCTCGGCGACGGTCACGAGGGTGTGGCCGCTGCCCGCGACGGGCAGCGACCACCTCCCGCTGGCCGCTCACATCAGGCTGGATGCCACTACAGCTTGATCTCGTAGACCAGGTTGAACGGGGTCTGGGCGGCGCGGCGGAAGCGGGTGAAGCCGGCCTCCGTCACCAGGTCGCGGATCGCGGCCTCGCCGGCCTGGGCGCCCAGGGAGTGGCCGCCGGGCTGGGAGAGGCTGTGGGCACGCAGAGGAACGTGGAGCCGCTGTAGTGCAGGCGGCCGACGGGGTTGAGGTTGTCCTCGACCTTGTCCGCGGCGTAGGGCTCGACCAGCAGCCAGGTCCCGTCCGGGCTCAGCGCGTCGCGGACCCGGCGGGCGGCCGCCAGGGGGTCGCCCATGTCGTGCAGGCAGTCGAACATGGTGACCAGGTCGTAGCCGGTGCCGGTGAAGGTCTGCGCGGTGGCGACCTCGAAGCCGACCCGGTCCGAGACGCCCGCGTCCGCGGCCTTCTTGCGGGCCAGCTCGATCGACTCGGCGTGATAGTCGGAGCCGGTGACCGCGGTGCGAAGGTACGCCTCGGCGAGCAGCACCGACGAGGAGCCCAGCCCGCAGCCGACGTCGGCGACCCTGGCGCCCGCGGTCAGCCGCTCCTCGACGCCGTCCAGGGCCGGGATCCAGCTGGGCACCAGGGCGGCGACGTAGCCGGGCCGGCGGCGACGACCGGCACCGGACACTGCGGGCGACCGTCGAGTGGTCGTACCAGCTGCTCACCGACGACGAACGCCGGCTGTTCCGGCACCTGTCGGTCTTCGCCGACGGGGTCGACCTGGACACGGCCGAACGCCTCGGCGCCGAGCTGGACCTGGAGCGGGACCCGGGCACCGTGCTGGCCCGGCTGGTCGACGCCTCGATGATGGAGGCCGACTTCTTTGGCACGACCCGCTTCCGGATGCTGGAGACGCTACGGGCGTTCGGGCTCGACCGGCTTGCCGCCGCCGGTGAGGACGGCGCCGCCACCGCGCGGATGCTGCGCTGGGCGGTGGAGCTGACCGCGTGGGCCGCGCAGACCATGACCACCGAGCGGGAGCCGGACGCCGACGCGGTCCTGCGCCGGGAGCTGCCGAACCTGCGGGCCGCGTGGCGGCTGGCCCGGAGCCTGGACACGCTCGACGACGCGGCCGCGATCATCGTCGCGCTGATCGACACGGTGTCCTACCGCGACCTCGTGGAGGTCCGCGGCTGGGCGGAGGAGCTCGCCGACGACCCGGCCCTCGCCACGCACCCGGCGGTGGCCATGGTGCTCGGCACGGCGGCGGAGGCGGCGTATCACCGCGGCGACCATCAGCGCGCCGAGCGGCTGGCCCGCGACGGGCTGGAGCGGGCGACCGCCGGCAATCCCTTGCCACGCAAGGGTTGCGGGGATTGCGGCGCGGATTGCCCGACCGCGCCGCGTGGGTGCCCGACGTCGGGTCTGGTCTTCCTGGGCCGATCGTCACTAGCACGGCGGGCGTCCTCGCCACCTGTCAGAAAGCCTTATTACCCAATTTGCTCCGAAAAGTACAGGACCGCCATACATTGCTAGGAGATGGCGCGTCGGCACCTAGCTGGCGCCTCGCAACGGGGGGTTGGACGCAATGATTCAAGTGAGCAAACCGCGCGACCGCCGGGCAGGGCCCAGACGCGGCCTGCTCGGCTCGGCAGTTGTTTTGACAGTGACGGCGGGCTCCCTGTTGGTCGCTCAACCAGCCTCCGCGGCCGTTCTCGGCAGCCTCACGGCGGTATCGGCCGCCGGCGCCGAGTCGCTGACCGTCACGGTGACCCCGGATGTTCCCGCTGCCACTGACGTCACGGCCAGCCCTGCGTACATCGTCAGCGCAGACGGCCCCGACGCAGGCTCGACGGCAGACCAGACCTGCAACGTCAACACCGTCCTCGGTGGCTCGTGCACCCTGACCGGTCTGGTCGCCGGCACGACGTACACCGTCACCGCCGACCCGCAGGGCGCCACCGTGCTGGCCGACGTCACCGCGACCGGCGTGACGCTGCCGACGTTGAGCCCCACCGGCACCCCGGTCCCGACCGCGACCGGCGTGAGCGGCGAGATCAACGTGGCCTTCACCGGTGTGGCGAACACCCTCGCCACCATCGCGAACTACACCGCGACGGCCTACCTGGGTGGCGCGTCGACGGCGAAGACGTGCACGACCACGACCAACGCGCTGAGCAACAGCTGCAAGATCGGTGGCCTGACCAACGGCACCGAGTACACCTTCAAGGTCGTCGCCAACGGTGCCAGCGGTATCGCCAACTCGGCCGCCAGCGCCGCGTCGGCCGCCGTGGCGCCCGCCGTGACGCCCGCCGCGCCGACCGACGTGACCGCGCGCGCCACGACCACCACGAACGTCCTGGTGTCGTGGACCGCGCCGACCGCCGTCGACGGCCAGACGTTCACCTACACGGTGGCTCCCAAGACCGCCGGCGGATCCGCCGCGGGTGGCGTCACCTGCACGGTGGTGGGCACGACCACCACGGCGAACTGCACGCCCGTGTCGGTGGACACCGGCTACTACTTCACCGTGACGGCGACCAGCAGCGGCCTCACCTCGTCCGCCGCCCAGTCCTCGGTGATCATCCCGACCACGCCGCCGAACGCGGTGACCAGTGTCACCGGCACCGTCGGCGACACACAGTCCGAGGTCAGCTGGACGGCCCCCGTCGCCGGTGCCACTGTCGCCAGCTACAAGGCGACCGCCCTTGAGGGCGGCGTGGAGACCGCGCACACCTGCACCACACCGGCCACCGCGACGAAGTGCACGATCACGGGCCTCACCAACGGCACCGCGTACACGTTCTCCGTCGTGGCCGTCGGCTCTGCCGGGTTCGGCCCGGACTCGACCGCTGCCGTGTCCGGCCCGGTCACGCCGGTCGAGGCGCCGAAGCCGACCGCTCCGGTCGTCACGCCGCCGACCGACGACGATGTCTCCGCCACTTCGGCGGTCATCAGCTGGACGCCCGCGGACAACCCGACCACGCCGGTGCTGTACTTCGTCGCGACGGCAGTCGCGAAGACCCCGGCCGCCGCGGCCGCTGAAGACCTCAGCTGCACCACCACCGGCTCCAGCTGCAAGATCTCGGGTCTTGTGGCCGGCACCGAGTACGACGTCACGGTGCTCGCCCACTCGGCCAACTCGGTCAGCGTCGCCGCGACCACGTCGATCACCACCGACGCCGCCGCTCCCGGCACCGCCGGTGCGATGACCGGGCCGATCGTCACCAACAGCGACGGCCTGTCGCAGATCTTCGCCCGTGGCGGCGACAACTTCCTCTACACCAGCATCCAGGCCGCCAACGGCACCTGGGGCGCATGGACCAACCTGAGCGGCCTCATCTACAGCGACCCGACCGCGGTCAAGAACGCCAACGGCCGGATCACGGTCTTCGCGATCGGCGGCGACCACTCGATCTGGTACCGGCTGCAGAACGGCGACGGCTCGTTCGCCTGGTGGACCCGCCTCGGCACCGAGCGGTACGCCTCCGACATCGAGGTCGCGCAGAACGCCGACGGCACCGTCGCGGTCTTCATCAAGGGCATGGACGACAACCTGTACTCGCAGGTCCAGACCGACCCGGCCGACCCGTCGCAGTGGTCCGGCTGGACCAACCTCGGCGGTCTCATCTACAGCAACCCGACCGCGTTCACCCGTGCGGACGGTGTGATGGAGGTCTTCGCGGTCGGCGGTGACGGCCTGGTCTGGCACCGCGTCCAGTCCGCGCCGAACTCCGGCACCTGGGCCTGGTGGGCTCACGTCGCCTGAGCACGCGGCCGAACACAAGTAGCGGCGAACGCCCCGGGGCCCTCCCCCGGGGCGTCCGCCTACCCCGTACCCGGCATGATCGGACCCATGCGCGTCACGACCCTGGGGGAGCTGGCCGTCGACGGCCGGCCGGTGAAGGGCGCGCGGCTGGCGGCGGTGGTCCGCGCCCTCATCGACGCGCGCGGGCGGGCGGTGTCCGTCGGCGCGCTCGTCGACGCCGTCTGGGACGTCGAGCCGCCCGACGACGCACCCGGCGCGGTGCAGGCGCTGGTGTCGCGGGCCCGGCGGCTGGGCCTGCCGGTGACCGCTGGCCCGGGCGGATACTTGGTGCCCGCCGAGGCCGTCGAGGTCGACGTGGTCGTGGCGCGGGCCCTGTTGGACGGCGGCCGGCGCGCGCTGGACGGCGGCGACCCCGAGGCGGCGACGGCCGCGGCGCGGCAGGCCCGGGCGCTGATCCCGGAGGTGCCCGACCTCGCCGCCGACACACCCGGATCGTCGCTGGTCAGACTCCTCGCCGACGTCGCCGCGCTCGACGCGGAGGCGACGCTCGCCGCCGGCCGCCCCGCGCAGGAGGCCGACCTGCGCCGGCTGGTCGCGCACCGGCCGCCGCACGAGCCCTCGGCGGCGCTGCTGGTGCGGGTCCTCGCCGCGCAGGGGCGCGACGCCGAGGCCCTCGACGTCGTCGAACGCCTCCGCGCCGAGCTCGCCGACGGCTACGGCGCCGACCCGTCACCGGCGGTCGAGGCGGTCCACGTGGCGCTGCTGCGCGGCGAGCTCACGCCGCGGGCCGCGCCGAAGATTACGCTGCCGGCCGGGTGGCGGCGGGCGGTGACCGCGCTGGTCGGGCGGGAGCAGGACGTGACCGCCGTGCTCGCGGCCCTCGACGCGGCGCCGCTGGTGACGGTCGTCGCCGCTGGCGGGGCCGGCAAGACCAGGCTCGCCGCCGAGGTCGCCCGCCGGGTCGCGGCGGGCGGGCGGGCCGTCACCGTCGTGGAGCTCGCCGGGCTGCGCACGTCGGCCGAGGTGCTGCCGGCGGTGCTCGCCGCGGTCAGTGCGGCGGATCCGGGGGGCGGCCGGCCCGAGTGGCGGTCGCTGGGTTCGCTGGAACGGCTGCGGCTGGTGGTACCGGAGCTGCATGGGCTCGTGGTGCTCGACAACTGTGAACACGTCCTGGAAGGGGCGGCCGGAGCGGCCGCGGAGCTGCTCGCGGCGCCGGACCTGGCGGTGCTCGCGACCAGCCGGGCGCCGCTGAGCCTGCCCGGCGAGGTCGCGCACCGGCTGACGCTGCCGGACGAGGCCGCGCTGGACCTCCTCGACGCGCGGGTCCGGGCCGGCGGGGCGGCGCCCTGCGACCCGGCGGCGGCCCTGGAGCTGTGTCACCGGCTCGACAACCTGCCGCTCGCGCTGGAGCTGGCCGCGGCGCGGCTGCGGCACATGCCGATCGGTGACGTCCTCGCCGGCCTCGCCGACCGGTTCGGGCTGCTCGACGACGCGCTGCGCGGCCTGCCCGACCGGCACGCGAGCCTGTGGGCGATGGTCGACTGGAGCCGGGAACTGCTCGGCGACGGCGACCGTGCGCTGCTGGAGCGGCTGGCGGTGATTCCCGCGCCGTTCACCGCGGACCTCGCCGGCGCCGTCGCCGGCTCCGGGGATGCCCGGCGCGGGCTGGCGGCGCTGGTGGAGCAGTCGCTGTTGTCGCTGCAGGCCGACGAGGACGGGGTACCGCGCTACCGCATGCTGGAGACCGTCCGTGAATACGGCGAGGTGCGCCTCGACGCCGCCGGCACCCGGGACGCCGCCATGACCGGGCTGACGCGCTGGGCGGCACAGGAGTCCGCGCGACTGGCCACGCGGTTCGTCGGGGCGGGTCAGCTGGCGGCGTTCCAGCGGTGCGCGACCGAGCAGGACAACCTGGTCGCGGCGCTGCGATGGGCGCTGGCACACGAGGACGACGCGGCGGCGGTCAACGTCATGGGGGCGCTGGCGCACCTGTGGACGGTCCGCGGGCTGCACACGGAGGTCGTCACGTGGACGCTGCGGGTGTTCCGCGTCGATGACCCGGCGGCCCAGCGGCACTGCGCGCTCCTGCACGGCGAGGCGGCCGTCGACGCCGAGCGGGCCACCTGGCTGTGCTTGTTCACCGGGCTCAACGCGTTCGTCGTGGACACCCCGCGGCTCTTCGCGCTGGTGCTGCGGACCCTGCGGGCGCTCGCGCCGCGCCGCGACGAGGTGTCGGTGCAGGCCTGGACCCTCGCGTCGGCGCTGCGGGCGCTGAGCTCGCCGGACCTGGACGTGGCCGTGCGCGCCGCCGGTGACCTGGTCGGCGACCCCGACCCCTACGTGCAGGGCTTCGGGTACTTCTTCCGGTCCATGATGCACGAGAACCGCGGCGCCCTCGCCGAGTCGATCGCCGACGCGGCCCTGGCCTACCAGCGGTTCGAGGAGGTCGGCGACCACTGGGGCATGGGCACGTCCGCGCAGATCATCGGCGGGCGCGGCGGGCCGGACGCGCACGAGTGGCTGCGGCACAGCGAACGGCACATGGACCTGCTCGGCGCGGCGGAGGACCTCAGCTCGATCCGCATCATGCTCGACGCGCGGGCGGCGTTCGCCGGCGACACCGCCGCGGCCGACCGGCTCAGGGTCGCGGCCCGCGCCGCCGACACCCACGAGTCGGACGTGGGGCTGGCGAACCTGGTCCTCGGCCAGCTCGCCCTGGCGCACGGCGAGCACGAGGAGGCGGTGACGCGCGCGGCGCGGGTCCTCGCCGCCGTCGAGGAGATCCCCGCGGGCGTGCCACAGGTGCGGGTGCTGTACCGCAGCGCCGTCGCGGTGCTGTTCCTGCGGCTGCCGGCCGCCGACCCGGACCGGGCCGCCCAGCTGCTGCGGCAGGGGCAGGGCGAGGCACTGTCCACCTATGACATCCCGGTGCTCGGGGCATGGGCGCTGGCGGGGTCGGCGCTCGCCGCGCACCTCGGCGAGGGGTACGCCGCGGAACTGTGGACGCTCGGGGTGCGGCTCGGTGGCAACGTCGAGCACCTGTTCCCCGACGGCGCCGGCGTGCCGGCCGTAGTCGAGGACAGCTGGAAATGGCACGAGCGGCCGGTGACCGAGGCCACCGACCGGCTCCGCGCACTCATGTCAGACCTTCTTGCGGTAGGCGGCGAGGGCTAGCGGCATGAACACCGCCACGAACCCGGCGCACCAGGCGAGCGTCCACCACACGTGGTTGCCGACCGGCGTGCCGAGGAACAGCCCGCGCATCGACTCGACCAGGTGCGTCAGCGGGTTGACCTTCACGAACCCCTGCATCCAGCCGGGCAGCGTCATCGTGCCGACGAACACGTTGGAGGCGAACGTCAGCGGCATCATCACCAGGAAGCCGATGCCCTGAACCGCGCCGGACGTGCGCACGAGCATCCCGACGAAGACCATCGCCCAGCTCAGGCACAGTCCGAACAGCACGGCCAGCAGACAGCCGGCGATCGCGTGCAGCGGGCTGGCGTCGATGCGGAAGCCCATCAGGTAGGCGAACGCGAACGTCGAGATGGTGACGATGACGTACCGGACGACGTCGCCGAGGACCGCGCCGATGAGCGGCGCCGAGCGGGCGATCGGCAGCGACCGGAACCGGTCGAAGATGCCCTTCTCCAGGTCGCTGTTGAGGTTGACGCCGATGGAGATGGCGCCCATCGCGATCGTCTGGGCGAGGATGCCGGGCATCAGGAACTGCAGGTACTGGTGCACCGTGACGTCGATCAACGCCTCCGGGGTCCGGTAGGTCTTGATCAGGCTGCGTTTCGTGAGTTCGAGCGAGTGGCGTACCAGCCGCAGCGGATTGAACTGGCTCTTGATCTGTGGTTGGACGGCGATGGTGGTCATGACGCCACCTCCGCTGCGCTGCGGCGTCGCCCTGACCCAGAACTGCCACATGATGACCGGCCCGAGCCGCTTCGCTGGCCGGTCATGACGCCACCTCCGCTGCGCTGCGGCGTCGCCCTGACCCAGAACTGCCACATGATGACCGGCCCGAGCCGCTTCGCTGGCCGGTCACTAGGGCACCATCCTTCTGACAGGGCCCTCTGAGAGGGTTGTTGTTGGAACTCGGCGAGAACTGAGAGACGGCCTGTGCCGGTCGCCCTTCGAGGGCCTGCATGACACCGCCGCTCTCGGTTCTTGTCGGGGCTGCCGACCGGCAACAGGGAGAAGCGCCGTAGAGCGCCGGTTAGTGACCACCCGGCAGTCAGCCCCGTTCGTCGAGTCACATCGCTGCCAAGCTGAGGAGAACCGTTGTCGCTCAACGTTGTTGGAGCTGAGTTCTTCGTCGGGATCGATTGGGCCTCGGCCACCCACGCGGTCTGTGTCCAGAACAGCGCCGGGCGGCGGGTCGCCGCGTTCACCGTGGAGCACACCGCCGTCGGTCTTGCCGGGCTGCTGCGCCGCCTGGCCGGTCTCGGGCACCCCGAGGCCATGCCGATCGGGATCGAACGACCCGACGGTCGGCTCGTCGACATCCTCCTGGAGGCCGGACACCCTGTGGTGCCGGTCAAACCCAACGCGATCAAAACCTGGCGGGACGGCGAAGTGTTGTCCGGCGCCAAGTCCGACGCGGGCGATGCGGAAGTCATCGCCGAGTACCTGCGGCACCACCGGCTGCAGCTGGCCACCCCGTACACGGCGCAGACGAAGGCGCTGCGCACCGTGACCCGGACCCGCGGGGACCTGGTCGACATGCGCGTCGCGGCCACCAACCAGCTCACCGCGCTGCTGGACACGCACTGGCCCGGCGCCGTGGCCGTCTTCGCCGACGTCGAGTCCCCGATCGCCCTGGACTTCCTGACCCGTTACCCGACCGCCCGCCACGCAGCGCACCTCGGCGCGAAACGCCTCACCGCGTTCTGCGTCAAACACGGCTACTCCGGCCGGCGCACCGGCGAGCAGCTCCTCGCCCGGCTGCGCGCCGCCCCAGCGGGGACTACCGACGAAGTCCTGTGCGAGGCCGTCCGCGACGCGGTGACCGCCCTCGTCACCGTCCTGCGCGCGGTCGTGGCCGCGTTGAAAACGCTCAGCCGCAGTGTCGTCGCCACACTCGGCGAACACCCGGACGCCGAGATCTTCACATCGCTGCCAAGGTCTGGTCAGATCAACGCCGCGCAGATCCTCGCCGAGTGGGGCGACTCCCGCGAAGCCTACGCCGGACCCGACTCCATCGCCGCGCTCGCCGGTGTCACCCCGGTGACCAAGGAATCCGGCAAACACCGAGCCGTGCACTTCAGATGGGCGTGCAACAAACGCTTCCGCGTCGCGGTCACCACCTTCGCCGACAACAGCCGCCACGACAGCGACTGGGCAGCAAGGGTCTACGCCGCCGCCTGCGCCCGCGGCCTGGACCACCCACACGCCATCCGCGTCCTCGCCCGAGCCTGGATCCGCGTCATCTGGCGCTGCTGGACCGACCAGACGCCATACAACCCCGACCGGCACGGCAACGCTGTACGACTGAACCAACCCACACAAACCACGTTGGTCGCTGCCTGAGGTTGACACAGGGAGTGTCATGCCGCCACCTCCTCGGCGTGGCTGGGGCGTCCGGTCAGGGTGAAGAAGACCTCGTCGAGGCTGGGCAGGTGCATGGAGAGCTCGGTGACGGCGATGCCCGCCGTGGCGAGCCGGGAGACGGCCTCGGTGAGCGCCTCGTCGCCGCTGACCGGCACCGCCAGGACGCCCTTGCGGGTCTGCTCCGCCGGCTTCTGACCGGTCGCGACCGCCGCCAGGATCAGCCCGGTCTTCTCCAGGTCCGCCGGGTCGGTGGGCCGCACCTCGAGGGTCTGCCCGCCGACGATCCGCTTGAGCCGCTCCGGGGTGTCGTTGGCGATCACCCGGCCGTGGTCGATGACGGTGATCTCGTCGGCGAGTGCCTCGGCCTCCTCCAGGTACTGCGTGGTCAGCAGCACCGTGGAGCCGTCGCGGACCAACGAGCGGACGACCTGCCACATGTCCTCGCGCTTGGACGGGTCCAGGCCGGTCGTCGGCTCGTCCAGGAAGATCACGTCGGGGCGGCCGACGAGGCTCGCGGCCAGGTCGAGCCGGCGGCGCATGCCACCGGAGTAGGTCTTCGCCGGCCGGTCCGCGGCCTCGGCCAGGTCGAACCACTCCAGCAGCTCCGCGGCCCGCTCCTTCGCCGCGCGCTTGCGCAGGTCGAGCAGGGTGCCGAAGAGCACCAGGTTCTGCCGGCCGGTCAGGTCCTCGTCGACGGAGGCGTACTGGCCGGTCAGCCCGATCCGGGAGCGGACCCGCTGGGCGTCGCGGGTCACGTCGAACCCGGCGATGCGGGCGTGCCCGGCGTCCGGGCGCAGCAGCGTGGACAGGATGCGCACGGCGGTGGTCTTGCCGGCGCCGTTCGGGCCGAGCACGCCGTGCACGGTCCCCTTGGGGACGACGAGATCGACGCCCTGCAGCGCCCTCGTCTCCCCGAATCGTTTGACGAGGCCCTCGGCCTCGACCATCAGATCTGTCATGGTGACCACCGTGCACGGGGTCGCTGACACGCGACCGACACGGCACCGACACGGCCGCGTCGTTACGCTTGGGCCCCATGTACGTGCCGAAGCACTTCACCGCGCCCTCGGACGAGGCCGTCCATGAACTGCTGTCCCGCGCGGCGGCCTGTGACCTGGTCACCTGGGACGGCGCCGGCATGGTCGCGACCACGCTGCCGCTGCTGTTCGACCCCGCGGCCGGCACGCTGATCGGGCACGTCGCCCGCAACAACACGCAGTGGCGGCACACCGGCAGCGAGGCGCTGACGATCGTGCGCGGGCCCGACGCGTACGTGTCGCCGTCGGCGTACGCGACGAAACGCGAGCACGGCCGGGTCGTGCCGACCTGGAACTACATCACCGCCCACGTGTACGGCACGCTCGTCGCCCACGACGACCCGGCGTGGACGGAGGACCTGGTGCGGCGCCTGACCGAGCGCCACGAGGCCGGCCGGCCGTCGCCCTGGTCGGTCGACGACGCGCCGCGCGCCTTCATCGAGGGGCAGCTGCGCGCGATCGTCGGCATCGAGATCGCGATCACCCGGATCGAGGCGAAGTGGAAGCTGAGCCAGAACCGCAGCACCGAGGACGTCGCCGGGGTCCGCGACGACCTGCGGGCCGCGCATCGCGGCAGTGAGACCGAACGGCAGGTGGCCGCGGCGATGGAGATCTCCTGACCCCCATCGCCGCTTCGTGCGGTCTTTTCCCGCGGGTCAGTCCTCGGCGGGCTTGTCCGCCACCAGCACCTCGGTGGTGAGGAAGAGCGCCGCGATGGAGGCGGCGTTCTGCAGGGCGGAGCGGGTGACCTTGGCCGGGTCGATGATGCCTTCGGCGAGGAGGTTCACGTAGTCGCCGGTGGCGGCGTTGAGGCCCCACCCGGCTTCCAGGTTGCGGACCTTCTCCACCACGACGCCGCCCTCGAGGCCGGCGTTGACCGCGATCTGGCGCAGCGGGGCGTCCAGGGCGACCTTGACGATGTTGGCGCCGGTGGCCTCGTCACCGACCAGGTCCAGCTTGTCGAACGCCGACTTGCCGGCCTGCACGAGCGCGACACCACCGCCGGGCACGATGCCCTCCTCGACGGCCGCCTTCGCGTTGCGCACGGCGTCCTCGATGCGGTGCTTGCGCTCCTTGAGCTCGACCTCGGTGGCCGCACCGACCTTGATCACCGCAACGCCACCGGCGAGCTTCGCCAGCCGCTCCTGCAGCTTCTCCCGGTCGTAGTCCGAGTCCGACTTCTCGATCTCGGCCCGGATCTGCGCCACCCGCCCGTTGATCGCGTCCAGCTCGCCCGTGCCCTCGACCAGGGTCGTCTCGTCCTTGGTGACGACCAGCTTCCGGGCGTGCCCGAGCAGGTCGAGCGTGGCGTTCTCCAACTTCAGGCCCACGGTCTCGGAGATCACCTGGGCGCCGGTCAGGATCGCGAGGTCGGTCAGCATCGCCTTGCGACGGTCGCCGAACCCGGGCGCCTTCACCGCGACGGACTTGAACGTGCCGCGGATCTTGTTCACGATCAGCGTGGCCAGGGCCTCACCGTCGACGTCCTCGGCGATGATCGCCAGAGGCTTGCCGGACTGCATGACCTTCTCCAGGATCGGCAGGAGGTCCTTCACGGTGGAGATCTTCGACTCGACGATGAGGATGTAGGGGTCGTCGAGGACCGTCTCCATCCGCTCGGTGTCGGTGACGAAGTACGGCGAGATGTAGCCCTTGTCGAAGCGCATGCCCTCGGTGAGCTCCAGCTCCAGCCCGAAGGTGTTGCTCTCCTCGACCGTGATGACGCCTTCCTTGCCGACCTTGTCCATCGCCTCGGCGATGATCTCGCCGACCGTGGAGTCACCGGCGGAGATCGACGCGGCCGCCGCGATCTGCTCCTTGGTCTCCACGTCCTTGGCGAGCTTCGACAGCTCCTCGATGACGGAGGCCACCGCCGCCTCGATGCCACGCTTCAGCGCGAGCGGGTTCGCGCCCGCGGCGACGTTGCGCAGGCCCTCGCGGACCAGCGCCTGGGCGAGGACGGTCGCGGTCGTCGTGCCGTCACCGGCGACGTCGTCCGTCTTCTTCGCGACCTCCTTGACCAGCTCGGCGCCGAGCTTCTCATAGGGGTCCTCGAGCTCGATCTCCTTGGCGATGCTCACACCGTCGTTGGTGATGGTGGGCGCGCCCCATTTGGTGTCCAGGACGACGTTGCGGCCCCTCGGGCCGAGCGTCACCTTCACGGTGTCGGCGAGGGTGTTCATACCTCGCTCAAGGCCGCGGCGCGCCTCTTCGCCGAATGCGATCAACTTGGCCATCTGCGTCGTCCTCTGGATCGGTGTGCGTCAGCTCGGACCGACCCTGCGATGACCGTGGCGGACGGTCACAACTGAATGCGGTTGGCACTCGCATAGGGCGAGTGCTAACACCGGTGTAGCACCCGCCCCTGCGAAACACAAGCTCCGGGCGGCGTTCGCGGCCTCGGTACAGGCGTAGGGTGAGCGTGTCGCTTCAGCCCTTGGCGATCGGTCCACCGCCGGTCCTGCCGGTCGTGGCCCGCCCTGATCGACGCCAGCTTGATGGAAGCGGACCGCCGTGCTCACACCCGCCCAGCGCGCCATTGTCGTCCCGCCCGGCCCGCCGTCCTCGCCACGGCTGGAGTTGGCCGAGTCGCGCACCGACCGGTCCGTCCTCGACGGTGCCTGGTGGCCCCGGTCCACGGATCCGGTCGCCGAGCTGCCGGGGCTCGTCGTCGCGCTCGCCGCCCGCTACGGGCCGGTGCACCGGCTGATGCTCAACGCCGACGCGTGGGACACCCGGGTCCGGCGGCTGGCGGTCGACGGCGGGGTCGTGCGGATCGGCTGGTTCAGCACCGTGGACCCGTCGGTCGTGGTCGCCACCACCGACCGCGGCACCCAGATCGACCTGCTCGTCGTGCCACCGGCGACCGGCGAGGACGACGCGAAGGCGATGATGGCCGCGGCCGCCGCGCCCACCAACCGCCTGCGCGCACCGGCCATCCTGCACCCGGCGTAGACACCGCCGCGCCGTTGCCGATGCTCGCGCCTCTGCTTGGTGCGCTGGTCGGTCAGCAGTCCATCGGTGATCGCGGGCCGGCCCAGGTCACGGTGCTCTTCGCCGGGGCCCTGACCCGTGGCTTCGCCGCGCCGCCCGACGGGACGTACAGCGCGGGCGTCACCCCGGCGACGCTGTGGCGCTCCCGCACCTGCCGCGCCATGACCCGGGTGAGCGACGCCGGCAGCCCGAGCTCCTCCAGCTGCACCCGATCGACCCGCACGCCCCACCCGTCGTCGACCGCGGCGACCACCGCGCCGGTGAGCGCCGCGTTGAGGTCGGCACGGTTGGCCAGCAGATCACCGAGGTCCACCCGGCTGATCGCGGCCCGGATCGCGGCGCGGGCGGTCGCCGGCACCGCCCGCTGGTAGTCCTCCACGCCGAACAGCGCCGCGGCCGGGTCGACGACGTGGAACGTCACCAGCGCGTGCAGCCCGACGGCGACCTTGTCCCGGGTGATCACGTCCTGGGCGGCGACATCGGCCACGACCGTCCACAGGCTGACCCGGTGCAGCCGGTCGACGCCCGGCAACACGAACGTCGGGCCGGGGGCCCGTGTCCGCACCCGCGGCCGGCCGAGACGCACGACCACACCGCGCTCGTGCGGCCGGATCACCCGCACCGCCGCGCGCGCCGCCAGAGCGAGACAGCCGATGGCTGCCGCGCACCCGATGATCGCCGGTGCATCCATGGCGCACTTCCTGTCGACGTGCAAGCGGCAAGTGGCGGCGGAGGGGTGGCCTTGATGGTACGCCCGTGCGATGACATGGGCCGACGCCGTGCGGGTGCGGTCCGGCCGGGGTAGCGTTGAGGAGGCCTCCCCAGACCCTGGTGGCGCTGAGATCACCTTTCACGCATCCCACGGTCGGGGACTTCTTCATGAGCACGTATGCGCAGCCCTTACCGGGCGATGTCGGCAGTCAGTACGCCCAACTCTCCCGCCGCGTGAAACAGGCCGGCCTCCTCGAGCGCCGCGGTGGCTACTACGCGACCCGGATCGCGTCCGTCGGCGTCCTGCTGGTGGCCACCTGGACGGCGTTCGTGCTCATCGGCCAGTCCTGGTGGCAGCTGCTCACCGCGGTGCTGCTCGCGGCGCTGTTCACGCAGGTGGGCTTCATCGGCCACGACGCCGGTCACCGCCAGATCTTCCGGTCGCGCCGCGCCAACGATCTGCTCGGCCTGTTCCACGCCAACCTCGCCATCGGGCTGAGCTACGGCTGGTGGATCGACAAGCACAACCGGCACCACGCCAACCCCAACACCGAGGGCGCCGATCCGGACATCGTCGTGGCGCCCCTGGCGTTCACCACCGGCCAGGCCGGTCGGCTGCGCGGGGTACGGGCGGCGTTCGTCCGCGTGCAGGGCTACCTCTTCCTGCCACTGCTGACCCTCGAGGCGATGAGCCTGCACCTCAGCAGCGTCCAGGCGATGTTCCGGGCGAAGCTGCGCCGGCGGCCGACCGAGATCGCGCTGCTGGGCACCCACGCCGTGCTCTACCTGACCGCGGTCTTCGTCGTGCTCAGCCCGCTGCAGGGCCTGGTCTTCATCGCCGTGCACCAGGGGCTGTTCGGCGTGTACCTGGGCAGCGCCTTCGCCCCGAACCACAAGGGCATGCCGATCCTCGACGCCGACAACCAGCTGGACTACCTGCGCCGGCAGGTGCTCACGTCCCGCAACGTGCGGGGCGGCTGGCTCGTCGACACCGCGCTCGGCGGCCTCAACTATCAGATCGAGCACCACCTCTTCCCCAGCATGCCGCGCGCCAACCTGCGCCGCGCCCAGATCCTCGTGCGCCGCTTCTGCGCCGACAACGGCGTCGACTACTGCGAGACCAGCCTGTGGCGGTCGTGGCGCGAGGTCCTGCGGCACCTGGACAGCGTGGGCACCGTGGTACCCGAGGGAGGACTGGCGCCGGGCCGGTGATGCGGCACCGGTGCGGATTGCAGTAGCGTCGGCCGTAGCGATGCCGGTCCCGGCGTCCGGCTGCCCAGGTGCCCGGCAGCGTCCTTCAGCTGTGCGGGCCCAGTGCTGGTTGCGGCGGCGTGCCGGAGGCGGGTGTCATGGTTGATCTGGAGCGGGCCTGCATCGACGCCGTGCGGGCACTGTCCGCCTCAGGCGTCGGGGTGAGCGTGATGGCCGACGACGGGGTCCACGGCATGGCAGCCGCGTCCGACGCGCACACCGCAATGGTCGAGGACCTCCAGTTCACCTACGGGGAAGGTCCGTGCATCGACGCGTTCGCCAGCGGCCTCCCGGTGCTGGTGTCCGATCTCACCGACGGCGCCGCCCGGCAGTGGCCGGTCTACGCCCCCGCCGTGCGGGCCGAGGGGATCAGCGCCGTGTTCGCCTTCCCGCTGCAGATCGGCGCGGCCCGGCTGGGCGTGGTCGACGTGCTCCGGACCAGCCCCGGCCCCTTGTCCCGGGCCGACCTCGGTCGTGCCCTCACCGTCGCCGACCAGATGGTGACGTTGCTGTTGGACGGCCAGGAGCGCGGTGACGGCGCGGGCGTCGGGCACCGGGCCGAGCTCTTCCAGGCGCAGGGGATGGTCAGCGTCCAGCTGTGCGTCGCGCTCGCCGAGGCCATGGTCCGGATCCGCGCACACGCCTACGCCGAGAACCGTCCGTTGAGCGAGGTGGCCGCTGACATCGTGGCCCGGCGGCTGCGCTTCGACATCGGGCGCCCATGACCGACCACACGACATCCGCAGGGAAGGCCGGGAAGCTGTCATGACCACCGTATCCGAGCAACGGCTGGCGGAGATCTTCGTCGAGGTCGCCGACACCCTCGTCGCCGAGTTCGACCTGATCGAGTTCCTGCAGATGCTCGCCGACCGGGCGGCCAGCCTCGTCGACGACACCACGGTGGGCCTGCTCCTCGCCGACCAGCGGGGCGGGCTGCAGTTCATGGCAGCCTCCGACGAGTCGGCCAAGCTGCTCGAGGTGTTCCAGCTGCAGTGGAGCGACGGACCCTGCCTGGACGCGTTCCGCACCGCCTCCGCCGTCGTCAACGCCGACCTGCGCGCCGCGGGTGACCGCTGGCCCCGCTTCGCCGCCTACGCGAGCGCCGCCGGGTTCTGCTCCGTGCACGCGTTTCCGCTCCGCCTGCGGGAGGACGTCATCGGCGCGATGGGCCTCTTCGGTACCCAGAACGCCGTGTTCGACGACGCCGACGTGCAGATCATCCAGGCGATGGCCGACGTGGCCGCCATCGGCCTGCTGCAGGAACGCGCGATCCGCCGTGGCGAGCTGCTCACCGAGCAGCTGCAGGGCGCGCTGAACAGCCGCATCGTCATCGAGCAGGCCAAGGGCGCCGTCGCCCAGGCATTCCACATCTCCGTGGACGAGGCCTTCGAGCTGCTGCGCGCCAACGCCCGGCGCACCAACCGCCGCCTCGGCGAGGTCGCGCGCGTCGCGGTCACCGACATGCGTGGCCTGGGCGACCTGACCGCCTAGCTTGCCGGCTTTCCGCTCAGGCCGGCTCTTCTTCTCGGGTCAGGTCGGCCACGTCGAGCTTGAGCAGGTTGAGCAGGCCCGAGTTCTTGGCGGTGTCGATCTCGTCCGGCATCGTCCGGTCGACCCAGTCCGCCCGGTCGTTCTGCCCGCGACTGCGCAGGATGGCAAGGATCTTGGATTTCGCGACGGTCATGGTTACTCCCGAAATGGTGACTGCTGGACGGTGGTCATCAGTCAGCCGGGGATCACCGTCTACGGTGCGGCCAAAGGAGAACGTCGCCCGGTTCCGGGCGCCTGTGTCGATTCTACGCCCGCCCCGCCGTGACGCCCGCGGCCCGGCGACGTGTGGCGTCGCCGGGCCGCGGTATCGGGTGCCGCGGTGCTCGCATTGATCAGGTGACGGTCAGCTTCAACGACTTGAAGTTGTCCCGGCCGTCAACGTCGCCGTAGCAGTCCGTGTCGTCGTGCTCTCTGTCCGTGATGCTGGTGAACACGTGGATCACCGTCTCGATCTGGGCGCCGGCGGGGAAGGTGGCCGACGTCCCGGTGAAGTCGACCTTGGTGTCCTTGCCGACCTGGAGCTTCGGCAGCTCGCAGCGGAGGGTGACCTCGAAGTTGTCGATGAGCCGGCAGTTGCCGGGCGGGTTCTTCAGCGAGATCCCGTTGGGCACCCTGAGCCGGAGCACCGGCTGCTGCGCCGTCGGACCGGCGTTGTGGGTCGTCGCGGTCAGCGTCCCGGTGATCTCGGCGCCGTTGACGCGCACGGAGTGTCCGCGAGCTTCACGCCGAGGTCGGTCAGCCGCGGGTTCTGCGGCATCGCCGTCGGGCCGCCGGTCTGCGCGAACGCCGCGCCGGCCCACGAGTACGCGCGCCAGTGGTAGTCCGTCACCGGCTGCTCGTCGTCGATGCAGCAGATCACCCGATCGCCGAGCTCCGCCTCGACCGAGGCGCCGGCGACGCGGATGTCGCGGATCACCTCGGGCCGCCCCGTCGTTGTCGACGTCGGCGTAGACCACCTTCTTGATCGAGGTGACACCGATCCGCGAGAGCTCGGCAACCTCGTCGGACGCCTTCGTCCTGCCCTTGCTGAACTGCCGTTGCCCGCTCGGGCACAGCTGCTGGTTCAGGTCCGGGTCGGCCCACTTCGGCAGGTCGAGCGCCGCGTTGCCGAGGTCCGTCTGGCTGATCCTGCCGTCGGACGCCGCCTTGGTCGGCGCCGCCGTCGGCTCCGTGCCCGGCGTCGCCGACCCGCTGACCGTCGCGGTCGTCCCCGGGCGAGCGATCGGGGGAAGCTGCGGCGGTGCGGGAGCACTGCGGGAGCACTGCGCGGTCCGGCAGCGCAGGGACGGCGGCGGGATGACACATGCCGCCACAAGGCCTGTGGCGGCGGGCGGCGTCTCAGTCACGCGAACGGCGCCGCGTTTCGGACGAGGCCGTGACGATGAGCGTGGCGGCAGGCGGCGTCCCCGCGTGCGAAACGGCGCCGCGCTTCCCGAAACGACAACCGTCCTTTGCATGGGACGGTGCCGCGCTTCGAACGAGGCGTGCGACGACGAGCGTGGCGGCAGACGGCGTTCCTGTCATGCGAACGGCGCCGCGGGTTTGCGACACGGCGCCCGCACCGCGCTCGAACCGCGCTGTACTTCGGACGAGGCCCGTGGCGACTCGCGTGGCTGCTGGCGGCGTCCCCGCGTGCGAAAACGGCGTCGCGCTTCCCGAAACGACAACCGTCCTTTGCGCAGGACGGTGCCGCGCTTCGGACGAGGCGTGCCACGACGTGCGTGGCGGCAGGCGACGTCCCTGTCGCAGGAATGGCGCCGCGCTTTCGCGAAACGACACCTGTGCTTCCCGCGAACCGTGCCGCGCTCTGTGGAAAGCGGGATCGCGCGGCGGGAGGGGGTGGGGGACGCGTCGGCGTGGGTGGTGGGTTGGAGGTTACGAGGCCGGTAGGTGGCAGACGGCTTCGACGTTGTTGCCGTCGGGGTCGCGGAGGAAGGCGCCGAAATAGTCGGGGTGGTATTCGGGGAAGACACGGGGGGCGTGGAGGACCTCGGCGCCGAAGGCGACGCCTGCCTCGTGGAAGGCGATGACCGTCGCGCGGTCGGTGGCGGCGAAGGCGACGTGCAGCTCGCGCTGGACGCCGTCGACGGTCACCGGGCCCAGCCAGAAGTCGGGCTTGGTGACGCCGTAACCGGCGACGCCGGGGAACTCCATCATGCGTTTTGCGCCGAGCGGTGCGAGGACCGCGTCGTAGAACGCCTTGCTGGCTGTCAGGTCGGCGACCTGGATCCCGATGTGGTCAAGCATGCCTCCAGTCTATGGAGACGACCGACATTTTCTCCCGGATCGAGGGCCTCAGCCGATCCGTTCGACCACGTTGCCGTCGCCGTCGCGGATGAGGGTTGGGCGGACGTCGACGATCAGGCCCGGGGCCTCTGGGACGGGGGACACGCCGGCCAAGGGGACCAGGACACCGGTCAGGTGGTCCAGGGCCTCGTCCGTGAGGACGATCTTCAACAGGACGGGGTCACTGTTGGTGCCGAGGGCGAAGCTGCCTGACGAGAACTCGACGCTGCTGTCGGGGCCGTCGACGATGAGGGTCCGGCCGAAGCGCAGGCGGCCGCGCAGGATCGCGGCGATGCGCTCGACGGCGTGGGCGCCGATGACGAGGCGGAAGCCGTCGCCGTCGGGGAGCCAGGCGAACTCGGCGACGGCCAGGCTGCCGGTGGATGAGCCGTCGCGGCGGCGGCCGGCGGCGACCTTGTCGGCGAAGGCGGGGATGTCGGTGAGGGACTTGCGGCGCAGGTCGGTGATGAACAGCGGCGCGTATCCGACGGCGAGGTTGAGCACGGCCTCCACGCTCCACGTCTGGGTGGCCGCGTATTCGTCCAGGGTCATGCCGAAGATCTGCAGGAACCGCACCTTGCCGAACGGGGCGTTGATGACGCCGAGCTCCGGGTCCTCGACGAATGCGATGGCACGGATCGGCGTCTGGTACTCCAGCGCAATCGGCCCGTTGAGATCCATCTGGTGGTTGGGCGCGAAACCGTTGCCGCTGCTGAAGTTGTAGCGGGCCAGGTTCTGCAGGAAGTTGGCGGCCCAGACCGGCGGCTCGGTCTCGCCCGGCTCGCGGCGCACCCTGAACGTGAACTCGTAACCCCAGCCGGACCACTCCGCGTCGGGATTCGGCGCCGAATACAGCTCGCTCATGCCGTAGCTGACGATGTGCCAGTGCGGCACCGGCGATTCGCGGGCGTAGAAGCTGATGCCGTCCAGCGGATCGGGGCCGCCGAGCGACCATTTGAGCAGCGTGGCGTAGTGCTTCGGCTCGATGCCGGGGTAAAGGCGGTCGAGCGCGGCGTCGATGGCGTCCCAGCCGGGTGCGTCGGAGGTCACCAGCCGACCTAACCACAGTTCAGAAATCCTTCAACCCTTGGTGCGATTAGGGTTGAGGCATGGGCCGTACCATTGCGACAAACACTGACGTGAGCCGTTCCGAACTGATCGAATTCCTCTCAGGCCGGCACCGGGCGCTGGTCATCACCACCCGCGCCGACGGCCGCCCGCAGGCCTCGCCGGTCGCCAGCGGCGTCGACGCGCAGGGGCGGATCGTGATCTCGACGTACCCCGAGCGCGCCAAGGCCCGCAACGCCCGCCGCGACAGCCGGGTCTCCGTCGTCGTGCTCTCCGACGAGTGGAACGGTCCCTGGGTCCAGGTCGACGGGGTCGCCGAGGTGCTGGACCTGCCGGAGGCGATGGAGCCGCTGGTGGAGTACTTCCGCTGCATCTCCGGCGAGCATCCCGACTGGGACGAGTACCGCGAGGCGATGCGCCAGCAGGGCAAGTCGCTGCTGCGCGTCACCATCGAGTCGTGGGGGCCGATCGCCACGGGCGGGTTCCCGGCCCGCCTCGCGGACTGACCCGGACGCGGCTATCCGGCCTGGTCATCCACGGCGGCGAGGCCGTCGGCGAGGACGGTGAGAGCGTCGTCGGGGCGGCGCATCGCGGTCAGCAGGTCGGCCAGGTCGAGTGAGAGCTGGGCGAGCTCCCGCCGCGGGCCGGTCCGGCGGTGGATGACGATCGCGGCGCGGAGATGCCGTTCGGCGGCGTCGAGGTCGCCGGCGTCCTGGCTGAGCAGGGCATGCACCCGGTGCGCCCGCGCCCGCCGGACATCGGCCGCCGATCCGCCGGCGGCGTTGTGGCCTGTGCCGGGCAGGAGCTTGCCGTCGACGTCGGCCGTTGATCCGTCGACGACGGCGCCGTCGGGGCCGGTCGGAGACCCGCCGCTACCAGGCTTGCCGCCGCGGTCGCCGCCGTCGCCGGGATCGCCACCGCTACCGCCACCGCCTTCAGCGCCGCCGCCAGCGTCAGGGGCGGCCGCAGCCGCAGCCGCAGCCGCATTGGCAGGGCCAGCGTCAGGGACAGCGGCAGCCGCACGGGCAGCGGCGGGGAAGCCGCAGCGGCAGGGCCAGGGGCAGGAGCAGCGGCAGGGCCAGCGGCAGGGCCAGCGGCAGGGCCAGCGGCAGGGCCAGCGGCAGGGCCAGCGGCAGGGCCAGCGGCAGGGCCAGCGGCAGGGCCAGCGGCAGGGGCAGCCGCAGCGGCCGGGGCAGAGAGCCGGTCGGCTTCGGACAGCAGGATCCGAGCCGTCGCCGGGTCACCCAGCGCACGATGCACCTCCGCCAGATCGACCAGCGCGTCCAACGCCGCCGGCCCCGCCGACCGCCGCCGCGCCGCGGTCAGGTCGGTCAGGGCACCGGCCAGGTCACCCGCCGACAGCCGCGCCCGCGCCCGGATCCGGTGTGCACCGGCGATCTCGTCCGCCAGCCACGACTCCAGGACCGCGGCGGCCGCCGCAGCCAGAGCCGCTCGCGCCTCGGGCAGGTGGCTCGACGCGGCGAGGGTCCGGCCGTCGCCAGCTGCGCCTCGATCACGCCGGCGCCGCCCGGTCCGGCGAGGGCCAGGGCCGTGTCCGCGGCGCCGGTGGCGTCCTCGCCCAGGTCGGACCGGCACAGGGCGAGCACCGCGTGGATCGCCAGCGCCGAGCTGGGATCCGGCAGCCCGGCGCGGTGCAGCTCGTCGCGGAACCCGGTCAGCAGGTACGCGGCATACCCCGGGTCGCCCTGCACTCGTGCGCACAGGGCGAGCCCGACGACGGCCGGGGTCCGAAGGTGGGCGAGGGTCGGCGGGATGTGGCGGCGGGCCCGCTCGAAGTGGGCGGCGGCATCGTCGGGTGCCGCGGCGGCCAGGCATCGGCGGCCCAGGACGACCTCCGCCCACGCCCGGCGGGTCGGGGGCTCGTGCGGGTCGGCGGCGCGCTGGTCGTACCAGAGCCGCGGTTGTTGTTCTTGCAGCAGGTCGATCTCGATGGACAGTGCGTCGCCAGGGTGGCGGCCGGTGGTGAGCTGTGTGACGTCGACGGACAGGCGGCTGGCGAAATGGGCGAGGGCGTCGTTGGACGGGACGCGGTGACCGTTTTCGACGGACGAGACATAGGCGGCGGTGTAGTTGGGCTCGGCGAGGTCGCGCTGCGTCAGGCCCTTGCCGGTGCGCAGGGCCAGGATCCGCCCGCCGATGCCGTCACTCATGGGGCGTCACCAGCGGATGGGCGGCGGCGAGCAGGCCCCGCCGGAAGCTCTCCGCCGCACCCTCGACGTTACCGGCAGCACGCCGCTGCTTGCCCAGCAAGCGGCTCGTCGTCACAAGTTCGGCAGTGAGTCCTGACTCCGCGTAACGATCGGCTGCGCTGCTGAGGAGTTGATCGGCGATCGGGTCACCGGGAACGCGGGTGCCGGCGATCCGGCCCAGGATCCGGTCCGCCTCGGCCATGCACTCCTGGTGCCGGGTGCGGTGGCAGATGCCGGCGGCCTCGGTGGCCAGCCGCTCCGCCTCGTCCAGGTCGCCGTCGAGCCGGCGGGCCTCGGCCAGTTCGAGGGTGGCGCCGGCCAGGTCCTGCACGGCGCCGACCTCGAGCAGGATGGCCCGGGCCTGCTCGAACCGTGCGGCGGCCTCACCGATCCGCCCGACGCGGCGCAGCACGTACCCGTGTGCCCATTGGCAGATGCCGATCTCGCGGGTGAGGCCGAGGTCGGTGTAGACGGCGAGGGCCTCGCCGAGGAGCCGCTCGGTGTCGGCGAGATCGTGGTCGCGCCGCAGCTGGGCGACCGTCACGCTGAACTGCGCGAGCCACTCGCGGTTGCGCACCCGCGGCAGCAGCGGCAGCGCTTCGCGCTCAAGGCGGCGGGCCCGTTCGCGCCAGTCCAGCTCGAGAAATGTGTACACCAGCGCGCTGGTCAACCGGATCTGCGCGTCGGGATCGGGGTCGGCGGCGGCGCGGACGCCGCGCAACTCCGCTTCGAGCAGCGTGATCGCCTCGCCGGTCGCGCCGGTGATCTGTAGGCAGTAGGCCTCGCGGGCGACCACGGCGGCGCGCAGCGTCACGTGCTGCGGCTCGAGCAGCGTTTTCGCCGTGGTGTACCGCTGGATCGCCGCACTCACGTCGCCCCTGTGCAGGTCGACGTCTCCGGCGAGGTGGACGGCGCGGCACTGGAGCTCGGCCAGCGCGTACCGGCGGGCCAGCCGCTCGACGTCGGCCACCTTCGCCGCGGCGTCGGCGATCCTCCCCCTGGACAGCTCACGGCGCGCCTCGGCGAGCACGGCCGCCAGCGTGCCGGCCACGTCGGCCGGTCGGCCGTGGCGCAGGTCGTCGGCGTCGACCCCGAGCGTTCCCGCTATGTGGGCGAGTGTCTCGGCGGTCGGGACGCGCACGCCCGCCTCGATGGCGGCCAGGAACGCGCGGGTGTACCGCGGCTCGGCCAGCTCCCGTTGCGTCAGCCTGCGTTCGAGGCGCAGCCGCCTGATCCGCGCGCCGAGGGGCTCGTCCTCTGTCACCGCGCCACCTTCCCACATCAACTGCGTATTGACAGCCGCCTGTATGAGTCCTAGCGTTCACGCAACAATGACGGTAACTGGAGTTAACACGCCAGTTGCGCACCTCCCACAGTCTCCGGCGTCGGGGTGCTTGGAGCCTCCCCCGCCCCGATGCCGGCCACCACCCCCACGCTCTGTTGCTCCCTCCGGGAAGGAACTGCGATGCGCAGAACTGCCCTGGTGCTGTCCGTCACCGTGACCGCCGCCCTGGTCACGACCGGCGTACTCACCCACAACGCCCTCGCCGCCACCGACACCGCCGCCGCGCCGCCGCCCGGCGTGGCACCCGCCGTCTTCAGCGCCCTGCAACGCGACCTGCACCTCACCCCCGCGCAGGCCCGTGACCGGCTGACCCTCGACAGCCGCGCGGCGACCACCCAGCAGGTCCTGCGCAAGACCCTCGGCGCCGGCTACGGCGGCACCTGGGTCACCGCCGACGGCCGGTCGGTCGCCGTCGGCGTCACCGACCTCGTGCAGCAGAAGGCGGTGCGCAACCTCGGCGCCACCCCTGTCCTCGTCAGCCGCAGCGAAGCGCAGCTCAACGACGTCGTCGCCCGCCTCGACCAGCATGCCGCCGTCGCGCCGGGCACCGTCAAGGGCTGGTACGCCGACCTGCGTGCCAACACCGTCGTCGTCCTCGGATCCGCGGCGGCGGGCTTCCTGGCGGCGGCCGCCGTCGACCCGGCCGCGGTCCGCGTCGAGGCGACCAGCGAGGACCCGAAGCCATACATCGACGTGGTCGGCGGCAACGCGTACTACATCGGCAGCGGCACCAGGTGCTCGATCGGCTTCTCCGTCAACGGCGGCTTCGTCTCCGCCGGCCACTGCGGCACCACCGGCGCCCGCACCACCCAGCCGAGCGGCACGTTCCGCGGTTCGAGCTTCCCCGGCAACGACTATTCCTGGGTACAGGTCGACGCCGGCAACATCCCACGCGGCCTGGTGAACAACTACAGCGGCGGCACCGTCGCCGTGGCCGGCTCCACCGAGGCGGCTGTCGGCGCGTCCGTCTGCCGCTCCGGCTCCACCACCGGCTGGCGCTGCGGCACGATCCAGCAGAAGAACGCGTCCGTCACGTACTCCCAGGGCACCGTGACCGGGCTCGTGCGCTCCAACGCCTGCGCCGAACCCGGCGACTCCGGCGGCTCCTGGCTGTCCGGCACCCAGGCGCAGGGCGTGACCTCCGGCGGCTCAGGCAACTGCACCTCCGGCGGCACGATGTACTACCAGCCCGTCAACGAGATCCTGCAGGCCTACGGGCTGGCCCTCGTCACCTCGGGTGGCGGCCCGGGCCCCACCGCGACGGCCACGACGACCCCGCCGCAGGGCGGAACGTGGGCGCCGAACACCGCATACGCGACCGGCGCGACCGTCACCTACGGCGGCCGGTCCTACCGCTGCCTGCAAGGACACACCTCGCAGGTCGGCTGGGAGCCGCCGAACGTCCCGGCTTTGTGGTCCTAGTTCGCGGGAATGGGGAGGAGCGGGCCCGCCAACGTCGTCGGGCCCGCTCCGCGTGCCGCTGTCCAACGCTGTCCAGGATCGTGGGGGTGGCGGCCGGTGGTCGGGCACGATCGCTGCCGGGTTGTGCTGGTTGGGCGGCTCGCCCCGGGCTGCTCGCCTCGGGCGGCCTGCACCGGTGGCCCGTTGCTGCGGGCGGCGCGTTTGCGGTGATCGTCGTCCCCGGCGGTTGCAGCGTTGTCAGGTGGTGACGGGCCACCGGAGCTCGTCGACCGTGGGTGTGTCGAGGACCTTGAGCCTGGCCCGTACCTCGGCGGCCTTCGGATGGGCGAGACCGTCGAGCGTCTCGACGGCACGCAGCCACGCCTCGCGGGCCATGTCCCACCGTCCGGCCGCGGCCCAGGTGTCGCCGAGCCGGATCGAGGTGTCAGCCTCGTTGAAGCGGTCGCCCTGTTCGGCGTACAGCAGCAGCGCCTCCTGGTAACACTCGATCGCCTGGTCGTGCTCACCGAGCCCGTGGTGGACGTAGCCGAGGCTGTCCAGGGTCGCGGCGATCCCCGCGGCGTCGCTGAGCCCGCGCTGCAGCTCGAGGGCCTCCTCGCAGCATTCGAGCGCCAGGTCGTGGTGGCCGAGCCGGGCATGGTGCCAGCCGGCCGAGTTGAGCGCCCTGGCCTGCCCGACCGGGTCGTCGGCCAGCCGGAACAGGTCCAACGCCCGCTCGTCGTGCGCGACCGCTTCGGCGAACCGGTCCTGCGTCTCCAGCAACCAGGCCAGCGCGTGCTGGCACCTGGCCGCCCCGGCGTGGTCCGCCAGCTCGACGAACAGGTCGAACGCCACCAGCAGATGCCGCCGCGCCTCGACGTGCCGCCCACTTCGGATGTACCCACCGGACAGGCTGCGGTGCGCCAGCGCGAGCGCCGCCGTGTCACCCAGCCGCTCGGCGGCGCCGACGGCGGCCCGCTGCGTCGCGATCCAGTCGCCCCAGTGCCCGCCGCGGTCGAGATGATCGGCCATGGCCCAGGCCAGCCGCCACACCTCCCGGTCGAGCCCGCACGCCACCGCCACCTGCACCGCCCCGATGAGCGCCCGCCGGTGCGCCGCGAACCATTCCGCGGCCGCGGCTTCGTCGGTGGGCTCGCCGTCCAGGCCCTCGATCGCCGCCGCGTCGCGATGGCCGCCGTGCGTCGGTGCCCAGTCCGCTGAAGGTTCCGCACCGCTGGATTCCGACTGGTCGGGCGCGCCTCGCCCGCCGGAGCGCGCCGACTGATGCGGCGCGGGCTCGGACTGCGGAGCCGGCAGGGGTTGCGGGGTGGGGCGCGTCGGCCGGAGTTGCGTCGTGGGTGTCTGCGGCTCGGCTTGCTGGGCCGGGCTTGCGGCCCGCAGTTGGGTGGCGGCCGGCTCGGGTTCGGGCCCCGCTGTCCGGAGTTGTGTGGTGGGTGGCGTGGGCTCGGGCCGCGTGGCGGGCTGTGCGGGTCGGACCTGCGTGGTGGGCGGTTCTGGTTCGGGTCGTGCGGCGGGCCGCGTTGGCCGGGGTTGTGTCGTGGGTGATGTCGGCTCGGGTGGCGGTGAGGTGGGGTGGGGGTGGAGGCCGGCTGGATGGCGGGAAGGGTTGAGGAGCATGGCGGCTGTAGTGGCGGTGCGGGTGTAGTGCTCGATGAGGCGGCGGCGGGCGGCGGCGCGGGCCGGGGTGGGCTCGTCGGCGTGGGCGAGGCCGTACGCGTAGGCGCACAGCAGGTCGTGCATGCCGAAGCGGCCGGGGCGGGGCTCGATGATGAGCTGGGCGCGGACGAGCTCGGCGAGGAGTGGGCGGACGGCGTCGACGGGCAGGTCGGCGAGGGCCGCGGCGGCGGGGATGTCCAGCTCGGGGCTCGGGTGAAGGCCGCCGAGGCGGAACAGGCGCTGGGCCGGCGGGGTGAGGCGCTGATACGACCACGAGAACACGGTCTCGACGTCGGCCTTCGGGTCGTCGGAGCGCAGCGCGTCGAGGCGGCCGTGGGCGCTGGACAGGTCGGCGGCGATCGCGGCGAGGCTGAAGTCGGGGTGCAGGGCGGCGCGGGCGGCGACGACGGACAGGGCGATGGGCAGGCCGGCGCACGCGGCGACGATGCTGTCGACGGCCTCGGGCTCGCGGGCGGTGCGGGCGGCGCCGATGCGGCCGGCGAGCAGGGTGCGGGCGTCGGCCGCGTCGAGCAGGTCGAGGGTCACGGGGCGGGCGCCGTCGGCGGTGACGAGGGAGGGGAGGTCGACGCGGCTGGTGACCAGGGCGAGGCTGGCGCTGCTGCCGGGGAGCAGGGGGCGGACCTGCTCGGCGGTCGCGGCGTTGTCGAGGACGATCAGCATCTGCTTGTCGCGCAGCAGGCCGCGGTACAGCGCGGCGCGCGACTGTGGCTCCGCCGGCACCTGGGCGGGTGGGACGCCCAGGAGGCCGAGCGCGACGCCGAGCGCGTCGAGCGGGGCGACGGGGTCGCGGCTGCTGGGGCCGAAGCCGCGCAGGTCGAGGAACAGCTGGCCGTCGGGGAACAGCGCGGCGACCTGATGTGCCCAGTGCACGGCGAGGGCGGTCTTGCCGACGCCGGCCGTGCCGGACAGCACGATCGGGCGCCGCTCGGCGGTGAGCCGGTCGAGCAGGGCGAGCTGCCAGGTCCGGCCCGCGAACGTGGTCAGGTCGGCGGGCAGCTGCCGCGGCGCGACCCCGGACCAGTCTCGCGGACGCTGATCGGGGTGCTCCGCGGCGGCGCGCTGCTCCTCGACGCGGTCGCGGGCCGAGGCCAGGGCGACCTGCTCGGCCGGGGTGGCACCGAGCAGCCGCACCAGGGCGTCGAAGCGGTCCGTCGGCGGCAGGACCCGGCCGGCCAGATACTCGCCGATGATCCCGTGCGACCAGCCGGTGCGGGCGGCGAGCTGCCGATAGGTCAGCGGGGGACGGCCGGTGCTGCGGGACTGCCGGCGGCGCAGGCCGCGCAGGAGGTTCGCGAGCTGCGGCATGGTCGTCACCGTCGCGGAGCTGCCCTGCATGTCGTCCACTGCTGCGATCCTCGCCTGCCACTCGCGGCAAACCCGCCGCCGCCCCGCGAACCCGCCGCGGAGCCGCAGATCTGCCGCTCGTCCGGAAAACTTGCCGCTCGCCCCGTGGAAACTACCGCTCGTCCCGCACGATGCCATTGTGGCCCGTCACTGCAACCTGCGGATCTCGCGGGGGAGGCTGCGCATCCAGGCCCGCAGCAGCGGCGTGACGGTGCGCGTCAGCGGGCTCGCCGGTGCGTCGTCGATCGGCGACGCCAGATGGTCGCCCGCGAAGACGAACGGGTCGATCAGCGGCGTCGGGCGGTGCCGGTCGTGGGCGTCGCTGCGCTCCAGGGCGTCCTCGACCAGGGCGCGGAAGTCCGCCGGCGGCACGTCCTCGCGGACGGCGCGGATGGCCTCGTGCAGGTGGCGCCGGACGCCGAGCTGCTGCTCGTGGGCCGGGGAGCCGACACCGACGAGAAACGTCAGGTAGGTGCGGATGAGCCGGCCGTCGGTGCGATCCAGATAGCACTCGACGGAGCGGGTCCAGCCGGCGCGGGCGACCGAGAAACCCAGCCCGACGGTGGTGCCGTCGGCGGCGACGAGGCGGTGGCAGCCGCCCGCGCGCAACGGCCCGGCGAGCTCGGGCGACCAGACGGGGCGGTGCGCGCCGGCGGCGACCATCCGCTCGACGGCGGCGGCGGCCGCGGCGGCGACCCGGCCGCCCGCGACGCTGCCGAGGCCGAGCACGACCGCGGGCGCCATGGGCGTGGCCGCCTGCTCGAAGCTCGGGATCACGTCGGAGAGCAGGACCGCCTCAAGGGTGCCGCCGGCGGTGACGCGGGCCATCGGGTCGCCGATGGTGAGCGCGGCCATCGACACGAACGCCGCACCGGCGAACTCCGCGTCGGTCGGGTCGTCGTCGGGGACGAGCGCCGCGGGGCCGCCGAGGATGCGTCGCAGAAGGGGGTCGACGTCACCGACGACGGCGGCGAACAGGCCCGGCGGGCCGGCCGCGCTCGAAGGAGCCCGCCGGTGCGGCGTGCGGCGGTGGACGGACTGCTGGCGATGTCTGCGTTTGTGGCTACGACCACGACTCCCCGGACCCATGCTTGCAGTCTGCACCTACCCCCCGACAAAAAATCGGCTCACGCGCCCCGGAAGGCCCGTCGATATGCGTGCGGACCAGTACCGATGATGCGTTTGAACCTGTCCCGGAATGCGGTAGGCGAGCCGAACCCGACCTGAGCGGCGATGCGCTCGACGGGGTCGGTGGTCGCCTCCAGCAGGTGCTGCGCCCGCCGGATCCGCGCCCGGTGCAGCCATTGCAGCGGGGTCGTGCCGGTCTGGTCGCGGAAGCGCCGGTTGAGGGTGCGCACGCTCATGCCGGCCCGCGCGGCGAGCCGGTCCAGGGTGAGCTCCCGGCCCAGGTTGTCCTGCATCCAGCGCAGCAGCGGCTCGAGCTCGGCGCCCTGCGGGGTCGGCGGCTGGTCGTGCACGATGAACTGCGCCTGCCCGCCTTCGCGCTCCAGCGGCATCACCGACAGCCGGGCGGCGTCGGCCGCGACCGCGGAGCCGTGGTCGCGGCGGATCAGGTGCAGGCACAGGTCCAGGCCGGCGGCCGCGCCGGCCGACGTGAGGACCTGGCCGTTGTCGATGTACAGGACGTCGGGGTCCACGGTGACGGCCGGGAACGCCGCCGCGAGCTGCGCGGCGGCGGCCCAGTGCGTGGTCGCCCGCAGGCCGTCGAGGAGCCCGGTCGCGGCGAGGATGAACGCCCCCGAACAGATCGAGGCGAGCAGGGACCCAGCCGCGGCGGCCGACCGCAACGCGTCCAGCACGTCCGGCGGCACCGCCGCGGCGGGATCGGCGCAGCCCGGCACGATGACCGTCGCCGCTTCCCGCATGACCGACAAATCAGACAAATCCGATAAGCGGAACGCGCCCGCCGAGACCGAATGTGACGGTGAGCACACCACCACCCGGTACGCGGGCCGCCCCGACGGCAGCACTGAACGCCCGAAGACCTCCAGCGGCGTGGCCAGGTCGAACGGGATCACCCCGTCCAGCGCCAGCACCGCCACCGTCCGCATGGCCAGAACCTACCGCCGGGGGTCGAAACCGCCACCGCCCTGGCCGAAACCCGCGCCGGGCTGGCCGGAAACGAGCGAGTCCAGGAGGGTCGCGAGGTCGTCCGGCCGGCTGAACATGGCCCAGTGCCCGGTGGGCAGCTCGTGGACGCGGTAGTCACGCCGGTCGAGTCCGCTGAAGAACGGGTGCCCCTCCTCGATCATCTGCTGGACGACCAACGCCGAGAACGTCGTGCACACCAGGTCCGTCGGCGGCTGCGCGGCGCTGCCCAGCTTCAGCGGCGACACGGCGCTGGCGACGGGGTGCGGGACCGCCCGCGCCCGGATCCATCCGGTCATGCCCTCGAGCCCCGCGAACTGCACCGGGTCATCGGCCGGGTCGAACGAGGGCGGCGGGATGAACGCGCCGTCCACAGTGGGCGGTCCACCCATGTCGGCCTGCGACATCCCGTCGGGCACCGGGCCGCTGTCCACATAGATCACGCGGGCAACGCCGCCGGGCAGCCGATCGGCCGCGCCCCGGACGGGCAGACCGCCGTAGCTGTGCCCCACCAGTACCACATCCGAAACGCCGACCACGGCGGATGTCACCTGCTCGATGTGGGTGTCGAGGGTCGCGTCCGCGGTCAGGTCGAGGTTCAGCGCGGTCACGTCGTGGCCGGCCTCGCGCAGCCGCGTGGCGACCGCGTCCCACGCCCAACCACCCAGCCACATGCCCGGCACCAGGATGAAGTTCGTCATGCCACGACCGTAGGACCGAATCCGGGCCGATTCCGCCCTGATATACAGGAGCAGTGGCACAGTCCACCGAAAAGGTCCTCGCCATGCTGGAGCTGCTGCAGGCGCAGCCCGGCCTGACCGGCCCTGAGCTGGCCCGGCGCCTCGACGTGGACGGCCGGACCGTGCGGCGGTACGCCGGCACGCTCGCCGACCTGGGGGTGCCGGTCCAGGCGGAGCGCGGCAGATACGGCGGCTACCGGCTGCTACCCGGCTACAAGCTGCCCCCGCTGATGCTGACCGACGACGAGGCGGTCGCGGTCGTGTTCGGCCTGCTCATCGCCGCCCGGCAAGGGGTGACCACGCCGCTCGCGCTCGCCAAGATCGAGCGGGTCCTGCCCGCGAAGCTGCGCGAACGGGTCCAGGCGGTCCGCGAGACGCTCGGCTTCACCGCGCCCGTCCGCGCCGCGACACCGCCGCCGGCCGGCCACCTCCTCGCGCTGGGCGAGGCGACCCGCTCCCACCGCCGGATCCGGGTGACCTACCGGTCCTGGCGCGGCGAGGACACCGAACGCGACTTCGACCCGTATGGCGTCGTCGTCCACAACGGACGGTGGTACACCGCCGGTCATGATCATCGCAGCGGCGAGATCCGCACGCTGCGGCTGGACCGGATCGCTTCGATCAAGGGCCTGGAGGTGTACTTCCAGCCGCCCGCCGCCTTCGATCCGATCGCCCATGTGGTGGCCGGGCTGGCCGCGGTGCCCTACCGGCACGACGTGGAGGTGCTGCTGCGGACCGGGCTCGCCGACGCCGCCCGCCGCATCCCCGCGGTCGTCGGCACCCTCGCCGAACACCCCGGCGGCGTCCTGCTGACCTGCCGCGCCGAGCGGCTCGACGGCATGGCCCAGCTGCTGGCCGGCCTCGGCTGCGACTTCACCGTGCGCCGCCCCGACGAGCTGCGCCGCGAGGTCCTTGCGCTGGCCCGCCGCCTGGAGCGGGCCGCCGGGCACGGCTCAGTCGTGGACGAGGGTGGTGTTGAGGACGACCATGGCGACCAGTGAACCGATCGTCAGCCAGATCAGCCGCCAGGTCCATTTGTGGGCCAGGTTGAGGGTCCAGCCGGCGCCCTGGCGCTTCGGGACGAACAAGGCGGGATCGTCGGGGTTGACGTAGAAGTTGCCGCGCCAGGCGCGCGGGTCGGCGCTCATCCCGCGGGCGTTGCCGCCGTCGCGACGCTTGGGTGCGGGGACCGCGACGATCGCGAGGGCGAGGACAGCGACCATGAAGGCGATCGCGAGGAGCTCGGCCAAGGCTAGGTTCACCATTCGAGCGTGCCACCGCTTGTCACCGTTCGGAAGAGCTGCGTGCCTGAAGGTATGACCGCTGCACATCGTTGCCGGTGAGATCGGCCGCCCGGCGGAACGCCTCCTGTGCCTCCGGTTCGCGGCCGAGCCGGCGCAGCAGGTCGCCCCGGACCACGTGAAAGACGTGGTAACGGGGCAGGTCCAGCGCCTCGACCAGGTCCAGTGCGGCGGCCGGACCGGCCACCTCCGCGACGGCGACCGCCCGGTTGAGCGCCACGACCGGGGTCGGAGCAAGGTGCAGGAGCTGGTCGTACAACTGCAACACCTGCTGCCAGTCGGTGCCGGGTCCGTCGGTGTGGACGGCGTTGATCGCGGCCTGCAGCTGATAGGGACCGGGCCGGTCGCGAGCGAGGCACCGCCTGACGAGCAGGTGGCCTTCGGCGATGAGGCTGACGTCCCACCGGCCGCGGTCCTGGTCGCGCAGCAGGACGAGTTCGCCGCCGGTTCCGGTGCGTGCGGGCCGGCGCGCCTCGGTGAGCAGCATCAACGCGAGCAGGCCTGTGACTTCGGTCTCGTTCGGCATCAGATCGTGCAGCAGGCGGCCGAGCCGGATCGCCTCCGCGCACAGGTCGTCGCGGATCAGCAGGCGGCCGGAGCTGGCTGAGTATCCCTCGTTGAAGATCAGGTAGACGACGGCGAGGACGGGTCGCAGCCGCTCGGGGAGCTGGTCGTCCGGCGGCACGCGGTACGGGATCCCGGCGTCGCGGATCTTCTGCTTCGCCCGGACGATCCGCTGTGCGACGGTCGCCTCCGGCACCAGCAGCGCGTGCGCGATCTCCGCGGTGCTCAGGCCGCCGAGCAGCCGCAGGGTCAGGGGCACCTGCGCCGTCGCCGACAGCGCCGGATGGCAGCAGGTGAAGAGCAGCCGGAGGCGGTCGGGCGGCTCCTCCGAAGGGGTGGTGTCGCGCAGCAGGGCCGCCTCGCGGTGCCGGTCATCGCGTTTCGCCTCGCGGCGCAGCCGGTCGAGGGCGCGGTTGCGGGCGGTGGTGATGATCCAGCCGGCCGGGCTGGGCGGCGGGCCCTCCCGCGCCCAGTGCTGGACCGCCGCGGCGAACGCCTCCTGGACCGCCTCCTCGGCGAGATCGATGTCGCCGAGCATCCGGACCAGGACGGCGACCGCGCGGCCGTACTGCTCCCGGAAGGCCCGCTCGACCGGGTCCGTCGTCACCGGAACGGCCGCACCTCGATCGGCAGGCGGGTGGCGAGCATCGCCTTGCCGGCCCACTCCAGGGCCTCGTCGAGATCCTCGACGGCGATGACGCAGAAGCCGCCGAGGTGCTCCTTGCCCTCGATGAACGGCCCGTCGCTCAGCAGCACCCCGTCGTCCTTCGGCCGCAGCACGGTGGCGGCGGCGGGCGGGAACAGCCCGCCCGAGAACACCCACACGCCGGCGTCGCGCAGCCGCCGGTCGAACGCCGCGACGTCGGCGTCGATGGCCGCCATCTCCTGCGGCGACGGCGGCTCACCCTCGCTCGGTTCGATCACGCTGAGCATGTACTGCCTCATGGTCACCTTTGTACCGCAGCACCCACGTATTCTTTTCTGCGGCATCTTCACGGAAGGGGTTTCACGTGAGCAGCGAAACGCTGGAGTTTCAGGCCGAGACGCGGCAGCTCCTGCACTTGATGGTCCACTCGATCTACTCGAACAAGGACATCTTCCTGCGGGAACTGATCTCCAATGCATCCGATGCGCTGGACAAGCTCCGGCTCGAGTCGATGATCGACAAGGATCTCGTCGCGGACACCGACGACCTGCACATCACCCTTGCGGTCGACACCGAGGAGCGGACGCTGACCGTCCGGGACAACGGGATCGGGATGTCCCGCGACGACGTCATCCAGCTCATCGGCACGATCGCGAAGTCGGGCACCGCCGAGATGCTGCGCAAGATGCGCGAGTCGAAGGACGCGGCCGCCAAGCAGGAGCTGATCGGGCAGTTCGGCGTCGGGTTCTACTCGACGTTCATGGTCGCCGACAAGGTCACGCTGGTGACCCGGCGGGCCGGCGAGACCGGGGGCACCCGCTGGCAGTCCACCGGCGAGGGCACCTACGAGATCGAGGCCGCCGACGACGCGCCGCAGGGCACGTCCGTCACGCTGCACCTCAAGCCCGAGGACACCGACGATCAGCTGCACGACTACGCGGCCGACTGGAAGATCCGCGAGATCGTCAAGCGTTACTCGGACTTCATTGCCTGGCCCATCCGCATGGAGGGTTCCGACACGCCGCTGAATTCGATGAAAGCGCTCTGGGCCCGGCCCCGCAGCGAGGTCAGCGACGAGGAATACCACGAGTTCTACAAGCACGTCTCGCACGACTGGACCGATCCGCTCGAGACGATCCACATGAAGGCGGAAGGCACCTTCGAATACGAGGCGCTGCTGTTCATCCCGTCGCGGGCACCGTTCGACCTGTTCACGCGCGACGGCAAGCGCGGCGTGCAGCTCTACGTGAAGCGCGTCTTCATCATGGACGACTGTGAGGCGCTGACCCCGCAGTACCTGCGGTTCGTGAAGGGCGTCGTCGACGCGCACGACCTGTCGCTCAACATCTCCCGGGAGATCCTGCAGCAGGACCGGCAGATCCAGGCCGTGCGCCGCCGCCTGGTGAAGAAGGTGCTGTCGACGCTCACCGACCTGCGGGAGAAGGACGCCGAGCGGTACGGCACGTTCTGGGGCGAGTTCGGCCGGGCCCTCAAGGAGGGTCTGCTCGACGACGCCGACAACCGCGACACCCTGCTCGACCTGCTTCTCCTGCCGTCCACGGCGGGAAGCGGGCTGACCTCGCTGCGCGACTACGTGTCGCGGATGAAGGAGGAGCAGAAGGACATCTACTTCATGACCGGTGAGTCCCGCGCGATGGTCGAGCACTCGCCGCACATGGAGGCGTTCCTCGACAAGGGATATGAGGTGCTGATCCTCACCGACCCCGTCGACGAGGTGTGGGTCGAGCAGATCAACGAGTTCGACGGCCACCCGCTGCAGTCGATCGCCAAGGGCCAGGTCGACCTCGGCGCGTCGGACACGCCGGCCGAGCAGCAGGAGGAGTTCGCGCCGCTGCTGACCTGGCTCGGCGAGAAGCTCACCGACGACGTCAAGGAGGTCCGGCTCTCCTCGCGGCTCACCACGTCGGCGGCGTGCATCGTCGGCGACGCGCATGACATCACGCCGACGCTGGAGAAGATGTACCGGGCGATGGGCCAGGAGATGCCGCGCACCAAGCGGATCCTCGAGCTGAACCCGGCGCATCCCCTGGTCACGGGCCTGCGCTCGGCACACGCCGCGGCCCCGGACGACGCCGGCCTGGTGGAGACGGCGGAGCTGCTGTACGGCGTCGCCCTGCTCGCCGAGGGCGGGGAGCTCACCGACCCGGCCCGCTTCACCCGGCTGGTCGCCGACCGGCTGGCGCGGTCGCTGTGACGACACCGGAGAGCCTGCTGGTCGCGGAGCGGCGCCTGCAGGCCGCGCAGCTGGCAGGTGACGTGGCGGTGCTCGACGAGCTGATCGACGAGCGGCTCATCTTCACCGGTCCCGACGGCCTGCTGTACGGCAAGGAGGACGACCTGCGCCTGCACCGCACCGGCGCGCAGACGATGACCGCGGTGCGGGAGGAGGACCTGCTGTCGCTGGTCGACGGGCGGACCGGGGTGACCTGGTTCGTCGGCCGCCTCGCGGGCACCTTCAACGGCGTCGCGTTCGACATGCGGGTCCGCTACACGCGCACGTGGGTGTTCACCTCCGGGTGGAAGCTGGTTGCCGGGCACGCCAGTGGCGCCTGACCCTCGGGTCGTGACCCTCGTGCTCGTCTCGTCCGGCGGCGACGTACTGGGTGCGTTGCCGCCGTTCGAGGTCGAGCTGCCGTGGTGGTCGGAGGTCACTTCGGTGGTCTCCGCCGCCCGGTCGCGGTTCGGGGTCGCGGTCACCGTCCTGCGGCTGCTGTCGACGTCCCTGCCTGAGCAGCCCGGCGGTGCGGTGACCTATCTGGCGGAGGTGGCCTCTGCTGTGGGGATCGCCTTGGCCCCTGCCTCGGTCGATCTGGCGCCTCACCCGCTGCGGGCGCCCTACGCCTCGGTCGGCGGGCCGTCCCGCTCGCTGCGATGGGCCGGTTCCTTCTCCGCGGCCGTGCAGGTCAAGACCTGGAACCTCTCCTCGCTGTGGCGGCTGGAGACCGGCGACGGCACGGTGTGGCTGAAGGAGCTGCCGACGTTCCTGCGCGGCGAGACCGCGGTCCTGCGCTGGGTCAACGCGGTGGCGCCTGATGCGGCACCGACGCTGCTCGCCGCCGACGGTGAGGGCCGGCAGCTCCTGTCGCATCTGCCGGGGGAGGACCGCTTCGGCGCGCCCGAGGCCGACCGGCTGCCGATGGCCGAGCTCCTGCACGGCATCCAGGTGCGGTTCCTGGCCGATCGGCCGGGGCTGGACGGCATCCGCGACCGCCGGGGACCGCTGCTGCTGGAGCAGATCACCGCCGTGGCCTCACCGTGGCTGGCCCGGATCGACGGGCTTGAGGAGGTCATCGCCGCGCTGCCCGGACGGTTGGCGCAGCTGGCCGCGTGCGGCGTGCCGGAGACGCTGGTCCATGGGGACTTCCATCCTGGCAACGTGCGTTCATCAGATGGTGTACGGCCGGCCGCGCTGGACTGGGGCGACGCCTTCCTCGGCCATCCAGGGTTCGACATCCTGCGGTTGAGCGTCGGGCTCGCGTCGTCCACGGCGTTGCTGGACCGATGGGCGTCGCTCTGGCGCGCAGCCGTGCCCGGCTGCGACCCGTTACGCGCCGTGGCGCTGCTGCGGCCCGTCGCGCCGCTGCTGGGTGCCGTCGTCTACGGCGCATTTCTGGAGAACATCGAGCCATCTGAATGGCCATACCATCTTGAAGACGTTCCGAACTGCCTGAAGGCGGCCGTCGAAAATTTTGTCGTACCGATGCTGTAGAACTACCGGCGTCAAGGATCGTCCGACGCTGGAGGTCGATGGCTGTGGACCCTGTGGATGCCGAGCGGCGCTCGGTAGCGCCCATCATCCCGCCGGTGAAGCCCCGCAAGTTGGCCAAGGTGCCGTTCGTCGAGCTTGCCGACGGGCGGTTGCAGGGAGTCGTGTCGAGCGGCTCCGACGTGGAGCGGGTCTATGTCTCCTCGATCGGGGCGGGCAGCCACGGTTTGAGCTGCAGCACCAACAACAACCGGCCCTGCGGCGGGCTGCGCGGGTCCTATCCGTGCAAGCACCTGCAGGCGCTGATCGACGAGGCGGTGCTGCAGTATGGCGCCGACCGGGTCGCCCGCTATCTGCGCGTCGACGTCGAGGAGGGCAGGAGCATCGCGGCCGGGCTGCGCGCGCACCATGAGCCGTCCCCGGCGGCGACCGTGTTCAGCAGTTTCCTGCGCCACCTGGCCTATCTGGAGCTGCCCGACACCACGCTGCCCGTGCCCGAGCTGCACTGGTTCCCGTCGGTCGGGGCGGCGAGCTGATGCTTCCCACACAGCTCGGCGCGCTGACCGCCGATCCCGCCGCGGGCGTGCCCGAGGCGCTGGAGCTGGCCGGCTCCCTCGACCACGGCCTCGTCGACGGGCTGGCCAGGGTCTCCCCGTCGGCGTTCGCCGGCCTCGCCGACGCCTTCTCCGCCAGCCCGCTGCGTGACAGGGTCACCGAGGCCGTCGACAAGATCGCCGCCGGGTCGGTCTCCGACGAGCACCTGTTCGTCCTGGCCGGCGCCCGGTCGGCGCTGTTCGGCGCCGTCCACGACGCGCTGCTCGGCCAGGCCGACGCGGCGCTCGGGCGCACCAGGCTGCCATGGCCGGGCCGCACCGGCGACGGCGCCGCCGCCGGCAAACTGCTTGCCGGCAGCCGGTCCTGGCTGCGGGAGCTCGCCATCACCGGCTGGCGCGGCGTCGACCACGACCTGGTCACCGCCGCGGGGCAGATCATCGAGGCGTCCCTGGCCGAGCCCCGGCTGCGGCGCCTCGCGACGCTGCTCGACGGGCTCGCCGCCGAGCTGCGCGCCTGCAGCCCCATCGCGACGATGGATCGGCTGCCGGTGCGGCGCTGGGGCGACCTGTGGAGCAGGGCGATGCTGCTCGCCCAGGACGGCGGCCGGGCCACCCTGTCCGAGCCGGTGACCGGGCGGCTGCTGCTGCTCGGCGCCGACGTCCACGAGCACGCCACCGCCGTGCAGGTCCAGGTGCACGGCATCCTGGAGACGCCGGGCGCCGCGCCGCGACTGGTGCGCACCAGCGTCGCCGCGCCGAAGGTCGACACCATCGTCGGCCCCGCCGTGTGGCGGCTGTTCGCGGCGCATCCGGTGCTGCTCGGCGCGCTTGCCGAGCGGTTGACGCTCGACGTCACCGACATGCCGCTGCTCGACAGCGGCGACCTCGTCTGGAGCGACGCGCGGGCCAAGGCCGGACCGTCGGCGGACCCGTTCGCCACCGCCCGGGTGCTGCTCGCCGGCGCGGCCGCACCGGCGGTGCCGCCGTTGGAGCGCCACCCGGCCCGCATCGGCGAGCCGGTGTTCGTCGAGGGCTACTCGGCCGGGAACGCCACGTTCACGCTCGGCGACCAGACGATCGCCGTCGACACCGGCAGGCTGCCGTCGTGCGGGCCGCTGACCCCGCAGCTCGTCGCCGCCTCGCACGCCTGCATCGGGCTGCTGCGCTGGGATGACGGCGGGTGGTCGCTGCAGCCGGTCGCGGCGCTCACCATGGTCAAGCGCCAGCCCGTGGCGGTGCACACCACCGACTGGGCGCTCGGACCCACCGACCCGAAGGTGGTCAAGGCGGCCGCGGCGGCCGGCGACGCCGTCGCGGTGCTGCGCGAGCGCGCCGGAAGGTTGCTGCGCAAATGAGCGGCCCGGAGCGCAGTGTCGGCTCGGGCCGATGCCGCAGCGCTGCGGAGGTGGCGGCATGAGCGATGAGAATCGGCGCCAGGTTCTTTACTGGCGGATGCTGGCCCGCGTCTTCGAGGCCGACGAGCAGCATGCCCTCGAGGCGGCGAGTGTCGCCATCGTCGAGGACATCGGCCTGCCCGCGGCGCTGCTCGACCCGGGCGTCTCCGTGGACAACCTGGTGCAGCGTCACCCCGACCTGGCGGGTGCCTTCGACGGGCTGATGGCGCCCTTCGACGACACCCCGCAGGGCGACGAGGTCCGGCGCGCCGCGCTGGTGTCGAAGCTGCTCATCAACGTGTTCGCCACCGGCAGCGGCAACGTGAGCGCCACCCAGCTGTCCAACTGGCAGGCCGACGCCGGCTGGTTCGAGCGGGCCCTGGGCATGGATCCGGGCGAGCTGCGCGGCCGGCCCAACGCCGGCGGTCTCGCCGGGGTCCTCGGCGGGCTCGAAGGCGACCTGGTCAAGCGGATGCACCTGCGGGAGGTCCTCGCCAACCCGGCCCTCGCCAAGCAGCTGACCCCGAGCATGTCGCTCATCGAGCAGCTGCTGCGCGACAAGGACAACCTGTCCGGCGTCGCCCTCGCCAACGCCAAGGCGCTGATCCGCCGGTTCGTCGACGAGGTCGCCGAGGTGCTGCGCACCCAGGTGCAGCAGAGCAGTGCCGGCGTCATCGACCGGTCGGTGCCGCCGAAACGGGTCTATCGCAACCTCGACCTCGAGCGCACCATCTGGAAGAACCTGACCAACTGGAGCCCCGAGGACGAGCGGCTCTACGTCGACCGGCTCTTCTACAAGCAGACCGCGAAGCGCACCACGCCGGCCCGGCTCATCGTGGTCGTCGACCAGTCCGGCTCGATGGTCAACGCGATGGTCAACTGCACCATCCTCGCCTCGATCTTCGCCGGGCTGCCGAAGGTCGACGTGCACCTCATCGCCTATGACACGCGGGCGCTGGACCTGACGCCGTGGGTGCACGACCCGTTCGAGGTGCTGCTGCGCACCCGGCTCGGCGGCGGCACCGACGGCACGGTCGCCATGGCGCTCGCCCAGCCGAAGGTCGCCGACCCGCGCAACACGGTCGTCGTCTGGATCTCGGACTTCTACGAGTCGCAGTCCCAGCCGCTGTTCGACTCGATGCAGGCGATGCACCGCTCGGGGGTCAAGTTCATCCCCGTCGGCTCTGTCAGCAGCGGCGGCCAGCAGAGCGTCAACCCCTGGTTCCGCCAGCGGTTCAAGGATCTCGGTGCGCCGGTGCTGTCCGGCCACATCCGCAAGCTCGTCACCGAACTCAAGAACTTCCTGGCATAGGAGACCGACATGACCGACGACATGCTGCGCGCCCCCGCCGAGGTCAAGTACGCCGACGAGCTCGACTGGCTCGAGTCGATCGACGACGGGCCGAAGCCGTTCTCGTGGCGGCTCAGCCCCAAGATGGTCCGCCTGTTCGTGCTCGGCACAGAAGGACGTTCTTTGGGCGACGCCGACGGCCTCGACCGCGAGGTGTCGCAGAAGTGGTTCGGCGACCGCAGTTTCGTCGAGCGCAGCATCGTGACGCTCGCCTCCGACCGCGGCCTGCTGCTCATCGGCGACCCCGGCACCGGCAAGAGCTGGCTCGCTGAGCTGCTGTCCGCGGCCATCTCCCGCAACTCGACGCTCGTCGTGCAGGGCACCGCCGGCACCACCGAGGATCACATCAAGTATTCGTGGAACGTCTCGATGGTCATCGCGAAGGGCCAGTCCCGGTCCTCGATGATCCCGTCACCGATCATGACGGCGATGGAGCGCGGCGTCATCGGCCGGTTCGAGGAGCTGACCCGCTCCACCAGCGACGTCCAGGACGCGCTCATCTCGATCCTGTCCGAGAAGTACGTGTCGATCCCCGAGCTCGACGAGGACAACATCGTCTTCGCCCAGCCCGGCTTCTCGATCATCGCGACCGCCAACAGCCGCGACCGCGGGGTCAACGACCTGTCCTCGGCGCTGAAGCGCCGGTTCAACTTCGTGCGCATCCCCGTGGTGACCAACAAGCGCAGCGAGGCCGAGATCGTCCGGTTCCGCACGTCGGAGCTGCTGCGCCGGCACCGCATCGAGCTCGACGTGCCGCCCAACCTGCTCGACATCCTGCTGCAGAGCTTCGCCGACCTGCGCACCGCCGCCGCGTCGGCGACCAGCGACGACGAGAAGCTGGAGTCGGCGCTGTCGACGGCCGAGCAGATCGGCGTGCTGGAGGACGCGATCCTGCACAGCACCTTCTTCGGCGACCGCACGCTGCGCGCGCAGACCCTCGCGGGTTCGCTCGTCGGGTCCCTCGCCCGGCGCAGCCCCGAGGACCTGGCGATCCTCAACAAGTACTGGCACGGCGTCGTCGAGCCGCGCAGCAAGCAGGACGGCGGGGACTGGTCGGCCTTCCTCGAAGGCGGCCGCGAGGCGATCGCCACCCTGTCATGAGTGAGCCTTTCGGGGCGCTGCGCCAACAGCTCGTCGAGGCGGCGACCACGTTCGCCGCCTCGCCGGGCGCCGTGCCCGACATCCTCGCCGGGATCGTCGACGACGTCGACCGGGCGCTGCGCGAAGAGCTGGAGATCTTCCCGGTCTGCCACCACTCGCCGGCGTCCGCCCTCGCCATGGTCCGCAGGCTGCGCGAGAAGCAGCCCAAGGTGATCTACCTGGAGCTGTGCGAGGACCTCACGCCGCTGCTGACGGAGCTGCGCAACTGCCGGCTGCCGGTGGCGCTGCAGGCGTTCGCCTCGGAGCTGGACACGTTCCCGAAGGACTGGGGACCGCTCAGCGTCATCGCGCCGATCACCGAGGCGTCGGCCGAATACCAGGCCATCGCGTATGCGCTGGACACCCCCGACGTCGAGCTGGTGCTGGTCGACCGCTCCACCGACCACGTCTTCCAGTGGCAGCCGCGCACCTCGGGCGCTTCCGGCGAGGCCGCGCCGGGCGATGCCGACGCGTCGGACGAGGACGATGCCGGTGACCTGCACGGCGACGCGGTCGGCATCGAGATCGGCGACCTGCGGCCCCGCTTCGCCGAGCTGGAGACGCACCTGCTGCACCACGGCAAGGTGCGGCACTGGTCGGAGTGGTGGGACCAGTATGTCGAGCAACCGCTCGTCGACGCGGACTACGCCACCTACCGGCAGGTCATGGTGCTCATCGGCAGCCTCTTCCGGCGGCTGGCGCCCAGCGGCGCCGAGCGGGTCACCGTCGATGAGGACCGCGAGCGCTACATGTGGACGCGCATGCGGGAGCACCTCGCCGCGTCCGGCGTCGACCGGGCCGACTGCCTGTATGTGTGCGGCGCGTTCCACGCCGCCAGCCGGGTCGAGCAGTTCGGGACCGGGCCCGACGCGGCACCGTTCGAGATCACCCCGCGCACCGCGACGAAGTGGCTCTACGGGCTGATCCCGTCCAGCCACTCCGCCATCGAAGGCCAGTTCGGGCTCGCCTCGGGCTCCGTGTCGATCGCGGCGGCCACCTGGGCCAAGGCCGTCAGCCGGTCGAAGCTCGCCACGTTCCAGCTCGAAGGCCAGCGGGGGAGCCGGAAGCGGGCGGCCCGCCCGGCCGTCGCGGCGGTCGAGGCCGCCCCCGTCGCCGACCAGCTGACCCAGTTCCTGGCCAGCCCGCCCGACCTGCACGGGTTCGACGAGGAGGAGCTGCTCGGCTGGTGCGTCGACATCGTCCGGCTGGCCCGCCGCAACGGCTACCTGGCCAGCACCGCCGACGCGATCGCCGTCTTCGAGACGTCGATCCTGCTCGCCGGCATGCGCAACCGGGCCCGGCCCACGCCGTATGACTTCCAGGACGCGGCGGTCACCTGCATCGAGAAGGACGTGATCCCCGGCCGGCGCGACGTGCGGCGGCTCTGCGAGATCCTGCTCGGCGGCGATCGCGTCGGCCAGGTCGGCTACGACGCCCTGCCGCCCCTGGCCCGCGACGTCTACGACCGGCTCGCCCCGGTCGGCCTGGACCTGCGCAAGAGCACCGTGCAGCGGGCGCTGCTCGACCTCAACGGCCGCCCGGAGCTGACCCCCTGCTCACACCTGCTGTGGATGCTGCGATACCTGCTGCCGGACGGTGCCGTCCGCCCCATCATGGGCGCGCGGCGGCTCGGTGAGCGCTCCATCCAGGAGAGCTGGGACCTCTCCATCGGCAAGCATCAGCGGTACATCATCGAGCTGGGCTACGAGGGCGTCACCGTCGAGCAGGTCGTCGAGCGGCGGCTCCGCCGGTCCGTGTATGCGCCCGACGCGACCGCGGCGGTGGCCCTGCGCGCCGTCGAGGACTCGATCCTGTTCCTCGGCAGCCGCCGGTTCACCGACGAGCTCGGCGCGCGGGCGGTCGAGCTGCTCGCCGCCGAGCGCACCGTCGACGACGCGCCCGACGTCCTGCGCCGCATCCGGCGGCTCCTGGCCCACTACCGGGCCACCGAGCCGGAGCTGCCGGCGTGGTGCGGATCGTTCGTCACCGCCGGCTATGCGCACTACTGCACCCTGCTGCCCACCGCCTTCGTCGACGACGAGACCGGCGTCCGGCAGGTCGGCGCGATGCTCGGCTTCCTGTTCACCATGGAGGGCCTCGCGCTGTCCCTCGGCTGCGACCGGGCCCAGCTCGAGATCGCCGTGCGGCAGTCGCACCCCGAGTCGCCGGCGAAGGTCGCGCTGCTGTGGGCCGCGCACCACCAGCTCGGCCTGCTGCCGCTGGCGGACCTGCGGGCCCGGTGCGCCGACCTGCTCGGCAACCCGCTCGTCGTGCCGACGTTCCCGCAATACCTCAGCGGCTTCGTCCAGGCGCTGGAGCCGGTGCCGAAGCTGGCCGCGTTCGTGGTCGAGGTGATGTCGGACGCGTTCGCCCACCTGCCCGACCCGGTCCTGCTGCCGTGGCTCCCGACGCTCATCACCACCCTGCGCGACCAGGCGGCGGAGCTGGTGCCGGTCCTGATCCGCGAGGCGGGCCGCACGTTCCCCGCGACGCTGCCGGCCGTCGATGCCTGGGTCCCCCCGTGGGCCCCTGCCACGGCAGGGTCGCCTGCGATCTCGGGGCGTGGTGTCTCCGGGTCCGGCGCACCGGGAGGCGCACGCGCTGGCGGCGGGTTCGTCGGCGGTGCCGCGGGTGGGGTGGGGTTCGGCTCCGTGGACGGGTCCGTCGGCGTGGACGGGTTCGGCCCGGGTTCGGCGCGCTGGGAGGCGGCGGCGCCGGTGCTGCGCCTGCTGGCGGAGCACCCAGCGGCCTGCGACAGCGTCGCCGAGCTGCTCGGGATCCCCGGCGCCGGCGGCGAAGGGCCCGGCTGGCTCGACCTCGACCTGCTCGAGGCGCCCGCAAGCCCCGGCGGGTCCACGGTCCAGGCTCTGCTCGCGTCCCACCCGGCCACGGCGGAGGCGTTGGAGGCGCTCCTGGTCGCAGGCTAGACGGCACGGAGGCGAGGCGCCTCGGGCGCGATGTTCGTGCGGCGGACCGCAAGTCCCCGCCCGGCACCAGGCCCGAGGCGCTCGGCGCCGGCATGGCACGGCACCACGCACGGAGGCGAGGCGCCTCGGGCGCGATGTTCGCGCGGCGGACCGCAAGTCGCTGCCCAGGCATCACGTCCGAGGCGCTCGGCGCCGGCATGGCCGGCATCACGCGCGGAGGTGCCCGGCGGCGGCGTGACCGGATCCGCGGGCCTGTTCACCCATGGCGGCCTCGACCGGTCAGCCATGGCCGGAGCCCGTTTCCGGAGGCACCCGGGGGCGCTCAGTCTTCGTAGTCCTCGTCTGGGCGCAGGGCCTGGATGAAGGTGGCGAAGTCGGGTGCCAGCACCGTGATCCGGTAGTCGCGCTCCTGGTCGACGTGGACCACCTGCGGCTCGCCGTCTGGGCCGCAGGTGCGGTAGTCGAACGCGATCATGTCGTGGCCGGCGGAGGGGCAGTCGGCGAAGTACACGCCGATGGCGGGGTACTGCCACTCGTCCATCCAGAAGCGGCTGCCGGTGGGGCCGGCCAGGGAGTGGTCCAGCTCGCGGCCGATGCCCATGATGCCGTGCACGGCGACGTGGTCCTCGGCCCAGGTGGTGGCGGCCGGGGCGGGGCAGCAGGAGTTGCGGGGGATGCCGCCGTTGTGGGTGCGCATCAGGGCCACGTACGACGCCGGGAGCCGGTAGCCGAGTTCCGCCTCGACCGAGGCGATCAGCGCGTCGGACGGGACGTCGCCGACGTAGCTCTCCAGCGCGTAGTCGCTGTCGTCCCAGAACGTGTCCGTGGGCGGCATGCGGTGATCCTTCCCAGAAGCCGGGCGGGGTCAGGCGACCTCGAGGTAGCGCCGGGCGCCGGTGAGGCGGCCGACGGCCAGGTCCGGCTCGGGGAGCCAGAAGGAGACGTTGACGACCTCGCCCCAGGCGGTGCCCGGTTCGGCCTCCAGTTGGAGCAGGGGGCGCAGGCCGGGCAGGTGCAGGAAGGCGTCGCGCTGCCAGCCGAGCACCTGGTGCCTGGGCGGTCGGCCGGCGGCGTCCTCGGCAAGGTCGCGGGCGTTCATGGCGGCGACGGGGTCGGTGGTGAAGGCGTCGCGGAGGGCGGGCGCGTCATACGGCGGGACCGAACCGACCCGGTTCGCGGCGAGGGGCAGCGGCGGGATGACCTGGACGCCGGCGGGGGCGGGGCGCGGGGGAAGGCCCGCGGGCACGTGCAGCACCCTGCAGCCGTCATCGTGCCCCGGACCGTCCGGCGCACCCGGCGCGGGCGGTGCGGCGGTGAACGTGTCCTCGTGGAAGAAGAGCAGGGTGCCGGAGGCGGGCAGGGTCCAGGTCTCCGGGAGCAGGGCGGCGAGGTCGGCGCAGTCGAGGCGGGCGAGCAGGGTCATGGGCGTGCCACCGTACGCGGGCCAGTCCGTGCCGACGGGCAGGCCGGGCAGGCCGCCGTAGGAGTGCCGGGCGGCGGCTTCGGGGATCACCGTGAGTGCGGCCGCCGGCTCGATCAGGGACTCGAACAGGTGCATGCGGGGTTCCTCGCGGAAAGGCGGAAGTGGCACGGGGACTTTAGCGTGGGTGCATGGAGCCCTCGGCGATCGTGGTGAGCGTCGTCGCCTGCTTCGGAGTGCTCATCGTGCTGATCGTCGTCGGGGCCGTGGTGGCGGCGCGGCGGGAGCGGGAGCGGCAGGAGGCGCTGCGGGCCTGGGCGAAGCGGCACGGGTGGCAGGTCGTGGACAGGCCGCAGGTCGACTGGGGGCGGCGGATGCCCGGCAGGAACCGGCGGGGCGTGTCGCTCGCATTGTTCGGGACGCTGGGTGGGCGGCCGGTGGCCATCGGCGACTACTCGTACACGACGACGTCGACGTCGACCGATGCCAACGGGACGAGCCACACGACGACCACCACGCATCATCATGTCGCGGTGGTGGTGCGGCTGCGGATGCCGCGGCCGAGCGTGGCCGTGCACCGGCGGGGTGGTGGGTCGAAGCTGTGGCGGTCGCTGTTCGGGGACAAGGCGACCGCGATCGGCTATGAGGCGTTCGACAGTGCGTACCGGGTGAACGCACCGGACCCGAGCCTGGTCAGAGCGGTGCTCGGCGGGCCTCTGGTCGCGGAGCACGTCGCGGGCAGGCTGCCGGACTGGAGCGTCGAGGGCAACGAGCTGCTGACCTTCGTCCAGGGGCGGATCGGGGCGCCGGACGGCATCCCGGCGCAGTTCGGGCCCCTGCTGCGGGTCGCCGACCTGATCGAGGCGCACGCGCGGACCTGACGGCGCACGCGCAGGACCTGGCAGCGCACGCACAGGACCCAGAGGCGTACGCGCGGGACCCAGCGGCGCACGCACAGGAGCTGGAAAGGGCACGCGCGGACCTAACCGTCGTAGCGGGCCTGGGCGGCGGAGATGCCCGGCATCTCGGCCTCCACGAGCTCGATCAGCTCCAGGAGCTTCGTCGCGATCCGGCGGCCGGCGTCGGTGAGGCTGTACTCGACGCGGGGCGGGATCGTGCTCTGCACGGCGCGCAGGACCAGGCCGTCACGTTCGAGGGAGTGCAGGGTCTGCGACAGCATCTTCTCGCTGACGCCGTCGACGCGGCGGCGCAGCTCATTGAACCGGTGGGTGCCGTCCAGCAGCGCGGCCATCGACAGGATGCCCCAGCGGCCGGCGACCGTGTCCATGACCGGTCGCGAGGTGCAGTTTCTCGCGAAGACGTCGAAGACCAGCTCCTCGAAGGACATGAGACAACGGTAACTCAAGGTTTGCACTTTCTATAAGTTAGTGCTTACTGTGGGAGAGTAACCAGGACGAGGGAGTTCTCATGACCATCACTGTCACCGGCGCCACCGGCCACCTCGGTCGCTTCGTCGTCGAGGCGCTGCGGCACCGCGGCGCGCCCGTGGTCGCCGCGGTCCGCGACACGTCCAAGGATCTCGGTGTGCCGGCCCGGCTCGCCGACTACGACCGGCCCGAGACGCTCGTGCCGGCGTTCGAAGGGACCGACCGGCTGCTGTTCATCTCCGGCAGCGAGGCCGGCCGGCGGGTCGAGCAGCACCGGGCCGTCGTCGACGCCGCCGTGCGGGCCGGGGTCGGGCACATCGTGTACACGAGCATCACCAAGGCGGACACCTCGACCAACCCGCTCGCGCCCGAGCACAAGGCGACCGAGGAACTGATCGTCGCGTCGGGGCTGCCGTATACGTTCCTGCGCAACAACTGGTACCTCGAGAATTACACGGGCAACCTCGCCACGGCACTGGAGCACGGGGTGATCCTCGGCGCGGCGGGTCAGGGCAGGGTGGCCGCCGCGACCCGGGAGGACTTCGCCGCCGGCGCGGTGGCGGTGCTCACCGGTGACGGGCACGCGGGGAAGATCTACGAGGTCGGTGGCGACGTGACCATGTCAATGGCGGACCTCGCCGCCGAGGTCACGGCGCAGTCGGGCACCCAGGTCGCCTACCAGGACCTGCCGGCCGACGACTACGCGCAGGCGCTGATCGGGTTCGGCCTGCCCGAGGGGTTCGCGCGGCTGCTCGCGGCGGCCGACGTGTCGATCGCGCAGGGCAGCCTCGACGTGGCGACCGGCGATCTGTCGACGCTCATCGGGCGCCCCACCACGACCCTCGCCGAAGCCGTCGCGGTGGCGCTGAAGAAGTAGCCGGAGCAGGCCGCAGAAAAGCCGGAGACGCCGGGAACGCATCGGCACCCCCATGCGTGTGTGTGCTGTGGGGACGCCAATGATGACAGCGATGTCCAGGGCACCGGTCGGCGATTTCGAGTCGTTCTACCGGGCCGAAGCCGATCGGCTCTACCGTGCGCTCGCCGTCACCCTCGGCGATCCGCATCTCGCCCGCGACGCCGCGGACGAGGCGATGGCACGCGCCTACGCCCACTGGGGCCGGGTCCGTAGCCACGACAACCCGGGTGGATGGGCGTTCCGCGTCGGACTCAACTGGGCCACCTCCTGGTGGCGCAAGGTCCGGCGGGAGCGCCCTCTGCCGTCCACGGACACCGCCACCGGCGTCAAGGAAGGGCCGGACACGCACGCCGGCGCGCTCGCCGCGCTGCGGAACCTGCCGCTGCCGCAGCGCGCCGTGATCGTCTGCCGGGTTCTGCTGGACCTGTCCACCGCGGAGACCGCGGCCGTGCTCGGCGTCGCCGAGGGCACCGTCAAGAGCCGGATGGCGCGCGGCCTCGCCGAGCTGCGCCAGGCGCTGGGTGAGGAGCGCGCATGATGACCGACGACATCGCCGAGACGATCCGTCGCGCCGCCGATACCGTGCCCCCCAGCCGGTCGGACCTCGATGCCGTGCTGCGGCGGCACCGGGCGCACCGCCGCCGGCGTGCCGCGCTCGCCACGGTGGCCGCGGCGGTGGCGGTCATCGCGGTGACCGGTGTCACGGCGGGACTGACCAGGCAGGCGGCGCCCGGGACGCAGACACCGGCGACGCAGCCGCCGCCAACGCACGCGGCAACGCCGACGCCGGCAACGCAGGCGCGGGCGCAGCGGCTGCCACTGGACGCGGGCTGGGCGCTGGGGCCGGACAAGAACGGCGGCAAGGTCACGGTGCACGATGCGCGGGCCCTGCTGGAGCTCCGCGCCGACCAGCGGCTCGTCGCCAACCCGGTGCCGGCGGAGGTCGTCGACGACATCCGGTCGTGGGTGGCCCTGGACGACGGGCGTTCCGTCGTGCTGGGAGGCAAGGACCTGAAGCCGGGCGTCCAGCGTCAGGACGGGCCGGACGTCACCGACTACGCGATCAGGCTGCTGGTGCTCAGCCCGGACGCGCAGGTCAAGCTGCAGCGTGAGGTGCGCGTCCAGGGCCAGGACGTCCAGCTCATCGGGGCGACCGCGACGACGGCGTACCTGTACCGCACCCCAGGCCGCGTCATGGCGCACGACCTCGCGACCGGGGCGGAGCAGCGGCTCACCACCCTCGACCCGTTGCCCGCGTGGGAGGCGCAGACCCTCACGATCCAGGGCGGGGTGCTGTTCGCCGCATCGCGGGAGTCCTGCCGGCTGACGGCGACCGCGCTGGACACCGGCCGCAAGATGTCGGCGGATCTTACGCAGTGGTCCTGCCCGACGATGCGCACGGCCCGGCTCTCCCCGGACGGCGGGACTCTCGCGATCGCGGTGAGCGACGGCGACGAGGCCGCGACCGTGAGCCTGCTGAAGGTCGACGTCGCGACCGGGAAGGTCAGCTCGTTCCCGGTGAGCGGCGGCGTGGTGGCCCGCGACCTGAAGCCCGGCACGCTCGGCGTCGGCTGGGTGGGGACCTCGGTCCGGGTCGCCTGGCTACGGATGCCCGCCCCGGGCGTCCACACCCTCAGCGAGTCCATACAGGTCACCGACATCCCATAAGCGGAAATCAGTAGGACAGCGCGACCGTGGCGACGCCCGCGCCGACCAGTGCCACCGCCCAGACGGTGTCCAGGTCGACGCGGGCCAGCCGCTCCAGCCGCAGGCCGACCGTCTGGTAGACCAGCAGCGCGATCGCGCCGGCGACCGCGACCATCGCCGCGGTGTGCACCCCCGTGGCCAGGAAGCCCATCCAGAGCGGGTCGCCGCCGGCGCCGTGGTCGTGGCCGACGCCCGCGGGCGGGTTCGCCACCAGGACCGGGACCAGCATCAGGCCGGCGCCGTGGACGCTCGACATCAGAAACGACCACCCGGCGAGCTGCGCCGCGGACAGGTGCAGCCCGGGTGCGCCGACGTGCCGGCGCGAGACCGCCCGCCACAGGCCGAAGCCGACCAGGACGACGCCGCCGCCGATCGCCACGAACCGGGTCGCGACCACCGACTGCAGGGCGCTGACCAGGCCTGCGACCACGAAGATCGAGGCGGCGTGCCCGGCGGCGACCGGGGCGAGGGCCCGCAGCACCGCGGCCCGGCTGCGCTCCTGCACCCCGTTGGCGACCGCCAGCAACCAGCCCATGCCGGGGTTGAGGCCGTGGAAGGCCCCCATCGCCGCGAGCAGCGCGATCACCGGCATGATCCCGGAGCCTAGTGCGGATGTCCCCCGACCGGTGGACACCGGTAGGGCGGTCTTTGCGGCAACGTCTCAGGCCGTTCCCCACGGAGTCGATGGCAGGCACGTCGCGGTCACCGAAATCCTTGAGGAGCACGGATGCGCCCAGGTGCACGAAGCATCGCCCGCACCGCCTCCGGCCTGCTGATGGCCGCCGGCGGCACCCTCGTGGCGGTGACCCCGGCGGCCGCGGCAACCACGCCGAACGCCACCACACCGGGCACCAATTCGCTGCCGCACGCCGTCGGCGGATTCACCCCGCCGGCCACCCGTACCGACGTGAAGCTCAAGATCGGCGTCTCGGCCGCGCTGCCGGACAGCGCGACGCTCAAGTCCAACCTGCCGTCCGTCGGTGACCAGGGCCAGATCGGCTCCTGCGTGGCCTGGACCGTCGCCCACTCGATCATGGGCTACTACGCGAAGCGTGACGGCGCGGCCGGTGCCCCGTACGCGCCGCTGTACCTCTACATGCGCTCGGTGCAGAAGGGTGGCGCGCCGAACACGGGTCTGGTGCCGGAGAAGGCGCTGACCGAGGCGGCCACCAATGCCGCTGCCACGGCGTCGACCTTCACCTACAAGGTCTGACGCGTTCCAGGGCCGCCCCGCACCGGACACCGGTGCGGGGCGGCCGCCTTCAGATGCGTGACGTGAACGTCGACAGGTACCGGTCCGCGATCGGCGCCCCGGCGTTGGTGAAGCAGGCGATGCTGACCAGCGCGGTGCCGCCGGCGTCGCTCCACAGCTTCTCCAGGCCGCAGTAGCTCGACGAGTCGCCGAACGCGGTCACCTGCGAGTGCGTCTCCTTCTGGTGCAGGTCCGGGTACTTGATGACCATGCCGCCGATCGAGTTGGCGCCGAAGCCGTAGAGGCTGTTGAAGTTGGTCTGCCCGGCGAACGCGTTGGCCACGTAGCCGAAGTAGACCGGCACGTTCGCGGTCACCGCCCGCTGCCGGTGGAACGAGGCCACGAACTCCGAGTCCATCAACGCCCCGGTCGCCGGGTTGTAGCAGGCGACCAGCGCGATCACGTCGGTGCCGGACCAGCCCCAGCGGGCGACCTTGCACCGCCGCGGCTGCGCGTTGGGCTGTACCGCGGTCACCTGGATGTTGCCGGACTGCACGCCGGCCGTGCCGACACCGGTGAAGCGGACGGTGTAGTAGCCGGGCGAGGACGGTCCGATCGTGACCGGCCCGCCGGTCGAGTTGTACTGCTGCACGATCGCGCCCAGTGCGGTGGACTGCACGGAGGCGTACGCGTTCGCTGCCGGTACCACACCGGAACTGAGCGTCCAGAGCACCGTGAACGGGGTGTCGACGGGGAAGCCGCCGGGCTTGAAGCACTGGACGTCGACGATCTCGTCCACGCCGGAGAGGTTCCAGCGGACCGCCTCGCAGAAGCGGCCGTCGGGGTTGACGGCGGTGACGTGCGGGATGCCCCTGGCGCCGGCGACGCCGATCTGCGGGAAACGCACCAGGTAGCGGCCGGTGGTCACCTTGATCCCGTCGGCCCAGGCGGCCGGAGCGAGGGTCTTCCAGCTGCCCCACTGGTAGGTGGTGGGCAGTGTGTTCCACACCGTGATGGTGGGGTCCTTCACGTACGCGAAGCCCCAGCGGTCAGGGGTGGCGGCCTGCGCCGGGGCGGAGGGGAGGAGGAGGGCTGCCGTCACCATGGCGGTGGCGACGGCGACCAGTCTTCTGCGCATCTGTGCTCCAATCGATGTTGGTCGATGCTGCTGGATGCACTGTGCCGGGGGTTGCATCAAAACGCTGTCGTGTTCAGTACATTTCCTCACCCGTATGAAATTCATGATGGGACATCGCCTCACCCGGTCGACCGCTACCCTTTGCCGGACTTCGATCCTTGCTGGGGGTGAACCCGGGTGCGACGAATCCTTTTCGCGGTGGCCGCCGTCGGTGCTTTGAGTGCACTGGGCGCCTGCACGGCATCGGGCGCGGAGGAGGTGAGCACTCCCGGCCTCGCCGACCGGGGCGCCGCGATGACGACGGTGAAGCCGACCCGGCAGGACCTGACCAACAAGGTGAGCCTGAGCGGCAAGGTGCAGCTGAGCCCGACGTTCGGCCTGGTGGCCCCGATCGACGGCGAGATCCGCTACCTCGACGTGAAGACGTCGACGAGCACGCCGACCAAGCCGACCAAGGTCGCCAACATCTGGGTCAGCGGCAAGGCGACGCCCATCGAGGTGCCGGCCGGCGCCATCTTCAGCGGCCGCCTCGTCGACGACCGGTCCAAGGTGACCGCCGGCATGCCGATCGTCTCGGCGAAGCAGGTCGGCTACGGCGTCGTCGCGGACATCGACGGCTCGCAGGCGTACCAGATCTCCGACAATCTCGAGTCGGTGCAGGCGCAGATCAAGAGCGGCCCCGGGCCGTTCCCGTGCGAGGTCCTCGGCACGCTCGCCGCGCTGCCGGCCGGCACGATCCCGGAGCCGGTAACGCCCACCCCCAACCCGTCGGCCTCGGCCGCGCCCCCGCCGAAGGTCATCGGCCAGCAGCAGCAGCAGCCGTCGGAGCCGACGGGCATGCGCCTGGTCTGCGTACCGCCGGCCGACGTCAAGGCGATCAACGGTGCCGCCACCACGGTCGAGGTGATCACCGCCCGCGCGGCGAACGCGCTGGTGCTGCCGGTCGAGGCGGTCGCCGGCTCGCAGGGCAAGGGCAAGGTCGACATCGTCAAGCCCGACCAGACGCGGGAGACCCGCGACGTGACGCTCGGCCTCAGCGACGGCAAGGTCATCGAGATCAAGAGCGGCCTCAACGGCGACGAGACGGTCGCGGTGCCCGGCCCGAACCTGCCCGGGGCCAAGAACAACGGCGGCGGTGGCGAGCCGATCCCGGGGTTCAGCAAGTGAGTCCGCTGATCGAGATGGTGGGGATCACCAAGACCCTCAAGGGCCAGCAGGAGCCGCGGGTGATCCTCGACGGTGTCGACCTGACCGTCGACCGGGGCGAGAGCGTCGCGATCCTGGGCAGGTCCGGATCGGGCAAGAGCACCCTGCTGAGCCTCATCGGCCTGTTCGACCGGCCCGACGACGGGCACTACTTCATGAACGGCCGCGACCTGGCCCGCATCCCGGAGCGCAAGGCCGCCGCCCTGCGCAGCGCCGAGTTCGGCTTCGTCTTCCAGCGCTTCTTCCTGCTCAAGCACCTCACCGCCGCACAGAACGTGGCGATGGCCCTGGTCAACGGGCAGGGCTGGCTGCCACGCAGGCACCGCCGCGCCCGGGTGCTGGAGGCCCTCGACCAGGTCGGCATCGCGCACCTGGCGAAGCAGCGTCCGGCGAAGCTCTCCGGCGGTGAGCAGCAGCGGGTCGCGGTCGCCAGGGCCCTCGTGCGCAGCCCGAGCCTGCTGCTCGCCGACGAGCCGACCGGCGCCCTGGACACCGAGACCGGCAACCTCGTCATCGAGGTCATGCGCGCCGCCACCGACCGTGGCTGCGGCCTGATCCTCGTCACGCACGACCACGCCCACGCGGCCAAGATGCAGCGCGTGCTGTCCCTGAGCGACGGGGTGCTGACAGGAACGAACAAGAGCGCGGCGGAGGTGACGGCGTGATCAGACTTTCGGGCCGGTTCCGTTCGGCGCTCATCATCGGCGGGCAGGGCATCCGGTCGCGCAAGCTGCGCACGTTCCTGTCCATGATCAGCCTGTTCCTGGGCGTCCTGGCGGTCGTTACCGTCCAGGCCGGCGCGGAGACGGCCAAGACGCTGCGCCTGGCCGACCTGGAGCTGCACGTCGGCAAGGACGGCACCCGCCAGATGTACGTGCCGTCGATGCCCGACGCGATGGACGCCGCCCTCAACACCGTCGCCGGCAAGCCGGACGCCATCGGTCTGATGCAGTACCAGGCGATCATCGGCGAGCCGAACGTGCTGCCGATCAACCAGGGCGCGGCGCCGTTCGACAACAACGACGGCGGCTACTACGGGCCGTCGATGGAGATGTACTGCGACCCGATGACCGGCGCGTGCCGCCCCATCCGGAGCGAGCAGGGGCCGCAGCCGACCCGCGGGCAGGCGGTCGAGCTGGTCCTGCAGGGCCTCACCGGCGACATCCGGCAGTTCCGCCCGTTCCGCCCGGTGGCCGGCAACTGGCTCGACTTCAGCGGTGAGCCGTCGTACTCGCCCCGCCTGGTGCTGAACAAGGAGGCCGCGAAGGGCTTCACCCGCTACCAGATCCCCGCCGAGATGCGCGTCGAGGGCGCCGTGGCCAACCCGACGCCGCGCATCGTCGGCGTCATCGACGACGGCAACTCGCAGCCGACGGCGTACGTGCGGGTCGACGAGATGCGCAACTGGATGCCGAAGACGGTCGCGAACCAGATGTACGGCCCCGGCCTGCAGCTGATGTTCGCGCCCTCCGCCGGCGAGACCGAGGCGCTGGTGGTGCGCAAGCTCACCGCGCTCGGCCTGCCCCAGGAGATGCTCCACGTCGAGACCATCAACGCTCGCAAGGACATCGCGGGCGAGCTGGCGATCATCCGCTGGATCTTCCTCGGCATGGCGGGCCTGGTGCTGCTCATCGGCGTCGCCGGCATCCTCAACGTCGGCCTCGCCACCGTCGGCGAGCGGGTCGAGGAGTTCGCGCTGCGGCGGGCGGTCGGCACGCCGCGCTCGCTGCTGGCCGGCATCGTGCTGGCCGAGACGCTGCTGACCGGGCTGCTCACCGCGGCGGCCGCGATCGGCCTCGCGGTCGTCGCGCTCGACGTCGGGGCGGGGCTGCTCGGCTCGCGGGTCCCGCAGCTGCAGGACATGACGTTCCCCTGGCAGGCCGGCGTCGCCGGCGTCATCGCCGGCCTGGTGGCGGGCCTGCTCGGCGGCTCGATCCCGGCGATCCGCGCCGCCCGGATCCCCATCGCCACCGTCATGAGGGCGTAACAGCTTGGGTAGGCCCCACGGAGCCGGCGGCGGAGCCGGCGGAGCTGGAAACAGCTTGTGTGGGCCCCACGGAACCGGCGGCGGAGCCGGCGGAGCTGGAATCAGCTTGTGTGGGAGCGGAGCGAGCATGGGGGGTGTGGGGAGGCGCAGCCCTCCACGGAACCGGCGGCGGAGCCGGCGGAGCTGGAATCAGCTTGTGTGGGAGCGGAGCGAGCATGGGGGGTGTGGGGAGGCGCAGCCCCCCACGGAACCGGCGGCGGAACCGGCGGCGGAACCGGCGGCGGAACCGGCGGCGGAACCGGCGGCGGAACCGGCGGCGGAGCCGGCGGAGCTGGCGGAGCTGGAAACAGGGGACGCCGGGTCGGCGTCCCCTGCTTCGATCCACCCTTTACGGGGCCCAGGGGTTCTCCACGGACCACGTCGTGTCCTCGGTGAAGGACGCGGGCGCGTCCCATGCGTTCGGCCCGCCCGGCGTCGCCAGCCACAGCTCCGAAGCGCGGTGGCGCAGGAACTGGCCCGGGAAGTTCCAGGCGGTCAGCCGCACCCCACCGGTGCCCTGCTGGGCGCACCAGGTGGCGTCGGCCTTGAACAACGCCGAGTTGTCGTTGGCGTCCTTGCGGATGCGGTACGCCTGGTGCCGCAGGTACTGCCCGGGGTAGTTGCGCGACTCGAAGGAGTAGCACGACGAGTCCGCCAGGCCGGGCACGATCCGCCAGGTGGCGTCCTGCTTGAGCAGGGCGCTGCTGTTGGCGTCGACGACCTCGGTGTAGCCGAGGCTGTTCTGGTGCCGGATGTAGCGGGTGGTGCAGCACGGCGTCACGACCCGGAACGACCGGTACACGTTGGTGGGCAGCGTGGCCGGCGCCGGCGGGTTGGTGGAGGCGTTGATGAGCGCCTGGTTCGCGGCCCGGACGCGGGCCGTGTCGACCTTCACCACCTGCCGGTCGTAGGTGAGGAAGCCGTTGCTCTCGTTCTCCACGTCGGTGATCTCGGTGTAGACCGACGCAGACAGGCCGGCCGGCATGCCGCCGGTGCGGATCTGGTCGTAGAGGCCGACGACGCGGTTGTTGAGCGCCGCGACGCTGGCCTGGTCCTCGTAGCTGAAGCCGTTGCCGGGCGACCACTCGTGCCCGGCCACCTTCCACCCGAGGCCGCCGAACTCGCCCAGGACCGCGGCCCGGGTCGCGGTCGGCAGGGTGGAGCCGGGACCGACGTAGATGTGGTTGTCGATCACGTCGCCGTTGCCGCCGTCGACGGAGCCGCAGCAGTTGACGCCGCTCATGTTGTTGACCAGGCGCGAGGGGTCGTAGGCCTTGACCTCGTTGGCGATGCGGGCCTGGTCGTACTGGCCCCAGCCCTCGTTCTGGTTGACCCACATGACCAGCGACGGTGAGCTGCGGTGCTGGTCGATGATGCGGTCGTACTCGAGCTCCCACTGGGTGCGGGCCGCCGTCGTCGGGTTCTTGCCGGTCGGCATGGCGGGCATGTCCTGCCACACCAGCAGGCCGAGCTGGTCCGCGGCGTAGAACCAGCGCTGCGGCTCGACCTTGATGTGCTTGCGGACCATGTTGAAGCCGAGGTCCTTGTGCGCCTGCAGGTCGTAGCGCAGGGCGGCGTCGGTGGGCGCGGTGTAGATGCCGTCGGGCCAGTAGCCCTGATCGAGGGTGCCGGACTGGAAGACGAACTGGCCGTTGAGCAGGATGCGCAGCTTGCCGTTGACGTTGCCGATCGAGATGGAGCGCATGCCGGCGTAGCTGCCGACCGAGTCCACGACCGTCGAGCCGGTCTTGAGATCGACGCGGACGTTGTACAGGAAGGGATCGCTGGGCGACCAGCGGTGCGCGTTGGGCACCGGGACGCTGAACGCGGTGCCGGTGCCGCCGTTGGCGGTGCCGACCTGGGTGGTGCCGTTGAGCACGGTGGCGGTCACGGTGTGCCCGGACAGCCCGGCGCCCTGGACGTTGACCGACAGCGTGTTGTTGGCGATGTTCGGGACCAGGTCCACGCGGGTGATCCGGGCCGTCGGGGTCGGCTCCAGCCACACCGTCTGCCAGATGCCCGAGGAACCGGTGTAGAAGATGCCGCCGCCCGCGTGCGGGAGCACGTCGTTGCGGCGCTGCTTGCCGACCGCCTGGGTGCCCGCGTCCGTGGGGTCGTAGACGCCGACGACGATGGTGTTGGTGCCGCCGTTGAGCAGGGGCGTGATGTCGTAGGTGAAGGCGTCGTAGCCTCCACTGTGGACCGCGCCTGCCTGGGTGCCGTTGACCCAGACGGTGCTCTGCCAGTCCACGGCGCCGAAGTTGAGCTGCACCCGGCGGCCGGCCCAGCCCGCGGGGACGGTGAAGGTCCGGCGGTACCAGAGCTTGTCGTTCTCGGTGACCTTGCGCTGGATGCCCGACAGCGCCGACTCGACGGGGTAGGGGACGCGGATCTGCTCGCCGAACGTGGCGGGCGGGGTGCTCTGGCCGCTGCCGGTGACCGCGAAGTCCCAGATGCCGTTGAGGTTCTGCCAGTCGGTGCGGGTCAGCTGCGGGCGGGGGTATTCCGGCAGCGGGTTGGTCGTGGACACCGAGTTGGTCCACGGGGTGGTCATCGGGGGAGTCTTCGGAGTCCAGGCGCTGGCCGGGCTCGCGGTGGCGATCACGGTGCCCGCGGTGGCCAGCAACGGGGCCAGGGCAAGGGCGAACCATCTGGAGAGCTTCATACGAGGGGCTCCTCGAGGTATGCGTCAGCCCCGGTGGCGGCCGAGGCTGATCCGTGGGGACGACGGACGTCCCCACGGACCAACACATACACTCACGATCCAACGAAGAGTGTCAAGTGTCACTCATCAATATCCCGCACAAGTGCGTGACGGGACCGCACATTTTCCAACAGCGTCAGGCTCCGACGAGTTCGAACTTCTCCCAGGGGCCGATCGACGCGCGGTTCGCGATGAGCGAGCCGGCGCCGTTGTTCTCCGCGGTGACGTACTGGCTGTTCACCGTCGCCTGCAGGCTCTCGCTGCCGTCGGCGTTGCGGATCAGGTTGAACGTCTCCCACGAGCCCGCCGTGGGCCGGTTGGCCAGCAGCGGGTTGGCGCCGCCGTTCTCCGCGCAGACGAACTGGCCGTTCGCCTTGGACTTCAGCGCCACCTTGGTGCCGCCGAGGCTGACCAGCTCGAACTGCTGGGCGGTGCCGATCGACGCCGAGTTGGCGATCAGTGCGGTGGTGGCGTTCGGTGCCGACACGTACAGGTTGTTCGTCAGCGAACGGAGACTGACCGTCGGGCCGGTCGAGGTGGTCCCGGTCGTGAACGTGAACGCGTCGACGTCGAACAGGTTGCCCGATCCGCCCTTGAACACCAGGTACAGGGTGGTGGCGGTGCCGGGCGCGCCGGAGATGTTCGCGGAGACGTTGGCGAACGTGTCCCAGCTGCCGGTCGGGGCCACGGTGGCGGTGCCGAGCAGCGTGCCGGTCGGCGAGCCGGCGCGGACCTCGATCGTGCCGCCCGCGCCCGCCGAGGAGACCCGGGCGGTGAACTGGGTGGCGTTGTTCAGCAGGTACGGCGTGTAGGAGATCCAGTCGCCGTTCTCGATGAAGCCGGCGGTGTTGCCGCCCTCGGCCGTCGCGTGCGCGGCCACCTGGATGCCCGACTGGGCGCCGAAGTGCTCGCCCTGGCGGTGCTTCGGCTGCAGCGTGCGGATCACGTGCGTGGTCAGCCCGCCGTTGTCGGTGTAGGCCGCGTCGAAGACGCCGAAGATGTTCGCGGCGGCGTCGTGCTCACCGTCGACCGGCACGGCGATCGAGCCGGTGCAGCCGGTCTTCGAGGTGATCTGGTGGGCGTGGCTGTCATGCCCCAGCGAGTAGGTCATGCTCACCCGCGAGCAGTTGATCGTGCCGTCCTCGGCGTCGGTGACGCTGATCGTGAAGGGCACGCTGTCGCCGAAGTTGAACAGCTGGCCGTTGGCCGGCAGTGACAGCGTCACGTTCGGCGCGGTGTTGCCCACGGTGATGACGGTGCTCGCCGATCCGGTGAGGTTCGCCGGGTCCTTGACGGTCAGGGTCGGCGTCTTGGTGCCGTTGGTGGTGTAGGTGTACGTCGGGTTCGCCGCCGTCGAGTCGACGGTGCCGTTGCCGTCGAAGTCCCAGGCGTAGGTGAGCGCGCCGCCCTCGGGGTCCGAGCTGCCGGCCGAGGAGAAGCTGACCGTCAGCGGGCTCGGGCCGGACGTCACCGACGGGGTGATCTTCGCCGTCGGCGCGCGGTTGCCGCCGCCGATGTACTCCACCCGGTACAGCGCCTGGTTGTTGCTGCCGGTGCCGTAGTCCAGCACGTACAGCGCGCCGTCGGGGCCGAAGGCCATGTCCATGACCTGGGTGCCGGCCCACGGGAAGGTCGAGATCTCGCCGGGGCTGCCGTCCGCGTTGACCTTGATCGGCTTGATCCAGCGGCGGCCGTACTCGCCGGCGAAGAAGTTGCCGTCCAGGGTCTGGGGGAACTTCACCGCCGAGTTGAGGCCGGCGTTGTAGCGGTACACCGGACCGCCCATCGGCGACTCGGAGCCGCCGCCGAACTCCGGCGGGGTCGAGTCGAACCCGTAGCGGATCCAGCTGGACTTCGCCGCGGGCAGCGTGGTGAGACCGGTGTTGCGGAACGAGTTGTTCGTGGGTCCGCCGCCGCAGTTGTACTTCGGCCCGGTCGCGTTGGTCGCGAAGTTCCACTCGTTGTAGGTCTCGTTGGTGGAGTTGCTGCCGGTGCAGTACGGCCAGCCGTAGTTGCCGGGTCCGGTGATCCGGTTGAACTCGACCTGCCCGCCCGGGCCGCGGTTCGCGTCGGCCGCGCCGGCGTCCGGTCCGTAGTCGCCCAGGTAGACGATGCCGGTCGGCTTGTCCACGCTCATCCGGAACGGGTTGCGCAGGCCCATCGCGTAGATCTCGGGACGGGTCTTCGCGGTGCCCGGCGCGAACAGGTTGCCCGACGGGATGGCGTAGGTGCCGTCCGTGTTCGGCTTGATCCGCAGGACCTTGCCGCGCAGGTCGTTGGAGTTGGCCGAGGAGCGCTGCGCGTCGTACTGCGGGTTGCGGTTGGTCCGCTCGTCGATCGGCGCGTAGGAGCCGGACTCGAACGGGTTGGTGTCGTCACCCGTGGTCAGGTACAGGTTGCCCGCGGCGTCGAAGTCGATGTCGCCGCCGACGTGGCAGCAGCTGCCCCGGTCGTTGGCGACGGTCAGCACGACCTTCTCGCTGGCGAAGTCGAGCGTGTTGTCGGTCTTCAGCGTGAAGCGGGACAGGTTGAGGTGGCCCTTCCACGGCGCGAAGTCCGCGTCGGTGCCGGTGGCCGGCGAGTCCCCGGCGGGGGTCGACAGCGGTGGCGAGTAGTACAGCCACACCCAGCGGTTGGAGGCGAAGCCGGGGTCGACGGCGACGCCCTGCAGCCCCTCCTCGTCGTGGGTGTAGACGGACAGCTTGCCGGCCACCTTGGTGTTGCCGGCGGCGTCGGTGACGCGGACTGTGCCGTCGCGGGCGGTGTGGATCACCGTGCGGTCCGGCATCACGGCCAGGGACATCGGCTCGCCGAGCTCGGCACTGCCCAGGGCCAGCTGGACGTGCTGATAATCGGTGGCCGGCAGGGGGATCGCGGCGGCGGCGGGCGCGTGGGCGATCGCGGCCACGACGGAGCTGCCGGCGGCGAGGGTGGCTGCGGTGAGCAGCCTTCGCCACCGGCGAGGGGATGGTGCCATTACGGGGGTGTCCTTCCTGGGCTGATGGGGGTTCCAGCCAGGCAAGACGCGCGCCGATCGCGCTTCCTGAGACCGTGCGGCGCTCGGGTGCCGATCCCTTCGCGCGCGCGGGCGATGAGAACTGTGGCGGTGGATGGCGGCCACCGTGTTAGTTATCAGGGCTAACTAACCATCGCGCCGGACAAACGGCAATGCTGAGTTTTTCGGGATGCGGCATTTCTGCCGTTGTGCGACAAAGTCATGGCAGTCGATGTGCACATTGAGAACCTCTGAGGTTTGTCGTTATAGAACCGTGACCTCAGGCGGGATCGCTCACATGTGGTAACCGTCACAGCGGGCCTTTGTCCGTCTTTGCGCTCTTTGAAGGCCGGTCATCGCCCCGAAACACCCCGGTAACCGATTACGCAGCGTGCGATTTCTGGACTGAAGCCGTTACCGGTCAGTAACTACGGGCCTTGTCCGCGCACGTGGGAGGCGGCAACATCGTCCGCACGCCCCACCCCCCGGTTCCACCCCCTGTTAGCGCAGGGCCGGCCGGGGCGTCGAGACACCAAGGCCGGTGCGAGCGCCCCAGTGACAGGGAGCGCCGCACCGTATGCACCCCCGCGACCCAAGAGGAGCTTCACGTGTCCGTAGCTCAGGGCAGCGCGGTGAAGGGCCGCACGAGATGGAAGCGTTTCGCAACCGTCGTCGTGCCTGCCACCTTCATCGCCGGCGCCATCGTCTTCGGCCAGGCGACCGGCGCGATCGCCGCGTCGTTCAGCGTCTCCGGCCAGCAGTTCAAGGTCTCCGCCGACAAGCTCGAGGGCACCGGCTTCGTCCAGTACGGTGGCCTCGCCACGGAGAAGGGCGGCAACCCCGCCAACCCGGCCGACCCGAAGAACCACTTCGTCGCGGTCTCGGGCATCAAGTCCGCCAAGCTGTACAACCTGTGCCAGTCGGTCAAGGTCCCCGGGCTGCCCGTCAGCATGGTGATCCACGCCGGTCAGGCCGCGGGTGCCCCGGCCGAGGCGACCGACCTGCTGATCGACCTGACGTCGCTCAAGGGTGACGCCACGTTCGAGAACATCCAGATCGGCATCGACGCGTCCGACCTGACCAAGGGCGGCGACAAGGCCAAGGGCCTGCAGGGCAGCTTCGCCCAGCAGGCGGACAGCGTGGTCATCACCAACCTCAAGCAGGTTGCCTGGTCGACCACCGCCGGCACGTTCAAGCTGACGGGTCTCGACCTCAGCCTCTCCACCGGTGGCACCCCCTTCGAGTGCTTCTAGCCTTACCGCCTGGGCCCGCGGCTTCACCTCCGCGGGCCCAGTTGCTTGCCTGTCCCTAGCTCCACGGGCTGACGCCCGCGGCCGGTGGGGGGTTCCCACCCCACACCCCCCATGCGACGCTGCGCGTCGCACTAGTACTGAATGCCCTTTCAGCTGGAGGATCCCGTGACCACTCCCCACCCTTCGCACGTCAGACGCCGTGCGATCACCGGTGGATTCAGTGGCTGGCGCGCCCAGCGCCCGTTCTGGGGTGGCTGGTTCCTGATCCTGTCCGGGGTGGAACTCTTCCTCAGCGCCAACCTGAAACTCGCCCTGGAGGTCCACTTCGGGCCGACCGGGTTCCTGTCCTACGTCATCCCGGCGATGCTGCTGCTCTGCGGCGTGCTGACCTGGGTGTCGCCGGGGCAGCGGCTGTTCTACGGCATCCTGGGCACCCTCACCGCGCTGTACTCGATCATCGGGCTCAACCTCGGTGGCTTCTTCCTCGGCATGATCCTCGGCGTCGTCGGCGGTGGCCTGGCCGCCGCCTGGTCGCCCGGGGTCGCACCCGCCACGGAGGACGCCGGCGAGGAGGACGACGCCCCGGCGTACGAGCGGGCCCCGCTGAACGACCTGTTCACCGAGGACCAGGACAACTGGCCGTCGCTGCGGAAGGCGACCGACCCCGCCGCCTATGACGAGCCGACCCGGGAGCAGCCGGCGTTCGACTTCGACGAGCCGGCCCCGCGGCACTCCTCCGGGGTGCTGACGGACTCGTTGCCGAGCGCGCAGCGCAGCCCGCTGCACGACGACTACGAGGCATCCACCGGCGGGGCGGGCAGCGCCGACGACGAGCGTCCGCCGACGGGCCACGACGGCCTGCCGCGGCGGCGCGGGCGCGGCGTCCCGCTGTTCGCGCTGCTGCTCACCGGTGCCGTCGCCGGCGCCGCGCTGTTCGGGGCCACCAACGGGGCCGCGCCGGCGTCCGCGGCGCCGGCCGCCTGCGCCAGCCCTTCGGTGAAGACCAGCACCGGCACCCAGCCGGCGCCCAGCGGCGGCGCGACCTCCGCGTCGCCGAGCCCCAGCCCGTCGCCGACGAAGACCGAGGAGGAGAAGCCGGGCCTGCTCGACTGGCTCGGCGGCCTCTTCGGCGGCGGCAAGCAGGCCGACCCGGTGCCGTCGGCGTCGGCCACCACCGCACCGGCGTTGGCCGCGTCGCCGACCACCTCGGCGGCGGTGCCGGGCACGGCGAAGTCACCGGCGAAGGCGACGGCCTGCCCGAGCGCCTCGGCCTCGATCAACGACAAGAAGGCGAAGGTCGCGGAGGGGCAGCCGCACGTGGCCGCCGCGCCGTCGATCCTCCTCGCCGACACGATGACCATGGACGGCCTCGTCTACGACGGGGTGGCGGAACTGACGAAGAAGGACGGCAGCAAGGTCAAGGTGCTGGCGTTCAGCATGAAGAACTCGGTGTCGACGCCGTTCGAGCTGCGGACCCCCGGCGCGCCGAAGCTGCTGCTGACGAAGAGCAGCAAGCTGACCGTCGAGGGCAACGTGAAGTTCTACACGTCGAAGTTCTCAGCCAAGGTGCTGGGCATCATCCCGCTGACCTTCACGCCGTCGTTCCCGCCGCCGCCGATTCCGCTGCCGGGGTACTACACCGACTGCGAGATCGAGCTCGTCTACGTGCAGTCCAACGTCCTGACCGCGGCCGCACTGAGCATCGCCTACGCGTCCTGAGGGGGTGGAAGTCGATAGGTCACCGGGGTCTCCGACAGTCTGATCGGGGACGCCACCGACCTGGCACCGTCGACTTCCACCACCGGCGCGAGCCCCAGCCGCTCCGCGAGCGCGATCCCCTCCGCCACGGTGTTCACCGGCCCGCACGGCACTCCCGTGGCGGCCAGCAGCTCGATCCAGTGCGCTTTCGGCAGGTGTACGGTCACCGCCTCGATCCGCGCGACGAGCGCTTCGCGGTGTGCCACCCGGCCCGCGTTCGTCGTGAAGCGCTCATCCTCCGGCAGCCCCAGCGCCTGCACCAGGCGCTGGAACTGGCGGTCGTTGCCCACCGCCACCGCGAACTCGCCGTCGTCGGCCCGCAGCGTCTCATACGGGGCGATGCTCGGGTGCCGGTTGCCCATCCGCTGCGGGACCACCCCGGCGTTGAGGTAGGCCGAGGCCTGGTTGACCAGGCCCGCCAGGAGACTGCTGAGCAGGTCCACCTCGACCCGCTGGCCGCGGCCGGTGCGCTCCCGGGCATACAGGGCGGCCAGGATCCCCGCGGTCAGCTGCTGGCCCGCCAGGACGTCCACGAGCGCGACGCCCACCTTCGTGGGTGCGCCGCCGGGATCCCCGGTGATCGACATCAGGCCGCCGACCGCCTGCACCAGGAAGTCGTAGCCGGGGGCGTGCTGGTGCCGCCCGAAGCCCGTCACGCTGGCGTAGACGAGCCCCGGGTTGGCGACCTGCTCATAGCCCAGACCGAAGCGCTCCATGGTGCCGGGGGCGAAGTTCTCCACCAGTACATCGGCCGCCTCAGCCAGCCGCAGCGCCTCCCGCTGCCCGTCCGCGGTGCTCAGATCGAGCGCCAGTCCCCGCTTGTTGCGGTTGACGGACAGGAAGTAGGTCGAGCGGCCGTCGGCGGCGAACGGCGGCCCCCACGAGCGGGTGTCGTCGCCGGCGCCGGGCCGCTCCACCTTGACGACGTCGGCGCCGAGGTCGCCGAGCGTCATCGTGGCGATCGGCCCGGCGAGGACTCTGGAGAAGTCCGCGACGAGGATGCCGTCGAGCGCGCCCACGTCTTCCTTCAGAGACGCGCCAGCGCGGCCCGCAGCGGGTCCAGGCCCAGCGAGCCGAGGTTGAGCGCGTCGCGGTGGAACGCCTTCAGGTCGAAGTCGGCGCCCTTGCGGGCCCGGGCGTCGTCGCGGGCGGCCAACCAGGCGCGCTCGCCGAGCTTGTACGCCGGTGCCTGGCCGGGCCAGCCCAGGTAGCGGTTGAGCTCGAAGCGGAGGCTCTTCTCCTCGACCCGGCAGTGCGCCCGCAGGAACTCCCAGCCCAGCTCCGGGGTCCACCGCTCGCCCGGCGCGAAGCCGAACGGGTTGTCGCGAGGGATCGGAAGCTCCAGGTGCATGCCGATGTCGATGATCACGCGGGTCGCGCGGAACGCCTGCCCGTCGAGCATGCCGAGCTTGTCGCCCGGGTCGGCGAGGTAGCCCAGCTCGTCCATGAGCCGCTCCGCGTAGAGCGCCCAGCCCTCGCCGTGCCCACTGGACCAGGCCAGGATGCGGCGCCACCGGTTGAGCAGCTCGGCCCGCACGTAGGTCTGGCCGATCTGGAGGTGATGGCCGGGGACCCCCTCGTGGTAGACCGTCGTGACCTCGCGCCAGGTGGAGAACTCCTCGACGCCCTGCGGCACCGCCCACCACATCCGGCCCGGCCGGGAGAAGTCCTCGCTCGGGCCGGTGTAGTAGATGCCGCCGTCGGACGTCGGCGCCAGCATGCACTCGATCTGCTGCACCTGGGCGGGGATGTCGAAGTGCCGCCCGTTGAGCTCCTGCACCGTCGCGTCGGCGAGGGACTGCATCCAGTCGCGGAACGCCTCCTTGCCGCGGATCGTGCGGGCCGGGTCGGCGTCGAGCGCGGCGACCGCGTCGTCGACGGTGCCGCCAGGGACGATCTTGTCGGCGACCGTGCGCATCTCGCTCTCGAGCCGGGCGAGCTCCTCGAAGCCCCACGCGTAGGCCTCGTCGAGGTCGACGGTGGCGCCGAGGAAGTAGCGGGAGGCAAGCTGATACCGCTCGCGGCCGGCGGCCTCCTTCTCCCTGCCCAGCGGCGCCAGCTCGCGGCGCAGGAACTCCCCGTGCGCGACCGTCGCGGCGCGGGCCGCCTCGGCGTTGCGGACGAGCTCCGCGGCGAGCGTGGCGCTGACCCCGTCGCCGGCCTTGGCGGCCAGGTCCGGGTAGAAGTTGTCGCCGTCGGGGTCGGCCCAGACGTCGCACTGCTTGGCGACCTCGACGATCTGGCGGGTCGGCGCCACGTGCCCCTGCTGCGCGGCGTGCAGCAGCGAACGCTGCCACTGCTCCAGCGCGGCCGGCACGGCGCCCAGGCGGTCCTTGATGTCGGACGCGGCCTGCTCACCCTCCATCGCCATGAGGTCGAACGAGCTCCGCACCCCGTGCAGCGGGCTGGAGATCACGTTGACGTCACTGGTCATGTCGCCGGCCTCGAACCGCTCCAGGGCGAGCCCCAGGCGCTCCTGCATGGCCTCCTTGGCGACCCGCTCCGTCTCGTTGGCGGGCGTCTCGGCCGCGAGCGCGGCGAGGGTGCGCCGGTCGAGGTCGGCGAGGGCCGCGAAACCGTCGGGCGAGAGGTCGGTCAACGTGTCGTCATACCCGGCCACTCCGACGAAGGTCGCCCCGATCGGGTCGAGGGGCGCCCACTGCTCGACATAGCGATCGGCGATGTCATCGATAGATCCCACGCGCCGACCCTACGCGACCGCATTCTGTGTTGTCGCCCGTGTTGAGGCCAATTCACAACCAGTGGCCTGACCTGCGCTCCGAGGTCCGAAATCCGCGCGACGGGGGCCGGTCGGCGGGCGCAGAGTAAGGCCCATGACCTCTCCCGCTCCTAACGCGGCCCGATGGCTCCCGGCGTTCCTCGCCATCGCCCTCATCTGGGGCACGAGCTTCATGTTCATCAAGGACGCCCTCGCGGAGCTCGAACCGGTCTACATCGCCGGCTACCGGATCCTTCTCGGCGCGCTCACCCTGCTGGTCTACCTGCTGGCCCGCCGGTTGTCGCCGCCGCGTGGCGCCCGGCTCTGGGTGCACCTCTTCGTCTACGCGATCGTCGCCACGACGGTGCCGTTCACCCTCTTCGGCTATGCCGAGCAACGGGTCCCGTCGGTCCTCGCCGGTATCTGGAACGGCACCGCCCCGCTCACCACACTCGTCGTGACCCTGATCGCGATGCGGTCGGAGCGCCCGACCCGCCGGCAGATCGCCGGTCTGCTCGCCGGTTTCGCGGGGGTACTGGTCGTCCTCGGCGTGTGGAACGGCGTCGGCGGCAGTTCGCTCGACGGCCAGCTCATGCTCCTCGGCGCGGTCACCTGCTACGGCATCGCGTTCAACTACACCCGCTGGCTGATGAAGCGCTTCGAGCTGTCACCCCTGCAGCTGACCGTCGGCCAGCTGACCATGTCGACGCTGCAGCTGCTGGTCGCGGCGCCCCTGATCGCGGGCGCGCCGCCGTCGCCGCTGTCGCACTCGCCCCGGGTGTACCTGGCGGTCGTCGCGCTCGGCGTGTTCGGCACCGGGATCGCGTTCGCGTTGAACAACCACGTGGTGCGCACCGCCGGCATCACCACCGGCTCGATGGTGACCTACCTGCCGCCGTTCGTCGGCGCCGTCGCCGGTGTCGTCGTGCTGCACGAGCACCTGACCTGGAACCAGCCCGTCGGCGGCATCATCGTTCTGTGCGGCGTCGGCATCTCGCAGGGGCTATTTATGCGTTTTCGTCCACGCGAGCAGGTCCGCGGCGGGGAGCGTGTTGACGATCCGGTCGAGCGGGACCCCGCAGGCGACGGCGCGCGAGCAGCCGTTTGACAGCCAGTCGAGCTGGCCGGGGGCGTGCGCGTCGGTGTCGATCGAGAACCGGCAGCCCGCCTCCAGCGCCACCCGCAGCAGCCGCTTCGGCGGGTCGAGCCGCTCCGGGCGCGAGTTGATCTCGATCGCCTTGTCGTGCTCGACCGCCGCCGCGAACACCTGCCCCGGATCGAACCGGCTCTCCGCCCTCGTGCCGCGCCCGCCGGTGATCAGCCGCCCGGTGCAGTGGCCGAGAATGTCCAGATGCGGGTTTGCCAGGGCGGTGACCATCCGCCGGGTCATCACCTCCGGCTCGTCCTTGAGGTTGCTGTGCACCGACCCGACCACGACGTCGAGCCGCTCCAGCAGCTCGTCGGTCTGGTCGAGCGAGCCGTCGGCGAGGATGTCGACCTCGATGCCCGTCAGGATCCGGAAGGACATGCCGATCCCGGCGAAGCCCGCGTTGAGGTCGGCGACGACGTCGAGCTGCTCGGTGAGGCGCTCCGCCGACAGCCCTCGTGCCACGGTCAGCCGCGGCGAGTGGTCGGTGAGCACCAGGTATTCGTGCCCGATGGCGGCTGCCGCCAGGGCCATCTCGTCGATCGGCGACCCGCCGTCGGACCAGTCAGAGTGCGCGTGACAGTCGCCGCGCAGCGCCGCCAGCATCGCGGCGGTCGCCTCGTCGAGGTCCTGCCCCGCAGTCGACTCGAGGCGGCGCAGGTAGACCGGCTCCTCACCGGCGAGCGACTCGACCACGCACCGCGCGGTCACCTCACCGACGCCCTGCAGGTCCTTGAGCGTGCCGGCCTGTGCCCTCGCGGCCAGCTCACCCTCGGGCAGCTTCGCCAGGGTGGCCGCCGCACCGCGGAACGCGCGGACCCGGTAGGTCTTCTCGCCGGCCCGCTCCAGCAGGAACGCGATGCGCCGCAGATCGGCGAGCGGATCCCTCATGCCCTAGAAGGTAGTGCTCCGCGAGGCGTTGTGCGCGACCACCGTCCGCGTGCGGGTCAGCGTCGCGAACGGGTTGGCGAACTGCAGCACCAGCGCCGTGAACTCCGCTTCCGGCCGGCAGGTGATCATCAGCAGCTGATCGCCGTTGCGCACGTCCCAGAACGTGCCGTCGTGCACCCCCGCGGTGATCTTCCCGTCGAGGTGCAGCGCACCCGGGCGCAGCCGGTGCTTGTGCGGCACGGCCGGTGCCTCCGAGCGCGGCACGATCCGGATCGAGGCGATCGCCGCGAGCGGCACCTCGACCCTGCCGGTGCCCGCCCACCATCGGTCCAATCCTTGCGGCTCGATGAGCAGGGCCGTGTCGGTGACTGTCAGCTGCAGGTGGGTCGGGACCCTCATCAACGCGATCGGACCGGCCATCATCAGGCCCAGGACCGTCGCGAGCGCCAATCCGGTGCTCATAACCGCGAATGTACGCCCGTCAACGTCCGCCGTTGGCGTTTTCCAAAAATCATGACCATTGGGAGTTGACATGCGAACGATCGACTGGGTCGACGAGGCCGTCGTCATCGTCGACCAGACCCGCCTGCCGCTCGAGGTGGTCTGGCTCCGCCTGTCCACAGTGGACGACCTGGTCGACGCCATCCAGCGCCTGGCCGTGCGCGGTGCGCCGGCCCTCGGCGTCGCCGGCGCCATGGGCGTCGCGTTGGCCGCCCGCGCCTCCGCCGACCCGTCGGTCGTCGCCGACCTGGTGCACCGCGTCGAGACCGCGCGCCCGACCGCCGTCAATCTCGCCCGCGGCGCCCGCCGCGCCGCCGCCCACCTGCCGTCGTTCCCCGACGTGCTCGCCGAGGCGCTGCGCATCCGCGACGAGGAGATCCACTCCTCCACCGAAATGGCCCGCCTCGGCGCCGACCTGGTCACCTCGCTCTGTGGCGACCGGGTCCGCCTGCTGACCCACTGCAACGCCGGCGCCCTCGCCACCGTCGTCGGGGGCACCGCCCTCGCCGTCGCCTTCGAACTGCACCGCCGCGGCACGCTCGGCGGCGTCATCGCCAGCGAGACCCGCCCCCTGCTGCAGGGCGCCCGCCTCACCACCTGGGAACTCGCCCGCGCGGGCATCCCGCACCGCCTCGCCGTCGACTCCGCCGGCCCGTTCCTCATGGCCCGCGGCGAGGTCGACGCCGTCATCCTCGGCGCCGACCGGATCTGCGCCAACGGTGACGTGGTCAACAAGGTCGGCAGCTATGCCCACGCTCTTGGCGCCCGGGCGGCGGGCATTCCGTTCATCTGCGTCGCGCCTGAGTCCACGGTCGACCTGTCCACTCCTTCGGGCGGTGAGGTGGAGATCGAGGACCGGGGCGCTGCGGAGATCGTCGGCACGACGGCGCCTCTCGGGACGGCGGCGGTGAACCCGGCCTTTGACGTGACGCCGGCTGCTCTGGTCACCGCCATCGTTACTGATGTGCGTGTTTGGCGTCCTTGACCCCCAGGATCGTGTGGTCGTCTTCCGGTTGCTCGTCCGCTTGGGGGTACGCCGCCTGGAGTGGTTCCTGGTGTCGGTCCTCGGGGCTCGGTGGTTTCGCGCAGCCTGCGGCGGCGCGGACGGGTAGCGCGGTTGCCGTCCGTGCCGTGTCGAGGTGATGCCAAGCCAGGTCCGCGCTCACATGATCCAGCGCCGTCGAGGTCGTCATTCGGTGGTGCCACACCGTCGCTGGTATCAAAAACCATCGCAAATCACCCAAACCGCGGCGCGCCCGAGGCGCGCACCAAGATCCAGCCCGCCCGCCGTCTTGATCGAAGGCTCCGGGTGGTCGTCCGGGCGGCCGCCGCTGTCCTTCGATCATGGGGCGGGACGGAAGATCGGCGTCCGAGTGCTGGTACTGCCCGGTCTAGTGATCGATGGTCTTGTGAGTGCGGACCTGGCCCGGCATCACCCCGGGTGCGGCACGGACGAATCAGGCAGGGCGCACGGCACGAACGGTCTTGCCGTCGTTGGCCACCGACTCGACCCAGCCGCCGACCCGGCCCAGCCGCAGCAGGACGTCGGCCCGCGCCGGAAGGTCGGCGGTCTCGCCGGGCACCGGCGGCCAGGCCTGCCGTGCCGTGTGCCCGGGTGTCAGCCACGGCACCAGCGTGGTGATCGGGTCCGCGCCGTCGAGGGCGGCCCGCGCGGCGGCGAGGTCGGCGAGCACGGCGTCCAGGGCGTCGAGGACCGCTTCGGCGTTGCCGCCGCACATGGCCGCGGTGAGCTCGGGGCGGGCGGCGGCGACCCGGGTGCCGTCGCGGAAGGAGCCGGCGCCGAGCGTGCCGGCCAGGGGTCGGTGGCGATGCGGGCGGCGACGGCGGCGGCGACGAGGTGCGGCACGTGGGAGATCGTGGCGACCGCGTGGTCGTGCTCCTCGGCGGTGGCGGGCACGACGCGGGCGCCGAGGCCGGTGACGAGCGCCGCGAGCTCGATCCAGTCGCGCAGGCCGGCGCCGTCCTCCTCGAGGCACAGCACCCAGGCGCAGCCGTCGAAGAGTCGCGGGTCGGCGGCGGTGAAGCCGGACGTCTCGCGGCCGGCCATCGGGTGGCCGCCGATGAACGTGGCCAGGGACTGCCCGCCGGTGCGGAGCCGGTCGAGCGCGAGGTCCCGGACGGGGCCCTTGACGGAGGTGACGTCGGTGACGACGCCGACGTACGCCAGCGATGCCAGCTCGTCGAAGACGCCGCCGACCGCGGGGAGGGGGACCGCGACGACGGCGAGGTCGGCGTCCCGGACGGCGTCGGCGACGGTGGCGGTGACGTGCCACCGGGCGTTGGCGGGGGCCTGTGCGGCGGCGGTGCGGGCGGTCGCCCTGGTGGCGGGGTCGGCGTCGTAGCCGCTGACATGATGGCCACTCGCCGCGAGCGCACGCAGGACCGATCCGCCGATCAGTCCGAGTCCGATCACCGCCACGTTCAACGTCGCATCACGCACTGCGGAACTCTCGCACATCACCCGATCACCCGTTCGGCTCGGGACGGCCGCCGAACGCCTTAAGCGTGCTCATTCGCACCTGTTTGGGCGGTTACAACCCGTTAGCATGTTCACATGCGACTTTTCCGGCAAATGGTGAGAACGGTGCTCGTGGCGGCGGCCGCCACGGCGGTGTGCGGTCTCCTCGGCGGGGCTCCGGCCGAGGCCGCGGTGGTCGAGAAGACGCCGCTGCTGTCGCCGTCGTTCGACGGCACCGTCTGGGCCGTGGCCTACTCCTCCGACGGTGCGACCGTTTACGTCGGTGGATCGTTCGGCAAGGCCATCGTCAATGGCAAGAGCATCACGCGGAGCCGGCTCGCGGCGATCAACGCCCGCACCGGCGCGCTGCTGGACTGGGCGCCGGTGGCCGACAACACGGTCCGGGCCCTGGCGGTAAACGGTAACTCTGTGTATGCAGCCGGTGACTTTTCGAAGGTTGCCGGGGTCAAGCGGGACTCGCTCGCCGAGCTTGACGCGACCACCGGCGCCGTCAACGCGTTCAACCACGCGATGTCCGGCTCGCCGGTCACCCTCGGGGTGGGCGGCGGCCGGCTGTACGTGGGTGGCAAGTTCACCACGATCGACACCGCCAAGCGGACCAACCTCGCCGCGTTCAGCCTCGCCACCGGCGAACTCGACGCGGGATGGGCGCCCACCACCGACGACAGGGTGGAGGCGCTCGCGGTGACGAGCAGCCGGGTGTACCTCGGCGGCTCCTTCCACAAGACCAACGGGGTGAGCAACGCGCTGCGGCTCACCGCGGTCGACTCGGTCGACGGCAAGCTGGACAAGAACTTCCTGCCGCGGCCCTCGGCGATCGTCCTCGCGGTGGCCGTCGGCCCGGACGGGATCTACGCCGGCATGGGCGGGCAGGGCGGACGTGCGGTCGCCTTCACCCCCTCCGGCAAGGTCCAGTGGACCCGGGTCTTCGACGGCGACGTCCAAGCGGTCACCGTGCTCGACGGCGTCGCGTACGTCGGCGGGCATTACGACAAGGCCTGCACGACCAGCAACAACGGCACGCAGGGTGCCTGCACCGACGGGTCCGTGTCGCGGGTGAAGCTCGCCGCGATCGACGGGCACGGCAAGCTGCTGGACTGGGCGCCGCAGGGCAACGGGGTCGCCGGCGTGCGCGCCATGGCCGCCAACCCCGCGCTCGACCAGGTCGTCGCCGGCGGCGAGTTCACCACCATCGGCGGGGTGACGCAGAAGCGGATCGCGCTGTTCGGCTGAGAAGGTCCTTCGGTAGGTCGCGTGGCTCGGCCCGGTCGTCCCTGTGGGACGGCCGGGCTAAGCTCTTTTTCGTGGCAGTGAACGAGTCGCCGTGGAGCTCGCCGGACGCTTCGCGCCCCGCGAAACCGGCGCCTGCGCTGCCCAGCAGCGCGCATCCGGTGCCGCCGCCGCCCAACGGGGCGTCCCGGGTGACGGCCGCGATGCCCGCCGGGCGGCCGGTCTGGCCCGGCGCCAACGGCCCGCCGGTCATCGGCCCGCCGCCGCGGCTGAGCGCCACCCGCCCGCTCACCCCCGCCGCGTCCTACGGGGCCTGGCAGGGCGTTCTACGGCCGCCGCCGTTCGTGGTCAGCCAGGGGCCGCCACGGCCCACGTATCGCGAGCCGCTGCCGGTGCGCAGCCAGATGGTCACCGCCGGCGCCGCCGCCGGGGCCGCCTGGATGCTGCTGTTCGGGCTGCTCGCCACGTCGGCCCGCGGCTACATCTGGCTCACCCTGATCGCGGGACTGGTGTCGTGGGTCGCGGCGTTCATCCTTGCGAGGTTCGGCGACCGCGGCGTCGCCGTCGGGGTCGCGGTGTCCAGCGGCATCGCCCTGGCGATCGCCGGCATCGTCGTGGCATACCGGCTGGCCGGCGGCGACTGGCTGCTCTGGTAGCGGCGAAGCACCCGGATCCGCTGCGCTGACAAGGGCGTTCGCTCACGCTCGGTAGCTGTCACCAGGAATTTTCCGTGTAGTCTTGACGTGGATTGCGACGAGCATCACTCTCAGCAACATGGCTTTGAGGCTGCAGCGGCTCGATCCTGAGCGGCGTCGTCGGCGGCTCGCGCTGCTGGTCGAGCTCGCGGACGCGAAAGCGCTTCGCGAGCGGCTCCATCCACGCCGTCTCCGCGCCGATCGTCTCCGCGAGCTCATCGCGACTCGCCGACGACTTGCCGACTAGCCCTGCGCCAACCGCCGATCTGCTCGAATAGTGTTCTCGGGTAACGACGAACACCGACCGGGGGGACCGTGTCGCACTTCGCTGCCGCTGTCACACGCGGCTCCAAGAGCTGGGCCGCGGCCGAGCTCGACCTCAGTGGCGTCGCCGACGTCGAGGAGATCACCGAACGCCTGCGCGACACCGACCCGGACGCGACGGTGTCGCTGCTGTTCGTCGAGTCCGACGATGCGTATCTGGTGATCCTGCGACTCGACGACGGCGAGGATCTGAGGATTTTCGGCTCCGACTCGGTCTTCGCCGCGGAGTCGCGCCTCGGCGCCATCCTCCTCGGCGACATCGAGGAGCAGCTGCCGGAGATCATCGACGAGGAGGTCGACGCCGCCGACGACGATGACGAGGAGCGACCTTCGGTCGAGCCCGACATCGAGCCGGTCGGCGATCCCGAGCTCCTCGCCGACCTGGGCCTGCCCGGCGGCCGGCTGCTGGAGCTGTGTGCCCAGGAGGGCATGCTCCCGGCCGACCTGACGGCGGAGATCTGCCAGGCGATCGGCGCCGGCGACGAGATCGAAGAGCTGCGCGAGGTCTGACGCCGTTGCGCCAGCGCTGGGAGCCGGCGATGTGGCGGGCCCTTGAGGTCGCCGCGTCCGCCGGCACCGACGTGCCGATCGGGGCGGTCGTGCTCGGCCCCGACGGCACGGAGCTCGGCGCCGCGCACAACGAGCGGGAGGCCACCGGCGACCCGACGGCGCACGCCGAGATCCTGGCGCTGCGCCGGGCCGCGGGACGGCTCGGCGCGTGGCGGCTCGAGGACTGCGCGCTGGTGGTCACCGTCGAGCCGTGCACGATGTGCGCCGGCGCGCTGGTGCTCGCCCGGATCGGCATCGTGGTCTTCGGCGCGTGGGAGCCGAAGACCGGCGCGGTGGGCTCCCTGTGGGACGTCCTGCGCGACCGCCGGCTCACCCATCGCCCCGAGGTCCTCGCCGGTGTCCTGGCGGAGGAGTCCGCGACGCTGCTACGCGACTTCTTCGGCGATCGGCGCTGACGCCGAGGCGTGTGCCAGCAGGCCGGAGGCGTGGGCAAGGGCGTCCTCGCTCCACGGTGCGGGCCGCAGGGTGCGGGGGTCGAGCTTCACATTGACCCGCCGGCCCTCCGCGTGCACGGTGAGGCCGTCCGCGGACAGGATGCGGAAGCGGTAGACGGCGCTGGTCTCACCCAGGGTCTCGACCCAGAAGTGGACGCCGATCTCGCCGGTGCCGCGCACTGGGGTCCTGTAGGAGATCGAATACTCGGCGACGGCATGCATCACGTCGGACGTGGTCGGCCGGCCGCCGGCATAGGAGTGGCCGCGCTCGCTCCACCACTGGGACAGGGCCCGTTCCAGGAACACCGCGTAGCGGGCGTTGTGCACGATGCCCATCGCGTCGAGGTCGTCGAAGTGCACGACGAACGGGGACACGTGACCGGGCAGCACGGCAGTGGTCATGGCAGATCCTCCAGATACGGAACCAGAGCGAGGCCGCGGAGCCGTTGCAGGGCGGCAGTCCGCGCGTACGTGTAGATCTCATCCGCCCGCAGCAGGCGCGACTCGTAGACCGCGGCGGTGCCGAGCGCGTTGAGCTCGAACGCCAGCTGCGCCACGGGGACGTCGTCACGCAGCTCGCCGAGCTCGATCGCCTCGGTGATCAGCCGCTCCAGCAGCGTGTGCCAGTCGGCGAGGGCGGCACTCAGCGCGTCGCGGACGCTGCCGGGGCGCATGCTGAACTCGAACTGCGCGTTGGCGAAGAAACAGCCGCCCGGCAGGGCGCCGCTGGCCATGTCGGCGAGGCGGCTCTCCTGCAGCGCCCACAGCCGGCGGATGCCGCGCGGTGCCCGCAGGGCCGGTCGCACGACCACCTCGGTGAAGCGGCGCTCGGCCCGCGCGACCGCGGCGAGCTGCAGCTCCTCCTTGGTGGACCAGTGCGCGAAGAGGCCGGACTTGCTGACCCCGGCCCGCTCGGCGAGCTGGCTGAAGGAGAGCCCGTCAAGACCCGACTCCGTCGCGAGGGCCACGGCGACGTCGAGGGTCGCGGTGCGGGCACGCTCGCCGCGCAGCAGGCGGCCGTCAACGGTGCTCATGCGCTGACCGTACCAACTAAAAAACCGATCGGTCGGTTAGTTTTGTGTGGGAAGGGTCACCGTCACGATGAGCCCGCCACCATCGCGGGGGCGCGCGTCGACCCGCCCGCCGTGCGCCACCGCGACCGAGCGCACGATCGACAGGCCCAGGCCCGTCCCCTGGCCGGAGCCCGTCCGTGAGCGCAGCCGGCGGAACGGCTCGAACAGCCGCGGCACCTCATAGGCCGGGACCACCGGACCCGTGTTCTCCACGACGAGTTCGGCCCGCGACCCGGTCGTGCGGGTGCGCACCCAGACCTCGCCGTCGGGCACGTTGTACGCGAGGGCGTTGTCGACGAGGTTCTGCACCACCCGCTCCAGCAGCACCGGGTCGCCGGCCGTGACCGCCGGTTCGAGGGAGACGGTGCCGACCTTGCCGGCCGTGACGTGCCGGGCGATCTCCGCGACGTCCACTATGTCGTGCACGGTCAGCGCCTGCTCGGACGCGACCAGGGTCAGCAGCCCGTCGATCAGCCGCTCGTGCCGCGCGTTGACGGCCAGGAGCGTCTCGCCGAGGTGGACCAGCTCCGGCGGCGGCGCGGGGCGGCCCAGCGCGACCTCGATCAGCGTCCGGTTGATCGTCAGCGGCGTGCGCAGCTCGTGCGACGCGTTCGCCACGAACCGGCGCTGCCCGTCGAACGCGGCGTCCAGGCGTTCCAGCATCGAGTCGAAGGTGTCCGCGAGCTCCTTGATCTCGTCCGCCGGCCCCTGCAGCGCGATCCGTTCGTGCAGGCTGCCGCCCGCGACCCGCCGCGCCGTCTCGGTGATCCGCCCGACCGGCCGCAGCGCCCGTTCCGCCATCAGCCAGCCGAACCCGACGCCGATCACGGTCACCACGCCCAGCGCGATCGCGCCCTGGGTGAGCAGCGCGTGCAGGGTGTTCTGCTCGATCTGCTCCTGCCGGACCTGCAGGTCCTGCAGGAACTTCGTGATCGCCACCTGCTGATCCCCGAAGTTGATCTTGAACTCTGCCGGCAGCTGCGTCATCGCGCCCGAGTTGCGCTGGTGGATGTTCTGCTTGACCAGGAAGTACGTGACGCCCAGCAGAGTCGCGCCGCCCAGCAGGAACAGCACCCCGTACAGGACGGTCAGCCGCGTCCTGATCCCAAGTCTGCTCATCGGATCTGGTACCCCACGCCCGCCACCGTCTCGATCACCGGCGGGTCGCCGAGCTTGCGCCGCAGCGTCATCACCGTCACCCGCAGCACATTGGTGAACGGGTCGATGTGCTCGTCCCAGGCCCGTTCGAGCAGCTGCTCGGCGCTGAGCACCGCGCCGCCGGCCCGCAGCAGCTCCTCCAGGACCGCGAACTCCTTGCGGGTCAGCGCCACGTAGTGCCCGCCCCGGAACACCTCCCGCCGGTTGGGGTCCAGGCGCAGGTCGCCGCGCTCCAGCACCGGCGGGGTCGCCGCCCTGGCCCGCCGGCCGAGCGCCCGGACCCGCGCGACCAGCTCCGCGAACGCGAACGGCTTGCCCAGGTAGTCGTCGGCGCCGATCGACAGCCCGTCGACCCGGTCGAGGACCGCAGAGGCGGCCGTCAGCATCAGGATCCGGGTCTCGGGCAGCTCGGCGCTGACCCACCGGCACACCTCGTCGCCGCCGATCGACGGCAGGTCCCGGTCCAGGACCAGCACGTCGTACTCGTTCACGCCGAGCCGCTGCAGCGCGCCGTCGCCGTCATACGCCACGTCGACCGCGAACGACTCCCGTCGCAGGCCCTCGGCGACCGCGTCGGCCAGCAGCTGTTCGTCTTCGACCACCAGAACCCGCACAGGTCCATGGTGCCCGTCACCCACGTAAGCCCGGGATAAACGGTTCCGCTCATGCCCGTCTTATCGCCGCGCGGGTCTCATGCTGGCATGAAACGCATCCTGTTCACGGCGGCGGCCGCGGTGCTGCTGCTCCTGCCCGCCGCCTGCTCGTCCAGCACCGGCCCCTCGGTCGCCACCGCCGGCGGCGGCGCCACCGTGTCCGCGTCGCCGTCAGCCGACAAGGCCGAGGCCAACCGGCGCTTCGCCAAGTGCATGCGCGAGCACGGCGTCGAGGTGCCCGACCCCGGACCCGACGGCGAGCTGCAGATGAGCGGCACCATCGACCGCGGCAAGGCCACCGAGGCGATGTCCGCCTGCCAGCAGCTGCTGCCCAACGGCGGCACCCTGAGCAACCTCTCCCCGGAGCAGCTCGAGCAGGCCCGCGCGTTCGCCAAGTGCATGCGCGAGCACGGCGTCGACATGCCGGACCCCGACCCGGCCACCGGCGTCACCGAGCTGCTCAAGAACGGCACGATCGACGTCAACAGCCCCGCCTTCCAGGACGCGGCGAAGGCGTGCAAGGGCGTGGTGGGCCGATGAAGCGGGCCCTCCTGGTCGCCCTGCCGGTCCTGCTGCTCGCCGGCGCCAGCGGGTGGCTGCTCCTGGACCGCGACGCGACCCCCGTCGCGAGCGCCGCCTCACCGGCTACCGCGAAGATCACCCGGGGGACCCTCACGCAGACCGAGGACGTCGACGGGACCCTGGACTTCGGCGCCGCGACCACCGTCGTCGGCCGGTTGCCCGGCATGATCACCGGGCTGCCCGGCGAGGGGCGCACCGTCGAGCGGGGCCAGCCGCTCTATCGCGTCGACGGGTTGCCGGTGCTGCTCATGTACGCCGAAGCCCCGCTGTTCCGCGCGCTGCGCGCGGGGGACTCCGGCGCGGACGTGGCCGCGTTCGAGCGCAACCTCTCGGCGCTGGGGTACCGGGGATTCACCGTCGACGACTCCTACACCTCCTCGACGGCGTCGGCGGTGCGGGACTGGCAGGAGAAGCTCGGCCTGCCCGAGAGCGGCGTCGTCGAGCTCGGCCGGGTCGTCATGGCGCCCGCCGCGATCCGCGTGGGCGCGGTCAAGGGCCGCCTCGGCGACAACGCCACCGCCCCCGTCCTGGACTGGACCGGCCCGACCCGGCAGGTCACCGTCAAGCTCGACGTCACCCGGCAGGACCTCGCCACCGTCGGCGACCAGGCGACCGTGAAGCTCCCCGACGGCGCCACCGTGCCCGGCACCATCGCCGCGATCGGCGCGGTCGCGACCGTCCAGCCGGGCCCGCCGTCGATCGTCACCGTCGACGTGACCGTGACCCTCGCGTCCCAGGAGAAACTCGGCGCCTACTCCTCGGCGCCGGTGGACGTCACGCTCGTCGCCGACCGCCGCGACGACGTGCTCATCGTGCCCGTGTCGGCGCTCGTGGCCCTCGCCGAGGGCGGCTACGGGCTGCAACTGGTCGACGGGGGTACCGTGCGGACCGTCGCCGTCACGACCGGCCTCTTCGCCGCGGGCCGGGTCGAGGTCTCCGGGCCGGAGATCCGCGAGGGACTCACGGTCGGGACCGCCGCATGATCGAGCTTCGGGACGTGCGCAAGTCGTACACCGGCGCAGTGATGGCACTCGACGGAGTGTCACTGTCGGTCCAGGCCGGCGAGATGCTCGCGATCGTCGGCCCCTCCGGCTCCGGCAAGTCGACGATGCTCAACCTCATCGGCACGCTCGACCGCGCCACCAGCGGCACCGTCGAGATCGCCGGCCTCGACGTGGACGCGCTCGACGACGACGGGCTCTCCCGCCTGCGCGCACAGACGATCGGGTTCGTCTTCCAGCAGTTCCACCTTGCGGCCGGGGTCAGCGCCCTGGACAACGTCGCCGACGGCCTGCTGTACGCAGGGGTCCCGCTGGCCGCGCGGCGGCGCCGGGCACTGCGGGCCCTCGAACGGGTCGGGCTCGGCCACCGCGTCACGCACCGGCCGCACCAGCTCTCCGGCGGCGAACGGCAACGCGTCGCCGTCGCCCGCGCCGTCGTCGGCGAGCCCTCGCTGCTGCTCGCCGACGAACCGACCGGCAACCTCGACACCGCCGCCGGCGCGGCGGTCCTGTCGCTGCTGCGGGACCTGCACGCGGACGGCACCACCGTGGTCGTCATCACGCACGACCGGGACATCGCCGCGGCCCTGCCCCGCCGCGTCCAGATGCGCGACGGGAGAATCGCATGAGACTGTCGTTCCTGGACGTCGTCCGGGTGGGCGGCGCCGGCCTGCGCACGCGGCCGCTGCGGGTCGTCCTGTCGGCCCTGGGCATCGCGATCGGGATCGCCGCCATGGTCGCCGTCGTGGGCATCTCCACGTCCAGCCGTGCACAGGTCGACCGGCAGCTGTCCGCACTGGGCACCAACCTGCTGTCCGTCGGGCCCGGCAAGTCGTTCTTCGGCGACGCGTCGCACCTGCCTTCCTCCGCGCCGGCGATGGTGGCCCGGATCGGCCCGGTGACCTCGGTGTCCTCGACCGGCCGCGTCGCCTCGGCCCGGGTGTACCGCACCGACCGCGTCCCCGCGACGGAGACCGGCGGCATCGCCGTCCTTGCCGCGTCGCCGACGCTGCTGTCCACGGTGGCCGGCACCGTCGCGACGGGCTCGTGGCTGGGCACCGGGCCGGTGCCCGCCGTGGTCCTCGGCTCGCGAGCCGCCTCCCTGCTGGGCGTCACCCCCGGCCTGCTGGTATGGCTCGGCGGGCACTGGTTCACCGTCACCGGGATCCTGGCGCCGGCACCCCTGGCACCCGAGCTCGACTCGGCCGCCCTCATCACCTGGTCCGCGGCGACGGACGTGCTCGACTTCGACGGCTACCCGACCACCATCTACACCCGCGCCCGCCCGGACGCCGTCACCGCGGTCGCGGGGGTCCTCGCCGCCACCGCCAACCCGGAGGCCCCGAACGAGGTCCAGGTCTCCCGGCCCTCCGACGCCCTCGCGGCCCGCGCCGCCTTCGACGAGGCGTTCACCGGCCTGCTGCTCGGCCTCGGCGCGGTCGCCCTCCTCGTCGGCGGCGTCGGCGTCGCCAACACCATGGTTATCTCGGTGCTGGAGCGCCGCGCCGAGATCGGCCTGCGCCGCGCCCTGGGCGCCCGCCGCGGCCAGATCCGGCTGCAGTTCCTGGCCGAGTCGCTGCTGCTGTCGCTCTTGGGCGGCGTCGCCGGCGCTGTCCTGGGCTTCCTGGTGACGGTTGTCTACTCCGCGCTGCGCTCCTGGCCCGCCGTGGTGCCGTTGTGGGTGCTCGGCGGCGGGCTGCTCGCGACGCTGCTGATCGGCGGGCTGGCCGGGCTGTACCCCGCTGTCAGGGCCGCCCGGCTCTCTCCGACCGTGGCGCTCAGCTCGTAATCGCCTTCAGGGCGATCTCCACCATCTGGCTGAACGTCTGCTCCCGCTCCTCGGTGGACATCCGCTCCCCGGTCTTGAGGTGGTCGCTGACCGTCAGCAGCGTCAACGCCTTCGCCCCGTAGCGGGCCGCGATCGTGTACAACGCCGCCGACTCCATCTCCACGGCCAGGACGCCGTAGGCGGCGAGCCGGTCATACAGGTCGGGCCGATCCGTGTAGAACGCGTCAGCGGCCAGGATCGGCCCGACCCGCATCTCGATGCCTCTCGCGGCGGCCACGTCGACCGCGGCCCGCAGCAACCCGAAGTCCGCCACCGGCGCGTAGTCGATCAGCCCGTCGAACCTGGCCCGGTTCATGTTCGAATCCGTGCTCGACCCGATCGCCGCCACCACGTCGCGCAACTTGAGCGACTCGACCAGCGCCCCGCAACTCCCCACCCGGATGAGCGACTTCACCCCGTATTCGTTGATCAGCTCATGCGCATAGATGCTGGCCGACGGCATCCCCATCCCCGACCCCTGAACGCTGACCCTGGTCCCTTCGAACGTCCCCGTGAACCCGAACATGTTCCGCACCGTCGAGTAGCAGCGGGCATCCTCCAGGAACGTCTCAGCGATCCACTTGGCCCGCAGCGGGTCTCCCGGCATCAGGACAAGTTCAGCGATGTCGCCCGGCTCAGCGCCGATGTGCGTGCTCATGGCCACGATCCTGCCAAACGGTGATCCCCCGCGCGGACGCGGCCGGGCATCCGGTAGCCTTCTCGGCGGTGGCGTGTCCGAGTGGCCTAAGGAGCACGCCTCGAAAGCGTGTGAAGGTGCAAGCCTTCCCGGGGTTCGAATCCCCGCGCCACCGCCCTCGGCCAGCACGAACGCCCGGCTCGTCCCACGGACGATGACCGGGCGTTCGTCGTTTCAGTCGCCGCCGGGCCGGTCGCGGTCCCGGATGCTCGCCTCCCCGTGGTCGCTTGCCTTCGCCCGGCCGCCTCGATTCCGCCGTTGCCGCGTCTGTTGAGTGGCCGAGTCGTTGACCCTGAATATCCGAATTGACTGTTTTAGTCGGTTCGGTCTCGACGGGGGAAGGACGGTCCATGAGCATTCGACGCAGGCTCGTCGTGGCGGGGCTGGTGGGGATCAGCGTCGTCGGTGTTGCGGGGGTCGGCGCGCAGGCCGCGCATCAGCCGCTGGAGGCGCACCGGCTGCCCGGAGTGGCGCCGTGCAAGGTCGTCAAGCACGGCACGACCGAGGCCATCGTCACCACGTCGAACGGTGAGGCGCCCAGCACCACCAATGCGCCGTCGACCGCGGTGGTCAAGGTCGGCAAGGAGGGGGTCGAGGCGACCCTGCCGGACGCCGGCGCGAAGGCGCTCTACCTGGAGGAGCCGGTCAGGACCACCAAGGTGGCGCGGATCGGGAAGTTGTCCTACCGCACGCTGCAGCTCAACCCGGGCAGCGTCGCACTGTGGTCCTACCAGCTGCCGATCGACATCAACGGCGGCACGCTGCAGGCGGGCGACTTCACGACGCTGGTGTACGAGCCGTACCAGGACGGCCGCAGCATCGTGGCGGACCGGTGGCAGACCTGGGACGCGCTGCGCGGCGGCCAGGCGAAGTGGTGGAGCACCCGCGCCCTGCCGCTGGTGGCCAACGGTGCCACGCAGGCGTTCCCGACGGCGTGGGCGGCCATCCTCGCGGCGTATCCGGACGCGACGGTCCTGGCGTACGGCATGAATCTGGGCAAGGGCAGCCCGGGTGCCTCCGCCCGGGTGGACGGACTGACGTTCGGCGCGGGCGACGCGTGTGTGACGCACCAGTGGTCGACGAGGTTCGACCGGAGGTCGCGGCACGTCTCGATCTTCCAGCTGTGGCGGCGGTGGCTGCTCCCGTAGGCGTTTTTCGCGGGGGTACGGCCATTGGCCGGCCTGAACGCCCGGTGCCGTCCTCGTGGACGGTGCCGGGCGTTCGTCGTCGGCGCGGCTGAATCCGCACGTCCGGGGTCGGTCGTCCGGTTGCTGGGGGCGACCGGACGTGCCCGTCCAGTTGCGGTGCGGCCAGTCGTAGTACGTCAATCTGCGATATGGCAGGTTGTGGCCTGGCGATCTGTGACCCACCTCATCCATACTGGTGGAGCGGATGGACGGCCAGAGTCTCAACCGCTCAAGTATCCGGTGGGGGCCGGGTGCGGATCGACAGCCGACTCTGACTGTGTGGTGGTTCGCCCGCGGATGGGGACCCGCAGGACCGCCCTACAGCACGGACGACCGCGATGACTTGCCCGACATGGAGGGGGAGCAATGTCAGCGACGGTGTATTACCGAAGTACCGACCTGATGATCACGGAGGAGATCTTCGCCCTGTGGTCGCCGGAACCCCGGGTTTTCGTGCTGGACGAGGTGCAGGGGGTGCACGTCGTCCGCGGCTCGATCCACCCGGCTCGGATCGTTTTGATGGTGGTCGGAGTCCTGGCCGTGTTCGGAGTGCTCATCGCATGGCCGGTGATCGATTCGGCCGGCGAGTACCTTTTCGCCTTCGCCGCGCTCGCCGCGCCGCCGATGGTTGGTTCGACGTCACGCGCCCTCACGCCCCGGACACTGCACCTGGTGGGTCACCACCTGGGCGTGAAGGTGACCTTGTTCAGTTCCTCGGACATGCTCATGTTCGGCCAGGTGAAGCGGGCCCTCATGCGGGCGTTCGAGGCTCGTTCACGCAGTATGGACCGGCGCGACCTGGCCGGTTACGACGAGGCGTTCCGGAAGCTCAACCAGGTCCTCTAGCGGCCTGAGGGGTTGTGCCGCCTGCGAAGTGCATAACGCAGGCGGCACAACCATCGCCTTTTCACCCCGGTTTGCACATGAATGAGGCATTCACATATGCCAAAGTCGTGCAAATGGATAAATCCCAGTGGTGCCGCTCGCGGCCGTCCGTATCCTGGATGCCAGGTCCAAGGTGAGGAGGGCCCTGTGGCTGAGTTGATCTGGTGCAAGAGCCGGTCGTGTGCAAACGCGGCGTGTGTCGAGGTCGCCCGGGACGAGACACTGTTTCTGATCCGCGACTCGACGGATCCTGACGGTGCCAGGCTGGCATTTGACCGTGCCGGCTGGTCTTCGTTCATCGCTGCGTTGCGCAGCGGCGAAGGCGGGCTAAATGCAGTTGAGCGCTAGGTGCACCCGCACCATAGCGCTCAACCGTGAAGCTCTGTTATGTCAACGGGGGTCTAGGGCGTCGGTCCTGATGCCGGCGATGAAACTACCCCAGTCTGCCCGGTTAAAGGTCAGCACCGAGCCCGTGGAATTCTTCGAGTCACGAACGAAGAATGTATCGGGTTGCTCGGCGACCTCAACGCATGCCTGATTCGCACACGCTTTGCTCTTGCGCCATGCCAATGGCGCCGCACTTAGCTGCACTATACTCCTTCCCTTTTGAAAAGCACCAGGCCGTGCCTCAGGATTGAGGGCACGATTTTCCCCGGAGTCTCAGCCCCGAGATCTATGAATGCCGAGGAGCTCATTGGCACGAGCCTCGATCATTTCCGTCGAGCGTTCTTCGTCATATGCGGCATGCCAGATCTTTTCCCATTGGGCAACGTGTCGTTGCAGGCCCATCTGGTCATCCACGATCTCGTCCTTGGTCGAGTTCTCCCGATACAGGACGCCTTCGCCGACGTCTTCCGCGCCAAGGTAGAAGATTTCCCAGTTGCCGATACCGGGATTGGGTTGCTCGAAGGACGCGACGCGCACTGCAAGCCAGCCTTCTTTGATCACGTCATGGACCAATGACAATTGCGCTCCCAGGACGTCCGGGCGTCCCTGCGTCCGTAGGAGCACCGACTCGTCGAGGATCACTCGTGCGTCGGGGCGGCTGCCGCGTGCTTCGAGGGCCTTTCGCCGCAGCGCGCGGGTCTCCATGCGGGCGGCGATGGCCTCGGGGTTCAGTTCGTCGTCGAAGAAGCTCAGCACCAGGTGCGCGTAGTCCGGGGTCTGCAGGAAGCCTGGGAAGCTCACGGCGCAGTAAATGAGCATCGTGGTGGCTTCGACTTCGTAACTGAACCATTGTTTCATCGAGGGAGTGAGCATGCCCGCGAACTTCGCCTGGTCCCACCACTGGCGCCGTTGTTTCGACGCCTTTGCCGCCTGGATGAGTTCGTCCACCCGGGCTTTGTCGCGGATTCCAAGATGTACCAGGAGTGGCCGCAGGTCGTTCTGGGATATAGTGACCTCGCCGCTTTCAATGCGCATCACCTTGGAGAGTGACCACTCCATCGCATCGGCGACATTCGATTGGGTGAGACCTTTTGCCACCCGCGCGTCACGGATCGCCAAGCGAACCGTGCGGCGGGCCACAGCAGGCGTGTCACCCGATGCCATGACGTCCAGCCCCTCCAAGGGACATATGTCTACCTGCAACCTCGCAGGCAGCTAGCCACTTCCAGACCTTACGCGCGTGATCATGGGTGCACGCGGTCAACGCCGAAAACCGTAACAAGCGCGTGCTGCACCGCGCGTCAGCCTCATGGGAGGACGCATACAAAACGGGCGCGCGGGTTGTCGCCCACGGGATGGTAACGACCAGCTACCCGGCAAGGTGCAATATTGCAAGTTGCATTTTTGCATCATCTCGATGAACCCGGGATGACCGCGCGCGAGGCGTATGCTCGCGCGCGGTCTTTCGGGGCCTAACTACGTGCTGGTTTGCACTGCTCCAGTGCTCTGATCAACGCTCTGCGGACCTGGCCGAAGGTGCGGGCGTCCGTGGTGCTGAAGAGGCGGACGTCGCTACTGCCGTAGCGCGCTCTGATCTCCAGCAGGGGCCGGATCGACGCAGATCCATGCCGGACGATGTACGCGCCGCGCAGCTCGGTCATCCGGAACCGGGCGGGACTTGGCCGGAGGACGGCCACATGGTCGCTGGTGACCATGATGTCCGGACTCCGATAGAAGGTGCGCATCTCCTTTCCCCTCTCGGTCTTGCGGAGGGGTTCTCGATGCGCAAGGATTGCTGTGGGTATCACCGCTGACCCTCCGCGTAGTCGTAGAGGTGGAAGCGATCACAAACAGCACCCGGTGGCCGCCGGGTGCTGTTGTGTTTCAACGCCTCCAAAGCCGGTTTGGCCATGCCTCATCGTCCCATGCGGCGTCACTATGCGCTAGGTCACATTCAGCCATATGGCAGATTGAGCGCTCGGAGCGGCCATGGCGGAACCGGATCGGCCCGCCGGAGGTCCAAGGCGCATGAGGCTCGCACTGGTCGCCGTCCTGCTGCTCGCGCTCGCCGGCTGCGATCGCAGACCCGACATGAAGGCCGAAACCGTCCGGTATCAGGCGGACTATCCGCAGTACCAGACCTTGGCCGAGCTGTTCGCCGCGGCCGATGTCGTCGCCGAGGTGCGCTTGGGCCCGTCCGCCGAGGTGCGCGGGGCCACGGAAACGGTGCCCAACGTTCACACAGTGTTCGACGCCACCGTCGGGCGCACCTTCAAGGGCCGCGCGCCGTCGCCGCTGGAGATCAAGCAGGGCGGTGGCCGCCACAAGGGCACGACCCACATCGAGGCCGGCAGTGTCAGTCTGCAGCCGAAGGCTCACTATCTGGTGTTCATCGAGGTGTACGACGATGCTCCGGCCTCACTGCTCAACCCGACGCAGGGCCAGTACCGACTGGATGACGGGGGCACTGTGACCCCGGTCGACGACGCCGGCCTGCGCTTCACCCTCGCCGACCTGGAGCGGCTGAGTTCCTAGCCAGACGCCAAACGCCGGGCGGCCCTGGCGGGCTTCCCGGCGTTTTGCCTGGTCAGGCTGGCGGAGGATACGAGATTCGAACTCGTGAGGGTTTTATCCCAACACGCTTTCCAAGCGTGCGCCCTAGGCCTCTAGGCGAATCCTCCGTGCGCCAGGATACCCATGCCTCGACCGCCGCGCGCCACCGGGTATTGTTGTCTGCAAGCCACTCGTGCGGCGTCATCTTACGAACCTCCCCAGGGCCGGAAGGCAGCAAGGATAAGTGAGCTCTGACGGGTGCACGGGTGGCGCCTTCATGTCCGGGCTCCGGTCGGCCGTTTTGTCGGTGGCTGGAGGTACCGTGGTCCCGGCCCGCCACACCGAGCCGATGACGCGAACGGAGGACCGCTGGTGGCGCTCGCGTTGTACCGCAAGTACCGGCCTCGCACGTTCGCCGAGGTGATCGGGCAGGAGCACGTCACAGAGCCGCTGTCGCAGGCGCTGCGCTCGGGGCGGCTCAACCATGCCTACCTCTTCTCCGGACCGCGTGGCTGCGGCAAGACCAGCAGCGCGCGCATCCTCGCCCGCTCGCTCAACTGCGAGAAGGGTCCGACGCCCGACCCGTGCGGCGAGTGCGACTCGTGTCGCGCGCTCGCGCCCGACGGCTCCGGGTCGATCGACGTGATCGAGATCGACGCCGCCAGCCACGGCGGTGTCGACGACGCGCGTGACCTGCGGGAGCGGGCGTTCTTCGCGCCGGTCTCCAGCCGGTTCAAGGTCTACGTCATCGACGAGGCGCACATGGTCTCGTCGGCGGGGTTCAACGCGCTGCTCAAGCTCGTCGAGGAGCCCCCGGAATACGTGAAGTTCGTCTTCGCGACCACGGAGCCCGAGAAGGTGCTCGGGACGATCAAGTCCCGCACCCATCACTATCCGTTCCGGCTGATCCCGCCGGGGGTGCTGCGGCCGTATCTGGAGCAGCTGACCGCGTCCGAGGGCGTCACGGTCGAGCCGGCGGTGTTCCCGCTCGTCGTGCGGGCCGGCGCCGGCAGCGCCCGGGACTCGCTCTCCGTCCTCGACCAGCTGATCTCGGGCGCCGGTCCCGACGGCGTCACCTATCAGCGGGCCGTGGCCCTGCTCGGTGTCACCGACGTCGCCCTGATCGACGAGATGTGCGACTCGCTCGCCGCCGACGACGGGCGGGGCGCCTATGGCGTCATCGACCGGGTCGTCGAGGCGGGACACGACCCGCGGCGGTTCGCCTCCGACCTGCTCGAGCGGCTCCGCGACCTCATCGTCCTGCAGCAGGTCCCCGACGCGGTCGCCAAGGGGCTGCTGGACGCGCCGCACGACCAGCTCGAGCGGATGGGCGCCCAGGCGACCCAGCTCGGGCAGGCGACGCTGTCGCGGTTCGCCGACATCGTGCACAACGGGCTGACCGAGATGCGCGGGACCACCGCGCCGCGGCTGCTGCTGGAGCTGATCACGGCCCGCATGCTGCTGCCGGGGGCCGACGACGCCAGCAATGCGCTGCTGCAGCGGCTGGAGCGCATGGAGCGGCGCGTGCTCGCGGGCGGTCCCGTTCCTGCTCCGGCGGTCGGTCTCGGCCCGGCGGCGGGGGATGGTGGCGGGGAGCGCTCCCTGCCTCCCGCGCAGGCTGCTGCGCCGTCCACGCCTGCTCCTGAGGCCCCCGCGCCTGTTCAGCCTTCCCCGCCGCCCGTTCAGGCTCCCGAGCCTGCCGTTGCGCCGCAGGTGGCGCCGGCCGCGCAGGAGCCGGCCGCTCAGGCACAGCCGGTTCCGCCGCAGCCGCCACAGGGCGGGCAGGGGGGCGGTGGGGTCGGCGCGCTCGACGCCGGCGCGGTCCGGCGGGTGTGGGCCGACGTGCTGTCGCTGGTGAGCGGGAAGTCGAAGAAGGCGGCGGCGATCGTCCGCGAGGCGACCGTGCAGGACGTCGAGGGCACCACGCTGGTGCTCGGGTTCAAGCACACGGCCCACGCCAACATGCTCAACGCCTCGCCTGACGTGCTCGTCGCCGCGCTGAGCGAGCTGCTCGGGGGCAAGTGGCAGGTCAGGTGCGAGGTCGGCGGGCAGCCCGGCGGCGGGGGCGGCGGAGGCGGAGGCGGCAGCCGTCCGAGCCCGCCACGCCCGACGCCGCAGTCCGGGCCGGGTGGTCCGCCGGTGCCCACCGACGGCGGTCCTCGCGGCGGCGGCGCGGCGGTGCCGCAGCAGGCCGCCGAGGCGTGGCCGACGCCGGCGCGACCCGCGGGCGATCCCGTGACGGTCGACGCGCGGGCGGCGGACACGAGCATGGCGTCGGCGCGGCCCGCCATGGCAGGTGCGCCGGCGTCGAGTGGGGACGGCTGGCCGACGCCGGTTGCTGTTCCCGGTGCGGTTGGTTCCCAGGGCGGCTGGCCCGCGACCGCGGTTCCGGGCGGTTCCGCGGCGCAGGCGGTTCAGGGAGCGTCGGCGGGCTATGCAGGCGGTCAATCGGGCGGTGGGTCGCTGAGTGGCGCTCAGCCGGACGGTGGGCTGCCTGGCGGTGGGCAGGGTGTTCAGGCGGGCGGTGGGGTGCCGGGTGGTGGACAGGGTGTTCATTCCGGCGGCGCTCATCCGAGCGGTGTTCATCCGAGCGGTGCTCAGCAAGGCAGTGTTCAGCAGAGCGGTGGGCCGGCGGGTGGTGGGCTGCCGGGCGGCGGCGGTGGGCAGAGTGTTCAGGTCAGTGGCGGGCAGGGTGGTGGGTGGCCGACGCCGGCTGTGCCGGGTGGTGTGACGCAGGTCGATGGCTGGCCGGCGACGGCGGTGCCGGGTGGGGTGGTTCGCACGCCGTCCGGTGGGGCGTTGGCGGATCCGCGTGGTCTGGCCGGGCAGGGGAGTGCCGGCGGCCCGACGCACGCGGGTGGCACACAGGTGAGCGAGTGGCCGGCCATTGCGACTCCCGGTGGTTCGGCTCCGGGTGGGCCGACGCAGGTGGTGACCAGGCAGCAGGGTGCGGGGCAGTCGTTCAACGGTGCCGGCACACAGAGCGGGCCGGGCCAGTCTCCGAACGGCGGCGGTGCGCCCGCGCACGGCGGTGGTCAGTCCTCCAACGGCGCACGCACGCAAGGGGGCGCCAAGCCGCAGAACGGTGCCCGGCCGCGCAGCGCGATCGAGCAGGCCCGGGAGGCGGCGAGCCGGGCGGCGAACGCGCCGCGGCGAGGGGGCGCAGCGCCCGCGCCGGCGGCCGAGTCGGTGTGGGAGGGTTCGGGGGCGGAGGAGCCGCCGTTCGATCCGGACTACGACGGGCCCGTCGCCGATCCGCGGTTTCCGGGGTTGGACCCGGGGGATGAGCTGCTCGACGATGCCAACTCGGTGCGCGAGTCGAGCGAAGAAGCGGCGTTGCGGTTGCTCAGTGAGGCGCTCGGCGCGGAGAAGATCGGCGAGACCACGAGCTGAGACCGCCGGGCCGGCCCGCGAGTCGGGCAGGGCCAGGCGGGCAGGGCGACCTGCACCCGACCGGGCGAGGAGCGCGAACCGCGCACGACCGAGCGACACCCCGCGCCGCACGCACCACCGAGCGATACCACGCCACACGCACGACCGAGCGACACCCGCGCCGCACGCACCACCTGAGCAAGAAACGTGGATTCGCGCACGACGGAGGCGGTTCGAGCGGAGCACCAACCCAGAAGCGGGAGCACCAACCCAGAACGCAGCAACGCCGGCTGGGGTATACAGCTAGGCGAGTCAGGTAAGAGCAGCTGAGCATTGCCCGAGGATCGAAGAGGAGCAGACCGTGCGCCCCGGTGGACAGCCCAACCTGCAGCAGATGATGAAGCAGGCGCAGAAGATGCAGCAGCAGATGGTCGCCGCGCAGGCCGAGTTGGCCGAGGCCGAGCTGACCGGCACCGCCGGTGGTGGTCTCGTCACGGCGGTCGTGCGCGGGTCCGGTGAGGTCGTCAGCATCAAGATCGACCCGAAGGCGGTCGACCCGGATGACGTGGAGACCCTCGAGGATCTCGTGGTCGCCGCGCTGCACAACGCCGCGAAGGCCGCGAAGGATCTGACGGAGGAGAAGATGGGACCGCTGACGGCGGGTCTGGGCGGGTTGGGCGGCGGCCTCGGGCTGCCCGGATTCTAGCCACCGCAGATGTACGAAGGTGCCATCCAGGACCTGATCGACGAGCTGGGCAGGCTGCCCGGCGTCGGTCCGAAGAGCGCGCAGCGGATCGCGTTCCACGTGCTCGCGTCCGACCCGTCGGACGTGAAGCGGCTCGCGCACGCGCTGACACGGGTGAAGGAGCTCGTGCGGTTCTGCACGCGCTGCTTCAACGTGGCGGAGGAGGAGCTGTGCCGGATCTGCCGTGACCCGCGCCGCAGCGACGAGGTGTACTGCGTCGTCGAGGAGCCCAAGGACGTCGTCGCGATCGAGCGGACCGGTGAGTTCCGGGGGAGGTATCACGTGCTCGGCGGGGCGATCAACCCGCTGGAGGGCGTGGGGCCGGACAACCTGAAGGTCCGCGAGCTGATGATGCGGCTCGCGGACGGCACCTGCAAGGAGCTGATTCTCGCGACCGACCCCAACACTGAGGGCGAGGCCACCGCGACGTACCTGGCGCTGCTGGTCAAGCCGATGGGGCTCAATGTGACCCGCCTCGCCAGCGGGCTGCCGGTCGGCGGCGACCTCGAATACGCGGACGAGATCACGCTCGGCCGCGCGTTCGAGGGGCGCCGGTCGGTCTAGCCTTCGGGGCGGTTCAGGATGCCGACGGCCACGGCGTGCACGGCGGCGATGTCGGCGGGGTCGCGGAGGTGGGTTCGGGTGCCGGTCACCACGTACCACTCCTCGGCGTCCTTGTACTGGACCCGCACGAGCGCGGCGCCGGTGGCGTCGACCTCGGAGCGCAGGGTCAGCTCGCCGGTGACGACGCCGACCTCGTCGGTCATCACCCCGCCGGGGCCTGCCATGATGTCGGTCGTCGGCGGTGCGGGCACCGCAGGCCCGGCACCGGCCGCGGCAGGAGCGGCCGGCGCAGGAGCGGCCGGCGCAGGAGCGGCCGGCGCAGGAGCGGCCGGCGGAGCGGCCGGCGCAGGAGTGGCCGGCGCAGGAGTGGCCGGCGCAGAAGCGCCAGGATCGGGAGCCGAAGCCGCGGGAGCCGCCGCAGCAGCAGCGGTCGCCGCCGCCGGGCCGGTCCCAGCGGCCGGACCCGCCGCCACAGCACCCGCCGCCACAGCTCCAGCGACCGGAGCCGCCGGAGCCGAAGGTGCAGCAGGGGCGGCCGGTGCCTCCGTAGTAGCCGGTGCCGCTCCCGGCACCGGTGCTGCGTCTGCCATCTCGGCCGCCCTTCAGTCACACGTCGATACGGATGGAACTACCTACTTGCAGGTCGCCAGCATGTCCGTCAGCGCCGACTTCTCGGCGGTGGTGACGGTCAGCTTGTAGAAGCTCTTCACCGTTACCCAGTTTTGCGCATATGTGCACCAGTAGGCCTTGTTCGGCGGCTTCCACGTCGACGGGTCCTGGTCACCCTTGGACCGGTTCGACTGGAGGCTGACCGCGAACAGCTGCGGTCGCGTCAGGTCGTTGGCGAACTGTTTGCGCTGCTCATCGGTCCACTTGCTGGCACCGGAACGCCAGCCGGCCGCGAGCGGCACCATGTGGTCGATGTCGAGGGCCTTGGGGTCGGTGAGGTTCTTGTCGTCGTACGGGCTGTACCACGCACCGGACAGGATCTTGCACTCGGCGTCGGCCTTGACGTCCTTGCCGTCACGCTTGAGCACGACGTCGCGGGTGTCGCAGCCGTCACCCTGGCCGATCCAGTGGGTGAACTTCTCGCGGCTGTAGCCGGCCATCGACCCGCTCGCAGCGACGGTGAGCTGCTCGAGGGCCGCGGTCGCAGCGGCCGGGTTGCCCGCGGCCGGCTTGCTCGCGCCGGTGGTGGCACCACCGCTGCCGGCCGTGGAGGTCGAGCTGGGCGCTGCCGCGCCCGGTGTGGAGGAGACCTCGCAGCTCGCGGCGCCGGTGAGCACCGTGGCGAGCGCGAGGGCGAGGATGACGGCTTTACCGTTGGAGGGGCGCACGCCACCACTGTGCGGCATCGAGGCACGCCGCGCGCGCTGCGCCACAGTGCGATTCCCGACACGAACCGGGGGACAGACCCCAGGATGACGGGACCGCAGTCCCTGTCGGGCGGGACACCGCGCCCGGCAGGATCTGTTGCATGCGAACGAAAATCTGGGCAGGACCCACATAGCAGAGAACGGGCCGGCCCAGAAGGACCGGCCCGTTCCAACCACGATCAGCTGCGGTTTGCGGCGCTCAGCACGGCACGCAACGATGCGGTCACGATGTTGGCGTCGATGCCGACGCCCCAGAAGGTCTGACCGTCGACGGAGCACTCGACATACGCCGCGGCCTGCGCGCTCTCACCGGCGGTGAGAGCGTGCTCGGCGTAGTCCAGGACCCGCACGTCGACGCCGAAGTCGCCCAGCGCGTGGACGAACGCGTCGATCGGGCCGTTGCCGGTCGCGGAGACCGAGCGGACCACGCCGTCGACCGCGACGTCCGCGGTCAGCGTGACCTTGCCGTCGACCGTCGAGGCCTCATATCCCTGCAGCATGAACCGGCGGTCGGAGAAGTACTCCGCGGAGAAGAAGTCCCACATCGCCTGCGGGCTGACCTCGCCGCCCTCGTCGTCGGTGTGCCGCTGCACGACGCCGGAGAACTCGATCTGCAGGCGACGCGGCAGGTCGAGGTGGTGCTCGGACTTCATCACGTACGCGACGCCGCCCTTGCCGGACTGCGAGTTGACCCGGATGACCGCCTCGTAGGAGCGGCCGACGTCCTTGGGGTCGATCGGCAGGTAGGGCACGCCCCACGTGTAGCGGTCGATGTCGACCCCGGCGGCCGCGGCGTCGCGCTGCAACGCGTCGAAGCCCTTCTTGATCGCGTCCTGGTGGGAGCCGGAGAACGCCGTGTAGACCAGGTCGCCGGCGTACGGGTGGCGCTCGTGCACGGGCAGCTGGTTGCAGTACTCGACGGTGCGCTTCACCTCGTCGATGTCGGAGAAGTCGATCTGCGGGTCGACGCCCTGGGAGAACAGATTCAGCCCCAGCGTCACCAGGTCGACGTTGCCGGTGCGCTCGCCGTTGCCGAACAGGCAGCCCTCGATCCGGTCGGCGCCGGCCATCAGGCCCAGCTCGGCGGCGGCGACGGCGGTGCCGCGGTCGTTGTGCGGGTGCAGGGACAGCACGACTGACTGGCGCCGCGGCAGGTTGCGCGACATCCACTCGATGGAGTCCGCGTAGACGTTGGGGGTCGCCATCTCCACCGTCGCCGGCAGGTTGATGATCAGCGGCCGGTCGGGCGTCGGCTGCAGGACCTCGATGACGGCGCTGCAGATCTCCAGCGCGTAGTCCAGCTCGGTCCCGGTGTACGACTCTGGCGAGTACTGGTAGTAGATCTCGGTGTCGGGCGTGATCGCCTCGGCGTACTTCTGGCACAGCCGCGCCGCGCTCGTTGCGATGTCGGTGATCCCGGCCTTGTCCAGGCCGAACACGACCCGCCGCTGCAGCGTGGAGGTCGAGTTGTAGAAGTGCACGATGGCCCGCTTCGCGCCGCGCAGGGACTCGAACGTGCGCTCGATCAGGGTGTCGCGGCACTGCGTCAGGACCTGGATGGTGACGTCGTCCGGGATCAGGTCCTGCTCGATCAGGGTCCGCACGAAGTCGAAGTCGGTCTGCGAGGCGGCCGGGAAACCTACCTCGATCTCCTTGTAGCCCATGCGCACCAGCAGGCCGAACATGCGGCGCTTGCGCTCCACGGACATCGGGTCGATCAGTGCCTGGTTGCCGTCGCGCAGGTCGACCGCGCACCAGCGGGGCGCCACGGTGACCTCGCGGGAGGGCCATTGGCGGTCGGTCAGCGGGACCGGAAACTGTTCACTGAAAGGCCGGTAGCGCTCGACGGGCATCCGGCTGGCGGTCTGGTTCGCGATTTCTGACATGGTCTGCTGCTCCTGGGAAAGGTGGCCGAAGAAGGTCGACCGGCAGGAGCGCGCAGACGCGACTCAACCCCGCGACGAGGTGCCGGCCTGTCGGGCCTCGTCGCGGCGACGAAGAAGAAGAACCGTCTGCCACATGTCGAGCGACAGCCTACCACTCACCGCGACGGCGAAACCGAGGCTGTGAGCGAGGTCTTGGGCGACGGCGGAGGGGGCGGCGGCGACGACGTGCCCAGCGGAGCGCCCGCGACCACAGGGCCGGGCAGCGAGATCGTCTCGGGCGCCGGCGCGGGTTCCCCCGTGAGGGTGAGCTGCCCCAGCGGGATCTTCGCGGCGACGAGGATGCCGCGGTCGTTGTAGCAGAACACCCCGGCGTCGATCGGCGGCTGGACCGCGGTGACGCCCGGCTCGACCGCGAAGCACGGCGCCGACGTGCCGGCCAGGGGCTGGGCGGGGGCCACCGCCAGGGGCACCTGCCGGTCCAGGAGCACGTCGAGCCAGGCGATGAAGACGTACTGCAGCCGCGGGTCGATCGCGACGGGCAGCTTCTTGTTGGTGGCGGCGACCCTGACGCACCCGCTGGAGGGGTTGATCGGGCACTGGTAGACGCCCTCGGGCCGGTTGGCGATCGCGACGTCGGCGGTACCGCCGAGCGCGCCGCCCTGGATGTCGACCCGCCACGTGCGGTCGGTGGCGACGGTGACCAGCACCGACCGGGGCGACTTGCCCTGCACGACGAGGGTGTACGCGGCGATGTACCGCTGGTCCTTGGCGACCGCGACCCGGGCGGCGAGCATGCCGCGGGGGTCGGGCTGCGCGGGCGCACCGGTCGCCGGGGCCGACGCCGGGTCCGTCGGCGGGTCCCCGCCACAGGCCGTCAGCAGCAGCCCGGTGACCACGGCGAGCGCCGTGCCGGTGGTCACAGTGATCGCGGTTACCCGGCCCCGACGTGAGCGCACGTGCGTATTCTCGCCTGTCGGACGGCCGGATCGTGGGAACGCCACTCCCGACGGGTACCCGGCGCCGGTACGCTCGGCTGCGTCAACATCGCCCGTACGGGTGGAAAGGAGCTCGACGGCGTGGCGCTGATCGTGCAGAAGTACGGCGGGTCGTCCGTCGCCAACGCCGAGCGCATCAAGCGCGTCGCCGAGCGGATCGTCGACACGCGGAAGGCCGGCAACGAGGTCGTCGTGGTCGTCTCGGCCATGGGCGACACGACCGATGAGCTCCTCGACCTCGCATCGCAGGTCAGCCCGGTCCCGGCCGGCCGCGAGCTGGACATGTTGCTCACCGCCGGCGAGCGCATCTCCATGGCGCTGCTGGCGATGGCCATCAACAATCTCGGATACGAGGCAAGGTCGTACACCGGCAGCCAGGCAGGCGTCATCACCACCTCGACGCACGGCCGGGCCCGGATCATCGACGTGACGCCGGGTCGCCTGCGCGGCGCACTGGACGAGGGTGCGATCGCGATCGTCGCCGGCTTCCAGGGTGTGTCGCAGGACACCAAGGACATCACCACCCTCGGCCGGGGCGGCTCGGACACCACGGCGGTCGCGCTCGCGGCGGCGCTGCACTCTGACGTGTGCGAGATCTACACCGACGTCGACGGGATCTTCACCGCCGACCCGCGGGTCGCGAAGAACGCCCGGCACATCAAGCAGATCACGTACGAGGAGATGCTCGAGCTGGCCGCCTGCGGCGCGAAGGTGCTGCACCTGCGCAGCGTCGAGTATGCGCGGCGGTTCTCGTTGCCGATCCATGTGCGCTCGTCGTACTCAACCGCCAACGGCACCATGGTCACCGGATCGATAGAGGACCTTTCTGTGGAGCAAGCGCTCATCACCGGCGTCGCACACGACCGCAGCGAAGCGAAGATCACCATTGTCGGCGTGCCCGACCAGCCCGGTGTCGCCGCGCGGATCTTCCAGACGGTCGCCGCCGCGGAGACGAACATCGACATGATCGTGCAGAACGTGTCGACCGAGGGCACCGGCCGCACGGACATCTCGTTCACGCTGCCGAAGACCGACGGCGCCACCGCGAAGGCGGCGCTCGAGAGGGTCAAGGCGACCGTCGACTTCCGCGACATCCTGTTCGACGACCACATCGGCAAGGTCTCACTCATCGGCGCCGGCATGCGCTCCAACCCCGGCGTCGCGGCCAAGCTCTTCGCCGCGCTCGCCGAGGCCGGCGTCAACATCGAGATGATCTCCACCTCGGAGATCCGGGTGTCCGTCGTGTGCCGCGACACCGACCTTGACGTCGCCGTCCGTGCCATTCACGACGCCTTCGAACTCGGTGGGACCGAGGAAGCCGTGGTTTATGCGGGGACCGGACGGTAGGTTCGCTCGTTATGGGCGCGTTACCAACGTTGGCCGTCGTCGGTGCTACCGGCGCCGTCGGCACAGTCATGTGTGAGCTGCTCTCCTCCCGCAAGAACATGTGGGGGGAGATCCGCCTCGTCGCCTCCAAACGCTCCGCCGGCCGCACCCTGGTCGTGCGGGGCGAGGAGCTCATCGTGCACGAGCTCGCCGCCGAGGTGTTCGACGGCGTCGACGTGGCGATGTTCGACGTTCCGGACGAGGTGTCCGCCGAGTGGGCCCCGATCGCGGTGTCCCGCGGCGCGATCGCCGTCGACAACTCCGGCGCGTTCCGGATGGACCCGGACGTCCCGCTGGTCGTCCCGGAGATCAACCCGGAGCAGTCGCGCAACCGGCCCAAGGGCATCATCGCCAACGCCAACTGCACCACGCTGACGATGATCGTGGCCCTCGCGCCGCTGCATCGTGAGTACGGGCTCAAGGAGCTGGTGCTGGCGTCGTACCAGGCCGTCTCCGGTGCCGGCAAGGACGGCGTCGACACCCTGCTCGGCCAACTGGAGCGGGTCAGCGGCGACCGGAGCCTCGGCTCCCGCTCGGGCAACGTACGCCAGGCCGTCGGCGACGACCTCGGCCCGTTCCCCGCGCCGCTCGCCCTCAACGTGGTCCCGTGGGCGGGCTCCCTGCGCGACGGCGGCTGGTCGTCGGAGGAGCTCAAGATGCGCAACGAGTCGCGCAAGATCCTTGGCCTGCCCGACATGAAGGTCTCCGCGACCTGCGTGCGCGTCCCGGTCGTCACCGGCCACTCGGTCGCCGTGCACGCGGTCTTCGGCGTGGAGGTCGACGCCGAGGGCGCTCGCGAGGTGCTGCGGCACGCGCCGGGCGTGATCCTGGTCGACGACCCCGCCGCCGGCGAGTTCCCGATGCCGATCGACGCGGTCGGCACCGACCCGGCGTGGGTCGGCCGCATCCGGCGCTCGATCGACGACCCGCGCGCCCTGGACCTGTTCGTCACGGGCGACAACCTGCGCAAGGGCGCGGCGCTGAACACCGCGCAGATCGCCGAGCTGCTGTCCAAGGAGCTGCAGGCGTCCTGAGATTTTCTGAGAAGCCCCCGCCGATCCCGGCGGGGGCTTTTTTGTTTGACAGTTACTACCAAGTGAGAGTTACTCTCAAATCATGGTTGCTGTCACTTCAAGCCCGCGCCGCTGGTGGGCGCTCGTGGCGATCGTCCTGAGCATCCTCACGATCGGCTTCGACACCACGATCCTCAACGTCGCCCTGCCCACGCTCGCCACGGACCTGCACGCCGGCACGGGCGAACTGCAGTGGCTCGTCGACGCCTACGTCCTCGTGTTCGCCGGCCTGCTGCTGCCGATGGGGGCGCTCGGTGACCGGTACGGCCGCCGCAAACTCCTGCTCATCGGCCTTGCGCTGTTCGCGGGCGCCTCGGCCGTCGCCGTGTTCGCGTCGACCGCCGGTCAGGTCATCGCCGCCCGCGCGGTCATGGGCATCGGCGCGGCGATCCTCACCCCGATCACCCTCGCCGTCCTGCCCGTGCTCTTCGAGCCGCACGAACGCGGCAAGGCGATCGCCGTCACCACGATGGGCATGGGCCTCGGCCTCCCGCTCGGCCCGATCATCGGCGGCTACCTGCTCGAACACTTCTGGTGGGGCTCGATCTTCCTGATCAACGTCCCGGTCGCCCTGGTCGCGATCGTCGCCGTCACGCTCCTGATCCCCGAGTCGCGCGCGGCGTCGCCCCGCCCCGCCGACATCCCGGGCGGCGTCCTGTCCACCGCCGGTCTGGTGCTGCTCGTGTACGGCACGATCGAAGCCCCGTCCCGTGGCTGGACCGACGCCCTCGTGCTCGCCACGCTCGGCCTCGGCGCCGCCCTCCTGGTCGCCTTCGTGCTCGTCGAGCGGCGCCGGGCAGCACCCATGATCGATCTGCGACTGTTCCGCCGTCCGCGTTTCGCCTGGGGTACGGCGGCCGGCACCGTTGCCTCGTTCGCCCTCTTCGGCCTGCTGTTCATCCTCCCCCAGTTCCTGCAGTCCGTCCTCGGCCACACCGCCCTCGGCGTCGGCCTGCGCCTGCTGCCCCTGATCGGCGGCCTGTTCGTCGGCGCCCCACTCGGCGAACGGCTCGGGCATCTACTGACCACCCGGGTACCCGTCGCCGCCGGCCTGCTCATCGGCGCCTGCGGCCTGCTTCTCGGCGTCTGGAGCCTGCGGCACGGCACCGGCTACGGGTTCGTGGCCACCTGGCTCGCCGTCACCGGCCTGGGCATCGGCCTCGCCCTCGCCCCGGCCACGGACGCGGTCCTCGGCGAACTGCCCCGCGACGAGGCCGGCGCCGGCACCGCCGTCACCATGACCCTGCGCCAGGTCGCCGGCGCGCTCGGTGTCGCCCTGCTCGGCAGCCTCGCCTCGGCCGTGTACACGGCTGCCTCACCCGGCCTGCGCTCCGTCGCCGCGGACGTTGCCTCGCCCGCGCTGGCCCTGGCCGCGCGGGGCGCCTTCGTCGACGCGATGAGCGCCGTGCTGCTCGTCTGCGCCGCCTTCGCGCTCATCGGTGCCGCCCTGACCGCGGTCTTCCTGCCCGCCGCTGCCGCCGGCCCAGCTCACGGTGCGGACCCGGCCGGCGGTGCGGGAGAATCGAAGGATGAGCTCACCGGGGTTGCGTGAACGCAAGAAGCAGAAGACCCGCTGGGCGATCCAGGCGCACGCCCTGCGGCTCTTCACTGCACAGGGCTACGACGCGACGACGGTCGAGCAGATCGCCGAGGCCGCGGAGATCTCACCGAGCACGTTCTTCCGGTACTTCAAAACCAAGGAAGACGTCGTCACGCAGGACCGGTATGACGACGTGATGGTCGCCGCGATCCGCACCGCCCCGCCGGAGCTGACCCCGATCGAGACGATGCGGCTCGCGATCGTCGGCTCGTTCGCGCAGATCGTCCCCGACGAGGCGGAGCAGGTGCTGCAACGGGCGCGGCTGGCGTTCTCCGTCCCCGCGCTGCGCATGCGCTCGCTGGACAGCATGCTCTCCGCGATCGACGTCCTGGCCGCCCCGCTCGCCGAACGCCTCGGCCGCCCCGCCGACGACTTCCGCGTCCAGGCCTTCGTCGGCGCCTGCGTCGGCGCCATCATCAACGCCGCCATGACCTGGGTGACCGCCCGCGGCGACGCCGACATCCTCATCCTGCTCGACGAGGCCCTCTCCGTGGTCGCCGACGGCCCCTGACGTACCCCGGCCCGACAGCTCCGCGGGAGAATTGGATCTTCCGATCCCGGCGCAGCGGCGAGGTGGCGGCAGACGATCTTGCGGGCGTGATCAAAGGACAGCAGTGGCCACCCCGGCGACCACGGGCGTCCTTCGATCAAGCGGCCGGGTGGAGATCGCCGCCTGGGGCGTGGTCCTCCCCGGTCCAGTCAGCGATCCGGAGACGCCACCCCACGGGAACCACCGATTGACACAACCCTGCACAGATCGAAGTCGCCCCGTGGTCGTCGGGCGACCGGTGCGCGGTGTTGATCACGGCAGCACGGTGTCCGGCGGCCCTTCCGCCGGAGTGTTCGTGCCGGTGGTCGCGGGTTCGGGGCATTTGCCGTCCGTCACCACCACTTGGCGAGCCTCCCGTGCAGGACCGTGGCTCCGGGCGGAGATCTTTGCCTGGAGCCGCGGTCTGCAGTTACGGGGCGAGGACGTCGTCGGCGTCGGTGATGGTGTACGCGTAGCCCTGCTCAGCCAGGAACCGCTGTCGATGGGCGGCATACTCGGTGTCGATCGTGTCGCGGGCGACGACCGTGTAGAAGTGGGCCTGGCGCTTGTCGGCCTTCGGGCGCAGGACGCGGCCGAGGCGCTGGGCCTCCTCCTGGCGGGAGCCGAAGCTGCCCGACACCTGGATCGCCACGGCGGCCTCGGGCAGGTCGATCGAGAAGTTGCCGACGCGGGAGATCACGAGGGTCTTGAGCTCGCCGGTGCGGAACGCGTCGAAGAGGCGCTCGCGCTCCTTGTTGGTGGTCGCGCCCTGCACGATCGGCGCGTCCAGGAACTCGCCGAGCTGGTGCAGCTGGTCGATGTAGCCGCCGATGACCAGGATCTGATCGTCCTTGTGCCGCTCGACCAGGGCCTGGACCACGGGCAGCTTCGTGCGGGCGGTCGCGGCGACCCGGTAGCGCTCCTCGGGCTCGGCGACCGCATACGCCATCCGCTCCGCGTCGGTCAGCGTGACGCGGACCTCGACGCACTCGGCGGGTGCGATCCAGCCCTGCGCCTCGATGTCCTTCCACGGCGCGTCGTAGCGCTTCGGGCCGATCAGCGAGAACACGTCGCCCTCCCGGCCGTCTTCACGGACCAGCGTCGCGGTCAGGCCGAGCCGGCGCCTGGCCTGCAGGTCGGCGGTGAACCGGAAGATCGGGGCGGGCAGCAGGTGGACCTCGTCATAGACGATGAGCCCCCAGTCGCGGGCGCCGAACAGGTCCAGGTGCGGGAACACGCCGCCGCGGCGGGTCGTCAGCACCTGGTACGTCGCGATCGTGACCGGCCGGATCTCCTTGCGCTCGCCGGAGTATTCGCCGATCTCCTCCTCGGTCAGGCTGGTCCGGGCGATCAGCTCGCGCTTCCACTGCCGGCCGGCGACCGTGTTGGTGACCAGGATCAGGGTGGTCGCCTTGGCCTCCGCCATCGCCGCCGCGCCGACGAGCGTCTTGCCGGCGCCGCAGGGCAGCACGACGACCCCGGAGCCGCCCGCCCAGAACGAGTCGACCGCCTCGCGCTGATAGGAGCGCAGGACCCAGCCGTCCTCGGCGAGGTCGATCTGGTGCGCCTCGCCGTCGACGTAACCGGCGAGGTCCTCCGCCGGCCAGCCCAGCTTGAGCAGCGCCTGCTTGAGCCGCCCACGCTCGGACGCGTGCACGATGAGGGTGTCGGCGTCGATGTTGGCGCCGAGCATGCCGGCGAGCTTCTTGCTCTTCGCGACCTCGACCAGCACCGCACGGTCCAGCCCGCGCAGGACCAGCCCGTGCACGGGGTCGTTGAGCAGCTGGAGCCGCCCATAGCGATCCATCGTCTCGGCGATGTCGACGAGCAGCGCGTGCGGCACCGGATAACGGGAGAACCGCAGCAGCGCGTCGACCACCCCCTCCGCGTCATGCCCGGCAGCGCGCGCATTCCACAGGCCGAGCGGCGTCAGGCGATAGGTGTGCACGTGCTCCGGCGAGCGCTCGAGCTCGGCGAACGGCGCGATCGCCATCCGGCACGCAAGCGCGTCGGGATGGTCGACCTCAAGCAGCAGGGTCTTGTCGGACTGGACGATCAGTGGACCTTCGGGCACGGCAACCAGTGTCGCACGCACCTGTGACAGTTCCCGAGATGTGGGAGGTTCGCAGTTTGCTGCAACCTTGCGGGGGTCGCATTGCGTCTGACGTAGTGACTGCCATGCGATGGATGCGATCGACTTCGCCTCCATCGTTTGTCGTGTCGCTGTTGTACCAGCAGGGCGTTGGTGGGAGCCGGACGGTCGCGTTCGGATCGGGAAATGGCGGTGTGGTCGCGGGGGCCGGCTACCGCTCGACCGATCGACGCAATCGGGGGTGGGCGCGTCGTCCGCTCCACCTCCGTAGACTGGTCCGCGTGGGTCGGCGGTTTGGCGACAGAGCGGCCTTGACGTTCGGCGGTTTCGCCGCGGTGGCGGTGGCCGTCGGCTGGTTCCTGCTCTCCTCACAGGTGGCGCACACCGACGTCCAGACCGCCGTCAGCGAGTCCCTGGGCGCGATCCTCGTCCTCATGCTGATCGTCTCCGTGATCGGATCCATCCGCCGAGGCTGATGAACGCCGTGACAGCGGGCGATGAGTCGGTACGCTGTGGAAGGTGACCGACCTGGAGGGCGCGCCAGTATCGACTGTGGAAGATGACGCCACGGTCGGCTTCTCGCCGCTGGCGATGATCGGCGTCGGCACGGTGGGTGTCCTGGGCATGGCGTGGTTCCTGGTGTCGTGGCTGGTGCTCGGAAGCCCGCTCACCGACGCGATCGGCGAGACGGTCGGCAGCCTTGCCGCAGTCCTGCTGATCGTTTCGATCATCGGCGCTGCCCGCGCCGCCGACTGACGCCGCAAAGCGCTACGGCCGGATCCGTCCATCGATCAATCGTGTGTCGAACGCACGCGCGGTGCAGGGCACGAGCCGCACGGCATGGACGCACGACGGGGCCGGAGTGCGGGGTGCATGGCCGTGGGTGTGTAGCGCAGGCCACGGCACGGAGGCATGGCGCGCGCAGGGTGAGGACGACGGGGAACCCGACGGCGGGCGCAGAAGGTGGACGGACGACCCGACCGCGGGGCAGCGGTGCGGCGGGCGACCAAGCCGCGGGAGTAGAGGGCCAGCGGGCGCGGAGGGTGGGCGGGCGACTCGGCGGTGGGGTGACGGGCACTCGGGTGGCGCGAAAAGGTGTCCGGCAGCGCAGTGGCTCCCCCCATGTCGCGGTTGTGGGGTTGTCGCGGCCGGCAGGTCGCGTCGCTGCCGGCTACGGCTGCGGCTCTTCGCGGCCGGAGGTCGCGGCTGCGCAAGTGTCCGCGGAGGTGGCAGGGCCAGGGCCAGCGAAGCTGGGCCCCGGCCCGGTGGCTGACGGGAGCGACGGAGCGTGCCCACCGCGGACCGGAGCAACGATGGATTGGCTACCCGGAGGAGTCTTCCGGGGCGGCGGCGGTGATGCGGTGCAGTGCGAACGTGTGCAGCATCTCGGTCCGCTCGTCCTCGGCGCGGAGGTAGCCGCCGCCCATGGACACGGGTCTGACCAGGCGGGAGGCGGTCGCGCCGTGGGAGTCGACGTAGCCGACCCAGACGCGGGTCTTGTCGCGCAGGGCCTGCTGGAGGACTTCGAGGGCCTCGGTGTGGGAAGAGGTGGAGGTGCCGTTTGCGCGGACGGTCACGGGGGCACGGCGGGCGACGCGGGCGGCGGCGTCGCCTCGGCGGATCTGCTCGATGACACCGGCGAGGCGTGGGCTGGACAGGCGCGCGGCCGCGGCGGGGTCCTCGATGCCGCGGTGTGCCCAGCTGGGGCGGGGCGGACCGCGGCGGGCCTTTGGGCGGGTCAGGACGGCGGCGCCGGTTGCGTCCTCCTGAACGGGTGGGTATCCGGCCTCGCGGAGGGCCTCCAGCAGCCTCGCCGGGGTGTGGCGGCTGGCGAGGACCGTGGGGGCGAGGTGGCGCAGCATCAGCGGCTGGAGGCGGCGGTCGGCGAGGACCTCGGCGATCAGGGTCTCGTCGTCGCTGCGGACGTAGGAGTTGGCGGAGCCGATGCGCATGCCGCCGTGGCGGCGGGCCATGTCGTCGATGAGATACGTGAGGGTCTGTGGCACCGGCGTGCGGGAGCGGCGGGCCAGGAGGGCGTGCAGGTCGGCGGCGGTGTAGCCGGCGTCGAGGCTGCGGCGGACCGACTCGGCGGTGATGCGGAAGACGCTGGCGGACTCCTGCACGCCGAGCAGCTCGAGCTCGCCGGCGAGGGTCGGCTCGGGCGGGCCGGGGACGATGACGGACAGGTCCGCCTGCAGCAGCACGTGATCGACGGGTGCCGGCAGCAGCGTGTCGAGCAGGGACGCGGAGCCGGTGAGGGCGGCGCCGTCGGGGGCGTTGAGGCCGAGGGGGTCGTCGGTGTCGATGCTGCCGGAGATGACCTCGTCCAGCAGCAGCCGGCCATAGCCCGTGAGCCCGTCGAAGCCGGTCAGGCCGATGAGGGCGGCCTCGGCGAGGTTGGCCTCGACGACCGCGGCGGCGCTGCGGGAGACCCGGCGCGGGGTGCGCCATGACAGCAGGTCGACGACGTCGGTAGGGGCGATGGTGGCGCCCGGTGGCAGCTCGGACAGCACCTGCAGGGCGGCGCGGCGCTGTGCGGGGGCGCCGGGGCGGGACAGCTCGGGGGCGAGCGCGTTGATCGGGCGGTCGCGGTCGTCGCGCTGGCCGATGAGCGACGGGGCGCGGGTCATCGTCAGCCAGGTCACGGCGATGCGGTGCCAGCGGGCGGCGATGCCGAAGGCGCGCCACACGTCATAGGCGACCGTCGGCAGGAAGACGCTCTCGACCCGCTTGTTGTCGATGATCTCCTCGCCGAGCAGGCCCGCGGCGGCGGCGATCTCGACCAGGAGGGCGGCGGCCGGCTCGTCGACGCCGGTGAGCTTGGCGAAGCGGCGCAGCTCGCGCACGCCCATGCCGCCGGAGCGCAGCACCGACGGCGGGTCGGCGTTGATCGCCTCGATCAGGGTCTCCAGATTGCGCACCAGCTCCAGGACCTGGCCGGCACCGGCGCGGTCGAGCTGCGCGGCGTCGCGGATCGGGGTCTGCACCTGCGGCGGGTCGGGGTGCAGCTGACCGAGCGGGCCGCCGTCGCGGCGCAGGACGAGGGACACCTCGACGGGCAGCTCGACGGCGTCGCGGCTGACGGCGACCAGCAGGTGCTGCTCGACCAGCCAGCGCACGGGTGAGTCGGGGTCGGCGCGCAGGCTGGCCGGGGTGACGGTGCCGACGGGAGGCCCGGCGGCGAGCCGGTCGAGCACGGCCCGGGCGGCCGGCGGGGCGGCCAGCAGCGTGCGGCGGAGCCTGGCGGCGTCGGCGACCAGGGCGCCGGCGAGCGGGTCGAGCTCCGCGGCGGGCCTGCCGAGCCCCGCGGGATACGGGGAGCAGACCTCGTCGACGGCGCCGACGATGCGCAGGGCGCCGTCGTGGCCATAGGCGATGCCGTGCTGCACGAGCAGGTCGATCGCGCCGCGCACCCTGGCGGCCTCGACCCCGGCCGCGGCGGTCAAGGCCAGGACGGCCTCGGTGGATGTGGTGTGCCCGATGCGCGTATATCGCAGTGCGTCGAGGATCTCGAGGGTGAACGTGTCGAGCCCGTCCAGCGCGCGGGCCACCGCAACGCGGGACTGCGCGCGGTGGGCGAGGGCCGAGAAGTCCGACGGTGGCGGGATGACCAGATCCGGGCGCAGCCGGATGAGCGCCATCAGCCCGTCGTCGGGCAGGGCGCGGAAATGGTCTGCGAGCGAGGTAGTCATCTCACCTCATACGCTAACCGGCCCGTATGACAAAAGAGGGCGGGGCCGTCGGCCCCGCCCTCTTTCGAAGGGGTTGCTTACTTCAGGCCGTTGCTCACCGCAGTGATCAGTTCACCGTTGGTGGTGTCGCCCGAGAGCTCCCAGAAGAACGCGCCGCCGAGGCTCTGCGCCTTCGCGTAGCTCATCTTGCCGGTGATGGTGGCCGGCGTGTCGTAGCTCCACCAGTTGCTGCCGCACTTGGCGTACGCGGTGCCGCCGACGGTGCCGGTGGCCGGGCAGGTGTTCTTGAGCACCTTGTAGTCCTCGTTGCCCGCCTCGTACGTGCCGGGCGCCGCACCGGTGGCCGTGCCGCCGGGGGCGGCCTGGGTGACGCCGGTCCAGCCGCGGCCGTAGAAGCCGATGCCGAGCAGCAGCTTGCTGGACGGGACGCCCTTGGCCTTGAGCTTGGCGATCGCGGCCTCGGAGCAGAAGCCGGCCTGCGGGATGCCCGCGTAGCAGCTCAGCGGCGAGTGCGGCGCGGTCGGGCCGGCCGCGTTGAACGAACCGAAGTAGTCGTACGTCATCGGCATCAGCCAGTCGAGGTTGCCCACGGCACCGGCGTAGTCCGTCGCGTCGATCTTGCCACCGTTGCTGCCGTCGGCCGTGATGGCGGCGGTGACCAGCTTGCTGCTGCCGAACTTGGTGCGCAGCGCGGCGATCAGGTTCTTGAAGGCGTTCGGGCCGCTGGTGTCACACTGCAGGCCACACGCGTTCGGGTACTCCCAGTCGATGTCGATGCCGTCGAAGACACCGGCCCAGCGGGGGTCGTTGATCAGGTTGTAGCAGGAGTTGGCGAACGCGGTCGGGTTCGCGGCGGCCTGCGTGAAGCCGGCCGACCAGGTCCAACCACCGAACGACCAGATGACCTTGAGGCCCGGGTGCATCGCCTTGAGCTTCTTCAGCTGGTTGAAGCTGCCCCGCAGCGGCTGGTCCCAGGTGTCGGCGACGCCGTCGACCGAGTCGGCCGCGGTGTACGCCTTCTCGTAGTCGGCGTAGCTGTCACCGACGGCGCACTGGCCGTTGGCCGGGTTGCCGAACGCGTAGAGGATGTGCGTCAGCTTGGCGGCCGACCCACTCGTCTCGATGTTCTTCACGTGGTAGTTGCGGCCGTAGACGCCCCACTCGGCGAAGTAACCGACGACCTTCTTGCCGCCCGGCGGGTTCGAGGTCGGAGGGTTCGAGGTGGGCGGGTTCGACGTCGGGGGGTTCGAGGTGGGCGGGTTCGACGTCGGAGGGTTCGACGTCGGCGGGTTGGTGGTGGGGGTACCGCCACTGCACGCCACGCCGTTGATCTTGCAGTTGACCGGCGGCTTCGCGCCGCTGCCGTTCATGCCCCAGCTGAAGCTGGCACCGGCGGCGAGCGTCGGCGCCCATGACTTGTTCTTGGCGACGTAGTGCTGCCCGGTGCGCACGACGTCGGCGTCCCAGAAGCTGGTGATCTGACCGCCCGCGGGCAGGTCGAACTCAAGAGTCCACCCGTTGATGGTGCTGGAGGTGCCGTTGGTGATCTTGTAGTTGGCGCCCCAGCCGCTGCCCCAGTCCTGGTCGACCGTGAACGTTGCGCTGAGGTTGCCGGCGGCGTTGGCGGTAGTGGTGACGATTGGGACGACGGCCCCGGCCACTGCCAGCGCGGCGGCGACGATGAGGCCGTTGCGGACGGATCGTTTCATCGCGTCTCCTGGATGATCCTTTAGGAAACTTTCCTAAAAGTATTGGTGACGCTAGTGGCCAGAGTCTCACCCCGTCAATACGTGACCGGCGGGTATTTCGATGGCGCACCTATCGTGACCTGGGCATCCTTAAAGGTGTCTCAACAACCGGTTGTCATTGGCTTTGACCTTGACATGACGCTCCTCGACACCAGGCCGGGGATCGCAGCCACGTATCGGGCGCTCACAGCGCGTACCGGCGTGCATGTCGACGCCGACCTGGCCGTGTCGCGCCTCGGTCCGCCGCTGCGCACGGAGATGTCGGAATGGTTCCCCGCCGAGGCGGTCGAGGAGGCAGTCCGGATATATCGCTCCCTATACCCCTCTTATGCGATTGCGCCGTCGCTGGTGCTGCCGGGCGCGTTGGCGGCGCTGGCGGCGGTCCGTTCGTCCGGAGGCCGGATCGTGGTGATCACATCGAAGCTCGGCAGGCTCGCGTCACTGCATCTCGCGCATCTGGACATTCCGGTCGACGAGGTCCACGGCGACGTCTTTGCCGCGGAGAAGGCGTCGGTACTACGTTCCGTCGGCGCCACTGCGTACGTCGGCGACCATGTCGCCGACATGCAGGCGGGTGTCTTGGCCGGCGTACCGGTCCTCGGCGTGACCACCGGACCCTGCTCCGCCGCTGACCTGCAGGCCGCCGGCGCTTCCGCGGTGAGCGCCGATCTGCACGCATTCCCCGCGTTTCTCCGGGGCGTGATCTCGGTTGGCCGTCCGGGAAGCGATGACTAGCCTTGTGGTGTTGTGGGTGGGACGGGACAAAGACACTGGGGAGCAGGACAGCGTGCCGACGGGTCGAGTGAAGTGGTACGACCAGGAGAAGGGTTTCGGGTTCCTCACCAGCGACGACGGTGGCGACGTCTTCGTGCACAAGGCGGCACTGCCCGCCGGCGCGGGTGAGTTGAAGACCGGCCAGCGGGTCGAGTTCGGGGTGGTCGAGAGCCGCAAGGGCAGCCAGGCGATGCACGTCAAGCTCCTCGACGCGCCGCCCTCGGTGACCGAAGCCCGCGCGGTCGCCAGCCGACGCCAGCCCGACGAGCTGCACGGGCTGATCGAGGACATGATCAGGGTCCTCGAGGCGAAGATCCAGCCCGACCTGCAGCGGGGCCGTTTCCCGGACCGCAAGACCGCCAAGACCGTCGCCGAGGCGGTCCACCTGGTGGCCCGCGAGCTGGAAGTGTAGTTCTCCGTTTTCGTGCGTTTTCTCGGTTTTTCGTGAGATTCAGGCGCCGACGAGGGGTGTGGCTGGGACCAGCCCCTCGGCGGCCGCCCTGGTCAGCAGGGCGTCGACCGCAGCGTGACCGTCCGGGCCCAGCGACGAGGTGAACTCGTTGACGTAGAGCCCGATGTGCTGGTCGATGACCGCCTGCTCCATCTCCTGGGCGTGCGCCAGCACGTAGTCGCGGCTGCGAGCCGGATCGGCCCACGCCTGCCGCACCGACTCCTTGATCCACGCGGTCGCCTGCTCCGGGTCGACCCGGTCGCGGTGCGCGATGATCGCGCCGAGCGGGATCGGCAGGCCCGTGTCACCCTCCCACCACTCCCCGAGGTCGGCGAGCGCGTGCAGCCCGTGCCGCTGGAACGTGAATCGCGCCTCGTGGATCACCAACCCGGCATCGAACTGCCCCTTTGCCACCGCAGGCATGATCTCCGCGAACGGCACGATCTCCACCCGCTTCGGCGGCGCCCCCGCCGACCACAGCCGCATCAGCAGATACGCCGTGGTGCGATCGCCCGGCACCGCCACCGTCCTGCCTTCCAGGCTGGTGATCGCCTGGTCCTTCACCAGCACCAGAGGACCGCAGCCCCGGCCGAGCGCGCCGCCGCAGGGCAGCAGCGTGTACTTGTCCAGCAGCCACGGCAGCGCCGCGTAGCTGACCTTGACCAGGTCGAACTCGCCCCGCTCGGCAGCGGTGTTGGTGACGTCGACATCGGCATACGTCACGTCGAACGCTGGCGCCCCCGGCACCAATCCATGTGCCAGCGCATGAAAGACGAAGGTGTCGTTGGGGCACGGCGAGAAGGCGAGCGAAAGCGTCACAACCCCGAATCTAACGCCGCCCAGCCATCCCGCACGATGAGTCGCGAAACGCCTGCTGTGACACTTGCAACGCATTCGAAGCCCGTGAATACCGTTACGCCCGGTGCGCGTGCCGCCAGACGAATCCGACAATTTCCCTCGGACTTGAGTCGCCATGCGCTCTGCCCATGATCAACGGAGGAGCCCGGCCGTCCGCGCGACCAGTGCTGTCCTTCGATCACTGGGTGGGCGCCCGCCTGCACGCGCGCGGGATGGTGAACCTGCAAGCACGACGGGCAGAGGGTGCTGGCTACGCGTTCGCGGATCTGCGAGGTGCGGGCCGGCGGGTTGTGGCCCTGCGGAAGCGCGCGGCGGGGTGGGGTTGCTGGGCGTCCGGTGGCGCCTGCCGGTGACCCAGCTGGTCTGCGCACTGGGCGGGCAAGCGTTGGCGGGGCGGGCCTGATGGGCGATGCCTTTGCGCCGCCGGACATTCCCCTCAGAAGGGGCAGCGACCGGCGACGCGGTCGGGGAAGGGGCAGCGAGAGGCAGCAGCGGCCGGTCGCGCCTGCCAGTGACCCAAGTGGTCTGCGCCCTCTGGCGGGCAGGCGTTGGCGGGGCGGTCGGCCTGGTGGGCGATGCCTTTGCGCCGCCGGACATTCCCTCAGAAAGGGCAGCGACCGGCGACGCGGTCGGGGAAGGAGCAGCGGGGAGGCTGCAGCGGGTGAGCGGAGCGTGGCGGGTCCGCAGTGGGGGAAGGCCGGCAGCGGGACGGGCCAGTTGGACCGTGGGTGGCGAGGCGGCAGTGGGAACGGGGCAGCGACCGGCGAGGAGGCGGCGGAAGAAGGCTGCCGGACCGTGCGTGGCGAGTCGGCTATGGAACAGGGGCAGTGGCAGCGAGAGGGGCGCGGTGACGAAGGCGCCGTGCGTGACGAGGGCGCGGTGATGAGGGCGTTGTGACGAGGGCGCCGTGAAGGGAGTAGCGAGAGGCAGGCTGGCGAGGCGGCACTGGGAGCAGCGGCCAACGTGGAACGGGCGTGCGGTGGGAGCGGCGCGTAGTGGGAGCGGCGCGTGGCGGGGACAGCGGGTGGTGGGGACAGCGGGTGGTGGGTACAGCGGGTGGTGGGGAGGTCAGCGGCCGGCGAGGGTGGCGAAGGCTTCGCGGAGAGTTTCGAGGGCTTGGGGGATGCGCCAGGCGGCGCGGTCGCGGGGGCCGACGGCGTTGGAGACGGTGCGGATCTCGCCGAAGGCGGTGCCTGGCCAGAGGCGGGTGGCGGTGGCGACGCCGAAGCCTTCCATGGCCTCGGCGACCGCGTCTGGGTGGCGCTTCTGGACGGCTTCCTTGGACTCGGCGGTGCCGGTCACCGTGGAGACGGTGAGGACGGGGCCGCCGACGGCTTCGGGGAGGGCCTGGCGCAGGGTGCGCAGGAGCGTGGGGTCGGCGTCGTGGCGGGCGGTGCCGAAGCCGAGGTCGTCGACGCTCTCGAAGCCGTCCGGGCCGGCGGCGCCCAGGTCGGCGGCGATGCTCTCGGTGGCGACGACGAGGCCGCCGATCTCGACGCGGCCGGCGAAGCCGCCTGCGATCCCGGCGGACAGCACCACGGCGAAGGGGCGGCCGTCGTTGAGCGCGGTCGTGGTGAACTGGGCGGTCACGGCGGCGGCCGCGGCGGGGCCGACGCCAGCGGCGACGACGACCACGGGCGCGCCGGACTCGAGGTCGTCGGGGTGCGGGTCGGTGATGCCGAGACCGGCGAGCACGGTGGCCCGCTCGATCTCGACCGCGGTGACGATCAGCGTGCGGTCATATCCCAGGAACGGCCTCATCGTTCATCATCCTCCAGGCGTCTGGTCGGGTCGATGCCTGAGGGGCGATACAGGGTGTATCCAGGCGGTGCGAGTGGTGCGGTCTCGTCGGCCACGTCGACGGCCGGCATCCGCCGGGTCGCGTCGGCGGGCTGCTGCGCCCCGGCCGCCTGGGCGCCGGCGCCGGCCGGGGTGGTCGCGGGGCGGCCGCGGCGCCAGCCGAAGCGGCGGCGCGCGCCGGCGCCGTCGGCGCCCTGATCAGCCGGCCGGGTCTCGTCGCCGGTGCGGGACTGGAACGGCATCCGCCGGGTCTCGCCGGCGGTCGTGCCCGAGGTCGCGCCGGCCGGTCGTGGCACGGTCGTCGCGTCGGATCCGCTCCGCCCGCCCGAACCGGTCGCGGAGCCGCCTGCCGTGGGTGCGCCGGCAAAAGAACCGCCGGTGGAGGGGGCGCCGGACGGAGCGCCGGCGGCGAGCGGGTCGGTGGGCTGCTCGTCGTGGTCGAGCGGGGTGCCGCGCAGGCGCTCCTTGCGCAGGGCGACCGCCGACCACAGCGCACGGATCGCGCCGAACACCATGAACGTGGCGGCCACGATCAGGCCCCAGTCGGCGCCGAAGGGGATGAGGCCGACGGCGCCGCCGAGGACCCAGGCCACCATGAGCAGGGTCTCGGAGTGGGCGAACGCGCTGGCCCTGACCTGCTCGTCGGCCCGCTCCTGGATCGAGGCGTCGACGGCGAGTTTCGCGAGGCCGCTGGCGATCGCGGTGACCAGGCACAGCAGGGCCACGGTGCCCAGGGAGTTTCGCTCGGCGGCGATGACGGCGACGAACGCGACCAGGGTGATGCCGACCGCCTGCAGCAGGGCCGGGCGGTAGATGCGCAGGCGGGTGCCGATCGCGGTGGCCAGGAACGAGCCGACGCCGAGCGCGGCGGCCACGACCACGACCGCCACCTGCTCCGACAGCTTCCAGGGACCGAGACCGACCGGGAGCACCTTCTCCTTGATCGCGAACGCCAGGAACAGCGTCAGGAACCCGTAGATCGCGCGCAGGGTCGCGCTGCCGATCAGGGCACCGATGACGAGCGGGCCGGAGAGGATCTTTGCGCCGCGGTGGCTGGGGCGCTGCAGGACGCGGGGAACCTGCTCGGGCGGGTCCGAGTCGGCGCGGGGCGGCAGCCGCAGCGAGGTGACCATGCCCCAGAAGAAGACGAGGGTCGACAGCCGCAGCGGCCACTGCGGGCCGAAGTGGGCGGCGGCCAGGCCGATCGGCAGCACGATCGCGCCCGCGAACGCGCCGAAGACGGAGGCGCGGGCCCCGGCCTCGGACAGCCCGAGCCCCTTGGGCAGCACGCGGGGCACGGCGGCGCTGCGGGCCACCCCATAGGCGCGGGAGAGCACGAGCATGCCGAACGCCGCCGGATAGAGCGCCCACCCGGTGAGGTGCTCGGCGATCAGGATCGCCAGGAACGCCCGGCCGAGCATCGTGGTGGCCAGCGCATAGCGGCGGCCGTGCCGGAACCGGTCGAGCACCGGCCCGACGATCGGGGCCAGCAGCGCGAACGGCAGCATCGTGACGATCAGATACAGCGCGACCCGGTCGCGGGCCTCGCCGGCCTCCACCGAGAAGAAGATCGTGCCGGCGAGCCCGAGCGCGACGAGGGTGTCACCGGCGCAGGACGCCGCGTGCAGGTCGAGGAGGCGGAGCATCCCGGTCTCGCCGCCGGCGCCGCGCTTGCGGACGCGCAGCAGGTTGCGACCGACGAAGCGGCCGGCCCGGGCGCCGCCGACGGTGGCGACCCGTGCTGCTCGCACGGTGGTCACCACGGTCTGCGCAACGCCTCGAATCACCGACATGCCCCCCATCCTGAACCATGGGTGCGACAGTTTCCGGCCACGCCGGGGCCGCCGTGCTCATCGGGCGTGGCGATGAGGAACAATGGAGCTGTGACAGCTTCGACTGCCCCGACCCGCTCCAGCGGCCGCGCGGGGAAGCCCGACCAGGTCTGCGCGGACGCCGTGGAGATCGCCCGCCTCGGGCTGGACGTCGTCGATCCGGACCATATCGGCGAGCACCTCGGCGTCGTCGCCGAAGGTGAGCGGCTCGTCACACATTTCTTCGCCTGTGGTCTGCCCGGATACCGGGGATGGCGCTGGGCGGTGAGCGTCACCCGGATCCCGCGCAGCAAGCAGGTGACGATCTGCGAGTCGACGCTGCTGCCCGGCCCCGAGGCGCTGCGCGCGCCCGAGTGGGTGCCGTGGCAGGAGCGGCTGCAGCCCGGTGATCTGGGCGTCGGCGATCTGCTGCCGACGCCGGCGGATGACGTGCGGCTCGCGCCGGGTTACGTACAGTCCGATGATCCCGCGGTCGAGGAGACCAATTGGGAGCTCGGTCTCGGCCGGGTCAGGGTCCTGTCGCGCGAGGGCCGGCTCGACGCCGCCCAGCGGTGGTATGACGGCGACCGCGGCCCCAACGCGCCGATCTCCGTGGCCGCGCCGTCGGCCGCCCGGTGCGGTTCGTGCGGGTTCTACCTGCAGCTGGCCGGGTCGATGCGGCAGTCGTTCGGGGTGTGCGGCAACGAGTATGCGCCCGATGACGCCCAGGTCGTGAGCGTCGACCACGGTTGCGGCGCGCACTCCGAGGTGCTGGTCGAGCAGGTCCAGGCGGTCGACGAGCTGCCGACGGTGTTCGACGACAGCGAGGTCGAGTCGGTGTCGGTGAGCCGTGCGCACGGATCGGTCGACGAGGCCGAGCCCGCCGAGCCCTATGGTCACGGCTGAGTTCGGCTACAGGGAGCGACCGTCGCGGATTCCCGACGCGACGGTGTGGCAGCGTCGCGCGGATGTGAGTGAGCAGGTCCGCATCCTGCCCGACGGCTGCATGGACGTCATCCACTACGAGGGCCGGCTGCTGGTCGCCGGCCCGGACACCACCGCGCAGCTGGGCGTCAGCCCGGTGGGCCGCACGTACACCGCGATCCGCTTCGGTCCTGGGACCGCGCCCGGCGTGCTGGGTGTCCCCGCCGAGGAGTTGCGCGACCAGCGCGTGCCGCTGTCGGCGCTGTGGCCGTCGGCGCGTGTCAGGCGGCTCACCGAGCAGCTCGACGAGGCCGCCGACCGGGCCGGGCAGCTTGAGGCGGCATTTGCCAGGACAGACAATCCGGACGGGCTCTGGGTGCGTGCGGTGGTTGAGCGGCTCAGGAGCCGCCGACCGGTCGCGGAGATCGCCGCCGACGTGGGTCTCAGTGAGCGCCAGCTGCACCGCCGCGGCCTGGCGCTCTTCGGGTACGGGCTGAAAACGCTCTCCCGGATCCTGCGCGTGAACGCGGCGCTGGACCTGGCACGCGGCGGCATGCCGTTCGGCGTGGTGGCGGCCAGCAGTGGCTACGCCGACCAGGCGCACCTCTCGCGGGAGGTGAAGGCGCTGGCCGGCGCGCCGCTGCGAGAGGTCATCCGATAGCGCTGTAGAGGTCGACGCCGTTGCCGTCGGGGTCGTGCAGCACCGCATAGCGCTGGCCCCAGAATGCGTCCCAGGGTGCCTTGTGGCCGTCGTACCCTGCGGAAATCATCGCGGCATAGACCTTGTCGACCTCGGCGGGCGTGTCGCACTCGAAGCCGAGCGCCGAGCGGCCGCCGCCGGCCCCCGGGGTCCAGTCCGGGTCGAACGAACGGATCGTCTCCTCCGTGTCCCAGGCGATCCGCATGCCGCCGGGCAGCGTGAGCTCGGCGTGCGGTGCGGTGTCCTGCTCGGCCGGAACGTCCAGGCCGAGCTGCCGGTAGAACGCCAGGGATCTGGGCATGTCGGCCACCACGAGGCCGATGTAGTTGAGTGTGGGTGCCATGCCTCCGACGCTAGGCGCCGCCGGTCGCCTCCGTCTTGAACGAATCGGACGCGGCCCGCCGCCGCTTCCGGTTGCGATCGTGCACGACCATGGTCAACCCGCCCGGGATGCCCCACAGCACGCCCGCCACGGCGATGCCGAACCAGTTTCCGTGCCCCGCGTCGGCCAGCTCGTCGCGGAACGGCAGCATCACGAGCACCGCGATGATCCACAGACCGATCCCGGCGAGGGCGAACGGCACCATCGGCGGGTCGAGCGGCTTCGGCTGGCTGGTCACGCCGCACACGGTACTCCCCGTGATCACCGACACAGGTCGTTAGCCAAGCTTATTAGATAAGCTAACGACTGTGATGATGGTCCGTGCCCCGAAGATCACTGGTGCGCAGCTCGCGGCGGCGCTGCGGGACAGCATCACCAGACTCAACCGCCGCCTGCGCCAGGCCCGGCCGATCGGCGACCTGACGATCACGCAGCTGTCGGCATTGACAAGCCTCGAGCTCAACGGCGCGCTGACCCCCCGTGAGCTGGCCGACGCCGAGCGGGTGCAGCCGCCGACGCTCACCAAGATCGTGGCGAAGCTGGAGGAGCGCGGCCTCGTCCAGCGCACCCCGCACCCGACCGACGGCCGGCAGGTCATCCTCGCCGCCACCGAGTCCGGCCGCGCCGTGATCCTGGAGCACCGCCGCGCCCGCGACGAGTGGCTGGCCAAGCAGCTCGCCGCGCTCACCCCGGAGGAGCGCGAGACGCTCGGAAAGGCGGCCGAGATCCTCGGTCGAATAGGCCGTAGCGCATGACGGTGTTCAGTTCGCTCAAGGTTCGTAACTACCGGTTGTTCACGACCGGACAGCTGGTCAAGCTCCTCGGCACATGGATGATGGTCGTCGCGCAGGACTGGTTGGTCCTGCAGCTGTCGGACAATTCCCCGACCGCACTGGGCATCGTGACGGCCTTGCAGTTCACGCCTGTGCTGCTGCTCACGTTGTACGGAGGTCAGCTCGCCGACCGGTTCGACAAACGCCGTCTGCTCCTGATCGCCAACTTCGCATCCGCCCTGGTCGCGGGCCTGCTCGGCGGGCTGGTCGTCGCCGGCGTCGTGAACCTGTGGTGGGTCTTCGTGACGGCGGCGCTCTTCGGCGTGATCAGCGCGATCGAGACGCCGGTGCGGCAGGCGTTCGTCTCCGAGCTGGTCAGCAGGGAACTGCTGCCCAACGCGCTGTCGCTGTCCTCCGCGACGTTCAACACCGCGCGGGTCGTCGGTCCGGCGATCGCGGGGCTGGTCATCGCGCTGCTGCACGACCGTACCGGCCCGATCTTCCTGATCACGGCGGGGCTGTGCCTGGCGCCGCTGGTGGGGCTGAGCCGGATGCGCACCGAGGAGCTGTTCCGCGTCGAGGGGCCGCCGGTCGCGGCGAGCGATGCCCGTACCATCGACGGACTGCGCTACGTGAAGCGCCGGCCCGACCTGAGCCTGGCCATCCTCCTGGTGCTCGTCGTCGGACTGTTCGGCTTCAACTTCCAGCTCACCCTCGCCGTCCTGGCGAAGGTCGAGTTCAACGCCTCCGCGCAGTACTTCGGCCTGCTCACCACCGCACTCGCCGTCGGCGCGCTCGGGGGCGCCCTGGCCAGCTCGCGCCGCCGCACGCGGCCCACGGCGTACGCGGTGCTCGCCGCCGCCGTGCTGTTCGGTGGGTTCGAGACGCTCGTGGGGTTCGCGCCCACCTTCGTCACGGCGGTGCTGCTGCTCCTGCCCACCGGGTTCTTCATGATCTACTTCGCGCAGGCGGCCAACCAGCGCGTCCAGCTTGGCACCGACCCCGAGTTCCGCGGTCGCGTGATGGCGCTGTACGTCCTGGTCTTCCTCGGCAGTACGCCGCTGGGATCGCTGATCATCGGGTGGTGCGCGGAGCGGTACGGGCCTCGGTCCGGCATCTGGATCGGCGGGCTCGTGTCGGTCCTGGCCACGCTCGTGATCGCCGCGCTGCAGCTGCGCAAGGTCGGCGGCAAGGTCAGCGTGCACCTGCGCCCCCGGCCCCACCTCCACGTGTTCGAACCGGCCCGCAAGGACACCCCGGCGTTCGAGCTGCGGGTGCCGCGGGTGAGGCCCGCAGTTCGCTGATTTTTGTCGTACCCATGTGGTTAGGTCGCGGGCATGGAGCGATCGCGATTGCTGGAATGTCTTGCCGCCGACGTTGCGCGGCTTCGGGAGGTCGCCGCGTCGGACCTGACCGCCGCGGTGCCGAGCTGCCCCGGCTGGACCGTCGCCGACCTGGTCAGGCACGTTGCCGAGGTCTATCTGCACAAGGTCGAGTGCATGCGGCTCAACGCCTTTCCCGACCCCTGGCCACCAGCAGATCTGGAGTCCGTGGCGCCGATCGAGCTGCTCAACCGCGCCTACGCCGAGCTGACCGGCGAGTTCGCCGCCCGCGGCGCCGCCGACCCGTCGCGCACCTGGCACGAGCCCGACCAGACGGTCGGCTTCTGGATCCGGCGGATGGCGCAGGAGACCGTGATCCACCGCCTCGACGCCGAGCTGGCACTCGGGGTGCCGGTCGCCCCGATCCCCGACGACCTGGCGGTCGACGGGATCGACGAGGTGCTCAAGCTGTTCGTGGGCTACGGGTCGCACGCGTGGGTGGAGGACTTCCAGCCCGTCCTCGCCGGCGCGGAGGGTCGCACGGTGATCGTCGGGGTCGACGGCGGGCCGGGGTGGCTGCTCCGCACCGGGGTGACCGGCGCCGACGTGAGCGACGTGGACCCGGCGGCCGCTGCTTCGACGTCTGTGGACGCCACGGTCAGCGGCAGCGCGGCGGGGGTGCTGCGGTGGCTGTGGTCTCGGGAGTCGCCGGGCGTGTCCGACGCACAGGCCGAGGGCGACGAGGCGACGCTGGTCGAGCTGCGCAACCTGTTGGTGGCCTCGACGCAGTAGCGGTCGCCGGGCGGCCTGGTGGCCGGCGGGCCTGTGGGCTTGGCGGCGCGTCCGGCTTGGGTGGCGTGCACTGCGTAGGTGGCTTCGCCTGCGGGATTGCTCGGTTGGTGTGCGGCGGCCGGGTCGGCGCACGTTACCGACGGGCCGCGGTGGGTCGAGGGCGGGGCGATCGGTGGGAGTTGGGTCGGCTGACCGACGGGGGCGGCCGATCGAGCGGGGGATCGTCCAATCCTCGGGCAGAGCGGCGACGGTGACGGTGACGGTGACGGTGACGGTAAGGCTGACGGCGGAGGCGGTGGCTGGGTGATCTGGTGGCGACGAGGGGTGCCACCAGCTCGGCCTGACTGCCGCTGATCCGCGGGGCCGGCCTTTCACGAGCCGGGTCGGCAGGCTGCCGGGCGTGGTGGAGGAACGGCCGGCGCTGATCCAGCTGTTTGGATGTCAGGCCGCTGTAGCGGCGGCCTTCGGTCCATGCATCGGTTCGGCTAGGACCGCGCCGACGAGGCGGATGATCGCGGTGCGGTTGGGGAGGATGCCGACGACGTCGGTGCGGCGGTGGGGAACCCGTTCGGTTATCGCGGTGACGGCGCGGTCGTACTGGGCGCGGACGGAGTCCGGTCGGGCTGGTCGAAGATCGTGCGGACGAGGGTTGCGACCCATGGCTGCGCGGATTTCGGGACCTTCGTGGTCAGGTTGCGCAGGTAGTGGGTGCGGCAGCGTTGCCAGCCGGTGCCGGGCAGGGCAGGGCAGGGCCGATGGCGTTGACGAGGCCGAGGACCTCCCGGCCGCCGTCGGACACGACGAGGCGGATCCCGGACAGGCAGGCGCGGTCAGGGAGTGCGGGAACGCCAGACTGTTCGGCGCGGCGGCGGTGCTGCAACAACCAGTCCGGGAAGTAGCTGCCCGGCCGCAGCTTCGGGATCGCCAGCTCGACCGTGCCGGCGCGGGTGTCCCAGTCCCGCTGCCGGTAACCATTGCGGGAGTTGACGCGTTTGCCGTAGCCGGCGCCGCACAACGCGTCGGCATCAGCGTCTCGGCGAACGTCTTCACGATCGCACGCAACAGATCGGGTGACGCGGGCTCGACATGCTCACGCAGGAACGGGGCACCGTTCACATCAACGATGCGGCCGTTCCCATTCGCCACATCACGCCCAAAGTGGGCGGTCGTACGCTACCTTGCGTTGCGGTTCGCGTGCGGGTTTGTCATGCCCGTAACAGAAGATCCATCACGGCTGCGGCCTTCGTGGTTCCGCACGGATGCCAAGCCAGGTCCGCACTCACATGATCGAGCGCCGTCGAGGTCGTCATTCGGTGCTACTCGTCCGCGCCGAGACCCCACCCATCCGTGCACATGATCGAAGGACCGGGATGGTCGTGCGGACGGCCGGGGGCGTCCTTCGATCATGGACTGGGACTGAAGATCGCTGTTCGGGTTCCCTGTGATCACGGGGTGGGTAGACCTGCAAAGGGCGCGCCGGGCGTCCTGGGGTGTGGGGGTGGGATGGTTGCGAGTCGGTGCCGAAGTTGGGTGGATCGGTGGCGGTCGTTGTTCGTGCGGGCTTAGCCTCAGAGGGTGGGCGTGCTGCACGGCCTGCTGGTCGTCGGCGCCATAGGGCTGATCGCCGTGGCGCCGTGTCTTGTCTGCCTATTTCTCATCTCCGCGGACGAGATGTTCGACCGGGGGATGCGGGTGCTGCGGCGGGTCGTGAGGAAGGTTGCCCGGCGGCGCAAGGAGCCCGAGCCGGGCTGGCGCGACGGGCCGGTGCGGCGGTGGTGGCACATGAGCTGGGCAGGGCGGGCGCTGCACACGGTTGCCGCAGCGCCGCCGCCGGTGCCGGCGGTGCCGCCGATCGAGCAGCTGGCCGGGGACCTGCGCCGGTTGAACCGGTTGCGGGTCGGGGTGGCGACCAGGTCGCAGGTGTGGTTCAACGCGGTGCAGCGGGCGTACGACGAGGCGTTGCGGGTTGCGTGCGTGCAGTTGGGGATCGAGCAGTACCTTGACGAGGTGAGCGGGGTCGACCTGGAGGTTGAGCGGTTGAGGGTCGAGGGTGAGCTGCAGCGGGCCGGGTTGGCCCTGCGGGACGCGGGGGCGCAGCAGCGGTGAGGTTGTTCATCGCGGCGTATCTGCCGGCGGAGGCCGAGCAGCACTTCGCGGAGACGGTCGGGACGCTGGCCGTGGCCAGGCCGATGCCGGAGGGGCAGTCGCTGCGGCTCGTGCCGGCCGAGCAGTGGCACATGACGCTGGCGTTCGTCGGAGAGGTCGACGACGCGCGCGCCGACGATGCGGTCGAGGTGGTGCAGGCGGTGCCGGCGTTGATGCCGCGGGTGAGGATCGCGGGTGGCGGCAGGTTCGGGCGGGGGAAGTTCACCACGCTGGTCGCGAAGGTCGACGGGGACGTGGCGCCGCTCGGTGACGCGGTGCGGAAGCTGCTCAAGCGGCGGAAGCTGCCGTTCGACCGCAGGCCGTTGCAGCCGCACGTGACGATCGCGCGGCCGGGGGACCGGCTGCCGCAGGAGGTGCTCGCCGCCGATCTGGAGGTGCTGCGCGAGTACCAGGGACCACAGTGGAGCGTCGATGACGTGCGGCTGATGAAGAGCGTGCTCGGGCCGCGGCCGGCCTACGAGGTGCTGGCCACGGCCCGAAGCGGGGAATGAGGCCTACCAGGCCCAGGCTTCCGGGCCGGCGCCACCGTTGCCGACCGGCGGGAAGAGCTCGTCGAGTTTCTGCAGGGTGGCCTCGTCCAGGGACACGTCCAGGGTGCCGAGGGTCGAGTCGAGCTGCTCGATCGTGCGCGGGCCGATGATCGGGGCGGTGACGCCGTCCTGGGCCAGCAGCCAGGCCAGGGCCAGGTTCGACGGGTCGGTGCCGAGCGAGGCGGCCAGCTTCTCGTACGCCTCGATCGCGGGGCGGTGCTTCTCGAGGCCCTCGGCGGCGCGGCCCTCGCTGGAGCGGCCGGCGGAGCCCGCGGCGGCCTTCGCGATGGCGCCGCTGAGCAGGCCGCCGTGCAGCGGCGACCAGGGGATGACGCCCAGCCCGTACTGGCGGGCGGCCGGCAGCACCTCCAGCTCGACGGTGCGGGCCATGAGGTTGTAGATGCACTGCTCGGCGACGAGGCCCAGGAAGTGCCGCCGGGAGGCCGACTCCTGCGCCTGCGCGATGTGCCAGCCGGCGAAGTTCGACGAGCCGACGTAGAGGACCTTGCCCTGCGCGACGAGGAGCTCCATCGCCTGCCAGATCTCCTCCCACGGCGTGCTGCGGGAGATGTGGTGCATCTGGTACAGGTCGATGTAGTCGGTCTGCAGGCGGCGCAGGGAGGCGTCGGCCTCGGCGATGATGTGGCGTGCGGACAGGCCCTGGCCGTTGGGCCACTCCTGCATCTTGCCGTAGACCTTGGTGGCGAGGACGACCTTCTCGCGCCTGCCGCCGCCCTGGGCGATCCAGCGGCCGATGATCTGCTCGGTGACGCCCTCGCCGAGTTTCCAGCCGTAGACGTTGGCGGTGTCGAAGAAGTTGATGCCGTGGTCCAGTGCCCGGTCCATGATCGCGAAGCTGTCGGGCTCGGTGGTCTGAGGCCCGAAGTTCATGGTGCCGAGGCACAGGCGGCTGACCGAGAGGCCGGTCCGCCCGAGGTTGGTGTACTCCATGCACACCAACCTAACCCGCAGAAGTTAACTGGTTTCCCGGGCGGCGGAAGGTGCCCCGCCGAAGAGGACGTCGTCCCAGCTGGGCAGGCGCTTGCGCGGCTTGTCCGACGCGGTCGGCTGGTCGGCGGCGCCACCGGCGGCCGACGGCGTGTTGCGCCGCGGGCGGAGCACGGCGAGCGACGGCACCGCCGGGATCTCCTTGCTCTGGTCGCTGTCGTCGTCGAACGGGGAGCGGCCGATCAGCGCAGCGGCGCCGCGGGCGCGGTTCTCACCCTGGCTGACGGGGGCCGGCGCCGGCGCCGGTTCGTCGGCAGCGGAGGAAGGGGACGAGCCCAGCGGCCGGTCGAGCGAGGCGAGCAGCGCGTCCCGCCCGGCCCGGATCGGGTCGTTGCCGAGCAGCCCGCGGTCGGCGCCGCGGTCGCCCAGGCCGCGGCCGCCGGGGCGGCGCTCCGGCTGGACGTTCGACGGGCGGATCAGCTCGTGCCCGCCGCCGCCGTGGCGCAGCGGGTCGGGGCGCATGCCGAGGTCGCCGCGGCTGGTCTCGCCGCGGCTGGGCAGCGCGCGGTCCGGCGCCGGCGGCTCCTGGCCCAGCACGTGCGGGGCGCGCTCGGTGCACAGGTATTGCGCCATGTCGTCGTGCGGGGCCACCTGCTGGCGGGCCTTGTCGAGCTCCCACACGGCCTGCGCGGTCGCCTTGCCGCTCGGCCACGTGGCGGTGATGCGCCAGGTGCCGTCCTCGCGCCGGTACGCATCCCACGAGATCTTCTCGGTGTCGATGCCGTGCTGGCCGAGGCGCGCGTCGACGACCTCCGCGAGGGACGAGCCCTTGTCGGAGTTCTTCAGCTTGGTGCGGCGGGCGTGCTGGGCGAGCATGGCCCGCTCCTGCAGGACCGGGCCGGCGTAGCGCAGCACGCGGTCGACGGGCACGCCGGCGACGCGGGCGACCTCTTCGGCGGACTCGCCGGAGCGGATGCGGGCCTGGATGTCGCGCGGCGCGAGCTGCGACGCGGCGGTCTCCATCGTCGCGGTCGGATGGCTCTGGTCGGGACGCAGGGCGCTGTGCACCCGGTCGTCGATCGGGAGCGCGAGCAGTCGGCCGACCTCATCGGCGAGGACGAACGCTTGGCCGTCCTCGGAGAGGGCGACGAATCGCACAGGCCGCATAGCGTGCCTCCGTCCCACCCGCATCGGCACCGACTTTCCCGGTACCACTCGGTCACAGTACGCGTAACCCTAGCTGGAACGAAGCGTGCCGCGCCGACAGAAAGCGAAGACAAGGGCAAACGCGAATGCCCGCCACCAGAGCAAACGATGCAAACAAGGTGGCGGGCATTCGTACATACAAACTAAAGACGCTCGATGACGTAATCGATGGAGGCCGTCAACGCCTCGACGTCGGCGGGATCGACGGTCGGGAACATCGCGATCCGCAGCTGGTTGCGGCCGAGCTTGCGATACGGGTCGGTGTCCACGATCCCGTTGGCGCGCAGGACCTTGGCCAGGGCCGTCGCGTCGACTGAGTCGGCGAAGTCGATGGTGCCGACGACGTTGGAGCGCACCGTGGCGTCGGTGACGAACGGCGTCGCGACGGGCGAGCGCTCGGCCCAGCCGTACAGGATGGACGCCGACTCCTCGCTGCGCTTGGTCGCGAACGACAGGCCGCCGCCGGCGTTCATCCAGTCGACCTGCTCGGCGGTGAGGAAGATCGTCGACAGGGCCGGGGTGTTGTAGGTCTGCTCCAGGCGCGAGTTGTCGATCGCCGTCTGCAGGTCGAAGAAGTCGGGGATGTACCGGCCGGACTCCTTGATCTCCGCGACGCGGGCGATCGCGGCGGGCGACATGATCGCGATCCAGAGGCCGCCGTCGGAGCCGAAGCACTTCTGCGGGGCGAAATAGTAGACGTCGGTCTGCGAGATGTCGACGTCGAGGCCACCGGCGCCGGAGGTGGCGTCGGTCAGGACGAGTGCGCCCTCGTCGGAGGAGACCCGCCGGACCGGCACGGAGACGCCGGTCGAGGTCTCGTTCTGCGGCGTGCAGTACGTGTCGACGCCCTCCTCGGCCCGCAGGAACGCGGCGGTGCCGGGGTCGGCCTTGATGATCGTCGGGTCGCCGATGAACGGCGCCTTCTTCGCGGCGCTGCCGAACTTGGCGCCGAACTCGCCGAAGCTGGCGAACTGCGCGCGGTCGCGGATCAGCCCGAAGACCGCGATCTCCCAGAACGCGGTGCTGCCGCCGTTGCCCAGGACGACCTCGTAGCCGTCGGGGAGGCTGAACAGCTCGGCGAAGCCGCGGCGCAGGCGGGCCACCTCGTCGCGGACGGTCTTCTGCCGGTGGCTGGTGCCGAGGTAGGAGGTCGCGACACCGGCGAGGGCCTGCACGGCCTCGGGCCGGACCTTGCTCGGGCCTGAGCCGAAGCGGCCGTCGGCGGGCTTCAGCTCATCGGGAATGCGGATGTCGACCATGGTGTGGGTACTCCGGGATGCGGCGGCGGGCGGGCAGGTACGGGTACCCCGCGAATCCTGCCACTTCCGCTGCCGCTGTCCCGGTCGATTCAGTGCCCAGGGCGACACGCGTCACACAAAAGACGTGTCGCGCAACGAGGCGGCTCACATCAGGGCGGTCCAGCCCTCGACGTCGTGCGGCTTGCGCGGCGCCGGGCCCACGTAGGTGGCGGACGGCCGGACCAGGCGGCCCAGCTCCTTCTGCTCGAGGATGTGCGCGCTCCACCCGGCGACCCGGGCGCAGGTGAACATCGACGTGAACATGTGCGCCGGTACCTCGGCGAAGTCGAGCACGACGGCGGACCAGAACTCGACGTTGGTGGCGAGGACCCGGTCGGGGCGGCGGGCGTGCAGCTCGGCGAGGGCCGCCTTCTCCAGGGCCTCGGCGATCTCGAAGCGGGGGGCGCCGAGCTCCTTGGCGGTGCGGCGCAGCACGCGGGCGCGGGGGTCCTCGGCGCGGTAGACGCGGTGGCCGAAGCCCATGAGGCGCTCGCCGCGGTCCAGGACGCTCTTGACGTAGCCCTCGGCGTCGCCGCTGCGCTCCACGGCCTCGATCATGCCCAGGACGCGTGACGGCGCGCCGCCGTGCAGCGGGCCCGACAGCGCACCGATGCCGGAGGAGATGCAGGCCGCGGCGTCGGCGCCGGTGGAGGCGACGACCCGGGTGGTGAACGTGGAGGCGTTCATGCCGTGCTCGGCGGCGGAGATGAAGTACGCGTCGACGGCCTTGACGTGCCGCGGGTCGGGCTCACCCCGCCAGCGGCGCATGAACCGCTCGACGATCGTGTCGGCCTTGTCGATCTCCTTCTGCGGCACGGCCGGCAGGCCCAGGCCGCGGGCGGCCTGCGCGACGAACGACAGGGCGGTGACGCTGACCCGGGCGAGGTCCTCGCGGGCCTGGGTGGTCTCGATGTCCAGCAGCTGGCCGAGGCCCCAGTAGGGAGCCAGCATGGCCACCGCGGACTGCACGTCGACCCGGATGTCACCGGAGTGCACGGGCACCGGGAACGGCTCGGCCGGCGGCAGGCCGGGGCCGAACTTGCCGTCGACCAGGAGCGCCCAAACGTTGCCGAACGACACCTGGCCGATGAGATCCTCGATGTCGACGCCGCGATAGCGCAGCGCGCCGCCTTCCTTGTCGGGCTCCGCAATCTCGGATTCGAAGGCGATGACGCCCTCGAGTCCCGGCTTGAAATCGGACATCTCGCACTCCTGCTGTTTCGGGGGTGTCTGACTAGGTTTGTTACCCGCCGGTGTTCCCTTTGACATCTTCGCCCCGCTGGGGTGCCAGTACCGACTGAACGGGGGCTCAAATGTGTCCTACGTGACACATCTTCACGCATCTGTGATCGCTGGAGGAAGGATGTGAGCGTGAGACCTAGCACATCACCGCAAGATTTATCGCGGATGCGCAACGAGTACACGGGGGAGTTGAGCGAGCAAGGGCTCGCCGGGACCTGGCTGGAGCAGTTCGCCACCTGGTTCGCCGACGCCGTCGAGGCGGGACTGCCCGAGCCCAACGCGATGCTGCTCGCGACCGCCGACGCCACCGGCCGGCCGAGTGCGCGCACGGTGCTGCTCAAGGGGTACGACCAGCGCGGATTCACCTTCTTCACCAACTATGAGTCGCGCAAGGGCCGGGATCTCGCGGCGAACCCGCGGGCCAGCCTGGTGTTCCCCTGGTACCCACTGCACCGCCAGGTGATCGTCTGCGGCGACGTGGAGAAGGTCTCCCGCGAGGAGACCGAGGAGTACTTCGCGATCCGCCCGCACGGCGCGCAGGTCGGCGCGTGGGCGAGCCCGCAGTCGCGCGTGATCGGCTCCCGCGACGAGCTGCGGGCCCGCGTGGAGGAGGTCGAGGCGCGGCCGGGACCGCTGAATGCCCCGCCGCACTGGGGCGGGTTCCGGGTCAGCCCGGACGAGGTCGAGTTCTGGCAGGGGCGGGAGAGCAGACTGCACGACCGGCTCCGGTACACCGGCGGCAAGATCGAAAGACTCGCGCCGTGAGCTGCCCGGAGCGCAGCGGAGCGGCTGCTCACCAGGATCACAGCTTGAAGTCACTCGGCCGGAGCGGAGCGCAGGCAGAGTGACGTTGCAGGAGCAGCTGCGCAAGCACGTCATCGACGTCAGGCCGCTGCGGCACGTCGCGTACCGGCGGCTCTTCGTCGGCAACGCGGTCTCGTTCTTCGGCGTGCAGTTCACCGCGGTCGCCGTGCCGGTGCAGGTCTACGACATCACGAAGTCGGCGCTGTGGGTCGGCGTCGCCAGCTTCGTCGGCCTGGTGCCGCTCATCGTGTTCTCGATCTGGGGCGGCGCGATCGCGGACGCGTTCGACCGGCGCAAGGTGCTGCTGACCAGTTCCACCCTGATGTGGCTCACGACACTCGGCCTGCTCGCGCAGGCGGTCCTGCATGTCGACAACCCGTACCTGATGCTCGCGCTCATCGCGGCGCAGTCGGCGGCGTTCGGCGTCAACAGCCCGGTCCGGCAGGCGATCATCCCGGCGCTGATCGGGGAGGGCGAGGTCGCGGCCGCGAACACGCTGAGCTTCACGGCCTCCAGCGTCTCCTCGATCTTCGGGCCGGTCGGCGCCGGTCTGATCATCGCCTCGGCCGACTTCTCCGTCGCGTACGCCATCGACGCGGTCCTGTTCACGATCGTGCTGTGGGCGGCGCTGAAGCTGCCGCCCCTGCCACCGGCGGCGCCGGAGGAGACGAAGACCACCGGCGGGCTCCGCGACATCCGCGACGGCCTGCGGTTTCTCGCCGGCTCGAAGCTGATCCTGCTGACGTTCGCGATCGACATCGCCGCGATGGTCCTCGCCATGCCCAAGGCGCTCTTCCCGGTCGTCGCCGATCAGCGGTACGGCGAGACGTCGCTGGGCTGGCTGTACGCCTCCATCGCCATCGGCTCGACCCTGGCGGGGCTCACGTCCGGGTGGATCGGCCGGGTGCACCGGCAGGGCGTCGCGCTGGTGCTCGCCGTCGTCGGCTGGGGGCTCGCCGTCGCGGCCGCGGGCGCGGTGCCGTGGCTGTGGGCATGTGTAGCTTTCATGGCCGTGGCCGGGGCGGCCGACATGATCAGCGGCGTGTACCGGCAGACCGTGTTGCTCAGCGCGCCCGACGTGATGCGCGGCCGGCTGCAGGGTGTGTTCTTCGCCGTGGTGGCCGGAGGTCCACGTCTGGGTGACCTTCGAGCGGGTTCGGTGGCCGACGCGACCAGCGCCACCTTCTCCTGGGTCAGCGGCGGGATCGCCGCCGCCGTGGTGGCCGTCCTGCTCGGGCTGACATTTCCCGTCCTGCTTCGGTACACCGACCGGTCGGACTGAGGATATTGTCGCGGCCATGGACACCGCCGCCGCCGCGCAGCTCTCGCACGCCCCTTCGGGTACACAGTGGACGATCACCTCGGGCGGCCACGAGGCCGTCATCGTCGAGGTCGGCGGTGGCGTGCGCAGTTACACCGTCAACGGGGCCGACGTGCTCGCCGGCTTCGCCGAGGAGGAGCGCGCGGTCGGCTGCGCCGGGCAGGTCCTCGCCCCGTGGCCCAACCGCATCCGCGACGGGCAGTACGCGTTCGGCGGCGACCACCTGCAGCTGCCCCTCACCGAGCCCGAGCGGCACAACGCCATCCACGGCCTGGTCAACTGGGCCCGCTGGCGGCTCGTGGACGCCGCGCCGGACAGCGTGACCGTCGAGCACGACCTGGTGCCGCAGCCGGGCTACCCGTGGCCGCTGCGCCTGCGCACGACCTGGTCCGTCGGTGACGGCGGCCTGCGCGCCGAGCACGAGGTGACCAACACCGGCTCGGAGGCGGCGCCGTTCGGCCTTGCCACCCACCCCTACGTGGTGGTGCCGGGCGTCGCGGTGGACGAGCTGACGCTGAAGGTGCCGGCCCGCAGCCGGCTGCTGGTCGACGCGCGCCTGCTGCCGATCGGCGCGGCCCGGGTCGCCGGCACCGAATACGACTTCGTGGAGGGCCGCCGGCTCGGCGGCACGATCCTCGACACGGCGTTCGGCGAGGTCGAGACCGACGCCGACGGCGGCTCGCAGGTGAGCGTCACGGCCCCCGACGGCCGGGGCGTCACGGTCTGGGCCGACTCGTCGTTCGGCTGGTGGCAGGTGTACTCCTCCGACACGCTACCTGCCGATCGGCTCCGCAAGGCCCTGGCGATCGAGCCGATGACGTGCCCGCCCGATGCGTTCCGGTCGGGGCGTGATGTGGTGACCCTGGAGCCGGGAACGTCCTGGCACGGGGTGTGGGGGATTCGTGGAACTGTCTGAGGCGATCCGCCGGCGGCGGATGGTGCGCAACTACGACGCGTCGCGTCCGGTGGATCCTTCGCTGATCGACAAGCTGCTGGGGTACGCGGTGCACGCACCGTCGGCGGGGTTCTCGCAGGGCTGGGAGTTCCTGGTCCTGACCTCCGAGGAGGAGCGGTCGAGGTTCTGGGCGGCGACCACGCCACCGGACTCCGGCCTGACCTCCTGGATGGAGGGCATGAGCCGGGCGCCGGTGATCGTCGTGCCGCACAGCCACCGCGACGCGTACCTGGACCGGTACGCCGAGCCCGACAAGGGCTGGTCCGACCGGGACGAGGCTCGCTGGCCGGTGCCCTACTGGCACATCGACACCGGGATGGCGAGCCTGCTGGTGCTGCTGGGCGCGGTCGACGAGGGCCTGGGCGCGTGCTTCTTCGGCATCCCGCCGGAGTCCGACGCCGCGTACCGCTCGGCGTTCGGGGTGCCTGCGGAGTACACGCCGATCGGCGCCATGACCATCGGCTACCGGGCTCCCGACGCGAAGTCACCGTCCCTCAAACGGGGCCGCCGTGAGTCACAGACCGTCACCCACCGTGGACACTGGGGCGCCAGCGCCGATTTGTGACAACGCTCGGCGTCGGTTCTGTCGCACCGGGTCGGTACCCTGACAGCGTCAGGGGGGTGACGCGTTCATGATCTTCAAGGCGGTCCGCGACGGTCGGCCTTATCCGGAACATGGGCTGACGCTGAAACAGTGGTCCGAGATCCCGCCGCGCCCGGTGCGGCTCGACCAGCTCATCACCACCAAGCGGGAGCTGGCGCTGGACAAGCTGCTCGCCGAGGACTCCACGTTCTACGGCGACCTGTTCCCGCACGTGGTCCAGTGGGAGAACGGGTTGTATCTGGAGGACGGGCTGCACCGTGCCCTGCGCGCGGCGCTGCAGCAGCGCACCTCCATCCACGCGAGAGTCCTTCAGGCCTAGCGTTCGTCTGACTTACAGTGTTAGTTGTGACGACCACCCGGCCCCTGGACCTGCTCGACGTCGACGCGCTGCACTCCGAGGAGGAGCTGGCGATCCGCGCCGTGGTGCGCAGGATCGTCGACGACCACGTCCGCCCGAATGTCGCGGACTGGTATGAGCGGGGCCAGGTGCCGGTCCGGGACCTGGCCAAGGAGTTCGCCTCCGTCGGTCTGCTCGGCATGCACCTGACCGGCTACGGCTGCGCCGGGTCCAGCGCCGTGGCCTACGGGCTGGCCTGCCTGGAGCTGGAGGCCGGCGACTCCGGCGTGCGCAGCCTGGTCAGCGTCCAGGGCTCCCTGGCGATGTTCGCGATCTGGAAGTACGGCGCCGACGAGCACAAGGACCGCTGGCTGCCCGGCATGGCGTCCGGCGATCTCATCGGCTGCTTCGGCCTGACCGAGCCCGACCACGGCTCCGACCCCGGCTCGATGGCCACCCGGGCCCGCCGCGACGGCGACGACTGGATCCTCGACGGCACCAAGATGTGGATCACCAACGCGCCCGTCGCCGACGTGGCCGTGATCTGGGCCCGCACCGAGGCGGGCGTCAACGGGTTCGTGGTGCCGATGGACACGCCCGGCGTGACGGCCCGCGAGGTCAAGCACAAGCTGTCGCTGCGGGCGTCCTGCACCGGCGAGATCGTCCTGGACGGTGTCCGGCTGCCGGCCGGCGCGCTGCTGCCGGCCGCGAAGGGGTTGAAGGCGCCGCTGTCGTGTCTCACCGAGGCGCGGTATGGCATCGTCTGGGGCGCGCTCGGTGCCGCCCGTGACAGCCTGCACACCGCGCTGGACTACGCGGGCGCCCGTGAGCAGTTCGGCAAGCCGATCGCCGGCTTCCAGCTGACCCAGGCCAAGTTCGCCGACGCCGCCGTCGAGCTGCAGAAGGGGTATCTGCTCGCCGTGCACCTCGGCCGGCGCGCCGACGCCGGGGTGCTGACGCCGGAGCAGGTCAGTGTCGGCAAGCTCAACAACGTCCGGGAGGCGCTCGCCATCGCCCGGCAGTGCCGCACCATCCTCGGCGCCAACGGCATCAGCGCCGAGTATCCGGTCATGCGGCACGCCGCGAACCTGGAGACGGTGCTCACCTATGAGGGCACCTCGGAGATCCATCAGCTGGTCATCGGCCAGAAGCTGACCGGGCTCGCCGCGTTCGGCTGAGATCGATTCGCGGCGCTTTACGGACCCCTCTACCGTGTGAGGAAGAAGATCCTCCCGGAGGAGTCAGCATGGCCCGCAACGACGAAACCGTGACCCCCGACGACTCGGACGACGTGCCGACGCAACGGCGCGAATCGGACCCGAAGACCTCCGAATACCCCGAGATCACGTCAGGGCCCGCTGACGCCGCGCCGACCTCGGGCAGCGGCTGGTCGCCGAAGATCGGTGACCGGATCGACCCGCGCGACCGTCCCGACCGCGACGCGCCGGTGATCGTGCCGGTCAAGGCGGGCGGCGGCGCGATGCGTGGCCTGTTCTGGCTCGTCGCCACGATCGGGCTGATCGTCGCGCTGGTGCTGGGCGCCAAGACGGTCGGGCTGTTCCCCGACCTGAAGAACCCGTTCGCGAAGGAGCAGACCGACCGCAGCGGACCCGCGCTGCTCAAGTCGGTGCAGGATCTGAGCCAGTATGTCGCCGCCGAGGGCAACTTCGAGGTCATCGTCGACGTGCAGAAGGACCGCAAGTACATCCCGGACTTCCTGCTCAACGAGCGGATCCTGTTCGTCGCCGCCGGGTCGGTGGAGGTCTACGTCGACTTCGCCGGGATCGGTCAGGGCGCGGTGAAGGAGTCCGAGGACCGGCGCACGGTGGAGATCACGCTGCCGGCGCCGCAGCTGCGCCCGGTGCGGATCAACAACGACCGCAGCTACGTCTACCAGGAGGATCGCGGTCTCTTCAACCGGCTCGCGGACGCCTTCAAGTCCGACCCGAACCGGCTGCAGGAGGTCTACAAGCTCGCCGAGGAGAAGATCGGCGCGGCGGCCAAGGAGGCCGGTCTCAGCAAGCGGGCCGAGGAGAACACCAGGAAGATGTTGCAACAGTTCCTCGGGGCTCTCGGATACACCTCGGTGACCGTAAACTTCCCGGCGTCGTGACCGCAGGGGCAGCTGCAAACTTTCCTAACGGTAGTTGTGCGGTAACACGCTGAACACTGGTCATTTACCCGATGGACCAATAGCGTGCCCCTCGTCACAGTACTTGACTCGGGGTAACTGAGTTATCCGCGAATTGCTTTGCTGACCTGGGGCGGAGGTGACGGTGGCTACCGTCGCACTCAAAGATGTGATGAAGGTTTTCGCCGACGGCACGGTGGCTGTCGACCGAGTGAACCTGGACGTGGGCCAAGGCGAGTTCATGGTGCTCCTGGGCCCTAGTGGCTGCGGGAAGTCGACCCTGCTCCGCATGGTCGCGGGGCTCGAGGACCCCACCTCCGGCGCGATCATGCTCGACGGGGATCTGGCCAACGACCTCCCACCGCGGGAGCGGGGTGTCGCGATGGTCTTCCAGGACTTCGCGCTCTACCCGCACATGACGGTGGGGGAGAACATCGGCTTCCCGCTGCGGCTGTCCGGCGTCGAGCCGGAGCCGCGGGCCGAGCAGGTCGCCGAGGTCGCCAGCGCGCTGGGCATCGGTGACGTGCTGGCGCGCAAGCCCGGGCAGCTCTCCGGTGGTCAGCGGCAGCGGGTCGCGATGGGCCGCGCCATCGTGCGCCGGCCCAAGCTCTTCCTCATGGACGAGCCGCTGTCCAACCTCGACAGCGGCCTGCGGGCGGAGCTGCGCGCGGAGATCTCCGGCCTGGTCCGCGAGCTCGGCGTCACGACCATCTACGTCACGCACGATCAGGCCGAGGCGCTGACCATGGCGGACCGGGTCGCGATCCTGCGCAAGGGCGTCCTGCAGGACGTGGGGACCCCGACGCAGGTGTACGGCCGCCCGGCCACGCTTTATGTCGCGGCCTTCCTCGGCAGCCCGCGGATGAACCTGCTCGAGGCCGAGGTGTACGTGCACCTCGACCGGCACATCGCGCTGCACATGGGCGACCAGGTGCTGCACCTGCCGTGGAACGATCTGCGGTCCCGCCAGGTCGCGCACTTCCACGGCGAGCGGATCGTCATCGGCGTGCGCGCCGAGGCGCTCACCCCCGTGCCGGACACGACCGGCGGCGACGTCCTGCGCGGGCGAATCCGCTACCTGGAGCACCACGGCCACGAGTCGCTGGCGTTCCTCGACATCGGCGCGACCGCCGTGATCGTCGACGAGATCGGCGCGCCGCCGACCGACATCCCGATCAACGGTGGCGGGCTGAAGCGGTTCGTCAGCAAGATCACCGGTCGCGGCGGTGGCGTCGATGACCTGGAGCTGGTCGGCGCCGGCAACGGTCGCGGACGTCGCGCGCCCCAGCGCGACAGCGTCCTGAGCGACCCGGGCCGCCACCACCGCCGCCCGGCGGAGCTCGCGGTGCGACTCGCGCCGTACCCGGCGGTTACGCATGGTCACCCGCTGACCGTTGCCGTCCGCATGGAGGCACTGCACTTTTTCGACGAAAGAGGACAACGTATCGATGTGGGGTGGCGCTGAGTAACGCGGCTGCTCTAGCCTGCGGCGATCTGGCCCTCCGACATAGGGGGAATGTTCTGATGGCTGCTCAAGGCGCAACAAGCACCGCTCAACCGCCCGGAAGCGGACTGCTCATCATCGAGCGGATCCTGCGGGACCGGGACTCGATCTGGCGGCAGATCGGGGAAGAGCGCGATCTCGGCAAGCTCACGTTGCAGATGCTCACCAGCTCGGTGCTGGCGCTCGCCTGCTACGGGGCGGTTCTCGGCGCTGAAACTGCCACTGCTGTTCCTGATGACGCTCGCGATCTGCCTGCCGACGCTGTGCCTGTTCAACCTGGTCTTCGGTGCCAGGCTGCAGGTCCGGCAGGCGCTCGCGCTGGTCATGGTCACCATCACGGTGACCGCGGTGCTGTCGCTGGCATTCGCGCCGATCAGCCTGTTCTTCCTGCTCACCGCGTTCAGCTACTCGTTCTACAAGATCCTCAACGTGGCGGTCCTCGCGATGACCGCTTTCGTCGGGCTGAAGTTCCTCACCAGCGGCATGCACGCGCTGAACGCTCACACGGCCACGGCCGCCGCGGCGAAGCGCGAGCAGCAGGAGGCCGAGGAGCGGGCGGTGGCCGCGCTGGCCGTCCCGTCCGCCGACGCGCCGGTGTCGCCGGCACCGACGGGCTCCGAGCAGGACGCGGAGACGGATGAGAGCAGTGCGGCTGTCCCGGCCGCGTCGGTGTCGGCCGGGCCTGCGGCGCAGCCGCAGGTGTCCAACGGCGCGGCTGCGCCGGTCCGGACCGCCGCGCCGGCCGTGCCGGTCTATCCGCCGAAGCAGCCGCTGCTGATGCCGGACGGCCGCTACGCGTATCCGGTGGCTCCGATCGCTCCGCTGGCGCCAGGGTTGCGGCCGGTCGCGGCCGCCGCCACGCTGCCGGCGGGTGAGCGGCCGGCCAGCATGACGCTGCTGCACGTGTGGATCCTGCTCTTCGGCTTCGTCGGCACCCAGCTCGCGTGGACGCTGCGCCCGTTCGTCGGCGAGCCGCACGAGCCGTTCCAGGTGTTCCGGCCGATCGAGGGCAACTTCTACGTCAACATCATCCATACGATCGGTGAGCTGTTCTAAGGCTAGCTACTAGCCGGTAACATCGGCGCATGACCGTTGACCCCCCAACACTTGCCGCCGGCCTGATCGCCGCAGTCCCGTTCGCGCGCACCATCGGTATCGAGATCGCCGACGTGCGCGTGGACGGTGACGACATCACCGCCACCGCCACGCTCCCCGACGAGGAGCGACTGCACAACCACGTTGCCGGGCCGCACGCCGGCGCCATCTTCACGCTCGCCGAGACCGCTTCCGGCGCCGTGGTCATGGCCGCGTTCGGCGAGCACCTCGCGCTCGGCACCCCGCTCGCGGTGCGATCGGACATCGCGTACCGCAAACTCGCCGTCGGACCCGTCCAGGCTGTCGCCCGCCTGGGCCGGCCGGTGCGCGACGTCCTCGCCGAGCTCGCCGCCGGTGAGCGCCCCGAGTTTCCCGTCGCGGTCGAGGTCACGAGGGCGGACGGCGCCGTGACCACCGAGATGACGGTCGTCTGGACCATTCGTCCACATCGATGACAGTGCCGTTAACTACTGGAAGGTTTCTTGACTATTACTGAGATGTGATGTGACCATTCTCGCCAGGCGCGAAGGGTGGTTGACGCATGGACGCAAGCACGGGGGACGACCTGGTCAGCATGGCGAATGCCGTGCTCCAGCCAGGATTCGTGGGCAAGGAGCCCCCACCGTGGGTCCGCCGCCGCCTTGCCGAAGGGCTCGGCGGCGTCGTTCTCTTTGCGCGCAACGTCGTCGACCGTGACCAGGTGGCCGAGCTGACCGCGGCGCTGCGCGCCGAGCGCCCCGACATCATCGTCGCCATCGACGAGGAGGCCGGCGACGTCACCCGCATCGACGCGCACAACGGCAGCCCGTGGCCCGGCAACCTCGCCCTCGGCGCCATCGACGACACCGCCCTGACCCGGGAGGTCGCCTGCCACATCGGCCGCGACCTGGCCTCGGTCGGCATCACGTTCGACTACGCGCCCGACGCCGACGTCAACTCCGACCCCAACAACCCGGTCATCGGCTCGCGCGCGTTCGGCGCCGAGCCCGACCGCGTCGCCCGGCACACCGCCGCGTGGGTCACCGGCCTGCAGGAGGCCGGGGTCGCCGCCTGCGCCAAGCACTTCCCCGGGCACGGCAACACCAGCGTCGACTCGCACCTGGACGTGCCGATCATCAAGGCCGGACGGCCCGAGCTCGACGCGACCGAGCTGGTGCCGTTCCGCGCCGCCATCGCCGCCGGCGTGCAGGCCGTCATGAGCGCCCATCTGCGCGTCCCGGCCCTCGACCCGGACCTGCCGGCGACCCTCAGCCGGCGGATCATGACCGAGCTGCTCCGCGACGAGCTCGGCTTCCAGGGCCTGATCGTCACCGACGGCATCGAGATGCGGGCCATCTCCGACCGCTTCGGCTTCGCCCACGCCACCGTCCTGGCCCTGGCCGCCGGCGCCGACGCGATCTGCGTCGGCGGCGACCACGCCGACGAGGACACCGCCAACCTGCTGCGCGACGCCATCGTCGCGGCCGTGCGCTCCGGCGAGCTGGCCGAGTCGCGGCTCGCCGACGCGGCCGCCCGGGTTGCCCGGCTCGCCGCCTGGTCCGCCGCCGCGCCGCGGGTACCGCTGGATCCGAAGGCGGCCGCACTCGGGCTGACCGCGGCCCGCCGGGCGCTGCGGATCACGGCACCGGACGCCAGTTTCCCGCTCGCCGGTCCGGCGTACGTGATCGAGTTCCAGCCGGAGCTCAACCTCGCGATCGCCCCGGAGACCCCGTGGGGCCTCATCGCGCCGCTCGCGGAGCTGGTGCCGGGCACGTCCGGGGTGCGCCTGTCCTCCGAGGCGGGGCTGCCCGACGCGTTGCAGTCCTCCCTCGGCCGGCCGCTGCTGCTGGTGGTGCGCGACCCGCACCGGTACAGCATGCCGGTATGTCCCGCACCCGCGCTCTGCTGGCCGGCGCCACGGCCGCCGCTCTGCTCCTCGTCACCCTGACCGGCTGCACCAGCAAGTCCGAAGAGGGCGAGGCCGGGAAGGCGGATCCCAACCTGCCGGCCGCTGACGGCCTGCTCAAGGAGTCCGCCACCGCGATGGGCGGGATCAAGTCGGCGAAGTTCCTCATCACCGCCGACGGCACCATCGCCGGCGTCGCCCTCAAGCGCGCCGAGGGCGTGCTGACCAAGGAGGGCAACGCACAGGGCACCGCGCAGGTCGAGCAGATGGGCGCGACGGTCGAGCTGGCGTTCACCATCGTGGGACAGACCATGTGGCTGAAGGGCCCCACCGGCGACTACCAGCAGCTGCCGCTCGCCCTCGCCGCCTCCGTGTATGACCCGTCGGCGATCCTCGACCCCAACCGCGGCATCGCCAAGGTCCTCGGCACCGCCACCGACGGCAAGACCGAGGCCACGGAGTCCGTCGACGGTCAGGAGACCTACCGGGTCGCCGCCAACTCCTCCTCGGAGACCCTGGTCAACGTGGTGCCCGGGGTGACCGGCTCGGTGCCCGGGAAGTTCTGGATCGCCAAGGACGGCAAGAAGCTGCTGAAGGCCGCGTGGACCCTGCCCGCCGTCGGCGAGGCCAAGGGCGGCACGGTCACCGTGACGTTCAAGGAGTTCGACGCCGCGGTCACCATCACCGCGCCGAAGTAGTCCGATGACGTCGACGCAGCCCACGAGCGCCGCCACCGCCGTGCAGGCCACGGCCGGCGGCGGCCCGCGGCGGCGGCTCGCCATCAGCGTCGCCGGCGTGGCGGTGCTGCTCGCCGCGCTCGACGCCTACGTGGTCGTCGGTGTCCTCACCGACATCATGGACTCGCTGCACATCGCCGACACCAGGCTGGAGCGGGTCACCCCGGTCGTGACCGGCTTCCTGCTGGGCTATGTGGCCGGCATGCCGCTGCTCGGCTCGCTGTCGGACCGCTTCGGCCGCCGGGCGCTGCTGGTGGCGAGCCTGCTGGGCTTCGGTGCCGGCTCCGCGCTGACCGCCGCCTCCGGCAGCGAGATCTGGCTGCTCACCGGCGGGCGCACCCTGCAGGGCATCGCCGGCGGTGCGCTGCTGCCCGTCACCGTCGCCCTGGTCAGCGACCTGTGGCCGGACCGCGGCCGGCACCTCGTCCTGGGCAACATCGGCGCGGCCCAGGAGCTCGGCAGCGTCCTCGGCCCGCTGTACGGGGTCGCTGTCGCCGGCCTCCTCGGCACCTGGCGCGGCATTTTCTGGGTCAACCTGCCGCTCGTCGCCGTCGCGATCGTCCTCGTCTGGCGTGCCGTGCCGGGCGGCCCGCCCACCGCCACGGCGCCGCGCAGGACCGACGTCGTCGGCGGGCTGCTGCTCGCGGTGGTCCTCGGCGCCGTCGTCGTCGCGCTCTACAACCCCGAACCCGAGCGGTCCGTCCTGCCCTCGTGGGGCTGGCCCGTCCTCGCCGGCGCCGCCGCCGTGACGGTGCTGTTCGTGCTCTGGGAGCGCCGCGCACGGACCAGGCTGCTGGACCTCACCGGCGCCGCGAAGGGTCCGTTCTTCGCGGCGCTCATCGCGAGCTGGTGCGCCGGCGTGGCACTCATGGTGACGCTGGTCGACGTCGAACTGGTCGCACAGACCCTGCTCGGCAAGGGCGGCGTCGAGGCGACCCTGGTCCTGACCCGCTTCCTGGTGGCGCTGCCGGTCGGCGCCGTCCTCGGCGGGCTGCTCCTGCGCTCCGGCCGGCTCGGCGAGCGGATCGTCACCGTCGGCGGCCTGCTGCTCGCGGCGCTCGCATATGTGCTCATCGCCGGCTGGCCCACCGACGTGCTCGCGGCCCGGTATGCGGGCGTCCTGCCCCGGCTGGACGCCGACCTGGCGCTCGCCGGCCTGGGCCTGGGCCTGGTCATCGCGCCGCTGTCCGCGGCGGCGCTGCGCGCGACCCCGCCACCACAGCACGGCGTGGCCTCGTCGGCCGTCGTGGTGGCGCGGACGATGGGCATGCTGATCGGCGTCGCCGCGCTGACCGCGTGGGGGCTGCACCGGTTCCACTCGCTGACGGCCCGGCTGGACTTCCCGCTGGTGTTCGGCAAGCCGGCCGATGAGCAGAAGCGGCTGATGACGGCGTATGCGGACGCGCTGCAGTCCGCGCTGCGCACCGAGTATCGGGAGATCTTCCTGATCACGGCCGCGGTGTGTCTGGCGGGTGCGGTGGCGGCGATGTTCCTCGGGCCGGCCCGGCGCCTCGGGGATTCCTGAGCCGCTGGGAGTGGTGCCGGTCCTCGGGGCCCATGGTCCAGTGCCGTCGGGCGCATCATGCGGTGCGGCAACACCGTCGCTGGTCCAGACGAAGGATGACGGCCGGTCGGGCCGTTTGCCCGCGCTTCGGACGGCGAGCTTTGTCCCTCGCTCATGATCGACGGACGGCGGTGGTCGTTCTAGAGATGGCCGCCTGCTCTGGCCAGGGAGCAGATGGCGATCAGGCGGATGGTCGGCCACTCGGCCTTCGACCAGTCCAGCTCTGAGGTGGGCGGGAGCTGCCACTGGGCCTCGATCAGCGTGTCGCGGACGCCGGTGGCGTAGCTGGCCAGGGCGATGGCGTTCGGGCCGCGCTCCGGGTCGCCCAGGGCGTCGCGGACCGAGGCGGCGTGCTGGTCGACCACGGACTGGAGGCCGGGGGACCCGGCGGCGGCCGCCAGGCCGGACTCGCCGAGCCAGGTCATCAACCCGTTGAGGGTCGAGCGGGCGGCAGTGTGACGGGTGGCTTCGGCGAGGTCTTTGAACATGCCTCCGAGTTCGACCGGCCGGTCGGCCGGTTGACCGGTGAACCCGGAGCGCACCCGTGCGGACCTCAGTTGTAACTGCGCGAGCTCGACTCGTCGGGCATCAGGACCCACAGCACGATGTAGGCCACGAACTGCGGCCCCGGCAGCAGGCACGAGATGACGAAGATGAGCCGCATGACATTGGGCGACATGCCGAACCGGCGGGCGAGGCCGGAGCAGACGCCGGCGATCCAACGGTTGTCCCTGGGCCTGACCAGTCTGGACATTGCTGCTCCTTCAATCGGTGTGTAGCTCAACGGTATGGATGCCCGGGGGCGCTGCCCTCCAACCTTTGACCGAACTTCCACGGTCGGTCCACTAGGGACCCACCCGCACGGGTAGCCGGCCGGTTGCCGAGTGTTGCGGGGTGGTTGACCTGCTTACGAGGGCTGTGAGCCGCCCGATACCAACTGCGTCAAAGCTCACCGACGGAAGGCTTCCTCATCGTGACCCGGTTCCCTCGCCGTGCCACCATCCTCGCCGCCGTGCTGCTCGCGGCCCCCCTCGGCTTCACGCTCACCGCCACCGCCGCGACGGCCGCCCCCGCCGCCGCACAGGCCGTCACCACCGCCGGTCACGCGGTCGCGGTCGCGGACGTCGCCGCGGCGGTGTCCAAGAAGAAGAAAAAGAAGAAGAAGGCCGCCAAGAAGCCGGCCACCACCAAGCCGGCCACGCCGGTGACCACGAAGCCGGTGGAGAGCGGCTCGCTGGAGTCGGAGGTCGTGGCGCTGACCAACACCTACCGCACGGCGAACGGCTGCGGCGCGCTGCGCATCGACGCCCGGCTGGTCACCGCCGCCCGCGGGCACAGCACCGACATGGTGACGAACAACTTCTTCAGCCACACCGGATCCAACGGCAGCACGTTCGTGCAGCGTGAGGCCGGTGCCGGGTACACCACCGGGGCGTCGGCGGAGAACATCGCGTGGGGCTACCGCTCGCCGAAGGAGGTCGTCGACGGCTGGATCAACAGCGCCGGGCACCGCGCCAACATCCTCAACTGTGCCAGCGTCGCGGTCGGTGTCGGGCTCGCGTACAAGGCCGACGGGACGCCGTACTGGACCCAGGACTTCGGCCGCGTCTGAAACCCTGTACAAACACTGTGTGACCCTACGCAGAGCCGTGCTGTCGGCGGGCGTCCTGTTGGCGCTCGCCGGCTGCGGCGGCGGCAAGCCAGGACAGGCCCAGCCGGCGGAGACGAAACGCAACGGCGCGCTCTACGACGCCGTGGACGTGTGTGGCCTCGCCACCGACGACCAGCTCAAGGCGGCGCTCGGCGAGGCGCCCGGCGCCAAGGAGCGCCGCGACACCGACTCGCTCAAGGCGTGCTCGATCGACGGCACCTCCGGCAACTTCTACCTGTTCGTGGTGCTGGTCCGCCCGTCGATGGGCGCCGCGCAGCAAGTCGACTACGACAAGAAGACGGCGACGGACGCGAAGAGCATCGACGCGACGACCTACTCGTCCACCGGCACCGGCGAGGCGCACGTGGAGACCGCCAGCGGCGAGCTGGTCGTGCGGGTGTCGCTGGTGTATTACCAGGACGGCGGCAGCATCACCGACGCGCCGGCCGTCGTCGCGCGGCTGCAAACCCTTCTCGGGGCCATCACCAAGAAAACGTGACCGGTTCATCCGGGGCTCTTAACGTCGCGGCCCATGAGGAATCTCAGACGAGCCGGTGTCGGCGCGGGTGTCGGTGTACTGACGCTGGCCCTCGCCGCACCCAGCGCCGCCGCGCACAACGGGCACGACACCTTCGGCCGTGCCACCCTGACCGGCTTTGCCGCGCTGCCGGCGGCCACGTTCGTCTCCGCCAGCGACCCGTCCGGCTCGCTGCTGGGCGGCACGCCGTCCAACGGCATCACCCCGCCGTTCGCGGACCAGCCGATCCAGGGCTTCAGCGGCATCGTCCGCAACGGTGACGGCACGTTCGAGGTGCTGTCCGACAACGGGTACGGCAACAAGGCCAACAGCGCCGACTTCGTGCTGCGCATCCAGCGGGTCGCGCCGGACTACGGCAACCACACCGTGGACGTGGTCGGCGGGATCAACCTCACCGACCCCAACAGCTTCGTGCCGTTCGCGCTGACCCGGCCCGACCGGGTGCTGACCGGCTCCGACTTCGACGTCGAGTCGATCCAGCGGGGCAAGGACGGCACCTACTGGATCGGCGACGAGTTCGGCCCGTACCTGCTGCACTTCGACCGGGCCGGCCGGCTGCTGCAGGCGCCGATCCCCCTGGACGGCGTGCGCGCGCCGGAGAACCCGGCGGGCAACCCGAACCTGAACAGCAGCAAGGGCTTCGAAGGGCTGGCGCAGTCGCCGGACGGGCGGAAGCTGTACGCGCTGCTGGAGGGCGTCGTCGCCGGTGACGCGGCCGGCGGGTTGCGGCTCAACGAGTTCGACGTCGCCTCGGGGCAGTACACGGGCAAGCGCTGGATCTACCAGCTGGAGGACCCGGCGAACGCGATCGGCGACGCCATTGCCGTGGACGAGGACCGCTTCCTCATCATCGAGCGCGACAACGGCCAGGGCGCGACCGCGAAGTTCAAGCGGATCTACCTGGCCGACAAGCGGGACCGCAACCGCGACGGCAAGCTCGACAAGACCCTCGTCGCGGACCTGATGAACATCGCCGACCCGCGCCGGCTCGGCGGGACCGCTGAGACGTTCACGTTCCCGTTCCAGACCATCGAGGACGTCGTCATCCTCGACGACCGCACGCTCGGCGTGGTCAACGACAACAACTTCCCGTTCTCCAACGGGCGCACCCCCGGCAAGGCCGACGACAACGAGTTCATCACCATCCGGCTGACGGACCCGCTGCACGCGGACAAGCGCTTCCTGAAGTAACCCTTCAGGAAGGGATCAGCGAACAGACCGCCAACAGGCGGAGCATCGCCCAGGTCGGGCGGGACCAGTCGTCAAGGGTCTCGCCCGCATCCCGGGCGGCGTCGCGGATCGCCGCCGCGTAGCCGGCGAGGGCCACCGGGTCGAGCAGCGTGCCGCCGAGGGACTCCCTGATCGCGGCGGCGTGCTGGTCGACCCGCGCCAGCAGGTCGGGCCGGGCGGACACCGCCACGCGGCCCGGTCGCCCCACGGCGGCCGCGAGCTCGGTCAGTCCGGCCCGGGCGATCCACGCGCGTCGACCGGATGTCAACTCATCGAAGGGTGCGCTCACCCTCGCGACCATAAGCCCAGCATGCAACCGGTCGCAGCCCCGACGCGCCGGGTTTGGACCGATCGCCAAGTTCGACCTGCCGGCCCGTTGGGTACATGAACCCGCATGGCCGATCGCGACGAGACCCCGGATGAGCGTTTCGACCGCAACTGGAATGAATTGCTCCAGGAGCTGCGGGTCGCGCAGACCGGTGTCCAGATCCTGTTCGCGTTCCTGCTGACGATCCCGTTCAACCAGCGCTTCGAGCAGATCACCGACGTGCAGCGGGCCACGTACATCGTGACGCTGCTGCTCACCGCCCTGGCCACGCTGTGCCTGATCGCCCCGGTCAGCCACCACCGGATCCTGTTCCGTCGCGGCCGCAAGAAGGAACTGGTCGACGCGAGCAGCACCCTGGCCGGGGTCGGGCTGGCGTTCCTGTGGCTGTCGGTCATCGGCGCGGTGTTCCTGGTCTTCGAGGTCGTGGTCGCCGCGTCGTGGGCGATCGCCGTCGCCGCCGCGCTCGGTGTTGCTTTCATCGCCGTCTGGTACGTGTTTCCTTCGCTGAAGCGCTGATCAGGTTCCCCCTCACCGCGACGCTGATCAGGCCCTGAGTGGCCAAGGGCGGTTTTGAGTATTGACACTCCATGTGCCTTGGGCCACAGTGGGAGCGCTCCCAATTCCCTTCCGCCACAAGGGGTGTCTGTGTGAAGCGCAAACTTTCGCTCGCCTTAGTAGCGGCGGTGCTGGTCGTGCCGATGACCGCGTCCGCCGCATTCGCCGATCCCGCCGAACAGCTCGTCAACGGCACCTTCGACAGCGGCACCGACCCGTGGTGGTGGACCGGCAACGCGCCGGGCGCCGTCGTGGACGGCAAGCTGTGCGCGACGATTCCCGCCGGGACCACCAACCCGTGGGACGCGATCATCGGGCAGAACGCGGTCAAGCTGCAGGCCGGTGAGTCCTACAAGCTGGCGTTCACCGCCAGCGCCACCACGCCCGTGACCATCCGCGCAAACGTCCAGCTCGCGGCGCCGCCGTACACCCAGGAGCTCTCCGCGGCGCCGGCACTCACCACCACGCCGCAGGCCTATAGCTACACCTTCACCGCGGCCGCCGACACCGACGCGGGGCAGGTAGCGTTCCAGGTCGGCGGCAGCCCCGTCGCCTGGACGCTGTGTCTCGACGACATCTCGCTGCAGGGAGGTGCGCCGCCGCCCGTGTACGTCCCGGACACCGGCCCGCGGGTGCGGGTCAACCAGGTGGGTTACCTCACCAACGGCCCGAAGGCCGCCACCGTCGTCACCGAGGCGACCGCGGCCCTGCCGTGGCAGCTGCGCAACGCCGGCGGCGCGGTCGTCGCCACCGGCACGACCACCCCCGCCGGCGTCGACGCGACGTCCGGCCAGAACGTCCAGACGGCCGACTTCGGCTCGTACCGGGTCGCGGGCACCGGCTACACGCTCACCGCGGACGGCGAGACCAGCGTGCCGTTCGACATCGGCGTCAACGCCGCCTACGAGAAGCTGCGCGCCGACTCGCTGTCGTGGTACTACACGCAGCGCAGCGGCATCGAGATCCTCGACAGCATCGCCCCCGGATACGCCCGCGCCGCCGGTCACCTGGGCGTCGCGCCGAACCAGGGCGACACCGACGTACCGTGCCAGCCCGGCGTGTGCGACTACCGCCTCGACGTGCGCGGCGGCTGGTACGACGCCGGCGACCACGGCAAGTACGTCGTCAACGGCGGCATCTCCGTGTACCAGTTGCTGAGCACCTTCGAGCGGACCAAGGTCGCCGCCGGCGCCCGCGCGGACAAGCTCGGCGACGGGTCGCTGCGCATCCCCGAGCACGGCAACAAGGTGCCCGACGTGCTGGACGAGGCCCGCTGGGAACTCGAGTTCATGCTGCGCATGCAGGTGCCGACCGGCAAGCCCCTGGCCGGCATGGTCCACCACAAGGTGCACGACGCGGCCTGGACCGGCCTGCCGCTCGACCCGGCCGCCGACCCGCAGCCGCGGGAGCTGCACGCCCCGTCGACGGCCGCGACGCTCAACCTCGCCGCCACCGCCGCTCAGGGCGCCCGGCTCTTCCAGCCCTACGACAAGGCGTTCGCGGCGCGGCTGCTCGCGGCGGCGAAGACCGCCTACGCGGCGGCGCTGGCCAACCCGGCCCGCTACGCCCTGGTCACGGACGGGACCGGCGGCGGCGCGTACGACGACGACAACGTCACCGACGAGTTCTACTGGGCCGCGGCGGAGCTGTTCATCAGCACCGGCGAGAAGGCCTACAAGGACGCGGTCGTGGCGTCGCCGTGGCACACCGCCGACGTGTTCCGCCCGGAGGGCTTCGACTGGAAGTTCACCGCGACGGCCGGCCGGCTCGACCTGGCGACCGTGCCCAACGCGCTGCCCGACCGGGCGCGGGTGCGGCAGTCCGTTGTGGACGGTGCCCGCGGCTACCTGAACACGCTGCGTGGCAACGCCTACAACATCGCCTACAACCCGTCCAACGGGAAGTTCGACTGGGGCTCCAACGGCCTCATCGTGAACAACCTGGTCGTGGTCGCCACCGCGTACGACATCAGCGGCGACACCGCGTTCCGCGACGGGGTCGCGACGGGCATCGACTACATCCTCGGCCGCAACGCGCTCAACCAGTCCTACGTGACCGGCTACGGCGAGCGGAACTCGCACAACCAGCACTCGCGGATGTACGCACACCAGCTCAACCCGGCGCTGCCCAACCCGCCGGCCGGTTCGCTGTCGGGCGGCCCGAACTCCTCGATCCAGGACCCGGTCGCGTCGAAGATCCTGCCGGGCTGCAAGCCGCAGTTCTGCTACCTGGACGAGATCGAGTCGTGGTCGACGAACGAGATCACCATCAACTGGAACTCGGCCCTGTCGTGGGTGTCGTCGTTCCTGGCGGACCAGGGTGAGGGCGGCGCGGTCGCGAAGTCGCCGTGCACCGTGAGCTACACCAAGGTCCTGGACCTCGGCGGCGTGTACATCGCCTCCGTGACGGTCCGCAACACGTCCCGCACGACGCTGTCGAACTGGACGCTGGGCTTCGCCTACACCGGCACGCAGAAGGTCGACCTCGCGGTGAACGGCACCGCGACGCAGACCGGCGCGTCGGTGCAGGTCAAGCCGTGGCAGAGCCGGCTGAAGCCGGGTGAGTCGACGACGATCCTGCTCGTCGGCACGGTGCAGTGGGGGCCGAACGCGGCCCCGGCGATCTTCACCTGCGGCTGACTTCGGGGCCGCACGGATGGGGTGAGGGAACGATGGGCACCGGCCGCGACCCGGCCGGTGCCCATCACCGTCAGACCAGCCAGATGACCAGGGCGACGATCACCGCGATGAGGACGACGACCGGGATCGCGATCTTGATGATGTTGGTGGTACCGGCGGTCTCCAGGAGGTTGACGGGCTCGGCCTCCGGCCCTTCGATGACGCGGACGGCCTGCTGGGCGGGCGCAGTCGTGGCGCCGTTCGCGTCGGGGACGGCGGCGGTCGGCAGGATCGCCGCGACCTCCTCGACCTGCTCGGCGGCGGCGGGCTGAGCGGCGGGTTCCACAGCGGCGGCGGGTTCCGCGGCGGTGGCGGGCTCCACGGCGGCGGGCGCCGCAGCGGTGGCAGGCTCCGCGGCGGCGGGCTCCGTGGCGGCGAGCTGCGCCTCCAGGTTGGTGACGAACTGGCCCAGCAGGCGGGTGCTGATGTCGCCGATCGTGCTGCGGCCCATCTGCGCCAGGGGACCCGCGATCGTCAGATCCGTCTCCACGGTGACCTTCGTGGCGTCGCCCTCGGCTGCCAGCACCGCCGTGACGAGCGCGGACGCGCGCCCCTTGCCGGACGCGTCCCGGCCGCGGGCGTCGATGACCGCGCGGTGGGCGGCGGCGTCGCGCTCCTTGAACGTGGCCACGCCCGAGAACTGCGCGGTCATCGGTCCGACCTTCACCTTGACCTTGCCGTGGTACTCGTCGCCCTGCACGGAGGTGAGCTGGGCGCCGGGCATGCACGGCGCGATCCGCTCCAGGTCGGTGAGCACCGCCCAGGTCTCGTCGAGGGGACGGCGGACGACGAACTCATTGGTGAGCAACATGACGGGCACCTTCTTTGAGGGCGGTGATGAGGGGTTCCAGAGCGGTGAGGGAGTGTGCGCTGACCACCGCGTCGCAGTAGGGCCACGCGGCGGCCATGCCACCGACCAGAGGCCGGTAACGGGGGCTCTGAGTACGCGGGTTGACCCACACGATGCGGTGGGCGAGGCGGGACAGCCGGGCCATCTCGACGCCGACCTGCGCCGGGTCGCCGGTCTCCCAGCCATCGGAGACGATGAGGACGACCGCGCCGCGGGCCATCCCGCGGCGGCCGTAGCCGTCGTTGAATGCTTTCAACGCGGCGCCGATGCGGGTGCCGCCGGACCAGTCGGGGGCGGCCTGCCCGGCGCGGGCGAGGGCGACGGCCGGGCGGGTGCGGGCGAGGACCTTCGTCAGGCGGGTCAGCCTGGTCGCGAAGGTGAACACCTCGGCGCGGGAGGTGCCGGCCGCGCAGTACAGCAGCTGCAGCATGGCCCTGGCGTAGGGCTCCATCGATCCGGAGATGTCGCAGAGCGCGACGAGGCGCCGCGGGCGCAGGCGCGGTTCGCGGCGCACCAGCCGCAGCGGGTGCCCGCCGGTGCGCCTGGCCCGGCGCAGCGTGGCGCGCAGGTCGACGGCGCTGCCGTGCGCCTTCGCGGCCATGCGGCGGGTCCGGCGCAGCGGGGTGGCCACCGCGAGCCGATGCATCAGGTCCGTCAGTTCGGTGAGCTCTTCAGGGGTCAGGGTGGCGAAGTCCCGCGACGCGAGGCGTTCCGCGGCGCTGCCCACGGTCGCGATCGGGATCTCGATCTCACGCGACGAGGACCCGGGCGACGAGGACGTGGACGGCGGGCCGGCGGACGGGGTGCCGCCGGACCTGGTCGTGGTGGTGGAGGTGCCGGTGGCGTTGGGGTCGCCGCGGAAGTCGGCCGGGTCGTCGGCGTAGCCGCGGAAGACGGCGTCGAAGATCCGGTCGAGGATCTCGAACTGCTCCGGGTGGCAGGTCAGGGTGGCCCGGGCGCAACGGTGCAGCTCGGCGGTCGTGGTCGGGCGCAGCAGGGTGACGGCGCGGGCGAAGCGTTCGCTGCGGTCCGGGCCGACGGGCAGACCCGCGTCGTGCAGGGCCGCGCCGAACGCGGCGATCAGCCCGGCTAAGTCACCTCTCGACAAGGTCCGCCAGTCCCGTGCCACGGGCCAGCTCCTCGTCTTCGCGGTATTTCAGCACCGCGCCGAGGGTCGCGTCGGCGGACTTCCCGTCCAGCGGCAGGCCCAGCAGGCGCAGCGCGTTGGCCCAGCTGATCGCCTCGGCGACACCGGGGGGTTTGGTGAGGTCCAGGCCGCGCAGCCGCGACACCGCACCGGCGACCTGGGCCGCCAGGAGCTCATCGGCGCCCGGCACCCGCTGCCGGATGATGGCCGCGACCCGGTGCGCGTCGGGGTAGCCGATCCAGTGGTACAAGCAGCGCCGCAGCAGCGCGTCGTGCAGGTCGCGGGTCCGGTTGCTGGTGAGCACGACGACCGGCGGCACGACGGCGGTGCGCGTCCCCAGTTCGGGGATGGTCACCGACCCCTCCGCCAGGAGCTCGAACAGGAACGCCTCGAACTCGTCGTCGGCCCGGTCGACCTCGTCGATGAGCAGCACCGCCGGGCGCGGACCGGGGTGTTCGATCGCGGCGAGCAGCGGCCGGCGCAGCAGGTACTCGGGGGCGAACAGGTCCGCCTCCTGGGGCACCTGGCCGCGGGCCTCGGCGAGGCGGATCCCGAGCAGCTGGCGGGGGTAGTTCCACTCGTAGAGGGCCTCGGCGGCGCTGAGCCCCTCGTAGCACTGCAGCCGGATCAGCGGCGTGTCCAGCGCGGCGGCGAGGGCGCCCGCGGCGGCGGTCTTGCCGACCCCGGGCTCCCCCTCCAGCAGGATCGGCTGCCCGAGACGCACCGACAGGTACAGGGCCGTGGCGAGGCTCTGGTCGGCGAGGTACCCCTGCCCCGAGAGGCCGTCGACCAGCTCCTCGACCGACTCCATCACAGGTACCGGGCCGGGTTGTCGATGAACGCCCGCCGGCAGCCGGAGCCGCAGAAGTAGTACATGGTGCCCTCGTGCTCGTACTGCAGCGCGTCCGGCGAGATCGCCACGTCCATGGCGCACACGACGTCCTTGGCCACCGCCACCTGCGACACGGGCGCGGGCGTGGGTGTCTGGAGCAGCGGAAGGTCGATGCGGCCGGGGGGCGGGGCGGTCTGGCGGGTTCGCTTGGAGATGACCTCCGCGAGGATGGACAGCGCGATCTCCGGCGCGGTCCGGGCGCCGATGTCCATGCCGGCCGGCGCGTGGATGCGCGCCTTCTGCAGCGCCGTCAGCTGCAGCTCGTCGAGGACGGCGGCGGCCCGCTTCCGGCTGGCGACCAGCGCGATGTAGGGCACGTCCGCCTTCACGGCCGCGGTGAGCACCTCGACCTCGTCGCGCCCGTGCGAGGCGACGACGACCGCCGAGGCGTCCAGCGGCAGCGTGGAAGCGGGTCCGCGGACCCCTTCCCAGCCGACCGCCCGCGCCACGTCGACCATCGCGCGGGCGACGGGAGCCTCGCCGTGGACGTACACCAGCGGCGCCGGAATCATCGTCTCCAGGAAGATCTCCAGGGTCCCGCCCGACAGGCACGGATTCGTGACCGTCAGCAGACCCTCCCGCTCGTCGTCGTCGCCGCTGGGCGTGATCCGCAGCAGCGTCGACTCGCCCGTCTCCAGCAGCCGCAGCCCCTGGAGACGGACGGTGGACTCGGCGCAGGTGCCGCCGACGAACCCCTCCATCGTGCCGTCCGGCAGCACGAGGGCGCGGTCGCCGGTCTTGGCGCTGGTGGGTCGCTCGGCGCGGACCACGGTGGCCAGGACGAACGGGGTGCGGTCCGCGCGCAACCGGTCGGCGCGATGGAGGAGGTCCATTACTGAATCGCCATATCTGTGCGGATCGGGCGGCCCTGAGCGGCGCGCCACACGTTGGACGGGGTGAGCGGCATGTCGGCGTGCCGCACCCCGAAGGGCTTCAGCGCGTCGAGGACCGCGTTGACCACGGCGGCCGGCGAACCGACGGTCGCGGACTCACCGACGCCCTTGGCGCCGATCGGGTGGTGCGGCGACGGCGTGACCGTCTCGCCGAGCTCCCACGACGGGCACTCGAGCGAGGTGGGCAGCAGGTAGTCCATGAGCGAGGCGCCGAGGTGGTTGCCGTCCTCATCGAACGCCATGAGCTGCATGAGCGCCATGCCGATGCCGTCGGCCAGACCGCCGTGCACCTGGCCCTCGACGATCATCGGGTTGATCCGCACGCCGCAGTCGTCGACCGCGATGAACCGGCGGACCTTGACCTGGCCGGTGGCCGGGTCGACGTCGACGACGCAGATGTACGCGCCGAACGGGTAGGTCAGGTTCGGCGGGTTGTAGACCGTCGTCGCGTCCAGGTGGCCCTCGACGCCCTCGGGCAGCTCCAGGCTGGAGTGCGAGGCCATGGCGATCTCCTGGATCGTCTTGGCCTGGTCGGGGTCGCCCTTGACGAAGAACTTCCCCTTCTCCCACTCCAGGTCGTCCGGGGACACCTCGAGCATCGCCGACGCCACGATCCTCGCCCGGTCACGGACCTTGCGGGCCACGATCGCGGTCGCCGCGCCCGACACCGGGGTGGAGCGGGAGCCGTAGGTGCCGAGGCCGAACGGCGTGTTGTCGGTGTCGCCGTGCACGACGTCGATGTCGTCGGGGGAGATGCCGAGCTCCTCCGCGACGATCTGCGCGAAGGTCGTCTCGTGCCCCTGCCCCTGGGTCTGCACCGACAGGCGCAGCACCGCCTTGCCGGTCGGGTGGACCCGCAGCTCGGCGCCGTCGGCCATGCCCAGGCCGAGGATGTCCATGTGCTTGCGCGGGCCGGCGCCGACACCCTCGGTGAAGAAGCTGATGCCGATGCCCATGTACTCGCCGCGCTGGAGCTTCTCGGCCTGCTCGACCCGCAGCTTCTCGTACTCGACCATGTCCATGGCCAGGCGCAGCGCCTTCGGGTAGTCGCCCGAGTCGTACTCCCAGCCGGTCGGCGTGGTGTACGGGAACTGCGCCGGCTGGAGCAGGTTCTTCATCCGCAGCTCGGCCGGGTCCATCTTCAGCTCGAAGGCGAGCACGTCGATCATGCGCTCGACCAGGTACGCGGCCTCGGTGATCCGGAACGAGCAGGCGTACGCGACGCCGCCGGGTGCCTTGTTGGTGTAGACGCCCTTGACGTTGCAGGACGCCGCCTCCAGGTCGTAGGACCCGGTGAAGATGTGGAAGAAGCCGGCCGGGAACTTGGTCGGCTGGGCCGTGCCGTTGAACGCGCCGTGGTCGGCGAGCACGTCGACGCGCAGCGCCTTGATCTTGCCGTCGCGGGTCGCCGCGATCTCGCCGCGCATGTGGTAGTCGCGGGCGAACGCGGTGGCGGTCAGGTGCTCGTTGCGGTCCTCCATCCACTTCACCGGCTTGCCGGTGACGATGGAGCCGACGATCGCCAGGACGTAGCCGGGGTAGATGCCGACCTTGCCGCCGAAGCCGCCGCCGATGTCGGGGGAGATGACCCGGATCTTGTGCTCCGGCAGGCCCGCGACGAGGGCGTAGACCGTCCGGTGCGCGTGCGGCGCCTGGGTGGTCGAGTAGATCGTCAGCTTGCCGGTGACCTTGTCGAAGTCGGCGACCGCGCCGCACGTCTCCAGCGGGGACGGGTGCACCCGGGGGTACAGGATGTCCTCCGCGACGACGACCTCGGCCTCGGCGAAGACCGCGTCGGTCTTCTCCTTGTCACCGGCGGACCAGTCGAAGATGTGGTTGTCGGTCTTGCCTTCCTTGTCGTCCCGGATGACCGGGGCGCCAGGGGCGAGCGCCTGCTTCGCGTCGGCGACGACCGGTAGCGGCTCGTATTCGACCTCGATGAGCTCCAGGGCGTCGCGCGCGATGTAGTGGTTGTCCGCGACGACGAACGCGACCTCCTGGTTCTGGAAGCGGACCTTGTCGGTCGCGAGCACCGCCTGGGTGTCGTAGGACAGGGTCGGCATCCAGGCGAGGCTGAGCGTCTCCAGGACCGCGCCGGTGATGACGGCCTTGACGCCGGGCAGCGCCTCCGCCGCGCTGGTGTCGATCGAGACGATCTTCGCGTGGGCGTACGGGCTGCGCAGGAACGACCCGTGCAGCATGCCCGGCAGGTTGACGTCGTCGACGTAGTTGCCCTTGCCCCGCACGAACCGCGCGTCTTCCTTGCGGTGCATGCGGCCGAAGCCCATGGGGGTGGGGTTCTCGGTCACCGTCATGACGTCACCTCCGCTTTCTCCGAAGCCTTCTGCGCGGCCTCGTGCTCCGCGGCCCAGCGGACCGAGCGGACGATGTTCTCGTAGCCCGTGCACCGGCAGATCTGCCCGGAGATCGCCTCACGGATCTCGTGCTCCGACGGGTCGGGGTTCTTGTCGAGCAGGCAGCGGGCGGTGAGCATCATGCCGGGGGTGCAGAAGCCGCACTGCAGGCCGTGGCACTGGACGAAGCCCTGCTGGACCGGGTCCAGCCCGTCGGCGCGCTCCATGCCCTCGACGGTGCCGACCTGCTTGCCGTCGGCCATCACGGCCAGGACGGTGCAGGACTTGACCGGCACGCCGTCGAGGGTCACCGTACACACGCCGCAGTTGGATGTGTCGCAGCCCCAGTGCGTCCCGGTGAGGCCCAGCTCGTTGCGCAGGAAGTGCACCAGCAGCAGCCGGGGCTCCACGTCGCGGGTGTGGCTCTCGCCGTTCACCGTCACGGTGATCTGCATGGTTCAGGCCTCCTGACCCCGTGCGCGGGCGGCCGCGGCGCGCAACGCGCGCACAGTCAGCTCGCCGGCGAGGTGCCGCTTGTAGTCGACCGGTCCGCGCTGGTCGGCGACCGGGTTGCTGGCTGCCGCGGCGATGCGTCCCGCCTCGGCGAAGCTCTCCTCGGTGGCGGGCTTGCCGACCAGGTACGCCTCGGCCTCGGCGGCCCGGAAGTGCTCGGCGCCCACGGCGGCCAGGCCGATGCCGACCTTGCTGATGCTGCCGTCGCCGTCCGACCAGAGCGCGGCGCCGGCCGCGGCGACCGCCCAGTCACCGACGCGACGCTCGACCTTGACGTACGCGGACCCGCCACCCGGGCGGATCGGCACGCGCACCTCGGTGAGCAGCTCGCCGGCCTCGACGACCGTCTCGTACGGGCCGACGTGGAACTCGGTCAGCGGCACGGTACGCGACCCCCGCGCACCCTGGATCACCACCGAGGCGTCGACGGCGGCGAACGCCGCGGAGAGGTCCTCGGCCGGGTCCGCCTGGCACAGCGAGCCGCCGATGGTGCCGCGGTTGCGCACGATCGGGTCGGCGATCACCCGCTCCGCGTCGCGGAAGATGCGGTAGTGCTCCTCGACCAGCGCCGAGTCGAGCAGTTCGGCGTGCCGGGTCAGCGCACCGATCCGCAGCTCACCGCCCTCGACCCTGATGTAGGACAGCTCGCCGACGTCGTTGATGTCGATCAGCGCCGTGGGTCGGGCCAGGCGCAGCTTCATCATCGGGATCAGGCTGTGACCGCCGGCGATGACGCGGGCGTCCTCGCCCCACTGAGCCAGCAGGTCCAACGTCTGACTCACCGTCGTTGCCTTTGCATATTCAAATGCGGCGGGTACTTGCATCGCGCCTCCGCGTGAGGAGTTCGTTCGGGCTCCAACGGGAGAATGTTCGTCCTAAAGGCGACATTGGACAACACCCGTTGACAAAAATTCTTCACACACCGTGTCACTACGGTTGGAGTCATGGGTCGACAGAAGCGCGCGGGCGGCATCGTCGAGGAGATCGACGGCGGCGTCGCCGAGCTGCACCCCGACGACGGACGGCCGGGCCGGTGGACGCTGCTCGTCGACGGGTACCCGCAGTCCGCCGTCGACCTGGAGGATCCCCGGCGGCTCGACTTCGAGTACATGCGCCGCCTGGCCTCGATCGTCGACGGTGTCGCACCGGCCGGCGCCCCGCTGTCGGTGCTGCACCTCGGCGGCGGCGCCCTGACGATGGCCCGCTACGTCGCCGCGACCCGGCCCGGCTCCTCGCAGCGGGTGGTCGAGCTCGACGCGGCGCTCATCGCGCTGGTGCGGCGGGTACTGCCGCTGCCGCGCAACGCCGACATCCGGGTCCGCGCCATGGACGCCCGCGCCGCGGTGGAGTCGATGTCCGGTGGGCGCTTCGATCTCATTGTCGCCGATGTGTACCGCGGTGCCCGGGTGCCCGCGCACCTGACGTCGCTGGAGTTCCTGACCGCCGCGTCGAAGCTGCTGCGTCCCGGCGGGGTGTACACCGCGAACCTGGCCGACGGCACCGGCCTGGCGTTCGCCCGGGGGCAGGTCGCGACGCTGCGGCGGCTGTACGCCGACGTGTGCCTGCTCGCCGAGCCGTCCGTCCTGCGCGGCCGGCGGTTCGGCAACGTCATCCTGGCCGCGTCGTCGGCGCCGCTGCCGGTCGCCGGCCTCGCCCGGGCCGGCGCCGCGGACCCGTTCCCGGCCCGCCTCGTCCACGGCGAGGACCTCGACCGCCTGGTCGCCGGCGCCCGGGTGGTTACCGATGCGATCGCCACCCAGTCACCGGCACCCCCCGGCGGGATCTTTTAGCTGTTCCTGGCTCCGTCGGCTTCGCCGGCGGTTCCGTGGAGGGCTGCGCCTCCCCACACCCCCCATGCTCGCTGCGCTCCCACTCAAGGCTGTTCCTGGCTCCGTCGGCTTCGCCGGCGGTTCCGTGGAGGGCTGTGCCTCCCCACACCCCCCATGCTCGCTGCGCTCCCATCCGAGCCTTACTACCGCCCAGTTCTCGGGAAGGTCCTTAGGGATCGTTCAGTGAGCAATTACAGTCGCGGAATGCTTGATTTCGCAACCGTTCCCGCGTCGCGCCGCCCCGCGGCCGAGCGCGCGGCCCTGTTGAGCGACCCCGGGTTCGGTCGCGTCTTCACCGACCACATGGTCACGGTGAAATACGCCGACGGCAAAGGCTGGTATGACGCCCGGCTGGGGCCGTTCGGGCCGCTGAACCTTTCACCCGCGACCGCCGCCCTGCACTACGGCCAGGAGATCTTCGAAGGGCTCAAGGTGTACGCCCAGCCCGGCGGCGGGGTCGCGCTGTTCCGCCCGGAGGCCAACGCCCGCCGGCTCAACGTCACCGCCGAGCGCCTCGCCATGCCGCAGCTGCCCGAGGAGCTCTTCCTGAAGTCCCTCGAGGTCCTGGTCGAGGCCGACCGCGACTGGGTGCCCGCGCGTGAGGGGCAGAGCCTCTACCTGCGCCCGTTCATGATCGCGACCGATCCGTTCCTCGGGGTCCGGCCGTCCTCGGAGTACCTGTTCGCCGTCATCGCCTCGCCGGCCGGCTCCTACTTCGCCGGCGGCGCCAAGCCCGTCACCATGTGGGTCTCGCAGGAGTACTCGCGGGCCGCGCCCGGCGGCACCGGCGCGGTGAAGACCGCCGCCAACTACGCCGCCAGCCTCCGCGCCCAGGCGCAGGCCCAGGAGGCGGGCTGCGACCAGGTCGTCTTCCTCGACGCGGTGCAGCGGCGCTACATCGAGGAGTCCGGCAGCAACAACCTCTTCTTCGTCTACGACGGCGAGCTGGTGACCCCGCCGCTCAACGGCTCGATCCTGCCAGGTGTCACCCGTGACTCGGTGCTGCGCCTTGCCGCCCACCTTGGGCTCACGGTCACCGAGCGGCCCTACACCCTCGACGAGTGGCGCGACGACGCCCGCTCGGGCCGGCTCAAGGAGACCTTCGCCAGCGGGACCGGCGTCGTCATCAGCTCGATCGGCACCGCCCGCACCGCCGGCGACGAGTTCACCATCTCCGGCGCCGTCGAGGGCCCGCTCACCGGGCAGATCCGTGACCTGCTCGTCGGCATCCAGCGCGGCACGGTCGAGGACCCCTTCGGCTGGCGGCGCCCGCTCTAATACATGGAGAGATGGACGTGGTTGGTGTGGTCGCTGGACGGGTCGCCGTTGCCGCCGCTGTATGAGTGCCAGCCGGCCGCCGGGGTCCACACCTGCCGGAACCAGATGACATAGAGCACGCCGAGCGCGCTGGCGTTGCGGACGAAGAACGCGGCCAGGTTGCCGCCGTAGGTCTTGTCCCCGCCGGTCGCCACGCCGCCGAAGCCGCCGGCCGCGGCGGCGAAGTCGCACGCCCGGCCCTTCGGGTGCTCATACGGACCGGAGGGCCGGAAGCACGAGTAGTAGCGGGTGAAGCCGGCCTTCTGCGCCTCCTTCGCCGCGTGGATGGTGCGCGGCGTGACGCAGCCGGTCGTGGTCGGGTCGTCGATGATGCAGTTCTCCTTCGGCCACGACCCGTTGGCGTTGCGCGGCGCCGGGGTGGCCAGCGGCGAGTTGGCGTTGACGTAGCCGTTGGCCTTGCCGCCCATCTTCACCAGGGCGGTCTCGGCGTCCTTCTTCTTCTTGGCCATGACGTCGCTCTGCGCCTGCTGCTGCGCGACCTCGGCGTCGACGGCCTTCTTCGCCTCGGAGAGCTCCGTCTGCAGCTTCGTCAGCCGCCCGAGCTGGCGGTCGTTGTAGCGGGCGATCGTGTTGACCATCATCGTGCGCTCGATGAACGTCTCGGTGCTCTGGCTCTGCAGCAGCGCCGCGGCGGTGCGCACCCCGCCGGTGCGGTAGGCGGCGCCGGCGATGACGTTGACCTCGGCGAGGATCACGTCGAGCTCGCGCTGCATCGACTCGATCTGCGTGTTGAGCTCGGCCTGGCGCTTCTTGGAGACCTCCAGGATGCCCTGGGCGTCCAGGAAGTCGCCGTTGGCCTTGTCCAGCAGCTCACCGAGGGTCATGTTGGCCGTGCCCTCGTCGGGGGCGGCGGTCGGGTCGCCGGGAGCGGCACCGGCAGGGGCTGCCCAGGCGCCGATCATGACAAGCGCCACGAGGAGCGACGCGATGATGCGCTTGCGCAACGGGATCCCTTCCGCGGGCTGGTCAGCCGTCAGATTACCGACTGCCCTCCGGAAGCACAGGACCGAGAACGCGTCCGGTCAGCTACTGACAGTAGCCATGCGGCGGGTCGTGAACAGCGCCACCCAGCCGAACGTGAGGCCCAGGCCGACCGTCACGACCGTGGTCAGGTCACCCGTCGGGAGCAGGCCCGACAGCCGGGAGGCGCCGACGCCGAGGCCCACGTACAGCCCGCCCCACAGCGCCGAGCCGATGGCGGCGGAGCGCAGGAACCGCACGTAGGGCATCCGCAGGCCGCCGGCGGCGAGCGGGACCAGGGTGTTCAGGAACGGCAGGAACGGCGCCGTGACCAGGATCCGGGCGCCGCCGGTGCGCACCACGTGATCGGCCTTCGCCCAGCGCTCCTCGCCGATCCAGCGGCCGAAGCGCCCCCCGCGCAGCCGCTGCCCGAACGTCCAGCCGACGAAGAAACTCAGTGACCAACCGGCGAGGCACCCTGCGATGATCCAGCCGAGGCTGCTGAACGGGTCGGCCGCGCCGGCCGTGGTGAGGATGGCGACGTCCGCCGGGATCAGGATGCCGAGCAGCGGGATGGAGTCGAGCAGCATGACGAGCCCCAGCGCCAGCCCCAGCAGGGCGGCGGGCAGGCTGTACAGCGGTTCGAGCCACTCGGTCATGTGGATGACGGTATGGCTGAGCGTGTAAGAGACGCATCAGGGAGCGACCCCGAGACAACCCCGAGGGCGTTCCGGATGCTGCTCGGGGCGCGGGGCATCTCGTACGCGGGCGACGCCCTGAGCATGGTCGCGCTGATGCTGCACGTCGCCACGTCGACCGGTCAGGCCCTCGCGGTCGCGGCCCTGCTGCTCGCCGGTGACTTCGTGCCGTCGCTCGTGGCGCCGTTCGCGGGAGCCCTGGCGGACCGGTTCGACCGGCGGCGGCTGATGATCGCGTGCGAGCTGGTGCAGGCGCTGACCATCGGCGTCATCGCGCTGCTGCTGCCCTCGGTGTGGCTGCTGCTGGCCCTGGTCGCCGTGCGGGCCGTCGCCGGGCAGGTGTTCCAGCCGGCGTCGCGGGCCGCGGTGCCCTCGCTGGTGCCGGCGGAGGGTCTCGTCGCGGGCAACGCCCGGCTGGGCCTGGTGACCAACGTCGCCGAGCTGGCCGGGCCGCTGCTGGCCGCGGCGCTGCTGCCATGGCTCGGCACGCGGGGCGTCCTCGCCGTCGACGCGGCGTCGTTCCTGGTGTCCGCCGCGCTGCTGACCCGGTTGCCGCGCCTCGCGCCGGTCGCGCTGGAGGTCGAGTCGCTGTGGCGGGGCGCCCGCACCGGGCTGGGATACCTGGCGCGGCACCGCACGGTGCGGGTCGTCGCGCTCGGCTTCTGCGCGGTCGTGCTGTGCACCGGCGTCGACGACGTGGCGCTGGTCGTGCTGGCCAAGGAGGAACTGCGCACCGGCGACTCGGTGGCGGCGCTGCTGCTCGGCGCCGTCGGCCTCGGGCTCACCGCCGGTTACGCGCTGCTGTCGAAGGTCGGTGACCGGCTGCACATGACGGCGCTGCTCGTCGCCGGGTTCGCGGTCAGCTCGGCCGGTAACCTGCTCACCGGCGCGTTCGCGCACGTCATGTGGGCGGCCGCAGTGGTGTTCGCGATGCAGGCGGGCCGCGGGCTCGGCATCGCCGCGATCGACGTGGCCAGCAACACACTGCTGCAGCGGCTGGTCCCGGACGCGCTGTTGGGCAGGGTGTTCGCCAACCTGTACGGCGCGGTCGGCGCGTCCGCCGCGCTGTCCTACGTGGGCGGCGGCCTGCTGCTGGACGCCACCGACGCGCCCACCACCCTGATCGTGGCCGGCGCCGGTGGCGTGCTGGCCGCCGCCGTCACGGGAATCGCGCTGGCCCGGCGCGTCGATTGAGGACATCGACGTGTCCTTTGCTAGCGTCCCCGCTAGCAAACGGCTAGCAGGAGTGTGGGTTGGAAGCGACAGAGAAGGCGGTGGCGATGCCGCCGCAACGGCCACGGTTCGAGCGGGTGCAGCTCAACACGCGGGTCCGGGTGGACATCGAGCAGACGCTCCAGCGCTTCGTCGAAGACCACAACACCACGGTGCAGAGCTCCGTGGATCTCGCGCTGGCCGAGTTCCTCGCGGCTCGGGGCTACCCGCTGCCCGCAACGGATGACAGGAGAAGCCGGTGACTTCGCCGGGCAAAGCTCGACCTGGAATTGTCGAACTCGACGCGGACCTGCAACGGACGGTCCGGCGCACCTCATACATGCGCCAGCTGTTCTACTTCGTGGTGCTGCTGGTCGCCCTCGCCGGGCAGGTGTCCGGCGCCGTCGAAGCGCTCGGCATCCCGCTGCTGTGGGCCATCCCCGCCGTCGGTGCGCTCGAGCTCGGCGGCATCGTCGTCCTCGCCAACGCCGACGTGCGCCGCCGGCTCGGCGAGCGGGCCACCGCCTCACGGGTGCTGTCCGCGGCCATCGCCGGGTTCGCCGTCGCCTTCAACTGGATGGCACACGAGAACAAGCTCCTCGCCGGGTTCTTCGCCGGCATGTCCGCGCTGGGTTACCTGGTGTGGCTGATGCACACGGAGAACCAGCGCCGTGACCGGCTGCGGGCCACCGGCGACCTGCCGCCGACCACCCCGGCGTACGAGGTGGTCGGGCACTGGATCCGGCATCCGTGGATCACGCTGCGGGCCAAGAACCTCGCGAAGGCCGACGAGCGGCTGGGGCTCTACACGTCCCTGGCCGCGGCCCGCTCGGAGAAGCGCAAGGAGGTGCGCACGAAGGCGATCGCCAAGGTGCTGCACCGCAAGATCCGCGCCGCGGTCGACCCGACGACGGCCGACATCGCGGTCGCCGTCTACGACCTGGACGAGATCGCCGTGCGGCTCGCCGACGGCGCCGACTACGACGGCCTCACCGCGCTCATCGCCGCGGACCTGTCCCCGGCCCGGCTGGCGTCCGACGCGCGGGTCATCTCGGTCGTCGACGAGCCGCACCGGCCCGCGATCACCGAGGCGGCGCAGGAGCCGGTCGAGGAGCAGCTGCAGCTGCCCGAGGTGGCAGAGGTGCCCGAGGCTCCCGAGGTGCCCGTGGCACCGCAGCCCGCGGTCTCGCCGCTCGGCGAGTGGCGCGGGGAGATCGCGGAGATCCTGCCGCCGCCGGCGCCGCGCCGGGCCCGGGGGCAGTCGAAGGTCGTCACCGCCGAGCAGATCGCGCCGGACCTGGGCGACGAGCCGACGCTCACGCCGAGCCGGGCGATCCGGGAGGGCTCGCTGCGCAGCCAGGTGCACGCGGCGCTGCACGAGCACGTGCCGGACAACGACCCGCGCGACACGATGGCGCTGACCTCGTTCGTCGGGGACCTGCTGGAGCTCAACGACGTCGAGCGGCTCACCGCCTCCAACTACGTGCGCACCTGGAAGCGTGAGGTCGACGCGGGTCGCCGCGCCTCGGTCAACGGCCGCCACCTCCAGGACGTCATCCCCACCAAGCGCTGAGGCTGTTTCCAGCTCGCCGCTCCGCGACGCACGCAAGCTCAGCACCGCCCCTGCCTGTCGATCATGAGACTGACAGGCAGGGGGCCGGCATGGCACGGATTCTGGTCGTGGACGACGAGCAGGACGTCCTTGAGCTGATCGTCAAGCGCCTGCGGGCCGACGGGCACGAGCGCCTCGCCGCCGGCGGCGGCGCCGAGGCGCTCGACCTGGTCGCCCTGCACGGACTGCCCGACGCGGCGGTCCTCGACGTCGACCTGCCCGGCATGGACGGCATCGACCTGCTGGACCGGCTGCGCGAGCTGCGCGCCGACCTGCCGGCCATGTTCCTGACCGTGCTGTGGGACGGCACGGTGGTGGCACGGGTGCGAGCCACCGGCGCCCTGTACCTGCGGAAACCCTTCACGGCCGAGAGCCTCCGGACCGCGCTCGACGTGGTGCTGTTCACGCTGCACGGTGACGGGCCCTTCGCCACGATCGAGTCGTTCCAGGCGCGGGCGCTGGTCGCGCAGGCGTTCGTCGGCATGGTGGCGATCGGCGACGACGGGGTCGTGGTCGTCTTCCACGACGTCACGGCCGAGCGGCGGCAGCGCGACGAGCCGGCGTCCTTCGCCGGGGTGGTCACGCACGACCTGTTGAACCCACTGACCACGATCGACGGCTGGGCCGAGAACCTCGACGACACGCTGCGCGGCATGCCCGACACACCGCCGAGCAGCGCGACGCCACCGACAGCCTCAGCCGGATCGTGCGCGCCTCCGGCCGCATGCGCACCCAGGGTCGTGCCGCGCATCGAGATCGGCTCGGCGCGGGTCGGCGGGGACCTCGTCCGGTCGAGATCACCGACAACGGCATCGGCATCCCCGCCGGCCAGCACGAGGCGATCTTCAACAACTTCCACCGGGCGCACCGCTCCGGCGGCTATGCCGGCACGGGCCTGGGCCTGGCGATCTGCAAGCGGATCGTGGAGCGGCACGGCGGCTCGATCGTGGCGACGGACAACCCGGGCGGCGGTTCGCGGTTCGCGTTCACCCTGCCGGCCGCCACGCGTCGTGTCGTACACCACCCCGTAAAAGCGAACGTTCGTTCTTGACGCGTCCGGGATGCGGGCGCATGCTCAACTAGAGAACGAACGTTCGCTTTTAGGAGACCCCGATGGCACCCACCGCAACCCGGTCGCCCTGGCCCCGCATCGGCGCGATCGTGCTCCTGTTGACCGCCCTGCTCAGCGTCATCATGATCGCGTTCGCCTGGCCGGCGACGCGGTCCAGCGTCCACGACATCCCGATCGCCGTCGCCGGTCCACCCGCCGCCACCGCGCAGGTCACCCAGCAGCTGTCGGCGAAGCGCCCCGGCGCCTTCGACATCACCGTCGTGGACGGCACCGCCGCCGCCGAGCGGCTCATCCTCGACCGCGAGGTCTACGGCGCGATCGACCTCTCCAGCGGCCACCCGCAGCTGATCATCGCCTCGGCCGCCAGCCCCGCCATCGCGACGGCCCTGCAGCAGGTGGCCCAGGCGCTGGGCGGCACCGAGGCCGCCGTCCCGGTCCGCGACCTGGTCCCGCTGCCCACCGACGACCCGCGCGGCGCCGGCCTGGCCGCCGGGGCCCTGCCGCTCGTCCTCGGCGGGATCGTCGCCGCCGGGCTGCTCACCAGCCTCGTCGCCGGCGCCGCGCGCCGCCTCGCCGGGGCGGCCGCCTTCGCGGTCACCGGCGCCCTGGCCCTCACCGCGATCCTGCAGTTCTGGCTCGGCTCGGTCGAGGGCTCCTACTGGCTCAACGCCGGCGCCGTCGCGCTCGGCATCGCTGCGACCGCACTGACCATCCTCGGCCTGGAGTCCCTGCTCGGCGCCGCCGGCCTGGGGCTGGGGGCAGCGACCATGATGCTGGTGGGAAACCCGCTGTCGGGACTGGCCAGCGCGCCGGAAATGCTGCCGTCGGGCTGGGGCACCGTGGGCCAGTACCTGCCGCCGGGCGCGGCCGGGTCGCTGCTGCGCAGCACGGCGTTCTTCGACGGTCACGCGGCCGCACCGCACGTCTGGGTGCTGCTCGGCTGGGTGGCCCTCGGCCTGGCCCTCGCCGGCCTGGCGGCGGTGCGCACCACGCGCCGCCCAGCCGAGGGTGAGCGGGCCGACGACAAGATCCCCGTGGCCGCGGCCGCGTGAGGTCTGCACTTTCCGGCTAGCCGCAAGGTCGGCGGCCGCTGCGCCTGGCACCGTTCACGGTATGACGATCCGCTGCGTCATCGTCGACGACTCGGAGCGCTTCCGGGCCGGTGCCAGGCGCCTGTTGACCGCACAGGGCATCTCCGTCGTCGCGGACGCGGCGAACAGCAGGCAGGCACTGCGCGCCGTGCGGGAACAGTCGCCGGACGTGGTGCTGGTGGACGTCGGCCTCGGCGAGGAGAGCGGCTTCGACCTGGCCGCCCGCATCGACACCACCCCGGTGATCATGGTGTCGGCGTTCGCCGCCGAGGAGATCGCGGACCTGCTCGCCGACAGCAAGGCCATCGGCTTCCTGCCGAAGGAGCACCTGTCCGCGGCCGCGATCAGCTGCCTGCTGACGCGGCTTCGAGGAACGTGAGCACCGCCAGGACCCGGCGGTGCGTCTCGTCGGTCTCGGGCAGGTCGAGCTTCGTCAGGATCGACCGCACGTGCTTCTCGACGGTCCCCTCGGTCACCCACAGCTGCCTGGCCACGCCCGCGTTGGAGCGCCCCTCCGCCATCAGCGCCAGGACCTCCCGCTCCCTGGGGCTCAGCACGTCCAGAGGATCCCGCCGCCGATGCGCGGCGACCAGCTCCTGCACCACGGCCGGATCCACGACCGTCCCTCCGTCCTGGACCCGGTGCAGCGTCTCCAGGAACTCCTCGACGTCGGTGATCCGGGTCTTGAGCAGGTAGCCGATACGCTCGCCGCTGGCCAGCAGCTCGATCGCATGTTCCACCTCCACGAACGCCGACAGCACGAGAATCGCCACCGACGGGAACCGGGTCCTGATCTCCCGCGCCGCGGCGAGGCCCTCGTTGGTATGGGTCGGGGGCATGCGGATGTCGACGACTGCCAGATCCGGCATGACCTCCTCGACCAGGTGCAGCAGGTGGGTCCCGTCGTCGGCAACCCCGACCACGGAATACCCGTGACGGTCGAGCAGGCTGGCCAAGCCTTCCCGGAGCAGTACGTCATCGTCAGCGACCACCACAGATGTCATCAAAGCCAACATATCCCCGCATAACCGGGTAGGACACCCCCATGCACGGGGGGTTGACGCTCCGCCTAGGGGTGACCTGCGCGCTGTTCACGCTGCTGATCAGTACGGCGTTCGCCGCCATGCTGCTGTCGGTCTACCAGCTGCGGGAGGCGGTGATAGCGGTGACCACGGCCGAACGTGCCGTCTCCGCCGCCACCACCCTCGAACGGCTCCTGCTGGACGTGGAGGCGGGCCGGCGCGGGTTCGCCCTCACCCGCGACCCGGCGCTGCTGGTGCCGTGGAAGGCTGCTCAGGATCAGATCCCCGCCCGCCAGGAGGAACTGGTGGCGGCGGTCGCCGACGACCCCGTGCAGGCCGACCGGATCGACGCGATCAACGTGGAGATCACCGAGTACCTGGACGACTATGCGGACCCTGCCATCGCCATGCAGGAAGGCGCCGTCCCGAGGAACATCAACGCCGAGTCGATCCTCGCCGGCCAGCGGCAGATCTCCCAGCTGCGCCAGCAGTTCGACGACTTCGCCGACGCGCAGCGCACCACCGTCGAACGCGCCCGGCAGGACGCGATGATCGCCGGGCAGCGGGCCTTCATCGCCGGGATCGCCGGCTTCGTCACCTCGCTGCTCGGCGTTGCCATCCTGACCCGGTCCCTCGCCGTGATGGTGGCCCGCCCGCTGCACCGGCTGGTGTCCGCCGCCGACAAGGTCGCTCGGGGTGACCTGAGTGTCCGCGTCGCCACGGACGGGCCGGTGGAGATCGGCAGCATGCAGCGCACGTTCAACTCGATGGTCGGGGTGCTGGAGCAGAGCCGTGCCACGCTCAGCTCGATCGCCGCCGAGCAGGCGGCGCTGCGCCGGGTGGCGACGGTCGCGGCCAAGGGCAGGCCGGCGGAGGCGGTGTTCGGCGCGGTCACCGAGGAGGCCGGCAAGCTGTTCGGCGCCGACGCCACGGCACTGCTGCGCTTCGAACCCGACGGCGGCGCCACCGTCGTGGCCAGCTGGAGCTGGGACGCCTCGCACCGCATCTCGCTGGGCAAGGTCAACCTGGAGCACGAAGGCGTCACCGGGCGGGTCCTGCGCTCCGGCAAGCCGATCCGCCTCGAAGGACCCCGCAGCGCCGACTTCCTCGCCCGCGAGTTCGGCGACGTGTCGATCCGCTCCGCGATCGGCGCGCCGGTCCTCGTCGCGGGCCGCACCTGGGGCGTGCTGAAGGCCCTGTCGACCTGCGCCCGGCCGCTGCTGCAGCACGACGCCGCCCGGGCCGCCGAATTCACCGACCTGGTCGCCAGCGCGATCGCCAACTCGCAGGCCCGCGCCGATCTGACCGCTTCCCGGGCCAGAGTCGTCGCCGCGACCGACGAGAGCCGCCGCCGGATCGAACGCGACCTGCACGACGGCACCCAGCAGCGGCTGATCGCCCTGCTGCTGCAGCTGCGGGCGACCGAGACCCAGGTCGAGGACGGGGTGCAGAACCGGCTGCGCGCGATCGGCACCGACCTCGCCGAGGCCATCGACGAGCTGCGCGAACTGGCCCGCGGCATCCACCCCTCGATCCTGTCCGAGGGCGGCCTGGTCCCCGCGATCAAGTCACTCGGCCGCAGGTCGCCGGTGCCGGTGGAGGTCCGCCTCGCGCTGCCCTCCCGCCTCGACACGAAGGTCGAGATCGGGGTCTACTACGTTGTCGCCGAGGCGCTCACCAACGCGATCCGGCACGCCCACGCGACGCTCATCTGCATCCGCGCGTCGATCGTGGACCCCACCGCCGGCGACACCGACGGCCGCCTGCTCGACCTGTCCGTCGAGGACGACGGCGTCGGCGGCGCCGATCCGCAGACCGGCACGGGCCTGGTCGGCCTCGGTGACCGGGTCGCGGCGCTCGGCGGCACGATGCACATCGCCAGCAGTCCCGGACGGGGCACCAGACTGGAGATCGGGATCCCCCTCGCCGACGCACCCGAACAGGGTGATGCCGGTTGAGAAGCGGGTGGAGGCCAGCAGGTACGTCCGGGTCGGGAAACCCGCAGGGCTGGACGCATGCTGGCGCAGATGCCCCGCACCCTCACCCGAGCGACGGTGGACAGGACACCCACGACCTCTGTGAGAGGTGAGCCACAATGACGACCTGCCTGGTCGACCCGGTCCTGTGCATGGCCCTGTTCGTCTCCGATACCCCCAACCACGCCGACCTGGATGACGCGACCGTCCGTGACACCGTCGACCGGACCCTCGACCAGCTCGGCGTGGACGAGTGCTACGCCCGCGCCGCCGAGGTCTTCGGCGACCGCCCCGAGGTCGCGCTGGACCGCATCCAGTGGGCCCGGTCCTTGTGCACCAGGGCCCTCGCCGCGATCTGAACACGTCCCGGACGTCAGTTCGCGGGCGGCTGACCACCGTCCTGCGGGCCGCCGTTCGCCTGGTCGAGGGTGGAGTCGGTGATCGTGGTGGCCGTTGCGGTACCGCCGCTGAGCGGGCCGACCACGGTCACGGTGTCGCCGACCTTGACGTCGCCGATCGCGGCGTCGCCGACCGTGGTCGCCGACGTCACGGCGAACGTGGTCTCGTGCCCGTCGGCGCTCTTCGCGGTGATCGACGTGGCGCTCACCGCGGTGACCGTGCCGGTCTGCATCCGCCGCGTGACGTAGCCGCCGTTGCCGTCGGACGCGACGAAGTCCCCGTACATCACGCCGGCCAGCCCGCCGGCCCCGCGGCCCATGCCTCCGCCGGTACCGCCGCCGCCCATGCCACCCGGAGCATCCTGGCCGCCGCCCTGAGCCCCCTGAACCCCCTGAGCCCCCTGCGCGCCGGTCTGCTGGCTGGTGCTCGCGGCACCGCCGCCGGACGCCCTGATCACCGCGAACCCGCCGCCGCCGATGACCAGCGCCGCGACCGCGCCGACGATCACCGTCCTGAGCCGCGACGACCTGACCGGCGCGGCATGCGCGGCCGGTGACGACAGTGCCGCCGGGCCGGGTCCGGCCGTCGTGGGTTCCGTCATGTGTGGCACCGGCGTGCCGTTGACGGCGACCGGTTCGGCCCAGACGGGGGTGGTCTGCTCGGTGCTGCTCATGCTGTCGCTCCCGCTGTCGGTCGGCCCGCTCCGGGAGGGCCGCTGGGAGCAACTGTCACGACCGTGCCTGTCAGCCGGGTCCGGCGATGTTGGCAGCAGCCTGTGAAATGGCGATGTCGGCAGCAGCCTGTGCAATGCGGAACGGCCACCCGTGGCGGCGGGTGGCCGTTCCGAGCTCTACCTGGTCAGAAGTTGCCCGCCGAGTTGCACTTGTAGCCCTGGTCGAGGCAGTCCCGGACCCGCCGGGCGAGCTCCTCGGGCTCCCACGCGTTGAAGAAGTCCGCGTGCATCGAGTACCCGTTGCCGGAGGAGAGCGTGATCCCGGTCGTGTTCGTGTTGAGCGGGTACGCGATCACGAACGACACCGAGGGGATCGGCACCGGGTGCGACTTCGGGCAGGCGCCGGTGTAGTCACCGTTGGCCATGTGGTCCTTGTGGTTGGGGCTGTCCAGGTGCACGCCGTCCCAGCAGTCGGGGAACGTGATCTGGCGGACCAGCTCGGCCGTCGGCGCGCAGACCGGGTACTCGCCGTCCGGGGTGCGGCCGGTCGCGCCGCCTATGCCCGCGCACCAGAAGTGGTTGCCCTGCTTGTCGGGCGTGTCCGTCTGGGTCTTCGCGTCACCGGTGATCATGCGCAGCCCGAGCGGGAACGGCTGGGTCTTGCTCGGGTCCTTGAGCCGCGACCCGTAGTAGACGGTCACCGCGCCCTTCGGGTCGACGACCTTGCCGTTCTGGTAGAGCGTCGGGATCCAGTACGCCGAGTGGTCGCCGGACGGGTTGCAGGTCGTGGCGCCGGCGAACAGGCTCTCGGTGGTCGAGGCGGCGTTGGTGGTCTTGTTGCCGAAGAAGGTGTGGTTGTGCGCGGCGCCGGCCAGGCCGGGGAAGACGATCGGGTCGTCGTTGTTGTGGTGGCTCACCGTGCACTGCGCGTTGAACTCGGGGACCTTCACCGGGTTGTTGGTGATCGGCTTGGGCTTGCGGGCGAAGAACGCGGCGGTGTCGGCGGCCTGCTTCGCCGGGTCGACGGTCGGCCAGCCGGTCTGCGGGGGCGGCGGCGCGCTGGTCGGCGCGCCCGTGGGCGGCTTGGTGGTGGTGCCGCCGGTTGGGGAACCGGGGACCGTCGCGGTCGGGGTCCGCTTGAACTGCAGCCAGTTGATGTTGATGAAGTCGCCGGCCTGGTCGCTCTTGAGCACGACGAAGACGGTCTGCGGGCCGGTCAGCGCGGTCGGGCTGACGGCGGTCTTGGTCGTCCACGTCTGCCAGCCGCCGGTGTAGTTCACCGGGTAGCTGGCGAGCAGTTCGCCGGTCTGGGAGCCGGCGTGCAGCTCGACGGTGCCGCCGGCGCGGCTGGCCGCGGCGACCCGGACGCTGGCGGTCAGGGGGCCGGTGCTGCCGAGGTCGATGGCGTCGTAGCGCATCCAGTCACCGTTGGCGAGCCAGCCGACGTTCTTGCCGCCGCCGGTGTCGCCGGTGTTCTCGGTCTTCGCGCCGGACTGCCCGCTCCACGCCTCGGCCTGGATGAGGCCGGTCGTGTCGGACTGTTCGGCGCCCGCGCTGGTGGTGACGATGACGGTGGTGACGACCGCGCCGACGACCGGCACGGCAAGCAGTGCGAGCAAGGTACGTCGTCTGGTCTGCCGCTGGGTCGGCATGAGCCCTCCGGGAACGGGTCTGGTTGGGGCGAGCACCGCGACCGTAGACAGCTGGAGAGCGCTCTCTCAAGCGTTCCGGGGAGATCTAAGTCGAACGTAAACCTGGCCTAAAGCTGGGTCACCACGCGCAGTGAGCGAGTCACCGTCTCGGCCATCGCGGCCCTGGCGGCCTTCAGGTACCGGCGCGGGTCGACCACCGACGGATCGTCGAGGGCCACGCGGACCGCGCCGGTGAACGCGACGTTCAACGCCGTGCCGATGTTGATCTTCAGCAGTCCGCCGCGGACCGCCGCGCGGAGCTCGTCGTCCGGCACGCCCGACGAGCCGTGCAGCACCAGCGGCACCGGCACCGCGGCGTGCAGCTGCGCGATGAGCGCGTGGTCCAGCGCCGCGGTCCGGGTCGTCATCGCGTGGCTCGAGCCGACCGCGACGGCCAGGGCGTCCACGCCGGTGGCCGCCACGTACGCCGCCGCCTCCGCCGGGTCGGTCCGTGCGCCCGGCGCGTGCGCCCCGTCCTTGCCGCCGACCTCGCCGAGCTCGCTCTCCACCCAGAGCCCGGCCGCGTGCCCCCGCAGGACCGCGTGCTTCGTCGCCGCCACGTTCGTGTCGTAGGGCAGTTTCGACGCGTCGTACATCGCCGATCCGAACCCGTTCGGCGCGGCCAGGTCGAACAGCTCGTCGCTCTCCACGTGATCCAGGTGCAGCCCCACCCGCACGCTGGACAGCTCCGCCACCCGCCGTGCCGCCGCCGCGATCGGCTCGAGCCGCCCGCCGTGGAACTTCACCGCGTTCTCGCTGATCTGCAGCACCACCGGGCAGCCGGCCGCCTCCGCCCCGGCGACGATCGCCTCGGCGTGCTCGACGGTGATGACGTTGAACGCGCCGACACCGACCCCCGCCGCCCGCGCGGCCTCGACGATCTCACCTGTGGGGCTGAACATGGACCCGTTCCCTCGTCGCTCGGTAGTGGTTGATGTCGATCTCGCCGGCGACCGGTGCCTTGACGGCCGCCGCGCCCAGCGCGACCGCGTCGGCGAGCAGCTCCGGCCACGGCGTGCCGTCCCGCAGCCCGCGGGCGATGGCCGCCGCGCAGGCGTCGCCGGCGCCGGTCGGGTTGCCGGTCACCACCTCCGGCGGCGTCGCCCGCCACGACCCCTGCGGCGTCCGCGCGATCAGCCCCTCCGGCCCGTGCGACTCGACGACGGCGTGCCGTGCCGGGCCTCCGAGCGCGGCCAGTTCGTCGGCGTTGGGCTTGACGACGTCCGGGCCGGCGGCCGCGCCGAGCCGCAGTGCCTCACCGCTGGTGTCGAGCACGCTGCGGCAGTGGTACCGGTGTGCCAGCCGGACCAGCTCCGCGTACGCGCCCACCGGGAGCCCCTGGGGCAGCGACCCGGACAGCACGACGACGGCGGCGTCCTTGACGAGCGTCGCGTAGTGCGCCAGGAACGCGGCCCACTCCTCGGCGGTGACGACCGGCCCCGGCTCCCACAGCCCCGTCGCGTCGGCCCGGTCGACGATCGTCACGGTCCGCCGGGTCTCCCCGCCGATGGCGGTGAAGCTGTGCGGCACCCCGGTCTTCGCGCCGACGATCGCGCCCGTCGCCCCGCCGAGCAGCCCGGTGGCCAGGACCGGCTCGCCGAGCGCGTGCAGCACCCCGGCGACGTTGAGCCCCTTGCCCCCGGCCCGCTCCGCCACGTGCCCGACGCGGTGCGTGGCGTGCGGCACCAGCGCGTCGACGGTGTACGTCAGGTCCAGCGCCGGGTTCAGCGTCACCGTGACGATCATGACGGGGTCAGGATCACGGAACGGGTCAGCAGCCTGGGCCGGTCGGGGTCGAGCCCCTTGTGCCCGGCGAGGGCGACGGCGAACCGCTGCGCCAGCACCAGCTGCGCGAGCGGGTCCAGGCCGTTGCGCACCGGCGTGGCCCCGGCGCCGCGGATCGTCTCGTCCAGCGACGCCGGCACCGCGCCGAACGCCCAGACCAGGCTGTGCGCCCCGGCCACGGCGACCGGCCCGTGCCGGTAGTCCATCGCCGGATACGACTCCGACCAGGCCTGCGCCGCCTCGCGGACCTTCAGCGCCGCCTCGTGCGCCAGCCCCACCGTCCAGCCGGTGCCGAGGAAGACCAGGTGTCCCGTGATGGCCGGGTCGCCCGGCAGGTCCGCGGCCAGGGCCGCCTCGCCGTCGGCGGCCAGGTGCGACAGGTCCTCCCCGTACGCGTGGCGCGCCACCGCCAGCAGCGTCGTCGGGAACCTGGTCTGCACGACGCTGCGCTCATCCGCGAAGTCCAGCAGGATCCGCTCGTCGACGAGCCCGTCGACCGGCTCGCCGTCCACGGCCGTGACCGCCACCCGGTGGGTCCCCGCCGGCACCTGCCGCAGCGCCGCCAGCACCTCGCTCGACGTGCCGGACCTGGTGATCGCGATGACCCGGTCGTAGTGGCGGCGCGGCACGAACTCCGAGGCGCACACCGCGTCGGTCTCGCCGAGGCCGGCCGACTCGCGCAGCTCGGCCAGGCTCTGCGCCATGAACCACGACGTGCCGCAGCCGAGCACCAGCACCCGCTCGCCGGGCGCGGCGAGGGCGGCGCCGTCCACGGTGCGCGCCCGTGTCCATGTCCCGGGCTGGCTGGCGATCTCGTCTGCGGTGTCCGTCATGCCCACCAGCGTTGCGTGTTCGTGCGTGTCTCACAAGCTTTTCTGCACAAGTGGACATTCTCGACTGCGCGTTTTGTGCATGCTTTGCGCCGCGCGGCGGTCGGGTGACGAGGCGGTCCGGCCAGGTGGCGGGGTCGAGGGGGTGATCGGCGACCCGGATGCCCTTCATGAGCAGGATCAGCGTCGGCGTCGCATACGTGCCGGTGCCGGCGACACGGATCTGCACGCCGTTGATGCCGGGGAACTCGACGTTCGGGCGGAACCGGTCGTCGGTGAACACCTGGGCGGCACGGCCGCCGATCATCAACGTGCCGGACGGCGGCGCGACGTACCGGCGCGTCACCAGGATCTCGGCCTGGTCGACGGTGTTCTCACCGACCCACAGCGTCGAGTACAGCAGGCGCCCGGGCAGGTCGGCGCCGGCGACGGTGATCTCACAGCCGAGGAGCCGCGCGCCGGCCGGCAGGCCGCTGAGCTGGATCGGGGCGGTGCAGCGCACCGCCCGCTGGCGCACCGGCAGGGCCAGGACCATGCGCCACAGCTCGTCACGGGCGGCGACCTCGGCACCGATGTCGCCGGCGGCGTCACCGGTGCCGAGGGTCGGTTCGGCGACGGTGATCTCGCCGCTGGGGCGGCGCCGCCACCACGAGGTGTTGGCGTTGACCAGCATCCGGCGCACGTAGACGTCGGGGCGCTGCGCCGCCGAGACCCGGCGCTACTGCACGAACGCCTTCGCCAGGACCTCCTGGACCAGGTCGTCGGCGCGGTGCTCGTCGCCGGTGAGCAGCCGGGCGAAGCGCACCAGGGCCGCGCCCCGGCTGTGCACGAACTCCTCGAATGTCACGTCCAACAGACGCTCCCATCACCGGCAGGTGTTCTGCCGGCGGCTGGACTTTCCTCAGCGCCGTGCGTGGCGGAGCCGGACCACGCCGAACGCGAGCCCGAACAGCGCCGCCGCCACGGCCGCGACCAGCGGGGCCGGTGGGCCCGCCGGGTGGCCGTGCTCGTGCAGCGCCCCCATGAAGTCCAGCGCCGCGACGTCGTTGATCACCATGTACCAGAGGATCGTGTACACCGCCTGGAAGGTGCGGGGTGCGCCGGTGAGCGTGCCGAGCGCCAGCGCGAGGGCCGGGATGAACAGTGCGCCGGCCGCCCAGGCGGCGAGGCCGGGCAGGTCGGCGCCGGCCAGCATCCTGACGGCAGCGCGCCGGTGGCGGCGGCGAGCAGCACCCCGGCGGCCCACTCGGCGAGCAGGCGCCGGCGCGGTGCGGGGTACGCGGCCAGGATCGCGCCGGCCTCGCGGCGGGTGCCCAGGCGGGACCACAGCAGCACCGGCCAGATCCACACGATCGCCAGCGTCGGGCCGGGCCGCGCCGCCAGACCCGCGAGGGCCAGCAGCGCCGCACCGGTCCACCACCACCATGGCGCGCTCCGCAGCAGGATCCGGACCTCGGCGGCCAGTAGCCGGCCGGTCGCGGACCCGGCGGTCGCCGCCGTGCGGGGCAGTCCCTTGTAGACGGTGTGCGGCTCCGGCAGCGCCCGGGCGGCCGTCGAGCGGGCGGTGACGTCGAAGCGGTGGAACCACAGCGCCGGCAGCAGCGCGACGGCCACCGCGAGCAGCGTGACCGCGGCCCGTCCGGCGACGAAGCCGGCGTCCAGCGGCAGCCCCGGCCACTCGAACGTCCGCAGTGGACGGTCGACGTACATGAGGCCCAGCCCGAACGTGTCGGCCGTCGCCGGCATCGTCCCGGCCAGCTGGGCCACGCCGATCCCGCCCAGCGGCGCCGACGCCGACTGGCCGCCGATCGCGATCGCCATCCACACGAAGCACCACAGGATGTTGCCGAACCCCGACCGCAGCACCGGGGTCGTCTCGAACAGCAGCGCCGCGGCGGCGGTCACCGCCAGCATCGGCAACGCCAGGAACACGAACGGCGCCAGCAGCCCCACCGGGTCGACGGCCCGGGACTCGCCGCGCAGCAGCTGCAGCGCGAGCGCGGTCACCGCGAGCACCCCCGCCATCGAACCGAGCACCAGCAGGTTGCTGGCGAACTTGCCGGCCAGGTACACCGGCGTGCGCAGCGGGCTCGCCGCCAGCAACTGGCCGACGCCGGAGCGGACATCGCGGGCCACGGCATCGCGTACCAGATAGAAACCGACGAACGTCAGCCACAGGGCGCTGGTCAGCGCCGTCACCAGGCCCACGTAGGCGCTGGTGTAGAGCCCGCGGTAGCCGCCGGCGTCCAGCACCACCCACCGTGCGCCGGTCGGCGGCACCGCCAGCCAGCCCAGGCCGACCGCCGAGATCAGCATCACCAGGTACGCGGGCCGGCGTACCCGCTCCAGGAAATCCGCGACCGCCAGCCCCACGAACGCACTCACGCCGTCACCGCCCGGGATCTGTGGACGACGGCCAGGTAGGCGTCCTCCAGATCCGGCGCGACCGGGGTTGCGTCCGGCGCCGGCCGGTGCGTGGCGAGGACCCGCACGTGGGCGTGCTCGGCGGTGCGCACCAGGCGGGTCACGGGCAGGCGCTGCTGGACGCCGGTCAGCTCGGCCGGCGGCACCGCCAGCTCCCACACGTGCCCGGCGACGCCGCGCTGGAGGTCGGCGGGCTCGCCGTCGAAGCGGATCCGGCCGCCGGTGACGACGACGATCCGGGTCGCGACCGACTCGACGTCCGACACGATGTGCGTGGACAGCAGCACCGACCGGTCCGCGGACAGGTCGCTCAGCAGGTTGCGGAACCGCACCCGCTCCTCAGGGTCGAGCCCGGCCGTCGGCTCGTCCACGACGATGATCCTGGGGTCGGCGAGCAGCGCCTGCGCGATCCCGATCCGCCGCAGCATGCCGCCGGAGTACCCGCCGAGGGGGCGCTTCGCGGCGTGCGCGAGGTTGACCAGTTCGAGCAGCTCGCCGACGCGGGCCCGCGCGGAGTGCCCCGCCAGCCCGCGGACCGCGGCCAGGTAGGTGAGGAACTCGTGCCCGGTGAGGTGCGGGTACACCCCGAAGTCCTGCGGGAGGTAGCCCAGCGCGCGGCGCAGCGGGCCCGGCCGGGCGACCGCGTCGCCGCCGTCGAAGCGCACCTGGCCGCCCGTCGGGCGGGTGACCGTGGCCGCGATGCGCAGCAGCGACGACTTCCCGGCCCCGTTCGGGCCCAGCAGCCCCACCAGACCCGGCCCGAGCCGCAGCGTCAACCCGTCGACGGCGCGCTTGCGCCCCCGGTAGATCTTCGTGATGTCGATCAGTTCCAGCATCCACCGAGCGTCGCGTCCGCCGGTGCCGCGCACATCTGCCGAACGGCAGATCCGCCGCCCCCCACGGCCGTCGCGGATGTCGTAGCCTGTTGCCCTTCACGGGAGGAACCACCAATGTCCATGTCGGCTCAGCAGCAACAGCAGGCTGCCCAGCTCACCCCTTGCCGCTTCTGCAGCAACGTCCCCACTGCACAGACCAAGTTCCGCGGTCACCGGGGCATGATCATCATGATGCAGTTCCGTCACGTCGACGGCCCGTTCTGCCGGGACTGCGGCATGGCCACGTTCCGCGAGATGACCTCGAAGACCCTCATCCAGGGTTGGTACGGCTACGCGTCGTTCGTGATCACGCCGTTCATCGTGCTGTGGAACATCATCAACCGGGGCAAGGTCGCCAGCCTTGCGCCGCCGCAGCCCTCGCCCTACGGCGGCGCCCGCCAGCCGATGGACCCGGGCAAACGCCTGCTCGCCCGCCCCATCAGCATCATCGGGCTGTGCGTGCCGTTCATCCTGATCCTTGCGTTGATCGTCATCATCGTCGCCTCCGGCCCCTGACCGGTCAGCCGGCTGGCAGGTGGCAGATCACCTCCCAGCCGGCCCCGCGCGGGCCGGCCCGCAGGTCGCCGCCGAGTGCCGTGACCCGCTCGTCGAGGCCGGCGAGGCCGGTCCCGCCGCCGGTTCTCGGTCCGGCCTGCTCCGAGGGCCCGTCGTCCATGACGATCAGCTCGACCCGTCCGGCCCGCACCGTCACGGTCACCGCCACGGTGGTCGCGGCCGGGGCATGGCGGCGGACGTTGGTCAGGGCCTCGACCACCACGTGGTAGGCGGCCTTCGACGCGTCCTGGGACAGCTCCGGCACGACCGGCATCGACAGCGTCGCCACCGCCGGCCCGGTCGCGCCGAAACGGCGCACCACGTCCGGCAGGTCCGCGACGCCGTGGACGCGCTGCGAGACCGGCCCGCGCAGCGTGCCGACCATTCGGTCCATGGCGTCCAGCGCGCGCAGCCCGGCCGCCTCGATGTCGGGCAGCGCCGCCGCCTGCGCCGCGATCACGATCCCGGTGACCTCGTGGGCGACCAGGTCGTGCAGGTCGCGGGCCAGGTCGAGGCGGTGCGCCCGGCGGGCCCGCTCCTCGGCGAGCCGCCGCCGGTGATCGCCGAGCCGCAGGTACAGCCCGGCACCGGCCACGCACACGGTCGTCACGAACGCGGCGGCCACCAGCAGCACCGACGCCTCGACCCGGTCACCGGGCACGTGCAGGGACATCCGCAGCGGCAACGCGGTGGCGGCGAGCGCGACGAGGACGCCGGCGGGCGCGGGCGACCGCCGGGCGAGCGACACCAGCAGGACTGCCAGGGCGACGTATTCGACCGGCGCCCACAGCGCCGGAGGCTGCGGGGGGCCTTGATACAGCCCGTCGGCCAGCAGCGACAGTCCGGCGACGGCGATCGCTGGTTTCGTGCTTCCGGAGCCCGGTGCTGTGCTGCCGGGATCCGGTCCTGTGCTCGCGGGGTCCGGTGGGCCCGGGCGGGCCAGCGCCGCGACCGCCACGGCGGCGACCGCGGCGACGGCGGGAACGATCCCGGCCGCACCGGTCAGCGGCAGCGCGCACAACGCCAGCAGGCCGACCGGCAGCACCAGCAGGAGCAGCGTCAGTACCTTCGTCCGCGTCACGGCGCCACGGTGCCGGTGTCCCACGCCCACACGGCGATCCCCACCCGGTTGCGGACGCCGAGCTTGCGCTGGATCGCGGCCACGTGCGTCTTCACCGTGCCGGCCGAGATGAACAACTCGGCGCCGATCTCCGCGTTGGTGCGCCCCGCACCCACGTGCGCCGCCACCTCCAGCTCCCGCTCCGTGAGCGCCTCGACCGGAGCGGGCCGAGCCGGCCGCGGCCCCGTGACGTGCTTCAGCAGCCGCACCGTGATCGACGGGCTGATCAGGCTGTCACCGGCGTACGCGGCCCGCACCGCCTCGACCAGCAGCGCCGGCCCCGACCGCTTCAGCAGGAACCCGGAGGCGCCGTCACGCAGCGCCGGGTACACGTACTCGTCCAGGTCGAACGTGGTGACCACGACGACCCTGGTCGGCCCGCCGGCCAGCTGCCGGGTCACGGTGAGCCCGTCCATGCGCGGCATCCGGATGTCGAGCAGGGCGACGTCGGGAATGAGCTCCCGGACCAGCCGCAGCGCCTCGACCCCGTCGGCGGCCTCGGCGACCACGTCGACGTCGGGCTCGGCGGTGAGGATCCGGCGCAGCCCGTCCCGGACCATCGGCTGGTCGTCGGCGATGAGCACGCGGATCGTCACACCGCAGAAGCCTAGGCGAGCTGCGCGGCACCGAACGACACGGAGAAGCGCTTGCACCAGATCGTCACCGAGCGCAGGGTGGTCAGGTCGGCGGAGGCGGGGATCGCGTACACCTGATCACCCTTGTTGCCTTTGAGCTTGCCGAGTTCGACGTACCGGCCGTCGTCGAAGACCTGCCAACCGGCCTTGCCGGCGACGACCGCCTGATCGGTGAGCCACACCCGCAGATCGGGCCCGTCGGACGTGTCCAGCCCTTCGATCTCCAGCCGATGCGTGCCGTCGGCCAGCCGAACCACCCGCACGCTGCCGGACGTGTCGTGCTCATGCGTCACGAACGTCCCCCGCGCCACCACCACGGCGGCCGCGGGGGCTGCGGGGGCCGCCGACGAGGCGCCCGGCTCGACGGCTGTCGTGGCCTCCGGCACGGTGAGCGCCTCACGCACTGTGGTATCGGTGAACAGCCGCCACGGCGCGAACCAGTACAGCCCGAACCCCACCCCTGCGGCGAGGACGGCGACCACGAACCACGTCAACGGCTTCCGCGTCATGCCTCCGAGTGAACCGCCCGCCACGCCCCGGAACCAGATGCTGCCCGCTTACCGCCTCCTTACGGCATGTGGCTTCCGGCGGCGTCAGGTGGTGAGGATGCCGGCCGCTGCGGCGGCGGTGTGCCAGCGGCTGACGAAGGCGCCGAAGATCTGGCCGTACAGGTCGTCGTCGGACAGCAGGTCGATGTCGTCGATCGGGAGGAAGCCGGCGTTGTCGACCACGCCGCCGCGCACGTTGTCCAGGCGGGCCAGCACGCCGTAGTCGGCGACGCCGAGGCCGAGGAACATCCAGTACACGGGGCGGTTGCTCGCGCGGATCAGCAGCTCGGTGATCTGCTTCTCGGCGTGGACGCCGCCGTCGGACCAGAACAGCACCAGGGTCGGGTGCGGTGACGGCTCGGCCGCGGTCCAGTCCAGGATCTCCTTCATGACGCGGGGCTCGAAGTTGCCGCCCTCGGCGCGTTTCTTGTCGGCGGCCTGGCGCTCCAGGTAGTCGGGTGCGGTGGTGGTGCGCACCGGCGCGGAGCGGACCGGGAAGTCGCCGAAGAACCACACCTCCATCTCGCCGTTGTCGTCGAGCAGGTCGGCGATCGCGACCATCCGCTCCAGCGAGCGCTGCATGACGCCGGTGCGGAACAGCTTCTTCGTCGAGCCGCTGCAGTCGATGGCGAGCACCACCCGGAACGTGCGCGCGTCCAGGCCGCTCTTGACCAGCGACACCGCGACGGCGTACTTGCGCAGGTCGACGCTGGAGGCGTTCGCGGCGGGTTTCGCGAGGCTGATCTGCTGCGCCTTGGTCAGCGTGACGACGGGTTGCGCCACCGGTACCGCGAAGGCCACCGGTGCCGCAGGCGTCGCGGCTGCCGGTGCGGGCTCGTCGACCGTGAGGCCGACGTCGGTGATCAGTCCGCGCAGGCCGTCGGTGAAGCCGTCGCCGACGCAGCGGACCTTGATCGCGTCGCGGTGCCGGTAGACGTCGCCGACGATGAGCGCGTCCTGCACGTCGGGGGTGCCGAGGTCGAGGGTGTACAGCTCGCCGGCCGGACCGTGCACCGCCGCGCGCAGCCCCGCCACGGTGGCGAACGTGCCGCCCGTAACGGTCAGACCGATCCGGACCCGGGCGGTCGTGCCGGCCCAGCCGGCCGGCGTGACCTCCAGGCGGTGGCGGGTGACGCCGCCGCCGGTCTCGGGCGGCAGCCATCGCGCGCCGGCGCCGTCGGGCTGGTTGTAGAACACCATCGCGTCGTCGCCGGGTGCCCGGCCGGCCTCGTCGAGCAGGAAGGCCACGAGGTCCACCTCGGGTCCTGTCGCGTGGCTGACCACGACGGTGTACGTCGCCGCCACCGGCAGTGCGGTGTTCTGCCCACGGGCCAGGATCGCAACGGTCACAGCGAAGATTGCACCACAGCGGGTCCAGCCGGTCATGCGGGTCGGGTGGGTGCGCGCCGTTCCGCGCCCGGGATTGTGGATGCGTAAGCGCACGCGCCGCGACGCGGTTCGTGACGGATCTGATGATCAAGGGAGTACCCGTGACCAGTTCCACCGCTGAACGTGCCCGTACCGAAACCAGCGAGCGGGAAGGGGATGAGGGGGCGCTGCATCCGCTGCTGCTGGCGGCGCTGATGTCCCGCCGTGAGGAGCGTGGCGAGGCACTGTTCGAGCACCCGTTGCTGCTGGCCGCTCTGGCCCGTCGCCGCCGCGACGACGACAGCGAGGGCGGCATCATGGACAACCCGCTGCTGCTCGCCGCGCTGGCCCGCCGCCGCCGCGACGACGACAGCGAGGGCAGCATGATCGAGCACCCGCTGCTGCTCGCCGCGCTGGCCCGTCGCCGTCGCGAGGACGACAGTGAGGGCAGCATGATCGAGCACCCGCTGCTGCTGGCCGCTCTGGCCCGTCGCCGTCGCGACGACGACAGCGAGGGCGGCATCATGGACAACCCGCTGCTGCTCATGGCCCTGGCCGGACGCAAGCGCCGGGGCAAGAACATCGTCGAGCACCCGTTGCTGCTGGCCGCGCTGATGGCGCGCAGCTGACGGCATCGTGCATCCCGTCCTCCGGCTGTTCACGGCCGGGGGACGGGCCGTTTGCCCATCCGAGGGAGGCACCATCGTGGCGGCTGATTCGTCAGTACCCAATGATCCGGACCAACCACATCAGCATGTCGAAGCCCTGATCGACGAGCTGATCCTGGAGATCCTCGAGACCGCCGACCAGGGGCAGCCGTCGAAGGCCATGGGCCGGGGGCGCTCGCCACTTCCCGGCGGCCTGCTCGAGGGTGTGCGGTCCACCATGGCGCGGGGCGGCTTGGGCGGCTCGACGCTGGAGCGGGTGCTCATCGCCGAGGCGCTCGCCGGGCTGCTCGCCGACGCGCTGGCACCGGCCCTGGCGGAGGCGATCGCGCCCAGGATCATGAAGGTTCTGGAGGGCGAGGAGCATCAGCCGGACGCGCCGCCGGCGAAGGCCCCGGCGGGCCGGTCCCACGCCCGCAAGACCGAGTCGAAATGACCAGGCGGCGGCGCGTGATCCGCGCCGCCGCCCGTCCACTCAGGCCGTGCCGCGTCAGGCCGTGGCCGCGGCCGCGGCCTCGCGGCGCATGAGGAACGCGAACGCGATCTCCACGCACCCGATCACCAGAGCGCTGATCCCGGTCAGCAGCACCATCGCGGTGAGCGACACGCCCGGCCACACCACGAACACGATGCCGACGACCAGCGACGCGACGCCCATGGTCGTCAGCCACACCCGGGCCCGGCCGTGCGTCATGAGCCCGATGCCGATCTCCGACACGCCGGTCAGCAACCAGGCCAGCCCGACGATCAACGCGAGGACCACCACGCCGTTGGCGACGTTGCGCAGGCACGCCACGCCGCCGATGACCATCGCGGCGCCCACCGCCCCGGTCAGCAGCCGCCGCCCCAGCCCGTGATGCTCGACCAGGGCCGTCGCCACCCGCATCACCCCGGCGACGATCAGCCAGACGCCGACCAGCGCACCCAGGACCCGCAGCGTCTCGCCCGGCCAGGCCAGCACCACGATCCCGAACAGCGTGGTGACCACGCCCAGCGTCAAGGTCTCCCAGAACGGCACGGCGGCCGTGCCCCGGTGCGCCACGCCATGCCGTGAGGCGTCACCGTGTCTCGCTGAAAACGTCGCCATGTTCCCTCCCTCGCTCGTACCACCCACGTTTCACCCGCCGCCACGACCCGCCATCGCCCGCCACGGGGGAGGGCCGTCGCCGGTCTGATCAGGACGGTGGACACGCAGATGTGGTCAGGACCGCGCCGGCGGCACCCGCTCGCGCACCGGCTCCGGGTGACCGGTCTCACCGAGGAGGCCACGGCGGCCGGCGTCTACGGCGTCATCATCGGCGCGGCCGTGATGGCCTCGTCCCACGCGGCGTCGGCCGGGGCGGTGATCGCGGCGGTCCTGGTCACCCTCGTCATCTACTGGGGCGCCGAGCGGTACGCCCGCCTCGTGGCCCAACGCGTCCATGAGGGCCGGCGGCTGACCGCGCACCAGGTCCGCGCGCAGCTGACCACCGGCTGGGAGATCGTGACGACCTCGGCCCTGCCGGTCGTCGTCCTGATCCTGCTGAACCTCGCGGGCGTCGCCCTGCGTACCACGGTGATCTCGGCCCTCGTCTGCAGCGCGCTGCTGCTGTGCCTGGCCGGCTGGGAGATGGGCCGCCACGGCCGGCTCACCCACGCCGAACGCCTGGTGTCGGCGGCGGTCGCCGGAGCGTTCGGCGTGGTCATGATCCTGCTGAAGGTCACGCTGCACTGAGTGCTTCCGGCGACCGCCGCCGACACCAGCGCTTCCGGCGCGGTCAGAGCCGGCACGCTGCACTGAGCGCTTCCGGCACGGTCAGAGCCAGGTGGTGCCGAGCCAGACGGCCGCGGCGGCGGTCACGAGCAGGCCGATGTTGAGCCCGATCAGCCTGCCTTCGCCCCGGGACAGGTGCACGGCGATGCCACCGACCTGGATCAGGACCAGTCCCGCCGCGGCGGCGACCGCGAGCCACGGCGCGATCCCGGTCGCCGGCGGCAGGATCAGCCCCGCCGCGCCGAGCACCTCCAGCACCCCGATCGTCCTGACCAGCGGCATCGGCACCCGGTCGACCCAGCCCATCATCGGCAGGAGCTGCTGCTGGCTCTGCACGACCTTCTTTCCCCCGGCGTACACGTAGAACACCGCGAGCAGCCCGCCGACAATCCAGTACGCGATCTCCATGTGTGCGCCCCTCACCAGGATGGTTACCAGCCGTAAGTAGCCACATGATGCGTCACTATCGTGAGGCGTACAAAAGGCACACGTGTGTGCGTGAGGCACAAGGGGTTGTCATGTCGCAGTACGAGCACACCTGCATGATCCGCGGAGACGGCGGCCAGACGATCCGGGCGATCCTCGACCAGATCTGCAACAAATGGACGCTGCTGATCGTGGCCACCCTCGACCAGGGCACGCTGCGCTTCACCGACCTGCACCAGCAGATCCCGGGCATCTCCCAGCGCATGCTGACCCTGACCCTGCGCAACCTGGAGCGCGACGGCCTGGTCGCCCGCAAGGTCCACGCCGAGGTGCCGCCCCGGGTGGAGTACACGCTGACCACGACCGGCAAGAGCCTGATCCCACCCGCCCTGGCCCTGGCCGGCTGGGCGATCGAGCACGTCCCCCACATCGAAGCCAGCCGCGCCGCGTACCAGACCCGCACGTCCTGACCCCGGCGAGGGGGTGCCGCCTCCGGCTGCCGGCACCCCCTCGCCCGGTTCCGTTCAGTGCCGGGCGTACTCGTCCTTGCGCCGCCACCACATGCCGGTCTCGTTGCGGCCGAGCGGTGCCCGGTCCAGCCACGGGTACATGCCCCAGATCGCGTCCACGCCGCGCTCGTACGTCGAGTACGTGTGGTGCACGACGCCGTCCACGAGGATGAACGCGCTGAGCCCCGGACCCTGCTGCCGGTACGTGGACCAGTCGGTGCCGACCCCCGCCGCGAGCGCGAGCAGGTCCGGGTGCTCCTGGCCGGAAGCCGGTGGCCGCACGTCCATCTGGCGGAAGTTGTACTCCACGCTGCCGGACCGCCACTCCTCGGCGGAGTGGGTCACGCGGAAGTCGTAGTTGAAGTCGCTGCCGGCCGACGACGCCCACGGGAACGTCCAGCCCATCCGCTGCCGGTACGCCTGCAGCTTGGGCAACGGCGCCTGCGACACGGCATGCAGCGTGACACCGTGGTTGGCGAGGTGGACGACGGAGCCGTTGAAGCCGTCCGCAATCGCCGAGCACGACGGGCAGCCGGCGGTGTAGTCGGGCCCGAACATGAAGTGGTACACGAGCAGCTGCGAGTTGCCACGGAACAGGTCGGCAAGCGTCGCCGGCCCGTCCTCGGTGTCGAAGCGGTACTCCTTGTCGACCCGGACCCACGGCAGCGCCTGCCGTTGCCGGGCCACCTCATCGCTGCGCCGCGTGAGCTCCTTCTCGGCCTTGAGCAACTCCAGCCGCGCCGCGAGCCACTCCTCGCGGGTACCGGTCTTGTGATCCATCATGACCCCTTCTCCCTTCATCGCAACTCAACGGTTGCACATCAAGCGGTGAATGGCAACCAAAAGGTTGCGTCAGCGCTTGCGCCGCCGGCGGCCTTCGGGATCATGGATGGTGCCGGAAGAGGGCGGCGTGGGTGTTTGCTCGGCGCTGCGGTCGCCGCCGTGATCGTTCACGGCGTCGCCCGCGAGGCGGCTCGACGCAAGGCCACCCACCGTCGTGGCAGGCATGCTGGACGCCCGTGACGTGGTGATCGCCGAGCCGTTCCACATCGGACAGCGCACCGGCACGTGCTCTTTCACCCTGCCGGCCGAGCACGGCACGGTCGTGCCCGCCCGGGACTGGAGTGCGGCTCGTTAGGGGACGTCGTCCAGCGGCTGCAGCGGCTTGGCGCACCCGCAGTGTCGATCGTCGAGGACGAGGTCTGCTTCCTGTGTCACCCGGTGCCGGACCGTGCGGAGCTCGAACATCTGCTCACGAGCCTGTCGACTCTGACTGGGGATCTCGCGACGCTTGCGTGACGGCCGGAGAGGCTTGACTCCCGGCACCGCATCAGGCGCGCGGGCGCCCGGTTCAATTGATTGCTGATCGCGCCCCTGCCTTGTGGTGCCCCCGGCAGGATTCGAACCTGCGACACACGGTTTAGGAATTGGATCAGGGCGTGCTCTCCTGGCGCCCTGACCTGCTCTGACCTGGGCGTCCGTCTTTGGCGTGGGGTCGATTGTTGCCCCCCGATTGGCCGTGGTTGACCGCTGTTACTGGCACGCGAATGGCACGACCATGCGCCCGCCTGGACGCCAGATGCGTGGCAACGCTGTCGTGCGTTTGTCTACAAGGCGCATCCGATCGGTCAGAGTCACGGAGGCATACACGACCTCGACTTGACAGGGTGTAGCGTGTTTTTCGAGCGGGCAGATTCGCCCACTTGAAGTCGGATGCCAAGGGCTCCGCAACATGTCCCGAGTCGGACAGATTGGAAGTAATAGTGACGCTCGCACTTGCACCGGTCAAACCGGACATCACGATGGAGCTTGAGCTCATCGATCCGGACAAGGCCGAATCGTATCTTGGTAAGAACCATTCCAACCGGAATCTCCGGAAGGCGCACTATCTCTCGCAGGCAAGCGACATGAAGGCCGGCCGTTGGCAGTCGAGCCATATGTCGATTGCGTTCGACACCAAAGGCAAGCTGATCGACGGGCAGCATCGTCTGCATGCCATCGTCGAATCCGGTGTTTCGATGTGGCTGTTTGTTGCTCGCAACGTGCCGGCGTCGGTCCAGGAAGTTATTGACACGAGCGCAGCTCGGACGGGCGCTGACGCGCTCAAGCTGTCGGGCCGGGTGGACTCGAACCATCCTGCCGTTGCATCCGCAGCTCGTACCGCGATTTTGTGGTCTGAGGGACACCACCGACCGGTTCGGCGAGGTGTCAATGGTGCCCGCAAGGTCACCAACAGCGAGATCACCAGCTGGGTGGACGAGCAGAATAAGCTCCCCGAGGGTGCGCTCTCCATTACGGGTGCAGTCGCTCTGGCTCGCAAGTGGAATCAGGTGAACGATCTGATGTCGCTGGGCCTGACCAGCTTCGCTACGTTGCTGCTCGGAAGTATCGACATGGACGACACCATCAAATTCTTCTCCAAGCTGGATAACCTCGAGTTCGACGGTGACGAAGATCCGGTAAAGCAGTTCTACCTCCGCGAAAATGAGGCAAAGAAGAGCCGTGATCAGTTGCGGATCTCGGAACATCTCTATTTCTTGATTACCGCCTGGAATGCGTTCCGTAGCGATGAGTCGCTGTCGAAGCCGTTCGTGAAGCTCTTGTCCTCAGGCAAGGTCAGCGTCACCAAACTTGAAGGCAAACCCAACAAGGCCGGAATCATGATCTACCCGCAGGTTCCTGATCCTGTCTAATACCGCTATGGCGGTTCGCAACTTCTAGCGAGTGTTAGCAAGTAGTCCACTGCGGTCACTAAGGCGCAAGCGGAGTTGTGGAATGGCGGGCTGCCGTCGCTGCTGCTCTATCTGGCACTACATGGCCTTGAGCTGGTACGCCTGAGCCGTCGTGGTCATGTGTCCGCGACGGCTCAGCTGCGCACCCTCACCCGGCCGGCGTCGCCCGTCTTCCGCAACGGGTACGCCGGCCGACCGGGTTCCGGCGCCTCCCTCAGCTTTGAAGCTCCTCCGTACACCCGTCGTGCACCCTTGGGAAGCGGGCCGTCGGCGGGGGTGCCTCGTCCGCGCGGAGGGTGAGGGTCGCGCGGACGCTTGGCGCCCCCGCCGACGGTCTGCTTGGCATCGCCTGTGTGGCGGGTGTGCGGAGGAGCGGCTCCCTCCGGGACCTTGAGGCCCGCCGGGAGGCAAGAGCGCAACTACCGGCGGATGGTGAGGCCGCGGGAGCGACGGCATGTAGCCAGGCGGGCGTCGCGGTAGCTCAGATCGTTCTTAAGCCGTCTCGGCCGTTGGAGGCTTCCCGAGTTGTTTGCCGTGTCTGGCTGTCCTTCTTCAGCGCATCCTGTACGGCTCGGACGTGGTGTCCCGGCCGCGCGGGCTTCCGGCGCCGGCGCTTGCGCCGGGCGCCGCTTGCACGCCGAGCCGGGTGTCCACGTCCGAGCCCGCGCCGAAGGCGCCTTGATCTAGTACAGCTAGATTCGGCAATTGCCATGACAATCGGTGACCACGCCAGATACAGTCACTCTCTCGTCCGAAGTGTCGGAGTAGAGCCGATCTATCGTGCCTGGGATACGCAAGGTAGTGTGCTACCATGCGCAGCCCAAAGCTCGGTGGTTCGCCTCACCGTCAGTATTACAAGTACTACGCTGGCTACACCCAGGGCTTTGTAGAGGACATGCTTCGATCTCTCCAGGTACCAGCTGACGGCATCGTGCTGGACCCCTGGAACGGAGTGGGCACAACAACGGTCGCGGCCACCGCAACTGGACTCAACGCTTTTGGGTACGATATCAATCCAGCGGCAGTTATTATTGGCCGTGCCCGGCTAATTGGGTCAGATGTAGCGGACAGCTTACTGCCGATTGCGGTAGAGATATGCGACCGAGCATGTTCGCATCAATTCAGATTGAGAAATGACGACCTTCTTAGCACCTGGTTCGGACCTTCAACCGCTACAGAGATACGGGCGCTGGAACGTGCGGTATTCCGAATTTTGGTCGACCCAGACTGTGACGGCTCGCAGCCAGTGTTCCAATTAGGGATGCCTCACACGTCTCTAGCGTCCGTGTATTATGTAGCGCTATTTCGGGCGGTACGCGAACTGGTCCGAGCATACGTCCCGTCAAATCAATCGTGGATTAAGAATCCAGCTGGACGGCGTCTGGGGGTACGTCGTTCGGAGCTTCATAGAGCTTTTCTAGATGCGGTCAAGGTCAGTAATCCCTATCTAGGCCAGCTCGAAATCCCCCTGCTCACCAAGGAGGGAGTTGCCACCATTGGCGTTGCCTCTTCGACCGGAATTCCGATGGACGATAAAAGTGTAGACGCCATCGTTTCTTCGCCGCCTTATTGCACCCGACTAGACTATGTTAAAGCAACGCTTCCCGAGCTGGCTGTTGTCGGACTTACGTCGAGTGATATCCGCAGGCTTCGCGATCAAATGATTGGAACGCCTACGATATCTGGTTCAGCCGAGGATGCTACCCCCAGTGTATGGGGTCAAGAAACCGCGACGCTCATAGACCTCATAACGTCGCATAGCTCTAAGGCATCGAGCACATATTACAAGAAATACTATCTACAGTACTTCTCAGGCATGTGGAGTTCCTTGAATGAGCTGCACCGGGTAGTAAAGCCCGGTGGTCTAATGGCGCTTGTGGTTCAAGATTCGTTTTACAAAGATGTGCACGTCGACCTGCCTGCACTAATCTTGGATATGGGCACGCAAGCTGGCTGGACTACTCGCAGGCGGGTAAACTTTACGGTTCCCAGAACGATGGCTTCGATTCATCCTGGTTCAAGACAGTATCGGCAAGACTTCCGCGCGGTAGAAAGCGCAATCGTCCTAGAGCGAGTTTGACGTGGGTATCGCCGATCAGCAAGTTGTGCTGCGCCACGACGCTAGGATTTCGTCGTCTTTGACCTAACGGATTCTGCTACCGGCTGAGGTAAAGACTGTTCGTTAGGTAGTCAACAATGGTGGCTATAAAATGGCTGGAGAAAGCTTCTATGTCGTCGACATAACGTTCTATGTCGGCGACAGTAACGCCCGGCTGTTGAAAAATTTCATGGAACGGTATGTTGCCGTGCGCAATGTCATTCCTCAAGCCCGCCATCTTTAGGATTGACGGACTCCACGAAGCCACGGGGAATGCTTCGCGGTGTAATCCATACACCGACCAGATTCTGTTGTATAGGCTTGGTGTAGGTGTTCGACCATCCATAGGCGGGAGCGGGCCTTTTGTCGGCAATGGAAGCACGACCTCTACTGCCTGGCGATCCAGGCTTGTGGTATACGCACGTTTCTCCCAGACTTTGGCGGCGTCTTGTAGATTTCTTAGGCTTTCAAATTCGTTGTGTGCAACTAACTGCCGTAGGCATGCCGCAATCGTGTTTACAGGTATGCTCGCGCGATTGATGTATTCGTGAATCTCCTTTAGGGCAACACGGGTCAGGCTTTCTAGCTCAGCCACCATCCCTATGACTGCCGCGGCCCTTGCCTCTTGTAGCAGAAAGTGATTCGGCGCCGTAGGATCTGCGGTGGCGAGAGTTTGTACAGAAATGATTAGCCGCTTGAGACGTTGAGCCCTTTGTGAGAGTCGATCATGCTGATCGACTAGGTTCTGCGTCAGTGTGGCGCTAGACGGTGCCACTGAGAAGAGCCTTTGCTCTAGTGATGCGACGGGTCAGCATAGTGCGTGCATTCGAGCCTGCACCGCTAGCCTCTCTGAACTCCTCATCTGACAACCAGTCGTCGGCCGGCTGTATGATCTTAACTCCGTCTGCCTGTAGATCAGCTATCGCCACGAGCGCTGTTTCGAACTGCACGAGAGGTGTTAGTGAGTGACCGGTCCTTAAGAACTGGCGATCACCCAGGATCTCAGCGAGCTTTTTCACAGCGTCCTGGAACGCAGCAGATTCCTTCGAATAATTAAAAGGATTCTTCTTAACCGATTCCATATACTTATTAAGCCAGTGCTCGATTTTGCCGTCAAACGAGTCTCGGTAATTTTTGTAAGCGAAGAATTTTACAACTTGTTCAGCAGTCGTTCCGTCACTCTGATTGACCTTTTTGAGCTTTAGCATCTTCGTGAACGGTTCAAACGCTGCCAGTTCTGACACTAGATCGTTAAATTTGCCTTGATATACGCATGCGCGCACCTCTTGAGCGCTTAGGCGCATGGAGCCTCTATTTAGTCGAGCGAAGACGTCAAAACGAACCTGCAAATCACTTTTGTCGGTAAGTGAGACGACTTGAAGAGGCTGACGGCCAAAGTACACCTGCAGGTTGCGCGGTAGCTGTTCATGGGTCAGGCCGTTGAGCTGATTGAGCTTTTCGAGGCCGGTAAGAGGTAAGGGGGCAGAGCGGGCGATGACTGCGAGCTCCGCCTTGTTCACTGACAGGAAGTGAACCAGCGTTGAGAGCCTTTGGAGACCATCCACTACCTCCCACTGAAAGCCAACATTAGTGGCAACAAATATAGGAGGAATTGGCAGCCCCAAGAAGACGGATTCAACAAACGTCGACTCGGCCTCAGGCGTCCAGCGGAACATTCGCTGGTAATCGGGCGCGACATTGAGCTCTTTTTCGGCGATCATCCGCACGAGCTCACGGACCGAGAAGTTGTGCGTCGCGACGTCGACCTTACGTCGTTCGACGTTCAACTGGTCTTCGAGAAGCTCGAGATCTTGTGCAAGACTCATTCGGTAACCGCCTACGTTGTCATACTTGCAATGGCTACGACTACTGAACCATACTGGAAACTTCTAGACAATAACTCGAACGTTCGCCGACCTGGACTGGTAGTCAGCTCGTACGTCAACTTTATGGGTGATGCAGCGGAAGCCGGTGTCGTCATCCAACATGTTGGCTGAGGCGTCGTTGAACAGTGATGGGGTGCAGCGGAGGAATGGGCTTGTGAAGGCGCTGCCTTTTAGCTCGTGCCGCCCAAGTTCGGTCCCCGTCGAGCACCACTCCCACGTGTTGCCGCACATGTCGTAGACGCCGTAAGGGCTGACGCCACTGGCGTAGCGGTCGACTGGGGTGGTGCTGCGGATACCGTTCTCGCGGCAGTTGCACTTGGCTGGGGTGCGCTGGCTGCCCCACGGGTAGATGTCACCGCGGGTGCCTCGGGCGGCCTTCTCCCACTGCTGGCTCGTCGGCAGCGACTTGCCCGCCCACTGCGCGTACGCGTTGGCGTCGTGCCACGTCACGAACACGACTGGGTGGTCCAGCTGCTCCGCTGGCGGCTTGCCGTCTTCCCAGTGCTGGGGCGGTGTCGCGTCGGTGGCGGCGATGTAGCGGGCGTAGTCGGCGTTCGTGGTTGGGTAGACGTCGATGTAGAACGCCGGGAGGTAGACCGGCTCGTTGTCCGGGCCGGCGAAGTAGATCCCGGCGTCGACGAGGGTCATGAGCTTGCCGTCGACGGGGTGGCGGATGTGGTGCTCGTCGCCGACCGGGATGTCGTCGTCCTGGGGCTGGCCGGGGGTGGGCTGCGACATGGCGTTCTCCTGTGCCTGAGGGGTCGGCGCAGGTCCAACGGTGTCGGTGAATCTGGCCTGCACGTCCATGCTGGAGGCGGCAAGTGACGTGTCAAGAGCGGATTGGTTAACGGGTCTGGGGATGATCGACTCTCCGCCGGCTTCCCACTTGGAGATCATCCGTTCGCTGACGCCGAGGTGGCCGGCGAACTCGCGGATGCTCATGCGCTTCGCCTCGCGCAGGGCTCGAATCTCGCGGCCAGTCCAGCGTTGGACGGTGATCGTCGCCATGACCAGAAAGCTCCGTTGGGCGTCGCGGTGCTCTACAGGGACTCAGCCGGGATCTCCTCGTACTCCTTGCGGAGCGTGTCGAGGATTGGGTGATCTCCTGGAAACTCTACGTGGTCGATGGCTGTGATGGCACGTACGCCGATGGTGGTGTTGGTGGCGAACGCTGCCTGCATCTGCGGAAGGTCCTGCAACCGAACCGGGGCAAGGGTTGTGTGTTCGTGGACCTGTTGCAGGAGGCGCATGGTGACGCCGGGCAGGACTTCGGCGTTCGGCCAGATGACCTGTTCGCCGTCGTAGAACGCGACGTTCCACGTCGGGCCTTCGGAGATGTACCCGTCGGCGTCTGCGAACAGGGCGTCGTCGAACTCGGCGAGCTGGGCGTTGCGGCGGTGCCACAGCGCGCCGAACAGGCCGATGTGTTTCACCTCGGGCAGATCGCGCGTGTACGTCGCTGATCGCACTCGCCATGGCTCGACCGGGCCGGACGGCACCTCGCGGGTGGTCACCAACACCTGCGGCGTGGCTGGAGCGCTGGGACGGCCGATCGGTAGGTGCGGGTCGAAGACGGTGACCCGAGTGACGAAGACGCCGTCGCGTCCGGCGATGGCCTGGCGTACCCAGGTGCGGATCTGGTCGCGGTCGAGCTCGGCGCCGAACAGTAGCCGGCTGTCCCGGACGAGGCGCTCAAGGTGGTGTGAGAACCCTCGGATGTGTTGGTCATCGACGCGCATGGACGTGAAGTGTCCGTAGTTCACCATCGCCAACGCCCGTAGTTCGTCGGGGGCTACAGGTTCGCCATTCAGCTCCGCCATGCGACCAGTCTTGCAGCGGAAGTGCAGTGAGTGGGACATCGGGTGCAGTGAAAGTTCAGTGCTGAGGCAGCGTGAGGGCGTGGGGTCCGAACCCTACAGACGGAACCCTTGAGGCATGAGCAGCGAGCGTCGTATCTCGATGGTGGTCCAGGGCGGCACCACCGATGCCGGCCGTGGCCGTGGCTCCTGCTGGGGCTGTGAGGGGCGCGGCTTCCGGGTCGCCTCTCGTCTGCGGAACGTGAGCGTTGATGACGGGGGCGTTCGGTACCGCGTGCGGATCTGCCCGGAGTGCCTCGGTCGACCGCTCCTCGCGGCCTGACAGGTCCCTCAACGTCGAACGGAGGCCCGCGCGTGCGATCTTCTACCTTCCGGGTGGCCGACATGCCTGTCGCACCACAGCCCGATCTCGATGTCGACGTTCGTGCGCTCCGGTCGTGGCAGGCCACGGATGAGGACGGCGACCCGGTCCTCGTCATCAAAGACGACGACGTCACCATCGTCATCGACATGGGTCGTGGCGACTCCTGGGACGCTGCGATCCGGTCGGCGGAACGTCTCGGCGCAGAGGCGTTGACGTACGCGTCGCGGCTTCGGGAGGCAAGGGCGCAGCAGCGAGCGGCGGGGGACGACGCATGACGGTGATGGCCGACCGAGTCCAGGTCACCGATGCCGATGGCGCAGAGCTGCTCTACGAGATCGCGGTGACGCTGCTGCCGCTGATCGGGCGTTGCGTCGAGCTGTCAGCGGGCGAAATGGTGGCCCGTCACGGGAACCGCCTGGACAGTCCAGATGACCGGCGGCTGATCATCGCCGACATCGCCCGGCGTTGGGAACGGCTCGGTTACGTGGACCGCGGGAGCTTCGGGCGTGACTGGCGGGCGGCGGTCGCCGCGTTCACCGTTGACTACGTCGATGCCATCGAGGCGGAAGCGCCCGGATCGAGCGAGTACGAGCAATGGGGGCATGAGGCGACGATTGCGCTCGTCTGGCACCAGCATGCGGAGCGCCTGCGAGCGGAGTAGCTCTGCGACCCCGGCGACCCCGATCTCTGAGCATGCCGCTCGGGTCGGGGTCGCTCTGTTTGGCCCGTCCGACCGTGGGATGACAGGAGCGACCGACAAATATAAGCTCTTGACAAGCTATGTTGTCGTCTTGAGGTGAGCCGGTATGCCGATCGAGTACACGCCGCCGAAGTACGTGACGATCGTCAACGCGCTCCAAGCCCGTATCGAAGACGGCACCTACGCGTCGGGCGAGATGCTGCCCAGCGAGACCGTGCTGATGAAAGAGTTCGACACGTCTCGCCCCACCGTCGTGCGGTCGCTGGAGATCCTGCGGCAAGCCGGTTGGATCGATACTCAGCAAGGCAAGGGCAGGTTTGCGCGGTCAAAGCCGGTCGAGCCGAGGTCGTTGCCCGCACACGCGGCCGCCCTCCTGGCCGACGAGGTTGGCGGCAGTGTCCGAGTGGTCGACGTTGAAGAGGTTCCGGCCCCTCCGCGCGCCGCTTCGGCATTGGACATCAGCGAGGGCGCACCGATCGTGGTGCGTCGGCGGCTGGTCAGCGTTGACGAGGTCGGCCCCGTTGAGCTGGGCACGGTCTACATGCCCGCCGATCTCGCCTCCGGCACTGATGTTGGCTTGCCCGGTCCACTCGCCGAAGGGTTGCTGCGTCACGTCGCGACGCGCAAGGGCGTGCAGTTCGACCGGGCGACGGAGCGAATCTCGGCGCGGCCGGCCACCGAGGAAGAGTGCGAGCTGCTGGAGATCGAGCCTGGGGAGTGGGTGCTGACCGCTCTGTTCTCCGTCTTCACGCGGGCTGGTCAACCTGCCTTCGCGCTGGACGTGACCGTGCCACCTGCGCGGCAGGAGTTCGAGGACTCGTTCTCGATTGCTTAGGCGGCGCGTCGACGTTGCTCAATCTTGCTGACATCGCCGGATTTCTCTTTCTAACTACTTAACAAGCTAGGTCTGCTCGCTACACTTGGGTCACCTAACAAGTTAAGCGGTCAAATGGAGGAGCTAAGTGGCGCTCAAGGGTGGTACTCGGTTCTCGGTCCGGTTCGAGGACGTGTTCCCGGCGGGGTGTGCGCTGGTGCCGGACTCGATCGTCGAGGCGCAGGACTACAACGAGGTGACGAGGGCTCGCACGCCCGCGGTGGACAAGCTGACCGGGGTGCGGGTGTGGACGGTACGAGTGTCGGACCTGGACCCGGACCTCGCCGGCCGTTCGCGTGAGGTCGCGGTGAAGATCTCCGCTCCGGTTCAGCCGGTGCCGGAGAGCAGCGCGCCGTTCGCGCCGGTGGAGTTCGAGGGAATGACGGTCACGCCGTACGTCGGTCCGACCGGCCGGCTCGCGTACTCGTACCGGGCGACGGGGTTCCGCTCGTCTCAGCCGGCCCGCAAGGCCGCGTAAGCAACGCAAGCGCGGGGCGGTCTGTATGCCGTAGGAAGCCGGACCGCCCCGCTGCCAACCAAGCCCATCTATATGCGTGGAAGGCATAGCCATTATGCCAATTTCGGCATGGCGTATTCCTCCCTGCCACGGTCAGCTACTGCTGCTCATGCCTGTTGCGCGCGATGCGCGGGGCCGTTTCACCCGCTGGTTCACCGGGATGCCGCTGCAACTGCTGGCGGTCCGTCGTGACGCGCGGGGACGGTTCGCTGCGCTGGCGCTGTCGTAGGAGGGTCGTAAGTGAGGAACAACAACGTCCCGCTGGTCAACTTCCGGCGCTTGTCCATCCCGGCGCCGTGGTGGCTGGTCATGTGGATCGTCATCCCGTACCTGCTGTTCAAGGCCACGGTCCTGCTCGTCCGGCTGACGCCGGTGCTGTGGCGCAACCGCACCTCCGTCACCCTCGCCGTCCTCGCGGTGTGGCTGTGGCACCGCCACGGATGGGAGATCCTCGCCCTGTTCGCCGGTGCCGCTGGCGCGACGGTCGGGGTGTGGTGGTGGCGGTGGCGGTCATGGTGCGAACGGTTGGTCGTGCTGCCGGTGCTGTCGTGGTGGCAGCGGCTGTTCGTGTACCAACTGCACTGGCGCGAGGCGATGACCGTCTGCCGCCTCGCCGAACGGTTCGACCACCGGTTGAACGTCCCGAAGCTGCTCCGCGTCCGCTGCACGTACGCCACCGATGAAGTGCTGCTGCGGATGCCGCGCGGGCAGAACCCGGACGACTACCACGCGGCGGCAGCGAACCTGGCGTACTCGTTCAGCGCCCGCATCTGCCGCGTCTACTCGGGCCGGCGGGACACGCCCCCGACCCGGCGCGGCCGATGGGCGGGGCTGCTGCGGCTGGTCGATCGGTTCCGGTACCGGGACCGCCCGCGGCTGGTCTGGCTGGTCTTCGTTCGGCGTGACCCGCTGCGCCGCACGGTTCCCGCGTTCGACGTGCCCGAAGCGACCGACCTGGAGGCGCTACCGCTCGGCCTTCGTGAGGACTTCGTCCGGTACGTGCTGCGCCTCCTCGCAACCCACGTCCTGATCGTCGGCGCGACCCGGGCCGGCAAAGGCTCGGTGCAGTGGTCGCTCATCCGGGCGCTCGCCCCAGCGATCCGATCAGGGCTGGTGCGGCTGTGGGGCATCGACCCGAAGGGCGGCGTGGAACTGTCCCTCGGTCGGGAGCTGTTCAGCCGGTACGAGTACGCCACCGTCCCGCCGATGGTCGCGATGTTGGAAGAACTCGTCGAGGTCATGCGCGAGCGGCAGGCCCGCATGCAGGGCAAGACCCGCGCGCACACTCCGACCCTGGACGAGCCGCTGTACGTCCTGATGGTCGACGAGATCCTTGCCCTCGTCGCCCTTCTGCAGGACACCGAGTTGCGTGCCCGCGCCAAGGCCGCCCTCGCCATGCTCCTCACGCAGGGCGCTGGCCTCGGCGTGCTCGTCATCGGCGCGACACAGGATCCACGTAAAGAGGTCGTCGAGCTGCGCGACTTCTTCCCCACCCGGATCGCGTTGCGGCTCAACGAACCCAACCACGTCGACCTCGTTCTCGGCCAAGGCTCCCGCGCTCGGGGTGCGCTGTGCGACCAGCTGTCAGCGCGGCCGTCCATGCGCGGCATCGGCTATGTCGTCCTCGACGATCGCCCAGAGCCTGAGCGGGTCCGGTTCGCCTACGTCACCGACGACGAGATCCGCGACATGGCCGCCGCCTACGCCGCGCCGGACGTCGTCAAGCCGCCTGCGGCCGTACCGGCGCAACGGCGGGAACCCAGGCACGTCTACAAGCCCGGACGGCACGCGCAAGGCCCGCTGCTCCCGGACGCGCTGACGAACCTCCTCGACGGGGAGGCGGCATGACCCGCCGGTTCTACCGCCTTCGCGCACCACACGTGACAACCGGCTCGTCCGCGGTCACGGTCCGCGTCACCGACGACGAAGACCTCTACCTGGCCATCGGTGCGGGGCGCCGGCGGATGTACCTCACCCCCGCCGAGGCGTGGGCGCTGTGGCGGTGCCTGTCCGAAGCCGTCGCCTCGACCGGCGAACCGCCCGACTGGATCCGCGTCCCGATCACTCCGAAAGCCAAGTGAGGCAACGGATGCGCCGCATGCGGCACCACGTCGAAAGCGTCGTCCTGGTCGTCATCCTGCTCGTGGTCGGTGGCATGGCCGGGGCGGCGTCGTTCACCCACGTCCACGACTGGACGATGGCGAACTCACCGGCTGGGACGGCCGACTGGTTCGGCTGGGCGAATGCCGCGATCTCCGAACTTGTCCCGATCGCCTGCGCGCTCGTCATCCGGCGTCGCCGGCGGACGGGAGAGTCGGTGCGGTACCCGTTCGCAGTCCTCACGGCGGCCGTCGCGCTGTCCCTCGCGGCGCAGCTGGCGGTCGCCAAGCCGGGCATCTCCGGGGCGCTGATCGCCGCTGTACCGGCGCTCGCGTTCATGGCCCTCGTGAAGCTTGTCCTCTCGACAAAACCAGCGCCTGCACCGGTTCTCGACGCCGCGCCATCCGTCGACCTGGTCGAGGTGCCCGAACCTGCGCCGGTCGAGGTGCTTCCCGTGTTCCAGCGCGCCAACGGCGCGATCCCGTCCGGCATCGTGAAGTGAAGGGAACCCCATCCGTGAACGCCTTCCAACGGCTCGTTGAGGCCGTCGCCGACCGGGTCCACGCCTCCACCGACGCCCACGCCGAAGCGCAGGGCCTTGCCGTGCAACGCCTCCCGTGGGGTGGCCGGCGGATCGGACACCCCATGGTGGGCGCCTACGCCGCTGCTCGCCGTGCTCGTGTCCTGCGCGGCGATGGCGACGCGATCGACCGCATGTTCGTGGACGTCCGGCACCCGGCAGGCCGCCGATGACGGTCACCACTGAGGCGCTGCCCGGCCTGGAGCCGCAGGGAGGGCCGCGCCCCGGCTCCCGTGCCGCACGCATGCTGATGCCCCTTGCTGCCGACGTCGTCAAGGACATGGCGGCTGAGTACGGGGTCTGCCTCCGTCCGGTCGGGCTCCGCCGCACCGACCTGACGACCGGCCAGACCGAAATCATCGACGTCCCCTGCGGCGCGACCCGTGAGGACAAGTGCGTCTCGTGCGCGAAGCGGGCAAGGCGGCTGCGCAAGACGCAGATCCGGGAGGGCTGGCACCGCGTCGACGAACCTGCCCCGGCTCCGAACCCGGCGACGGAGGAACACCGGTCGCTGATCAGTCTCCGGGCGCACCTGGAGTACTTCCGGGATCAGGCGGTCCGGGAGTCGAAGTGGGATGAGGTCGGCGAGGTCGACGAGGCGATCGGCGAGGTGGAAGAGGCCATCGCAGCGGAAGGCTTGCGCGGCACGGTGGCGCCGGCGCACGACAAGCCGGAGGAACCGAAGCGGCAGCGCTCTACCCGTCGTCGCCAGGATGCTCCGGCGCTGCCGCGTCAGAAGGTCCAGCCGCGCACGGTCGGCCGGGTGTACACGGCTCCGGACGGCACCGAGCACCGGCCGTCGATGTGGCTGACGATGACCCTCGACTCGTACGGTCCCGTACGGGAGGACGGCTCACCGCTCGACCCGTCCCGCTACGACTACCGCCGCGCGGCGTGGGACGCGATCACGTTCCCGCGGCTGCTCGACCGGTTCTGGCAGAACCTGCGGCGGTGCGTCGGCTGGAACGTGCAGTACGCCGGGTGCGTCGAGCCGCAACGCCGACTCGCACCGCACGCGCACTTCGCCATCCGGGGCACCATCCCGCGCACGGTCCTGCGAGAGGTCGCGGCGGCCACCTACCACCAAGTGTGGTGGCCGCGCGTGGACGCGCCCACGTACCGGCCGCTCTGGGACGCCGACGCCGAGGTCTGGCGCGATGCGGACGGCCTGCCGCTGCAGACCTGGGATGAGGCGCTCGACGCGGTCGACGACGACCCGGACGCCGAACCGGCGCACGTGATTCGGTTCGGTAAGCACGTCGACGCCCGCGGGGTCTCGGCTGACAGCAAGGACATCGACCGTACGGTCGGGTACATCACGAAGTACATCACCAAGTCCGCGGCTGACTGCCACACCGTGACGACCGACCGGCAGCGGGCGCATCTCGAACGGCTCTGGCACGAGCTGCGGGTGACGCCGTGCTCGGAACGATGCGCGAACTGGCTGCTGTACGGCATCCAGCCGAAGAACGCCCACGGGAAGCTCCGTCCCGGCAACTGCAAAGGCAAGGTCCACCAGCGCGCCACGCTCGGCATCGGCGGCCGGCGCATCCTCGTCTCCCGCGACTGGTCGGGAAAGACCCTCGCCGACCACCGCCACGACGCCCGCGCCTGGGTCAAGGCACTCCTCGGCGTTTCGGGTGGCGTCGACCAGGTCCCGGTCACCGGATCCGACGACGGAACACCGGCGCCGGTCGCCTGGGAACTGGCGAAGCCGAACGATCCGGACCTGCCACCGATGCGGCATCGCCTCCTGCGGGCGCTGGCGCAACGGATGCAGTGGCGCAGCGCCATCAACGCCGCCAGAGATCGAGCGGCGCAGTACGAGCACGTAGTCAACGACAACGGGGAGGAACGCGACGGTGAGTGACCGGCTGTTGAAGGTCGCAGAGGTGGCCGAACGGCTCGGAGTGACGGAACGGTTCGTGCGCCGGCTGATCGCCGAACGCCGGATCGAGTACGTCAAGGCCGGTACACACGTCCGGATCAAGGAAGACGCACTGACCAACTACATCGACGAGTCCACTGTGGTGCCGATCCGCATGGGCTTGCACAGCAACGGATTGGTGGCTTGATGACCGACAAGAGGCGACGTCGATTCGGCGCCGTTCGGCAACTTCCGTCCGGCCAATGGCAGGCGCGCTACTCCGGCCCGGACGGCCAGATGCATCCCGCACCGCAGACGTACCCGACCAAGGCCCTCGCGGAGCGCTTTCTCAGCACGGCCGAAGGCGACATCGCGTCGGGCCGCTGGATCTCGCCCACGGCGGCCAAGACGCCGATCTCAGCGTGGGCGGATCAGTGGTTCGCGGCGACCCAGTCACGATGGAAGGTCAAAACGCAGGAGACCTATCGCTCGGTCATTGACCGGCTCATCGTGCCGCACCTGGGGAAGGTGAAGCTCGGCGCACTCCGCCCTCTCGCGGTGACCCGGTGGGTCGGCACCCTCGCCGAGACGGTAAGCGCGTCGCAGGTCCGGCAGGCGTACCGGCTTCTGTCCCAGGTAATGGCCTCGGCCGTCGACAACGGCATGATCCCGGTGACCCCTTGCCGGGGCGGTCGCGTCGCCGGCCTGCCTCGCCTGCCGCAGGCCAAGCCGACCGTCCTGACTCCCGCTGACGTCGCCCGCCTTTCGGCAAAGTGCGACCTGCCCGATCGGGTCCTGGTCCTGCTGCTCGCGTACGCCGGCCTCCGGATCGGCGAGGCGCTGCCGCTGCGTCGCCGGTCGTTCGACCTGCCGGGCCGGCGACTCCTCATCGCCGAAGCGGTGTCCCAGGTCCGCGGCGGCTCGGTGATCGGCACACCGAAGAACCACCAGCAACGTGAACTGGTCCTGCCTGAGTTCGTGTCGGACGCGGTGGCAGAACTGCTCGGCAACCTGCCCGACGGCGAGGACGTGTTCCTGTTCGGAGGTAGGCAGAAGCACACAAGTGGGCGACAGCAGAGCTACTACGGCTTCCGCAGCCGGTTCCGGGTAGCCGCCGAAGCGGCCGGCCTCGACGGGTTGAAGCCGCACGATCTCCGAGCCACGCACGCGTCCTGGGTCTCGGACTCGCACGGCATCCTTGTCGCCGCTGCCCGGCTCGGCCACGCCGACGCCAGCGTCACTACCAGGCATTACGCCCGTCCGCTCGGCGGCAAGGATGAAGAGGTCGCAGCTCACCTGGACAAGGTGGCCCGGAAGGCTAGTGGCACGCGAATGGCACGCAAGATCAAGAAAAACGTGCCATAGGCCTCTGACCTGGTGCCCCCGGCAGGATTCGAACCTGCGACACACGGTTTAGGAAACCGTTGCTCTATCCCCTGAGCTACGAGGGCGCGGAGCACAGTGTACCGACGCCCCCGTTGACCTGCGCCGGCATATCCTGCCCCGGCGTGACCTGGATTCGTTCGGGCTGGTGGGAGCGGGGGCCGATCACACAATCGGCGTTTGCGATGGGCGGAATCCGTCCGGTATGCCCGGTTGGTTCGCCGTGACCCTGGGTGGTTCGTTTCGCCGAGCACTCGTAGAGCCGTTGCTGCGTGATGGTGGGAGGCGTGGTACCACAGCGGCCCGCTTGCGGATACTTGGTTCGCCGACGATCTTGCGGCGCTGAAGAGGGAGGCCAGTCGTGACCGAGGCTTCGAACTGGCGGGCCGTGGAGGGCAAAGGCCCGCGCCGCCGCCCGACCTGGGACGGCGTCGAGCGGGTTGCTCGGCGCCAGGGCATGCGAGAGTAACTGCTGGCCTCGGTCAGTGGCGCTCAACTGGCCGAGATCCGCAACTCGGCATGACTCAGACCCGACTGGCCGAAGCCACCGGGCAGGTCGCTGGCGGCAATGACTTCTCGCAGACCGTCGCACGGGATGAGGCGCGGCGGTACCCCGGGCATCACGGCGTGGCGGCGACTGTCACAGATGGCGCATCGCTGGTCGGGTTCGAGGGTCCACGCGATGAAGCGCGCGACGCCGTCTGGCCGTCGCGGCGGCGCTCGGGGTCGCTCGTCAGGTGCGCCCACCAGGTCCCGTTGCGGCTCGACCAGCCCGGGCAGCCGGGAGTACAGCTGGGAAAGCTCCTTCCGAACCTCGGCGGGAACGGCGGTGCGCAGCGCGCCGGGCGCAGGCAGCACGCGCAGCGAGAACTCCCGGCGATCGGTGCGGATGGTGACGTTCTGTGAGGCCAGCCGTACCCGAAGCGCTGCCGTGTCGTCTGGTCTGGATCTTGGGCGTCACCTGGGCCGTTTCGGGCGGGATACCTTGGCGTGGTGGTGGCGTAGTAGGTCGCGGTGCCAGCGTAGAGACGGTGTCGGGGAGATGATCTACGCGGCAGCCTGTCTCATAGCCATCCACGCTGAACGGCACGCACTCCGGCCTGGAACCGGCTTTCCGCATCCAGGCGCTCCATGAGGCGAGCCACCAGCCGCCGAACCGTTCGCAGCGACACCCCGAGCCGGCGGGCTGAGGCCTCGTCCGTGTGTCCGGCGGCCAGCAACCGGACGAGCTCCACCTCCGACGGCTGCAGGCCGTGCTCTGCCGCGGACACCATCTCGGTGATGGCGGTGGCGGTCGACCACACCAGCTCAAACAGGGCGTACACGGCGGCGACGACGGCGGGACTGTGCACCTCAACCCCGCCGCGCCTGGTGTCGGCCGGGTCGAGTGGCAGGATCGCGGTTTCGCGATCCTGCACGATCATGAGCATCGGCACCGTAGGTGCCGTGCGCACCTCGCCGCCGAATGCGGACAGCCACCCGGCGTGCTCCACCATCACCGGCAAATTACGCACGCTGTCCTGATACACGCACCGGACCTGGACCCCGCGCCTGAGGACTCCCTCGTTGAGGGCCCGGCTGGCCGCCATGGCCTCCGCCGTCTGGGACAACCGAGGGTTCATGGACACGCATTCGAACCGCGCAGTGTGGGCCAGCTCCTCCAGCCGAGCACGCACCGCGTTGATTCCCTCAAGCCGGGTCACCGAGTCGCGGTACCCGTTCGATTCCTGCTCGGCGACCATCGTGGCCACCGCGGAACGGGTGGCGTCGAGCTGCCGCTGCCGTTCCATGATCTCACTCTCGACCCGACTCACGAGCGTCGCCAGGCCGACGGCTGGGTGGACGGCTTGCAGCTGCCCGCCGTCCTCGCCGGACCGGAGCAGGGCGAGGTCCGCCAGCTCGTCTAGAGCCCGACGAACGCGGACCTCCGGCACACCGAGCCGGCGAGCGATCTGCGCCACGCCCCACGTGGGATTGCCCAACATCGTTCTATAGACGGCCTCGGCCGCCTCCGAGAGGCCCAGTGGTCCGAGCATGCCTTCATCCCCGTAGAAGGTCGAATGCCGACGAGTATGCAGTCTTCACTGCGGATGAGCAATGCCGGTCAAACGAGCCGCCGCGTTGTCCGGAGTGCCCAGTTATATCCGTTTTAGTGGGGTGGCACCTCAGCGCCATGCAGCTTCGTGCCAGCCGTGATCTAGTGCCTTCCGTTCCGCGGTCATGAATTGTGAGTCCATCGGCGCAACGCGTCAGTTCGGATGACCGAAGGGAACTCTCACATGCCTGACAAGGTCGATGACAATGGTCTTTCACGAATCGTTGGCCGGCCGTCCGCTGGCGGATACGAATGGGGCTAGGCCGCCCCATGCAACTCGTGCGTGTAGTGCTCTCAACCCAAGGCCCGCAGGCCGGGATCTCGCCCGCCCGGGTGGCTGAGCTGGTTACTCGTACCGCTTGCGGCGGTGACGGCTTGGAGCACGTCCGGGTGGTTCTCCGGCCGCGCCGGCTGTTCATCACGGTCTTTCTGCTCAGCCCGTGCGCCGTCGAAGGCTGGGCAACGGCGTATGCGATATGCGTGCGGATGCTGGCTAAGAACGCTGAACTGAGGGACTGGGAACTCGATCCAGACCAATTTGCACGCTGACAATCAATCAACGGGGGAAATATGACTTCTTTCGTCGATACTCGCACGATAATGGAAGGTGCGACTCTACGGCGGCGAACGCCACTCGTAGACGTGCTGATCATCGGCGAGTACCGCGTCGAGCGGTTGGTGCGCTCGCTGCGCCACCTCGGTGCACGAGACATCGCCGTGTGCACTGCCGTCGACCTCAACGGCCATCTCGACGACGGCGTGCGGCAGGTTCCCCTTGCCCGTACGTCCGCCGGCCTCGCGGCCACGCTGAACGCGATCCAGCCTGAGCTCGTTCTCGCAAACCTGGAACCGACCAACGAGCAGCTCCTGCCAGAGTTGGCTGCCTGCGGCGGGTGGTGGCGAGGCACTGGCCGCCGGATGCCCGTCCACAGCCCGGACTTCGCAACGATCGCGTGCGACAAGGTCGCCTTCCATCGCGAGGCGCAGCGACACGGCTGGCCGGTGCCGCGCGGTGAGGCCTGCCTCGACGCCGACCAGCTGCTCGGGTCGGCGGTCCGTCTCGGTCTGCCGCTGGTGGTCAAGGAGGCCCGGAGCATGCCGGGCACGGGACGTCACTACGTGACCGCCGAGGTCGAGCTGCGTGATCTGGCGGCGTCGGTCCGGTATCCGGTACTCGCGCAGGCTGCTCTCCGTGGTGAGGAGTACGGCATCGAGTTGATGACTACGACTGGCGCCACGGTGACGTGGCCGGTTGCCGCGTTCGGTCCGCTCGATCCGGCCTGCCGACCGATGCGTCGAGGCCGGGTGATGCCGGCCGGGCTCCCGGCACACGTTCAGGCCGATCTCGCCGCCTTCATCTCCGAGGTCGTCGCGTCGGCCCAGCCGCAGGGACCGTGGCAGATCGACTTCGTCGTTGACGACAGCGAGACGCTGCAGGTCCTGGAAATCAATGGTCGGCTCAGCGGGATGACCAATCTGGGTCTTGCCGCGACCGGCGTGGACCCGCATGCCGTCCATGCCCTCAGCAGCGTCGTCGACGGACACCTACCCGCAGTCCGACCACGATGGATCGCGCTTGAGTTGCCGGCGCCGAGGAACGGGCCGATCATTGCGCCTCCCGGCATCGACCTCACGGTGAACGAAGGGTCGGAGACCGAGCGTGGTGTCCGGTACGCGGGCTACCGCCGGCTCGTGCTGTGCCTGGATCGCTCGGATATGGACATCTCGACGATCCAGATGTTGACACCGCTGGTCTCCCGGGCCGCGCTGGAGTCCCTTGTGGCGCGGGGAGCTGTCGGCCTGCGTGACTGGACGCCGCTCACGATTCGGGGGCGTCGCCGGTGAAGGTGCTGATCGCCGGTCTCGGCGCACACCGCGAGTTCGGACTCATGACGCTGCGCGATGCCGGCCACTATGTCGGTGTTCTCGATACCCCGGACCGGGTCCCGGTCGATCTCTGCGACTGGTGGGCCCCGGCAGACGTCACCGACCCGGCGTCGCTGACCGCGGCCGCCCTCGCGGCACCGGCGAGCTTCGACGCCATCGTCTGCTGGCAGGAACTCGCCGTTGACGCCGCCCGGCAGGTCGCGCTCACCCTCGGCGTGCCGTCCCCACGGGTGCCACCCGGCGTCTTCCGGGACAAAGCAGCCATGCATGCCCGACTCGCCGCGGCAGGGCTGCCGTCACCGCAGTTGGGTTGCGCGGACAGCCATGAGGACGCCCTTCGGTTGGCGTCCACATTAGACTTCCCAGTCGTCGTCAAGCCGGCCGACGGCGGGGCCAGTGGCGGAGTCGCGGTGGTCGACGACCCGACCGGTCTGGACGCCGCGATCGATGTCGCCCGGGCCCATTCCCTGACCGGACGTGCGGTCGTGGACCGGTACGTGTCCGGGCCAGAGTTCAGCGTCGAGGCCGTGACGTGGGCGCCGGGGGACACCACCATCGTCGCGGTGACGGAAAAGCAGACGACCGCGCCGCCGCACTGCGTCGAAGTGAGCCACGTCGTGCCGGCGGCGCTGCGCACGGACCAGCGCGACGCGATCGTGCGCACCGTGGCACTGACCGTGGACGCGCTCGGGCTCGGCGCGGGTGTGACCCACACCGAGGTCAAGCTGGAACCGTCCGGCGGTGTGGTCATCATCGAGACCGCAGCCAGACCGGCCGGCGGGAACATCGCAAAGCTCGTCCAGTTGGCCACCGGATGGAACCTCTACCTCGCCGAACTGGCCGCTGTCACGGGCGAACGGCTCCAGCCGCAGGTGCCTACCGCCCCGGCCGCGGCGATCCGGTTCTTCGGTGCCATGGACGGTGGCCTGGTCGTACGGCCGCGGTACCCGATAGCTCGCAGTCCCGAGCACGTGCGACGGTATCTGCACGAACTCAAGTATTGGGCGCCGAGCGGTGTGCGCGTGCCGCCACTGCGGGGCAACAGTGACCGGCTGGGCTACGCGATCTTCGCCGGCCCGGACGAGGACGTGCGGCGTGCCTCGGCCGACGCGCTGGGTCTGGGGCCAGAGGTGCGCCCATGACGTCCGGTCTTCTTCGAGGGCATCGCGACTTCCGGCTCCTCTGGGTCGGCGAGACGATCTCGGGTGTGGGAGGCCGGGTGAGCGCGGTGGCCTTCCCGCTCGTTGCCCTGGTGGTGCTCGATGCCAACCCGACCCAGATGGGGTTGCTGACTGCCACGCAATACGCCCCGGTGTTGCTCGCCCCGATGGTGGCCGGCGTCGTGGTCGAGCGGTACCGGTGCCGCCCGGTGATGCTGGTGGCGCACATGGGCCGGGCCGCCGCCTTGGCCCTGGCGTATCTGCTGTGGATCGCCGGTGAGCTGACGATGACGTGGCTGTACCTGGTCGCGTTCGTCATCGGCGCACTTACCGCCGCGTTCGACGTAGCCACGCAGACGTACCTGCCCAGGCTGATCGGACGTGACCGGCTCGTGGCAGGGAACGCGGCCATGCAGGCCAGCTACTCGTCCAGCCAGGCGGTAGGTCCCGGCATCGGCGGAGCGCTGGCCTCCGCGATCGGTTCGCCCGCCACCCTGATCCTCGACCTGGTGTCCTATGTGGTCGCCGCCACCGGGCTGATCCTCATCAGGCACCGGGAGGGTCGCGAGCGGCTTGCGGGCTCGGCGATCCACCGGGTTCCAGCCGCGTTCGGATTCGTCCTACGGCACCCGGTCACCGGACTTCTGCTGCGACACTCCATTGTGTACAACCTGTTCGAACAGGCGGTTGCCGTCGCGTTCGTGGTCTTCGCCGTCCGAACGCTCACCCTGAGCCCGACCTCGTTGGGTGCGGTCATGGGCATCGGGAGCCTCGGCGCGCTCGCCGGGGCGATCCTTGGCCGTCGGGCCGGTCAGCGGTGGGGCCTGCGGGCCGTGCTGATCGCCGGCAAGGGAGGAGCCTCGGTCGGCCTGGCCGCCCTGGTGCTCTGTCACGGCAACGGAGTCGTCGCGGTCGCTACGGCCGGCGCGGCCTTCGCGATCTACGGCTTCGGCCTGACACTGGTCAACGTCCACAGCGTGAGCTTGCGTCAGGCGATCACGCCGGACCACATCCAGTCGGGGGCGTTCGCCGCGTACCGCACCATGACCTTCGTCGCCGTACCTGTCGGGGCAGCGCTGGGCGGGTTCGCCGCCCAGCACTGGGGGCCTCGTACCGCCATCGCCGTCTGTGCCGGGGCGCTTGTCGTGGCCTGGCTGTGGTTCAGCGTGGTATCGACGCACCATCTCGCCTCTCGCCTCGCCGCGCTCAAGCTCGCCTCCGACCACGCCTGTGAAGGGAAGCACAGCCATGACCGTCATTGCCGAAACCCGCGCCTGCGGGGTGTCTCTCAAGCCCCTGTCGCGCTTCGGATCGCAACGCTGGAACACGCTCGCCCGTAGCCAGTCGCTGTTCTCGCAATGGGAGTGGCTCGAGGCGTACCAGCAACAGTCGGGCCGCCCGCAGTCAGCCATCATCCTTGACGAAGCCATAGGCCCGGAAGCAGCGATCCTCTGTGCCGGGTCGACCGCCGGCGACCGGTACGACCTTTCGCGCCTGTTCGGGCCCGACCTCGGGGTCGCCGACGGCGAACCACAGCTGATCCTGGGCGGGACGTCCGGCTACCGCGGCGGTGTCCTGCTGCCCCCGACGCCGTCGCGGCGGCTGGCCGCAGCCCTGGCGATCGGAGCGGCTGTCGAGGAGGTGGCGCGCGAGCAAGCTGTCGCCGGGTGGGGCATGCTCTACCTCGACCGGGCCACCGCCGCCGAGCTCGCCGTGCACCTCGACCACGGTGTCGCCCGCCTGTTGCAGGCGCCTGGCGCCGTTGTCGACGTCGAGTGGGAATCCTTCGACGAATATGTGGCCACCCGGCCGAAATCCCGACGGACAAACATTGTTCGCGACCTTCGCCGGACCACCGAGGCCGGGGTCGCGGTCACGGTCGAGACACCGCGGCCGTCGTTGATCGCCGAGGCGGCACCCCTGCTGAGCGCCCTCCAGCGCAGGCATGGCCATCCCTCCACCCCGGACGGCGCAGGCCGATACTTGACGTCGTTCTCGTCCGGCCCGCTCGAACGCCATGCTGTCTTCTTCGTCGCCCGGTTGCGCGGGCAGGTCATCGCGTTCGCGTTCGCGATCGCCTTCGACGGTACCCTCTACGTACGGTCCGCCGGATTTGACGACGCCCTCGCCCGCCAGACGGCCGCCTACTTCACCACGTGCTACTACGAACCGATCCGGTACGCCGTAGCCAACGGCCTGCACACGATCGACCTCGGCCCGTCGGCCTACGAGGCCAAACTCCTGCGCGGTGCCCGTCTGGCGCCCAGGTGGGCCTTGGTTCAGGCAAGGCCGGGCCGGTCGTCAACGTTCGTCGACCGCGAGTGGAACGCATTGCAACGGGCATACTGGCTCGATCTCGAGCAGCACTATGGATCTGGCCGTCGGAGTCCAGATTGGAGCGACATAGCGCCCAGTTGCTGACGCTACGGTGCCACCCAGCGGGGCTCACCACGATCTGGTGTTCCCAGCTGAATTACGTGAGCGACGACAGCGTCGGCATGGAGACTCGGGTGCCGGCCAGGGTGCGGTGTGACAGCGCTGCAGGCACTTCCGATCGTGACGCAGCTGGGCAGCGAGCGCGAGATCAGCTTGCTGCGCGAGTTGTTGCCGTTTTCCAACACCCATCGGCGACTATCGCCCTGGACGCCGGGGTCGACATCAAGGTCGTGTCCGAGCAACTCGGCCACTCGACCACCACACTGACCCGGGATACATACCAGAGCGTCACCAAGCAGATGCACCAGGACGCGGCCGGCAGCCGTCCCGCCGGAATCGGGGGCAGGGCTCACAAGTCTGCGGCCGATCTGGCGACGTAACCGCTGAAGGCAAGATTCAGGCAGGTCGCTGCTGCGCGACGTGGCTGCGCCTGCGGCGGACAAGCGCCTTTCTGCCCTTGCCGGTAATTTGTGACACTCGCTGCGGCGAAAGGTCGAACACGCGCCCGGCATCGCGGACGGTCATGCGGTCCGCGATCAGGCGACCCAGTGCCCTCCTCGTCGCTTCAGTCGCGCGTCGGTCGGCCTGCTGAGCTTCCTTCCGGGCGCGGAGCGCGTCGAGGACGTCCTCGGCGTCGGGGACTTCGGGTCACACGGTCACCGTGAAAGGAGTCTGGCTCGACGTCCAGAAACAGTGCGGTGGCCTCTCGAATCATCGTCTCGGCCTCGGCGAGCCGTCGCGCCTGGCTGTGGATGCCCTTTACCTCTGGCTAGGTGATCGCTCATCAGTCGCCAGAACGCCAGCAGACTGCGGTGTAGTTGTTCATCGCCACCAGTCCTCTCCGTTGATCTCATTGTGGCGCGGGATTACGACCCTCTGGCCTCCACACCGGTGGATGCTGTGGCTACCACCCTCTCGGACGAGTCCGAAGCCGACATCCTTGTCGGCCCGCGGGCGGTCGAATCAAGGTCGCGAATTCTCTGCCGGTCGACGTCGTCGCTAGGTGGGTGGACCGTCCAAGCGTTCAGAACGACCGTCCGTGATGCGTGAGCCGCCTACGAATCACGATGGTATGAGTTGTCCGGTCTGGTATGCCGGGTGTCGGAAGGCGTTGCGGATCACTCTTCGGTGCCGGTACAGCAGTCCCGCGACCCCCGATGCCGACCAGCAGGTTGGCGCTGCCCGCTACGACGAAGACGGTCGAGACGTCCCGCCGTGACCTTCGCTGGTCCGCTCCGCCGAGCACTCGTCGAGCGTCGGTCGAACGTATATACTGACCGCCTGGGTTGGATATATGGGGGCCGCTATGACCAAGAAGCTCATCGACATCGACTTGGACGCCCTAGCGGAGGCGACGGCCCTGCTCGGGACGAAGACGCAGAAGGACACCATCAACACCGCGCTCCGCGAGGTGGCCGCCGTCCAGCGTCGCGCGAAGGCTCTGGAGGAGCTGACCGAGATCGCCGCTACCGGCGCGTTCGATCATCTGCTTGACAAGGGGAACTACCGGCCGTGAGCACAGTTCGGTTTCTCGCCGACACGAGTGCCGTGGTGCGCCTGTTGCGTAACCAGCGGGTGCAGGAGCTGTGGCAGCCGCAGTTGCGGGCCGGCGTGATCGGCATCTGCACGCTCACTGAGCTCGAGTTCCTTCGCGGAGTGCAGTCCAAGGCCGACCACGACCGGTATGCGGCGTTGCTGGGATCGGTGTTCACGTGGGTGGTGACCCCGGACGACGTGTGGCATCGAGCCGCCGAGGTCCAGCAGATGCTCGTGGACGGTTCGGCGCACCAGGGACCCAGCGCGGTCGACCTGCTGGTCGCGGCGGCCGCCGAGCTGTCCGGCCTGTCACTGCTGCACTACGACCACGACTTCGAGACGATCGCGCGGACGACTCAGCAACAGACCACCTGGCTGGCGGCTCCCGGCTCGATCGACTGACCCGGACATCGGGTCGCCGCGTGTGCAGTCACGCGGCGGGCCGGGTCCTATTGACCGTGAGTGCGCTATTCACCCGGGCAGATCGCTGGCGGTGGCTGCCGCTCGCAGGCCGTCACACGGGATGAGGCGCGGCGGCACGCCGGGTATTGTCCGCGGCCAGTGAATACTCCCCGCAGGCGGCCATTTAGCGTGTACCGTGCCAAAACTGTGTTCAGGCTGTGAGCTGGGGATTTGTCGAGTGGATCAAGCGGCCCGGTGATACTCGTTGATCACGCCGCCCAGGACGCGGCGTCGCCGGATCGGCTTGTCGATCGCGACGACCACGCCGGGGTCGTGGTCGGGTGGATGCTGATCCAGGCTCTGGTGTGGCCGGTGCCGGTCGAAGTGGTCCTCGTAGTCGTGTAACACGGTGCGAGCGTGCTGTTCGTTGTAGATCAATACCCGGTCGGTGCACTCGGCCCGGACGCTGCGCACGAAGCGTTCCGCGAACGCGTTCGCCCGGGGTGTGCGCGGCGGCGTCTTCACCACCTCGATGCCTTCGGCGGCGAACACGGCGTCGAACGCCGGTGTGAACTTGGCGTCGCGGTCACGAACCAGGAACCGGAAGGCGGTGACCCGATCACCGACATCCATCACCAGGTTGCGGGCCTGCTGGGTGGTCCAGGCAGCGGTCGGGTGCGCGGTCACGCCGAGGATGTGCACCCGCCGGGTGTGATCTCCATGACGAACAGCACATACAGCCGTCGCTGCGTGATGGTGTCGAGGTGGAAGAAGTCGGTCGCCAGCAGTCCGGACGCCTGGGCCCGCAGGAACGTCCGCCAACTCGTGTCGATCTCACGCGGGGCGGGGCCGGTCCTCGATCGGGCGAGGATGCGGCGGATGGTGCCGGCGCCGACGCGGTGGCCGAGCCCGACGAGTTCGCCTTGGATGCGTCGGTGTCCCCAGCCGGGGTTTTCCCTGGCCAGGCGCAGGATCAGGGCACGGATGTCGTCGCTGATCGGTGGTCGTCCGAGCCGGTTCGGGTAGGTCCAGTGCCGGCGGACCAGTCGGCGGTGCCAGGCCAGCAGGGTGGCCGGGGTGACGATCCGATGCTTCCACAGTTCTCGCGGTAGAGCGCGGACCAGCGCGGACAGCACCGCTCGTTCCGGCCACGACAGCCGCGGCAGACCGACCTGGCGGCGCAACACGGCTACCTCGTGGCGCAGCACCAGCAGCTCGGCGACCATCGCGGACTCGCTCCGCGTGGCCTGCGGTAACCAGCCGAAAACCCGCACCGCACTCAGGTACAACAGCCGAACAAGCACGCACGCCATTCTGCGCCTTGGCAACGAATCAGCAGCTCACATCGTGTGCGACGAGTTTTGGCACGGTACAGGTCAGCCGTCTACGGCCGCAACCATCTCGACATCGACGCTCCGGCTGCAATGTGGGTCCACGTGTACAGCTCGTGGTTCGCCGCGACCAGCCGCCGGTCAAAGTCGAGGACCTCGGCGTCGGGCAGGCCGGCGAGAACATCGCGCAGCGCTTCGGCCTGCTCATCCGTGTCCTGGGCGGAGCGCTGCAGGGTCACGTCGATCGTCTGCCAGAACTGTTCATCGTCCATTGCGTTCTCCAATCGGGTCTAGAACCGGTGCCGGCGGCATCGCCGCCGGGGCGGCATACGGAGCGTGATGACGACGCAGCGAGCCGCAGCGCACGGTCGGCCGCAGTTCCGGACGTCCTGAGGTTCACCCCGGCCGAACTCGACGCCTGGCTCGACGGCGCCCGCCGCGGCGAGTTCGACCACCTCCTCGACGCCACTGACCGTTCGGTACGCAAACGTCGTATCCGCCGGAGACTTCAGCGGGCTGGCACCGGGGCTGGACGCCACTGCTCGGAGCCGAACACCTCGTAGCGGATCCGCTCGTCGGGGACGCCGCGGCGACGCAGACCGGTGCGGACTGCCTGCATGAACGGGACCGGGCCGCACAGGTACACCTCGGCGTCGGGGCGCACCGGGATGGCGTCCACGTCGACCAGACCGGTGAATGCGTCCGGGGTCGGCTGCTCGTACCAGACGAGGTAGTCGAAGGAGTGCAGCCGTGCGGCGCTGGCGTGCATGTGGGCGCGGAGCGGGTGCCGGTCGAGGCTGCGGTCGGCGTGGACGGCGGTGACGTGCCGGGCCGGCTGAGTGCGGGCCACGTGGTCCAGGATGGCGGCCATCGGCGTGACGCCGACCCCGCCACTGACCAGCAGCAGCGGCGTGTCGCCGGGAGTCAGGGCGAGGTCGCCGTATGGCTGGCTCAATCGCAGCCGGTCGCCGGGGGCCATGTGGTCGTGCAGGAAGCTGGAGACGACCCCGTCCGGCGCCCCGCCGTTGCCGCGCACCCGCCGCACAGTGATGCGCAAGGTCTGGTCGTCGGCGGCCTGCGACAGCGAGTACTGGCGGAGCTGGCGCGTGCCGTCGTGCAGATCGGCGGCGACGGTGACGTACTGCCCGGGCAGGAACCGGGGGGCCAGGCGGCCGTCGGCCGGTGTGAGGACGAACGAGACGGTGTCGTCCGCCTCGGCGGTCTTGCTGCCGATGACGTACTCGCGCCAGGGGTTTTCGCCGTCCGTTCCGGCCTCGGCGTAGATGCGCGTCTCGCGTCCGATCAGCCGGGTGGCGAACAGCCAGTAGACCTCGTCCCAGGCGGCCGCGATCTGCGGGGTCACAGCGTCGCCGAGCACTGTGCCGACCGCTCCGAGCAGGTATCGGCCGACAATGGTGTACTGCTCGGGGCGGATGCCCAGCGCACAGTGCCGATGCGCGATCCGGTTCACCAGGTGCTCGAACGTCACGGCGTCTGGGCCCGTGCCGACCAGGTGCGCCGCGAAGGCCGCCACCGCACCGGCCAGCGCCTGCCGCTGCTGACCGGTGGCCTGCGCGCTGCGGCTGAACAGGTTGAGCAGGTCGGGGTTCTCGTCCAGCATCGTGCGGTAGAAGACGTCCGAGATGGCGTCGAGGTGGTCGGCGACGACCGGGAGGGTCGCCTCGACGACCGGGAAATTCGTGGCTGACAGCATGGTTGTTCTCCAGATGAGGGGAATGGGTCGCGCGATCAGGAGCGGCCCAGGCTCAACAGCACCTGCCGCACGGGTGGCGCGGTGAGGTCATCGATCGTGATCGGGTCGAGGGTGGCGTAGAAGGCCTCCTGCGCGCGCCGCAGCGCTCCGCGCAGCCGGCAGCCCTGGCTCAGGGGACACGCCGGGTCGCCGGTGCACTCGACGACCTCCGTCTCGCCCTCGAGCTCACGCACCAGCCCGCCGACGGACGCCGTTCGGGCCGCGGTGGCCAGGCGCACCCCGCCGCTGCGTCCACGCACGGTCTCCAGCAGCCCGAGGTGCTGGAGGCGCTGCACGACCTTTGCCAGATGGTGCCGCGGTACGGCGACCGCGTCGGCCAGTTCGTCGATGGTGAGCAGGCCCTCCCGAGTGGCACCCAGCATCAGGATGCGCAGGCTGATGTCCGTGGAGCGGTTGAGGCGCACAGGCCGACACTATCCAAAGAAGACTCTCAGATTCCTGTTTTATGGGGTACATCACGGAGCATTCGCTCATCTGCACCGCCGCGGTCGGCATGGCCGCAGGCGCCGGGCTCGCGATGACGCCTCAGGCAGCGGCGCCCGCCCCCACCCGCACAGCTGCCGGCGTGGTTCTGACGGTCTCGCTCGGCCCCACCCGAACGGCCACGATCAACGCCTCCGAGGCGGGTATCGACCAGGTGCCGTGGATGATCAATCTTGACAAGATCGCAGCCTTGCCCGCTGTCACGAAGTATCGGCTTGCCGCTGCCTGCCGAACGGGCGAGGTCATCGCGATCGAGACCGTCCTCGATCCGGACGCCGCCGCCGTGTGCGACGGCGGCGGCCGCGTACCCGCCCCGATCGGTCCCGTGCACGGAGCAGCCGAGGTCGCCCCGCTGCTCTGTGCCCTGCTGCCCGGAACCGACCTGACGATCGAGAGCATCAACGGGCGCGCCGGCCTGGCGATCCGCCGGGCCGGCACCGCCGTGGCCGTGATCGCCGTCAGCTGCGACGAGGACCGGGCCACGACCCTCTGCGTCGTCCTGAACCCCGCGAAGCTGCGGGGCTGGCACCGCCGCTGAGCCTTGTACTGGCAAGACATGGTTGCGAACGAGCAGCGGCGTCAGCGTTGAGGCATGAAGAAGGTAACCATGCAGAACACCATTGATCTGACCGGACGGCTCGCCGTCGTGACCGGAGCGAGCAGCGGCCTCGGACTCGGTCTGGCGACCCGCCTGGCCGCGGCCGGTGCCGAGGTCCTCCTGCCGGTCCGCGATGAGGCCAAAGGCGAGGCCGCGCTGAGCCGCATCCGCGCCGAGGTACCCGGTGCCGACGTGTCGCTCCGCGAGCTCGACCTGGCCTCGCTGAAGTCGGTGGGCGCGCTGGGAGACACCCTGAACGCCGAGGGGCGGCCGGTCCACATCCTGGTCAACAATGCCGGGCTGATGACGCCGGCCACGCGGCACACCACCGCCGACGGCCTGGAGCTGCAGTTCGGGACCAACCACATCGGGCACTTCGCGCTCACCGGCCGGCTGCTGCCGCTGCTGAGCGCCGGCGAGGCCCGGGTGACGACCATGACCAGCAGCGCGGCGCGGCATGCCAAGCTGAACTGGGAGGACCTGCAGAGCGAGCGGGCGTACGCGCCGGTCCGCGCGTACAACCAGTCGAAGCTCGCGAACCTGATGTTCGCGCTCGAGCTCGACCGGCGTTCGCGAGCGGCCGGGTGGGGGATCGTCAGCAACGCCGCCCACCCGGGCACGGCCCTGACCGGCCTGTACGCCGCCGGCCCCAACATGGGCCGGGAGAAGCCCTCGCCGATCGAGGCCGTCATGAAGCGCCTGGCGAGCTGGGGCGTGCTGGTCCAGGGCGTCGACCGGGGCCTGCTCCCGGCCCTGTACGCGGCCACCAGCCCCGAGGCGGGGGGCGGCCATTTCTACGGCCCGGACGGGTTCGGCCAGTTCACCGGCGGTCCGGCCCAGCTGGACCCCTACCGACCGGCACGCGACGAGGCCGCGGCCGCCAGGCTGTGGGACGTCTCGCAGCGTTTCGCCGGCGTCGAGTTCATGGCGGTGTGAGCATGGACCGCGCCCGGCTGGCCGAGTACCTGCGTACCCGTCGTGAAGCCCTGCAACCGGAGGACGTCGGCCTGCCCCGCGGGCGGCGGAGGCGCACGCACGGCCTCCGCCGCGAGGAGGTCGCGGTGCTCTCTGACATGTCGATCGACTACTACAGCCGCCTCGAGCAGCCGCGCGGTCCCCATCCCTCCGAGCAGATCCTCGGCGCGCTCGCCCGCGGGCTGCGCCTGTCCATGGAGGAGCGTGACCATCTCTTCCGGCTCGCCGGGTACGCCACCCCGCGCCGCTCCACCGACGACCACGTCAACCCTGGGATGATGCGCATCTTCGACGGTCTGCGAGATGCCGCGGCGCAGGTGCTGAGCCCGCTCGGCGAGACATTGCTGCAGACCCAGCTGTCCGTCGCCCTGATCGGCGACGAGAGCGTCCACAAGGGTCTCACGCGCAGCCTGCACTATCGCTGGTTCACCGACCCGGCAACGCGGCTTCTCCGGCCCGCGGAGGGGCCGCTCATCGTCGCGGACCTGCACGAGTCCTACATCCGCGACGGCAAGGATTCCCGGGCGGGCGCGCTGGTCGGCGCGCTGCTCAAGCAAAGCCCGGAATTCGCCGCGCTCTGGCGCGAGCATCCGGTGGCGAGCCGCTACTGCGGCCCGGTCCAGCTCGTGCACCCGGAGGTCGGGCCGATCGACCTGCACTGCCAGCGGCTGATCGATCCGGACCAGTCGCAGCAACTGGTCGTCTACACCGCGCAACCCGGCAGCGAGAGCCACGAGAAACTGGAGCTCCTGAACGTGATCGGCGGCCAGCACCTCAACGAGGCGCCGGCCGCCGATCTCGGCGACTAGCGGGTCAGCCAGTCGCGGTAGGTGGTCTCCGCGAGGACTGCGCCCTCCGGGGCGATCAGGACATCGCCGGGCACCGCGCCGAACATGCCGGCGGCCGGGTCGACGACGACCGGGCGCTTGTCACCCTTGGCGGCCAGCGCGGCGCGGCCCCACTCGTCGAGCGTGAAGACCTCGGGGCCGGCCACGTTCCGGGTGCCCTGAAGCGGCGCGCCCACGGCGACCTCGGCCACCGCCTTCGCGACGTCGGCCGACGCCATCGGCTGCACCGGCGTGCTGGGCAGCCGCACCGTGTCGCCGTCGGTGGTCCAGGAGACGATCGCGTCGACGAACTCGAAGAACTGGGTGGCGCGGACGATCGAGTACGGCACCGGACCGGCCTTCAGGATCTCCTCCTGCAGCACCTTGGCGCGGTAGTAGGCGAGATCCGGCACCTGGTCGACGCCGACGATCGACAGGATCACGGCGTGGCCGACGCCCTCACGCTGCGCGGCCGCCAGCAGATTGTCCATCGTCGTCCGGAAGAAGTCGGCCGACGCCTCGTCGAAGGTCGGCGAGTTCGTCAGATTCAGCACGACGTCGGTGCCTTTGAGCCCGGTGTCGAGGCCCTCGCCTGTCAGCAGGTCCACCCCGTTCGACGGGGACAGCGGCACCGCCTCGTGCCCCTCCGCCTGAAGGATCTTGACGATCTGCGACCCGATGAGCCCGGTACCACCCGGCACGGCGATCTTCATTTCTCTCACACGTCTGTCCCGGTCAGGAGGCCGGGCGTTCACCCGGCTACGCCAGCTATGACCGGACAGCACCGCCAGTTGTGACTCGCGCGCATGTCACACACGGAGCGCATGCCGCTAAAGGGTGAGCAGGTCGGTCAGGCCGAAGCGCGCTCCGGCGGCGGGCAGGATCGGCTCCCAGTCCGGTTCCAGGCTCAGGTAGCTCGCCGGGTCGGCGCGGAGCAGTCCGATCAGGACCTCCGCCACGATCAGTCCGCCGACCGGGCCCAGCCGGTCGCCGCCGCCGCGGTGCTCGGCCTCCTTGAGGATGTAGAACCACAGCGGGGTGCCGTGCCGCCAGGCCTGCTCCAGTTCGTCGGAGGTCAGCGGCGCCGCGCCGACGAACTGGGCGACCGCCTCGCCGCTGGGCAGCCCGGTGGTTCCGCCGCGCAGCAGGTCGCGTACGGCCAACGAGCGGTGGGCGGCGGTGTCGACCGCGCCGGTGACCCGCTCGGGCAGCCCGATGAGGCTGGCGGCGAGCCGGCCGTCGATGCGTTTGGCGCGCTGGGCGGATGGGTGGCCGGGCACGTCGAAGACCTGTGTGAGGTCCAGGCGCCGGTCGGCGGGCAGCGGGCCGAACCCGACCAGGTCGGGGAACAGCGGCACCGCGGGGCCGCCATCGACGAGCCGGTAGGTGTGCCGGATCTGGCCGTGGCCGTAGCGGAAGGCCGCGTCGGCGAACTCCAGCGGGATGTACGCCTGTCCCGGCGGCGGCGCGAACCACCGGCCGCCCTCGGCGAGCACTTGCTCGACCAGGCTCGCCCCGACGAGCCGGGGCAGGAAGTCATGGACCACGATCCACTGGTAGTGCCAGGTGAGGGTGATCCGCGCCTGGTCGAAGACGTCGGCCTCGGGCACCCCGCGCTCGCGCAGCCGCTCGACGATGCGGTTGTGCGCGTGCAGCAGCGCGACGTGCAAGGTCAGCGAGAACATATGCACGTCGTTACGGGGGTCGCCGATCAGGGCCACGCCCTGCTGGTTGCGCGGCACGTCGCCGCCGTCGGGGCCGAGCAGGAACCTCGCCGGGTCGCCGAAGTCGAACAGGTATGGCGAGCCGATCGGGCCGTCCGAGTAGATGATCTCCAGGTTGAGCTTCGGGGCGCGGGCGTTGCGCAGTTCCTCGGGGTCGACACCGCCGGTGATGGGTGAGCGGTCGGCGGTGATGTCGTGGGCGATCAGCTGGCCGAAGAACGGCCACCCGGCGGCCTCGGTGGCGTCGTTGCCGTCGGGGCTCAGCCGGTCCAGGACCGCGGCGGCGTCGCACACTCCGCCGTTGCCGCCCGCTCGCATCAGCAGCCCGGGGTCGCTGCCCAGCGGGTCCAGGCCGGGGAACATGCGCCCGTAGCGGGCCGGCCCGGTGGGCCGGTCCACGGCGCGTACCAGGCTGAGGCAATGGTCGCGGGCGGCCATGTGGCTGCCGCTTTCAGGCATCTCGGTCTCCGTCTCGCTCGGCGAGCCGTGAGCCGTCTTCCAGGGCCTCGACCGCGCCGAGAAGGCTGCGGAGGCCCGCCTTCTCGCGCTGGGCATCCGCCGGGTCGAAGATCCACTCGTCGATCGGTACTGCGAGGGCGTCCTCGGTCCGGCCGGTCTCGACCTCCGTCAACTCTGCCCTGACGTTGCGCTCGAGCTTGTGCAGGAGGGCGTCATCGCTGGTCGGGAAGCTCATCTTCTCCTCCATATGGTACGCGGGTGAACACCAGCCAAGACAGGGCAGTCCGGCGACCTGTGACTCACTGGGCGAGGTGTCACAGGACACGTACGGGAGATGCGCTGTCGCAACCCACCGGCTGTCCGGCCTCACGGGTTGAGCGGACTCCCGCTCGGCGCCCACGTACGGGTCCGTGCTCGTGTCGACGGGCTCGGGCAGCCACGGTCCTCGGCCTGCCACCAGCTACCAGCAACAAGGACAGGACATGACATGACAGCGTCGAATAAAGGGATCACCAGAGGGCAAAGGTGGTAGGCCGGTGAGAACCAGTCGACTCGAGGCGTTCAGTGATGGGGTGCTCGCCATCATCATCACGATCATGGTGCTGGAGCTGAAGGTGCCGGAGGATCACGACCTCGCCGGCCTTCTCCACACGACCGGTGTCGGGCTGCTGACCTATCTCCTCAGCTTTGTCTATGTGGGCATCTACTGGAACAACCACCATCACATGTTCCATCTGGTACGGCAGGTCAGCGGCGGGGTGCTGTGGGCGAACCTGGCGCTGCTGTTCTGCCTGTCGCTGTTGCCGTTCACGACGGCCTGGATGGACGAGTCGAGGTTCGAGCCGACCCCGGTCGTCATGTACGGCCTGAACCTCCTTGCCGCGGCCATCACATACTTCGTGCTCCAGACGGTAATCATCCGGCGGCAGGGACCGGAATCGCCGCTGGGGCAGGCCGTCGGCAGTGACCTCAAGGGCAAACTCTCCCCCGCGTTCTACCTCGCCGGGATCCTCAGCGCCCTGGCGATCGACCGGAGCGGGCGCATCGGCGTCTGGATTGCCCTCGCGTGCTTCGTCGGCACGGCAATCATGTGGATCATCCCCGACCGCCGCATCGACCGGGTGGTCCGCCAGCACGGGACCACTGACTGAGACGAGAAATCGACCTCACCGCACGTGACCAGGACCGACGTCTTCCAATGCGCCAGAATGGAGCAATCTCATGACAGAACCTGCGCCCGACTTCGCCAACCTCCCCGCGCCCGCCGAGGGCATTCTGGTGACGCTGTTCATCACCGTGCGCGAGGTAACGCGGTCCCGCGACTTCTACTCGCGCATTCTGGGCGGCACCGTCGTGCTGGATGAGAACCCGTGCATCGTCAGGCTGTCCAATTCGTGGATCATCATGAACCCCGGTGGCCCGCCCACCCCCGACAAGCCAGGCATTTCAGTGGTCGATTACCAGCCTGGCGACACCACATCGACCTTCCTGAACCTGCGGGTCGCCGACATCCACGCCTACTACGAGGAGTGGAAGGCGAAGGGCGCGGAGTTCCTGACACCGCCGATCGACCGCCAGGCTGAGATCCGCTGCTACATGCGGGACCCGGACGGATACCTCATCGAGGTCGGCCAGTCCACCGGACTGCTGCAGGGCAAGCTTGCCGCAAAGCGTCCAGAGGACCTCCCCGGCTGACTCGGCCGTGGGTGTCAGCGGCCACGGCGGCGCGGTCGGCGAGTGGAGCGGATGCTTCAGCCATGATCACGTGCGCGCACATCGGCACGAGTGAGCTCCGGCCGAGGACCGGGCTGCAAACAGTGATCTACAGAGCGTGACGGTCGTTGGCGAGCCGCTGCGCCCGACCGGCGGCATGAGCCGACGTCAAGATTGGTCTTGTCTTGCCGTCCTCATCCGGTCCGCTTGAAGTCGTCCGGCCGTTCGGCGAGCTTGCGTTCCATCGCTTCCCACAGAATTTCGCGATCGTCCACCACGATCATGCTCATGTACTGGCGCAGCAGGACCGAGTACTCGATCACGAACGCCCGCGCTGGCAGCCGCCGGATCCAGGCGCCAAGGTGCGGCTGACGGTCGTGGCGGGAGACCGTGGCGGGGGCGCCGCGGACGATGACGCCGTCGCCGCGCTGGTTGAAGACCTGCGCGACGCTGGTCTCCAGGGTTGTGTTGTCGCGCACGACCCGAACCGGCCCATCGACGGCCGCAGCCGCAGTGTGGTGCGGAACTCGGCCGAGGTGTACTGGCCCCGCGGTCGCTGTGGTGGACGAGTTGCTGGTCTTGGACGTCGCGGGTCCAGATGCCGTACTCGAGGGCGCCGAGGATGAGGTCCGTGTCGCAGCGGTCGCCGGCCTTCCACCCCAGGACTCCGAGCCTGTATCTGCTCGCGCCGTTGTCGAAGTGCTTGTCCACGGTGGACTCGCTGAAGATCTCGATGACGCCCATGAAATCGTCTGGATTGAGAGGGCTGTCGTCATCCCAGAGCCGGAGTTCGGCGCCGACCGGTACACACTTGTCGACCTCGACCCGTTGGCCCTCGCCCATCGACACGTAGGCCGCGGTCACCGGCCAGATCTTTACGTCGTGCACGCCGTTCTCGTTCAGGATGTACCGTCGTCGCGCTCGCCCTCCTCGAGGACGTCGAGGGCCCTGATGCCGTCGAGCAGCACCCCGCCGCCGCAGGCGCCACGGGCGGTCGTTTCAGCGACCGTCCTCTCCTGGGCGGCCCGCCGTCGAGCCTCCGGTTGTCGCGAGACATCCTGCCGCTGCTGCTACGGTCACGAGCTTCGACAGTCTCATCCATGTCCGCATGTCGGTTCCCTTCTCCCGTTTGGCGTTCGCGTGTAACGCCCCCGGTACCGGCTTTCATCCCAGAATCCATGGTGGCCTTTGCGGGATGGCCCGCCGATCGATCAGGTGGCCGCGACGGACCTCAGGTGCGCGCGGATGGCCTCGGTGGTGGCTTCCTCGTCGTCGGTGCGGTCGATGCCGAGGCCGGTGAGGATCGTCAGGGCGCGTTGCCAGTGCTCGCGGGCTTGCTCGTGCCGGCCCCGGGCGTGGTGGGCGTTGGCGAGTCCGTCGTGGGCGCGGGCCTCATCGACCGGCTGGCCGAGCTCGTCGGCCAGGGTGAGCGCCGTGGCGTGGTGGGCGGCGGCCTTGTCCGGGTCGCCGGTGGCGTGTCGTACGCGGCCCAGGCCCTGCACGGCCTCGAACTCGTAGTTGCGGTCGCCGGTCCGGTGGGCCAGCTCAAGCAGCTTCTGAAAGCTGCTGGTGGCCTGCTCGAGCCGGCCCTGCAGCCGCTGGACCTGGCCGAGGCCGGTCAGCGCGTTGAGTTCACCGACGCGGTGGCCGGTGGTCCGGGCCAGACCAGTCGCCCCCTGGTAATGCTCGGCGGCTTGGGCGTACCGGGCCTGCATCCGGTGGATGTGGCCGAGGCCGGTCAGGGCATTGAGCTCGCCGACACGGTGGCCGGCGGCCCGGGCGATCCGCAGGACCTCCTCGAACTGCTCGGCAGCCTGGGTATGCCGGCCCTGCATCCAGTACACCCGGCCGAGGCCGGTCAACGCGTCCAGTTCCAGCACGCGGTGGCCGGCGGCCTGGGCGATTCGCAGGACCTCTTCGAAATGGTCGGCAGCCTGCTGATACCGGCCCTGCATCCAATGCACCCGGCCGAGGCCGGTCAGCGTGTCAAGTTCGCCGACGCGGTGGCCGGTGGCCCGGGCGATCTGCAGAGCCTGCTGGAGATGATCGGCGGCTTGCGAATACCGGCCTCGAAGCCGGTCGATGTGGCCGAGCGCGGCCAGCGCCTCCATCTCGCCGGCGCGATGGCCGGTGGCCCGGGCCGTGACCAGGGCCTGATGGTGCAGGGCTTCGGCGTCGTGGTAGCGGCCCCGGGCGCGTAGCGGCCGGGGCAGGATGGACGACAGGTGCAGGACGTGCTCGGGAAGGCCGTGCTCGGCGGCATACCCGGCGGCGTGCAGCAGGTTGGTCAGTTCGCTGTCCAGCCAGCCGAGCGCAGCTTCCGGATTCTTCATGTCGGGGCTTGGGGTGCTCGCGGGCGGTACGTCGGGCATGCCTTCGGGCTCGTAAGGGTGTGCGGCGTCGACCGCGAGCGCGGCGGTGTGCCGGTAGTGGTCGAGAAGCCGATGCAGCGCGGCGCGGCCGGTGGAGCCGGTCTGCTCGCGCGATGCGGTGTGCGCGGCGTGGTCGTGGACCAGGTCGTGGAAGCGGTGCCGGCCGGGTGTGGGTTCCTGCAGCAGGTGGGCGTCGAGGAGGTGCTCGAGCAGGCGCCCCGCCTGGTCAAGGGTGGAGTCGAGGAGGGCGGCCGCGGCGTACGGGTCGGTCTCGGCGCCGGGGTGCAGGCCGAGTAGCCGGTAGGCGCGTCGCTGCTCGGGGGTCAGGTGCTGGTAGGAGAGGTCCAGGGTAGCGGTGATGCTGCGTTGCCCGGCCTCCAGTTCGCCGAGCCGGTGCTGCTGGTCCCGCAGCCGCTGTACCAGGTGGGACAGGTCCCAGGTGGGGTGGGACCGCAGCCGGGCGGCCGCGATGCGGATGGCCAGAGGCAGCCGGCCGCACAGCTCGACGAGCTCCGCCACCAGGTCGGCCGGCTGATCGCCGAGGTGGCCCCGGCCGGAGGTCTGGACGAAGAGGCTGGCCGCGTCCGGGGCCGGCAGCGTGTCCAGGGAGAGTGTATGCGTGCGGTCGAGCCCGGACAGCCGGCGCCGGCTGGTGATCAGCACCAGACAGCCCGGGTTGCCAGGCAGCAGCGGTGTCACCTGGGTCTCGGTGGCGGCGTTGTCCAGCAGGATCAGCATCTTCTGGTTGGCCAGCCGAGTGCGGTACAGCGCGGCTCGCTCGTCGAGGGCGTCGGGGACCTGGGGCCCGGGAACGCCGAGGGTGCGCAGCAGGTGCTCGAGCGCGTCGGCGGGCTCGCGGGGCGCCATGCCCGGCGTGTGGCCGTGGAGGTCGATGAACAGCTGCCCGTGCGGGTACCGGTCGGCGATGCGGTGCGCCACGTGGACGGCGAGGGCGGTCTTGCCGACCCCGGCCATCCCGTCGATCGCGCCGATTACCACGGTGGACGCGTCCCGCGCCCGCTCCAGCGCGGCCAGCTCGCGGGTGCGGCCGGTGAACATCGGCGGCGGCGCTGGCAACTGCCGCACCGGCATCGCCGCATGCGGGCCGACCGGCGGTGCGAGGGCGGGGTCGGCGGCCAGGATTCGCTGGTGGAGCCGCTGCAGCGCTGGGCCGGGCCGAACCCCGAGCTCCTCGTCCAGCAGCCGGTAGACCTGCTGGTAGGCCTTGAGGGCGTCGGCCTGCCGCCCGGCGCGGTAGAGGGCGAGCATAAGGTGCCCCCAGAGCCGCTCGCGCAGCGGGTGCCGGGCGGTGAGCTCGGCCAGCTCGGCGGCGAGCATCGCCGGCTCAAGCAGGTCGAGCCGGGCCTGGATGCTGTCCTCCAGCACCGCGATCCGCAGCTGTTCGAGCCGTTCGACCTCCGGCTGGAGCGCGGCCGGCAGTGACAGGTCTTCCAGCACCGGTCCGCGCCATCGGGCGAGGGCCTGGGTCAGCTGCTCGGCGGCGGGTGCGTGGCGCCGCTCGGTCAACGCCTGCCGACCCTGGCCGGCCAGGGTCTCGAAGACGATGGCGTCCAGCTCCTGCGGCCCGGCCCGCAGCACGTACCCGCCGGGCTCGCGGTGCAGGCGGGGGGGTTCGTCCGGCTCGTGGGCGTGCAGCAACCGTCGCAGGTCGCTGACGTAGGACTGCAGGTTGGCCCGCGCCGAGGCCGGGGCAGCCTCGGGCCACAGCAGGTCGAGCAGTGTCTCGGTGGCCACTGGCGCGTTGGCGCGCAGCACCAGCACGGCCAGCAGGAGCCGCTGCTTGCGCCGGGGCGGCGAGAGCAGCCGCCCCGCATTGTCCCTGATCTCCAGGGTGCCCAGTATCCGAAACTCCATGATCCCCGTCTCCCGCTGAGGCCCCGACCGGGAAGCCCGCTCACCGGGCGCCACCGGGCGGGCCGGTGGAACGGGTGCCCGACGCGATCTACACATCAGTGTATGGCAGACCGTGTAGGGCGCGACGGCACTGTGGTCGGCGGACGTTCTCCTGCCGCACCGGCAGGCATCACGCGAGATCCCGATGACCGACGACGCAATGCTGTGGAGGTTCTATGACCACGGACCCAGACGGACCGCTGTCCCCCGTTCCCTTGATGCAACTGACGACCGGATTCTGGGCCTTCAAAACGGTCGCGGCGGCCCATGAGCTCGACCTGTTCTCCCGTCTGTCCAGCACGGCCGGCACCACGGCCGGCGAGCTCGCCGAGACGCTCGCGATCGAGGAGCGACCGGCGGGGATGCTGCTCACCGGATGCGCCGCGCTCGGGCTGCTCAGCAAGCACGACGGCCGCTATGTCAACAGCCCGCTCGCCGAGGAGTTCCTGGTCCGCGGCAAACCCTCCTACTTCGGCGGCTGGGTGCAGATGCTCGACCAGCGGCTGTACCCCGGCTGGGCCAAGCTGACCGACGCCATCCGCACGAACCGGCCGACCACGTGGCATCCGGACCGGCAGCGTTCGCTCTTCGACGGTGAGGATCCGGAACTGCTCGCGGTGTTCTGGGAGGCGATGCACTCACTGTCGACGTTCACCGCCCGCGCGCTGGGCGAGGCCGTCGATCTGCGCGGCGCCCGCCGGCTACTCGATGTCGGCGGCGGCTCCGGGGCATACGACATCGAACTGTGCCGCCTCTATCCCGACCTGACCGCGACCGTCTACGAGCTGCCGAAGGTCGCCGACATCGCAGCCGGCAAGGTCAGCGCAGCAGGTCTTGCCGACCGGATCGCGACGGTGGTCGGCGACTTCTTCGCCGATGCCGCGCTGCCCGGCGGGCACGACACGACCCTGTTGTCCATGATCATGCACGACTGGTCGGAGGTCCGCTGCCGCGCGCTCCTGCAGAAGTGCTGGACTGCGCTGCCCAGCGGCGGCCGGGTAATCATCTCCGAGCTACTCGTCAACGACGAGCACACCGGGCCTGCGCCCGCGGCGCTGATGAGCCTCAACATGCTCATCGAGACGGAGGGCCGCAATTACACACCGAGCGAATACACGCAGTGGCTGCACGACGCCGGTTTCCAGGACGTCCGCACCGTCTGGTTCGAGGCACCGGGGGCGAATGGTGCGGTCATCGGGACAAAGCCGTAGGTGCCACTATCGACAGGAAGGTACAGATCATGCTCAGCCGAATGCTCATCACCATCACGCTGGTCGTGGCGGCCCTTGCCGTGCCCGTCAGCGCGGCAAGCGCCGCACCGCCCGGGGCCAGGGCGACCACGACGACCGAAACGCAGGCGGCCGTGGCCGTCGAGCCGACGATGTATCCGCCGGCGGACAAGGTCCTATGGTCGACGATCGGCGTTCGCGGCCAGCGGTGCGAGACGGGGACGCTCTGCGTCGACGTCTGGGACCCGACCCGGAACATGTTCAAGGTGTTCATCATGCGCACCTGCAACACCCGCGCAGTGCACGACTTCCACCAGTACGACAAGCTGACGGAGTTCATCAACCACCAGACGCCGGGCACGGTGACGCGCTTCCTCGGCCGCCCGGGCAACGTCCTGGTCAAGTCCACGGCGCCGAGCTACACCATGCCGATCATCTGGGACAAGGTGTGGTACATCGACGTCTGCTGACGCCCGTCCTACGCCCGTCCTACGCCCGGCGCCCGTGGCGGGCGCCGGTCCGGCATGTGGAGGAACCGAAGATGAAGGTGCGCGCAGTGTCGTGGCTGCTCGCCGCAGCACTTGCCGTTGTCGCAGTGGACGCTGACGCCGCGGCCGCCACCGATGCGCGGCCCGAGGACCGCAGTGTGCTGCGGCAGGCGCTCGACGAGCTGGTGGCAGACGGGGCGGCCGGGGCGTTGGCGGAACTTCGCGACGACCACGGCACTTGGGGGGGCACCAGCGGTATCGCGGAGCTCGGCACCGCCCGCCCGGTCCCGGCCGCCGGACGGTTCCGGGCCGGCAGCATCGTGAAGACGTTCATGGCCACCGTCGTGCTGCAACTCGTCGGCGAGGGCCAGCTGCGGCTGGACGACACCGTCGAGCGGTGGCTGCCCGGCCTCGTGCCGGACGGCACCCGCATCACGGTCCGTCACCTGCTCAACCACACCAGCGGCCTGTACGACTATCTCGGCGACCTTCCACTGCACGATCCGGCGGCCCTGGTGAACATCCGCTGGCGCACCTGGGAACCGCGGGAGCTGGTGCGGCTCGCGACCGCGCACCGGCCGCTGTTCGAACCCGGCGCCGGGTGGTCGTACTCCAGCACCAACTACATCGTGATCGGCCTGCTCGTCCAGCAGGTCACCGGACAGCCGTACGGCACCGAGGTCCAACGGCGGATCATCCGGCCGCTGCAGTTGCGCGGCACCGCGATGCCGGGAACGTACCCGCGAATCCGCGGCCCACACCCGCACGGCTATCTTCTGGCCGTCGTGGACGGCCATCCGAACCCGGTCGACATCACGGCGTTCAACCCGTCCGTGGCGGGGGCCAGCGGTGAGCTGATCTCGACCGCAGCTGACCTGAATCGCTTCTTCGCCGCCCTGGCCGGTGGCCGGCTGCTCCGCGAGGCCCTGTGGCGGGAGATGATCACGCCGACCCCGCCGGCCGAGCAGTACGGGCTGGGTCTGATGCGGTGGGAACTGCCCTGCGGCGTCACGGCGTACGGGCACACCGGCGACTTCGTGGGGTACTCGAGCCTGTCGGCGGTCACGGCCGGCGCTCGCCGGAGCCTCACCGTCGCGGTCACCTGGGGTACCGCGGTCCCCGACGACCTCGACGCCGTGCTGACGAAGGCATTCTGCCCGCCCGCAGCACCGGCCGGCAGCGCCTGACGGTGCGTTACTGTGACCGGCCGCGCAGATCGTCGCGGTTGCCCTCGAGGGCGGCGACAAGGTCGCAGAGCCGGCATTCGATGCGGGCCGCGGCGATCGGCTGCAGCGAGTGCGGTTGATCACCTCCGTCGATGTTCGTCGGCATGAAGCTCCAGCCTTCGATGCCGCTCCACCCGGCCTGCACAACAGCCGTCCGGCCGTCCGGGCTCTCGACGCGCAGCCAGGCCGTGCACTGGTCGGCGAAGTCGAAGGGCAGCAGCGCCGCACCGCCGGCGCCCAGCCCGTGCAGCCGGTCGATCCACTGGTCCAACAGCCGGGCCAAGTTCTCCTCCACCGTCGCACCGGCCGTCGGCGAGTCGTCGATGGCCAGGTAGTACGAGTCCGCGGTGTGGCGATAGCGGCCCAGGCGCAGCTCCAGGTCGTTGTGCACGCCGCGGTCCGTCGCCACCCGGTCGAACCGGATCAGCTCATGGACCATCATCCGATGATGCCCCACCGGCGGCGCGGCCGGGCGGCGGGCAGCCGAGGGCGGCCAGCTCGCCGCGCCCGGCCGCTTCCTGCCCCGGCAGCAGAGCCAGGGTGCAGGCCCGCTCGAACCGCGCGTCCAGGCGGTCCCACTGCGCCAGGGCCCGCCGTATGAGGGCGGGATCACCGGTCAGTCGCCCCCGGGCACGGGTCAGCATCGCCGCGGCCCAACGATGTTCCGCCGCCGTCTGCGCGGCCCGGGCGAGCGTCTCGGCGGCGTCGGGTCGGCCGGCCAGGACGGCGAGCTCGGCCCCGGCGGCCCGGGCGTACCCTCCCACCAGCGCTCCGGGAATTCGGCGCTGCACTGCTCGACCAGGGCGACGGCCCGGCTGGTGTCGCCGGTGTGCACCGCGATCCGCGCGTCCGCGAAGGCGGTGACCGCCGCGAGGTCGCCCGAGCGGCGCGGGTCGGCGTGTCCGGCGACGGCGAGCGCCCGGGAGCGCCACAGGTCGTCCTGCTTATCGCCGCGCAGGCCGTGTACCAGCGCGACGACGGCCAGCGCCGAGGACATCCAGGCCATCACCGGGCGGCCGTCGCGCAGCCAGTTGTCCCACAGGATCTGCGCCGCTGCGACGGCCTCGTCGAACCGGCCGGAGAGGGCGAGCACGCGGATTCGGCGGGGCATCGCCAGGTACGGGTGGGAACCGACCGGGTCGTGGGTTTCGGCGCGCCGCACCGCAGTGCGCGCGGCCGGCAGGTCGCCCGCCGCCAGGGCGGCCGACACGGCGACGTGATGGGCGTCGGTGATCTCGGCGGCGCCGGCCGGGTCGTGGGGGGCCAGCTCGGACACGACCTTGATACGCAGCTGTGCAATGTGGTGCGCCCGCAGCGGACGGCCCAGCTGCACGGCGGCGGTGCCGAGGGCATCGAGGCACAGCGCCACGAGCGCCGGGTCGCCGGTGCGGCGGGCGGCCCGTACCGCGATGCGCGCGGCCGTCACCGATGCCGCGGCCGTCAGTGGCTCGCCCAGCTCGTCCCACGCCTTTGCGGCGGCCAGCAGCGCCGCGGTCGCCGGGTCGGTGCCGTCGGTCGCCGCGGCTGCCCGTCGCAGCAACTGGGCGCGGGCCGGCCGGGTCACCGGCTCGGTGAAGTCGGCTGCGTACCGGACGGCGACAATAACGGCGTGTGCCAGCGCGCCAGCGCGTGCCTCGCCGGTCGCGCTGGCCCGGTCCGCCGCCTCCAGCAGCAGCCGCAGCGCTTCCGGCCCATCCGACACCACGACCGCCGCGTCGGCGGCGTGGCGCAGATCGCCCACGGCACGGGTCGCGTCGTCGGCCCGCGCGGACGCCGCCCGGTAGTGCTGGGCGGCCTCAGCGAAGGATCCGCGGGCGAACGCCAGCCGGGCCAAACCCACTGCCAGCCGGTACGCGGTGTCGTCCGGCCCCGGATTGGTCCGCGCCAAAGCCGCGCGCAGGTCGTCGGCGACCTCGTCGAACCCGGCCGCCCAGGCACCCGAGGCGTTCGGCGCGAGCGCCTGCGCGGTCACCGCCGCCCAGTCCAAATGCCGGCGGCGGACCTCGGCGGCCTCGCCCGCCTCGACGAGTTGCCGCTCGCCGAACGCGCGGACCGTGTCCAGCAGCCGCCACCGGCTCCGGCCACCGAAGGCCACCCGGTGGATCAGGAGGCTCTTGTCCGCAAGACAGCCGATGAGATCGGTCAGCTCGCCGCGCGAGCGCTCCGGCACCACCGCCTCGGCCGCGGCCAGGTCGAAGCCACCGGCGAATACGGACAACCGCCGGAACATAGCCCGCTCCGGCTCGTCGAGCAGGTCGTGACTCCACTGCAGGACATCGTGCAGCGAGCGGTGCCGCGCGTCGGTCCGCCGTCCGCCAGTGAGCAACCGCAGTCGGTCGTCGAGTGCCGCGAGCAGGCCCTCGGCACCCAGCGACGCCGACCGCGCGGCGGCCAGCTCGATCGCCAACGGCAGGCCGTCCAGACGGGCGCAGATCTCGGCCAGCAGCGCCGGGTCGGCGGCAAAGTCCGGCGAGGCCGTCCGCGCCCGATCCAGAAAAAGCCGCTGGGCGTCCCCGCCCAGCGACAGCGGCGCCACCAGCACGAGATGCTCGCCGGTCACGCCGAGCCGTTGCCGGCTCGTGGCCAGGACGGTCGTGCCCGGGCAGTGGGCGAGCACCCGCGCCACCAGCGGGCCGACGTCGTCGACCAAATGCTCGCAGGTGTCCAGCACCAGCAACGGCCGCTCGCCCCGGAGTGTGTCGATCACCGCGTCGGCCAGGGAGCGCGGCGGACGCTCCGCCACACCCAACGACCCGGCGAGCGCCGGCAGCACAAAGCCGGCCCGGACCGCGACCAAATCGACGAACGTCACGCCGCCGGGACGGTCAGCCGCGACGGCCTCCGCCACTGCGGCCGCGAGCCGCGTCTTGCCAACCCCACCCGGCCCGAGCAGGGTGACCAGGCCACCCCGACCGATCCGATCCAGTACGGTCGCCACCTCGCGGGAGCGTCCCACGAACGTGGTCCAGTTGCCCGGAATGCCGCTCGGGCGGGGCGCGGCCCCGCCGGCCGCCGCCGGCTCGGCCATCCGCGCCAGCGTCCGCCGGTCGCCGGCCCCCAGCTTGCGCAACAGCGACGACACGTGACTCTCCACGGTCCGCACGGAAACCTGCATCCGGCGGGCGATCTGCGCGTTGGACAGGTGTTCGCGCAGGGCGGCGAGCACCTCGGCCTCTCGGGGCGAAATCTCCGGCCGATCCATTCCGCCATCGTCCCGCATCGCCCGGACCACCGCTGCGGCCTGGGCGGTGGCCACCACGCATCCGTAGCGGATCCGTGGTGGCCACGGATCCGCCACCGCGTCGGCCGCGGCACCGTAGACGGGTCAGGGCCGAACCGCCAACCACCGAAGGAGCAAAGTCATGGGCAAAGTCATTTTCGTCATCAGCATGTCGCTGGACGGCTACGTGACGGCAGCGAACCAGACGCCCGACAACCCGATGGGCGACGGCGGCCTGCGCCTGCAGGAGTGGGCCTTCAGCGCCGACGAGACGAACCAGCAGTACCTGGCCGCGGCCGTCGACGGGCTGGGCGCCGTCATCGCCGGGCGCCGCACCTACGACACGTCACTACGGTGGTGGGGTGCTGACGGCCCGAGCGGACCGGCCCGGCGACCGGTGTTCGTCGTGACCCATGAGGCGCCCGAGGAACAGCCGGAACATGGGGTCTACCAGTTCGTCACCGACGGCCTCGGCAGTGCCCTGGCGCAGGCACAGACCGCCGCCGGCGACAAGGACGTGACGGTCATGGGCGGCGCCGACCTCGGCCGGCAATACCTCGACGCCGGCCTGCTCGACGAGATGGAGATCCACCTGGTCCCGGTCCTGCTCGGCGGTGGCACACGCATGTTCGCCGGCCTGCCCGGCGGACCCGTGCAGCTCGAACCTGTTGACGTCCTGCCCACCCCGGCGGCGACGCACCTGCGCTACCGCATCCTCCGATAGCGGCGCGGCGTGACCGCCATACCGCCCGGCGACCTCGCCGGGCACACCCGCGAACTCCTCACCGCAAACCGGTACATGGTCCTGGGCACCGTCGATCCGGACGGCCACCCGTGGACCTCCCCGGTCTACTTCGCCGCCGCCGGCCACCGAGAGTTCTATTGGGTGTCCGCGACCGACGCCAGGCACTCGCGCAACATCGCCGACCGCCCGCAGGTGAGCATCGTCGTGTTCGACTCCACCGTGGCGCCGTACCACGGACGTGCGCTCTACGCGGCCGGCGACGCCGCCGAACTGACCGGAGACGCCCTGGAACGCGGGCTGCGACTGTATCCCGGCCACCCCGACCGGGGCGCCACCCCGGTGACATGGCAGGACGTGACAGCGCCGTCGCCCTACCGGCTCTTCCGGGCAACCGCATCCGACATGTGGGTGCTGTGCCCGCGAGGTCCACAGCAACCATGCCCGCTGCACGGGCTCGCCCGCGATCATCGGACGAGAATCACGTGAACGTCCACGCCGCGGCCCGCCACCGTCAGCGGCGGGCCGCCACCGGACCGATCGGCGATACGGCAGATACCAACACGTCAGCGGCGGGCCTGGGCGCTGCCAGCGACGAACGTCCAATCCAGACACGTGAACAAAGCCGCGACAACCCTGTGGTTCCCATCGCGTTAGACCTCGAGCAGCCGATCACACCGGACCCGGGCGAGTTCGCCGGCTGGGGCTGGTATCCCCGCACCGAAGCCACGGCCTGGCCCGTCGAGCGCACCGACCCGCACCTGAGCCGGTTCCTGACCAAGTTCAGCCGTCACACCGCGGCCGGGCGAACGCGGTGCGCATCGCGACGGGTAGCGCGCCGGGCGGCGCCGACACCGTGGGCCGGTCCGAGATGCCGGGGTCGCGTCCACGGAGGTGGTGTACGACTCGCCATTCGTCCGGTCATGCATGAATTGACCGGTTCGAGGCACAGGTCACTCGGCGTGGATCCCTCGTCCTCAAGGACCGGTGAGACGTCGACCGGCTAGCGCCAACCACACCCGCAGGCCGCCGTGGAACGATCTTCACAGTGGGTACGAATCCGAGCGCCGTCAGATGCCGACACGGCACTGCTCACGGCCAGTCCGATGGGGCAGAGCCGCGCCCAAGATCCAGACTGATCAACGCGGTCCAGCACGCACCGACGCGGACCGGTCTGGACCCTTCCGAAACAGTCGAACACGTTTGGAACACAACAGGTCCACAATGGACGAAAAACGAGAGGCGGTTGATCTACGTTTCCGCAGGTAAACCGCCTCTTGATCTTGCGCGTCCGAAGGGACTCGAACCCCTAACCTTCTGATCCGCAGTCCGCGAGCAGCCGAGTCCAGTTCACAGCCTTGATCAGAGTCGACGCGATAGCCAGAATTACTGCACAATCGCATAGATCGTCCATCCACTGTGGATCGACTCGCGGCTTGGCAGATCGGTACGCGCCGATCACGCCAGACATCCCATGTCTTGGGTCTCGAAGCGCCCTCAAAGCAGATCATCGTGTGGTGGCATCTCGTCGGCGAACACGCCGTACGCAGTGCCGCCGGAGGTGTAGCCAGCCACGAAGAACGGCCTGCCGTCCAACATGATCCACCACTCGTCGTGAACCGGAAGGGTGGCGCGCTCGACGGTACGGCAGGGGGTCGCTGGTGGGCGCTGCGCCCACTGCTGCGCCGAGTCGGGCAACGCGAACCCGAGCGCGATCAGGTCATCGTAGGCCGTGTACTCGTTGACGCCGTACCGCTGCACCGTGACCGCCGACCCGGAGCGGATCCACACCCGCGCCGAGTCCCCGCGTTGCCGCTGGCGCATCCGGTGCCGACGCGGATGCACACCCGGATGCTACCGGCGGCCGGTGCCCGTCCTACCGCACGCCGCAGGACACCGGATCGCATCTCCTGCTCGCCCCGATAGCCACCAACCGGCCGAACGCTATCGGCGGCACGAGCGCGCGTCGTGGAAGGGCGCTCATTGGGCGGTATCATGCGACAGCCGAACCCAGGTAGGCGGAGGCGAGTGGGTGGCGATGAGCTTCATGGTCAGGCCAGCCACAAGACGTGCCAACCTAGCGCCACTACTCGGCAGACCGTCGGCCACTCGCCACGGTGCGGGCGAACCGTCGGATGTGGGCGGCGATGATGTCGCCGTGGTCCTCGAGAGCGAAGTGGCCGGTGTCAAGCAGGTTGAAGTCGACGGTGTTCAGGTCTCTCCGGAACGGGTGGGCTCCGGCTTCGGGAAAGATCACGTCCTGCTTGCCCCAGACGATCAGGGTTGGCGGCTGGTGGTCGCGGAAGTACTGCTGCCACTGCGAGTAGAGCTCAGGGTTGGTGCGGTAGTCGTAGAGCAGGTCGAGTATCGCGTCCTTGCTGCCCGGGCGGCCGAGCAGCGCCTGCTGCAGTACCCAGCTGTCTGGGCTGATCAGCGTCGGATCAGCTGTGCCGTGGGTGTAGTTCCACCTCAGCGCTTCATCGGACATGCCCGCCTGGCGGATCATCTCCCTGTTCGCGGCGGACGGGTCGCGCCACAGTGTGCGGACCGGTGCCCAGAAGCTGTCGGGCAGTCCTTCTTCGTAGGCGTTGGCGTTCTGGACGATGAGGAAGGAGATCCGCTCGGGGCGCCAATGGGCGAGACGGAACCCGACGGGGCCGCCGAAGTCCTGCATGTACAGGGCGTAACTGTCGAGGCCGAGCTTGTCGGTGAACACTGCGATGACATCGGCGAGGTGGTCGAACGTGTAGTCGAACTTGTCAGGTTGGGGCGCGTCGCTGTGCCCGAAGCCCGGGTAGTCCGGTGCCACGATGTGGAGTTCCGAGGACAGCTTCTCGATCAGGTCCCGGAACATGAACGAGGACGCGGGGAATCCGTGCAGAAGTAGGAGTGTCGGGTTGCCGGGATCACCCGCCTCGCGGTAGAAGACGGAGAGGCCAGCGATATTGATGGTGCGGTAGTGCGTCATGATTTCCTCCTGGTGGTGTGGTGATCGTCCCGGTCGGATGCCAGGTGCCGGGTGGATGCCCAGAACAGCAGCGCGGTCGTGCTCACGGCCGCGCCGAGGATGCTGACCCCGTGCCAGCCCGCGTGCGCGTAGACGGTTGTGGACGTGATCGAGCCGGCAGCGGAGCCGATGGAATAGAAGACCATGTATGCGGCAGTCAGCCGGCTCTGGGCTTCGGGCCGCGTCCGGTAGATCAGGCTCTGGTTGGCGACGTGCACCGACTGAAGCCCGAAGTCGAAGGCGAAGACGGCGATGACCAGGGCCCACAGTGACCAGGGCAGCGCAGCGGACGCGATCCATGAGCAGGCCATGACGGCCAGGCCGACGCCGGTGATGCGCTGTGCAAGGCGCAGGTCCGACAGCCGCCCCGCGCGGGCTGCTCCCAACGCACCTGCGGCTCCGGCGAGCCCGAACAGTCCGATCTGGCTCGTTGACAGTGACAGTGGCGGCGCGCTCAGTTGCAGCACCATCGGCGTGAGCAGCACTGTCATCGCCATGAAGATCAGCATCGCGAGCAGTGCCCGCACGCGCAGGATCGACATCTGTGCGAACAGTGCGAACGTGGAGCCGATTAGCCGGGGGTAGGAGAGCTTTTCGCGATCGTCGTATTGGCGCGGCAGGTTGCGGACCAGCAGCGCTGCCATGGCGAGTGCCGCGGCCGCCGAAGCCAGATATACGGACCGCCAGCCTGCGAGGTCGCCCAGCGCCCCGGCGACAGTGCGCGCCAATGAGATCCCGATGACGATGCCGCTCGTGACGATGCCGACCACACGGCCACGATCCTTGGGGGCGGCCATGCTCGCGGCGTGCGCTACGAGTAACTGGGTCACCACGGCCAGCGCGCCCATGGCCGTCATGGCGGCGAGCAGTGCCGTGGCCGTCGGGGCAAGAGCCACGGCGAGCAGGGCGAGCGCTGACAGCATCGACTGGACCCCGATGAGGCGGCGGCGATCGACCAGATCACCGAGCGGCAGCAGAAGCAGCAGGCCCATGCCGTATCCGACTTGGGTGAACGTACCGACGAGGCCGATCGTCGCCTGGCTCATGCCGAACTCGCGGGCGATCACGTCGAGCAGTGGCTGCGCGTAGTAGACGTTGGCCACGGCCAGACCGCTGGCGACCGACAGCAGCAGTGCTGTTCCGCCGCTGACGGAACGTGCGAGCGGTGGCATGTGCACCTCGCCGGATCCGTGGACAGCACTGTCGTCGTGGGCTTCTTCGACGGTTTGCGCGGCGCTGGTGTGAGGACTCACGTGAACCTCTCGCACGCACTAGTGGTTTCAAGTTGCTACCACCGCAGCGTACAAGACCGTAGTTTTATCTTGCAACCGTCTCCTCGGCGCCCTTCGGCGATGTATGTTTCATGTTGAAACCGGTGGACTCGAGCCTCGGAGCAGGTCAGCGGAGGGGCCAAAGCATGGTCAGGCGCACAAGCCACGAAGGGGCCGAATGCCCCGTTGCGCGGCCATTGGACGCGCTCGGTGATAGCTGGTCACTTTTGATCATTCGTGATGCTTTTGACGGCCTGAGCCGTTTTGGCCAGTTCCAGAAGAGCCTCGGCCTCGCCCGCAACATCCTCACGAACCGGCTGAACACCCTCGTCGATCACGGCATCCTTCACACCGTCCCGGCAAAGGACGGAAGCCCCTACCGCGAGTACCTGTTGACAGGCAAAGGCCGTGACCTGTTCCCCGTCCTCGTGGCACTGCGCCAGTGGAGCGAGCAGCACTACTTCAAGCCGAGCGAAACCCGCGCCCGGCTGGTCGACCGGCAGCACCACCGGCCCGTGGCAACGCTCGAGATCCGCTCCGACGACGGACGAATCCTCACGCCGGAAGACACGATCATCGCGATGCTCCCTGGCGACCCCGACCAGAGAGCCGAATCCGCTGCCCGAGCCGGGTGAGGGGTCGGCGACAGGTGCCTCCGGTGAGGTCGCTGGTTCGCACGGCAATTGAGCAGGATGCCCGAGATCACGGTGCGACGGTCCCGCCACCGGCCGCCCTGCGGCGCGTTCGTAGGCAGGAGCGGAGCGAGGAGTTCCCACTCCGGATCAGTGAGTTCAAATCGAGCGGTCGTAGTGGCCCGGTAACTACACCGAACTGGCCCACGACGCGCTGAAGATGGCGATCTGGCGCCGCGAATACCAGGGCGGTGAACTGCGCCGACTGGTCCACGACTCGGACAGTGGACTCGAGCAGTATCGAGCGATCCGCTACACCCAGCGGCTCGCCGAGGCGGGCGCTGTCGCCTCGGTCGGCTCGAAGGCGACTCGTTCGACAACACGATGGCCGAGGCGTTCAACTCGATGTACAAGGCTGAGCTCGTCCGGAACAAGGGGCCGTCGCGCGGGCTCGACGACCTGGAGATGGCCACCGTCGAGTACATCGACTGGCACAACAACCGACGGCTGCACGGGGAACTCGGACACGTCCCACCCGCCGGACACGAAGCCCTACACGCGATGACCCACCCCGTCACCGCAACCCTGGAAACCAGATAATTCCGTCTCCATCAAAAGCCGAGGCTTGACACAGCGTCCCTGGAACCTGTCCCGTGTCCTGTGGGGCACCGGTCGATGCGGGGTGTTGCTCAGTGCCCAGTTCAGCTGCCAGATGTGGCGATCCGAGCCGATGGCGACGGCGAGATTCATGGCGGCGTGGAGGTTGGACGTCTCCGTTGTCAGCCATGCGGCGGCGGATGCGTTGTCGGTGAAGCTGTCCGGTGTTACGCCGGCGGTGGCCGTTTGGAGATCGAGGGGCGGGTGTGCGTCTTTGAGCATCATCTGGTCTGCGGCGTTCGAGGAGTGCAGGTAGTGGTCGAGTAGCCGGACGCACGCGGTGGTGCGTTCCTGCGGCGTCTCGTGCACTTGGGCCAGTTCCCGTGCGTACTCGCGGAGGAGATTGTGCAGGGCGTACCGGTCGGCTGATGGTTCACTGAGCAGGTGTGCTGCGGTCAGTTCGACGAGTGCGCGGCGGGCGCCGCCGGTGGCGACCCCTGCCAGGCTCGCCGCGGCGGTGACCGTGATCTGGTCGCCGGGGTGCAGCGCGATCAGCCGGAACATCCGCGCGGTCGGCGGGTTCAGTACCCGGTAGGACCAGGAGAACACGGCGCGGATGTGGGTGGCCTGGTCGTCGTCGTCGAGCGCGTCCAGCCGCTTGCCGGGTTCCTGCAACTCACGGGCGAGTGTCGCCAGGTCGATGTGCGTGTTGACGGCGATCCTGGTCGCGACCACGGCCAGCGCCAGTGGCAGCCGATCGCAGGCGGCGACGATGGCCTGTGCCGCCGGTCGGGCACGGTCGAGTCGGCCGCGTTCGATCCGGCGGGCGAGCAGTGCGTGGGCCTCGGCGTCGCTGAACAGGTCGAGGTGTAGTGGGCAGGCGCCGTCGACGACGAGGCCGGCGAGCCGGATCCGGCTGGTCACCACGACCGCGCAGCTTCCCGAACCCGGTAGTAGGGGACGGACCTGTTCAGCGCTCGCGGCGTTGTCGAGCACCAGCAACATGCGACGATCGGCGAGCGTGCTGCGGTACAGGCCGCCGAGCGCCCAGGTGTCGGCCGGTATCTGCTGTGCTGGTACGCCTAACGCGTTCAGGAATCCGCGCATCACGTCCAACGGATCCAGCGGTGGGCCGTCCGGGGCGAAACCGTGCAGGTTCACGTACAGCTGACCGTCGGGGAACTCGGTGGCGACCCGGTGGGCCCAGTGCACGGCCAGTGCCGTCTTGCCCACGCCGGGTGTACCCCAGATCGCAACCACGGCGGGTTGGTGGGTGAAGCTGTCCAGGACGGCGACCTCGGCTTGGCGACCGACGAATCCGGTGACGTCGAGGGGCAGCTGCGCCGGCCGCGGACGCACACTGACCTCGACTGGCGTCACCGCCGGCCGGTCGAACTCGTCACGCAGGATCGCCTGGTGGATACGGCGCAACTGTTCACCCGGATCGGTGCCCAACGCGTCGCGCAGCCGTTGTCGTGTCTGCGCGTAACAGGTCAGGGCCTCGGCGGCGCGCCCGCATCGGGCGAGCGCCTCCATCAGCAACGCGACGACCGGCTCGACCAATGGGCTGTTGGCCGTCAGCTCGTGCAGCGCGCCGGTGACCTCGTCGGGCCGATCGAGATCGAGCATTGCGCGCGCCCACAGCAGGAGCGCGTCGACCCGCTGGTGCTCCAACGACTGCCGGACCCGGTCGGCCCACAGACCCGCGACGTCGGCCAGCGCCGGCCCACGCCACAGCCCGAGTGCCTCGGCCAGCAATTCGACGCGCTGTTCCTCGCCCTGTTGTTGACGAGCGTCGTTGACCAGCCGGCGGAACCGGTGCAGATCCACCTGGTCGGTCGGCAACTGCGCCACGTACCCGGCTGGGCGGCGCACCGGCATCAACAGTCCGGCACCGGTGCCAGCCTCGGTGAGCGCACGCCGGAGCCTGGCGACGTAGCTGCGTACGCTGCTCCCGACGGCGGCCGGGGCGTCGGCGCCCCAAACCCGGTCGACGATCATGCTGACGTCGGTCGGGCGGCCGGCATCAACGAGTAATGCGGCAAGGACAGCGCGTTGTTTGGCCGGACCCAGGTCCAGTTGCCGCCCCGCGACGAAGATCTCGACCGGACCTAGCAGGTTCGCCTGCAGCATGCCCCTCCGCCCATCGTGAGCCCACCAGCCGGCTGCCCCGGGCGGTATTCGGGCTCGACGCCGGCCCGGATGGGTCGACACCGCCAACCGATCTCCCACGGATTCCCCTCACCAGCACAGGCGCGGTGTGCGAAACCCGGTCGGCGGTGCCCCTCCGCGATCGAAGTCAGTGCCGCCGGAGGCGGACGCACGCAGGTCACCAACTTTCTGAGTGGATCTGTTTCGGGGCCGGGCAAGGCCATCCCGGCGGCTCGGCAAATATCAAGGACTGTAGATGCGATCGATCCTGCGTCGGCGGCTGTCCGCAGCCGGGCGACCGCGACCCGCACCGCCGCGATGACGATGCTCGGTGTCGGGCAGTTGGTGAGGGCACTGGCCACGCGATCGCCGAGCGACGTGTGTCGCACAGTCTGCCCGGGGCCAGATGCCCAACCGAGGGTTCGCCTCGACGTCGTGCCCGGGATGGTTGGCAGGATCCAACAGTTCTGCAACGCAATCTTCACACCGGCCCGGCCATTGTCTCCGTGTGCGTGTACCGACTTTCCACAGGAGACTTTGGTGAAGGTATCGAAAGGCCTGCTCACCGCGGTGACCGCGGTCGTGGTGGTGCTAACGGGAACCAGCGTGGCGCTAGCCGCGCCCAGCCCCGAAATCCCCGCGCCCACCCAATTGGTCGGTGGTGACCCGGGTGTCCGCGGCGCGGCCGCGCTCGTGGCCGGACGGCCGGCGTTCCTGCAGGCCAGCGCGGACGACGCGTTCGTCCAGGGCTCGGTCATCACCTCGGAAGGGACGCGGTACGTCCCGTACGAGCGCACCTACGCGGGCTTGCCGGTCATCGGCGGCGACTTCGTCATCGCCGCCGACGCCGGCGGCAAGGTCATGGCCAACTCCGTCGCGATGAAGCGCCCGATCGGAAACCTGTCCAGGACCCCCACCCTCGCCCAGGCCGACGCCGAGAAGGTGGCCGGCAAGCAACTGAAGATTCTCGACAAGGTCGAGAGCACCCGGCTGGTCGTCTACGCCCTCGGTGAGGAGCCGCGGCTGGCCTGGGAGTCCACCGTGGCGGGCACCGGGGCCGACGGTGCGAACCTGCTCACGGTTGAGGTGGACGCGCTCACCGGGGCGGTCCTGGCCACCCAGGATCATGTGTCGGAAGGTACCGGCGACAGCGCGTTCAACGGGCCGAATCCGATTCCGTTGAACACCACGCGCAGTACCAGCGCGGGTGCCTGCGCCCCGGTGACCGCGCCCTGCTTCGCCCTCCAGGACCCGACGATCACCGGCCTGAAGTGCCACGCTTACAACATCAACGACCCCATCAACAGTCCCCTCATCAAGAGCACCGTCGACAGGTTCGGCAACGGCAACTCGTCATCCGTCGAGACCGGCTGCGCCGACGCCATGTTCGCCGCACAGACCCAGGACCGGATGCTGCGGCAGTGGCTGGGCCGCAACAGTTTCGACGGCAACGGCGGCGGGTTCCGCATCGAGGTCGGGCTCACCGTCCCAAACGCGTTCCACATGGGTGGCCGGGACCCCAAAGTCCAGATCGGCCGCAACGTCAACGGCCAGTTGCTCACTTCTCTCGACATCGTCGCGCACGAGTTCGGCCACGGCATCGACGACAAGACACCGGGCGGCAAGTCCAACAACAATACGGGGGAGTTCATCGCCGACGCGTTCGCCGCCTCCACCGAATTCTTCGCCAACGAGCCGGCCCCGTTCGACACCCCCGACTTCCTGTTCGGCGAGGTGGGCAAATTCGACGGGTACGGCCCGGACCGCAGCATGTTCGACCCGGCGTCGCTGGGGGGAGGCATCAACTGCTACTCCGCATCCGTCCCCAACGCAAGCACCGAGGTACACCGTGCCGCCGGCCCGGGCAACCACTGGTTCTACCTGCTCTCCCAGGGCAGCACCGCCTTCCCAGGCCCGGCCAGCCCGACCTGCGACGGCAGCGTGATCCTCAACGGCCTCGGCATCAAGGACTCCATCCGGATCCTCTACAACGCCATGCTGATGAAGACCACCGCCAGCTCCTACCTGCGCTACCGCGTGTGGACACTGCAGGCCGCGATCAACCTGTTCCCCGGCAACTGCAACCCGTACAACGCTGTGCGTAACGCCTGGAACGCCGTCAGCGTGCCGCAACAGACCGACGAGCCCACCTGCACCGGCACTGGCGCCGTCAGCGACTTCAACGGCGACGGCAAGACCGACTTCGCGGTGTTCCGGCCCACGACCGGACAGTGGTTCATCAAAGACATCGGCACCACGGCCTTTGGGCAGAGCGGAGACGTGCCGGTACCCGGTGACTACAACGGCGACGGTCAAACCGACCTCGCGGTGTTCCGGCCATCGACCGGACAGTGGTTCGTCTTCGGCAATGCCACCGTCAACTTCGGTGCCAGCGGAGACGTGCCGGTACCCGGTGACTACAACGGCGACGGCAAGACCGACCTCGCGGTGTTCCGGCCATCGACCGGACAGTGGTTCGTCTTCGGCAATGCCACCGTCAACTTCGGTGCCAGCGGAGACGTGCCGGTACCCGGTGACTACAACGGCGACGGCAAGACCGACCTCGCGGTGTTCCGGCCATCGACCGGACAGTGGTTCGTCTTCGGCAATGCCACCGTCAACTTCGGTGCCAGCGGAGACGTGCCGGTACCCGGTGACTACAACGGCGACGGCAAGACCGACCTCGCGGTGTTCCGGCCATCGACCGGACAGTGGTTCGTCTTCGGCAATGCCACCGTCAACTTCGGTGCCAGCGGAGACGTGCCGGTACCCGGTGACTACAACGGCGACGGCAAGACCGACCTCGCGGTGTTCCGGCCATCGACGGGACAGTGGTTCATCTTTGGCGGGGCGACGGTCGGCTGGGGTGCCAGAGACGACATTCCCACCAACCGCTGGCCCCTTGGCGTCAAGCGGGCCGTCAACGACGTCAACGGCGATGGTCGGACTGAGTTCGTCGTGTACCGCCCGTCGACGGGACAGTGGTTCGTCTTCGGTGGTCCCACAGTCAGCTGGGGCGCCAGCGGGGACGTGCCGGTACCGGGCGACTACAACGGCGATGGTCAGACCGAGTACGTGGTGTTCCGGCCGTCGACCGGGCAGTGGTTCTTCATTGGCGGGGCCACAGTCAGCTGGGGTGTCAGCGGGGATATACCGGTACCGGGTGACTACAACGGCGACGGCAAGACCGACGTCGCGGTGTTCCGGCCGTCGACGGGACAGTGGTTCGTCTTTGGCGGTGCCACAGTCAGCTGGGGTGTCAGCGGGGACGTGCCGGTACCGGGTGACTACAACGGCGATGGTCAGACCGAGTACGTGGTGTTCCGGGCGTCGACCGGGCAGTGGTTCTTCTTCGGCGGGGCCACAGTCGGCTGGGGTGTCAGCGGGGACGTACCAGCACCGGGCGACTACAACGGCGACCGCAAGACCGACCTCACAGTGTTCCGGCCCTCGACCGGGCAATGGTTCGTCCTTGGCGGGGCCACGGTCAACTTGGGCGCCAGCGGAGACGTGCCGGTACCCGGTGACTACAACGGCGACGGGACGACCGAGTTCGCGGTGTACCGGTCCTCAACGGGGCAATGGTTCGTCAATGGCGGGGCGACGGTCGGCTGGGGTAGCGGCAACGACATCCCTACCAACCGCTGGCCCCTCCCCAGTCAGTAGCCACCCAGCACCATAGATCGCGACCGACAGCTACCCGACAGCAGTGGCCCGGCGAGACCCCGCCGGGCCACTGTCGCGCTTGGCAAAGTGCTCCGATCCACAAACCTCGACTTCCACTACTTCGCAGACCACGTCGTGGCTGTGACAGTCATAGGTGGGTTCTGGCCCACTTTTGGGATGCTGTTGGTGATCTTGGGTTCAGTCGTCAGTCAGCGTGGAAGAGTTCTTGCAGGAGAGTTCGTGGTCGTCGGTGTTGGTCGGGCCGGTGTTGAGCGAGCCGGACGATGTTGGTGCCGGCGGCAGTGAGGACGTGTTGGACGTGGGACCGGGCCGCAGCGGAAACGCAGCCCAGCTGACGGTTACCGCTGCGATCACCTCCGGCGACTGGGCGTCTCAGGTCGATCGGAGCGCAGATGGACGCATGCGGCGTGACTGCCGGGGTGCGCTCCTCACGGTGACCGAGAACTGGCGGTCGCCGAGTCCGCCACGGCGCCGACCCAGCATGCGTCGCAATGTTGTGAGCCGGGCGGCTAGGCCGCCGTTGGCCTCCCGGATCGCCGCGACGTCAGCGTGACACCCGGCACGAGAACATTCGGCATCCTCGACGGGTTCCGGCGGGGGCGGCTTCCCGCGCCTGCCGACCTACGCTCTCGGGAGCGTTAGAAACCCGTGGACGTGATCAGTGGAAGGGTGCACTCGTGTCGGCTGAATTTGTTGTTTGCGACGGTCCCCGTGCAGGGCAGCGGATTCCGGTTCAGGGTACGCGGCTGACGATCGGGCGTGACCCCGACACACCTCGGCTGATGTGGCTGACACGCTCATTCCCGGTGGAGTGATCGAGCACAAGCCTCTCGGCGCCAGCGTTCAAGGAAGCCAACTGCGACCAGCGCACGGTGGGCTATCAACGGCTGCGGATTATGCTCGAGATGGACAAGGGAGGCCATGGTGAAGATCGTGCTGCGCGTCCGGCTCACCGGCGGCGATCACATGGACATCACACACGAGGACCCCGACGCCGTCGACGCAGACGAGCTCGTTGAGCGCATCGTCTCCACGCTTGCGCAGGACTCGGGTGTGCTTCGCAGCAGGCATGGTGACCGGCTGGTAGTGCTCTACGGCCGAGGCGTTGCCGCCATTGAGGTGGCGCCGCGCGGCGCTGTCCTGTGACAGACATCGGCGCTACGGCCTCGACACGACCGCGGCATCCCTCCGGCGGGATGCTCTCAAGCGGGCCGCGCACCACTTTCTGAATCCGCGGCCCACCTCCTCGGCCGGGGCGCGCCGACCCCGACTGGATACCCGGCTGGGAAGACCTGACGCCCCGGGACGCCGCGACGCGCAGCGACAGCGCCGACCTGGTCCACTGGCAACGCGGCTGCGTCAACGCTCACGCCGCCCCGACGCACCAGGGTGAACACGCCCACATCGCTGGTCTCCCGCCGCAACAACTCGCTCGGGGTCATTGGCGCTGAACACGACCCAGTGGACGCCGGCCGCCAATACACAACAACGCCGGACGGCACCAGCAGGCGCGCGCTACCGCCAAAATCGCGCTAGTCAGCGGGGGAGCGCAGGCGCTGGGAGTAGCCGAGGGAGACTCCCCCGAGTTCTCACCCCGCGCCGGCCGGGTTCCGGCGTAGCGTAGATATTGCCTGCGAGACGAGCGGGAGAGCGAAACTGGTAACCCAGTTGAGCTGAGAGGCTGAACGACTGAAAGGTCGGACGGCGATCCCGTACACCTGACCCGGGTAATGCCGGGGAAGGAAATCGCCTCGCAGGTTATTTGTGTGCACTGAAACACCGGCCACGCCGCCCCGGTGATGGTGTGCTTGACGTGCTTGACGGACGCGGAGTCCTCCCGGATGGCCGCCGATCGAGGCGTACCGCGCCGAACGGGCTACTACGTCTGTTGCGCCAGACTCGCGTCGTCGAACGCTGCTGCGGTCGGTTGCGTCTGCTCAGGCATGATGTTGAACTTCTCGGCGGTGCGGAACAGCAACGTGGCTCTCTGGAATTGTTGTGGATCGCCTTCGCAGTCGATGACCACGATCTGACCGGGGCACAGCTCGTTGAACAGGATCCGCTCCGACAGCGCGTCCTCGACCTCGCGCTGGATGGTCCGGCGCAGCGGCCGGGCGCCCAGCACCGGGTCATAGCCCTTGTTCGCCAGAAACTTCTTGGCGTTGTCGGTCAGCTTCAGACCCACGTCCTTGTTCCGCAACTGGGTCTCGATCCGGGCGATCATCAAGTCGACGATGTCAAGGATCTGCTCCTGCAGGAGCTGGTCGAACACGATCGTGTCGTCGATGCGGTTGAGGAACTCCGGGCGGAAGTGCTGTTTCAGCTCGTCGTTGACTTTCTGCTTCATCCGCACGCAGTTGGACTCGTTGTCCTCGCTGGCCTGGAAGCCGAACGAGACCGCCTTCGCCACATCCCGCGTGCCGAGGTTGGTGGTCAGGATGATCACCGTGTTCTTGAAGTCGACGGTACGTCCCTGACCGTCGGTCAAGCGGCCGTCCTCAAGAATTTGCAGCAGCGTGCTGAGCACATCCGGGTGGGCCTTCTCGATCTCGTCGAAGAGGACCACGGAGAACGGCCGCCGACGGACCTTCTCGGTCAGCTGGCCACCCTCGTCGTAACCGACGTATCCGGGCGGCGCGCCGACGAGGCGGGACACCGTGTACTGGTCGTTTGAATTCCGACATGTCGAGCTGGATCAGCGCGTCCTCGGACCCGAACAGGAACTCTGCCATGGCCTTGGACAACTCCGTCTTCCCGACGCCGGAGGGGCCGGCGAAGATGAACGAACCCGAGGGCCGCTTCGGGTCCTTCAACCCGGCCCGGGTCCGGCGGATCGCCCTGGACACCGCCTTGACCGCGTCGTCCTGGCCGACGAGGCGCTTGTGCAGCTCGTCCTCCATGCGCAGCAGCCGTGCGGTCTCCTCCTCGGTCAGCTTGTAGACCGGGATGCCCGTCCAGTTCGCCAGGATCTCGGCGATCTGCTCGTCGTCGACCTCGGACACCACCTTCGGGTCGCCAGCCCTCCAGTCCTTCCCTCGCTGCGCCTCCTGACCCGGCTCGTCGGTGACATCGGCGCTGTTGACCGGTTCCGCAGCGCTGCGCATTTCGCCTCGTGGAACGGCACCGCCCCGATCGAGGCATCCTCCGGTGACCAGAAGCGCCACCGGCTCTCCCGCGCCGGCAACCGGCGTATCAACCGGGTGCTGCACATCATGGCCGTCGTCCAACTCCGACGAGACACCCTCGGCCGCGCCTACTACCGGCGCCGCCTCGCCGAGGGCAAGACGACCATGGAGGCAATGCGGGCCCTCAAACGGCACCTCTCCGACGTGGTCTACCAGCGAATGGTCCAGGACGCCAAACGCGCCCGAACCGGTGCGACGGGCCCGGGAGGACACTCGGGAGCGACTCTGCAATCCAGCGCGGACGACCCAATCCCGACAGCCGCCTCTTCGGACAAGTCACAACCCGGACCCGCCACCGCCAAGCGTAGAACAAACGCCCTCGCCGCAACCCCTTGACTAGAGGGGATCCATGAGAGTGCGTCAGATCAGTTGTGACAGCTGCAAATGGAGGGGTCAACGGCGACCCCGGTTGAAACGGGCGGTGAATCGTGCGGTGAACAGGTCGGTGCCTTTGCGCTGGTGGACTGTCTCCGCGGTGGCCGCAGCGGGGCCGTCGGCGGTCGGGAGTTGGCCGACGCCCGCGTGGGTTCCCAGTGGCAGCAGAATCCGTCGGTCGGACGTCGGGATGTGGATGGCTTCGGGCATCTCGCCAGCGAGTTGCGCTTTGATGTTGGCGGCCACGATGACGGCGTGTTCCATGGCGTAGGAGGCCATTTTCGGATCGGGGAGGTCGGCGAGGTCACCGACGGCGTACACGCGGTCGTGGCCTCGGACGTTCAGGTGTTGGGTTACCGGGATCATTCCGTGGTCGGTCAGGGGGGTGAGGTGTCCGTCCACCAGATAGCTGGAATTGATCTGGAGGCCGAACGCGCGGAACCAGATGTCGGCGACGATCTCCTCGTCGTTGTCGGTGGTAACCGCGAAACGGGCGGTCTTGCCGGCCGGGACCGGGGGCAGAGCGGTCAAGCTGGTACCGAGCCGCAGATCGATGCCGCGTTCGTTCAGCTGGCGGTGCAGGTTGTCACGCACCTCGGGGAGGAAGCCGGCAAGCAGCTCAGCGGCCCAGTCGATGATGATCACGCTCTTGTCCGGCCAGACGTCCTTGATCTCGCCGGCCAGCTCCAGGCCGACGGGGCCTGCGCCGAGGATCAGCGCGCGGGCGGCGCCGGATAGCTCCTTGTGTGTCTCGCGGAGGTCGTCCAACTGCTCGGCTATCCCCGTTGTCTCCGGGTGAGGTTTGGCCGGATACGAGTAGTCGGAACCGGTGGCCAGAACGAGATAGTCGGCTCGAACCCGCTCGCCGGACGCGAGTGTCACGCCTTGCGGGTCCACAGAGACCGCCCGATCACGAATGATCCGTCCCCGCTCGAGCAGGGTTCCGTACGGGAAGAACGCGTTGGGTGCCCAGTCCGGGCGGGTCAGTGCCCGCAGCGACGCGGCCGCGTTGACGAAGCCTTCCCTCGGGTCGATGAGGATGACGTTCGCGTCGGCGTCGAGTTCCTTGGCCACCAGCGTTCCGCCGTAGCCTCCGCCGATGATCACGACTGTTCGTTCCATGCCGGACCCTTCTAGAGTTGACGCGACAACTATACCGGCCGGAGTTGTCGCGTCAACTCCGGCGCCGGTATGATTTAGGCCATGGCCGAACCTCGCACCCTGGCACCGGAGCAGTGGGAGCTGTGGCACACCTGGATGCAGGCACAACGCTTGCTCCACCGCGAACTCGACCGGGATCTGCAGCGGGACCACGGCATCTCCAAGGCCGAGTTCAGCGTGCTGGTGACCTTGTACGAGACCCGCGGGGAAGAGATGCGGGTCGGCGAACTGGCCGAATCACTCGGCTGGGAGAAGAGCCGCGTCGCACATCAGCTGACCCGGATGGAGAACCGTGAGCTGGTGGATCGGACCGACCACGAGTCCAACGGCCGCCGTGCCGGCATCCGCCTGACCGCGAAAGGCCGCAGCGCGGCCCAGACCGCCATCGTGGGCCACGGAAGCAATATTCGTCGCTACTTCTTCGAGGCACTGACCTCCGACCAGGCTACGGCCATCCACGCGTGGAGCCGCCAGACAATCGACCACATCGAAGCCCGCGACCCGAAGCTGACGAGCGGTACATAACACAGATGGCCGACGAGAACTGTGGTCCGCACAGCGCACTCTTCTCGGCAGGACGGGAAGCCTTGGCCTCGCCGTGCTGGTCACACGCTGTGACGTGCACGGGCCGGCTGCCGTGCACCAACGGCGGCATATGCGGACACGTGCTTGAGCGCTGCCGGCGGCATGGCCGCGCGATCACGGAGCCCGGGGTCGCGCGGCGGCTGCGGTCCGGGCATGTTACGACGGCGGCGGCGGGTCTGATGACCCCCGAACATGGCAAGATCACCGCGGCATGCAGCGGGAAACGATCTTCTCGTCGAGGTCTGAAATCCGGCCGAGGTCAGAAGCCCGGACAACCCTGCTGAAGAGCGGTTCGACGACCCGCGTCGCCGTCCAAGATCCAGACCAGTCGGCACGGGCCGGCGCTCACCGGCACGGGCCGGTCTGGACCGTTCCGAAACAGCCGATCACATTTGGAACACATCAGGTCCACAGTGGACAAGCAAACAGAAGCGGTTGATCTACGTTTCCGCAGATCAACCGCCTCTTGATGTTGCGCGCCCGAAGGGACTCGAACCCCTAACCTTCTGATCCGGAGTCCAGAAGGTCGGCGTTCCTGGTCAGAGCCTTGATCGGCTTCGCGTGGCCAGCCCAATTGCACCGGAAATCTAGTGAATTGTCCGTCCACAGTGGAGCTCTTCGCAATCACCTCCGGCGACAGGGCGTCTCAGGTCGATCGGAGTGCGGACGGGGACGCGTGTGGCGTGGCCGCTGGGGTGCGCTCCGCCCAGTGGCCGAGCACCGGCGGTTGCCGAGTCCGCCACACGTCGCCGGCCCAGCATGCGTCGATCATGTGGACTCGTCACGCCACGGCACCCCAGCCACGGGTGATGCGGTTGGAGATGCCACCGCCTGCTGCCAGGGCCACCGGCTGGGCAGGTACAGCACGAGGCGTCGGACTCGGCGGGCGAGCCGGGCGGGGATGTTGATCGGGTGCCGGCGAATGGTGGCGGCTCGGGCGGTGCCGTAGTGGGTCCGATGAGACAGCCAGCGGCGCGCAGGAGGTTGTGGGCTATCGCGGCGAGGGTGAGTCAGGCGGCGTTGGCGGCGAACCGGCCAGACGGTAGGTGGGCGAGGGTCCGTCGATGAGGTCGGCGAAGACCTGTTCGATAACGGCGTGTCCGCGGTGGATGAGATCGGCGTCCACTGTGGACTCGGTGGTGTCGGTGAGGAACGCGTGATACCGCCAGAGCTCGAAGAGTCCTCCTGACCTTCGGGTGCGGGATTGCGTTCCTTGACGCGGCGCACGACGAGCCGTGCGGTGACCTTGTGGCTGGTGGACTCGAACGCGGTGCAGACGGTTTCGGCGACCTGCGCGTCGGAGATCCAGCAGCCGGTCCGCTCGTCCTGGACGCCGCCGGGGTAGCGCACCGGGGTCCACGCGGTCTCGTCGATGCGGCCGGTTCCGCCACCCCCCAACTGCTCAGGTCCTGCCAGCTGCAGTCGCCGAGCCGGCCGCGCGGGTACCGAAGTTGATCTTGTTGTAGAAGCAGAACCATCCGGACGGGCAGTCCGCACCGGCAAGGCTCGTGGCGGGGCGGGCGACGGTGACGACGAACCTGCCGCCGCCGTAGCTGATGTCGGACGGTCCGGTCTGGACGCCGCCTGGGTGCTCGGCCAGATACGCATCGACGAGATGCTGGCTGGGACCATCGCCTGGAGCGGCGACAGCGGGCGTGGGTGCGGCGGCCGGCGCTACCCCGGTCAGCGCGAGGATGGCGGCGGTGGTACGCAGGACTCGGATCGTGAGACGTGACATGGGAACCCCTATTGTTGTCGACCCGCAGCGCACGTCGACTGGCCGCGAACAGGTGGCCGACCACGCTTCCTGCGACAGAACCGGAATCCGTGACCGGTAGCGGCCGTGTTGCGGTCAGACTGCCACCCGGCGCAGGTGACGTGGCTGGCGGGCTGGCCGGGAACGCTTGACTGGTACGTGCAACCGTCTGGTGTCATGCGCCGTCGAAGGTGCCGCGGCGTGTGGCCGGACCCGTCGACACGAGGGGTGTCCATGACCAGTTCCACCGCCGAACGTGGCCGGACAGAGACCAGCGAGCGGGAAGGCGAAGAAGGTCCGCTGCATCCGTTGCTGCTCGCCGCGTTGATGGCGCGCCGCGAGGACCGCGGCGACAGCATCATCGAACACCCGCTGCTGCTCGCCGCGCTGGCCCGGCGCCGCCGCGACGACGACAGCGAAGGCGGCATCGAACACCCGCTGCTGCTCGCGATGCTCGCCCGGCGCCGCCGCGACGACGACAGCGAAGGCGGCATCGAACACCCGCTGCTGCTCGCCATGCTCACCCGGCGCCGCCGCGACGACGACGAGGGTAGTATCTTCGAACACCCGCTGCTGCTCGCCGCGCTGGCCCGCCGTGGCCGCGACGACGACAGCGAGGGCGGCATCGAGCATCCGCTGCTGCTCGCGATGCTCGCCGGCCGCCGCAAGCGGCGCGGCGAGAACCTCGTCGAACACCCGCTGCTGCTCGCGGCCATGCTGGCCCGCCGGTAGCCGGCCGGTCGCCGGTCAGCCCCGCGCGACCCGACATCCGAACGCGATCCGCTCTCCGGCCCGCATGTCCTGGAGGGCGGGTCGCGCCATCCGTGCAACAGAAGGAGCCATCTGCCGTGGCGGCTGAATCGTCAGCATCCGACGACCCAGGACAGCATCAGCAGGTCGAGGCGTTGATCGACGAGCTCATCTCGGAGATCCTCAACAGCAGCGACGCCGGGCAGTCCACGAAGTCCGCTGGACGGGGCCGTTCCTCGTCGCCGGCGGGCCTGTTCGACACCGTTCGCTCCACCATGGCCCGTACCGCCTCCGGCGCATCCATGCTGGAACGGCTACTGCTCGCCGAAGCGATCGCCGGCATCCTCGCCGACGCGATCGCACCCGCCCTCGCCGACGTCCTCGCACCCAGGATCATGAAGGCCCTGGAACCGACCGGCGAGGCGGAGGCAAGGCCCCCGGCCGCCCGGTCCCATCCGACCGAGCGGACCCGCAAAACCGACGCAAAGTGACAACGAGCAAGGGCGGCGGGCCGGTACCGTGAACTGCTACCGGCCCGCCGCACCACCAACGTCACGGAGACATGCCAGCCGCAGCCCCGAACCACGCTGGGCGGCGAGGAGGTCCGGCAGCAGGTCCAGCGCCGTCGCCGCCTTGTCCACGCGGTAACCGGGGCTCTGCACCACCGCAGCGTAGGGGCACCGAACGAGGCCTTGTTGACGAACATCCGGTCGCCGGCCCAGCCGACGTCGACCCGGAGCTCGACCCGTCGGTGAGCGCCTCCAGCCCCCGTGCCGGGTCGGTGCGGGGCAGGCAGAGATCCATCGCGAAGTGGTTGCGCGTGCCGGCGGCGACGACCACGAACGGCAGACCGTGCTCGACCGCGACCCGTGCCACCGCAGCCTGGGTACCGTTGCCGCCCGCACTCCCAGCAGGTCCGCGCCGGACTGCACGGCCTGGCGGGGCCAGCGCGGCCGTGCTGACCTCCTGCCGCCCTTCATTGAAGCCCTCGCCGACAGCGCCCCGTTCGCCTGGCCTCTGGTCAATCTGCCGTCCGGCGCAGCGCCTCAGCGGCGGCGGCGCTGACCCACCCGGCTCAACTCGGCTCCTGCTGGCACTCGTCGCTGTCCAGAGACGACGAGTTGGCGCCCTTCCACTGCGGCCACCGACAGGCCGCGATGCCCAACCGTCGATCGTGCGGAGCAGCGCGGCGAGGGCGGACCCGACCAGGACCCGTGCCACCAGCCGGACGATCCATACTCTTGAGCACCGGACATGACCCGTACGGTCTACCGTCGTGACACCACGGACCGAGCCGGGGAAGCCACCACCATGAGCGAGCCCATCGACTACGACGCACCACGCCGAGCCGCGGTCGAGATTGAGGACGACAGCCTGGAGGCCCTCACGGCGCGCAGCACGGCGGTGCAGTCACCGAGAGTCGACCCCGACGAGACGGAGCCGACCGAAAACTTCGAGTTGCCCGGCGCCGACCTGTCCCGATCAGTCCGCTCGCCGCCGAGGCAGGAAGTTCCGTGAGCAACTCGGCCAGCCGCCGAAAACGCTGGCGGGGCTCGTGCGGTTCAGGTCCACGGTCCGCCGTGTCCGCGGGGAGCAGCGCTGGAAGCCCGCCGTGTTCGGGTCCGGCTACTACGACCAGGCCCACTTCTCCCGTGACATGCGGCAGTTCACCGGAGTCACACGACGTCTTTCTTGAGGTCAACGGACACACCGGCAGTTCCAGCGACTTCGGGCATACGCGCCCCTGTCGACGTCGACGACGGTCGATGCCCGGCCACCCGCCAGCTCGGCCGCGGGCCGTCCGTGGGCCGGCGCCCGCGAGCGGCCATGTTCAGCGACGCGCAGGCAGGGGAGCGCTGGGGTACTTGTCGCCGCCTCGGATGTCGTAGCGGCCCACCGCGCGGATCACCCCGTTGACCATGTCTCTGATCAGGTCGTGTGCGTCGGCATCGTCGTCGACCTGCCAGCAGAACTCCGGCACCTCGTCCACGAACACCAGCACCGGCCGCACGTATGGAGTGAGCCGGAACACCAGGCTCCAGGTCGGGCCGTGCACCCGCATCAGCAGCCCGCCTGGACCAGAGTCCAACCGCACCTCCCCGCGCCGCGCGTTCGCCACGACCGTCGGCGTCTCCCGCAGCGCCGTCAACGCCCCCGGTGCCTCCCCCACCGACGACGGCAGCGACGTGGACATCAGCAGGGCGCTGCCGCGATAGCCCCGGCCCAGCGGGGTGGCGAGCATGTCCGCGTACACCCGGTCCGCGAGCATCCGACGCCGCGGCGCCCGCTCGGTCGATCCTTCCGGTTGCGCGTCCATGTCCGGGGTGTCGTAGCCGGGCACGGCCGGGTCACCGCGCGGCAGCGTGACCAACGTCGACGGCGCACCACGCGCCCGCGTCTGCCACTGCGCATCACGCAACGTCGCTTGCCGCAGGTTCCAGTCGTCGTCGGCCCACGCCGCCCACGCCGCACGCGTCACCGGCTTCGGCAACCGCCACCCCAGCGGGGCCACCGAATATCGAAACAGCATGCGAGACCGCACACTGCGACGCGCCGGGAAACGCCACCGACGGCGACCACCCACCCACCCAGCTTGACACCTCCGACCGTTACCACACGAGCAGCCCGTTCCGGCCGGAAGCGCCCGTGGTCGCGCCGAGACCGTCGTCTTCGGCGGGCAGGTGGCCGGTAGCCGGGTCGGTACCGCCCCGGACGTGGTGGACACGATCACCGTCGACGCCGGGATCGCGGTGGGCGCAGTCCCGGATGCGGGCGAAGCGGCACCCGACGAGATCCCACACCGCGTCGGCGGGCGCCTCGATGGTGATCTGGCGAGTCAACATGGACATGACCCCAGGTCCGGCGGGCCGAACCGCGGTCCATTCCCGGGCAGGAAATCGTCGCCGGTCGTACCGGCTGAAATACTGTCGATCATGACAGGTTGGCCGGCGGAAACGGCGAGCCCCGTTCGGCGTCCGGCTGCGGCGGTGGCGCCGGCATCGGCGGATCAGCCAGCTGGCGTTGACGGGGCAGGTTGGCTCGACACCACAGCACATCTCGTTCCTGGAAACCGGCCGGTCAGGGCCGAGCCGGCAGACAGTGCTGCGCCTCTGGTCAGATCGGGATGGGCCGCGGAAACCGGGCGCGGCGGCGAGCTCATCATGGAGGCTGGCGCACAACGCCCACGCTGCTGGCCGTAGCTACCACAGAAATCGGCGAGTAGGACCATCGGCGCATCGAGTGATGCATGACCGGTCCGGCCGCAAGGGCACGCCGCAAGGGTCGCGCCGTCCGCAATGGACCTGATTCCGGCCTGCTGGTTGACCCCCACCCGACGTTGGATGCGTGGCGTTGCCACAGCCGTTTCAGCAAGAACCGAGGAGTGCTGGGCCACGCGAGGCCATGATCGTTCGCGAGCCGCAGGTCCTCCGGCGACTGATCTCGACGATCGCTCAATGCAACAGCGCCGCAGCGGTTGCTCGGCGGCCGCCGGCCTTCGACAGCACCGCTCAGCGGGCCTTCTTCGTCGCCCGCTTGCGGGGCGGCGTCAACAGGGCCGATCGCGCGATCGCGGACGGCACCAGACGGTAGTACGCCCAGACACCGCGCTTCTCACGCTCGAGCAGCGCCCCTACCGCGCGGTGTGAACCCGCGACAACTCGGGGGCGTACTCGCCCTGCGGCGGTTCGACGGTGGCCTGTGTCGATGCCGACCGCTCCAGGAAGCGCAGCAGCTCGACCGGGAACGGCAGCACCACCGTCGAGTTCTTCTCAGCCGCCACCTCGACCACCGTCTCCAGCAGCCGCAGTTGCAGCGCGGTCGGTGTCTGCGCCATCGTGGCCGCGGCGTCAGCGAGCTTGTGCGACGCCTGCAGCTCACCGTCAGCGGTGATGATCCGGGCGCGCCGCTCACGCTCCGCCTCGGCCTGCCGGGACATCGAGCGTTTCATCGATTCCGGCAGCGAGACATCCTTGATCTCCACTCGGTCGATGTGGACGCCCCAATCGATCGCCGGGCTGTCGATCATGACCTCCAGGCCCTGGTTGAGCCGCTCGCGATTGGTCAACAGCTCGTCGAGGTCGCTCTTGCCGATGATCGAGCGCAGCGACGTCTGTGCCACCTGGAGGACCGCGAACATGTAATCCTGCACGTTGACGATGGCGCGGACCGGGTCGATGACCCGGAAGTACACCACCGCGTCGACTTTGACGGTCACGTTGTCCCGGGTGATGCCGTCCTGTGCCGGCACCGGCATGGTGACGATCTGCAGGTTCACTTTCTGCAGCCGGTCCAGCACCGGCACGATCAGGGTCAGGCCCGGCCCACGGGTCACCTCGCGCAGACGCCCGAACCGGAAGATCAGACCGCGTTCATACTGCCGAACGATCCGGGCGCTGGCCAACAACCCGGCCACCGCCGTTATCAACACGACAATAAACATCAAAACCATGGCAGCACGCGCCATCCTTGCATCTCCACCCAGCTTAACGCGGTGTGCCAGCGCAACGCACCGCGGTGATGACTGACCAACCGCGCCGAGCAACGGCGTCGCCCTGAGCCACTGCCAAACCGGACTGAATTGACCAACGACTCGTCGTTGAAGCGATCTTCCCGCTTCCATGAGCAGGGCAAGGCAGCTGGGAACAGCACACAAGGACATAGCCTCGACCAGGCGATCGAGGCTATGTGCGCTTCATGGTTAACGCTGAGCTATTCGCCCGCCTCGCCTGAAGACTCACCACCTTCCGCCGCGGCTGCTGCTTCGGTGGGAGCCTGCTTCGCCTCCTCCTCTGTCGCCACTTCCTCAGCCTGGGCCTGCTCACCCGCGGGCTCGGGCTCCTCGGTAGTCGGCGCTGCGGACACTTCCTCAGCCTGGGCCTCCGGGGCCGGTTCTTCGACCGGCTCCTCCTCGGCGGGTGCCTCGGCCTGCTCGCCTTCCTCCGCGGCTTCCGCGGCGGCCGGCTCAGCCTGCACGGACTCTGCGCCCTGCTCCTCACCGCCACCTTCTGCGCTGTCGGAACCCTCCGTTTCCGCCGGCTCGGTCGAGGGCTGCTCGCCCTGACCGCCCAACTCGCCGGCCCGGGCCGGCTCAGCCTCGGGCGCCTGCATGACGTCGCTCATCTCATGTCACCTCTCCACCTGTTCGTGGTCGATAGGAAGTCTGGGGCGACGCTCACGAGGACGTGTTGCTGCATGCGTGACGGTCAGGCGTTGCACGCTTAAGCGGAGCCACTCCTGCGGCTCGGTCACCCGAGCCGGCACGTCCGCTCGTCGCGGGCCGCGGCCCGCAGCGGCATCGCGTACCGCGTATGGCGTATGGCGTTGCAATTCTGACGTTACTCCGTGTGATCCGAATGTGTTCAGTCAGCTCCGGCTGAGGCGCAGCGGCAGCAGGCAGCCGCACGGAAGCAAACCTGAGTAATCCTGGAACCGACATGGAAGGACAGCGAATGCGTTGCCGTGCCCGCAAACGGTGGGCGTTGGCGCCCGAGGGGGCCGCGGAGTGCTTCCTCGCGAAGGTGCTGTGGAGGGTGTCAACCCCCAACGCTCCGGTGCCGCCCATGGGTGGGCCGCTCCTCAAGCAACGGTGGGCATGGCGCCCGCTGCCCGACCAAGTCCAGCGGTCAGAGTGACGCTCACCTCGTACGTCCGCGAGTCGCCGCCCGCATCGACCACGTTCTCAACCAGTCGCCCTTCATCGCTCCCCCTTGTGTAACCCGCCATGGCCTACTACTGGCTGGGAGTAGACGAGGGAGATTCCCCGAGTTCTCCCGCGCTGGCCGGGTTCGGCGTAGCACAGCACGTGCCTGCGGGACGATCGAGGCGCACCGTGCCGGAACGGGCTACTACGGTCTGCTCCGCCAGAATCGCGTCGTCGAATGCTGCTGCGGTCGGTTGGGTCTGCTCAGGCATGCATGTTGAGCTTCTCGGCGGTGCGGAACAGCAACGTGGCTTTCGCGGATTGTTGTGGGTCGCCTTCGCAGTCGATGATCACGATCTGACCGGGCCGTAGCTCGTTGAACAGAATGCGCTCCGACAACGAGTCTTCGATCTCGCGTTGGATCGTCCGGCGCAGCGGCCGGGCGCCCAGCACGGGGTCATAACCCTTGTTCGCCAGGAACTTCTTGGCGGTGTCGGTGAGCTCTAGACCCATGTCCTTGTTCCGCAGTTGGGTCTCGATCCGGGCGATCATCAGATCGACGATGCCGAGGATCTGGCCCTGCAGCAGCTGATGGAACACGATGGTGTCGTCGATGCGGTTGAGGAACTCCGGCCGGAAGTGCTGCTTCAGCTCGTCGTTGACCTTCTGCCGCATCCGCTCGTAGTTGGACTCGGTGTCCTCGCTGGCCTGGAAGCCGAGCGAGACCGCCTTCGCCGCATCCCGGGTGCCCAGGTTGGTGGTCAGGATGATCACCGTGTTCTTGAAGTCCACGACGCGGCCCTGACCGTCGGTCAGGCGGCCGTCCTCGAGGATCTGCAGGAGTGTGTTGAACACGTCCGGGTGGGCCTTCTCGATCTCGTCGAAGAGGACCACGGAGAACGGTCGACGCCGGACCTTCTCGGTCAGCTGACCACCCTCGTCATAGCCGACGTACCCAGGCGGGGCACCCACCAGCCGCGACACCGTGTGCTGGTCATGGAACTCCGACATGTCCAGCTGGATCAACGCGTCCTCGCTACCGAACAGGAACTCCGCCAGGGCCTTGGACAGTTCGGTCTTGCCCACCCCGGACGGACCCGCGAAGATAAACGACCCGGACGGCCGTTTTGGGTCCTTCAACCCGGCCCGGGTCCGGCGGACCGCCCTGGATACCGCCTTGACCGCGTCGTCCTGACCGACCAGCCGCTTGTGCAGCTCGCCCTCCATCCGCAGCAGCCGAGCGGTTTCCTCCTCGGTCAGGTTGTACACCGGAATACCGGTCCAGTTCGCCAGGATCTCGGCGATCTGCTCATCGTCGACCTCCGACACCACATCCAGGCCGCCGTTCCACTCCTTCTCCCGCTGCGCCTGCTGACCCGGCAGGTCCGGCGGTGCGGTCATCCGCCGGATCCGCATTCGCGCACCAGCCTCGTCGATCAAATCGATCGCCTTGTCCGGCAGGAACCGATCCGAAATATACCGATCCGCCAGGGTCGCCGCGGCCACCAACGCCGCATCCGTGATCGACACCCGGTGATACGCCTCGTAGCGGTCCCGCAACCCCTTCAGGATCTCGATCGTTTCCGCCAACGACGGCTCACCCACCTGGATCGGCTGGAAGCGCCGTTCGAGGGCGGCGTCCTTCTCCAGGTGCTTGCGGTGTTCGTCGAGCGTGGTCGCGCCGATGGTCTGCAGCTCGCCACGGGCCAGCATCGGCTTGAGGATGGACGCGGCGTCGATCGCGCCCTCGACGGCGCCCGCTCCGACAAGGGTGTGGATCTCGTCGATGAGCAGAATGATGTCGCCGCGGGTGCGGATCTCCTTGAGGACCTTCTTGAGGCGCTCCTCGAAATCGCCCCGGTAACGGGAGCCCGCGACCAGGGCACCGAGGTCGAGCGTGTAGAGCTGCTTGTCCGTCAACGTCTCCGGGACCTCACCCTCGACGATCCGCTGGGCGAGCCCCTCCACGACGGCGGTCTTGCCCACGCCGGGCTCGCCGATGAGGACCGGGTTGTTCTTGGTCCGGCGGGACAGCACCTGCATGACCCGCTCGATTTCCTTCTCCCGGCCGATGACCGGGTCGAGCTTGCCCTCACGGGCGGCCTGCGTCAGGTTTCGACCGAACTGGTCGAGCATCAGGCTCGTCGAGGGTGCGGCCTTGCCCGGGGCATCGGCGCGGGCGGCGGCCGGCTCCTTGCCCTGATGTCCAGCGAGCTGGATGACCTGCTGACGGACCTGGGTGAGTTCAGCGCCCAGCTTGACCAGCACATGCGCGGCGATGCCCCCATCCTCGCGGACGAGACCCAGCAGGATGTGCTCCGTGCCGATGTGATTGCGCCCGAACTGCAGCGCCTCCCGCAACGAGAACTCCAACACGCGCTTGGAGCGTGGCGTGAACGGGATCTCCCTCGCAGGCTGCTGGTTGCCATGCCCGGCGATCTCCTCCACCTGGACGCGGACGGCCGCCAACGAGATACCGAGTCGGTCCAGAACCTTGCCCGCGACGCCCCCACCCTCAAACGCGCTCTCAGCCTCGTGGATGAGGCCGAGCAGGATGTGCTCGGTGCCGATGTAGTTATGGCCGAGCATCCGGGCCTCTTCCTGCGCCAGGACGACAACCCGTCGTGCTCGATCGTCAAACCGCTCAAACATGACCATCACGTCCCAGTGGCCCGCGGGCCCACACAGAGGCGTATACACGCGCCGAACAACGGACATCCGAACAGCAGTCCAAACAACGGAAATCCGAACAAACGGGAATCCGATGCGCACCGTCGCAGCGTTATCGAGGATGGCGTACAACGCCACCCAAGGGGCAAACGGGCGCTCTACACGATGCTATCTCGGTGACGCACGCGTCTGATGAACCAGCCGGTATGCCGCCCTCAGGTGTCCGGTTCAAGGTCTGATGACGCGAGACACACACGAGACACCTGCCAGAGCCCGATTCTGCCGTGCTCCTTGCTCCGCTGCACAGAGGGTAAGGGTCCGATTGAGGTCAGACCGAGGTACCGCCTGGACGCGTATGGTCCCTCACATCCGGCCGAGTAGGCCTTGATGTGCGTACCTGAGGACGCCAGGCGCCGGCGTTGGATGTCGGTAGCGATGGTGCCCGCCCGGCGGTGGTCACGTGGGCGCCCGGCCTTTACCTTGCCGGGGATTGGGTGCGCCGGCCGTTTCCGACCGCGCTGATGGAACGGGTGGCGTCTGGTGTGTTCGCCGCCAACCAGGTCCTCGACCGCGCCGGCGCGGCGTTCGAGCCCGTCCGGTACGACTCAGCGGCCTGCCTTGCCGGGTGATGGGGATGGACGCTCCTGCGCCATCGACGCTTGCTCGGCGGCGGTGCGCTCGGGTTCAAAGCGCCGTGCTGCTGGCAGCGGTGAGGGCGGCCAGTGCGGTCGGCACCGCCGCGGCGAGTCGGGGCAGGTCGGGCATCATCTGTGGGTCGACGCGCAGTCCGATGTGGATGCTTCCCTGGTACGCGGATATGGCGATGCCGAGTGCTTGGCCGTGCGCCAGCGGCGCGATCGGGTATACCTCCTGGAGTGGGGCGCCGGCCAGGGTCCAGGGCCGGGTCGGGATGGGCACGTTGGTGACGATGGTGTCGAAGAGCAGTGGGGCGCAGTGGCGGGTCAGCGGTGCGGTGAGGTGGTGCACTGCGGCGGGCAGCCGGTCGGCGAGGATCGGGAATGCGCCCGGGCCGTGGGTGAACCCGGCGGCCTTGTGCTGGTTCATGATGGTACGGATCTTGTGGAGTCTGGCGAGCGGGTTGGGTTCCCGGATCGGCAGGTCACACAAGTAGCCGGAGAGCAGGTTGCCGCGGTGTGGTCCGTGGGTGCGGCGGCTGACCGGGATGAGTGCCCGCACGTTGCGGCTCCCGACGCGGCAGTCTTTGCCGGTGAGCCATTCGCGCAGCGCGCCGGTGATCACGGTCAGCAGGATGTCGTTGTCGGTGCCGCCGTGACGTTTCCCGACCTGGCGAACCGTGTCGAGGTCGAGCTTGAGCAGGGCAAGGCGCTGGTTGGTGGATGGCGCGGTCGTGCTGATGCCCGGTGCCAGCAGTGTGCCGATCCGGACGTGGGACACCACGGATGCGGCGATGCTCGCGGTGCCGAACGCTTCGGCGACAGCGCCGGGAATGTTCGCGGCGTAGCGGGCGAGCCCGGCGACCGTCCGATCCGGGTGGATCGCCATGCCAACGACGGCTCGCCCGATGTCCAGCAGAGACGACGGCCCGGACGCCGCCCGGTTCGGCGGGGCAGCCCAGTGCGGCGGGGCAGCCGCGGTCGGCGGCGCGTCGGTGCATTGGTCCAGCAGGCGGATGCCCAACTGCACCGCCCGCAGGCCGTCGGCCATGGCGTGGTGGACTTTGACCAGCACCGCGAAGCGCCCGCGGGTGAGGCCGGTGATGAGGTGTAGTTGCCACAGTGGGCGGCGCTGGTTCAGTGGTACGGCCATTATGGTGCCGGCCAGGTCGGCCAACGCGCCTTCGCTGTGCTCATCGAGGGTGTGCTGGTGCAGGTGGTGTGCGAGATCGAACGACTCGTCCTGGACCCATCGCATCGCGCCGGGTGGCAGCCAGGTCATGCGGACCCGCTGGCGGAGCGACAGCACCCGCTCGACGCGGTCGCCGAGCAGCGCGGACAGCCTATCCGGCGCGATGTCGCGTTGCGGCCCGAAGATCGCCAGCGCCCCCAGATGCAGCGGTGCTTGCCGGGACTCCAGGCAGAGGAAGGCCGCGTCGAGCGCGCTGAGTTGTTCCTGCTCCATCAAATGCCCTGCCGCATGGCGCCTCGTCGTCCCTGCGTGGTGATCGCGCTCCAGCCACGGAACCGCCGTCTCACACTCGCGCTGACCCGTCGGGGTGCGTAGCGCCTGCCTGCGGGTCACGCGGCGGGCAGACTCTCCCGACCTCGCACCGATAAACCCGTATCGCGAAGAACTACCCGTTCAGGCACGAAGCTCCACTGTAGACAGCGCCACGGCCGACGCTGACTGATCGGCAGCCCTGCGCTGAAAGGCCGCGGTGCAACGACAGTAGCCGCGGCGTCGATGACGTCGTGCTCGCGCCCGCCCCACAGAGTGACAGCTTCCGGAATCAAGCGGGCGCGCCTGCGACGGCACGTCGCCTGTGCCCTCATCCGCGGGCCACCAGCAGCCGCCCGCAGCCTCGAAGGCCGACACTCCGTGCCATGTTGTCGGTAGTCCTGCCCTCCCCGATCGCAGGACTGAGCGCCGCGGGGCAGAGTGACCCGAATGCGGTATCCAATCATCCGTCCTTTCGCCGCCGCTCCGCAGCCGATTCGGATGCGGAGGTTCGGGCCCATGCATAGGCTCGTGGTGGCGGTGACGGGACCATCGGATCGGCCGGGGCCGGCCGCCCGATTTTCACGGGGGTACGTGTCACGTCGATCAGCACACTGACGGCGCCGCGATGCAGTCGCCGATGCAGTTCGGGCAGCAGCCGGGCCAGCAGCCCTCCGGGCAGCACACCTCACCGCCCTGGCCGCCCTCGTCCACCACGACGACTTCCGCCAGGTGTACCCGCAGCGGGGCCAGGCGGCAGTCGGCTGCCAACAGGCGTGGCCCGGGATACGTAGCCCTGTCGCGTGCTATGGAGGAAGAGACCACCAAGGGGGGACACATGAACCGGCTCAGCCTCGGAGTTCTCGGCACGTCGCGCAAGGAGCACGAGTACCGGCTACCCATCCATCCCCTGCACCTGGATCGGGTCGGCGCCGACCTACGGTCCCGGATCTTCCTGGAGCACGGTTACGGGCAACGCTTCGGCGTGCCCGACGAGCAGCTCGCGCCGCTGGTGGGCGGGATCGGCTCGCGGGACCAGCTGATCGCCGCGCGCGACGTGATCCTGCTGCCCAAACCGACGCACGAGGACATCGCCGAGCTGCGGCACGGGCAGGTGCTCTGGGGCTGGCCGCACTGCGTCCAGGACGAGGCGGTCACCCAGCTGGGCATCGACCGCCGACTGACCATGATCGCTTGGGAGGCGATGAACCACTGGACGGCGGAGGGCGCGTTCAGTGTTCATGTCTTCCACAAGAACAATGAGCTCGCCGGCTACTGCTCGGTGCTGCATGCGCTGCGGCTGCTGGGGAGCACAGGGGACTACGGCCGCCGACTGCGGGCCGCGGTGATCAGTTTCGGGGCGACGGCCAGGGGCGCGGTGATCGCGCTGAACGGGCTCGGAGTCTCCGACGTCACCGTCCTGACCCATCGCGAGGCGACCGCGGTGGCCTCACCTATTCCCTCGGTTCGGATGGGCCATTTTGAGCGAACCGAGCCCGGCTCGCCGCGGACCCTGGCGATGAAACGTGTCAGGCCGCTGCCGTTGGCGGAGTTCCTCGCCGAGTACGACATCGTCGTCAACTGCGTGCTGCAGGACACCGACGCGCCGTTGATGTTCGTCACGACCGACGAACTGGGCCTTTTCGCCCCAGGCACCTTGTTCGTCGACGTGTCGTGCGACGAGGGTATGGGCTTTGAATGGGCGCGGCCGACGTCCTTCGCGGACCCGATGTTCACGGTCGGGCACGGGATCCACTACTACGCGGTCGACCACAGCCCGTCCTACCTGTGGAACTCCGCGACCTGGGAGATCAGCGAGGCGTTGATCCCGTACCTGCGTACGGTGATGGACGGGTCGGACGCCTGGGACCAGGATGAGACGATCCGCCGGGCGATCGAGATCCGCGACGGTGTGATCCGGAACTCCAAGATCCTCTCGTTCCAGGGGCGCTCCGCCGACTACCCGCACGCTCATATTTGAGCGGCATCGCACACATCGAATGTCACCATGTCGCGCAGCCGCGCCCGGATGGAAATCCTGGCCTACCAGCATGCCGCGTGAGCTGCGCGGACGAGGTTTTCGGCAAGGGCAGGACTCTGTTGCCTAATTCTGTCTATGCAGCGAGGGTGAGATCGAGCCTGCTCAAGTGGGTTGTTCGGGTGCGTTGTGTGGGTGTGCCGGTCCACCATGCGTGGAGGCGGATGAGGTTGACCGCGGTCGCGGCGAAGGCGTGTTCAAGATCGACTTTGCCGAGGCCAACGTATTGGGCTTGGTGGATGCCGGTGGCTGCGGTGGCCTGGTGGATGGTGCCTTCGATCCCGGCGCGGGCGCGGTAGGTCTGTTTCCAGGCGTCGGTTTGCTGCTCGGCGCGGGCGTCGCGGAGGGCTTCGTGCAGGTGGCGGGGTCGTAGCGTCAACTGTCGTCGACGCTGCTGTGAACGGGTGCACTCGGTGCGGGCCGGGCAGGTGATGCAGGCGCTGAGGGGGAAGCTCACCACGATGACGTCCTGGCCGTCTTGGCGGGTGGGGTTCCAGGTGGCCGAGTGGTGGCCTTGTGGGCAGCTCGCACGCTGTTGGTCGAAGTCGATGGTGAACGCGGTTCGGGCGTAGGGGCTGTTGGTGCGGGCGTGGCGGGAGGAGTCGCTGCGCATCGGGGCGATCAGGCGGACCTGGTGCTGGGTGCGGCAGGCCAGCAGGTTCGCGGTGGACGGGTAGCCGGCGTCCATGAGGTGCTCGGCCGGTAGCAGGTCCCGGTCGGCGAGCATGTCGTGGATCGGCATCGTCATCGCCGAGTCGGCCACGGCGGCGTGGGTGGTGACCACATTGGTGATCAGGTTCGGTGGCTGGGTGGGATCGGTGCTGCCATCGTCAGCTGGGGTGTGGTCGCAGGTCTCACTGAAGTGGACCTTGTACCCCTCCCAGCTGCGGCCGCGTTTCTCGCTGTAGCGGGCATCGGTGTCGTACGGGGAGATGATCCTGGTTCTGCCTGGCGGGAGCCCGTGGGTGTCGGCGTCCCGCCAGATCACCCCCCACCCGGACTCGCCAACGGTGTACTGCTGGATCCACACCTGGCGCAGCACATCGACGGCGGGAACCTCATGCAGCCATTCAGGGGCCCGCCGGTCGGCGACCGCTTTGAGGAGCCGACGCTGGCGACGTCATGCGGCTCGCCGCGAACGCCGGTGTAGTGGACATCCTGGTCAACAACGCCGGGATCTACGCGTTCACCAGTACCCCGGACACCGGCGCGGACAGCTTCGACCGGCACATCGCCGTGAACACCCGCGCCCCGTACCTGCTGGTCGGTGCCCGCACCCCGGCACGTCCACATCAGGAGCCGCTGATCGCGGCCGTAGTACGACCTGGTCGAGGGGAATCCGCTGGCGGTGCAGGAAGAACTGCCCGCGCAGCGGGTGCCCGTCGGCGTTGGCCCGCGCGGAGCCGTGCCGGATCGCGGCGTCGAACGCGACCGCGTCCGCCCACTCCGCCGGGCTGTCCGCCTTCAACGCGGTCCAGAACCCGTCGTCGTGGAACGGACACCCCAGTTCCCTGTCAAGCCTGTTCGTGTTGGTGCAGGCTCCCGTCACTTCAGCGTCACACTCCGCCATATGCGCGATGCGGTGGCCGGATCTCTGGCGAGCGCTGGTCGCGGACGGTGGACTTGGACAGCAGCCCCGTCCCACCGGGCAGCATCCGGCCTCAAGGCCAAGGGCTACTGGCGCGCATGCCGGTCAATTACGCGAGAACGATGAAACACACGGTGGTCAGCAGCCTGACGAGGCTGCGACGGCTGTAGTAGGCGAACGGGTCGCGCCAAGGCCGACCGTCGAAGGTGGCGGCGATCGGCGTGTCCTTGCGGTGTCTGCCGCATCGGCGGCGTTGATGCGGCGGCGTTGATGCGGCGGCGTTCCTCGTGGGCGTTGAGGACTGACCCGCATCGAGGTCGCTATCGGCCGCTGGATCAATGGGCGGTGCGGCGCAGGGTTGCCGCCTCGCCTTCGAGTACCTCGGTCACGCGCGCGACGAAGTCGTCGATGGCTTCGAGCTGGCTGTCGTCGTAACGGTCCATGATCTGTTCGACGCGCTCGGCGAAGCCGGTGAAGGTGCGGAGCAACTCGCGCTGCACCGCACTGTTTTCCACCACGCGTATGACGGTGCGGCGCCGGTCGGCGGTATCGGGCTCCCGCTTGACCAGCCCAGCGCGCTCCAACCGGCCGACCACCTGAGCGATCGCCGCCGAGGACATGCCGGTCATCTCCGCCAGCCGGCCGGGATGGGTCGGTCCGATGCGCATGAGAATTTCGGCGCACTTGAAGTCGGTGACGTTGAGCCCGAGGCGTTCGGCGATGGCCGAATGGAAGAGCACGACCGCTGTACTGAACCGGCTGCCCAACTGGCGGCCCAACTGCTGCCGAGGCGAGGCCGCGGGGCGGGTCCGGCCGCCCTTCGCCGGGCGCGTTGTCCTGTCCGTCACGTGCGCTGTCCTCCGTCTCGTGGCACACCACAAATTCTCGGTCATCGGCCCAACGCCCGCGAGGACCACTGGACGGCACTCCAGTATTCATGATAGAAGTTGCCTAAGAATTTTAGCTAAAAATCTACCGTAATGCTACTGAGGAGACCTTGATGTCCAGCAACCACCTGCGCGTCCTCGTCGCGGGCGGCGGAATCGGCGGCCTGTGCCTGGCTCAGGCCCTGCACCGGGCCGGAGTCGACGTGACCGTGTTCGAACGCGCCGAGTCGCCGGACGCGTTCCGCGAGGGGTACCGCATCCACATCGACCCCGACGGCAGCCGGGCCCTGCACTCGTGCCTGCCCGAGGCTCGGTTCGCGCTGTTCGAGGCGGCCTGCGGCCGCGCGCCGCGCTCGTTCGCGTTCCTCACCGAGCAGCTCGATGAACTGATGCTCGTAGACGTGTCCAAGGTCGACCCTGCCGATCCGGTCGGTCGGCACCGGTCGATCAACCGGTTCACGCTGCGCCAGATCCTGCTCGACGGGCTCGACGGCCACGTCGAGTTCGGCAAGGAGCTTCATCGGTACGAGTGCGCCGCCGACGGGACGGTCACCGCCTTCTTCGCCGACGGCACCCGTGAGACCGGCGACGTCCTGGTCGGTGCGGAGGGCAGCGGCTCCCGCGTCCGCGCCCAACTTCTGCCGCAGGCCGACCGCCTCGACACCGGGGTGGTCAGCATCGGCGGGCGCCTCGCACTCGACGCGAGCGTCCGCGCCGCGCTGCCCCGTCAGCTCACGGACGGAGTCGCCATGGTGCTCGCCTCCGGCGGCGCCAACATGTTCCTCGCGCCGCACGAACACACCGACGACGGGGCCGCCCTCCCCCCGCACCTGCTGCCCCCGTCCCGAGCCGACTACCTGGTCTGGGCGGTCACGGCCCGGCGCCGAACGTTCCGGACCGATGCGGCACCGGAGGTAATGACACCGGAGGCGGCGCACGCGCTCACCACGTCGATCGTCGCCACCTGGCACGACCGGCTGCGACGACTGGTCTACGACACCAACCCGGCGACCATCACCGCGATGACCGTGCGTACCGCGGCACGGGTGGGTCCGTGGCCGGCGGGCAACGTCACCGTGCTCGGTGACGCCATCCACAGCATGCCGCCCTCCCGCGGAGTCGGCGCCAACACCGCGCTGCGCGACGCCGACCTACTGGGCCGCAACCTCGTCGCGGCCGCCGCCGACGGCGACGTGACAGCCGCGATCGCCGACTACGAACGCCGGATGCGCGGGTACGGCTTCGCCGCCGTGAAGGCATCAGAGCGCGCCCTGCGACAGTCGGTGATCACGAACCCGATCGCGTTCACCGCGACCAAGACAATGCTCCGGATGATCAACACCGCGTTGAAGCTGAAAAGCGGATCCCGGCCTGAGAGGAGACTTCCGTGAGGATCACTGTGTTCGGTTCCACCGGCCGCACCGGCCGGCACGTGCTCGCCGAAGGGCTGCGCCGCGGCCATGCGATCACCGCGTTCACCCGCCGGCCGCAAACACTGCTTGACCAGTCGAGCCTGGCCGCCGTCGTGACCGGTGACGGACGCGACCCGGACGCGGTACGGCGGGCGGTCACCGGCGCTGACGCCGTCCTCGCCATCGTGTCCGCCGAACGCCGTAAGGGTCCCCACCACACCGCCGCCGTTCTCGAAGTGATCATCGACGCCATGACCGACCTCGGCATCCGTCGCCTGGTCGCCACCAGCGCCTACCCCATCGTGGCCCGAACGCCCCAACTGCCCATGGCGCTGCTGCGCCGGCTGCTGGCCAGCGCCTACGCCGACCTCACTCGCATGGAACACCTCCTGACCAGCAGCGAGTTGGACTGGACCGTCGTGCGGCTCAACCGACTCACCGACGCGCCCGCCCGGGGCCGGACCCGCCTCAGCCGCGGCGAACTCGACAGACCCGCCGGCCTGACCCGCGCCGACGCCGCCGCCACGCTGCTGGACGTCATCGCCGACGACACGACCGCCAGGGCCGCTCTCAACGCCGCCGGTCCCCGACCGGGCGGCTCGTAGCGCTCCGCTCGACGTCACCGCAGGGTGATCCGAGCTCGGCAATACGTCACGTTGGGTAATCAATGGCAGTCGCGCGGCCACCGCCTCACCTGTCGGTACCGTGCGCGGACGAAGTCAGCGGTCATTGGCGGATGGTAGGGCCACCAGATGGCCGGTTCTGCCGGTGCCGGTGCGTAGTTGATGGTTCTCGAGTTCGAGGACGTTGATGATTCGGGCGAGCGCGTCGTTCTCTCCTTGAAGCTTGTTGGTCTCGGCAATGAGTTCCTTGATTCGGTCGAGTGCCTTGGCGAGGTCGTCGCGGAGCTTGCGTTCGTTGTCGGGGACGTGGCCGTGTGCGCGGACGCGGGGCGTAGAACTCGTCTTTGAGGTCGGTGTGCCGGTGAGTGAGCAGGTGCCGTTTGACGCCGGCCTCGTCGGCGAGCGCGACGATGGTGAGTGATCCGTTGGAGCGAAGGGGTGTTCCGGCTAGGAGCCGGTCGATCGCCGCTTTGATGGCGTCGCGGTCGGCGGTGCAGGGTCGAGCGTTCATGAGTTCTCCTGATCGACAGTGATGCGCGAAGTGCGGTGGTCAGCGGCGAGTTGAGCCAGGTGATCGGCCTTCTGTCGCAGCCGGTCGGCGAGCGGCTCGGGCAGCAACGGCGAGTAGGCTTGGGCGCGGAGCTCGGCTGCTGCGTTCTCGATCTGGCCGGCGTGCTCGTCGGTGCGGGCGATGTTGGCGCAGTTGCTGCGGCAGCGGTCGAGGCTTGGTGTGCTCTGGGCGCCGCGGCTGGGATGGCAGAGCGCCTTGGCGCGGTCGTAGTTGCAGAACAGGAACGCTTTGCTGTTGTGGAAGACATTGAGCGCGGGGTCAGCCAGCAGGCTGCGGGCCTGTCGCGTGGTGGTGACCAGTCCGCCGAACCGGCGGTGCTGCGTGCCGGCGGCGTTGACTAGGCGACGCGCGGCTGGTCCGGAGACGCCGTCGCCGTTATCGAGGGCTTCGTGGACGTCGGTCAGGTCCTGGGCGACCGCCCGGGCGGTCTCGAAGTCGAGGAGTTCGTGGATGCCGTTGCGGGATCGTGCTGCGTAGCCTTCGCTGATCAGGGTGCGGAGGTGGCCGTATTGCACTGCCAAGGCGACCAGCCCGCCAGGTCGCCGGGCAATGTGCCAGGCGAGCGTGCGCCGGAACCGGCCGAGGCTGATGGCGCCATGAGCGTCCGCCGGGATGGCCTCGGCTTCGCGGCCGCATGACCGGGCGTGCTGGTTGACCCACTCGATGAACGCCTTGACCCGGTTGTGGACCGTGACCGGCGAGAGCGAGCGCCCGGTGCGGACCTCGCTGGAGCGCCGGTCTTCGGCCATCGTGTCGAACAACAACCGGCTTCCTCGCCTGAGCCTTTCCATCACCCGGACGGCGGTGACCACGGGAGGAACTGCGACCCACGGGACTCGAACGGCGCCGACGGATTGATGGACACCGTTCTCGTCGAGGGCGTGCTTGAACTGCCGCCCGTGGATCAACCCGTGGGCGGGTGCGTCCTTGCCCGGGGCGGTGTCTTCGAGGGCCGTTACGTAGATCAGTTGTCGTCCCGAGTTGGTCACGGGTGGCTGCGGACAGCAGCCGGCTTCCAATGCCAGGACTACTGGTGGGAGGGTGTTATTCCGTCCATGCACTATTCCGCGGCGAAGTAGACGTCGACTCCGGTGTCCGCGGTCAGGGTGCTCGGAAGCTCGTCCATCCGTGCGAAAGCCTGCTGGAGCGGGGGAATGACCGTCTTGGTATGGCGGCTCGTCAGCGCCACCATGGTCAGGAACCGGGACTTGCGGTCAACCAGCGTGGCGACCTGGCTGTTCTTCGCTCCGATGATCAGGTCGCCCTCGAGGTGTCCAAACACTGAGCGCTGATCTGCTGCGTCCGGGCGGTCATCGATCGACCGCGCGCCGATAATCTGGGAACGCTACTGGCCCTTGACCGTGTTCCGCTTGTTCTTGCGGATAGGCCGGCCTGTCCGCAGCTTCTGGCAGAGCTCTCGAGGGATCACCTTCCACCGGCTGGTGTAGATCGCGCGGTAGATGCTCTCGTGACTGACCCGCATCAACGGGTCGTCGGCATGCCGGAGTCGCAGGCGTCCGACGATCTGCTCAGGGGACCACTCCCGCTCCAACAGGTCAATAACAACCTGGCGCAGGAGCGGATTGTGTTGCAGCGCCGAAGGTTTCGGACGACGCGCCGCATCGTGGGCTCGTTGCCCGGCAGCCACCGCCCGGTAGGCAACCCGGCCCCCGTTGCGGGCCACCTCACGGCTGACCGTCGATGCCGGCCGTCCGATCGACATGGCGATCGAGCGCAGCGACGCGCCGGCCTCAAGGCCACGAGAGATCGTCTCCCGATCGACCGCTGTCAGGTGACCGACCCGAGCCACAGGTACCGCAGGCGCGATACCACCGTGGTGCTTCAGCACCGTGAACGCAGACCCAGGGGGCTTGCCCAAAGCCCGGGAGATCACACTGATCGGCTCACCGGCCCGCCACCGTCGCCACAGATCCTGCTTGACCACATCCGACATTCCCGGCCGACCCATCCGAGCCAACGGTCCTCCATCTACCAGCACTGCTGCGTTGACCCCCTGAACTTAAGGCTGCGGACTTCAGGATCTGGTTCGCCCGCCGCAGCTCACGATTCTCTCGTTCCAGGGCGGCGATGCGTTCCGCGTCGCCGCTGGTGATGCCCGGCCGCTCGCCGGCGTCGGTCTCGGCCTTCTTCACCCACGTGCGCAACGCCTCCGGATGGATCCCGAGCTGATCGGCGATCCGCCGGATCGCACCCACCGCGCCGACGGGGTCCCGGCGGGCCTCGACCGCCAACCGGGTCGCACGCTCACGCAGGTCATCGGGGTACTTCTTCGGTGCGGGCATCGCTGTCGTTCCTCCCAGGTTTCGATGTCTCCATCAAACCCGGTACGGGACACATTTGACCTCAAGTGAGGTTGAGGCTGCAGAGTCTTCTCCAACGGTCTTGGCGGTTTCGGCCACCGGTCAGGCGTGGCCTGGAGCCGTGGTGGAAGTGGAGATGGTCATGAGCAAGGCGGCAGGGTTCTTCGAGCCGGGTGGTCCAGAGGTGCTGCGGTTGATCGACGTAGCGGAGCCGCAGGCCGGGCCGGGGCAGGTGCGGATTCAGGTGAAGGCAGCCGGGGTGCAGCCGTTTGACATCGCGGTGGTAGAGGGTGTCATTCATCGGGGGACGGACCCGGCGGTTCCACAGATCCCGGGCAACGAGTTCGCTGGTGTGGTCGATCAGGTTGGTGCCGGAGTGGTCGGGTTCGTGCCCGGTGACGAGGTCCTCGGCTTCGGCACGCTGAACAGCTACGCCGAGCATCTGGTAGTCGGGCCTGACCAGATCACCGCCAAACCGGCGAGTATGTCGTGGGAGGTGGCCGGTGGGTTCAGCGCGGCTGCTCAGACCGCCGATATCGGCCTGAAGGAGGTCGAGGTCGGTGCGGGTGACACGGTCCTGATCCATGGTGCGGCCGGTGCGGTGGGCGGCATCGCTGTGCAGCTGTGCCGGCTGTGGGGTGCCACGGTGATCGGTGCAGCCCGGGAAACCCAACACGACTACCTGCGCTCGCTCGGCGCGATCCCGATCGCCTACGGCGATGGGTTTGTTGACCGGGTGCGGGCACTGGCCCCGCAGGGTGTGGACGTCTGCCTGGACGGGGTTGGCGGCGCGGCGCTGGATGCTGCGTTGGAGCTGGTGAAGGACAGGAGTCGCATCCTGACGCTCGTTGATCACGCCAGGGCTTCGGAACTTGGGATTCGCACTACTCCGTTTACCCGTTCCGCGGCGCGGCTGGCCGTGCTCGCGGACCTGTACGCCCAGGGTGCATTGACCATGCACGTCCTCGCGACCTTCCCGCTGGCCCGCGCCGCGGACGCGCACCGCGCATACCGGGCCGGGAACATCCGCGGCAAGATCATCATAACCATTGATTGACCGGTGACCCATTTCCTACGCCCAGGAACGGCGAGATCACGATGATGACAGTGGACAACTGGACGAGTATCGCCCGCACACACGCTCAGCGGCACCTGGTGCGGATGCCGTGACACGTCTCAAGGTGGGAGTCGTCCTACCCTCACTGGCCGCCCAGCGGCGGGACGGCATCGATCTGCGGATCGCGGCCCGACATGCCGAGGATGTCGGCTTGAACAGCGTCTGGCACGGTGATCACCTCGCTACGGGGCAGCCTTCGCTGGACCTGGCAGTCGCCTTGGCCACGGTCGCGGCCGTGACGGAGCGGGTTTCGATCGGCGCCGGCGTGTTCGTTCCCGCGATGCGGCCACTCGCCTGGGCGGCCAAGCAGATCGCGAGCATGCAACACGTCTCCGGTGGACGGCTCATCCTCGGCGTGGGCTCCGGGGGCGGTCCGCAGCAGTGGGCCGCCGCCGAGGTCCCCTATGCCGAGCGCGGCAAACGCACCGATCTTGCCCTGGACCTGTTGCCCGCACTGCTAGCCGGCGTGCCGGTTCTGATCGGCGACCAGAACGTTGTGCTGACCCCGGCTGTGTCCCGACCCCCATTCTGGGTCGGCAACGCTTCGCCGGTCGCGATCCGGCGCGCCGCGCGGGTCGGCGACGGCTGGTTCCCCTCCCTCATCCCGGCTAGCGCGGTCACCGCCGGCGCGGCACGGCTTGCCCAGTTGACCGACAGGCCCTGTGAGATTGCGGTCGGTACGACGGGTGCCCTCGGTGATGGAGTGCTTTCCCAGGACGAGATCGCGGCGAGGGTAGGCGCGAGCCATGCCCGCCAACTACACGGGGTTCCCATTACCGGCGGTCCTGACGAAGCAGCCCGTCGAATGGCTGAGTTCCAGGACGCCGGGGCGACCCATCTCGTCATGGGCTTCGCCGACGGCGATTGGCGCGGCCAATGCGACCTCCTGGCCGAGGCCATGGGGCTGCTGCGAGTCTAGTGTCGAGAGCACCTACTTCAGGGCAAGGCGGAACCGTGGCCCGATCAGTCGGTGTCCACCTCAAACTCGGCAGGTCCGGACGCGATGTCGGCGACGTTTGCTCCGCTATGTCCTGCAGACACTCGACGGCCAGGCGTTTGGCCGATGCGATGCGGAGGACCACGTCGGGAGGAGACCGTGCGGCTCCGCGGCCGTTAGGCGACCGTTCGCACCGGTCATGTCCCACCGTTCGCGCTCGCTTGGTCCGCGGTTCGTGCGGCGAGGTAGTCGGCCCAGTCGCGTCGCGCGTAGATCACCCAGCGGACGGCGGTGGTGACGTGCATGCCGAGCAGGTCGGCCATGACGGCGGCGGGCAGGTCCGCGGCGAGAGCAGCGAGGGCTCCGTTGCGGGCCGCGCGGACTGTGATGCCGTGGCGGCCGAGTTTCTGGGTCATGGCGTGGGTCGAGATCGGCCGGCCTGGAATCAGCGCACCAGCGACAACCGAGGCTTGATCGTCGACTCCCACTTCAAGAACCGGGTCTGCTGCTGACGGGTCCAGCCCTCCAACATCGCCTCGAACACCGCCGGCGCAGGATCCAAATACACGACCCCGTCGACCAAGACCAGGTGCGCGGCACCCGGCAAATCCGCCGCTTGACCCACCCCAACCTCAGTTACATCAGATGCAACATTGTTGAGCCTAGTTCCCGGCGGCGCAAGCCCTGCTGGCAGACCCCTATACCGACCGCAATCCACTCGCATACCATGCCCGTGACCTGCGTGACCTCGTCGTTGCCCATCCGGCCGAATGTTGCATCAGATGCAACTCCGCGCGTTTTCACCGGGACGCATTCCGGTGAGGTACGCGATGACGATGAAGCAGGCGGTGGAGAGCATCCTGATCAGGTTGCGCCGCTCGTGGTAGAGGAACGGCTCGTGCCAGGGCTGCCCCTCGAGCTGGCCGGTGACCGGGGTGTCCAGCGGGGCTGACGCATGGTGATCTCGAAGGTATTCACGCCAGATCGGCCGCTGCAGGGTCGCCGCGACCGTGCGCGTCGGTGTGCCGGTCTTCGCGGCGAGGTAGATGATCGCCGCTCGGGCTGGCTGTCCTCCGGCGAAGATCACCGGGATCGGGTCGCCGGCCTGCTTGGTCGCGTGCAGGGAGCGCAGCAGCTGGTCGCTGCCCGTGGCCTCGGGGGCGGAGTCCGCCGTGGCAGCGGCCGCGATGATCTGTGCGCGTTCTTGGTGCGCGTTGAGGATGTCGTCGGCGAACTGCTCGACGAACCGCAGGGACCACACCAGCAGCAGTCCCATCGTCTGCGGCGTGATGGGCTCGGTGAGGTTCTCGCCTCGGGACGACGCGGCGGGTAGGTAGTCGTCGTGGCCGTCGCGCAGCCAGGGCGGCTCGGTGAGCCTGTTCGCGGCCGGCAGGTAGGCGGTGCCGTAGAAGTGCAGCCGGGTCAGCGTGATCAGGTGGCTGCAGGCGGTGTTGCGGGCCATGCCGCGCTGTTTGTCGAGGTGGTCGGCGAACGCGGTCAGGTCGTCTGCGGTCACGGCCGCGAGGGTGGGGATGCCGCGTGCGACGAGCCAGTGCGCGAATACGGCCCACTGCTGGATGGTTTTAAAGGTCCGATCGGCGCTGAGCCGGGCTCGCATCGGCGCCCCGCCGTGGGACAGGGCGACCGTGCGGGGAAGCGGCAGTGTGATGAGCGCCCAGGCCGCGTGCCGGAACGCCTCGCGGTAGGCATCAGGGAAACCGTTGCTCTTTCCCCTGAGCTACGAGGGCGCGATGAGCAGTGTACCGACGCGGGTGTTGACCTGCGTCGGCATATCCCGGCCTACGGTGACCCAGGCGTGTTCGGGCTGGTGAGACCGGCCACCGATCACCCAATCGGCGTTTGCGACCAGCGCGGTCCGCCCCGTGTGCCGGGTTCGCCCGCCGTGACCTTCGCTGGTCCGCTCCGCCGATCACTCGTCGAGCCGTGGCGCTGGCGGTGCCGACGGGCTAATCTGTTAGCTAACCTGGAGGTGTTGGTATGTCGGCGGAGGCCGTGCACTTCAACATGCATGACGCGAAGACGAACCTGTCAAGGATCATCGAGCGTGTGGAGCGTGGGGAGGAGATCATCATCGACCGGGCGGGCACGCCCGTGGCAAAGGTCGTGCCCTTGGTGCGTCGGGTCAACCGCACCGCCATCGGCTCGCTCGCAGGGCACCTGGACCTCAGCGGTGACTGGGACTCGCCCGAGACCAACGCGGAGATCGCGGCTGACTTCGGGATCGGCGGATGAGCCTGCTGCTGGACACCCATGTCGCATTGTGGGCAATCACGGGTGACCCCACGTTGGGCCAGGACTTCCTGGATCGCCTGCGCCACGATCCGGACATCTACTTGTCTCCGGTCAGCCTGTGGGAGATCACCATCAAGCAGTCCACCGGAAAGCTGGCCGGGCCGCCCGACCTGGCGGAGCGGGTCCGTGACATGGGATTCCGTGAACTGCCTGTCACGCACGTGCATGGCATTGCCGCCGGCCGTCTCCCACCGCATCACCGCGACCCGTTCGACCGCATGCTAGTGGCTCAGGCAGCCACCGAAGGGCTGACGTTGGCCTCCCGGGACGCGTCCGTGGCGCTGTACGACGTGGAGATCCTCAAGGTCTGACCTGCTCGCGGCGCCGGTGCCCGTTAGCGAGCGGCGGACACACTCGTGTCAGCGCTGCGGCTGGCGTTCGAACGTAGGAGGAGGGAGGACTCATGACCGAATTTCACAACTGGGACGACATCCGCGCCGAGATCGACGGTGACAGCGATGCACTGAATGCCGAGCGGGCGCGGACGGAGGCGTGGGTCAGCGCCTTCCACCTCGCCGAGGAACGCAAGCGACTCGGACTCACGCAGCGGCAGGTCGCGGACCTCATGGCCGTCACGCCCGGTCGGGTCAGCCAGATCGAGAACGGCGACCTGGACGTCAACGAAGTCGCCACTCTGAGCCGATACGCGCAGGCGCTGGGTGCCCGGCTCCGCATCATCTTCGACCAAGGCGACGATCTGCGGCAGATCGCTTAACAGGGTGGAGGGTGCGGCAGTAGCAGCTCGGCGTGACGCGGGCAGATAGTTGATGCCGGTTCACCTGCGGACGAGTCCGCGCCTGGTTGCTGCCGCGCCTGAGCGCTCATCGAGCCACACTGTGCCGGAAGGCGTTTCTTGGAGTGGTGTGGGTGCGGTACAGCGGGCTGCATGGCGTGGCGGCCAGCCGGGCCTCCAGGTCGTCGAGTTCCCGTCCTCTGCCGCGTTCGGCGAGGAACGTGAACTCGGTCATGATCCCGACGACGCTGCGGTTGGCGGTCGGGGCGATCCGGCGGGTGCTCATCTGCTCGACCTCGGCAGCGATCATCTCGTCGTCGGCACCGTACGCGGCCATGGTCGCGGCGATGCGGTCGACGGCACGGGACAGTGCGGTGGCGGCGGGTGCGAGCGGCAGCAGGACCGGCAGCAGGGTCGCCTCGTTGACCAGCAGCAACACGTCCGGTCGCCATGCGAACCGAGTTGCGTACCACTCGCCGAGTGCGGTGGTCGACTGCTCACCCGCGCGCAGGTCCGGCGTGCCGATCCGGTCACGGAGCTTCTTGGTCGCACGCAGGATCATCACGGCAAAATCATGGCAGTGGCGTAGCTGTTTCCCTGATTGAGCACCTGTCGCGTCGCTGCCCCGCACCCGTCGACCGGGACGGCACTCAACTCACTGTGTTCACATGTAGGCCGGCGCGTTCCAGGCGGTCCAGCAGGCTCTGCTTGCGGATGTGCTCCTGACACAGCTGGTGGATCCGCCCGCGGAACGTCTTGCGTTGGCCGTCGCGCTCGCCGAGTGCCTTCAGGTCGGCCAGCAGCGCGACAGCGGCATCGTATTCCTTGGGTTTCTTGGTCGCGATCAGCTCTGCCACCCGCTGCCACGCCTGTTCCGGGTCGGCGGCCAGTTCGTCAAGGCGCTGCTCGCGGGCCGCTGCGGCCGCCGTCTCCCGGCGTGCCTGTTCGGCCGCCTTGCGTTCCTGTGTCTGCCGCTCCCGTGCTGCCCAGCGACGCTCCGCGCCGGCCAGCAACTCGCCCACGGTGCGGCCGCCGCCTGCGGTTTCGATGGGCGCGCCGCCGCCGTACCGGCGCAGCAGCTCGGCACGAAGGTGCACGCCGTCACCTCGGAGCAGCCGCACGATGGCCTCGTCCTTGTCGGCCGCCGGCAGGTGCTTCACCCATTTGGTCAACGCCGCCGCGGAGGGCGCCTTCGTGGTCAGCGGCGTGCTGGCCTCGGCCGCCGTTTCGAGGAGGTCCTCGTCCAAGCGGAGGAAGCCGGCGAGGCTACGCAGCGGCCCCGACAGCGTGGCCAGGCCGGGCGGTACCGCCGGCTCCAGCGAATCCTCGTCCAGCTCCTGGTTCTGCACGCACAGCAGCCACGCCAGGTAGAGCGGCCGGGTGTCTCCGGCGGCCAGTTCCGCCCGGACAGGGACGATCGATGCGAGGGCGGCCTCGTCCTCCCACCACTCCTCGTCGCCGTCCCCGTCCTCGCTGTGCAGGTCGAGGATCACATGCTCACCCGTGCTCAGCGACGATGCGGCGTGACCCACGCAGTACGTCGCCGCGAGTGCCGGGTCCAGCAGCGATGCCGGCAGCCGCAGCGCGATCCGGCGGGTGCCCCAGTTCGCCAGGTACAGGTGGGCGTCGAAGTATCGCTTCATCCAGTCGCGAGGATCGGCCTTCAGGTCGCCCCACTGATAGTCGTTGACGAAGCTCGACGCGCTGATCCGGCCACGGGTCGACACCGCCCGCAGCTCGCGCTGCTCAGCGGCGGTCAGCGGCCGGTCGATCGCCACGAACTCGTAGTACTGGTACTCGCTCACGGGTCAGCCGCCCCAGTGCCGGTAGGCGTCGATCCACTCCGAACCGTCCGGCGGCGGATCGGGCAACGGGAGGTCCAGGATCGCGATCGCCTGCCGCTCCCGACCCCGGTGGCAGATCGCCACGATCCGCTGGCCCCTCAGGTCCACCTTCCGGACCGTGACCTCGACGCCGAGGACCTGTGTCGCGAACGGCAGCGCGAGGTTGTCCTCGATCATGGTGTACAGGCCGGTCAGCTGCTCGTCCTCGTTGTAGCAGTCGACGGTCGCGTCTTCGACCAAGGCATCGAGTTGTGCCCGGCTCAGTGAACTCACCGCGGCAGGATAGCGGGTGCTATCAATGGTGTGACGCTCGGCGGCGGGCGCGACGACCGAGCCACGACCGCGTGCGACGATCCTGTCATGGGCACCGACGTGACGGTGGAGAGTGACCTTGCTCGGCTGCGTCGTGAACTGGAGCGCTTGAGGGTGGAGAACGTCCGCCTGTCGCGTCTGCTGGACCTGCGAGGTCAGGACACCGCTCCGCCGCCGGAGCAGCCGGCCGCAGCCATCACACCGCCCGGCCTGGTCCACATGGCGTCTCCGGTGGCGGACAAACTGGCCCTGTACGCCGACCGGTTCCGGGCCCGGACGGACGTGTACGCGGTGCGTTGGGAGAACAACCGGACCGGCACGAGCGGGTGGATGCCCGCGGTCGCCGGCGGCTGGCGCAAAGGAGCCGACCGGAGAGCTGCCACGTATCTCCCGCTCACCGCCGAGGTCGTCTCGGCGCACCTGGTGGGTGACGTCTTCATCGGGCTGTACCCGCTGCTCAGCGACAACTCATGTCACTTTCTCGTAGCGGACTTCGACGGCCCGGCCGCGATGCTCGACGCGCTCGCCTACACCAAGGCGGCACGCGCCAGCGGGGTACCGGCGGCGCTCGAGATTTCCCAGTCCGGGCGTGGCGCACACGTGTGGGTGTTTCCATCGAAACGATCTCCGCCGCCGTGGCCCGCTGCGTCGGCACCGCGCTGATCCACGAGGCAACGGGGCTGCGCGGCACGATGGACCTGCGCTCCTACGACCGGCTGTTCCCGAACCAGGACGTGCTGCCCGAGGGTGGCTTCGGCAACCTGATCGCCGCGCCGTTGCAGGGCCGCCGCCGCAGGGACGGGCTGACGGCGTTCCTCGACCTGGCGACGCTGGAGCCGCACGAGGACCAGTGGGCGTACTTGTCGACCCTGGACCGGCTCAGCCCGGGCCACGCGGCCAGGGTCGCCCGGCGCGCGAAACAGGCGGTCGTTGGCGCCGACGTCGGCATGCTGAGCAGATCCGATGCCACGAAGGTGCATCCGCCGCTGCCCGCCGTGGTGCACGCTGAGCTCGGCGCCGGGCTGAGCATGGGCGCGGCCCAGCTGACGCCTGCGGCGTTGTCGACGTTCAAGCATGCGGCCTCCATGGCCAACCCGAAATTCTACGAACTGCAGCGCCTGCGGAAATCCACCTGGGACACGCCGCGGTTCGTCCGGGGGTACGACCTCACCGTCGACGACCTCCTGGTCCTGCCACGCGGACTGCGCCACACCGTCGAAGCGATCGTCGAGCGCGCCGGATCACGCCTCGCCATCACGGACGTGCGAAATCCTGGCCGCGAGATCGACGTCGCCTGCACAGCACAACTCGACACCAGACAGAGCGCGGCGGTCGGCGCGTTGCTCGCGCATGACGACGGCGTCCTCGTCGCGCCGCCGGGGTCGGGCAAGACAGTCATGGCCTGCGCGGTGATCGCCGAGCGGGGCACGGCGACCCTCGTGCTCGTCGACCGGAAGGCACTGGCCGAGCAAGTGGCGAGCCCGGATCGAGCAGTTCCTGGGCATCAAGCCGGGGCAGGTCGGTGGCGGCCGGCGCAAGCTCAGCGGGGTGGTGGACATCGCCATGCTGCCCTCCCTGGCCAGGCGCGACGACGTCGCCGAACTCACCAACGGCTACGGGCACGTCATCGTCGACGAGTGCCACCATCTCGCGGCCGCCTCGTACGACCACTCGGTCAAACGCATGGCCGCGCAGTTCTGGCTCGGCCTCACCGCCACCCCGGCGCGGCGTGACGGACTCGGTGAACTCGTCCTCTGGCAACTCGGACCCGTCCGGCACACCATCACGCATGAGCCGCCCGGCAACGATCAGGGCACACTGCTGGACGCCTGGGAGGCTGATGCGGGACCACGGCGGCTGCTGTACCTGCACGAGACCGCCTTCGAGCTCCGCTCCGGTGGCGCCGAGCCGTCCGCTGCGATCGCCGAAGCGCACCGCGCCATCGCCGTCGACCAGGCACGCAACGCACAACTCGTCGCCGATGTGACCGCCGCCCTGCAGCGCGGGCGCAACTGCCTGGTGCTCACCAGGCGAGTCGCACATGTGGAAGCGCTGAACTCCGCGCTCGCTTCGCGGGGCCGCCAGGCGCTCGTGCTGCAGGGCGGCATGTCGACCAGCGACCGGCGCGCCACCGTGAGGCGGCTCGCCGACGTCAAGGCGGGAGACGGCGTACTGGTCATCGGCACAACGCCGTTCATCGGTGAAGGCTTCGACGCACCGGCCCTCGACACGCTGTTCCTGGCCGCGCCGGTCTCCTACGACGGGCTGCTCGTCCAATGCGCCGGCCGGGTGATCCGTGCCGCGCCCGGCAAGGACGTCGCCGAGGTCCACGACTACCACGACCGCGCCACGCCGGTCCTCGCCGCCTCGCTGCAACGCCGCATGCCCGGGTACCGCGCGCTCGGGTTCACCAGCGCATAAGAATGTTGATAAACGACAGCGAGAGCGTGTTGATGTCGTTCTATCGACGATTGGGACGCAGTGTCTAAGCCCTGATCCACCGATGAGATTGATGTGGCGGGGACGTCTCGGACGCGACAATGCCCCCGCGAGCTGGAAAGATAGAGGTTCTTGAGGCATCTATCGTTCAGTTCGAGAGGGCACCGTCCGGGTGAGAATATCGCACGGCGCGGCACGGCTGCGCGCATCGTTTGATGATCCGAATCTGGTGTCGTGTGCCGGGCTGGCGCCGGTCAACCCCGCCAAGCGACCCCGAGCGCACCGGCAAACCGGCCGGCCACCGCTGCACGCCCTGACCAACACCCAAGATCACGGAACCAGCCCCACCGAACACCGAAACCTCATCGGTGGATCAGGGCTAAGAGGTCCTAACAAAGTCGTACGACGTGCCGGTAGGTAATGATGCAGGTGGCGAGGCTGAGGAAGGCTTCGTGGATGTCATCGCGGCGTTCCAGCGGGTGCGGAGCCGTTCATGCCGTGGTCCCAGGCGATGGTTCGTTCGATCACCCACCGGTAGACGCGAGTCCAGAGCCGTGTGGTGTACCGCGCCGCGCGATGCGCGGACGGATGCCTTGCGGCGGACGACCCTGCGGTACGTGTCGTGGTCGTAGGCGCGGTCGGCGAAGATTTCCTTGGGTCGCTGCCGTGGCCGGCCGCGTCGGCCCCGCACGGGTGGGATCTTGTCGATCAGTGGCAGGAGGTCGGTGAGTCGTTGCGGTTGCCGCCGGTCAACGAGACGGCGAGAGGGATGCCGGCGCCCTCGGTCAGGACGTGGTGCCGCTAGCACGTCATCCCGGACCCGAACCCCAGTTCCTGAGCAGGAACTCCCATTGGATGCCCGTGTGCAGCACGAACAGGATCCCGGACAGCACCTGCCGGTCAGAGATCCGTTTGCGTCCTGGACGCCGGGGATCGCGGGGCACGGGCTTGGGCAGCAACGGCTCAATACGCTCCTGAGCTACGAGGGCGCGATGATCAGTGCGCCGACGCCCGTGTTGACCTGCGTCAGTACATGCCCGCCCGGTGTGCCCCAGGCGCGTTCGGGCCAGGACTGACCGCCGATCATACGGCTGGAGTTGTGACCGGCCCACACTCCGTTCGGCGCACCGGGGTTTGTCCGTCGTGGTGAGGGCGGCTCCTCCGCCGAACACTGGTCGAGCCCGGGCCATGGGGCTGCCGCACGTGCGGGCTGCCGCATGCAGCCTCTGACTACACCGACGTCGTGGTGCGGGGTGGGTCGGCGGTCAGCACGGACAGGGCGTGCTCCACGACGGTGATCAGGGCCTGTTTCACGGAGTCGCGGGAACGGGCGTCGATGAGGACCAGGGGCACGTGATCGGCGATGGCGAGGGCCTCGCGGAGTTCGTCGACGTCGTACTGCGGGGCGCCGTCGAAGCAGTTGACCGCGGTCAGGTACGGCAGGTCGCGGTGCTCGAAGAAGTCGATGGGGACGAAGCTGTCCTGGATGCGGCGGGTGTCGACGATGACCACCGCGCCCAGTGCGCCGCGCATCAGCTCGTCCCACATGAACCAGAAGCGGGTCTGGCCGGGGGTGCCGAACAGGTACAGGATCAGGTCGCGGGCGATCGTGATGCGGCCGAAGTCCATGGCGACCGTGGTGGTGCTCTTCGCCGGGACGGCGCTGGTGTCGTCGACGTGGGTGCCGGCGGCGGTCATGACGGCCTCGGTGGTCAGGGGCGTGATCTCGGAGATCGAGCCGACGAGGGTGGTCTTGCCGGCGCCGAAGCCGCCGGCGATGACGATCTTCGCGGCGGTGACCCGGCTCGCGTTCGGGTGGAGCCGGTCAGAGGCTGCGGAGTCCAACGAGAACCCTTTCCAATATGTTGATCCGCTCCTCCGTGTCGCTCGCGTCGAGCGGCTCGTAGAGGGTCAGGATCCCTTCGGTGATCATGTCGGCGACGAGGACGCGGGCGATGCCGAGTGGCACTCGCATGTGCACGGCGATCTCGGCGAGGGACTGGGCGCGGCCGTTGCAGAGGGTGGCGATGAGGTGCCGGTCGCGTCCGGCGTAGCGGCTCTCCTCGACGCCCCGCTGCATGGTCAGCATCACCGCCTCGATGGCGATCTCCCGGGTGGGCTCGGTCCGGCCTCGGGTCATCGCGTACGGGCGGACGAGATTCCCGCGCGGGTCCTCCTCGCCGTACGGATTCATTGCCGCCTCCGCCCTCAGCCGTCCTCCCGCCTGCCTTCCTTACCGGGCCGCCGCTTCGCGGGGAGGTGTCGACAGTGACTTGCCGACGCGTTCGACGAGCAGGGCCATCTCGTAGCCGACGTGGCCGACGTCGCACTGCCGGGCCGCGAGTACCACGAGCGAGGAGCCGTCGCTGATCGACATGAGGATGAGGTAGCCGGCCTCCATGTGCACGATGGTCTGCTGCACGGTGCCGCCGTCGAAGTGCCGTGCCGTGCCGTAGGTGAGGCTGACCAGCCCGGCCGTGATCGAGGCGAGCTGCTCGGCCCGCTCCGGCGGGAGGTCGCCCGTGGCGGCCAGCAGCAGCCCGTCGGACGACACCACGATGACGTGGGCGATCCCGTTGAGTTGCTGGGCGAAGCTGTCGAGCAGCCAGCCCATGCTTTCCAACGCGCCGGATCGGGTCATCAGCGATTCTCCTCGGTTGCCGGTGCCGCCTGGTTCGGATTCGACCCGCCCGCCTGCCGTCCACGTTGGACACCCCGCTGGTACGAGGAGAGCAGACCGCGCAGTTCCTCAGCGCTGGGCCGGTTGAGCTTGGTCGGCCGGGTGGGCACGCCGCCCGGCACGAGCTGGGCCTGCGGTGCGCGTTTGGGCAGGCCGGACCGGGTACTGCCGGCGAGCGGCGGATGCTGCGCCGCGGACGCGGCCCGCCAGCCGTCGTCGGCCACGCTGCGCCAGTCAGCGCGCACCGGAGCCCCGGCCTGCGACGCGGAAGGAACCGCGGAAGGAGCCCCCGCATGGGCCGAGGAAGGCACCACGGAAGGAGCCCCCGCATGGGGCGAGGAAGGCACCACGGAAGGCGGCGGCGACGAAGGCACCCCGGAAGGCGGCGCCACAGGTCTGGCAGGAGCCGGCGGCCCCTGCATCACGCTGTGGCCGCGCTCATGGAACCACGCCGTTTCGATCTCGCGGAATATCGGCAGCTCCGTGGTGTCCTCGCCGGCCATGACCGCGTTCCAGACCGGCTGCGGGGGCGGGCTCACCAGGTCGGCCCACCGGCTCGGCGCCGGCTCGGTCGCCGGCATGGGCAACGGCCACGCGGGTGGCTGACCCCGCCCGGGCTCCACCATCGTCGCGGTACCGCCAGGCGCCGCGCCGAAGGCGACCGGCTGGGTCTGGGTCGGCAGCGCGGCGGTCCGCCGCCGGACCGGTATCGCGGGCGCCCGCCTGTCCCGCGGCAGGACAAGGACGCCGTGCGGCAGCACGATCTCCGCGACGGTACCGCCGCCGGCGTTGTTGCGCAGCTGCACGATGATCCGGTGCCGGAAGGCGAGCCGGCCGACGACGGCGATGCCCATCAGCCGGAAGGCGCCGATGTCGACCGGTGGTGGCTGGGCGAGCCGGCCGTTGTAGGCGGCCAGCGACTCCGGGTCGATGCCGAGCCCGCGGTCCTCGATCTGCAGGATCGCGCGGTCGCCGAGGCGCCGGCCGGTGAGCAGGACCGGCGCGTTCGGCGGCGAGAACCGGGTCGCGTTGTCCAGCAGCTCGGCGAGCAGCCGGACGGTGTCGTTGACGGCGGGGGCCGCCACGAAGATGTCGTCGTCGACCGCGGGGAACTCGATCCGCTCGTACAGCTCGATCTCGGACTGGGCGGCGCGCATCACGTCGATGAGCGGCGCGTTCTGGCGGCGCGGCGGTGTGGTGTCGGCGCCGGCGAGCACCAGCACGTTCTCGTCGTTGCGCCGCATCCGGGTGGCGAGGTGGTCCAGCTGGAAGAGATCGGCCAGCCGTTTGGGATCCTCCTCGCCGCGCTCGATCCGGTCGAGCTGGCCGATCATCCGGTCGACCAGGGTCTGACTGCGGCGCGCCAGGTTGAGGAACATGGCCGAGACGCTGTTGCGCAGCACGGCCTGCTCGGCCGCGACCCGGACCGCTTCGCGGTGCACGATGTTGAAGGCCCGCGCCACCTCGCCGATCTCGTCCTTGCTGTGGAACCCGATCGGGTCGCGGACCTGATCGGCGAGTTCCTGGGGTGAGCGCTCCTGCAGCGTCTGGACGTCGCGGAACTGGCTGACCGCGGCGGGCAGGTCGTGCTCGGCCACGGCGAGCGCACTCTGCCGCAGCCGCCGCAGGGACACGACCATGGAGCGGGCGGTCACCAGGGCCAGGCCGAGCACGACCGCCAGGACGAGCACCACGATGGCCGACTCGACGATCACCTGGCGGCGCACGGCGGAGCTGATCCCGGCGGCGTCGGCGATGAGCCCGTCGTCGAGCCGCTCCTCGGTCCAGCGCATGAGGTCGTTGACCGCGCCGAAGACGGACACCGCGTCATCGGCGGTGACCGGGGACGGCTGGCCGACCGAGCGCTGCAGCGTGCTCGTCATGTCGTCGGCCATCTGGGTCGCGTCGCCGGCGATCGTGGCCTCCACGATCCGGCGCTGCTCCACGTTGGCCGAGAGCGAGAAGGCGACGAACGCCTCCTGCTGGCCGGTGAGCGTGGCCAGCAGCGCTGAGAACTGATGGGCGTCGAGCGGGCCGGCCTTCAGCGCGGCGTAGACGATCGCCTCCTGCTCCGCCAGGCGCGCCTTCGCCTTGGAGAACGCCGCCGCCGCCCGCAGCCCGTCGGCGAGGTCCGGGTCGGTGCTCACCTGCCCGAGTGCCTCCCGGTAGGAGACGAGGTCCTCGACGATCACGCCGTACCGCAGCAGGACCTCGGCGACCGATACCCCCTGCCGGCTGCTGACCTCAGCGCGGATCGTCGCGACGGCCTCGAGCTGGTCGTCGATGCGCTGCAGCCGGTCCCGGATCGCGGTGGGCACGTCGCCGAGCGAGTCGCGGCGCTTCGCGTAGGCGGCGATGGCCTGGTCGGTCCGCAGGATCTGCCGGTTGAACGCCTCCAGCGCCGGGGTGGGGGAGGACAGCAGCACCGCAGCGGCCATCCGTTCCAGATGGATCTGCTGGGAGAGGGCCGACACGCCGGCCGACAGCCGGGTGAGGGCACCCACCCGGACGGCGTCGCTCGCGCGGTCGGCGGCGCTGTCCAGCCGGAACGCGGCCAGCGTCACGATCGCCACGATGGGAATCAGCAGGATGAGCCCGAGTTTGGCGCGGATCCTGGTGTTGGCCAGTCGGGGCCGACCGATGCGCAACCTACTACCTGCAGGCTTCTTCGATGCGGGCATGCAAGGTCTCCGCGTGCTCGTGGTCGCCTAGGACGGTCCGGCGGATCGACGGTCGCGCGGGATTGTGACCCGGCGGCCCCCGGGGCGCAGGACAGCGCATTCCACCATGTCCGACATTCCTGAGGAAACCCCGTGCGCCGCCGGACGGTCCGGCGTTTCCGGCCGGTTCCAAGATCTCCCGTCCTACATTTCCTGGTCGTCGGCGTTCGCAACCAGGGCGTTCGCGGAAGTCAGTAAGTACTCTCATGGTCATCAATTGAGTATGATCACAAACTCTTTCAGTAATGGTGTCGGAACGCGTATTTCGAGCCTCTTGACCGTCCTGGTACGAGTTGGCAAGGTGTTGGCGGTCATCGCCGTCCAGATGGACAGGGAATCGAGCGAGGAGAATCGACTTGCGACGCTGGCGATCGTTTGCGGCGATGCTTGCGGTGATCCTGGTGCCCGCAGCTGGATGTACTGGCGTCAATTCGAGTGACAAAACCGATGTGGTTGTCGCGGCCAGCCTGGAACTTTCCGGCAGCGCGGCCGACCTCGGCACGGCGTACAAGCGCGCCCTGGACCTGCGGGTGGCCCAGATCAACTCCGGCGGTCTGCTGGGCCGGCGCCGGATCGCCTTGCGGGTGCGCGACAACCGCAGCGACCCGGCGATCGCGCTGACTCAGATCACGGAGTTCGCCGGCGACCCCGCCGTCACCGCGATCATCACCGGTGCCTGCGCCGAGTGTGTGACCGGGGCCGCGAAGGTGATCAACGACGGGCACCTGCCGACGATCGCGCTGTCGCCGGTGGCCGAGGTGAGCGCCCCGCTGGCCGATCGCAGGTACATCTTCCGGCTGGCGCCCAACGTGGACGACGACGCCGGCGTCCTGGCCGGTGAGTTGGCCCGGGCCGGGCGGCGCAAGGTCGCCTTCGTCTCCAGCGACGACGCGTACGGCCGGGGTGGCGCGGAGGCGCTGGCGCGCGAGGTCGCCAAGATCGGTGCCAAGGTGGTCGCCCACGGGCAGTACGCCCCCACCGACGCCGACCTCGGCCGGGCGGCCCGGGCGGCGGTCGCCGGCAACCCGGACGCGATCGTGGTCTGGGGCTATCCACCGCAGGCCGCGACGGCCATCGGGGCCGTCCGTGACGCCGGCTACCGCGGCCAGGTGTACCTGGACGCCGGCGCCGCGGGGGAGCTCTTTCTCGGCGGGACGTCCGCGACCACCGACGGCACGGCGCTCGTCTTCACCCAGACGCTCGCCATCGACGACGTCATCGCGACCACCCCCGCGAAGGCGGCCCGCCGGCAATGGTTCCAGGACTACATGTCCCGCTACGGCACGTACCACGGGCACGCGTCATTCGCCGCGGACGCCCTGCAGCTCATTGTGAATGCGGTCGTCAAATCCGGATCGGTCGACGGGGAGACGCTGCGCGCGGTGCTGGAAACCTCGCAGATCGACGGTCTCAGCGGTCAGATCAGATTGACACCTGGCAATCACTCCGGCTTCATGCCGCAGTCGCTGACGATGCTCGAGGCGCGCGGCGGCCGCTGGCGTCTGCTCGGTTAGCACATTCGTTCGGAACTTTCGAAACATCTTGCCTTGAAATGTGTCGGGCGTGCCTGGACCGCGAAGGGTCCGCCCCGGAAAAGAAGTGGGGAATCCGCGATGAGGCGTTACCGTGCATTGCTGGTATCGGTGCTGGCCACGGCATTGATCGGCGCGGCGGGGGGCTGCACGACTCCGAAGTCCGAACCCGCCGCCTCGGAGAAGCAGCTCGACAAGGTCACCTACCTGACGGCGTTCGGCGCGGTCGGCCGTGACGCCTTCGCCTGGGTGGCACAGGAGAAGGGCTACTTCAAGGAGTCCGGGCTCGACGTCACCATCCAGCTCGGCGCGGCCACGGGCGAGAACCTGAAAGGTCTCGCCGCCGGACAGGCGCAGTTCGCCAACCTGGACCTGATCGGGGCCTGGATCCTCGCCGGCAAGGGCGACTACAAGGACTTCCGGACCATCGCCGCGATCCACCAGCAGTCGCTGGTCTCGATCGTGACACTGGAAGGGTCGGGCATCACCTCGCCCAAGGACCTCGAGGGCAAGAAGGTCGGCGCCGCGACCGGCTCGGTCAACCAGCTGCTGTTCCCGGCCTACGCCAAGCTGGCCGGCATCGACGCGACCAAGGTCCAGTGGGTCAACGCCCAGCCCCCGCAGCTGCCCGCGCTGCTGGCCGGCGGTCAGGTCCAGGCGTTGAGCACGTTCCTCATCGGCTCCAAGGGCATCGAAAAGGCGGCCGGCGGCAAGAAGGCCGTGATCCTGCCCTACAGCAAGTACCTCGGAGACCTGTACGGCAACGGCATCATCACCACCGCGAAGATCGCCAAGGAGAACCCGGACCTTGCCCGGCGGTTCCGCGACGCGTCGCTCAAGGCCGTCAAGTACTCCATCGAGCACCCGGACGAGGCCGCGCAGATCCTGAAGAAGGCGCAGCCCGCCGCCGACATCACCGCCGCCGTCGGCGAGATCACGCTGATGACGCCGTACGTCAGCTCCGGCGCCGCGATCGGTGCCATGGACCAGGAGCGCGTCGCCCGCGCCATCGCCACCCTGCAGGCCGGCGGCCTCATCCCGGCCGGCCTGACCCCGGACGCCGTCGTCGACTTCGGCATCACCCCGAAGGCCTGACCCCGAAGGCCTGACCCCGAAGGCCTGACCCCGAAGGCCTGACCCCGAAGGCCTGACGCCGAAGGCCTGACGCCGAAGGCCTGACGCCGAAGGCCTGACGCCGAAGGCCCGACGCCGAAGGCCCGACACCGAAGAAGGCGTGACGCCGAAAGCCGGGAGGAGCCGCACCATGACCACATCCATCGACCCCAGCAGGTCGCGGTACTCATTCGACAACGACGACCCCGAGTCCGTGGGGCGGCACAACCACCTGTCCGCCATGCTCGACGACTTCACCTTCAGCCGGCTCGGCACGCTCGGCGACCTGACCGGCCGGCGCTGCCTGGAGGTCGGCGCCGGCGGCGGCAGCGTCGCCCGCTGGCTCGCCGCCCGGACCGGCCAGAACGCCCAGGCCGGCCAGAACGCCCAGGCCGGCCAGAACGCCCAGGCCGGCCAGAAGGGCCGGGTGCTGGCCACCGACCTCAACATCCGGCACATCCCGGCCGATGACGGGTACGCCGTGCTCCAGCACGACCTGGTCACCGAGCCCGTGCCGGAAGGCCCCTGGGACCTCATCCACGCGCGGCTGGTGCTGCTGCACATCCCCCAGCGCGCGGAGATCCTCGCGCGACTGGCGGCGGCCCTCGCCCCGGGCGGGGCGCTCGTGCTGGAGGAGTGGGCGACGGAGTTCGGCAACCTGTGCCTCTCGGCGCCGGACCGCGAAACCGCCGGGCTCATCGACCACTACCAGGACGTCCTGGTCAACCAGGTGCTGCCCGCCCGGGGCAACGATCCGACCTGGGCCGCACGGGTGCACGCCACGATGTTGGCCGAAGGGCTGGTCGACGTCGACACGGCCATCCACGCGGAGTCCTGGCCCGGGGGTACCCCGGGCGCGTTGCTCATCGCCGTCAACGTGGCCCAGCTCCGCAAGGAGTTCATCGCCGCCGGCTTCACCGCCGAGCGGATCGAGCGGCTCAACGCGGCGGTGCAGGACCCGCGCCTGGTCGTCCGGGGGCACTTCACCTACTCGACCATCGGCCGCCGTGCCTGAGAAAGCCGTGCCTGAGAAAGCCGTGCCGGAGAAGGCCGTGTTCGAGGAACGAGCGTCGTCGCCGTGGTACGTGGTGGCCCTGCCGGCCGCCGGTGCCACGGCGGCGATCGGCCTCTGGTGGGGTGCGACCGTGGTCTTCGGCATCCGGTCGTTCTTCCTGCCGGCACCGCCGGACATCGTCGCGTCGTTCCGCGCGCAGCCCGCCTACCTGCTCCGGGAGACCTGGGCCACGCTGTCGGAGACGCTGTTCGGCTTCGTGATCGGGGTGGTCGCCGGCCTGGCCATCGCCATGCTGCTCACCGCGTCGAGGGCGGTCGAACGGGCCACGCTGCCGCTGCTCGTCGCGCTCAACTCGATCCCGAAGGTCGCGATCGCGCCGCTGCTGATCGTGTGGCTGGGCTACGGGCCGAAGCCGAAGATCGTGCTGGTGGTGCTGATCTGCTTCTTCCCGATCGTCGTGTCGACGGTCGCCGGGCTGACCTCCACCCCGGCCGACCTCGGCGAGCTGGCCCGCTCCCTGTCCGCCTCCTGGTGGCAGGGCTACTGGAAGGTCCGGCTGCCGTGGGCGCTGCCGCAGGTCTTCGTCGGGCTGAAACTGGGCATCTCGCTGGCCGTCATCGGCGCCGTGGTCGCCGAGATCAGCAGCCCGAACGAGGGGCTCGGCGCCGTCATCGTGCTGTCGGGCAGCTCGCTGGACACCCCGCTCGCGTTCGCCGCCATCGTGCTGCTGGCGTTGCTGAGCATCGTGCTCTTCTACCTCATCGTCGCCCTGGAGCGGCTGCTGCTGCCGTGGGCGCGGGCGATCTCCGCGTAACCCTCCAGGAGGGGCCATGATCGAGCTTGCCGGGGTGTCCCGGACCTTCCGCACCCGCTCCGGCGACGTCGAGGCGCTGCACGGCATCGACCTGACGGTCGCCGAGGGTGAGTTCCTCGCCGTCATCGGCCGCTCCGGCTGCGGCAAGTCCACCCTGCTGCGGCTGGTGGCCGGGCTGCTGCCGCCGACGCGCGGCAAGGTGCTCATCGGCGGCGCCCCCGTCACCCGCCCCCGCCGCGACGTCGCCCTGATGTTTCAGCGGCCGGCCCTGCTGCCGTGGCGGTCCGTGCTCGCCAACGTGCTCCTGCCGGTGGAGATGCACGGCGGCCCGCGCGCGCTGCACCGGGAGCGGGCCCGCCAGCTGCTCGACGCGGTCGGCCTGGCCGGCTTCCACAAGCGGCTGCCCCACGAACTGTCCGGCGGCATGCAGCAACGCGTCGCGCTGTGCCGCGCCCTCATCCAGCGGCCGAAGGTCCTGCTCATGGACGAGCCGTTCTCCGCCCTCGACGCGCTGACCCGCGAGGAGCTGGCGGGGCAGCTCCAACAGGTGCACATGGACCTGCGGCCCACGACCGTCTTCGTCACCCATTCCATTCAGGAAGCGGTACTGCTGGCCGACCGCGTCGCCGTCCTCAGCGAGCGCCCGGGACGCGTCCGGCGCGTCCTCACCGTCGACATCCCCCGCCCCCGCTCGTTCGGCCGCAACGCACACCTCGCGGACGTGGCGACGTGCGTGGCCGAGCTGACCGATCTCCTGCACGCCACCGACGCGCCCGCACCCATCCACATCACCTGACCCTGGTCAGCGGCGGTTCGGCGCCGCCTCCTGCTGCTCCTGCACCAGCGAGTCCACGGCCTTCTGGGTCGACCGGAGCGCCTCCATGGTGGTGTTGATCTCCTGGATGCTCTTCACCGCCTCGCCGGTCTGAATCCGGATCTGCTTGATCTGGACCTCGATCTGTTCGGTCGCCTGCCCGGTCTCGGTCGACAGCTCCTTGACCTCGCCCGCGACGACGGCGAAGCCCTTGCCCGCGTCGCCGGCCCGGGCCGCCTCGATCGTGGCGTTGAGCGCCAGCAGGTTGGTCTGGGCCGCGATCGTGGTGATCAGGTTGCCCACGTTGCCGATCTCGACGCTGCTGGCGTCGAGCTTGCTGATCGTCGCCGCGGCCTGGTCCGCCCTGGTGGCGGCCGCCGTCACGGCGTCGCCGAGGTCGCGGCTGACCTGGCCGAGCTTCGCCGCGGAGGCGGTCAGCTGCTCCAGCTGGTACTCCGCGGTGGCCATCAGCGTCTTCTCGTTGTCGATGTCGAAGAGGGCGCCCGCGACCCGGAGCGGCACGCCGGTGCGGTCCCGTTTCGTCGCCCCGGTGGCACGGAACCACCGGTAGGTGCCGTCCTTCAGCGCGAGCCGGTACTCGATGTCGTACGGGATCCGCCCGGTCCGGTCGTTGAGGTGGTTCATGAACGCGGTGACCACCCGGTCGACGTCGTCGGCGTGCAGCCGCGAGGCCCAGCTGGACAGGATGTTCGGAAAGTCGCGCTCGTCGGTGAAGCCCAGCATGTGCCGGAACTCCTGCGACCAGTTGAACGTGTTGTTCGGGTTCACCGGGTCGTCCGCGACCACGTCCATGTCCCACAGGCCGATCCCGGCCGCGTCGGTCATCAGCTCGAACCGCTCGACCGCGGCCGACTGCTTGCCGCGCAGCAACTCGATCTCGGCCCTGAGCGCGTCACGCTCCGCGGTCACCGACGCCAGTTGCGAGTGCTCCGCCCCTGAGGCAACGCTGCCGACCGGGTGTTTCGGTTCCCGCCACCAAGCCATGCGCCAACTCCCGTCCCGCTCCTGTCCTGCTCTCCTGCTTATCGGCCTCTCACCGCCGAGCTGAGCTTTCTGCTGCACCGGGTGTACGGACCGCGGCGATCGTGAACAGGTCGCGTTCGGGGCCGGTCAGCTGCATGCCCGCCGGCCAGATCGCCCGCAGCTCACGGCGCAGGTCCACGCCCGTGACCGGAATCATGGCCAGGGTGCCGGCGGCGAGGTCGGCGGTCACCGCGAGGGAACTGAGCACCGCGGGGGTGTCGCCGTACGCCACCGCGTGCTTGATCGCGGTCGTCGAGGACAGCTCCAGCAGCGCGACGGTGGACGAGCCCAGCGCCTGCTCCAGCGCGCGGCGGGTGCCGGAGCCGGCCTCGCGGGTGACCAGCGGCGTCGCGGCGAGCTCGGCAGCCGTGACACCCCGGCGGCGGCGGGTCCAGGGGTGCCCCGGGGCGACGACGACGGTGAGGCTGTCGGTGGCGACGGTCGCGGCGTGCAGCCCCGACGGCAGGTCAGGGCCCTCGATGAAGCCGAGCGCGGTCTCGCCGGCCAGGACGCGGGCGGCGACGTCGGCGGAGTTGGCGGCCTGCAGCACGACGCTGAGGTCCGGGTGCGCGGCGCGCAGCGCGACGAGCCACGCGGGGAGCAGATACTCCGCGACCGTCTGGCTGGCGGCGACCGCGAGGCGGCGGGTGTGGGTGTCGCGGAGCGCCGCCACGCCGAGGGCCAGCGCGGATGCGGCGTCGACGGCGGCACGGGCCCAGTCCGCCACGAGCGCACCGGTCGGCGTGAGGGTCGAGCCGCGCGTGGTGCGGTGCAGCAGCGTGAGCCCGAGCCGGCGCTCCAGCTGGCGGAGGCGGGCGCTGGCGGCCGGCTGGGAGACACGGTGCTCCGCGGCCGCGCGCCCGACGCTGCCGAGGCGGGCCACGGACAGCAGCAGGTCGAAGCTGGTGAGGTCGGCGACCTGCGGCGGCAGCGGCATAACCGCAGCCTATGGCTGCATCACGTGCGGACCGCTACCGGGACACCCCGCGACGATCAACGCTGAACGGCGTGAAAGCCAATCGGTTCGCCGCGGTCATGGGCACGGGCATCGTCGCGAACGCCGGCGTGACGCTGCCCGTACACCTGGAATGGCAGCGACAGGCGGCCGCTGTCGTCTGGGCGGCGGCGGCAGCGCTCATGCTGCTCCTGGCGATGCGCCCGAAGCGGTCGGACACGCGAAACGGTGCCCTGCCGATGGCGATCATGACGGTGGGCGCCGGGGCGCTGCTGGCCGGCGGCGGGTGGATCGGCGACACCACGGCGGTCGCGCTGGACGCCGTCCTGTGGAGCGTCGGCACGGCGATCGGCCTCACCACGGCCGGCGTGGCGCTGTACCGGCGGAACAACGACGGACCGCCGAACCCGGCGTGGCTGCTGCCGGTGGTGCCCCCGCTGGTGTCGGCGTCCACCGGCGCGCTGCTGCTCCCGCACGTGCCCGACGCCGTCCGGCCGGGCCTGCTCGGTGCCTGCCTGGCGCTGTTCGCCGCGGGAGTGCCCGTCGCGGCGTTCATGCTGGCCAGGGTGTGCCGTGCGCCGCGGACCGCCCCTGCGGTGTGGATCGTCCTCGGGCCGCTCGGCCAGTCCGCGACCGCGGCGCTGCTGCTGGGCGAGGCCACCGGCCACGCGACCGCGGCGCTGCTGTTCGCGCTGCCGGTCCTCGGCGCCGCCCTGGCGTGGGCCTGCGGCGCTGCCATGGTCACAGCCGCCGCGGTACGACGAAGCCTCCCGTTCTCGATCGCCTGGTGGAGTTTCACGTTCCCGCTCGGGACCGTCGTCACCGGGGTCTCGGGCGTCGCGGCGCAGACGGGCTCGCCGGCGGCCGGATGGCTGGCCGCCGCGCTCTACGTCCTGCTGGTCGCGGCATGGGTCACCGTGGTTGCCCGCAGCGTGCCGCGTCCTCCCCCGCGCGGGGGACCCGGATTTAGCTCGCTGTCGGGATGGCCCGCGGCGGGGACGGGCCTAGGTTCACAACCATGACGATTCAGGCCCGCGACCTCCGCAAACGCTACGGCCCGGTGGTGGCCGTCGACGGGCTGAGCTTCGTCGCGCGGGCCGGCGAGGTCACCGGGTTCGTCGGGCCCAACGGGGCTGGCAAGTCGACCACGATGCGCATGCTGCTCGGCCTGGACGCGACCGACGGCGGCGAGGCCCTGATCGCAGGCCGCCGATATCAGACGCTGCGCGAGCCCGCGCGGGCGGTCGGCGCCCTGCTCGACGCCGAGGCGGTCCACCCCGGCCGCAGCGGCTATCACCACCTGCTGTGGATGGCGCAGTACAACGGCATCGGCCGGCGACGGGTCCGCGAGGTGCTCGACCTCGTCGGCCTCGCAGCGGTCGGCGGGCAGCGGGTCGGCGGCTACTCGATGGGGATGCGGCAGCGGCTCGGGATCGCGGGCGCCCTCCTCGGCGACCCGCCCGTGCTGATCCTCGACGAGCCGGTCAACGGCCTGGACCCCGAGGGCATCCGCTGGATCCGCGGGTTCCTGCGGTCCCTGGCCGGGGAGGGCCGCACCGTGCTGGTCTCCAGCCACCTCATGAGCGAGCTCGAGGACACCGCCGACCATCTCCTGGTCGTCGGCCGCGGGCGGCTCCTCGCCGACGCACCCGTCGAGCAGCTCCTCACCGACGCGTCCGGCGGGCAGGTGACCGTGCGGACCACGGCCCGCGCCGAAGCGGTCGAGGCCCTGGCGAATGCCGGCGCCACGGTCGCCGTCGGGCGGCCGGGGACGCTCACGGTCGGCGGGCTGGAGGCGGAGCGGATCGCCGCCGTGCTCACCGCGGCCGGGCTGCCGTTCTCCGAGATCGGCCGGCACCGGGCCACGCTCGAGGAGGTCTATCTGGACCTCACCCGGTTCGACGGGCTGGAGTCCGAATGAGCATCCTCCGCGCGGTGCGGGCCGAGTGGACGAAGTTCCGCTCGGTCCGGGGCACCACCGCCGCCCTGCTCGCGATGGTCCTGCTGACCCTCGGGTTCGGCACCCTCGGCGCGTGGCAGGCGACCAGCGACGCCAACGAGCACCCGCTGACCTACGACCAGTTCCACTTCGTGCACCGCCCGCTCGACGGCGACGGCACGCTCACCGCGCGGGTGGTCTCCCAGTCCGCCACGGCACCCTGGGCGAAGGCCGGCATCATGCTCAAGGCCTCCACCACCCCCGGCGCGCCCTATGCGGCGGCCATGGTCACGCCGGCGCACGGCGTCAGGGTCTCGGCCGACTTCATGACCGAGCTCGCCGGCACCCCCACCGGCGGCCCGCGCTGGCTGCGGCTGACCCGCACCGGCCCGGCGGTCACCGCCGCCGACTCCGCCGACGGCGTCACCTGGCACACGATCGTCACCGTCACCGTGCCCGGCCTGGCGGACAGGGTCGAGGCCGGGCTGTTCGTCGCCTCCCCACCGACGGATGTCACCTTCCGGTCGGGTTCCGTCAGCCGCTACCTCCGGCTGGGCGAGGCAACGTTCGATCAGATCAGCCTGGCACCCGCCACCGGCGCGGCGCCCGCCGACGCCTGGCAGGACACCGACGTCAGCCCGCCGCCCTCGGCGCACCGCCGGGGCGATCCGGAGCCCGGCCCGACCGGCATCGTCGACACCGAGCCGCTCCCCGGCGGCAGCACCAGCACCGCCGGCGGCACGGTCACGGTCCGCGGCAGCGGCGACATCGGCTACGCCAACCGCGGCGGCATCGTGTTCGGCGGCGACAGCGGCGAGCTCGTCACCGCCGGCCTCCTCGGCGCCCGGTTCGGCCTGATCGGCGCCGTCATCCTCGGCGTGCTGTTCATGACCGCCGAGTTCAGGACCGGCACGGTGCGCACCACGTTCACCGTCGCACCCCGCCGCGGCCACGTCCTCGCCGCGAAGTCCATCGTCCTGACCACGGCCACGTTCACCACGGCGCTGCTCCCGTGCGTGGCCGGGATGTTCATCGCCCCGCCACTGCAACGGCGTGCGGGATACGGCCCACCGGCCTACACGCCGCCGTCGTTCGACTCCCCGCACGCGATCCGCGCGGTCGTCGGCTCTGCCGCGTTCCTCGCCCTGATCGCCCTGCTGAGCATGGCCGTCGGCACGCTGCTGCGCCGCACGTCCGCGGTCATGGTGCTGCTCGCCGCCTTCGTCGTCGCGCCGACCGTCCTCGCCGGCCTGTCGGACACCATCGACGAGTGGCTCGGCCGCTTCACCCCCATCGCGGGCCTCGCCATCCAGCAGACGACCTACCTACCGGGCCGCACGTTCATCGGCCCGTGGGCAGGCCTGGGCGTCCTGTGCGCCTACACGGCCGTCCTCCTCGCCACCGCCCACTGGCGCCTCCGAAGCCGTGACGCATGAGCCACCCCGTGCCAGCCGCCCTGCTGGCCGAGTGGACCAAGCTCCGCTCCGTGCGATCCGACCTGGCGACCCTGGTCGCGATCGCCCTCCTGATGATCACCGGCACGCTCCTGGTCGTCGCCGGCATCGACCTGCCCACCTGCCCGAACACCTGCCGCAACCACCCCACGCCCACCGCCCTCCCCACCACCGCAGCGCCTGACGGCACCCTCGCGCTGGTTGGCGTGCACTTCGCGCAGCTTGCGGTCATCGTGCTGGCGGTGGCCGTCATGGCGGGGGAGTTTCAGCCGCGGTTGCTGCGGTTGACGTTCGCGATGCGGCCCGGGCGGTTGGGCGTGTTCGGGGCGAAGGCCGCCGTCGTCGCCGGCGCGGTGGCCGTCAGTGCCGCGGTCGGGGTGCCGCTGGCGGTGTTCGCGGGGCGGATGCTGCTGGAGCACCGCACCGGAGTCCCCGCGACCGGACCGTCGGTGCGGGCGATCGCCGGCACGGTGGCATACCTGGCCCTCATCGGCCTGCTCAGCCTCGGCGTCGCCGCCGCGGCCCGGAGCGGACCGGTGGCGTCGGGCGTGGTGGTCGCCGCGCTGTACGGCCCCTACCTGCTGACACTCCTCGTGCCCCTCCCCGCCGGCACGCTGCACGCCATCCAGGACGCGTCGCCGATGACAGCAGGTCTCGCCGTCCAGGCCGCGGCCGCAGGCTCGGGCACCGCACCGATCGGGCCGTGGGCGGGCCTGGCCGTGCTGGGCGCGTACACCTGCGGATGCCTCCTGCTCGGCGCCGCGCTGCTGCACCGCCGAGACGCCTGAGCGGGGAGCCCGCGGGAAAAAGAAGTGCTGGTGCGGTCAACAGGTGGGGTGCCGAACGGCCTCTGTGTGGTGACATGGTCCTACAGAGGGGACGAGGCGTGGTGACCCTGCAACCGTCCGAGGTCCGCGTCGTGGGGTTCGAGGCGTTCGTCGCGGCCCGCGGGGCGGCGCTGGTGCGCTTCGGGATCCTGCTCACCGGTGACGACCACAGGGCCGAGGATCTCGTGCAGGAGGCGCTGGCGAAGGCGTACCTGCGGTGGTCGCGGATTCGGCGGGCGGACGACCCCGAGGTGTACGTGCGCAGGCTCATCCTCAACGGCTCGCGGTCGTGGTGGCGGCGCAGGGCCAACCGGGAGGTGCCCGTCGAGCGGGCGCCCGACGCCACCGCGCCCGGGGACCTCGGCCGGGAGGCCGCGGACCGGGACGAGCTGTGGCGGCTGGTTGCGGCGCTGCCGTTGAAGCAGCGGGCCGTCGTCGTTCTGCGGTACTACGAGGACCTTGACGACGCGGCGATCGCGCAGGTTCTGGAGTGCTCGCAGACGACCGTCCGTACCCACGCCATGCGCGCCCTGCACCGGCTGCGTGGCCACCTCGACACGGAGGGCCGGGCATGACCGACATCGAGCGCAGGCTCACGCGGAGCCTCACGGCGCGGGCCGACCGGCAGGTCGAGACCGGGGAACTCGCCCGGGCCGCGGTGAGCAGGGCGGGGCGGATGCGGGCCCGGCGCCGGGCGGTGGGGACCGCCGCGTTGACAGCGCTGCTGGTGGCCGGGTTCTTCGGGGTACGGGTGCTGCTGCCGGAGCCGAAGGACACCACGCTGCCCGTGGCGCTGGGCGTCGCGCCCGCGGCGAGCCGGGGCGAGGGGATCGGCACGGACCCGGCGTTGCTGCACTTCGACGTGGATCTGCGGGCGTTCGGCGAGTTGGCCGGCGGTAAGCAGCCGGCGTTCACGGACTGGCTGTCGGCCGAGGGACACGAGTCGGTGAGCGTCTACGGGTCCGACAACAGCCTGCTCGCCGCGGTGTACCTGGCGCCGAGCGCGTCCGACCTGAAGCGGGCCCTGCGCCCGCTGACCTCCGCCGCCGTCGACACCAGTGTCCGGGGGCGGCCGGCCAAGGCCGACACGTTCGACATCGGGGTCGCCGGGTTGCAGTACACGGATCTGCGGTGGGAGCCGCGGGCCGGCGTCTTCGCCGCGGTATGGGCGCCCGATCCGGTGACCGCGGCGAAGGTGTTCGACGCGGTGCGGCTCGACCGGGCCCAGCGGTGCGTGACGCCGATGCGGCTGCTGGCGCTGCCGGGCGGGGGGCGCTGGACCGAGTGCCAGACGGCGGTGCGGGCCGGGCAGGTGCAGGGAGGGCACGTGTGGCGCTGGTCCGGCCTGACCGTCCAGCAGGTCGACGGCGTACGGGTGCGCCTGTGGGCCGCGGCCGAGCATGACGTCGCGGAGTTCAAGCCGGACAGGGTCGTCGCCGGGCGCCCGGCGCAGTGGGTCACCGAAGGCATGCGCGGGATATGGGTTCCCGGGTTCGGGCCGGTGAGCCTCTTCGTGGGGGAGCGGGACGCGTTCCACGCGGACCTGCTCAGCGAGCAGCAGGCGGTCTGGTACGTCGAGCACCTCCAGGTCTACGACGACCTCACCAACCCGGCGGCCTGGCCGACCTCCGCCGTCCGCTGAAGCCGTCCGCTGGAGCCGTCCGTCAGAGCAGCGCTGCCAACGGTGCGGCGGCGGCGATCAGGCAGTGGGCGGCGATGGTGACCCGCACGCTGCCGAGCCGCACCGTCACCGCGGCCAGCATCAGTTGCACGACGAACATGAACACGGCCGGCTGCGGATGCCAGGCGAACTGGACGGTGGACAACGCGGCCGACGTGAGGACCGCGAGACCGCCGCCGACCGGCAGCCGGGGCAGCAGGTACGCACGGAAGTACACCTCCTGCGCCACCGGACGGAGCAGGCCGTCGACGACCAGGGTCGCGGCGAGGACGCCGGTGCCGGCGCCGGCGGGCACGAGGTCCGGGTCGAGCAGGATGGCGACGCCGAGCGCGATGGCGGCCAGGCTCGGCAGCAGCATCAGGTACAGCCGCGGCGGCAGCCGGCGTTGGAAGGACAGCACGGACGGCAGCGCGACCAGCGACCAGCGGCCGGTGACCCGGTGCGCGGCGTGCAGCAGCAACCCCAGCTGGATCGGGGTGAGCACGAACGCGAACGCGAGCGTCAACGCGAACTGCGGCGGCAGGTCCAGGGCGCGCACCGGCGCTCTGAGGGCGAACGCCGCCGCGAACGTCGCGGCGACCGGCAGGAGGTGCAGGGCGAGGGTCGCGGGCCAGTCGAACCGCTGGGCCGGGTGCCGCGCGACGCGGGTCCCGGCGCTCCGAGTCATCGTCACGGTCATGGATGTGACGGTATGGAAGCCGGGCGGGCGGTCCCAGCCCGCTGTCTACCGTGTCGGGGGTAGTGCCAGCCCTACCAAGAAATATCTTGGGAGGCGTGTCGGATCGGGCCCGGCCCGTTCGAGGTACCGGTGAAGGCACCTGCTGACAGGAGATGGACATGCGCTACCTCGTGCTGCTGAAGGGGACGACCCCCGGCACCCCGCCCCCGCCCGAGCTGATGGCCGCGATCATGCAGCTCGGCGAGGACGCCACCGCCGCCGGTGCGCTGCTCGACACCGCCGGGCTCGCCCCGAGCGCCGACAGCGCCAGGGTGACCGTGACCGGGGGTGCGCTGGACGTGCTCGACGGGCCGTTCGCCGAGACCAAGGAGATGATCAGCTACGCGCTCTACCAGGTGCGGACCAAGGCCGAGGCCACGGAGTGGACGACCCGGTTCATGAAGCTGCACCGCGACCTGTGGCCCGGCTGGGAGGGCGAGGCCGAGGTGCACCGCGTGTTCGGCCCCGAGGACTTCAGTCCGGCAGGGTGACCCCGGCCGGGACGGGCGCCAGGAACTCCGCGGACGGCGGGGCCGACACCGTGACCCGCTCCCCGTCCAGGTCGAACGACAGCCGCCACGCGTGCAGATGCGTCCGCCCCGTGGCGGCCTTGTCGAACAGCGGATCGTTCAGGATCGGGTGCCCGATCCAGGCCAGGTGCACCCTGATCTGGTGGCGCCGGCCCGTCAGCGGGTCGGCGACCACCAGGGCGTGGCGCTCGTCCTGCCACGGCACCCGCAGCCGCGTCACCGACGGATACGTCGTGACCTGGTCGAACACGGCCTCGGCCGGCACCGACCAGGTCCCGGCGACCGGGTCCGCGGCGATGCTCTCCCGGGCGGCGGCGATCCTGACCCGGTTCTTGCGCCCGACGCTCAGCGGCAGGTCGATCGTCCCGGACGAAGGCAGCCCGCCAGGGGTCACCACCGCCAGGTACGCCTTCGACACGGTCCGCTTGTTGAACTGCCGGGTGAGCGCGCCGTGCGCGGCGAGGTCCTTCGCGAACAGGATCACGCCGGAGGTGACCTTGTCGATGCGGTGCACCGGGTACAGGGTCTCGCCGGCGTCGGCGGCCATCCGCACCAGGTCCGTCTCGTGCCGCTCGCCCATGACGGACACCCCGACCGGCTTGTCCAGGACCAGCACCGCGTCGTCCTCGAAGAGCGCGTGCTTCCGGTAGTCCGCCCACATCGCCCTAACATACGGTGGTGGAGGAGTACCGCCGCGAGCTGGAGGTCCACTGCTACCGGATGCTCGGCTCGCTGCACGAGGCCGAGGACCTGGTGCAGGAGACGTATCTCAAGGCCTGGCGCGCCCGCGACGGCTTCGACCACCGCTCGTCGGTGCGGACGTGGCTCTACCGGATCGCCACCAACGCGTGCCTCGACGCGCTCAAGGCCCGCCCCCGCCGCGCCCTCCCGGTCGATCTTGCGCCGGGGGAGGCCGAGCACTGGCTGGAGCCGATCCCTGACAGCGTCCTGGACGCCGCCGACCCCGAGGCGGCGCTGGTCGCGAAGGAGGGCGTGGAGCTGGCGTTCCTCGCCGCCCTGCAGCACCTGCCGCCCCGCCAGCGGGCCGTGCTCATCCTCCGCGACGTGCTGGAGTGGCCGGCCGCGCAGACCGCGACCCTGCTGGACATGACCGTCCCCGCCGTCAACAGCGCCCTGCAGCGGGCCAAGGCGCGCATGCCCGCACCGGCGAAACCGGCCACGGCCGCCGAGCACGAAATCGCCCGGCGCTATGCCGACGCGTTCCAGCGGGCCGACATCCCCGCGATGATCAGCCTCCTGGCCGAGGACGCCAGGGCCTCCATGCCGCCATGGCGCATCTGGTACCAGGGGAAGGAGGCCATCGAACAGTCCCTTCGGGACGGCCGCCCCGGCCTCGGCGAGATCCGGGTCCGTTGCACCGGCGCGAACCGGATGCCCGCCGTGGTCGCTCACGTCCGTCCCCCGGGCGCATCGGACTGGCAGCCGTTCGCGGTGTCGGTGCTGCACGTCGTCGCCGGCAGGATCACGGACATGGTCGCGTTCCACGACCCCGCCGTCGTCGCCCTTTTCGAGCGGATCGCACCATCGGGTGTCGCGAAACGGCGCAACGGGCACCGTTGAGGTGTGCAATGGGCCTACGTCGTGATCTTCGTGCTGCTGGTGCTGGACTGCCTGCTGCCGGTCCTGCCCGCGGAGACCAGCGTCATCGCCGGCGGTGCCCTGGCCGCCGGTGGGCAGCTGCGGCTGCCGGTGGTGCTGGTCGCGACGGTGACCGCGGTCGCGGCCGGTGACCTGCTCACCCATGAGGCCGCCCGGCGGGGAGGGCGCAGGCTGTTCGGCCGGTGGACCCGCCAGGGGCGGCCGCGGCGGGTGCTGGCGAGGACCACCTCGGCGCTGCACCGGTGGGGCGGCGCGATCGTGGCGACGGGCCGGTTCGTGCCGATGGGCCGCACCGCGGTCGCCGTGGCCAGCGGGTACGCGAGGTTCCCGCGCCGGCGGTTCCTGCCCGCGCTGCTGCTCGGCGCGGTGCTGTGGAGCTGCTACATGGTGGCGCTCGGCTACGTCGGGGGGCGCGTCTTCGACCAGCCGTTCGCGGCCGCCGGGGTGGGCAGTGTGGTGTCCATCGCAGTGACGGCGGTGTTTGCGGGATGGCAAATACGGGCACCCCGGAGAGTGCAAGACGGGACCAAACGGAAGGATCAGCGATGAGCTTCACGGACAAGGTCGAGCACAAGGCTGAAGAGCTCAAGGGTGCCGCCAAGGAGAAGTTCGGCGACGCCACCGACAACGAGCGGTTGCAGGCCGAAGGCGCTGCCGAGCGTGCCGCCGCCAAGGCGAAGCAGGCCGGCGACCATGTCAAGGACGCCGGCGCTGACGTGAAGGACGCGTTCACGAGCTGACCGCACCTGACACCATCGGGCCCGCCCCCAGCACCACCGGGGACGGGCCCGAAGTCTGTCAGGACGACGCGGACAGTCCCGTGCAGATCAGCATGACCAGCCCGACGGCGAGGTCGTTGGCGGTCGGGGCGCTCCAGCCGTACTGCAGGACCAGCGGCGCGACCAGCAGCCAGCCGGCGAGACCGGCGGTGACCCAGGCCAGGGCCGGGGTGGGGCGCAGCAGCCGGACCATGGTGACGATCGCGACGGCGATGCCGACGACCGTGTCGCCCCAGAAGACGTCGTAGCGGGCGGCGCCGATGTAGCCGATCGGCACCGCGGACACCACCAGCCAGACCGCGGCCAGGAACACCACGGCGAGGAACGGCGCCGGTGAGGCCGCGCGGCGTTCGGTGCGCTCCTCGGAGTCGGCGGTGACCCGGGCATGCGCCGGGGTCGTGAAGTCCTGGTCGGAGATGAAGCTGGTCATCGCCCGAACCTTGCGCGGATCGGGATGAGCCGTGCTCACCTCGCCGGAGTGCTCTCATTCCACGAGCGGTCCAGCGCCGTCACGCAGTAGGTGCCGGCGGCGTCCGGCACGGTCAGTGCGCCGTCGCCGCCGCGGCGCACCGCCAGCAGCGTGGCCTTGTCGCCCTGGACGCGGTACACGGCGGAGCTGGTGCCCTTGCCCTTCCAGGTGAGCTTCGTGCCGGAGACGCTCACCTGCGGCGGGGCGGGGATGTCGGCGGGCAGCTGCTGCATGATCGGCGGCAGCGCGGGCGTGCCGTAGAAGCTCGCCGCGTACTTCGTCACCGAACCCAGCGCGTCGCTGCGCATGCTCTTCGCGCTGAAGTGGACACTGCCGGTGACCTGCGGATACTTGCGGTTCAGGGCGAGCTGACGGTCCAGCTCGCCGGCGTCGGACCAGGCGCCGGACTGCCCGACGCGGTAGTCGGCCTGCCCGATCCACAGCTGCACGTCGGTGCCCTTGACGACGCCGGCCCACCAGGGCAGCAGCTTGGCGTAGTCGGCGACGTCGAAGCCGATGTTCCAGTACAGCTGCGGCACGATGTAGTCCAGCCACTCCCGCTGGACCCACAGGCGGGTGTCGGCGTAGATCTCGTCGTAGGACTGCAGGCCGCGGGTCGGGGAGCCGGCCGGGTCGGTCCGGTCGTTGCGCCAGATGCCGAACGGGCTGATGCCGAACTTCACCCACGGCTTCAGTTTGCGGATCTTGTCGTGCATCTCCTGGACGAGCTTGTTGACATTGTCGCGGCGCCAGTCGGCGCGGCTCATCCCGCCGCCGTACTGGGCGTACGCGGGGCCGTCCGGGTAGTCCTGCTTGTTGACCGGGTACTGGTAGAAGAAGTCGTCGAAGTGCACGCCGTCGATGTCGTAGTTCTTGACGGCCTCCAGCATCGAGTCCTCGACGAACTCGCGGGCCGCCGGGATGCCCGGGTTGAAGTGCAGGCGGCTGCCGCCGGTGCCGGCCGCCGGGTAGACGACCGCCCACTCGGGGTGCTTGCGCAGCGGGTGGTCCGGGGCGAGCGCGTTGATGTCGGGGCCGGCGCCGTTCGGCGCGGGCTGGCTGCCCCGGTACGGGTTGAACCAGGCGTGGAACTCCAGGCCACGGGCGTGGGTCTCGTCGATCATCCAGCGCATGAGGTCGAAGCCGGGCGCCTTGCCCCGGACCCCGGTGATCCACTCCGACCATGGCGCGTAGTTCGACGGCCACAGGGCGTCGCCGCTGGGTCGCACGTGGACGAAGACCGCGTTGAGGTTGCGCTTCCCGGCGAGGTCCAGCCAGCCCAGGTACTCCGACTTGATCTGCTCGTCGGGCAGGCCGGGGCGGCTCGGCCAGTCGATGTTCTCGACCGTGGTGATCCAGATCCCGCGCAGCTCCCGGGGCGCGCTGAGCGGCTTGCCGTCGCAGCGCAGGTCACCGCGGGGGCGGGACCGGTCGGCGCGCTCCTCGCCGCGCCCCGACGGCGCGGAGGTGGAGGAGTCGGAGCTCACCCAGACCGCGCGGACGGCGCCGACCCCGGCGACCACGGCCAGGACGATGCCGATCACGATCGGCAGCACCGGGGGGCGGCGGGGCAGGCTGTGACGCACGTCGACCAGTTTGCCCGGACCCGAAGGCCCCATTGCAAGCGATTCAGGAACTTCTGGACGAAGAGGGGAGGGACTGGTCCTCCAGTTCCTGCAGGAGCCGGGCGGTCGCCTGCTCGACGGCGGCGTCGACGAGGCGCCGCTCCGCCACGACGGTGTCCAGGCCGTCGCCGGCGACCTCCGTGGCCGCCTCGGCGACGCGGAGCTCCTGCTCGTGGCGTTTCGTCGCGGTCAGCTCCTGGCGGCGGGCGGCCCGGGCCTCGGTGCGCTCGTACGCGTTGCCGTGCGAGACCAGCTTCAGCCACACGGCCGCGCAGTCCAGGCACACCAGCAGCGCGGCGACGCCGAGGTAGAAGAAGCCGAAGCCCCAGAAGTCGCTCTTGACCAGGTGCCACATGGCCGTGGTGCGGGCGCCGAACCCGGCGCCGGCCTCGACCGAGCGGCGGTTGTCGGTGCGCTGCTCGGCGATCTGCGCGTTCAGGGCCGCCATCTGCCCGGCCCGGTCCGCCCGGGCGCTCTCCTGCGTCCGCTGCAGCGCGGTGGCCTCGTCGTCGAGGCGGGTGGCCTCCGCGCTCAGCGCCCGCGACTGCTGCACGAGGGTGTCGCAGAACCCGCCCGGCGGGCAGCCGGCCCGGCGGGTCACGCCGTCGGCGCGCGAGTCCGCGAGGGCCCGGTCGTACACCTCGGCCGCCTCCTTCCGCTTGGCGGCGGCGAGTTTGTGCAGGTCGGCGACGGCGGCATCATCGGCGGCATCCTGCCGGCGCAGCGCGTCGACCTGCTCGGTGAAGGTGGCGATCGCGCCGGACTGCTCCAGCTGGATGAGCTGCTGGTTGTGCACCGTGCCGAGGTACGCGTCGATCTCCCCCTTGTACCGGGCGAGCATCAGCGGCTCGGTGATCACGACCGCGAACAGCAGGGCGAGCAGCAGCCGGCCCGCGTACAGCCCGACGGTGTGCCGGCGCAGCAGCAGCCGCGGGTCGGGGGAGTCGAGGCTGTCGTAGCTGACCGCGACCCGGCCGACGACGGCCCGGTCGTAGGCGATCACGGCGGCCGCGACGGGCGGCCCGACCAGCCACTGCCACCAGGGGTGGGCGTAGTTGGTGCTCGCGTCGATGAACGTCGCGGCGCCGACGATCGCGTAGATGCCGTACAGCAGGATGAAGACCCCGATCGAGCGGTACAGCGCCCGGTCGGTGTGCGTCCGCACGCTCGCGGGGTTCACGTTGGCGACCCTGAGGAGGAAGGTGCGGCCGGCCATGCCCTGACGGTACGCGAGCATAAGTCACATTTGTGGCTTTTCTCTTGCAAGCGTCACCCTGCTGGCCCTCAGCGCCTGCTCCGAGTCTGCCGCAGCCGGTCACCGACATGGCCGAGATCACGAACCTGGCAATCCGACGACTTGACCGACTCGGCGGCATCCTCTCGAGTGACCTTCTGGGATGTCAGAAGTGCGCCATGCTCGTCAAGCCATCGCTGGCTGTGGCAGTACTTTGACATCGTCATTCCACGAGTTTCCACGTATTTGCAGGGCTATTGGACTTCAGTCTGGCCCGTGGTTACAGAGTTGGAACGGTCAAGAAATGTCAGAGTAATGACTCACGGTCAGCCTGCTCTCACCTGCACAAGTCGGCTGCACCTGGCCGGCGACACGGGGTGGGGCCGCTCGGGACGCCGGCGGTTCGCCCTGGACATGCGTATCCGCACGATCCGCCGTGCCGCGACCTAGGCGTCACGCCCTCATTCACCAGGAACGGAGTGGTCACATATGTCCACCACCAGCAAGCGGCTGCGCGCGCTTGTGGCCGCGGGCGCCATCGGGACGACCGTGGCCCTCGTGCTCGCCGGCTGTGGCGCCAAAGCCGGCGACGAGGAGAAGCCCGGCGGGGCGGCTTCGGCGGCCAGCTGCATCGACACCTCCGGCGACACCATCAAGCTCGGCTTCCTCAACTCCCTCACCGGCGGCATGGCGATCTCCGAGAAGACCGTCTCCAACGTGCTGCACATGGCCGCCGACGAGATCAACGCCGGCGGCGGCATTCTCAAGAAGAAGATCAAGTACGTCCAGGAGGACGGCGCCACCGACTGGCCCACGTTCGCGGAGAAGACCGAGAAGCTGCTCACCCAGGACTGCGTCGCCGCGATCTTCGGCGGCTGGACGTCGTCCTCCCGCAAGGCCGTCAAGCCGGTCGTCGAGAAGAACAACGGCCTGTTCTTCTACCCGGTGCAGTACGAGGGCCTTGAGGCGTCGCCGAACATCTACTACACCGGTGCGACCACGAACCAGCAGATCATTCCCGCGATGGACTTCCTCGCCTCCAAGGGCGTTAAGAACCTGTTCCTCGCCGGCAGCGACTACGTCTTCCCGCGCACCGCGAACGCGATCATCAAGCTCTACGCGGCCAAGCTCGGCATCAAGATCGTCGGTGAGGAGTACGTGCCCCTCGACAAGGACGACTGGACCACCCAGGTGGCAAAGATCAAGGCGGCCAAGCCCGACTTCATCTTCAACACCATCAACGGCTCGTCCAACGTCGGCTTCATCAAGGCCTACTACGACGCCGGCCTCACCGCGGAGACGACGCCGATCATCTCGGTGTCGATCGCCGAGGAGGAGGCGCCGGCCATGGGCCACGCGGTAACCGGCCACTTCGCGTCGTGGAACTACTTCCAGTCGCTCAAGACCGACACCAACCAGAAGTTCATCGACAGCTGGAAGGCATACCCCAACAGCAGCGGCGTCACCTCCGACCCGATGGAGGCCGCCTACATCTCGCTGTACCTGTACAAGGCCCTCGTCGAGGCGGCCGGCTCGTTCGACGTCAACGCGGTGAACGCCGCAGCGAAGAAGGGCGGCATCACGTTCGCCGCGCCGGAGGGCACCGTCACGCTCGACGGCGAGAACCACCACATCTCGAAGCCGGGTCACATCGGCAAGATCAACGCCAGCAACCAGTTCGACATCGTCTGGTCCTCCGACGCGTTCATCAAGCCCGACCCGTTCCTCAAGGGCTACGACTGGTTCCCGGCAACCGTCCGCGACCAGCTCGTGAAGTCCGCCGGCTGATCGTTCCACCCGGACGCGGGGTTGCGTCAGGCAACCCCGCGTACCCCGGTTCCCCGCACATCACTCCAGCACAGAGAGCGAGAGCACGTGGACGCATTGATCCCACCGCTGCTGAACGGCAGCGCACAGGGTGCGCTGCTCCTGCTCGCCGCGCTCGGCCTCTCGCTCACGTTCGGTCAGATGGGCGTGATCAACATGGCCCACGGCGAGTTCCTCATGATCGGCGCCTTCACCGCCTACCTCGTCCAGCAGGTCATCGACTCCAGCAACCTGTCGATCCCGGTCGCGCTGCCGGTCGCGTTCGTTGTCGCCGGACTGTTCGGCCTCCTGCTGGAGGTCAGCATCATCCAATGGATGTACCGCAGGCCGCTGGACACCCTGCTCGTCACGGTCGGGGTCAGCCTGATCCTGCAACAGGCGGCGCTGCAGATCTTCCCGTCCCAGGGCGTCCCGGTGGAGAAGCCAGGCTGGCTCGATGGGCAGTTGACCGTCCTTGGTTACGACTGGCCGCTGCGGCAGGTGTTCACCATCCTGCTCGCGGCCGTCTGCGTCGCCGCGCTGGCGGCCTGGCTCAAGTACACCTCGTTCGGCCGCCGCATCCGGGCGACCGTGCACAACCGGGACCTCGCCGAGACCGCGGGGATCTCCACCCGCACCGTCGACCGCCTGACCTTCTTCGTGGGGTCGGGGCTGGCCGGGGTCGCCGGAGTGGCCGCGTCGCTCATCGGCGGCACGAACTCCACAATGGGTACGCAGTACATCATCCCGGCCTTCCTCGTCGTCGCCGCCGGTGGCATCGGCCAGCTCAAGGGCACCATCGTCGCCGCGTGGGCGGTGGGCGTCGTCCTCTCGTGCTTCGCCTACTGGACGACCGGCAGCCTCGCGCAGGTGCTTGCCTTCATCCTCGTGATCGTCTTCCTGCAGGTGCGCCCGCAGGGCATGTTCACGGTGCGAACCAGGAGTCTGGTATGACCAAACTGAAGCCCTGGCTTTCCCTCTCCGGCATCGGGGTGTTCGCCGTCCTGCTCCTCGCGGTCGCCCCCCTCGTGCTCACCGATCACTGGCTCAGCAACCTCGGCAAGTACTGCTGCTGGGCGATAGCCGCCGTCGGCATCGGCCTGGCGTGGGGCCGTGGCGGGATGCTCGTGATGGGGCAGGGGGTGTTCTTCGCCCTCGGTGCCTACTCGATGGCCATGCACCTCACGCTGGAGAGCGCCGGTGACGGGGTGCCGGGGTTCATGGTGCTCTATGACCCGCTCGCGCCGCTCCCGGCGTTCTGGGAGCCGTTCCGCAGCACGGCGTTCACCCTGCTGGCGATTGTGCTGCTCCCGGTGGTCGCGGCCGGCATCCTCGGCTACGCGCTGTTCAAGCGCCGCGTGAAGGGCGCGTACTTCGCGATCCTGACGCAGGCGCTCGCCGTCGCGCTCGCGACCCTGATCAGCTCCACGATCCGCGAGACCGGCGGCGACACCGGACTCAGCGACTTCAAGTATTTCTTCGGTTTCGTGCTGAATGACCCGGCGAACAGGAACATGGTGTACCTCATCACGGCCGGGCTGCTCGTCGTGTGCCTGCTCGTGGTGTGGCAGCTCTACCGCAGCCGCTTCGGTGAGCTCCTCGTCGCCACCCGGGACGCCGAGGAGCGCGTGCGCTTCCTCGGCTACGACCCGGCCAACGTCAAGCTCGTCGCCTTCGTCGGCGCAGCGCTGATGGCCAGCATCGGCGGAGCGATGTTCGTGCCCATCGTCGGCATCATCACCCCGGCCGAGATCGGTGCCGCCGCCTCGATCCTCATGATCGCGGGCGTCGCCTTCGGCGGCCGCGCCTCGCTCTTCGGCCCCGCGCTCGGCGCGATGGCGGTCGGCTGGGGGCAGTCGAGCCTCGGCTCCACCTGGCCCGACGGCTGGACCTACATCATCGGCCTGCTGTTCATCGTCGTCATCCTCTTCCTGCCGAAAGGACTGTCATCGTTGCCGGCCAGGTTCACGGCGGCGCGACGGGGCCCGGACGAACAGCCCGCAGCGCCGACCGCCACCCTGCAGCTCGAGGAGGCGAAGTCGTGACCGACTCGCTCGTCGTCACCGACCTCCACGTCGAGTTCTCGGGCTTCGTCGCGGTCGGCGGCGTCTCCTTCGACGCGCACCCCGGCGAGGTCCGGTTCCTCATCGGCCCGAACGGTGCCGGCAAGACGACCTGCATCGACGCCATCACCGGGCTCTCCGCAGCCACCGGGTCGGCGAGGCTCGGCGAACAGGAGCTGCTCGGCAAGGCGGTACACAAGATTGTCCGGCTCGGGGTCGGCCGTACATTCCAGACCGCGAGCGTCTTCGACGAGCTCTCGGTGCTGCAGAATCTCGATATCGCCGCCGGACGTCACCGCCACTGGGCCTCGCTGCTGCGGACCCGGCGTGGCGTCGACCCGTCGATCGTGCATGCGCTTGAGGAGACAGGACTCGCCGGCGAGCTCGCCACGCCGGCCGGCATCCTGTCGCACGGCCAGAAGCAGTGGCTGGAGATCGCGATGCTGCTCGTGCAGGACGCGAGGGTGCTGCTGCTCGACGAACCCGTCGCCGGTATGAGCCACGACGAGCGCACCGCGACCGGCGAGCTCCTGCAGCGCGTCGCGGCGAAGCGCATCGTGCTGGTGGTCGAGCACGACATGGACTTCATGCGCCGCTTTGCCACCCGCGTGACGGTGCTGCACCAGGGCAAGGTGCTCTCGACCGGCTCGGTGGCCGAGGTGCAGGCCGACCCCAAGGTGCAGGAGGTGTACCTCGGCACCGCGGGCGCCGCGACCACGGCCGCCATGGCGGTCGTGCCCGAGGCTGCAGCCGACGCGCTCGCAAGCTCGCAGCAGGAGGAGGACTCACATGCTTGAGCTCACCGACATCGAGGCCGGCTACGGGCGCACGCGGGTGCTGCACGGGGTGACGGTGCCGGCCGGAAAGATCGTGGCCGTGCTCGGCCACAACGGCGCCGGCAAGACGACGCTGTTGCGTGTCGCGATCGGGCTCATCAAGCCGACCAAGGGCCGCGTGTTCTTCGACGGCGAAGACATCGCGTCGTTGGCCCCCAACAAGCGCGTCGCCCGCGGCATGGCATACGTGCCGCAGGGGCAGCAGGCGTTCGGCCAGCTCACCACACTCGAGAATCTGCAGCTCGTCGCCGACGGGCGCCGGGGCGGCAAGGCCCTCATCGACGCGCAACTGGCTCGCTTCCCCGCGCTGGAGCAGTTCGCAGCCCGCAAGGCCGGCCTGCTCTCGGGCGGGCAGCGCCAGCAGCTCGCGATCGCCCGCGCCTTGATCACCGAGCCGAAGCTGCTCATCCTCGACGAGCCGACCGAGGGCATCCAGCCCACGATCGTCGCCGAGATCGAGCACACCATCGTGCAGCTGGCCAGTGAGGGCATCAACGTGCTGCTCGTCGAGCAGCACATCGGCTTCGCCCTCGAGGCCGCTGAGCGTTACGTCGTGCTCGCCTCGGGCTTCGTCACACAGACCGATGAGGGGGGATCGGCAGCCATCTCCACCGTGCGGGCCGCCATGGCGATCTGAGCCGACATTGCCGTTTTCCTGGCCTGCAACGCCGTCGTAACAACGGACACGGATCATGCCCCACGCGTAGCGCGTGAGGGGATGCCATTGTGAGCAGAACAGGCAACGCGCGTGCGGCCGCGGAGGACAGCCTCGAGGACTATGCCTTCCGATATGTGCCGCGCACCTTCCGGCGCTGGAGCGCGGCCTCCGTCGGCGCGACCGCCCTCGGGTCCATCGCGTTCCTCGCCGACTTCTCGATCGGCGCGAGCGTCGGCATCGACCACGGCACCGCCAACGCCGTGCTCGGCATCCTGTTCGCGTCGGTCATCATCATCATCGTGGGTGTGCCCGTCGCCTACTACGCCGCCCGCTACAACCTCGACCTCGACCTCATCGCCCGCGGCTCGGGATTCGGCTACTACGGCTCGATCATCACCACAGTGGTCTTCGCGGGTTTCACCTGCATCTTCTTCGCCCTGGAGGGCGCCATCATGGCGCAGGGGCTGCAGGTGGCGACGGGGACGCCGCCGTGGCTCGGCTATCTCATCTCGACGGTGGTCGTGATCCCGATCGTCATCTACGGCATGCGTGCACTGGAGCGCCTGCACTTCTGGACCACGCCCATGTGGCTCGCCCTCGCCCTGCTGCCGCTGCTGTGGATCCTCGTCTCCGACCCCGAGTCGGTGCGCGCCTTCACCTCGTTCAGCGGCAACTCCGACGGCACGATCAGTTTCGGCGCCGTCGTCTCGAGCGCGGCCGTGTGCTTCGCCCTCACCCCGCAGCTGGCGGAGCAGATCGACTACATCCGCGCCATGCCGCCGCGCACGCCGGCGAACGCCCGCTCGTGGTGGACGTCGTTCGCGTTGTCCGGCCCCGGCTGGGTCATCTTCAGCGGTATCAAGCAGGTGATCGGGGTGTTCCTCGCCGTCTACGTCCTCGTGAAGGTGGATCCCACTCTCGGGCACAGCGCGACCGAACCGGTCAAGCAGTTCGTCGGCATGTACCAGACCCTGTTCCCCGACTGGCTCGCCGTCGTCCTCGCCCTCGTGCTCATCGTGGTCGCGCAGGTGAAGATCAACGTGACGAACGCGTACTCGGGCTCGCTCGCCTGGTCGAACGTCTTCACCCGGGTGGCGAAGCACTACCCGGGTCGCACGATCTTCGTGCTGCTCAACCTTGTGATCGCATACGCGCTCATGATGATGGACGTCTTCACCCTCATCTCCTTCGTGCTGAGCCTCTACGCGAACGTCGTCATGGCGTGGCTCGTGACGATCGCCACCGATATCGCGATCAACAAGTGGGTGCTGCGCATCTCGCCGCGCTTCCCAGAATTCCGCCGCGGCATGCTGCACGACTGGAACCCGGTGGGGCTCGTGTCGGTGGGACTCGCCTCGGTGCTTTCGCTGCTCGCGTTCGCCGGGCTGCTCGGCACCGCCGTCAAGCCGTTCTCGGTGCTCATCGCGATCGGCGTCGCGTTCGTCGCCACGCCGGTCATGGCCCTCGCCACGCGGGGGCGCTACTACCTCCGCCGCCGCTCCGACGGCATCGACTCCCCCCGGTTCGACGAGCACGGCAACCCCTCGGGTGAGCGGTTCCGCTGCCATGTCACCGGATATATGTTCGAGCGGCCGGATATGCTGGCCTCGGCACAGCGAGGGTCGCACGGCCAGTTGCAGTACGTCTCTTCGCTGGCGCTCACGCTCGACAGTTCCGATCGCTACGTGCTTCCGCCGGAAGTCACCGGCCCCCCGCACCGGGCGACCGATCGAGGCAGGGGAACGTGATGGAGGAGCCGGTCGACACCGCGACCGCGATTCTGGCGAGCGCTGCGGCCCTGCTGCGTGAGCACACGTTCGACGACATCTCCTATCGTGCCCTCGCCGACGAGGTCGGCATCTCGGAGCGCACGGTCTACCGCCAGTACCCCACGCGTGCGCACCTGCTCGCCGCACTTTCGAACTGGATCGAGCAGACCCATTTCCCGCTGCCGCCGTTCGTGACCGTGGCCGATTTCCGCGCCGCCGTGCACGACCGCTTCCGCGCTTTCGACGCGTCGCCCGCGTACGCATACGTCGGCGCACGGGCGTCCGCGATCTCGCTGACGCTCGACGGCGAGCCTGCCTACATCACGCGTGCGATCGAGGCGATGCTCGACGTGTCGGCTTCGACGCTCAACCGACGGGATCGGCGGCGGGTCGCGGCATCCCTGCGGTACTTCTCGTCGGCGATGTTCTGGGCGCGACTGCGCACGGGCTTCGACATGGATGCCGGCGAGATCTGCGACGCGTTCGATCGCGCCGTGGGCGCCGTGCTCGCGAGGGTGCTCGACGCGACGTGGGCGAAGCCGTGACCGGGGCCGTGACCGGATCCAGGGCCGTCCCGGCGCTGAGCGGCACGCAAGTGGCGATCCTCGCCGCCTATGTCGAGCTGATCGAGGAAATCGGCAGCGACGACGTGTCGTTCCGGCTCGTCGCGCGCCGCGCCGGCATCGCCGAGCGCACGGTGTTCCGCAACTTTCCCACGCGGGTCGATCTGCTGCTGGCGACCGCGACGTGGATCGAGGCGACGGTGTTCGTCCGCGAGGAGTCGCACTCGATCTTCGACATCCCCCTCGCGATCCGCGACGCGATGCAGCGGTACGACGAACGGCCCGAGCTCGCGCACGTCGTCGCCGAGACGGCAATGCGCGGCGTGAGCGGCGCGGCGCCGTCGCTCGGCCGGCCGCACCTCGAGCGGCTGCTGGATGCCGAGGTGCCATCCCTCGACGCGGCGCAGCGCAGGGCGGTCATCGCGGCGCTGTCCCACCTCGACTCCGCCGCGACCTGGGTGACGTTTCGCCGCGAGTTCGGCATGGACCGGCGTGACATCGCCGACGCCGCCGCGTGGGCGGCGGAGGCGGTGCTCGACAGCATCCGCGACCGCGTCGCCCCGTAGGGCCGCGTCGTGGAAGATGCACGATCGTCACGTCAGCCCGCCGACGCCGGTCCACATCCCGGCAGCAGCCATGTGCAGCGTGTCGCTGGGCGCCTGACGACCGGCCGCTGCACCGTCGTCGTAGCCGCCTCGGTGAACCTGCCGTGTACATCGAGTTCGTCGTGGTCAGCAGCCACGGCAAGTTCGGCAAGGAGCTGCTCCACAGACAACGGGCAAGCCGTGCGGGAGGCCCTCCAATGGTTGTGGATCATCCACCGCCTAACGACGCCAAACGACGCCTCACCTGCAGGACCCCGCCCTCCGCCAGCTGCTGACCGTCTAGATCGGCCGAGGCAGCGCTGCGCTGCCTCGGCCTCAAGCCGCACGTCGCCCGGGCCGTTCAGCACCGCCACGTCACGGCGCGGGTCTGGACGCCGTTGAACCGCATGACGGCGGTGACGGTCCTGCCGCCGCCGTGGGTGATGCGCGTCGACTCGGCCTGCGCCGGTGACGGCAGCGGCTCAGCGGTGCCGGCGTGCCAGATCGCCGGGCGGCCGGGGTCCCTGCCGCCGTCGATCTCGCCGGCGAGCCGGCCCTCGCCCAACGCCACCCACGGCATGAACGTGCCGAGATCCTCTGTGCTGCCGGTGCGGATGTTGTACCGGCCACCGCCTCCCGCCTGCATGAAACCGAACGCCCAGTCGCCGGAGATGCCGGTCAGGTTCGAGAATTCCGCCAGCCGCACGAACGTCCCGTCCGGCCGCCGGACCGTGGGCGTGCCGTTCGCCGAGCCGGCCACGCTGCCGTCGTCGGTGATCCAGCCCGGCTCGAAGTACTCGCCGCGGCCCGAGAGCATCTGCACCGTGCCGGGTGGCGACGCCGGCCACAGCACGGCCCCCATCGGCGGACCGAGGGCAGTAATCCCGCCCACATCCGTGGTCGACCCGTCGTACGCCAGGCCCACGATGTCGCCCCGGGCGTTGATCGCGCGCGGCTCGACCCAGCTCGCCTGCTCCGGCAGCCGCAGGTGCTCGGTGCCGCCGTCGCGGTGCACCCACCCGATCCGCTCGCGGCTGAGCGGCTCGCGGCTGGACGAGCCGATCACGACCCCCGACGGGTTCACCTCGTTCGGCAGCGGGTCGACGCCGGGCAGCCCGGTCATCTCCCGCGGCGCGGCACCGTCGGCCGACAGCAGCGGCGGCCTGCCCGAGCTGTGGACCGGCCACGTGACAGTGAACCGCCCGGTCGGGTCGATGGCGTCGATCTGGAACTCCACCGGTTCGACCGCGCAGACCCACGGCGGCATCGACACCGACGGCGACGGCGACGGCGCGACCGGCCGCGGCGCAGGGCGTCGGTCCGCTGCCAGCGCCACCCCCGCGGCGACGACCAGCACCGCGGCGGCGACCGCCGTGACCTGCAGCACGCGGTTGCGACGCTCCCGCGCCCGGCCGGTCCGCACCGCGGCGTCCAGATCCACGGTCGACCGGGGAAGTTCCTCGAAGTCGGCCATCTTCAGCAGATCATTCATGTCGCGCTCCCCGTGGAGACGTCGGTGCTGAGGTGGCGGCGCAGGGCCGCCAGGCCGTCGGAGGTCTGGCTCTTGACCGTGCCCTCCGCGATGCCCAGCGTCGCCGCCACCTCGGCGACGGGAAGGTCACACAGGAACCGCAGGACCAGTACCGCCCGCTGACGGGCCGGCAACCTGCGCAACGCGGCCCGCACGACCACCGCCTCCTCGACGGCCGGCCCCGTGACCGGCCGTTCCGGAAGCGTCGCCGTGAGCCGCACCCGCGACCACGGTTTGCGTTCCTCCCGCAGGAACGTGCGGAGCAGCATCTTGCGCACGTACGCGTCGACATGCTCAACGCCCCCGACGTGCTTCCACCGGGTGTACAGGTCCGCCGCCATGCTCTGCACGATGTCGTCCCCGCGATGGAAGTCGCCGGTCAGCAACGCCGCCAACCGGCGCAACTGCGGCATCCGTGCCCGCAGGTACTCCACGTACTCGCGTTCCAGGTCCTCACGCACGTGACCTCCTCAGTATCTGCAAGGCGTCCGGGGGCGCGTCAGGTTGGGACGGAGGAGTAAAAAGCTGCTTCCCGTGGTATGCCAGAGGCACGGCTCCGGCGGAGGTGGGACATCCATGGGCAAGGACGTCGAAACGACCGAGTTCAGCCGTGAGGACCGTATGCGCTACCGCGACAAGGTGCGGCAGTGCCTCGACGCCTTCGCCAGGATGCTGGCCGACGCGCACTTCGAGGACGGCGACGGCATGAGCGGCCTGGAGATCGAGCTCAACCTCGTCGACGAGCAGCACGACCCGGCGCTGCGCAACCAGCGCGTCCTCGACGCGCTCGCCGACCCCGCGTTCGTCACGGAGCTCGGCCAGTTCAACATCGAGATCAACGTGCCGCCGAGGCGGCTCGCCGGCGACGGGCTCGCAGGGTTCGAGGAGCAGGTCCGGGCCAGCCTCAACGCCGCCGAGGAGCACGCGGCCGGCGTCGACACCCGGCTGGCGATGATCGGCATCCTGCCGACGCTGCGCCGCGACCAGCTCACCCCCGACGTGTTGTCGGCGAATCCGCGGTACGCGCTGCTCAACGAACAGATCTTCGCGGCCCGCGGCGAGGACCTCCTGATCGCGATCGACGGGGTCGAACGGCTGCACGTGCGGTGCGACTCGATCGCGCCCGAGGCGGCGTGCACCAGCGTCCAGTTCCACCTGCAGGTCAGCCCGCAGCAGTTCGCCGCGCACTGGAACGCCGCCCAGGCGATCGCCGGCGTCCAGGTGGCGCTCGGCGCCAACGCCCCGTTCCTGTTCGGCCGCGAACTGTGGCGCGAGACCCGCATCCCGCTGTTCGAGCAGGCCACCGACACCCGCGCCGAGGAGCTGAAGTCGCAGGGCGTGCGCCCCCGGGTCTGGTTCGGGGAGCGGTGGATCACCTCGATCTTCGACCTGTTCGAGGAGAACGTCCGGTACTTCCCGTCGCTGCTGCCGATCTGCGAGGACGAGGACCCGATCGCCCTCCTCGACGGCGGGGGCGTGCCGAAGCTCGGCGAGCTCCGGCTGCACAACGGCACCGTGTACCGCTGGAACCGCCCGATCTACGACGTCGTCGACGGCAAGCCACACGTCCGGGTCGAGAACCGGGTCCTGCCCGCCGGGCCGACCGTCGTGGACAGCATGGCCAACGCCGCCTTCTACTTCGGGCTCGTGCGCCGCCTCGCCGAGCAGGACCGGCCGGTCTGGACGCAGATGTCCTTCGGCGCCGCCGAGGAGAACTTCCACACCGCCGCCCGGCACGGCATCGACGCCTCCGTCTTCTGGCCCGGCCTCGGCGCCATCCCCGTGACGGAGCTGGTGCTGCGCCGCCTGCTCCCCCTCGCGCACGAGGGCCTCGACGGGTGGGGCGTCGACCCCGCACACCGCGACCGCCTGCTCCGCGTCATCGAGCAGCGCTGCCTCACCGCCCGCAACGGCGCCACCTGGCAGGTCGAGACCGTCCACCGCATCGCCGGCGCGGGCGAGATCGACCGCGACGACACCATGCGCAAACTGGTTTCGGAGTACCTTCCGAGAATGCATTCGAACGTGCCCGTCCACGAGTGGTGACCGGCGGCGAGATCCGCGTCGACCACGACGGCGCGGTGGCGACACTGCTCATCGACAACCCCGGCAAACGCAACGCGCTGACCGCCGCCATGTGGCGCGCCGTGCCCCACCTCCTGTCCGACCTGGCCGCCGACCCTGCCGTCAAGGTCGTGGTCGTCGCCGGGGCGGGCGGCACGTTCTGTGCCGGCGCCGACCTGGGCGACGCGACGGCCATCGCGGCCGACGGCGAGGACAGCGTCGCCGTGCACGCCGAGCAGGCCCTGGCCGCGTTCCCCAAGCCGACCATCGCCCGCATCGACGGGTTCTGCGTCGGCGGCGGCTGCCAGCTCGCGGTCGCCTGCGACCTGCGGTTCGCCGCCTCCGACAGCCGCTTCGGCATCACCCCGGCGAAGCTCGGCATCGTGTATCCGCGCTCGACGACCCGCCGCCTGGTCGCACTGGTCGGCCCCGCCCGGGCGAAACTGCTGCTCTTCACCGGCGACCTGATCGACGCGCCTTCCGCCGAACGGATCGGCCTCGTCGACACCGTCGTCGACCCTGACACGCTGGCGGCGTCGGTGCGTGCCACCGCCGCCACGATCGCCGGCCGGTCACAGGTCAGCGTGCGCGCGGCGAAGGCCATCGTCGACGGCTGGGACGGCCCGGTCCGCCAGGATCTCACCGAGGTGGCGGAGGGGATCGCCGCGTTCAAGGCCCGCCGCGCTCCGGCCTGGCCGTCCGGCTGACTCGACGCTCCGCACCGCTCGCCTCGGCGTTCGCACCTGGTGTGTGGCACCCCTCAGCCCACTCCCCATGATCACGGAATTTCACTGTGCTCAGGGCGCCACCGAAGAGCGACCGGCAATTGGTCAAGATCGCCATGCGTGACACATCTCTGGGTGCATGGGGTGCATACCCAGGCCGTGCGCTGCGACGGCGCACGCGGTCCGTCTGCTGATGCCCGATGGGCCCCTTGAGTCGGTGCCGCGTCCCTCGGGGTGGATCTTGCGGTTGATCGAAGTCGTCCCGTGGTCGTCCGGGCGACCGGCGTGCGGCGTTGATCACGGCGCGGCGGCGAGGTGGCGGGGTGGCGGCCCGCGCGCGGGAGTTTTCCTGGCGGGACCGTGGTTCGGCGTCCGACGGACGATCTTGCGGGCGTGATCAAAGGACGGCAGTGGCCGCGCCGGTGACCACGGGCGTCCTTCGATCAAGTGGGTGGGCTGAAGATCGCCGCCTGGAGCGTGGTACTCCCCGGTCCAGTCATCGATGGCCACGACTTCCTTGCGATGCGGAGACGCCATCCGGCCGGGACCACCGAACCCTGCACAGATCGAAGTCGCCCTGTGGCCGCGCGGACGACTGCCACGCAGCGTTGATCACGGCGCGGCGGCGAGGTGGTGGGGTGGCGGCCCGCGCACGGGAGTTTCCTGGCGGCGGCCGTGGTTCGGCGCCCAGCGGACGATCTTGCGAGCGTGATCGAAGTTGCGCGGGGGTCGCTCGGACGACCGTGGGGCGACTTCGATCACGACGACAAGATCAAGCCGGGTGTACACGCGGGTAAGGGCGGGTGGTCGCATGCCCGGTCCGGCCCGGACTCCCGCGCGGCGACGGGCGTGCGCCGCGGCAGCGCTCGGCCAGGCCCGCGTCCGGCGATGACGCTGCGAGCACTGCTCTGTGATCACGGAGTTTCACGGGGTGGCTGGCAGGATGACCCGGCGGGGGCGGGTGGCAGTCGCGGCGAGCAGCGTGCCGACCACGCCGATCAGGCAGTAGCCGGACAGGATCAGCGCCGAGCGGCCCACGCCGACGCCGTCGAAGTAGACGATGCCGCGGATCGCCTCGGTGCCCAGGCCCGGTGGCAGCCAGGGTCCGACGGCCCGCCAGAACGGTGGGAGCAGCGGGGCCGGGTACGCGCCGCCGGCGCTCGGGTTGCCCAGGACGACGAACAGCAGCACGGCGAGGCCCGTACCCACGAAGCCGAACGCGGCCTGCAACGCCATCGTGAAGGCGCCCGAGGCGAGGACCAGCAGCGCGCCGAACCAGGTCAGCTGGACGAGATGGCCGTCGATGGCGCCGTAGATCGCGCCGCTGACGAGGGCGCCGCCGAGGCCGGAGAGGACCGCGTAGACCAGCAGCGACAGCAGGCGGATCACGGCGCGGTGCGGGTTGGCGGGGCGGGAGCCCTTGCTGGTGCTCAGGGCGATGGCGACGAGGTACCCGCCGACGACCCAGCCGAGCGCGAGGTAGAAGCCGGACAGGCCGCGGGCGTCGCCGAGCAGTGCCGGCTTGGCGTCCTCGACGGTGAGCGCGCGGTCCTGGGCGTCCTCGAGCGGTGTGACGATCTGTTCGAGGACCTGGCCGACGCCGGCGCCCGCGCCGCTGGCGATGATCAGCCGGTCGGTGGCGTCGGTCGTGGAGACGACGAACGCGCCGTAGACCTCCCGGCGGTCGATCATCCGGCGGGCCGAGGCCTCGTCGGGCACGGCCCGTGCGTCCAGCGGTGAGCCGGGCAGCGCGTCGAGCTGCCGTACCAGCTCGCCGACCTGCTGCGCGGGCGCGGCGACGGCGATCGGGATCCGGTGCGGGGTCGGCTCGTGGAAGGCGCCGATGTAGCTGGCGATGAACGCCAGTTGCACGGCCAGGACCGCGAGGACCAGCGCACCGGCGCGCGGGGTGACCCCGTCGCGCACTTCATGAAGAAAACCCGCTTTCACCGCATTTGACGGTATCAGGCATTTCGGAACACCCATGCCCGCATCAGCACGAAGCGCAGCACGGTCGCGGTCAGGTTGGCGATCACGAGGACCGTCAGCTCCAGCAGGTGGGGGTGTACCGGCGCGGCGGCGTCCAGCAGCACCAGCGAGCCGGACGTCAGCGCCAGCCCCAGCGCGAACAGCAGCAGGCCCTGCGCCTGGTGCCGGCCGGCGTTCGCGGCGCCCCGCACGGCGAACGTCAGCCGCCGGTTGAGCGCGGTGTTGCCGACCGCCGTGACGAGCAGGGCCGCGAAGTTCGCCGCCTGCGCGCCGGTCGCCGGCCGCAGCAGCGCGAACAGCAGCAGGTACGCCACCGTCGACAGCACCCCGACCGCGGCGAAGCGCAGCAGCTGCGACGGCATCGCCGCCGGTACGCCGGCCGCCACGAGCGGCTCCCGCCCGAACTTCGAGCGCAGCGACTGCAGCGGCAGCGACCCGTTGAGCAGTCCACGGCCGAGCCGGGCGATGCCGCGAAGGTCCGCGAAGGCCGTGGAGACGATGTCGACGCGGCTGTCCGGGTCGTCGACCCAGTCGACCGGCACCTCATGGATGCGCAGCCCGGCCCGCTGGGCGAGCACCAGCAGCTCCGTGTCGAAGAACCAGCCGGTGTCCTCAACCAGCGGCAGCAGTTGCTCCGCGACGTCCTTGCGGATCGCCTTGAAGCCGCACTGCGCGTCGGAGAAGCCGACCTGCAGCGTCCCGCGCAGCAGGAGGTTGTACGACCGGGAGATGAACTGCCGCTTCGCGCCCCGCACCACCCGGGAGCTGCGGGCGAGCCTGGTGCCGATCGACACGTCGGAGTGCCCGGACAGCAGCGGCGCCACGAGGGGCAGCAGCGCGTTGAGGTCGGTGCTGAGGTCCACGTCCATGTACGCGAGCACCGGCGCGTCGGAGCCGTCCCATGCGGCCCGCAGCGCCCGCCCGCGCCCCTTCTCCGTCAGGTGCAGCACCTCGACCCCGGGCAGCTCCCCCGCCAGGCCGGTGGCGACCGCGAGGGTCCCGTCGGTGCTGGCGTTGTCGGCGACGGTGATCCGAAAGGGATACGGGAACGTCGCGGTGAGGTGGGCGTGCAGCCGGCGCACGCACGGGCCGAGGTCGCGCTCCTCGTTGTGGACGGGGACGACGACGTCGAGGACCGCCGTGGCGGCGGTCGGGTCGGCGGTGGCTGCTGCGCGGGGGAGCGTCGTTGCGGTCATGTCACCAAGGTCGGTTCCGCAGCTTCCGGCACCTTGTGGCGATCCTGTGCCCCACCTGTGAAAAGGGGCCGCCTCGCAATGAGGCGGCCCCCGATCCGGAGTGCGGGCGGCTACGACAGGTCGTACACCGTGACGCCACCGACCGTCTGCGCGGTGTAGCTGGCCGCCACCCACGCGGCGATCTCGGCGCTGACGCTGCTGCCGCCGTTGCTGCGACCGCCGACACCGGCACCGCCGATGAAGTAGTGGACCTTCCCGTCCGCGACGTATTGCTGGAACTGCTCGAGACTCGGCGCCGGGTCGCTGCCGTTGAAGCCGCCGATGGCCATCACGGGCAGTTCGGTGGCCAGTTGGTACCCCGATGCGCTGTTGGACCCGACGGCCGCGCCGACCCAGGTGTACTGCGCCGCGTTCTCCCGCAGCAGCGCGACGAGCTCCGCGCTCGGGGTCGTGGCGTTGAGCAGACCGCCCATGCCACCGCCGCCACCCATCCCGCCACGCTGCCCGCCGGCCGCGCCGGTCCCAGTGCCGGCTCCGGGAAACGCGCCGCCGCCAGGAGCCGTGCCGGCTCCGGGAAACGCGCCGCCAGGAGCCATACCGCCGCCGTTGCGGAAGCCGCCCATGCCGCCGCGACCGCCGCCGAAGCCGGAGCCGGAGCCCGCCACCGCCGGCCCAGCCGTGACGATCGAGCCGCTGTGCGGCGTGGCGACGGTGTTCATCGAGTACGCGACGGGCCCGGCGAGCAGCGCGAACAGCGCGGCGGCCGCGGCGGCGAGCCCGACCCGCCGCTCGGCCACCCGGCCGAACTGCTGGCTGACCAGCAGTCCCGCCGCACCGGCCGCGCCGGCGAGCAGGACCGCGACGCGCAGCCACGGGTGGAAGTCGGTGGCGCGGGCCAGCAGGACGTACGACCAGATCGCGCTGACCGCGACCGTCGCCGCCAGGGTCAGCAGCGCGAACAGGTTGTCGCGCCGCCGCCACAGGGTCGCCGAGCCCATCGCGACCAGCGCGCCGATCGCGGGTGCCAGGGCCACCGTGTAGTAGTCGTGGAAGATGCCCTGCATCGCGCTGAACACGACGGTGGTCACCACCAGCCAGCCGCCCCACAGGACGTAGGCGGCCTTGCGCGTCGACCAGACCAGGCCCGCGACCAGGAAGATCAGCGCCGCCGGCAGCAGCCACGACGCCTGCCCGCCGGTCTGCCCGTCGAACAGCCGCGACCAGCCGGTCGCACCCCACCCGCCGGCGTTGCCGCCCCCGCCGCCGCCTCCGCCGACGCTGCCGGTCTCGTTGCCGGTGATGCGGCCGAGGCCGTTGTAGCCGAGCGTGAGCTCCAGGATCGAGTTGGTCTGCGAACCGCCGACGTACGGCCGCCACGACGCCGGCGTCAGCTCGACGACCGCGACCCACCAGCCGGCCGAGGCGACCAGCGCCGCCCCGGCGATCAGCAGCTGCACGACCCGCCGGCCCCATCCGGTCGGCGCGAACAGCAGGTACGCCAGTGCGAACGCCGGCACCACCAGCAGCGCCTGCAGCATCTTGGTGAGGAACCCGAAGCCGACGCTGCTCCCGGCGAACACCAGCCACCAGGTGCTGCCCTGCTCCAAGGCCCGCACCATGCCGTAGACGCCGGCGACGAGCAGCAGCATGAGCAGCGCGTCAGGGTTGTTGAACCGGAACATCAGCGTGGCGATCGGCGTCGTCGCGAGCACCGCACCGGCGAGCAGCCCGGCCACCGCCCCGTGCCAGCGGCGGACCGTCAGGTACAGCAGACCGACCGTCGCCACCCCGATCAGCGCCTGCGGGGCGAGGACGCTCCACGAGCTGAGCCCGAAGATCCGCACCGACAACCCGGTCACCCACAACGCCGCCGGCGTCTTGTCCACGGTGATGAAGTTGGACGCGTCGGACGACCCGAAGAACCACGCCTTCCAGCTCTCGGAGCCCGCCTGCGCCGCCGCCGCGTAGAACGCGTTGCCCCACCCCGAGGCGCTGAGATTCCACACGTACGCCACGAGCGTGCCGACGAGCAGCACCCCCAACGCCGGCCGGACCCAGACCGGGTCACGGGGCGGCATGTCCGCGGGTGCGTGGGGGCTGGCAGCGGGGCGGGTCAGCGTCGTCGTCATGCTGCCGAGACTGCGGCCCGCCCCTGCCAGTACCTTGGGCCCCGCCTGTGGGCCACCTGTGAGTCCACCTCCGGCACGGCTGGCGCCGCAGGGAGCCGTCTAGCGCGCCGCGGGGAGCGGGATCTCGTGCCAGGCGGCGGTGGGGCCGGGGGTGGTGGCGAAGTCGTAGCGGGTGGTGCCGTGGCCCAGGGCGACCAGGCTGGCGGAGCCGGAGCCGTACTCCAGGCCGTCGACCGAGTGGTGCACGAGCAGCGGGCGCGGGGCGGCGCCGCTGAAGGTGCCGCCCGCCAGCAGGGGGACCCAGTCGCCCCAGGCGGCGGCGGTGGGCTGGCCGGGGGCCGGGTCGGGGGTTGCGGCGTCGCGCAGCGGGGCGAAGGTGTTGACGTCGACGCCCTGGTTGACGATGACGTGGTCGCCGGGGGGCAGGGTCTGTTCGGTGAGGTCGGTGCCGTTCCAGGACAGGACGGAGACTTCGGCCGGCGTTGCGCGTACCAGGTGGAAGGCGTCGAATCCGGAGAAGTCGGCGGGCAGGGGTGCCAGCGGGAGGGTGCCCCGGGTCGGGCGGTCGCCGAGGGGTGGCAGCGGGGGGAAGCCGTTGAGCAGCGCGGTCACGGCGGGGGTGGCCGGGTCGACGGCGAGCCAGGTGCCGCCGCCGGTGCTGTCCCGGCCTCCCCAGCGGCCCGGCCAGTGCTCGGCGGGCGGCTCCCAGGGGCGGGCCAGGTACTCGTCGCGGACCGCGGCCAGCAGGACGGGCCAGGTGGCGGCGGGGTCGAAGCGGAGGAGCACGGTGCACATGCGGGAAAAGGTTATGCCTGTCCGAGTTGCGGCACCCGTGCGGCCAGCCAGTCGGCGAACTCGTCGGCGGGCAGAGGCTTGGAGATGAAGTAGCCCTGGACCAGGTTGCAGCCCTCCAGGCGCAGGTGGTCGAGGGTCTGTTCGTCCTCGACGCCCTCGGCGACGACCTCGAGGTCCAGGGCGTGTCCGAGTTGTACGGCGGAGCGCACGACCGCGCGGTCGCGGTGGTCGACGGCGATCCGCTGGACGAACGACTTGTCGATCTTCATTTCGTGGATGGGCAGTTCGCGGAGGCGGCCGAGGGAGGAATAGCCGGTGCCGAAGTCGTCGATGGCGAGCTTGACCCCGAGGGCGTGGAGGCGGTCGAGGGTGACGAGGCTGCCGGCCGGGTCGTCCATGATGCTGCTCTCGGTGATCTCCAGGGTCAGGGCGCTTGCCGGTACACCGGCCTGACCGAGGAGGCGGGCGACGATGTCGGGCAGGTCGGCCTCCTGCAGGCTGTTGGGCGACAGGTTGACCGCGACGTGCATGTCGTGGCCCATGCGGCGCCAGGACGCGCAGCGGCGCAGGGCGACCTCCAGCACGTGCAGGGTCAGCGGCCGGATCAGCCCGGAGGTCTCGGCGAGGGGGATGAACTCGTCCGGCGGGACGAAGCCGTGCGCGGGATGGTGCCAGCGGGCGAGGGCCTCGGCGCCGCGGACGATGCCGGTGGCGGTCTCGAGCTTGGGCTGGAAGACCACGACGAGGTCGTGGCGCTGGATGGCCTCGCGCAGGTCGGCGACCATGGCGAGCCGGCGGGGGCTGTTGCGGTCGTCGTCGGGCTGGTAGACCCGCACGCCGGTGCGGGTGGTCTTGGCCACGTACATGGCGACGTCGGCGCGCTGGATGAGGGTCTTCGCGTCGTGGCCGTGCTCGGGTGCGAGGGCGATGCCGATGCTGACCCGGGCGTTGAGGCGCAGGTGGCCGATGGCGATCGGCTGCTCCATGGCGGCGGCGAGGTCGTCGCCGACGGCCACGGCGACCTCGCGGGTGCGGATGCCGGGCAGGAGCACGGCGAACTCGTCGCCGCCGAAGCGGGCGACGGTGCCGCGGTCGCCGAGGCGGCCCTGGAGCCGGTCGCCGACCTGCCGCAGGAGCGTGTCGCCGATGTCGTGGCCGAGGGCGTCGTTGACGTCCTTGAACCGGTCGAGGTCCATGAGCAGCACCGCGGCCGGCATGCCCTGCGCCCGCAACTCGTCGGTGAGGGCCTGGAAGCGCTGCCGGTTGGGCAGGCCGGTGAGCGGGTCGTACAGCGCCAGGTGTTCCTTCTGCGCCACCTCCTGCCGCAGCTCGTCCAGCAGCCGGGCCTTGGTGAGGGAGAGGCTGGCGTGGTTGGCCAGGGCCTGGAACAGCCGGACGTGCTGCTCGCCGAACGTCGGGATGTCGGGGAGGCTGTCGGCGACGAACAGCACGCCGGTGGCGCCGTCGCTGAGCGGCACGGGGACCGCGATGCCGTCGATGATGGATCCCACGACGCGGCTGCCCTTGGCGACCAGGACGGGGGTACCGCCGCGCGCGGGCTGCCACCAGGCGGTCTCGGGCAAGGTGTCCAGGACGGTGGTGTCGACCTGGTGCCGGCCGTGCATGCGGATCCGGACCTGGGTGCCGTCCGCGCCGGGCATGATCAGCTCGGCGCGTTCGGCGCGCAGCTGGTCGCGGGCCTGTTCGAGCACGATGCGGGCGACGCCGCCGGTGTCCAGGACGCCGTCGAGGGCACGGGTGAAGGCGTAGAGCTCCTCGACCTGCTCGTGGCCCTGGCTCTGGCTGACGTAGGAGCGGTACGCCTTGTACGTGACCGCCGAGACGATCGCGAGCAGGGCGATGGCCCGCGGGTCGCGGTCGATGGCGAGGGTGCTGATCAGGCCGATGCTGGTGGTGATCGCGACGAGCGGCATGCCCTGCAGCGCGCTGGGCAGGCGTTTCCACTCGCTCGGGTCGTCGTGCAGCGCGATGACGGCGGTGACGAGGACCGCGGCGATGATGTCGGAGACGAGCATGACGAGCAGGACGTAGAGCCACTCGACCGGGCCGGCGTCGTCGGGGCTGGTGCCCGCCAGGGTCCGCAGCATGACGGACGAGGCGGTGGTCTGCACGCCGAGCAGGGCGACGTTGAAGCCGAGCTTGACGCCGCGCTGGCCGCGCAGGACGACGAGGCCGAGGCCGCCGCCGAGGAGCCGCACGACCAGCAGGAGGGTCGGGTCGACGGAGAGCAGGCCGAGGACCATCGGGATCTCGCTGAGGCTCATCGCGTGCCCGCCGCGGCGGACCCGGATGTGCACGGCGAAGCCCTCGGTCACGGCGAACGCGACGCCGAGCAGGATCAGCGGCAGCGCGTCGGGGCTGGCGGGCAGGCCACCGTGCTGGATGCGCAGCCCGTGCGCCGCGACGGTGGCGACGCACAGCCAGAGGCTGAGCGCTGCCACCCGGGCGTCCGGGCGATTCCACGCACGTGCTTTCTTCATGACCGTCCCGGAATCGCCTTCTGAGTGCGGTTACTGCCAGATGGAGGCGGACCAGTAGCTTCCACTCCAAGTTCGGCCGCTCCAGGTGCTACCTGACCAAGTTCGACCACTCCATGTGCGGCCGTCCCAGACGGCACTGCTCCACGTGCGTCCGCTCCAGGTGCGTCCTGCCCAGCTGCTGCCGCTCCAGCCGACCGCGACCCAGCTGCGGCCGGTGGTGGTGGTGCCGCTCAGCGCCGTGCCGGTCCAGGTGGCGCCGTTCCAGGTGCCGCCGGTCCACGCGGTGCCGGTAGCGGCCGCCTTGGCCCAGGTGGTGCCGGTCCAGGGGCGGCCCATGATGTCCTTCTCGCCGGTCAGTTCGGCGCCGGTGACGGGGTCCGAGACGTGCGCGGAGCCGCGGGAGGACTCCAGCAGGCCGGTGCCGGTCGACGCCGCCCAGGTCTGGGTGGTCGTGGGGGTCGGCGCCTCGATCGCCTTCTTGATGTTGAGCTGGCCGGAGCCGCGGCCCAGGACGTCGCCGGCGGTCATCGCGTCGGTGGTGCTGACGAGCAGCTTCTTGACCTGATCCGGAGTGAGGCCGGGACGCTGCTGCAGCAGCAGCGCCGCGGCGCCGGAGGTGATGGCGGCGGCCTGCGAGCTGCCGCTGCCGCGGAAGTACCGGCCGGTCGCGTCGCCGGGCACGAGCCCGGTCGGGTAGTTGACGTCGACGTAGGAGCCCGGGTCGCGGAGGCCGACGATCGAGCGTCCGGGTGCGGTCAGGTCGGCTGACCGGGTGGTGTTGCCGCGGGTACTGAAGTCGGCCAGGACGTCGTCCGAGCGCGAATCGGTGCCCTTGGAGTCGGCGGCGCCGACCGCGATGACGTACGGGTTGACCGCCGGCATCGACAGTGCGGTGCGGGTCTTGCCGTCGTTGCCGGCGGAGACCACGACCGTGATGCCCTTCTTCCAGGCCGCCTCGACCGCGTGGGAGAGCGGGTCGAGCTTCTCGTCCTGGTACGTGTCGGTGCCGAACGACAGGTTCAGCACCTTGATGTTGAGCCCGGCGTCGTTGCGGTGCGTGACGACCCAGTCGATGCCGGCGATGACCTGGGAGACGTCGGTGGCGCCGTCGGCGGTGGCGACCTTGACGCTGATCAGCGTCGAGGCGGGGGCCATGCCGGTGAAGTTGGTCGGCGAGTTGACGGTGAACAGGTTCGTGCCGGGGTCACGCCCGGCGATCAGGCCCGCCATGTGGGTGCCGTGGCCGAACGTGTCGACGTACCGCAGGTTCGCCGACTGCGACTCGAACGACAGGTCCGGGCCGTTGATGATCCGGCTCGGGTCGTTGAGCCCGGTGACCTGCGAGACGCCCGAGTCGATCAGGGCGATGCCGACGCCGGTCCCGCCGATCGGCCTGCCGCCGGCGTCGGTCTTCTTCCACACGTCCAGTGCGCCGGTCGCGCGCACGACGCTGAACATGGAGTTGGCGTCGCCGTCGGCGCGCCATCGTTCGGCCTGGAGTGCCACCTCACCGTCGAGGGTCACGGAGCGCACGCCGGGTGCGGTCCTCAGGGCGGACAGTTGCGTGTCCGGTACCTCAGCCGTGAAGCTCTCCACGATCGCCAGCGGCCGGCCGACCTTCCCGCCGGCGCGGCCGACCGCGCGGGCGGCCGCGCCGGCGTCGTCATAGGCGACGATGACGCGGGTCAGATGGTCGGTGGCCGACGCTGTCGGTGGTGCCGCGGCTGCCGGCACGCTCGGGACGGCCACGCCGGCGATCGAAATGATCGCTGCCGCGGCGGCACCCACTGCGCTCCGGTGTCTGCTTGGCATTCGGTCCCCTTCCATGGGTCGACGACTCGCCGTGATCCATGGTTGGGCAGCGCGTTGCGCAGCGTTGTCACCAGATTGGCCACTCTTCGCTGGTCAGCGCCTACGCAACGTGGTGTCCGTCACGCTGTGAGGTCGAACAGCATGCAGCTGGAGGTGGCGTGCGCGACCATCCCGCCGCGGGCGTCGGTGATCACCGCCTGCGCCAGTGCCGTGCGCCGGCCCTTGGACAGCACCGTGCCCTCGCAGGTCAGCGTGCCGGACGCGAGCGACGCCGGGCGCAGGAACTTGGTGGTGAGGTCGAGCGAGGTGTACCCGACGCCGGCCGGCAGCGTGGAGTGCACCGCGCAGGCGGCGGCGGTGTCCAGCAGCGTGGCGAGGACCCCGCCGTGCACGCTGCCGAGGGGGTTGTAGTGGAACTCCTGCGGCTCCAGGGTCACCACGACCCGGCCCAGCTCCGCCTCGATCCGCCCGGCGCCTATGAGGTGCGTGATCGGCGGGGCGGGCAGCTCGCCCCGCGCCATCGCCTGGAGCAGCTCGAGGCCACTGCGGCGGCCCAGCTCGGCCGCGTTGAGCATCGGGTCGGACCAGGTGAACGTGCGGCTGCGTACCCCATCCTGAGTCTGCGTCATGGATGCAGCCTGACCGTCCCCAGCTGGATCTGTCAATCAGACTCAGGTGCGGGTTAGCCTTTCAGGATGAGACCTGCGGCACTGGATTGGTCGGTTGACAACTGCACCATCGGCGCGGCGATGGCGATCCTCGGCGAGAAGTGGACCGTCGTCGTGCTGCGCGAGGTCTTCAACGGCATCCGCCGCTTCGACGACATGCGCGAGCGCACCGGCATCCCCCGCCAGGTGCTCACCAACCGGCTCGGCATGCTCGTCGACAACGGCGTCCTGCATCGCGTGCCCTACCGGGAGCCCGGCTCGCGGGCCCGCGACGAGTACCGGATCACCGAGAAGGGCTTCGACCTGTACCCGCTGCTGGTCGCCGTCCGCGAGTGGGGCGACCGCTACCTGGCCGGCCCGGAGGGTCCGCCGCTGGACACGATCCACCGCGACTGCGGCGCGCCCGTGCACGCGGTGCTGATCTGCGAGTCCGGCCACGACGAGATCGCACCGCGCGACGTCGTGCCGGTGCCCGGCCGCGGCGCCCGCCGCCGGCAGCAGCCGGAGGTCAGGACCGGCTGACCGCCGCGAGGGAGGACTCCCAGAGGCGGGCGGCACGGGCGGCCGACGTGGCGCGGGGCGTCGCGGCGAAGGGCTGCCGCAGGAAGTAGTAGCCGCCGGGGGCCACCTCCCGCGCCGGGGCGTCGGCGAGCCACAGCAGCGTGTCCGTGGCGCGCCGCGGCGAGGCGAACAGCACCGGGATCAGCTTGCCGAGCATGAACAGCGGGCTGGTGCCGGCGAACCGGCTGCGGACCAGGCCCGGGAAGAACGCCGTGGGCAGGATGCCCAGTGGGGTCCAGCGGCGGGCCGCCTCCAGGGTGAACAGGATGTTGGCCTGCTTCGACGACCCGTACGCGAGCCAGCGGCTGCGATGCCACAGCGACTCGCGCAGCGGTCGGTCCACGTCCAGGACCCCCCATGCCTCGGCGAGCGAGGCGGTCGTGATCAGGCGGGCCGGGTGCCCCGGGCGCGCGGCGGCCTTGAGGTGCTCCAGCAGCAGCTGCGCCAGCTCGAACCCGGCCAGGTGGTTGACCTGCACGCAGGCCGCGCCGCGGAACAGCCCTCCGGCGTTGTTGACGAGCACGTCGATGCGGTCGCAGGCGGCGGCGACCTGAGCGGCGGCCGCGCGGACCTGGGCCGGGTCGGCGAAGTCGGCCCGGATCGCGAGAGGATCGGCGGCGCCGGCGGCGCGGACCGCCTCCAGCGCGGCGGCCAGGCGGCCCTCATGGCGGCCGAGAAGGATCACCCGGTCGCCGGCGGCGGCGAAACGCCCGGCCGCGGCGAGACCGATCCCGGCGCTGCCGCCGGTGACGACGACCGTCCTCGTCACGGTTTGGCGCGCAGGTGCACGGCGGCGGTGTGCACCAGCCATGCGGAGACGGCGGCGAGGGCGGCGCGCTCCATCAGGCCGGTGAACAGGCCGCGGCCGAGGAGCAGGATGCCGATCGCCGACAGGATCAGCGGCGGGAAGGCCAGGAGCACGCCGAGACGCCCCGCCCGGCGCAGGGTCGTGGCATCGGGCTGGGTGGCGTACACCAGGATCGCCAGCGCGCACAGCAGCAGCGCGCCGATCGCCCCGGTGGCGTGGACCAGGTCCCGCGGCTGCGGCGACTCGTACGGCGGCAGTGGGCAGCCGGGGGAGCAGGTGACGGCGCCGGCCAGGGCGGCCAGGGGAGCGGCGAGCGCGAGCGCGGCGGCGGCCAGCCCGGCCGGCACCGCGAGGGCGAGCCTGCCGGGCACGAGCAGCCGTGCCGCGCCGGTGTGCCGGGCCGGCACGGCGAGCAGCGCGAGGGACGCCGCCAGGAGCACCATGCTGACCCGGTACAGCGTCGGGTGCGGTGCTCCGGCGACGCCTGACTCGCTCACGTAGCGCCACGGCGCCGAGCCGGCCACGGACACGGCCAGCCCGATCGCGCCGGTCGTCGCGGTCGCGGTGGCGGCACCGGCGCACCAGCGGCGGGGGGAGGGCACCCACCCAGCCTACGGCTCAGTGGTGCACCGGGTGGTCGTGGTGCTGGTGGACGACCGCGTGGCCGCGGCCGCGCGCGATCAGGAACCGGTTGACCGGGACGGTCACCACGAACGCCACCGCGAGGGAGAACGCCAGCGTGGCCCAGAACAGGACGCTGGCCAGGCCGGCCTCCATGGCGCCGGGGACGGCGAGGATGACGGCGTTGTCGACGAGCTCCATCGTGGCGATCGAGGCGGTGTCGGCGGCCAGCGTGACCGGGATCGCGGCGCCGAGCGCCAGCCCGGCGGCCAGGACGGAGCGCAGCGTGAACGCGTAGCCGAACACGAACGCGAGGGCGACCGACAGCACGACGGTGGCCAGGTTGCCCCAGCCGAACGCGGTGCCGAGCACCATGCCCAGGACCTCGCCGATCGCGCAGCCGGTGAGGCAGTGCAGCGTCGCGGTGATCGCCTGCCGCGTCAGGGACGGTGTTTCCATAGCAGGACCATATACCCCCTGGGGGTATTGAGCAAACGACAGACGTGTTTCGATGATGTGTCGATCTGCGAAAACGGTGAGTCTCGATGGCTCCGGGGTCTTCTCCCCATCCGGTCGACGTCCTACCGTCTGCATATGGATCTGGAGCTGCGGCACCTGCGAGTCGTGTGCGCGATCGCGGATGCCGGCAGTGTCACCAAGGCCGCCTCGGTGCTGGGGCTCGCCCAGCCGGCGTTGACCGCCCAGTTGCAGCGCATCGAGCGCGCACTCGGCGGGCTGCTGTTCGAGCGGGACCGGCGCGGGGCCCGCGCGACGCCGCTGGGTGAGCTGGTGCTCGCCCGGGCGAGAGTGCTGCTGCCGGCGGTGAAAGGCCTGCAGGACGAGGCGACCCGGCTGGCCAGCACGAAGGACCCCGCCGGGCGGTACCGGATCGGCGCGGTCAACGGCCCGATCCTCGGCGGCCTGGTCCACCGCATCAGCAGCAACCACCCGGGCGCCCAGGTGAGCACGCACGCGTCGTGGTCGGCGTCCGAGCTGGGTGACCAGGTCCTCGCAGGCAAGCTCGACTTCGTCCTCGTGGGCGCCTGCGGCGACGCGCCGCCGGCCACGGACAACGGCCTGGCCTGGCGGGTCGTGGCCGCCGACCCGGTGTTCCTGCTGCTGCCGGAGGGCCATCCCCTCGCCGATCGCGACGAGGTCGACCTGTCCGAGCTCGCCGACGCCCAGTGGGTCGCGGCGCCGGGTGACGGCTGCTTCTCCTCCTGCCACGCGGCCGCCTGCGCCAGGGCCGGGTTCACGCCGAAGGTGCTCTTCGAGACGGAGGTCCGCGGCGCGATCGACCTGATCGAGTCCGGCGACGCGGTCGGGCTGTGCCAGGCAACGCTGCGCCCGATGGCGGGACTGGCCGCGGTGCCGATCGTGGGCGCGCCGCTGCACTGGCGGCAGATGCTCGGCTGGCTGCCCGACGGGCCGGCCGCCGACGTCGCGGGGCAGGTGTGGGCGTATGCGATCGAGGCGTACGCCGACGCGGTGCGCAAGAACGACCGCTACACGGCATGGCTGGGGCGGCACCCCGACAGAAGGGGGCTGGCCCTGTAGGGCCAGCCCCCTTGTGCGAAACAGTCGCGCTTATCCGGTGAACGTGGCCGTGATCTGCGTGAACTGCCAGTTGTTCTGGGCGATGCCGCTGCAGTTGGACACGACGCCGCCGCCGGGGCAGGGGCGGTCCCGGTTGACGGACCAGAAGGCGAGGCGGGCGAGGTGGTGTGACTGTGCCCAGTCGCGGATCTGTTGCCAGTAGGCGACGGAGGTGAGTTCCTGCTGGTCGGACAGGCCGTTCATGCCGGAGATGCCCATGTGCCGGTAGGCGGTGTCGTCGTTCCAGCCGAATGCGGTCTTGAGCATGGTCTTGAGGCCTTCGGAGGCGCTGACGGTGCTGTTGTACATGTTGGCGCCGCCGCCGAAGTCGAACGGCATGATGGTGAAGACGTCGATGTTGGCGCCGGTGGATGCGGCGCGGTTGATGAGCTGCTGGGCGTAGTAGCCGGGGCCGGTCGTTGCGGTGCCGAACGTGATGATGGTCTTGAGGGTCGGGTTGTTCTGCTTGACGATCTTCAGGGCGTCGACGATGCGGTTGCGGACGGTGTCGTTTTCGAACTCGTCGGTGTTTTCGATGTCGATGTCGATGGCCTTGAGGTTGTACGTGTTGATGACTGTCTGGTAGGCGTTGGCGAGGGCCTGGGGTGTGGAGCAGTTGGGGCCGAGTTTGTTGCCGCTCCAGCCGCCGAAGGAGGGGATGACGTCGCCGCCGCCGGCGCGGACCTGGTTGATGACGGTCTGGTCGACGCCGCCGGTCAGGGGGCGGGTGCCGTCCCAGGCGGGGGTGCAGCCGCCGCCGGACAGGACGAACGCGAGGGTGAACCAGCGGATCCCGGTCGCGGACTGGATGGTCTGCGGGTTGGGCGGGTCGCCCCACTGGTAGAGGTACGGCGCTGCGGCGAACCCGCTCGGGGTGGTGGTGCCGCCGGTGGTGGTGGCGGTGATGCTGTTGGACGCGGCGGACTCGCCGACGTTGTTGTAGGCCTTGACGGTGTAGGTGTGGGTGGAGCCGGCGGTGAGCCCGGACACGGTGGCGGTGGTGCCGGTGACGGTGGCCCGTACGGTGCTGCCCTCGTAGACGCGGTAGCCGGTGACGGTGCCCGTCGAGGCGTTCCAGGCCAGGGCGAAGCTGGTGTTGGTGGTCGCGGTGACCCGGAAGTTGCCCGGGACCCCCGGCGTGCCCGCCGGCGTGGTCGGGGTGGTGCCGCCACCGCAGGAGGCGCCGTTGAGCGTGCAGTTGGAGGGGATGCCGCTGCCGGCGGCGATGAACCCGAAGCTGGCCGTGCCACCGGGGGCGATCGTGCCGTTCCAGGTGCTGGCGAAGCTCACGTGCCCGGAGTTGCCTGTGCGGGCCGCGTCCCACGACGAGCTGATCGAGGTGCCGCTGGGCAGGTCGAACGCGACCGTCCAGCCGTTGATCGTGCTGGTCGTGCCGTTGGTGATCGTGTACTTGGCCTCGTAGCCGGAACCCCAGGTGGAGGTTTGGACGAAGGCCGCGGTGGCGGGCGCGGCCAGAGCCGGCGTCGCAGCGACGATGACGGTGGCCGCGGCTGTTGCCAGGGCAGCCACGATCACCCCGATTCGCAGTCTCATTGCAGACCTGCCTCGGACTCGAGCGAGATGGGGGATGTAGGGCGCCCTAGCGCTGGACATTACGCGAAGGTTTGTTAACAGTAAAGATGCTGATCGATTCACGGCTTTCGGCGGAGTTGTTGATCAGTGCGGAGTGTCGTACCTGGCCGTTACGCTCGGGCCGTGAATGGACAGACGCGGGCGCAGCTCGTGCAGGAAGCCTCGCGACGGTGGCGGTCGCAGCTCATCGACCTGGGTGGGCGCAACACGCTGCTGTATTACAAGGACCTGCGCTCGGGCACGCTCGACCTGTCCGCGGCCGACCCTGTCGCCGTGGCGGCGCTGCTGGGCGGGCGCACCATGTCACTCACCCAGCTGTTCACCCGGTCTGCGGCCGGGAAGCGTGCGGCGGCGGTCGAGGAGCCGGTGCCGGCACCTGACGACACCGTCGTTGACCTGGGTTCTGAGCCGGCCGGCCAGCCACCGGACGTTGCCGGGCCGGATCCGACTGCTTCACGCCTGGTCGACTCTGGGCGGCCTGCCATCGGCCGGGCGAGTGTGCCTTCCGCGCCGCCGAAGCCCGCTGATCCCCTCGCCGATGCCGACCCGCCAGCCACTGACCCGCCAGCCACTGACCCGCCGGCCACTGACCCGCCGGCCGCTGACCCGTCGGCCGACTCGTTGGACGCCGACTCCGCCGCCGAGGACGTGGCCGCGGTGGCTGACGAGGGGCCGGTGCTCACGCACGCCGCCGCCGTCAAGCGCGCCCGCACGATCAGGAACAAGGCCCGCGAGCTGGCCGAGGAGCGTGGCATCGAGACCTGCTTCGTGGCGATCGGCAGCGCGACCTGGACCCCGCCCGCCGGCAGCGGCGTGCCCGCCGCACCGGTCCTGCTGCGCTCCGCCCAGCTGCGCGCCCGCGGCGCCGCCGAGGACGACTTCGAGCTCAGCGTCCACGGCGACACCGAGGTCAACCCGACCCTGCTGCAGCTGCTCGAGGAGGAGTTCGGCGTCCAGGTCGACGCCGACGAGCTCGAGGAGCTGATCAGCTACACCGCCGGCTTCGACCCGCAGCCGCTCTACGAGCGCCTGGTCAAGGAGGCCTCCGGCCGGGTCCGCGGCTTCACGATCGGCGCGCGGTGCGTGCTCGGCACGTTCTCCTATGCCAAGCTGCCGATGGTCAACGACCTGCGGGTCGCCGCCACCGCCCTGGAAGGCCACGAGATCATCGCCGCGATCGCCGGCGACGGCGAGGCCCAGCGGCGGCTGCACGCGACCGGCGCGGTCCAGCCCGACGATCCCGACCTGATCGCGCCCGGCGACGAGTTCCTGGTGCTGGACGCCGACTCCTCGCAGAACTATGCGATCAACGCCGTCCTGTCGGGCCAGCACAGTGTGATCAAGGGGCCGCCCGGCACCGGCAAGAGCCAGACCATCGCCAACCTCATCGCCTCGCTGGTCGCCCGCGGCAAGCGGGTCCTGTTCGTGGCGGAGAAGCGGGCCGCGATCACCGCCGTCACCGACCGGCTCGCCCGGCGCGGGCTCGGCAGCCTGGTCATGGACGTCCACGACGGCACCACGTCGCGCCGCAGGGTCGCCGCCGACCTCAAGGCCGCGTTCGACTCCGCCGCCAGGATCGCCCAGCCCGACCTCAGCGTCCTGCACGAGACACTGACCACGAAGCGGGCCCAGCTCAACGGGCACGACGAGGCGCTGCACCAGGTGCGTGAGCCGTGGGGCGTCAGTGCGTATCAGTCGCAGAACGCCCTCGTCGCGCTGTCCGGCGTGGTGCGGCCGATGACGTCGGTGCGGCTGCGCGGGCAGACCCTCGCCGCCCTCGACGCCGGCACCGCCCGCCGGGTCCGTGAGCAGGTGCGTGACTTCGCCGCGCTCGGCGGGTTCACCCTGACCGGGCAGCAGGCAGGATGGGTCGGCGCCGCCGTGCACACCCCGGCCGACGCCGAGGCCGCGTTCGACCTGGCCGAGCGGCTCGCCGAGCGGACCCTGCCGGCGGCCCGCCCTGGGCTGCGCCACGTCCAGGAGCAGACCGGTCTGCGCCCGCCCGCCGACCTGGCCGGCTGGCGGCAGCTGTTCGCGTTCCTCGACGGCGTCGCCACGACCCTCACCCAGTTCCGTGAGGACGTGTTCCGGGTCGACCTCGCCACCCACATCGCGTCCGCCGCCGACGCCGCATGGCGCCGCGAGCACGCCGGGCAGCCCGGCACCGACGCCGGCTGGCTCACCCGCCGCCGCATGCGCAAGCAGGCCGCCCAGCTGTGGCGCGGCCCGGGCCGCCCCAGCCGGCAGCAGCTGTTCACCGGGCTGACGACCGCGCTCGCCCAGCGGGCCCAGTGGACCAGGGCCACCGCCGACGGCGGCCCGCCGCGCCTGCCGGCCGAGCTCGCGCGGGCCAGGGCGGCGTTCGAGCAGCTCGACGTCCAGGCCGCGCAGCTGCAGCGTTACGTGCCGCACGTCAACCTCGCCGGGATGGACCTCGACCGGCTGGCCACGGTCCTGTCGGGGCTCGCCGCCGACGAGCGCACGCTGCGCAGGATCCCGCGGCTCAACGAGCTCGGCGCCGCGTTCACCGGCCTCGGCCTCGACCAGCTCGTCGCCGACCTCGCCGGCCGCCGGCCCGACGCCGACCTGGCCGCGGCCGTCTTCGACGCCTGCTGGCACGCCTCGATCCTGCAGCACCTCAACTTCACCGACCCCCGCGTCGGCGCGTTCGACGGCCCGCTGCACACCCGCACCGTCGAGGAGTTCCGCGCCTCCGACCGCGCGCACATCGACGCGACCGCCAGCCGCGTCCTGCGGGCCGTCGCCGAGCACATCACCCGCACCCGGGATCAGTACCCCGACGAGAGCCGCCTCGTCGAGCACCAGGCCAACCTCAAGCGCCGGCACCTGCCGATCCGCCAGCTCTTCGCGACCGCCCCGCACATGCTGACCGCGCTGCGGCCCTGCTGGGCGATGAGCCCGCTGATCGTGTCGCAGCTGCTGCCCGCCGAGGCGGACCTGTTCGACGTCGTCGTCTTCGACGAGGCCAGCCAGGTCACCCCCGCCGACGCGGTCCCGGCGCTGCTGCGGGCCAGGCAGGTCGTCGTCGCCGGCGACGAGCACCAGCTACCGCCGACGTCGTTCTTCACCGCCGCGGAGGACGGCGGCGCCGACCCGCTCGGCGTCAGGGCCGACGGCTCGATCGACCTGTCGCTCACCTCCGGCTACGAGTCGGTCCTGGACGTGCTGACGGCGCTGCTCCCGGCGTACCTGCTGCGCTGGCACTACCGCAGCCAGGACGACCGGCTCATCGGCTTCTCCAACGCCCACATCTACGAGCGCGCGCTCGTGACGTTCCCCGGCACGGCCGGCGCCGGCTCCGTGCAGCACGTGCATGTCGCTTTCGATGCTGCGAACACCGACACGGACAGCGTGACCGCCGAGGTCGACCGGGTCGTCGAGCTGGCGCTGCAGCACGCCCAGCTGCGCCCGAGCGAGTCCCTGGGCGTCATCACCATGGGCATCGTGCACGCCGACCGCATCGACCTTGCCCTGCGCAAGGCCCTGTCCGCCCGCCCCGAGTTGCACGCGTTCTTCTCCGAGTCCGCCGCCGAGCCGTTCTTCGTCAAGAACCTCGAACGCGTCCAGGGCGACGAGCGCGACGCCATCATCCTGTCCATCGGCTACGGCAAGAACGCCGCAGGTCAGCTGCCCTACCGCTTCGGCCCGCTCCTGCTGCCCGGCGGCGAGCGACGGCTCAACGTGGCCGTCACCCGGGCCCGCCGCCGGATGACCCTCGTCAGCTCGTTCACCGCAGCCGACATGGACCCCGCCCGCAGCACCTCCGAGGGCGTGCGCCTGCTGCGCGCCTACCTCGAATACACCGAGTCCGGCGGCACCTCACTGCGCGGCGCCGCCGCCGAGCACGTCCAGCCCGACGCCTTCGAGGCCGACGTCCTCGCCCGCCTCATCGCCGCCGGCATCCCGGTCACGGCCCGCTTCGGCGTCGCGGGCGCCTTCATCGACTTCGCCTGCGCCCACCCGTCCAACCCCGACGAGCTCGTCCTCGCCATCGAGACCGACGGCGCCACCTACCACTCCGCCAGCACCGCCCGCGACCGCGACCGCCTGCGGCAGGAGCAGCTCGAACGGCTCGGCTGGCGCTACCACCGCATCTGGTCCACCGACTGGTTCGCCGACCCGGCCGCCGAGACCGCCCGCACCCGCGCCGCATACGACGAGGCGGTCGCCGCCTCCGACGCCCGCCGCACCGACGAGCCGACGGTCGTGCTGCACCTGCCGCCACCGTCCCCGCAGGCCGCCTCCTCCGACCGCACCCTGCCCAGGCCCGACTTCACCCCTGGCCGCCCGATCGGCGAATACCCTGCCGAGGTCCTGGTCGCCCTGGTCCGCTGGATCGAGTCCGACACGCTGCTGCGGACCGAGGAGCAGGTCCTGGAGGAGGCCCGTCGGGAGCTCGGCTTCAAGCGCGGCGGCACCCGGATCAACGCCGCACTGGCCGGCGCCCTCCGCTCATCCCGCGCCTCCGCTGCCGCCGCTCCCGCCGCTTCGTCCGCGTCCGTGGACCCTGACCGGACGATGCTCCTGGATCTGCCTGCGGACGACGAGACCCGCCTTTTGCCGCAACGCCCCGAGACCGATTGAGGCCGGCCGCCCTTTCGTTGCGGTTCGCGTGCGGGTCTGGCATGCCCGTAATAGAAAATCCATCACGGCTGCGGCCTTTGTGGTTCCGTGCAGCCTGGCGGCGGCGCGACGGGTAGCGCGGTCACCGTCGGTGCCGTGCCCGGGGTGATGCCGAGCCAGGTCCGAACTCACATGATCCAGCGCCGTCGAGCGCGTCATTCGGTCCTACAACACCGTCGCTGGTTTCAAGAAAAGAACAAATCACCTATATGTGGCGCTGGCTTCGCTCGCGCCAAGATCTACCCGGTTCTCCGCATGATCGAAGGACCGGGTTGGCCGTCCGGACGACCACGGCCGTCCTTCGATCATGTGCCGAGGTGGGAGATCGCGGCCTGTCGCGCGGTACTCCCCAGTCCAGTCATCGACCCTGACCACGGCCGGCCGCCGGGCCGCCGGGGGCCCTCACCCCGACGGCGCCGTCAAGTTCCCGGCCTCTGACCTGGCCCGGAATGCATCTGAGGACACCCGCGCCCGCACTGCCCGATACACCAGGCCGGGTCGCCCCGGACCGGACAACGCGTGGTTCGAATGGTTCAGGATTACCTGCCGCCCACACACCCGCCCATTGATCCTGACTCGGGCGCTGCTGGGCCTGGGGTGCCACCGGAGTTCGGTGATCGCGGGGACGGGCGCGCGTGATCGGAGGACGGATCCGGCCGGCTGCAGCTGGAACCGTCCTCCGGACGGACGCGGGTGTTACACGGGGGCCGTGAAGGTGTACGAGCCCGCCGGCAGCAGGAACGTTCCCGAGCCTGACGGCACGGCTTGCCCCGGTGCCAGGATCGAGCCGGGTTGTGAGGTCGGGACGCGGACCGTGGCCGAGGCGCCGGCCGGGACCGTGACGCGCAGGGTCAGGGCGCCGGCGGAGATCGACCAGTCGCTGACCGCGAGGCCGTACGGGGTCTCGTACGACGACTTGGCAGAGGTCAGGCCGCCGCCGGGTTGTGGGGCGATGAGCAGTGACGCGTAGCCGGGGGAGGCCGGGCCCAGGCCGCCGACCTGGCGGTACAGGAAGTCGCCGACGGAGCCGAGACCGTAGTGGTTGAAGGAGTTCATGCCGGGGTCCTGGAAGGAGCCGTCGGTGCGGATGCCGTCCCAGCGCTCCCAGATCGTTGTGGCGCCGCGGCTGTTCATGTAGCCCCAGCCGGGGTAGCCGGGCTGGAGCAGGATCTGGTAGGCCGTGTCCGCGTGGCCCGTGTTGGCGAGGACCGGCAGGAGGTTCTCGACGCCGAGGAAGCCGACGGACAGGTGCCCGCTGGTGGCGGCGACCTTGGCGACGAGCTTGTCGGCCAGTTGCGCGTTCCGGGACGCCGGGACCAGGCCGAAGGCCAGGGCCAGGACGTAGCCGGTCTGGGTGTTGCCGGACACGGTGCCGTCGGCGGCCACGAAGCGGGACGTGAACGCGGCGCCGACCTGGTCGGCGAGGGCGCCGTAGGAGGCGGCCTGCGCGGTGCGGCCCGTCGCGGCGGCCATGCGCGACACCAGGCGGGCGGACCAGGCGAAGAACGCCGTGGATATGACGTCCTGCGCGGTGTTGTCGTTGACGTTGAGCCAGTCGCCGTAGGTGGGCTGGTTGCGGATGAGGTCGCTGCCCGAGGTGGCGCGCAGGTAGTCGACCCAGCGGGCCATGGCGTCGAAGTGCTCGTCGACGACGCGGATGTCGCTGTGGCGCTGCCAGAGGGTGTAGGGGACGATGACGCCCGCGTCGCCCCAGCCGGCGGTGCCGGCGCCGCAGCAGACGGCGGGTGCGACGTCGGTGAAGGCGCCGTCGCTGCGTTGGGCGTCGACGAGGTCGTCGGCGAACTTGTCGAGGAAGCCCTGGACGTCGACGTTGAAGGTGGAGGTGCCGGCGAAGATCGCGATGTCGCCGGTCCAGCCGAGCCGCTCGTCGCGTTGCGGGCAGTCGGTGGGGATCGACAGCATGTTGGAGCGCTCGCCCCACAGGATGTTGTGCTGGAGCTGGTTGACCAGGGCGTTCGAGGTGGTGAGGGTGCCGAGCTGGGCGCCGGAGGTCCACGCGGCGCGGCCGGTGACGGTGTCCGCGGTGGGGGTGAACCCGGCCGGGAGGCCGGTCAGCTCGACGTAGCGGTAGCCGTGGACGGTGAAGCGTGGTTCATAGACCTCTGCGCCGCCGGTACCGGCGAGCGTGAAGCGATCGGTGGCCTGCGCGGCGCGCAGGTTGGTGGTGTAGAGCTGGCCGCCGGTCAGGACCTCGGCGTGGCGGATCTGGACGGTGGTGCCTGCGGGGCCGGTGACCGAGATGCGGTTCCAGCCGGTGAAGTTCTGGCCCATGTCGAAGATCCAGACGCCGGGTGAGGGCTGGGTGACGGCGACGGGGCGGAACTGCTGCTGCACGGACACGCCGTTGTCGACCTGGGAGACCAGGTTGGGCTTGGTGCCCGGCCGCAAGGCCACCGGCGCCCAGGAGGAGTCGTCGAAGCCGGAACCGTCCCAGTTCGCAATGGCGAGACGGGCGTCGTAGGTCTCGCCGTGGTACAGGTCGTCGGCGCGGATCGGGCCGCTGGTCACCTTCCACGTGTTGTCGGTGCGCACGGTCGACGTGGTGCCGTCGGTGTAGACGAGCACCAGCTGCGCGGAGTACCACGGCTGCGTGCCGTACTTCTGGCTGCCGGCGAACCCGAGGCTGCCGGAGTACCAGCCGTTGCCCAGCCAGGCACCCAGCGCGTTGGCGCCCTGGCGGATCTGGCCGGTGACGTCGTACACCTTGTACTGGACGCGCTTGTTGTAGTCGGTCCAGCCGGGCGCGAGGACATCGGTGCCGACGCGGGCGCCGTTGAGCCGGGTCTCGTGCAGGCCGAGCGCGGTGGTCAGCAGGCGCGCGGACGCGACCGGCTTGCTCACCGTGAAGCCCTTGCGCACCAGCGGCGCGGCCTTCGCGATGACGACGTTCGCGCCCCAGGGGCCGGTGCCGTAGGTGGCCACCGCGCGCGCCGCGGGCCAGGCGCTGTCGTTGAACCCGCCCTGGTTCCAACCCGCGGGGGCGGTGGTGGAGGACTTCCACGACGTGTCGGTCACCAGGGAGGCGCCGGTCAGCTTGGCGATCATGCCGGCGGGTGACTGGGTGGTGTTCTCCGAGGAGATGGCGATGGTGTTGGTACCGGCGACGAGCCGGCTCCTGATGTCGATCGCGCTGGCCTGCTGCCACGACTGGTACACCCGTGGCGAGGTGCTGACCTGGGTGCCGTTGACCCACACGTCGGCGGTGTCGTCGCCGGTGACGACCAGGGTCGCGGCGGCCGGCACCGAGGCGAGGGTGAACGTGCGGCGGAAGTACCGGGTCGCCGCGGGCACCCCGGCGGCGGGGTCGCCCTCCGGGTACCAGATCCACGTCGCGCCGGACAGGTCGGCGGTGACGGCGGCCTGCCCGATGAAGTCGCCGGTCCACTCGGTCGCGGGGGCGCGCAGCCCGGTCTCGAAGGACCAGGTGGGGCTCCACGCGCTGACCCGGCCCTGGGTGTCCCAGACGCGGACCCTCCAGGTGTAGCGCTGCATCGACTGCAGCGCCGGGCCGGTGTAGACGACGTCGACCTGCTGGCCGGATGCGACCCGGCCGCTGTTCCAGACGCCGTCGACGGACAGCTCGTAGGCGGCCTGCCGCTGCTGCAGGGCGGTCGAGGCGAGCTTCCAGCCGAAGCGGGGCTGGGCCGCGTCGACGCCCAGCGGGCCGGCGCGGTGCTCGACGGTGCCGCTCGCCACGCTCAGCGGCGACGGCGCGTTCGGGTCGGGCAGAACCACGTCGGAGTTCCACGGGCCGACGCCGTAGGCGCCGAGGTCACCCGCGGCGGGCCAGCCGCCGTCGGCGAAGCCGGGCTGCTCCCAGCCGGACGGCACCGTCTGGAACGCCTTCCAGCTGCCGTCGGTGACGAGGTCCGTGGTGCCGCCGGCCGTGACGACGTGCACCTTGCCGATCATGCCGGCCGGGCCGGTGGTGGTGTTGCGTGCCGCGATGGCGAGGGTGTTGGTACCGCTGACGAGCGCCGACTGCAGGTCGACGTAGACCGCGGTGTGCCAGGAGTCCACGACCCGCGGGGACGCGGCGACGGGCTTGCCGTTGAGCCACACGTCGACGGTGTCGTCGCCGGTGACGACCAGCTGCGCCTCGGTGACCGCGCCGGCGGCGACGGTGAAGGTCTTCCGGAAGTAGCGGTACGCGGCGGGTGCGCTGCTGGCCGGGTTGCCCTCCGGGTACCAGACCCAGTGCGCGCCGGCGAGGCTGACGGGCGTCGCGGCGGCGGCCGGTGCCGACGGCGCGGCGAGGAGTGCGGCAAGCAGAACGAGCGCGGTGGCGCCCGCGCGGCGTCTCTTCAGGCGCATGGCGGTGCTCCTGTCGGTATGGTGAAACGTTTCATTAAAACGTTTCATATAGTGGTGATGCACTGACTGTACGTAGACCCTGGTCAATAAGCAACGCCCTGCCTCGCGACGAACCGCAAGATGAAGGGAGTGTGGAGGTGGGATGCCGGGAAAGCTGCTCGTCATCGGTGGTGCGGAGAGCCACGACGCCGGTGATGACGCCATTCTTGAACGGTTCGTGCTGCTCGCCGGTGGTCCCGAGGCGCACCTCGTGGTGATCGCGACCGCGAGCGAGAGCCCCGAGCAGCGCGAGAAGGAATACGCCGAGGTTTTCCATCGCCTCGGCGCGCAGCGTGTCACCCCGCTGCGCCTGGACGACCGCGAGGACAGCAACAGCCCCCGCGCCGTCGCCACCATCGAACGCGCCACCGGCGTCTTCTTCACCGGCGGCGACCAGCTGCGCATCACCACCGTCGTCGGCGGCTCCAAGGTCGACACCGCGCTGCACGCCCGGCTCGCCGACGGCATGATCCTCGCCGGCACCAGCGCCGGCGCCGCGATGATGTCGAGCACGATGATCCTGGGCGGCAGCATCGCGTCGGTGTCCACCGGCAGCGTCCGCACCGGCCCCGGCATGGAGTTCCTGCCCGGCGTGCTCATCGACATGCACTTCGCCCAGCGCGGGCGGCTCAACCGGCTGCTCAGCGCCATCGCGATGTTCCCGCACGAGCTCGGTCTCGGCATCGACGAGAACACCGCCATCCTCGTCGAGGGTGACGTGTTCGAGGTCCTCGGCTCGGGCTCCGTCACCGTCATCGACGCCGGCCAGGCCCGCACGATCAGCGCCACCCTGTCCGACGACGGCGGGCCGATCGCCCTGTGCGGCGCCCAGCTGCACGTGCTGCCGGCGGGCTGGCGGTTCAACCTCACCGAGCGGGCGGCCATCAAGAGATCGGAACAAGATCATGCGCATTGAGAGCAGCCGCCGGTTGCGCGGACCCAACCGGTACGTCGCGCGCCCCGTCCAGGTCACCCGGGTACTGCTCGACGGGCTGACCGGGCGCGAGAGCAGCGACTACCCCGGCTTCACCGACCGGCTCCTGGCCGCGTTCCCCGGCCTGGCCGAGCACCACTGCGCCTTCGGCGAGCCCGGCGGCTTCGTCAAGCGGCTCGTCGGCGGCACCTACTTCGGCCACACCGCCGAGCACGTCGCGATCGAGCTGTCCCAGCGCATCGGCCGCCAGGTCAACTTCGGCCGCACCGAGGGCACCGGCGTGCCCGGCGAATACGACGTCGTCACCGAGTGCCCGCTCGACGAGCCACCCGGCTCCCGCCTCGCCGAGGCGCTGCTGTCCCTCGCCATCGCGGGTGTACTGGCGGCGCTGCGCGGCGAACCCGTGCAGATCGACGACGAACTGGCGCAGCTGCACCGCACGTACGAGCGGGAGAAGAGCGGGCCGAGCACCACCGCCATCGCCGACGCCGCCCGGGACCGCGGCATCCCGGTCGAGCGGGTCGGCGAGCTGAGCCTGCTGCGGCTCGGCTACGGCCGGCACCGCCGGCTGGTGTGGGCCGCGCTCACCGACCAGACCTCCGCCATCGGCGTCGACATCGCCTCCGACAAGGAGCTCACCCGGCGGCTGCTCGACGAGGCCGGCGTCCCCGTCCCCCGCGGCGGCGCCGCGGCATCCCTCGCCGAGGCCCTGGACCTCTTCGCCGAGCTCGGCCCGCCCGTCGTCGTCAAACCCCGGCAGGGCCGCCAGGGGATGCATGTGTTCCTCGGCGTCGACACGCCCGACGCGCTGCGTGCCGCATACGAGGCGGCCACCGCCGGCGGTGACGACGCTGTCGTCGAACGCGAGCTGACCGGCCGTGACTACCGCGTGCTGACCGTCGGCGGCCAGGTCGTCGCCGCCGCCGAGCGGGTCGCCGCGCACGTCGTCGGCGACGGCGCCACCGACGTGGCCGGCCTGATCGCCCGCGCCAACGAGGACCCGCGCCGCGGCGTCGGCCACGCCAGGGCACTGACCCGGCTCACGGTCGACGACGTCGCGCGCACCCTGCTGCTGCGCCAGGGCCTCGACGTCGACGCGGTCCCCGCCGACGGGCAGGTCGTGCGGCTGCGTGAGAACGCCAACCTCTCCACCGGCGGCACCAGCGTCGACGTCACCGACCTCGTCCACTCCTCCGTCGCCGACCTGTGCCGCCGGGTCGCCGCGATCGTCGGCCTCGACATCGCCGGGCTCGACCTGCGCCTGCCGTCGATCGCCGCGCCGCTGCCACCGACCGGGGTCGCGACCGGCGGCGGCGTCATCGAGGTCAACGCCGCACCCGGGCTGCGCATGCACCTCGACCCCAGCGACGGCACCGCCCGCGACGTCGGCGCCGCGGTCGTGGAGGCGCTGTACCCGGCCGGCTCACCGTCGCGGATCCCGATCGTCGCGATCACCGGCACGAACGGCAAGACCACCGTCGCCCGCCTCACCGCGCACCTGCTCGACGGCGCCGGCCTGCGCGTCGGCGTCACCACCACCGACGGCATCGCGATCGGCGGCCGGCTGGTCCAGCGCGCCGACGCCACCGGCCCGCGCTCCGCCCGCGTCGTGCTCAGCGACCCCACCGTCGACGCCGCGGTGCTCGAGACCGCTCGCGGCGGCCTGCTGCGCCAGGGCCTCGGCTACGACTGGAGCGACGTCGGCGTCATCACCAACCTGACCGGCGACCATCTCGGCCAGGACGGCATCGAGAGCGTCGAGGACCTCGTCGCCCTCAAGTGCCTCGTCGGCGAACGCGTCCGCGAGGGCGGCGCCGTCGTGCTCAACGCCGACGACGCGCGCAGCCGCGGCCTCGCCGCCTACCCGGACGGCCGGTTCGCCAAGCGCGAGATCATCTGGTGCAGCCTCGACGCGCGCAACCCGCTCATCCGGCGGCACTGGGACACCGGCGGCCGGGCGTACCTGCTCGCCGACGGCTGGCTCGTCGAGCTCGCCGACCGCCGCTGGATCCCGCTGCTCGCCGTGCACGAGCTCGGCGGCGGCTTCGGCGGCGCCGCCCGCCATCTGGTCGCCAACGCCCTCGCCGCGACCGCCGCCGCCCGGGTCCTCGGCGTCGCCACCGCCCGCGTCGCGGAACGCCTCCGCAGCTTCACCGACGACCCCGCCGACAACCCTGGCCGGGGCATGCTGCTGCGGCTCGGCGGGACCGACGTCCTCGTCGACTACGCGCACAACCCCGCCGCCATCCGCGCCGTCGGCGACCTCGTCGAACGCATCTGGGGCACCTCCCGTGCCGTCGCCGCCGTCACCCTGCCCGGCGACCGCCGCGACGACCTGCTGCGCGAGTCGGCCCGGGAGATCGGCGTCCGCTTCGACCGGGTCGTCCTCTACGAGGACAGCGACCGCAGGGGCCGCTCACCCGGCGAGGTCCCGGCCCTGCTGCACGACGAGCTGATCGCCACCTCGCCGTCGGCGCAGTGCACCGTCGTGCGCACCGTCGACGAGGCCGTCCCCGCCGCCCTGGCCATGGCCCGCCCCGGCGACGTGGTGCTGCTGCTGTACGAGAAGATCGAACCCGTCCTCTCGCTGCTGCACACCCTTGGCGCCGAGGCCGTCCCCGATCCACACGTGTCGTTCCCGCTCATCGGGGCATCTGTATGAGGTGGAGCGTTACCGGCTGATCGAGCAACTGGGTGCCGGCGGCATGTCCGTCGTGTGGCGCGCCCACGACGAGGTGCTGGGCCGGCCCGTCGCCGTCAAGCAGCTCACGGACGCCGCCGACCCGGCGTCCCACCGCCGCATCCAGGCCGAGGCCCGCGCCGCCGCCGTGCTCAGCCACCCCAACATCGCCGCCGTGTACGACTTCGGCCACACCGCCGGCGGCACGCCGTACGTGGTCATGGAACTCATCGACGGCGAGTCCCTCGAAGCGCTGCTGCACCGTACCGGCGGACCGCTGCAGGTCACGGCGGCGCTGCGGACCGCGGCCCAGCTCGCCTCCGCCCTCGCCGCCGTGCACGCCCGCGGCCTCGTCCACCACGACGTCAAACCCGCCAACGTCGTGCTCACCGACGCCGGGGCGAAGCTCGTCGACTTCGGCGTGTCCGCGGTCGCCGGCGACGACACCGGCCAGTTGCTCGGCACGCCCGCGTACCTGGCGCCGGAACGCCTCCGCGGCATCCCGCCGTCGCCCGCCACCGACGTGTATGCCCTCGGCGTCGTCCTGCACCGGATGCTCACCGGCGCGCTGCCCTGGCCGGTCACCACCACCGAGGAGATGCTGCACGCGCACCGCAAGCTGGCACCGGCGCCGCTGCCCGCCTCGCTGGCCCTGCCCGACGGCGTGGCCGACGCGCTGCTGCGCTGCCTCGCGAAGGCGCCCGGCAACCGGCCCGCGGCCGCGGACCTGGCCACGCTGTTCGCCGCGCCGCCGGCCACCCGGCGGATCACCGTGCGGCTGCGGTCGTCGGCCGACCTGCTGCGCGCCCTGCGGAGCGGGGTCACTCCGGGCGGGTCGGCCAAGCGGCGGGGAGCCGTCGCCGCCGCGGCCGTGCTGCTGCTCGGACTGGGCGCCGCCGGCGCCGCCGCGCAGGGCCCCGACCCGGTCGCGGCCTGGACCCCGGCATCCTCGACGCCGTCGCCGGACGGCTCCGCCACCCGCAGCCGGCCGAACCGCCGGCCGCCGACGACCCGGCCACGCAGGCCGTCACCGCACCGGCCACGGACCCCGCCGCCGGCGCCGCCACCGACGGGAAGGCCGGAGGCCCGAAAAAGGGCAAGGGTAAAGGCAAGAGCAAGAAAAGTGGTGGCTGAACCTTTTCATTGCTTATGGCGTGCAACCTTCCCGACTGGTACACAAGTCTGATCTCGGTGATGCCCTATGGTGTCCGGGTCGAGGGATAGGGAGGGGCCCCGTGCGCTTCGAAGTCAGCCGGGTCATGGACACCATCGAGCAACGGCTGACCACCGACGTCACGCTCGCCCAGGCCGTCGTCGACCTCGCCGACGTCGCCCGGTTCGTGGCCCTCGACGGTGGCCGCCCGATCAACCTCCTGCGCCTCGGCATGGTCGTGGACGCGCTCAGCCGGTACCTCATCGACGCCGGCGCGATGCTCTACCCGGTGGTCGGCCGTGAGGCGCTGTCCGAGGCCGCGCTCACGTCGAAGGAGCGCATGGTGCTCGGCCGGTGGGCCGACGACGGCCTCATCGAGGTCACGCCCGTCGTCGCGGACCGGCCCGTCGAGATCGCCGACTTCACCGGCCTGCCGCTGATCGTGGTGCGGGACCAGCCGCAGTTCGCCGCCCGCTTCCCGTGGCTGGTCGACAGCCCCGAGCGGGTCCTGCGACTCACGCCCCGCGCGGGCGGCGCCGTCCTCACCCCGGGCGGCGAGCCGACCCCGCCCAAGGACGGCAAGGAACGCCTGGTCGTGAAGGGCACCGCGACCCTGCCGATCATCCCGCTCGAACCGGCCGACGACGCCGTACCCGAGTCGCCGGCGGCCGCCGCTGGGTCCGCCGCTGGGTCCGCGGACGCAGCCTCGGGCGCCGCCGCAGCCGCGACCGCCGCCGCAGCCGCTCCTGATTCGGGCGCTGCCAGTTCGGATGCCGCCAGTTCGGATGCCGCCAGTTCGGATGCCGCCGGTTCGGGCGCTGCAGGTGCCGCTGCCGGCTCGGGCGCCGTCGCCGGTTCCGGGGCCTCCTCGGACTCCGCGGACATTTCCGATACTTCGGATCCGTCGGGAAGCGCCGCCGCCGTGCCCTCGAAGCCGTCCCCGCGGCCGTCCGGCGCGGCGCCGAAGCCCGCCGCCGCGGCCCAGCAGGGCGGGCGGCCCGACGGGCTGCAGACGTTCACCGCCCGCGGCTCGCAGCGGGCCGGTCGCACCCGCGTGATGCGCCGCCGGTTCACCCGCGCCGACCCCAGCGGCGTCGGCTCCGCCCTGATGGCCCGCGAGTGGCGCTGCAACGAGCCCGACTGCCCCGCCTTCGGCCGCTTCCGCCGCATCGGCCAGCCCGTCCCGCGCATGCGCGCCGGCGTCCCCGCCTGCCCCCGCCACGGCGAGGCCGTCAAGGACATCGGCCCGCGTCCGGCCGCGTTCGCCGTGTCCGTGGTCGTCGAGGACCTCGCCCGGCGCCGGTTCGTGGTCGGCGCCGACCATCCCGTGATCGTCGGCCGCGAGCCCGCCGACCCCGAGGACATCGCCGTCGGCCAGTGGCTGCACGAGGCCGCGGCCGCCTGGATCGCCAAGGAGCACCTCAAGCTGGAGGTCCGCGACGGCCGCCCCGTCGTCACCGACACCAGCGAGAACGGCACCCTCATCTGGAAACGTCCGGCCCCCGAGATCAAGGAGGAGACCGAACGGATCTACCGCAAGTCCTACCAGCTGACCGGATGGGACTCCGTCGAGCTGTACACCGGCGTCGAGCTGATCGTCGGCGACCACCGGCTGCAGACCATCGTCGGTTCCGAGCCCGCCTCGGTGCTGCTCGACGCCCCGACCGTCGCGCTGCGACTGGTCGATTAGTCACCTGGCGTATCGACAGATCCGTTGAGAGGATCTCGCGATGGTGCCGGGTCCGTATATTGGCGCTGTGGACGCGCGAGGTTACCGGCTTGGCATCGACTTCGGCACCTCGAACACCGCGGCGATGCTGGCGTGGCCTGACGGCCACGTCCGGCCACTGCTCTTCGATGGTTCGCCGACGCTCCCCTCGGCGGTCTACGCCGACCCGCAGACGGGTCTGCTCGTCGGGCGCGACGCGGTGCACGCCGCCAGGGTCAGCCCGGAGCGGTTCGAGCCCAACCCCAAGCGCCGCATCGACGAGTCCTCCGTGCTGCTCGGTGACCACGAGGTGGCGACCGTCGACCTGTTCGCGGCCGTGCTGGCCCGGGTCAACGGCGAGGCGCAACGGGTCGCCGGCGGGCAGATCGGGCAGGTCACCATCACCTGCCCGGCGGCCTGGGCGCACACCCGGCGCGGGGTGCTCCTCGCCGCCGCCGAACGCGCCGGCCTCGGGACCGTGACGCTCGTGCCCGAGCCTGTCGCCGCGGCCGAGGTGTTCCGGACACTGGACGGCACCGACGTCCGCCCCGGTTCGGCCTTCGTGGTGTACGACCTGGGCGCCGGCACCTTCGACGCATCCGTCGTGCGGCACGGACCGGGCACGTTCGAGGTCCTCGCCGCGGAGGGGCTCAGCACCAGCGGCGGCCTCGACATCGACGCCGCGATCGTCGGCTACCTCGGCGCGAGCCAGTCCACCCGCGACCCCGCCTCCTGGAACCGGCTCGTCCACCCGACCACCAGCGCCGAACGCCGTGCCAACCGGCTGCTCTGGGACGACGTCCGGGCCGCCAAGGAGATGCTGTCCCGCACGTCGTCGACGATGATCCACATCCCGATGTACGACGAGGACGTCCCCCTCGGCCGCGACCAGTTCGAGCAGCTGGCCCGCCCGATCCTGGCCGCGACGGTCACCGCGACCAGGGCGGCCATCGCCGCGGCCCGGCTGACCCCGGCCGACGTCGCCGGGGTGTTCCTCGTCGGCGGCGGCAGCCGGATCCCGCTCGTCGCGACGCTGCTGCATCAGGCCCTCGGCAAGGCCCCGACCGCGGTCGAGCAGCCCGAGATGGTCGTGGCGCAGGGCAGCCTCGGCGTGCCCGCCCAGGCCGGCCCCGCCGGCCAGGCGCCGCCGGCCTCCGGGTTCCCGGTCTCGGCCCCGCCGGTCTCCAGCGCACCCGTGTCCAGCTCGCCCGTGTCCGGTCCGGGCTTCCCGGCGTCGGCTCCTCCGGCGTCGGCGCCGACCTCGGTCTCCGGGTCGGTCTCCATGCCGGTCTCGGGAGTGCCGATGTCGGCGGCCCCCGTGTCACCGGGGTTCTCCGCGTCGCCGGTCTCGTCGCAGCCGTCGTCGCAGTTCGCCCAGGACGCCGGCTACACTCCGCCGTCGGGCTACGCCGCCCCGCCCGGGCCGGCGCAGCCGTCACCCGCGCACCCGTCGCCGGCGCACCCGTCGACGGCGCAGCAGTCGCCGGCCCAGCCGTTCCCGGCCGCGCAGCAGTCGCCGGGCTACCCGCCGCCTGCGGCACACCAGTCGCCCACGCCGTCGTTCGCGCCCGCGCCGTCGTCGCCCGCGCAGCCGCCGACACAGCCGCCCGCGCCGGGCCGTGCGTCCGTGCCGCCCACCGGGTACGGCGCCGCGTCCCAGGCAGCGCCCCCGCCGCCGCCCCGACCGGCCGCCCAGCCGGCGCCGGCCGCCGGGGGAGGGCAGCGCCGCACCGGGGTCCTCGCCGCGGTCGCCGTGGTGGTGCTCCTGGTGGTCGGCCTGGGCATCTACGGCCTGACCAAGCTCGGCGGCGACGACGGCGGCAAGGACAACACCTCGAGCCAGACCGAGGGGCCGGACGGCGGTGGCGGCGAGACCGGCGAGACCACCGAGCCGCCCGCCCAGGTCGACGCCGAGCGCGACGACAGCAACTGGAGCACCACCGCCAAGGAGTACGAGGGCTACGAGGGCAAGCTGATCAGGTACACGTGCCCGAAGAACGGCAAACCGGGCGACGTCTGGGGCAACGGGCCCTACACGACGGATTCCTCGGTCTGCACGGCCGCCGTGCACGCGGGCTACCTCCAGCTGGACGAAGGCGGCACGACCATCATCCAGATCCGCAAGGGCTCCGAGTCCTACGAGGGCAGCACCCAGTTCAACATCACGACCAAGAGCTGGGACGCCTACGACTGGGAGTTCACGATCGCGGGTTAGCGCAGGGCCCTGATCGCCGTCAGGGTCGTGTGCACGTTGAACTGCACGCCGTCGTCGCTCTCCCAGCCGCCGTCGCTGCGCTGCGTCTCGTTGAGGCGCTTGCGGGCGGCGCTGAGCAGCCAGTCCTCCGGCGACATGCCGACCCGCCGCAGCGCCGCATACAGCGACGCGGTGTCCGCGGCGGTCATCTGCGGCACCCGGTCGGCGAGCGCGACCTGGATCTGCGCCGACTCGTAGAACCAGCCCAGGTGATACAGCACGGCGCAGCCGAGCCAGCCCGCGACCAGGAACGACGGCCAGCTGCCGTCGGGGCGCAGCGACGCCCGGAACGCCTCCGCGGCGCGGGCGACCCTGGTGGCGTGCTGGTCGTCGCCGTTGTTGGGGCCGCCGACGACCAGCCAGTAGGCGGCGTTGGTGGTCAGGTACAGCTTCGCCTCGTCGTCGCCGGGTTGCGCCCATGGCGGGGCGATCCCCGCCAGGGAGGCGTCCTCTTCCCACATGCCGTCGGGCCGCTGGCTGCCGCCGAGCCACGCGAGGGCCCGGCGGGCCGCGGGCCGGTCGATCGCACCGAGGTCGTCGAGCTCGCCGAGCCGGAAACAGGTCGCGTCGACGGAGGCGATGTCGGCGCCCCACAGCGCCGGCCAGCCGCCGTCGGGCGACTGGCCGATCTCGGCCTTCTCCAGCACATCTGCCGGTGGGAACTGGCCGGTGCGCAGCCAGGCGAGGCGGGCGCGATCAACGGCGTCGCCGTGTGCGACGACGTAGCCGATCGCGGCATCAAGGTCGACCATGGGCCGTACGCTACCGCCCGCCCGCTCCCTGCGTGTGGGTGACTAGTACACCGGCAGTGACGGATCGACGGTCTTCACCCACGACACGACACCACCCTGCACGTGGACGGCGTCCTTGAAGCCGGCCGCCTTGACGGCCGCCAATGCCTCGGCGGAGCGGACGCCGCTCTTGCAGTACAGGACGATCTGGCGGTCCTGCGGCAGGTCGGCGAGGGCGTTGCCGTTGAGGATCTCGCCCTTCGGCACCAGCCGCGCTCCGGGCACCCGCACGATCTCCCACTCGGCGGGCTCACGCACGTCGATCAGCTCGATCGGCTTGCCCGAGTCCTGCCAGTCCTTGAGCTCGGTCGCGGTGATCGTCGAGCCGAGCGCCGCGGCCTGGGCCTCGTCGGAGACGGCGCCGCAGAAGTCGTCGTAGTCGATCAGCGCGGTCACCGTCGGGTTCTCGCCGCAGATGGCGCAGTTCGGGTCCTTGCGGAGCCTGATCTTGCGGTAGCTCATCTCCAGCGCGTCGTAGACCATGAGGCTGCCCAGCAGCGAGTCGCCGACGCCGGTCAGCAGCTTGATCGCCTCGGTCACCTGGATGGCGCCGATCGAGGCGCACAGCACGCCGAGGACGCCGCCCTCAGCGCAGGAGGGGACCATCCCGGGCGGCGGCGGCTCCGGGTAGAGGCAGCGGTAGCAGGGGCCGTGCTCGGCCCAGAAGACGGACGCCTGACCGTCGAAGCGGTAGATCGAGCCCCAGATGTACGGCTTGCCGAGCAGCACCGCCGCGTCGTTGACCATGTATCGCGTGGCGAAGTTGTCGGTGCCGTCGACGATCAGGTCATACTGCGCGAAGATCTCCATCACGTTGTCGTTGTCGAGGGCCTCGTTGTGCACCACGACGTTGACATACGGGTTGATCTCGCGGACCGAGTCGCGCGCCGACTCCGCCTTCGGCCGGCCGATGTCGGACTGGCCGTGGATGATCTGGCGCTGCAGGTTGGACTCGTCGACGGTGTCGAACTCGACGATGCCGAGCGTGCCGACACCGGCCGCGGCCAGATACATCAGCGCCGGCGAGCCGAGGCCACCCGCACCCACACACAGCACGCGCGCGTTCTTCAGGCGCTTCTGCCCGGCGGTGGCCACATCCGGGATGATCAGGTGCCGGGAGTAGCGGCGGACCTCATCGATTGTGAGGTCGGCGGCGGGCTCGACCAGTGGAGGCAACGACATGGTTCTCATTCTGCCGCGCCGGCACGGCAAACCCACGTGACCTACGGCACTTTGGCTCCGGAGTACCGCTGACCGTCCACGAACGGCCACGCGTTGGCGACGCAGCCCTTCAGCCCGTAGGTCTGCTGCTGCATGACCGGGGCGGGCTTTCCGGGGCCGGGGCAGGCCTCGTGGCCGTTGCCGAGCTCGTGGCCGACCTCGTGGTTGATGACGTAGCTCTGGTAGTCCGCGACCGGCGCGCCGTAGTCGGGTACCCCGGTCAGCCAGCGCGCCAGGTTGATGACGACCTTGCCGGTGATCCGGCACGAGCTGTAGCCCGCGGTGTGCAGGCCCGCCGACGCGCAGATCTGCTCCGACGTGACCGGCGTGGCGAGGAAGATGGTGAAGTCGGCGGTGCCCTGCCCGGCGACCCGCTGCAGGCGCACCTGGCCGGTCGCGGTCCAGCCGCGCGGGTCGGCGAACACCTGCTCGACCGCCGTGGCGAACGCGTCGGCCTGCTGGCCGCTGCCGTTCTCCACCGCGATCCGGTACTTCTTGACCGCACCGGCCCCACCGGCGACGGGCCCGGCGCTGCTGGCGTAGGCGAACGTGCCGGCGGCGCTTGCCGGCCCCGCCTCGGGCGGCTGGCTCGCGGGCATGCTCGGCGGGTCGAGCATCGGCGCCGGCCCACGGGTCGCGGCGACCGTCACCGGCGTGTCGTCGGGGTCGCCGGTGAAGAACAGCTGCCGGCCCAGCCCGGCGGCGGCGATCACGAAGGCGGTGAGCATCACGCCCGCGACGATGTACCGCCGCCGGCGGATCTGCTCACGCCGGCGGCGCTGCTCGGCCCGGACCACCTCACGGGCCTGCCGCGGGTCACTCGGCAGCGGCACCGGCAGCCGCCGGCGGTCGCTGCTCAGCCGGCTCGCCATCGATTGGTCAGCTTGCCATGCGCACCTGCGGCGCGCGCTGGCGCACCCCGTCCCGCACCTGAGTTGCAACCTGCTGGGTGGCCTGTTGGGCGGGTGCGCCCTGCAGCTCGTCGAGGAGGCCGAGCACGGCGCGGGCCACGGTGCGTGGCACCTCCATCTGCGCCACGTGACCGACGCCCTCGAGCATCATCAGCCTGCTGTCCGGCACCAGCCGGGCGACCTGCGGCGCGGTGCGGATGTCCACCAGCTTGTCCTGCCGCCCGGCGATCACCAGCGTCGGCGCCTGGATCCTGGCGGCCATCCGCCACATCGAGCCCTCACCCGGCAGGTACGCCCGCAGGAAGCTGCTCACCAGCCCGCGGAGGCTGCCCACGTACGCCTCGGCGTACCACGGCACCAAGTGCCGGCGGCGCGCCTCCTCGATCGCCTCCAGGCGTCGCTGCTCCGGGTAGCGGGTCGGGTCGGCGTAGCAGGACTCGATCACCATCGCGGCGAGGGCCTCGGGATCCATCGACGACATCCGCCGCGCCGCCAGCTTCGCCGCGTTGGGCAGCAGCAGCAGCGGCACGATCGGCCCCTGCAGCGAGCGGCGCGGGTCGAGGAACGGCATCGCCGGCGAGATCAGCGTCAGGCTGCGCACCAGGTCCGGGCGCAGCGCCGCGGTGACGACCACGGCCGCGCCGCCCATCGAGTTGCCGAACAGGTGGACCGGGCCGCGGTCGCTGTGCTCGATCCACCGGATGATGTGCGCGGCCATCGCGGTCAGCGAATAGCTGCGGGCCGGATCGCTGTGCCCGAATCCGGGCAGGTCGATCGCCTGGCCGTCCAGGCGCCCGGCGAGCACGCCGGCCAGGTCGGTCCAGTTGGTCGACGAACCGCCGAGGCCGTGCACGTAGCACGCCGGCTCCGCGCCGGGTGCCGTGGCCGGCGTGTCCCGCACATAGGACCTCAGCCCATCGAGCTCCACCTCTCGCCCCGGCCACCGCTCCGGCAGCCGCTCAGGTGACGGGACGGTGAACTCCGGGACAAGGGAAGCTCGCTTCATGCTTACCAGTGTGCCTCAACGGCACTACGGCAGCAGGGCCTCCAGGCGCCGGTTGACGGCCGCGAGGGTGGCGCGGACCACAGCCTGACGTGGATCGCCGGAGTTCACCGACGAGCCCGTCAGCTGCTCGACCCACCCGTCGTACAGCAGCAACAGGACCACCACGGCGACCTCGCACCCGCCGAGCTGCACCACCGCGGCGTGCTCGATGTAGCACCGGGCCCGCGCGGTCGCGTCCACGTCGACCAGCAGCTGGTCCACGGCGGAGGCCGCGGCGGCGGCGGAGAGCCGCAGGATGTACCCGTCGACCGCCGGCCCGCTGGCCACACCGACCGCGGGGTGCCCGTCGGCGATCAGCCGCACCTCCACGACCGCGTCGACGCCCTGCGTGCTGACCTCGACCTGGTCGATGATGACGCGCGGCGACACGATGGAGCTGGACTGCGGCACCAGGGCCGGCGGCGCGTCCCGGTTGACCGGGATCGGCGGCTGCGGGCCGAGGACCGGGCTGGACGACGGCGCCGACGGGTGCCCGGCCAGCTGGCCCGTCACCGTGCCGGTCAGCCGGCCGCCCGGCGGCTTCGGACCCGTCGCGGGCTCGGGCTCGGTGCCCGGCTCGGTGGCGGGCTCGACCGGCGGTGCGATCGAGGGCACCTGCGTCAGGGCCTCCTGCCCGGGCCGGGCGACCAGGCCCGGCGGGCTCGGCGGCGGCCGGAGCTCGTCGAGGTCGGGGCGGGGCGCCTCGGCCGGGCGGCGCACGCCGCTGACCGGGCGCCGCCTGCGGGCCTCACGACCGTAGCCGGGCAGCGCGCTGTGCGGCGCGTTGCCCCTGACCGGCGCGCCCGCCAGGCGCTGGGCCGGCGGGGTCGGGTCGGACAGGTCCGGCGGGTTGGGCTCGGCGGCCAGGCCCATCCGCTCGTTGAGCAGCCGCGCCACCGCCCGGCTGACCCGGCCCGGGTCGGCCTCGTCGAGCAGCTCGAGCCGCAGCGTGTGCAGGCCGTCGGCGTTCTTGCGCAGGGTCGCCTCACGGACACCGGCGACGCCCTGCACCGCGCGCAGCACGGCCGGGATGTCGAACCCGTCGGGGCGGTCGTCGAGGCTGGGCTCGTCGTCCTCGTCCTCGCGCTCCTCGCGCAGGAACGTGGCGATCCTGGCCAGCTCCGCCCCACCGGCCGGCGTGGCCTCGGCGACGAGCGGCTCGACCTCCACCTCCGGCACCTGTGGCACGTCGGGATGCGACGGTACGCGCTGCGGCAGCTCGGGACCGTTGTAGTCGGCCTCGCCGGCCGCCGTGAGGTCGCCGGGATGCTGCGGGTAGGCGGGCGCGGCGTAGGCCGGCTCGGCGTAGCCGGGGCCGCCGTAGGCGGACCCGGCCGGCACGTCCTGCGCATATGGCGGCTCCGACGCGAACGTCGGCATCGTCGGCTCGGCCGCCGACAGCGGCGTGGCGTTGCCGAGCAGCTCCGGGGGCAGCGGGCCGACGAGCGGGTCGTCCTCTGGCATCCGCTGGGCGGGCACGGCCGGGGCGGCCTGCGCCTGCGCCGGGTCGTGCTGCGGCGCGGCCCAGTCGAACTCGGGACCGGCCGGCTGCTGCTCGTAGGGCTGGTAGCCGTTCTCGGGCTGGGCGTACGCCGCGTAGCCGTCCGGGCGGTAGCCGGTCTGGCCCTGGTACGCGTCCTGCTGCTGATACCCCTGCTGCGGATACTCCGGCTGCGGCTGCTGCTGCGCGTACTGCTGCTGGGGGTATTCCTGCGACGGGTACTGCTGCTGCGGATACTCCTGCGACGGGTACTGCTGCGCCTGGTAGCCCTGCGGCGGGTACTGCTCCTGGGCGCCGTACTGCTCCTGGGGTTGGTACTGCTCCTGCGGTTGGTACTGCTCCTGGGGTGCGTACTGCTCCGGGGCCGCGTACTGCTCCTGCGGTGCGTACTGCTCCTGGTTGCCGTCGGCGGGCGCGTCGGGGCGGGCCGCGCCGTTGGCGGTGTGCGCCTGCTCCTGATACGCGCCGTTGCGCGGCCGGGTGTCATAGCCCCAGGCCGGATCCGGATAGGCACCGTAGGGCGGCTGGCCGCTGTCGCCGTGCACCCGGACGCGGGGGTCGACGGGCGCGGGCTGGCCGGTGAGACGGTCCAGTGCGGAGGGCGGCGGGCCGTAGCCGCCGGATGTGGGCTGGACGGCCTCGTCGCGCGCCTGCGCGGACGGTGACGCGGCGGCGCCGTAGACCGTGCCGCCGGAGGGCGTCGCCGGCTGGGCGCCGGTGAGGCCGCCCGGGTGCGCGCCGTTGACCTGGCCGCCGTCCTGCTGCGCCTGGAGCCCGCCGACGGGGATGCTCCCGGTCGCGGGGAAGGACTGGCTGGTCTCGGGCTGGCTGACGGAGCTCGGCCAGCCCTGGCCGTCGGGCCCGTAGTGCCCGTAGTGCAGCGACGTGGTCTGCTGCGCCGGCGGCGGGACGGAGACCGGGGGACTCATCGGGGCGAGCATGTCGGAATAGGCGCTGCGGACCTCGGCGCGACCGCGCGGGCCGGCGGTGCCGTTGACCGATGCGCGACCGGCAACCGCGCCGGTGGCAGGCTCGCGCCACGCGGAGACGATCGCCTCGAGCGCGTCATCGCTCGGCGTCGAACCGTCGTGGGTGCCGTCCGGTGTCCTCTGCGGATCCGTGTGTCCTCCTCCGCGATATGGGCCTGCCCCGTGCGGGCTTCCGGCTTGCCCCGTTTCGTCCACCGCGCGCTCCTCCGTCGCCCCTAGGTGAGGCTACCGTGTGGGCGGAAAGGGGGTAAGTTGCAATCCCGACCCAAATCCGGATGGTGAACATGACCTCGGCGATGAGCGGCACCCAGTCGGCCGGACGGCCGGTGCGGCTGCCCCGGTCGGCGCGCCGCAAGCAGCTGCTCGCCGCGGCGCAGCAGGTTTTCGTGGCACAGGGTTATCACGCCGCCGCGATGGACGACATCGCCGAGCGGGCCGGCGTCTCCAAGCCTGTGCTCTACCAGCACTTTCCGGGCAAACTGGAGCTCTATCTGGCGCTGCTGGACACGCATTGTGACGCGATGGTGTCCCGGATGCGTGCCGCGATGGAGGCGACGACGGACAACAAGGAGCGGGTCCGCGGCGCGATCCAGGCGTATTTCGACTTCATCGACCACGAGAGCGAAGCGTTCCGCCTGGTGTTCGAGTCGGACCTGCGCAACGACCCCGCGGTCCGCGAGCGGGTGGACCGGGTCGAGAGCGGCTGCATCGCCGCGATCACCGACACGATCATGTCCGACACCGACCTGAGCCTGGAGCGCGCGGAGCTGCTCGCCTCCGGTCTGGTCGGCGCGGCGGAGGTCGCGGCCCGCTTCTGGGTCGCCGGTGGCCGCAAGGTCGCGAAGCCCGAAGCGGAGGCGCTGCTGACCGCGCTGTCGTGGCGCGGCATCGCAAGCTTCCCCCTGCACGGGGAACACGCCTGATCGCGTTAGTCTTCAACCACACTGGGTGTGCGCGCCGAGGCACGGACGCGCCGCAGCCCGATCAAGGAGGAAGACGTGGAGGTCAAGATCGGCGTGCAGTATGCGCCTCGGGAGCTGGTGCTGGAGAGCAACCAGTCATCCGCCGAGGTTGAAGCTGCGGTCACCGACGCGATCGACGGTGGCGACAAGGGTGTGCTGTCTCTCGTCGACGAGAAGGGCCGCCGGGTGATCGTCCCGGTCGGCAAGATCGCCTACGTGGAGATCGCCGAGTCGTCGCCGCGTCCGGTTGGATTCTCTTCCGCGCGTTGACGAAAAGCGTTGACGATAACGCTCAGGCCCTGCCCCGGACCGGGTCAGGGCCTGAGTCAGTTGTTCAGCCCGACGACGCCCATGCGGGCGGTGTGCGCCGAGGTCAGCCGCTTGAGCATCGCCTGGAAGTCGGTGCCGCCGACGGCGAGCAGCTCGGCGAGCGACGGCCGCTCGGCCGCGACCCGCAGCGCCTGCGAGATGCCCTCGCCGACCAGCCGGCGCGACCACATCGACAGCCGGTTGGCGATCTTCGGGTCGGCGGCGATCGCGGCCCGCAGCTCGTCGGCGGCGAAGTCGGCGTGCCGGGAGTCGTGCAGGACCTCCACGATCAGGTCCCGGTCCGGCCCGGTGAGCACCGCCGCGACCTCCCGGGTGAAGTCGTCGGCGATGCCGTCGCCGACATAGGCCTTGGCCAGCCCCTCCAGCCAGTCGGCGGGCTCGGTCTGCGCGTGGTAGTCCGACACCGCCCGCACGTAGGGCCGCATGGCCTCCTCCGGGTCCGCGCCCAGCTCCGTGAGGCGGTCGGCGAAGCGGCAGTAGTTGCTGATCTCGCGGCCGGCCATCTCGCTGAGCACCGCCCGGCGGCGCAGGTCGGGGGCGAGCCGCGCGTCGGCCGCCATGCGGTCGAAGGCGACCAGCTCGCCATACGCCAGCATGCCGAGCAGGTCGACCACTGCCGAGGCGGGCGGAGTGAGATCGGACACGACGGCACACTACATCGCCGGTCCACCTGGCGCGCCCCGGTGTCACACCGCGGTGCGGTGAGCGCAACTGCCCGCTAGCCGGTACAATGGCTCCAATAGCCGTGGACGGACCCTAGTCCTGGCACCCGGCGCTTGTAGCCCGCGACCTTGATCATTTCGGTTGCGTGTGGCCCGCGCCCTACCCATTTGAGCGCACCCGGCTTCACCAGGGGCGCTCCCGCGAGAGAGACACCCTGAGCACAACATGACAATCGACAACACTGAGGCCGCCGAAGCAGTGGCCCCGCGCGCCCCCGTGCGCCCAGACGCACCCACCTTCGCCGACCTGGGCGCCCGCCCGGAGACCGTGGCAGCCCTTGCCGCCGTCGGCATCGTCCACGCGTTCGCCATCCAGGAATACGCCGTGCCGATCGCGCTGCGCGGCACCGACCTCATCGGCCAGGCGCCGACCGGCACCGGCAAGACGCTGGGCTTCGGCGTCCCGCTGCTGGACCGGGTCACCGCACCCGCCGAGGGCGCCGACGGCCTGCCGCAGGCACTCGTCGTGGTCCCGACCCGCGAGCTGGGTCTGCAGGTGGCCCGTGACATCGCCGCCGCCGGCAAGACCCGCGGCATCCGGGTCCTCCCGCTCTACGGCGGCGTCGCCTACGAGCCGCAGGTCGACGCCCTGCAGAAGGGTGTCGAGATCGTCGTGGGCACCCCGGGCCGGCTGCTGGACATGGCCAAGAGCAAGCACCTGCGCCTGCACGCCGTGCGGGCCCTGGTGCTCGACGAGGCCGACCGCATGCTGGACCTCGGCTTCCTCGACGACGTCGAGCGGATCCTGACCCTGCTGCCGGAGGACCGGCAGACGATGCTGTTCTCCGCCACCATGCCCGACCCGATCGTGACCCTGGCGCGGCGGTTCCTGCGCCACCCGATGACGATCCACGCGCACCACGACGCCAGCACCGGCGCGTCTCCGCTGACCAAGCAGGTCATCTACCGCACGCACCCGATGAACAAGATCGAGATCGTGGCGCGGATCCTGCAGTCGACCGACCGCGGCCTGACCATGATCTTCACGCGGACCAAGCGGGCCGCCGACCGGGTCGCCGAGGACCTCGACTTCCGTGGCTTCGCCGCCGCCGCCGTCCACGGCGACCTCGGCCAGGGCGCGCGGGAGCGGGCGCTGCGCGCGTTCCGGGCCGGCAAGATCGACGTGCTGGTCGCCACCGACGTCGCGGCCCGCGGGCTGGACGTCTCCGGCGTCACGCACGTCATCAACTACGACTGCCCCGAGGACCCGGACACCTACACCCACCGCATCGGCCGCACCGGCCGCGCGGGCGCGACGGGCGTCGCCGTGACGTTCGTCGACTGGGAGGACATGCCCCGCTGGCGGATCATCGACAAGACGCTGGGCATGGAGCTGCCGGAGCCGCCGGAGACCTACCACACCTCCGCGCACCTGCTGACCGACATCGGCATCCCCGACGGCATCACCGGGTCCCTGCCGACCGCCGACCGCAAGCGCGCCGGCCTCGCCGCCGAGCAGCTCGAGGACATCGAGGGCAAGCCCCGCGGCCGGGGCGCCCGCACCCCACGGGGTCGCGGCCGCAGCGAGTCGGCGGCACCCGCCGCACCCGCCTCCTCGGAGGCGACCGACGAAGCGCGCCGTCCGCGGCGCCGTCGGCGGCGCGGTGAGGTCGACCCGTCCGAGCTGGTCGTGGCGGAGACCACCGAGGCCGCCGAGCCGCGCCGCCGCCGCAGCCGCGGCCGGGGCGAGTCCGACGCCGTCGAGCTGGTCGCCGACGGCGACGCCGGGCAGAGCGGTCCGGTCGTCACCGCGGCCGGCGAGGAGGGCGAGGCCCGCACGGCCCGCGCCCGCACCCGCCGGCGCCGCCGGGGTGGCCGTGGCCGGGGCGGCAGCGACGCCGCCGAGCCGAGCGCGACCGAGGACGCCTGATTTTCAGCGCACGTCGACGGTGAATTCAGCGCGGTGGACCTGTCCACCGCGCTGAAACTCGAAATAGAGCCGGTAGCGGCCGACGCTGGGCGCCGACAGCCAGAACTTGACGGCCCCGCCGACGAGCTGGTCCTCGGGGTGGACGTGCAGGTAGCCCATGTCGCCGTCGCGCAGGACGACCAGGTGCCCGTAGGCGCCGAGGTAGCGCTGCAGGTCCGTCACCGGGGTGCCGGACGCCAGGACCCGCAGTGACAGCGGCTGGGTGGCGTTGACCGCGGGCGTGCCTTCGAGGGCCACCGTCATCCCGCCGGTCTCCGCGGTCCGCACCGGGTCGGGCAGCGCGACCGGGCGGTAGTCACCGGCGACCGTGGCGTCGACCGCGAGCGTCACCGGCGCCTGCGCGCCCGTCGGGTCGAAGGTGACGAAGTCCGTGTAGATCCGCCAGATGCCGGGCGACGGCAGGCTCAGCGGCACCGACCAGGTGCCGTCCGGCGCCATCTCCGGGTGCAGGTGCTGGAAGCCGGACAGGTCGTGCCGCGCCACCACCAGGTGCATGAGCTTCTCGTGGTTGAGCACGAAGCGGGTGACCGCCTTGCCGTCCGGGCCGAGCACCCGGAACGTGAAGGGCTGCGCCGCCGTGCCCGCGCCGAACGTCGTCGTCGCGGGGGCGAGGGTGAAGCCGCCGGCGCTGAGCGACAGGCCGCCGAGGTCGCCCGAGGTGGCGCCGCCGTGCGAGTGCGACGGGATGGCGGTCGGGGTGCTCGCGGCCGGAGGGGCCGAGGGGTCCGCGGTCGACCTGGCGATCACGAAGCCCAGGAGCAGCGCCAACACGAGTCCACCAGCGATGACCGGGCCCTTCATGCCAAGACCGTATCCGTCGCACCGTCCTACCACTCCACCGGGGGACATTTGGTGACGTTTGTCCAAAATCTGTCGTTAGTGAAACGTGGGGTCAATCCGGAACTCGCGCAGCGCGGCCGTACTCGTCGCCGCGGCACTCGTCGCAGGGCTCGCCGTCGGCGCGCTCGCCACGCCGGGCGCCGGGTTCGCGGACCCGGTCACCGACCGGCAGCGCCAGCTGGCGACCGCGTGGCAGGAGCTCGAAGGCGTCATCGAACGGTTCAACGCCGTCCGGGACGATCTGCGCGCCACCGATGCCCAGCTCGAACGGGTGAACTCCCGCACCGGCCCGCTCCAGGCCCGCGTGGACGCCGCCCAGCGCGACACCGACGAGGTCGCCGCCGCGCTGTACCGCAGCGGCGCCGTCACCAGCACCGCCGTGCTGATCAGCTCGCCGTCGCCCGCGTCGTTCATGGACCAGCTCGCCACGCTCGATCACCTGCAGCGGCGCCGTACCGACGCGCTGCGCCGGTTCAAGGCGGACAAGGACGCCCTCGCGAAGGAGCACGACGAGCTCAGCGGGCTCAAGGCCCGGCAGCGCGCGCAGCAGCAGGAGCTGGGTCAGCGCAAGGCGACGATCGAGGCACAGGTCAAGCGGCTCGGCGGCGACCGGGCCGCGCGCAGCGCCCGCACCCCCTCCGGCGCGCTGCACGACGGCTACGTGCCCGTCTTCACCGACGACGCCGCGGGTCGCGCGGTCCGCTACGCCTTCTCCCAGCTCGGCAAGGTGTACCGGTGGGGCGCCGACGGCCCGGACACGTTCGACTGCTCCGGGCTGACGATGGCGGCCTGGAAGGCGGCCGGCGTGGTCCTGCCGCACAACGCGGCGCGGCAGAAGAAGACGGTCACGCCGATCAGGCGCGAGGACCTGCGCCCGGGCGATCTCGTCTTCTACTACAAGGACGTCAGTCACGTCGGCATGTACATCGGGGACGGACGGGTCGTCGAGGCGCCACGCGCCGGCGAGCGGATCTCGATGCGGCTGCTCGACTACGCCCCGATCGTGGGCTACGGCCGCCCGGACTACGCCGCGGGATGAGCCCGGCGGGGGCTTTCGGCACGGGAAGTAATGAGCCGATCGCGAACTGCTGATCAACTCCGTGCGGACCGGCTACGACGGTCTTGTTTGTGTCCTAACGGACGAGGCGCGCCAGTCGGCTTGGCGACAGCATCGACCAGACAGTGGACATCTACTGACTGTTCCCCCAGCGCGTCCGCATCCAGGAGTGCTCACATGAGGCGTCGCCGCCGCTCCCGTTTAACTTTGGGCCTCGTGCTCGCGCTCTGCGTCCCCGCCTCCGCGGCCTTCACCGCACCACAGGCGGCCGGCGCGGCGACGACGCTGCCGAACGGCTTCTCCGAGCAGATCGTGCTGTCCGGGCTGACGCACCCGACCAAGCTCGTGTTCTCTCCTGACGGACGGGTCTTCGTCGCGGAGAAGGGCGGCACGATCCAGGTCTACGACAGCCTGTCCGACCCGACGCCCACCCTGTTCGCCGACCTCAGCGCGCGGGTGCACGACAACGAGGACAAAGGCCTGCTCGGCCTGGCGCTGCCGCCGAACTTCCCGTCGAACCCGTCCGTGTACGTCACGTACACCGCCACCACGCCGATCGGCGGCGGCCTCGACCTCGGCGACACCTGCCCGACCCCCGGCACCGGTTGCATCGTCAGCGGCCGGCTGTCGAAGCTCACCGCGAGCGGCAACACGTGGACCGGCACCGAGCAGGTGCTCATCAACGACTGGTGCCAGCAGTTCGAGACCCACTCGATGGGCGACGTGCGCTTCGGCCCCGACGGCGCGCTCTATGTCAGCGGCGGCGAGGGCGCCAGCCCCGTCTTCACCGACTGGGGTCAGCAGGGCAACCCGGTCAACCCTTGCGGCGACCCGCCCGGCGGTGTCGGCGCGGCGCTGAGCCCGCCCAACTCCGAGGGCGGCGCCCTGCGCTCCCAGGACGTGCGGACGCTGGGCGACCCGACCGGGCTGAACGGCACCATCATCCGCGTCGACCCCGTGACCGGCGCGGCGAAGACCGACAACCCGCTCTACAACGCGACGACCGACCCGAATGCCCGGCGGATCGTGGCGTATGGCCTGCGCAACCCCTTCCGCTGGACCTTCAAGCCGGGCACCAGCGAGATCTGGATCGGTGACGTCGGCTGGCGGACCTGGGAGGAGATCAACCGGCTGCCCAACCCCCTCGCCACGCCCGTCACCAACTTCGGCTGGCCGTGCATGGAGGGCAACGCGCAGCAGCCCGGTTACCGCGACGCGAACCTGAGCCTGTGCACCACGCTGTACAACACCAACATCGCGACCGGTCCGGTCTACACGTACGGGCACCACCAGCAGGTCAACGACAACGACGGCTGCCCGACCGGCGGCTCCAGCCCGACCGGCGTCGCGTTCTACCCGACGTCCGGCGGCGCCTACCCCGCCCAGTACCAGGGCGCGCTCTTCTGGGGTGACTACGCGCGCCGCTGCATCTATGCGATGCTCCCGACGAACGGCACCCCCGACCCGAGCAAGATCCAGACGTTCGCGCCCGGCGCGGCGGGCCCCGTGGACCTGGAGATCGGCCCCGGCGGCGACCTGTACTACGTCGACATCGACGGCGGCACGGTGCGGCGGATCAACTACAGCGCCGGCAACCAGCCCCCGGCTGCGGTGATCGGCGCCGACAAGACCTCGGGCGCGCCGCCGCTCGCGGTGCAGTTCAGCTCCGCCGGCACCAGCGACCCGAACGCCGGCGACGTCCTCACGTACCAGTGGGACTTCACCAATGACGGCACCTATGACGCGACCGGGCCGACGGCGGGCTACACGTACACCACGGCCGGAAACTACGCAGCCAAGCTGCGGGTCACCGACGCGGGCGGGCTGTCCGACACCAAGACATTGCAGATCCTCGTCGGATCCGACGCGCCCGTGCCGGTGATCGACACCCCGGCCACCGGATTCACCTGGGCAACGAACGACACGGTCAGCTTCACAGGCCACGCCACCGACGCGCAGGACGGCACCGTCCCGGCGGCGAACCTGCACTGGCAGCTGATCCTGCAGCACTGCGCCGCGACCGACAACTGCCACCAGCACTACATCAGCGAGGTCGACGGCGCATCCGGCTCCTTCATCGGACCCGACCACGAGTACCCGTCCTACGTGGAGCTGCGGCTCACGGCGACCGACAGCAGCGGGCTCAGCACCACGGTCAGCCGGCGGCTGGACCCGAAGACCGTGAACATGACGTTCAACTCCGTGCCGAGCGGGCTCAACGTGACCGTCGGCTCGGTCTCCGGCGTCACCCCGTTCGTCGCGACGGTCATCCAGAAGTCGACGCAGACCGTCTCCGCGCCGACGCCGCAGACGCTCAACGGCACCCAGTACACGTTCGGGTCGTGGAGCCAGGGCGGCGCGGCCACGCAGGTGATCACCGCGCCGACGTCGGCCGCGACCTACACGGCCACGTACGCGGCGACCGGCGGGGGGACGTGCTCCGACAGCTTCGGCTACGTCTGCACCACCGCGACCAGGGCGTTCGTCAACGCCGACACCACCGTGCTGGCCCTGACCGGCGACGACGCCGTGCAGCAGGTGTCCCTGCCCTTCCCGGTGAAGCTGTACGGACAGACCTACTCCACCGCGTGGATCGACACGAACGGGCTCGTCAGCCTGGTCAACCCCAACGGGTACAAGTGGGACAACACCACGCTGCCGAACCCGGCGCTGGCCAACGCGGCCGTCTACGCCTTCCACGACGACCTCGTCATGGACGGCAGCGCGTCGGTGCGCACCACCACGATCGGCAGCGCACCCAACCGCCAGTTCGTCGTCGAGTGGCGCAACGGCTACATCTACGGCAGCACCAGCCGGCGGATCACGTTCGAGGCGATCCTGTCCGAGAACGGCGACGTGATCACCAACTACGCGAGCCTCGACAGCGACATCGAGAAGGGCAACGCGGCGACCGTCGGCATCGAGAACGCCGACGGCACGGTGGGCCTCGCCTACTCCGTGAACACCCCGAAGCTCCTGTCCGGCCGGGCGGTCGTCTTCACCGCCCCGGGTGGGACGGCCCCGCCGCCTCCGCCGCCGCCGTCCACCGGGACGGTCGGCGGCACGGTGACGGTCGCCGGCGGCGGCGCCGTGGCCGGGGCCACCGTGACCCTCACGGCCGGCACGACGACGACCACGAACGCATCGGGTGGTTACAGCTTCTCGGACGTGGCCTTCGGCTCGTACACCGTGAGCGCCACCGCGAACGGGCAGTCGGTGTCCGCCGCGGTCACCGTCGACGGCGCCGAGACGCTCAACCTCACGCTGCCCGCGCCCCCGCCGCCGCCCGGCAACTACGGGGTCACGACGCTCGCCACGCCGTTCGTCGCCGCCGACGCCACGGTGCTCACGCTCACCGGGGACGACAACATCCAGCAGGTCACGCTGCCGGGGCCGGTCACCCTGTACGGGCAGACCTACACGACCGCGTGGATCGACACCAACGGCAAGGTCTCGTTCGTCAACCCGGGCGGGGCCTACGTGGAGCACTCCGCGCTGCCGTCGACCGCGGCGCCGAACGCGACCGTCTACCCCTTCTGGGACGACCTCGTCGTCGACGGCTCCGCGTCCGTGCGCACCGCGCTCGTCAACGGCTCGGTCGTGATCGAGTGGCGCAACCCGTACATCTACGGCAACGGCGTGCACAACCGGGTGACGTTCTCGGTCGCGTTCGCCGCCGACGGTGTCGTCACCTTCTCCTACTCCGGGCTGGACAACGACGTGGAGAAGGGCAACGGCGCCACCGTCGGCGTCGAGAACGCGGCCGGCACGGCGGCGGCGCAGTACCTGTTCAACCAGCCGCTGCTGACGTCCGGCACGGCGGTTCGCTTCACGCCGTGAGTTTGTGTCATACCTGGTTGCTAGGTTCGTGGGGTGCGATCTGAGGCGTCCCAGGTTCTGAAGAAGCTCGCTGGTCCTTCCGCCGAACTGCGGGAGGACCAGTGGGTGGCCATCTCCGCCCTCGTCGCCGAGCACCGGCGGGTGCTGTGCGTGCAGCGCACCGGGTGGGGCAAGTCGGCGGTGTATTTCGTCGCCACCGCCCTGCTGCGTGCCCGTGGGGCCGGCCCGACGGTCATCGTGTCGCCGCTGCTCGCCCTGATGCGCAATCAGGTCGACGCCGCCGCCCGCGCAGGCATCACCGCCCGCACGATCAACTCTGCCAACCTGGAGGAGTGGGACCAGATCACCGCGGAGATCGCCTCCGGCGGCGTCGACGTCCTGCTGGTCTCGCCCGAGCGGCTCAACAACCCCGACTTCCGCGACAACGTGCTGCCCAAGCTCGCCGCGACCACCGGCCTGCTCGTCGTCGACGAGGCGCACTGCGTCTCCGACTGGGGCCACGACTTCCGCCCCGACTACCGGCGGCTGCGCACCCTCCTGCTCGACCTCGCCCCCGACACCCCGGTCCTGGCGACCACCGCCACCGCCAACGCCCGCGTCACCGCCGACGTCGCCGAGCAGCTCGGCGACGCCCTGGTCCTGCGCGGCTCCCTGGACCGCGAGTCGCTGCGCCTGGGCTCCCTGACCCTGCCGTCGGCGCCGCACCGGCTCGCCTGGCTCGGCGAGCACCTCGCCTCGTTCACCGGCTCCGGGATCATCTACACGCTGACCGTCGCCGCCGCCCACGAGACCGCCGCCTATCTGCGCGCCTGCGGCTACGAGGTCGCCGCCTACACCGGCCAGACCGAGGGCGCCGACCGTCTCGCCGCCGAGGAGGACCTCCTCGCCAACCGGATCAAGGCCCTCGTCGCCACGTCCGCGCTCGGCATGGGCTTCGACAAGCCCGACCTCGGCTTCGTCATCCACCTCGGCGCGCCATCCTCCCCGATCGCCTATTACCAGCAGGTCGGCCGCGCCGGCCGCGCCGTCGACAAGGCCGACGTCCTGCTCCTGCCCGGCACCGAGGACCAGGCCATCTGGCGCTACTTCGCGTCCCTGGCCTTCCCGCCCGAGCCGCAGGTCCGCGAGGTCCTCGCCGTCCTCGCCGCGGCCGGCCGCCCCCTGTCCACCGCCGCCATCGAGCCCCGCGTCGAGCTGCGCCACACCCGCCTGGAGCTGATGCTCAAGGTCCTCGACGTCGACGGCGCCGTCCACCGCGTCAAGGGCGGCTGGGAGTCCACCGGCGCCCCCTGGCACCACGACACCGAGCGCTACGACCGCATCGCCGCCGCCCGCGCCGCCGAGCAGGACTCGATGCGCGACTATGCCGCCCTGACCACGTGCCGCCTCGAGTTCCTCCGCGCGACCCTCGACGACCCGGGCGCCGCCCCCTGCGGCCGCTGCGACACCTGCACCGCCCCCTGGTATCCCGCCGACATCTCCCCGGACGCCCTCGCCTCGGCCCGCGCCCACCTCGGCCGCACCGGCGTCGAGATCGCCCCCCGCAAGCGCTGGCCCACCGGCCTCGCCGCCATCGGCGTCCCCCTCACCGGCAACATCCCACCCGCCGAGCAGACCCTCCCCGGCCGCGCCATCGGCCGCCTCAGCGACCTCGGCTGGGGCGACAAGCTCCGCAAGCTGCTCGCCGCCCCCGACGCCCCCCTGCCCGACGACATCTTCACCGGCGTCGTCGCCACCCTCACCGAATGGGCCAAGGGCGACGACCCCTGGCCCACCCGCCCCTCCGGCGTCGTCATCCTCGGCTCCCAGAGCACCCCCACCCTCCTGCACTCCCTCGGCACCCGCATCGCCGCCGTCGGCCACCTGCCCCTGCTCGGCACCATCGAGCCCGCCCACACCGCCGACGCCGCCTCCCGCACCAACAGCGCCCAGCGGGTCCGCGCCCTGCACGACGCCTTCACCGTCCCGCCCGCCCTCGCCGCCCAACTCCCCACCCTCCCCGGCCCCGTCCTCCTCGTCGACGACCTGGTCGACAGCGGCTGGACCATGGCCATCGCCGCCCGCCTCCTCCGCCGCGCCGGCGCCCCAGGCGTCCTGCCGTTCGCCCTCGCCCTGTCCGCCTGACTTCCCCCACCCCAACCCTCCTGGCGCCGCCCCCTCGCGGGGCGCCCGGCCTTCGCGTGTCTGGCCTTCGTGTGTCTGGCCTTCGTGTGTCTGGCCTTCGTGTGTCTGGCCTTCGCGTGTCTGGCCTTCGCGTGTCCGGTCCTCGCGGGTGTCTGGCCTTCGTGTGTCTGGCCTTCGCGTGTCCGGTCCTCGCGGGTGTCCGGGCTCCGCCTGGACCTGGACCAGTTGGCCTGGACCAGTGGCCTGGACCCGTTTGGCCCTGGCCCCATCGGCATCCTGGCCTCGTCGGCCGGTGCTCCGGGCCCTGCCGGGCAGCGCACCGGACGCGAGTGCCGGTGGCCGGTTCGGCCGATGCGCAGCGGTCTCGCGTTGGCCGGGGCGCTGCTGGGGTGGCTGGCGGAGCGATGCGTCCACCGTTCCGCACACGTCACACCTATGCCCGGCTCCGTCTGGGCCCTGCCTCGGTCTGTGCCCCGGCTCCGTCTGCGTCCTGGACTCGTCGGCCGGTGGCCCGCCCCTACAAGGACACCGGGCGCGGGTTCCGGTGGCTGCTTCGCCGCTGCACAGTGGCCGGATCGGCGCGTCCATCGTTCCCCGCATGTCGCACCTTTTGTTCCACCCCGGACCGTGCCCCGTCATGACCTGTGCCCTGCCCCGGTCCGCGCCTCGGCTTCGTCGGTGTCCTGGCCTCGTCGGCCGATGCCCCAGCCCTGCCAGGCAGCGCACGGGACGCGAGTGCCGGTGGCCGGTTCGCCGATGCGCAGCGGCCGGAGCGGCGCGTCCGCGGTTCCGCATACGTCGCACCTGCGGGCTCGGTTGTCTGGACGGCCCGCCGACGAGACACACCCACGCGCGGACCGTCGAGCCTCCTCGATCATGCTCTGTTGGCAGGGTCGGGTGCCGTCTCGACGTCGGTTGCGAGCCACTCGGTGATCGAAGTCGTCGGCGGGCCGTGCGGATGGCCGTTCGTATCCTTCGATCAGCAAGGCGCGACCGTGCCGACCCTCCCGGCGAGGCTGGCCCGGCCCGGGGACAGATCGAAGTCGTCTTGCGGCCGTGCGAGCGACCAACGCGCGCTGTTGATCATAGCAAGGCAGCGTGCGGCGGCGGCGCGCTCCGGAGCGTCCTTGCCGGTGGTCGTGCGTTCGGCCGCCGGCGAGCACCTGTCGCGGGTCCGACCCGCCCATGAATGGTGTTTGCCGTCCTCGGGTGTCGCCGCCGCTGGCGGGTAGCCGCCGGACGATCTTGCGACCGTGATCGAAGGACGGCGGTGGTCGTCCCAGTGGCCAGGGGCATCCTTCGATCAAGCGGGGCGGGGGAAGGTCGCCGTCTGGAGCGTGGCGCTCACCAGTCCATTCACCGATGCCGCGAACTTCGCAGCGATCCGGGAGGCACCGGCACCCACCCGGTCCGGCGCAGCGGCCAGGGTGGCTGGGCGGCCCGCGCACGACAGTGTTCCTGCCGGCGGCCGCGGTTCGGTGCCGACCGACGATCTTGCGACCGTGATCGAAGGACGGCGGCGGTCGTCCCGGTGGCCAGGGGCGTCCTTCGATCAAGCGGGGCCGGGAAGATCGCCGCTTGGAGCGTGGTACCCACCGGTCCAGTCATCGATGGTCACGACTTTCCTGCGATTCGGAGACCTTCACGGATCGAAGTCGCTGGCTGGTCGTCCGGGTGGCCGGCGGTCGGCGACCGGTGCGCCGCTCGCGAGGACGTCCACGGCGTGGGCCGGCTGCGGACCCCGAGTCCGGTGCGCGAGATGGGCGCCATCAGCGGCGAAGATCGTTGTCCGGTGCGTGGCCTCGCTTGAGCGAAGTCGTCGGCGGGGCGCTACTCGGGGGTGGTGGGGTCGTCTTCGGGCCACCAGGCGGCGCGGCGCATGTCGACCTTGTCGGACTTGAGGGGAGTGCCCTCCAGGGCGTGGCGGCGGAGGGCTTCCTGCTCGTGGCCAGGGACCAGGCGGCCGTTGGCGGCCACGACGCGGTGCCAGGGGACGCCGCCGCCGTAGTGGGACATCACGGCGCCGACCTGGCGGGGGCCGCCGCGGCCCAGGTACTCGGCGATCGCGCCGTAGGACATGACGCGCCCCGGAGGGATGCGTTCGACCACGGTGAGGACCAGTTCGGCATAGTCGTCGTCGGCCACGATATGGGAACCTACCGTGAGTGTCGGGGGGCGACGCGGCAAGATAGGCGGCGTGCGGGAACAGGTCACCGAGGCTCGACGGATCGTGGTCAAGGTCGGGTCGTCGTCGTTGACCACCGCGGCCGGCGGGCTGGACGGCAAGCGGGTCGATGCGCTCGTCGAGGCGCTGGCGGGCAGTCCGGCGGAGGTCGTGCTCGTGTCGTCGGGGGCGATCGCGGCGGGGCTGGCGCCGCTGGGGTTGTTGCGGCGGCCGCGGGATCTCGCGACGCAGCAGGCCGCGGCGAGTGTCGGGCAGGGGCTGCTGATGCGGGCGTACAACGACGCGTTCGCCAGGCACGGCAGGGTGGTCGGGCAGGTGCTGCTGACCGTCGACGACGTGACGCGGCGGGTGCACTACCGCAATGCGTACAGGACGCTGCGGCGGCTGCTGGATCTGCGGGCCATCCCGATCGTCAACGAGAACGACACGGTCGCCACGCAGGAGATCCGGTTCGGCGACAACGACCGGCTCGCCGCGCTGGTCGCCTCGCTGGTGCACGCCGACCTGCTGGTGCTGCTGTCGGACGTCGACGGTCTGTACACCGGTGACCCGTCGCTGCCGGATTCGACGGCCGTGACAGATGTGCGCTCGCCGGAGGACCTGGCGGCGATCGACGTGAGGCGGCCCGGCAAGGCCGGGGTCGGCACCGGGGGCATGGTGACGAAGGTCGAGGCGGCGAGGATCGCGACGACCAGCGGCATCCCGGTGGTGCTGACGTCGGCGCCCAACGCCGCGGCGGTGCTGGCGGGTGAGCACGTCGGCACGCTGTTCCACCGGCTGCGGGAGCGGCCGCAGGCGCGGCTGTTCTGGCTCGCGCACGCGACCAGCCCGCGCGGGCGGCTGCACCTGGACCCGGGTGCGGTGCAGGCGGTCATCCAGCGGCACGCGTCGCTGCTGCCGGCCGGGATCACCGCGGTGGACGGGAGGTTCGCGGCCGGGGACCCTGTGGACCTGGTGGACGTGGGCGGGGTGGCGGTCGCCCGCGGCCTGGTCAACTACGACGCGACGGAGCTGCCGCCGCTGCTGGGCCGGTCGACCGGGGAGCTTGCCAGGGCGCTGGGTCCGGCGTACGAGCGGGAGGTCGTCCACCGCGACGACCTAGTGCTGCTGTAGGAGCCTGCCCACGCCGCCGCGGCGCGGGTCGCCGGCCGCGCCTGCCAGGCCGACGGCGCTGACCCCGCCGAAGTAGTGATCGAGCCGGTCCCAGCGCTGGACCGCATAGCCCGCGTCGGCGAAGGGCGTGGGGTCGCAGCCGGGCTCGACGTGCACGCGCCGGGTGCCGTCGGCCGACACCGGGTGGAAGCGGGGGCGGCGGATCGCGGTCGTCATGTCGTCGCCGTGCACCAGGACGTTGGTGAGGGTCTGGATCAGCGCGGTGCGGATGCGGGTCGCGCCGGCGGAGCCGATCGCCATCACGAGACCGCCGGCGGCGTCCAGGACCACGGTCGGGCACATGCACGACGCCATCCGCTCGCCGGGCAGCGTGCCGGGGCGGATGAGGTCGCCCTCGCCGAGCATCGAGTTGAGGTGGACGCCGAGGCCGGGCAGCCACACCCCGGCGCCGATGCCGAGCGTCATCGTGATCACGCAGGCGTTGCCCGTGGCGTCGACGACCGAGATGTTCGTCGTGTCGCCCAGCCGCTGCGATCCGTACACCAGGAGCGCGTCGGCAAGCTCGAGCGGGGTGAAGCCGGACGGCAACGCGACGATGGTCCGGATCGTCTCGTTGAGGTCGGAGCGGGCCAGGACGCGGTAGGGCCCGAACGGCGCGGCGGTCACGGGCACCTGCAGGACCCGGTAGGAGGCGAGGTCCCGCGGGCTCAGCACGCCGCCGCCGGCGCGGACCTGGGCGAGCATCAGCTGCCCGATCCGTCCGGTGTAGAAGGCGGACGGGCCTTCCTCCGACAGGATCCCGAACGTGGCGTCCAGCCCGGGGTGGTGCAGCAGGTCGCCGCCCTCCAACAGGCGGCCCTCCGGCGCGTACACCGCCGAACCGAACCCGGGCAGCATCGCCGGTGCCAGCGACACCAGGGTGCGGGCGTGCGGGCCGGGCAGGAGCACGCCGCTGTGGGCCAGGTTGAGCGCCGGCGCGACGACCCGCTGCCACGGCAGGCGGCCCCAGCGGCGGTGGATCTCGCCCGCGCCGGCGGGGATGCCGGGCACGCCCACGCTGGAGGCACCGATCTCGTAGCGCTGCGGTACACCACCGAATGAGATCTTGATCGGCACCATGGGTGCGGCGGGGGCGGTGCTGTCCAGGCCCGGGACCGAGCAGAAGAAGTCGAGGCAGGAGGTGGCGCCGGTGGCGGCGTCGAAGTACGTGGCGAACCCGCCACCGGCCAGGCCGGTCAGGACGCTCTCCGCGGCGCACCCGGCGAGCATCGCGGCCACGGCCGCGTCGGCGGCGGACCCTCCGGCCGCGAGGACCCGCAGCCCGACCTCGGTCGTGGCCGGGTGCCCGGCGGCGACTCCCGCCGGGACCGTTGCCCGGGGGCGTGACTGGGCCTGCAGCAGGGCGGTCGACAGCGGAGGTTCCTTTCCGAGATGGTGATCGCTAGCATTCGTGGACCATGGCCCCAGTCGAGCAAACCCAGGTCCTGCCCGGAGGCGTGCGGGCGGGCTACGCGCTCGGCTCGCTGGTCACCGGCGCGTTCGGCACGGTCCCTGGCCTGCTCCTGCTGCCCTATCTGACGGACACGCTCGGCGTCGCCGCCGGGATCGCCGGGCTGCTGGTGCTGGCGCCGAAGGCCTGGGACGTGCTGATCAATCCGGTTGCCGGGAGGATTTCCGATCGTACTCGCACTTCGATGGGTGCCAGGCGGCCATTTCTGCTCTTCGGCGGCCTGGCGCTCGCGGTGCTGTTCGCCGGCATCTTCGCCGCGCCGTTCGACCGCAATGCCGCCTACGCGGCCGTGATGTTTCTGCTCGCGGCGACCGCGTTCGCGTTCTACCAGGTGCCGTACGTCGCGATGCCCGCCGAGATGACCGACGACTACGCCGAGCGGACCCGGCTGATGAGCTGGCGGGTCGCCATCCTCGCGGTCGCGATCCTGGTCTCCGGCGCGCTGTCGCCGATGGTGACGAAACAGTTCGGCGGCGGCATCCCCGGGCACCGGGCGATGGGGGTCTTCGTCGCCCTGCTGATCCTGGTCGGCACGCTCGGCTCGTTCTTCGGCACGCGCGGCGCCCCGGTCGGCAAGGTCCTGCCGAGCGAGCCGTCGTTCGCCGCGCAGCTGCGGGTCGTGCGGGCCAGCCGCCCGTTCCGGCTGCTGCTGATCTGTTTCGTCGTGCAGGCCGCGGGCATCGCCACGATGCTGGCCGGGGTCAGCTGCTTCGCCACGCAGATCCTCGAGTCCCCGGACACGGGCGCGACACTGCTGTTCGCGTGCTTCGTCGGCCCGGCGCTGCTGGTCATGCCGCTGTGGACGCGGGTCGGTGAGCGCGTCGGGAAGCTCAAGGCCTATGTGCTCGCGTCGGTGCTGTTCGCGGCCGCCGCCGCGCTGCTGGCCCTCGCCCCGTTCCTGCCGGCCGCCGCCGTGTACGTCCTGACCGGGCTGGTCGGCAGCGGGTACGCGGGCCAGCAGGTCTTCGGCATGGCCATGCTGCCGGACTGCATCGCGTTCGACGCGCAGCGCACCGGGCGCCGCCAGGCGGGCGTCTTCACCGGCCTGTGGACGGCGGGCGAGACGTTCGGCATGGCGCTGGGCCCCGGCGTGTTCGCGGTGCTGCTCGCCGTCTTCGGCTACGTGTCCAGCTCGTCCGGGGAGGCCGCCGCCCAGTCGGGCACCGCGAAGCTCGGCGTGCTCATCGGATTCACCCTGGTACCGGCCGTCGTCGTGGCATCGGCACTCATCGGTCTGCGAGGCTACGACCTGGACGAGCGGCGTCTGACCGAGGGGGTCACGTGAAGGGTGTTCCGGCCGAGCAGGTGCTCAAGGAGCTCGCGGAGCTGCGTGAGGGGGACCTGCCGACGCACGGCGGGCGGCTGTTCGCCTACGTCTACGACCCCGCGGTGGCCGGGCTCGACGAGCTCGCCGCGGCCGCGTACGCGTCGTCCGCGCACGTCAACGGGCTTGACCCGACCGCGTTCCCGTCGCTGCTGCGGATGGAGAACGACCTCGTCGGCATGGCCGCGGCGGTCCTGGGCGGCGGGCCGCAGACGGTCGGCAGCGTCACCAGCGGCGGCACCGAGTCGCTGATCCTGGCCGTGAAGGCGGCCCGGGACGGCGCGCCCCACATCGCCGAGCCGCGCCTGGTGATGCCGGTGACCGCGCACGCGGCCCTCGCGAAGGCCGCGGCCTATCTTCGGGTGGCGTTGGATGTGGTACCGGTGGGCGCCGACCTCCGCGTCGACCCTGCCGCTGTCGCGGCGGCGATCGGGCCGGACACGGTGCTCGTGGCGTGCTCGGCGCCGTCGTACGCCCACGGCCTGATCGACCCGGTCGAGCCGATCGCGGCCGCGGCCGCCGCCGCCGGGGTCCGCTGCCACGTCGACGCCTGCTTCGGCGGGTGGACGCTGCCGTTCCTGCGGCGGCTCGGCGAGCCGGTCGCGGCGTTCGACCTGTCCGTCCCGGGCGTCACCAGCATCTCCGTCGACCTGCACAAGTACGCGTACACGCCGAAGGGCGTCTCGGTCCTGCTGCACCGCGACGAGGCGCTGCGGCTGCCGCAGTACTTCGGCTACGCCGACTGGCCCGGCTACACGATGGTCAACCCCGTTATCTCCTCCACCCGCTCCGGCGGGCCGATCGCGGCCGCCTGGGCGACGCTGCGGCACCTCGGCGACGACGGCTACCTCGCGCTGGCCGACACCACCCGGACCGCGGTGCGTGGCCTGGCCGCCGCGGTGTCGGCCGTCGACGGGCTGGTCCTGCTGCCGGTCGAGTCGACGGTGGTCGCGTTCCAGTCGGCCGGTGTCGATCTGTTCGTGCTCGCCGACGAGCTGGCCGCCAGGGGCTGGCACACGCAGCCGCAGTTCCAGCACGGGGACATCGCGCCGTCGGTACACCTGACGGTGACCGCGTCCGTCGCGCCGCGGGTGTCGGAGTTCGCCGCCGACCTCGCCGCGTCCGTGGACGCCGCCCGCGCGCTCGGGCCGGTCGAGCTGCCCGACGGGATCTTCTCGCTGGTCGGCGACGTCTCGTCGCTGGCATCGGCGCTCGGGGTCGGGTCCGGTTCGTCGGTGCTGCCGTCACGCATGGCCGTGATCAACACGTTGCTCAACGCGGCGCCACCGGCCGTGCGCGAGCAGTTACTGGTCGCTTTCCTCAGCCTGCTGCAGCGGCCGACGAGCGTAGGCTGACACGCATGTCGAGTGTCCTGGGCGACCCGATCAAGTTCGTGCTCAACTGGGGGCGCCGCTATTCGCTGTGGGTGTTCAACTTCGGTCTCGCCTGTTGCGCGATCGAGTTCATCGCCACGTCGATGGGGCGGCACGACTTCATGCGCCTGGGCGTCATCCCGTTCGCGCACGGGCCGCGCCAGGCCGACCTCATGGTCGTCTCGGGCACCGTCACCGACAAGATGGCGCCTGCCGTCAAACGGCTCTATGACCAGATGCCCGAGCCGAAATACGTGATCAGCTTCGGCGCGTGCAGCAACTGCGGCGGGCCCTACTGGGACTCCTACTCGGTGACCAAGGGCGTCGACCAGCTCATCCCCGTCGACGTCTACGTCCCCGGCTGCCCGCCCCGGCCCGAGGCGCTCCTGCACGGCATCATGAAACTCCAGGACAAGATCGCGGGGGAGCAGTCGGGGCTCGGCGGTGTCAACCGGACCGACGTCAAAGCGCTGACCGCCCCGCCGGTGCGGAGGCCTTGACGTGAAGGTTGAGGAGCTCGGCGCGCTGTTCGGCGACGGCGCCACCGTCGGCGAGTCCGCCGGTGGTGGCCGTTTCAGCCGGCCGACCGTCGACGTGCCGCCGGATCGCTGGGTCGATGCGCTGCTGACCGCCCGCGACGAGCTGGCCTGCGACTTCTTCGACTGGCTGTCCGCGGTCGACGAACTGCCCGACGGTTTTGCCGTGGTCGCCCACGTCTACTCGACGTCGTTGCTGCACGGGCTGCTGCTGCGTGTGGTGCTGCCGCGGCTCTCGCCGGCTGTGTCCACGGTCGTTGCCGTCTATCCGGGCGCGGCCTGGCACGAGCGCGAGACGCACGAGATGTTCGGCATCGACTTCACCGGCAACGACGCACTGACGCCGCTGCTGCTCCCGCCGGAGTTCGAGGGGCACCCGCTGCGCAAGGAGTTCGTCCTCGCCTCCCGGGTCGCGAAGCCGTGGCCGGGCGCGAAGGAGCCGGGGGAGAGCGAGCATGCCGTCAGCAAGCGCGCCCCGATGCGCCCTCCGGGCGTGCCCGACCCCAGCGAGTGGCCGGGAGGCCGGATCTGATGCCGACCTGGTTGGAGCTGATCCTGCGGGTCCTCGTCGTCGTCGGCGCGTTCCTCACCCTGCCGCTCATCGTCGGCCAGGCCGAGCACAAGGTGATGGCGCACATGCAGGGCCGCCTCGGTCCCATGTATGCCGGCGCGTTCCACGGCTGGGCCCAGCTCGTCGCCGACGGGGTCAAGTTCGTGCAGAAGGAGGACATCACCCCGCGCGCCGCGGACCGGCAGGTCTTCCGGCTCGCCCCGGTCGTCGCGCTGCTGCCCTACCTGGCCGTCCTGCTGGTCATCCCGCTCGGGCCGCACGGTCTGGTCGCCCAGCCACTCGACGTCGGGCTGTTCTTCGTCCTCGCGGTCGTCGGCATCGGCGTGATCGCCGTGCTGATGGCCGCCTGGTCCTCGGCCAACAAGTATTCGCTGCTCGGCGGCCTGCGAGCGGCCGCGCAGCTGCTCGGCTACGAGCTGCCCTTCGTGCTGTCGGCGGCGTCGGTCGCCATGGCCGCCGGCACGCTGTCGCTGTCCGGCATCGTCGAGGCGTGGCGCCCCTGGTGGCTGCTGTGGCAGCTCCCGGCGATGCTGATCTTCTTCACCGCTGGGCTCGCCGAGATCCGCCGCCCGCCGTTCGACATGCCGATCGCCGACTCCGAGCTGGTCTTCGGCTACCTCACCGAATACACCGGCCTGCGCTTCGCGTTCTTCCTGCTGGCGGAGTACGTCGGCATCGTCGTCATCGCCGCCCTCACCACCGTGCTGTTCCTCGGCGGGTGGAAGGGACCGTTCGACGACCAGGTCGGCTGGCTGTGGACGCTGGTGAAGGTCTTCGCCGTCGCGTTCGTGGTGATCTGGCTGCGCGTGGCGTATCCCCGCCTGCGCGAGGACCAGCTGCAGCGCCTGTGCTGGCTGGTCCTCGTCCCCCTCGCCCTGTTGCAGCTGGTCGTCACCGCCGCGGTCAAGGTCGCACTGTGAGATTGGACGGGACCCATGGAACTTCCCGGTAAGGGGCTCGTCAAAGGCCTCGCCGTGACGCTCGGCACGCTGACCCAGCGCTCCGGCACCCAGCAGTATCCGGACGTCGAGCCCGACCTGCCGCCCCGCACCCGCGGCGTCATCGCGCTCATCGAGGAGAACTGCACGGTCTGCATGCTGTGCGCCAGGGAATGCCCCGACTGGTGCATCTACATCGACTCCCACAAGGAGGAGGTCGTCGTCCCCGGCGCGGCAAGGGCGCGGCAGCGCAACGTGCTCGACCGGTTCGCGATCGACTTCTCGCTGTGCATGTACTGCGGGATCTGCATCGAGGTGTGCCCCTTCGACGCGCTGCACTGGACGCCGGAGTTCGAGTACGCCGAGCACGACATCCGCGACCTGCTGCACGAGAAGGACCGGCTCGAGGAGTGGGTCGCCACCGTGCCCGCCCCGCCGGCCCACGACCATCGGGGCGAACCGGCCAAAGAGCAGACCGCCGCCGCAAAACGCTCAGGTCAGAGTGTTGTCTGACCGATCCGAGAGATGAGTCGCGCCCACGGCGCGGCCGACTGCTCGGAGGTGGCGGCATGTCCCGGCTGGGGATCTCGCAGAAGCTCTTCATCAGCTTCCTGCTCGTCTCGGTGGTGACGGTGGTGGTCGGCGGCTACGGCATCACCCGGTTGCGGGTGCTCAACCAGGCCACCGACGACGTCTACGCCACCGCCGGGGCACCGGGCGCCGCCGCGCAGAAGATGCAGAACCACTGGACCGAGACGCAGCTGCTGATGTACGCCGCCGTCGTCAGCCCGCCGGCGAACATCGAGCAGGTCGTCAACGGGTACATGAAACCGGTCGACGCCAGCTTCGACCGGGCCTACGCCGACTACCTTGCCAGCCGCCACACCGCCAAGGGCAAGGCCGTCGCCGACGAGCTGGCCACGCAGATGGCCGCGATGCGCAGGATCCGCGACGAGAAGATCCTGCCCGCGGCGCGGCAGGGCAACATGCCGGGCGCCCTGCAGGCCCTCTTCGATCCCGAGATCAGCGCGATCCTGGAGGCGCAGCAGGACGCCGGGAGCAGCATCGCCGAGATCGAACAGGCCAACGCCAAACAGATCTCCGACGACGCCACCGGCACCTACAACGCGGCCCGGACCAGCCTGATCGTGATGCTGATCCTCGGCGTGCTGCTGTCGCTGGGCCTGGCCACCCTGGTCGCCCGGTCGATCGTGCGCTCGGTCCGCGGGGCGAAGGCGGTCCTGGACCAGGTCGCGGACGGTGACCTGACCGCCCGCATGGACGTGACCGGCGGCGACGAGGTCGGGCAGATGGGCCGGGCGCTCAACGAGAGCCTCGACCGGATCGCCGAGATGGTCCGTCTCGTCGGCACGTCGGCCACCTCCCTGGCCGGCTCGTCGGCCCGCCTCACCGGGGTGGCCCGCACCATCGCCTCAGGCGTCGACGCCGCCGCCGAGCAGGCCACCGCCGTCAGCGGTGCGGCCGGCGAGGTGTCCCGCAACGTGCAGACCGTCGCCGTCGGCACCGACGAGATGAACGAGAGCATCCGGGAGATCGCGCAGAACGCCACGGAAGCGGTACGGGTGGCGAACGAGGCCATGGACGCCGCCAACGAGACGACCCGGACGATGGCGAAACTGGGCGAGTCCAGCGCCGAGATCGGCAACGTCATCAACGTGATCACCGGCATCGCCGCGCAGACCAACCTGCTCGCGTTGAACGCGACGATCGAGGCCGCCCGCGCCGGCGAGTCCGGCAAGGGCTTCGCGGTCGTCGCCAACGAGGTGAAGGACCTCGCGCAGGAGACCGCGAAGGCCACCGAGGACATCAGCAAGCGGATCTCGGCGATCCAGGCCGACGCGGCGAGCGCCGTGGCCGCGATCAGTCGCATCAGCGAGGTCATCGAGAGCGTCAACGGGTACCAGACGACGATCGCCTCGGCCGTCGAGGAGCAGACCGCGACGACGAACGAGATGGGTCGCAACGCGGCGAACGCGGCCAGTGGCAGCACCGAGATCGCCGCCAGCATCGACCGGGTGGCGCGGGCGGCGCAGTCCACGAGCGTCGGCGTGCAGGACACCGAGTCGGCGGCGGCGGAGCTGGCCGGGATGTCGCAGGAGCTGAGCCGGGTCGTCGCGCGGTTCCGCGCGTAGCTTTTTCTGCGTCTTGTCGCCCCGCCGGTCGAATCCTGTCGGACCCTGATGGCAGGATGTCGGCCATGAGGGTGGCATCGCGATGACATCGGCGGACGTGCTGCTCGCCGCGCTCGGCGCCGTCGCGCTGGGCGCGGGCCTGCTGGTCGTGACGACCCGGCACGTGGTCCGCGCCGGGCTGTGGCTCGTCGTCACGCTGGGCGCGGTCGCCGGGCTCTATCTCGTCTTGTCCGCGGAGCTGCTCGCCTGGATTCAGGTGCTGCTCTATGTCGGCGCCGTCGTGGTGCTGCTGCTGTTCGCCGTGATGCTGACCCGCGCGCCCATCGGCGCCAGCGACGACCTCGACCGGGTCCGCTGGCCCGGCGCGCTCGTCGGCGCCGGCGCGGGCCTCGTGGCGCTCTTCGCCGACGCGTTCCACTGGAGCCGGGTCGGGCTGCCCGCGCCCGGCACCGCCGAGGCGATCGGCGGCGCGGTGTTCCGCACCTGGGTGCTGCCGTTCGAGCTGGTGTCGGTGCTGCTGCTGGCCGCGCTGGTCGGCGCGATCGTGGTGTCCCGCCCCGACGTCAGCGCCGGCCCCCGCACCGGCTCCCGGCCCGACCCGCGGGGGCGCTGATGCATCCGGTCCTGCCGTTCACGATCGCGGCGCTGCTGTTCGGCATCGGCGTCTACGGCGTCATCGTCCGGCGCAACGCCGTGCTGCTGCTGATGGCGGTCGAGCTGCTGCTCAACGCGGTGAATCTGGTCTTTGTCACCGCCGACGCGACGATCCGGTCGCTGGTGCCGCACAGCGGCCAGTCGTTCACCCTGTTCATCATCGTGCTCGCCGCCGCCGAGATCGGTGTGGGGCTCGCCCTGATCCTCCAGCTGTATCGGCTGCGCCGCTCCGTCGACGTCGAGGAGCTGCCGCTCACCGAGGACGCCCAGGAGGTGGCCCGGTGAGGGTCGACCTCCTCGGACTGGCCCTGCCGGCGGTGCCGCTGGCCGCCGGCCTCGCCGGGCTGCTGCTGCGGCATCAGCGCCGCGGGGTCGCCGCCGCGCTCGGCACCGGCGCCGCGGCCGCCGCCCTGATCTGCGCGGTCGCCGTCGCCCTGCGCGGGGGGCGGGAGCCCGACGCCGGGATCGTCGTCGCCGACTTCGGCCGGCTGGCCGTCAGGTTCGGCACCTGGCTCGACGGCCCCGCCGGGCTCGTCGCCGTCGCCGTCGGCGTCGTCGCGCTGTGCGTCCAGATCTACTCCGTGGCCTATCTGCACGACGACGACCGCTACGCGCCCTATGCCGCGCAGGTCAGCCTGTTCACCGGCGCGATGCTGCTGGTGGTGGTCTCCGGCGACCTGATCGCCCTGCTGGTCGGCTGGGAGGTCATGGGCATCTGCTCCTATCTGCTGATCGGTCACGACCGGCGGCTGCCGGAGGCGCCCCGGGCCGCGGTCAAGGCGTTCCTGGTGACCCGCGTCGGCGACGTCGGCTTCCTGCTCGGCATCGTGCTGCTCGGGCTGCACGCCGGCAGCTTCCGCATCGCCGACGTGTTCACCGCCGACCTGTCCGCGGGCACCGTCACCGCCGCCTGCGTGCTGCTGCTCGCCGGCGTCGCGGGCAAGAGCGCCCAGTTCCCGCTGCACACCTGGCTGCCCGACGCGATGGCCGGCCCGACCCCGATCTCCGCCCTGATCCACGCCGCGACGATGGTCGCCGCCGGGGTCTATGTCGTGGCCCGGCTCTATCCGCTGTTCGAGCGCTCCGGCGCCGCGCTCACCGTGCTCGCCGTCATGGCGTCGATCACGATGCTGCTGGGCGCCCTCGCCGCCCTCGGCCAGGACGACATCAAACGGGTCCTGGCCTGGTCGACGGTCAGCCAGCTGGGCTACATGACCGGTGGCCTCGCCGTCGGCGCACCCGACGCCGCGCTGTTCCACCTGCTCACCCACGCCGCGTTCAAGGCGCTGCTGTTCCTCGCCGCCGGTGCGGTGATCCACGCCGTCGGCACCAACCTGATGGCCGCCATGGGCGGGCTGCGCACCCGCATGCCGGTGACGTTCTGGACGATGACGGCGGGCCTGGCCGCCCTCGCCGGTCTCCCGCCCCTGGCCGGCTTCTTCAGCAAGGACTCGATCGTCGAGGCCGCCTGGCACGCCACGTCGTCGGCGGAGGGCCCGCTGCCGCGGTCCGTGGCGGTGCTCGTGTTCGCGGCCGCGGCGCTGACGGTGCTGCTCACCGCGGCCTATGTGGTCCGCCTGTGGCGCCGCACGTTCCTCGGCGAGCCCCGCACCGCCGCCGCCCGCACCGGGCACGAGCCACCGTGGGCGATGCGCGGGCCGCTGCTGGTCCTCGCGGTGCCGACCGTCCTGCTCGGGTTCGCCAGCCTGTCGGCCGCCTTCGGCCGGCGGCTCGGCGGCGAGCACGCCATCGCCGAGATCGGTGTCTTCGCGCTGGTGCCGCTCGCGCTGCTGCTCGCCGGTGCCGCGCTCGCCTGGCGCCGCGACCCGGCCGCAGACCTGCCCGACACCGCCCTCACCCGGCTCCTCGCCAACGCGTTCTACCTCGACGCCGTCCAGGACGCGCTGGTCACCCGCCCGGTGACCGCCCTGGCCCGGCTCGCCCGGCGCACCGACGAGACCGTCGTCGACGGCGCCGTCGACGCGACCGGCACCGGGGCCACCGGCGCGGGCGCGCTCCTCGTCGGGCCCACACCGCCGGGCTGCCCCGCGCCACCGGCGCCGTCCTCGGCGGCGCGGTCATCCTCGCCGCCGCCATCGCCCTGGTTGTGGGGGTGTCCTGGTGAGCACCGGTCAGACCCTGCTCCTCGCGCTGCTGATCCTGCCCGCGATCGGCGCGCTGCTGGCCGCCGGCATGCCGGCCCGGCTCGACCGCGCCGGCCGCGTCGGCGGCACCGCGTTCGCCGCCGCGACCTTCGGCGCCACCCTGTTCTTCCTTCCCGGCAGCACCACTCCCGGCAGCACCACGCCCGGCAAGGGCGCCATCGTCCCGTGGGCCGAGCTCGACGTGCCCTGGGCGCCCGACCTCAGCCTGCGCTTCCACCTCGGCGTCGACGGCATCTCCTATCCGCTCGTCGTGCTCACCGCCGCGCTGACCATGCTCTGCTGCGCCTACTGCCTCTGGCGGGTCCCGGACCCGGGCCGCGGCCGGCTCCTGGTGGCGCTGCTGCTCGTCCTGGAGCTCGGCATCATCGGCGTGTTCCTCGCCCTCGACCTGGTGCTGTTCTTCGTCTTCTTCGAGATCGTCCTGCTGCCGATGTATGCGGTGATCGCCGTCTGGGGCGGCCCCGACCGCCGCCGCGCGGCCCGCAAGTTCGTCCTCTACACGCTCTTCGGCTCCGTGCTGCTCCTCGTCGGCGTCTTCACCGTCGTCTCCGCCGCGGGCACCGCCGACCTCGTCGCGCTCACCGACCCGGCGACCCGCCCGATGAGCAGCGGCCTGCAGCTGCTCGCGTTCGTGCTGCTCGCCGTCGCGTTCGCGGTGAAGAGCCCGCTCTGGCCGCTGCACACCTGGCTGCCCGCCGCGCACACGGAGGCCCCGACCGTCGGCTCGGTCATCCTCGCCGGCGTCCTGCTGAAGATGGGCACCTATGGCCTGCTCCGGGTTGCCGTCGGCGTCGCGCCCGACGCCGCCGCCCGCAGCGCACCGGTCCTCGGGATCCTCGCCACCGCCGCCATCATCGTCGGCGGCCTGGTCTGCCTCGCCCAGACCGAGCTCAAGCGCCTCATCGCCTACTCGTCCGTCGGCCACATGGGCTTCGTCCTGCTCGGCGTCGCCACCCTCACCACCACCGGCTTCCAGGCCGCCCTCATCGGCAACATCGCCCACGGCATCGTCACCGGCCTGCTGTTCTTCGTGGCCGGCGGCATCAAGGACCGCGCACACACCGGCGAGCTCGCCCAGCTCGGCGGCCTCCGCGAGACCGCACCCGCCCTCAGCGGCGTCCTCGCCTTCGCCGCCATCGCCTCCCTCGGCCTGCCCGGCCTCGCCGGCTTCTGGGGCGAGGCCTTCGCCGTCGTCGCCGCCTTCGAACGCGGCGGCCCGCTCTGGACCACGCTCGGCGTCCTGGCCGCCGCCGGCGCCGCCCTCGCCGCCGCCTACTTCCTGCGCCTCCTGCGCCGCGTCACCCACGGCGCCGCCACCCCGCCGGTCACCGCCCTCACCACCACCGGCCGCCTCCGCCCGGGCGAGCTGGTCGCGTGGTCCCCGCTGATCGCGCTGACCCTCGCGGTCGGCGTCGTCCCGGCCCTGGTCCTCGCCTACTCCGCCGACCCGGTCGCCGCCCTGGCAGAAGTGATCACCCGATGACCCCCACCCCGCCCCCGCCGGCCTCCCACTCCCCGGCACCCACCCACCGGGCTCCGGGCTTCCACACGGACTGCGGGCCGTCGTTCGTCGGTCCAGCCGTCGGTCTGTCCGCTCGTTCGGCAGGCGGCCTGGCTGTGCGCCTGGTGGCCGCACGTCCTGAGTCCGTCCCGTCGGCGCGTCCGGCGGGGGCGCCGCACGCGGCAGCTCCGTTCCCTGCCACGGACGCCACCCGGCGATCTGCGTCGACGGTCCGGGTCGGGTCACTGCTGATGCACCGCCTGACCACGACCATCCCCGGCGTTGAGGCCGCTGCGGGTCCGTCCGCCCGGCCGCCGGACCGCTCGTTCATGCGGGCTTCTGGCCAGTTGGTCGGCTGCGAGCCGGCCGGGGAGGTCGGGCGATGAGGATCGATCAGGTCGCGCTCCTGCCGACGTACGTTGCCGTCGCCACCGCCGTCCTCGCCCTGCTCGTCGACCTGCTCGTGCCCGGCAGGCGCGGCGCCGTCGTCGGGGCGACCGCGTTCGGCATGGTCGCGACCGCGGCCACCGCCGTCGGCGTGGGGCTGGGGCTCGGCGACGCCGGGCGGCGCACCGCGTTCTGCATCGGGCCCGACCAGTGTTCGCTGGTCTCGGACCCGGCGGCCGCCGCGGTCGGTGCCGCCTTCGCGGTCCTCGCGCTCGGCGCCGTCGCGCTGTCGTTGCCGCTGCTGCGGACCGGCGAGGTGCCCGTCGGGGAGTACTGCTTCCTGCTCGCCTGCTCGCTGACCGGCGCGGTCGTCCTCGGCGGCGCCCGCGACCTGATCACGCTGATCGTGGCGCTCGAGACGCTGACCCTGCCGCTGTATCTGCTCGTCGGCATCAGGCGCGGCGCGGCCACCGGCGCGTCCGCGGCGGTCACGTTCTTCGTGGTCAGCGTGGTGTCGACGGCGGTGGCACTGCTCGGCGCGGCGCTCGTGTACACCGCGACCGGCGGCGTGCACCTCGCCGACATCGCCCGCTCCGGCGCGAGCGCGCCGCAGCTGCAACCGCTGCTCAAGGTCGGCATGGTCCTGCTGCTGGCGGGTCTGGCGTTCAAGGTCGCCGCGGTGCCGGCGCACGCCTGGGCACCGGCAACCTACGACGGCGCCCCGCTGCCGGTCGCCGCGTACCTGTCGACCACCTCGAAACTCGGCGGCGTCGTCGCGTTGCTGCTCGTCGGCGTGGTCGCCGGTGGCCCGGTCCTCGCCACGTCGGGCCTGACCCTCGCGGTCCTCGCCGTGCTCAGCATGACCGTCGGCAACCTCGTCGCCCTCCGGCAGCGGCGCATGGTCCGCCTGCTCGCCTGGTCGTCGGTCGCCCAGGCCGGTTATCTGCTCGCCCCGCTCGGCGCGCTCCTCGCCTCCGGTGGCCGCACGCCCGACGCGATCGCGCTCGTGGTCGCGGCGACCGTGGCGTACGCCCTGTTCTACGTCGTCCTCGAGTTCTCCGCCTTCGCCGCCGTGGTCGCCGTCCGGGGCAGCGCCGACGGCGGTGACGTCGCCGACTACCGCGGCCTGGCCCGCCGTTCGCCGTGGCTGGCGGCAGTCCTGGTGATCGCGCTGACAGGCCTCGCCGGTCTGCCACCGGGGCTGGCGGGCCTGTTCGCCAAGGTGGCCGTGGTCCGCGCCCTGCTCGGCGGCGACGCCGCCTGGCTGGCGGTGGTCGTGGCACTCAACGCGGTCATCGGCCTCGCGTACTACGTCCGCGCCGTCGCCACCCTGTTCGCTGCCCCAGCCGCACCAGCCGCACCTCCGGTGTCAGCGCCTGAGCCGGTGCCGGCGACCGTCTCGGTGCCGGCGACCGTCTCGGTCGCCGAGGGGGCGTCGGTTTCTGCGCCGTCGCAGGTCGAAGCAGTGGTCCAGGTTGCCGACGGTGACCCGGCAGACGCTCGGGTGCGAGTCGGCTGGCCGGTCGCGGCGGCCGTCGGCGTGGCCGCGGTCCTCGCGGTGCTGCTCGGATTCGCCCCGCAGGGCGTGCTCGAGCTCGCCGCGTTCTTCCGCTGACAGGGCAAGAGGCCCAGGCCGCCGGCAAGGATGAAAGCCGCAAATCACCCACAGTGCAGGCGTGGTGTTCAGCCAGCTCACAGCCGGCGCAGGGAAGGGTCACAGCGGGCCGCGGTGTTGTAGGAGGTATGCAGCACAGGCATCTCAACGGTCTCAAGACGGCGGCCCTGCTCGGGCTGCTGACCTCGCTGATCCTGCTTGTCGGCTACTGGCTCGGCGGTAGCACCGGTCTGGTCGTCGCCGTGTTCCTGTCGCTCGGCATGAACGCGTTCAGCTACTTCTACTCCGACAAGCTCGCCCTGCGCGCGATGAACGCCCAGCCGGTCACCGAGGCGCAGGCGCCCGACCTGTACGCAATGGTCCGGGAGCTGTCCACGTCCGCCGGGCAGCCCATGCCCAGGCTGTACGTCAGCCCGACCATGCAACCCAATGCCTTCGCCACCGGCCGGAGCCCGAAACACGCCGCCGTCGCCGTCACGCAGGGCATCCTCGGCATCCTGACCCCCCGCGAGCTGCGCGGCGTCGTCGGCCACGAGCTGTCCCACGTGTACAACCGCGACATCCTCATCTCCAGTGTCGCCGGCGCACTCGGCGGCATGATCACGATGCTCGCCCAGCTGGCGATCTTCCTGCCACTCGGTGGCTCCTCCGATGACGACGACGGTCCCGGCCTCGGCGGCATGCTGCTGATGCTCATCCTGGGCCCGCTCGCCGCGACGGTGATCCAGCTCGCCATCAGCCGCAGCCGCGAATACCAGGCCGACGAGTCCGGCGCGAGGCTGACGGCCGACCCGCTCGCCCTGGCAAGTGCGTTGCGCAAGATTCATCGCGGTACCCAGGCGCTGCCGCTGCCGGCCAACGGTCAGCTCGCCAGCCAAGCACACCTCATGATCGACAATCCGCTCCGGGGCGGCGGGATCGCGTCGCTGTTCTCGACCCACCCGCCGATGGAGCAGCGGGTCGCCAGGCTGGAGGAGATGGCGGGCGTCACGTACCGCTGACGCGAAAAACCCGATCGGGTGACCGGAGCCTGCCGTTAGGATCGGCAGGCTCTTCACCCGTTACCGAGTTTGAGATGAGGCACGGCGTTGCGGCAGTACGCGGCGGTATGGCGGCTTCCCGGCGCGCCCGTTCTGCTGATCGTCGGGGTGCTCGCCCGGCTCGGTATCGGCATGGTCTCGCTGTCACTGCTGCTGCTCCTGCAGCAGACGACCGGCCGGTACGCGCAGGCCGCCGCCGCGTGTGCCGTCTATGCGCTCGCCGGCGCGGCCGCCAGCCCTGTAGCCGGGCGACTCGCCGACCGGGTCGGCCCCGCACCGGTGCTGCTCGTCACCGGCGTCGCCCACCCCTTGGCGCTCGCGTTGCTGATCTTCGTCGCGCTCCGGCAGGCACCGCTGCCCGTGATCGTCGGGGCGGCCGTCGTGGCCGGTGCCACGTTCCCGCCGCTGACCGCCGCCGTGCGCGGCACCTGGAACGCGCTGACCGCAGACCTGCCGCACGTGCGGGTCACCGCCCTCGCGGCCGAGACGGCACTGTTCGAGGTCGTCTTCGTGGCCGGCCCGATGCTGGTCGCGCTGTGCGTCGTGCTGTGGCAGCCCGCGGTCGCGCTCGGCGCCGCCGCCGGCGTGACCCTGCTCGGCACCCTGGTCGTCGCCCGTGGCCAGGCCATCCGGTCGTGGCGCCGCCACGCGGACCACACCGACGCCAAGGGCCTCGGCCCCCTGCGGGTCGCCGGGTTCGTGCCACTGCTGGTGACCGCGTTCGGCCTCGGATTCGCGTTCGGCGGTGTCGGAGTCGCCGTTCCCGCGTACGCCACCGCGTATGTCGAACACGACCCGGAAGGCGTCGGCGGCCTGCTGCTCGGCGTGTGGGGCATCGGCAGCGCCGTCAGCGGCTTCTACTTCGGTACGCGGCCGCCGGGGCGCCTCGGCTGGCTGCTCGGCGGGGTGGCCGCCAGCATCCTGGTCCTCGCCGCGATGCCCAGCGCGCTGGCGCTCGGCATCGCCCTCGTCCTCGGCGGCGCCACCATCGCACCCGCGCTCACCGTGCAGAACTCGCTCGTCGGGCAGATCGTGCCCGGCTCGATGCTCAACGAGGCGTACACCTGGCTCGTGACCGTCTCGGTGGCCTCCAGCGCGGCCGGCGTCGCCGTCATGGGGCTCGTCGTGGACCACCCCGGCGGCGTCGTCTGGGCGTTCCTGCTGGCGGGCACCGCCGTCGCGCTCGGCGCGCTGGTGGCGGGCAACCCGCGCGGCGCGATCGCGCGGGCCACCACGCAGGCGTCACTCACATGAGTGATGCCCGGCGCACGTCCGTGTATGGTCACGCCTCATGGCATTGCCGATCCACGCCGTGCTGGCAGACCCCGATCACCGGGAAGAGCCCGACACCGAGATCTGTGACACCGACAGTTTCGTGCTGATCCGCGCCGAGGAGACCCCCGAGCGTCCCGAGCGGCGCCCACCGGCCCGCCGGGACTGAAGGCTCACCGGTAGTTGGTGAACTGCAGCGCGATCCCGAAGTCCTCACCCTTGAGCAGCGTGATGACCGCCTGCAGGTCGTCCTTCTTCTTGCCGGTCACACGCAGCTGATCCCCCTGGATCTGCGCCTGGATGCCCTTCGGCCCCTCGTCGCGGATCTTCTTGGAGATCTCCTTCGCCTTGTCCGACTCGATGCCCTGGACGATCTTGGCATCGATCTTGTACGTCTTGCCGGACGCGCGCGGCTCGCCCGCGTCGAGCGACTTGAGCGAGATGTTGCGCTTGACCAGCTTCTCCTTGAAGACCTCGAGGGCCGCGACCACGCGCTCCTCGGTCTCCGCCTGGAGGCTGACCGTCTCCTCCCCGGCCCACTTGATCTCAGCGCCGGTGCCGCGGAAGTCAAACCGCTGCCCCAACTCCTTGTCGGCCTGGTTGAGCGCGTTGTCGACCTCCTGCCGGTCGACCTTGCTGACGATGTCGAACGAGGGTGCCGAAGCCATGGCAGATGCTCCTGTGGTGCGATCGTTGGCGGATACGGGCGTGCCGAGGGTACCCGTTTGCGTTGCCCCCGGGGCGTACCGCTATTCTTGCTTCCGCCAGGCGGGTTGCCCGAGCGGCCAATGGGAGCGGACTGTAAATCCGTCGCGAAAGCTACAGAGGTTCGAATCCTCTACCCGCCACTGGCAGGACAGTAAGGCCCCCGAGCAGGGGAAACTCTGCTCGGGGGCCTTACTCGTCGGTCCCACTGCGTCTCACCCGGTGCCGCTGGATCTCACCCGTCGCGCCAAATGCGTGCCAAAGTTCGCGCCGCGATCACCCTGCTGAGCGCGGTGGTTCGAGCCCCAGCGCCAGGGCGATGCGGTGGAGCGCGGCGGCTGTCCCTCCGTCGAGGCACTTGGCGTAGACGTCGAGAAGCACCTTGACGCTGTTGCCCGCCCACTCCGCTACCTGCGTCGGTGGCACGCCAGCGTTGAGCCACGTCGACAGGCAGGCGTGGCGTAGGTCATACGGTCGCTTCGCGAGCGGCGAGCGCATCTGGGCGGCCGTGAGCGCCTCCTTGCGCGCTTTGCGCCATGCCGTCGTGTATGCGTTGTTCGGGATCGGTTGTCCTGCCGTAGGCACGTACCGCCCGCCCGGCCCTCTGCGCGTGACGAACAGTCGGCCATTGTCCGCCGGGGCGTACTTCGCGACGTGCCGCGCGAGCAGCTCGGCGAGCGGTGGCGCGACAGGCACCGATCGGGTGGCGGTCTTGGCGCGGTGCTTGAGCCCGCGGTCCTCGGTGACCTTGGCGCCGTTGCTCCATCCTTGACCGACAGCGACCGTCGCGCCGGTCAGATGCAGCCAGCCCCACGCTCCCGGTGCTGACGGCCGTTCGTACTCGTCATCGGCGAGGTGCAGCACCTCCTCCGGCCGCAACCCGGCGAAGTACATGCAGCCGAAGAACGCCACCAGCTCGGGACTGTCGGCAGCGACGGCGGCGAGCAGCGCGTCGGCCTGCTTCGGATTGGCGACCACCGCCCGGTCGACGCCCTCGTCCTTCTTCGGCGCGGTCCAGCTCACCAGCGACAGCGGATGGACGTCGAGCAGCCGCAGCTCCACGGCGTACCGCAGGGCGTTGGACAACACCGCACGCTTTCGTGTCACGGTCGCGGCACCGGCTGGCTTGCCGTCGATGCGGAGCGCGAGCGTGTCGAGCACCTTCCGTACCAGGGCAGCGTCGTTGAGCGCCGACAGGTTGACGGTGTTCGCCTCCACCCACGAGACCGCGCCAGCCAGTTTGGCCGGCGGCGGCCCGGCTGTGCGTGCTGTGGTGTTGAAGACGTAGCCGTACAGCGCGGCGCGCATGGTCTCCGCATCGGGCGCCCCTCGATCGCTGGACAGCAATACGGGCGTGACGGTGGCGAGGGACTCGGCGATGCCCTTGCGATGGTTCGGCGAAGCATGCGGCCACTTCATGTCCACGTAGGCCGTGGCGTGCTGGAACCATGACCGCGTCCGCAGCTCTCGCGCCATCGGCTCGGGCAGGCCGCACGCCTCGTCAAAGGCCACGCCCTCGCGCTGGGCGACGATCAACCGCGAGCGGAAGCTCTCCGCCAATGCCCGCGTCTGGAACGACTCGCCGAACCTCTGGCCAGCGACCAGCCACCGCAGCCGCCAAGTGCTGCGCGGCTTGCCGGTCTTCCGATCCTTGCCCTTGTGCTCCGAGATTCCCCAGATGCGAACGTCGAAGGTCGTCATGCGGCCTGCGGCTCCTCTCGGCTGGCGATCCAGGCGTTGAAGTCGGCTCGACGGATGCGGAGTTGGCCGTTGGGGAGCTTGTAGGTGCGCGGCGCTTCGCCGATCGCCTTCCAGCGGAAGAACGTCGACTTCGGGACGTCCAGCTCGGCGAGGAACTCAGCGAGGGTCAAGAACTCCCGGGACACCATCGGCCGTGCCTCCTGATTGGTGCGTGAGGGGCGGTGACGTCGACGCTGAGCGCCTGTCGAGTGTTTGGGTGCCTCTGCGCTGTGCGGTGGCAACGAAGCGTCAGCGGGCGTTTGGAGGCCGGTCTGAGGCGGTCGCAGAGGCAAGATCTTATGAACGTCGATGTAATTGCCTACGTCGGTTCCTTCCAGGGGCACTGAGGCGGTCGGTCGGCAGCGCGCGCCGCCGTCCGGCGAGATGTCCGTGACAGAACTGACAGAACTGACAGAACCTCGGGCTGAAGGGGGTTGTGTCAGTTGTGTCAGTTCTGTCGGGCGCCTCACGCCGTTCTCCGCGCGGCGCCGATGGCGTGGACGGTCGCGACCGGCCGGTGCACCTCGGGGTGAACGAGGTAGCTCGGCGACGGCGGCCGTCCGCCCTTCGCGGAGCGCGCCGGTTGGTCGAGCTGGCGCACGTAGCCGTGGGCGTCGAGGACATCAAGGGCCGGGTCAAGGTCGGCGACGGTGGCGAGCTGGCTGCTCTTGACCGCCCGGAACAGCTCGCGCTTGGTGAACGCGGTCGAGCCGGTGCGCTCGATCCAGCCGAGGACGGTCCGAGCGTTGCGGGTGGCGTGGTCGGCGCCCATGTCGTCGAACGCGGCCAGGGCGTGCACGGCGAAGTAGTCGCCGAGGAACGCGGCCCGCTCGATCGTGTCGGCCTCGATCGGCTTGCCCCACCCGTCGCGGAGGTGTTCGCCGAGGTGCAGCAACCCGGCGAGGCGAACGACGGCGCCGGTGTACTTGCTGCCCCAATCCACGATGTGCCCCCACGCGCCGCCCGGCGCGAGCCGCGGCTCCACGGCCCGCTCGATGTCCAGCACCCGCTCGTTCGCGTCGGGCGTGAGCGGCAGCACCGCCGGGTCGGTCCACTCCGCGAGGGTCAGGACCAGCGCCGAGAGGTTCGCCGTGTACGCGGCGGCCACCTCGGCGGGCACCGGGTCAGCGCCGATGCGGCGCCGGCCAACGGTGTTCTCCGGCAGGGAGAACAGGATCCGCGCGAGCAGCCCGAGGCCACGGAATCCCGGCATGCTGGCGATGTCGCGCAGCACGTCAGGCTGCACGGCCAGGCCGAGGGTCAGCGCGGGCTTCTCGACGTGCTCGGCGTCGCGGCTCTGCCGGCCGATCCGCATCATGTCCCCGGCGTGGCCCTTGAGGAACACCTCCAGGTTCGGGGTGCCGGAGTACCGCCCGGCGATGGTGGCGAAGATGCCACCCTCCGGCGACAGCACGGCGAGGCGTCCGCCCTGTGCGGCGAGCAGCGACGCGGCCGCTTCGCTGGTGACGTCGTCGGCGACCAACTGCGGCAGCACCGGCACGCTGACCGCGTCGGCCTGCATGGCGGCGGCGGTCGCGTCGGCGAGCAGCGTGTCACGGCCCGACGCGTCGGCGTTGGCGGCGGCGTTCGCCGCGCGTTCGGCGGCCTTCCCGGCGACCTTCGCCGCGAGCTCCGCCTCCACGATCGCCGGTTTCGTCCGCTCGACCAGCGCCCGCTCGGCGCCGAGGAGCGGCCCGATCATCGCGGCGAACACCGCCGACTTGCGGGAGCCCGGCGGCAGTACCACGACGGTGTAGAGGTTCGTCGGCTCCCGCCACGAGCCGCGTACCTCCACCTCGGCGCGGCCACCGGCGGCGGTCGACAGCGCCGCGAGGGCGATGCTGCCCGCGAGGTCGAGCGGCGTTTGGGTGAACTCCGCGACGGCGTACACCATCTCGGCGACCCAGCCGGGCAGCACCTCGGCGGGGAACGCGGGGAGGTGCCGCCCGGCGCCGATCGGGATCAGCGTTGGCCAACCGCCCGCGGTTGCGGTGTCGAGCATCGCGCGCCCGGCGGCGACCAGGTCGGTGACGTCGGCGCCGGTCGTCGCGAGGTGCGTCAGTTGCTCGCCGAGGTCGACCACGTGACGTCGGCGAGCGTGGTCAGCCACGATGCCGGCGTAGTGTCCGGCGTTCGCGGCGGTGGGCGTGGCCTGCATCAGCGTGTGCAGGTACGGCGCGCCGCCGACGCGGCCCAGCTCGCCAGTCTCGGCGAGGTGCGCGGCGAGGGCGACGGGGTCTGTCGGCTTCCCGGCGGCGTGCAGGTGCAGCAGCGCTTCCCACAGCGCCGCGTGTGCGGGCCGGTAGAAGTCGCCTGGCGCGAGCGTGGCGGCCAGGTCGCCGATCACGTGCGGCGCCAGCAGCGCGGCACCGACGACGGCCTGCTCGGCGGCTTCGTCATGCGTGGAACGAGTCACGATGCGTCTCCCCTGTGGACGATCACGTCAGGCGATTCGGCGGCGGGTGTGCAGGTCGATGACCGGTGCGGTCGGCAGGGCGATGACCACGGCGAGCGCGTCGCCCTGGTCGTCGTCGCCGGGCGCCCGGTCGGCCTCGGCGTGGGCGCACGTCATGTGGCACGGCCGGTTCCGCTCGTCGCGCAGGATCGCCGGGGTGCCGCACAGACGGCACGGGAGCGGCCGACCGGCGCTGTGTTCGCTCCAGTCCAGGAACGCCATCACGCGGCCCTCCGGACGCTGGCGCGGGTGGCGCGGCCGATGACGGCGCCGAGGTCGCGGGCGAGGCCGAGCAACTGCGCGCGGGCGACCGGCTCGGCGGCGGCGAGCGCCACCGTGAGGGTCACCTCGGCGTGCTCCCGACCATCGGCGGCGCGCACGCGGGTGAGCAGCGCGCGGCCGAGGCCCTCGACGTTGACCACGAGCGGGTCGGCGCGGTGCTCGCCGAGGCCGCACCGGTGCCCTCCGGCGCACCAATCGGGGTGCCGCCGGTTCATCGGGTGCCCTTGCGGCGCTCGTTGTTGAGGTACGTGTAGATGCGGCGGCCGATGCGGACGCGGCGGCCCGTGCCGTCGCAGCGCGGGCAGAGCCGGAACATGCGGCGGGAGAACGGGTTGCGGAGCTTGCCGTCGCCCTTGCAGCGGCGGCAGGCACCGAACGGGAACACCGCGCAGGCGAGCAGGTAGTACAGGCTGTAACCGAGGGTGGCGAGGCTAGCTAGCATGACGAGGGACCCCACGGAATGCCTCCTGAAGGCGTTTTGAGGGCGCAAAGGGCTGGCGCTGCTAGTGGCTAGCGCGCTGATCAGGTGTGGGATGTGGTGCTAGCGGGGCTGCTAGGTCTAGCAGGGGATGCTGCTAGACCTAGCAGCCCGTTCGGGGCGGTCAGGCGGCGCTGTCGCCCCCGCGTCGGTTACGCTCCGCGACCGCATCGGCGATGGTCTGCCGGTCGATGCCGCGCCGGTTGGCGCCCTTGCCGGTGACCGGGTCGGTGCCCCACACCTGCGACGTGGTGATCCCGTACGGCTTGAGCGCGGCGCCGAGCTGGTCGCGCGTGAGGTCGGCGTAGACGTCCGGCCGCAGCGCGGTGAGGCGCTCCACGAGGGTCTCCGCCCACAGCTTCGGCTCGTCGGCGCGGAACACGCCGAGCAGGTCCTCCAGCAGCGTCTCCCGCCGCGTCGAGGGCGTCTCGGCGGTCCGGCCGGCGGCGTAGCCGGTGAGGGTCCCCGCGGCTTCCCGAGCGGCGTGGGCGCGGGCGGCGAGCACCTCGACGGTCGGACCGTCGAGGTAGTACGTCCGCACGATCTGTGCCTCATCGGCGGCGCCGACCAGGTAACCGACGCCCAGGTCGCGCTTGGTGAACATGGTTGCCCGCAGGCCGTTGCGGTAGCTGGACGTGCCGAGCACCATGTCGTTCTCCAGCTGGCCCATGACCCGCAGGCAGAACCGGGTACCGACGTTCGCCGACACTCCCGTGGGCAGGCTCTTGGCGTCCGGGCGCTGCGTGGCCAGGACGAGGATCACGCCCAGGGCGCGGCCGAGCTTCACGATCTTCTCCGCCAGCTCTCCGGCTTCCTTGCCGAACTCCGCGTGCGCGAACAGGTCCTGACATTCGTCGAACACCGCGACCAGCCAGTGCAGGCCCTTGATCCGGCGCGCGAGGTCGCCGGTGACCTTGTTGTCTGGGCAGACGTCCTTCGGCAGCTTCTTGATGATGGCCGCGCGACGCTGGCACTCCTCGCGTAGCTCCCGCAGCGCGATCAGCCCAGCCTCGGCGGTGTCGTCGTCCATCCCGGACGCGTACCGCGCACAGATCTTCGCGAGGGGGTCGAGGCCGCCGGTGCCCTTGAAGTCGTAGCCCCACACCTCGGCGTGCGGGTCCAGCGCGGCGACGAGCATCGGCAGCTGCACGGCGGCGGTCTTGCCGTAGCCGGGGATCGAGCCGATCAGGACGTTGGTGTACGGCATCTCCATGAACACCTGCCGACCGCGGGGGTCGGTCCCGAACGGGAACGGCTTGGCCACGTCGACGGTCGCGGCCTTGAGCAGCGGCCAGACCGGCGGCGCGGATGCGGCCATCGGCTGGTCACCGACCCACAGCACGAGCCGGGACGGGCTGATGTCGGCGTTGCCCTCCGGCCACACGCAGCCGAGCGGGCGGCCGAGGCCGGACGCGAGCTTGTCGCGGCGGTCCATCACCTCGCCGATCGTCACGCCGGGCGGCAGGTCGACGTCGGCGCGCCAGCCGGGACCGTCGCGGGTGATCGGCGCCGGGAACCCGATGGCGCGGTCGCCCTGCTTGGCGATGGCCTGGTTGATCCCGGCGACGCCGAGCACGGACAGCGCCCGGACCACGATGTCCGACGTCAGCTTCGCCACCCGCGTACCGACCACGGCCCGGTCGAGCAGCGGCCGGTCAGCCGGAGCACCCGCAAGCCCGAACACCAGCACCGCCACGCCGAGGGCGGCCCACGGCACCCACGACGGCGCCAGAGCGAGCGTGACCGCGCCGACGATGGCCGCGACGATGACGGCCAGGGCGACGATGCCCCGCCACCGGACACGTCGGTCACGCTGCCGCGACAGGTGCAGGTACTGCTCTGCGTTCTCGGTGCGGACGGTGGCCTGCCGGACCGGCGCGGCCTCCAGGTCGAACAGCCACCGGCGCGCCGCGCCCAGAGCGCGGAACAGGCCGACCGGCGCGCGGAGCGCCAGCTTCGCCGCGTACTTCGGCAACCGAAGCAGGTGGTAGGCGGTGACGTGGCCGACGTACCCGGCCGCCCAGACCGTCACGTCGTGCAGCTCGGCGCGGGAGCGCAGCCACGGCGGCAGCAGCGGCCGGCGCTCGGCGCCACGCCGGTCGAGCTTCGCGACGCGCTGCGCCTGCGGCGAGTCGACCAACACCGGGCCACCGTCGAGGTCGTCGCCCAGGTCCACGCCGTCCTCGACGCGGTTGCGGCGGTCACGCTCGGCGCCGAGGTCGACCACGTTGGTCACGTCGGCGACTTCGGTCTCGTACTTGGACCAGTCGAACCCGTTCGGGTGCTCGCGGTCCGGTTCGTTGCTCGTCATGCTGAGGGTCTCCTGACTCACTTGCTGGGGATGGGAGACCGGTGCGCGGCCGGGTTCCTAGGCCTTGAGGCCGCGCACCGGGCGGAGCTATTCGTGGTCGGCGTGGATGAGGTGCGCGAGGGCGGCGCCCATGCCGAGCACGGCGACGGGCAGGCAAGCAACGGCGGTGGTGATCCACCACGGCGCGGAGGTGACTCCGGCGGCGGTGAGCAGGTGGTAGGCGACCTGTCCGGCCGCACCGAAGATCAGCGACCCGATGGCGGACCAGCGGGCGAACCGGCGGACCGACGTGCCGTAGGCGCTGGACAGCCACACCGCGAGGGCGTACGCGGCGTAGGTCTCCACGCCGATCGGGAGCGTGATCGCGGTGTTGATGCTGAACCCGTCGGCGATGCCGGGCAGCGGGTGGATGACGCCGAACCCGGTCAGTTCGCCGAGGCCGACCCACCCGGACCAGATGGCCACGAACGCGGGCAGCGCCAGCACCCACACCGGCCACGAGCGCGGCTTGCGCCGGATCGGCTTCTCGGCCGGCGGCGCGGTCGGGAGGACCGGCGGGGTGATGTTGGTGTCCGGGTGTCCGTCACCCGTGGCCAGCGGCGGCGCCTCGACCGCGTCGGCGACCGGCCCCGCCTCGATCGCCGGAGCGGACTCGGGGGTGTCGGTGTCCGGCTCCAGGTCCGGCACGACGTGCAGCGTGCGCGGCGCGGGAGCCTCGGCGCGTTCCTCGGTGAGCGCCTCGCGGACGGCGTTGGCCTTCGGCGCGCCGATCCGGAACTCCTTCATCAGCACGTTCCGGGAGGGGATCTCGCCGAGCTTGTCGGCGAGGGTGCGGGCCTGCGGCATCAGCGCTTCGACCGGGGCCGGGTAGGCGCTGGAGGCGGTAGCGGTGGTCATCGGTGCTGCTCCTTCGAGTTGGCGACTCACGCAGCCGGACGCTGCGCGTTGAAACGGCGGCAGTACCAGGCCAGCGACTCGCGAACGACCATGTCGCGGGCGTTGCGCAGGCGCTGGGCCTCCAGGTCGTCAACCCGGCCGTGACCGGCCAGGATCGACACCTGCACGTCGAGCAGGTCCATCTCCGCCTCGATCAGCGGCCACTCGTCTTCGATCGCGGCCAGCTCGGCGGGGGTCGGGTCGTCACGTTCGTAGATCACGGTCTCTCCTATGCGATCGGAAATGACTGCCTGCGATCACTCACTAGCAGCTCTACTGCGAAGGTAGTCGCAGTGTTTCTGCGAGTCAAGAATTTCTGCGAGTGGCAGTGTGACTGCGAGTCTGGCAAGCTGAGTGCGACTACTACGAGAGGCAGCAATGAGCAGGGGATTCGCACTCGTCGTCCACTTCCACCTCCACGACGAAAAAGCCGCGGAGGGGTTCGATGAACTGGTGTCGCGGACGACGCCCGAGATCGAGCGGCACGAGCCGGACACGCTGGCGTATGTGGTGCACACCGTGCCGGACCAGCCATTGACACGCGTGTTCTACGAGCTGTACGCCGACCGCGCAGCGTTCGACTTCCACGAGCAGCAGCCGCACACCAAGCACTTCCTGGCCGAGCGGGTGCAGTACACGAGCGGTCTCGACGTCACGTTCATGCAGGCCGAATCCGGAAAGGGGCCGACGCGTCAGTGATCACCGAGGAGCAACGCGCGTTCGGAGCGCTGGTCGCCGACCTGCGCAAACAGCGCGGCATGACCCAGGGCGAGCTAGCCGCCGAACTCGGACGTACATCGAGCTGGCTCTCGCAGGTGGAACGGGGAGTGCAGCCGGTCGCAAGGCTGGACGTGCTCCGCCGCCTGGCCGACGGCCTCGGCGTGTCTGTCCAGGCTCTGCAACCGGACTCGCCCATCGCGCCGGAGACTCCGGTTCGTGATGAGGCCGTGTCCCCGTCCAACGATCTGGATCAGGCTCGGCTCGTCATCTCCGGGCATCCGGTGCCGGAGGTCCTGCTCGCCGGGGAATCCGTTGCCGCGCCGGTGAGCCTGGCCGAGCTGCGTGCCGCCGTTGACGAGATCTGGGCTTTGACGCACGCGAACCAGTTCGCGGAGCTGAGTGCTTCCATCGGTCCGCTGGTCCCGCGGTTGGAGCGGGCGGCCCGTACGGCACCGGACGACGAACGGCCGGCGCTCTGGTCGCTGCTCAGTCGCACCTACCAGGCGCTGTCGGCGGCGTTCGTGCGGCAGGACGAGCCGGACGCGGCATGGATCGCGGCGGACCGGGCGATCAACGCTGCCGAGCGATCCGGTGAGGCGCTGCACGTGTTCGCGGGTGTGTTTCGGCTCGCGCAGGCGTTCGTCCGCCTCAAGCGCGTCGATCAGGCCGAGCACGCGGCAACAACCGCCGTGAACGCGCTGCACCAGCACACGCCGGACGACGCCGATGCGGCCGAGGCGCTTTCGGTGATGGGGTCGCTGCATCTCGTGCTGGCGCTCGTGCACGCACGGGCCGGGAACCGTGCTGAGGCGCGGCGCGAGATCGACCGTGCGCGGCAGGTGGCGCTCCGCCTGGGGAGCGACCGGAACGACTTCAACCTTGAGTTCGGTCCTACGAACGTGGAGATCCAGGCCGTCTCCATCGCCGTCGAACTCGGGGACGCTGGCGAAGCGATCGACATCGGGCAGCAGATCGATGCCGAAGCGCTGTCCATCGAACGGCGCGCCCGCCTGGCCCTGGACATGGGACGCGCCTACGCCCAACGCAGACAAACCGGCGAAGCGCTCGCCTGCCTACTACAGGCCGAAGAACTCGCCCCCGAACTGATCCACACGCACGTAGCAGCACGGAGCGCCATCAGGGAACTGATCCTGATCGCCGGTCGCGCGACGTCACCGGAGCTGAGGGCGCTTGCCGAGCGCGCCGACGCTCAGCCCTAGGAGGTGAGGTCCGAGTGATTCGGCCGGAAGTCCGTGAGTTCATCAGCCTCGGAAGACTGCCATCGGAAGATCTTGAGCCTGATGACGTTCTAGAGGTGCTTGTCAGGCGCGCCGGAGAACTTCTGGACCGTATTGAGCGCCCCGTGACGGACGAGGAGGCGCTCGCATTGGCCGAGTGTTTCGGTGACGACGAGTGTTTCGGGTTAGCCCACACCCTGCGCCACACCATCGAGACTGCTCCGGTTGAGGGATCGGAGGGTGTGCGGCGGTGGCGTGAACGAGCGTTCGGGATCTTCGAATGACGCCCATCGGCGGCCGGATGCTGATCGGTGAGCAGCGCGGCCTGCGGCAGGCAACGATGTTGCCGGTGGGTAGGTCAGTGGTCGGGACCAGGGTTCCAGGACGATCTTGCCGGTGATCTTCGGCGCTCCGGCGGCCGCGTCGTCGCTGGCGGACCTGGCGAGGCAGGATCAGGAGCGTCGGGACGAGATGCTGCGATCGTTGTCGGCGGCGCGTCTGACTGCTAGCAAGAGATCCGAGCAGGTCGGATTTCACGGTGTCGCGTCAAGGGTGTGCCAACCGGCGACTCGGATTCGGCGTTTGTCCAGCTAGAGGCATGTGTGGCGCGCGGACTGTAAATCCGTCGCGAAAGCTACAGAGGTTCGAATCCTCTACCCGCCACTGGCAGGACAGATCGGCCCCGGACCAGGGAAAACTCTGGTCCGGGGCCGATCTCGTTGGTCCACTGGGTCTCACCCGGTGCCGCTCGATCTCACCCGTCACGGCAAATACGCGGCAAAGCTTCGCCACGCACTGGTCCCCGGCGTCGCCGCCCGGCGCGTGAAGCGGCGGAACGGTCTGCCGGCCTGACGACTAAGGAACGGTGTAGCCGTCCACTGGCGCCGGGTCGCCCGCAGGTCGTGGATCGGCCGCCGTCCAGGGCTGCCAACCCTGATACGGGGGGCGGCTGGCCGGTCGCAGGAACCGCTCGCTGCGCGGGTCGGCCAGCCCGGCGAACCCGCCGAGGGTCGCCGTGATGCCGGCCACGACGGTCACGAGCATCAGCGTGCCGATCAGCTCGAGGTCGCTGTCGAGGAAGGAGCTGTCGCGCACGCCGACGGCGGTGGTGCGGGTGGCCCAGTACAGGGACAACACCTGCAGGAGCAGCAGCAGCACGCCAGCGATTCGGGCGATGTGCGCCCCGTTCGGCCAGCCGCGCCCGGCGACCCACGCCGCGAAGCACGCGCCGGCGGCCGCGACAGGGATCGCGCCGGCGCCGGCCAGCAAGATGAGGCCGACAGCGTTGGCGAAGTACACCAGGAGGCCGTCCATGACACGGTCGCCGATGATGAAGACGGGCCCGACAAGACCGAGCACGCCGCCCACCGCGAACCGTGGTACCGCCGCCCGCAACGGTGCCGGCGGCCCGGTCCGGCCCGCCTGCTCGATGCCGGCCTGGTCGGTGCCGGTCGACGCGAACGCCTGGCGGGCGGCCGGGACGCCGAGGCTGACCGCCGCCCCGGCCAGGCCGATCATGGCCACCAGCACGCCGAGCACACCGACCCACGCCGGTAGGCCGATCCGCACGACGAAGTCCCACCTGCCCAGCAGGCGCCCGCGATTGGCGTACAGCACCAGGGTCACGACGGACCCGACGCCGCACAGCCACACCAGCGCGGCGCGCCCGGCGTCCCGGCCCGCCAGCACCAGCCCCGCGCACACCAGCAACCCCGCCACCAGCAGGGTCGCCGGCAGCATGGCCTCGAGCACCGCGGCGGTGAACAGGGCCTCGCGCGCGTCGGCGGGGAGGGGGTTGAAGTCCTGGAGGAGCACGTGAGTGTGCCGGACTCCGATGTAGGTGCCGTAGAGCAGGACCGCCAGGCCGAGGACGGCGACCCCCACCGCGGTCAGCCCGAGGGCGACGGGGGCGCGCGATGTCTGGGACATCCGCGCACGGTACGACCCGCGAGAGGCGCGGCCGCTGAGGTCGCACCCCAGAAGCCCAAAATTGTCGTACACCCGTTCTAAGATGTACCCATGAATGAGCGGCAGTGGTGGAACGGGCGGTGGTCCCGGCTGGTGCGCCGGGACGTCTTCGTGCGCAACGCGGCCGACGGCCGGTGGCAGGTGGAGCTCCGACGCGGAGGACCCGACGGGCGGCTGCGGGTGCGGACGTTCGACTCCGAAGGAGCCGCGGTCGACTGGGTCCGCTCGGCGGTCCTGGATCCCGCCGAGGACTGGCGCGAGATGCGGCACGCCAAGGTCCTGTCCGTCAGTAAGCGCAAGAGGGTCAAGTCCGACTCCTCAAGTCGCGGAAAAGTTGCGCCGAATCTGGATCGGGCGGGTTGATATAGCCGTACCTCCACTGCCGGAATCGGCCGAAAGGTCGATTCTTCCGCGCGGACGCGTCATCCTGGGCTGCGCACTGTTGGTTCTACCGTTAGCTGTGGCACGATCGTGGGTATCCAAGCCACACCTGGTGTCACTGTGATCGCATGGGAGCGACAGATGCGTGAGACGACGCTCGGCCTGTGGATGGTTCGTCTGGCGGTCACGATCGGAGCTGGGGCTGTGGCCCTTGGTTTATCGACGACGGCCGCGCAAGCCAGCGTCAGCAATCACGCCAGCGGACTCACCTCATTGCCCGGATCGGTGCAGATGGTCAGCTCGGTGGACGCCGTCAAGGCGCAGCCTGAGCCCATCTTCGTCACCGAGGACTTCGACTGGGGTTAGGCCGGCCCGATCACTCCCTGCGCGGCGGGCGTGTTGACGTGGGCTGCGGCTCGCCGCGATTGGGGAATGGGTGCCAGCTCCGAAGGCTCCGGTCAGCCGACCTGACAGCTACTCCTGGCTGATCACAGCGCCTCTGCTGTTACTGGGTGCTCTGCTCTCTCTGCCACCACTGCTTGCGCCGCATCCGCGGCCGTTCGACCACCACCTCGAATACGCTCCGGTCCTGCTGCTGCTCTCCCTGGCCGCCACGCACATGGTGCTGCGGTTCGACGTGCGGCGGCAGGGCCTGAACATCCGCATGAACGACGTCCCGGTGCTCCTGGCGTTGTTCTACCTCTCGCCGCTGATGACCATCGCGGTGCGCCTCATCGCGGGCCTGATCTGGAACATCTTCAGCGGCAAACTCGGCCCGCACAAAGCCGCCTTCAGCGCCGCCGGTCATATCGCGGGTGTGGCGACGGCCAATCTCATCGTGTTCGAGCTGGGCATCGGCAAGGCGGGTTCGCCCGGCACATGGCTGGTGCTCGGCATTGCGGTGCTCGCCGGCAACCTCGTGTCGTGGGCGGCAATCGCCGGCGTCATGGTCCTGTTGCAGGGCGTGGCGCACCTCCCGCAGTTCCTGCGCTCCTCGGTGCCGGGCTTCGCGGTCATCGGCGTCAACATCGTCCTCGGCCTCGTCATGCTGCTGACGCTGCAGGCGAGCACCTGGGGGAGCCTCCTGCTGGTCGTCATGGCAGCGGTGCTCGGCATGCTGTACCGCTCCTATTCGCAGTTCTTCCGCCAGCACCGCAATCTCACCGAGATGTACGCGCTGACCCGCGACATCGCCGCCACCAACCACGACGGCACCCTGCCGGACGTGCTGCTCGTGCGGGTCCGGGCGCTGCTCGCGGCCGACTCGGCCACCCTCTGGCTACCCGCGCAGGGCCGGCACCCCGAGGTGCTGCTCTCCGCCCGGTTCGACTACCGCGGCCTGCTCGACAACGCGCCCACCCCGGACCTGTTCCGTCAGCAGGCGATGCGCACCGGCAAGACCGTCGCCGCCGGACCCAAGATCGGTGAGCCGGAGCTCCGCTCGGCGCTGCAGCAGGCCGACGTTAAGGACGTCATCGTGGTGCCGCTGCGCTCCAGCGGCGTGCCGATCGGCACGCTCGAGGTCGCGGGCCGGCTCGGCGCGGGCACCGCGTTCGGCAAGGAGGACGTGCAGCTGCTCGAGACGCTGTCGGCACACGCCGGCATCGCGGTCGAGAACAGCCGGCTCGTCGACCGCCTCCAGTTCGACGCCAATCACGACGTGCTGACCGGCCTCGCCAACCGGCGCAGGATGCTCGAAGCACTCGGCGAGGCGATGACCGGCCGCGGCCCGCGCGAGGTCGTCGCGGTCCTGCTGTTCGACGTCGTCGTATTGCGCCAGGTCAACGAGTCGCTCGGGCACGACGCCGGCGACGAGGTCCTCGTCCAGGTCGCCCGGCGGCTGCGTGACCTGGCGCCGCAGGGAGCCCTGGTCGCGCGGGTCGGCGGCGACGAGTTCGCCGTCGAGCTGCGCACCGTCAGTGCCGAGGCGGCCGTGGCCGTCGCGGACACGCTGCGGGCCGGCCTGCGCGACCGCATGACCATCGACGCCCTGACGGTCGACGTCGACACCAATGTCGGCGTGTCGATCTACCCGGACCACGGCACCGAGCCCGAGGCGCTGCTCCAGCAGGCCGCCGTGGCCACCTCCGTGGCGAAGTCCCGCGGGATCGTCCAGCTGTTCAACGCGGGCCTGCAGTCACGTTCCGTCCGCCGCGTCGGGCTCGCCGCCGACCTCGAAGCCGCGCTCAACACCGGCGAGCTCGAGGTGTACTTCCAGCCCAAGGTCGCCCTCAAGGACCGCCGGCTCGTCGGCGTCGAGTGCCTGGCGCGCTGGGAGCATCCCGTGCACGGCCAGGTCGCCCCGCCGGACTTCGTCTCGGTCGCCGAGCACACCGGCCAGCTCACCCGGCTCAACGGCGTGGTGCTCCGCGAAGGCATCCGCAGGGCCCGCGAATGGTCCGACGCCGGCCGTTCGCTCACCGTCGCGGTCAACATCTCGGCCCGCACACTCAACGACGCCGACTTCCCGCTGCAGGTGTCGGAGCTGCTCGAGGAGCACGGCGTGCCGGCCGACCGGATCATCCTGGAGCTCTCCGAGGAGGAGCTGGGCGGCAGCGGCCGCAGCATCCCCGTCCTCAGGCGCCTGCGTGACCTCGGCGTCCAGCTCTCCGTCGACGACTTCGGCGCCGGCCGCTCCTCGTTCGCCGACCTCAGCCGCTTCCCCGTCCAAGAGGTCAAGATCGACCGCACCTTCGTCCAGGGCATGGCCACCGGCGCCAGCGATCTCGCGATCGTGCGCACCGTCGTCGACATGGCCCGGCACTTCGGCCTCGCCGTCGTCGCCGAGGGCGTTGAGAGCGAGCTCACACTGGGCCTGCTCGAGGACATGCACTGCGACATGGGCCAGGGCTTCCTGTTCAGCCGCGCGCTGCCATACGAGCGCTTCGAGTCCTGGCTCCAGGTCCAGGCCGACGCCGACCCCACAGCCGCCCCCGCCGTCGAGGTCCGCTGGCTGCGCGCCGTGCCGTAAAGCCGCTCCAGGCTGCGTTTTCCTGCTCCGGTCCGCGGTGGGCACGCTCCGTCGCTCCCGTCAGCCACCGGGCCGGGGCCCAGCTTCGCTGGCCCTGGCCCTGCCACCTCCGCGGACACTTGCGCAGCCGCGACCTCCGGCCGCGAAGAGCCGCGACCTCCGGCCGCGAAGAGCCGCGACCTCCGGCCGCGAAGAGCCGCAGCCGTAGCCGGCAGCGACGCGACCTGCCGGCCGCGACAACCCCACAACCGCGACATGGGGGAAGCCACTCCGCTGCCGCTCGCTGTCGTGCCTGCCACTCGCCGCGCCCGCCGCCGCAGCCCTGCCGTGCCTCTGCGCCTGCCGTGCCTCTGTGCCTGCGGTGCCTCGGTGCCTCCGGTGCTGCCGTCTCGGCCACTCGCCGCGCCCGCGGTGCCCCACACCGCGGCCCACGATCGAAGTCGCACTCCAGCCGCCCGGACGGCTGTCCAGTCACCCCGCCTCGTACGAATCTCCGGATCCGCACGTCCTGACCAAGGGCGCGCCAATCGAAGTCGTCCCGCGGTCATCCAGAGCGACCAACAGCCGCTCCCACATCCACGACCGCCACACCCACTTGATCGAAGGCGCGTCCGGGCCGCGCGGACGACCAGATCCCTTCTTCGATCACCCCGAGGTCGGGAACGGGGTCAAGAAACGAAGCCGGCACCCCATGCAGAGAAGGCCCGACCCTCGGGGCCACCCGCGGAGCAGGACCGCGAGAACCCGTGCCGGCACACCGAAGCAGGCCTCACAAGCTGCGCGGACACCAGTTCGGGGAAGTCGATTTCGTGCCACGGCGAGGGCCGTGTACGCTTAGCGAGCGCATGTGCGGGATCGCACGTGATGCGCCCCCTTAGCTCAGTCGGCAGAGCGTCTCCATGGTAAGGAGAAGGTCTACGGTTCGATTCCGTAAGGGGGCTCGAGAGACCGGGCTTGAGTCATCGAGTCCGCCGCGGCGGTGTAGCTCAGATGGTAGAGCAAGCGGCTCATAATCGCTGTGTCGCCGGTTCAAGTCCGGCCACCGCTACAGACGCACCACAGAGGTCGCCGATTCGGCGACTGCCAGTGTGAGCCGCTATGCTCGTTCGCTGGACCTGAACCCCGCTCTGAAGGAAGGCACTTCGCCATGGCCAAGGCGACCGACGTTCGTCCGAAGATCACGCTGGCATGCACGGAGTGTAAAGAGCGGAACTACATCACGAAGAAGAACCGCCGCAACGACCCGGACCGCATCGAGCTGAAGAAGTTCTGCCCCCGGGACGGCAAGCACACCGTGCACCGCGAGACGCGGTAACCGCACCCACAGCTGACGACGAAGCCCCGGCCCAGCGGCCGGGGCTTCGGCATGCGGCGGTAAGTTGCTCATCATGCCGTTGGATCAGTCGTTCATGGGTCGGGTGTATCCGCCGACCCCGCCCTATGAGGTCGGCCGGGAGAAGATCCGGGAGTTCGCCGACGCGGTCAGCGCCAGTGATCCCGTGCACCGGGACCTCGCCGAGGCGCGCGCCAAGGGCTACAAGGACGTGATCGCCCCGCCGACGTTCGCGATCATCCTGAGTCAGAACGCCGGGCAGCAGCTGGTCGAGGACCAGTCGTTCGGGCTGGACTACAGCCGGGTGGTGCACGGCGGGCAGACGTTCCGCTACGTGCGGCCGATCGTCGCCGGCGACCACCTGGTCACCGTGATGGCGGTGGAGGAGATCAGCAGCCGCGCCGGGCACGCGTTCCTGACGACGCGGCACGAGGTGTCGACCGTCGAAGGTGAGCTCGTCGTGACGATCTGGACCCGGCTCGTGGTCCGTGGGGAGGGCTGACATGCAGGTCGGCACCGTGTTCCCGCCGCAGACGTTCCAGGTGACCCGCGCCGATCTGGTGCGGTATGCGGGAGCGTCCGGCGACTTCAACCCGATCCACTGGAGCGACCGCGTCGCGACGTCGGTCGGTCTGCCGGGTGTCATTGCGCACGGCATGCTGACGATGGCCCTGGCGGGGCAGGCGGTTGCCTGTTGGGTGGGTGGCACCGCGGCGATCGTCGAGTACTCCACCAGGTTCGCCAATCCGGTCGTGGTGCCGGACGACGACAAAGGCACCGAGATCGTGGTGAGCGGGGTCGTGAAGCGGGTAGGCGAAGACGGTGTCACGCAGATCGACATCACCGCCACGTGTAACGGCGACAAGATTCTCGGCGCCGCAAAAGCCCTGGTCAGGGCGTAAGGCGCGACCCGGTGGAGGGGGGTGGTTGGGATATCCCACCCGAACCCGTACACTGGTCGCCCGTGGGGTGAGCAACCTCTCGGCGCCCTCTGAAGGGGGTTCCGGGAGGCGCGATCACCACGAAGGGGTGTGGCTCAATTGGCAGAGCAGCGGTCTCCAAAACCGCAGGTTGCAGGTTCAAGTCCTGTCACCCCTGCGCCGAAGGCCTGACCTGGGTCTGGGGTGCCCGATCCGCCGATCGGGTCGCAACCTCCAGCGGTCACGGGTTGGTCCCGCCGAGTGCCGCCGGCTTCTCGCCGGTGGCCTGGTAGGGCGGATCCGCGGGCCACTCATCGGACCGAGCACTCGCGAGATCACGGAAGAGGGCGAAAGTGGCCGAACGCAGGCGACGCGGGACCGACCCCGCCGACGATCGCCGTGACGAGGAGCTCACCGCCGAGGACGCGGCCATCGAGGAAGAGTTCGCCGACGAGCTCGATGAGCTCGACGACGACCTCGACGGTGACGTGGACACCGATGACGACGAGGACGAGGACGAGGACGGCAAGCCGGTCCTGACGAAGTCCAAGGACGCGAAGTCGAAGTCCAAGGACGTCAAGGACGCGGACAAGAAGAAGACCAAGGTCAAAGAGGGTAGCTCGAACAACATCTTCGCGCGGCTCATCAACTTCGTCCGCGAGGTTGTGGCCGAGCTGCGTAAGGTGATCTGGCCGACCCGCAAGGAGCTGACCACCTACACGGTCGTCGTCGTCGTGTTCGTGATCGTGATGCTTTCGATCGTGGGCGGCCTCGACTACCTGTTCGCCAAGGGCGTCCTCTGGGCCTTCGGCAACAAAGCGGAGTAGTCCACAGCGGACCGGCCGCAGACGCGAAGACTTGACAGACGGAAGTGAGCAGCGTGCAGGAATTCGACGAGACCGCCGGGACCGACGACGAGCAGCGCGAAGAAACGTCGACGGTGATGACGGCCGCCACGCCGAGCACGGCCCCCGAGCCGGCGGCGACGGCGACCGACGTCGAGGACCCCGTCGCCGAGCTGCGTGCCGCACTGCGCTTCGCGCCGGGTGACTGGTATGTGGTGCACTCCTACGCCGGCTACGAGAACAAGGTCAAGACGAATCTCGAGACCCGTATCACGAGCCTCGACATGGAAGAGTTCATCTACCAGGTCGAGGTCCCGACTCGTGAAGAGGTCGAGATCAAGAACGGCAAGCGCACCCAGGTGCAGAACAAGGTCTTCCCCGGCTACATCCTCGTGCGGATGGAGCTGACGGCGGAGTCCTACTCGTGTGTGCGCAACACGCCGGGCGTGACCGGCTTCGTCGGCGCGACCGACCGGGCGGACCGCCCGGCCCCGCTGTCGCTGGACGAGGTCCTCAAGTGGCTCGCGCCGGTGGTGCAGCAGGAGGGCAAGAAGGCCGGCAAGCCCGAGGTCAAGGTGCTCGACTTCGAGGTCGGCGACTCCGTCACCGTCACCGACGGCGCCTTCGCCTCGCTGCAGGCGACCATCAGCGAGATCAACGCCGACCAGCAGAAGCTCAAGGTGCTCGTCTCGATCTTCGGTCGCGAGACCCCGGTGGAGCTCAACTTCAACCAGGTCACGAAGATCTAATTCACCTGCGGTACGCTTGAGCGTCCGGCCAAGTGCCGGGCGCTCAGTCGTGCGCAGCGGCAATATGCCACCCCGGGCATCGACATGCCCGGGCAGCACGAATCATTCCAGCCCAGGAAGACGAAAGCAGCCATGCCTCCGAAGAAGAAGCTCGTCAAGACCTTCACGCTTCAGTTGCCGGGCGGCCAGGCCACTCCGGCGCCGCCGGTCGGCCCCGCGCTCGGTCAGCACGGTGTGAACATCATGGAGTTCGTCAAGGCGTACAACGCCCAGACGGAGTCCCAGCGCGGCGACATCATCCCCGCGCAGATCAGCGTCTACGAGGACCGGACGTTCACGTTCATCCTCAAGACCCCGCCCGCCGCCCGTCTGCTGCTCAAGGCCGCCGGCGTGCCGAAGGGCTCCGGCGTCCCGCAGAAGGACAAGGTGGGCTCGATCACCAAGGCCCAGCTGCGTGAGGTCGCCGAGAAGAAGATGTCGGACCTGAACGCCAACGACATCGAGCAGGCCGAGAAGATCATCGCCGGCACCGCCCGTTCCATGGGCATCGTCGTCAAGGACTGACAAACCCCGATCACACGTGGGAGGGCGTCCAAGCGAGGCGCCCGCACGATCACCACAGGAGTAAAGCGACATGTCGCAGCACGGCAAGAACTACCGCAAGGTCTCGGACCTTGTCGACCGCAACGCGCTGTACAGCCCCATCGCCGCGGTGAAGCTGGCGAAGCAGACCACCACCGTCAAGTTCGACCCCACCGTCGAGGTGGCCATGCGGCTGGGTGTCGACCCCCGCAAGGCCGACCAGATGGTCCGTGGCACGGTCAACCTGCCGCACGGCACCGGTAAGACCGCCCGCGTCATCGTCTTCGCGCAGGGCGCGAAGGCCGCCGAGGCCGAGGCCGCCGGCGCCGACGCGGTGGGCACGGACGAGCTCGTCGCCCGGATCCAGGAAGGCTGGCTGGACTTCGACGCGGCGATCGCGACCCCCGACCAGATGGCCAAGATCGGCCGGATCGCGCGGATCCTGGGCCCGCGCGGCCTGATGCCGAACCCGAAGACGGGCACGGTCACGATGGACGTCACCAAGGCGGTCAACGAGATCAAGGGTGGCAAGATCACCTACCGCGTCGACAAGCACTCCAACCTGCACCTGATCATCGGCAAGGCGAGCTTCTCCGAGCAGCAGCTGGTGGAGAACTACGCGGCGGTCCTCGACGAGGTCAACCGGGCCAAGCCGAGCGCGGCCAAGGGCAAGTACCTGAAGAAGATCTTCATCACCACCACCATGGGCCCCGGCATCCCGGTCGACCCGAACCGCACGCGCAACCTCCTCGAGGACGACGCGAACGCGGAGCAGTAACCCCAGCGGCACGACGAAGGCGGGCACCCACGAGGGTGCCCGCCTTCGTCTATGAGCGGCTATGTTCGGGGGCGTGCAGCTGCAGGACGTCTCGTTCCGGTACGCCCGCAAGGCCGCGTGGACCCTCCAGCACGTCGACCTGGATCTCGGACCCGGCGAGACCGCGGTCGTGCTCGGCCCCAACGGCTCTGGCAAGTCGACCCTGCTCCAGCTCGCCGCCGGCGTGCTGCGCCCGGCAAGAGGCACCGTGACGGGCCGTGCGGCGATCGTGGGCTGGGTACCGGAGCGGTTCCCCGCCGACCAGCCGTTCACCGCCCGCGCCTACCTGAGCCACATGGCGGCCATCCGCAACGCCGCGGGCCACACCATCGACGAATGGGCCGAGCGGCTCGATTTCACGGGTTTCCTCGATGTACGCCTGAGCCGCCTCTCCAAGGGCTCCGCCCAGAAGGTCGGCCTCGTCCAGGCACTGCTGGACCCGCCGGGGCTGCTGGTGCTGGACGAGCCGTGGGAGGGCCTGGACGCCAGGACCCGCGAGCAGGTGCCGGCCATCGTCGCCGAGGTCGTGGAGCGTGGCGGCTCCGTGCTCATCAGCGACCATCTCGGTGAGGTGTCCCGGCTGCCGCGCGCCCGTCGCTGGCACGTCCGCGACGGGCGGGTGACCGAGGGGGAACGGCCCGCCGCCAGGCGGATCATCGAGCTCGCGGTGCCCCCGGCGCACACGGACCGCGCGGTGGCGAAGCTGCGCGCCGACGGGTTCGACGTCCTCGGTGTCCGGGAGGAGCGATGACGGCCCTGATCAGGATGCGGCTCGCGGGGTTCCTGCAGACCGGCCGGGCCGCCGCCCCGCTCCTGGCCGCGCTGGTCGTCCTCTCCATCCTGTACGGCGGAGGTCAGGCCCAGGCCGGCGAGGCGTACGGGGTGTCGGCCGCCATCCTCTTCGCGGTCCTGGCCTGGCAGACCAAGATCCTGCTGGACGTGGAGCCCGACGTGCAGCGGCGCCTCGGCCGGGTGGCCGTCGGCGCGGCCCGGGAGAGCGCCGCCGGCATCGTCGCGGCGCTGGTCGCCGGCCTGCCCGTCATCCTGGTCGCGCTGGTCCTGCCGTGGCTGGTCGGCGGCGTGACCACGCCGGGCGAGGGCGACCCGCCCTCGCCGAGGGCGTCGCGCTCGGCGTCTGGGCCCACGTGCTGCTGCTCCTGCCCGCGGTCGCCCTCGGCGCCCTGTCCAGCCGCGCGGTGTCGGCGCAGGCGGCCCGGGGCCTGGCGATCCTCGTCGGCGGCGTGGTGGCGGCGATCGTGCTGGGCCTGAAGAGCTCGCCGGCGCCGTGGCTGGCCCCGCCGCTGATGACCGCGGCCCGCGACACCGTCGGCGGCGCGGACCTCGCCGCGGTCCTCGTCACCACCGGCTGGGGCGTCGCATGGGCGGTGCTCGCGACCGCCGGGTACGCCCGGCTGCGCCGCGAACGGCCGTGATTTGGTCACACACGACGTGTCAAGTACAGTTCTGATCGAAACCCGAAGACCGCTGGTCATATCCGCGTGAGCGGATGTCGAAGGCCCTGCGTCAACGCAGGCGACCCGCGCAGGGCCGGACAAGCGCTGCCGACATGATGTCGCTCCGCCCCGTGCGCCCCTGCGCCGGGGCGTTTTTCGTTGCTGCCAGCAGGCCCGAGAGCGTGGCCGGCACCGTAGCAAGAGAGAGGAGGGACATGGCGGACAAGCCGGTTCGAGACGACAAGGCCACCGCAGTCGCGGAGCTTACCGAGAACTTCCGGGGTTCGACGGCCACCGTGCTGACCGAGTACCGCGGCCTGACCGTGGCGCAGCTCAAGACCCTGCGTCGCAACCTGGGCCGCGAGACCACGTACGCCGTCGCGAAGAACACGCTCGCGAAGCGTGCCGCGACGGACGCGGGCATCAGCGGGCTCGACGATTTGTTCACCGGTCCTACCGCGCTCGCTTTCGTCTCCGGCGACCCTGTCGAGGCGGCGAAGAGCCTCCGCGAGTTCGCGAAGGCCCACCCGCTGCTCGTCATCAAGGGCGGCGTTTTCGAGGGCAAGGCCATCAGCGCGGACGAGGTCCGCCGCCTGGCCGACCTGGAGTCCCGCGAGGTGCTGCTGGCCAAGCTGGCCGGCGCGATGAAGGGCACCATGTCCAAGGCCGCAGCGCTGTTCCAGGCGCCGCTGTCGAAGGCTGCCCGCACCGTCCAGGCCCTGGCCGACAAGCGCGAACAGGAATCCGGCAGCGTCCAGGAATCCGGCAGCGCGGCCGAATAGGCCCGTGCTCCACATCACTTTTTCGAAAGGAACGCCAACATGGCGAAGCTGAGCACCACCGAACTCCTGGACGCGTTCAAGGAGATGACCCTGATCGAGCTCTCCGAGTTCGTGAAGGAGTTCGAGACCACCTTCGACGTCACCGCCGCTGTCGCGGTCGCCGCCGGCCCGGCCGGTCCGGCCGCCCCGGTCGAGGAGAAGGAGGAGCAGTCGGAGTTCGACCTCGTCCTCGAGGGTGACGGTGGCAAGAAGATCCAGGTCATCAAGGTCGTGCGCGAGCTGACCGGCCTGGGCCTCAAGGAGGCGAAGGACCTCGTCGAGGCCGCGCCGAAGGCCGTCCTCGAGAAGGTCAACAAGGAGACCGCCGAGAAGGGCAAGGCCAAGCTCGAGGCCGAGGGCGCCAAGGTCGTCCTCAAGTAGTTCTGCGTCGAAGCTGAGGGGGCGGCCGCCGGATTCCGGCGGTCGCCCTTTGCCGTGCGGCGGATGTAAGGACCCAAGATCTAGGGGTGGCCACCACAACACCTTGTGATCGGAGTGCGAGATATCCGTCACGGTTGCCCGACGCGCGTGGGAACCCTTGACGCGATGACCAGCGGGCAGGCACGCTAATCAGGCACTGCCTTTCCGCGGACGCGGCGGCCGGTGGCCCGACAGATGTGCCCCGACCCTTCTTGGGTCTGGTTCAGCGCACATCAACCGGTGAGCCACAGGCCACGACCGACGCGAGCGGCTCGGCCGGTGGAGAAACGATCTTCAAAAAAGATCGTTGAAACATCGTGCACGGGGCCGCTCGACAGCGGTTAGCCTTTCGGCTACACTGCTAGTTTGCGCTGTCTTCTGACTTCACCTCTGGCGTGGAGTGCCTCTTCGTGGGCACTTTGCATCGGGGGTCGTCAGGCTGCACGCGAAACGGCCTGTCTGCAACACCGGTCCTCGGAAGGACGCATCTTGGCAGCTTCCCGCCCTGCGAAGACCAGTTCGAGCGCATACGCTCCCCGCCGGGTCTCCTTCGGCAGGATCACCGAACACCTTGAGGTTCCCAACCTCCTTGCCATCCAAACCGACTCGTTCGACTGGTTGGTTGGCAACGAGAAGTGGCAGAGCCGCTCGGCCGGTGATCAGCACGCCCGTTCCGGGCTTGCGGAGATCCTTGATGAGATCAGTCCCATTGAGGACTTTTCCGGCACGATGTCCCTGTCGTTCTCCGCGCCCCGTTTCGACGAGGTCAAGGCTCCCATGGAGGAGTGCAAGGAGAAGGACCTCACCTACTGCGCGCCGCTGTTCGTGACGGCGGAGTTCACCAACCACACCACTGGCGAGATCAAGAGCCAGACGGTGTTCATGGGTGACTTCCCGATGATGACGCCGAAGGGCACCTTCATCATCAACGGCACCGAGCGCGTCGTGGTGAGTCAGCTCGTCCGGTCCCCGGGCGTGTATTTCGACAAGCAGCCGGACAAGACCTCCGACCGCGACCTCACCAGCGTGAAGGTCATCCCGAGCCGGGGTGCCTGGCTGGAGTTCGACATCGACAAGCGCGACACCGTCGGTGTCCGCATCGACCGCAAGCGCCGGCAGGCGGTCTCCGTCCTGCTCAAGGCCATCGGCTGGTCCGCCGAGCGCATCCGTGAGAAGTTCGGCTGGTCCGAGCTCATGATGACGACGCTCGAGAAGGACCACATCGCCGGCCAGGACGAGGCGCTGTTGGACATCTACCGCAAGCTCCGCCCTGGCGAGCCGCCGACGCGTGAGAATGCGCAGACCCTGCTCGACAACCTCTTCTTCAACCCGAAGCGATACGACGTCGCCAAGGTCGGTCGATACAAGTTCAACAAGAAGCTCGAGTTGGACCTCCCGATCAACCAGGGTGTGCTGACCGAAGAGGACGTCGTCGCCACGGTCGAGTATCTCTGCCGCCTGCACACGGGCGAAGAGGGCTACGAGGCCGACGACATCGACCACTTCGGCAACCGGCGCCTGCGCACGGTCGGCGAGCTCATCCAGAACCAGGTCCGCGTCGGCCTGTCCCGGATGGAGCGCGTCGTCCGCGAGCGGATGACCACCCAGGACGTCGAGGCGATCACGCCGCAGACCCTGATCAACATCCGTCCCGTCGTGGCGGCGATCAAGGAGTTCTTCGGCACGTCGCAGCTGTCCCAGTTCATGGACCAGACCAACCCGCTGGCGGGCCTGACCCACCGGCGCCGGCTGAGCGCGCTCGGCCCGGGTGGTCTGTCGCGTGAGCGGGCCGGCTTCGAGGTCCGCGACGTGCACCCGTCGCACTACGGCCGCATGTGCCCGATCGAGACCCCCGAGGGTCCCAACATCGGTCTCATCGGCGCGCTGTCGACGTTCGCGCGGGTCAACCCGTTCGGCTTCGTCGAGACGCCCTACCGCAAGGTCGTCGACGGCCGGGTCACCGACCAGATCGACTACCTGACCGCTGACGAAGAGGACCGCTACGTCAAGGCGCAGGCCAACGCTCCGCTCAAGAGCGACGGCAACTTCGCCGAGGACCGCATCCTCGTCCGACGCAAGGGCGGTGAGGTCGACAACGTCCCCGCGGACCAGGTCGACTACATGGACGTGTCGCCGCGGCAGATGACCTCGGTCGCCACCGCGATGATCCCGTTCCTCGAGCACGACGACGCCAACCGTGCACTCATGGGCGCCAACATGCAGCGCCAGGCGGTGCCGCTGGTCAAGGCCGAGGCTCCGCTCGTCGGCACCGGCATGGAATACCGTGCCGCCGTCGACGCCGGTGACGTGGTCGTGGCCGAGGTCGCCGGCGTGGTCGAGGACATGTGCGCCGACTACATCACGATCCACCAGGACGACGGCCACCGCCGCACGTACCTGCTGCACAAGTTCCGCCGCTCCAACTCCGGCTCCTGCGTCAACCAGAAGCCGGTGATCTTCGAGGGCGACCGGGTCGAGGCGGGGCAGGTCATCGCCGACGGTCCGTGCACCGACGAGGGCGAGATGGCACTCGGGCGAAACCTGCTCGTGGCCTTCATGCCCTGGGAGGGTCACAACTACGAAGACGCCATCATCCTGTCCCAGAAGCTGGTGCAGAACGACGTCCTCACCTCGATCCACATCGAGGAGCACGAGGTCGACGCCCGCGACACCAAGCTGGGGCCGGAGGAGATCACCCGCGACATCCCGAACGTCAGCGAGGAGATGCTCGCCGACCTCGACGAGCGGGGGATCATCCGGATCGGCGCCGAGGTCGTGACCGGCGACATCCTGGTCGGCAAGGTCACCCCCAAGGGTGAGACCGAGCTGACCCCGGAGGAGCGTCTGCTCCGCGCGATCTTCGGTGAGAAGGCCCGCGAGGTGCGCGACACCAGCCTCAAGGTGCCGCACGGCGAGACCGGCACGGTCATCGGCGTGCGCACGTTCAGCCGGGAGGACGGCGACGAGCTGTCCCCGGGCGTCAACGAGCTGGTGCGCGTCTACGTGGCCCAGAAGCGGAAGATCCAGGACGGCGACAAGCTCGCCGGCCGCCACGGCAACAAGGGCGTCATCTCGAAGATCCTCCCGGTCGAGGACATGCCGTTCCTCGAGGACGGCACCCCGGTCGACATCGTGCTCAACCCGCTCGGCGTGCCGAGCCGGATGAACATCGGCCAGGTCCTGGAGACCCACCTCGGGTGGGTGGCCAAGACCGGCTGGAAGATCGACGGTGACGACACCGAGTGGAAGCGGGCGCTGAAGGCCATCAACGCGGGGGAGTCCGAGCCGGACACCAACGTGGCGACCCCGGTCTTCGACGGCGCCAAGGAGGAAGAGATCGCGGGTCTGATGAGCAGCACGCTGCCCAACCGGGACGGCAACCAGCTCATCGGCGCCAGCGGCAAGGCGCGGCTGTTCGACGGCCGCTCCGGTGAGCCGCTGCCGGACCCGATCGCGGTCGGCTACATCTACATCCTCAAGCTCAACCACCTGGTCGACGACAAGATCCACGCCCGCTCCACCGGTCCGTACTCGATGATCACGCAGCAGCCGCTGGGTGGTAAGGCGCAGTTCGGTGGTCAGCGCTTCGGTGAGATGGAGTGCTGGGCGATGCAGGCCTACGGCGCGGCTTACGCGCTGCAGGAGCTGCTGACGATCAAGTCCGACGACGTCCTCGGACGCGTCAAGGTCTACGAGGCGATCGTCAAGGGCGAGAACATCCCGGAGCCGGGCATCCCGGAGTCCTTCAAGGTGCTGCTCAAGGAGCTGCAGTCGCTGTGCCTGAACGTCGAGGTGCTCTCCAGCGACGGTGTGGCCCTGGAGATGCGCGAGACGGACGACGAGGTGTTCCGCGCCGCCGAGGAACTCGGCATCGACCTCTCCCGGCGTGAGCCGAGCAGCGTCGAGGAAGTTTGATTTCGTGGCGGGCACCCGATGAAGGTGCCCGCCCACGACCTAGCAATTACCCGAGCAACTGAATCGTGAGGACATAGACGAAGTGCTCGACGTCAACTACTTCGACGAACTGCGCATCGGTCTGGCCACTGCCGACGACATCCGCCAGTGGTCGCACGGCGAGGTCAAGAAGCCCGAGACGATCAACTACCGCACCCTGAAGCCGGAGAAGGACGGGCTCTTCTGCGAGAAGATCTTCGGTCCGACCCGGGACTGGGAGTGCTACTGCGGCAAGTACAAGCGGGTCCGGTTCAAGGGCATCATCTGTGAGCGCTGCGGCGTCGAGGTGACCCGGGCCAAGGTCCGCCGTGAGCGCATGGGCCACATCGAGCTCGCCGCCCCGGTCACGCACATCTGGTACTTCAAGGGTGTGCCCAGCCGGCTCGGCTACCTGCTCGACCTGGCGCCCAAGGACCTCGAGAAGATCATCTACTTCGCGTCGTACGTGATCACCAGCGTCGACAAGGAGGCCCGCCACCGCGACCTCGCCACCCTCGAGAACGAGGTCTCGGCGGAGAAGCGCCAGGCGGAGAACGCCCGCGACTCGGAGATCGAGAAGCGCGCCGCGAAGCTGGAGCAGGACCTCGCCGAGCTTGAGGCCGAGGGCGCGAAGGCCGACGTGCGCCGCAAGGTCAAGGAGTCCGGCGAGCGCGAGATGCGCCAGATGCGCGACCGCGCGCAGCGTGAGATCGACCGTCTCGACGAGGTCATGGACACGTTCCGCAAGCTGGACCGCAAGAACCTCATCACCGACGAGCTGCTCTACCGCGAGCTGCGCGACCGGTTCGGTGAGTACTTCACCGGCGCCATGGGTGCCGAGGCGATCAAGGCGCTGCTGGAGAACCTGGACCTCGACGACGAGGCCGAGTCGCTGCGCGAGACCATCCGCAGCGGCAAGGGCCAGCGCAAGATCCGGGCGCTCAAGCGGCTGAAGGTCGTCGCGGCGTTCCTCAACACCGCCAACTCGCCGCTGGGCATGGTTCTGGACTGCGTCCCGGTCATCCCGCCGGACCTGCGTCCGATGGTGCAGCTCGACGGTGGCCGGTTCGCCACCAGCGACCTCAACGACCTGTACCGGCGCGTGATCAACCGCAACAACCGGCTCAAGCGCCTGATCGACCTGGGTGCCCCGGAGATCATTGTCAACAACGAGAAGCGGATGCTGCAGGAGGCCGTCGACGCGCTGTTCGACAACGGCCGCCGCGGTCGTCCCGTCACCGGCCCGGGCAACCGGCCGCTGAAGTCGCTGTCCGACATGCTCAAGGGCAAGCAGGGCCGCTTCCGGCAGAACCTGCTCGGCAAGCGCGTCGACTACTCCGGCCGTTCGGTCATCGTCGTCGGCCCGCAGCTCAAGCTGCACCAGTGCGGCCTGCCGAAGCAGATGGCGCTGGAGCTGTTCAAGCCGTTCGTGATGAAGCGCCTGGTCGACCTCAACCACGCGCAGAACATCAAGTCGGCCAAGCGCATGGTCGAGCGTCAGCGGCCGGTCGTGTGGGACGTGCTGGAGGAGGTCATCGCGGAGCACCCGGTGCTGCTCAACCGCGCGCCGACCCTGCACCGCCTGGGCATCCAGGCCTTCGAGCCGCAGCTGGTCGAGGGCAAGGCCATCCAGATCCACCCGCTCGTCTGCACCGCCTTCAACGCCGACTTCGACGGCGACCAGATGGCCGTGCACGTGCCGCTGTCCGCGGAGGCGCAGGCCGAGGCCCGCATCCTCATGCTGTCCAGCAACAACATCCTCAAGCCGGCCGACGGCAAGCCGGTCACCATGCCCACCCAGGACATGGTCATCGGCCTGTACCACCTGACGCACATCCAGAAGAACCTGCTCGGCGAGGGGCGCACCTTCAGCTCCGACGCCGAGGCCCGGATGGCGTTCGACAACGGCGAGCTGCACCTGCAGGCCCTGGTGAAGATCCGGCTCAAGGACATCATCGGCGTCGACAACGGTGCCGCGGGTCCGCAGTGGGAGGCCCCCGAGGGCTGGCAGTCCGGCGACACCGTCACGGTCGAGACCACCCTGGGCCGGGTCCTGTTCAACGAGACCCTCCCGGTGGGCTACCGCTTCGTCAACTACGAGATCCGCAAGGGTCAGCTGTCGGCGATCGTCAACGACCTGGCCGAGCGCTTCCCGAAGGTCTCCCTCGCGGCGACCCTGGACGCGCTGAAGCTGGCCGGCTTCCATTGGGCCACCTGGTCCGGCGTCACCATCGGCATGGAGGACGTCATCCAGCCGCCTCGCAAGCGCGAGATCCTCGAGCGCTACGAAAAGGAGGCCGAGCGGATCGACAAGCAGTACCAGCGCGGTCTCATGACGGCCGAGGAGCGCCGCGGCGAGCTCATCGAGATCTGGACCAAGGCGACCGGTGAGGTCGCCAAGGAGATGGAAAGCGCGCTGCCGCAGGAGAACCCGCTGTGGAAAATGATCAACTCGGGTGCCCGCGGTAACCTGCTCCAGCTCCGCCAGATCGCCGCGATCCGTGGCCTGGTGGCCAACCCGAAGGGCGAGATCATCCCGCGGCCGATCAAGGCCAGCTACCGGGAGGGTCTGTCCGTGCTGGAGTACTTCATCTCCACGCACGGCGCGCGCAAGGGTCTGGCCGACACCGCGCTGCGGACCGCCGACTCGGGTTACCTGACCCGTCGTCTGGTGGACGTGTCGCAGGACGTCATCATCCGCGAGGAGGACTGCGGCACCGACCGCGCCATCCCGATGACGGTCGGCGAGCTGCACGACGGTGCCATGCGCATCCACCAGCACGCGGAGACGGGCGTGCACGCCCGTACCCTCGCCGACGACGTCCGTGACAAGGACGGCAAGATCGTCGCCGAGCGCGGCACGGACATCAACTCGATCACGGTCGACCAGCTGGTCGCGGCCGGGACCGAGATCGTCCGGGTCCGCAGCGTGCTCACCTGCGAGTCGAAGCTGGGCGTCTGTGGCGCCTGCTACGGCCGGTCGCTGCCCACGGGCAAGACCGTCGACGTCGGCGAGGCGGTCGGCATCATCGCCGCCCAGTCGATCGGCGAGCCGGGCACGCAGCTGACGATGCGTACCTTCCACACCGGTGGCGTCGCGGGTGAGGACATCACCCAGGGTCTGCCCCGTGTGCAGGAGATCTTCGAGGCCCGCGTGCCGAAGGGTAAGGCGCCCATCGCCGACACCCCCGGTCGCGTGCGCATCGAGGACGGCGAGCGGATGCGGAAGATCATCATCGTGCCGGACGACGGCAGCGAGGAGATCGTCCACGACAAGCTCAGCCGGCGCGTCAAGCTGCGCTACCAGGACGGCGAGCACGTCGAGGTCGGCGAGAAGCTGACCGAGGGCACGATCGACCCGCACGAGCTGCTGCGCATCATGGGTCCCCGGGCGGTCCAGGTCCACCTGACCTCCGAGGTCCAGGAGGTGTACCGCTCGCAGGGCGTGCTCATCCACGACAAGCACATCGAGATCATCATCCGGCAGATGCTCAAGCGGGTCACGGTCATCGACTCCGGCTCGACCGAGTTCCTGCCTGGCGTGCTGGTCGACCGTGCACTGTTCGAGGCGGAGAACCGTCGTGTCGTCGCCGAGGGCGGCGAGCCGGCGGCCGGCCGTCCCGTGCTGATGGGCATCACCAAGGCGTCGCTGGCGACGGAGTCGTGGCTGTCCGCGGCCTCGTTCCAGGAGACGACCCGGGTGCTGACCGACGCGGCGATCCACGCGCGCAGCGACTCGCTGATCGGTCTGAAGGAGAACGTCATCATCGGCAAGCTCATCCCGGCGGGTACTGGCATCAGCAAGTACCGCAGCATCCGGGTCGAGCCGACCGAGGAGGCGAAGGCGAAGGTCTACTCGATGACCGGCTACCCGGAGGCCGACTACGGCTTCGGTCCGGCCAGCGGGCAGGCGGTCCCCCTGGACGACTTCGACCTGGGCTCCTTCCGCTAAAGCTGGACGCTGGACAGCACTTCCGCTCAGAGGGCGGGGACCCGACGGGTTCCCGCCCTCTGGCGTGCCCGGCCGACGGCGCGGTGAGCGGGCCGCACCGGATATGGTCGTCAGGTGACGTCCTCGACCCGCCACCCGCTCGACCCCGACCCGGTCCGCGCCAGCAAGGCGTCGGCGGTGTTCGGGCTCGGCCTGCTGTCGGTGGTGACCGGGCCTTTCCTCGGCGGTGCGATCCCGGCGACCCTGGCGCTGCTGATGGCCAGGGAGTCACACAGGGAGCTCGTTGCCGCGGAAGGCTTCCTCCTGGGCGCCAGGAGGCTCCGCAACGGCGTGCGGCTCGCGTGGACGGGCATCGTGCTGTCCATCGCCGCGCTCGTCGTCCTGGCGATCCTGGGCCTGCTGGCCTATGCCCGTGGTCGCGGCACGGACTTCGACCCGTTGGTGAACTGACGTGACCTATCCGTATCAGCATCAGCCGGTGCCCCCGCACGGCCCGCAGCCGGGCATGCGGATCGACCTCGTCCAGGGGACCCCGTTCGGGGTCGCCTATCCGTTGGTCCAGCCGACCCCCAGCGGCCCGGCGATCGGCAGTCTGGTCGCCGGCATCACGTCCGTGTTCGTGGGGCTGACGGTGAGCTGCCTCGGGCTGGCCGGCGCCCCGCAGGGCTGGGGACCCGTCGCCGGCGGCGCCTTCACGATCCTGGCCGTGTTTCTCGGCCTGGGCGCGGTCGGCCTCGGCGTCTTCGCGACGCGGCAGGTCCGCAGGTCGGGGCGGCTCGTCACCGGGCGGGGGATGGCCATCACCGGCATCGTGCTCGGCTCGGTCGGCGCCGGCATCGGCGTGCTGTCGCTGCTGGCCGCGTTCCTCATCGCGGCCGTCGACGCCTCGTGACCCGTCCCGCCGCGTCTCACCCCGCGGCGGTGGATCTGACCTGCGGGAACACCGATGATGCGACCCCGGCGATGCAGCGATCGGACACCAGGTACTCTTGGTGTGAAGAGTGTTCCGTCATGGGGCCGAGCCGGCGATTTTGACCAGCGTCCTTACGGTGGGTACTCTTTCCCCTCGTGCCCGGCTTTGCCGGGCAACTCGTGCGTGCGTCCACAACGGCCCGCCTCCGCGGGTTGAGGGTGGATGCAAACCGCGAAACCCGGTTGGCACTTCTTGGACCGGGTTCGCGCGGCGGGCGACACGCCCGACCGCGGGTGCCGGTCACGCCGTGGAGACAGCGAAGAAGAAGACGTGCGGCCGCGAGGCCGAAGGGAGACAGGCCCAGTGCCTACGATCCAGCAGCTGGTCCGCAAGGGCCGCCAGGCGAAGCTGAGCAAGACCAAGACGCCGGCGCTCAAGGGCAGCCCGCAGCGGCGTGGCGTCTGCACGCGTGTGTACACCACCACGCCGAAGAAGCCGAACTCGGCGCTGCGCAAGGTGGCCCGTGTGCGACTGAGCAACGGTATCGAGGTGACGGCCTACATCCCCGGTGTCGGTCACAACCTTCAGGAGCACTCGATCGTGCTGGTCCGTGGTGGCCGAGTGAAGGACCTCCCCGGCGTCCGGTACAAGATCATTCGTGGTTCGCTGGACACCCAGGGTGTCCGCAACCGCAAGCAGGCTCGCAGCCGGTACGGCGCGAAGAAGGAGAAGAGCTGACATGCCGCGTAAAGGCCCCGCGCCGCGCCGGCCCCTGGTGGCGGACCCGGTCTACAACTCCCTGCTCGTCACCCAGCTGATCAACAAGATCCTGGTTGAGGGCAAGCGCCAGCTCGCCGAGCGCGTTGTCTACAGCGCCCTCGAAGGCTGCCGGGAGAAGTCAGGCACCGACCCCGTCGTCACGCTGAAGCGCGCGATGGACAACGTCAAGCCGACCCTCGAGGTCCGCAGCCGCCGCGTCGGTGGCGCGACCTACCAGGTGCCGGTCGAGGTGCGCCCTCCCCGGGCGACGACGCTGGGCCTGCGCTGGCTGGTCACCTACTCACGCGCCCGTCGTGAGAAGACCATGGTGGAGCGGCTCATGAACGAGCTGCTCGACGCCAGCAACGGGCTCGGTGCTTCGGTGAAGCGCCGCGAGGACACCCACAAGATGGCGGAGTCCAACAAGGCCTTCGCGCACTACCGCTGGTAAGCGACGCTTCACTCAGCAATCCGACGAGAGACGAAGTAGGGATTCGAAGTGGCTGCCTCAGACGCTGCCCTCGCCAAGGTCCGGAACATCGGCATCATGGCGCACATCGACGCCGGTAAGACGACGACGACTGAGCGCATCCTGTTCTACACCGGCATCACGTACAAGATCGGTGAGGTCCACGAGGGCGCTGCCGTCATGGACTGGATGGAGCAGGAGCAGGAGCGGGGCATCACCATCACCTCCGCCGCCACGAAGTGCGAGTGGAAGGGCCACGTCATCCAGATCATCGACACGCCCGGCCACGTCGACTTCACGGTCGAGGTCGAGCGGTCGCTGCGGGTCCTGGACGGCGCAGTGGCGGTCTACGACGGCGTCGCCGGCGTGGAGCCGCAGACCGAGAACGTCTGGCGGCAGGCCGACAAGTACAACGTCCCGCGTATGTGCTTCGTCAACAAGCTGGACCGCACCGGTGCCGACTTCTTCCGCTGCGTGCAGATGATGATCGACCGGCTCAACGCGACCCCGCTGGTCCTGCAGATCCCGATCGGGCTCGAGGGCGACCACATCGGCGTCGTCGACCTTCTGGAGATGCGCGCGCTCACCTGGCGTGGCGAGACCCAGAAGGGTGACGACTACACGATCGAGGAGATCCCCGCGGATCTCGTCGACCAGGCGGCCGAGTGGCGCGACAAGCTCCTCGAGACGCTGTCGGAGACCGACGACGACATCATGGTCCGCTACCTCGACGGCGACACGTTCGACGTCAAGGAGCTCAAGGCCGCGATCCGCCGGGCGACCATCGCCGGCAAGCTCAACCCCGTCGTCTGCGGCTCGGCGTTCAAGAACAAGGGCGTCCAGCCCATGCTCGACGCCGTCGTGGAGTTCCTCCCGTCGCCGCTGGACATCCCCGCCGTCGAGGGCATCGCCATCGACGGGGAGACCCCGCTGCTGCGCAAGCCCGACAACAGCGAGCCGTTCTCGTCCCTGGCCTTCAAGATCCAGACGGACAAGCACCTCGGCAAGCTCACGTATGTGCGCATCTACTCCGGCACGCTCGAGTCCGGCGCCCAGGTGGTCAACTCCACCAAGGAGCGCAAGGAGCGGATCGGCAAGATCTACCAGATGCACGCCAACAAGCGTGAAGAGCGGCCGAGTGCCCAGGCGGGTGACATCATCGCCGTGCAGGGTCTCAAGCAGACCACGACCGGTGACACCCTCTGTGACCCGGCCAACCAGGTCATCCTCGAGTCGATGACGTTCCCGGAGCCGGTCATCCAGGTCGCGATCGAGCCCAAGAGCAAGGCCGACCAGGAGAAGCTGGGCACCGCCATCCAGCGCCTGGCCGAGGAGGACCCGACCTTCCGCGTCAAGAACGACGAGGAGACCGGCCAGACCATCATCGCCGGCATGGGCGAGTTGCACCTCGACATCCTGGTCGACCGGATGCGGCGCGAGTTCAGCGTCGAGGCCAACATCGGCAAGCCGCAGGTGGCCTACCGCGAGACCATCAAGGGCACCGTCGACAAGATCGACTACGTGCACAAGAAGCAGACCGGTGGCTCGGGTCAGTACGCGAAGGTCATCGTCAAGCTCGAGCCCCTCGAGATGACGGCGGACGGGCCGACCTACGAGTTCGTCAACGCGGTCTCGGGCGGTCGCATCCCGAAGGAGTTCATCCCTTCGGTCGACGCCGGCGCCCAGGACGCGATGCAGTACGGCGTGCTCGCGGGCTACCCGATGGTGGGCGTCAAGCTGACGCTGCTCGACGGGCAGTACCACGAGGTCGACTCGTCGGAAATGGCATTCAAGATCGCTGGTTCGATGGTGATGAAGGAGGCGGCCCGCAGGGCCACTCCCACCCTCCTCGAGCCGTTGATGGCCGTCGAGGTCACCACCCCGGAAGAGAACATGGGTGACGTCATCGGCGACCTCAACTCCCGGCGTGGCACCATCCAGGCGATGGAAGAGCGCGGCGGTGCCCGTGTCGTCCGCGCCACGGTGCCGCTGTCGGAGATGTTCGGCTACGTCGGCGACCTGCGGTCGAAGACCCAGGGCCGGGCGAGCTACTCGATGCAGTTCGACTCCTACGCCGAGGTTCCCGCGAACGTCGCCAAGGAGATCATCGCGAAGGCGACCGGGGAGTAATTCCCGGTCCGCGGCCGCGAGGCTGCATCAGCGGGCCTGAGGCTTCAGCCGCCAGACCCAAGTCGACAGGGTGCGTTGACGCTTCAGGCGTCAACGCACCGCGAACCAGAAGTCCACAGGAGGACACCAGTGGCGAAGGCGAAGTTCGAGCGGACTAAGCCGCACGTCAACATCGGCACCATCGGTCACATCGACCACGGGAAGACGACGCTGACGGCGGCCATTACCAAGGTGCTCCACGACCGCATGCCGGACGTGAACCCCTACACCCCGTTCGACGAGATCGACAAGGCGCCGGAGGAGAAGGCCCGCGGCATCACGATCTCGATCGCGCACGTCGAGTACCAGACCGAAGCCCGGCACTACGCCCACGTTGACTGCCCGGGCCACGCCGACTACATCAAGAACATGATCACCGGTGCCGCGCAGATGGACGGCGCGATCCTGGTGGTCGCGGCGACCGACGGCCCGATGCCGCAGACCCGCGAGCACGTGCTGCTGGCCCGCCAGGTCGGCGTCCCCTACATCGTGGTGGCGCTGAACAAGAGCGACATGGTCGAGGACGAGGAGCTCCTGGAGCTCGTCGAGCTCGAGGTCCGTGAGCTGCTGTCGAGCCAGGAGTTCCCGGGCGACGACGCTCCGGTCGTGCGCGTGTCGGCCCTGAAGGCCCTCGAGGGCGACCCGAAGTGGGCGGACGCCCTCATGGAGCTCATGGGTGCCGTGGACAGCGCGATCCCGCAGCCCGAGCGCGAGACCGAGAAGCCGTTCCTCATGCCCGTCGAGGACGTCTTCACGATCACCGGTCGTGGCACGGTCGTCACCGGTCGTGTCGAGCGTGGCATCCTCAAGCCGAACGAGGAGGTCGAAATCGTTGGCATCAAGGCCAAGTCGATGAAGACCACCTGCACGGCGATCGAGATGTTCCGCAAGATCCTCGACGAGGCGCGCGCCGGTGAGAACGTCGGCCTGCTGCTTCGTGGCATCAAGCGCGAGGACGTCGAGCGCGGCATGGTCGTGGTGAAGCCGGGTAGCAACACCCCGCACACCGAGTTCGAGGCGACCGTCTACATCCTCTCCAAGGAGGAGGGTGGACGGCACACCCCGTTCTTCCAGAACTACCGCCCGCAGTTCTACTTCCGCACCACGGACGTCACCGGCGTCGTCACGCTGCCGGAAGGCACCGAGATGGTCATGCCCGGCGACAACACCGGCATGACTGTGTCGCTCATCCAGCCCATCGCGATGGAGGAAAACCTCCGCTTCGCGATCCGCGAGGGTGGTCGCACCGTCGGCGCCGGCCGTGTGACGAAGATCCTCAAGTAACGACCTGAGGCACCCCGATTTCACTTTGTCGCACCTCGTGCGGCATAATGGTCGGGTTGCGTCGCGGGGCGGTCGAGACTGCTCAATGCAAGAGCTGTCACGCCATTTCGGCAGTTCTTGGAAGTCTCGACCGCTTCCGCGCGGCGTCAGTCTTGCGATTGGCGCTCACCTCCGCGAATTGGGCGTGGCACGCCCTGGGGTAGGTCTCCGAAGCCACCAGCGGTCCTGAGAAGGACGTCGGTGGCGGAGCCTGGCCCTTGGCCGCGACACGCCCGACCGCGGGGGTCGGACAGACCAAATAGGCGGCACCGGACCCCTTCGGGGTTCCGCGAGGTCGAGAGACCTCGCATGAGAGAGGGAACTGAAGCCACCATGGCGGGACAGAAGATCCGCATCCGGCTCAAGGCCTACGACCACGAGGTCGTCGACTCCTCGGCGCGGAAGATCGTCGAGACGGTCACGCGCACCGGGGCTCAGGTCGCTGGGCCGGTGCCGCTGCCCACTGAGATCAACCGCTACTGCGTGATCCGCTCGCCGCACAAGTACAAGGACTCGCGCGAGCACTTCGAGATGCGCACGCACAAGCGTCTGATCGACATCATCGACCCGACCCCGAAGACGGTTGACTCGCTCATGCGGCTCGACCTGCCGGCTGGTGTCGACATCGAGATCAAGCTGTAGGGACCGGACTTATGGACAGGCAAGTCAAGGGCATCCTGGGTGAGAAGCTCGGCATGACCCAGATCTGGGACAACGGCAAGGTCGTCCCGGTGACTGTGGTGCAGGCCGGCCCGTGCGTCGTGACCCAGGTGCGCACGGCTGACAACGACGGTTACTCCGCGGTCCAGCTCGCGTGGGGCCAGATCGACCCGCGCAAGGTGAACAAGCCGCGGTCGGGCCACTTCGCCAAGGCGGACGTCGCCCCCCGTCGCCACATCGTGGAGCTGCGGACCACCGACGCCGGCGAGTACTCGCTCGGCCAGGAGATCACCGCCGAGACCTTCACCGCGGGCCAGCGCATCGACGTGACCGGCCGCACCAAGGGCAAGGGCTACGCCGGTGTCATGAAGCGGCACGGCTTCCACGGCCTGCGCGCCAGCCACGGTGTCGAGCGCAAGCACCGCTCGCCCGGCTCCATCGGCGCCTGCGCGACCCCCGGTCGTGTCTTCAAGGGCGTCAAGATGGCCGGCCGCATGGGTGGGGTGCGCTTCACCGTGCAGAACCTCACCGTCCAGGCGGTCGAGCAGGAGCAGGGTCTGATCCTGATCAAAGGCGCGGTCCCGGGCCCGAAGGGCAGCCTCGTGCTGCTGCGCAGCGCGGCCAAGACCGACCTGAAGTCGCAGAAGGGTGGGATCACCAAGTGACCACCGTTGACATCAAGACGGTCGACGGCGCCACGAACGGCACCGTCGAGCTGCCGGACGACATCTTCGACGCCCAGGCCAGCATCCCGCTGCTGCACCAGGTCGTCGTTGCGCAGCTGGCCGCGGCCCGTCAGGGCACGCACAAGGTCAAGACGCGCGGCGAGGTGTCCGGCGGTGGGCGCAAGCCCTACAAGCAGAAGGGCACCGGTCGCGCCCGTCAGGGCTCGATCCGCGCGCCGCAGTTCACCGGCGGTGGCATCACGCACGGCCCCGTGCCGCGTGACTACACCCAGCGGGTGAACAAGAAGATGAAGGCCGCCGCCCTGCGTGGCGCCCTCTCCGACCGGGCCCGCGAGGGTCGCATCCACGTCGTGGAGAGCTTCATCGACGGCGACGCCCCGAAGACCAAGGACGCCCTGAAGGTGCTGCGCGGCATCACCGACGCGCGCCGGGTCCTCGTGGTCCTCCCGCGCGACGACGAGGCCAACTGGCTGAGCCTGCGCAACGAGCAGTCGGTGCACCTCCTGGTCGCCGACCAGCTCAACACGCATGACGTGCTCGTTGCCGACCAGGTCATCTTCACGACCGCGGCGCTCAACGAGTTCCTCGGCGGTTCAGCCGAAACGTCCGTCGAGACGGCCGGCGACAGCGCCGACGAGACCACAGAGGAGGCCTGATCATGGCGACGATCGCCGATCCACGCGACGTGATCATCCAGCCGGTGGTCTCTGAGAAGAGCTACAGCGAGCTCAACCGCAACTGGTACACGTTCCTGGTGCACCCGGACGCGAACAAGACCGAGATCAAGATCGCTATCCAGCAGATCTTCAACGTCCGCGTCCTGTCGGTCAACACCATCAACCGCGAAGGCAAGCGCAAGCGGACCCGCACGGGTTGGGGCAAGCGCAAGGACACGAAGCGGGCGATGGTCAAGCTCGCCGACGGTGACCGGATCGAAGCCTTCGGCGGACCGGTCAGCTGAGGGGTATAGACGATGGCTATCCGTAAATACAAGCCGACGACCCCGGGTCGTCGCGGTTCGAGCGTTGCCGACTTCGCCGAGATCACCCGATCGACGCCGGAGAAGTCGCTGCTCGTCCCGCTGCCCAACAAGGGCGGACGCAACGTCCACGGCCGCGTCACCGCGCGCCACCAGGGCGGCGGCCACAAGCGCCAGTACCGGTTGATCGACTTCCGTCGCGCGGACAAGGACGGCATCCCCGCCAAGGTCGCGCACATCGAGTACGACCCCAACCGGACCGCGCGGATCGCGCTGCTGCACTACGCCGACGGCGAGAAGCGCTACATCATCGCGCCGAAGGACCTCAAGCAGGGCGACCGTGTCGAGGCCGGAGTCGGCGCCGACATCAAGCCGGGCAACAACCTGCCGCTGCGCAACATCCCGGTCGGCACCACCGTTCACGCGGTGGAGCTGCGCCCGGGCGGCGGCGCGAAGCTGGCCCGTTCGGCCGGCGTCGGCGTCCAGCTGCTGGGCCGTGAGGGCCAGTACGCGACGCTGCGCATGCCGTCCGGCGAGATCCGGCGCGTCGAGGTTCTCTGCCGCGCCACCATCGGCGAGATCGGCAATGCCGACCAGTCGAACATCAACTGGGGCAAGGCCGGCCGCATGCGCTGGAAGGGCAAGCGCCCGACCGTCCGTGGTGTCGCGATGAACCCCATCGACCACCCGCACGGTGGTGGTGAGGGTAAGACCTCGGGTGGTCGTCACCCGGTCAACCCGAAGGGCAAGCCGGAGGGCCGCACGCGGCGCAAGGGCCAGCCGAGCGACCGACTCATCGTCCGTAGGCGTTACGCCACCCGGAAGCGCGGCTAAGGAGCCTGAGCAATGCCTCGCAGCCTCAAGAAGGGCCCGTTCGTCGACGACCACCTCATCAAGAAGGTGGAAGTCCAGAACGCCAAGAACTCCAAGAACGTCATCAAGACCTGGTCGCGCCGGTCGACGATCATCCCCGACATGCTCGGGCACACGATCGCCGTCCACGACGGGCGTAAGCACGTGCCCGTGTTCGTGACCGAGGCGATGGTCGGGCACAAGCTCGGCGAGTTCGCGCTGACCCGCACTTTCAAGGGTCACGAGAAGGACGACCGGAAGAGCCGCCGCCGCTAAGGCAGCCAACTAAAGGGGATTTACCCGATGTCTACAAAAGCAGCGGCGGCGCTGCCCGGTGCCCGGGCGATCGCGCGCCATGTGCGCGTGTCGCCCATGAAGGCGCGCCGTGTGGTGAACCTCGTTCGCGGCCTGCCCGCGCGTGAGGCACTCACGGTGCTGCAGTTCGCCCCGCAGTCGGCGAGCGAGCCGGTCTACAAGGTGCTCGCGAGCGCCATCGCCAACGCAGAGAACAACGAACGGCTCGACCCGGACTCGCTCCTGGTCGCCGAGGCATACGTCGACGAGGGCCCGACGCTCAAGCGGTTCCGGCCGCGGGCGCAGGGTCGCGCGTACCGGATCCGCAAGCGCACGAGCCACATCACCATCGTGGTCGAGAGCGTCCCGGTGGCCCAGGCCCGCGCGGCCAAGGCCGGCGTGGCGAAGGCGACCAAGGCGGCGAAGGCCGTGACGCCGGAGACCGACGAGGTCGACTCGGCGCCGGCCAAGAAGGCCGCGCCGGCGAAGAAGGCACCGGCCAAGAAGGCGACGCCGAAGGCTGACGCCGAGGAAGGGACCGAGTAATGGGTCAGAAGGTTCACCCGCACGGGTTCCGGCTCGGCATCAGCACCGACTGGAAGTCCCGCTGGTACGCCGACAAGCTCTACAAGGACTACATCGCCGAGGACGTCAAGATCCGTCGGATGATGTCCAAGGGCCTCGAGCGGGCCGGCATCGCCAAGGTCGACATCGAGCGCACCCGCGACCGGGTCCGCGTGGACATCCACACGGCCCGCCCGGGCATCGTCATCGGCCGCAAGGGCGCCGAGGCCGACCGCATCCGCGCCGAGCTGGAGAAGCTCACCGGCAAGCAGGTGCAGCTCAACATCCTCGAGGTGAAGAGCCCCGAGTCGGACGCGCAGCTCGTCGCGCAGGGCGTGGCCGAGCAGCTGTCCAGCCGGGTCAGCTTCCGCCGTGCCATGCGCAAGGCGATGCAGTCGGCGATGAAGAACCCGCTGGTCAAGGGCATCCGGGTGCAGGTCTCCGGCCGCCTCGGCGGCGCCGAGATGAGCCGCACGGAGTTCTACCGTGAGGGTCGCGTGCCGCTGCACTCGCTGCGGGCCAACATCGAGTACGGCTTCTTCGAGGCCCGTACCACCTTCGGCCGCATCGGTGTGAAGGTCTGGATCTACAAGGGCGACGCCGTCCCGGGTCGCGAGGCGCCGGCCGAGGCCGCCGCACCGCGTGGTGGCCGTCGCGAGCGCACCGACCGGCCCGAGCGGCCGCGTCGCGGGCGTTCCGGCTCCTCCGGCACGACGGCCGGTGGCACCGAGGCCGGCCGGGCCGCAGCAGCGGCGCACGCCGCCGAGGCGACCCCCGAGCCTGCCGCCCCCGCGGAGCAGGCCCCGGCCGCACCGGCAGAGACGCCTCAGGAGGGCTGACGAATGCTGATCCCTCGTAAGCCCCCGAAGGGCTTCCGCAAGCCGCACCACCCGGACCGTCACGGCCCGGCCAAGGGCGGCACCCGCGTGGTCTTCGGCGAGTTCGGTATCCAGGCTCTGGAGCCCGCGTACATCACGAACCGCCAGATCGAGGCAGCCCGTATCGCCATGACCCGGCACATCCGGCGTGGCGGCAAGGTCTGGATCACGATCTTCCCGGACCGCTCCATCACCAAGAAGCCGGCCGAGACCCGCATGGGCTCCGGCAAGGGCTCCCCCGAGTGGTGGGTGGCCAACATCAAGCCGGGCCGGATCCTGTTCGAGATGTCGTTCCCGAACGAGCAGATCGCCCGCGAGGCAATGCGCCGCGCGATCCACAAGCTTCCGTTGAAGTGCCGGATCGTCACGCGTGAAGGGGCTGATGTCTGATGGCCGCCGGAATCAAGGCGACCGACCTGCGCGAGCTGTCCGACGAGAGCCTGGTCGAGAAGCTTCGGGAAGCGAAGGCGGAGCTGTTCAACCTCCGCGTCCAGTCGGCCACCGGCCAGCTGGACAACCACGGGCGGTTGCAGGTCATCCGCAAGGACATCGCCCGGATCTACACGATCATGCGCGAGCGCGAGCTGGGTCTCTCAGCGGCGCCCGACGCTGTGGCTGAGGTGGCATGAGCATGAGCGAGCAGACGACCGAGAGCACCGAGGTGCGCGGCCGCCGCAAGGTCCGCGAGGGCCTGGTGGTCAGCGACAAGATGAACAAGACCGTCGTCGTGGCGGTCGAGGACCAGGTCAAGCACCCGTTGTACGGCAAGGTCATGCGCCGCACCAACAAGCTCAAGGCGCACGACGAGCAGAACGCGTGCGGCATCGGCGACCGGGTGCTGCTCATGGAGACCCGGCCGCTGTCCGCCACCAAGCGTTGGCGGGTCGTGGAGATCCTCGAAAAGGCCAAGTAAGGCCGTCGTTCCGCCAAGCTCGGCACCGGGCCACGTGTCCGGTGCCGAGAACTGGCAGACATTAGGAGACAAGCGTGATTCAGCAGGAGTCGCGGCTGCGCGTCGCCGACAACACGGGTGCCCGGGAGATCCTGTGCATCCGTGTGCTCGGTGGCTCGGGTCGCCGCTATGCAGGCATCGGCGACATCATCGTGGCCACCGTGAAGGACGCCATCCCGGGCGCCGGGGTGAAGAAGGGCGACGTGGTCAAGGCCGTCATCGTCCGGACCACCAAGGAACGGCGCCGGCCGGACGGGTCCTACATCCGGTTCGACGAGAACGCCGCCGTGATCATCAAGGATGGCGGTGACCCCCGTGGTACCCGCATCTTCGGCCCGGTCGGGCGTGAGCTCCGGGACAAGCGTTTCATGAAGATCATTTCGCTCGCGCCGGAGGTGTTGTAACCATGAAGGTCAAAAAGGGCGACACCGTCCTGGTCATCGCGGGCAAGGACAAGGGCACCCGGGGCAAGGTCCTCACCGCCCTCCCGCGCGAGGACAAGGTCATCGTCGAGGGCGTCAACCGCGTCAAGAAGCACACCCGCATCCGCACCACCCAGCGTGGTTCGAAGACCGGTGGCATCGTGACCCAGGAAGCCGCCATCCACGTCTCGAACGTGATGGTGATCGACTCGGACAACAAGCCGACCCGCGTCGGCGCCCGCATCGACGAGGACGGCGTCAAGACCCGCACGTCGCGTCGCTCCGGTAAGGATCTGTGATGACGACGGTCGACAAGGTGAACCCGCGCCTCAAGCAGCGCTACCGCGACGAGATCGCGGGCCAGCTGCAGGAGCAGTTCAAGTACACCAACGTGATGCAGATCCCCGGCGTCGTCAAGGTCGTCGTCAACATGGGCGTCGGCGAGGCGGCCCGCGACTCGAAGCTGATCGACGGCGCGATCCGTGACCTCGCCACGATCACCGGCCAGAAGCCGCAGATCCGCAAGGCGACGAAGTCCATCGCGCAGTTCAAGCTGCGTGAGGGCATGCCGATCGGCGCGAAGGTCACCCTCCGCAACGACCGCATGTGGGAGTTCCTCGACCGGCTGCTGTCGATCGCACTGCCGCGTATCCGCGACTTCCGCGGTCTGGACGGGCGCAAGCTCGACGGCAACGGCAACTACACCTTCGGTCTCACCGAGCAGTCGGTGTTCCACGAGATCGACCAGGACCGCATCGACCGGCCGCGAGGGATGGACATCACCGTGGTCACCACCGCTTCCACGGACGAGGAAGGTCGCGCGCTGCTCAAGCTGCTCGGCTTCCCGTTCCGTGAGAACTAGGAGAACTGACCAATGGCGAAGAAGGCCCTAGTCCTCAAGGCCGCCGCGAAGCCCAAGTTCGCGGTCCGTGCATACACCCGCTGCCAGCGCTGCGGCCGGCCCAAGGCCGTGTACCGGAAGTTCGGGCTGTGCCGCGTGTGCATCCGTGAGATGGCGCACCGCGGCGAGCTGCCCGGCGTTTCCAAGGCCTCCTGGTAAACCTCCTTCGCCGTAGGCCCGCCCACAGCGGCGAGGAACCGCGGCGAGAAAGGCTGACAAAGCAATGACCATGACCGACCCGATCGCAGACATGCTGACGCGTCTGCGTAACGCCAACCAGGCGTACCACGACCGCGTGACGATGCCCTATTCGAAGATCAAGGCGAACATCGCCGAGGTGCTCAAGTCCGAGGGCTACGTGTCCTCGTGGCAGGTTCAGGAGCCGGAAGAGGGCAAGGTCGGCAAGACGCTGATCGTTGAACTCAAGTACGGCCAGAGCCGCGAGCGCAGCCTCGCCGGCATCCGCCGGGTCTCGAAGCCCGGTCTGCGGGTGTACGCGAAGTCGGTGGAGATGCCGCGCGTGCTCGGTGGCCTCGGTGTGGCCATCATCTCGACGTCCCAAGGGCTGCTCACCGACCGGCAGGCCCGCAAGCGAGGGGTGGGCGGGGAAGTCCTCGCCTACGTCTGGTAAGGGAGAGCCTTCAATGTCTCGAATCGGACGTAAGCCCATCGCGGTGCCCTCCGGCGTCGACCTCAAGGTCGACGGCCAGGTCGTCACCGTCAAGGGACCCAAGGGCGAGCTCAGCCACACTCTCGCCGAGCCCATCACGCTGGAGAAGGCCGAAGACGGCACCTTCAACGTCGTGCGCCCCAACGACGAGCGCAAGGCCAAGGAGCTGCACGGCCTTTCCCGCACGCTCATCGCGAACATGGTCATCGGCGTCACCGAGGGCTACCGCAAGAGCCTCGAGATCGCCGGCACCGGTTACCGCGTCACGGCCAAGGGCAGCGACCTGGAGTTCGCGCTCGGGTTCTCCCACCCCGTGCTCGTGACGCCCCCTCCGGGCATCACGTTCACCGTCGAGCGGCCGACGCTGTTCCACATCGCCGGCATCGACAAGCAGCAGGTGGGCGAGGTCGCCGCGAACATCCGTAAGATCCGCCCGCCGGAGCCGTACAAGGGCAAGGGCGTGAAGTACCAGGGCGAGGTCATCCGCCGCAAGGCTGGAAAGGCAGGCAAGAAGTGAGCGCCACGCTGCTCAAGCGCCGCAACTCCGGCGGCACCGCCGCGGCGCGCCGCACCGGGCGCGCACGCCGGCACTTCCGCATCCGCAAGCACGTCAGTGGCACCGCCGAGCGTCCCCGCCTGGTCGTCACCCGCTCGCTGCGGAACATCACCGCGCAGATCGTCGACGACCTCAAGGGCCACACGCTGGCCTCGGCCTCGACGCTCGACACGACCATCCGTGGCACCGACGGCGACAAGAAGGCACTGGCCGGCAAGGTCGGCACCCTTCTCGCCGAGCGGGCGAAGGCCGCGGGTGTCGGCAAGGTCGTCTTCGACCGTGGCGGAAACCGTTACGCCGGCCGCATCGCGGCCCTGGCTGACGCCGCCCGCGAAGCCGGACTCGAATTCTAGGAAAGGGAACGTTCATGCCTGGTCCTCAGCGCAGGGGCGGCGGGTCCGGTGGGAACACCGAAGGTGGCGGCCGTCGCGAGAATCGTCGCGACGGAGGCGGCCGCGGTAACGCGCCCGCCGAGAAGACCCCCCACCTCGAGCGGGTCGTCGCGATCAACCGTGTCGCCAAGGTCGTCAAGGGTGGTCGGCGCTTCAGCTTCACCGCCCTCGTCATCGTCGGTGACGGCGACGGCACCGTCGGCGTCGGTTACGGAAAGGCCAAGGAGGTGCCCGCGGCCATCGCCAAGGGCGTCGAGGAGGCCAAGAAGCACTTCTTCAAGGTGCCGCGGATCGCAGCGTCGATCCCGCACCCGGTGATCGGCGAGGACGCCGCCGGCGTCGTGCTGCTCAAGCCGGCCTCCGCCGGTACCGGTGTCATCGCCGGTGGCCCGGTCCGTGCCGTCCTGGAGTGCGCGGGCATCCACGATGTCCTCTCCAAGAGCCTCGGGTCCTCCAACGCGATCAACATCGTCCACGCGACGGTGGCGGCGCTGAAGAAGCTCGAGTCGCCGGAAGCCGTGGCCGCGCGCCGTGGCCTGCCGGTCGAAGACGTCGCGCCGGCCGCCATGCTGGCCCAGCGTGCCGGGGCGGGTGCATAGCCATGGCCCGCCTGAAGGTCACCCAGATCCGGTCCCAGATCGGCACCAAGCAGAACCAGCGCGAGACGCTGCGTTCGCTCGGCCTGAAGCGGATCCGCGACGTCGTCGTCAAGGAAGACCGTCCGGAGATCCGCGGCATGATCCACACCGTGACGCACCTGGTCACCGTGGAAGAGGTGGAGTAATCCGATGACGATCAAGCTGCACCACCTGCGGCCCGCCCCGGGTGCCAAGACCGCGAAGACCCGTGTGGGTCGCGGTGAGGGCTCCAAGGGCAAGACCGCCGGTCGTGGCACCAAGGGCTCCAAGGCCCGCAAGAACATCTCACCGGCGTTCGAGGGCGGGCAGATGCCCCTCCACATGCGCCTGCCGAAGCTCAAGGGCTTCAAGAACCGCAACCGCATCGAGTTCCAGGTCGTCAACCTGGCACGCCTCGCGGAGCTCTTCCCCAAGGGCGGCACCATCGGCGTCGACGAGCTCGTCGACGCCGGCGCCGTGCGCAAGGGCGAGCTGGTGAAGGTCCTCGGTGACGGGGAGCTCGGCGGAGTGAAGCTGCAGGTCAGCGCGCACAAGTTCAGCGCGTCGGCCCGTGAGAAGCTCGAAGCGGCGGGCGGCTCCGCCACGCTGCTCGGCGGCTCCGCAGCGCAGTAGGCAACGCGCTACCGTGGCGTCCACCGGAGCACATCGGGTGGGCGCCACGTGGCGCCTCAGTACCACCTGAAAAGCTGAGGGATCGCCAGGGCGTGATGTGCTGCGGGCATGCTGTTAGAGTCCGTTGCGCAGTAACACGTTCGTCATCCGCTCATCGGTAACACCAGCACCACCAGCACCACCAGGACCCCACCTCGTCGGCCATCAGGCCGCCTTGCGCAGGAGGAAGAACGTTGCTCTCCGCCTTTGCCAGCGCGTTTCGCACGCCTGACCTGCGCAACAAAATTCTGTTTACATTGCTCATGATCGCGCTGTACCGGGTCGGGGCCACGCTCCCCAGCCCTGGCGTGTCATTCGGCAACGTGCAGAAGTGCCTCGACATCGTCGAGAGCGGCGCTGACAACCAGGTCTTCACTCTGCTGAACCTGTTCTCCGGTGGGGCGCTGCTGCAACTTTCAGTCTTCGCCCTCGGCATCATGCCGTACATCACCGCGAGCATCATCCTGCAGCTGCTGACGGTCGTGATCCCGCGCCTCGAGCAGCTCCGCAAGGAGGGCCAGTCCGGCCAGGCGAAGATCACCCAGTACACGCGCTACCTCACCCTCGGGCTCGGTGTCCTGCAGGCCTCGGCGTTCGTCGCCCTGGCGCGGTCCGGCCAGCTGTTCGGTGGCGCCTGCGACCAGAGCCAGTTCCCGGTCATCCCCGACACCGGCAAGATCCCGCTGTGGCTCACCCTCGCCGCCCTGGTCGTCACGATGACCGCCGGCACCGGCATGGTCATGTGGTTCGGTGAGCTCGTCACCGACCGCGGCGTCGGCAACGGCATGTCCGTCCTCATCTTCACCTCGATCGCCGCCCGCCTCCCCAACGAGGGCATCACGATCTGGCAGGACGACAAGACCACCTTCTTCGTGGTCGTCGGTCTGGCCGTTGTCGTCATCGCCTTCGTGGTCTTCCTGGAGCAGGCCCAGCGTCGCATCCCGGTGCAATACGCGAAGCGCATGATCGGCCGCCGCATGTACGGCGGGACCTCGACCTACATCCCACTGAAGGTCAACCAGGCGGGTGTCATCCCGGTCATCTTCGCCTCATCGCTGCTCTACCTGCCGCAGCTGGCGACCTCGTTCGCCGGTCAGGACACGACCAACCGGACCATCCTCTGGATCAACCGGAACATCGTCGCCCAGGACAAGCCGGCGCACATCATCCTCTACTTCATGTTGATCATCTTCTTCACGTACTTCTACGTGTCGATCACGTTCAACCCCACTGAGGTCGCGGACAACATGCGCAAGTACGGCGGCTTCGTCCCCGGCATCCGCCCCGGCAAGCCGACCGCCGAGTATCTTGACTTCATCCTCAGCCGCATCACCCTTCCCGGCGCGCTCTACCTGGGCATCATCTCGATCCTGCCCAACCTGCTCATCGGGATCGTCGGCGGCGGACAGGCTCTGCAGAACTTCCCGTTCGGCGGCACGGCGGTGCTCATTATTGTTGGTGTGGGCCTCGAAACCGTGAAGCAGATCGAGAGCCAGCTCATGCAGCGCAACTACGAAGGGTTCCTCCGGTAGTGAGGCTGGTGCTGGTAGGTCCCCCCGGGGCGGGCAAGGGGACCCAGGCCGAGTTCATCGCCGCGCACCTCGCCGTGCCCAAAATCTCCACCGGCGACATCTTCCGCGCCAACGTGGGGCAGGGCACCCCGCTCGGCGTCGAGGCCAAGCGCTACATGGACGCCGGTCAGCTCGTCCCCGACGAGGTCACCATCAACATGGTGTCCGACCGCCTCGCCGAGGGGGACGCCGCCGACGGCTTCCTCCTTGACGGCTTCCCCCGCACGGTCCCGCAGGCCAACGCCCTCGACAAGCTCCTCGCCGACCTCGGCACCGGGCTCGACATCGTTCTCGAGCTGGTCGTGGAGAACGAAGAGGTCATCCGGCGGCTCTCGGGCCGCCGGACCTGCCGTGGCTGCGGCAAGATCTGGCACGTCGAGTTCGACGCCCCCGTCCACGAGGGCGTGTGCGACCGCTGTGGCGGCGAGCTCTTCCAGCGCGACGACGACAAGGCCGAGACGATCGCTGAGCGCCTGAAGGTCTACGCCCGCGACACGTCCCCCCTCGTCGACTACTACGGCGCGCAGGGCAAGCTGGTGGGCATCGACGCCACCGGGCCGGTCGAGGACATCACGGTCCGCGCGATCGACGCCCTGCGCTCATACGGCGGCTGACCCAGTGGCGCACCAGGTCGAGATCGAGCTCAAGACCCCCGAACAGATCGGCCAGATGCGCCGCGCCGGCCTCGTCGTCGCCGACGCCCTGGCCCGCATGCGCGCCGCCGTCGCGCCCGGCGTGTCCACCGCCGACCTCGACGAGATCGCCGAGGACACCATCCGGGCCGCCGGCGCCATCCCCTCCTTCAAGGGCTACCACGGCTTCCCGGCCTCGATCTGCTCCTCCGTCAACGACCAGGTCGTGCACGCCATCCCCAGCAGCCGCCAGGTCCTGCGCGCCGGCGACCTCATCTCCATCGACTGCGGCGCCGAGCTCGACGGCTGGCACGGCGACGCCGCCATCACCGTCGGCGTCGGCGACATCAGCAACGACCTGCGCCGCCTCGTGACCGTCGCCGAGGACGCCATGTGGGCCGGCATCGCCGCCGCCGCCCGCGGCGTCCGCTCCGGCAAGGGCCGCCTCACCGACATCTCCTTCGCGATCCAGTCCGCCGTGCGCAAGGCCGGCCGCTACGGCATCGTCGACGGCTACGGCGGCCACGGCATCGGCAGCGCCATGCACCAGGACCCCTTCGTCGAAAACTCCGGCCGCCCCGGCAAGGGCCCCGCCCTGCGCCCCGGCATGGCCCTCGCCATCGAGCCGATGATCACGAAGGGCAAGCCGAAGGTCGCAGAGCTCGACGACGGCTGGACCGTGGTCACCGTCGACGGCTCAATCGCCGCCCACGTCGAGCACACCATGGCCATCTGCGACGACGGCGTCTGGGTCCTCACCGCCCCCGACGGCGGCAGGGCGCGGCTGGGTGAGCTCGTCACCGCGCGGCAGCAGGTCAACGCGTAGCCCATCCATGCGGGCTCCGGTCCGTTGTGGGCACGCTCCGTCGCTCCCGTCAGCCACCGGTCAGGCCTTGACGGCCTTCCCTGCCACCTCCGCGTCCAGTTGCGCGGCCGCGACCTGCGGTCGCGACAAGCACGCGGCCGTGAACGGCCGCGACGCGACCTGCGGCCGCGACAAGCACGCGGCCGTGAACGGCCGCGACAAGCGCCTCCCGGCCGCGCGCCACGCACCACCGGTCGTGATCGAAGTCGCGCGAGGGTCGCCGGGGGAGCCGCGGGGCGACTTCGATCACGGGTCCAAGATCGAATCTGACCCGGTATCCGGCGGGCCGCATGATCGAAGTCGTGGCCTGGTCGTGGGCGTGACCGGCCGCAAGGTCGCGCCCTTGGCTCCGCGTGGCGCAAGGCGGAAATGTCCGTTCTTGCGCTCCGGCTGGTCGGCGGTGATCCAAGGCGGGTGGCGGTCGGCGGATGACGTGTTCGAGGCCGGGCGCCGGGTGCGTGGGCGGGCCGGGTGAGGCGGTGGGCGTACCGTGGCGGCTTTGCAATGGTGGGGGTGGAACAGCGGCGGGCGCGGATGGGATGCTTCACTCGGGGAACGAAACTCGGGGAGGGTGGCAATGGCGGTGGCGGACCGGCGGGAGAACTTGCGCGCAGCCGACGTCGACCGGCAGTTCGTGGCCGAGCGGCTCAAGGCCGCGGTCGACGAGGGGCGCCTGTCGCTCAGTGAATACGACGATCGGCTCAAGGACACCTACGCCGCCCGGACGTATGGCGATCTCGACGTGATCCTCGGCGACCTGCCCGGTTTCCGCCCGGTCGACAGCGCCGCCGTGGCCCCGGCCAGTGGCTATGCGGCCGCGCCGACGAGCCCGGCGCCCGCGTTCGGGGGTTCGAAGGGCCAGTTCGGCCGTCAGCCGCACTGGCTGCTGGGCATATGGAGCGGCTGGCTGATCGCCGTCACCGTCAACGTGGTGATCTGGGCCCTGGTGAGCATCTCCAACGGTGAGGCCGTCTACTTCTGGCCCATGTGGGTCGCGGGGCCGCTCGGCGCGGTCCTCCTCGCCACTTCAGTGAGCACCTATCTGGCGGGTGGGCCGGACGCCGCGCGGGAGCTGAAGCGGGAGCGCCGGCGGCAGCGCCGCGAGCGTTGAGACCCCGATTTGGTGCATCGCGTTCACCGCGCGTAGACTTCCCCATTGGCGCAAAGCGTCCACTCAGGCATGCCCCCACGCGCTTCTAGTGGCAGGCCTGAGCCGCGGCTGGCGCGGTCCCCCCATGGGGACCGTGAAAAGGATGCGCGCGTCACACCCAACCCGATCGTCAGGTAGCGGAGGACATGCCGAAGAAAGACGGGGCCATCGAGATCGAGGGCCGAGTGATCGAGCCACTCCCGAACGCAATGTTCCGGGTGGAGCTCGCCAATGGCCACAAGGTCTTGGCGCACATCAGCGGGAAGATGCGGCAGCACTACATCCGCATCCTGCCCGAGGACCGAGTGGTCGTCGAGCTGTCGCCTTATGACCTGACTCGCGGGCGCATCGTCTACCGCTACAAGTAAATCGGTGTCGGTTCCCAGGAAACGGTCGGGACTGTCGCTCCCATGTAGGGGTGCGCAGCGAGAGTTAGGCACACCGTGAAGGTCAAGCCGAGCGTCAAGCGGATCTGCAACAACTGCCGGATCATCCGGCGGCACGGCCGGGTCATGGTCATCTGCAGCACTGACCCGCGCCACAAGCAGCGCCAGGGCTGAGAAGCCCCGGCGGCGGATCCACCCAGCACCACCTAGTTTTAGCCCGTTCCAGCCCCGGGCCACCGCGCGTGTTGCGTGCGGAGCGCGTGGGCTGCACCCCCGGTCGGAGGCCGGGGCCCGTCTGTGGGCAGACGGGAGTGGAGCGGGCTCAGACCTCCGCACACGCAAGGAGCACGCCCACCTATGGCACGTCTCGTTGGTGTCGATCTCCCGCGCGAGAAGCGCACGGAGATCGCACTCACCTACATCTATGGAATCGGTCGCACCCGATCCATCGAGCTTCTGGCCGCTACCGGCATCGACCCCAACAAGCGGGCTCGTGACCTGACCGATGAAGAGATCGTGCAGCTGCGCGACTACATCGAGGCCAACTTCAAGGTTGAAGGCGACCTGCGCCGCGAGGTCGCCGCGGACATCCGCCGCAAGGTTGAGATCGGCTGCTACCAGGGCATCCGGCACCGCAAGGGCCTGCCCGTGCGCGGACAGCGCACCCGGACCAACGCCCGCACCCGCAAGGGTCCGAAGCGCACGGTCGCCGGCAAGAAGAAGCCGGGCAAGAAGTAGTAGTCGGTCAGGTAGAGAAAACAATCTAGGAGCGCATAGAGAATGCCGCCGAAGGCTCGCGCCGGAGGGACCGCTGTCAAGAAGGTCCGGCGCAAGGAACGCAAGAACGTCGCCCACGGGCAGGCGCACATCAAGAGCACCTTCAACAACACCATCGTGTCGATCACCGACCCGACCGGTGCTGTCATCTCCTGGGCCTCCGCCGGCCAGGTGGGCTTCAAGGGCTCGCGCAAGTCGACCCCGTTCGCCGCGCAGCTGGCCGCCGAGGCCGCCGCTCGCCGCGCGATGGAGCACGGCATGCGCAAGGTCGACGTGTTCGTCAAGGGTCCCGGCTCCGGCCGTGAGACCGCGATCCGCTCGCTGCAGGCCGTCGGCCTGGAGGTCGGGCAGATCAGTGACGTCACGCCGCAGCCGCACAACGGTTGCCGTCCGCCGAAGCGCAGGAGGGTCTGACGATGGCTCGTTACACCGGGGCCGACTGCCGTCGCTGCCGTCGCGAGAAGATGAAGCTGTTCCTCAAGGGCAGCAAGTGCGACGGGCCGAAATGCCCGTTCGAGTCGCGTCCCTTCCCGCCCGGCCAGCACGGTCGCGGCCGGCCGAAGGAGACCGAGTACCTCCTGCAGCTGCGCGAGAAGCAGAAGGCCCGTCGTATCTACGGCGTCCTCGAGCGTCAGTTCGCCGGCTACTTCGACGAGGCTGTGGCCAAGCCCGGCAAGACCGGTGAGGAGCTGCTCAAGATCCTTGAGTCGCGCCTCGACAACGTGGTCTACCGTGCCGGCCTCGCCACGTCGCGTGACGCGGCCCGCCAGCTGGTGAGCCACGGCCACATCCAGGTCAACGGCAAGAAGGTCGACATCCCGTCGTACCGGCTGCGCGAGCACGACATCGTGCAGGTTCGGCAGAAGTCGCGGGAGCTCACCCCGTTCCAGATCGCTCAGGGCCTCGCGGGCAGCAAGACCGTCCCGGCGTGGCTCGAGTTCATCCCGAGCGAGCTCAAGGTCCTGGTGCACAGCCTGCCGGCACGGCAGGTCATCGACACCCAGGTCCAGGAGCAGCTGATCGTCGAGCTCTACAGCAAGTAGCTCGTGTTTTGGGGGGTGGGGCGTTTGCGCTCTGCCCCCTCGGAGCGCGTCAAATAGCGGGCGCGCAACGAATCGGAGGAACCGAAAGTGCTCATCTCACAGCGTCCGAGTCTCGCCGAAGAGATCGTCAGCGACACCCGGTCCAAGTTCACCATCGAGCCGCTCGAGCCTGGCTTCGGCTACACCCTCGGCAACTCGCTGCGTCGCACCCTGCTCAGCTCCATCCCGGGCGCGGCGGTGACCAGCATCAAGATCGACGGTGTCCTGCACGAGTTCACCACGATCCCCGGTGTCAAAGAGGACGTCGTCGAGCTCGTCATGAACGTCAAGGAACTGTGCGTCAGCTCCGAGCACGACGAGCCGGTCTCGATGTACCTGCGCAAGCAGGGCCCCGGCGACGTCACCGCGGGCGACATCCAGCCCCCGGCCGGCGTCTCCGTGCACAACCCCGACCTGAAGCTGGCCACGCTCAACGGCAAGGGCCGGCTCGACATGGAGCTGACCGTCGAGCGCGGGCGCGGCTACGTGACCGCGAACCAGAACAAGCAGCAGGGCCAGGAGATCGGTCGGATCCCGATCGACTCGATCTACTCCCCGGTGCTCAAGGTCACCTACCGCGTCGAGGCCACCCGCGTCGAGCAGCGCACCGACTTCGACCGGCTCATCATCGACGTCGAGACCAAGGCGTCGCTGACCCCCCGGACCGCGCTGGCCTCCGCCGGCTCGACCCTCGTCGAGCTGTTCGGCCTGGCCCGCGAGCTCGACGAGACCGCAGAAGGCATCGACATCGGCCCGTCGCCGCAGGACGCGCAGCTCGCTGCCGACCTGGCGCTGCCGATCGAGGAGCTCGACCTCACCGTCCGCTCGTACAACTGCCTCAAGCGCGAGGGCATCAACTCCGTCGGGGAGCTGATCAGCCGCACGGAAGCAGACCTCCTCGATATAAGGAATTTCGGTCAGAAGTCGATCGACGAGGTCAAGATGAAGCTCGCCGGGATGGGTCTGGGTCTCAAGGACTCCGCCCCGACGTTCGACCCGGCACACGTCGTGGACTCGTTCGCCGATGTTTCCTACGACGACACCGACGACTACCGCGAGACCGAGCAGCTCTAAACCGGCTGCTGTTCGATTTGAGGAGCCCCAATGCCCACGCCCACCAAGGGTCCCCGCCTCGGCGGCAGCCCCGCGCATGAAAAGCTGATGCTGGCGAACCTCGCCACCTCGCTGTTCAAGCACGGACGCATCAAGACCACCGAGACCAAGGCCAAGCGGCTGCGCCCGCTCGCCGAGCAGCTCATCACCAAGGCCAAGCGCGGAGACCTGCACGCGCGCCGTCAGGCGCTCGCTGTGGTGCGCGACAAGGACGTGGTGTTCCAGCTGTTCGACCAGATCGCGCCGCGGTTCAGCAACCGGCCGGGTGGCTACACCCGCATCGTGAAGACCGGCCCGCGCAAGGGTGACGCCGCTCCCATGGCGATCATCGAGCTGGTCGAGGAGCTCGAGGTCGCCGTCGCGCCGGCGCCGCGCAAGGCCGCCGCTCGCAAGGCCGCCAAGGCCGACTCGATCGCGGTCCTCGCCGGTGAGGACACCGACGAGGTCCCGGCCACCGCCGCCGCGTCCTCCTCGGATGACGCTCCGGAGTCGGCCGACGACGCCGCTGCGGACAAGGACGACGAGACCAAGGCCTGATCACAGGCCTGAAGTCGATGGCCCGGCACCCTGCGTAATGGGGTGCCGGGTCAATTTTTTCGGAGGGTGTAGCGTTGAGGAGAATCCGCGTCCGCCTCGACGTGGCATACGACGGGACCGACTTTTCAGGGTGGGCGATCCAGCCGACCCGCCGCACCGTCGCCGGTGAGCTGACCGCCGTCCTGACCCGCCTGTTCGGCGCCGTCGAAGGCCTGACCGTCGCCGGCCGCACCGACGCCGGCGTTCACGCCACCGGCCAGGTCTGCCACGTGGACGTCCCCGCCGACCGCTGGGAGACCCTCGAGCCCGCGCTGCTGCGCAAACTCGCCGGCCTGCTCCCTCTGGACGTCCGCGTGCACGCCGCGACCGAGGTACCCCCGGAGTTCGACGCCCGCTTCTCCGCACTGTCCCGGCGCTACGAGTACCGCGTCACCGACGCCGTCTCCGGCGCCTCGCCGCTGCGCCGCCACGACACGGTCGCCTGGCCCCGCCCGCTGGACCTGGCCGCCCTCAACGCCGCCGCTTCGGGCCTCGTCGGCGAGCACGACTACGCCGCCTTCTGCCGCCGCAAGGAACACGCCACGACCATCCGCGCCGTCAACCGCCTCGACTGGCGCCGCGACCCGGACGGCATCCTCGTGGCAACCGTGCAGGCCGACGCGTTCTGCCAGCAGATGGTCCGCAGCCTCGTCGGCGCCCAGCTCTTCGTCGGCGACGGCCGGCGCGCCGCTTCGTGGCCGGCGGGGCTGCTCACCCGCCGGGTTCGAGCTGACGAGGTGACGGTCGCGCCGGCGCATGGGCTGTCGCTGGTGGAGGTGCGGTACCCGGACGACCCCGCGGAGCTGCGCATCCGGTCGGAACTGACCCGCCGCCGCCGCGACGCGGATTGACCGGCCGGAACCGACCCGCCACAGCGTCGCGGACTGGCTGACCGGAATCGCCCCGCCGCCGTGGACTGCCGCCCCCGCGACGCGGACTGGTCGAGCCAGGTTTCTGCTGCTGCTTTGGGGTTTTCGCTGGCTGTGCTTCGGATCGTCGCTTGACCTGCCGGTGCGGCGCGAGCTGCTGGTCTGCTGGGGCTACTGCTTCGGGCGTGGGCTGTTTGGTGTGGACCGGGCAACCGGGGTGCGGGTGCGACGTTCGCGGTGTTCCCCCGCGATGCGGGCCGGTCGCGGTTCCCCCGCGATGCGGGCCGGTCGCGGCGATCCCTGCGGCGGCGGGGATGCCAGCTGCGGCGGCGGGATGCCAGCGCGGTGGCGGGAATGGCGCGGATGTCAGAGCGGTAGCGGGGATGCCAGCGCGCGAATGGCTCGGCAGCGGACCCGGGCGTGCGGCAGGCGGGCGGCCGTAGCAGGCCTGCGAGGGTTGAGTGCGTCGAGCGGTATGACCGCCGTGGGCGTTCATGAGTGGCGTCCAGCGCCGTGAGTGCGCCGTCAGCGTCCGTGTGGCGTCCAGCGCCGTGAGGTGCCTGTGCGCGCCAAGCGGTGGCGGCGCCGGGCCGCCCGTGGGGTGAGCCAGCGGCGTGAGGGGCGGGGCGCCTGCAAGGTGCGTCGGGCACGCCCTCTTGTGCGAGAGCTGGCGGGCGCGAAAGGGTCCGGCTCGTCGGCTTCCAGGGAATGGGGGCCAGGCGCGAGGCCGCGACAACGCGAAGAAAATCGGGGTCTCTTCGCGTTGTCGGCGGCGTCAGCTGGGTGGAACAGCGGGCAGGGAGGCTGCTGGGGTGGCGTCCGGCTGGATGATGGCGCGGTTGCCGATGATGCCGTTCTCCAGGTAGGTCTCGACGATGTCGTACGTGATCTGGTTCGGGTACGGGTCGTCCGGCGCGAACTCCTTGCCGTCGACCCTGGCAATGACGACGAAGGCGATGAAGTGCCCGCGGTAGTTCCAGCCGAGCTGGGTCGGGGCGCGGACGATCGCGTCGGTGCCGGTGCCCGCGCCGACGCTCATGCCGGCGAAGCGGCCCTTCTGGCCGTCGACGATGGGCTTGACGCCGTCGAAGGCGGTTGCCGCGGCCTTCTCGGTGTCGAGGTTGAAGATGCCGGCGGTGATCAGGTAGTCCTCGTTGGGTGACTTCATCGTCGCCCGGACGACTTCGGAGCAGCCGGCGCCGGCGAGCAGGGTGGCGAGTTCGTCGGTGGCGGCGGTCTTGCAGTCGGGCGAGGCCTGGGTCTTGAGGATCAGGTACGGAGGCTCGTCCGCCACCGCGACGATGTTGTTCTGCGGGAAGACCTCGGCCTCGGTGAGCGGGGCGGGGTCGACCTGGCGGCTGCTGATGTCGCGCTTCTTCGGGCCGGCGGTGGCGCTGGAGCGGGCCGAGTCGGGGCCGTTCTTCTCGTCCTTGAAGATGAACCAGGAGCCCAGGCCGCACGCGGCGAGCAGGACGATGACGCCGATGGCACTGAGCGCGGCGACCCAGCGGTGCGGCCGGTGCTCGCTAGGGAGGGGTTCGGCGACGGCGGCGCGGGGCTTCCCGGGGCGGCGGTCGGCGGGCCGGGCGCCCGGTGGCTCTCGCAGTGCCCGTTGGGCACCGGTCCCGGTGTACTCGCCCGTGCCCCGCCCCCGGCCGCGGCGACCGGTGCCGGACGGCTCGTCGAACGGCAGCCCGTCGTCGAGGGGGCGTCGCTGGTGGGGGGCCTCGTCCGACACGGGGCGCCGCCGGGTGGCGGTGCCGCTCGCCTCGAACGCGGCGCTCGGCGGGTCGTAGCCGGCGGGCTCGAACCCGTCCCGCCGGCGCCGCGCCGTGCCCGTGTCGTCACGGCGCGCAGGGACCTCGTCGAAGTCGAAGCCGCCCCGCCCGCGCCGCCCAGGGCCCGTGTCGTCCCGCCGGAACCCGGCGATCTCGTCCCGCCGCAACCCGGTGGTGTCGTCGCGGCGCAGGCCGGCGGTGTCGTCGGGCGCGCCCGTGTAGAAACCGCCGCGCCGACCGGTGTCGGGACCAGGCCCGAAACCAGAGCCGGTGGCAGGTCCAAGACCGGAGCCCGCAGCGGGACCGGGGCCGAAGCCGGAACCCGTGGCAGGTCCCCCGGCGAGTCCAGGGCCGGAGCGTTGCCGGTCGGCGCCGGTGTCAGGCCCGACCGGTTCGAAGCCGCCGCGACCACGCCGCGACGTGCCGGTGTCGTCGCGCCGGAACGCGGCCGGGTCCTCGGCCCCACGGGATCGCCGACCGGTGCCTGTCTCCATGGCGGCGGCAGGTGTACCGGTGGGATCGAACCCACGCCGGCCCGCCGCGGTGTCCGGGGCGCCGCCGTCGCGGGCCCGCCGCCCAGAGGTCGGGGTCTCGGTGAAGCCGTCGGGTGCGGCCCGGCGGCCGGGTGGCGGGGCGGGCTCGTCGAACCTGCGGCGGGCGCTCGTCGACGTCGTGTCCGACTCCTCCGCCGCGCGGCGGGCCCGGCGGCCGGTGGCGCCGCCGCTGGTCGGGCTGCTCTCGGGGCGCATCGTCGGGAAGATCGGCACCAGCGGCGGCGGCTCGGTCGCGGGCCGGGGCGGCGTGGAGGCGTCGAGGGGCTTGATGATCGGGACGAGGGCGGGGCCGTGATCGTACGACTCCGAAGGGCGACCTTCCGGGGCACGCCTGCCACCGCTGGACGGCTCGTCGTCGGCGCGGGCGCGGCGGCGGCCGCCGCCGCGCGGCTCGGTGGTCTCGACGGGCAGTGGCGGCTCGATCGCGGCGCGTGCCGGCGGCGGTGGACCGGGGCGGGTGAACACGCCGCTCGGTGAGTCGCCGCGTCCGGCCCGGGGACCGGCAGGCTCGTCGCGGACCGGCCGGAACGCGCCACCGGCGCTGTCGTCCCGCAACGGCCGGAAACTTCCACCGGGCGGGTCCTCACGAGGAGGCCGCGGCGCCCGGAACACGCCACTCGGCGAGTCCCCCGGCGGTACCCGGAACGACCCGCTCGGCGACTCGTCCCGAGGTGCCCGGAAGGACCCGCTCGGCGAGTCCTCACCACGTGCCCGCCGCCGCCCGCCACCAGGCGGACCTTCCGGCGCACGGGGATCAACGCGGGGATCAACGCGGGGATCGACACGGGGATCGACACGGGGACCAAGACGAGGATCGACCGGCGGCGTCGCCCGGAACACCCCGCTCGGCGAGTCGTCCCGCGGCGCCCGGAACGACCCGCTCGGTGAGTCGTCAGGACGCGAACGACCAGGGCGGCCACGGGGACCGTCGTCGAAGCCTGGCTCGTCGAACGACGGCGGTGGCGCCGAGAACGGGTCCGGTCCGCTGCCGCGGAGCCCGGCCAACCAGTTGTCGGCCTCGTCCGCCTCGTCCCGGCGGAACGAGTCGGAGCGCCGCTTCCGGCGCTGCTCGTTCCCAGAAGTCATGTCGCACAGGGTAGCCGACCGTCCTGGGAGGTGGCGTGTCGGCGATGTTTCGCGCAATCCGAACGAGTGGGGCGGAAGCAGGGCCGTTCACCTGCTTGGGGACAATGCGTTGCGTCATCGGTCGAGGGAGGGGCATCGTGTCCGGCGAGCACTATTTCACGGCCGAGCCGGCAGCGGCCACAACGCGGCACGAGGTCGTGTTCACCGTGCACGACCAGGAGTTCCGCCTGGTGGCGACGGGTGGCGTGTTCTCGGCGAGCCGGCTGGACCCGGGCACCGCGGTGCTGTTGCAGCGGGCGCCGCTGCCCGACGCGGCGACGACGGGGCACCTGCTGGACCTCGGCTGCGGATACGGGCCGATCGCGAAGGTCCTCGCGGCCAACGCCCCCAGGGCGACGGTCTACGCGGTCGACGTCAACCAGCGGGCGCTCGAACTGGCACAGCAGAACACGGGGCCGAACGTGATCACGGCGCTGCCGGACGAGGTACCGGAGACTGTCGGGTTCGCGCAGATCTGGTCGAACCCGCCGATCCGGATCGGCAAGCCGGAGCTGCACGCGCTGCTGCTGCGGTGGCTGCCGCGGCTGACCCCGGACGGCACCGCGTGGCTGGTCGTGGCCAAGAACCTGGGTGCGGACTCGCTGCAGCGGTGGCTGGTCGAGCAGGGGTACAGCGCCGAACGGCACGCCAACCACAAGGGCTTCCGGATCTTCCAGGTCCGAAAAGCGGGCGACGGAACCGCCGCAACGGCGCAGAATTCCTGACTCGTGGGATACGTGGACGTGGCAGGGGTCGGGCACACCCTCGCAGATGGTCGGGAACTGTTCGCCGAGGTGTCGTTCCGGGTCGGTGAGGGTGCCAAGGTCGCGCTCGTCGGACCCAACGGCGCCGGGAAGACGACGCTGCTGAAGATGGTCGCCGGGGACCTGCCGGTGAAGGCGGGGGTGATCGCGCGCTCCGGTGGGCTGGGCGTGATGCGCCAGTTCATCGGCATGATCGGCGACGACCGGACCCTGTACGACCTGGCGCTGCAGCTCGCACCCGCCGGCCTGCAGAAGGCCGGGGAGCGGCTGCACGCCGCCGAGCTGGCGATGCACGCCGAGGGCACCGAGAAGGCGCAGCTGCGCTACGCGAACGCCCTGGCGGCGTGGGGTGAGGCCGGCGGGTACGACGCCGAGGTCCTCTTCGACACGGTGAGTGTCGCCGCGCTCAACAAGCCGTGGGACGAGACCCGGGACCGGCCGGTGCGGACCCTGTCCGGCGGGCAGCAGAAACGCTTCGCGCTGGAGCTGCTGCTGCGCGGCGACGACGAGGTGCTGCTGCTCGACGAGCCCGACAACTTCCTGGACGTACCGGGGAAACGCTGGCTGGAGGAGCGGCTGCGCGAATCGTCGAAGTCGGTGCTCTACGTGTCGCACGACCGCGAGCTGCTCGCACGGTCCGCGGACCGGGTCGTGGCCGTGGAGGGCGGCTCGGCGTGGGTGCATCCGGGCGGGTTCGCGTCCTGGCACGAGGCGCGCGTCGCCCGGCACGAGCGCCTCGACGAGCTGCGCCGTCGCTGGGACGAGGAGCATCAGAAGCTCAAGGATCTCGTCCTGATGTACAAGACGAAGGCCGCCTACAACGACGGGCTGGCGTCGCGGTACCAGGCGGCGCAGACGCGGCTGAGGAAGTTCGAGGAGGCCGGCCCGCCGCCGACGCCCCCGAAGGACCAGGACATCCGGATGCGGCTGTCCGGCGGGCGGACCGGCAAGCGCGCGGTCATGTGTGAGCAGCTGGAGCTGGACGGGCTGACGTACCCGTTCGACCTGGAGATCTGGTACGGCGACCGGCTCGCCGTCCTCGGCGGCAACGGCACCGGCAAGTCGCACTTCCTGCGGCTGCTGGCCCGCGGCGGCACCGACCCGGACCCGACGCAGACACCGATCGGGGTGCAGATCGCGCCGGTCGCGCACGGCGGGTCGGTCCGGCTCGGCGCGCGGGTGCGGCCGGGGCACTTCTCGCAGACCCACGACCGGCCGGAGCTGCTGGACAAGACCCTGGTGGAGATCCTCTGGCGGGGCGATGACTGGCGCACCGGGCTGCCCAGGCCGCAGGCGATGCCGGCGCTGTCGCGGTACGAGCTGGCGGGGCAGGCGGATCAGCGCTTCGGCACCCTGTCCGGCGGGCAGCAGGCCAGGTTCCTGGTGCTGCTGCTGGAGCTGTCCGGGGCGACGCTGCTGCTGCTCGACGAGCCGACGGACAACCTGGACCTGGCCAGCGCCGAGGCCCTGGAGGAGGGGCTGCGCAGCTTCGACGGCACCGTGATCGCGGTGACGCACGACCGCTGGTTCAGCCGCTCGTTCGACCGTTTCGTGCTGTTCCGCGCGGACGGCGAGGTGGTGGAGGTACCGGAGCCGGTGTGGGAGGGACGCGGCTGACGGACGCCCTGTCCGTGGCGGTGCGTCACCACGTGCTCACATTGGCCCGGTGGATCCCTCTGTTGTGCTCACCGTCGGCGCGTCCGACTCGTCCGGTGGTTCCGGAATACAGGCTGACCTGCGCACCCTCGCCGCGATGCGGATGCACGGGGCGTCGGTGGTGACGGCGGTGGTGTCGCGGAACACACGCGGCACCACCGACGTGTACCCGCAGCCGACGACCGTCGTGTCCGCGCAGCTCGGCAGCGTCCTGGAGGACCTGCCGGTGGCCGCGGTGAAGACCGGCATGTTCCCCAACGCGGAGACGGCGATCGCGGTCGCCGCCCGGGCCCGGTCCGGTGCCCTGCCGAACCTCGTCGTCGACCCGGTCCTGGAGGGCGTCGGCGGCTCCCGGAAGGGGCTCGCCGCGGCCCTGGAGCGGCTCCTGCCGCACGCGCTGGTCGCGACGCCCAACCGGGAGGAGGCGTCGATGCTGGTCGGCTGGGAGGTCGTCACGCCCGACGACATGGCGAAGGCGGCCGCGCAGTTGTCGGCCGGCGGGCCGCGGTACGTGGTGATCACGGGTGGCGACTTCGTGGTCGGCGACAACGCGCTCGACGTGCTCTGGGCCGACGGCGCCGCCAGGCTGCTGCACAGCCCCCGGGTCACCAGCCGCAACACCGACGGCAGCGGCGCCACGTTCGCGACCGCGGTCGCGGCCCGGCTCACCCTCGGCGACGATCCGGCGGAGGCGATCGCCTGGTCGAAGGGGTTCGTCGGCCGCGCGATCAGCGACGCCGCGGACTGGCGCATCGGCGCCGGCACCGGCCCCATCGACCAGTTCGGCTGGTCGGCGCTCACCCTGCGGTAGCGGTACGTCCAGCGGGCATGATGCACGTATGGACGAGAAGACCCTGATCCACCAGATCTCTGCGCTCGTGGACGACGAGCACAAACTCCGCACCCAGCTGCAGACGGGCAAGATCACCGAGCAGGAGGAGCACGACCGGCTCGGCGACATCGAGGCACAGCTGGACCAGCTGTGGGACCTGCTGCGCCGCCGGCGCGCGGCGAAGCTGCAGGGCGTCGCGCCCGACGAGGTCCAGGCGCACACCCTCGACGAGGTCGAGCACTACCTGCAGTAGGTACGGCTGGTCCTGCAGCAGGTGTGACTAGTCGACCCGCAGGCGGTAGCCGCGCTTCACCACCGTCTGCACGAAGGCGGGACCGCCGAGGGCGGCCCGGAGCCGGGCCACGGCCATCTCGACCGCGTGCTCGTCGGCGCCGCGGGGCAGCTCACGCAGCAGCGCCGCCCGGGACAGGACCCGTCCGGGCGACGCTGCGAGTGCCCGCAGCACCGCCATCGGGCCGGGCGCCAGGGGCTTGAGCGTGCCGTCGATGATCGCGGCGTGGCCGCGCAGCGTGACCGCGGCGCCCGCCACGTGCAGGGTGGGTGCCCGTTTCGGCAGCTCGTCGACGAGGATGCGCACCAGCGCGCCGAGGCGGGCCCGCTGCGGCGCCGCCACGGGCACGCCCAGGCGCTTCAGCGGCGCGGCGGTCACCGGACCCACACACGCGGCAAGAACGTCGGTCCGCAGCGCCTCCAGGACGTCCGGCGCCTCCGACCCGGCGACGCGCAGCAGCGAGCTGACCGCCGGCGCCGACGTGAACGTGACGGAGTCGACCAGCCGGGAGCAGATCAGGTCGACCAGCCGTCGCAGCGGCGCCGGGTCGACGGGCGGGGCCCACCGGTACACCGGGATCTCCACGACGATCGCGCCGGCGTCCCGCAACGCGGTGGTGAACTCCGGGTGCGGCTCGCCGTGCAGCTGCAGCGCGATCCTCCGCCCGGCGATCCCGCCCGGGAACCCGCCGCCGAGGAGGAAGTCGAGGACCTCGTCGCAGCTCTCCGTGTCCGGGGACCAGGCCTCGATCATGCCGGCGGCGCGGACCGCACCCTTGGCCTTGGGGCCGCGGGCGATCAGGTACGCGTCGCTGAGCCGGGACCGCAGCGCCTCGCCCAGGCCCCACCCTTCGGCGGCCTCGATCCAGCCGCGCAGGCCGATGCCGGTCGTCGCGATCACGATCTCCGGCGGCACGTCGACGCAGGACACGGTCGCGGCCTTGAGCTCGGTGTCGTCGGCGACGGGCACGATGCGCAGCGCCGGCGCGAGGACGACCCGGGCGCCGCGGCGCTCCAGGAGCGCGCTGAGCTCGTCGCGGCGCCGGTCGGCGGTGACCGCCACGGTGAACCCTGCCAGGGGCAGGTCCTCACCGGACGTCGGACGCGCCTCCAAGGTGCTGCTCGCGCTCATGCCGTCCCCTCCGCTGCGCTCCGGCGCCGGCCTGAACCACAACCGCGCCCATGGTGAGCGGACCATCCGCTGCGCTGCGGGCCGCTCACGTCATGACCTCGACAGGGAGCGCGACCTCGACGAGCCCTTCGCGGATCCGCACCGGGTACACCGGCACCCGCACCCCGGGCTGGTCCAGGCACTCGCCGCTGCGCAGGTCGAACACCTGCTTGTGCATCGGCGACGCGACCGTGGGCACGTCGCCGCGGCTGCCGACGATGCCGCGGGACAGCACCGCGGCGCCGCTGATCGGGTCGAGGTTGCCGAGGGCGTACACGTCGCCGTCGTACACCCGGAACAGTGCCACCTGTGCCCCGTCGACCAGGGCGGCGACGCCGCGCTCCGGCTCCAGGCGGGGGTACGGGCAGACCACGGTCCACTTCATGAGCGCACTCCAAGGACGACGGGAACGGGCTGTCCGCGTTCGGAAGCGAACGAGATCGTCGGGTCCGGGGTGTCCGGCGCGTTGACGAACGACACGAACCGGGCGAGGCGCTCCGGGTCGTTGATCGTCGCCTGCCACTCGTCGACGTACGAGCCGACGTGGTGGGCCATCATGGCGTCGAGCTCCTCGGCGATGCCGAGGGAGTCCTCGACGATGACGGCCCGCAGGTAGTCCAGGCCGCCCTCGAGGGCCTCGATCCACGCCGAGGTGCGCTGCAGGCGGTCGGCGGTGCGGATGTAGAACATCAGGAACCGGTCGACGATCCTGATCAGCTCCTCGGTGGTGAGGTCGCTGGCGAGCAGGTCGGCGTGGCGGGGCCGGAAGCCGCCGTTGCCGCCGACGTAGAGGTTCCAGCCGTTGTCGGTGGCGATGATGCCGAAGTCCTTGCCCTTGGCCTCGGCGCACTCCCGCGCGCAGCCCGACACGGCCGACTTGAGCTTGTGCGGCGCGCGCAGCCCCCGGTACCGCAGCTCCAGCTCGACGGCGAGCCCGACGGAGTCCTGCACGCCGTAGCGGCACCAGGTCGACCCGACGCAGGACTTCACGGTGCGCAGGGCCTTGCCGTAGGCGTGCCCGGACTCGAACCCGGCCTCGACCAGCCGGTGCCAGATCGCCGGCAGCTGCTCGACGCGCGCGCCGAGCAGGTCGATGCGCTGCCCACCGGTGATCTTCGTGTACAGGTTGAAGTCGCGGGCGACCTCACCGATGACGATCAGCTTGTCGGGCGTGATCTCGCCGCCGGGGATCCGGGGGATCACCGAGTAGGTGCCGTTGCGCTGGATGTTGGCCAGGAAGTGGTCGTTGGTGTCCTGCAGCGCCGCCTGCTCGCCGTCCAGGACGTAGTCGTTGTGCAGCGAGGCGAGGATCGAGGCGACCGTCGGCTTGCAGATGTCGCAGCCCCGCCCGGTGCCGTGCTCGGCGACCAGCTGCGAGAACGTGCGGATGTCGCGGACCCGGATGATGTCGAACAGCTCCGCCCGCGACTGGGTGAAGTGCTCGCACAGCGCCTTGCTGGCGGTGACGCCGCCCTCGGCGAGCAGCTGCTTGAGCAGCGGCACGCACGAGCCGCAGCTGGTGCCGGCCCGGGTGCAGGCCTTCAGCGCGGGCACGTCGGTGCAGCCCTGCTCGTGGATCGCCGCGGTGATCTGGCCCTTCGTGACGGCGTTGCAGGAGCAGATCTGGGCGTCCTCGGACAGCGCCGCGCGGGGCGCGTCACCGGCGAGCAGCGCGAGGGGCGAGGCCGGCAGCGGGCCGCCGACGCTGGCGCGCAGCGCCGGGTAGGAGCTCGCGTCGCCGACGAGGATGCCGCCGAGCAGGGTCTGCGCGTCGTCGGACAGGACCAGCTTCGCGTACGTGCCGCTGGCCGGGTCGAGGTAGACGACGTCGAGCAGGTCGGTGCGCAGCGCGTCGCCGAAGCTGGCGACGTCGACGCCGAGCAGCTTCAGCTTCGTGGACGTGTCCGCGCCGGGGAACGACGCGTCGCCGCCGAGGAGCCGGTCCGCGACGACCTCCGCCATCGCGTAACCGGGTGCCACCAGGCCGTAGCAGCGGCCGTCGATCTCGGCGCACTCGCCGATCGCGTACACCGCCTCGTCGCCGGTGCGGCAGCCGGCGTCGACGATCACCCCACCGCGCGCCCCCGTAGCGAGTCCCATCGTGCGGGCCAGCTCGTCGCGCGGTCGGATGCCGGCGGCCACCACGACGATGTCGGCCGGGATGTGCGCGCCGTCGGACAGGGTCAGCGCGAGCGTGGCGTTGACGGACTGGCTCGGGCGGATCGCGGTGGTCGCGGCGCCCAGGTGCACCCGGACGCCGAGGTCCTCGACGTACTTGCGCAGGACCGCGCCGCCGGCCTCGTCGACCTGCACCGGCATCAGCCGCGGCGCGAACTCGATCACGTGCGTGCGCAGGCCCAGCAGGCGCAGCGCGTTGGCGGCCTCCAGGCCGAGCAGGCCGCCGCCGATGACCGCGCCGACCTCCCTGCCCTGCGCGTGCGCCCGGATCGCCTCCAGGTCGTCCAGGGTGCGGTAGACGAACACGCCCGGCTGGTCGACGCCGCTGATCGGCGGCACGAACGCGGACGAGCCCGTCGCCAGGACCAGGGCGTCGTACTCGTACATGCCGTGCGCGGTGGTGACCTTGCGGGCGGCCCGGTCGATCGCCAGCGCCGGCTCGCCGAGGTGCAGGTCGACCCCGTCGGGAACGTCGTAGGTGAGGTCCTGCGCGGACGCGCCGTCGAAGAACGCCGACAGCCGCACCCGGTCGTACGCCGAGCGGCTCTCCTCGGCCAGGACCGTGATCTCCCACTGCCCGGTGGTGTCGCGGGCGCGCAGCGCCTCCACGAACCGGTGCCCGACCATGCCGTGGCCGACGACGACGACCTTCACCGGCCACCACCCAGATCGATGCTGATCGTTGCGACGCGGGGTGCCCTCAGGTGACGCGGGCATGGCGGCACGGTTTCGGCGTTGTTACCGGCGGCAGCAGGCGTGACACCTGGCTGCGAGCTGGGGATGGCGACCGCTTCGGACATGGCCAAAAGGCTGCCGCCGGGCGGTTTCGCTCCAGCGTCCCGAATGTTTCGCGCCTGCTAAGAGCGCCTCACACGACCTCTGAGCAGGAAGTTACCCGCGGCGCGCGCCGGGGGGTCGACGGCGGTCGATGCAGCACGGTCCGGTGAAGGGCGTGCCAGATCCTCCCACGGTAGGGTTCGGCGATCTGCTCGTGGGGGTAGACAGAAACGGACCCCGATATGAGGAGGAACCAGATGCGCTCGACCGCCAAGGTCACCATCGTGGCCATAACGGTGCTGGGCATCGGACTCGCCGGCTGCAGCGACGGCTCCGGTACCCCCGGTGCCGGAGCCAGCGGCAAGACGTCGGCCGGCGCCTCGGGTGCGACGACGACCACGTCCGGCGGCCCGACCGGCACGACCGAGACCGGCGCGGCGGCGCCGTGCCTCATCGGCACCTGGAAGGCCACCGGCCTCACCGGCAAGCTCAGCGGCCCGGTCACGGGCACCTTCACCGGTGGCGGCGGCACGCAGCTGACCATCGACGCCGCCGGCAAGGCCCAGGTCGACTTCACCCCGATGCAGCCGGTCACCTTCGCGTTCACCGTCGCCGGCGGCGACGTCAAGGGCAGCTTCGGCTACGGCGGCAAGGTCAACGGCACCGTCAAGACGCCCACGGCCGCCACCGGCACCTGGGAGCCGACCGGCAGCGTCGACTTCAGCACCCTCACCGTCACCGTCGACCTGACCAGCCCCGCCGCGGTCCGGGTCGCGGACAAGACCTCGATCGCCGACTACGCCGGCACCGGCACCGCCGACACCGGCGGCGCCGTGGACGCCCAGCCCGTCCTGAAGAAGGCCAGCTACGACTGCTCCGGCGGCAGCACCCTCAAGCTCGGCCCGCCCCAGGGCGGCCCCGACACCGGCACCTGGACCTTCACCAAGGCGTGACCGTTACTGGCTCCGTCGGCTTCGCCGGCGGTTCCGTGGGGGGCTGCGCCTCCCCACACCCCCCCATGCTCGCTTCGCTCCCACTCGAGCCGATCCCCACGGCGGCGGTTCTCACAACCGCGGAACCGCCGCCGTGGGGGAAACGTTTCGGCGAGGACAAGAAGGGTGCGCTCGACGGAAACCCGGCCTCCATACGGTCCCCACCATGACTCTCGCCGTGGAAACCGTCGATCCGGGCGCGCAGCCTCCGCGCCCCCGACGTGGTCGCTGGATCAACGACTGGCGACCCGAGGACCGCACCTTCTGGGATGAGGCCGGAGCGAAGATCGCCCGGCGCAACCTCATCGTGTCCATCCTGTCGGAGCACATCGGCTTCTCGATCTGGAGCCTCTGGTCGGTCTTCGTCCTGTTCCTCGGCCCGAAGTACGGCTTCGACCCGGCCCAGAAATTCCTGCTCACCAGCGCGCCCACCCTCGTCGGCGCGGTGCTGCGCCTGCCGTACACCTTCGCCGTGGCGACCTTCGGCGGCCGCAACTGGACCATCTTCAGCGCCCTGATGCTGCTGGTCCCGAGCATCCTCGCCGGCATCATCCTGGAGCCCGGCGTCTCCTTCACCACCCTGCTGCTGGTGGCCTCGGTCGCCGGCGTCGGCGGCGGCAACTTCGCCTCCTCGATGGCCAACATCAACGCGTTCTACCCGCAGCGGCTCAAGGGCTGGGCGCTGGGCATCAACGCCGGCGGCGGCAACATCGGCGTCCCCGCGGTGCAGCTCGTCGGCCTGCTCGTCCTCGCGACCGCCGGCGCCTCGCACCCGCGCCTGATCATCCTGATCTACCTGCCGCTGATCGTGATCGCGGCCGCCCTCGCGGCCATCTACATGGACAACCTCACACACGCCGCGAACGACCGGCACGCCATGCGCGACGTCATCAAGGACCGGCACGCCTGGATCATGTCGCTGCTGTACATCGGCACCTTCGGCTCGTTCATCGGCTTCGGCTTCGCGTTCGGCCAGGTGCTGCTGGTGCAGTTCAAGTCCGACTTCGACACCCCGGTCAAGGCGGCCTACCTGACGTTCCTCGGCCCGCTGCTCGGCTCGCTCATCCGGCCCATCGGCGGCGCGCTCGCCGACAGGTTCGGCGGGGCGAAGATCACCTTCTGGAACTTCGTCGGCATGGCGCTGGGCGCGACCCTGGTGCTCGTCGCGTCGCGGCAGCACTCCCTGCCGCTGTTCCTGACCGGCTTCATCGCCCTGTTCATCTTCAGCGGCATCGGCAACGGCTCGACCTACAAGATGATCCCGGCGATCTTCCGAGCCAAGTACCCGGCCGACGAGAACCAGTCCCGGCGGCTCGCCACGGCCCTCATCGGCGTCGCCGGGGCGATCGGCGCGGCCGGCGGCGTCCTGGTCAACCTCGCCTTCCGGCAGTCGTTCCTGGCGTACAAGACCGGCGACGGCGCCTACATCGCCTTCCTCGCCTTCTACGCCGTCTGCTTCGCCGTCACCTGGTTCGTCTACCTGCGCAAATCACCCGCCAAACTCGAAGGAGTCTGAGGCCGTTTTGACCGCACAACAGCGGCCCGGTATCGTGGACCGCTGTTGTGCGATGACAAGGCGTCCCCACCGTTCGGGTACGCTAGGTGGTCGTGCGCCCCTTAGCGCCGCCATGAGAGCGCACCCCAGAACCGACGACGTGGAAGACAAGGTAGACCTGTGGGTACGTACAGCCCGAAGCCGGGTGAAATCGAGCGCGTGTGGCACGTCATCGACGCGTCGGACGTCGTGCTCGGCCGTCTGGCCACGCACGCCGCCACGTTGCTGCGCGGTAAGCACAAGCCGACGTTCGCCCCGCACGTGGACACCGGCGACTTCGTCATCGTGATCAACGCCGGCAAGGTGGCGCTGACGGGCAACAAGCGGCAGACCAAGGTCGCCTACCGCCACTCGGGTTACCCGGGCGGCCTCAAGGCGGTCGGCTACGAGGAGCTGCTGACGAAGAACCCCGAGCGGGCGATCGAGCTGGCCGTCAAGGGCATGCTCCCGCACAACCGCCTCGGTGCCCGGCAGATCCGGAAGCTGAAGGTCTACGCGGGCGCCGAGCACCCGCACGCCGCCCAGCTGCCCCAGCCGTTCGAGATCAAGCAGATCGCGCAGTGAGCGCGGACGAAGGACTGAGCGTGACCGACGAGACCGTCGAGACCATCGACACCGAGCCCGCCGCTGAGCCGGCCGCCGCTGCTGTCGCCACCGTCGAGACCCCCGCGCCCGCCGTCGAGGCGACCGCCAAGGTCCCGACCCGTTCCCGCCGTGCCGGCCAGCCGATCCAGACCGTTGGCCGCCGCAAGGAAGCCATCGTCCGGGTCCGCCTGGTCCCCGGCACCGGCAAGTTCCTGCTCAACGGCCGCGAGCTGGAGAACTACTTCCCCAGCAAGGTGCACCAGCAGTCCGTCAAGGAGCCGCTGGTCATCGTCGAGAAGGTCGACCAGTTCGACGTCTTCGCCAACCTGCGTGGCGGCGGCACCACCGGCCAGGCCGGCGGCCTGCGTCTCGCGATCGCCCGTGCCCTCATCGAGAACGACCCCGATGACCGCCCGGCGCTCAAGAAGGCCGGCTTCCTCACCCGTGACGCCCGCGCCACCGAGCGCAAGAAGTACGGTCTGAAGAAGGCCCGCAAGGCCCCGCAGTACTCGAAGCGCTAACCAAGCTTCTCGGCCGGGTGCACCCTGGAGGTGTGCCCGGCCGATTTGCGTTCGCGGCCTTACAGCTCAACGGAGGTATCGCAGTGGGGCGACTCTTCGGCACCGACGGCGTCCGCGGACGCGCCAACGCCGACCTGACTCCCGAGCTGGCCATGGCAGTCGCCATCGCCGCCGCGCAGGCGCTCTTCGAGCGCGACCACTCCCACGCGCCCCTGGCAGTGGTCGGCCGCGACCCCCGCGCCAGCGGCGAGATGCTGGAGGCGGCCGTCGTCGCCGGGCTCACCAGCGCCGGCGCCAACGTCGTGCGGGTCGGGGTCCTGCCCACCCCCGCCGTCGCGTACCTCACCGGCGTGCTCGAAGCCGACATCGGCGTGATGCTGTCCGCCTCGCACAACCCGATGCCCGACAACGGCGTCAAGCTCTTCGCCGCCGGCGGTCACAAGATCCCCGACGACGTCGAGGACGAGATCGAGCGGCTCATCACCGAGGGCACCAAGGTCCGCCCCACCGGCGCCGGCGTCGGCCGCGTCACCGACCTCGCCGACGGCGAGGACCGCTACGTGCGGCACCTGCTGACCTCCCTGCCCGGCCCGCTCGTCGAGCTCAAGGTCGTCGTCGACTGCGCCAACGGCGCCGCCTCCTCCGCCGCCCCCGAGGCGTACCGCCGCGCCGGCGCGCACGTCATCGCGATCAACGCCGACCCCGACGGCCTCAACATCAACGAGGACTGCGGCTCCAACCACCTCGGCCAGCTGCGCGCCGCCGTCGTCGAGCACGGCGCCGACCTCGGCATCGCCCACGACGGCGACGCCGACCGGGTCGCCGCCGTCACCGCCGACGGCGCCGAGGTCGACGGCGACCAGATCATGGCCGTCCTCGCCCTCGCCATGCGCGACGGCGGCCTGCTCAAGGACGACACCCTCGTCGCCACCGTCATGAGCAACCTCGGCCTGAAGATCGCCATGGCCGACGCCGGCATCCGCCTGCTCGAGACCCGCGTCGGCGACCGCTACGTCCTGGAGGAGCTGCGCGCCAAGGGCCTCGCCCTCGGCGGCGAGCAGAGCGGCCACATCATCATGCCCGCCTTCGCCACCACCGGCGACGGCGTCCTCACCGCGCTGCACCTCATGGGCCGCATGACCGGCACCGGCCGTACCCTCGCCGACCTCGCCTCCGTCGTCCAGCGCCTCCCGCAGGTGCTGATCAACGTCCCCGTCGGCGACCGCGCCGCCGCCGCCAAGGCCGCCCAGGTCCTCGACGCCGCCAAGCAGGTCGAGGCCGAACTCGGCGGCACCGGCCGGGTCCTGCTGCGCCCCTCCGGCACCGAGCAGCTCGTCCGGGTCATGGTCGAGGCCGCCACCCTCGAAACCGCCCGCGAGGCCGCCGAACGCATCGCCGCCATCGTCCGCGCGGTCTCCCCTACCCGGTAGTAACGTGCGGCGCATGACTGACGCCCGCACCGTGCTCATCACCGGCGCCTCCCGCGGCATCGGCAAGGCGACCGCCGTCGCCTTCGCCGCGCAGGGCTGCAACGTCGTGCTCACCTCCCGCGACCAGGAGGCCCTCGACGCCGTCGCGGAGGAGATCCGCGCCGCCCACCCGGCCGCCGGGGTGCTCGCCCACGCCGCCCACGCCGCCGAACCCGACCAGGCCGGCGCCGCCGTCGACGCCACCATGTCCCGCTTCGGCGCGATCGACGTCCTGGTCAACAACGCCGGCACCAACCCGTACTTCGGCCCGCTCATGGACATCGACCCGGTCCGCGCCGAGAAGACCGCCCGCCTCAACCAGTTCGGCCCCGTCCTGTGGAGCCAGCTGGCCTGGAAGGCGTCGATGTCCACCCGCGGCGGCGCCATCGTCAACGTCGCCTCCGTCGGCGGCCTGCTCACCGAGCCCGGCATCGGCTACTACAACGCCACCAAGGCCGCCGTCATCCACCTCACCCGCCAGCTCGCCGCCGAACTCGCCCCCGCCGTCCGCGTCAACGGCGTCGCCCCCGGCATCGTGCGCACCAAGCTGGCCCGCGGCCTGTGGGAGAACAACGAGCAGTACCTCAGCGACCACCTCCCCCTCGGCCGCATCGGCGAACCCGACGACATCGCCGACGTCATCACCTTCCTCGGCGGCCCCGCCTCCCGCTGGATGACCGGCCAGACCCTCGTCATCGACGGCGGCGCCCAGATCCGCTCCTCCCTGGCCTGACCTCCTCCAGGTCCTGACCCTGGCTCGCCGTCCTCTCTCCTGCCGTCCTTGATCGAACAGCGGACCTGGCCTTCCTCCCACCTCGGATCCGCTGTTCGATCCTCGACCAGATACCCGCCCCACGATCAAAGGCGTGCCCTGGTCGCCCGAACGACCACGCTGCGACTTCGATCACTCCCGGCTTTCGCCTTCACGTTGGCGCCGCCCCGGGCGATCGTCCGCGTTGCGGGTTCGTGCCTGCGTCGCTGGTCTATTCCGCGTCGGGCTTTGGCGCCTGCGTCGGGCGTTCGTGTCGTGATCGAAGGTGGGTTCTGGTCGTCGGGACGGCCATGCCGCGACTTCGATCAACCCCCGGCTTTTGCTCTCACGTCGGTGCCGCCTCGGGCGTCGTCCGCGCTGCGGGTTCTTGCGTGCGTCGCCTGTTCTCACCTGCGTCGGGCGTTCGTGTCGTGATCGAAGGTGGGTTCTGGTCGTCGGGACGGCCATGCCGCGACTTCGATCAACCCCCGGCTTTTGCTCTCACGTCGGTGCCGCCTCGGGCGTCGTCCGCGCTGCGGGTTCTTGCGTGCGTCGCCTGTTCTCACCTGCGTCGGGCGTTCGTGTCGTGATCGAAGGTGGGTTCTGGTCGTCGGGACGGCCATGCCGCGACTTCGATCAACCCCCGGCTTTTGCTCTCACGTCGGTGCCGCCCCGGGCATCGTCTGCGCTGCGGGTTCTTGCGTGCGTCGCCTGTTCTCACCTGCGTCGGGCGTTCGTGTCGTGATCGAAGGTGGGTTCTGGTCGTCGGGACGACCATGCCGCGACTTCGATCAACCCCCGGCTTTTGCTCTCACGCCGGTGCCGCCCCGGGCATCGTCCGCGCTATCGGTTCGTGCCTGCGTCGCCTGCTCCTACCCGCGTCGGGGCTTTGGCGCCGTGATCGAAGGTGGGTCCTGGTCGCCCGGACGACCGCGCCGCGACTTCGATCACGGTGATATCCAGCGCCACGGGTCGGTGCCCCCGAATCTCGTTCTCGCCCCCATCCCCACTCTCGCCCCCCGGCCCCCGCCCCGGCCTCGCCCCCAGCTCTTGCCGGCCGCCCGGCTCTCGCCTGCGGCCCGGTTCTCGCTTGCGGCGGCTGGCTGTCATCCGGATCGGCATCGTGTCGTGATCGAAGGGTGGCCATGGTTGCTTGGACGGCCAGGTCGGGACTTCGATCATGTGCGGTGCCCGCGGTCTGGGCGGCGGGCGGGTTGTGGCGGCGATTCGGCGGGTGCTTTGCGGCATTTGTGGGGTGTGGTGTGACGATCACCCGCGGCCGGCGGGTTGCCTGTGGCGCCGAGCCGACAGGTGGCTCGCCGGTGTGACAGGGTTATGCCTGTGATCGTGTCAGTCGGCATCGACGTCGTGCTGGTCGAGCGGTTCGGCAAGGCCCTCGACCGGACGCCGCTGCTCGCCGAACGCCTGTTCACGCCAGGAGAGCGGGTCACGCCCGCCGGCAATCCGCGTTCCGCGGAGTCCCTTGCCGCCAGGTTTGCCGCGAAGGAGGCGGTGGCCAAGGCGCTCGGCGCGCCGAGCGGGCTGCACTGGCACGACTGCGAGATCGTCACGGACTCCGACGGGCGGCCCTGGCTGACCGTGTCGGGGACCGTTGCGCAGGTCGCGGCGGAGCGCGGCATCACCCGCTGGCACCTGTCACTGTCGCACGACGGCGGGATCGCCTCCGCGATGATCGTCGCCGAACGTACCGCCGACATCCCCGGGATCGCAGCATGAGGAGCCGAGCATGAGAGCCGCGTGGCGGGTAGCCCAGGTCCGTGCGGCCGAAGAGGCCCTGATGAAGCAGCTGCCCGGCGGGGCGCTCATGCAGCGCGCCTCCGCCGGCCTCGCGAGGCGCTGTGCGCAGACGTTGCCCAAGGTGTACGGCAGCCGCATCCTCCTGCTCGTCGGCCCCGGCAACAACGGCGGTGACGCGCTGTACGCCGGTGCGCTGCTCGCCCGCCGTGGCGCGCGGGTCGAGGCGCTGGTGCTGGACCCCGAGCGGATCCACCGTGGCGGCGTGGCCGCACTGCACGCCGCCGGTGGGGTGCTGACCAGGACCGTGCCGGCGCGGGTCGACCTCGTCGTCGACGGCATTCTCGGCATCGGCGGGCGGGGCGGGCTGCGGGAGCCCGCGGCGAGCCGGGTCGCGGAGGTGTCCGGTGCCGTGCGGGGCGCGCCGGTGATCGCGGTCGACGTGCCCTCGGGTGTCGACGCCGACACGGGCGCGGTCACCGGCATGGCGGTGCGCGCCGACATCACCGTCACGTTCGGCGCGTTGAAGCCCGGCCTGCTCGTCGGCGCCGGCGCCGTCCACAGTGGTCTCGTCGAGCTGGTGGACATCGGCCTGGAGCCGCACCTGGACGGCGACCCCGCCTGCTACGTGCCCGAGATCGAGGACGTCGCCGCCTGGTGGCCGCGGCCCGGCGCCAACGACAACAAGTACTCCCGCGGTGTCGTCGGTGTCGCGACCGGCTCCGAGCAGTACCCGGGCGCCGCCGTGCTGTCCGTCTCCGGCGCGCTCGCCGGCCCGGCGGGACTCGTGCGGTACGCGGGCAGCGCCGCCGACGCCGTCCGCGCCCACCACCCGCCGGTCATCGCCTACGACCGGGTCGGCGACGCCGGCCGGGTCCAGGCCTGGACGTGCGGCAGCGGGCTCGGCACCGACGAGCGCGCATACACCGAGGTGCGCACGGTTCTCGGCGCGCCCGTCCCCGTCTGCCTCGACGCCGGCGCCCTGACGCTCCTTGTCGACGCCCGGATGGCCGACTGGCTCCGCGACCGCGACGCCCCGACGGTCGTCACCCCGCACGACGGGGAGTTCCAGCGGCTCGCGGGCGGTGCGCCCGGCGAGGACCGGGTCGCCGCCGCCGTGCACCTCGCCGAGCGGATGGACTCGGTCGTCCTGCTCAAGGGGGACCGGACGATCATCGCCACCCCCGACGGCCGCGTGTACGTCAACCCGACCGGCACCGCGTCCCTCGCGACTGGCGGCACCGGCGACGTCCTGGCCGGTCTGCTCGGCTCGCTCCTGGCCGCTGGCCTGCAGGCCGAGTACGCCGCGGCGGCGGCCGCGTTCGTCCACGGCCTCGCCGGCCGGCTCGCCGCCGCCCGGGGCCCGGTCACCGCCGCCGACGTCGCCGACCACCTCGGCGAGGCGGTGGCGACCCTGCGCCGCTGACGCGATCACCGCGGCAAGAGCCGCCGGTGAGGGCATGCTCGCACCTGGCGGGCCGGGACGAGCCCGGCGGTGTGGGCACCGCTTAGGCTTAGGCGCATGTGGCAGGCTCAGGTCCGGATCGACCTCGACGCGATCCGGCACAACGTGGCGACCCTCCTGGGCCTGCTGCGACCCGGGACCGCCCTGATGAGCGTGGTCAAGGCCGACGCATACGGGCACGGCCTGCTCCCCGTCGCCACCGCCGCGGTGCAGGCCGGCGCGACCTGGCTCGGCGCCGCCACCCTCGACGAGGCGCTGACGCTGCGCGAGCACGGCGTCACCGCCAGGATCCTGTCGTGGCTGCACAGCCCCGGGCGGCCGCTGCACGAGGCGGTCGCCGCCGGCATCGACCTGTCCGCGTCGTCGCCGGAGGCCCTGGACGAGATCGCGCGCGCCGCCCGGCAGGCGCACGGCACGGCGGCGGTCCACCTGAAGATCGACACCGGCATGTCCCGCAACGGTGCCGCCCGCGCCGACTGGCCGGCGCTGCTGACCGCCGCGGCGAAGGCGCAGGCCGACGGCGACATCGAGATCGCCGCCATCTGGAGCCACTTCGCCTGCGCCGACGAGCCCGGGCACCCGTCGATCCTGCGGCAGCAGCTCGCGTTCGACGACGCCCTCGACGTCGCCGCCGGGCTCGGGGTCGAGCCGCCGCTGCGGCACCTGGCCAACTCCGCCGCCACGCTGACCCTCCCCGAGAGCCACTTCGACCTGGTGCGGGTCGGCCTGTCCACCTACGGTCTGTCGCCGATCCCGGGCGCCGCCCCCGACCTGCGCCCCGCGATGAGCGTCCACGCCAGGGTCGCCCTGGTGAAGGCCGTCCCGGCCGGTGAGGGCGTCTCCTACGGCCACACGTACAAGATCCTCAAGGACACCAATCTCGCTCTGGTGCCGGTCGGGTACGCCGACGGTGTCCCGCGCTCCGCGAGCAGCCGTGGTCTCGTCGAGATCGCCGGCAAGGTCCGCCGGGTCGTCGGCCGGGTGTGCATGGATCAGATCGTGGTGGACTGCGGCGACGACGACGTCCGCGCCGGCGACGAGGCCGTGCTGTTCGGCGACGGCGCGCACGGCGGGCCGACCGCCGACGACTGGGCCGCGGCCGCCGACACGATCAACTACGAGATCGTCGCTCGGATGGGCAGTGAGCGCACACCGCGCGTGTACGTGGGGGAGCAGGCATGACGGGAAGCGACGTCGAGATCAAGAACAACAGCCGACGCCGCACGGTCGGGATCATCGGGGCGATCCTCGGCGTGGCCGCCGCGGGCGTCGCCGCCGGTGTCGCCACCGAGCGGTATCTCATCCACCGGTCGAAGAACGCCGACGACGTCTACGCCGAGGAGGAGTTCGGCGTCTGGGACTTCGACGAGGAGCTGACCGTCACCACCGACGACGGCATCGACCTGCACGTCGAGATCGTCAACGGCCCGGACGACGACACCGAGGGCCGGCCGACGCTGGTGTTCGTGCACGGGTTCTGCCTCGACATGGGCACGTTCCACTTCCAGCGCAAGGCGCTGCAGGGCAAGCACCGCATGGTCTTCTACGACCAGCCCGGCCACGGCCGCTCCGGCAGGCTGCGCAAGGGCGAGTACTCCCTGGACTCGCTCGGCGCCGGGCTGCGCGCGGTCCTGCAGGCCACCGCCCCGACCGGCCCCGTCGTCCTGGTCGGCCACTCGATGGGCGGCATGACGATCATGGCGCTGGCCGAGCAGGTCCCCGAGCTGTTCGAGTCCCGCGTCGAGGCGGTCGTGCTCATCTCCACGTCCGCCGGCAAGCTCGACCAGGTCAACTTCGGCCTGCCGGAGGTCGTCGCGAAGTTCCGCCGGCCGCTGCTGCCGGTCGTCGGCATCGCCGGCCCGATCAGCTCCGGCGTCGTCGACCGGGCCCGCCGCGCCTCCACCGACCTCGCGTGGCTGCTCACCCGGCGATACGGGTTCGGCACCGCCCGCCCCAGCCCGGCCCTGGTGTCGTACGTCGAGAAGATGAACACCACCACCTCGACCGACGTCATCGCCCGGTACCTGCGGACCCTCTACACGCACGCCCGGCTGCTGGTCCTCGGCCCGCTGCGCCGGGTCCCGGTCCTGCTGGTCTGCGGCGACCGTGACGTGCTGACGCCGCTCACCCACACCCGGGAGATCGCCGCGGTCCTGCCCGAGGCGGAGCTCGTCGTCGTCGCCGACGGCGGCCACGTCGTCATGCTCGAGCACGCCGACGAGGTCAACGAGGCGATCGAGGCGTTCCTGAAGCGGGTCCTGTCCCGGTGACCCTGACGCTGCCGACCGTCGCCGACACGCACGCCTTCGGCCGCCGGCTCGCCGCGGTCCTGCGCGCCGGCGACCTGGTCCTGCTCACCGGCCCCCTCGGCGCCGGCAAGACCGCCCTCGCCCAGGGCATCGGCGCCGGGCTGCGGGTCCAGGGTCAGGTGACGTCACCGACGTTCGTGATCGCGCGGGTCCACCGGCCCGCCACCGCAGGCGGCGTCGCCATGGTGCACGTCGACGCGTACCGGCTCGGCGACGTCAAGGATCCCGTCGGCGAGATCGACGCCCTCGACCTCGACGCCACCCTCGAGGACTCGGTGACCCTGGTCGAATGGGGCGAGGGCCTCGTCGAGCGGCTCACCGACGACCACCTGGAGCTGCGCCTGACCCGCCACGACGACGACTCGCGCACCGTCACCGTCGTCGCGCACGGCCAGGGCTGGCCGGGCAGGCTACGCGGGCTGCAGGACCTCCCAGACGTCGACTGAGGTGCCCTCGTCGTCGGTGCAGCGGGCCAGCAGGTGCCGGCCCTCATGGCAGAACGCCGTGCGGACCTGCCGGGCGGGGGCCAGGTCGGCGCGGAACACCTCCGAGGAGGTCTCCACGTCCCGGACGCGGATCGAGCCGTCGAGGACCGCGGCCGTCAGCCGGCCGTCCGGGGTGGACATCTCGGTGGCGAACGCGTCGGCGCGGCTGGATCCGGTGTACCCGGTGAACCGCCGCGTCAGATCCTCACCGACGACCCTGTCGAGGCGCTCACCGGTCGCGAGGTCCCAGACGGTCGCCACGTCACGGCGGTACCGCCCGACGCTCGCCGCGCCCTCACCGGTGGCGACGAGCCGCCACTCGCCCTCGTTGACCAGGACCGCGTCGGGCCGCTGCGCGTCGGAGAAGCTGCTGGTCATGCGCCCCGACAGCACGTCCCACACGCAGAAGTGGCCCGCGGCGTCCCAGGTGACCAGCGACAGCTGATGGTTGGGCCCCAGCAGGACCTGCCCGTGCTCGGGGCGGCCCGCGCCGCGGCCGGGCCGCAGCTCGGTGACCAGAGCGCCGCTGTCGATCGACCGGACCTTGACGTATTCGCCGGTGCGGGAACACTCCACGAGCGTGCGGCGGTCCGGCATGAGCAGCCAGTCGCCGGTGACCCGCAGGTGGTGGCGCTTCGCCAGCTGGAACCGCTCCACCGTCGGGGAGATCCGCACGTGCGCGGCCGCCGCACCCGACACGACCATGCCACCGATCGGCACGCGGTGCTCCAGCAGGACCCCGTCGGTGCGGCCCGCGGTCAGGTCGAACACCCGGTCGTCGGCGGTGCGGACCTGCGCGAGCGGCGCACCCTGCGGGTACCCCTCGCCCTCCTTCACCAGCCAGCGGACCAGCCGGCCACGCCCACCGGGCACCGTCCACGCGAGGGGCTCCACCCGCCACGGCGCCGGGTCCGCCGGCAACGCGCGCCCGGCGCGGCCACCGGACAGCCGGGCCGCTCCCCGCAGCACCGCCAGCTCCGGCTCCGCCGGCCGGGTCACCGGACGGTTCAGGCCGTGCCGCAGCGCCGGGGCGACGCTCGGCAGGTGCGCGCTGCCGCCCACCAGCAGGACCGCGGCGACGTCCGCCGGCACGATCCCCGCCCGCGCGATGACCGCCCGGCAGCTGGCGATCAGCCACCGGTTCGCCGGCTCCGTCAGCTGGTCGAGGACGTCCCTGCTCATGGTGTACGGCGGTGCGCCCGGCTCGATGCGGTCCGTCGCCTCCAGCGCCTCACTCAGCTGATGCTTGACCCGGCGCACGATGTCCAGCGCGTGGAAGCCGGCCCGCACACTGACGTCCCCACCGGCTGTGAACGCGGGCTCCACCCACTGCGCCAGCTTCGCCCGCAGGTCCGCGGCGAGCACCACATCGAGGTCGCGGCCGCTGCCGGAGCTCTCCTGGCTCAACGGCACCGGGACCCCGTGCTGCAGCTGCGTCAGCGTCGCGCTCCACGTCGCCCCGAGGTCACAGACCAGCAGGTAGCCACCCTCGACGACCTCCAGCGCGGCCACGGGGTCCGCGACGGCCGCCGCAGGGTCATGGACCAGCTCGACGTCGGGGAACCCGGCGACCGCGGCGGCCGACACCAGCAGCTCCCGCCGCGGGTCATGGGTCCGGTACGCCGCCGGCACCGTCACCACCAGCCGCGCGATCCTGCCGTGCCGCCGCCCGGCCTCCTCGATGATCGCGCCGAGCGCGGCCGTGACCAGCTCCGTGCCGTTGATGAGCTGGTCACCGAGCCACATCGGCGCGTTGGCGTCGACGGCCCGGCGGACCCCGTCGACGTAGTGCCGCGGATGCTCGTCGCGCAGCCGCTCGGCGGCGGCCCCGGCGGTCAGCCTCGGGCGCCCCGGCGCAGGGTCGAGGCTCGCACCGGCGGGCCAGCGCACCGCACCGGTCAGCGGCTCCCGCAGCAGGTGCAGCTGGTCACGCACGAGGACAGCAGCGGACATGGCCCAGGAACCCATGTCCACGACCAGGACCGGCTCAGTCATCGGCTCTCCTGACGCGCCCCGCGTAGATGTCGGCCGATGCTAGGCCCGGCTCGTTGCGAATCGGTTAACTGATCGCAGTCACGACCCCGGACATGCGTCACAGGCCGGTCGGTAGAGTTGGCGCCGTGCTGGTGATGGTGGTGGACTCCTCGACGCCCGCGGTGACGGCCGCGCTGGTCCGCGTCGCCGATGAGGACGTCACCGTGCTCGCCGAGCGGGTCACCGTCGACGGCCGGGCCCACGGCGAGCTGCTCGCCCCGCAGATCCACGCGGTCCTCGCCGAAGGCGGCGCGGCACCCGGCGACCTGGCCGCCGTCGTCGCCGGCACCGGCCCCGGCCCGTTCACCGGCCTGCGCGCCGGCATGGTGACCGCCGCGGCGCTCGGCCACGCCCTCGACATCCCCGTCTACGGGGTCTGCTCCCTCGACGGCATCGGCCACGGCCTGCCCGGCCGGCTGCTCGTCGCGACCGACGCCCGCCGCAAAGAGGTCTACTGGGCCACGTATCTCGACGGTGTCCGCGTCGACGGGCCCGCGGTCGACAAGCCCGCAGCCGTTCTTACCGCAGCCGTTCTACCGCCGCCGCCGCCGCCGCCGCCGCCGTCGGCACCGGCACCGGCACCGGCACCGGCACCGCCGTCGACGCGGCCGCGGGTGACGGCGCCGACAAGTACGCCGATGTGCTCGGCCTGCCCGTGCTGCCGCCGCGGTACCCATCCGCCCGCGCCCTCGCCGAACTCGCCGCCGACCGCATCCGGGCGAAGGCACCCGGCGAGACGCTGACGCCGCTGTACCTGCGCCGCCCCGACGCGGTCGCCCCCGGCGAGCGCAAGCCGGCCCTGCCGTGACGGTCGAGCTCGCCGACCTGCGCTGGTTCCACATCGACGCGCTGCTGCCGATCGAGGACGAACTGTTCGGCGAGGAACGCTGGTCCGCCGGCATGTTCTGGAACGAGCTCGCCAGCGGCCACCACTACCTCGTCGCCCTGGAACCGGGCCCGGACGGCGACCGGGTCGTCGGGTACGCCGGGCTCGCCCTCGCCCCACCCGACGAGGCCTGGATCCAGAACGTCGGCGTCCGCAAGGACGCACAGCGGCGCGGCATCGGCCGGCGGCTCCTGGAGGCCCTGCTCGCCGAGGCGGCCCGGCACGGCGCCCGGAAGGTGCTGCTCGAGGTCGCCGTCGACAACCTGCCCGCACAGAAGCTGTACGCCGACTACGGGTTCGAGGGCGTCGGCGTCCGCAAGGGCTACTACCAGCCGAGCAACACGGATGCACTGGTGATGATGCGTGAAGACTGACCCCCTGGCCGGGCCGCTGGTGCTCGGGATCGAGACCTCCTGCGACGAGACCGGCGTCGGCATCGTCCGCGGGCACACCCTGCTCGCCGACGAGGTCGCCTCCAGCGTCGCCGAGCACGCCCGCTTCGGCGGGGTCGTGCCGGAGGTCGCCAGCCGCGCCCACTTCGAGGCCATGGTGCCGACCGTCCAGCGGGCCCTCGACACCGCCGGGATCGCCCTCGCCGACGTCGACGCGATCGCGGTCACCGCCGGCCCCGGCCTCGCCGGGGCGCTGCTCGTCGGGGTCGCCGCCGCCAAGGCGTACGCCCTCGCCGCCGGCAAACCCATCTACGGCGTCAACCACCTCGCCGCGCACGTCGCCGTCGACACCCTCGAACACGGACCGCTGCCCGAGCCGGCGATCGCCCTGCTCGTCTCCGGCGGCCACTCCTCGCTGCTCAAGGTCGACGACCTCGCCGGGCGGGTCGAGCCGCTCGGCGCCACCATCGACGACGCCGCCGGCGAGGCGTTCGACAAGGTCGCCCGGCTGCTCGGGCTGCCGTTCCCCGGCGGGCCGCCGATCGACCGCGCCGCCCGCGACGGCCAGATCGTCATCCCGTTCCCTCGCGGCCTGACCGCCGCCCGGGACCTCGTCGAGCACCGCTTCGACTTCTCGTTCTCGGGGCTGAAGACCGCCGTCGCCCGCTGGGTCGAGGCCCGGCAACGCGCCGGCGAGCCCGTCCCCGTCAACGACGTCGCCGCCAGCTTCCAGGAGGCGGTCTGCGACGTGCTGACCAACAAGGCCGTCGACGCGTGCCTCGACAGCGGCGTCCGGACCCTCGTCATCGGCGGCGGTGTCGCCGCCAACTCCCGCATCCGCGCCCTCGCCCAGGAGCGCTGCGACCGGCACGGCATCACGCTGCGCGTCCCGCGACCCGGCCTGTGCACCGACAACGGCGCCATGGTCGCCGCCCTCGGCGCGCACCTCGTCGCCGCCGGCGCCGCACCCGGACACCTCGGCCTGCCGACCGATTCGGCGATGCCGATCACGCTTGTCACGGCGTGACCGGAGCGGAGCGGGGGCACGCCATGACGGGCTCCGAAGCGAGGAAGGCAACTCTGAACGCATGGGAGTAGAGTCCAGCGCCGTGATCGTGCGCATGTGGGAGGTCCGGGCACACCCCGAGGCGTTCGGCGAACTGCTGTCCTGGGTGTGCGAGGCGATGCTGCCCAAGGTGGAGGTCCACCCGATGCACATCTCCAGCGAGGTGTACTCCTCCACGGATCACCGGCTCGTCGTCATCTCCAAGTGGCGCGGCAGCACCCCCGAGGAGTTCACCGACCCGCCGTCGCACCTCGTCTCCCGCCGCCCCCAGGCCTGGGACTTCACCGAGGTCGACCGCTGAGACCGGTGCCCATCGGCTGGAAAATGTAAGGCGCTGCCATGGCCTTCCGGGTTACCGTCGGCGGGCCATGAAACGGTTGCCGCTCGACGACCCCGGTGAACCCGACAGCAGATCCGCCGCCCGCTACCTGCTGTGGGTGCTGCGCAACCAGCTCCCGACCATCCTGCCCGGCATCGCCCTCGGCATCGTCTGGATGGTCAGCCAGGCACTCGTCCCCGCCGCCCTCGGCGCCGGCGTCGACGCCCTCACCACCCACGACCGCACCGCCCTGCTCGGCGCCGGCGGCGCGCTGCTCGGCCTCGGCATCATCACCGCCGTGAGCGGCGTTATGCGGCACCGGTTCGCCGTCACCAACTTCCTCGGCGCCGGCTTCCGCACCGTCCAGGTCACCGCCCGGCAGGCGACCCGCCTCGGCGCGACCCTGCCGAAGAAGGTCGCCGCCGGCGAGGTCGTCAGCATCGGCACCACCGACTTCGACCACATCGGCTACTCCATGGACGTCAGCGCCCGCGCCGGCGGCGCCGTCGTCGCCATCATCGTCGTGGCCGTCCTGCTGCTGGACGTCTCCGTGCCCCTCGGCCTCGTCGTCGTCCTCGGCGTGCCGCTGCTCGTCGCCGTCGTCGGCGTGCTCCTCAAACCCCTCCACCAGCGCCGCCGCGCCCAGCGCGACCTCGCCGGCACCCTCACCGGCCGCGCCGCCGACATCGTCTCCGGCCTGCGGATCCTGCGCGGCATCGGCGGCGAGGACGTCGTGTCCGGCCGGTACCGGACCGAGTCGCAGCAGGTCCGCACCGCCAGCATCGGCGTCGCCAAGGTCGAGACCCTCCTCGAAGGCGCGCAGATCCTCCTCCCCGGCCTGTTCGTCGCCCTCGTCACCTGGCTCGGCGCCCGGTTCGCCGTCGCCGGCAAGATCAGCCCCGGTGAGCTGGTCGCCTTCTACGCCTACGCCGCGTTCCTGGTCAGCCCGCTGCGGACCCTGACCGAGTTCGCGGAGAAAGTGACCCGTGGCCTCGTCGCCGCCGGCCGCGTCGTGACCCTCCTGCGCGTCGAACCCGAGCTCAGCGACCCCGCGAAACCCGCCCCGCTCACCGGCGGCGACCTCAAGGATCCCGGCTCCGGCTTCGTCGCCGCGCACGGCCGCCTCACCGCGATCGCCGCCGCCCGGCCCGAGGACGCCGCGGCGATCGCAGACCGGATCGGACTGCTCGACCCCGCCTCCGAGGCGCGTCTGCTGGGCGTACCCCTGCGGAACATGACGATCGAGGACGTCAGGTCGCACATCGTCGTCGCCGACAACGACGACCGCCTCTTCCGCGGACGCCTCCGCGACGAGCTCGGTGACCAGCCCGCCGCCGTCCTCAGCGCCCTGGACGCCGCGGCCGCCCGCGACATCGTCGACGCCCTCCCCGACGGACTCGACACCGAGATCGCCGAACGCGGCCGCGACTTCTCCGGCGGCCAGCAGCAGCGCCTCCGCCTCGCCCGCGCCGTCGCCCTCGACCCGCCCGTGCTCGTCCTCGTCGAACCGACCAGCGCCGTCGACACCCACACCGAGGCCCTCATCGCCCGCGACCTGCCCGCCGTCCGCGCCGGCCGGACCACCGTCGTGTGCACCACCAGCCCGCTGCTGCTCGACCGCGCCGACACCGTCGCGTTCGTCGACACCGCCGGCCGGGTCGCCGCCACCGGCACCCATCGCGAGCTGCTCGACACCTGCCCCGCCTACGCCGCGACCGTCACCAGGGAGGAGGACACCTGATGCTGCTGCCCATCGCCACCGGCGCCGAGGTCCGCGCCTACCTGCGCCGCCTCATGCGGTCCCACCCGCGGATACTCGCCCTCGTCGTCGCCCTGCACGTCAGCGCCGCCGTCGCCGGGCTCGTCACCCCCCGCCTGCTGGGCGACCTGGTCGAGAAGACCTCCGCCGGCACCACCACCTGGACCGTCGACCGCATCGCCCTCACCATCACCGGGTTCGTCGTCGTCGTGTCGGTACTGGTGCGCTACGCCCGCCTCGCCTCCGCCCGCCTCGGCGAACAGGTCCTCGCCACCCTCCGCGAGGAGTTCGTCGACCGGGTCCTCGCCGTCCCGCCGTCCACAGTCGAACGCGCCGGCACCGGCGACCTGCTCACCCGCGCCTCCCGCGACGTCGAAGGCACCTCCAGCACCGTCCGCTTCGCGCTGCCCGAGGTCGTCGTCGGCGTCCTGCAGGTCGTCCTCACCGTCGGCGCCATCGCCCTCGTCTCGCCGCTCCTGCTGCTGCCGGCCCTCATCGCCGTGCCGGTCCTCTGGTACAGCTCCCGCTGGTACTTCCGCCGCGCCCCCGCCGGCTACCTCGCCTCCAGCGCCGCCTTCGCCCAGCTCACCGACGGCCTCGCCGAAACCGTCGAGGGCGCCCGCACCGTCGACGTGCTGCGCCTGGGGCAACGGCGCGTGGACCGCACCCAGGAACACCTGCGCGGCGTGTACGCCACCAACCTGTACACGCTGAAGCTGCGCACCGTCTGGTTCCCGCTCACCGAGTTCGGCTACGTCCTGCCCGGCGCCGTCACCCTCGTGGCCGGCGGCTGGTTCGTCATGGAAGGCTGGGCCACGGTCGGCCAGGTCACCGCCGCGGTCCTGTACTTCGTCGCCCTCATCGACCCCCTTGACCGGGTCCTGTCCTGGTTCGACCAGCTGCAGGTCGGCCTTGCCTCGTTCGCCCGCATCGTCGGCATCCAGTCCGTCGCCGTGGCCGCTTCTTCTTCCTCGTTGGGTCCTTCTTCTCCGAGTCCTTCGGATGCCCGGCTGGTGGCACGGGGGGTGCGCTACGCGTACGTCGACGGCCGCGACGTCCTGCACGGCATCGACCTGGAGATCCAGCCCGGCGAACGCCTCGCCGTCGTCGGCCCCTCCGGCGCTGGCAAGTCGACCCTCGGCAGGCTCCTCGCCGGCATCCACACCCCCGGCGCGGGCACCGTCACCGTCGGCGGCGTGCCCCTCACCGACCTGCCGCTGTCCGAGCTGCGCCGGCACGTCGCCCTCGTCACCCAGGAACACCACGTCTTCCTCGGCACCGTCCGCGACAACCTCATCCTTGCCCGGCCGCTGGCCTCGACCGCGGACCTGCGCCACGCCCTCGCCACCGTCGACGCCCTCGACTGGGTCGACGCCCTCCCCGACGGCCTCGACACCACCCTCGGCGAGCCACCCCTGTCCCCGGCGCAGGCACAGCAGCTGGCCCTCGCCCGCCTGGTCCTGGCCGACCCGCACACCCTCGTCCTGGACGAGGCGACGTCCCTCATCGACCCGCGCGCCGCCCGCCACCTCGAACGCTCCCTCGCCGGCGCCCTCCACGGCCGCACGGTGATCGCCATCGCCCACCGCCTCTTCTCCGCCCACGACGCCGACCGGGTCGCCGTCGTCGAGGACGGCCGCATCACCGAACTCGGCAGCCACGACGACCTGGTCGCCGCCAACGGCGCCTACGCCGCCCTGTGGCGCTCCTGGCACGGCACCGACCGCCAACCCACCGCCTGACCCCGCGCAGCTATTACAGTGGGTGACGAGCCGCTCGAAAAATTAGGTGGCCGCGTTAGGGTGGCTTAGGAAGCAGGACGCGCCGTCACCGCCCGGGATCCGCGCTCTCCGGTGATCTGCTGCCGCCGACACCTGACCGCCGCGTCCCTGGCCCGTCGCCCGCCCCCACCGGCCACCGCGCCCCTGCGACACGACCGCGCCAGCCTGGCGCCTCGTTCGGTCGCGTTCGGGAACGGGCGCGCGGACCGACGACGGCGGCGCTGGGCCGACCAAGGCCGCGAAGCAGCGCGAGACCGGGCGGCTCAACAGCGCAAGGTCAGGGCCGCGAAGCAGCGCGAGACCGGGTGTGATCTGCCGTTGGCGTGACGCCGGCCACTGCGGGCGGTGTGGGCATCCGCAGTGGACGGTCGGCCGAATCTCGGAGTCGTGGCGTGTGCGGGTGGGCCGAATCGGGTCGTCGTGCGGGGAGCGCCCCGCGGCCGCCGGGCGCGTGTGCGGGTGGGCCGAATTCCCGGAATCGTCGCGTCGGAGAGTGGGCCGAATCTCAGGGTCGTCCTGCGGGGAGCGCCCCGTGGTTGCGCGCGAGGAGCGCCCCGCGTGCGCGCGGAGCAGGGTCGTGTGCGCAGCAGGTCGCGCGGGACAGGCCGCGTGCGAGCAGGTCGCGCGGAGCAGGTCGTGTGCGGAGCAGGTTGCGCGGGACAGGCCGCGTGCGGAGCAGGTTGCGCCGGGAATGGTTGCGTACGGCGCGGGCCGTGCCGGGATTGGGTCGCTTGTGGTGCGGCCCCCGCGGTTGCGTGCGGTGCGATGCGGTACGGCCCCGCATGCGGGTCGGGTGCGGTGCGGCGCGCGTGCGTTCGCGTCCGGTGCGGTGGGCGCCCGCGTTCGCGTGCCGTGTAGGTCGTGTGCGGTGCGGCTCCGTGTGCGGTGCGGCTCCGTGTGCGGTGCGGCTCCGTGTGCGGTGCGGCTCCGTGTGCGGTGCGGCTCCGTGTGCGGTGCGGCTCCGTGTGCGGTGCGGCCCCGTGTGCGGTGCGGCCCCGTGTGCGGTGCGGCCCCGTGTGCGGTGCGGCTCCGCGTGCGGTGCGGCTCCGCGTGCGGTGCGGCTCCGCGTGCGGTGCGGGTCGCGTGCAGAGCGGACTGCACGGTTGCTTGCGGAACGGGGCGATCAGGCAGCAGAACGACCGGTCAGTGGAACGCGGCGTAGACGAGGCCGAGCAGGATGGCTGCGACCAGGGCGTCGAGGGTCTTTGCGGCGAGGACGGTGTCGCAGCGGTCGGCGAACTCGTCCAAGGAGAGGCGGCCCACCTGGGGTGTGGTGCTGCAGCGCTTCGATGACGCGCTGGCGGTCGTCGTCGGAGGCGCGCATGGTCACCGGGCCGCGATCTCGGCGAGGACGGCGCCGGTGACCTGGACCAGGTCGTCGGGGGCGAGCTCGATCTGCAGGCCGCGCCGGCCGCCTGAGACGTACATCGTGGACAGTCCGGAAGCCGACGCGTCGATCACGATGGGCAGGCGGGAGCGCTGGCCGACCGGGGAGATGCCGCCCGTCACGTAGCCGGTGGCGCGTTCGGCGGCGGCGGGCTCGGCCATCGCGGCCCGTTTGCCGCCGACGGCGGCGGCCAGGGCCTTGAGGTCCAGGGACGTGGATACGGGCACGACACCGACCGTGAGCTGGCCGTCGATGGTGGTGACGAGGGTCTTGAAGAGGCGGGAGGGCTCGACGCCGAGGGCCGCCGCGGCCGCCTCGCCGTAGGAGGCGGCCCGGGGGTCGACCTCATAGGTGTGTGGGGTGAACGCGATCTTCTGCCGCGCCAACAGTGCGGTCGCCGGGGTGCCCTTGCTCGCCACTGGCCCACAATAGCGAGATGCAGATCGGTGCCGTCCAGATGTACCTGGGCTACGGGCACATCTTCCTGGGCGCCACCAGCGGCCGTGACATGTCCGTGTTCGACGGTGACGGGCCGATCACAGCGACCGACCGGCACGTGCGGGTCGCGGCGCGGCCGCAGGTCGGGCTGGTCAGGGTCCGGTTGTGGCAGGGGGCCGGGCCACGGGTCGGCCGGCTGGTGTTCGACGGGGTGCTGGACCTGCCCGACGCGCGGTTCTGTGTGGAGGAGGCGACGGGGCTGTCGCGGTTCGTGACGAAGGTGAGCTCGGTGGAGCCGAGGGTGCTGGTCGCCGTCGACGACCCGGGGCACGCGTCGCGGATCGACGTGGTGCTGGAGCCGGAGTTCGTGCCGCGCAGCGCGCAGGTGTGGACGTCGGGCGAGCCGCCGTTTCCGAAGCTGACGGTCGCGCCGACGGCGCCGCGGCACCGGGCCGACGTGTTCGCCGACGCGCTCAACGGGCACGACTTCCCGCGGCGGCGGCTGGCGGCGGCGTTGACGGTGATGGGAGAGGAGCGGCGGGTCCGGGGTTCGGAGCAGATCGTCGCGTTCTTCATCAACGACATCGTCGAGTGGCTGCGCTGGCTGCACGAGCGCATCACGTGGGACATGTGCCGCGAATCGGGGCGGATGCTGACGGAGCAGCTGGGGCGCCGGCCGCCGGAGGACTTGGCCGACGACGTGCTCATCGACCTGCAGCGCCGCCTGGGCCAGCAGCTCTACTGACCCCGGACGAGGGGGACGGGCCGGAGCAGGAGCACGGCCGGTGCGCCGGCGACCCGGGTCAGCGCGATCACCGCGGCCCGGCTGCCGGACAGGCGCAGCGACCGGCGCAGCTCCTCCACGTCCAGCGCCGAGCCGCGTTTCAGGATCGTCAGCGAGCCGACGTCCAGGGCGCGCAGCGCCGTCCGCAGCCGCTTCAACGCGACCGGCAGCTGGTCGAGGACCTCGTAGCAGCGCCCGAACGGGGTCGGCGCGGGCGCGGCGGTGTACACGTACGCGATGGTGGGATCGGCGAGCGTGCCGTCGACCGTCGCCGCGAACTCGGCGACGAGATGCGACCGGATCACCGCACCGTCCGGGTCATACACGAAATTTCCGACAGGTCCGACGGGGGCCGCCGCCACGCCGCTGCCGGTCAGCGACACCACCTCCGCGCCCTGGAACAGCGTTGCCCGACGCGGAGCGGCCGCCAGGGGGCCGCACCATGCCGCGGCCTCCACCACGTCACCGTCGACGGAGACCCACTCTCCCTCGGCGCCGGGCGGCAGCAGCGCGTGGTCGATCCCAGGAGCGAGTTTCAACACCGTCATCGGTACGCGGGAAGCCAGCCCGACGACAAAGTCCCACGGCGGCGAGTAGGCACGGGGGTCGAACACCCGGCGCCCACCGGAGGTGCGCCGGGCAGGGTCGCAGAACACCGCGTCGAAGCCGTCCAGCGGCAGTGCTGTGGCGTCGCGGGCCTCCACCTGTACACCTGAGGCCAAACCCAACGCGAGCACGTTCGCCGACGCGGTCGCTGCCGTCTCGGGTGAGGCGTCGACCGCGTGCACGCGCAGGCCCGCCCGGGCGAATGCGATGGTGTCCGCGCCGATCCCGCAGCCCAGGTCGGCGACCCGGGTCGCACCGGCGGCCGCGAGCCGGGCCGCCCGCCGCGCCGCGACCGGACCACGGGTGGCCTGCTCGAGACCCGCGCGGGTGAAGTGCATCACGGCCGCGTCGGCGCCGAACTTGGTGACCGCCTTGCGCCGCAGCGCCACCTGGGTGAGCGCGGCGGCGGCGAGGTCCGGCGGGAAGCCGGCCGCCCGCAGCGCCGACGCGGCCGCCAAGGGGTCACCGTCGGGCAGTGCCGCGGCGGCTTCGAGCGCCTGTTCGAGCATGCGTTATGAGATCCCTAGGATGCCGCCGGCCTTGCCGAGACTCTTCTTGACCTTGAAGGTATAGCTGTCGCCGGCGTTCGACGAGCCGTGCACCAGCCAGTAGTCGCCCTTGTCCTCCTTGGGCTGGCTCTCGGTCCAGTTCGGCGGGGCCTTCTTGCCGCCGTAGGAACTGGCGATCGAGTGGCTGGAGTAGGAGGCCATGCGCTGGGTATTGCCGTTGTACCAGGCGTTGATGAAGTTGTTCACGTAACTTCCGGGGTCCGACGGGTACTCGGTCTTCTCGATCACGACGTCGGTGACGGCCTGCGGCTTGCCCAGGTTGTGCTCGTCGATCGTGACCTGGAGCTGGTCACCGTGGTCGTTGCGCAGGATGCAGTCGGAGCCGTCCTTCTTGACGTACTTCCAGTTGCTGTCGGCGCCCTTCTCGATGTACTGGAAGTTGGACACGGCGCCGCTGCCGGCGAGCTGCTTGATCCGGCCGGAGTCGTTCTTGGCCCAGGCGGAGACGACGGCCTGGCAGTAGCCCTTGGCGTCACCCGGGTAGGCGGGGGCGGCGCTCTTGTCCGTGCCGGCGCTCTGACTGCCGCCGCTGCCGCCGGTGGGCGTGGCACCGCCGCCGCTGCCGCCGGGGCCCTCGCCGAACGCGGCGGAGTCCGACGGGCCGGTGCTGGACCCGGCCGCGACCGTGCCACCGTCGTCCTTCTTGCCGCAGGCAGTGAGGGAACCCACGGTCAGGACGGTGACGATCAGCGTGCCGAGCAGCCTCTTCATACCGCCGAGCGTAGATCTCCCACGGTGTCCCCGCCCGTGTGCGTCGCGTAGCCGACGACGGGTGATTTCGTGGCGTGTTTGGCACTCTCCTTGACGGAGTGCTAGCCAGCGACATAACCTCCGATTAGCACTCTCGTGTCGAGGGTGCCAGCCAACCGGCTGGAGCCGGCACCCGCGACGACGGCTTCACCGGGCACTCGATAGCGTAAGATTCAATACCCCAGGAGGGTATGCCCGTGACTACCGCGACGAAGGTTGCGATCAAGCCGCTCGAGGACCGCATTCTGGTCCAGGCCAACGAGGCTGAGACGACCACCGCCTCGGGCATCGTCATCCCGGACACCGCCAAGGAGAAGCCCCAGGAGGGCACCGTCCAGGCAGTGGGCCCCGGTCGTATCGACGACAAGGGCAACCGGGTCCCGATCGACGTCAAGGTCGGCGACACCGTCATCTACTCGAAGTACGGCGGCACCGAGGTCAAGTGGGGCGGCCAGGAGTACCTCGTGCTCTCCGCCCGTGACGTCCTCGCGGTCATCGAGAAGTGACCCAGACCAAGTAGAGCAGTGGCCACCGCCCCGGACCCGTGCGCGCAGCGCTGGCGGCCGGGGCGGTGTCGCTTTGAAGGGACATCACACGCATGGCGAAGATCCTGAGCTTCTCCGACGAGGCGCGCCACCTGCTGGAGCACGGCGTCAACCGCCTGGCCGACACGGTCAAGGTCACGCTCGGCCCGCGGGGACGCAACGTCGTCCTGGACAAGAAGTTCGGTGCCCCGACCATCACCAACGACGGTGTGACGATCGCGAAAGAGATCGAGCTCACCAACCCTTATGAGAACCTCGGCGCCCAGCTGGTCAAAGAGGTCGCCACCAAGACCAACGACGTCGCCGGTGACGGCACCACCACCGCCACGGTGCTGGCCCAGGCGCTGGTCCGTGAGGGTCTGCGCAACGTGACCGCCGGCACCAACCCGGCGGGCATCAAGCGCGGCATCGACCTGGCGACGGCCGCCGTCGTCAAGGCGCTCAAGGACAAGGCGACCCCGGTCGCCAGCCACACCGAGATCGCTCAGGTCGCCACCATCTCCGCGCAGGACGCCACCATCGGCGACCTGATCGCCTCGGCGATGGAGCGGGTCGGCCGCGACGGCGTCATCACGGTCGAGGAGGGCTCCACCCTCACGACCGAGCTCGAAGTCACCGAGGGCATGCAGTTCGACAAGGGCTACATCTCCCCGCACTTCGTGACCGACGCGGAGTCGCAGGAGGCGGTGCTCGAGGACACCTACGTCCTCGTCACCACCCAGAAGATCGCCGCCATCGAGGAGCTGCTGCCGCTGCTGGAGCAGATCGTCAAGGACAACAAGCCACTGCTGATCATCGCCGAGGACGTCGAGGGCCAGGCCCTGTCGACCCTCGTGGTCAACGCCATCCGCAAGACCTTCAAGGTCGTCGCGGTCAAGGCGCCCGGCTTCGGCGACCGGCGCAAGGCCATGCTCCAGGACATCTCGATCCTCACCGGCGCCGAGCTCGTCGCCCCCGAGCTGGGCTACAAGCTCGAGTCGGTCGGCACCGAGGTCCTCGGCAAGGCCCGGCGCATCGTCGTGGGCAAGGAGCTCACCACGATCGTCGACGGCGGCGGCGAGCAGAGCGAGGTCGCAGCGCGGGTCGAGCAGCTCCGCAAGGAGATCGAGGCCTCCGACTCCGACTGGGACAAGGAGAAGCTCAACGAGCGGGTCGCCAAGCTCGCCGGTGGGGTCGCGGTCATCAAGGCCGGCGCCGCCACCGAGGTTGAGATGAAGGAGCGCAAGCACCGCATCGAGGACGCGATCTCCGCGACCAAGGCCGCGGTCCAGGAGGGCATCGTCCCCGGCGGCGGCGCCGCCCTGGCCCAGGTGCTCCCGGTCCTCGACGGCGACCTCGGCCTGACCGGCGACGAGAAGGTCGGTGTCTCGATCGTGCGCAAGGCGCTCGTCGAGCCGCTGCGCTGGATCGCGCAGAACGCGGGCTTCGACGGCTACGTCGTCGTCGGCAAGGTCACCGGGCTCGACTTCGGCCACGGTCTCGACGCCGCCACCGGCGAATACGTCGATCTGGTCAAGTCCGGCATCGTCGACCCGGTGAAGGTGACGCACAGCGCGGTCTCCAACGCCGCGTCGATCGCCGGTCTGCTGCTCACGACCGAGAGCCTGGTCGTGGAGAAGCCGGCCGCCCCGGAGCCCGCCGCAGCAGGCGGTCACGGCCACGGGCACGGCCACTCGCACGGCCCCGGTTTCTAGATGACTGTCGGGGCCCCTCCAAGCGACGGAGGGGCCCCGACAGTTATTAGGGATCGATTACCGCCCTTGGTGGGCGTTGATCCACGGCGCAGACTGGAGCCGTGCATCCTCGTAGGAACGCCGCGCTCGCCGGGCTGGCCGCCGCAGGGGTGGCGCTCGGCGTCGCCGAGGTCGTCGCGATCCTGACCGGCGCGAGCACCTCCCCGCTCGTGTCCGTCGGCGGGGTTGTGATCGACGCGGTGCCCGCGTCCGTCAAGAACTTCGCCGTCGAGGTCTTCTACACCTACGACAAGATCGCGCTGCAGGTCGGCACGCTGCTGATCCTCGCCGTCTTCGCCGCCGTCGTCGGTGTTCTCGCTGCCCGCCGGATGGTGTACGGGTACGCCGGGATCGGGATCTTCGCACTCGTCGGCGCGGTGGCCGCGCTCACCCGCCACGACGCGCCCTGGTATGCGTTCGTGCCCACCCTCACGGGGGCCGTCGCCGGCGCCGCCGTCCTGCACTGGCTGCTCACGCGTCCGCCGGTCGAGACGTACGACGAACGCCGCTTCTTCCTCCGCGCGGCCGGCGGGACCCTCGCCGCCGCGTTCGTCGTGGGGCTGACCGCCCGTTGGTGGGCGACCCGCCGCGGCGTCGAGGCGGACCGGGCCGCCGTGCAGATCCCTCCGGTGCCCGACACCGCCACGCCGCTGCCGCCGGAGGCCGACGCGGGCCTGCCCGACCTGGCGCCGTTCGTCACCCCGAACAAGAACTTCTACCTCATCGACACCACCCTGGTCGTGCCGCAGGTGTCGCCGGAGGACTGGACCCTGCGCATCCACGGCCGGGTCGAGCGACCGCTCACCCTCACCTTCGAGGAGCTGCTCAAGCGTCCGATGATCGAGCGGTACGTGACGCTGGCCTGTGTCTCCAACGAGGTCGGCGGCGGCCTGATCGGCAACGCCAAATGGCAGGGCGTGCGCATCGCCGACCTGCTCGACGAGGTCCGTCCCAAGGCCGGCGCCGACCAGGTGGTCAGCAGGTCCGTCGACGGGTGGACGGCCGGCACCCCGACCGCGGTGCTGCGTGACGGCAGGGACGCGATGCTCGCCATCGCAATGAACGGCGAGCCGCTGCCCATCGCGCACGGTTTCCCGGTCCGCATGGTGGTGCCGGGTCTCTATGGGTACGTGTCGGCCACGAAATGGCTCGCCGAGCTGGAGCTGACGTCGTTCGCCGATTTCGACGCGTACTGGATCAATCGCGGCTGGGCACGGGAAGGCCCGATCAAGACCCAGTCGCGGATCGACACCCCGCGCGACGGCAGCAACCCGGCCGCGGGGCAGGTCATGATCGCCGGGGTCGCCTGGGCGCAGCACCGCGGCATCTCCAAGGTCGAGGTCCGCGTCGACGACGGCCCCTGGCAGCAGGCGAAACTCGCCGCCGTGCCGTCGATCGACACGTGGCGGCAGTGGACGCTGCAGTGGACCGCGACCCCCGGCAAGCACCGGCTGACGGTGCGGGCCACCGACAACGGCGGCGACACCCAGACCGACGCCGTGGCGCCACCGGATCCGGACGGCGCCACCGGATGGCACTCGGTGGAGGTCGAGGTGCGCTGACCCGGCCGGTCCTCCGGCGTGGGCCTTCTTGCGTGGGGTCTCCGGCGTGTGTGCCTTCTTGCGTGGGCTCTCCGGCGTGCCCGGTTTTCCTGCGTGGGCAACACGGCGGGCCCGGCCGATGGCCGGGCCCGATGCGCGTGGTGCGGTGGGTGTTACCTGGCGGCGGGGCGGGCGCGGTCGGCGCCGGCGCGGCGGCGCTGGGCCGGCACGTTCGGCGCGGGATGGGTCCGGACCGTGCGCAGCGGCACCAGCGGCGGCGAGGGACGCAGCCCAAGCTTCGCCTCCAGGCGCGACACGTCGACCGTCGTGCGACCCCGGTCGGCGCAGTCCTCCCAGCCGACGGCCAGCAGCCGCAGGCGCTCGCCCTCGCTGAAACCGCCCCAGACGCCGTACGGCTCACGGGTCGTGAGGGCCTGCGCGGCGCACTGCGCCCGGACCGGGCACGCGCGGCACACGTTCTTCGCCGCGGCCTCACGCCGGCCGCGCGACGCGCCGCGCTCACCGTCCGGGTGGAAGAACTGTGCGCTGTCGCGGCCGCGACACAGACCGAGCCGCTGCCAGTCCCACACGTCCGCGATCGGGCCGGGCAGTCGAGTCACATTCGTCATTCGCCCCTCCTTCCTAGCTTGCGGACTGGAATTCGCGCGTTGCACAAACCCTGTACAACGCGCGAGACCGCCGCAGGTAACGGGATGTCGTCGATCAATTTCTCGCAGGCCAATCGCGGCGAAACCACGTCTAGATCTCGCCATTTCGTGTTTCTCTCTTTGAGAGAGAGGAGCACGACGGTGCGTACGATTTTGGTGTGTGTGCGAACACAGGTCGCGGCACAGACGGTCGCTGCAGCCGCGGCCAGGCTCGGGGTGGCACACGCGGTGCGGACCGCCGTCACGATGGTCGAGGCCCTGGCCCGGCTCAGTGAGCAGCCCGCGGACCTGGTGCTGGCCGACCCGACCTTGGCCCGGCCGGACAGTGCTGAGTTCTCCCGCCGTGTCCTGGCGGTGTCGCCCGGCTCGACGGTGGTCTTCTTCGGCACGGAGGAGCCGCGCGCGGCGGCCGCGGCGATCGCGGCCGGCGCCAGGGCGGTCATCCGGGTCGACACGGCGGACCCGGTGACGACCCTTGCCAAGGCGGTGCTGCTGGTGCTGAGCCAGGTCGGCCGCGGCAGCGGCGACCCGGTGCTGCCCGCGCGGGTCGGCACGCTGAGCCAACCGGCCGGCGGGGTGCTCCCGGCGGGCCGGGGACTGCCCGGCGCCGCGAGGACCGCGGTCGGGATGCCCGGCGCGCGGGTCGTGGGTGCCGGCGTGCCGCAGCAGCGCGGCGACGTGCCCGGCGAACCACCGCGGCGGCGCGTCGAGCTGACCGAGCGTGAGCTGCAGGTGCTGCGTGGCATGGCCGACGGCAAGAGCAACGCCGAGATCGGCCGGGAGCTCTTCGTCTCCGAGGACACGGTCAAGACGCACGCTCGCCGGTTGTTCCGGAAACTGGGAGCGCGTGACCGTGCACATGCCGTCGCTGCGGCCTTCCGTGCCGGTCTGGTGAGTTAGCGCTCCGAGCCATGCCGCGTCGGTACCCCACCCGCGGCAAACCTAAACGAGGGCGCCTCCGGCTCAGCCTTCGTTGTCGTCCGTCGCACTCGCGAGTGCGTCATGGACTCCGTCAGCGTAACCCCGCGCGTACTCCCATGTGACGTAATGGTCAGGGTCCGGATCGAACGCCGGCTCGTGCACCCGCGGCCGGCCCGACGTGAGCAGGTGCTTCAGGTTTCCCCGTAGCAGGTCCCAGTCGAAGTAATGCGGCTCGTGGCAGTCCTCGCACTCGATGACGAGCCCACGGACGCCGATCGCCGTGAGCAGCGCCTGGTAGATCTCGAGGTCGGCAAGGTCCTCGAGAACGTCCTGGCGCTCGGCGGCGGTCAACGGGTCGTCGGCACCACTGTCGTCGAGCTCGGCCGAAGGATCGGCCGGGTCACCGGCGAAGGGGTCGATGGGCTCTTCGTGCACGCCTCAACGGTAGCCCCAATAGCCGCGTGCGTGGGGCTCGGTATGCAGAGCGGTGGTCAGGGCGGAGTTAGCCACGGCACGTCCGGCTATGGCGGAGGGGTGCGCCGCCAGGGCGGAAGTACGATGAGACGCACCCGCCGGACGACCGAGAGCTGGGATGCGCTTCATGGATTTCTCGCCGCGACCTGACGTGATGTCACGCCCTTCCGGCAGCTCCGGGCTGCCGTTGGGCCTGACCTTCGACGACGTGCTGCTGCTGCCAGGTGAGTCCGACGTCGTGCCGAGCGCCGTCGACACCTCCAGCCACGTCACCCGGAACATCACCCTGCGGATCCCGTTGATCTCCAGCGCGATGGACACGGTGACCGAGGCCCGGATGGCGATCGCCATGGCACGGCAGGGCGGCATCGGCACGCTGCACCGCAACCTGTCGATCGAGGACCAGGCGCAGCAGGTCGACCTGGTGAAGCGGTCCGAGGCCGGGATGGTCACCAACCCGATCACCTGCTCGCCCGATGACACCCTCGGCGAGGTCGACAAGCTCTGCGGGCGGTATCGCATCTCCGGCGTCCCGGTCGTCGACGCCGCCGGCCAGCTCGTGGGCATCGTCACCAACCGGGACATGCGGTTCGTCTCCGATCCGTCCACCCCTGTCCGCGACATCATGACCGTCACCCCGCTCTACACCGCGCTCGTCGGGGTCAGCAAGGACGAGGCCCGCGCGCTGCTGCGCAAGCACAAGGTCGAGAAGCTGCCGATCGTCGACAACGCCGGCAAGCTCCGTGGCCTGATCACCGTCAAGGACTTCTCCAAGAGCGAGAAGTTCCCGCACGCCACGAAGGACGACGCCGGCCGGCTGCGGGTCGCCGCCGCGGTGGGCGTCGGCGACGACTCCTACAAGCGCGCCCGCACCCTCATCGACGCCGGGCTCGACATCGTCATGGTCGACACCGCGCACGGGCACAACCGGCAGGTCGTCGAGATGGTCGCCCGGCTCAAGAAGGAGACCACGGTCGACGTCGTCGGCGGCAACGTGGCGACCTACGCCGGCGCGAGGGCCCTCGCCGAGGCGGGCGCCGACGCGGTCAAGGTCGGCGTCGGCCCCGGCTCCATCTGCACGACCCGCGTCGTCGCCGGCGTCGGCGTGCCGCAGATCACCGCCATCATGGAGGCGTCGAGGGCCTGTGCACCGCTCGGCGTGCCCGTCATCGGCGACGGCGGCATGCAGTATTCCGGCGACATCGCCAAGGCGATCGTGGCCGGCGCCGACACCGTCATGCTCGGCAGCCTCCTCGCCGGCTGCGAGGAGAGCCCCGGCGACCTGATCTTCATCAACGGCAAGCAGTTCAAGTCCTACCGCGGGATGGGCTCGCTCGGCGCCATGCAGTCCCGTGGCCAGGCCAGGTCGTACTCCAAGGACCGCTACTTCCAGGACGACGTGCTGTCCGACGACAAGCTGGTGCCCGAAGGCATCGAGGGCCAGGTCCCCTTCCGCGGCCCCCTCGCCGCGGTGGCCCACCAGCTCGTCGGCGGTCTGCGCTCCGGCATGGGCTTCGTCGGTGCCGCCACCGTCCCCGACATGCACGAGCGGGGCCAGCTCATCCGGATCACCGCGGCCGGGCTCAAGGAGAGCCACCCGCACGACATCCAGATGACCGTCGAGGCACCCAACTACCACTCGCGGTAGACACCCCCAGCAGCCCCAACACAAGCAATGGCAGGAGCGGCAAATGCGTGACGTGGTCGAGATCGGGCTGAGCAAGAGCGCCCGGCGTGGCTACCACCTGGACGACATCGCGATCGTTCCGACACGGCGCACCCGTGACGTCGACGACGTGTCGACCAACTGGCAGCTTGACGCGTACCCGTTCAAGATCCCGTGCGTGGCACACCCCTCCGACGCCACCATGAGCCCCGCGACCGCGGTCGAGCTCGGCCGCCTCGGCGGGCTCGGCGTGCTCAACGTCGAGGGTCTCTGGACCCGCTACGCGGACCCCAGCAAGATCCTTGAGGAGCTGTCCGACCTCGACGACGACGCGCACGCCACCAGGCGCCTCCAGGAGGTGTACGCCGAGCCGATCAAGCCGGAGCTCATCGGCGAGCGGGTCAAGGAGATCCGCGACGGCGGCGTCACCGTCGCCGTCCGCGTCTCGCCGCAGCACACCCTCGCCCTGGCCCCGGTCATCCTCGACGCGGGCGTCGACCTGCTGGTCATCCAGGGCACCCTCGTCTCCGCCGAGCACGTGTCGACGACCGACGAGCCGCTCAACCTCAAGGAGTTCATCGCCGACCTGGACCTGCCGGTCATCGTCGGCGGCTGCACCAACTACCAGACCGCGCTGCACCTGATGCGCACCGGCGCCGCCGGTGTCATCGTCGGCATCGGTGCCGACGAGTGGTCGACGACCGACCGGGTCCTCGGCATCCGCGTCCCGATGGCCACCGCCATCGCCGACGCCGCCGACGCCCGCCGCGACTACCTCGACGAGACCGGCGGCCGCTACGTCCACATCATCGCCGACGGCAACCTCCAGACCTCCGGCGACATCGCCAAGGCCCTCGGCTGCGGCGCCGACGCCGTCATGGTCGGCGAGCCGCTGTCCCGCAGCGACTCCGCCCCGGCTGGCGGCGCCTGGTGGCACTCGGCCGCCAGCCACCCGAAGCTGCCCCGCGGCTCGTTCGGCTCCGCGGAGGAGTCCCTCGGCACCCTCGACAAGGTCCTCTACGGCCCGTCCGAGGACCCCGACGGCGTGCTCAACCTCTTCGGCGGCCTCCGCCGCGCGATGGCCAAGTGCGGCTACCGCGACCTGAAGGAGTTCCAGAAGGTCGGCCTGCTGCTCGACCGCTGACCCAACCCCGCACCGTCGCCGACGGCCCGGACCGCTCCCCGGCCCGGGCCGTCCGCCGTCTCCAGCCGCTTCGCCGTCCCGGGCCGACCGAAGCCGCCCCGTGGCGCCACGGGTTGTTGGCCGTCCTGGGCGGTTGGCCGTTCCGGGCTGGTCGCGGTCGTGATCGAAGCCGCGCCGTGGCCGTTCCGGCTGTTCGCCGTTCGCCATTCCGGGCCGGCCGCCGTCATGGCCGAAGTCGTCTCGCGGCCGAAGTCGCCTCATGTCCGAAGTCGCCTCGTGGCAGTTCCGGACCGTTGGCCGTCCCCGGCTGTCCCCCGCCGTCCCCGGCCGGCCCCCGCCGTCCCCGGCCGGCCCCCGCCGTCCCCGGCCGGCCCCCGCCGTCCCCGGCCGGCCCCCGCCGTCCCCGGCCGGCCCCCGCCGCCCCCGGCCGTCCCACCCGTTCGCGGTTCTGAGCCGTTGCCCGTTCCGGCCGTTTCGCCGTTTCTGGGCGAGTTGCCGGCTCCGGGCGAGTTGCCGGTTCCGGGCGGTCACTGTCGTGATCGAAGTCGCCCCGTGGCCGCCCGGGTCGTTCGCCGTTCTGGCCGCTCGCTGTTTCCAGCCGCTTTGCCGGTCTTGGGCGGGGCACCGTCGTGATCGAAGTCGCGCCGTGGCTGCCCTCGGGCGGCAGTGATCCGCTGTTTGACCATGCGTGGCTTGATCGAAGTCGTTCCGTGGTCGTCGGAGCAGCCATGGGACGACTTCGATCTGTGAAGGGTTGTGTCAATCGGTGGTTCCGGCGGGATGGCGTCTCCGAATCGCGGGAAGTCGTGGCCATCGATGACTGGACCGGTGAGTACCGCCCTCCAGGCGGCGATCTTTCGCCCCGCCGCTTGATCGAAGGACGCCTGTGGTCGTCGGGGTGGCCACTGCTGTCCTTTGATCACGCCCGCAAGATCGTCCGCCGGCCCGGACCGCGGCCGAAGGCAGAACACTGCCGGGCGCGGGCCGCCACCCGCCACCTCGCCGCTGCGCCGTGATCAACGCCGCGGGCAGGCGTCCGGGCGGTCAGCCCGCGACTTCGATCGAGAGGGCACTGCGGGGGCGGACCTGGCGGCGGTCCGAGTGGCGGGATCAGGCGCCCGTAATCGCACGCTCGGTGCGAAACGGGCGCCCGGGTCGCCGCTGGGTTGTGGACGGCGTGATCGGAGTCGGGTGCTGGTCGCCGGGGCGACCGCGGGGCGGCTTCGATCACGCCGACGGTGTGGGGCAGGGTCAGCGGGGGAGGGCCTGCTGGAGCTCGGCGCGCAGCGCGGGGGTCAGCATCTCGCCGGCCTGCTTGGCGAGGCGGGCCATCTCGTAGCCGACGACGCCGATGTCGGCCTCGCGGCCGGCGAGCGTGGCGAGGATCGAGCCGTCGCGGATCGTCATGACCAGGAAGAAGCCCTGGCCCATCTCGACCACGGTCTGCTTGACCTCGTCGCCGTCGAAGATGCGGGCGGCGCCGCTGGTGACACTCACCAGGCCCGACGTCACGGCGGCCAGCTGGTCGGCGCTGTCGCGGGGCAGATGGTCCGAAACCGCGACCAGCAGGCCGTCGGAGGACACCACCACCGCGTGCGCGATGCCCGGCACCCGTTCGGTGAAGGCGTTGATCAACCAGCTCAGGTCCCGTGCTTGTTGGCTCAGGGTCACGCCGTGCTCCCTCGATGATCGTTGATCGGCACCGTGGGTACCTCGTCTTCATTCGCGGCCCGGTGCACGCCACTGTAGAACCGGGTGAGCATGCTGCTGACGCTCGCGGGGTCCGGCTCTGTGTGCGACGCGACCATGATCGGTTGCGTCACGTCGGGCATGGACGTCTGCCCGGTGTCACCCGGCAACTGTGCCAGAGGTACCCGGATCGGCAGGCCGCTGGCGCTCGTGCCCGCGGTCACCGGGGCGCGCTGGGCCGGGATGGTCGGTGTGGTCGACGCCGGTGCGTCGCCCGCGGCGGCCTTCGACCACCAGCGGGTGCCCTTGGCCGGCGGTGCGGCGTTGCCGCGTGCGGCCGCGCCGATGATGTCCTCGGCCCGGCTGGGTCCACGCCGCGTCGGCGCCCCAGCCGGCCCGCCGTTCGCCGACCGTTGCGACGGCGGCCCGGAGGCAGGCGATGGGGGCGAGGCGGGCGAGGCGGCGGTGCCCCCGGGAACCCCGGAGACCGGCACACCCGAAACCGGCGCCCCGGAAACGGGCACCCCACCCACGGGAACGCCGGAACCGGGCACACCAGCGCCAGGCACGCCGGAAACGGGCACGCCGGAAACGGGCACGCCGGAAACGGGAGCTGCCGGCACGCCGGAACCGGGCCCACCCGGAACGCGCACCCCGGAACCACCGTTGCCGGACGCACCGGGAACACCAGAAACGGGCGCGCCACGCATCGGCCCGCCGGAGACCGGCATGCCGGACACCGGTACACCGGAGACCGGCACACCGGAAACGGGCGCTCCGGACACGGGGCCACCCGACACCGGCACCCCGGACACGGGCACGCCGGGGACCGGGACACCCGGCGCGGCGCCAGGCACGGCGCCACCGGCGGCGGAGGTGCCGGGGGCGGAGGCGCCGTTGGACGGGACCCGCTGGCCAGGCATCACGTCCGCACCGGCAGGAGCCGCCGACGACGAGGCCACCGGCCAGGTGGTCAGCGCGACCGGCACCGAGGGCAGCGGCGGCGCGGCGACCGCCGGCACGTCCTCGTCCGCGGCGCCGCTGGGCCGTCCGGGCAGCGCCGGCAGGACCGCCGTGGGCGCGTCCTCGGCGGAGATGACCGCGGGTCCCGGGCGGGCGTCGGCCTCGGCGGTGATGGGCAGGCGCGACATGCCGGCGATGCGGTTGCCGCTGCCGTGGTACAGCCCGGCGCCCTCGGGCGGGGCGGCCAGGAGGCGGGCCGGCAGGGTCACGTACGCCGTGACGCCCTCGTCGGTGGCGTCGAGCCGGACCTGGACGCCGTGCCGCGCGGCGAGGTGGCCGACGACGACAAGGCCCATCCGCTCCGACGCGGCGACGTCGATGGCGATCGGGGCGGAGACGCGGTCGTTGGCGTCGACGAGACCGGACTCGGTCATGCCGAGGCCGCGGTCCTCGATGACGATCGTGGCTTCCTTGGTCTGCTTCGCGGGCCAGCCGGAGACGGCGACGACCGTGTCCGGCGGGGAGAACGTCGTGGCGTTCTCCAGCAGCTCCGCGAGCAGGTGGACGATGTCGGAGACGGCGTGCCCGACGACGAAGATGTCGGTCGCGACGTCGTGGCGGATGCGGGCGTACTGCTCGATCTCCGCCATCGCCGCGAGGGCGACAGCGGACAGCGAGACGGGCTGCGCCCACCGCCGGGTCGCCTCGCTGCCGGCCAGGACGAGGAGGTTCTCGTCGTTTCGCCGCATGCGGGTGGCGAGGTGGTCGAGGCGGAACAGGTTGGCCAGCTGGTCGGGGTCGGTTTCGGCGGACTCCAGCTGGTCGAGCAGCTGCAGCTGGCGCTCGACGAGGGTCTGCGAGCGGCGGGCCAGGTTGACGAACATCGAGTTGACGTTGCGCCGCATGACGGCCTGCTCGACGGCGAGGCTGACCGCGCTGCGGTGCACGGCGGTGAACGCGTCGGCGACCTCACCGATCTCGTCGGTGGAGCGGACCCTGGTGGTGGTGTCGACAGTGACCGTCTCGCCCCGGGGCAGGGTCCGCAGCCGCTGGATGGCCTCCGGGAGGCGGTGCTGCGCCACGTCGAGGGCCTGGGCCCGCAGCTGCCGCAGCGAGCGCGCCATCGACCGGCCGATGAGCCAGGACAGCAGCAGCGCGACGAGCATGACGAGGACGATCACCGAGGTGGCCAGGATGGCCTCGGTGCGCTGCGAGGCGCTGCGGTTGGCGGCGCCCTCGATCGCGTCCTCGAGCAGCTCCTGCTCGATGGTGCGGATGTAGTCCAGCTCGCTGGTGCTGGCCAGCCACCACTCCTCGGGGGTCACGCCGACGGCGGCGCCCCGGGCGCGGGAGATGACCTGCTGCTGGAGCCGGGTGACGGTGCCGACGGAGGTCTGGCGCAGGTTGCGGTCGTAGAGGGCGAGGTGCCGCGGGCTGGCGGAGCCGCGGAACCGCTCGACGGCGGCGACCTGCCGCGCCTGGATCTCCGAGAACGTCTCGAAGTCGTCGGGGGCGAACTTGCCCGCGCTCGCGGCCGCGAAGATCCGCCCACGCAGCTGGTCCTTGAGCTCCTTGGCCTGAGCGAGGTCCATCAGTGAGGAGACCTCGGTGACCGACTGGGAGTCGCCGCCGATGTCGGGGCGGTCGGGGACCAGCTCGAACAGGTGCTGAATGGTGGAGGAGTACTGGTCGAAGACCGCCTCCTCGCGCAGCCAGCGCTTCTTCACGCCGTCGCGGACCAGGTACAGGTCGGCGAAGTCGGCGCTGACCCGGTTCTGCGACTGGTTGAAGATCGGGTTGGCGAGCAGCGGGCGCGCGGCCTTGGAGAAGGCGGCGAGGGCCGCGTCGGTCGCGGCGTAGTTGGCCGACAGCTCCTGATTGCTCGAAGTCGATCCGGGCGGTGCCTGCACGGTGGTCGACTTGGCGAGAACTCCAGCCGTTCGGTCCCTTTCCAGCTGCAGATAGTGGATCAGATTGGTCAGTTGGCGGCCGACCTTGACCCCTTGGGCGAACTGGTCGAGCTTGGACGCGTCCTGCACCGAGGCATTGATCTGGACCCCGGCGATGACCAGGAAGGCCACGGCGGGCAGCACGAGGACGGCGGCGAGCTTGGTGGGCACCCGCCAGTCGCGGACACGGAACAGCGAAGCGCTGCGTCGCTGCGGCTCCCCTGGCCTGCGTCGCCGGTGGCTGTTCACCTTCATAACGACGGCGGGAGCCCTCGATGAAGGTGGCGAAGCGAAGGTCTGCACCCCTCACACCTTTCGCATGCGTCATCGCGCTGCCTGAGCAGCGTGCGAGCCTTATCAAACCAGGGTTGCGACATCTGTCCAACCACGTCATTGTGGTGCAGGTCACATTACTTGAAGCTCGACACCGGGGTTGAAACGCATCGACCAGACAGGAAGGATACGGCCGTCCCACCTGCCGCGTGACCAAGGAGTCCTCTGTCGTGCACATCCTCGGCCGCCGGCCCGCTGTGGCTGTGTTCGCCGCGGCTGTCTGCGCTACAGCGCTGCTCCTGACCGCCTGCACGAGCAGCGGCAACCCCGCGCCGAAGGTGCCCTCGACCCTTGCGATCGGCCTGCTCGTCTCCACGACCGGGCCCAACGCCGCGATCGGCCAGCAGGCGCAGCTCGGCGCGAAGCTGGCCATCGAGCTGGTCAACAACGACGTCAAGGACCTGCCGATCAACCTGCCGCTGAGCACGGGCGTCGGCCTGCGCAACGGCGCGAAGCTGACCCTGGTCGTCGGCAACACCGACAGCGCGCCGGAGAAGGTGGAGAAGGAGGCCTCGCGCCTCGTGCAGGACGGCGCCGTCGGCCTCGTCCTCGCCGACACCCTCGACGTCGCCGCGCCCGCCGGCCGGGAGACCGACACCATCGGCGTGGCGCTGGTCGACGCGTTGAGCACCGCGGACACGTTCGTCGACCTCAACCGGGCGGCGCACTTCCGCATCCAGCCCAGCGACCGGCAGATGGTCTCCACCGCGCTCGCCCTGCTGTACCGGGAGCGCGACAGCACCAGCCAGTTCAACCGGGTCATCACCGCGTCGGGCAAGGCCAGCGGCGCGACCGGCGACGAGATCGCCAGCGTGCGCACCTCGATCGAGGACCTCAGCCTCGCCGCCGGCTACGAGATCGGCGGCAAGGAGCAGATCGCCCTGAACGCCGACGGCGCCGGTGACAGCGACTTCATCGAGAAGGGTGACGCCGTCCTCGCGATCGTGACCAACGCCCAGGAGGCGGCCGCGGCCTCGGAGCTCGCCGGCCGGCTCAAGGGCAAGGCGCCGGTCATCGCGCTCGGCCCCGGCGTCGGCGCGCTGGACGCGATCAAGGGCAACAACCAGGTCCTGCGGGCCAGCGGCTGGTCCGGCGAGTTCGCCGGGCGCAACCCGATCGCGAGGATCGTCGGCGGCATGTTCGAGCAGGCGTTCCACGCGAAGATGACCGACGTCGCGGCGGCCGCCTTCACCGCGACGATGCTGCTCGCCCTGGCGATGGACTCGGTCACCGACCTGAGCCCGCCGGTGGTCCGCAACGCCGTGCAGCAGCTGTCGCTGCCGGCGACCCAGACCGTCATGCCGTGGAACGGGATCCGCTTCGACGGCAGCGGCTACAACCAGCTCGCCGCCGGCGTCATCGAGCAGCACGTCCCGAACGGGTACCAGGTGATCCACCCGATCGAACTGGCCGCGACCCCGACCCTCAGCCTGTAGACCCGCCCGCGAGGTCCGCGGCGCCGCCCGCAACGACCGCGGCGCCGCCCGCGAAGAGCCGTCGCAGCTCGTCGGGGCGCTGGTACAGCTCGTTGAGGTCGAGCACCTCACCCCCGGCCCCGACCAGGCGCCGCGCCACGAGCGGGTGCTCGCGCCGCCAGTCCTTGCGCAGCAGCGTGTACTCCACGAGCACCGACAGCAGCACCACGCCCATCCACGGCGGCGCGGCCGGTGCGGAGCCGCCGTCGCCGGAGTCGACGGGCAGGCCGCGCCGGGCCCGTTCCACGTCGACCGGCCGGCGCAGCAGCGTCCCGGCGAGTTCGTCCCGCCCGTCCGGGTCGCGGCCGAGCACCGTGCGCACCGCCTGGACGTACTCGCGGGCCTGCCGCTCGACCTCGCCGCCGTACACCTCGACGGGCAGCTCGGCGAAGCGCGTCCACTCGCCGTCGCCGCCGATGACCTCGGCCGCCAGCGCCTGCTCCTCCTCGGCGGACAGAGCGTCCAGGGCGACCGCGTCGCCGGCCAGGCCCGGCTTCGGCACCTCGTGCAGGGCCCGCAGGTCCGCGGCGAGCCCGGGATGCCGCAGCGGCACCTCGTCGAGCAGCGCCCCGCCGTCGACGACCGGCGCGCCCCACCGCTCCAGCCGCAGCCGCCACCCGGCGTGCAGGTCCGCGACCCGCACCGGTGCCGGCTCTGCGCCGTCCTCGAGGCTGACGACGTGGCGCCCCTCGGCCGCGGCGAACGCGGCGAACGCGGTCTCGATCGTGGCCGCCCGCAGCAGCGCCGCGGCCGCGTCCTCCACGCCGGACAGCCCGCCCCCGCCGGCGGCGATCGCGGCGGCGTCGCGGACCTGCTCGACGGTCACCGACAGGGGGCCGGTCGCGGCGAGGACCTTCGGGTCGGCCTCGCGGGCGGCCAGCAGCCCGCGGACCAGGTCGATGTGCTTGGTGTCCGGCAGCGCCAGCTCGTGCGCCAGGACGATGCGCAGGTGGTCGGCGGGCAGGCCCCAGACCAGCGGCAGCCCGATGCGCAGGACCCCGCCGGCGACCCGGACCGTGCCGGCCCCGGCGAGCGTGACCGCCGTCGGCGGCGGTGCGTCGGCGTACTTCGCCGCCTCGATGACCAGGGAGTGCAGGGCCGCGTGCCGCGCGGCGTTCACGGTGGCGGCACCGGGGCCGGCGTGGATCGTGCCGGCACCGCGCAGCAGCCGGCGACCACGCCAGGCGGGCAGGCCGCCGGGAAGTCTCGCCATGTGCCTCAGTCTGCCGCACCGGGGGGAGCCGGGCGGGGAGGCGCTCCGGGTCGACGCCTACCGATACCAAACTTGGTACTTCCCAGTAACTTACTCGTGAGTCACCATGAGGCGTGCGATATGACGTGGTGGTCATCGGTTCGGGCTTCGGCGGCAGCGTGACGGCGCTCCGCCTGGCCGAGAAGGGCTACTCGGTCGCGGTCCTGGAGGCCGGCCGGCGCTTCGCCGACGACGAGTTCCCCAAGACGTCGTGGGACGCCAAGCGCTTCCTGTGGGCCCCGGCCCTGCGCTGCTTCGGCGTCCAGCGGCTGACCCTGCTGCGCAACGTGCTGGTGCTGTCCGGCTCCGGCGTCGGCGGCGGGTCGCTGATCTACGCCAACACCCTCTACCGGCCGCTCGAGCAGTTCTACGACGACCCGCAGTGGCGTGGCATCGCCGACTGGCGCACCGAGCTCGCGCCGTTCTACGACCAGGCCGAACGCATGCTCGGCGTCAGCGTCTACCACCGCATGACCCGCGCGGACGTGGCGATCAAGGCGGTCGCGGAGAAGATGGGTGTCGGCGACACCTTCCACCAGACCCCCGTCGGCGTGTACTTCGGCAAGTCCGGCGTGGATCCGTACTTCGGCGGCGCGGGACCGCTGCGGCACGGCTGCGAGCACTGCGGCGCGTGCATGACCGGCTGCCGGGTGGGCGCGAAGAACACCCTGGTCAAGAACTATCTGCACCTGGCCGAGCGGCTCGGCGCAGAGGTGCACCAGTTGACGACGGTGGCGTCGGTACGACCTGAGGACGGCGGCTACCGTGTCGACACCCGGGGCACGGGTCGCCGGCGGGACCGCCGGACGTTCCACGCGGGGCAGGTCGTGTTCGCCGCGGGTGCCCTCGGCACGCAGGAGCTGCTGCTGCGGATGCGCGCCGCCGGTCACCTGCCCGGGCTGTCGGCGAAGGTCGGCACGCTCACCCGGACCAACTCCGAGTCGATCGTCGGCGCCCGCTCGCTGCGCAAGGACGTCGACTTCACCGACGGCGTGGCGATCACCAGCTCGTTCCACCCCGACGCACACACCCACATCGAGCCGGTCCGCTACGGGCCCGGCTCCAACGCCATGGGCCTGCTGCAGACCGTCCTCACCGACGGCGGCCCGTGGCGGCCACTGCGCTGGTTCGGCGCGTTCTTCCGCCACCCGATCCGGCACACCAGGGTGCTGTCCGTGCGGCGCTGGTCGCACAAGACGGTGATCGCCCTGGTCATGCAGTCGCTGGACAACTCCCTCAACGTCAGCCTGCGCCGCGGCTGGACCGGCCGGCGCAAGCTCACCACCTCGCAGGGGCACGGCGAGCCGAACCCGACCTGGATCCCGGCCGGCAACCAGGCAGTCCGGCTGCTCGCCGAGGAGATCGGCGGCATGCCGGGCGGCAGCTGGTCCGAGGTCTTCAACATCCCGATCACCGCCCACATCCTCGGCGGCGCGCCGATCGGCGACTCGCCGGAGCGCGGGGTCGTGGACGCCTACCACCGCGTGTACGGCCACCCCGGCCTGCACGTCGTCGACGGCGCGGCGGTCAGCGCCAACCTCGGCGTCAACCCGTCGCTGACGATCACGGCACAGGCGGAGCGGGCCATGTCCATGTGGCCCAACGTGGGGGAGCCGGATCCGCGCCCGCCCCTGGGATCCGCCTACTCGCCGGTCGCCCCGGTCAGGCCGGTCAACCCCGCCGTGCCGGCAGGCGCACCGGCAGCGCTGCGCGTCACCGCCGTACCACCGCCGCAAACGCTGCAACAGCAACCCTGAGACGCAGGTCACGTCGGGTCGCCGACTAGGCTCAACGGCATGACCACGCCGCCGCCGGTTCTCGTCGTCGACTTCGGTGCCCAATACGCGCAGCTGATCGCCCGCAGGGTGCGCGAGGCGCACGTCTACTCCGAGATCGTCCCGCACTCGATGCCGGTCGCGGACATGCTGGCCAAGGGTCCCGCCGCGATCATCCTGTCCGGTGGCCCCTCCTCCGTCTACGAGGAGGGCGCCCCGCAGGTCGACCCCGCGCTGTTCGGCGCCGGTGTGCCGGTCTTCGGCATCTGCTACGGCTTCCAGGCGATGGCCGTGGCGCTCGAGGGCGAGGCGAGCCACACGGGGCTGCGCGAGTTCGGCGGCACCCCACTGAGCATCGCCGAGGGCGGTGGCGTGCTCCTGCGGGGGCTGCCCGACGCCCAGTCGGTGTGGATGAGCCACGGCGACTGCGTCACCGCCGCCCCTGCCGGCTTCACGGTCACCGCGGGCTCGCCCGCCGCGCCGGTCGCCGCGTTCGAGGACGTCTCCCGGCGCCTCGCCGGCGTGCAGTTCCACCCCGAGGTCGCGCACACCCCGCACGGCCAGGAGGTGCTGCGCCGGTTCCTCTACGAGATCGCCGGCATCGAGCCCACCTGGACGTCCAACAACATCATCGAGGAGCAGGTCGAGGCGATCCAGGCTCGGGTCGGCACCAAGCGGGTGCTGTGCGCGCTGTCCGGCGGCGTGGACTCCGCCGTCGCCGCCGCGCTGGTGCACAAGGCCGTCGGCGACCAGCTGACCTGCGTCTTCGTCGACCACGGCCTGCTGCGCGCCGGCGAGGCCGAGCAGGTCGAGAAGGACTACGTCGCCGCGACCGGCATCAACCTGAAGGTCGTCGACGCCTCCGAGCGGTTCCTCGGCGCCCTCGCGGGGGTCATCGACCCCGAGCAGAAGCGCAAGATCGTCGGCCGGGAGTTCATCCGGGTCTTCGAGCAGGCCGCCCGCGACCTGGAGGCCGAGGAGCACGTCGAGTTCCTGGTGCAGGGCACCCTCTACCCGGACGTGGTCGAGTCCGGCGGTGGCACCGGCACCGCCAACATCAAGTCGCACCACAACGTCGGCGGGCTGCCGGACGACCTGCAGTTCGCGCTGGTCGAGCCGCTGCGGACGCTCTTCAAGGACGAGGTGCGCGCGATCGGCGCCGCCCTCGGCCTGCCCGAGGAGATCGTCATGCGGCACCCGTTCCCCGGCCCGGGCCTGTCGATCCGGATCATCGGCGCGGTCGACGAGGAGCGCCTCAGCATCCTGCGCGCCGCCGACCTGATCGCCCGCGAGGAGCTCACCGCCGCCGGCCTCGACCGCTCGGTCTGGCAGTTCCCGGTGGTGCTGCTCGCCGACGTGCGCAGCGTCGGCGTCCAGGGCGACGGCCGCACCTACGGTCACCCGATCGTGTTGCGCCCCGTCTCCAGCGACGACGCGATGACCGCCGACTGGTCCCGGCTGCCGCACGAGCTCATCGCGAAGATTTCCACCCGGATAACAAACGAGGTCCGGGAGGTCAACCGGGTGGTCGTGGACGTTACGTCCAAGCCTCCGGGCACCATTGAATGGGAATGAATCCCCTTTCAAGCGACTGTCGCCCTTGCCACTGGCCGGAATTGCCGGACAATTTATCTCCGTGACTCCAGCGTTACAGCCGCTCCGACGCATCGCGGCCTACTGCGTCATCGCCGACTCCGACGAGTACCTCCTGGTCCGGGCGTCGGCGAAATCCGGCACGCCCGGAGTCTGGTCGCTGCCCGGCGGCGCCGTCGACCACGGTGAGAACCCGGTCGACACCGTCGTGCGGGAGACCGCCGCCGAGACCGGCCTCTCGGTCGCGGTGGCCCACCTGCGCGACGTCATCGCCGACATGCGGGCGCTGCCCGCCCGCGGCCTCACGATCCACACCGACCGCCTCATCTACGAGGTGACGGTGCGCGGCGGCGCCCTGCGCGACCGCGTCGGCCAGCCGACCGACCTGGCCCGCTGGGCGACCCGCGAGGAGGCGGAGCAGCTGCCGCTGCGCCGGTTCACCGCCGACGCGCTCGGCCTGGTCGAGGCCGCCGTCGACCTGCGCCCCGACGGCGTGCCCGAGGTGCCGTCCTTCTACGCCGTGCCCGGCCCGGACGGGTTGCACCGCGCCCAGCGCTTCGCCGCGTACGCCGTGTGCACCGACCGGCGCAACCGCATCCTGCTGACCCGCATCTCCGACGGATACCCCGGCGGCGGCTCCTGGCACCTGCCCGGCGGCGGGACCGACTTCGGCGAGCAGCCCGGGGTCGCGCTCATCCGCGAGCTGGTCGAGGAGACCGGCCAGGAGGGCCGCATCGTCGAGCTGCTCGGCGTGGCCTCGCACCGCGACGCGGCCCAGCTCGGCCCGGAGGGCTACCCGATCGACTGGCACGGCGTCCGCGCGTTCTACCGCGTCCACGTGGCCCGCTCCAGCCGCCCCGTCATCCACGACGTCGGCGGCTCCACTGCGGACGCCCGCTGGTTCGACCCCGAGGAGCTCGACGAGCTCGCATTGACCGAGGTCACCGAGGAGGCACTGCGGGGGGTCGGCCTGCGCTGATGCGTCGGCATACGCTGATCTTATGAGCGCATCCCGGGTGATCACCGTCTACGGTCGCCGTCCAGGCGGCACCGACGACGTCGGGGGGCCGGTCCGGCACGGCGAGAGCCCCACGACCGCGATGGTCCGGCACTTCGTCGAGCAGGCCGACCTGTCCGTCGTGGTGCTGTCGGTGCTCGACGTGCACGCCGTCGTCACGCCCGAGCTGCACGAGGACCGGGTGGTCTTCGAGGTCGCCCCCGCCCCGGGCGCGGCGGTCGGGGACTTCACCGAGCGCCCGGATCCCAACGGGTTGCCGACCGGGCAGCGGTTCGCGGCGTACGGCTTCGTCACCGACCCCGACGACCGCGTCCTGCTCACCCAGATCGCCCACGGGTATCCGGGCGCGGGCAAGTGGCACCTGCCGGGTGGCGGCACCGACCCGGGGGAGCAGCCCGCCGAGGCGCTGCTGCGTGAGCTCGTCGAGGAGACCGCCCAGCAGGGTGAGATCGTCTCGCTGCTCGGTGTCACCCATCGGCGGAATCCGGGTGCGATCGGCCCTGAGGGGTATCCGATCAACTGGCACGCCGTCCGGGCTCTCTACCGCGTCCTGGTGCCCGCGCCGACGCCACCCAGAGTGACCGAGGCCGCCGGCGGGTCGACCGCCGCGGCGGCCTGGTTCGCCCGCGCCGAACTGCCCGGCCTCCAGGTCACCGAGGTCGTCCAGTGGGCCGCCTCACTCCCGCGACGGGAAAGTGATCGTCGTCGTTAAGATAAATTGTAGGTGAATTTGGGACTACGCTGAGTGGTCCGGTGTCAGCCCTGGAAGAGCATGTTTCTAGGCGGGTTCCTATCTGAGCCATCGCCAAGCGCGACACGATATGCGATGGTGTAGATCGCGAGGCAGTCTCGCGAAGACGGACTACTGGGGGCAAAACGCCCTCGAATGCGACCGTGGGAACCCCGTTCCTGCATGGAGGATCAGTGCCGAGAGCACCTTGGCAGCGACGACGCACCACGGACAGTCCGCGCCCCGGAGGGGGCCGGCAGTGGGCAGGACGGCTGCGACGCAGCGGTTCGCTCGCCCGCCAGGTGCTCTTCGCGGGGCGGGTCGGTCGTCGCGGTGACGGTAACGTCGCCGGCGCCACCGCCCTGCTCATGCCGCCGCCGACCGAGTCCGACACCCGCGAGGGCAGGGTCCGGCTCCCCCGACTGCGTATGCGTCGCCGTGACGGACTGTCACGCGACGTGGTGTCGGTCGCGCCAGTCAGTCCCGCCGTCCCGCCGCTGCACACCGCCCCCGACGACGCCCCCGGCCTCAGCATCCCGCTGCTGCCCGGCGAGCGCACCGTCGCCCGGCGCATCCGCTTCGCCCTCGTCAACGCCTGCACCATCAGCAGCCTCCTGCTGGGCCTGGCCGCCATCTTCGTCGCCGTCAACCACGGCGACGTGCGCGTCGCGGCCACCCTCCTCATCGCCTGCGTCGTCTTCGACGGCCTCGACGGCTTCCTGGCCCGCCGCCTCGGCGTCGCCAGCCCGTTCGGCGCGCAGATGGACTCCCTCGCCGATATGTGCTCCTTCGGCCTGGCCGCGCCCGTCGTCGTCTACGCCTGGCTCAACGACTCAGCCCCGGCCGCCGTCCTGATGCCGGCCTGCGCCCTCGTCGCCGCATGCGCCGCGATCCGCCTGGCGCGCTTCAACGTCTCACCGAAGGACGGCCGCTTCTTCTGCGGCGTGCCGACCACGATGTGCGCGGCGGTGCTCGCCCTGGCCACCCTCATCGCCCCGGAGATGCCGCCGGTCCTGCGGGTCGCCGGCGTCGCCGTCCTCGGCCTGGCGATGGTGTCCAGCTTCCCGTATGCCAAGCTCGCCCGCCTGGCGAAGCTTCCGCCGTGGCTGTTCGTCCTGCCGGTGGTCGGCGTCCTGGTCGACTTCCGCCTGACGTTCGTCGCCGTGGTCCTGGCGTACCTGGTGAGCGGCCCGGTCCTCTGGCTCCGCCAGCGCCGCCACGTCACCGCCTAGCTCTCCCGCACCACCAGCGCCCCGCCCCGGCTCACCCCGGCCCGCGGGGCGCTGCCATTTCCCCGTCACAGCCCGCTGCGGGTGATCGAGTGCCGGCGTCCGGCCGTCCCGAGGTCAAGGCCGTCCTTCGAACACCAGTCGGCGTCCGGTCCGCAGGCCTCGACCGGCGACCTTGGTTCAGGGGCTCGGGCACACCCCATCGCTCACCCCCGCTGGGTCCGTCGCACAGCCCTGCCGATGCTCGTCGTGCGACCCGCCGGTTCGGCCAAGTCACCCGAACGCTGCACGCGCAACCCCTGCGCCCCCTGCGCCTCTGCGCCCCTGCGCGCGACCCCGGCGTGTGATCAAAGGACAGGGATGGCTGTGCGGGCAGCCGGATTCGTCCTTCGATCACGGCGGGCGGTGCTCCGTCGCACGCCTTGACGAACGCCTGGGGCGACCAGTAGCTGGCTCGGCTTGCTGGCTGGGTGGCTGGGTGGCTGGGAGCATTCTCGTCGCGCGCCTGCCAGTGCTCGTCGTGCGACCCGCCGGTGCGGACAAATCACCCGAACACCGAATGCGCGGCCTGTGCCCACCCCTGGGCGACGCCTACGTGATCAAAGGACGGGGATGGCTGTCCGGGTGGCCGGAATCGTCCTTCGATCACGGCCTGTGCCCACCCCTGGGCGGCGCCTGCGTGATCAAAGGACAGGGGTGGCTGTCCGGGTGGCCGGATCTGTCCTTCGATCATGGCGGGCGGTGTTCTGTCGCACGTCTGGCGAGTGTCTGGAGCGACCAGTAGCTGGGTCGGCTGACTGGCTGGGCGCACTCTCGCCGCGCGCCTGCCGGGGCTCGTCATGCGACCCGCCGGTGCGGGCAAATAAACCGAACGCTGCACGCGCAACCCCCTGCGCCCCTGCGCGCGACCCCGCGTGTGATCAAAGGACAGGGATGGTTGCCCGGGTGGCCGGATCTGTCCTTCGATCACGGCGGGCGGTGTTCCGTCGCACGTCTGGCGAGTGCCTGGGGCGACCAGTAGCTGGCTCGGCTGGTCAGCTCGGCGCACTCTTACCGAGCGCCCGCCGGTGCTCGTCGTGCGATCCGCCCGGTGCGGACAAATCGCCCGAACGCCGAATGCGCGACCTATGCCCACCCCTGGGCGACGCCTGCGTGATCAAAGGACAGGGGTGGCTGTGCGGGTGGCCGGATCTGTCCTTCGATCACGGCGGGCGGTGTTCCGTCGCACGTCTGGCGAGTGCCTGGGGCGACCAGTAGCTGGCCCGGCTGGCTGGGTCGGCGCACTCTCACCGCGCGCCTGCCGGGGCTCGTCGTCCAACCCGCCGGTGCGGACAAATCACCCGAACGCTGTATGCGCGACCCTCTGCGCCCGCCCCTGCGCGACCCCGCGTCTGGTCAAAGGACAGGAATGGCTGTCCGGACGGCCGGATCTGTTCTTCGATCACAGTGCTTCGTAGGGGTCCAGCGCGGTTCAGTGGCCGGCGCCGGCACGGATCGAGGGACGGCGCCGGCCGTGACGTGTGGCCGGGGCCGTCCCTCGATCGTGGTGGGTGCGGGGAGCGATCAGGTCAGAGCCAGGTCGCGATCACCGTCGCGCCGCCCACGACGCGGTCGCCCGGGGCGACCGTCGGGGCGGCCTTGTCGGCCGGGAGGTAGACGTCGGTGCGGGAGCCGAACCGGATCAGGCCGAACCGCTCGCCCTTCGCCAGCAGCGAGCCGACCGGGGCGCGCTGCACGATGCGGCGGGCGATCAGGCCGGTGCGCTGCACGACCGCGACCGGGCCGTGGGCCGTCTCCAGCAGCGTGTACGCCGCGACGTTGTGCTCCGCCTCGGGCTTCATCGCCGCGGCGTAGCCGCCGTCCTCGACGAAGTAGTCGACGACCTTGCCGGCCACGGGGGCGCGGTTGACGTGCACGTCCAGGACGGAGAGGAAGACCGCGATGCGGAGGAACTCCATGTCGCCGAAGCGCTTGTCGTGCATGCGCTCCACGCCGAGGACCTTGCCGTCGCTTGCGGCGACGACGGCGCTCGTGTCCTCGGGCACGTCGCGCTGCGGGTCGCGGAAGAACGCGGCGACCGGGGCGGCGGCGAGCGCGGGGACCATCCACAGCTTCGACTTCGGGCGGGCGGCCTTGGCCAGGGCGGCCAGGCCGAGCGCGATGCCGGCGGCGGCGACGCCGTTGGAGTCGATGTTCATGCCCCGGGTGAGGGGGACGCTCGACGGGCGCAACGCCGGCAGCAGGTTGTGCGCCGCGGCGTGGTGCGCCGGGGTGTGCCGCAGCCGGTGCACGCGGACCGGCGGCACGTTGCGCAGGACAAGGTCGCTGCCCACGCCATACAGCGCGGCCTGGCGCTCCACCTCGTCGGCGGCGCCGCTCGGCAGGCGGGTCGCCGGGACGACGACGGTGAGCACGCCGCCGGCGTTGACGAGCTTGGTCAGGTCGGCGAGGGCGGCCCGCGCCTCGTCGGCGCTGCCGGCCAGGGGCTCGGCGAGGATCACCACGTCAGCCGGCTCGGCCTCGGTGAGCGACTCGACGACGCGGGTCCGGTCGGTCACCCAGCGACCCTGCCGCTCGACGTGCTCCCGAAGGGCCGCGGCGGCACCGAAACCGGAACCGGAGGAGGCGGCGACGACCGTCAGCCGGTCGTCGGGCAGCAGCGCGTCGATCGCGGCCGCGAGGGTTGCGGAGCCGGCGGCCGCGCCGACCAGGAGGCCGGTCTTGGGTCCGCCGTGACGGGCGAGTTCGCTGGCGAGGACCCGGGCGGCGCGGTCACCGATCTGGATCGGGCGGCGGGAGACGCCGGACGCGCCACCAACGGGAGACTGGGTCATGTCTGGATGGCTCCTCAGAAAACGCAGAGACAAAGCAAAGGCCGGCGGGGAAGCGTGCCCCGCCGGCCCAGCATATTCCGTGTCTAGTCGACGTCGTCCGGGTCGTGCGACGCCGGTACCGAGGAAGATGGCACCGCCGAAGACGGTTTGTCGTTTTTGTCGGAGCGCAGGGCCCCGAGCAGTCCGAGCAGCCCGAAGACGATCAGCCCGACGGCGACGATCCAGCCGGCGCTGAGATTGACCTCGACCGCCTGGTTGAACAGCCAGACGACCACGATGCCGAGGAAGATCAGGCCGAACGTGAGGGAGAGGCCGTCGGTGCGGTGCGGCTTCATCGGGTGACCTCCAGGTTGCCCCATCGGATGTCGAGCTCGAGGTGCAGCTTGCCGCCCCCGGCGCCGTCGGTCCCCGTGTCGGTGAACCGGTTGTTCTGGTTGAACCCGCCGCACTCGCGCCCCAGGACGCTGCAGTCGCCGCCCTCGACCCGGACGTCGACGGTGACGTCCACGTTCGGCGGCAGGGTGATGCGGATGTTGCCGCCCAGGTCGACCCGGAAGCTGAGGTTGACCTCCTGGCCGGTGAAGTCGACCGCGGACAGGTCGGCGTTGATGTCACCGATGTCGGTGCGGTAGTCCTCGTCCAGCTCATTGACCGAGGTCGGGCTGATGTTGATGTTCTCGATGTGCCGCGGCGGGCTGCCGTCCACCGAGCCCGAGGCGGCCGAGATCGCCAGGGCGATGCTCAGCACGGCCCCGAGCAGGATCATGAGCCGGGCCCGGCCGAACCACGCGCCGACGATCAGGCCGAGCGCCACGATCGCGAGCGGCACCGCGAAGTACGTGCTGACCAGGAAGTCGGCGGTGGTCACCTCGAACGCGGCGAGCACACCCAGCGACAGGCAGATCAGCGAGAAGATCACCCGGCCGAGCCGGGACCGCACCTTCGGAGGCTTCGGAGGCTTCGGCGGGATCGGGGCGAGCCCCGGGTACGGCGCTCCCGGCGCGCCGGGCGGGTAGCCGAGCGACGCCGCGTAGGGGCTCCTGCCGCCGAACGGCCCGTGCGGCGCGAACGGCGGCCGGTAGCCGACCGGCGCGAGCGAGGGCGGCAGCGGCGGCACGAGCGGTGCCGTGGCCGGCGGAGCGGAGGCGGGGCTGAACACGGGTTGCGTCACGGTCGCCTGGTGTTGCCGCCACGCCGGGTGTACGGGTGCCGCCCCGCCCGCCGGTCCCGTGGCGCTGTACGCGGGCGCCCCGGCCTGGAACGGCGGCACGGACGGCGGAAACGGCGCGCCCGCCGGAGCCGGTGGCGGCACGAACGGCCCGGGTGGCGTCCCCGGCCCGCCGCCGCCCTGCTGGTCGCCCTGCGGGACGGCCTGCAGGTTGCCCTGCCCGCGCACGAGCAGCGCGACCACGCCGATGACCACGGCGAGACCGACCGCGGCCGCGCCGACGTTGCGCGACATCACCAGCAGGAACGCCAGCACCGCGCCGACACCGATCACGATCGCGAGGGGCGCCGACGTCGTCGACCTGCCCCGGCCGAGCAGCGCCTCGAGCGGGGAGCCGGTGTCGCCCTCGGCGGGCAGCAGGAGCCAGCCCAGCAGGTACGCGACGATGCTGACCCCGCCGGCGAGCGTGAGCACGGCGAAGATGACCCGCCAGAGGGTCGGGTCGGTGTTGGTGGCCCGGCCGATCGCGGCGCAGACACCGGCGACGTAGCGGCCCTGCTGGGGTCGCACGAGGTTGCCCCGGTTGAACCCGCTGCCGAACGGCGTCCCGAACGGTCCCGGCCCGCCGGGCCCGTTGCTCCCGGGCGGTGGACCGAACGGCCCGTTGCCCCCGGGCGGCGGCCCGAACGGCCCGCTGCCTCCGGGCGGCACTCCAGGCGCTCCGGGTCCGCCGGGTGCGCCGGGCTGGAACCCGCCGGGTGGCACCGCGCCGGGGGGCGGCGGCACGGCTCCCGCCGGCGGTTCGGCGGGGGTCGCGGTCTCGGCGGCGGGCGGCGCGGACGCCGGCTCGTCGCGCTCGACCTTGGTCAGGTCGACCTCGGGCTGCTCTGCCCGGACCGTGGGCGCGTCGGCGGGCGCCTCAAAGGTGGGCAGGTCGTATGTGGGGGCGCTGTACGTGGGCTCGGAGTACACCGGCGAACCGGCAGGCGGCGCGCTGTAGGGCTCGGCACTCACCGGCGACGCGCTGACGGGCGCGGCACTGACGGGCGAACCACTGACGGGCGCGGCGCTGACCGGAGCGGCGCTCACGGGAGCGTCACTGACCGGGGCGGCGCTCACGGGAGCGTCACTCTCCGGGGCGTCGCTGATCGGGGCGGCGCTGACCGGGGCGTCACTGACCGGGGCGGCGTCGGCAGCGGCGTCGTCAGCGGCGGGGGGCGTGCTCACCACGTCGGACTGCCCGGCGTCGGCGTCCGGCCCGCCGTCGGGCAGGTAGTCGGCCTCATAGCTGGGCGCCACACGTACACCATCCGGCTCTTGATCTTCTGCTTTTGCTGCTGCGGCCGCCGGCTCGTCGGCGGCAGGCGGGTTCGTCATGCCACTGATGTTCGCTGACGCGGAGCCCTGCCCGCCTCAGGCATCGACCCTGACACCACCCTGATTTGCCGGTTCCAGGGTCGCTCGGAGTGGTCCAGGTGTCGGTCCGCGTGTGACGATTTGGTGGACCTCCACCGGACCACGAGCCGAAACGAGCCTGATGAGCAGCCCAGTGCCGATCCGCCGCCTCTACCGCGAGCCCGCGGACCGGGTCGTCGCCGGGGTCGCCGCGGGCATCGCCGCCCATCTCGGCGCGTCCGTGGTGCTGGTGCGGGTGGCGTTCGTGCTGCTCGCCGCGTTCAACGGGCTCGGCGCGCTGCTCTACGCCGCGTTCTGGGCGGTGCTGCCGATGCCGCCGCACGTGCGGTCCGGCCGGCGCAACGTCAACCAGCTCTTCTCGTTCCTCGCGCTCGGCGTCGGCGTGGTGCTGCTGGTGCTGATGGTGAAGCCCACCGAAGGCATCCAGGCCGTGATCGGCTGGCTCGCCGCGGTCATCGCGCTCGGCGCCGGCATCATCTGGCACCAGGCGGACCCGAAGCGGCGCGAGCGCTGGTCGGCGACGGTGCCCGGGATGCCGTGGCTCGGCGCGGTCATGGACAACAACCGCAAGTCCTACCTGGTGCGGTTCATCGGCGGCGGCCTGCTCGTCGTCGTCGGCATCATCGGTGCCTTCGTCGCCGGTGTACCCCTCGCCGGCGCCAACCTCGCCTCGATCGGCTACGGGCTCGGCTTCGCCGCGGTCGCCCTCGCCGGGGTCGGCCTGGCGCTCGCCCCGCTGCTGTACCGCATGTTCACCCAGCTCAGCACGGAGCGCGAGGCGCGGGTGCGCGAGCAGGAGCGGGCCGAGCTCGCCGCCATGGTCCACGACCAGGTGCTGCATACCCTCGCCCTGATCCAGCGCAACGCCGGCGACCTCAAGGAGGTCCAGCGCCTCGCCCGCGGGCAGGAGCGGACCCTGCGCAACTGGCTGTACAAGCCCACCGCCTCGCCGACGGAGAAGTTCGGTGCGGCCCTGGAGGAGGCGTCGGCCGAGGTCGAGGACACGTTCGCGATCGCGGTCGAGACCGTCGTCGTCGGTGACCTCGACGTCGACGAGCGGGTCGCGGCGATCGTCGCCGCCGCCCGTGAGGCCCTGGTCAACGCGGCCAAGCACGCAAAGGTCGAGACCGTCTCGCTGTACGCGGAGGTCGAGCCCGACTGCGTGAGCGTGTTCGTGCGTGACCGGGGGATCGGCTTCGACCTCACCGCCGTCGAGTCCGACCGGCACGGCGTGCGCGGTTCGATCCTGGCCCGCATGCAGCGTCACGGGGGCAAGGCGGAGATCCGCAGCACACCGGGCGACGGCACCGAGGTGCGGTTGAGCCTGCCCATCGATACGGAGAAGTGATGACTGACGAGACCCAGCGCCTGCGGGTGTTCCTGGTCGACGACCACGCCATGTTCCGCGCGGGCGTCCGCGCCGAGCTCGGCGTGCATGTCGACGTGATCGGCGAGGCGAGCGGGGTCGCCGAGGCGGTGCAGAAGATCACCGCGTTGGAGCCCGACGTGGTGCTCCTCGACGTGCACATGCCCGACGGCGGCGGCCGGGCCGTCCTCGACGTGATGCGCCGCAGCAAGCCGCAGGTGAAGTTCCTGGCCCTGTCGGTCTCCGACGCCGCCGAGGACGTCATCGGGCTGATCCGGGCCGGGGCGCGGGGGTACGTCACCAAGACCATCTCGCCGGACGAGCTCGCCGACGCGATCCGGCGGGTCGCCGACGGTGACGCCGTGTTCAGCCCCCGACTGGCAGGGTTCGTGCTCGACGCGTTCGCCGCACGGCCCGACGCGCCGGTCGCCGACCCGGAGCTGGACCAGCTGACCAACCGGGAGCGGGAGGTGCTGCGGCTGCTGGCGCGGGGGTACGCGTACAAGGAGATCGCGAAGGAGCTCTACATCTCCATCAAGACGGTCGAGACCCACGTGTCCAACGTCCTGCGCAAACTGCAGATGTCCAATCGATATGAGTTGTCGCGCTGGGCAGCGGATCGCCGCCTGGTCTGAAATTTTTCTCGGTATAACCGGACAAACCGGTGTTACTGGTGTGACTGCTGTGACGTACGAGGTGACAGGAGGGGCTCCGAACCGCTAGAAACGAGCGTCCCCTTGTTTCTCTTCAAAGGTGGTCCCGTCCCCGTGTCTCACCTTCCCCGTCTGGCCGGCCTGGCCGCTGCGGTGCTCGTCGGGGGTGCCGTCGCGCTCAGCGGCGCGGGCATCGCCGCCGCCGACCCGCTGGCCACGCCGGTAGCCGGCACCCAGATCTACCTCGATGACCCGAAGACCGCGGCAGCGATCAAGGTCATCAACGCGAAGGACACCCATAGCAACCCCAAGGGCAACCTGACCGGCGCCCCGCGCCTGGCCATCAAGGTCGCCGGGGAGACCGAGCCGGTCCTCGCCTACTGCATCGACTTCAGCCGCGACATCAAGATCAACACTTACGTCGAGTCGTCCTGGGGCGACAACAAGAACCCGACGCCCACCAAGGAAGAGCTCGGGCAGGTGCGGTGGGTGCTGACCCACTCCTACCCGACCGTGGGTGTCTCCGGCGTGCTCGCCGCAGCCAAGGCCAAGCCGGCGGGCATCAGCGACGAACTGCTCGCCAAGCTGGTCTACGCCGGCACGCAGAGCGCCATCTGGACCCTCACCGACGGCGACATCTTCGGCCTGAGCGGTGACAACGAGGGCATCAACACGGGCAACACCGCGGAGCAGTACGCGGTGATCGTCGCGGTCAGCGAGTACCTCGTGAAGGCGGCGAAGAACCCGTCGGAGGACCCGGCGCCGAAGCTCGAGATCAACCCGGCCACCCTCACCGGTGAGGCCGGCAAGAAGATCGGGCCGTTCACCGTCGTGTCGGGCGGCGGCACCGCCACCCTCACCGCCACCGGCGGCAAGCTCGTCGACGCCGACGGCAAGCCCGTCACCTCGCTGCCGGACGGCGGCAAGTTCTGGGTCGTCGCCGACGCCGCGGGCACCGTGGCCATCGAGGCCGAGGGCAGCGGCTCCGTGCCGATCGGCCGGATGTTCGTCACCACCCAGCGGCCGCACGAGACGCAGAAGCTGATCCTCGCCGGGGTCGCCGGCACCGAGCTGCACGCCAAGGCCACGGTCACCGTGACCCCGCCCGTGCCGCACCTGCCGGTCACCGGCGTGAAGCTCACCGGAGCGATCACCGCCGGCGGGCTGCTCGTCGCTGGTGGCGCGGCGCTGCTGCTGATGGTCCGCCGCCGGCGGGTGCGCTTCACCGCCTAGTTCGTGCTGTTGCCGGGGCGGCCGCTTCTCTTCGAGGCGGCCGCCTCGTGCTGTCCTCAGGCGGTTGCTGTCCTCAGGCGGTGTGGAACACCGAGAACGCCTCGGCCAGGCTTCCCTCGGGGAGGCCGCCCGCGCTCGCTGTGGCCGCCAGGCGCTGGCGCATCAGGCCGTCGAGGTCGTCCAGGTGGGACGTCTGTGACACGTGGGCTCTGAGTGCCTTGAGCTTCCGCTCGTACGTGCCGGTGATGTCGACCAGGTGATCAGGGTCGGGTCCGCCCGAGTACCAGATCTCGCGGACCGTCCACGCCGGCAGGTCGAGCTCCGTGAACGTGAACGGATTGCGGGCGTCCGGATACACCGCGCACGTCGTCGCCTCGCCGGTCGCCAGATGGTCGGGGTGGCTCGGACCGGCGATGCGGTCCCAGCGCCGCAGCGGGGAGTTGGTCAGCACCCGGTCGGGGCGGAAGCTGCGGATCGCCGCCGTGATGTCCCGGCGCAGCTCGATCGTCGCGGTGAGCACGCCGTCGCGGTAGCCGTCCAGGAACTGCACATGGTTCACCCCGACGACCGCGGCCGCGGCGCGCTGCTCCGCCTCCCGCAGCGCGGGCATCAGCGTCCGCGGGGTGTCGTCGAAGCCGCCGGCGTCGCCACGCGTCACCAGCAGGTATCCCACCTCGATGCCGGCGTCGACCCAGCCGGCGACGGTGCCGGCGCTGCCGAAGTCGACGTCGTCAGGGTGGGCGAGCACGCAGAGGACGCGTCGCACGTCCTGCAGCGGTGTGGCCGATCTTGGAAAACTCATGCTTCCCTGTTTACCGCGTTTCGGCGGTGTACAGGGTGCCGCGGCTTCCGCGTTGTGCCGGATGCCGTGACGTCTACTGGGTGCCGCGGCTTCCGCGTTGTGCCGGATGCCGTGACGTCTACTGGGTGCCGCGGCTTCCGCGTTGTGCCGGATGCCGTGACGTCTACTGGGTGCCGCGGCTTCCGCGTTGTGCGGGATGCCGTGGCGTCTACAGAGGGCCGCGGCCGGCGCGGAGGATCAGCAGGGCCAGCTGGGTGCCGTCGGCGCCGAGCTCGGCGGAGAAGCGCTCGAGGATCTCCCGCTCGCGGGACAGCACCAGGCGGGTGCCGCCGGCGGCGACGCGCGTCGCACCGACCTCGCGGGAGATCGCGGCCCGCTCCTTCCAGAGCGCGACCAGCGCCGCGTCGATCTCGTCGATCCGGGTGCGCAGGCCGGCGATGTGCTCGTCGGCGGCGGGCTGCTGTTCCATGGTGATGGCGGCCATTCTCTCTCGTCCTTGTCAGCTCTGGCTCTCGTGCCCTGCCCCGGGAAACGCGAACGCCCCGGGCTCAGGAGCCCGGGGCGTCGGTAGGTTCAGCGATCAGGCGCGACCTACGGCTGCCGGACTCCCGGAGCCGTAAAAAAAGTAGCGCGCCTTCTCGATCACGTCATTGAGTATGGCACGGGATTCTCGGCGACGTGAAGTCCTCCGGCGGTTTTCTGTCAGTGGGTCGGCATAGACTCGCCCGTGCGATGCATGCTCTCTTCGATCTTCCCCAGTCCGAGCCGGCCGGCGTGACCGCACCCGCCGCCCCGGCTCAGCCGTCCCGCCGCCGCGACCCCGAGGCGCTGCTCGACGGGCTCAACGGTCCGCAGCGCGACGCCGTGACCCACGAGGGCTCCCCGCTGCTCATCGTGGCCGGCGCAGGCTCCGGCAAGACCAAGGTGCTGACCAGCCGGATCGCCTATCTGCTGGCGGCCCGTGCCGTGCACCCCGGTGAGATCATCGCGATCACCTTCACCAACAAGGCCGCCGGCGAGATGAAGGAGCGCGTCGCCAACCTCGTGGGCGGCCGCGCCCGGCTCATGTGGGTGTCGACGTTCCACTCGGCGTGCGTGCGCATCCTGCGCGCCGAGCACGACCACGCCGGCCTCAAGTCGACGTTCTCCATCTATGACGCCGACGACTCGCGCCGGCTCATGCAGCTCGTGATCCGCGAGCTCGACCTCGACCCGAAGCGCTATCCGGCCCGGGGTCTGGCCGCCCAGGTCTCCAACCTGAAGAACGAGCTGATCGACCCCGACACCTTCACCGCCAAGGCGGTCGGTCCCGCGGAGCGCACCCTCGCCGAGGCGTACACGCTCTATCAGCAGCGCCTCACCGAGGCCCACGCGCTCGACTTCGACGACCTGATCATGCGCGTCGTGCATCTGCTGCAGAGCCACCCCGAGGTCGCCGAGACCTATCGCCGCCGGTTCCGCCACGTCCTCGTCGACGAATACCAGGACACCAACCACGCGCAATACATGCTGGTGAAGGAGCTCGTCGGCAGCACCGGCGAGCTGTGCGTCGTCGGCGACGCCGACCAGTCGATCTATGCGTTCCGCGGCGCCACGATCCGCAACATCCTCGAGTTCGAGCGCGACTATCCCAACGCCCGCACCATCCTGCTGGAGCAGAACTACCGCTCCACCCAGACGATCCTGTCCGCCGCCAACGCCGTCATCGGCCGCAACACGGAGCGCAAGGAGAAGCGCCTGTGGAGCGACCAGGGCGCCGGTGAGCAGATCGTCGGCTATGTCGCCGACACCGAGCACGCCGAGGCCGACTGGGTCGCCCGCGAGATCGACCGGCTCTCCGACAACGCCGGGGTCCGCCCCGCCGACGTCGCGGTCTTCTACCGCACCAACGCGCAGTCCCGCGTGTTCGAGGAGATGTTCATCCGCTTCGGCCTGCCCTACAAGGTCGTCGGCGGCGTCCGCTTCTACGAGCGCAAAGAGGTCCGCGACGCCCTCGCCTACCTGCGCGCCGTGGTCAACGACGACGACACCGTCAGCGTCCGCCGGGTCCTCAACACGCCCCGCCGCGGCATCGGCGACCGCGCCGAGGCCTGCGTCGAGGCCCTCGCCGCCCGCGAGCGCATCTCCTTCGGCGCGGCACTGCGCCGCGCCGCCGAGGCCCCCGGCATCTCCACCCGCGCCGTCAACGCGATCGGCGACTTCGTCGCGTTGCTGGACGAGCTGCGCACCCTCGCCGAGACCGCGCTGCCCGAGGAGGTCCTGGAGGCCGCCATCGAGCGCTCCGGTTACCTCGGCGAGCTGGAGGAGAGCACCGACCCGCAGGAGGTCGGCCGCGTCGAGAACCTGCAGGAGCTCGTCAGCGTCGCCCGTGAATACACGGAGCGCGCCGAGGCCACCATCGCCGTCGCCGCCGAGCAGGGCGACGCCACCGCCGCCCCACCACCGACCGTCGCCGGCTTCCTGGAGCAGGTCTCCCTGGTCGCCGACGCCGACCAGATCCCCACCGACGACCCCGACCACACCGGCGTCGTCACCCTCATGACCCTGCACACCGCCAAGGGCCTCGAGTTCCCGGTCGTCTTCCTCACCGGCCTCGAAGACAGCGTCTTCCCGCACCAGCGCTCCATGAGCGACCGCAAGGAGCTGGAGGAGGAGCGCCGCCTGGCGTATGTCGGCATCACCCGCGCCCGCCAGCGCCTCTACATCTCCCGCGCCGTCACCCGCTCCGCCTGGGGCCAGCCCGCCTACAACCCGCCGTCACGGTTCCTGGAGGAGCTCCCACCCGAGCTGGTCCGCTGGGAGCGCACCGACGCCGCGTACACCAGCTGGTCCGGCGGCGGCGGCGTCGGCGGCCGCAACACCGGCCCCGCCCAGTCCCGCACGTCCTCCTTCGTCGGCGGCACTCCGAAGGCAGCCCAGCTCGCCGCCAAGCTCGGCCTGGACGCCTCCAAGCTCTCCACCGCCAGCGAACTCGCCCGCGACGTCCCCTCCCTGACCGTCGGCGACCGCGTCAACCACCAGCGCTACGGCCTCGGCCGCGTCCTGGCCGTCGAGGGCGCGGGCCCCCGCGCCCAGGCCCAGGTCGACTTCGGCGACCAGGTGATGTGGATCGTCCTGCGCCACGCCCCCATCGACAAACTCTGACGTCACCGACTCCGCAGACCTCTCCGGCTCCGCCGCCCGCCCGGCCAACTCGGCGCGGCGCCGCGCAGGCCTGGGCGCTTCGCCGGCGCCTGTGCGGGGGTGCCTGTGCGGGCGCCTGTGCGCGGGGGGCAATGCATGGGGTGGTCGCACGTCGGGCCTTCATGCGGCGATGCCGCTCGTTCGCGTCGGCGCGGCGCGGCGCGGCGGTTGCGGCGGTCGGCGCGGTGATCGAAGTCGTGTCCTGGTCGTCCGGGTGGCCGTTCCGCGGCGTTGATCAGTGCGGGGTGGTCTGTGTGGCGGGTGCGGGGTTGCGGTGCCTGCTCGTTCGCGGTGTTGCTTCGTGATCGAAGTCGTGTCCTGGTCGTCCGGGTGGCCGTTCCGCGGCGTTGATCAGTGCGGGGTGGTCTGTGTGGCGGGTGCGGGGTTGCGGTGCCTGCTCGTTCGCGGTGTTGCTTCGTGATCGAAGTCGTGTCCTGGTCGTCCGGGTGGCCGTTCCGCGGCGTTGATCAGTGCGGGGTGGTCTGTGTGGCGGGTGCGGGGTTGCGGTGCCTGCTCGTTCGCGGCGTTGCTTCGTGATCGAAGTCGCGCTCTGGTCGTCCAGGTGACCGTTCCGCGCTGTTGATCGGCGCCCGTTGTCGTTGGGTGGCGGGCCCCGTCTTTGTGGTGGGCGGTCGGCTCCGGGCGGACGGTGAGGCCGGCTCAGCGCAGCGTGGCGCGGCGGTTGCGGCCGTCGGCGCGGTGATCGAAGTCGTGTCCTGGTCGTCCAGGTGACCGTTCCGAGGCGTTGATCAGTGCCGGGTTGGGTCTGTCGGAACCCACGGGCGGCGACGGCGGGTGGCCGAAGCTAGTTGTAGATGGCCTCGGTGTGTTTCTGGATGTCTACGCCGTGTTTGCGCATGAAGGCGAGCGGCTCGACGGGCTTGTCGTTCTCGCGGACCTCGAAGTGCAGGTGGGCGCCGAACGAGTGGCCGGTGTTGCCGGTGAGGGCGATCCGGTCGCCGGCCTTCACGAGCTGGCCTTCCTTGCACAGGAGCTTGGAGGCGTGGCCGTAGACGGTGGTGATGCCGCCGCCGTGGTCGATCATGACGTTGTAGCCGTAGCCGCCGTTCCAGCGGCAGAGGATGACCTTGCCGGCGGCGACGGCGTTGAACGGGGTGCCCTGGGGGGCGCCCAGGTCGACGCCGGGGTGCAGGCGGCCCCAGCGTTCGCCGTAGAAGGATGTCAGGGTGTAGCGCTGCATCGGCAGGATCCACACGTCGGGGGCGGGCACGGTGCTCGTCGACATGGAGCCGGTGCGGGAGCGGCTGGCGCGGTCGTCGGAGCCGGTGCGGACGCTGACGTCGTCGAAGTTGCCGCTGGCCTCCAGGGACAGGTCGTTGCGCGGCTCGGGCAGGGCGGCGGAGACGCCCAGCGCGACGATGCCGGCGCCGACGACGGCGGTGGTGAACACGGCGGCGTAGCGGGTGCGGGGCGACTCGGCCCGGCGGCGGCCGCGGTAGGCGCGGCGCGGCGGTGGTGTTTCGTCCATCGCGTCACACCTCCAGTTCGCGCCGCCATCCCGGAGGGAAAGCCGCCGATATGAGTCGCAGTCACGAAAAAAGCGGCAATTCCGTTATGCCGGAAATATAAAGCGCATCGCAATACTGAACCGCAGGTCACCGTAGCCAATGCGGAATGCGCGCCACAAGCGTCGACAGGCCCACAGGTGCAATGACTGCCCTGGGGACTGGTTGTGCGTAACTGTGGGTGCGCAAGGTCGTTGCGGACGTTCGATGCGGTACCTTCGGCCACAGGTGCGTGCCGCAACGGAGCGGTGCGCCCAAACGGGAAGGACCGTGAGGATGAGCGCGCGGACCCGCGTCGTCATCGCCAAGCCCGGCCTCGACGGGCACGACCGAGGCGTCAAGATCGTCGCCCGGGCACTCCGGGACGCCGGGATGGAAGTCATCTACACGGGCCTGCACCAGACCCCGGAGCAGATCGTGGAGACCGCCATCCAGGAGGACGCCGACGCGGTCGGCCTGTCGGTCCTGTCGGGGGCGCACATGACACTGTTCCGGAAGGTCATCGAGCTGCTCGCCGAGCGCGGCGCCGACGACATCCTCGTGTTCGGTGGCGGCATCATTCCCGACGACGACCTGCCGGAGCTGGAGCGGCTCGGGGTCAGGAAGATCTTCACGCCGGGGGCGACCACGCAGTCGATCGTGGAATGGGCGCGCGCGCACATCGTGGCAGCGCACGCCTGATCGACGGCTCTATATGTGCAAAGAGCCGAAAAGAATGAATCGGGAAAAGGGGGAGAGGCCGGACGCACCCCTCACGCGTCCGGCCTCTCTATCGCACGATGCCCCGCCGCCACCCCTCGACCGACAGGGCATCGGCCGCCTTTGGTGCCGGCCCTACCCTTCGGGGAAACCCACGCGGGCGGGCCGACACTGCACTCAACGACGGTCCGCGTGCGGGGTTACGCGCGAGCGCGCCTGTCCCTCGAAAGAGGAACCCGACAGGAACCCGGCAGGAACCCGGGGGAGCCCGAAGTGGAACCTGGCGGGAGTCTGAAGCGGAACGCACCGAGGACACCGCTGTGGAATCGGGCACACCGTGCACCCGCCAAGTCGCAGCCTGTTCAGACCTGGTTAGGCTGCGAGCGTTGAGCCGTCCTCGCGATGGGGCAGGCGGCACGGTTGACGGAACGGGACCACTGTGGACCTGTACGAGTACCAGGGGCGCGCCCTCTTCGCCAAGCACGGGTTGCCTGTGCTGGGCGGCGGCGTCGCCGAGACCCCTGAAGAGGCCCGGGCGATCGCCGAGGAACTCGGCGGCCGGGTTGTCATCAAAGCCCAGGTGAAGGTCGGTGGCCGCGGCAAGGCCGGCGGCGTCAAGCTCGCCGAGGGCGCCGACGAGGCCACCAGCCACGCGACCAACATCCTGGGCATGGACATCAAGGGCCACACGGTCCACAAGGTGATGGTCACGACCACGGCAGACATCGCCGAGGAGTACTACTTCTCGTACCTGCTCGACCGGGCGAACCGCACGTTCCTGTGCATCGCCAGCGTCGCCGGCGGCATGGAGATCGAGACCGTCGCGCACGACGCGCCGGAGAAGGTCGCCAAGGTCGCGATCGACGCGGTCAAGGGCGTCGACGAGGCCACGGCCCGCGCGATCGTCGAGCAGGCGCAGTTCCCCGCCGACGTCGCGGACCAGGTCGTGTCGATCGCGGTCCAGCTGTGGCAGGCGTTCATCGCCGAGGACGCCACGCTGGTCGAGGTCAACCCCCTCGCAAAGACGACCGACGGCACGGTGCTCTGCCTCGACGCAAAGGTGACCCTGGACGAGAACGCGGGCTTCCGCCACTCGGACCACGAGGCGCTGGAGGACAAGGCCGCCGCCGACCCGCTCGAGCAGGCGGCCAAGGCCAAGAACCTCAACTACGTGAAGCTCGACGGCAACGTCGGCATCATCGGCAACGGCGCGGGCCTGGTCATGTCGACCCTCGACGTGGTGGCGTACGCCGGCGAGGGCCTCGGCAGCAAGCCGGCCAACTTCCTGGACATCGGCGGCGGCGCCAGCGCCCAGGTCATGGCCGACGGGCTGGAGATCGTGCTCGGCGACCCCGACGTGAAGAGCGTGTTCGTCAACGTCTTCGGCGGGATCACCGCCTGCGACGCCGTCGCCAACGGCATCGTGCAGGCGCTGCAGCTGCTCAAGGACCGTGGCGAGACGGTCGCCAAGCCGCTCGTGGTCCGCCTCGACGGCAACAACGCCGAAGAGGGCCGCCGGATCCTCGACGACGCCGCCAACCCGCTGATCCAGCGGGTCGACACGATGGACGGCGCGGCCCGTCGCGCCGCCGAGCTCGCAGCGAGTGGGGTGTAACGACCATGGCGGTATGGCTGACCGAGTCCAGCAAGGTCATCGTCCAGGGCATGACCGGTGCCGAGGGCTCCAAGCACACCCGGCGGATGCTCGCCGCGGGCACCAACGTCGTGGGCGGCGTCAACCCGCGCAAGGCCGGCACGCAGGTCGACTTCGACGGCACGAAGCTGCCGGTGTTCGCCAGCGTCGCCGAGGCGATCGAGCAGACGGGCGCCGACACCAGCGTCATCTTCGTCCCGCCGGCGGGCACGAAGTCCGCCACGATCGAGGCGATCGACGCGCAGATTCCCCTCGCGGTGGTCATCACCGAGGGCGTGCCGGTGCACGACACGGCGAACTTCTGGGCGCACCTGCAGGCCACCGGCAACAAGACGCGGGTCATCGGGCCGAACTGCCCCGGCATCGCGAGCCCGGGCAAGTCCAACGCGGGCATCATCCCCGCCGACATCACCGGCCCCGGCAGGATCGGCCTGGTCAGCAAGTCGGGGACGCTCACGTACCAGATGATGTACGAGCTGCGTGACATCGGCTTCTCCACCTGCATCGGCATCGGCGGCGACCCGGTCATCGGCACCACGCACATCGACGCGCTCGCCGCGTTCGAGGCCGACCCGGAGACCGCGGCGATCGTCATGATCGGCGAGATCGGCGGCGACGCCGAGGAGCGCGCGGCGGATTTCATCAGGGCCAACGTGCGCAAGCCGGTCGTCGGCTACATCGCGGGCTTCACCGCCCCGCCCGGCAAGACCATGGGGCACGCCGGCGCGATCATCTCCGGCTCGGCGGGCACCGCCGACGCGAAGAAGCTCGCGCTGGAGGCCGTCGGCGTCCGCGTCGGCAAGACCCCCACCGAGACCGCCAACCTGATGCGCGATCTGGTCAAGGCGCTGTAAAAGAGCAACCGTAAAGCGAGAATCGGGCGGCCGGGGTGAGTGACCGGCCGCCCGGTCTTTGACAGAGTAAGAGCGATGCCGACCACCCCAGAGGAACCAGACGACGGGGCCCAGACACGGCTGGCCGACCGGGAGACCGTTCGCCTGCCGATCCAGCGGCGCTCCACGCGGGGCCGGCCCCCGGGCCGGCGCCCTGCCAGGCGTGCCCCGCTGGTCCTCGCCGCCACCGTGACCACGCTCTGGGCCGCCGTCGTGACGCTCGTGCCGACCCTCGTCGTGGTCTGGCTGCTGCACGCCGTGGACAGCTCCGGCGCCCCCCTCTGGCAGGTCCTGCGCGTCGGCGCGGCCGGCTGGCTGCTCGCGCACTGGGTGCCGCTCTACACGGGGATCGGCCCGGTGTCCCTCGCCCCGCTCGGGCTCACCGCCGTCGCCGCCTGGCGCGTCTACCGCGCCGGCGTCCACACCGCCCGTGCCGTCGGCGCCCGGGCCCGCCCCACCGGTGGGGCCTGGACGCCGTGGCCCGCGGCGCGCGCCGGTGCGTGCATCGCCGTCGTGTACGGCGTCCTCGGCGCCGTCACCGCGATCATCGCCGGGCACAAGGGCGTGGAGGTCTCCGTCGCCGGCGCCGGGTTCACGTTCGCCGGGTTCGGCCTGGTGGCGGGGGGACTCGGCGCGTTCGTCGAGGCCCGGGGCATCGCCCGGCTCGCCGGCCGGCTGCCCGGGGTGCTGCGCGACGCGACCCGCACCGGCGGCGTGGCCGCGCTGCTCGTCCTGGGTGCCGGTGCCGCCGTCGCCGGGATGGCGATCGCGGTCAGCGGCGGCGACGCCGGTCAGATCATCGACGACTATCACACCGGTGTGGCGGGGCAGGTCGGCCTCGTCGTGCTGTGCGGCTTCTACAGCCCGGACGTCGCCACGTGGAGCGCCAGCTACCTGGTCGGGCCGGGCTTCACCATCGGCACGGAGACGACGATCAGCGCCGCCGAGGTGTCGATGGGTCGGTTGCCCGCCGTGCCGCTGCTGGCCGGGCTGCCGTCGACCCCGGCGACCGGGTGGGCGCCGCTGCTGCTGGGCCTGCCCCTGGCGGCCGCGCTCATCGCGGGCTGGCTGCTGGCCCGCCGGTCGCTGCGCAACGACCCCGCTCGGGGCTGGCTGCCGCTGCTCGGTGCGGCCGCGCTCGCCGGCCCGGTGGCGGGGCTGCTGCTCGGCCTGGTGTCGATCGCGGCGAGCGGGTCGGTCGGCGGCGGGGGCCTGGAGCAGGTCGGCCCGCACGTGGGCGAGGTGGCGTTCGTGGCGATGCTGATGGTGACGATCGGCACGGTCCTGGCGACGGCCGCCACGAAGATCGCGTTGCGGGTCCGCCAGGTCACGCCCTGACCGGTGGCCGCCGACCCGCCGCACCGGATCGCACCTGCAACCCCGTGCATCGCGGAACGCGCTGTCGGTCGGCTTGTGCGGCACCGGTACCGAATGGAAAAACGCAAATTGCCCGGCCGCTGTGAACAGCGAACCGGGCGATTGCGTCGATGTGTGGGCTGATCTAGTAGTACGTGAAGCTGCTGTTACCGAGCGCAAAGACGAAAATGAGCCAGGCGAGTTCGATGACCACAGCTACGGCACCGGTGATGATGCCGGCGAGGGCCATGCCGCCGTTGTTGGCCACACCTTCCTTGACCTTCTGCTGGCCGAGGTAGCCGAGTACGATCGCCGCGGCGCCGAGCAGGAGGCCGATGTAGCAGCAGGCGAGCGGGATCGACACGATGCCGAGGATCATCGAGACGAGGCCGAGCGTGTTCTGCTGCTGTGGCTGGCCGTAGCCGGGCTGCTGGAAGCCGGGGGTGCCGTAGCCGGCGGGCGGGTACGCGCCACCGGACGTGGGGTAGCCACCGCCCGAGGTCGGGTACGGGGTGCCGGACACCGGCGGCTGCTGGGCGTACGGGTCCTGGTACGCCGGCTGCTGCGGCTGGGCATAGGGGTCAGGCTGCTGCGGCTGTCCGTATTGCGGCTGCTGACCGTACTGCGGCTGCTGACCGTAGGGGTCCTGGTACGGCTGCTGCTGCCCGTACGGATCCTGGCCCTGTGGTGGGTAGCCCATTGCGGTGGCTCCTAAGGCTGGGGACATCTGTCGCTGCGGTTTCGCATCAGGGTAGTCCCGAGGGGGATACGGAACTTCGGCAGCGTACTGGTCAGGATCGAATCTTCGCAGTGGCAGAACGGTGGAACATCGGCAACTTGCCGGAATTTCGCCCATATGTCGCACAGCCCGGCGCTGAGCAGGGCCGACCTGGCCGGTAGAGTTTTACGGTGACCGTTCGGCTTGTCGTGCTTGTGTCCGGTTCCGGCTCCAATCTGCAGGCGCTGCTCGATGCCGCCGCCGATCCTTCCTACGGCGCCGCGGTCGTCGCCGTCGGCTCGGACCGGCCCGACATCGAGGGTCTGACCAGGGCGGCCAAGCACGACGTGCCGACGTTCGTGGCGGCCGTGCCGGCGTTTCCCTCGCGCGACGAATGGGACGCCTCCCTGACGGCCTCATGCCTGCGGTATGAACCCGACCTCATCGTCTCGGCGGGGTTCATGAAACTCGTCGGGCCGCGGTTCCTCGGTGCGTTCGAGGGCCGCTACGTGAATACGCACAATGCGCTGCTCCCGGCGTTTCCGGGTATGCATGGGCCGCGCGACGCCCTCGCCTACGGGGTGAAGCTCGCCGGCGCCACGCTGCACTTCGTCGACAGCGGCGTCGACACCGGGGCGATCATCGCGCAGGTCGCGGTGCCCGTCCTGGACGACGACACCGAGGACACCCTCCTCGAGCGGATCAAGGTGGCCGAGCGCCGCCAGCTGGTCGACATCGTCGGCCGGATGGCCCGCGAAGGCTGGACCGTCAACGAACGAAAGGTCAGGTTGGGTCGTGGCTAACCGCCGTCCCATCAGGCGCGCGCTCATCAGCGTCTACGACAAGGCCGGGCTGGAGGACCTCGCGCGCGCCCTCGCCGGCGCCGGCGTCGAGCTCGTCTCCACCGGCTCGACAGCGGCCCGCATCGAGGCGGCCGGCCTGCCGGTCACCAAGGTCGAGCAGCTCACCGGGTTCCCGGAGACGCTCGACGGCAGGGTCAAGACCCTCCACCCGCGCGTGCACGCCGGCCTGCTGGCGGACCTGCGGCTCGAGACGCACGCCGCGCAGCTCGCCGAGCTGTCGATCGAGCCGTTCGAGCTGCTGGTCTCCAACCTGTACCCGTTCACCGACACGGTCGCCTCCGGCGCCTCCGACGACGAGTGCGTGGAGCAGATCGACATCGGCGGGCCGGCGATGGTCCGGGCCGCCGCGAAGAACTTCCCCAGCGTCGCGGTGGTGACCTCGCCGTCGTCCTACTCCGACGTGGTCGCGGCCGTCGCGTCGGGAGGCTTCACCCTTGACGAGCGGCGCTCCCTGGCCGGCGTCGCCTTTGCACACATTGCGGAGTATGACGTCGCTGTCGCGGCGTGGTTTGCCCGGGACAATTCGGAGTTTTCCGGCACGGCGCTGCGGAAGTCGGCGTCGCTGCGGTACGGGGAGAATCCGCACCAGGCCGCCACGCTGTATGCCGACCCGGCCGCCGCGCCCGGCCTCGCCCAGGCCGAGCAGCTCGGCGGCAAGGAGATGTCCTACAACAACTACGTCGACGCCGACGCCGCCTGGCGCGCCGCGCACGACTTCACCGAACCCTGCGTCGCGATCATCAAGCACGCCAACCCGTGCGGCATCGCGATCGGCGCGGACGTCGCCGAGGCGCACCGCAAGGCGCACGCCTGCGACCCGGTCAGCGCCTTCGGTGGCGTGATCGCCGTCAACGCGCCCGTCACCGTCGACCTGGCCAAGCAGATCAGCGAGATCTTCACCGAGGTCGTGGTGGCACCGGCGTACGAGGAGGGCGCGGTCGCCGTCCTCACCGCCAAGAAGAACCTCCGCGTCCTGCGCGCCCCCGCCTGGGCCCCGGCCGCGGTCGAGTCCCGCCAGATCTCCGGCGGCGTCCTGGTCCAGGCCGCCGACCGCGTCGACGCCGAGGGCGACGACCCCGCGAACTGGAAGCTCGTCACCGGCGAGGAGGCGTCCCCGCAGGTCAAGCGGGACCTCGAGTTCGCCTGGCGGGCCGTGCGCGCCGTGAAGTCCAACGCGATCCTGCTCGCCTCCGGCGGCGCCACCGTCGGCGTCGGCATGGGCCAGGTCAACCGGGTCGACTCGGTCCGTCTCGCGGTCTCCCGCGCCGGCGACCGGGCCGCCGGCTCCGTGGCCGCCTCCGACGCGTTCTTCCCCTTCGCCGACGGGCCGCAGGCCCTGATCGCGGCCGGCGTCACCGCCATCGTGCAGCCGGGCGGCTCGATCCGCGACGAGGACGTCATCGAAGCGGCCCGCGCCGCCGGGGTGACGATGTACCTCACCGGCACGCGGCACTTCTACCACTAGCGGTTCCCGTGGGGCCCGGCGTGCTGTCGCCGGGCCCTTACGGTGTCGTGATCTTCGCGGGTACGGGCGCGCCGAAGTACATCGCCACCGCGTCGCTCACGGCATGGGCACCCTTGCCGAGGGTGCCGCTCGCGCCCTGCTCGTACATGGCGGCCACGACGTACCGCTCCCCGGCCCCGGCGAACCCGACCGTGTGCGTGACCCAGACCGTCCGGCCGCTCACCGGCTTCTGCGCCCAGCCGTCCTTGTTGCCCGGGGTGAGCCCGCTGCCGGCGGCCCAGACGCCCCAGCGCTGGTTGCCCGCCACGTTGCGCAGCGTCTTGACCAGGTAGGCGCGGTCGGCCGGGTCGAGCTTGTCCAGCACGTACCCCATCAGCGCCTGCAGGTCCTCGGCGCTGCAGCGCAGGTTCCGCCAGAACGTGTCGTACCCCGCGACCACGCTGAGGGTCTTCATGCCGAAGCGCTGCTGAAACCGGCCGAGCATCCCCGGGCCGTCGTAGCGGCTCCACAACGCGGTCGCCGCGTCGTTGTCGGAGTTGATCAGCGCCTTGTCGAGGTTGGCCCGGTCCGTCGCGTCGAGGGTGATGCTCCCCTGCCGGTGCCGTTCGAGCAGGTCGGCGGCGATCGCCAGCTTGATCGTCGACGCGGTCCAGGTGGTGGCGGTCGTGTTGCCGGCCTTCCACACGGCGCCGGTCTGCCGGTCGCGCACCACGATGCCGAACGTGCCCGGCTGCTGCTTCACGAACGCGGCCGCGCTGGCTTCCTTGTCCTTGCTCTTCCCGGGGCTCGGGCTCTTCCCCGGCCCCTGGCTCACCGTCGGACTCACCACCGCCGTTGCGGCCGTATCGGCTGTTTCGGTCTTTTGTGCCGATTCAGCCTGTTGTACCGGTTTGTCGCTCCCGCACGCGGCAAGCGATGTGATGGTGAGGAGGGCGACAAGCCACCGCCGGACGGACACCCCGAAACTGTAATGGCAGGATCGACCTCGTGACGGCAACGATGCTCGACGGCAAGGCCACCGCGGCCGCGATCAAGGAAGAGCTCCGCGGGCGCGTCAAGGCCCTCGCCGACCGGGGCATCGTCCCCGGCCTGGGCACCGTGCTGGTCGGCGACGACCCCGGTTCCCACGCGTACGTCGCCGGCAAGCACCGCGACTGCGCCGAGGTCGGCATCGCCTCGATCCGCCGCGACCTGCCCGCCACCGCAACCCAGGCCGAGGTGGAGTCGGCGGTCGCCGAGCTGAACGCCGACCCGTCGTGCACCGGCTACATCGTGCAGCTCCCGCTGCCCGCCGGCCTCGACGAGCAGCGGATCCTGGAGCTCGTCGACCCGGCCAAGGACGCCGACGGCCTGCACCCCACGAACCTCGGCCGCCTGGTCCTGGGCATCCCCGCGCCGCTGCCCTGCACGCCGTACGGGATCGTCGAGCTGCTGCGCCGCTACGCCATCCCCACCAACGGCGCCACCGTCGTCGCCATCGGCCGCGGCACCACCGCGGGCCGCCCGCTCGGCCTGATCTTCACCCGCAAGAGCGAGAACGCGACGGTCACCCTCTGCCACACCGGCACCCGCGACCTGGCCGCCCACACCCGCACGGCCGACATCGTCATCGTCGCCGCCGGCTCCGCCGGCCTCCTCACCCCCGACATGGTCAAGCCCGGCGCCACGGTCATCGACGTGGGCGTCACCCGCGTCCTCCAGCCCGACGGCAAGGCCCGCCTCGTCGGCGACGTCGCCGAGGGGGTTGCCGACGTGGCGGGCTACCTCGCTCCGATGCCGGGCGGCGTAGGCCCGATGACCCGCGCGATGCTGCTCACCAACGTCGTCGCCCTCGCCGAACGCCCTGCGCTTTCCGAGCACACGAAGAACGACCGGCACTAGTTCAAGATCGCATCCCCTTCGCACGCCCGGGCGCGGCCTCAGTCCGAGGCCCGCGACGGCGTGCCCGCTCGTCCCAGTGATCGAAGGATGGCTGTGGTCGTCCGCACGACCAGCACGCGCCTTCGATCACTGGGAAGATCTGCTCCGCGAGAGCGGCCGGCGACAGATCACGATTTTGTTCGCTTCGCGCGCCGGTCGGAATCGATGACTGGACTGGGGGTATCGCACGTCGGACGGCGTTGTTCGCCGCTGGGCCGTGCCGGTCCTGCCCGGGTCGCGTGGGCTGGGACCGAGGCACGTCGCTGCGTTGGTGTTGGCAGTGCGGCCTGGCTGTCGGGTCGTCGTGATCGAAGGATGGCTGTGGTCGTCCGCGCGACCAGCACGCGCCTTCGATCACTGGGAGGATCTGCTCCGCGAGAGCGGCGGGCGACAGGCCACGATTGTTCGCTTCCCGGGCGCGGGTTCGGGTCGAGTGCTGGCGTGGCGTGCCCGCTCGTCGCGGTGATCGCGGGATTTCGGTGGTGCCCCAGACTCAATGAAGTTCCGTGATCACGAAGAAGTGGTCGGAATTGATGACTGGACCGGGCGGTACCACGCGTTGGACGGCGATCTTCGCCGCTGGGCCGTGCCTGTCCTGCCCGGGTCGCGTGGGCTGGGACCGAGGCGCGCCGCTGCGTTGGTGTTGGCTGTGCGGCCTGGCTGTCGGGTCGCCGTGATCGAAGGATGGCTGTGGTCGTCCGCGCGACCAGCACGCGCCTTCGATCACTGGGAGGATCAACTCCGCGAGAGCGGCCGGCGGCAGGCCGCGATTTGTTCGCCTCGCGCGCCCGGGCGCGGCCTCGACCGAGTGCTGGCGTGGCGCGCCCGCTCGTGATCGCGAAGAAGTGGTCGGAATTGATGACTGGACCGGGCGGTACCACGCGTCGGACGGCGATCTTCGCCGCAGGGCCGTGCCGGTCCCGCATCCGGACGCGTGGGCTGGGACCGGGGCCACGTAATGGGCCTCCGCGAGCGGCGCGCCCATTGCCGGTCGCTCGAAGTTCCGCGGTTACGGAGAAGTGGCCGGGATCGATGACTGGACCGAGAAGTACCGCGATCCGGACGGCGATCTTCGCCCCCGCTCATGATCGATGGACGGCCGTGGTCGTCCGAACGACCACCCGCGTCCTTCGATCAAGCGCCGGTCTTGATGGATCCTGCCGCGCACTCCGATATAGGTGATTTGCCGCGTTTGTTGATCCAACGACGGCGTGGCACCACCGAATGACGACCTCGACGGCGCTGGATCATGTGAGCGCGGACCTGGCTTGGCAGAACTCCGGGCACGGCACGGACGGTGACCGCGCTACCCGCCCGCGCCGCCGAAGGCTGCGCGAAACCACCGAGCCCCGAGGACCGACACCGGACACCACCCCAAGCGGCGTACCCCCAAACGGACGCCCAACAGGAAGGCGACCACACGATCCTGGGGGTGGACAGAGACAGAAAGCACGGGTCAGGTCACACTCAGGAACAGCTCCGTCCCCTTATCCTCCCGGGTGGTCACCACCGCGTGAGCAGCGGTAGCGGCCAGCGCAACCTCCGGACACCGGGTCGTGCAGGCAATCGTGCGGTCCTCCGTCGAGCCGCCGTCCGTGGTGCGGGCGCCGATCAGCCGAAGGCGGCCGTCCGGCCCGCGCCACAGGATGTACGCCTTGTCGCCCGCGGCAGTGCCGGCCAGCGGCTGATAGGAGCCGAGCCCCGGTAACCCCACGTCCCACTTGACCGCGCCGGTGCGGACGTCGACGGCGGTGAGGTGGGCGCGTTCGCCGCTCGGCTCCGCATACAGCAGGAGGCCGCCGGCGGTCGGGACGGCGAGGGCGCCCGCGGCGTCGTGGCGGGTGCCGACCGTGCCGGTGTCGGCGGACATGTAGACGGCGCGGCGAGGGGAGGCGCCGGTGACCGTGACGAAGCCGTCGCCGGTCGCGTAGACGCGCAGCTCGGCGGTGCTGCGCTGGATGGTGTGCCAGGACCAGCGCTCGGCGCCGGTCGTGGCGGTCAGGCCGACGGCGACGTCGTCGACGCCCTGGGCGCGGCAGCGCAGGGCGACCGCGACGGTCTCCGCGGTGGTGGCGAGGTCGGTGATGTCGCAGGGGCCGCCGTTGCGGGCCGGGGTCCACCGCCACAGCAGGGTGCCGGTGGTGGCGTCGATGCCGAGCAGGTCCCCGGCGCCGATGCCGGAGCCGGCGAGCACGACGGTCCGGCCGGCGCCATGGACGGACGCCATCTTTCCGGCGGTGTACCGCTCGGAGAACCGCACCTGCCCGCTGCCGGCGTCCAGCGCGGTGACGAGCACGCCGTCGTCGGTGCCGAACGCCACGACAACGGTGCCGTTGACCAGGCCGGCGGTCTGGGTCGGCAGGTCGGAGCGCAGGTAGCGCCAGGCGATGGCGCCGCTGGCCAGCCAGATGGCCCGCACTCCGTCCTCGGCCCGCACGATCGCCAGCTGCTCGTGAACCCCGACAAGCTGGACGCCGACATACGGCAGCGGCCAGGTCTGGTCGCCGCCGGCCGAGGGTGGGTCGCCGGCGGTCGTGGCGTCGACGAAGCGGCCCTCGCGGGCGTAGTCGACCGCGAACCCGGCCACGACGACCAGGACCAGGGCGGTCGCGGCGATCGTGAGCCAGGGCCGGGCCGATCCGGGCAGTGCGCCGGGGCCGCCGGTGAGGATCAGCAGCCAGCCGAGGGTGGCGGCGGCCGCGCCGGCGACGGTGACCGGGCCGCCGAGCCCGACGCCGGCGCTGGGCTCGACCAGACGGGCGAGGCCGATCGCGACGAGGGTCGCGGCGAGCCCGGCGACGGCGGCCACGGCGGCGGTCAGCCGGAACCGGCGCGGCTCGGTGCGCGCATATGCCACGCAGAGCCCGCTGAGCAGCGGCCCGAGGAACACGATGCCGGCGATCGTCACCCCGTCGAGGTGGCGGCTGCCGGCCAGGGTCCAGGGCAGCGCGAGGCCGGTGACGACGGCGATGGTGCCGGCGACGACGGCGACGAGCCCGGTCCCGCGGATGACGGGACGCACTGCGGAGCGCCAAAGATTCACGAGGAACAGGATGCCGGGTACCTACGACAATTTCACGCGGCGCTTCTGTCGGTAAGCGGCGGACTTCGCGCGGTTCTGGCACGCGAGCGAACAGAACCGGCGCGACGCGTTCTTGGTGACGTCGAGGAAGTACGCGTCGCACGCGTCGGCCTCGCAGCGGCCGAGGCGGTGGGTCTGCCGGGTGCCGACGAGAAACGCCAGGCTGGCGGCCGACTCCGCGGCCCAGGCGTCGACGATGGTCGCGTCCACGGCGTGGAAGGCGAGGACCGGGACGTCGTCGGCGGAGGCGTGCAGGTTGGGCACCGCGCCGTGGTCGGCGAGGACGCCGTTGAGCACCCCCGCGGCGCTGTGCAGGTCGCCGGCGAGGCAGGCGTCCACGGCGACCCGCAGCCGGGCCGCGACCGCCGCCAGGACGTCGACGTCGGCGTCGGCCAGCGCGAAGCCCCGCAGGCGCGGGCTCAGCGCGAGGTCGGTGAACGCGGTACCGATCCGCTGGTCCGCCCCGAACGACCGGCCCTGCCGGGGCGACACCGTCAGGTCGTTGACCAGGGTCAGGCACAGATCGACGTGCGCCAGCACGTAACTGTCTATTTCGCCTTGACCAGTGATGCCGCCGCTGCCTATCGTCACTGGCATAGCCTAGCTTGATAGTGACGGGGAGTCCGAGATGCAGTTCGAGTTCACCGATGCCGGCCGCATCCTGGCCGGCATCGCCCTGCTGTCGATCGTGACGATCGAGGTCGGCGGCTGGTTCCTCACCAAGATCGTGCGTGGCGACGTGCCGATGACGCCGTTCCAGCAGGCGTTCGCCCGCGCGGGGCACGCGCACGCGGGCGTCCTGGTCACCCTCGGTCTCGTCGGCATCCTCTACGCCGATCTCGCCCGCATCGATGGGGTGCTCGGTTGGTTCGCGCGGGCCGGTGTACTGGTCGCCGCCATCCTCATGTCCGGCGGCTTCTTCGCGTCTTCGGCCGGCAAAGGGCGTACCACACCGAACGGCGCCATCGTCATGGTCTGGATCGGCGCACTGTCGCTCGCGACCGGGGTGGTGAGCCTCGGGGTCGGGGTCCTCGGCTCCTGATCCCTTCGATGCAGTACGCTCGTACTGCTAAGCGAAGGCAAGCCGCGAGAGGAGCGCCCGGCCGATGGCGAAGATCAAGGTAAACAACCCTGTCGTCGAGCTCGACGGCGACGAGATGACCCGCATCATCTGGAAGCAGATCCGCGAGCAGCTGATCCTGCCCTACCTCGACGTCGACCTGAAGTACTACGACCTGTCGATCGAATACCGCGACCAGACCGACGACCAGGTCACCATCGACGCGGCCAACGCCATCAAGCAGCACGGCGTCGGCGTCAAGTGCGCGACGATCACCCCCGACGAGGCCCGGGTCGAGGAGTTCAAGCTCAAGAAGATGTGGCGGTCGCCGAACGGCACCATCCGCAACATCCTCGGCGGCGTCGTCTTCCGCGAGCCGATCATCATGGCCAACGTCCCGCGGCTCGTCCCCGGCTGGACCAAGCCGATCATCATCGGCCGTCACGCCCACGGCGACCAGTACAAGGCGACCGACTTCGTCGTGCCCGGCCCCGGCAAGGTCACCGTGACCTACACGCCCGAGGACGGCAGCGCGCCGGTGGAGTTCGAGGTCGCGAACTTCAAGGGCGGCGGCGTCGCCATGGGTATGTACAACTTCGACGACTCGATCCGCGACTTCGCCCGCGCCTCGCTGCGCTACGGCCTCGACCGCGGCTACCCGGTCTACCTGTCGACGAAGAACACGATCCTGAAGGCCTACGACGGCCGGTTCAAGGACCTGTTCGCCGAGGTCTTCGAGAACGAGTTCAAGGCCGAGTTCGCCACGGCCGGCATCACGTACGAGCACCGCCTCATCGACGACATGGTCGCCGCCGCCCTGAAGTGGGAGGGTGGCTTCGTCTGGGCCTGCAAGAACTACGACGGCGACGTCCAGTCCGACACGGTGGCCCAGGGCTTCGGCTCGCTCGGCCTCATGACCAGCGTCCTGATGACCCCGGACGGCAAGACCGTCGAGGCGGAGGCCGCCCACGGCACCGTCACGCGGCACTACCGCCAGTGGCAGAAGGGCGAGAAGACCTCGACCAACCCGATCGCGTCCATCTTCGCCTGGACGCGCGGCCTCGCCCACCGCGGCAAGGTCGACGGCACCCCCGAGGTCACCGCGTTCGCCGACGCCCTCGAGCAGGTCTGCGTCGACACCGTCGAGGCCGGCCAGATGACCAAGGACCTCGCGCTGCTCATCTCGCGCGACGCCCCGTGGCTGACGACCGACGAGTTCATGAACGCCCTCGACCAGAACCTGGCCAAGCGCCTCGGCGCCTGATCAGACGACGGACCACGACGGACCGGCCGGGGTGTCCCGCACGGACACCCCGGCCGTCCGCAGCACCTCGCGGATCGCGTCGCCGACGGCCCAGTCGCCCGCGGCGCGCGACGTGCTCCGCCAGTCCAGCAGCGCGGTGACCAGGGGCGCGAGCCGGCCGAGGGTGCCGAGCCGGACCAGCATCCGGCGCAGTGCCGCCCGCGCCCCGCTCCCGCTCGTCGGACACGTCGGTGTCGGCGACCCAGTCCTGCATCGCCTGTTCCAGGTCGAGGGCGGCGGCCACGCAACCGTCCACGTCCCGTGCCGCATAGCAGGCGTCGAACGCGGCCTCGTCGGTGACGGTGTCGTAGCCCAGGGATGTCCCGGTGGCGGGCGGTGCCGGCGCTGGACCGGGTGCCACCGCGCCGACGAACGCGGTGAACGGCAGCGTCGTGCCGGCCTGCCACCACCTCGAGACCCCGCCCCGGCGCAGCGTCAGGCCGCCCCGGCCGACCACCCGTACCGACCGCTCGGCCGGATCGAACAGCGCGGCGGTGTGCTCATCGACCCCGATGATGAACGCGCCGTCCGGCAGGTCCCGTTCCAGCAGCGCCAGCCGCCGCTCGCCCAGGTAGCAGAACCGGGTGTCGTGACGGCCGCCCTCGACGTTGTCGTAGTGCGGGACGATCACCGCAGGCAGGCCCGTCACCTGGCGGAACAGGTCCAGCCCCAGCACCCAGTGCGGGTCCGGCCCGGCCTTGTAGATCTCGTACACGGGCACGGTGTGCGAGCCGAGCGTCAACGCCGCCGCGCTCGAGAAGCACACCACGCGCCCCGCCGTGACGGCGTCCGACGAGCATCTGCGGCAGCTCCGTGTCCCGCCACTGCCGCAGGGCGTACGTCGGGCTGCCCGGACCGGCGAACAGCCAGCCCGCCTCCCGCAGCGTCGCCAGTGCCTGCTCGCGGGCCAGGCCGGGTGGCGGCGGGGTGCGCCAGCCGACCACGGACACGCGCCGGCCGGTGCTGTCGGCGAAGTACCTGACGGCGCCGGCCGAGATCTCCGACGCGTTCTCCTGGAAACCGTACGGGGTGTCGAGCAGCACCGCGGGCCGGCCGCCGCACCGTTGCAGGATCTCCCGGTGCGGCTTCACCATCGTCGGCGCGGTCTCGCCTGAACCCATGATGACCAGCATGCGGAGCAGGATTTGCGGGCACCGCCCGCGCCATCGGTGCGGCCCTATGGCCCTGGGAACTAGATGCCGTGGCCGCGGCGGTGGAGGGCGCCCAGGATGCTTTCGACCTTGACCATGCCGGTGACGGCGGCGAGGGCGATCGCGGCGCGTGGTTCGCGCCAGTTGGAGCGCATCGCGGCCTTGGTCCACAGCCAGGCGTCGCGGCGGTTGCCGGAGGCGGCGGACCAGCAGGCGAGCTGGCCGTAGACGCGGCCGGCGCCGGTGCCTGAGCCGGCGATCTCCGGGTGGCGGGTCATCATCCAGCGCAGTGAGGCCATTTTGGTGGCGTACTCGTAGGCGAACATCGACGTGCGGCCCCACAGGACGCGCACGAGCGGCTCGTCGACGTGGACGATCTCGCCGCGTTTGGCGGCGCGCAGCAGCAGGTCCCAGTCCTCGTTCTGGCTGCCGGGGGCGTCCTCGGCGACCAGGCCCATCTCGTCGTCGGCGAACACGAAGCGGCGCACCAGGAACGTCGAGGAGTGCAGCATCGACATGCGGGAGCGGACCAGGTCGTCGAGGCCGACCAGCGAGGCGCCCGCCAGGCGCGGGGTGAGCCGGTCGCCGAACTCGACCTCGATCGCCGCGGTGCAGAACTCCGCCTGGGGTCGTTGCTGCAGCGCGTGTACCTGACGCCGAAGCTTTGTGGGGGTCCAGGCGTCGTCGTCGTCGCAGAATGCCACCAGGTCGGTGTCCAGGGCCACGATGCCGGTGTTGCGGGCGCCGGCGAGACCGGGCTTGCGCAGGTTGGGCAGGACGTCGAGGGGGCGGTCGCCGCCGCGGCACAGGGTCGCGTCGGGATCGTGCTGGTCGAACACCACGATCGTGCGCACGGGGCCCGGGTAGTCCTGGGCGACGATGCCCTCCACGGCGCGGGCGAGCAGCTCGGGCCGGTTGCGGGTCGGCACGACCACGCCGACGCTGGGCCAGTGGCCTGCGGTGTTCATCGGGCCCCCCGGTAGCCGTACATGCCGAGCAACGGGGCCGTGAGCGCGCTGACGACGCGTCGTTGCCGGCCGGGCAGGGCGGTGCGCCAGGCGTCGTCGCGGCGCAGGGGCACCGGGCCGACGGTGAACCGCATCGGGTTGCCGGCCGCGCTGTGGCAGGGTCCGAGCTGCGCCGTGCCCTCGCGGAGGAACTCCATGCCCGTGGACGCCAGGCCCGAAAAATCCGAAATTTCGGATAAAACCTTCTCGGGGGAGTCCAGCAGTGATTCGTAGCGGACCCGCATGACCGGTACGCCGCACCGGTCCAGCACCGACAGCGCCATGTTGTGCGCATTCCACAACAAAGCCGAACGGCTCGGCGAGTAGCGGGTCATCTCCTCGGCGCCGTCGGTCTCCGGGCGGGTCACCGTCTTCGTCCACGAGTACGCCACCCCCCGGCTGTCCCGCACCACGTGCACGACCCGGAGGTCGATGCTCGGCGCGAACCGCAGGCAATATGCGAGCGCCGCGTGCTTCGACGAGTCGACCAGCACCGAGGCTCCGGAAACGACCGCGGCGGCCTCGTAGAGCCGGGCGTACCAGTCGGCGTACTCCTCGACGAGCAACCGGTGCGACGGGCTCATCCGTACGCTGGCCAGCCGGGGAATGTGCCGGGTCCGCTCGACCGCGTGCCGCAGCGCGAGCACCCGCCACACGTCGACGTGCTGCCACCCGCCGAACGCCTTCTCGCCCACCGCCTGCCAGAAGTCGCAGGAGGAGAAGTGGGCCCCGCAGGCGCAACGCTCGTCACCGGCGACGTCGCGCTCCCACAGGTGGACGACCTCGCCGAGCGGGCACACGCCGGGCAGCTCGCCGAGCAGGCGCTCCAGCAGGGTGGTCCCGCTGCGCCCGAGCCCGCCGAGGAACAGAACGCGTACCAACCGTCCTCCTTGGTCGTTTTGGTAGATATGCCAGCTGTGCTGGCATCTGTTACCTCTAACGACGAATTACGGATGAACGATGCTGCACACCAGAGCGCGCTGGCGGCGGGTCCCTCTCGGCGGCCTCTCAGTAGACCCATTGACCGAGGCGGAAGTCGTCTCCCACGTACGCTCGGCCCTCGCCCGCGGCGAGGGCGGCTGGATCGTCACGCCCAACGTCGACATCCTGCGCCACATCTCCCGCGATCCTCAGCTGCGCGCCCAGCTCCGCGAGGCCGACCTGGTCGTCGCCGACGGCACGCCGCTGGTCTGGGCCGCCCGCCTCGCCGGCTGGAACCTGCCCGCCCGCGTCGCCGGCTCCGACCTCATCTGGTCGCTGTCACGCGCCCTGGCCGTCGACGGCGGCAGCGTCTTCGTCCTCGGCGGCGCCCCCGCCACAGACGGGCCCGACGGCGCCTATCGCGCCGCCGCCGTCCTCGCCGACACCTGCCCAGGCCTTCGCATCGCCGGTACGCTGTGCCCCCCGTTCGGCTTCGACGCCGACCCCGCGAGCCTCGACGCCGTGTGCGCCGCGGTCATCGACGCCGAGCCGGAGATGGTGTACGTGGGCATCGGCTTCCCGCGTCAGGAGCACCTGATCGGTCGCCTGCGCGCGGCGCTGCCCGGCACGTGGTTCCTCGGCTGCGGTGCCGCGGTCAACTTCGTGGCCGGTGACATCCAGCGCGCCAATCCGGCCATGCAGAAGGCCGGGCTCGAGTGGCTGGATCGGCTCGCCCGCGAACCTCGCCGCCTGGCGCGTCGCTACCTGCGTGAGGACGCCCCGTTTGCGGCGGCGCTGCTGGCGCGGTCGCTCCATCACCGGCTGACGCATCGGCCTGCTCATCGGGCCTGATGCGCTGGTTGCCTTGCGTCGCTCTTCGCGTGCGGGTTTGGCATCCCCGTAATAGAAGATCCATCACGGCTGCGGCCTTGGTGGTTCCGCGCAGCCTTCGGCGGCGCGACCGGGTAGCGCGGTCGCCGTCCGTGCCGTCTTGCGGTGATGCCAAGCCAGGTCCGCGCTCACATGATCCAGCGCCGTCGAGGTCGTCATTCGGTGGTGCCACACCGTCACTGGCAAAAAATACGAACAAATCACCCAGATCGTGGCGCGCCCAGGGCGCGCACCAAGATCCAGCCCGACCCTCGTCGTGATCGAAGGATCCGGGTGGCCATCCGGACGACCACGGCCGTCCTTCGATCATGAGCCGGAGCGGAAGATCGCCGTCCGGGCGCTGGTACTCCCCGGTCTAGCGATCGATGGTCTTCGCTCTTTGACTGAAAACGGCGTTGTAGCAGCGAATGATGCGCCCGACGGCGCTGGATCATGCGAGTTCGGACCTGGCTTGGCATCACCCCAGGCACGGCACGGACGGTGACCCCGCTACCCGGTCGCGCCGCCGAAGGCTGCGTGGAACCACAAACGGCCGCAGCCGTGATGGATGTTCTATTACGGGCATGCCGAACCCGCACGCGAACCGCAACCGATGGCCAGACAACAACATCAGGGTTTAGCGGCAGCGGCTACCGGCTCCCCGAGCACCGACTTCAGCAGCTCGGCACCCCATTCCAGCAACTGCGTGTCGCGCATCGGCTCGCCGCCCACGCGGCGGGTCGACGGGCGGGGCAGGGAGACCGTGTCGGCCGCGGCCTTGTAGACCGACTCCGGATACAGCCGCTTCAGCCGCATCTGCTTCGAGTCGGCGAGCTGCAGCGGGCCGAAGCGGACGTGCTTGCCCTGCAGCGAGACGTCGGTCAGGCCGTAGGCGCGGGCCAGGAAGCGGAACCTGGCGACCGCGAGCAGGTTGGCCACCGGCAGCGGTGGCTCGCCGTAGCGGTCCTTCATCTCGGCGACGATCTCGTCGAGGGCGGCGTCGTCCTTGGCGCCGGCGATCTTGCGGTAGATCTCCAGGCGGAGGCGCTCGGCGGAGATGTACTCCAGCGGCAGGTGGGCGTCGACGGGCAGGTCGATCTTGACGTCGGGCTCCTCCTCCTCGGGGCGCTCGCCCTTGAACTGCGCGACGGCCTCGCCGACCATCCGCACGTAGAGGTCGAAGCCGACGCCCTCGATGTGGCCGGACTGCTCGCCGCCGAGGAGGTTGCCGGCGCCACGGATCTCGAGGTCCTTCATCGCGACATACATGCCGGCGCCGAGCTCCGTGTGCTGCGCGATGGTGGCGAGCCGCTCGTGGGCGTGCTCGGTCAGCGGCTTGTCGGGCGGGTAGAGGAAGTAGGCGTAGGCGCGCTCGCGGCCACGGCCGACGCGCCCGCGGATCTGGTGCAGCTGGGACAGGCCGAGCAGGTCGGCGCGCTCGACGATGAGGGTGTTGGCGTTGGGGATGTCGATGCCGCTCTCCACGATCGTGGTGCAGACGAGGACGTCGAACTCCTTCTCCCAGAAGCCGACCATGATCTTCTCGAGGGCGTCCTCGGTCATCTGGCCGTGCGCGACCGCGATCCGCGCCTCGGGGACGAGCTCGCGCAGCCTGCGGGCGGCGCGCTCGATCGACTCGACCCGGTTGTGCAGGTAGAAGACCTGGCCGTCGCGGAGCAGCTCGCGATGGATGGAGGCGGAGATCTGCTTGTCGTCCTGCGCGCCGACGAACGTGAGGACCGGGTGCCGCTCCTCCGGCGGGGTGGCGATCGTCGACATCTCGCGGATGCCGGTGATCGCCATCTCCAGGGTGCGGGGGATCGGGGTGGCGGACATGGTGAGGACGTCGACGGAGGCCCGCAGCTGCTTCAGGAACTCCTTGTGCTCCACGCCGAAGCGCTGCTCCTCGTCGACGATGACCAGGCCGAGCTGCTTGAACCGGGTCGCGGTCTGCAGCAGCCGGTGGGTGCCGATGACGATGTCGACGGTGCCGTCGGTGACCTTCTCCATGGTCAGCTTGGTCTCGGTCGGGGTCTGGAAGCGTGACAGCTGCCGCACCTCGACCGGGAACTGGGAGACCCGCTCGGAGAACGTGTTGAAGTGCTGCTGGGCGAGCAGCGTCGTGGGCACGAGCACGGCGACCTGCTTGCCGTCCTGGACGGCCTTGAACGCGGCCCGCACCGCGATCTCGGTCTTGCCGTAGCCGACGTCGCCGCAGATGAGCCGGTCCATCGGGGTCGGCTTCTCCATGTCGCCCTTGACCTCTTCGATCGCGGCGAGCTGGTCGGGGGTCTCCTGGTAGGGGAACGCGTCCTCCAGCTCACGCTGCCACGGCGTGTCGGGGCCGAACGCGTGGCCCTGCGAGTTCTGCCGGACCGCATACAGCTGGATGAGCTGCGCGGCGATCTCCCGGACCGCCTTGCGGGCCCGCGACTTGGCCTTCTGCCACTCGGAGCCGCCCATCTTGTGCAGGGTGGGCGTCTCGCCGCCGACATAGCGGGACAGCTGGTCGAGCTGGTCGGTGGGCACGAAGAGCCGGTCGCCGGGCTGGCCCCGCTTGGTCGCGGCGTATTCCAGGACCAGATACTCCCGGTCTGCGCCGTTGACGGTGCGCTGCACCATCTCGATGTAGCGGCCGATGCCGTGCTGCTCGTGCACGACGTAGTCGCCGGTGCGCAGCTCCAGCGGGTCGATCTGGTTGCGCCGGCGGCTCGGCATCTTGCGCATGTCCTTGGTGGACGCGCCACGGCCGCCGGAGATGTCGGCGCCGGTGATGATGGCGAGGCGGGCGCCCTCGTCCAGGTAGCCGTTGCCGAGCGAGCCGGTGGTGACGATGACGACGCCGGGATCGGGGACCGAAGCGATCCCGTCGACCAGGGTCACGCCCAGCCCGGCGTCGCGGAGCACCTCGACGGCGCGCTGTGCCGGGCCGCTGCCCTCGAAGACCAGCACGAGCCGCCAGCCGTCGCCGGCCAGCCGCTTCAGATCATCCACGACCCGGGCGGTCTCACCGTGATACAGCGGTGCGGGCTGGGCGGGCAGCGCGATGGAGATCGCGTCGTCGGAGACGACGACCGGCGAGTCCTCGCCGAGGCGCCAGGGCTCGTCAAGGACCGCTGGAGCTGCTTCCAGGCTGAACGCGCTCAGCGACCACCACGGCAGCCCCAGCGACGCGGCCGCGGCGCGCACCTCGGAGAGGCTCTTGAACGCGGCCGCGCCGAGGTCGATCGGCGCCTTCCCGCCGACCGCGGCGGCGGCCCAGCTCGCCTGGAGGAATTCCTCGCTGGTGCGGACCAGGTCGTGCGCGCGGGTGCGGATCCGCTCCGGGTCGCACAGCAGCACGTGCGTGCCGGCGGGCATGGTGTGCAGGACCAGCTCGAGGGAGTCGGTGTCGCCGAGCAGCGCCGGTGCCAGGGACTCCATGCCCTCCACGGGGATGCCGCCGGCGAGCTTGTCCAGCAGCTCCGCCAGCTGCGGGTGGTCGGTCGACAGCGCCGCGGCCCGGGCCCGCACCTCGTCGGTGAGCAGCAGCTCCCGGCACGGCGGCGCCCACAGCCGCTCGACCGTGGAGATGGTGCGCTGGTCGGCGACGGCGAAGGAGCGGATCTCCTCGACCTCGTCGCCCCAGAACTCCACCCGCAGCGGGTGCTCCTCGGTCGGCGGGAACACGTCGAGGATCCCGCCGCGCACCGCGAACTCGCCGCGCTTGGTGACCAGGTCGACCCGGGCATACGCCAGGTGCGCCAACCGCCCGACCAGAGCGTCGAGGTCGGCCGAGCCGCCGGGGTGCAGCTCGATGGGCTCCAGGTCGCCGAGGCCCTTGAGCTGCGGCTGAAGCACCGAACGGACCGGGGCCACCACGACCCGCGGCATTCCGGACGACGGGGTCGGGTGAGCCAGCCGGCGCAGCACCGCGAGGCGCCGGCCGACCGTGTCGGAGCGCGGGGAGAGCCGCTCGTGCGGCAGGGTCTCCCAGGCCGGATACACCACGACGTCGGCAGGGTCGAGCAGGCAGCCCAGGGCCGCGGCAAGGTCCTCGGCCTCCCGGCCGGTCGCGGTGACCGCCAGGACCGGCCGCTCGGCCGCCACGACCGCCGTCACGAAGGTGCGCAGCGCCGGCGGCGCGGTCAGGTCGACCTGGTCGCTGTGCCCACCCCGGGCGAGGTCACGGGCGCGGGCGAGGGCGGGGTCAGTGAGAGCGGCGGAGGTGAGACCGGCGAGCCTTGGCATGGAAGCACCTATCTGCACGGCAAACAGCCCCGCGCCCAAGGTGGGCGGGGGTGTATCGAGCACCGCCAGCCTATCCCCGGACTCTGACAAAACCACCGAGGGTGAGGGGCGGAGGGTTTGAGCGGGAGCGCAGCGAGCATGAGGTGTGGGGGTGGAACCCCCAGGGGACCGCCGACCGAGCCAGAAACAGTGGCGTGACTCACCGGAAGACCACGGTGCGTCGCCACAGCCGATACGATGCCGGTGAAAACGGACAGCGCCGTCCCAGCCGACTCGTCCGGAGGGATCCAGCATGTCTGCAGAGGCACCCGCGACCAGCGACGCCGACGCCGCGCTGCGCGCCGACATCCGCCGCCTCGGCTCGCTGCTGGGGCAGAGCCTCGTGCGGCAGGACGGGCAGCAGCTGCTCGACCTCGTCGAAGAGGTCCGCGCGCTGGTGCGCAGCGACCCCGAGGCCGCCGCCGAGCGCCTGACCGGTCTCGACGTGGTCGCCGGCACGCAGCTTGCCCGGGCGTTCTCCACCTACTTCCACCTGGCGAACATCACCGAGCAGGTGCACCGGGCACGCGAGCTGCGCCGCATCCGGGTGCGCGAGGGCGGCTGGCTGGAGCGGGCCGCGAAGCTGATCGCCGACCGCGGGGTCGGGGTGAAGGAGATCGGCACGATCGCCTCGAAGCTCGCGGTGCGGCCCGTGTTCACCGCCCACCCGACCGAGGCCGCCCGCCGGTCGATCCTGACGAAGCTGCGCGCCGTCGGCGACGAGCTGGACGCCGAGGCGGTCGCGACCGCGCTGGACGGCTCGCTCGAGCCGGACAAGACCCGCACCGCCCGCACCGACCGCCGCCTCGCGGAGCTGCTGGACCTGCTGTGGCAGACCGACGAGCTGCGGCTGGAGCGCCCGGAGCCCAGCGACGAGGCCCGCAACGCGGTCTACTACCTCGCCGACCTGGCCGCGGGCGCCGCCCCGCAGGTGCTCGACGACCTGTATGACACGCTCAAGGACCTCGGGGTGCAGCTGCCCCCGACCGCCCGCCCGCTGAGCTTCGGCTCGTGGATCGGCGGCGACCGTGACGGCAACCCGTTCGTCACCCCGGCGGTCACCCGTGACGTCCTGCTGATCCAGCACGAGTACGGCATCCGCGCCGCCGAAGGCATCATCGACGGGCTGATCGACGAGGTGTCGGTCTCCAAGCGCCTGCGCGGGGTGTCGCTGGACCTGTCCGCGAGCCTCGCCGCCGACCTGGACAACCTGCCGGAGCTGCCGGCCCGCTACCGGCGGGTCAACCTCGAGGAGTCCTACCGGCTGAAGCTGCGCTGCATCCGGCTCAAGCTCCAGCACACCCGCACGCGCCTGGCCACCGGCACGCCGCACAAGCAGGGCCGCGACTACCTCGGCACCGGCGAGCTCATCGCCGACCTGGAGCTGATGCGGGCGTCCCTGGCGCGCAACGGCGGGCAGCTCGCCGCGACCGGCAAGCTGGCCTCGGCGATCCGCACGCTGTCGGCGTTCGGCCTGCAGCTGGCCACGCTGGACGTGCGGGAGCACGCCGACGCGCACCACGAGGTGCTCGCCCAGCTGTACCGGCGCGTCGGCGAGGTCGACTACTCGCATCTGGACCGTGACGCCCGCCGGCAGCTGCTGATCGACGAGCTCAACGGCCGCCGCCCCCTGGCGACCCGCGACACCGGGCTGACCGACAGCGCGCGCAAGACGTTCGACGTGTTCGCCGCGATCCGCGAGGTGCAGGAGCGCTTCGGCCCGGAGGTCGTCGAGACCTACATCATCTCCATGACGCAGGGCATCGACGACGTGCTCGCCGCGGTCGTGCTGGCCCGGGAGTGGGGCCTGATCGAGGTCAGCGCCGGCGCCGGGTTCGGCGGGGCGTCGATGGAGTCGGCCCGGGCCCGGGTCGGGTTCGCGCCGCTGCTGGAGCAGGCCCGTGAGCTGGAGATGGCCGGCGAGCTGCTGGACGATCTCCTGTCGATCCCGGTGTACCGGGCGATCGTGCGCGCACGCGGCGACGTCCAGGAGGTCATGCTCGGCTACTCCGACTCCAACAAGGACGCCGGCATCACCACGTCGCAGTGGATGATCCACAAGGCGCAGCGGCAGCTGCGTGACGTCGCCGCCCGGCACGGGGTGCGGCTGCGGCTGTTCCACGGCCGCGGTGGGACCGTCGGGCGCGGTGGCGGCCCGACGCACGAGGCGATCCTGGCGCAGCCGTGGGGCACGCTCGACGGCGCGATCAAGGTCACCGAGCAGGGCGAGGTCATCTCCGACAAGTACACGCTGCCGGCCCTGGCCAGGGAGAACCTCGAGCTGACCCTCGCCGCCGTGTTGCAGAGTGCGCTGCTGCACACCGAGCCCCGGCAGCCCGCCGATGCCCTGGCCCGCTGGGACGCGGCGATGGAGACGGTGTCGACGGCCGCGTTCGCCAACTACCGCGCCCTGGTCGAGGACCCGGACCTGCCGGCGTACTTCTGGGCGGCGACCCCGACGGAGCTGCTCGGCGCGCTCAACATCGGCTCGCGCCCGTCGAAGCGGCCGAACGCCGACGCCGGCCTCGGCGGACTGCGGGCGATCCCGTGGGTGTTCGGCTGGACGCAGTCGCGGCAGATCGTGCCGGGCTGGTTCGGCGTGGGCAGCGGCCTGGAGGCTGCCCGGGTCGCCGGCCTCGGCGACGTGCTGCGCGAGATGCACGAGAAGTGGCACTTCTTCGGCACGTTCCTGTCCAACGTCGAGATGATGCTGGCCAAGACCGACCTGGAGATCGCGTCGCGGTATGTCGACACGCTGGTGCCGGAGCCGCTGAAGCCGGTCTTCGAGGTGATCCGCGCGGAGTACGAGAAGACCGTCGCGGAGGTCCTCGCGATCACGGGCGAGTCGACGCTGCTGGAGCGCCAGCCGGTGCTGGACCGCACGCTGGGCGTCCGCGACAGCTACCTGCAGCCGCTGCACCACCTGCAGGTGTCGCTGCTCGCCCAGTACCGGGCCAGCAAGGTCGCCGACAGCGGCGTCTGGGGCGGCGGGCGGAAGTCCTCGCCGGACCCGGCCCTGGAACGGGCACTGCTGACCACGGTCAACGGCATCGCGGCCGGGATGCGCAACACCGGCTGAAGCGGACCCCAGCGGGGTGAAATCAAAGGCAAGCTGCCAGACTGTCTCGCGTGTCTGTGAACGGTTGGGCTGTCGATGGATGGACGCTGCCGGACGAGGTGCTCAGGGACGCGCCGACCTACACGCCCCGGCCCTCGGAGATCGCCGACCTGGAGCTGCTGCTGTCGGAGGCCTACCGGCCGCTGACGGGCTTCCTCGGGCCGGCCGACCTGAAGTCGCTGCGGCGCAACGGCCGCCTCGCCGACGGGACGGCCTGGCCGGTGCCGGTGACCCTGGAAGTGCCGCAGTCGGTGCTCGCTCAGCTCGACGTCGCCGACCCCGGCAAGAGGGTCCTGATCCTCGCCGACCTGGAGGGCGCGCCGATCGCCGCGCTGGACACCACCGAGGTGTATCCGACGCGGGAGGGCTTCGGCGGGGCCGCCGGCCGGGTCATGCGCCTGGGCGACGGCGGCCACGGAGCGTTCCGCCGCATGCGCAGGACCCCGGCGGAGGTGCGCGGCGCCCTGCCGCAGGGCCGGGTCCTCGGCGTCATCGCGGACCGCCCGCTGCACCGCCCGCAGCGGGCGCAGATCGCACGCGCCGCCCGGACCCTGGCGGCACACCTGCTCGTCCTGGTGCCGCTCGGCAGCCCCGGCCCCGACGGCCTGGCCCCGGAGGCCCTGGTCCGCTGCGTGCTCGCGGCGCGGGACCGGATGCCGGCCTCCACGATCGTGGTGCTGCCGCTGCCGCACGACGGCGGCGACGACATCCGTGCCGCGATGCTGCGCACCCGGGTCGCCGCCGCATACGGCGTCACCCACCTGCTCGCCTCCAGCGACTCGATGCTGTCCGGCGGCGGGCTGCGGGTCCTGGTGCCCCGGGAGCTCGCCTACGACGGCCGTGACGGGCAGTGGCGCTCGCTGGACGACATCCCGCCGAAGCACCGCCGGCTGCCGCTGACGGCCGCCGAGATCGAGGACCACCTCGACCGGGGCACGATCCTGCCGGAGTGGCACACGCCGCCGGCGGTCGCCCGCGAGCTGGTCCGGGCGCGGCCGCCGCGCCGGCAGCGGGGCCTGGTCGTGTTCTTCACCGGCCTGTCCGGCTCCGGCAAGTCGACGATGGCGACCGGTGTCGCCGACGCGCTGCAGGAGTCGGGGGAGCGCACCGTCACCCTGCTCGACGGCGACATCGTGCGCCGGCACCTGTCGGCGGGCCTGACGTTCTCCGCCGCGGACCGCGACACCAACATCAAGCGGATCGGCTGGGTCGCCGCCGAGGTCGGCCGGCACGGCGGGGTGGCGATCTGCTGCCCGATCGCGCCCTACCACGAGGCACGGGCGGCGGCGCGCGAGTTCGCCCGTAACGCCGGGGCGGGTTTCGTGTTGGTGCATGTGTCGACGCCGCTCGAAGAGTGTGAGCGGCGCGACCGCAAGGGGCTCTACGCGAAGGCGCGGGCCGGGCTGATCAAGGGAATGACGGGCATCGACGACCCGTACGAGGCGCCGACCGACGCCGAACTGGCGATCGACACGACGGACCTGTCGTACGGCGAGGCGGTCACCACCGTGCTGCGCTACCTGGGCAACAACGGCTGGCTCGACCTACGCCCGATACCCTAAATGTATAAAGCGGGCACATCAGCCCATTACGCCTGACGTCCCGGAAGCGTTAGCCCCTGGAGAACCTGACGCCGAAGGGGCCGCCGCTTCATGGACGCCAACCGCCAGCTTTCCGCCGATACCGACTCACCGGGCGTCGACCTGCTCGGCATGGCCCGGCGCCATTGGTGGCTGGTGCTCCTGATGGTCGGCGCCGGTCTCCTCGGCGCCGGGCAGTTCACCGGCATGCAGAAGAAGGTGTACGAGTCCGCGACGTCGGTGCTCGTCTCGCCGCTCGGCAACGGGCAGGACGCGAACTCCACCAGCGGCCGCACCAAGGGTGACATCAACCTCGACAACGAGGCGCAGCTGGTCACCTCCACGACGGTCGCCACCGACGCCCGCGAGCTGATGCGCGCCGGGGAGACGCCGGACGACCTGGCCCGCAACGTCCGGGTCGAGGTGCCGCCGAACACCACGTTCCTGGTCATCACGTACTCCTCGAACGACGCCAGGATCGCGCAGGCCGGGTCGCACGCGTTCGCCGAGGCGTACCTGCGCAACCGCGAGGAGAGCGCGAAGACCGAGGTCGCCGGGCGCATCGCGATCCTCAACGACAAGCTCAACCAGCTCAACGCGAGCCTGCTGCAGATCAACAACCGGCTGGCCAACCTCCGCCCGACCGATCCGAACCGGCCGAACCTGGAGAGCCAGCGCACCACGGCGACCTCGCAGATCAACACCCTCGCCGGCCAGCTCAACCAGCTGCTCACCACCACCGTCAACGCCGGCAAGATCATTCGTGACGCGGACCTGCCGTCCCGCCCGGTGAAGCCCAACCGGCTGCTCAACCTCGCCAGCGGCGCCATGGTCGGCCTCCTGCTCGGCGTCGGCGCGGCCCTGCTCCGCGAGCGGCTCGACCAGCGCGTCCGCCGCCCCTCCGACCTGCCCCGCCGGGTCGACGTCGCGGTCCTCGCCGCGGTGCCCGGCCGGGTCAAGCCCCGCCTCGACGACGTGTTCGCGCCGTTCGGCGCCGGCGGGCGCATCTTCAACCGGCTCCGCAACGAGGTCCTCGCGAGCATCCCTGCCCCGAACGGCGCCGACGCCCGGGTCGCGCTCGCCGGGCAGGTCGTCGTCGTGGCCGGCGCCAGCCGCGGCGCCGCGTCGACCGTCGTGGCCGCCAACCTCGCCGCGGCGTTCGCGCGGACCGGCGCCGAAACGGTCCTCGTCTGTGCGCACCTCCCCGACAGCCTCGTCGACACCGCCAGCGTCAACAGGATGCTCGGCGTGCGGTCGGTGCCGGGCCTGTCCGACGTGCTCGCCGGGCGGTTCTCCCTCAGCAGCGCCACCCAGCGCGCGCCGCGGCACCCCAACCTCAGCGTCGTCACCACCGGCGGCACCGCCAGCGCCGGCGGGCTGCTGCAGTCGCAGGCGCTGCGGGACACCCTCGCGACGCTGCGGGAGCGGGCCGCGTACGTGATCGTCGAGGCGCCCTCGACGGCGACCAGCGCCGACGCGCAGAGCCTTGCCAGCCTCGCCGACGCCGCGATCGTCGCGGTCGAGCTGCGGCGCACCCGCAACACCGAGGTCGCCGACGCCGCCGACCAGCTGCGCCGGGTCGGCACGCCGCTGCTCGGCGCGGTGGTCCTGCCGCGCCTGGCCGGCGCCCGCGGCACGGAGGAGCGCGACACCCAGGAGGTCACGGTCGCCGACGACATGACCACGGTCCTGGACAAGCTGCCGCCGAAGGAGCCCGAGGAGCCGATCGGGCAGAAGCGGATCCGTACCGGTGCCGCCGCCGCGACCGTGACGGCGCCCAAGGTCGTGCAGGCGCCTCCGCCGTCGGTGCCGAAGCGGCAGACCCGCACCATCTCCGTGACCCGCGTCAACGCCGACACCGTGGGCGAGAACGGCGCCGACAAGCGCCGATGAGTGAGCTTGCGAGCGAGTCATGTAGCAGGTTCGGGGCAGGCCGACGCCGCAGCGCAGCGGAGGTGGCGGCATGACCGCTCTTGCGAATCACCCCTCACTGCAGGCGGCGGTGCCCAGAACCGCGCGCCCGCACCGGCTGGCCGCCTGGCCCGTCACCGGCCTGCTGCTGCTCTACCCGCTGTGGTGGGCGCTCGGCCTCGGCACACTGATCTTCTTCCTGGTGGCCGTGCCGATGCTGGTGTCGCTGGTACGGCACCGCGCGTCCGGCCAGTTCGTCAAGATGCCGCCCGGCTTCCTGCTGTGGCTGCTGTTCCTCGCGGTCGTCGGCCTGGGGCTGTTCAGCCTCGGCGCGGACCCGACCGGCACCGTGCCGGGTACCGCGGCCAGCCGGCTGGTGTCCTACGCGTTCCGCCTCGGCGGGTACGTGGCGTTGACCGTGATCCTGGTGTACGCCGGCAACGTCGATCGCAGGGAGCTGTCGCAGCTGCGCTTCATCCGGCTCCTCGCCTGGCTGTTCGTCGTCACCGTCGCCGGCGGGCTGCTGGGCATGGCCGCGCCGACCTTCGAGTTCACCGCGCCGCTGGAGCTGCTGCTGCCGCACCACCTGCGCGAGAACGGCTTCATCCAGTCCCTGGTCCACCCGACCGCCGCGCAGATCATGAACCTGCTCGGCGGGGAGACCCCGCGCCCCGGCGCACCCTGGGGGTACACCAACACCTGGGGCAACAACGTCTGCCTGCTCATCGGCTGGCTGCTGGTGGCCGGCTGGTCGCTCACGAAAAGCCGCCGCACCAAGGTGTTCACCCTCGCGACGCTCCTGATCGCGATGGCGCCGATCGTCTACTCGCTCAACCGGGGACTGTGGATCGGTCTCGGCGTGATGGTGCTGTACGTGGCGGTGCGGCTGGCGGTCCGCGGCCGGTTCGCCGCGCTGGCCCTCGTCGGGGTCGCCGGCGCCGTCGTCGCGGTCGCCGTGGTCACCACCCCGCTCGGCGACGTCGTCACCGCACGCCTGGAGGACGGCAAGTCCAACGGGGTGCGCATGTACACCACGGAGAAGGCCGTCGGCGGGATGGCCGAGTCGCCCCTGATCGGCTTCGGCTCGACCCGCAACACCATCGGCGGGCGCAACTCGATCGCGGTCGGGGAGAGCGAGGACTGCGAGCGCTGCGGCAACTTCACCATCGGCGGCAACGGCCAGCTGTGGCAGCTCCTCTTCGCCCACGGGCTGCTCGGCACCGTCACCTACCTGGGGTTCTTCGTCGTGGGGCTGTGGCGCTTCCGGCGCGACGCGACACCGGCGGGGCTCGCCGCCACCGCCGCGATCGTGTCCAGCTTCGCCGCGATGTTCTGGTACAACGCGCTCGTCACCCCGCTGGCGCTGACCTTCCTCGCGTACGCCGTCCTGTGGCGCAACCGTTTGGAGAGCCGATGAGTCCAGTGAAGACCGCCCCGGCCGCACTGCAGGTCGACGACGAGCAACTGCGCGCGCAGTACATCGAGGAGGTCCTCGCCCTGCTGTACCCGGGGCAGGGCGGCACCACGGTGGAGTACCTGGTCGTGCCCAACGCCCGCAAGCCGCGGCTGCTCGTGCCGGCCGACGACCGCCGCCTCGCCGCCGCCGCCGTGCGCCGCTACGCCGAGCCGCAGTCCCGCGTGGCGAGGCTGAAGCGTGACGCGGTCGTCGCCGCCCTGCGCACCGGCGCGTCGTCGGTGCTGCTGCGCGACCGGCTGAGCATCACGCCGGGCCCCGACACCATCGACACCTACCTGCGCCGGGAGCTGGGCACCGACGTGCGCCTCAGCGTCCACATCGGACCGGCGCGGGCCAACCGCAAGCCGGTGCTGCAGCTGCTCACCGCCGACGGCGCCACCATGGCCTTCGCCAAGCTCGGCACGTCGGCGCTGACCAGGACCCTGGTGAAGGCGGAGGGCAACGCCCTGGCGGCCGTGTCGACCGCCGGGCTCAAGGCGCTGCGGGTGCCCGACGTGATCCACATCGGACAGTGGAACGGGCACGAGGTCCTCGTGCAGTCGGCGCTGCCGGTGTGGCGGCCCCGGGTGCCGCTGACCGCGCCCCGCCTGGCCAACGCGATGCGCGAGGTCGCCGCCTGCTGCGGCACCCGCCGCGGCCGCCTCGACGACAGCGGCTACTGGACCCGGCTGCGCGCCCGGCTCGACGCCGTCGCCGAGCACCACGAGGGCGGCGCGCTGCGGGCCGCGGCCGAGCGGATCGGCCGCTGCACCGGTGGCGTCCAGCTCACCTACGGCTCCTGGCACGGCGACTGGTCACCGTGGAACATGGCCTGCCTCGCCGACACGATCCTGGTCTGGGACTGGGAACGCTTCACCCCGGGCGTCCCGATCGGCTACGACGCGCTGCACCACGCGCTGCAGATCGGCATCGGCCGGGCACCGTCGGCGGCCCGGGCCGTCAACGACCTCATCGACGCCGCGCCCGAGCTGCTGCTGCCGTTCGGCGTGGTGCACCGCCAGGCGGTCGAGGTGACCACCCTGCTCTACCTCATCGACCTGGCCACCCGGTACGTCACCGACCGGCAGGCGGAGGCCGGCGCCCGGCTGGGCGTGCTCGGCAGCTGGCTGCTGCCCGTTCTCGTCGCGCGAGTGGAGGCACTGTAACCATGCCCGTGCAGGTTCCCGACACGATGAAGCGGATCGTCCACTTCGGATCCCGCAACTACGGGCAGCTGACCGCCAACCGGCGGATGCTGCCGCAGTTCCTGATCTGCGGCGGCCAGCGCTGCGGCACCACGTCGCTGTACCGCGCCCTGGCCGCGCACCCCGCCGTCATCAAGGCCGTGCTGCACAAGGGCGTGCACTACTTCGACGTCGGCTACCACCACGGGCTGCGCTGGTACCGCGGGCACTTCCCGCTGCAGCGCCGCGCCGCGCGCATCCAGGACGACCTCGGCGTCCCCGCGCAGACGTTCGAGTCCAGCCCGTACTACATGTACCACCCGCACGCCCTGGCCAGGATCGCCGCCGACCTGCCCGGCGTGAAGCTCGTCGTGCTGGTCCGCGACCCGGTCGAGCGCGCCTACTCCCAGCACGCGCACGAGGTCGCCCGCGGCTTCGAGCCGGAGGTCGACTTCGGCCGCGCCCTCGCCCTGGAACCCTCGCGCCTGGCCGGGCAGCGCGAACTGCTGCTCAACGACCCGGACGCGTACAGCTTCGCCCACCAGCACCACGCCTACCGGGCCCGCGGCGAGTACATCGAGTACATCGAGCCGATGGCGGCGCTGCTCGGCCGCGACCGGGTCCACGTGGTCGACAGCACCGAGTTCTTCCTGCGCCCCGAGCCGGTGTACGACGCCGTGCTGGACTTCCTCGGCCTGCCGCGGGTCGCGCAGTACCCGGCGTTCGACCGGCACAACGCCCGCCCCCGCAACCGCCTCGACGACTCGATCGCCTCGCAGCTCGCCTCGTACTACGAACCCTTCGATGAGCGCCTGGCCACCTGGCTCGGCCACCGCCCCTCCTGGCTGTCCACAGCGGACAGTCCGGCGTGACGGCGACGCTCGACACGTCCACCCCGGGAGCCGGTCTCGAGTCGCCGAAAGGCATGCTGCGCGGCGCCGCCCGGGGTGGGCTGGCGAACCTGGCCGGCACCGTCTGCACCGGCGTCGCCGGGCTCGGTGTCACCTGGCTCGCCGCCCGTGCCCTCGACCCGCACGGCGCGGGCGCGTTCTTCGCCGCGACCGCGGTGTTCGGGCTCGGCGTCACGGTCGCGAAGCTCGGCGTGCAGACGTCGCTGGTGTACTGGCCGGCCAGGATGCGCGCGGTCGGCGACCTGTCCCGCCTCGGCGAGTGCCTGCGCACCGCGCTGGTCCCGCTCGCCGTCGCGGCGCTGGTCATCGCCGGCGGGCTGTGGTTCGCCGTGGACCTGCTGCCCGGCCGGGCCGACCTGGTGCGGACCCTCGCGGTGTTCCTGCCGGCGGCCGCGGTCAGCGACGCGCTGCTCGCCGCGACCCGCGGCCTGCGCGCGATGCGGCCCACTGTGCTGCTGGACCGGGTGATGCGGCCCGCGGCGCAGCTGGCGCTGCTGGCGCTGGTGTGGGTGACCGGGTGGGGACCGGACGTGTTCGCCGCGCTGTGGGCGCTGCCGTACCTGCCCGCGGCGCTGCTCGCCGGGGTCGCACTGACCCGGCTGCGCACCCGCGTCACGCCCGCCGGAGGGGAGCTGTCGGACTTCACGCCGCGGCGGTTCTGGGCGTTCACCGCCCCGCGCGCCGTGGCGAGCCTCGCCCAGATGGCGCTGCAGCGCGTCGACGTGCTGCTCGTCGCCGCGCTCGCCGGCCTCGCGCCCGCCGCCATGTACGCCGTCGCCGGCCGGTTCGTGATCCTCGGCCAGTTCGTCAACCAGGGCGTCACGCAGTCGGTCCAGCCGCGGCTCGCCGAGCGCCTCGCCGTGCGGGACATGGCGGGCGCGAACCTGCTCTACCGCCAGGCGACCGCGTGGGTCGTGCTCGCCTGCTGGCCGCTGTACCTGCTGATGTTCACCTACGCGCACCAGTACCTCGACCTCTTCGGCGAGCACTACGAGGGCGGCGTGCGCATCGTGCGGCTGCTGTCGGCCACGATGATGGTCGCGACCGCCGCCGGCTGCGTCGACGTGGTCCTCGCCATGGCCGGCCGCACCTGGTGGAACCTCGCCAACGTGGGCCTCGCCCTGGTCACCATGCTCGGCGTCGACGCGGTGCTGATCCCCCGGCACGGCGCGTTCGGCGCGGCCGCCGGGCTGTGCGCGGCGGTGCTCGTCAACAACCTGGTGCCGCTCATCCAGGTGGTGCGGGGCCTCGGCCTGCACCCGTTCGGGCGGGCCACGCTGCTCGCCTGCGGGCTGGCCGCATCGTGTTTCGCCGTGCCGCAGCTGGCCGTGCTGCCGGTCCACGGGCTGTTCGTGAAATTCGCCGCCACGGGGGCGGGTGCGGTCGCGTACTGCTACGCGGTCGTGCGTTTGAGGCACGTTCTGATGCAGGGGGAACGATGAGAACTGACTACGCGGAGGTCTTCCAGTCGGATGAGGCGGTCGACAAGTACGAACGGGTGGTCTACGCGCCGGAGACCTACTCGACGGCGGTGAGCGGCCGGCAGCGCGCATTCCTGCGCCGCCTGGTCCGCCGCGAGTTCACCGCCCGCCGGCCGGTCCAGCACGACTTCGCGTGCGGCACCGGCCGGGCGATCAAGCTGCTGCACGGTGTCGTGCGGGCGGCGCACGGCTACGACGTGTCCGCCCAGATGCTCGCGAAGGCCCAGGAGGCGGGCGTCTACGCGAAGCTGCACCAGGTCGACGGCGACGGGCCGGTGCCGGAACCGGCCACAGTGGACGGACCGGCGCTGGTGACCGTGTTCCGGTTGCTGCTCAACGCGCCGAAGGACGTCCGGGACCGGGCGATCGCGTTCGCCGCGAAGATCCTGCCGGAGGCCGACTCGGGCCTGCTGGTCGTGGAGAACCACGGCAACCGCTCGTCGCTGCGGCACCTGCGGCACCGCTCCAACCGCGCCAACCAGTGGTTCGCGGAGCTGCACCACGCCGAGGTCGAGCAGCTGCTGGCCCGGCACGGCTTCGAGGTGGTCGAGCGGCGCGGCTTCGCGCTGTGCCCGGCCGGCGCGTACCGCCGCGAATGGCTGCGGCCGGTGGCCCGCCGCGCGGACGACCTCGCCGCCCGCAGCGGCCGCCTCTCGGGGGTGGCCACCGACGTGCTGTACGTGGCGCGCCGGATACCCAAGTAGCCGAAGGGGCAGGTCGAGAGTGAAGCGGATCGGGCTCGTCGTCGCCGTCGTGGTCGCCTGCCTGGCGGGCGCGACGGCGGTGACCCTCAGCGTGGTGTCCACGAAGGACACCGGCGCCGCGGCCGTCGTCGACCCCGGGGGCGTCCCCGGTGGCGCCGGGCGCGCCGCCGGCGATCGCGACGTCCACCGGACCGTTCGCGGCCGGCCCCATCGCGCCGCCGAAGGAGGGCTCCTATCTCGGCGCGTGGGTCCGGCCGGAGCACCTCACGGAATCCGGCCGGCTCACCGCGATGACGGCCTGGGAGAAGTCCGTCGGGCGCAAGATGGCGATCGTCAACACGTACCGCCGCTTCGACGAGAACTTCTTCAACGCCTCCGACGAGCAGTTCGCCGCCCGCGGCACGACACTCATGCTGTCGTGGGCGGGCGGCGACACCCGGCTCATCACCATGGGCCGCTACGACGACCTGATCCGCGAGCGGGCCCGTGAGCTCAAGGCGTTCGCGCGTCCGGTGATGCTGCGGTACCGGTGGGAGATGGACCGCCCGAACCTGCGCGCCCAGATGTGGTCCGGGGAGGACTACGTCGCCGCGTGGAAGCACGTCCGGGCCATCTTCACCGCCGAGGGCGCCACCAACGCCTCCTGGGTGTGGTGCCCGACCGTGGAGGGCTTCCAGGGCGGCTACGCGGCCGACTTCTACCCCGGCGACGACATGGTCGACTGGAACTGCGTCGACGTGTACGCCGGCACGAAGTACGACACGATCGGCGCGCTGATGCGGCAGTTCCTGGAGTTCTGCGCGTCCCACCCGACGAAACCGGTGATGATCGGTGAGTTCGGGGTGGCCCGGGCGTGGGGGACCGACCAGCGCGCCGCCTGGCTGCGCGACGCGTCCGCGACGTTCAAGGCCAACCCGCAGATCCGGGCGGTGATGTACTTCGAATCCGACCCGACCGACAACAAGGGCCCCACCCAGCAGTTCCAGGTCTCCGACGACCCCGCGGTCCTCGGCGCGTTCCGCACGTCGCTGGCCCAGGACCCGCACTACACGCCGATGACCGCCGCCACCAGGACGAAGAAGAAGCCGGGGAGATAGCCATGTCACGAATCCGTGTGCTCGCGCTGGTGGCGGCCCTCGCGGTGACGTCCCTCGCCGGCTGCCGGTCCGACCCGGACGTCGCGGCCTACCTCGGCGAGGACGCCGTCACCATCGCCGAGGTCCGCGGCATCGCCGCCGACCTGACCTTCGCCCCGGCGCAGCGCGGCCAGGTCACCGGCTACGTCCTCGGCTCGATGATCATCCGGGAGGTCGGCGGCCGGATCGCCGCCGAGCGCTCCCTCACCGTCCGGCAGGAGACCACGCCCGCCATGGTCGCGCAGTACTACGACCTGCCCGCCGACGCGCGGATCGTGACGCTGGTCACCGACACCCAGAACATCCTGCTCACCCTCGCCGCCGCCGTCGCCCCGGTCGAGCCCGACCGCGACCAGCAGCGCGCCGCCTTCGAGGCCCTGTACTTCCCCAGCGGCCGCCCGGTCTCCGAGCGGTACACCTTCGAACAGATCCAGTACCTGCTCAACCGCGACAGCATCGGCAGGATGATCGCCCTGCGCCGGCTGCTCGACGACGCCGTCGCCACCTCCGGCATCACCGTCAACCCCCGCTACGCCGGCCTCACCTACGGCCTGCCGGTCGAGGTCCGCCTCGGCCAGAGCGGCGCCCCCGCGCGGGCCAGTATCCTGGTCCACCTGACCGTGGACGAGGTATCTGCCGAGGAGGCCTGAGCGACTGTGCCGGGCAGTGTGGTCCTGCTGGTGACGTCACCCCGGCTCCCCGCCGGCGTGCTCACCGCCCAGGCGTGGGACCTGGTCCGCGCCCACCCCGTGCTCACCGCGTCCCCGTCGGACCAGGTCGACGCCCTGCGCGCGGCCGGCGCCGCCGTCACCGTCGTCGAGCCCACCGTCGAGGTCCTGCTCGACGCCCTGGCCACGCACGGCACCTTCGTCTGGCTCGCCTCACCCGACGGCGACGAGCAGCTCGCCCGATCCCTGGGCCTCCGGCTCGCCCGCGAGCCAGGCCTCGCCACCCTCGAGCTGCTCTACGGCTCCTGGGACCCGCCCGGCGCCCGCGTCCTGGACGCCGTCACCGTCATGGACCGTCTCATGCACCCCGAGACCGGCGACGCGTGGAAGCGGGCACAGACCCACGAGAGCCTGGCGCCGTTCCTCCTGGAGGAGGCCTACGAGCTCTACGACGCCATCCGCGACCAGGACCACGAGGCGGTCCGCGAGGAGCTCGGCGACGTCCTGCTGCAGGTCGTCCTGCATGCCCGCCTCGCCGAGGAGGCAGCGGACATCACCGACAGGTTCACCCTCGACGACGTCGCCGGCGACCTCGTCGACAAGCTCATCCGCCGCAACCCGCACGTCTTCGCCGGCACCGAGGTCGGCGGCATCGACGACATCATCGCCAACTGGGAGCAGATCAAGCAGGCCGAGAAGTCCCGCGGCTCCGCTGTGGACGGCGTCGCCCTCTCCCAGCCGGCCCTGGCCCTCGTCGCGAAGCTGCTGCACCGTGTCGCCCGCGCCGGCCTCACCGTCCCCTTCACCCCGCCCGACCCGCTCGGCGCCGCCCTCTTCGCCCTGGTCGTCCAGGCCCACGAGGAAGGCCTGGACGCCGAGGCCGCCCTGCGCGCCACCGCCCTGTCCTACATGGACGCCGTCCGCCGCGCCGAGTAGGGATCTGCGCAACCCGGTCACCATGGCGGGGGTCGGGTGATGCCCTGGTGGATCGCGGCCTCGACGACGGCGGACCAGCGGGACGGGTCGAAGACGTTGCCACCGATGGCGGACTGGGAGGCGGCGTCGGGTTCGACGAGGGTGCCGGTGGTGGCGTGGGCGTCGCGGCCCAGCATCGGGATGCGGGGGGCCAGGACGACGACCCGGTCATAGCCGTCGGCGAGGTCGGCGTTGGTGCGGGAGCGGACCCCGCCGTCCATGTACCACCCGTCCCCGACCCGCACCGGCGGGAACAGGCACGGCACGGCGCAGCTCGCGGCGACCGCCGGGATCAGCGGCACCCCCGACGCGGCCGTCCAGGTGACCGGCTCGCCGGTGGCGGTGTCGACGGCGGTGATGAGCAGGCGGTCCGGGAAGTCGTCGATCGGCAACCGCCGGGCGAACGACGCCAGCCACGGCTCCGGCGGCCCCACCTCGGCCTCCAGGGCGATGGCGCCGATGCGGCGGCGCAGCTGCGGTGGAGGCAGTGACGCGTCCTGCAGCAGTTGGAACGCGACGGCGCCGCGGGTCCAGTCGGCGCGGATCGGTGGGTCGCCGGGTCCGAGCGGCGCCTCCATCGCGGCCGCCTTGCGGGGGTCGTGGCCGGCGGCGACGAGGGCGCCGGTGATCGCGCCGGCCGAGGTGCCGACGATCAGGTCCGCGCCGGTGAGGTCGACTCCCTGGTCGCGCAGGCCGATGAGGAGCCCGAGCTGCCAGGCGACGCCGGTGATGCCGCCGGCGCCGAGGACGAGTGCGGTGCGTTGCATGCGTCCTGCCTAGCACGGCTCAGGCCGATCGCCAGGCCGGAGGCGACGGCGAGGACGCCGGTGAGCTGGCGGGGGTCGGGTGTGACCCGGTCCGTGACGGCGAGCGTGGCCAGGGCGAACACGGGCACAAGCCCGACGAAGACGCCGGCGCGCTCGATGCCGAGGTGGGCGACGCCGGTGTACCAGCAGACGAACGCGACCACGGTCAGCACCAGACCGAGGAACGCCAGCGCGGCGCCCTCGCCGGCGGTGGGCAGCCGGGGGCGCTCGCCGCTGAACGGCAGGACGAGCAGCAGCAGCGGCACGGCCAGGGCGGTGCTCCAGGCCGACACCCGCACCGGGCCGAGGCGGGGCAGCAGCGGCGCGGCCAGCAGGGAGAACGCGGCCTCGCAGGCCAGTACCCCGACGGCGGCGGCGAGGCCGGGCGCGTCGATGCGGCCGCCGCCCTCGACGAGGACCGCGCCGAGGACCACGACCACGGCGGCGAGCAGCAGGCGTGGGGAGGGGCGGCGGCGCTCCTGCAGGGGGCCGAGCAGGGCCAGCAGCAGCGGGCTCACCCCGACGATCGTGCCGATGGCGGCCGGGTCGGCGTGGCGCAGGGCGTACATGAGCAGGACGTTGAAGCCGACCAGGCCGGTGGCGGCGACCCCGGCCAGGCGCAGCAGCTCGCGGCCGGTGGGGCGCAGCCAGGAGGTGAGCAGGGCGAGCGCCGCCGCGGCCAGCGTGTAGCGCAGGGCCTGCCCGGTCAGGACCGGATAGTCCACCAGCGATCGGCTGACCGTGAACGACGAGCCGAGGATCGCGCAGGTCAGCACGCAGTAAAAGGTGTACAGCCGGTTCATGACAGCGAACTTACGATCGGCAGTGGTCCACGCTACAGTGCCACCGAGCCCCGCGTTTGGAGGTCCACTTTGTCGGTCTGGGAGGCGTTGGTCGAGCTTGACCGCACTCGGCCGCGGGTCGGTGACCAGCTCGTCGGTGCGTTGCGGGAGGCGATCACCCGCGGGCGGCTGGCACCCGGGACGCGGCTGCCGTCGACCAGGGACCTCGCCGCCGACCTCGGTGTCTCGCGGGGGCTCGTCGTGGGGGCGTATGAGCAGCTCACGGCCGAGGGGCGGCTGCTGACCCGGCGCGGGTCCGGCACCGTGGTCGCCGCCGTGGCCACGGCGGTCCCGCGCCGGCACAGCGACCCGCCGGACCGGCCCGCCACCGTCGCGCCGCTGCGGCCGGGCGTGCCGGATCTGGGGATGTTCCCGCGCACGGCGTGGCGCCGTGCCTATGAGACGGCGCTGACCAGCGCCCTGGACGCCGACTTCGACTACGGCGACGCGACCGGCGCGCCCCGCCTGCGCCGTGAGCTGTCCGGCTATCTCGGACGGGTGCGTGCCGCGCTGGTGCCCCCCGAGGGGCTGATCGTGACCGCCGGCGTGACGCAGGGACTGGCGCTGCTGGCGAGGGTGCTCCTCGACGGCGAGGTGCGGCGGGTCGCCCTGGAGGACCCCGGGCCGGCCGCGCTGCGCGAACACCTCGGGCGGCTCGGGCTGGAGGTCGTGCCCGTGCCGGTCGACGGCGACGGCCTGGACGTGCGGGCGCTGGGGCGCACCAGGTGCAAGGCCGTCGTGGTCACCCCGGCGCACCAGTTCCCGACCGGTGTCGTGCTCGCGCCGCAGCGGCGTACCGAACTGATCGCCTGGGCCCGCAGGGTCGACGGGCTGATCGTCGAGGACGACTACGACGCCGAGCACCGCTACGACCGGGAGCCCGTCGCCTGCCTGCAGGGCCTCGCCCCGGACCGGGTCGCGCTGGTCGGCTCGGTCAGCAAGGTGCTGGCGCCCGGGCTGCGGCTGGGCTGGCTGGCCGCGCCGTCGGCGATGCTTCCGCGGCTGTGCGCGGCCAAGGCCGACGCCGACAACGGCGGCCCGGCCCTGCAGCAGCTGGCGTTCGCGGAGTTCCTGGCCGGCGGCGGCTACGACCGGCACCTGCGCCGGGCCCGCCGGCTGCACCGGGAGCGCCGCGACGCGGTCGTCGCCGCGCTGCGCCGGCACCTGCCGCGGGCCCGGATCGGCGGGATCGCCGCGGGGCTGCATCTGGTGGTGGAGCTGCCGGCCGAGGTCGACGACAGGGTGGTGTCGCAGCGGGCCGCCGAGTGCGGGCTCGGCCCGCTCGCCCTGTCGTCGCTGCGCGTGCGCAAGGGACCGCCCGGACTGGTGATCGGCTACGCCGCGCACACGCCGCACGAGCTCGCCAGAGCGGTCAGGACCCTCGCCACTCTCATATAGGTTCGAAAGCATGCCGCATGACTTCGTGCCCCTTGCCGAGCACATCGCCGACGCGCTGCTGGAGTCGGATCCCCGGCTCGCGGCGTCGGCCGGCGACCACCGCTTCGACGACCGGCTGCCCGACCTGTCCGCCGAGACGGTCGCCGGCGACATCGACATGCTCCGCGACGCCTCCGCCGCGCTGACCACGGTCGACCTCGACCTGCTCGACCCTCAGGAGCAGGTCGACCACGCGGTGCTCCTGGCCCGGGTCGAGCGGATGCTGTTCGAGCGCACCGAGATCCGCGAACACGAGTGGAACCCGCTGGTACACAACCCGGCGACGCTGCTCCACGCGCTGATCTCCCGGCCGTTCGCGCCGGCCGAGGAGCGGCTCATGTCGCTCGCGGCCCGGCTGTCGGCGATCCCCGACGCCCTCGCGACCGCCCGTGCCACCCTGGCCGACTCGCCGCAGGTGCACGTGGAGACCGCGACCGGCCAGTTCCAAGGCACCGCGCGGCTGGTGCGGGAGGAGCTCACCGAGCTGCTCAAGGAGGCGCCCGGGCTGGCCGACGTGGTGCGGCCGCTGCAGGAACGGGCCGCGGCGGAGCTCGACGACTTCGCCGGCTGGCTCCGCGACCGGGTCGACACCGCCGACCGCGACCCGCGCCTCGGCCGGCGGCTGTGGGAGGCCAGGCTCTGGCACACCCTGGACACGGAGCTCGGCGCCGCGACGGTGCTGCAGCGCGCCGAGGCCAACCTCGCGCAGGTGACCGCGAGACTGCGGGCCGCGGCGGCCGAGCTGACCGGCGGCCCCGAGACCGACGAGACCGTCCGCGCCGCGTTCGCCCTCGCCGCCGCCGACGTGCCGGACAACGACACGATCGTGGACCTGGCGAAGGTGTCCCTGGACGAGGCGACCGCGTTCGTCCGCGACCACGACCTCGTCACCCTCATCGACGACCCCCTCGTGATCATGGAGATGCCCGAGTTCGCGCGGGGCGTCGCCGTCGCGTACTGCGAGCCGCCCGGCCTGCTGGAGTCCTCCGAACTGCCGACGTTCTTCTGCATCTCACCCACCCCGTCGGACTGGCCGGCGGAGCGGGTCGCGTCGTTCTACCGCGAGTACAACAGCCACATGCTGCGCGAGCTGACCGTCCACGAGGCCACCCCCGGGCACTTCCTGCAGCTCGCGCACGCCCGCCGCTTCCGTGGCCGCACCCGCGCCCGGGCGATCGGCTGGTCGGGGCCGTTCGTGGAGGGCTGGGCGGTCTACGCGGAGGAGGTGATGGTCGGGCACGGCTTCGGCGGCCTGCCGGTGCGCCTGCAGCAGCTGAAGATGCAGCTGCGGATGTGCATCAACGCGATCATCGACCAGCGGATCCACTGCGACGGGATGACCGAGCAGGAGGCGATGGCGCTGATGATGGGCGCCGGCTTCCAGGAGGAGGGTGAGGCGGCCGGGAAGTGGCGGCGGGCGCTGTTGTCCTCGACGCAGCTGTCGACGTACTTCGTGGGCTACACCGAGGTGCGGGAGATCGCGGATGAACGGCCGGCGAACGTCACGCTGCGCGACTGGCACGACCGGATGCTTGCTCACGGCTCACCACCGCCCCGCCACCTGCGAACCCTGCTCGACCTGTAGGTCCGGGATTGCATGATCGGCGCAACCGATAGGCTCAGGGTGCCGCACCGTGGCGGCCGACCAATCTTTGTCTGCAAGGAGTGACAGTGGCCACGATTGAAGCAATCGGCGCGCGGGAGATCCTGGACTCGCGGGGCAACCCGACCGTCGAGGTCGAGGTCGTCCTCGACGACGGCACGCTCGCCCGCGCGGCCGTCCCGTCCGGTGCCTCGACCGGCGCCTTCGAGGCCAACGAGCTGCGCGACGGGGACTCGAAGCGTTACCTCGGCAAGGGCGTCGAGAAGGCCGTCGAGAACGTCAACGAGCGCATCGCCGAGGCCGTGCGCGGCTTCGACGCTACCGAGCAGCGCCTCGTCGACCAGGCCATGCTCGACCTGGACGGCACGCCGGAGAAGTCCAACCTCGGCGCCAACGCGATCCTGGGCGTCTCCCTGGCCGTCGCCAAGGCCGCCGCCGACTCGGCCGGCCTGAGCCTGTTCAAGTACCTCGGCGGCCCCAACGCGCACCTGCTGCCGGTGCCGATGCTCAACATCCTCAACGGTGGCTCCCACGCCGACTCCAACGTCGACGTCCAGGAGTTCATGATCGCCCCGATCGGGGCGCCGACCTTCCGCGAGGCGCTGCGCACCGGCGCCGAGGTCTACCACTCGCTGAAGTCGGTCCTGAAGAAGAAGGGCCTGTCCACCGGCCTCGGCGACGAGGGCGGCTTCGCGCCCAACCTGCCGACCAACGCCGCCGCGCTCGACCTGATCGCCGAGGCCGTCGAGAAGGCCGGCTACACGCTGGGCAGCGACATCGTGCTCGCGCTCGACGTGGCGGCGACCGAGTTCTACAAGGACGGCGGCTACAAGTTCGAGGGCGGCTCCAAGTCCTCCGACGAGATGATCGCCTACTACACCCAGCTCGTCGACGCCTACCCGATCGTGTCCATCGAGGACCCGCTGTCGGAGGAGGACTGGGACGGCTGGAAGGCGATGACCGACGCGATCGGCAACCGCATCCAGATCGTCGGCGACGACCTGTTCGTCACCAACCCGCAGCGCATCGCCCGCGGCATCGCCACCGACACCGCCAACGCGGTGCTCGTCAAGGTCAACCAGATCGGCTCGCTCACCGAGACGCTCGACGCCGTCGACCTGGCGCACCGCGCCGGGTTCCGCACGATGATGAGCCACCGCTCCGGCGAGACCGAGGACACCACCATCGCCGACCTGGCGGTCGCGGTCGGCAGCGGCCAGATCAAGACCGGTGCCCCGGCCCGGTCCGAGCGGGTCGCGAAGTACAACCAGCTCCTGCGCATCGAGGACGAGCTCGACGACGCGGCGCGCTACGCCGGTCGGGGCGCGTTCCCGCGGTACCGTTAGTCCGGTTTCATGTCCGCGGCCCTCTTCGGTGAGGGCCGCGGGTGTGTGCCACAAGGGGGAGGGCATGCAGCAGCGCACCAGGCCGGGCGGGCGCGTCACGCCCACCAGGGCCTCGGGGCCCCGCGGCGCGCAGCGCACCGGCGCCGGCGGGGCGGGCAGGGCACCGGCCAGGCCGACCGTCGCCAGGCGGGCCGTGTCCTCCGGCGGCGCCGCCATGCGGACTCGTGCCCCGCAGCCGAAGCGTTTCACCAGCCGCGCCGTGGTGCTCGGCCTGGTCCTGCTGGTCCTGCTGCTGGCCTATGCCTATCCGGTCCGCGTCTACCTCGCCCAGCAGGCCGAGATCACGGCCCTGGAGCAGAGCCAGGAGCGGCAGACCGCCAAGATCGCCGAGATGTCGGCCCGGGCGGCGAAGTGGGAAGACAACGAATACGTGATCAGCCAGGCCCGCCAGCGGCTGCACATGGTGCTGCCGGGCGAGAAGCCCTATGTCGTGGTCGACCCGTCGCGCAGCCAGCAGACCGACCCGACCGCGATCCCGGGCACGGAGAAGGCGTCGCGTCCCTGGTACGGCAAGCTGTGGTCGAGCGTCGAGGCGGCGGACTGAGGATGACTTCGCAAGACGAGCCGACCGCCTTCGAGCCGGCGTCCGAGGAAGACCTTGCGGTGGTGGCCGCGCAGCTCGGCCGCACCCCCCGGGGCACCCGCGCCGTCGCGCACCGCTGCCCGTGCGGCCTGCCCGACGTGGTCGAGACCACCCCGAGGCTGCCCGACGGCACCCCGTTCCCGACCCTGTTCTACCTGACCTGCCCGCGGGCGGTGCACGAGTGCAGCCGGCTGGAGTCCTCCGGTCTGATGCGCGAGATGGGTGCCCGTCTCGCGGAGGACCCCGACCTGCGCAAGGCGTATGAGGCGGCGCACGAGGACTACCTGCGCCGCCGCGAGCAGGTCGGCCACGTCGACGAGATCGAGGGCGTCTCCGCCGGCGGCATGCCCACGCGGGTGAAGTGCCTGCACGTCCACCTCGGCCACGCCCTGGCCGTCGGCCCGGGCGTCAACCCGTTCGGCGACGAGACCCTCGCGCTGGCCGCCGAGTGGTGGGCCGCAGGCCCCTGCGTCCCCCCACCCGCCTGACCGCTCCGCGCGAACCCGGCTCCGCCCCCGACCCTCCTCGTCCCTCTGGTGATCCAAGGATGCTGGTGGTCGTGGGGTGACCGGATCCGTCCTTGGATCACGGAACTGGCGGGGTTTGACCCGCTCGGCTCGGTCTCGCTTCCGTTTCACGGGTGATCCAAGGATGCCGGTGGTTGTTGGGGTGACCAGTCCTGTCCTTGGATCACGGATCTGGCAGAAACCGGACCCGCCCGGCCCGGTCTCGCCTCGGTCCCGCTCGTGATCCAAGGATGCTGGTGGTCGTGGGGGTGACCAGTCCTGTCCTTGGATCACGGATCTGGCAGAAACCGGACCCGCCCGGCCCGGTCTCGCCTCGGTCCCGCTCGTGATCCAAGGATGCCGGTGGTCGTGGGGGTGACCGGATCCGTCCTTGGATCACGGACCGGAGGAGGTCGCTCCGCTGGGCAGGGCACTGCGCAGTCCCGCTCGTGATCAATGGCGCGTTCTGGCCGCCTGGGCGCCGTGAATTCACGGCCGTCGATGACTAGACCAGGGAGCACCACGCCCCGGACAGCGATCTTCACCCCGTCCGCTTGATCCAAGGACGCCCGTGGTCGCTGGGACGACCACCGCCGTCCTTCGATCACGTCGCAAGATCGTCTACCCGGACCCCGACGACCACATCACCCCGAAGAATCGGACGAACGCCGCGAAACGACGCTGGATTTCCCGTCGGATCGGACGTCAGACCTGTCGTGTGGCTCGAACACCGCAACCACCGGTCTTTCGGATGCAGCGCGCACGCGTGTGTTGCGGCCGCGCGAAGCGCAGGACGTGCGAGCGCGGAGCGCGAGCATTGGGGGTGTGGGGTGAGAATCCCCCACTGCTCTTCCGGCCGGAGGCCGCCGCGGAAGAAACAGCTTGAGTGCGGCGCGCAGCGTCGCATGGGGGTGCGGGGTGGGAACCCCCCGCCGGGTCGCGGCGCCAGCCGTGACCCAGCCAGCACAGCTCAGATGCGGGTGACGACGGAGCGGAGGATCTCCCAGCCTTCAAGGTCGTCGGCGGTGCCGGTGTGCGGGCGGCGGAAGCGGCGCACCTCGACGGCGATGTCGGTCAGGGCCCATCGCAGCTGATACAGCATGATCGTCGAGGGGCGGGGCAGGACCCCGGTGGCGGCGGCGTACGCAGAGAAGATGGACCCGTCGCCCGGCTCGATGAGCCACAGGTCGCGCTCCGGCGGGGAGATCAGGACGGTGTCCCAGTCGATGAGGCGCCAGCCGCTCGGGGTGAGCATCGTGTTGCCCGAGTGGGGCTCGCCGTGGGTGAGCACCGCGCGGACGGGCTCGCCGTGGCTGTCCAGCACGAGCTCGTCGTAGCGGGCCAGCAGGCCGGCCAGGGCATCGCGGTGGCCGGCGAGCAGCTCGGCGGCCAGCCGGGCGTAGGGGCCGCAGTCGGGGCCGGGGGCCTTGAGGGCCGCCTCGATCTCGCCGCGGCCGGGGACGGCGAAGTCGTCGACGCGGGCGTGGCGGTGCACGACGGCCGGCGCGGTGTGCAGCTGGATGATCATGTCGAGGGTGGCCTGGCGGTGATCAGGGCCGCGGAACGCGTTCCAGTCGAAGCTCTGCCCGTCGACGAACGGATACACGGTGATGGCGAAGTCACCGAGGACGGACAGGGGCGCGCCGGTGCGGGTCGGCACGGGGGCGACCGCGAAGGTCCGGCCGATGGCGTGCAGGTCCACGGCGACGCTCAGCGACGACGTGAGCCGTCCCACATCGGCGTCCTGGTCGACGGTGACGAACCAGCGGTTGCCGCCGTCGTCGGCGACCTCCCAGTGGTGGCTGCCGAAACCGACCGCACGGTAGCCCAGCGACGCGACGGGGAGACCCCAGTCGCGTCGCAGGGCCTCCTCGAGCGTGTCTTCGGTGAGACCAGCGGGCGGCGTCAGCACGGTTCTGCACGTTACGGCAGCACCGCCACCTCCGCCGCCCGGGCACTACCGGCAGGGCAGGAAACTTTACTTACCTGCGACCGGCGGGGCGGTGCTCTCGACGATCTGGGCACCCTTCGGCGCGACGAACGCCTGGGCGTCGACCTTCTCGCCGTACTTGCTGAGCTCGACGCCGATCGCCTTGTCGTCGGTACCGACACCCTTGAACCGGGTGAGCAGGCCGCTCTCGGCGACGCAGACGTGGAACTCCTTGGCCGAGACGTCGTTCGGGCCGGCGTTGGCGTCCTGGGGGATGCCGGTGACGTCGAGGCAGTCGCTCTTCTGGCCGGCGATCGTCGCGGTGTTCTGGGCGATCTTGACGCCCGGCACCACCGCGGCCGCCGTCATCAGGGCGAGCGCCATCTCGGTGTTGATGAAGCCGCCGCCGGCCACGGCCGAGAGGTAGGCGGCCTGGTCGGAGGAGGAGAGCTGGCCGGCCTGCACGGCGCTCTTCTGGCACACGACCTTCTGGCCGGTCTTGCCGGTGCAGACCAGCAGCGCGTCCTCGGTGAGGATGAAGCGCCCGTCCTTGCCGATGTAGGCAGCCTTCGGCGGCTGCTGCACCACGGTCGTCGCGGTGCCGTCGTCGGTCTTGTACTCGGCGGTGAAGGTCAGCTTCCCGGACTTGCCCATCCGGTCGGCGAGGTCGGTGATCGCGGTGACGTTGTCGACGGTCTGCTTGACCTGGTTGATGAGACCGCAGCCCAGCGCGCCGGCGCCGAGCACGGACGCGAGCACGACGGTCAGGATTCGGGTACCGGCACGATGCATGCCGCCCAATGTGGGGCCGGTCACCGGGTCTGGCAACGAACTGTCAGCAGGGCGACCCGTTGACCGTGCAACTGACCGGGTCGGCGGCCTTGCCCTTGGCCTCGAAGCCCATCCGGATCGAGCCGCCGGGTTCCAGGTAGGTGTTCCACGGCTGGGAGCGCAGCGTCAGCCGGTTCGCCTTGTGCTCGGCCGTGGCGCCCCAGGTCGACGTGAGGTCCACGCCCGGCGGCAGCTGCAGTTGCACCGTCCAGCCCTGCAGCGGCTGGCTGCCGATGTTCGTGACGGTCACCTCGGCGTTGAAACCGTCCTTCCACTTGCTGCGCACCGCGTAGCCGGCCTTCACGCCCCCGCCGCTGCGCACCGGCGCCGCGCTTGCGCTCGGGCTCACCACCTGGGTCCGATCGACGGTCACCACCCGGGTACCGGGGTCGCGGGTCAGGAACAGGACAGTCATGGTGCCCGCCACGACAGTCGCCACCACGGCGGTGACGACAAGCACGCGCTCACGTGTCAGATGCCACATCCGCGCGCCACTACCCTGGCCGTCATGGAGGTAACCGTCCGGCGGGCCCGGACCGGAGATGTGCGGGGCATCCGGAGGCTGGTCGCCATGTACGTGGCGGACCGGCGGCTGCTGTCGAAGCCGACCGTGGCGCTGTATGAGGCGGTGCAGGAGTTCTGGGTCGCGGAGCGTGACGGCGTGGTCGTCGGCTGCGGCGCGCTGCACGTGATGTGGGAGGACCTCGCCGAGGTGCGCACGGTCGCCGTCGACCCGATGATGCGCGGCCACAAGATCGGCCACAGGATCGTGGCGGAGCTGCTGGCGGCGGCCCGTGAGATCGGCGTGCGGCGGGTGTTCGTGCTGACGTTCGAGACGCAGTTCTTCGGCTCGTTCGGGTTCGTGCCGATCGACGGCACCCCGGTCACCCACCAGGTCTACGAGGAACTGCTGCGCTCCTACGACGAGGGCGTCGCGGAGTTCCTGGACCTGGAGCGGGTCAAGCCCAACACCCTCGGCAACCACCGGATGCTGCTGCATCTGTAGGTTGATCGCATGACCGGTCCGCAGCGGAGCGGAGGATCGGTCATCAGGGGGTCAGCCAGAGGGCAGGCGCCCGGAGCGAAGTGAGGACGCATGACCAGGGTTGCCGCGATCGACTGTGGTACGAACTCCGTCCGCCTGCTGATCGCCGACGCACTGCCCGACGGGTCCCTCCGCGACGTGACCCGGCAGATGCGCATCGTGCGGCTCGGCCAGGGCGTCGACCGCACCGGCCGGCTGGCCGAGGAGGCGATCGAGCGCACCCGCGTGGCGCTCGTCCACTACGCCGCCGAGATCGCCGCGGCCGGGGTGGACCACGCACGGATGGTCGCCACCAGCGCGAGCCGTGACGCGTCCAACGCCGAGGATTTCCGCGCCATGGTCACCGCCACCCTCGGCTTCGCCCCGGAGGTCGTCAGCGGCGACGAGGAGGCCCGCCTCACGTTCGCCGGCGCCGTGCAGGGCCTGCGGGCGGAGCCGCCGTTCCTGGTCTTCGACATCGGCGGCGGCTCGACCGAGTTCGTCGTGGGCTCCACGGCCGGGGTCGACGCCGCGATCAGCGTCGACATCGGCTGCGTCCGGCTCACCGAGCGCCACCTGCACGACCACCCGCCGACGCCGGAGCAGGTCGCGGCCGCCGAGAAGGACATCATCGGCGCGGTCGACCGGGCCCTCGCCGCGGTCGACGCCGGCCGGGCCCGCACCTTCGTCGGCCTCGCCGGGTCGGTGACCACCGTCACCGCGCTGGCCCTGGGCCTGACCGAGTACGTGCCCGAGCACATCCACCGCGCCCGGGTCTCCACCGCGGACGTGGCGAAGGTCACCGCGGACCTGCTCGCCGCCACGCCGGAGCAGCGGCTCGCCAACGCGGTCATGCATCCGGGACGCGCCGATGTGATCGGGGCAGGCGCGCTGATCCTGCGGATCATCCTGGAGCGGTCCGGCGCCGAGGCGGTGGTCGCCTCCGAGTCGGACATTCTGGACGGCGTCGCTATGTCGTGTTTACGTCAGTCCTGATCAGCCGGTGCGGCGGACCTCGGCGCGGGACTGCTCGCGCGGCTCGGCGTCGTCGCGGGACCACCACCAGCCGTACGTGAGCACGCCCTCCGCCGGCATCGTCATGATGATCTTTGCCGGCATGGGTCCCTCGTAGGCGTTGAACACGCCGGCCTCATGCTCCACAAACCTGGTCACACCGGGCAATTCCAGACAAGTGACGTGCAGTTCGAGCCGTCCCGCCTCACTCGCTGTGAGGATGGTGTGCTCAACGTGTTGCAGTCCCTTGCTGTCGCTGACCGCTTCGTAGTCGAGGGTTATCGCGTTGCCGCGCACCACCGAGGTCACCTTGATGCGGGCGACGAACGGTCCGGACTCCAGCCCGTCGCCACGCCCGCGGTAGACACCGGGCGCCGAGGCGAGGCGCTTCAACAGATCGGTCACGGCGCACACCGTAATACCTGCGCGCACCGGACTGTATGCATCACCCGTCTGCGGTTATCGTGAGCCGTCTCCCGCGGGCCGATGGGTGGCTTCTGCAAGCTCACGACCCCTTCGCCCGTTAGGGTGATCTTTGCGGCATACCCGGAAGGAACCACATGTCAGATCAGTACCCGCCGCCCGGCGGCTACCCGCCGGTCTCTGGTGGCGGCGACCCCTACGGGCAGCAGCCGCCCCAGTACGGGCAGCAGCCTCAGTACGGGCAGCAGCCGCCCCAGTACGGGCAGCAGCCTCAGTACGGCGACCAGCCGCAGTACGGAGCGCCCCCCGGTGCGCCTTTCGGCGCCCCACCGCCCCCGCCGCGCCGGGGCAGGGGTGGCAAGATCGCGCTGATCATCATCGCCATCGTCGTGGCGCTGTGTCTGGTCTGCGGTGCCGTGCTGTGGTTCACCGGCAGCAGCATCTTCGACTCGATCAAGAACAGCTCCACCAACGCCAAGGTCGGCGACTGCCTTGAGGGTGACGAGATCACCGGCACGGACACCAAAGAGGTGGACCTCAAGATCGTCAAGTGCGACGACGCCAAGGCGAAGTACAAGGTCATCGGCATCAAGGACGGCGTGAGCCGGGCCGAGTCGCTGAAGACGAACACCACCGTGTGTGACGAGTACATCGAGAAGGGCGCCGAGTCGGTGCTCTGGCAGGGCACCAACGCGGCCAGCGGGCAGGCTCTCTGCCTCGCCCCGGCCAAGTAACCCTCACGGAACAACCCCTCTCAGTTCGTCCTGAACGGGCGGCCCGCGACACGCGGGCCGCCCGTTTCATTATTCCGTGCTTGATAGTACTGCGCATTGCGTACTACTCTGCTTCACGTGGACACCACCCAGCTGCTCAAGGGGGTCCTCGACCTGGCCGTGCTCGCCGTCCTGCGGGACGAGGACGGGTATGGCTACGACATCCTGCGCCGGCTGCGCTCGGCCGGGCTGGACGAGGTCGGCGACGCCTCCGTGTACGGCACACTGCGCCGGCTGTTCCAGGCCGGGATGCTCACCACCTACGTGGTCCCCAGCGAGTCGGGACCGCACCGCAAGTACTACGCGCTGAACGCGGCCGGCCGGACGCAGCTCGGCGCCTCCGGCAAGGTGTGGCGGGGCTTTGCCACAACCATGGACCAGCTGATCGGGGAGACGTCGTGACCGAGTCCGTCCCGCTGGGCGCCACCATCGAGGTCGACTACTACTACGAGCGGGTGGCCGCGGCGCTCGCCGACCTGCCCCCGGAGGCCCGCGACGAGCTCCTGGAGGACCTGCAGGCGCACTTCGTCGAGGTCCTCGCGGAGCAGGGCGGCCCGCTCGTCGACCGGCTCGGCCCGCCGGCGATGTACGCCGCCGAGCTGCGCGCCGCCGCCGGCCTCGAAGCCGGCGCGGTCAGGGCCGCCGACCGGGCGCCGATCGTCGTGTACTACGAGCGGTTCGTCGCCGCACTGCCGGAGCTCGACCGGCGCGCCGGCCGGATCATCGGCTACCCGAAGGCGACCGAGTTCCTGCGGCTGCTGCGCCCGGCGTGGTGGATCGCCCGGGCGGTTGCAATCGTGGTGCTGATCTTCGCGACCGACATCGTGCCGGCGGACCGCTTCGACGACCCGATCGGCTGGCTGTTCCTCGCGGTCGCGACCGTCGTCTCGATCCGCATCGGCGCCACGGGCGCGCCCCGGGTGCCCCGGTGGATCGGGTTCGCGGGCACCGCCGTCGCCGTCGTCGGCGTGCTGTTCGTGATCGCCAACGCGCCCAGCCTGCTGCGGCAGTACACCTCCGACGCCTATTACGCGAGCAGCGGTGGCGGACCGTTCGACGGCGTGACCAACGTCTTCCCGGTCGACGAGCAGGGGCGGTCGCTGCAGCACATCACCCTCTACGACCAGAACGGCAACGCGATCCAGGTCGGCGACTACTGGCGCTGCACCAGCGGCGAAGGCGCCGTGGCGTCCTACCCGCTGTGCCTCGGCATCGCCCGGCCCACCCCGACGGTGACCGCCGAGCCGACCGACGCGCCGGCGCCGACCGCCACCCCGTCCCCGGGCGCATCCGCGAGCCCGTCGCCGGGCGCCACCGTGAGCCCGGGAGGGAGTCCCGGAGGCGGCCCGTCGCTGAGCCCCTCCGCGAACCCGTCGGTGAGCCCGTCGCGTTAGCGTCGTGCGGGTGAGCGACACACCCGGCGTACCAGCGCCAACCGATGCGCCCGACGGCCTCGACCGCCTCGACGCCGAGATCTCCGGCTGCCGCCTGTGCCCGCGGCTGGTGGCCTGGCGGGAGGAGGTCGCGGCCACCAAACGGGCCGCCTTCCGCGACGAGGAGTACTGGGGCCGTCCCGTCCCCGGCTTCGGCGCTCACGACGCCCGCATCGGCATTCTCGGCCTGGCTCCCGCGGCACACGGGGGGAACCGGACCGGTCGCATCTTCACCGGCGACCGGTCCGGTGACGTGCTGTTCGCCGCCATGCACCGGGCCGGCCTGGCCAACCAGCCGACCAGCGTCAGCCGCGACGACGGCCTCACGATCACCGGCACCCGGATCTTCTCCGCGGTGCGGTGCGCGCCGCCGGACAACAAGCCGACCCCCGCGGAGCGCGACACCTGCGCGCCCTACCTGCACCGCGAGCTCGCCCTCATCCGCCCTGAGCTGCGGGTCGTCATCGCGCTGGGCGGATTCGCGTGGGCCGCGTTCTGGCCCGCGCTGCGCGCCGTCTACGGTGTAGCACCGGCACGGAAGGTACCGTTCGGCCACGGCGCCCTGTGGCAGGCCGACGATGCCCCGTGGCAGGCCGGCGGCGCCCCCGCGTTGCTCGGTTGTTACCACGTGAGCCAGCAGAACACCTTTACCGGCAGGCTCACGCCAGGAATGCTGGACGAGGTTTTCACCCGTGCGAAGGCACTCGCCGGGATCGGATGACGCTGACCGACGGGATGTCATGGACCGCACCTTCAACCGCTGGTTGCCGGTGCTCGCCGTCATCGCCGTGCTCGGGGTCGCCGCCGTGGCCGCGTCCACCTCCTCCCCGGAGATCAGCAAGCTGCCGGTGCCGCCGCTGGATCCCAGCCCGCCCGTGCCGTCCGACCTGCCGTCCGCCGACACCGTGGCGACGGTCGCGCCGTCCGCCGCGCCCGAGCAGGCGTCGTCGTTCGCGTTCCCCGACTGGGTGACGTACACCGCCGGGGTCCTGTGCGTGCTCGTGCTGGTCCTGGCCGCCGGCGTGCTGGTGTGGTCGCTGCTGCGCAACGGCGACCCGAAGCGCAAGGCGCGGCTGTTCGTCGAGCCGAAGCAGCCGACCCCGATGACGGACGACGGCGGCGCCGCGGTGATCGCGGCCGTCGACGCCGGCATCGTCGAGCTGTCCGACACCGACACCGACCCGCGCCGGGCCGTGATCGCCTGCTGGGTCCGCCTGGAGCGGGCCGCCGCGGCCGCCGGCACCCCGCGGGAGACCGGCGACAGCCCCACCGACCTGGTCACCCGCCTCCTCGCCGGGCACCAGGTCAGCCGGCCGACCCTCGAAGGCCTGGCGTTCGTGTACCGCGAGGCCCGCTACGCGACCCACTCCGTCGACGAGCGGTCCCGGCAGGGCGCGATCGAGGCGCTGCGGCAGCTGCGGACCGAGCTGGCTCTGCGTGGAGGTGCCGTCCGTGGCGCGTAAACCCGACGAGATGGTCAGCCTCGAAGAGCTCTTCGACGTCGGCCGCACCGCCGTCGCCGCCGACCCGCGGCCGGTGCGCCGCCCGTCCCGGCCGTATGACATCCGGTGGTGGGTGCGCCGGCTGTTCATCGCGCTCGCGCTCACCACCGTCGGGTGGGGCCTGCTGTACGTGTTCGGCCTGACCGTGTCCTACCCGCTCGTCTTCCTCGGCATCCTGGCGGCCGGCATCATCCAGGAGGCGCTGAAGCAGGTGCGCGCCGACGAGCTGCCGGTCGCCGTCACCGGGCGCGGCCTGACCCCGGTCCGGCCGCCGACCCTGGCGAAGAAGAAGGCCCTGGCCAAGACCCGGCGCACCGGCGAGATGCTGGACGGCATCCCGGTCCTGGACGGCCTGCGGCTGGCCGTCGGCCGGTGGGAGGACCGCCTGGTGTGGGGGGAGCGCGACGCGAAGCGCTTCGGCGCCCTCGTCGTGCCCCGCGTCGCCGACCTCGTGGACACCCGGCTGCGCCAGCGGCACGGGATCACCCTGGCGGGCTCGCCGAGACAGGCCCGGGCACTGCTGGGCGACGAGCTGTGGACGCTGCTGCACCAGCCGCCGACGCGCGTGCCGAGCCCGGGAGTCGTAACATCGATCGTCGCGAAGGTGGAGGAGCTATGAAGACGCTCGCACCGGCTGAGGTTGGCCGGATCGCCAAGGTGGTCCTCGACCAGGTCGGCACGGTGGTCGTCGGCAAGCGCGACTCCCTGGAGCTGGTCCTGGCCGGGATCCTCGCCGGTGGGCACGTGCTGCTGGAGGACCTGCCGGGCCTGGCCAAGACGCTGACCGCGCGGTCCTTCGCGCAGACGCTCGGCATCGGGTTCCGCCGGCTGCAGTTCACCCCTGACCTGCTGCCCGCCGACGTGACCGGGTCGTTCCTCTACGACCAGCGCTCGCACGAGTTCACGTTCCGTGCCGGGCCGGTCTTCACGAACCTGCTGCTCGCCGACGAGATCAACCGCACCCCGCCGAAGACCCAGTCGGCGCTGCTGGAGGCGATGCAGGAGCGGCAGGTCTCGGTCGAGGGCGCCACCTACCGGCTCGACCCGCCCTTCCACGTCCTCGCCACCGCCAACCCGATCGAGTACGAGGGCACCTACCCGCTGCCCGAGGCCCAGCTCGACCGCTTCCTGCTCCGCGTGTCGTTCGGCTACCCGGAGGCCGACGAGGAGTGGGAGGTCCTGCGCCGCCGGATGACCCGCCGGCAGGAGGAGGCGGTGATCGAGCCCGTCGTCGACTCCGAGACCCTCCTCGCCATGCAGGGCGCCCTGGAGGACGTCAGCGTCGAGGACTCCATCGGCCGGTACATCGTCTCGCTGACCGCGGCGACCCGCTCGCACCCGCAGGTCCTCGTCGGCGCCTCGCCCCGCGGCTCGCTCGCGCTGCTGCTGCTCGCCCGGGCCGCCGCCGCGCTCAGCGGCCGCGACTACGTCATCCCCGAGGACGTCAAGGCGGTCGCCGTGCCGGCGCTGTCGCACCGCATCACGCTGCTGCCGGAGATGTGGCTCAAGCGCATCGACCCCCGCGCCGTCGTGGGCGAGGTGCTCGCGCAGACGCCCGCCCCGGCCAGCGGCGCGTTGCCCACCTACGGCGGAAGGCGTGGCTGAGCGGCGGTCGCACGCCCGCGCCTTCGAACCGACCCGGGCGCTCGGCCGGGCCGTCCTCGTCGCGGGGGTGCTCGTCTTCGTCGCGGTGCTCACCGGGCGGTTCGACCTGGTCGTGCTCGCCACCCCGTTCGCGGTCGGCACCGCCCTGTCCCTGGTGCGCCGCCCCGGCCGCGCACCGACGGTGGAGGTCACCACCGCCGAGCCGTTCGTGGTCGAGGGCGCCGAGCTCGACGTGAACATCGGCGTCGGCAACCCCAACCCCGGCGGCTTCGACCTCGTCGTGGTCCGCCTCGCCGTGCCCCGCTGGGTCCGCCTGGAGCACAGCGACCGCCCGTACGTCGTCGGCGTCGATCCCGGCACCATCGCCGGCGTCGACCTGCACGGCCGGGTGCTGCGCTGGGGCCGCCACCCGCTCGGCCCGGTCACCGCGCACGGCTTCGCCGCCGACGGCCTGCTCATCAGCCGCGCCGTGCAGGCACCCGCCCTGCCCATCAAGGCCTACCCGGCGATCGAACACTTCGACGCCGACGAGGCCATGCCCCGCGCCGCCGGTCACGTCGGCGGCCACCGCTCCCGCCGCCCCGGCGAAGGCGGCGAGCTCGCCGGCGTCCGCCGCTTCGGCTCCGGCGACCGGCTGCGCCGCATCGACTGGCGCGTCTCCCTGCGCACGCGCGAGCTGCACGTCGTGAGCACCCTCTCCGACCGCGACGCCGAAGTCGTCGTCCTGCTCGACGCGCTGCACGAGGCCGGCCGCTCCGGCGGCATCGACGGCCGCGCCTCCGTGCTGGACACCACCGTCCGCGCCGCCGCCGGCATCGCCGAGCACTACCTGCGCCGCGGCGACCGGGTGGCCCTGCTGCAGTACGGCGGCCAGGTCCGCCAGCTGCGCGCCGCCAGCGGCCGCCGGCACTACATGACGACCCTCGAGTGGCTGCTCGACATCGCCCCCGCCCAGGTCGCCGACGAGCCGCCGCCGTCGGTCTTCGGCCCGCACATGGTCCAGCACAACGCGCTCGTCATGGTCCTCACCCCGCTGCTGGACCCCCGCTCCGCGTCGATGCTGGCCAACCTCGCCCGCGCCGGCCGCTTCGTGGTCGCCGTCGACACCCTCACCGCGCCGTCGACCGCCCTGCGCGGCACCGGCCCCTGGGGCCAGGTCGCCCACCGCCTCTGGGCCCTGGAACGCGACAGCGTCATCGGCCAGCTCCGCGAGCACGGCGTCCCCGTCGTCCCCTGGGGCGGCGCCGGCAGCCTCGACGAGGTCCTGCGCGGCGTCACCCGCGTCGCCCTGTCCCGGACGGTCACCAAATGATCGAGGAACTCCAGGACTTCTTCCTCGCCCGCCTCGGCCGGGCCAAGGACATGCTCGAACGCGCCGCGGCCGGCCCGCTCCTCGTCCGCTTCATGGTGTTCGTGCTCACCCTGGTCGCGGCCCTGGTCGCCTTCCCCGCCGAGGTGATCCTGCGCCCCGCCGCGCTGGCCTTCGCGGTGGTACTGGCGGCGCTGCCCGCCGTGTTCCCCCGCACCCGCCTGGTCGGCCTGGCGATCCTGCTCTGCGCGTTCGGCTGGCTCCTGGGCACCTACGCCTACGACCAGATCATCACGATCCCCCGCCTCATCGCCCTGGCGACGCTCCTGTACCTCACCCACTCCCTCGCCGCCCTCGCCGCCGCCCTGCCCTACGACGCGATCGTCTCCCCCGGCGTCCTGCTCACCTGGCTCCTGCGCGCCATCGCCATCGTCAGCGCCAGCGCCATCGTCAGCGTCCTGCTCCTGGCGATCGTCAAGGTGGTCATCGGCCCGGTCTTCCTGGTCGCCTCCCTGGTCGGCGTCCTGGCGGCGGCTGCTCTGGCCTGGCTGATAACCCGCAAGGCAGGCTAGCTGGTTGGAGTGGGGCAGCCGCCCTGTGCTAGCTGGGCCACCGCTGGCGCGGCGTCCCGGCGGGGGGTTCCCACCCCGCACCCCCCATGCTTCGCTTCGCTCGCACTCGTGCCTGTTTCTTCCGCGGCGGCCTTCGGCCGGAAGAGCAGTGGGGGATTCTCACCCCACACCCCCAATGCTCGCGCTCCGCGCTCGCACGCCCAGCGCTTCGCGCGGCCGCAACACACGCGTGCGCGCTGCATCCGAAAGACCGGGGGTCCAGGTTGCGGGTCCGGCCAGGTCTTTCGTCCGATTCGCCTGCCCTGCGCGCGAGACGCGAAGGCAGGCCCATCCAGAGAACCCGCGCCGGACCGGTCGCCATGACGTACACCTTCCGCCGGGTTCGTCCGCCCGAAGTGCGAACGTCCGCCGGCCTGGGTGGACGGCCTGCCTCCGCGTCTCGCGCGAAGGGCAGGCGAGCTGGACGACAGACCTGGTGCGCCTCGAACCTCGACCACCGGCCTTCCATTGCAGCGCGCATGCGTGTGTTGCGGCCGCGCGAAGCGCTGGGCGTGCGAGCGGAGCGAAGCATTGGGGGTGTGGGGTGAGAATCCCCCACTGCTCTTCCGGCCGGAGGCCGCAGCGGAAGAAACAGCGGAAGAAACAGCGGAAGAAACAGTAATGGTCGTTACATGTCTGTGGCCTGACTGAAGGTGAGGGGGTTTCGCCGCTAGCGTTGCGGTCGTGGCTGCTAAGAGAATCCTTATCGTCGGTGCCGGGCACGTCGGGCTCTACGCCGCTCTGCGCATGTCCAAGAAGCTGCACCGGCACGAGGCCGAGGTGACGGTTGTCGATCCGCAGCCGCACATGACGTATCAGCCGTTCCTGCCGGAGTCGGCGGCCGGCAACATCTCCCCGCGGCACACGGTCGTGCCGCTGCGGCGCGAGCTCAAGCGCTGCCACGTGCTCTCCGGCGAGGTCACCCGGATCGAGCACGCCCGCAAGGTGGCCATCGTCCAGCCGATCGTCGGGCCGGCCCGCGAGGTGCCGTACGACCACATCGTGGTGGCGCCGGGTTCGGTGTCGCGGACCCTGCCGATCCCGGGCCTGCGCGAGCACGCCGTCGGCTTCAAGACCATCGGCGAGGCCATCTTCCTGCGCAACAGCGTCCTGGACCGGCTCGACGTGGCCGCGACCACGGGTGACCAGGCGACCCGCAAGAGGGCGCTGACCTTCGTGTTCGTCGGCGGCGGGTACGCCGGGATCGAGGCCCTGGCCGAGATGGAGGACATGGTCCGCGGGGCGTTGCGCTACTACCCGGAGATCCCGCAGGAGGACGTGCGGTTCGTGCTCGTCGAGGCGGCGCAGCGGATCCTGCCCGAGGTCGGCCCCGAGATGGGCGCGTACACGGTGGTGCAGCTCACCCGGCGCGCGATCGACATCCGGCTCGGCACGCGCCTGGAGTCGTGCGTCGACGGTGTCGTGAAGCTGTCCGACGGCGACGAGTTCCCGGCCGACACGATCGTGTGGACGGCGGGCGTCAAGCCGCACCCGATGCTGGAGGACACGGACCTGCCGCGGACCCAGCGCGGCGCGATCACCTGCCTGCCCACGCTGCAGGTCGTGGACCAGGACGGTGGCGTCGTCGAGGGTGCCTGGAGCGCCGGCGACTGCGCCGCGGTGCCGGACCTCACCTCGAAGGTGCCGGGGGCGCTGTGCTCCCCGAGCGCGCAGCACGCGGTGCGCCAGGCGTCGCGGCTGGCCGACAACATCACCGCGGTCGTGCGCGGGCGCCGGCCGGTCGACTACAAGCACAAGCACGTCGGTTCGGTCGCCGGGCTCGGCCTGTACAAGGGCGTCGCGCACGTCTACGGGGTGAAGGTCCGCGGGCTGCCGGCGTGGTTCATGCACCGGTCGTACCACCTGAGCCGGATCCCCACGCTCAACCGCAAGATCCGGGTGCTGGTCGACTGGACGCTGCAGCTGGTGCTGCGGCGTGAGGTCGTCGCGCTGGGGTCGCTGCACGAGCCGCGCGAGCCGTTCCTGACCGTGGCCCCGCCGATCCCGCTGCCGACGAAGACGGAGCAGCAGGAGAAGGCGAAAGCGGCCTAGGGCGCACGCCACACCCAGACGTCCTCGACCCGTTCGCCGGGGCCGAGCAGCCCGTCCATGGTCTGCTTGAGCGCCTCGGCGTGCGGGTGGCGCTGGTCCAGCACGAAGGACGCCGCCCGCCAGTAGGCGATGTCGCCGGCCATGGCTGCGCGGTCCTGATCGGTGACCTCCGCCGGCCGGCCGGACTTCGCGACCCGCTGCAGCAGCTGCGACGTCGGGCGGGGGTAGACGCCGACGGCCGCCGCGCCGCCCTTGCCGTAGGGGCCGATGAACCACCCCTGCGGCGTGGCGATGCGCACGTCGGTCGCCGCCGCCCAGCGCATCGCGTCAGGGTCCCGCGGGTCGGGCAGCGGCACCGGCACCACCACGCCGTCCTCGGGGGCATACACCCGCCAGTACCCCTCGGAGAAGAAACGCGGCACGGGCGGCCGGTCGACCACGGGCAGTGGCGCCGGCGCGAGGGGCACGAGGGCGGCGACCACGGCGACCGGCACCAGCAGCCGCAGCGTCTCCGTCTGCGTGATCGCCGCGTCGACGACCCGGGCCAGGATCACGGCGAGCAGCGGGATCGCGGCCAGGGCGAACCGCGTCGGCAGCGCCGACTCGATCACCGGCAGGCTGGACAGCAGCGAGAACGGGCCCCGCTGCCCGGTCCACTCGTGGTCCATGACGACGCGCGGTCCGAGTGCGAACAGGCTCAGCACGACCGCGGTGACCGCCGACGCGACGACGGCCGGGCGGCGCCACATCCACACGGTCGCCCCGAACGCGACGAGCAGCAGCGGCGCCCCGAAGAAGGTGGTGTACTCCGCCGGCCCGCTGACCAGCCGCTCGGCGCTGTCGTCGCCGGCGAGGGACAGCGGCGAGATGGCAGTGAAACTGAACACGTCGGCGGAGAAGTACGACGGCAGGAAGACCCCGCCCTCGGCGCTCTGCGGCCCGTGGAACTGCAGCCACAGCGGATACGCCAGCAGCGCCGCGGCCAGTGCGGCGGCGAGGCCCAGGCCGAAGACGAACGGCGCCGCCACCCGCGGCGACGGCCGGGCCAGCGCCACGAACACCAGCGTGAACAGGGCCAGGGTGACGGCGCTGAGGAACAGCACCTCCTCGCCGACGAAGAACTGCACCGCGACGAGGGCGCCGAGCAGCAGCCCGGTCCGGGCGGTGCGCCAGGCGACCTCCGTCTGGTGGGCGAGGCGGACCACGCACCAGACGATCGCCGGCACCAGCCAGGCCGCCGTCATGTGCAGGTGTGCGTTGGACTGCGACACCATGCCGGGGGCGAAGGCGGCGAACGCGGCGCCGATCACCGCGCCGGTCCGGTGCACGGCGAGCGTCCTGACGAACAGCAGGTACCAGCCGATCCCCGTCGCGGCGAGGTTGCCGGCGACCAGCACGGCGAACGTGACCGGCGCGCCGAACGCCAGGGTGATCGGCGCGAGCAGCAGCCCCATGCCGATCAGCGAGGCGTTGCACAGCAGGTTGACGCCATCGGGCGCGTTGAGCATGCCGGTCACGAGGGTGAAGTCGCCGCGGTACGCTCGGGTGGCGTAGGCGAGGAACCACTCGTCGAGCGCCTGGTCGCTCGGGTTGAGCGCGAGCGCGCGCCCGGCGGGGCCGGGCCACAGCCGGTGCGTCAGCAGCGCCGCGGCGAGGACGAAGAGCAGCCCGATCCCGGCGTCGACCGGCCAGCGGCGGTGCGCCTGCATCAGTTGACCTTCATTTGTCAAGGTCTCCGGCGGCGCCATCTCAACCTCGTCGGTCAGTGGGGTGCTGCTCACCCGGATGACAGTAACGGCGGTCCCCTTGTCGGTGTTGAGGGTTCGTCGGACGGGCTACCGTGAGACGCGTTTCTACGCCCGGGTGGTGGAACGGCAGACACGGCCGCCTTAAAAGCGGCTGCCGCGAGGCGTGCGGGTTCGAACCCCGCCCCGGGCACACCACTAGTACTACCTGCCCCACCGCGAGCGGCGGGGGTCCCATGCGCCGCAAGCGGGCGCACCAGGCCACCCATTGTTTCGTCGTGCGTTCATGCTCCCTTCGTCGTCATGGTTGAGGCTTCGCGGAAAACACCTTTCCGCGAAAGGCCTGCCACATTGCGCACCCAGTTCCGAGTGATTGTTGCGGTAGCGACCGCATTTGCCGGAATCGCCGTCGGGTATTCGCCGGCGGTAGCGGCGGACGCGTCCACCATCCGTATCAACGAGGTTGAGTCCAACGGCGGCACGCCCGGCGACTGGGTCGAGCTGGTGAACACCGGCGCCGCGGCCGTCGACGTGTCCGGCTGGGTCGTCAAGGACAACGACGACACCCACGCCTTCCCGGTCCCGGCCGGCACGGTGCTCGCCGCGGGCGGCTACCTGGCCCTCGACGTCGACCCGGTGTTCGGGCTCGGCGCGGCCGACTCGGCCCGGCTGTTCGCCGCGGACGGGGCGACGCTGCTGGACTCCTACACCTGGACCGCCCATGCCGGCGTGACCTACGGGCGCTGCCCGGACGGCACCGGGCAGTTCGCCACCACGACGGCGGCCACCAAGGGCGCCGCGAACGCCTGCGCCGGCCAGACGCCCGCGTCGGTGTGGCCGGGTGGCACCGCCGTCGCGACCGCCGACCTGCCGGGCGCGTTCGGCGGCAACATGAGCGGGCTGTCCTACCAGAGCCGCTCCGTGCTGTGGGCCGTGAAGAACGGACCCGGCACGCTGTACCGCCTGACCTGGGACGGCGCGGCATGGACGCCGGCGGCCACGACCGTGCTGCACTATGCGGACGGCACCGGCGACGTGGACGCCGAAGGGGCCGTGTGGCGCCCCGACGGGATCTACGTGTCGGCCGAGCGGGACAACTCGGCCAGTGGCGTCAGCCGGCCCACCATCGAGCGGTACGACGGTGTCAGCGGCACCGCGAACGCCGAGTGGAACCTCACCGCGGACCTGCCGGCGGTCGCCGCCAACAGTGGTCTCGAGGGGATCGCGTGGGTGCCGGACGCGTACCTCACCGCGCACGGGTTCACCGACCAGCGCACCGGCGCCGCCTACGACCCGGCCGGGTACCCGGGCCACGGCGACGGGCTCTTCCTCGTCGGCCTGGAGGCCAACGGCACCGTGTACGCCTACGCGCTCGCGCCGGGTGGCGGCTTCACCCGGGTCGCGGCGTTCGCCAGCGGGTTCCCGTCGGTGATGGACCTGGAGTTCGAGCCGGAGACCGGGCACCTGTGGGCGGTCTGCGACGACACCTGCAACGGCCGGGTCGCCACCCTGGACGTGACCGCCGGCGCGTTCGCCGTCACCGGCCTGTTCGAGCGCCCGGCCGGCCTGGCGAACCTCAACAACGAAGGCTTCGCGATCGCACCGCAGTCCGCGTGCGTGGCCGGCCGCAAGCCGGTGGTCTGGTCCGACGACAGCAACACCGACGGGCACGCCCTGCGCACCGGCACGATCACCTGCGTCGACCTCGACACGGACGACGACGGCATTCTCGACGACGCCGACCCGCAGCCCGCCGACCCGGCCAACGAGACCTTCGCCACCGCCGCGGTCTCCGGACGGCTCGCCGCCCGCGGGGACAGGGTCGTGGCGGTGGCCGCCGGACCGGACGGATCCGTGCGCTTCGACGTCGGCGCCGGTACGACTCCCGCCGTCGTCCAGGTCACCGGCAGCGCCGCCTCGGTGCAGCTGGGTGAGGGGTCGTACCTGGTCACCGGCGCGGTCGGGCTGTCCACGCTGTCCGGCGACCCGGCGGTCGTCGCGGTGACCTTCCGTTCGGTGCCGATCACGTTCGGCGTCCCGGCCGGCGGCTCCCTGGCGTTCACCGCGACCCTGGCCGGCATCCGGCACGCCGGCGCCGTCACCGTCCAGGCCGCGGGCCTGCTGTGCGGGGCCGTCGACAGCGTCGTGGTCGGCACCACCGGCAACGAGCGCCTCACCGGCACCGCCGGCGGCGACCTCATCGTCGGCCGCGGCGGCAACGACGTCGTCACCGGCGGTGGCGGCAGCGACTGCGTCGTGACCGGCCCGGGCAACGACGTGATCACCACCACGGGCGGCGACGACCGGATCGACGCCGGCGGCGGCAACAACGTCGTCGACGCGGGCGCGGGGACCAACACGATCACCACGGCCTCCGGCAACGACGTGATCACCACCGGCGCCGGCGACGACCGGATCGACGCCGGCGGCGGCAACAACGTCATCCGCGCCGGCGACGGGACCAACGTGATCGTCACCGCCTCCGGCAACGACAGCGTCGTGACCGGCGCCGGCGACGACCGCGTGGACGCCGGCAACGGCAACAACACCGTCACCACCGGCGCCGGTGCCGACGTGATCGGCACCGGCAGCGGCAACGACGCCGTCGACTGCGGCGCGGGCGCCGACATCGCGTCGGCCGGCCGCGGCAACAACACCAACACCGGCGGCCGCTGCGAGACCTTCACCGCGTAGCACCCCGCGCCCACCCCTGAACACTGAGATCCACTGGCCAGGGGTGGGCGCGGTACGCTGGTCGTACACATGAATGCGACGCCTCTGGAGGCTGATCGTGCAGAGTTCGAACCCGGTGCTCAACCGCCTAGGACAGGCGGCGCGACAGGGGCGGTCGCAGGTGCAGCCGCCGAGTTTCGGCGGGCCGACCGGCTACGGGTATCCCCAGTCCGGCTACGCGACCCCCCAGCCCCCGGCCGCCACCCGGGCGATGAGCATCGACGACGTGGTCGTGCGCACCGTCGCCCTGCTCGCCGTCACCGGCATCTTCGGCGCGGGGGCCTGGGCGCTCCTGCCTGACACCGGTGCCGTCACCGGCATCGCGCTGTTCGGCTCGCTCATCGCGGGTCTGGTCCTCGGCCTGGTCATCTCGTTCATGCAGGTGACCAACCCGGCCGTCATCATTCCCTACGCCGCGCTGCAGGGCGTCCTGCTCGGGCTGGTCAGCCGCTGGTATGAGCACGCCTTCAACGGCATCGTCATCCAGGCGGTCATCGGCACGTTCGGCATCTTCGCGATCATGGCGGTGCTCTACAAGCTGCAGATCCTGCGGGCCACGCCCCGGTTCACGAAGATGGTCATCGGCGCCCTCGTCGGCGTCGTCGTGCTGAGCCTGGCCAACTTCATCTTCTACCTGTTCGGCCTCAACCTGGGCCTGCGTGACTACGGCACGGAAGGCAAGGTCGGCTGGCTGCCGATCGTCTTCAGCCTGGTGATCATCGTGGTCGCCGCGCTCACGTTCGTCCTCGACTTCGACGCGGTCGAGCAGGGCGTGCGGGGCGGGCTGCCGGAGAAGTACGCGTGGTACTGCGCGTTCGGCATCCTGGTCGGGCTGATCTTCCTGTACTGGGAGATCCTGCGCATGCTCAGCTACCTGCGCCGCTGATGCAGCCCGGCGACCGGCTCACCGTGACGGTGGGCAGGCTGGTCGGGCAGGTCGGACACTGGACGCCGTCCCGATGGGCGGCGTCCGGTGCGTCCGGGGTCCCGCGCGCCGACACGGTGCACGACCTGGTGCAGTGGCTCGCGGACCGCTGCGCCGACGCGGAGGGCCGGGCCCGCCTGCGGGTGCCCCGCCTCGACAACGACCTCGCCCTGCCGGACCAGCTGAGGGTGGTGGCGGCGGATCTGACGCGATTCGGCGGCCCCGCCCTGGTGGACGAGGCCGCCGAACACGTGCGGGCCGTGCGCGAGCAGCTCTGACGCCTGCGCTTCAGTGAGGCTGAGGCACCCGCGCCCGGCTGCTCGTCAATCTACGACAGGCGCTCGATGACCATGGCCATGCCCTGGCCGCCGCCGACGCACATGGTCTCCAGGCCGATCGACTTGTCGTGCCAGCTCAGCGAGTTGATCAGGGTGCCGGTGATGCGGGCGCCGGTCATGCCGAAGGGGTGACCGACCGCGATCGCGCCGCCGTTGACGTTGAGCTTCCCGATCGGGATGCCCAGCTGCCGGTAGGACGGGATGACCTGGGCGGCGAACGCCTCGTTGATCTCGACCAGGTCGACGTCGTCGATGCTCATCCCGGCCCGCTTGAGCGCGCTGCGGGACGCCTCGACCGGGCCGATGCCCATGATCTCCGGCGACATGGCGGTGACCCCGGTCGACAGGATCCGGGCGAGGGGCGTGATGCCCAGCTCGCGGGCCTTGACGTCGCTCATGATGACGACCGCGGCGGCGCCGTCGTTGAGCGGGCAGCAGTTGCCGGCGGTGACCTTGCCGTCGGGGCGGAACACCGGCTTGAGCCCGGCCACCGCCTCCAGGGTGACGCCGGCGCGGGGGCCGTCGTCGGCGGAGACGACCGTGCCGTCGGGCGTGGTCACCGGCGTGATCTCGCGGGCCCAGAAGCCGCTGGCGATCGCGGCCTCGGCGAGGTTCTGCGACCGGACGCCGAACTCGTCCATGTCGGCGCGGGTGACGCCCTCGATCTCGGCGAGGTTCTCCGCGGTCTGGCCCATGGCGACGTAGATGTCGGGCAGGGCGCCGTCCTCGCGCGGGTCGTGCCACGCGTCGCCGCCGCCCTCGGCGCGCTTCGTGGTGCGCGCGTACGCGTCGGCGAAGGCCGGGTTCTGCCAGGGGCCGCCGACGGCCGCCTGCGCCTCGGCGGGCAGGCCGTCGGAGTTGCCGCGGGCGAAGCGGGACACGCACTCGACGCCGGCGGAGATGAACACGTCACCCTCGCCGGCCTTGATCGCGTGGAACGCCATCCGGGTCGTCTGCAGCGACGAGGCGCAGTAGCGGGTGGTGGTGGCGCCCGGCAGGTGGTCGAACCCGAGGAGGGTGCTGACCACGCGGGCCATGTTGAAGCCCTGCTCACCGCCGGGCAGGCCGCAGCCGAGGTAGAGGTCTTCGATGTCCCGCGGGTCGAGCTCGGGGACCTTGGCGAGCGCGGCGCGGACGATGGTCGCGGCGAGGTCGTCGGGGCGGAGGTCGCGCAGGGATCCCTTGGCGGCACGGCCGATCGGGGACCGGGCGGTGGCGACGATGACAGCTTCCGGCATGCCCTTGACGCTACTGCAGAGTAATGAGGCCGGGCGAGCGGCTGTGAGAAATCTGCAGACTCAGTGCATCTTCAGTGCAGAAACCCGCGGACCGAGGCGGCCTCCTCGACGGCGGGCAGCAGCGCGTGCGCCCACACCCGGTAGCCGTCGGCGGACGGGTGGAACCCGTCGTGGCACAGCGTGCCCGCGTCGGCCCGGAACACCGCGCCGGTCCGCGCGGCCAGGTCCACGACGACCGCACCGGCCGCCCCGGCGGCGGTGGCCTGCTGCCTCGCCACGCTCCGGCTGCGCCAGCCGAGCAGCTGCCGCAGCGGCGGCGCGAACGCCCGCAGCGCCCCGAAGTCGGGGCAGGTGCCGACGACGACCGGGATGCCGGCGCCGTGCAGCCGCCGGCAGGCGGAGCCGAGATGCTCCGCGGCGTCCGAGCCGCGGCCGAGGTGGGTCACGTCGTTGGTGCCGACCAGGATGACCGCGACGTCCGGCGCCGGCCCGACCAGGGCCCGCGCCACCTGCGTGGCGAGGTCGGCGGAGCGGGACCCGGCCACGGCCACGCTGGACAGCTCCACCCGCCGGCCCGCGGTGCCCTCCGCCAGCAGCGCCGCCAGCTGGCCGCCGACGGTGTCGGCGACCTGGTCGACGCCGACGCCGAGCGCGGTGGCGTCGCCGAGCAGGACCAGCCGCATCGGCGGTTTGCCGACCGCGCCGACCGAGGAGCGCATCGCCAGGCGCATGTCGGGCTTGGCGTAGGACCTCGCCCGCGCGGCCATCGCCTGCGCGGCGAGGACCGCGGCACCGCCGACCGTGCCGGCGATCACGGTGACCGTGGCCATCCGTGCCAGGCGCTTGATCGTGATCATGTCGACTCCTGGGGGTAGCGGTCCTCGGTTCGGGAGGGCTCACGGGCCGCCTGCTGCGGCAGCCGGTGCCAGACCCGGTGGCGCAGCTGCGCCCAGCGGCCCGCGGGGCCGCGCTCGTTGCCGGCCACCTGCGCGGCACTGACCTCGGTGCCGGGGCGCTGCGCGGCCTCCGCCGCGGCGCGCGGCAGGGACCGCACGCCCTCGCCGGCCCGCAGCGACACGGCCAGCGGCGCCGCCACGTCCGGCTCGGTCAGCGACGCGACCACGGTCGGTAAGACCGCCTGCGCGGCGGCCAGATAGCCGGCGCCGGACGGGTGGAAGCGGTCGAAGCTGAACATCCGGTCCGGCTCCGCGTAGAACAGCTCGCCGAGCAGGTCACCCAGCGACACGGTGCGGCCGCCGGCCTCGACGACCGCGATCGTCTGCGCCGTCGCCATCTGCCGGCTCCAGTGCCGGGCCAGCCAGCGCAGCGGCGGCTGGATCGGCCGGATCGTGCCCAGGTCGGGGCAGGTGCCGACGACGACCTGGATGCCCTCGGACCGCAGCCGGCGCACCGCGTCGACCAGGTGCCGCACCGCCTGCGGCACGCTGACCCGGTGCGTGACGTCGTTGCCGCCGATGCAGATCACCGCGACGTCGGGGCGGTGCCGCAGCGCCACGTCCACCTGCGGCGGCAGCCCGCGCGACTCGCAGCCGACGACGGCGAGGCAGCGCATCCACACCGGGCGCTGCTGCTGCTGCGCGAGGCCGGCCGCGACCGCGGCGGCGAAGGTCTCACTGGGAAGCTCGGCGCCGTAGCCGGCGGCGGAGGAGTCACCGAGCACGACCAGGCGGATCGGCTCGCCGTCGTAGTGCGCGCCGTAGGTGCCGTCGGCGCGCGGGGGAGGGCTCACGACCTGCGGGATGACCCGCCTCGCCAGCAGTGCCTGCCCGATGACCACGCCGTAGAACAGCGCGCTCGCGCCCGCGATGCCACCACCACCGACCGCGGCCGCCGTGGCGATCCGCCGCACCTGCTCCGACCGAAGCTTCAACGCCCCCATAGCCCCTTCCCGCTTCCCGCCATCTCAGCGCCCTGGCGAGGCTAACCCCCACTCCACAAGTATCCGCCTCTCTGGGTAAAGATCCCGATCGTCCTCATCCCGACCGATCCGGGCCCCCGGCGGCGGTCCTGTCCGCTTTCCCTGCGGCAACGGGCGGTGAAACCTGTGCCTGCGGGCGGTGAAACCTGTGCCGGCGCCGTCGAGATCCATGCGTCATTCTTACCGCGCGCTGTTGTGGCCCGGCACCGTTACATTCATAGCCAGACGAGAGAGGGCGGCGATCATGGCGGACAGCACGCTGCGACGGCGGTTGGCGTGGACGGCGCTGCTGAGGGTGTTCAAGCCCGGCACGCCAGGGCTCGGCAAGCGGCTCAGCGCCATCCCGAGGATGGTCAAGGCCACAGTGAAGGGCGAATACGACGGCGGCACCCGCCTGGCGCTGCTGGCCGCCTCGGCCGTCTACATCGTCTCCCCGATCGACGCCGTGCCGGAGCTGTTCCTGCTGGTCCTCGGCGTCGTCGACGACCTCGCCATGGCGACCTACTTCGCCGGGGCGCTGCTGGACGAGCTGGAGCGCTTCCTGGAGTGGGAGAAGCAGCGCGACAACGTGATTCCCGGACACGTCGTCAAGTAGCCGATTCCGGCGCTATACGCTGGCCGCGTGCGCTACTACGACAACGTCGTCGAATTGGTGGGCAATACGCCCCTTGTCCGGCTCCGCAACGTGACGTCCGGGATCTCCGCAACCGTCCTGGCCAAGGTCGAATACCTCAACCCCGGCGGCAGCGTGAAGGACCGCATCGCGCTGCGCATGGTCGAGGAGGCCGAGAAGGTCGGCCTGCTCAAGCCCGGCGGCACGATCGTCGAGCCGACCAGCGGCAACACCGGGGTCGGTCTCGCGCTCGTCGCCCAGCTGCGCGGCTACAAGTGCGTCTTCGTCTGCCCCGACAAGGTCAGCGAGGACAAGCAGAACGTGCTGCGGGCCTACGGCGCGGAGGTCGTGGTCTGCCCGACCGCGGTCGCGCCGGAGGACCCCCGGTCCTACTACAACGTCTCCGACCGGCTCGCCAGGGACATCCCCGGCGCCTGGAAGCCCGACCAGTACGCCAACCCGGCCAACCCCCGCTCCCACTACGAGACCACGGGACCCGAGGTCTGGGAGCAGACGGCCGGCCGGGTGACGCACTTCGTTGCAGGCGTCGGCACCGGCGGCACGATCTCCGGCGTGGGCCGCTACCTCAAGGAGGTCTCCGGCGGGGCGGTCCGCATCGTCGGCGCCGACCCCGAGGGCTCCGTCTACTCCGGTGGCACCGGCCGGCCGTACCTCGTCGAAGGCGTCGGCGAGGACTTCTGGCCCACCACGTACGACCGCGACGTCTGTGACGAGATCGTCGAGGTCTCCGACAAGGAGTCGTTCCACCTGACCCGCCGCCTCGCCCGCGAGGAGGGCCTGCTGGTCGGTGGCTCCTGCGGCATGGCCGCCGCCGCGGCGCTGAAGGTCGCCCGCGAGGCCGGTCCCGACGACGTCGTGGTCGTCCTGCTGCCCGACGGCGGCCGCGGCTACCTCAGCAAGATCTTCAACGACGACTGGATGGCCAGGTACGGGTTCCTGCGCACCGCCGCAGAGCTGCCGACCGTCGCCGACGTCCTCGTCGGCAAGGACGGCGGCTTGCCGCAGATGGTGCACGTGCACCCCAACGAGACGGTCCGCGACGCCATCGACTACATGCGCGAATACGGCGTCTCCCAGCTGCCCGTCCTCAAGGCCGAGCCCCCGGTCGTCACCGGTGAGGTGGCCGGCTCGATCGCGGAGCGTGACCTCCTCGATGCGCTGTTCACCGGGCAGGGCCACCTCCACGACATCGTGGAGAAGCACATGGGAGACCCGCTGCCGATGATCGGCGGCGGCCAGCCGGTGAGCGAGGCCGTCGCCCTGCTGGAGAAGGCCGACGCGGCGGTGGTCCTGGTCGACGGCAAGCCCGCCGGCGTCATCACCCGCCAGGACCTCCTGGCCCACCTGAGCTGAGCCGCCCCGTGCCGGGACCCCTTACGACAGGGGTTCCGGCACCGCTACGACGTCCACCAGGGCCGCCTTGCGCAGCACGGTGATCTGCAGGCGCCGGCCGATGGCCGGGCCGAGCATGAGGCGCTGGACGTCCTGGACGCCGAGGATCGGGCGGCCTTCCGCCGTGAGCATCACGTCGCCGACGTAGAGGCCGGCCTGCCCCGCGGGGCTGCCCGGCACGACCTCGACCAGCCGCAGGCCCCGGCGCTGCCCGACCCGGTCCGCGACGGGCTGGGGGAGCGTGACCGGGGTGCCGGCGACGCCGAGCCAGGCGCGGCGGACCTTTCCCGTCGACATGAGCTCGGACACGATCAGGCGCGTCGTGCTGTTGACCGGCACGGCGAGGCCGAGGCCGATGCCGGCGACCGCGGTGTTGATCCCGACGACCCTGCCGGTCGAGTCCGCGAGGGCGCCACCGGAGTTGCCGGGGTTGAGCGCGGCGTCGGTCTGCACCACGTCGTCGATGAGCCGCACGTGCCGGCCGTCGCGGACCGGCAGCGACCGGCCCAGGGCGCTGACGACGCCGGCGGTCACCGAACCGGCCAGGCCGAGCGGGTTGCCGACGGCCACGACCAGCTGGCCGATGCGCAGGTCGTCGGCGTTGCCGAGGGTCGCCGGCGGTACCCCCGTCTCGTGGATGCGCAGCACCGCCAGGTCCGCCAGGGGGTCGGCGCCGACGACGTCGAAGCGGCTGGACGTGCCGTTGGTGAACTCGGCGACGCCACCGTCGGCGCCCGCCACGACGTGGGCGCTGGTCAGCACGAAGCCGTCCGGGGTGTAGACGACGGCGGAGCCGGCGCCCTCGCCGCGCTGGCTGCGCACGGTCAGGCTGGCGACGCTGGGCAGCAGGGTCGCCGCCACACTGGTGACGACCCGGCTGTACGCGTCGAGCGCGACGATTTCGGGGTCCATGCCGCTGGCAACACCGCGCCCGCGACATCCATACCCGATTATGCCGACAGCGATACCGCGGGCAGGTCGAACCAGCGCAGGGCCTCGAAGTTCGCGGAGACGACGCCGTCGGGCTGCTCGTGCTGCTCGATCGCCTCGACGATGCGGACCGCCTCGCGCAGGTACTCCGCGAGCGCCGACTCCGGTGCCCGCTCGTGGCGGGACGGCCAGCGCAGCTCCCCGTCGGCGTCGTAGTGCAGCTCCGACAGCCGCAGCGGAGGCTCGACCAGGCCGTCGCGGTGCTTCCAGAGCCCGGTGTACGGGTCGAAGCGGTACTGCGGCAGCAACGACCAGCCGTGGGTGGCCACGAAGTGCACAGCGTCGACGATGTAGCGCAGCACCGCGTCGGAGATGAAGTAGTTGAAGCTGACCCGCACCCACCCCGGCTTGATGCCCTCACAGCCGGCGATGATCTCCTGCTCGAAGCGCTGCGAGCGCTCGATGTCGATGCCGAGCAGCCGGTGACCGTACGGCCCGGCGCACGAGCAGCCGCCCCGCGACTGGACCCCGAACAGGTCGTTGAGCAGCGACACCACGAAGTTGTGGTGCAGGTACCGGCCGCCGGGCTTCTTGATCACGAAGGACACGATCGACAGGCGGGACGCGTCGAGGTTGCCGAGGATCTCGATGTTGGGGTTCGTCCGCCACGAGGTGATCGCCTCGCGCAGGAAACCCTCCTCGAGCTTGCGGATCGTCTCGGTGCCGACCGCCTGCTTGAGCTGGAACACCAGGCCGGCCCGGATCGACTCGACGATCGCCGGCGTGCCGCCCTCCTCGCGGTGCGCGGCGTCGGCGATGTAGTGGTGGTCGGTCGGGTTGACGTAGTCGACGGTGCCGCCGCCGGGCACGGTGGGGACGCGGTTGCGCAGCACCTCGCGCCGCACGACGAGGACACCGGGCGTCCCCGGCCCGCCGACGAACTTGTGCGGCGAGATGAAGACCGCGTCCTTGTACTGGCCCGGACCGGGCCCGTACATCGCCACGTCGACGTACGGCGCGGCGGCCGCGAAGTCCCAGAACGACAGCGCGCCGTGCTCGTGCAGCAACGCCGAGATCGCGTGCGTGTCGCTGACGATCCCGGTCACGTTGGAGGCCGCGGAGAACGACCCGATCTTCAGTGGCCGGTCGGCGTGCCGCGCGAGCTCCGCCCGCAGGCGCGACAGGTCGATGTGACCGTTGTGATCCTCCGGGATGACGACGACGTCCGCGATGGACTCCCGCCACGGCAACTCGTTGGAGTGATGCTCGAACGGCCCGATGAACACCACCGGGCGGTCGGCGGGCGGGATGTGCGCCGACAGGTCGTACCGGTCGTCGAGCCCGGCCGGCACCCGCAGCCCCAGGATGTGGACCATCTTGTCGATCGCGGCGGTCGAGCCCGACCCGGTGAAGATGACCACCGTCTCCGCGTCGCCACCGACGGCGTCGTTGACGATCTGGCGCGCGTCCTCCCGCAACCGGGTCGTCTGCAGCCCCGTGCCGGAGGACTCGGTGTGGGTGTTGGCGTACCGCGGCAGCACCTCGTCGCGGATGAACCGCTCGATGAAGTCCAGCGCCCGTCCTGACGCCGTGTAGTCGGCGTAGGTCACGCGACGCGCGCCGTACGGCCCCCACATCACCTGGTCGTCACCGATGACGGCATCGCGGATCCGCTGCAGCAGGGGGCTCTCCATGGCGCCATTATCCGCGCCGCCACTTTCGGGTGGTCACACCGGAATCGCACAGGCTGTCCGCCCACGCGTGCACCCCGACTGTTTAACGTTTCGTCCGGAGGTTCTCAGGGGGCCTTCTCAGCGGATCATGCAGAGTTTGGGGGTAGGGAAGTTGGTCAGTGTTGACCAGTCCGAGCCAACAGACGTCGTCGATCGTCTGCTGTGGCGGGACGCCACCCAGATCCTGAGCCGGCACAACGAGTCGGACGGTGACGGCCAGTGCATCTGGTGCGGACGGGAGTGGCCGTGCGCGCCACGCCGGCTCGCCGAGAACGCGGAGGCCGCCTCCCGGCGGCCGTGGAACGAGGCATGGACCGCCAGGCATGACCTCTACAGCCTGCGGACGATGCCCGACTGGCGGATCGACCTCGGCGCCGCACAGCGGTCACGGGGCGGCTGGCACCGCGCCGGTGGCAACCGGGGAACCTTTCTCTAGCACGATCGTTGATCTCAGCGGTGACCTGGGCGCGCCCGCCACGCTCCGCGGTCACCGCGACACAAAGACCCGCCCGGGCACGGTTGTCGGCATGCCTCCGCCGACTCCGAACGCCTCCGGCCAGGCGTCCTCCCCAGGGATCGGGCGGGTCTACACGGCAGGCGAGGGCACACGTTCGTGGTTCCCCCGCATATATCGCGATGGTGTGCCCTCGCCTGCCAAAACCCCGGCACACAGGTGTCTGTCGTACGGCGGCGGTTTGCGCCCGGTTCACCCGGCCACGATCGGAGTCGCCCGGGCGCAGCTGCAGGGCCTGCAGGCCGACTACACGCCGACCGGCTCGGCCGCCGGGCGCAGGGACTTCGCCGCACAGCTGACCGACTTCGGGTCTCCGACCTGCCGTTCCGCGGCGTCAACCCGGTGACGGGCGAGCCCGACGACGCGCGGGGCCGGCCGTTCGCCTACGCGCCGCTGGTCGCGGGCGGGCTCGCGGTGCCGTACCAGCTGCGGGTGAACGGCGTGCTGCTGCGCGACCTGCGCCTGTCGGGGCCCACGCTGGCCAAGATCTTCCTCGGCCAGATCACCAACGTGGTCGCGGCCGGCTCCAGCAACGGCGCCATCGGCTACGACGAGTACTCCTACGCGCTCGGCGCCGGCTACCCGGTCGCGAAGGTCGGCAACGCCGCCGGCTACTACATCGCGCCGGACCCGCTGAACGTCAGCCTCTCGCTGACCCGCGCGACCCTGAACCCGGACCTGACCGCGAACCTCGACGGCGTCTACGCCTTCGAGGACCCCCGGGCGTACCCGTTGTCGGGGTACACGTACCTGATCCTGCCCACCGGCGCGGACGACGCGCGGATGACCACCGCCAAGCGGCAGACGCTTGTGAACTTCTTCGCCCACACGGCGTGCACCGGGCAGGCCGGCGTGAGCGTGATGGGCTACGCGCCGCTGCCGCTGAACATGGTCCGGGCCCAGTTCGACCAGCTCAGAAAACTGCACGACGCCGACCCGGCGGTCGACGTGAGCACCCTGGACCCGGCACACTGCGCCAACCCGACCTTCATCCCGGGCGACCTCACCCGTGACGTGCCGGTGCAGGCGCAGAACGACGCCACCCCGTACGCGGGCGGCGTCGTCATCCAGGTGGCGCTCGGCTCCCGGGTGTCGCTGACCCAGGTGGACCCGGCGTCACCGGGCGGCCACCCTGCGCAGGCCACGCCCGCGGGCGCCTACGACGGCAGGGAGCCGACGCCGATCGGGCAGGTCATGCCGTTCGGGCCGTGGTTGCAGTAGCCGTACGGGTTCTTCACGTCCGACAGGTACTGCTGGTGGTAGTCCTCGGCGTAGTAGAACGGGCCGGCGGGGGCGATCTCGGTGGTGATCTCGCCCTTGCCTGCGGCGCGGACGACCGGGGCGAACGCCTCCCGGGACGCGGCGGCCGTGGCGGCCTGGGCCGGGGAGGTGGTGTAGATCGCCGAGCGGTACTGGGTGCCGACGTCGTTGCCCTGGGCCATGCCCTGGGTCGGGTCGTGGTTCTCCCAGAACGCCTTCAGCAGCGCCTCGTAGGAGACCTTCGACGGGTCGTAGACGACCTGGACGGCCTCGGTGTGGCCGGTCTTGCCGGAGCAGGTCTCCTCATACGTCGGGTTGGCGGTGAAACCGCCCTGGTAGCCGACGGCGGTGGAGTAGACGCCGGGGAGGCGCCAGAAGATGCGCTCCGCGCCCCAGAAACAGCCCATGCCGAAGTACGCGACCTCCAGGCCGGCCGGCCACGGGCCGCGCAACGGGGTGCCGAGCACGGTGTGGGTCGCGGCGACGGGCATCTCGGCGTCACGGCCGGGCAGGGCGGTCTCGGCGGTGGGCAGGTCGAGCGGCTTGCGGGACCACGGGAACACGATCAGCTCCTATACAACTTGAGGTGCTTGGGCTCAAGTTTGCCTCGAAAAAAGGCCGTCCGCCTTATCAAGCCATTACGGCTGCGATCCGGCCCGCGAACTCGGTGGCCTCCTCGTCGGAGTCGTACTTCGTGCGGGGCCAGAAGAAGCCGCGCAGCCCGTCGCCCTTGGTGCGGGGCACCACGTGGGTGTGCAGGTGCGCGACGCTCTGTGACACCTTGTTGTTGATCGCCACGAAGGTCCCACCGGCGCCCAGACCCGTCTCGACCGCGCCGGCGAGGAGCCGGACAAAGGAAAAGTATCCGGAAACGTCGTCGGCGGGCAGGTCGGTCAGCGTCACCACGTGGGTCCGCGGCGCCACCAGCACGTGCCCCTTGAAGACCGGCCGGATGTCCAGGAAGGCCACCGCCGAGGGCGTGGACGCGACGACGAACCCCGGCGCGTCACCCGACGCGATCGTGCAGAAAAGACAGCCCGCCACCCGGCTCACGATATCCCCCACTATGGTCGGTCCATGACGCACGGCTTCGAGACCCTCGCCATCCACGCCGGCCAGGAGCCGGACCCCGCCACCGGCGCGGTGGTCCCGCCGATCTTCCAGACCAGCACGTACGCGCAGGACGCGGTGGGCCACCCCCGCCGCGGCTACGAGTACAGCAGGACCACCAACCCGACCCGTGACGCGCTGCAGGAGTGTCTCGCCGCGATCGAGGGCGGCCGCAAGGCCCTCGCGTTCGCGTCCGGGCTCGCCGCCGAGGACACGCTGCTGCGCACGGTGTGCAAGCCGGGCGACCACGTGGTCATCCCCGACGATGCGTATGGCGGCACGTACCGGCTGTTCGCGAAGGTCGCCGAGCGCTGGGGGCTGGAGTTCACGCCGGCGTCGATCCACAGCGTCGACGCGGTCCGTGACGCGATGACGGACCGCACGAAGATCGTGTGGCTGGAGACGCCGACCAACCCGCTGCTGGGCATCGCCGACATCGCCGCGCTCGCGCAGGTCGCGCACGACCGGGGCGCGCTGCTGGTGGTCGACAACACGTTCGCCTCGCCCTACCTGCAGCAGCCGCTGCACCTGGGCGCCGACGTGGTGGTGCACTCCACGACGAAGTACATCGGCGGGCACTCCGACGTCGTCGGCGGCGCGCTGATCGGCAGCGACGACGAGCTGCTGGGCCGCCTCGCCTTCCACCAGAACGCGATGGGCGCGATCTGCGGGCCGTTCGACGCGTGGCTGACGATGCGCGGCATCAAGACCCTCGGCGTGCGCATGGACCGTCACTGCGACAACGCCGAGAAGGTCGTGGAGTTCCTGTCCAGGAACAAGGCCGTGCGGCAGGTGCTGTATCCGGGCCTGCCCGAGCACCACGGGCACGAGATCGCGGCGAAGCAGATGAAGCGCTTCGGCGGCATGGTGAGCTTCCGGGCCGCCGGCGGCGAGGAGGCGGCCGTGGACATCTGCAACCGGGCGAAGCTGTTCGTGCTCGGCGAGTCCCTCGGCGGCGTCGAGTCGCTGATCGAGCACCCGGGCCGGATGACCCACGCCAGCGCCGCGGGCTCGCCCCTCGAAGTCCCCGGCGACCTCGTCCGGTTGTCCGTCGGCATCGAGACGATCGACGATCTTCTCGCCGATCTGGAGCAGGCCCTCGCTCGTTGAGACACTGAACGCCCATCGGCCGGAAGGTGTTTCCAGATGCTGCACCGCTCCACCACCTGGGTCGGCGCCACCGCGCGGGAGATCGCCCGCGCGGTGCGCCGCGGTGACACGTCCGCCACGGAGGTCGTCGCCGACCACCTCGACTCGATCCGGGCGTATGACCGGGTCGTCGGCGCGTTCCGGCAGGTGCGCGCCGGTGAGGCGATCGCCGAGGCGGAGATCGTCGACGACCAGCCGGAGCTGCGCAACCTGCCCCTGGCCGGGGTGCCGATCGCGGTCAAGGAGAACGTCGCGGTCACCGGCCTGCCGACCTGGAACGGCTCGGCGGCCGCCCGCGGGCCCGTCGCCGAGCGCGACCACGAGGTCGTGCGGCGGCTGCGGGGCGCGGGCGCGATCGTCGTCGGCGTGACGAAGATGCCGGAGCTGGGCATCTGGGCGCTCACCGACGACGCCGACGGGATCACCCGCAACCCGTGGCGCACCGACCGGACCCCGGGCGGCTCGTCGGGCGGGTCCGCCGCCGCGGTCGCCGCCGGGCTGGTGCCGATCGCGCACGGCAACGACGGGCTCGGCTCGATCCGCATCCCCGCCGCCTGCTGCGGGCTCGTCGGGCTGAAGCCGGGCCGGGGCGTGGTCCCCGCCGGGATCGGCGCCAACGACTGGCACGGCCTGGCCGAGAACGGCATCCTCGCCACCACCGTCGGCGACGCGTCGCTCGGCTTCTCGGTGCTCGCCGGCCGTACCCCGGAAGCCCTGAAAACCCCCGGCAAGCTGCGGATCGCGGTGTCCTCGCGCAGCCCGGCCGCCGGCGTGTTCCCCGACGCGGGCGCGCGCAAGGGGCTCAGCGACGCCGGCCGCCTGCTGCTGCGCCTCGGCCACGACGCCGTGCGGGCCGACCCCGCCTATCCGCCGGCGCTCGCCGCGAAGGTCCTCGCCACCTGGTTCGCCGGTGCCCACGCGGACGCCGCCGACCTCGACGCGTCCCGGCTGCAGCCGCGCACCCGCCGCCACGCGAAGCTCGGCGAGCGGGCCGTCCGGCGCGGCCTGGTCAAGGCCGAGGACCGTGACGAGTGGCGGGAGCGCTGCCGCAACTGGTTCCTCGGCGGCGGCTTCGACGTCCTCGTCACCCCGGCGCTGGCCGGCGCGCCGCCGCGCGCCGAGCGCTGGTCGGAGCGGTCCTGGTCGGCCAACATGCTGGTCAACACCCGGTACGCGCCTTACAGCGCGCCGTGGAACTTCGCCGGGTTCCCCGCGGTCGTGGTCCCGGCCGGGATCCGCGCCGACGGCCTGCCGGTCGCGGTCCAGTTCGTCGGGCCGCCCGGCACCGAGCTGCTGCTGCTCGCGCTCGCCGGGCAGGTCGAGCAGGCCGCGCCGTGGCGCCGGCACGCGCCGGGCTGGCCGCGCATGGCCGCCAGGCGGTGAGGGTGCGCCAGATCAGGGCGATCTCCAGCTGGGCGACCGCGGCGATGCTCACCGTCGCCGCCGCGGCCCTCACCCACCTGTGCGTGGCGTTCCTGCCACTGCTGGACATCTGGGCCGCGCACCGCCCCGGCAGCGACGTGGGTGCCGTGCGGCTCGGCGCGTGGGCCGTGCTCGCCACCACGGTCGTGACCGCCTGGGTCGTGTTCACGGGGTGGGCCCGCCGGGCACGGTCGAATCTGGTCGCGTTCGGCATCCGTACCACATCCGCAATGCCACTGCTGGACGTCGCGGTCGGCAGCGTCGGCCGTGCACCCGCCCTGCGCCGCAGCATGACGGTGCTGACGTGGCTGTGGTGGATCGGCCTGCTCGCCGCGCTGGCCGCGGCCGCCCTGGGCGTCGTGGCCGGCCTGGAGAACCTGCGCGAGATCGACGACGTGCGTGACCGCGTCGCCGCCGGCGGCGCCGTCGACCGGGCGCTGGTGTCGCACCTGTTCGGCCGGCAGCTGCTGCTGCGCCTGCCCGGGGCGGCGCTCGGCGTCGTCGCGGCGGCGTTCGCGCTGGTGCTGATCGCGCGGGTGACCAGCGCGCAGTACGGCCGCGTCGCCCGCATCCGCGGTGCCGCCGTGACCCGGGCGACCCTGGGAGCATTGCGCGCAGGCGATGAGGACTGGACGGTGGTGCTGCCGCTTCCGGTGGGTGGCACGATCAGGCAATGACTGACATCGCGTCTGGGCTCGTGACGCTCGCCGACATCGAGGCGGCACGTGACCTGCTGTCCGGCGTGATCCGCCGGACGCCGGTCGAGCCCAACCGGCCGCTCACCGCGAAGCTCGGCGGCCCCGCCTGGCTCAAGTGCGAAAACCTGCAACGCGCCGGATCGTTCAAGGTCCGCGGCGCGTACGTGCGGATCTCCCGCCTCAGCGACGACGAGCGCAGCCGGGGTGTGGTCGCGGCCAGCGCCGGCAACCACGCGCAGGGCGTCGCCCTCGCCGCCGGCCTGCTCGGCACCACCAGCACCGTCTTCATGCCGGTCGGCGCGCCGCTGCCCAAGATCGCCGCCACGAAGGGCTACGGCGCCACGGTCCAGTTCTCGGGATCGTCGGTCGACGAGGCGCTGGTCGCCGCGCACGAGTTCGCGGAGCGGACCGGGGCGGTGCTGATCCACCCCTTCGACCACGCCGACATCATCGCCGGCCAGGGCACCCTCGGCCTGGAGCTGATCGAGCAGCTGCCCGAAGTCCGGACCATCGTCACCGGCGTGGGCGGCGGCGGCCTCATCTCCGGGCTCGCCGTCGCGGTCAAGGCGCTGCGGCCCGACGTGCGGATCATCGGCGTGCAGGCGGCCGGCGCCGCCGCGTTCCCGGGGTCGCTGCGCGCCGGGCGCCCGGTCCGGCTCGCGGCCCTGGGCACGATCGCCGACGGCATCGCCGTCGGCCGCCCCGGCGACCTGACGTTCGCGCACGTCAGCAAGCTCGTCGACGAGGTCGTCACGGTCACCGACGAGGACATCTCCCGGGCGCTGCTGATGCTGCTGGAGCGCGGCAAGACCGTCGTCGAGCCGGCCGGCAGCGTCGGCGTCGCGGCGCTGCTCGCCGGCGCCGTGCAGGTGGAGACGCCGGTGGCCGCGGTGCTGTCCGGTGGCAACATCGATCCGATGCTCATGCTGCGGGTCATCGAGCACGGCCTCGCCGCCGCCGGCCGCTACCTGGCGTTCACCGTGCGCTGCGGCGACCGGCCCGGGCACCTGGCGAAGATCCTCGCGCAGATCGCCGAGCACGGCGCCAACGTCGTCGACGTCGCGCACCGCCGGCAGGACCCCCGGCTGCAGCTCGGCGAGGTCGAGATCCACCTGTCGGTGGAGACGCGCGGCTCCGAACACTCCGACCGGCTGGTCAACGCGCTCCGTTCGGCTGGATACACGGTGACGTTCGGCGCGTAGAAGATCAACGTGACCTTCGGCCGCCGGCTCGCGCACCGCCACACCTTCGCCACCTTCGATGCGTTCGGCCGCGGCGCCGACCGCACCACGACGGCCGGCGCCGGCGTGCTGGTGTTCTCCTCGCTCCTGTTGTACGGCCTGATCCTGGCCCTGGTCGTCACCGGGATCTGGCTGTGCATGATCTCGGTCCCCGGGGTGGTCGTCGGCCTGCTCGTCATCGGTCTCGCGGTGCTGCTGCGGCCTCGGCTGGGCCGGGCGCCGAAGTACGCGACCGAGGTGGTCGAGAAGGACGCGCCGCAGCTGCACGCGCTGGTCCGCGAGGCCGCCGCGGCCGTCGGCGCGCCCTCGCCGCGGATCTACGTCGAGGGTGACTCCTTCGGCGCGGAGGCCGGCGAGGTCGGCCTGCGCCGCCGCCCGATCCTGGTGCTGGGCCTGCCGCTGTGGAACGCGCTGCCGCGGCAGGCCAGGATGGCGTTGCTGGGCCACGAGCTCGGCCACTTCGTCAACGGCGACCCGCGGCGCGGCCTGCTGGTCCAGCCGTCGTGGACGACCCTGGCCGAGCTCGACCGGTTGCTGCAGCCGGAGTCCAGGCAGGACGGTGACGTCTGGACGGAGGAGGGCTTCCTGGTCGTCTGGATCGTCAGGCCGCTGCTGAACCTGGTCAAGGCGGTGCTGCGCGGCCTGCTGTGGGCCCCCCGCACGGCCCTCGCGGTCCTGGTGCTGCGGGAGGGGCAGCGGGCCGAGTACCGCGCCGACCGGGTCGCGGCACGGATGGCCGGCCGTGCGGCCACCGCCGAGCTGCTCGACACGCTCGTCGTCATGGACAGCCTGGCAATGCTGATCATGCGGGACGCGCGAGCCGGGCGGCCGGTCGCCGAGTGGCCGGAGACCACCCGGCAGCTGCTCGCGGAGGTGCGGCCGCAGCTGGCGGCGCGGCGCGACGCGGCGACCGAGCGCGAGATCTCGCTCTTCGCCACGCACCCACCGTCGGGGCTGCGGGCACGGCTGGTCGAGGCGACCGCGGGGGAGTCCGCGGCGGTGGTGCTCGACAGCGCGCGGAACGAGCGGATCGACGCCGAGCTGGCGCGGCACAGTGCCAGCTCGGCGCGGACCCTCAAGGCGTTGTGAGCCTCAGCCGCCGAACGGCTCGAACTTGATGATTTTCACCTTGATCTGAGCACCGTTCGGGGCGGTGTACTTCACCTGGTCACCCTTGCTCGCGCCGAGGATTGCCTTGCCCAGCGCGGACTCGGGGCTGTAGACGGTGAGATCCGTCGTCGCCGCGATCTCCCGGGAGCCCAGCAGGAACGTCTCGCTGTCGTCCTCGTCGTCGTCGAACTGGATCGTCACGACGGTGCCGGGCGCGACCTTGTTGCTCGTCGGCGCCTCGCCGACGACCGCCTTGCGCAGGAACTCCTTCAGGTACAGGATCCGGCCCTCGGCCTTGCCCTGCTCCTCGCGGGCGGCGTGATAGCCGCCGTTCTCGCGCAGGTCGCCCTCTTCGCGGCGTGCGTTGATCTCCGCGGCGATCGCCGGCCGGTTGGCGATGTGCTCGTCCAGCTCGGCCTGCAACCGGTCATATGCTTCCTGCGACAGCCAGGTTGTCCCCTGGTCGCCGTCGGTGGTCGACACTGAAGATCTCCTTAACGGGCACGCTCGGTCAAACAACCAAGGTACCAGTGAGCAGCATCACCACTGGTATGGAAAATGCCGGGTGCTCAGCGGGCGCGGCGCGGCCCGCAGGCCGGGACCTCCACGGTGACCGGCCGGTCGCTGGTGGCCAGGCGGTAGGTGACAAGCGCCTCGGCGCCCGCGGGGACGTCCACCTCGGCCAGGCCGACCTCCTCGCCGCTGGCCGAACGGGCCCGGACCCGGCAGGTCGCCTCCTTCGCGGCGTCCTTGCGGACCACGAAGTCGACCGTGATGCCGTCGTCGCTGATCGCGTAGAAGCGCTGGACCTGGGGCTCGTACTCCTGCGGGCCGTACTGCTGGAACAGTTTCACCGCGATGAACACCCCAGCGAGCGCGGCGACGGCGGCGACGATCGCGACCAGCCAGGTGCGGCGCGGCCGGGGCTCGCGCCGGCGGCCGTAGCGGCCCGGCGGGTACTTGGCTGTGGCGTGCGTCTCGGTCACGGGAAGGTCGTCCTCGTCGTTTCGTCGGAGGTACCGACCACAATAGGGTCGTAACCCGGGGCGCCCCGGCAGCGGGGTTGACGGACACCTTGAGGAGAGCTCGTGAGCGAGCAACTGCGATTGATGGCGGTGCACGCGCATCCCGACGACGAGTCGAGCAAGGGCGCGGCCGCGATGGCGCGCTATGCCGCCGAGGGCGTCGAGGTGCTGGTCGTCACGTGCACCGGCGGCGAGCGCGGCAGCGTGCTCAACCCGAAGCTGGACCGGCCCGACGTCTGGGAGAACATCGCGACGATCCGCCGCGCCGAGATGGACCGGGCGCGGGAAATCCTCGGCGTCGACCAGGCGTGGCTGGGCTTCGTCGACTCGGGCTTCCCCGAGGGCGACCCGCTGCCGCCGCTGCCCGAGGGCTGCTTCGGGCTGATGGACCCGCAGGACGCGGCGGCGCCGCTGGTCGAGCTGATCCGCTCGTTCCGCCCGCACGTGATCACCACGTATGACGAGGAGGGCGGCTATCCGCACCCCGACCACGTCATGACGCACAAGGTGAGCATGGTGGCGTTCGAGGCGGCCGGCGACGCGACCCGCTATCCGGACAAGGGCGAGCCGTGGCAGCCGCTGAAGCTCTACTACAACATGGGCTGGTCCAAGGCCCGCATGCTCGCCCTGCACGAGGCGATGATCGAGGCCACCGGCGAGTCGCCGTACACCGAGTGGATGAAGCAGTGGGACGAGGAGCGCGAGGACAAGGGCGACCGGGTCACCACCCGCGTGCCGTGCAGCGAGTTCTTCGAGGCCCGTGACGACGCGCTGCGTGCGCACGCCACCCAGGTCGACCCGGACGGCTTCTGGTTCGCGGTCCCGCTCAACATCCAGCAAAAGGTGTGGCCCACCGAGGACTACGAGCTGGTGAAGTCGCACGTCGACACCCGCACCCCTGAAGACGATCTTTTCGCGGGCGTAAGGTAGCGGTATGCACGCGTTGCAGATCCTCGCCGAGAACAACTTCGGGGACACCCGCTCGGGCGGATTGGCCGGTCCGATGGGGCTGCTCATCATCGTGCTGCTCGCGATCGCGACGGTGTTGTTGATCCGCAACATGACCGCCCGGATCCGCCGCCTTCCCGCGGAGTTCCCGGATCCCGACAAACCCGCCACCTCGGCCGACGAGCGTGACCTCGCCGGCGGTCCGGAGTCAGAATCGCGGCTCTGACCACTGTTGTGCCTTTCTTCCGTGCTTTAGCCTTCACGGGGTGCGCGTTCCTTTCGCCGGACGCGTCTCCCTGGTGGGCAGGGAAGGGGGGCAAATGGTGGACACCCCGTTTGTCCGCATATCTGCTCACGCTACGCAGGCGGGCAACCGCTTAGCGTCATTGTCGTTCATCGATTCGGCGTATCGATGAGACCCGTTCCGGCGCGGCTCACCGCCGCGGTCGCGTCCGCCGCTGCCGTCAGCGCGGTCCTTGCCGCGGCCCTGGCCGCCGGATTCCCGGCGACGTCATACGGCGTGACCCTCTCGGCCGAGCTGCTCGGCGCGGTCGCGGCGGGCCTCGGCGTCGTGGCCCTCGCGCAGCTCGCCCGCCTGAAGGTGCGCGCCGGACCCGGGCAGGCCACCCTCGCCTGGGGCGAGGCCGCGATGGTCGTCCTCTGCGTCAACCTGCCCCCCGCCCTGATCCCGCTCGTCGTCCTCGCCGGCGTGGGCGTGTCGCACGCCGTCCTGCGCGTCGTCGACGCCCGCGCGGGCCGCGTCCGCAGCGCCCGCGACCTGCTCTACAGCGTCTCCGCGCTCACCGTCGCCGGCAGCCTCGCCGTCGTGGGCACCGTCCTCGTCCAGCCGGTCCACGACGTGCCCCTGACCCCGAGGGGCATCGTCGCTCTGTGCGCCGGCGCGCTGGTGTACTGCGCGGTCGCGATCAGCCTGGTCGCCGCGCACGTCGCGACCACCCGTGGCGGCCGCCCCGCCGCCGTCGCCGTCGAGCTGCTGCGCGGCAAGCTCCTCATGGTCGTCGGCAACATCGCCGTCGGCCTCATCGTCGTCTGGGTCTGCTTCACCGACGCGCTCCTGCTGCTGCTCCTGCCGCCCCTGCTGTGGCTGCTCCAGCAGCTCTACGCCAGCCGCATCGGCGATCGCGAGGAGCGCCGCACCTGGCACGAGTTCGCGGAGGCGACCCGCGACCTCAACCGGCTCGACGTGCACGGCACCGCCGACGCCGGCATCGAGGGCGCCCGGCGCCTCTTCGGCGTCACCGGCGCGCGGATCGCCCTGGCCGACGGCACGGTCTTCGGCGCCGTGCCGGCCGGCACCCCGGTCGTGCACGCCCTCGCCATCGGCGCGGTCGCCGTCGGCGACCTCCAGCTGACCGGCCTCGGCCGGCTGCGCCCCCGCAACCAGCGGATGCTCGACGCCTTCGGCGACGCCCTCGCCGCCGCGCTGCACGACGCGATCACGCAGGACGAGCTGCGCACGATGAGCGAGCGCACCACGTACGACGCGGTCCACGACCCGCTCACCGGCCTGTTCAACCGCGCGGCGCTGCTGTCACGGGGCAACGCCGTCCTGCGCCGCCGCGGACCCGACGACCCCGTCGCGATGCTGCTGCTGGACGTCAACGACTTCAAAGAGGTCAACAACGCCCTCGGCCACGCCGCCGGCGACGAGGTGCTGCGCGTCATCGCCGGCCGGGTCACCGAGGCCGGCAACGCCGGTGACCTGCTCGCCCGGCTCGGCGGCGACGAGTTCGCGCTGCTCATCACCGACCTCGACACCGGCGGCGCCGACCTCGCCCTCGCCGCGGCCGTCGAGCGCGCCCGCAAGCTCAGCGCGCAGATCGCCGTGCCGATGCGGGTCGACGGGGTGCTGCTGTCGAAGGAGCCCTCGATCGGCGTGGTCGTCGCCGCCGCCGGCGAGGTCGACCTGACCGAGCTGCTGCGCCGCGCCGACATCGCCATGTACCAGGCGAAGCGCGCCGTCCAGCCGGTCGCCTGGTACGACGCCGCCCGCGACGACGCCAGCACCGACCGCCTCGCACTGCTCGCCGAACTGCGCGAGGCGCTCAACACCGACGAGCAGCTCACCGTCGAGCTGCAGCCGGCGGTGTCCCTCGCCGCCGGGGCCCAGCAGATCACCGGCGTCGAGGCCCTGATCCGGTGGAAGCATCCGCGGCGCGGCAGGCTCGCCCCCGGCCAGTTCCTGCCGGTCGTGGAGGCCAGCGAGCTGATGGCGCCGCTGACCAGGTGGGTCCTGGACCGGGCCATCGGCCTCGCGTCGAGCTGGCGCCGCGCCGGCCTGGCCGTGCCGGTGTCGGTCAACATCTCCGCCCGCAGCCTGCTGGAGCGGCAGCTGCCCGAGACGATCGGCGACCTGCTGGCCCGGCACCGCCTGCCCGCCGAGCTGCTCGTCCTGGAGATCACCGAGACGGTGATGCTGTCCAAGTCGCCGGTCATCGACGACGTCCTGCTCCGGATCCGCCGCCTCGGCGTCCAGCTGGCCGTCGACGACTTCGGCACCGGGTTCTCGTCGTTCACGGTGCTCACGCGGCTGCCCGTACAGGAGGTGAAGATCGACCGGGAGTTCGTCGCCCACATGATCGACTCACCGACCGCCGCGGCGATCGTCCGCGCCACCGTCGAGCTCGGCCTGCGCCTCAAGCTGCGGGTCGTCGCCGAGGGCGTGGAGAACCCGGACCAGCGCGCCGCCCTGGCCGCCCTGGGCTGCACGTCCGCGCAGGGGTTCCTGTTCCATCCGCCGCTGGCCGCAGACCGGCTCGCCGCCGTCCTGCGCGAGCGCCGCCAGGTGCAACGCCGCCACCTGCGCGCCGAGGGAGCCGGCTGACGCTTGCCGGGCCCCCTGGCGCCGCGGCGCCGGTGTTAGGGTCGCCGCAGCATTCCTGGAGCGGGGGCGTGGGATGAGTGTCATCGATGTATCCAGGCTGGGGCGGACGTTCCGTTCGCGCAGCGGCCTGCGCCGCACCGAGAAGGTCGTCGAGGCCGTGCGCGGCATCTCGTTCCAGGTCGAGCGGGGTGAGCTGTTCGGCCTGCTGGGCCCCAACGGCGCCGGCAAGACCACCACGATCAAGATGCTCATCACGCTGCTCCTGCCGACCAGCGGGCGGATCGAGGTCCTCGGCCACGACGTGGTCGCCAGGCCCCGCGAGGTGCGCCGCCGGGTCGGCTACGTCTTCGGCGGCGACCGCGGGCTGTATGAGCGCCTCTCCGGCCTGGACAACCTGCGGTACTTCGCCGAGCTGTACGCGGTGCCCGCCCGCGAGCAGCGCGCCCGCATCGGCGAGCTCCTCGAACTCGTCGGCCTGACCGGCCGCGAGCACGAGCGGGTCGAGGGCTACTCGCGCGGCATGCGGCAGCGCCTGCACATCGCCCGCGGCCTGCTGCACCGCCCCGAGATCCTGTTCCTCGACGAGCCGAGCATCGGCATCGACCCCGTCGGCGCCCGCGAGCTGCGGCAGACCGTCAAGGCGCTCATCGAGCAGGGCACCACGGTCCTGCTCACCACGCACTACATGTTCGAGGCCGACGAGCTCTGCGACCGCATCGCCGTGCTCGCCGGCGGCCGCATCGTCGCCGAGGGCACCCCCGAGCAGCTCAAGCAGAAGGTCAGCGTCGGCAACGTCCTCGAGGTCGAGGTCTTCGGCCTGCCTGGCGGCGTCGACCAGCGCATCCGCGCACTGCCCGGCGTCCGCTCCCTGGCCGTCGAGGAGCGCGGCCCGGCCCAGGTCCTGCTGGTCCACACCGAGCCCGGCTCCGAGCTGACCCAGTCCGTCCTCGGCACCCTCGACGGCACCCAGGTCGGCCGGGTCGCCACCCGCCAGCCGACCCTCGAGGACGCCTACGTCGAACTGGTCGGCGGCGCGTGAGGACGCTCCGGGTCATCGGCGTCGCCTGGTGGCTGCAGCTGAAGATGCGCAGCCGCTCCGCCTTCGACGGCCTGCTCGGCATCCTCTACCCGCTGTTCTTCTCCACCGTGGTCTTCATGATGTTCACCCACGGCGGCGCCCAGGGCCCGGCCCTGCTCAGCGCCGCCGTCGGCGCCAGCGTCATGGGCGTGTGGTCCTCGACCAGCACCACCGCCTCGGCAGCCCTGCAGCAGGAGCGCCGCCAGGGCACCCTGGAGCTGCTGGTCGCGGCGCCGACCCCGCTGCCGGTGGTCATCCTGCCCGTCACGCTGTCGATGGCCACCGTCGGCGCCTACAGCCTGGTCGTCACCCTCCTGTGGGGCCGCTTCGTGTTCGGCGTCGACCTCGCCGTGCAGCGCCCGGTCCAGTTCGCGCTCGCCGCGGTCGTCACCGTCGTGTCGATCGGCGTCCTGGGCTTCCTGCTCGCGGTCTCCTCGGTGCGCTACCGCACCGCGTGGGCGCTCGGCACAGCCCTGGAGATGCCCGTGTGGCTCATCAGCGGCTTCCTGGTGCCCCTCGACCTGCTGCCCACCTGGACCCGGCCGATCTCGTGGCTCCTCGCGCCGACCTGGGGCATCGACGCCATCCGCGCCGCCGCCGAGGGCCGCAACGCCCTGCCGGCCATGGCCTTGTGCGCAGGCCTCGCCGTCGCATACGGCGTGATCGGCTCCCTCCTGGCCGTCCGCCTCGTCGACGCCGCCCGCCGCCACGCCAGCCTGGCGTTGACATGAGCAGTTCCGGAGCGCAGCGGAGGGGCTGTTCACGTCGGGGGTTTGCAGCGGAGGTGACGGCTTGAGCAGCTTGCGACTGTTCCTGCTCGGCGGGCTGACCAGTTACCGGGCGCTGTTCTCCTGGCTGAGCCCGTGGATCCTGATCCCGACCTTCATCGTCGGCCCCATCGCGCAGATCCTGTTCTTCGCCTACGTCGGCCGCGCCGCCGGCGTCGGCGACGACGCGTTCTTCGTCATCGGCAACGCCGTGCAGAACGCGGCCATCCCGTGCATCTTCGCCATGGGCTTCACCGTCGGCGACGAACGCCGCCAAGGCACCCTCGGCCTGCTGCTCGTCTCGCCGGCCCGCCGTATCCCGCTCTTCCTCGGCCGCGCGCTGCCCGTCGTCGTCAACGGCCTCGTCGTCGCCCTCGTGGCCCTGGCGGCCGGGTCGCTGCTGCTGGACGTGCCGGTCAGGCCCTCGTCGCTGCTGTCCCTCACCGGCGTGGTGGCCGTGTCCGCCTTCGCGTGCACCGGCCTCGGCCTCGCCAACGCGGCCCTGTCACTGCGGGTCCGCGACGTCGCCGTCCTGTCCAACCTGGTCGTCGGCGTCCTGCTCGTCTTCGCCGGCGTCAACGTCCCGCTGTCCGACCTGCCCGGCTGGATGGCCGCCGTCGCGCAATGGCTCCCGCTGACCCACGGCATCGCCGCGGCCCGCGAGGTCGCCGCCGGCGCCGGCCTGTCCTCCGTCCGCGACGACGTGCTCGCCGAGGCCGCTCTCGGCACCCTGTACGTGGCGGTCGGCCTCACCCTCCTCGCCTGGTTCGAACGCGAAAGCCGCCGCAAGGCCACCCTCGACGTCGCCTGACCCCCGCTGCGCCGCCTCCTTGTTGAAGTTCGTCGGTCCTAACAGTGGAATGGAGTATTCCGTTCTGATAGACTGGACGCAGTCACCGAGTTGAGGAGTGCGCGATGAGCTCGAACACCTGGACCGTCCTGGACGAGTCGCACGCGGCGTTGCGGGCGGTGCTCGCCGGGCTGCGGCCGGCGGACCTGACGCTGCCGACGCCGTGCGAGTCGTGGAACGTCACGCAGGTCCTGCAGCACGCGGCCGGCGACCAGCTCGGCTTCGCCGCGGCGGTCACCGGGGAGGGGTGGCCGGCGTTCGACCCGTTCGCGCCGTCCGGTGAGCTCGACGGGGACTTCGACGCGTTCGTGGCGTTCGTCGAGGAGACGATGCGGGCGTCCGCCGCGGCCTGGGCGACCATCGCGGCCGACGCCACCGACGCGCCCACGCCGCTGCCGCAGGGCAAGATGGCCGGCTGGCTCGGTGCCGGGGCGTGCGGGCTCGACGCCGCCGTCCACGCCTGGGACGTCGCCGTCGCGACCGGGCAGCCCTCGCCCCTGCCGGACGCGCTCGCGGAGCGGCTGCTGCCGGTCGCGCGGGAGATCGTCGAACCCCTGCGGGCATACGGCGCCTACGCCCCCGCCCTGCCGGACTCCGGCGCCGACGGTTCGGCGGCGACGCTGCTGCGGTACCTGGGCCGCACCGCCTGACCAGCGGCCTGCGTGGCGCCCCGGCCAGGGGTGACGACTCCGGTACCGTCTGCGACATGCGCGGGGAGCGGACGGTCGGTGTCGTCTTCATGGTCGGGGCGGTCGCTGTCGCGGCCTTCGTGGTCCTCGACCGCTACGGCAGCTCGGCGCAGTTCGCGGACCTGCCCGGCGACGCCGACGTGCGCCTCGTCGGCAGCTTCACCCCACGGCAGGTCGACCGGCTCGCGTCGTTGCCGCAGGCGGCCGCCGTCGAGTGCGGCTCCACCCTGTACGGCGTCACCGTCGTCACCTCACGCGGCGTCCTCAACGGCTCGACGGTCCTGACCGCCGCGAACCGGCCGGGCCTGCGCTGGTCGCAACTGCGGTCCGGGGCGTACCCGGCCTCGGACTCGCAACTGCTCATCGACGAGCGGACCGCGGCCGCCCACGACATTCGCGTCGGCGAGCGGGCCACCCTCTCGCGCGGCCAGATCGTGGTCAACGCCACCGTAGTCGGCATCGCCGGCCGCCCAACGGACAAGACCGTCGGCGCCCACGAGGCGGTGTTCCTGCTCCCGTCGGGCGCGGTCGCGACGCTGGAAGGCGGCGCGTCCTGCGACTCGGTGACGGTGGAGCTACGCCGCCGCCGGGACGCGAGCACCTTCAGCCGCGCCGCCCACGACCTGCTCGACACGCCACCGGCCGTCATCTACGACGAGTCCCTCCGCGGCCACGTCTGACCCCACGCGCCAACCAGCCCCGGCACTCCGGGCGTTGTGGTCCGGAGACCCGGGTTGCCCGTGATCATGAGCGTCCGGCCTTTCGGTGGCTGGTGTCTGGTCGTTGGCGTCCGGGTGGATGGGCTTGGCGGCTCCGCGCGGCGGCGGCACCTCGTCCGGATCGCGGTCGAAGGATGGATTCGGCCGTCGGGGCGACCACCCCGCGACTTCGATCACGGCCGAAATGCGGCACGGCTCGGGGGAGCGTGCAAGAGCGGCCCAAGTGCCCGGCGTCCCGCATCCGGCGTCCGGCCGGCGAGTCTGGCGTTCGTGCCCGGCGTGCGTGCCCGGCGTGCGTGCCCGGTGTCCGTGCCCGGTGTCCGAGCGTCCGGCGTCCGGCGTCCGGCGTGCGTGCCCGGCGTGCGTGCCTGGTGTCCGAGCGTTCGGCGTCCGGCGTGCGTGCCCGGCGTGCGTGCCTGGTGTCCGAGCGTTCGGCGTCCGGCGTGCGTGCCCGGCGTGCGTGCCTGGTGTCCGAGCGTTCGGCGTCCGGCGTGCGTGCCCGGCGTGCGTGCCTGGTGTCCGAGCGTCCGGCGCCCGGCGTGCGCGTCCGGTGTGTGTGCCTGGTGTCCGAGCGTCCCGCGTCCCGCGTCCGGCGTGCGTGCCCGGCGTGCGTGCCCGGCGCGCGTGCCCGGTGTCCGTGCCCGGTGTCCGTGCGTCCGGCGCCCGGTGTCCGTGCCCGGCAGGTCCAGCCCCTGGGGCAGGTCCGGTGCCGGCAGGCAGATCGCGGTGGCCAGAGTGTCGGTGGGCATGGCACGGGCGGCGGGAACCGAGGTGCAGGGATCACGCAGGGCGGAAGCAGCGGGACGCAAGCGGCGGGCGGGTTACGGCTGGGAGCCGGACCAGGTCAGCGACAGCCCGGTCGCCGCGCGGGCGGCCCTGATCTCCATCATGTCGCCCAGGATCACGGCGCGGTCGACGACGACGGTGGTGTCGTCCAGGGAGTACGTGGTCCGGTCGCTCACGAAGACCGGGGTGCCCGCCGGCGCGCGCAGGTGCCCCGCCAGGCCCTCGTCCAGCACGTCGGGCCGGATCGTCTCCGCGGCCCTGGCGACCGCGACCCCGGCGTCGGCCAGCGCCGCATACAGCGACTTGGTCGTGAAATCGACCGAGCGCAGCCGGTTGCCGAACGGCTTGCGCACCCACGACACCTGGTGCACGGCGGGGCGTCCGGCGAACTCCCGGACCCGCTCGAGCCGCAGCGCCGGCGCCCCCAGCTGGACGGCGACCGCCGACGGCGGGCGGCGCAGAGCGCAGTCCAGGACGCGGGTGTGCACCTCGTGCCCCTGGTCGCGCAGGTCGTCGGCGAGGCTGCGCAGGGACCCGAGCCGATACGCGAGGTGCGGCGGTGACACATAGGTGCCCTTGCCCGCCTGCTGGACGATCAGCCCTTCGTCGCTGAGGTGCCGCAGGGCCTGCCGCAGCGTCATCAGGGTCACGCCATAGCTGTGGCTGAGGTCCCGTTGCGCGGGCAGGGCGTCGCCCGGCGCGTAGTGCCCGGCGCGGATCTTCTCGGCCAGGTCGGCGGCGATGCTGCGATACCGCGGCTCGGGGTTGATCGGCTCACCCTTCGTCTATGGCCTCCCGGATGGACCGGAGATACGCCCCGAGCTCGGCCGGTGTGGCGCCGTCGAGCACCCGGCGCATGATCGCGGCGCCGATGACGACACCGTCGGCGAGCTGGGCGGCCTGCGCGGCCTGCGCCGGGGTGGAGATGCCGAATCCTAGCAACACCGGCAGGTCGCAGCGGTCGGTGAGCCGCCGCGCCAGGGCGGCCGCGGAGTCGGCGAGTGTCTCGCGCTCGCCCGTGGTGCCCATGACCGTGACCGCGTAGACGAAGCCGCGGCTGCGGCGGGCGATCTCGTCGAGGCGCTCGTCGGTCGAGGCCGGAGACGCCAGCAGCACGAGGTCCAGGTCCTGGTGCTCGAACTCGGCGCACTCCTCGAGCGGCAGGTCGGGCACGATCAGCCCGTCGAAGCCGGCGTCGCGGAGGTTGCCGCAGAAGGCGAGGTCGCGGACGACGAGGTTGGCATACGTGCTGGCGACGAGCGGCACGGTGCCGGCGATCTCCGAGACGCGGGTCAGGACGCCGCGCAGGGTCGTGCCGCGGGTCAGCGCCGCGTGGGTGGCCTCCTGGATGGTGGCGCCGTCGAGCGTCGGGTCGGAGAACGGCAGGCCGATCTCGATCGCGTCGGCGCCGGCGTCGACGAGCGCCCGCAGGTGGTCGGTCCAGTCGGCGACCGCGCCGCCGGTGAGATAGGGCATCAGGACCTTGTGGTCGGCGGGCAGCTTCACAGCAGCTCCTTCAGGGCGGAGATGTCCTTGTCGCCACGGCCGGACAGGGTGAGCATCACGGTCGAGCCGGCGGGCAGTGTGCCGTCGGTCGCGGCGCGGATCACCCATGCGACCGCGTGCGCGGACTCCAGCGCCGCCACGATGCCCTCAGTGCGGGCCAGCCGCACGACCGCGTCGACCACCTCGGTGTCGTCGACCGTCACATACCGGGCCCGGCCCAGGTCGCGCAGGTGCACGTGCTCGGGGCCGATGCCGGGGTAGTCGAGGCCGGCGGCGATCGAGTGGGCCTCCAGCACCTGCCCGTCGTCGTCCTGCAGGAACATCGACCGCACCCCGTGCAGCACGCCGAGGGTGCCGCGGGTGGCGCCGGCGCCGCCCTCCGCCTCGACCCCGACCAGCTTCGCGGTCGTGTCGACGAACCCGGCGAACGTCCCGGCCGCGTTGGATCCGCCGCCGACGCACGCCACGACGTAGTCGGGCACGGCGGCCGGCAGGGCGGTGGCGCACTGGCGGCGGGCCTCGTCGCCGATGACCCGCTGGAACTCGCGCACCATCCACGGATAGGGCATCGGGCCGAGCACGGATCCCATGCAGTAGTAGCTGTCCTCGGTGGCGCCGACCCAGTGGCGCATCGCCTCGCTGGTGGCGTCCTTCAACGTCCTGGCACCGGTGCGGACCGGCACGACCTCGGCGCCGAGCATCCGCATCCGGAACACGTTGAGCGCCTGCCGCTCGATGTCGCGCTCGCCCATGAACACGGTCGCCGACAGCCCGAACATCGCCGCCGCCGTCGCGGTCGCCACCCCGTGCTGCCCGGCCCCGGTCTCGGCGATCAGCCGCCTGTGCCCCATCCGGGTCGCCAGCAGCGCCTGGCCGATCACGTTATTGATCTTGTGGGAGCCGGTGTGGGTGAGGTCCTCGCGCTTGAGCAGCAGCGTCACGCCCAGCTCGGCGGACAGCCGCACCGCCGGCGTCAGCGGCGTCGGGCGGCCGACGTGCGTGGCGAGCAGGCCGGCGAGCTGGTTGCGGAACGCGGGGTCGGCCCATGCCGCCCGGAACGCCTCCTCGACCTTCCGGCAGGCGGGGATCAGGGATTCGGGCACATAGCGCCCGCCGTATTCCCCGAACCTGCCCAGCGGTCCCGGATCGTCCATCAGCCGCACGCGGGCCGGCGTGCGGTCCGGCCGGATCAGCAGATCACCCATGGTGTCGTGGCTCCAAGAGTTCTAGAACTGTTGTGACTGTTCTAGAACAGTGACAGACGCGGGCGGAGATGTAAAGCCGACGGGCAGCGCGCGCCGGGGCCATGGCGTACTGTCCAGCGTCGATCGGACATCACCGTTCGAGCAGTCTCGGGGGAGCCATGGACGCATCGACCTTCCGCGTGCCGCCACGGGTCGCGGCACTCGCCCAGCGCCAGCAGCTCGGTGCGCTCGTCGGCGCGCACAAGGGCGACCATCCGCTGGTGGAGTGCCTCACCGGCCTGGTCATCGCGGCGATCCTGTTCGGCGCCATGGCGGGCGTCGGCTGGCTGGGGCAGTTCTTCCTGGTGAAGCCGCTCGCCCTCCTCGTCATCCTGCTCGCGATCGGCGGCCTCGCCGCGACCGGCTACGCCTTCTTCAGGCTCTTCCGCGCCTACGTCGTCGTGTACCACTACCAGCACGGCCTGGTGTGGACCCGCAACCGCCGCACCGATGCCGCCCAGCTCTCGTGGATCGACGAGATGTACGTCACCCGCAAGGACGCCAAGGCCATCGCGGCAGGGCTGGTCACGTTCGACGGCCGCACGCTGGACGTCACAGGCGCCGACAAGGCGGACTACACGGCCTTCGTCGACCGCATCGAGGCAGAGCTGACCGCCCGCCGCCGCCCGGTCCTGCCGGCCCGCCGCGAGGTCAGCCGCGGCCCGCGCGGCGTCGGCCTCAGCGACCGCGCCATCGCCGTCATCGCCGTCCTCGGTGGCGGCGCCCTCGTCGCCGCGATCGGCGTCCCGCTGTCCAAGGCCGGCCTGCCGGGCGCGGCCGCGGCCGTCATCGGCTTCCTGATCGTCGGCGTCGCCGTGGGGCTGCTCGGCACCCGCTTCGACGGCCGGATCACGGTCGTCGGCGGGATCTTCGCCTCCATCGGCGGCATCGTCACGATGATCGCCGTCTCCGACCTGATCCCGCAGGTCAACAAGTACGTGACGGCGGCCGTGGTCCTCGCCGTCGAGATGGGCATCCTGTCCGTCGTCCTCGACCTGTACCGGAGCCTGCCCGCCCTGCCGCCGACCCGCAACCGCAAGCGCCTCGCGGCCCGGCAGGGCTGGGAGTTCCTGCCGTCGCTCGCCATGCCGGTCCCCGGTCCGCAGTCGGCCCGCAAGCTCATCGGCATCCAGGAGGGCGCGCAGTCCTTCGAGCTGTCCGACGTGGTCAGGGGCTCCGTGAACGGCGTGCCGGTGCTCGCCGGCGACCGGCACCGCCGCAAACCCCGCCGCTCGGACCCGGTGCAGACCGTGTGGATGGTGCCCCTGCCGGTGTCCGTGCCGTTCCTGTCGCACGCGTCCTTCGACGCCGCCGGCCAGGTCGCCGCGGACGCCCCTGATCCGGCCCTCGCCCAGCTGTTCGCCGGTCGCGTCCCCGCCCGGGCGTCGATCTTCGGCGTGGTCCCGCCCTGGTGGATCGAGGGCCAGTACCTGCTCTGCGAGGGCTCCGGGGACCCGGACGTGATCGTCGCCTGGGCCGACACCCTGACCCGGGCCGCGACGTCGATGCCGTGGGAGGTGCTGCGCTCCGCGTGAGAGGCTGGCGGTATGGCCAACCGCCTTGCCGACGCGACTTCGCCGTACCTGCTGCAGCACAAGGACAACCCGGTCGACTGGTGGCAGTGGGGAGATGAAGCCTTCGCCGAAGCCAGACGGCGCGACGTCCCGCTCCTGATCAGCGTGGGGTATTCGGCGTGCCACTGGTGTCACGTGATGGCGCACGAGTCGTTCGAGCACGAGGGCGTCGCCGCGCTCGTCAACGAGCTGACGGTGCCGATCAAGGTGGACCGGGAGGAGCGGCCCGACGTCGACGCCGTGTACATGACGGCGACGCAGGCGATGACCGGGCAGGGCGGCTGGCCGATGACGGTCTTCGCCACGCCTGACGGCGAGCCGTTCTACTGCGGCACCTACTTCCCGCGCGACGCGTTCGAGCGCCTCGTCACGGCGGTGTCCGAGGCTTGGCGCGACCAGAGGACGGCAGTAAGAGCGCAGAGCGCCAAGGTGGTCGACGCGATCCGGCAGGTCGCCGCGAGGCCGCCGGCGAACCCGATGCACGAGGGCGTGCTGGACGCGGCGGCGCGGAGCCTGGTCAAGGCCTACGACAAGGAGCACGGCGGGTTCGGCGGGGCGCCCAAGTTCCCGCCGCACATGAACCTGCTGTTCCTGCTGCGGCACTACCAGCGCACCCGCGACGACGAGGTGCTCGACATCGTGCGGTTCACCTGCGAGCGGATGGCCCGCGGCGGCATGTACGACCAGCTCGCCGGCGGGTTCGCGCGGTACGCGGTGGACGGCACGTGGACGGTGCCGCACTTCGAGAAGATGCTCTACGACAACGCGCTGCTGCTGCGGGTCTACGTGCAGCTGCACCGCATCGCCGGCGGCGGCACCGCGCGGCGGGTCGCGGGGGAGGTCGCCGACTTCCTGCGGCGTGACCTGCACGACGGGCGCGGGTTCATCTCGGCGCTGGACGCGGACACCGACGGCGTCGAGGGTCTCACCTACGTGTGGACGCCGGCGCAGATCGACGAGGTGCTCGGCGAGATCGACGGCGCCTGGGCCCGCTACCTGCTCGAGGTCACCGCGGACGGCACGTTCGAGGACGGCGCCTCGGTGCTGCAGCTGCCCGAGGATCCGCTCAACCTGGAGCGTTGGCTGGACATCAAGCGGCGCCTGCACGCCGCCCGCGACGCTAGGCCGCAGCCGGGCCGCGACGGCAAGATCGTCGCGGCGTGGAACGGGCTGGCGATCACCGCGTTGATCGAGTTCGGCCAGGTGTACGGCGACCCGACGGCCGTCGAGCTCGCCGTCGGCACCGCCAGGTACCTGGCCGACACCCACATCGTCGACGGGCGGCTGCGGCGGGTGTCCCGCGACGGCGTCGTCGGCACGCCCGCCGGCGTCCTGGAGGACTACGGCGCGGTCGCGGAGGCGTTCTGCGCGGTGCACCAGGCGACCGGCGACGGCGAGTGGCTGGCCCTCGCGGGACAGCTCCTCGACGTGGCCCTGGAACGGTTCGCGGACCCCGACGGCGGGTTCTTCGACACCGCCGACGACGCGGAGCAGCTGGTCAGCAGGCCCCGCGACGTGACCGACAACGCGACCCCGTCCGGCCTGTCCGCGATCGCGGCGGCACTGGTCACGTACTCGGCGCTGACGGCGGACGTCACCAGAAGGGAGGCGGCGGAGCGGGCCCTGGCCACGGTTGCGATGGTCGCCGCCACCCACGGCCGGTTCACCGGCTATGCCTGCTCGGTCGGCGAGGCGCTGCTGTCCGGCCCGTACGAGATCGCGATCGCCACCACGGACCGCAACGACCCGCTCGTCGCCGCCGCCTGGTGGCACGCGCCGCCCGGCGCCGTGGTCGTCGCCGGCCCGCCGGACACGCCGGGGACGCCGCTGCTGGAGAGCCGGGTCCAGCGCGACGGCAGGCCCACCGCGTACATCTGCCGCAACTTCGTGTGCGACGCACCCGTGACCGCCCTGGAGGACCTGGTCGCCGGTCTGGGTTAAGCGCCAGGCGAACACGCCTTCCCTTGGCATGCCCTTGTAACGGTGTAATCGTGTAATCAGCGATACGCGAGCAAGGGAGTAAGCACATGCGACGAGGAGAATGGCGCCCGCGCGCCGAGCAGCCGCCGCCCGCCACCGACGCGCCCGCCTGGATCGGCGGCGCGCTGCCCGAGGGCTGGTTCACCGGGCCTGCCGAGATCACCATCGACCGTGACGAGATCACCATTGTCGGGCGGCTCAGCGAGCCCACCCTGGCCGACGACGCGAGCGACGCCGACCGCTCCGCCGCCGAGCAGGGCCGTATCGCCGGGTTCCGGGAGACCACCCGTGACCAGCGGATCGGCATCGCGCAGCAGCTGGAGCGGCGCTACCAGCGCAAGGTCGCGTGGGGCGTGCGGGTCGGCGAGACCCGGGAGCTGTTCACCACGTTCTCCGCGCCGGTGATGACCCGGCTGCGGCAGGCGGAGCGGCAGGTCCTGGACACCCTGGTCGACTCCGGCGTGGCCAGGTCCCGCTCCGAGGCCCTGGCCTGGTGCGTCGCCCTCGTCGGGCAGCACGCCGAGTCGTGGCTGGCCGAGCTCCGCCAGGCCATGACCCAGGTGGACGAGCTCCGCAAGCAGGGCCCCACGGTGTGATCCGCACCGGCCGCGGCGCCCGCGACAAGGGCGCCGCGGCCGGCAAACGTTAGGCTGACCAGCCTATGGACTCGCGAACCGGACTCCCCGTCGTGGGCATGGTGGGCGGCGGCCAGCTGGCCCGCATGACCCACCAGGCCGCCATCGCCCTCGGCCAGTCGCTGCGGGTGCTCGCCGTCTCCGCCGACGACGGCGCCGCGCTGGTCGCCGCCGACGTCACGGTCGGCCGGCACGACGACATCGACGCTGTCCGGGCCTTCGCGAAGGGCTGCGACGTGGTCACCTTCGACCACGAGCACGTGCCCGGCGACCTCATCCGCACCCTGGCCGCCGAGGGTGTCACCCTGCTGCCCGGCGCCGACGCGCTCCGCTACGCGCAGAACAAGCGCGAGATGCGCACCCACCTGGCGGAGCTGGGCTTTCCCGTACCCAGGTGGACCAGCGGCGATCTCCAGCAGTTCGGCGACGAGGTCGGCTGGCCGATCATCGTGAAGACCGCCACCGGCGGCTACGACGGCCGTGGCGTCTTCACAGCGCACACGGAAGCGGACATCCCAGATCACCCGGACCTCATCGGCGAGGAGCTGGTCGACCTCAAGCGGGAGCTCGCCGCCGTCGTGGCCAGGTCGCCGCTCGGCCAGGTCGCCGCGTATCCGATCGTGGAGACCGTGCAGCGGGACGGCATCTGCGTCGAGGTCCTCGCGCCCGCACCCGGCCTCGACGAGGACCTCGCCGTCGAGGCGCAGCGGCTCGCCATCGACATCGCCACCCGCCTCGGCGTCGTCGGCGTGCTCGCCGTCGAGCTGTTCGAGACGGCCGACGGGCGGATCCTCGTCAACGAGCTGGCGATGCGCCCTCACAACTCCGCGCACTGGACCATCGAGGGCGCCAGGACGTCACAGTTCGAGCAGCACCTGCGGGCCGTGCTCGACTACCCGATGGGCGACACCCGGCTCACCGCCCCCGCCGTCGTGATGGCCAACGTGCTCGGCGGCGCGCCCGGCGGCATGTCGATCGACGAGCGGCTGCACCACCTCTTCGCCGAGGAGCCCGGCGCCAAGGTCCACCTCTACGGCAAGCAGGTCCGGCCCGGCCGCAAGATCGGCCACGTGACGGTCCTCGGCGACGACCTGGAAGACTGCCGCCGGCGCGCCGCCAGGGCCGCCCGCATCCTCGAAGAAGGGTATGAGCATTGACCGACGTCGGCATCATCATGGGCAGCGACTCCGACTGGCCCGTCATGCGGCTGGCCGCCGAGGCCCTCGACGAGTTCGGCATCGCCCATGAGGTGCGGGTCGTGTCCGCGCACCGCACGCCGCAGCTGATGCTCGACTACGCCGGTCACGCCGCGGACCGCGGCCTGAAGGTCATCATCGCCGGCGCGGGCGGCGCCGCGCACCTGCCCGGCATGGTCGCCTCCGTGACCCCGCTGCCGGTCATCGGCGTGCCCGTGCCGCTGAAATACCTGGACGGCATGGACTCGCTCATGTCGATCGTGCAGATGCCGGCCGGCATTCCCGTGGCCACGATGGCGATCGGCGGCGCCCGCAACGCCGGGCTCATGGCCGTGCGCATCCTCGCCGCCGCCGACCCGGTGCTCCTCGCCAAGGTCCGCGACTTCCAGGAGGCCCTGAAGACGATGGTGGCGGAGAAGGACGCCGCCCTCTCCGCCACCATCAATCAGTGACCTACGGAGCCCACGGCGACGCCAGGTTCCAGCTGCTGTCGGCCGTCAGCGCCTGCGGGCGCTGGAAACCGGTGCCGTTGCCCGCGGAGATGTAGACCGCCGACTCGAAGTGCCGCAGGTATGAGCCCGCGATGTTGATCGACTCCAACGTGACGCCGGTGCCGCCGACGCCAGGGCGGGCGCAGAAGGTGGCGTCGGCGAGGAACAGCGCCGAGCCGTCGTTGACCGCGTTGCGGACCCGGCTGTCGGCGTGGCGCAGGAACTGGCCGGGGAAGTTCACCGACTCGAACGAGTAGCAGGACGAGTCGGCCAGCCCCCGCCGGACCGTGTAGGTGGCGTCGGCCTTCAGCAGGGCGCTGCTGCCGGCGTTGACGATCTCGGTGTAGGCGAGGCTGTCGGCGTGGCGCAGGTACCGGTCGGTGAAGCCCCACGTGGTGACCTGCAGCGACCTGCGCACGTCGGTCTGCAGCAGCACCGAACTGCGCCACAGGGCAGGGTTCGCCGTGTTCCAGGTCGCGTCGGCGGCGAATCCGGTCGCGGTGTCCCAGGCGTTCGGGCCGCCGCTGCGGGCCAGGTAGACGGTGTCGGCGTAGTGGCGCAGGTACGAGCCGGGGAAGTTGACCGACTCGAACGACGTGCCCCCCGCGGCGAGCCCGGCGCGGCTGCACCAGGTCGCGTCCGCGGCGAAGCTGCCGCCTGTGTTCGTGTCGATCCGGACCCGGGAACTGGCGTGCCGCAGGTACTGGCCGGGGAAGTTGACCGACTCGAACGAGAAGCACCGCGGGTCGGCCAGGCCGGCCACAGTGCGGAACGACGCGTCCTGCCGCGCCCCGTCGGCGCTCGCGGCGCTGAGCACGTCGGTGCGGGCGAAGGAGCCCGAGTGCCGCAGATAGCGGTTCGTGAACCCGGCCGTGGTCACCTGGAAGGACCGCACGTGCCCGAGCGTCATCGGCACCGCCGCGTTGAGGTTCTTCGACGCGTTGATGAGGTTGACGTTCGCGGTCCGGACCTGGTTGGTGTCGACCTTCTGGACCTGCCGGTCGTAGGTGAGCAGCCCGTTGTACTCGCCCTCGACGTCGGTGATCTCGGTGTACACGTACGCCGACAGGCCCTTGGTCGTCATCAGCTGCTGCGAGTCGCGGATCATGCCGGTGAACCGGTCGGTGAGCTGCGCGCCGCTGAACACCTGCTCGTAGGCGAAGAACTGCCCGTTGGGGCTGTACTCGTGCCCGGGGGTGCGCAGGCCGATCCCGCCGAACTCGCCGAGGACCGACACCCGGGTCGCCGACGGCAGCGGCGCGTCCGGGCCGGTGTAGATGTGCCAGTCGATGATGTCGCCGGTACCGGGGTCGCCCTTGGACGCGCAGCAGTTGTAGCCGCTGTGCGGGTTGATCAGGCGGGTCGGGTCGTAGTTCTTGAGGTCCGTGGTGATGCGTTGTGTGTCGGCGAGGCTCCACTCGCCCCAGCCCTCGTTGAACGGCACGTACGTGACGACGGCGGGGGAGAAGCGATGCTCGTCGATGATCTCGCGGGCCTCCGCCTCCAGCTCCGCGATCTGCGCCGGGGTGCGGTTCGCGTCGAACGCCAGGGTCGACGGGATGTCCTGCCACACCAGCAGTCCCAGCCGGTCGGCATGGTAGTACCAGCGCGCCGGCTCGACCTTGATGTGTTTGCGGACCATGTTGAACCCGAGGTCCTTGTGCTTCTGCAGGTCCGAGGCGAGCGCGGCGTCGGTCGGCGCGGTGTAGAGCCCGTCGGGCCAGAAGCCCTGGTCGAGCGTCCCGGCCTGGAAGACGAACTCGCCGTTGAGGGTCGGCCGCAGCACGCCGTCGACCAGCTTCTTGCCGATCTCCCGCATGCCGAAGTAGCTCACGACCTGATCCACGGTGGCGCCGGCGCCGTTGCGCAGCGAGACCCGCAGGTTGTACAGGAACGGGTCGTCGGGTGACCAGCGCCGAGCGTTGGGCACCGGCACGGTGAACTCGGTGAAGCCGCCGGTCGCGCTGCCGACGACGGTCGATCCGTTGAGCGCCTCGGCGAGGACGGTGTGGCCGGTGACGTTGCCGCGGGTGAAGACCCGCACCCGGGCGGTGTTGTTCGCGAGGTTGGCGTAGACGTCGACGGAGAAGATCGACGACACCGGGGTCGGCTCCAGCCAGACCGTCTGCCAGATCCCGGACGTCGGCGTGTAGAAGATGCCGCTGGGGTTGTTGGTCTGCTTGCCGACCGGCTGCTTCTCGCCCCGGCCGTCGGTCGGGTCGTAGACGCGCACCACGAGTTCGTTGACGCCGCCGTTGAGCTGGCCGGTGACGTCGACCTCGAACCGGTCGTAGCCGCCCTTGTGGGTGGTGACCTGCACGCCGTTGACCCAGACGGTGGCCTCGTAGTCCACGGCACCGAAGTGCAGCTGGACCCGCCGGCCGTTCCAGCCGGCCGGCACGGTGAACGTGCGGCGGTAGAACATCAGGTCGCGGTTGTCGTTGCGCATGATGCCCGACAGCGCCGACTCGACCGGGAACGGCACCAGGATCCGCTCGGGCAGCGTCTGGCCCAGCGGCGGCGCCGCGAGCCGGTTGACGTTGCCCGCGCCGTCGGTGGCCGGGTTGAGGAACTCCCACTCGCCGTTGAGCGACTGCCAGTCAGGGCGGGTCATCTGCGGCCGGGGGTACTCCGGCAGCGGGTTCGTGGTGGACACCTGGCTGGTCCACGGTGTCGTCAGCGGCGGCGTCTTCGGCACGACGGCGATAGCAGGCGCACCGGTCGCGATCAGCGCACCCGTGGCGAGCGTCAGGACGGCGAGGGTACGGGCGAGAAGGCGGCGCATCGAACTCCTTCTGGCGGGAAAGAGCACGCGGAACCGGCGCGCGGCCGGTTGGCGGTCGGCCGTGCGCCGGCAGCGGGCGTGATGGTGAGCATCGACGGACTTGGGTGGAGCCCGGGTCCCGGGAACGTAACATGAAACATTCCCGAACGGAACAGCTCACATGCGCCCACTAATCAAACAAAAACCATCACCGATGGTTCGTCGCGAGCCGCCGTGATGCCGGAGCCGGGACGGGACCGGTCGCGCCGCGTTTCTGCTGTCCGGGCCCGCAGCGCGTAGAGTGAGGGGGCCGCACCACAGACAGTCCGTCGTCGACGGACGCGATCCCATCGATCGAGGCCCCGCCCAGACCGTGCACCGGGACCGCCATCGCGACGGCACGCACGTCCCGTCGACGGCGGATCAGCAGCCGAACGGTCCCCGCGTGGCCACCAGTGACCGCCGCCTTCGGCGGGCGCGCCGGGCCGCGGCATCGGAAGGCTCGGCAGATGGCCATCGGCTATGGATTCCTCAGCGCGCACCCGCCGACCCGCAGCGGTTCGGCGGCGTTCAACGCGGGCCTCGCCGCCGCGCTGAACGCGCGCGGGTGTGCCGGCGGCGTCGTGCGGATGACCACCGCCGGCGACGACCAGCGCCAAGCGCCGGGCGTCGTGCACACCTGGCCGGCCGGGGCGGGCCCCGGATGGCAGGGTGCCGCCGAGGCGCTCAACGCGTTCGACGTGGCCGTCGTCCAGCACGAACCGGGCCTGTACCCCGGCAACGGCGGCGGCGACGTCCTGCCGCTGCTGCGCCGCCTGACCGTCCCGTCGATCGTGGTCCTGCACGCGGTCCCGACCCGGCCGACGCCGGGGCACCGTTCGCTGCTGGAGGCAGTCGTGGCCGCGGCCGGCGTGGTCGTCACGATGGGCGCCGCCGCGCAGGACCGGCTCCTGCACGGCTACACGGTCGACGCCGCGAAGGTCGTGGTGATCCCGCACGGCACCACCGACCACGTCACCGAGCATCCGCCGGTGCCGCGGCGGGAGCGGCCGCACCTGCTCACCTGGGGGCTGCTCGGCCCGGGCAAGGGCGTCGAGTGGACGCTGCGGGCCCTCGCACAGCTCCAGGACCTCGACCCGACGCTCACCGTCGCCGGGCAGACCCATCCGAAGGTCGTGGAGCGGCACGGCGAGGCGTACCGGGCGGGCCTGCACCGCCTCGGCGCGCAGCTCGGCGTCGCCCACGCCGTGGACTACCAGGCGTTCCACCACGACGAGGCGGCGCTCGGCGGGCTCATCCGGTCCGCGGACGTCGTGGTGCTGCCCTACGACGATCCGGACCAGGTCACCTCAGGGGTGCTCGCCGAGGCGGTGGCGGCCGGTGTACCGATCGTCGCCTCGACGTTCCCGCACGCCATCGAGCTGCTCGGTGGCGGCCGGGGCCTGCTGGTGGCGCACCGGAACCCGGCGGCCCTCGCCAAGGCCCTCCGGCGGGTCCTCACCGACCCCGCGGTCGCCGCCCGGATGGCCCGCTCCGCCCGGCCGCCGGTGCACTGGCCCGAGGTAGCCGCGCAGTACGAGGCGCTCGCCGGCCGTCTCATCGCCGCGGCGCCCGCCACCCGCCGCGTCCCGGCGCCCGCGAGCGCCGGCTGACCCGCGCCCAGGCCCTGCCCGCCCGAATCCCTGAACTCCTGCGACACAAGCCTTGAACGCCCGTGGAACCCGAGCCCCCGAAGGGGGCGGTGAACGCCATGACCCTGCTCACGACACCCGCCATCCACCCGTCCGCCACGCCGCCTGTCGTGGAGGACCTGCTGCGCGCCCGCGACCGGCTGCCCGCCGGGCACCCCGACCGCGCGGAGCTGCGTGACCGGGCCGTCGAGGCGATGCTGCCCCTGGCCCACCGGCTGGCCAGGCGGTACGCGGGCCGCGGCGAGCACCTCGACGACCTGACCCAGGTCGCCGCCCTGGCCCTGGTCCGGGCGGTCGACGCGTTCGACGCGACCCGGCTCGTGCCGTTCGTCGGCTACGCGGTGCCCTCGATCGTCGGCGCGCTCAAGCGGCACTTCCGCGACAGCGTCTGGGACCTGCGGGTGCCGCGCGGCGCGCAGCAGCTCGGCGCCGACCTGCGGGTGGCGACCGGCCACCTGGAGCAGCTGCGCGGCCGGACCCCGACCCGGGTCGAGCTCGCCGCCCACCTCAGGGTGGACGCGGGCACGCTCGCGGACGCGGTCAGCGCCTCGTGGGCCTTCCGGCTGGGTTCGCTCAACGCGCCCCGCTCCGCCGCCGAGGACACCGAGCTGCTCGACCGGGTCGGTTTTCTCGACGCCCGCCTCGACCGGGTCGACGACCGGCTGTCCAACGGCGTCCTCGGGCGGCTCGTGGCCGCGCTGCCCCCGAAGTCGCGGCAGATCCTGGTGCGGCGGTTCACGGACGAGATGACCCAGGAGCGCATCGCGGCCGAGCTCGGCATGTCGCAGATGCACGTCTCGCGGCTGCTGCGGCGGGCGATCGAGCAGCTCCGCGCCGGGATGGCCGTCGAGCCCGCACGGGCCTGACAGCCGCTCCCGCTTGCGCGAAAATGGAGCCATGGTGTCGCGGCATGTCAGTACCCACATCAACCGCTCGGCGGCGGACGTCTATGCCTACGCGTCGAATCCGGTGAACCTGCCTGCGTGGGCGCCCGGCCTGCTCAAATCCGTCGAGCGGGTCGACGGGCAGTGGGTCGCCGACTCGGACATGGGCCGCATCCTGCTGGACTGGGCGCCGGACAATCCGTTCGGCGTCATGGACCACCACGTCACGGTGCCGTCGGGGCAGACGTTCTACAACCCGATGCGGGTGACGGCCGACGGCGACGGCAGCGAGGTCGTCTTCAGCGTGCACCGGCAGCCGGAGATGACCGACGAGGAGTTCGACCGGGACTGCGCCGCGGTCCGGGCCGACCTCGAAGCGCTCCGGGACATCCTGGAGTGCTAAGCGGACTCTCGCACGACGAGTTCGGTGGGGACGATGACGGCGGCCGGGCTCTCGCCGTCGATGAGGCTCAGCAGCAGCCGGACCATCTCGGCGCTGATGCGGGGATACGACTGGCGCACCGTCGTCAGCGGCGGCTGGGTCGTCAGGGCGACCTGACTGTCGTCGAAGCCGCCGACGGCGACGTCGTCGGGGATGCGCTTGCCCGCCAGCTGCAGCGACGTGATCGCGCCGGCGGCCATCAGGTCGGAGGCCACGAAGACCGCGTCGAGTTCGGGCGCCTGCTCCAGCAGGCGCCGCATCGCGGCCTCGCCGCCGGCCCGGGTGTAGTCGCCGTGCGCGATCAGGGCCGGGTCGGACTCGCCGAGCGCCTCGCGGTAGCCGGCGAGCCGCTCGATGCCGCCGGGGGTGTCGAGGGGGCCGGTGATCGTGGCGATCCGGCGGCGGCCGGTGGAGCGCAGGTAGGTGACCATCTGGTTGGCGCCGTCGCGGTCGTCGGCGGCGACGTAGGCGGCCTGCCGCTCGTAGCCGATGGGCTTGCCGCAGGCGACGACGGGCAGGCCGCGGCTGAGCAGCTCGGGGATGAGCGGGTTGCCGCTGTGCGTGGAGACGAGCAGGGCGCCGTCGACGTGCCCGCCGGTCAGGTACCGGCCGAGGCGCTTGCGGTCCTCGAGGCTGCTGGCGAGGGTCAGCAGCAGCGTGATGTCGTGCTTGGCGAGTGCCTGGGTGCAGCCGTGCAGCAGGACGTTGAAGTTGGGGTCCTCGAACAGCCGGTCCTGCGGCTCGGACAGGATGAACGCGACCGACTGCGAGCGCTGCGTGACGAGGCTTCTGGCGTGCTGGTTCACCACGTAGCCGGTCTTGCGCATGGCGCGCTCGACCGCTTCCTGCGCGGCGTCGCTGACGTCATGGCCGCCGTTGAGGACCCGGGACACGGTGCCCCGGGACACCCCGGCCGCCGCCGCCACGTCGTTGATGGTGGGACGGCGGGCGGGGCGGCGACGTGGTTCGGGCACGACGACATTCTGCACCAGGATGTCCCGGCCTCAGCCTTTGACCGCTCCGGACAGCAGGTCGACCCGCCAGTACCGCTGCAGCGTCAGGAAGAGCACCACCAGCGGCAGGATCGACAGCAGCGCCCCGGTGACGACCAGGGTGTAGAGCGCGGGCGTGGTGTTGCCCTGGTTGAGCATCGTGTAGAGCCCGACGGTGACGGGGAAGCGGTCGTCGGACGTGAGCATGATGAAGGGGAGCAGGAAGTTGTTCCAGATCGCGACGAACTGGAACAGGAACACCGTGACCAGGCCGGGGATCATCGACGGCACCGCGATGCTGGCGAAGATCCGCAGGTCGCCGGCGCCGTCGGTGCGGGCCGCCTCGATGAGCGAGTCGGGCACCGCCGCGGCGGCGTAGATGCGGGCGAGGTAGATGCCGTAGGGGCTCAGCACGCTGGGCAGCAGCACCGACAGGTAGCTGTCGGTGAGCTGGAACTTCGCCAGCAGCAGGTACTGCGGGATGGCGAGGACCACGGCCGGCACCAGTACCCCGGCGAGCAGGACGTTGAAGACCGTCGAGCGGCCCGGGAAGCGGTACTTCGCCAGGGTGTACCCGGTGAGCCCGGACACGGCGGTCGACAGCAGCGCGCCCACGCCGGCGTAGAGGGCGGTGTTCGCGATCCACCGCCAGTACATGCCGGACTGGTAGCTCGACAGCTCGCTGATGTTGTCGATCAGCGCGGTGCCGGGCGCGAGCGTGAAGCTGTGGAAGAGTTCCGCGTTGGTCTTCGAGGCGGCGGTGATCACCCAGACGAGCGGCAGCAGGCAGTAGAGCGCCCCGACCAGCAGCACCGCCGTGGACACCCAGGAGGGGCGGCGGCCCGGGTTCACTGCTCCGCCCCGAACGCGCGACGCTGGACCAGTTGCAGAAAGCCGAACGAGAACAGCAGCGTGACCAGGGCGAGCACGACCGAGGCGGCGGCCGCCGAGTGGATGTCGTCGCGGGCGAACGCGTCCTGGTAGATCTTCATCAGCGGGGTCCAGTTCGACGGGAGGGCGTTCGTCAGCGGCCGCAGGGTCGTGGGTTCGCTGAACACCTGCAGGGTGGCGATGAGGGAGAAAACGAAGGTCATGATCAGCGCCGGCGTGAGCATCGGGATCTTGATCCGCCAGGCGATCTGTGCCTCGGTGGCGCCGTCGATGCGGGCCGCCTCGTACATCTCGGTCGGGACGGCCCGCAGCGCGGTGTAGAGCACGATCATGTTGAACCCGGTGCCGCCCCACACGGCGATGTTCGCGACCGAGAAGTAGATGCTGGTGGGGCCGAGCAGGTTCACCGGGTCGCCGCCGGCCTGGACCAGCAGCCACTGGCCGGGGCCGACGGACGGCAGGTACATGAACCCCCACATCAGGCTGGCGATCACCGCCGGCACCGCGTAGGGCAGGAAGATCGCGATCCTCCAGACGCGCCGCGCCCTGGCCCTCGGCAGGTCCAGCAGCAACGCGAAGAGCAGCGCGAGGCCGAGCATCGTCGGCACCAGCAGTCCGCCGTAGATCAGCACCCGCAGCGCGCTGCGCCAGAACTCGGCGTCGTCCAGCACGGCCCGGTAGTTGGCCAGGCCGGCGAAGGACTCCTTGCGGGCCGCCGCGCCGAGCCCCAGCCCGGACACCTTCACCCGGCGCAGCGACAGGTAGACGGTGTACCCGATGGGCACGACCATGAAGACGGCGAAGAGCACGATGGCCGGGGTGAGGAAGGCGTACGGCACCCGGGCGGGCGCCGTACGCACCGAACGTCGTGTCATCCCGAGACCTTGAAGCCGTTCTTCTTCAGGTCGTCGACGGTGGCCTTCTGCATCTGGTCCACGGCCGGACCGAAGGCGGTCTTGCCCGTGATGGCCTTGGCGAAGGCGTCCTTGTACGTGGCGTAGGTGACGTTGACGTTGGGGCCCCACGTCACGCCGGCCGCGGTGCCCGCGAACTGCTGGGCGAGGGTGTAGAACTCGGGCTGGTTGCTGAAGAACGCCGGCGGCTTGGCCAGGGCGCCGCCGGACTGCGCGGCGGTGGCGGCCGGGTAGATGCCGCCCTCGGTGATCAGGCCGGTGACGGCGGCGGGGTCGGTGTTGAGCCACACGGCGAACTGGGTGGCCTGCGCGATGTGCTTGCTCTTGGCGGCGACGGCGGTCGAGGAGCCGCCCCAGCTGCCGGTCTTGTGCTCGCCGGCGGTCCACTGCGGCAGCTCGGCGATGGCCCACTTGCCCGCCGTGTCGGGTGCGTTGCCGGTCAGGACGCCGGGTCCCCAGACCGCGCTCGGCCAGGCGATCAGGGTGCCGTCGTTGAGGGCCTTGTTCCATTCGGGGGTGTACATCGGCTGGCTGTCGACGTCACCGGAGGCGACGAGGCCGCTCCAGTAGTCGGCGAGCTTCTTCGTGGCCGGGTCGTCGACGTGCACCGACCAGGTGTCGCCGCTGACGCCGAACCACTGGGCGCCGGCCTGCTGGGCGAGACCGGCGAACCAGCCGGGGTCGGCGGCGGAGAACGTGGTGAGGCGGCGCTTCGGGTCCTTCTGCTTCACCTGCTTGGCGACCTGGCCGAACTCCTCCCAGGTCTTGGGGACCGTCAGGCCCATGTCCTTGAACAGGTCGGCGCGGTAGTAGAGCATCATCGGCCCGGAGTCCTGCGGGATCGCGTAGACCGCGTCGGTGCCGAGCGTGATCGTGCTCCACACGCCGGGCGCGAACTTCGACTTGGCGTCGCCGACGTGCTTGGTGAGGTCGGCCGCGGCGCCGTTGCTGACCAGGGTCGGCAGCGCCTGGTACTCGGCCTGGAAGAGGTCCGGCGGGTTGCCGGCCTTGTTGGCGGTGAGGACCTTCGTGACCTCCTCGTCGCCCTGGGCCTGCTTGCTGACCGTGACGTGGATGTCGGGGTGGGCGGTGTTCCACTGCGCCACGACCTTGTCGATGCCGGGCACCCAGGACCAGAAGGTCAGCTCGACCTTCTTGTTCTGATCCTTGGCCGACTCGGTGGCGTCGTCGCCACCGGAGCTGCAGGCCGAGGAGAGCAGGAGTGTGCCGGCCGTGGCCGCGAGCAGGAATGCGCGGATCTTCGGCTTCATGAGGTCTCCAACTGCGATCGTCGTCGGTTGACGGGGGTGAACGACCGTGAGCGCTCACAGTTTTGGCCGTGCTATGCACGGTGTCAAGACATTGCGCCAACCTGAATCCGACCGGTAGAACATGCGATACTTGACCACAACGGGGTCTGGGAACGTTCACGGTAAGGAGCAGTTGATGGCGCAAGCGGAGCAGCCGCGGCCATTAGGGTGGCCGTATCCACGAGGGCTGGACGCGATCGCCTACGGCGGTGACTACGCCCCGGAGCAGTGGCCCGAGGAGATCTGGGCGCAGGACGTCGAGCTCATGCGGGTCGCGGGCGTCAACCTGGTCAGCGTCGGGATCTTCAGCTGGGCCCTGATCGAGCCGGACGAGGGCCGCTACACGTTCGAGTGGCTCGACCGCGCCCTGGACCTGCTGCACGGCGCCGGGATCCGGGTCGACCTGGCCACGCCGACCGCGGCGCCGCCGCCCTGGTTCGCGCACCGCCACCCCGGCGCCCGGCTCGTCGACCGCGCCGGGCACGCCCTCGGACAGGGCGGCCGGCAGAGCTTCTGCCCGAGTTCCCCCGACTACGCCCGCGCGTCCGCCGCCGTCGCCGAGCAGCTCGGCCGGCGCTACGGCGAGCACCCCGCCGTCGCGCTGTGGCACGTGCACAACGAGTTCGCCGGGGTCAACCCGCACTGCTACTGCGACACGTGTGCGGCCGCCTTCCGCGACTGGCTGCGCGACCGGCACGGCGACCTGGCGACCCTCAACGCCGCGTGGGGCACCACGTTCTGGGGCCAGCGCTACGGCGACTGGGCGCAGATCGAGCCGCCGAGGGTCGCGCCCACCGCCGTCAACCCTGCCCAGCAGCTGGACTACCTGCGCTTCTGCTCCGACACGCACCTGGCCAACTACCGGCGGGAGCGCGACGCCCTGCGCAGGCACTCTCCCGGCGTACCGATCACGACCAACTTCATGATCGCCAACTGCAAGTGGCTGGACTACTGGAAGTGGGCCGGCGAGGTCGACATCGTCGCCAACGACCACTACCTGGACGCCGCCCGCGAGGACCGGCACGTCGAGCTGGCCATGTGCGCGGACCTCACCCGCAGCCTCGCCGGCGGCGCGCCCTGGCTGCTGATGGAGCACTCGACCAGCGCGGTCAACTGGCAGCCCCGCAACATCGCCAAGCGCCCCGGCGAGCTGGCCCGCAACAGCCTGTCCCACGTCGCCCGCGGCGCGGACGGGGTGCTGTTCTTCCAGTGGCGGGCCTCGCGTTTCGGCGCCGAGAAGTTCCACTCGGCGATGCTGCCGCAGGCCGGCACCGGCACCAGGATCTGGCGCGAGGTCACCGAGCTCGGCGCCCGCCTGGCCGGCCTCGGCGCGCTGCGCGGCACCCGGGTCGCGGCCGACGTCGCGGTCGTCTGGGACTGGGAGTCGTGGTGGGCCCTCGAGCTGGAGTGGCGCCCGTCGGTTGACCTGCGCTTCCGGGAGCGCGTCGAGGCCTACTACGGGCAGCTGTGGCGCGACCACCTGACCGTCGACTTCGTGCACCCCGAGGCCGACCTCGCCCGCTACCGCCTCGTCGTGGCGCCGACGCTCTACCTGACGACCGAGGCCGCCGCGAAGAACCTCGACGCCTACGTGTCCGACGGCGGGACGCTGCTGGTGTCCTACTTCTCCGGCGTGGTCGACGCCAACGACACCGTGCCCGACGGGCCGTATCCGGGTGCGCTGCGGGACCTGCTCGGGCTCACCGTCGAGGAGTTCCTGCCGCTGCGCGCAGGGGAGCGGGTCGAGCTCAGCGACGGCTCCACCTCCGACGTCTGGGCCGAGGACGTCGTCCTCACCGGCGCGGAGACGGTGCTGCACTACGTGGACGGTCCGGCGCCGGGCCGCCCCGCCGTCACGCGGCACACCCACGGGCGCGGGACCGCCTGGTATGTCTCCACCCGCCTCGCCGACAGCGCTCTCGGGCGGCTGATGCGGCAGGTGTACGAGGGTGCCGGGCTGGACGCACGGCCCGACCTGCCGGACACGGTCGAGGTGGTGCGCCGGCCGCCGTTCCTCCTGGCGATCAACCACGGCACGGCCCCGGCCGACGTCCAGGGCGTCACCGTCGAGGCCGGCGCCGTCGCTGTGATCGAGGAGGGGTGACGTGCTCGGCGACCTGCGCCGCGCCCAGATCCTCGCCGACGCCCGGGAGCAGGGCGGCGTCAGCCTCCGCGAGCTGAGCGACCGCTTCGAGGTGTCCATCCCGACGATCCGCCGCGACCTGTCGGCACTCGCCGACCAGGGCCTGGTGCGCCGGGTGCACGGCGGCGCGGTCGCGGTCCGGACCGACGCCCGCACGGCCGTGCGCACCGAGGTGCGCACGGCGCCGCGGACCGTGGCGTCGCACCAGGTGGGGGGGGTTCCCGCCCCGCGGTCCTCGCGGCCGACCCGGTGATCCCGCCGCCGCCACCGGACGGGGACGTCTACGTGGCGCGGCGGATGGTCACGCTGGAAGAGGCGGCGGCGATGGTCACGCCCGGGATGGCGATCGGCGTCTCGGGCGGAGCCGCGGCGATCGGCCTGGCCGGGCTGCTCGACGACGTGCGCGGGCTGACCGTGGTCACGCCGGTGCCCGCCGTCGCGGCGGCGGTCGTCAACCGGGCGACCGTGGTCGTGCTCGTCGGCGGGGTGCGCACGCCCAGCGGCAGCCACGCCGGCCCGCTGACCCGGGCGACCCTCGCGCAGCTCAACCTCGACCTGGCCTTCGTGGAGCTGCGTGACCCGGCGACGACCGGTGACGCGCTGGCGGCCCAGACCGACCTGGCCCTGATCCAGCGCGCCACCGCCGCCGTCTGCCTGGAGCCCGCTACGGGGTCCAGACCACGTTCGGGTTGACCTGCCCGGTCCAGTTGAAGATCGCCATGTTGTCCCACTGGTTGCCGGTGCCGTTGATGTTCGCCGGGTTCCAGCCGTTGCCGGGGATCGCGTACCAGGTGGGCTCCCAGTAGAAGACCCCGATCGCGCCGGCGTTGCGGGCGGTGTTCTGCACGTGGGTGAAGTTGGTCGCCTGGCCGGCCCACGACGCGGGGTAGCCGCTGCAGGGCTGGGATCCGCTCACCGAGTTCGACTCGGAGTCCGCGTTCGCAGACGTGAACGGGTACGCGGTCTCGGCGAGGACGACCGGCTTGCCGTAGCGGGACCTGGTGTCGCCGATCACGTAGTACAGGTTGGCCAGGTCACCGTGCCACATGCAGTAGTAGGACAGCCCGGTGATGTCCCACGTGACGCCCTTGGCCTTGATGCCGTCGTAGAACCAGCGGGCGTGGTCGACGTTGTCGGCGTTCGCCGTGTGGATGATGACCTTCGTGCCGCTGTTGCAGGCCTTGACCGCGTTGTAGCCGGACTTGAGCAGCAGGCTCACGTTGGTGAAGTCGTTGTTGATGACCTTGCCCTCGTTCCACAGCATGCCGACGTTGATCTCGTTGCCGATCTGGATGCTGTCGGGCGTGGTGCCCTGGTTCTTGAGCGCGGTGCAGACCTGGTAGGTGTAGTTGTAGACGTCGGACTGCAGGGTGCCGATGTTGTGGCTGGCCCAGGCGGCAGGCTTGTACTGCTTGCCGGGGTCGGCCCAGGTGTCGGAGTAGTGGAAGTCGACCATCAGGGCGAGCCCCTTGGACTTGACCTTCTGCGCGTCGAGCAGCACCTTCGCCAGGTTGTTGTAGCCGCTGGCGGGGTTGTTCCAGATGCGCAGCCGCGCGTAGTTGACGCCGGCCGACTTGAGGATGTCGAGCGGATCGGCCTGGGCTCCGGACGCGTTGTAGTACTTGGCGCCCAGGTCGAGGCTGCGCCGCAGGGACGAGACGTCCGCGCCGCGCATGGTGAGGGTGGTGGCCGCTGCGGCGGGCGCGGCCGGGATGAGCACTGGGGCGGCGGCGCCCAGCAGGAGCATGCCCAGCAGGGCGGCAAGGCGGGGACTTCGGCGCACAGGAACTCCTTCGGGGGTGTTGTTCCGTGAACGCTCCCAGTCTCAGATCGGCCATCGACCCGTGTCAAGGATTCACTCACACCGCTCGCTCCGCAGCATTTCCGGGAGCGTTCACGGAAGAAACACCCACGGCACCGCCCCGGAGGGCGGTGCCGTGGAAGGGCCGTCAGGCCTTGGAGGTGGCGTCCTGCAGGACCGTCGCGAGGGCGGTGTACCGCGTGGCGATGGTGTCCCAGTCGGCGCCGGCGGTGCGCCGCAGCGCCTCGGCGCGCATGCCCGCCACCAGGTCCGGATCGGTGAGCAGCCGCTTGAGCGCGGCACCGATCGCGGCGCCGTCGCGGTGCGGCACGAGCAGGCCCGCGCCGGTGCCGAGCAGCTCCACCGCGTGCGGGAACGGGGTCGCGATGACGGGCTTGCCCGCCGCGACCGCCTCGTGCAGCACCCCGGAGGAGACCTGCTCGGTCGTGTCGTACGGCAGGACCACCACGTCGGCGCGGTCGACCAGGCGGGCGAGCGCCGACGGGTCGGCGTAGGAGCGCTCGAACCTGACCAGGTCCGCCACGCCGAACGCCCGGACCTTCTTGTACAGGCCCAGCCGGTAGGACTCGCCCTCCTCGGCGAGGACCTTCGGGTGCGTCTGGCCGGAGATCACGTACCGCGGGCGCGGCGAGAGGTGCCGCACCTCGCGCATGCCGACGATCGCCCACTCGACGCCCTTGCCCGGGCCGAGCAGGCCCCAGGTGAGGACCATGGGCTCGCCGGAGGAGCTGACCGTGCGGATCGCCGGCTGCACCAGGGCGCCGTGCGGGATGACGTGCACCTTGGCCGGGTCGACCGTGTACGTCTCGTGCAGGCGCTTCCTGGCCGACTCGGTGGTGATGACCACGGCGCCGGCGAGCGAGGCCACGGTCTCCAGGATCCACTGCTGGTGCGGGGTCGGCCGGCGCTTCACCGTGTGCAGCACGATGATGCTGGGCGAGCGGAGCCGGTGCAGCAGGTCCAGCACACCGTCGCCGTCGTTGCCGTCATAGATGCCGTACTCATGGTTGACGATCACCACGTCGTGCCGGTCCAGCGCGGCGGCGGCGACCTCGGACGAGCCGGCCGCGTTGGCCTGGAGGTGTGCGATCACCTCGGGCCGGTCCGTGAACGTCGGCGAGTCGACGACCCGCACGACGCCGACCCGGTCGACGCCGGGTGCGGCGGACAGCGCAGTGCCGAGCGCCCCCGCGAACGCGGCAACGCCACACTGGGTCGGCGGGTATGTGCTCAACAGGCCAAAGGACGTGTTCACCGCGCCCACCTTTCGTCGGCGGGCTCGGCGCCAGGGATGGAAAACGGCCGGACCTTCCTGGGCCACGGTACACCCGCCGGGCGGATCGGTCCTCGTCCGGTTCCCTCGTTCTGGCCGGTAGGCGGCTTTTGCCGTGGTAGAGTCAAAGTGTTGCAGTTTTGGTTTCCGCATACTTTGCCAGCGCCTGGGTGGGTATCAGATACCCTGGGCGCTTTTTTGCGTTCCAGCCCTGTCTTGGGATGAGGATTTCAGCCGCAGCGACACGGCCCCCACGCGGTGTGGGTGCCATCAACCTGCGAGGAGCAGCAGATGACTGTCGGTACCGTGAAGTGGTTCAACGCTGAAAAGGGCTTCGGATTCATCACGCCGGACGGCGGCGGCGCGGACCTGTTCGCGCACTACTCCGCCATCGCCACGGGCGGCTTCCGCAGCCTGGAGGAGAACCAGCGGGTCGAGTTCGAGGTGACCCAGGGCGCCAAGGGCCCCCAGGCCGCGAACATCCGCCCCGTCTGACCGTCACGCCCCGCCGGCACCCCTAGGTGCCGGCCCCCCGTGACACAGCAAGAGCTCACGCACCCCACCCGGGCGGCGTGAGCTTCTTCATGTCCGGACCGGACCATTCCCAGCCGCCCCCACCGACGCCAACCCCAGCCACCGACGCCAACCCCAGCCACCGACGCCGTTGAGCCAGCCACCGACGCCAACCCCAGCCACCGACGCCGTTGAGCCAGCCACCGACGCCAACCCCAGCCACCGACGCCGTTGAGCCAGCCACCGACGCCAACCCCAGCCACCGACGCCGTTGAGGGGGTGTGGGTGGAGCAAAGCTCCCCCACTGGGGAGCGAAGCGAAGCGAGCGCGAAGAACGCGGAGAACCTCAACGGCAAGCGGCCCCCGCCGCGAAGCAGGGGCCGCCAAGGTCCGTAGCGGGGACAGGATTTGAACCTGCGACCTCTGGGTTATGAGCCCAGCGAGCTACCGAGCTGCTCCACCCCGCGTCGTGCCTTAACCCTACCTGACGGGCGCCAGGGGTTTCTCGGCGGGGCACTCAACCTTCCGCGTGGTGCCGTCGTCTTGACCGCGACGAAAGGAGAGCCCGTGTTCTGGAAACGCAGCTTCGATGGGCTGGACGCCCTCGTCGCGGAGCGCGGCAGTTCGCTGCTCGCCACGGCGGTGCTGCTCACCGGCAGCCGCGCGGCGGGGGAGGACCTGTTGCAGGGCGCCCTGGAACGGCTGATGCGCTCGTGGGGCCGGGTCCGCGAGGACCGCGAACGGTACCTGCGGCGCACCATGTACCACCTCGCCGTCGACCAGTGGCGGCTGCGCCGGCGACGGCCCGAGGTGTTCACGCACGCGGAGCCGCAGGGGCAGCCCGACGCGGCCGACGCCGTCGCGCTGCGGCAGGCGCTGATGCAGGCCCTCGCCCAGCTGCCGCCGCGGCAGCGCGCGGTGCTGGTCCTGCGGTACTGGGAGCAGCTCAGCGAGGCCGAGGCGGCCGAGGTCCTCGGCTGCTCCGTCGGCACCGTCAAGTCCACCGCCTCGCGGGGCCTGTCCCGGCTCCGCGAGCTCACCGCCACCTGGGACCTCCAGCCATTTCCCCTCTCCAGTGGAGCGCAGCGATGAGCATCGACCTTGAAACGCAGCTCGCGGCCGGCATGCGCGCGCACGTCGCGGACATCGCCGTCGACGGTGCCGTCGTCGCGCGGGCGGCCCGCCGGCACCACCGCCGCACCGCGGTGATCCGCACCGGGTACGCCCTGGGCGTGGCCGGCCTCGCCGGTGTCCTCGCGGTGGGGCTCACCGCCGGCGGCGGGGGCGGGACCGCGAAGGACCGGCCCGCCGTGCAGGCCGAGGACCCGGCCTCGCTGCGGCTGTCGAAGGCGGCCGCCGCCAGCGACAACATCAGCTACCGGATGAAGGTGGCCACGGGCAGCGCGACGGGCCCGGCGACCCGCACGTGCGAGGGTGCCTTCGACCCGCTGACCGCCACCGGCTACGTCCGCTGCCCGCAGGACGACTCGGTCACCGTCGAGCTGATGATCGACGGCGTGCGGTACATGGGTGGCGAACCGCCGCTCACCCCGCTGCCGGCGGACAAGGGCCCGGGCGAGACGTACGGCCGGTACGGCCAGTACCCGGGCAAGCATGAGCACCTGTCCCTCTACGGCGACTCCGGCACGGTGCTGGGCGCGGCGGCACCCGATCCGGCCGCGCTGTTCAAGGCCCTGCAGCAGGCGAACGCGACCATCACGCAGAACCCCGACGGCACCCTGCACTTCGACTACGTGACCCAGGGCAGTCAGGGCTCCTCGACCACCGCGGGCGACGTCACCCTTAACGCCGACGGCAGGATCGCGTCGGTGACGCTTTCCGGCACCTGGCAGTCGACGGCGAAGGGCCGCCTCGACACCGGCTCCTTCCACGCCACCATCGAGCTGTCCGACTACGGCGTGGCCGTCCACGTCGACCGGCCCAAGGACGTCGTCCCGGCGAACTGACCACCGGACGCGAGCCGAGGCATCGCCCACGGCCACCCGCCGGTGGCAGCCCCGGCACCGCGACACACCGGCGGGTGGCCGCTCGTGGCGCGTCCGCGCTGCGACCATGGGGCAATGCCACCGACCGGGCATCCAGAGACCAAGCTGATCGTGGTGCGGGGCAACTCCGGCTCCGGCAAGAGCAGCGTCGCCCGTGAGCTGCGCCGCCGGCACGGCCGCGGTTGCGCGCTGGTCGAGCAGGACCACCTGCGCCGGATCGTGCTGCTGGAGCGGGACCTGCCGGGCGGCCTCGCCCCCGACCTGATCGCGCAGGTCGTCCGGTTCGCCCTGGACAACCACTACCACGTGATCCTCGAAGGCATCCTCGTGACGGACCGCTACGCCCCGATGCTCGCCGGCCTGTGGCGGGCGCACCGCGGCGGCAGCTGGTGCTTCTACCTCGACGTGAGCTTCGAGGAGACGGCGCGCCGGCACGCGTCCCGCCCGCAGGCCGGCCAGTTCACGGTCGAGGACATGCGCGGCTGGTACCGGACCCGCGACCTGCTGGGCTTCGCCGGCGAGCGCGTCGTCGGGCAGGACTCGGCCCTGGAGCAGACCGTGGCCCTGATGGCCGACGTGACCGGCCTGCCCCAGGACGCCCGCGACGAGGACGTCCAGGTCCGCACGGCCTGACCGGGTCAGGGTTGCGCTGACCGCCGGGCCGAGGCGATCTGCGGCTGGTGGGTGACGGCCCAGTCGGCGAGGGCCGACAGCGGGTGGAGCAGGCTCCCGCCCAGCGGGGTCAGCCGGTACTCCACACTCGGCGGCACCGTCGGATGCACCGTGCGCAGGACCAGCCCGTCGGTCTCCAGGCCGCGCAGGGTCCGGGTCAGCATGCGCTGGCTGATGCCCTGGATGCCGCGGTGCAGCTCGTTGAACCGGAACGGCCGCTGCCCGAGCAGGACCACCACGAGCACCGTCCACTTGTCGCCGACCCGGCGCAGGACGTCGGTCACCGGGCACTGCTCGTATTCGTCCGCCGGGACGGGGTCCGGCAGGCGGTGGCTGAGCATGGAGGGCACACCGGTGTTCGTTGCCGACATGCAACTGCCTTCTTCCGCGTTCCGTGGCGGTTACCGACGATGGGGGTACACACCGATCGTAACCAGGGGGACAGCGTGCGCGTGACGGTCATCAGCGGTGGCACCAACGGCATGGGCCGCGCCCTCGCGCTCGCCCGTCTCGCCCGCGGCGACCAGGTCGTCGCGATCGGCAGCGACCCGGCGAAGGGACGGGCGCTGGGCGACGCGGTCACGTTCCTGCGGGCCGACCTCACCTCGATCGCCGAGACCAGGCGCGTCATCGGGGTGATCCTCGAGCGCTGGCCGGTCGTGGACGCCCTGGCACTGTTCGCCAACCGCCAGGCCCCCTCCCGGATCTCCACGGTGGACGGCCTGGAGGCGACGTTCGCGCTGTACTACCTCAGCCGCCACCTGCTCAGTCACGGCCTGCGACCCGCCCTGGACCGCGCGCCCGCCCCGGTCATCGTCAACGTGGCCGGCGTCGGCACCACCAAGGGTTCGATCCAGTGGGACGATCTCCAGCTGCGCCGCCGGTACCGCATGATCACCGCCCAGCTGCAGGCGGGCCGGGCCAACGACCTGCTGGGCGTGGACTTCGCCGCGACCTCGGGCTCCCGGGCCCGCTACGTGCTCTACCACCCCGGCTTCACCCGCAGCGGCGACCTCGGCCCGCTGCCGGCCCCGCTGCGCCTGACGATCCGCGCGCTGGCGGCGGTCGCGGCCAGGCCGGTCGCCGAGTCCGTGCGCCCGGTCGCCGACTGGATCGACACCCCGCCGGCGGCCCCGCTCACCGCCGTGGACCGCGGCCGGCCGGTCCCGCTCGACCTGCCGACCCTGGACCCGGCCGCCGCCGCCCGCCTCGCCGCGGCCACCACCGACCTGCTCAGGACCGCCGCGCCGTGAGCCTGCATCGTGGTCCATCATGGTGCGATGACGCCCGCCGAGCCGTTGACGGTCGACGTCACCGACGGGCTCGGTGTGGTCGAGGTGCTCGGCAACGACGCGGCCAGCGTGCTGTACCTGTCCGGGGCGCCGGTATGGGTGCACGCCTACGACTGCCACGGCAGTGTCGGCGAGCTGGCGGCGCGGGCCGGGGACGCCGGATGGGACGCGCCGCGGCCGGCGGAGCTCGGCGCGCTGCGGGACTGGCTGGCGGAGCCCGGGCTGCGGGTGGAGCGGGGCCGCCGCGGCGCGGCGCCGCTGGACCGGGTCCACGGGCTGCGGGTGGAGCCGCTGCTGCCGCTGCTGCGGTTGTTCTGCAACGGGCGGTACCTGGTGTCGGCCCGGACGATGTCGCTGGCGGTCACGGTGTTCGACCGGGTCGAGGCGGACTGGTTCGCCTGGTATTCCGGCTACCGGGACGATGACGACTACATCCTCGCCACCGATCGCTGGCCGGCCCCGGGGCTGGGCACCGTCGAGGAGCACCGGGCCAGGATCGCCAGGGGCATCCGGCCGGCGCTGGTCGCGGTCGGGCCGCCCGGCGGCGCGGGGCGCTACCTGCTCGACGGGCACCACAAGCTCGCCGCGTACCGCAAGGCCCGCGTCCGGCCGCTCGTCATCGACATCGTCCCGGCCGAGCCGCGCCCGCTGCCCAAGGCGCTCTTCGCCGACCTGCTGCCCGAGCGGGCCCGCGGCGAGTTCAGCCAGGCGCTGGACGGGTGGCGCTGGGGCGGCCCGCCACCGGACGGCCCCGGCGGCTGACCCGGCCGCCGGCCTTGCAGCGGTCGCTGCCGCATCGCGGACCGCGGATATCGGCATGGCCTCGCAGCGGTCTGCCCGGGAGATCCCCCGGCAGGAGAGGCACAGGACCGTGGCGGTCGGACACGACGACCAGGCGCCGGGGTGTGCGGGGTCAGGCCCGGTGGAGCAGCTCCTCCACCAGGTCCGCGGCCTTCGGGACGCCGCCGGCGGCGGTCAGGGCCGCGCCCACCTCACCGGCCCGCTGCCGCATCCGCGGCTCGGCGAGGACCCGGGTGACGGCGGCGCGCACCTGAGCCGGCCGGGGTGTGCCCGTGCGCAGGTCGATCCCGGCACCGGACCAGGCGACCCGGCGGGCTACCTCGGGCTTGTCGAGGGTCGCGCCCGCCACGACCATCGGCACCCCGGCCGTCAGCGCGGCCAGGGTCCCGCCCCAGCCGGCGTTGGAGACGACCACGTCGACGAGCGGCAGCAGCTCGTCGTGCGGCAGGAACGCCGCCGCCCGCGCGTTGCCCGGCAGCGGGCCGAGGACGTCGGCGGGTGCGCCGCCGGTGGTGGCGACGACCAGCACGGGGGCGTCGGCCAGGCCTTCGAGGGCGGGCCGGAGCAGGTCGGCCGGGTCGACGTCGAGGGTGCCCTGGGTGACGTGCACGACCGGCCGCCCTCGGCGCGCGCCGCGGCCAGGTCCGGCCACCACGCGGGCCGCTCGCCGGAGCGGCGGCCGGCGGCGCGAGCCGGCCGACGTAGTGCACGTGTGCCGGCAGGTCGCTGCGGGGGTATTCGAGGCCGGGGGCGCCCTGTGCCAGGACGAGGTGCGGCGAGTACATCCCGTCGGGGCCGCGCACGGCGGCGCGCCCGAGCCCGGTCGCCGCGCGGATCCGGCCGAGGCGCGGCTCGATCGCCAGGCGGTTCGCCAGCAGCACCGGCTGCCACAGCAGCGCGTTGCGCCAGCGCGCGGCCCGGCCGGTCGACATCCGCACCGGCACCCCCGGCGGCGGCAGGTCGCGGCTGGCGAGGGTCAGCGGGATCACCGCGACGGTCGCCCACGGCACCCCGAGGCGCTCCCCGGCCAGCGCGCCGCCGAACGCCAGCTGGTCGCTCACGATGAGGTCGAACGGGGCCGCCGCGATGATGTCCGCGGCCTGCCCTGCGGCGGTGCCGATGAGCACGTCGGTGAAGTTGGCGAAGTTGGCCTTGATCCCCTTGCCGTTGCCGACCCGCGGGAACGTGTCGGCGAGCCGGGCGTCGTCGTAGTCCTGCGCGGCCTTCCAGGGCAGCCACCGCGCGCCGGCCGCCTCGAAGCGCCCGCGGTACTTCGCGCCGGTGTGCCCGGTCACGTCGTGCCCGCGGCGGGCCAGCTCGGCGGCGACCGCCGCCATCGGCCCCACATGCCCGACGAACGGCAGGCCGGTCACCAGAATCCGCGCCACAGGTGCGGGAGCCTAGCCCTGCAGCAGCTGCCGTGCCATGACGATGCGTTGGACCTGGTTGGTGCCCTCGTAGATCTGGGTGATCTTCGCGTCGCGCATCATGCGCTCCAGGGGGAAGTCCTTGGTGTACCCGTAGCCGCCCAGCAGCTGCACCGCGTCGGTGGTGATCCGCATGGCGGCGTCGGAGGCGAAGCACTTCGCGGCGGCGCCGAAGTAGGTGAGGTCCTTGTCGCCGCGCTCGGACTTGGCGGCGGCGGCGTAGGTGAGCTGGCGGGCTGCCTCGAGCTGCATGCCCATGTCGGCGAGCATGAACTGGATGCCCTGGAAGTCGGCGATCGCCTTGCCGAACTGCTTGCGCTCCTGCACGTAGCCGAGGGCGAAGTCCAGGGCGCCCTGGGCGATGCCGAGGGCCTGTGCGGCGATCGTGACGCGGGTGTGGTCCAGGGTCTGCATGGCGGTGCCGAAGCCGGTGCCCGGCTCGCCGATCATGCGGTCCGCCGGGATGCGCACGTTGTCGAGGTACACCTCGCGGGTGGGGGAGCCCTTGATGCCGAGCTTCTTCTCCGGGGCGCCGAAGCTGACCCCCTCGTCGGACTTCTCGACGACGAAGGCGGAGATGCCGCGGGAGCGGGCGGCCGGGTCGGTGACCGCGAACACCGTGTAGTACTCGCTGATCCCGGCGTTGGTGATCCACCGCTTGACGCCGTTGAGGACGTACGTGTCGCCGTCCAGGACGGCGCGGGTCTTCATGCCGGCAGCGTCGCTGCCGGCGTCGGGCTCGGACAGGCAGTAGGAGAACATCGCGTCGCCGGAGGCGACCGCCGGCAGGTAGCGTTGCTTCAGCGAGGCGGAGGCGGCGATCAGCAGCGGCATGGTGCCGAGCTTGTTGACGGCGGGGATCAGCGACGAGGACGCGCAGGCCCGGGCGACCTCCTCGATGACGATGGCGGTCGCGAGGGCGTCGGCGCCGGCGCCGCCGTACTCCTCAGGGATGTGCGGGGCGTGGAAGTCGGCGGCCCGCAGCGCGTCGTAGGAGGCCTGCGGGAACTCGCTGTTCTCGTCTGCGGCGGCGGCGTTCGGCGCCACTTTTCCGTCACACACCGCGCGCACCGCCTCACGGATCGCGAGATGCTCCTCCGGCAATTGATAGACCTCGAACACGACGCCCCCTCGACCCGAAATGTCCTGAACCGCCGTTCAGGCGCCTCCGAGAGTGAGCATACCGACGAGTAACCATGGAGCCGAAGGCGCGGTCGGCGACGAGGGACTACTCTCGCCGGAGCAACGTCGGCAACACCCAGCCCTATACGCCACAAATGTCCAGAATGCGGGGCGTTTGCGGAAACGGGAAAGAGCGGAGATACAGGCGTGACCATCGCGTACCCGAGCACCCCACCCGTAGCAGCCGCGCCCTCCGGCGCACCCCGCCCGCGGCTGACATTCCTCGGCACCGGCTATCTTGGCGCAACCTACGCCATCTGCTTCGCCGAGCTGGGCTATGAGGTGCTCGGCTTCGACGTCGACGAGGCGAAGATCGCCAAGCTGGCCGGCGGCGACGTGCCGATCCACGAGCCCGGCCTCGACGAGCTGCTCCGCAAGAACCTCTCCGCCGGCCGGCTGCGCTTCACCACCTCCTGGGAGGAGGTCGCCGAGTTCGGCGACGTCCACTTCATCTGTGTGGGCACCCCGCAGCGCCCCGACGGCATGGCCGCCGACCTCTCCCACGTCGAGAGCGCCGTCACCAACCTCGCGCCGCTGCTCAAGCGCAAGGCGCTGATCGCCGGCAAGTCGACCGTCCCGGTCGGCACCGCCGAGTGGATCGAGCAGCTGGTGCGCCGCCACACCCCCGCCGAGCTCGGCGTCGAGGTCGCGTGGAGCCCCGAGTTCCTGCAGGAGGGCGTCGCCGTCGAGGACGTGCTGCGCCCCAACCGGATCATCTTCGGCGTGAAGAGCGAGTGGGCCACCGGCATGCTCTACGCCGCCCACAAGGGCGTGTTCGACCTGGCGCTCACCGAGGACCGCGAGGTCCCTGTCGTCGTCACCGACTTCGCCACGGCCGAGCTGGTCAAGGTCGCCGCCAACGCCTTCCTCGCCACCAAGATCTCGTTCATCAACGCGATGGCGGAGGTCTGCGAGGCCGCCGGCGCGGATGTGACGCAGCTCGCCCGCTCGATCGGCTACGACGCCCGCATCGGCAACAAGTTCCTCCGCGCCGGCGTCGGCTTCGGCGGCGGCTGCCTGCCCAAGGACATCCGCGCGTTCCAGGCCCGGGCCCAGGAGCTGGGCGTCGGCGAGGCGCTGCGCTTCCTGCACGAGGTCGACCTGATCAACCAGCGCCGCCGGCAGAAGATCGTGCAGCTGTCCGCCGAGCTGCTCAACCGCGGCTACGGCCCGGCCGGCCCGGACCTGGCCGGCACCCGGATCACCGTGCTCGGCGCGACCTTCAAGCCCAACTCCGACGACGTGCGCGACTCGCCGGCCCTGTCGGTGGTCCGCAAGCTGTCCCGCTCCGGCGCCGAGGTCACCGTCTACGACCCCGAGGGCATGGACAACGCCCGCAACGACGTCGACGAGGTGACCTACGCCAAGACCCTCACCGACGCCGTCACCGGCGCCGACCTCGTCTGCGTGCTGACGGAGTGGGAGGAGTTCCGCAACACGGACCCCAACGCGCTCAACGAGCTCGTCGCGGCCCGGCGGGTCATCGACGGGCGAAACTGCCTCGACCAGTCCGTGTGGGTCGCCGCCGGCTGGGAGTACCGCGGCATGGGAAAGCCGGTCGTCGCTTAAGCGACGGAAACTCCCGAACGGGCGCTTCGCTTTCGCGACACGTCGAAACAAGGCATTCTTCCCAGTAGGGCGTCAACAGCCGGGGGTGGCCGCACGCGCGGTCGCCCCCGGCTGTGGCCCGGGGGGAGGAGTCGCGTGGAGACGTATCCGTGCCCGGCGTGCGGTGGCCCGGCCAGTGAGGCCACCGGCTGCCGCGACTGCGGCCGCCCGCACGACCCCGACGCCGCCGCGCTCGCCCTGTTCCAGCGCACCGTCGCGTCGCTGGAGCAGAAGAAACGCGACCTGACCGACGACAGCCAGAAGCTGCGCCGCCAGCTCGCCCACGCCTCCGCGCAGCGCGACTCCCTGCGCCGCAAGGTCCGCCAGTCCATCGATCAGGAGCAGTCCGGCCGCACCCGGCGGCCCCGGCTCGGGCGCAGCGCGAAGGTCGAGAGCACCGCCGCCGCGCGGCAGACCGAAGATCTGAGAGCACCGCAAGAGCAGCAGGTGTACTCGCCGAGGGCGCCACAGGAGCAGGAAGCGGCGCTGGCGGGATCGACGCAGGAGCGCCGGGCCGTGGCGGCGCCGCTGCGCCCCCGGATCGCGGCGCTGCCACAGATGCGCCGCCCGCCCGGCGGCCCCGGCCCGCACGCCCCGGTCGACGAGCCCGAGGCGACCACCTCCAGCATGCAGGCGTCGGTCCTCGCCCTCGGCGGCCTGCTCCTCGCCGGCGCCGCGATCGTGCTCACCACCGACGCGTTCGGCACGATCGGCACCGTCGGGCGGGTCGTCCTGCTCGCGCTGATCACCGCCGGCGCCCTCGCCCTGCCGCTGATGCTGGTCCGCCGCGGCCTCACCGCCACCGCGGAGACCGTCGCCTCGGTCGCGCTGCTGCTCGTCCTGCTCGACGGCTACGTCCTGCGCTCCGAGGGGCTGCTGGGCGTCGACCAGCTCGAGATCACCCTGTACATGGGCATCGTCTGCGCCGCCACCGCCGGCATCGCGGCCGTGTACAGCATGCAGAGCCACCTCATCGCCTCGCGGTACGCCACCCTCCTCGCCCTGCAGCCGGTCCTGCCGCTGCTCGCCTACGACGTCATCCGCGGCCCCGCCGGCTGGTCCCTCGCGCTGTCCGGGGTGGCGCTGATCGACCTCGGGTTCGGCATCGCGCTCGGCCAGTCCGTCCGCCGCCGCATCGAGCAGCGCGAGCCCGCCCCGGTCACCGGGCCGGACGGGCAGCAGCACCCGGCCGGCGCCGAGGCGGCGCACACCCTGCAGACCGACCGGTTCGCCGACACCCTCATGCGGGACGCGGCCTGGGTGCTGTTCGCGATCACGTTCGGCGCGGCCCTGCTGTGCGCCGCCGCCGCCCTCGCCACCACCGAGGCCCTCGGCGAGACCGTCCGCGCCGCCGCCGTCACTCTCGTCGCCGCCGCGATCGGCGTCGCCGGGTCGCTGTCCTGGCGCCGCGGCGCCGTGCCCGACATCGCCTCCGGCATCGCCACCGTCGCCGTCATCGCCGCGTTCGCCCGGGTCGGCGCCGTCGCGTTCCCCGGCTCCACCCTGCTGTTCCTCGCCCTCGCCGTGGCGCTCGCCGCGGCCGGCGTGCCGTTCCTGCCCGGCGACGCCCGCCGCGGGCCCCGCTACGCGGTCTCTGTCGCGACCGCCGCCACCACCCTGCTGCTCGTGGTCACCGTCCTGCCCGCGATCGTCGCGCCGCTGGACGCCGCGTGGCCGGTGTGGAAGGCGGACCTCACGGCGTACCGCACGGACGTCGACAACGCCGTCGGACCCGACGGCTGGCAGTCCGTCCTCGCCGTGCTGCTGCTGACCGCGGCCGGCGTCCTCATGCTCAGCGGGCGCACCGAGCCGGTCGACGTGCCGCTCGGCTCCGGCTCCTGGCCGGGCACACGCCTCGGCGCCGTGTTCGGCCGCCGCTCCGCCGACGTCCGCCCGCAGCCGGCTCCGCCGCCCGGGCTGTGGCCCGGCCCGCTGGGCGGCGCGGAGAGCGGGCCGCGCACCGGCGTCTGGGACGACCCCGGCCCGAGTCACCCACCGGCGCCCGCCCCGCCCCGGCGGACCTGCGGGCAGAGCCCCGCCGGGAGGCGCGCAGCGGCGGCGGCACGGTCGTCACGGTGCCGCCACCGGAGCGCTTCCGCCCCGACGTCGCCGTCATCGGCGCCACCCTGCTGCTGCTCGTCGCGCCCGCCGCGTTCGGCCTGAGCTGGCTGATGATCCCGGCCCTCGCGGTCGCCGGTGCGGTCATCGCCGGTGCCCTGGCCATGCGGGTCCCCGAGGCCCACACCGCCTGGGTCTGCCTCGGCGCCGCCCTGGTCCTCGGCCTGTACGCGGCCGCCGCCAGCCTCGCCCGGCCGTCCGCGACCGCCCTGACCCTCGTCGCGATCGCCATCGCCGGCGCGGCCATCGCGCTGCTGCCACGGCCGCACCGCGCCGACGCGGAGGGCGACTTCGTCACCCGCCGGGTGTCCGACGCCGCCGCCGGCGGTGCGCTGTTCGCGCTGCCCGGCGCGGCCGCGGCCGGCGCCGCGATCCTCTTCGGCGACCTGCCCGGCGGCGCGACCGTCGTGCTGGTGATGAGCTTCCTCGCACTCGCCGTGACCCTCGGATACGCCGCGATCACCCAGGTCGCCCGGGGCGCGCAGAGCCCGCCGCTGCTGGTCGGCGCGACCGCCGGCGCCGTCGCGGTCGGGATCGCGGTCCTGCGCGCCCCGGGCGCCACCACCATCGACCTGGTGATCGGCCTGCTGATGGTGATCGCCGCGATCATGCTGTGGGCGGCGCCGCGGATGGACGACCGGCAGACGTTCGGCGCCGACTTCACCGGGGCCGACGCCGCGGCCGCCGCCGTGACGATCGCCGGGATCGGCGCCGTGGCCAGGGCCGTGTCCCTCGCCTCCGACGGCATCGAGGTCGTGACCCTCGCGCTGCTGGTGTTCGCGGTCGCGGTCGCCGCCCGCAGCCTCCCCGACGAGTGGCGTCGCGGCCCGGTGGCCGGCGCCGCCACCGTCGGCGTCTGCACCGGCGTGTACGCGGGCACCATGTCCGTCGTCGGCGCCGTCGGGGTGATCCGCGCCGCCGACCCGCCGTGGCGGGCGGTGCTCGACGAGCACTGGCTCACCAACGCGCAGCAGCTCGCCACGTACGGCTGGCAGGTCCCGATCGCGCTGCTGCTGCTCGCCGGGGCGGCCGCGATCGCGCTGCCGCAGCCCTACGGCGAAGACACCGCGTCCGCGACGGCCGCCCTCGCCGCCATCGGCGCGCCCGTCGGCCTCGGCCTCGGCTGGCAGTCCCCGATGGTCATCGGCTGGATCGCGGCCACCGGGATCGGCGCCTGGGCCGCCACCGCGAAGAGCTGGCGCGCCGCCTACACGCGGCTCGGCGCGGCCCTGGTCGCCGGCATGTTCGCCGCCGGCGCGAGCCTCGTGCGGCCCGGCGCGACCGCCGGCACCCTGGTCGCGCTCGCGATCAGCGGCGTGTGCGTCGCCGGGTTCGCCAGGGCCACCGCGATCCGCCGGGGCAACCCTCGACGGCCCGCTCACCCTCGTCGGCGGGTCGGGCGTGGCCGCCGCCCTGTTCGCGTTCGCCGGTGCCGCCGCCGCGGCCGCCGGTGGCCTGCACCCCGACCGCATCAGCACGATCCTCATCGCCGCGCTCGCGACCAGCGCCGTCGGCCTCGCCGCCGCCGCGACCGGCGCCCAGCAGGCACCCGGATACCTGCCGTACGTGACCGTCGGCGTCGCCGGCGGCGCGACCACCACGGCCGTCGTCGCGCTGCTCGTCCAGCGCGACGGCGCGGCCGTCTACGCCGCGATCGCGGCGCTGCTCGGGGTCCTCGCCGAGCTGCTGCGGGTCACCTGGCAGCGCAGCGTCGAATGGGTACCGTCCTCCGGCTTCCGCCCCGACAACTCCGGCGCGCCCGCCGGTCGCTGGCGGCAGGTCCGCGCGCCGCGGGGCTACACCCTGGGGGTCGCCGCCGCGGCGGGGCTGCCCGCCCTCATCGTCGTGGTGTTCGTGGCGCCGGCGGTGTACGCGGCGCTCGCCGGGCCGTACAAGTGGATCCAGAAACCGTGGACGGGCACCGCGCAGACCGCGTCCGACCTCGGTGACCTCGGCCGCTACGCGGGCAACGGCACCCACGTGCTCGCCGCCGCGCTGCTGACCATCGCCGGCGCGCTGATGGCGGTCGGCCTCGGCGGCTCCGGCCAGGCCGTGGCGGGCCGCGCCGTCGCGATCGTCGTGCCGAGCGCCGCGCTGACCCTGCTCATCGCCCCGGCGGCGCTGCACGCGCCGTGGCCGTGGCAGCCGACGGCGGCGCTGCTGGTCGCCACGATCGCGGGTCTCGGCCTGGCGCTGACCGTGCCGCCGGAGGCCGACAGCTCCGACGGCCGGATGCTCATCAACGCCCGCCGGCTGGTCTTCGTCATCGCCGTCCTGGCCGCCGGCGCCGGCGGCGCGGGCAGCCTCGCCACCAAGCAGCAGACGCTGACCTGGCTCGCCGGCTCGGTCATCGTCGGCACGGTCGCCGGCGTCTGGGGGCGCACACCCAACGGCCGCATGCTCGGCTGGCACGTCGCCGCGTCGACCGCGCAGGGCTTCGCCCTCGCCGCCGGGCTCGCCGCCGGCCTGCCGCTGAAGCAGTGCGCCTTCCCGCTGCTGATCGTCGCGACGATGCTGCTGGTGCTCGGCGCCGCGCTGCCGCGCCTACGGCCCAGCAACAGCATCAACCGGGAGGCGATGACGGTCGAGGCGGCCGGGTATGCCGGCGCGGTCGTCGCGGTCCTGCTCACGCTCGGCTCCGCGGCGCACACCGCCGCCGCCCTCACCGCCCTCGGCGCGGTCCTCGGCCTGTCCGCCGCCCGCAAGGGCCGCAGCGGCCAGCAGCGCGTCGTGCTCATCATCGCCGCGTCCGTCGCCGAGCTGATCGCGATCTGGCTGCTGCTCATCACGGTCAAGGTGGCCGTGATCGAGGCGTACACGCTGCCGTTCGCGGTCCTCGCGCTCATCACCGGGCTGCTGGAGATCCGCCGCCGCCCCGAGCTGGGCAGCTGGCTCGCCTACGGCCCGGCGCTGGTCGCCGGCTTCGCGCCGAGCCTCGCCCTCGCGGTCGCCAACGAGAACTCCCCGGAGCTGCGCCGCGTCCTGCTGATCCTCGCCGGGGTCATCACCGTCGCGATCGGCGCCGTCCGCCAGCAGAAGGCCCCGGTCGCGGTCGGCTCGGCGGTGACGATCATCGCCACGGTCAACGAGCTGCTGCGCATCGGCCTGCCCGTCTGGATGCTCCTGCTGCTGTTCGGCGGCACCGGCCTGCTGCTCATCACTCTCGGCGCCACCTACGAGCAGCGCGAGCGCCTCGACCGCCTGCGCGGCGCCTACCGCGGCATGCGCTGAGCCTGGGAGCGCTGCCGCGCGTAACATCGATAGACGTGGTTGCAAAGTTGGTGCACGACGAACACGGCTTCACCTACACGGTCCACGTGGCGGGCTGCGGCGAGATGCGCCGCGGCGGCCGCCTGCGGGCCTGGCGCGAGGACGACGGCGGCCTGCTGGTCCTGCTGACGGTCGCCGGCTCCGACCTGGACGACGAGGCGGGCGTCGTCGCCGACCAGGTCCGGCTCCGGTTCGTCGGCGAGCGGGTCGACGTCGTGGCGTACGAACCCAGCTGGTGGGGCGACGGCTGCACCTACCTGCGTGCCGTCGGCGGCACCAGCTGGGAGACGATCGACCCGAAGATGCTGTGCGACCGGATCGGCCCGTCGTTCGTCATCGACGACGAGGCCGACACCAGTCCCGGCTACGGCGGGCCCTGACCCCGCTCAGGCGCCCTCCACCTCGACCTCGTAGATCCTGGTGGCGGCGTCGGCGGTCTGGGTCGGGGTGGTGACGGCCAGCCGCACGTAGCGGGCGGTCACGGCGCTGACCCGGTGGGACGTCACGCCGTCGGTGTTCGCGGTGACGGTGACCGCGGTCGTCCACGTCGCGGCGTCGGCGCTGACCTGGATGGTGAAGGCACGGGTGTTCAACGCCTGCGCCTCGCCGCCGGCCGACGCGTGCCGGACCACGAACCGGCGCAGCGTGCGGGCGGCGCCGAGGTCGATCTGCAGGGACGCGCCGGGGGTACCGCTGCACCACTTGCTGTTGCCGGTGGTCACGCCGTCGGCCGCCTTCGCGGGGGACTCCGCGGCGACGCACCCGGCGCTGCCGGTGACGGCGGCGCCACGGGCCAGGTTGACGCCCGGGTACGCGCCGCCCTCGTCCGTGACGGCGATGTCGTCGACGTAGCCGCGGAACGGGCCGGTGCCGGTCGGGCGGTCGAAGCCGACGTCGACGCGGGTGACGGTGCGCCCGGCGAGCGCGCCGAGGTTGACCCGCACCAGGTTCCACTGGTTGAGCACCAGGCGGCCGCCCTCACCCTGCAGCTGCGGGTGGGCGCGGACGCCGAACTGGTCCACGGCACCGGAGTCGCGCAGCGCCGAGCCGTCGCTGAACTGCAGGTCGACCGCGACGAACGTGCCGGTCGCCTGCTGCGGATAGATCCAGTACGACAGCACGCTGGACGCGCCGATCGGCAGGTCCGCGGCGAAGATCCGCTGGTAGGAGTACGACTGGGTGGCGGAGTTGTCGCTGCCGGAGTACATCAGCGCGCCGGTGCCGCTGCGGGACACGCCCTCGGCCCGGGGCGAGGACTCCATCGCGGTCAGGGCGCAGCAGTAGCCGCCGACGCCGATCGCCGCGCCGGCGCTGTCGAGCCAGGTCGGCGCCGGGTCGCCCGCCTCGAACGAGGCCCGCAGCAGGGGCCAGTCGCGGCCGTCGCCGAGGACCGGCTCCAGCGCGGTGTACCAGCGCACGGCCATGCGTGCGTAGCCGGAGTCGTTCGGGTGCAGCGTGTCGTTGAGGTCCGACGCCGCGAGCGTCGAGAGGTCGACGAGCCGGGCCCTGGCGCCGCGGGCGCTCACGACACCGGGGACGGCCGCGTTGAAGGCGTTGATCCGTGCCTGGATGGTGGCGTCGAGCGCGGGCACGATCTTCGCGACGAGGACGGTTGCGGTGGGGCGTGCGGCGAGGATCTGGTCAATGAGCCCGCCGAGCCGCTGCGGTGCCGTGCCCACCTGGTAGTTCTGGTTCATGTCGTTGGTGCCGATGTGCAGCAGGACCACGTCGGGCTGGTAGGTCGCGAGCCAGCCGTCGATGTTCGCCGCGATCTGGTCGATCCGCCAGCCGGAGTGGCCCTCGTTGTCGGTGTCCGGCAGCGACCCGGACCGCTGCGAGCCGACGAAGTCCACGGCGTAGCCGGCACCGGCGGCCAGGCGGTTGTACAGCGGCGCCCGGTAGCTGGAGGTGGTCGGGCTGCCCTCGCCCCAGGTGATCGAGTCGCCGAGCGGCATGATCTTGATCGGCCTGGTCGTCACGGCCGCCCCGGCGGGTGCGGCAACCGCGGCGACGGCGATGAGGCAGCCCACGAGGGCGGCGGCGAGCTTGCGCAACGTGGAGCTCCTCCGTGCCGGACATTGGCGAATGTGGCGAGTGTGTCGGCGTGGTCCGGTTGTGTCAAGAGTTGACAGAACCGCAACGCGGGGAGGATCGTCGATGAAAACCGGATGGCGGTCCGGGCCACGCTTCCCCTGGGAGGGAACTGTGTCCCTGCGCCTGCTCGCCGCCCCCGTGCTCGCCCTGGCCGCCGTGGTGCTCATCCCCGCGCCGGCGGCGCAGGCCGCCACGACGATCTGCAACCGCTACTGCGACGGCCGCGACGCCGCGCTCGCCCCGTCCGACCGGCAGCCGGTCGCCAGCACCCTGTACGGGCGGCGCTTCACCCTGCACGTCAACGACACCGACGCCATGGCATGGGGGAGCCTCGACAACGGCAGGGCCGGCGACGAGGTGTGGCTGGACCGGTCCTTCGACGGCGGCCGCACCTGGGTCGACGGCCGCCTCGGCGCGGGTGCCGTCGCCGCCGGCGCCACCAGCCGGCGCACCGCGCAGTTCAACGTCGACAACTGGGCCGCGAACGGCGTCGGGGCGCTGCGCGCCTGCGGCAAGGCCGGCGACCGGCCCGAACTGACCTGCACCGCGTGGGCCCGCAGCACCTGGAACGCGTGGGACCGGCGCACCGCCGCCGCCACCGCCCTGATGATGCAGTACAACCTCGGCACCGGCCTGTTCGGCAACAACGACTGGTGGACCGGCGCCAACGCGCTCACCGCCGTCATCGACAACAGCCGCCGCTCGGGGATGGGCAGCTACCGGTACGCCATCGCCACCACCTACGACAAGCAGGTGACCGCGAAGCTCGGCCAGTTCCGCAACGAGTACCTCGACGACACCGGCTGGTGGGCCCTGGCCTGGGTCGCCGCCTACGACGCGACCGGCGACAGCCGCTACCTGAACACCTCCCGTGCCGGCGCCGACCACATGTACGCCTACTGGGACACCACCCGCTGCGGCGGCGGGGTCTGGTGGAAGACGGACCGGCTGGTCAAGAACGCCATCGAGAACAGCCTCTACATCCAGCTCAACGCGGCCCTGTCGGCGCGGATCCCGGGCGACACCGTCTACCGCGGGCGGGCCCAGGCGGGCTGGACCTGGTTCCAGAGCACCGGCATGCTCAACGGCGCCAACCTCGTCAACGACGGGATCAGCCTCAGCACCTGCCGCAACAACGGCGCCGTCACCTGGACCTACAACCAGGGTGTCCTGATCAACGCGCTGGTCCAGCTCAACCGGCTCACCGGCGACGCGGCCGCGCTGGGCACCGCCCGGCGCATCGGTGACGCGCTGGTCGGCAGCGCCTACCTGTCGCCGGGCGGCATCCTGCGCGAGCCCAACGAGAGCAACACCTGCTCCGGCGACGGCGTGTCGTTCAAGGGCGCCGCGATCCGCGGGCTCGGCGTGCTGAACACGGCGACCGGCGGGGCGTACAACGCCTATCTGCAGCGCAACGCGGACAGCGCGTACCTCAACGCCCGCGACACGATCGACGCCTACGGCAGCCACTGGGCCGGGCCGCGGACCGCCACCAACCACAGCTGCCAGCACAGCGCAGTGGATCTGCTCAACGCCGCTGCGTAGTTTTCCGCGCACCCGTGAACCGATCGGCGGGTCCGATCCGATGATGGGGTGTGACATCACCACCTGAGGACGCCGATCTGCTCGCGCTGGCCGCCGCCGGCGACAGGGCGGCGTTCGAGGCGTTCTATCGACGGCACGCCGTCTGGTTGACGTTGCGGCTGCGGTACCGGTGTGCCGACGCCGCCCTGGTCGACGACGTCGTCCAGGAGACGTTCCTGGAGTTGTGGCACGGCGGCGCGGCGCGGTATCGGGCCGAGGGCGACGTGGCCGGCTGGCTGTGGCGGATCGGCTCGCGCCGCCTCGTCGACGCGCTGCGCCGCACCGGCGCCCGCCACCGGCTCGGCCGCGTCCTGGCCCGGCTGCGCGGCCGCGACGAGCCGTCCGCCGAGGAGCAGGTGCTGCGCGGCGTCGAGCACGGCGACCTCGCCGGCGCCCTGGCCCGCCTCTCCCCGGAGCTGCGGGCCGTCATCCAGGCCACCGTCCTGGACGGGCTCACCACCGCCGAGGCGGCGGTGCTGCTCGGCATCCCGCCCGGCACGGTCAAGACGCGGGCGATGCGGGCCCGCCGGCAACTACGGCAGGAGCTGGCATGAGACATTCTGCTGCCTGGCATCTCCAGGACTGCGACCTGCACGCGTATGCCGGCGGTGAGCTCGGCGGCCCGCTGCTCTGGTCGGTGGAGGCGCACCTCGCCGCGTGCGCCCCGTGCCGCGACCGGCTGCACGGCTGCGTGTCGCGGACCGACCCGCGGCTGGTCGAGGACGGCTGGGCCCGCGTCGACGCCGCCCTCGACGCACCCGTCCCCGGCCCGGTCGAGCGGCTCCTGCTGCTGCTCGGCGTGCCCGACCACACGGCCAGGCTGCTCGCCGCGACCCCGGCGCTGCGCCTGTCGTGGCTCGTCGCGGTCGCCGTGACCCTCGCGACGACCGCCGCGATCGCCCGGTTCGCCGACCCGATCGTGTTCCTCGCCGCGGCCCCGCTGCTGCCGCTCGCCGGCGTCGCCGCGTCGTTCGGGCCCGGCATCGACCCCACCTACGAGATGGCGCTGGTCGCGCCGATGCAGTCCTTCCGGCTGCTCCTGCTGCGCTGCGTCGCGGTCGTCTCCGCCAACACGGTGCTCTGCGGGCTCGCCAGCCTGGCGATGCCCCACGTGGGGTTCGGGGCCGCCGGCTGGTTCCTGCCGTCCCTCGCGCTGACCGTGCTCACCCTGCTGCTTGCCCCCAGGTTCGGCACCGTCGCCGCGGCCTGCGCCGTCGGCGCCGGCTGGGCCTGCCTCGTCGTCGCCGCCACCGGCGCCCTCTTCACCGCCGCCGGCCAGTCCGGCATCGCCGCCGCCGCGGCCCTCGCCGCCGCCGTCGTCGCCCGGCGGGCCTCGGCGTTCGACACGTCCACGTTCAGGAGGATCCGATGAGTATCGACGCCGGTATCGATGTCGCCGTGCGCGCCGACGGCCTGGTCCTGCGCTACGGCCGCAAGGCCGCCCTCGACGACGTCACCGTCACGTTCGGCGCCGGCGTCACCGGCCTGCTCGGCCCCAACGGCGCCGGCAAGACCACCCTCCTGCGGATCCTCGCCACGGCCCTCACGCCCGACGCCGGCTCGCTGCGCGTCCTCGGCCACGACCCGCTCACGGCACCGGGGCGGCTCGCCGTCCGCCGGCGCCTCGGGTACCTCCCGCAGGACCCCGGCTTCCATCCCGGCTTCACCGCCTTCGAGTTCGTCGACTACGTCGCGATCCTCAAGGAGCTGACCCACCGCGGCGACCGCCACGCCGAGGTCCGCCGCGTCCTGTCCGCCGTCGGCCTCGACGACCAGCGCCGCACCCGCATCCGCGCACTGTCCGGCGGCATGCGCCAGCGGGTCGCCCTCGCCGCCGCCCTCGTCGGCGACCCCGACCTGCTCATCCTCGACGAGCCCACCGTCGGCCTCGACCCGCAGCAGCGGATGCGCTTCCGCGAGCTGTTCGCCGACCTCGGCGAGGACCGGGCCGTGCTGCTGTCCACCCACCAGACCGAGGACGTCATGTCGCTGTGCCGCCAGGTCGTCGTCATCGACCAGGGCACCGTCCGCTTCGCCGGCACCCCCGCCGACCTCGCCGCGCTCGCCGACGGCCGCGTCTGGACCAGCGCCACCCGCGAGCCCGGCGCCCTCGCCTCCTGGCGCACCGGCACCGGCGCGCACCGCCACGTCGGCGACCCGCCACCCGGCGCGGAGCTGCTCCCGCCGACCATCGAGGACGGCTACCTCATGCTCGTCGACCTGGGCGCCACCGCCGCCGTGGACGGTGCCGCATGACGGCCGCCGTCGCGACGCGCCCCACCGCACCCGCGGCCCGGGTGCCACGCCGGCGGGCGATGCTGGCCCTGGCCAGAGTCGAGGCGGTGCGGTTCCTGCGGCACCCGCTGTCGATCGCGGCGCTGCTGCTGTTCGTCTCCCCCTGGGTGTACGACGCGGTCACCGGCAAGGCCGACCGTTACCCCGTCCTGCACGACCAGGCCGTCAACCTGCAGCTCCCCGGGATCTTCATCCTCGGCGGCGGTGCCCTCGTCGTCGCCAACCTCAACGCGCTGCGCGGCCACCGCCACCACACCGACGCGCTCTACTCGACCCTGGTCCTGCCCGACCCGTGGCGCACCGCCGCGTTCCTGCTCGCCCCGCTGCCCTTCGCGGCCGCCGTCGCCGTCCTCGTCACGGCCCGCGTCGGCGTCCTCGCCCTGCTCCCCGGCGCCGTCGGCCACCCCGACCCGGCCGAGCTCGCCACCACCCCGGCCGTCGTGCTGCTCTTCGCCGCCCTCGGCGTCCTGCTCGCCAAGCTGGTGCGCTCCGCCGTCGTCGCCCCGCTGGCCATGTTCACGTTCGCCGTCGCCGCGTTCGTCGCCCTGGTCGCCGCCGCCAGGGGCAACACCGCCCTGCGGGTGCTGCTGCCGGTGATGTTCACCGACCTGCCCTTCTCCCTGCCCGCCGACCTGGTCGACCGCCCGTCGCTGCGCCACCTCGCGTACCTGGCCGGCCTCGCCGCACTCGTCGCCGTGGCCGCCCTCGCCCGCTCCGGCGCCCGCGGCCGCCCCGTCCTCGTCGCCGTGACCGTCGCCGCCGTCCTCACCGCGACCGCGGGCGCCGCCCAGTTCCGCACCGACGACGCCGTGCGCCGCGCCGCGGTCACCGCCACCGACAACCCTGCGCCGCTGCAGACCTGCCACCGCCGCGGCGACGTCACCTACTGCCCCTTCGACGACTTCACCCCCTGGATCGACGGCTGGGACACGGTCGTGCAGGGCGTCCGCCGCGCCGTCCCCGCCGCCGTCGCCGGCTCGCCGCTCGCCGTCCGCCAGCGCGTCTGGGCGCACGGCTACCCGACCGGCGGCTCCGTCACCGCCGACGAGACCGGCAGCAACGCCGCCTGGGAACGTGCCGCGGCCGCCGCCGGCACCCCCGCGGTGATCCCGGTCGGCACCCGCTGGGGCGACGGCGACTCCGAGGCCACTTTCGCCGCCGGTGTCGCCTACCGCCTGATGACCGGCAGCGCGTTCGCCTCCAACGGCATCGTCTGCGGCGCCCGCGGCGCCCTGCTCGTCTGGCTCGTCGGCCAGGCCACCCCCGCCACCGCCAAGGGGCTGCGCAGCCTCGACGCCGCCAGCTGGGGCGGCCTCGTGTTCATCGACTTCGCCACCTTCATGCACCTGTCGGTCCCCGACCGCGACGCCGGCCCGGGCCTCGCCGCCCTGAGCCACCCGGCCGCCGAGGTCGGCGCCCTCGTCGTCGCCAACTGGGCGGAGCTGACCGACCCTGCCACTCCGGCGGACCGCTTCGCCACCCTCCTCGGCGTCCCCATCGCCGCCGAACCGCCGGCCAAGGAGCGCACCGTATGCGCCGCCTGACCCGCCCTGCCGCCGGCGCCGTGCCCGTCCGGTCCATCGCGGCCGCCGGTGTCCCCGCAGCGGACCGCTTCGCCACCCTCCTCGGCGTCGCCATCGCCGCCGAACCGCCGGCCAAGGAGCGCACCGTATGCGCCGCCTGACCCGCCCTGCCGCCGGCGCCGTGCCCGTCCGGTCCATCGCGGCCGCCGGTGTCCCCGCAGCGGACCGCTTCGCCACCCTCGTCGGCGCCTCCTCGGCGATCTCCCGTCGACGGGCGCCGGACGTGCGCCGCCTGACCGGCTCGGGTGCCGGGCCCGCGGCCGGTGTCCTGCCGACCCCGCGTTCCGCGGGAAACGCATCGCGAGGAGCGGCCCGCATGCGCCACCTGACCCGTCAGTCGGCGCGGCACCTGCCCGGGCCGCTGCCGGGGTGCCGGCCGGGTCCCGCCGCGGGCCGTCCGGCCGGTGCGGGCACGCGCGACCGGGGCGGGCTGTCATGAGGCGGCTGGCCCTCGCATGGCCGACGCTGCGGGCGGCCCGCCGGGCCCCGCTGCTCGGCGCGATGGCGGCGGGGCTCGCGATCGTCGCCGTCCCCGCGGCGTTGCCGGTGACGTTCACCGCCGACAACCTCGCCGTGCTGTTGCGGCTCGGCATGGCGTGCGCCGCCGTCGGCCTGGCGTTCCTGTTCGACGACCCCGCGAAGCCGACCATCGCGACCGCGCCCGTGCCCGCGTGGCAGGGCATCGCGGTCCGTACGGTCGTCGCCGCCACCGCCATGACCGCCTGGTGGGCCGCGGCGATCGGCGTCACCCTCGCCGGCGCGGAGGGCGACACCGCCGACCCGCTGCCCTGCCGGGCCTGGCGCTCGAGGCGGCGGCCCTCGGCGCGGTCGCCGTCGCCGCGGCCGTCGTCGCCTGGCGGTTCGCCCCGCGCGGCGCCGCCAGCCCGGCCGCCGCGCCCGCCGTGCTGGTCGTCGTCGGCGTGCTCGCGTTCGCCCCGCCGTGGGCCGCGGTGTTCGTCCTCGTCGCCAGCCCCGAGTGGACCGTCGCCCATCAACGCCTGGCGGTCCTGATCGCCGTCTGCCTGACCGTCGCGGCCACCGCCGCACTCCAGCTCACACCCCGCCGCCGGCCCTCCTCATGACGCTGCGACCTGGCCGGCGCCGACCTCCCAGCGCCGGTCGAAGCCGACGTTGCGGGCGAAGTACGCATCGTGCGTGATCATTACCATCGTGCCGTGGTACGCCCGCAGCGCCTCCTCCACGACGTCGATCGCCTCGAAGTCCAGGTAGTTGGTGGGCTCGTCGAGGAAGAGGATCTCGGCGCCGGTGTTGACGATGACGGCCAGCAGCAGCCGGCGCAGCTCCCCGGCGCTGAGGTCACGCAGGCGGCGGTCCCACTCGTCGGGGCCGAACAGGTGCGCTTCGAGCAGGGATTCGGCCTCGTCGACGTACACCGGGACCTTGGAACGGAAGAATCCCAGCACGGTGCGGTCGTCGCCGCGAAGGTCGTCGTGGGTCTGGGGGAGCACGGCGACGTCCGCGGCGGTGGTGACGGTCCCCGCGTCCAGGGGCAGCCGGCCGGACAGGGCGCGCAGCAGCGTCGTCTTGCCGGCGCCGTTCGGCCCGGTGACCAGGATGCGGCCCTGGACGTCCAGGTCGACGTCGTCGAGGATGCGCCGCGAGCCGAGCTTCACCGTCAGCCCCCGGGCCGTCATCACCGAAGCATCGTCCGGGTCCGGTGATGGGAACGCGAGGGTGAGCGGGGGACGGGTGGCCGGCTCGGCGATCCAGCGGGCCGACGTCAGCTGCCGGGTCAGCCGCCGCTCGCGGGCCTTCGCCTTCTTCGCGACCTTCTTCGCGTACCGGCGCAGCTTGTCCGAGCCGAGCCCCGACCGCACCGTCTGCTCGACGCCGCGGGCCTGGCTCTTCGTGGTCGCGATGTCGGCCTCCAGCCGCCGCCGGAACTTCTCCTGCGCCTCATGGTCGAGCAGGAGCTTCTGCCAGCGGCGGGTCTTCTCGGCGCGGTAGTCGGTGTAGCCGCCCTCGTACCACTGCGGCTGGGTGTGGATGCCGTCGAGTTCGACGATCCTCGTCACCGTCCGGTCGAGGAACGCCCTGTCGTGCGTGACGACCATGACCGCGCCGCGGAACGCCGCGAGGAACTCCCCGAGCCACGCCGTGCCGGCCGCGTCGAGATGGTTCGTCGGCTCGTCGAGGATCAGCACGTCGGGCGTCGACAGCAGCACCCGGGCGAGCATCAGCCGCGCCTGCTCGCCGCCGCTGACGTCGCCGAGCGGCAGGTCGTCGGGCAGGTGCGCGATGTCGAGCCGCTCGCGCACCTCGGCCCGCCGCTGCGGCGCCGCCCAGCCTTCCAGGGCCAGCCAGCGGTCCTGGACCTGCCCGTACTCGTCGAGGAGCGTATGGTCGTCCGCCAGCCGGGCCTCGAGCGCGTGCATCCGCTGGTCGAGCCGGTTGACCTCGCCGTCACGCAGAAATGCGAGAACGGAAAGACCAGGGTCCGGTACCTGCTGCGCGAAGTACCCGATCCGCCGCCCCGGCGCGAGGCTGACGTGCCCGCTCGTCGGTTTCTCGGCGCCGGTCAGCAGTCGCAGCAGCGTGGTCTTGCCGGCACCGTTGGGCCCGACCAGCCCCAGCCGGTCGCCGGCGTTCAGGGTGAGCTCGACGCCTTCGAACAGCAGCTCGGCGTCGTAGTGCTTGGAAAGGGAGACAGCGCGTAGCAAGAGAGCCTCGCAGCGGGTGTGAGAGCGGACGGGAACAATGCCCGGCCGGGTCCCCCGGTCAGGCGTTCGACACGTCCCTCGAATCACACCCCAGCATCATCTCCTGGTCCGCCACGGCGCTGCCACCGATTTTCCGCCGCCGGTACGGCCGAGGGCCGCCCCTTCCCAGGTGACGGCCCTCATGCTGCGCTCGTGGTGCCCGCATTGCGCGGTGTCCGGGTGATGCGGTGTTCTCTGCGGTGCGGTGCGGTGCGGTCAGGTGCGGTCGCGTGGCGGTGCGGACCACGGCGACGTCGGCGGCTCGTCGTCGCCGGCCTCGCCGGAGGCGGCCCGTTCGGCGGCGAGCCGGTCGAACTCCGCCTGCGCGTCGGCCCGCCGCTCCGCCTCGCCCCGCGCGAACGCCGCCCGGCGCTCCGCCTGCTCCGCCGCGCTGGGCGCGCCGAGCCGGGTGGTCACGTCCGGGTCGACGGGGCCGATCCGGGTCGTCGCCTGCTGGTCCACGTCGGGATCCTGGACGGGGTCGGTGGCCCGCATCGGCGTGAACCGGGACGCGGTGCCCTCGCCGTCGCCCGTGCCGACGGTCGGGTGCTCACCGGTCTCGCTCTGCGCCGCGTGCCGCGGCCGCGCCCCCGGCGACTGCCGCCCGGGGTGGTACGCCTCGGTCTCCTCTTCCCGCACGCCCCGCCGCCCGGCGCTGAACCCGTCGAACGACGGCCCCGCCAGGATCGACGTCTCCTGCACCACCTCGGACCGGGCCGCCCGGGACGGCAACGCCCCACCACCCCCGGCGATCGGCACCACGGGCGCCGCCGGTGCCGCGGCCGGCGGCACCTGCTGGGTGGCACCGAGCGGCTCGGTGGCGGGCTCACTCATGCTCGGCCGCCCGTACCGGGTCTGCGGAACCCCGGACGGTGGCGCGACCGACTCGGACGCGGGACGCAGCGGCCCGCCGCCCCCGTACGGCGCGGGCGGCGACGTCGGCGACGTCAACGGCCGCGTCGGCAACTCATCACCGGCCGCGGCATCCTGCCCCGTGGTCTCGCCGGCCAACCCGCCGGGCACCCCGGACCACGGCGTACCCCCGGTCGCCCCACCGGCGGCCCGCAACGGCGGAGCGCCCTGCGTGCCCCCGCCGGACCCCGGACACGGGTGCCGCGGACTGCGACGCGGACGCAGCCCCCGTTGAGGGCGCCACGAACTGTGACGCGGGCGGCGCGGACGCCGGCCCGGAGGCGGGTGCCGCGAACTGCGACGCGGGCGGCGCGGACGCCGGCCCCGTTGAGGGCGCCGCGAACTGCGACGCCGGGGGCGCGGGCGGCCCGGACGCGGGGCCGGTGAACTGCGGCGCGGTCGCCGGCGGCGCGAACGGCGGTGCGGCCGCCGGACCCGACACGGGCGCCGAGAACTGCGGCGCGGCCGCCGTTGCCCCGACTGCGGCGCGGGGGTGCGGACGCAGGCCCGGACACGGGTGCCGCGAACTGCGGCGCGGACGCCTGCCCGGAATGCGATGCGGGCGTCGCGAGGTGCGGTGCCGACGCGGGCCCGGAGGCAGGTGCCCCGAAGTGCGGTCCGGACCCCGGCTGGCCGGAAGGCGGCGCGGGTGGCCCGGATGCAGGTGCGAAGTGCGGCGCGGATCCAGGCTGCGACGCCGGCGGTGCGGACGCGGGCCCGGAGACGTGTGCCCCGAAGTGCGGCCCGGACCCTGGCTGGCCGGAAGGCGGCGCGGGTGGCCCGGACGCCGGACCGGGGTGCGGCGCGGGCGGTGCGGATGCCGGCCCGGAGTGCGGCGCGGGCGGCGCGGGCGGTGCGGATGCCGGCCCGGAGTGCGGCGCGGGCGGTGCGGGCGGTGCGGATGCCGGCCCGGATGCGGGTGCGTATTGCGGCGCGGACCCGGAGGGCGGCGCGGGTGGTGCGGACGCGGGCCCGGAGGCGTGTGCCCCGAAGTGCGGCCCGGACCCTGGCTGGCCGGACGGAGGCGCGGGCGGCCCGGACGCCGGACCGGAGTGCGGTGCGGGCGGTGCGGATGCCGGCCCGGATGCGGGTGCGTATTGCGGCGCGGACCCGGACGGCGGCGCGGGTGGTCCGGACGCCGGACCGGAGTGCGGCGCGGGTGGTGCGGACGCCGGACGGGCAGGGCCGGGCGGCGCGAACGGCGGTGTCTGCGCGGGCGACGTCCCGGCCGCAGGCCTGAACTGCGTGCCGCCGCCCTGGCCGGGTGCCCCTCCGGGCGGGAACGGGCCGGGCGGCGTTGTGGCGACCGGCGGTGCGGCGGGAGGCGGCGGGCCGCCTCGACCACCGAGCGACGGCGGGAACGGCCCAGGCGGCGACGCCGGCGCGGCCGGACCACCGGCGGGCCCGGCAGCGGCGGCGGGCGGCTGTGCGACCTGCGGCTGCGCGGCAGTCGAGTCCGGCGTCAGCCACGACGGCGCCGAGGCGCTGCCGGGTGCCGACACCGGCGCCGGACCGCCCTGCTGGCCCGGCGGCCGCGGGCGGCTGGGCACCGAAACCGGACCCGGCTCCAGGACCCGACACCGGCCCAGCCTGCGGCTGCCCGGAACGCCCGGCACCCCCGGGCGGCGGGAACGACCCGGCCGGCGGCGAGGACGTGACCGGCGGCGCGTAGGAACCGGGCGGCGAGGACGTGACCGGCGGCGCCGAGGCCACCGGCTTCGCAAAGGACGCCGGCGGAGCTGAAGACACCGGCGGAGCGGACGAAGCCTGCGCACCGAACGGCGCCGGCGGAGCAGATGACACCGGCGGCGCGGACGACACCGGCGGAGCGTAGGACGACGCGGGAGGCGCCGAGGTCACCGGCGGCGGGTACCCGGACGACGCCCGCGGCGGCATCGAGACCGGCTGCGTCGCGTCGCTGCCCAGCCCCTGCCCGAACGAGGCACCACCCGAGCCCGCACCGCCGGCGCCAGCGGCACCGGAGGACGCGGCCGCGCCGTACGACGGCAGCACCGACGTGGCGCCCGCGCCGGACCCGCCGCCCGGGCCGCCCGTGCCGGCCGTGGCGCCGTACGGCGGGAGGACCGACGTGGCACCGGCGGGGCCCGCGGACGGGAACTCGGCGGTCTGCGGCGCGTACGGGGTCCTGGCGCCGAACTGCGGCGGTGCCTTCGGCCCCTGGCCGAGCGGGTACTCGTGCGGGTCGAGCGGCTCGCCACCGGCCACGACGACCGGGGCGGTCGCCGGCCACGCGCGCCAGCGTTTGACGCTCGCGGCGGCGACCAGCAGGGCCAGGCCGAGGACGGCGGTGGTGCCGTTGACGATGGGCAGCTGCAGGTTGATCGTGAGGCCGGCGAGCTTGTAGTCCGCGGGCAGGCCGTCGAGGGCACCGAGCGGGTCGATGAAGAGGCTCACGTAGGTGCCGAGCAGCGCCAGGCCGGCCACGATCGGGCCGACCGGGGAGATGCGCAGGGTGGCAATGAGGCCGATGATGAGGCCGGCGCCCAGGAGGTAGGCGGCGGGTGCGATGAGGTCGACGCTGTCGAAGGCGCCGCGCTCCACCCACTTCGCCACCGTTTCGGTGGATTTCTGCTGGCCGAGGGCGATCAGCAGCCACGCGATCGGGGCGATCAACATCCCCGCGATCAGGCTTCCCACGTGTCGCATGGTTCGCACCGTACCGTCTGTGTCATGCAGGAGCACACCGGCCGACCGACCGCCTATTCGCGGGTCACGCTGAGCCGGATCATGACCGCCGTCGACGTGAATCTCTACGGCACGGTCCACGGCGGCGTGATCATGAAGTTCGTCGATGACGTGGCGGGGGCGGCGGCGGCCAGGCACGCCGGTGGCACGGCGGTGACGGCGTCGATCGACGAGATCCTGTTCCTGGAGCCGCTGCGGGTCGGGGACCTGGTGCACGCGTACGCGCAGGTCAACTGGACCGGTTCGACGTCCATGGAGGTCGGGGTCCGGCTGGAGCGGCAGCGCTGGGACGAGGTGGCCGAGCCGATGGTCGTGGCGACCGCATACCTGGTGTTCGTCATGGTCGACGCCGACGGCAAGCCACGGCCGGTGCGGCCGGTCGAGCCGGACTCGCCGGAGAACGAGGGCCGGTGGCGGGAGGCGGAGATCCGCCGCGAGCACCGCCTGGCCCGCCGTGACGCGATCCAGCGGCACCGCCAGAAATAGGGGGAACACGGCGGCGGTCTGCGGACAAGAAGAGGTGTGGACCCGGAAGGCAACCTCTTGATCGCGGACGGCTTCACGGCCCTCTACGACCGGCACGCACGCACGTTGTACCGCTACTGTGCGCGTCGCGTCGGGCCGGATCTCGCCGAGGACGTCGTCGCGCAGACGTTCCTCGTCGCGTACGAGCGCCGCCACACCTGTGTACAGGACCAGCCGCCGCTGCCGTGGCTGTTCGGCATCGCCACGAACGTGCTCAACCGGCACCGCCGCGACGAGGTGCGCGGCTACCGCGCCCTGGCCAGGACGGGCGTGGACCCGGTGCAGGAGAGTCACGCGGCCCGCGCCGAGGAGCGCACCGACGCGCAGCGACGGTCCCGCAAGGTTGCGCGGGTCCTGGCGAAGCTGCCCAGGCGGCAGCGGGACGTGCTGCTGCTGTTCGCGGTCGCCGAGCTGTCCTACGCGGAGATCGGCGAGGCCCTGGACCTGCCGCTCGGCACGGTCCAGTCGGCGCTGCACCGGGCCCGGACCAAGATGCGCAAGGCTTTGGAGGACGAGGACCGATGAAACACGATGACCTCGCCGCGGTGCGCGAGTTCCGCGCCGGGCTCGACGAACCCCGCGAGGGCGCCCTGGTCAGGGGGCGCTGGGAGCTGGCCGGCGCGGCCGCCCCGGAGCGGGCCAGGCCCCGGAGGATCTGGATGCTGGCGACCGCCGGCGCCGCCGTGGCGGTGGCTGTCGTGGTCGGCGCGGCGGCAGCGGTGCAGACGCCGCAACAGCCACCCGAGCAGGTCACGGTGTCGGCGGGAAGCACCCCGACGCCCTCCGTCGTGGACCTGCCGGTGACGCACGGCACGAAGGCACCGATGAACCCGGCCGTCATGGGGCGGCCGGGTGGTGATCACGCGCAGGCGGTCGAGGCGCTGACCAGGATCGCCGCGAAGCAGACCGGTGGCCCGCTGGCGATCGGCTCCGACCAGGTCCTGTACGTCAAGTCGTACTCCCTGACCGACGGTGAGGGCCGCTACATCCATGAGCTGTGGATGGATGTGCAGACCGGCACGGCGCTGCGGATCCGGCGCAACGACGACGGGCCCAGGGTCTTCGACCGCACCATGTCGCAGGCGGAGATCGACGAGGACGAAGCGCGCTCGGCGGGCACCCCGCCGGGGCTCCACAACATCAACGGCGCCTACGTGGCGGCGTTCCCCTCCGCCCAGCCGGAGGCGCTGGCCGCGAGCTGGAAGACCTGGGCCCAGCAGGACTACCCGGGCCGCGCCGCCGACCCGCTGATCTTCAAGCAGCTGCACGAGGTGTTCCACTACGCCGACCCGCTGCTGACCGCGGCCCAGCGCAGCACGTTCTACCTGGCGCTGACCTACCTGCCGTCGGTGAAGGCGACCACGGCCACCATCGCCGGCACCCAGTACGACGTGGTGTGCGTGTCCGGTCAGGCGCAAGGCACGCAGTGTGCGCTGTTCGACTCGGCGACCGGCCGGTACGCGGGCGACGCCGGCACCGGGACGGACATGGTCGTCAAGCTCGGCCATTTCACCTTCGTGGACTTCGCCGCACAGCCGCGGCCCGTCCCGGGCGCCCCGGTGGTCCCGCAGGAGAAGAAGGGCCCTAGCGGTTCAGCCACCACACCGAAGCGTTGAGCGCGGTGGCGAACGTGACCCACGCCCAGTAGGGCAGCAGCAGGCCGGCGGCGAGCCGGGACCGCCGCCAGAACACCGCGATGTTCACGCCGATCAGTACCCACAGCGCGACGATGTCCACGAGGGCGGGCCCGCGCAGGCCCGCACCGAAGAACAGCGGCGTCCAGATCGCGTTGAGCACCAGCTGCGCGGCGAAGACGGTGAGGGCGGCGTTCCACCCGGAGCGCCGCCACACCAGCCAGCCGGAGACGGCGATGCAGCAGTACAGGACGGTCCAGACCGGCCCGAACAGCCACGACGGCGGCGCCCACGAGGGCTGGGCGAGCGAGTCGTACTCGCCTGCGGTCCCGGCGACACCGAGCCCGCCGACCAGGGCGGCGGCCGCGGCGGCGGCACCGAACCCCAGCAGGCCGACCCACTGCGGGCGGTGGTGGTGTGGCAACGGCAGCGTCATACCCGCCTCGATTACCCGACCGGGCCACACGGAAACCCGGCAACGGATGTCGGCGGCCCACACTGAGCGATCGTTCGGGCGTGCAGGAAGATGGTCGGATGGCGAAGGAGCTGTGGCGACCCCCGGCAGACGTCCGCGAACGCACCCGCATCGGTGCGTTCCTGCGGTGGCTGTCCAGCGAGCGGGGCCTGGAGTTCGAGGACTACCAGCATCTGTGGCAATGGTCGGTTGACCATCCGGCGGTGTTCTGGCAGGCGATCTGGGACCACTTCGAGATCGTCGCCCACCAGCCGCCGGCCGGGGCGCTGCCCGACGCGCGGATGCCAGGTGCCGACTGGTTCCCCGCCGCCCGCCTCAACTACGCCGAGCACGTGCTGCGGATGCCCGGCGTCGCCGCCGACGACCCGATCGTGCTGGCATATTCGCAGACCCGCGCGCCGGTCACGCTGAGCGCCGCCGAGCTGCGTGAGCAGGTCCGCCGGGCGCAGGCGACGCTGCGCCGGCTCGGCGTCGGCGAGGGGGACCGGGTCGCGGCGTACGCGCCCAACATCCCCGAGACGTTCGTGCTCATGCTGGCCGCCGCCGGCCTCGGCGCGATCTTCTCCAGCTGCGCGCCCGAGTTCGGCACCCGCTCGGTGGTCGACCGGTGGCAGCAGATCGAGCCGAAGATCCTGGTCGCCGTCGACGGCTACCGCTACGGCGACAAGGCCGTCGACCGGCGCGCCGAGGTCGCCGCGATCCGGGCGGCGCTGCCGTCCCTCGAGGCGTTCGTCGAGATCCCGTACCTGCACGGCGACAGCGAGGTGTGGGACGTCACCGACGAGCCGCTGACGTTCGCGGCCGTGCCGTTCGACCACCCTCTCTACGTGCTGTACTCCTCCGGGACCACGGGCCTGCCGAAGCCGATCGTGCACGGGCACGGCGGCATCCTGCTCGAGCACCTCAAGATGCTCGCCCTGCACCATGATCTCGGCCCCGGCGACCGGTTCTTCTGGTTCACCACCACGGGCTGGATGATGTGGAACTACCTGGTGTCCGGCCCCGCGGTCGGCGCCGCGATCGTCCTCGTCGACGGCAACCCCGCCCATCCCGACCTCGGCTGGCTCTGGCGGGTCGCGGCGGAGTCCGGCACCACCTACTTCGGCACGTCGGCACCGTTCCTGCTGTCGTGCCGGAAAGCGGGTGTCGTACCGCGGGAGCTCGCCGACCTGTCGGCGCTGCGGGGCGTCGGCTCGACCGGTGCGCCGCTGCCGCCGGAGGGCTTCGAGTGGGTGTATGAGGCCGTCTCCTCCGACGTCCTGCTCGCCTCGGCGTCCGGGGGCACCGACGTCTGCACCGCCTTCGTGGGCGGCGTGCCGCTGCTGCCCGTCCACGCCGGTGAGATCGCCTGCCGGGCCCTGGGCGCGCGGGTCGAGGCGTATGCGGCCGACGGCACCCCCGTCGTCGGCGAGCTCGGTGAGCTGGTCATCACCGCGCCGATGCCGAGCATGCCGGTCGGGTTCTGGGGTGACACGGACGGGTCCCGGTACGCCGACGCGTACTTCGGCACCTACCCGGGCGTGTGGCGGCACGGCGACTGGATCACGATCGACGACACCGGCGCGTGCGTGATCACCGGGCGCTCCGATGCCACCCTCAACCGCGGTGGCGTCCGGCTCGGGACCAGCGAGTTCTACTCCGTGGTGGAGAGCCTCGAAGAGGTCGTCGACTCGGTGGTCGTACACCTCGAAGATCCTGAAGGGGGAGCGGGCGAGCTGCTGCTGTTCGTGGTGCTGCGCCCCGGGCTGACCCTCGACGACGCGCTGCGCGCGGCCATCGGGCGGGAGCTGCGCACGGCTTTGTCCCCGCGGCACGTGCCCGACCAGGTGTTCCAGGTCGACGCGGTGCCGAGGACCCTGTCGGGCAAGAAGCTGGAGGTGCCGGTGAAGCGGATCCTCACCGGCACGCCGGTCGACCAGGCCGCCGCGAAGGGCGCCCTGGCCAACCCGGAGTCACTGCGCTACTTCGAAGCCGTCCGAGCGGCTAGAGGGTAGGCCCGACGGTCAGGTCGACCTGCTCGGAGGTGCCCCGCGCGGGCAGCTTCGACAGGTCGGTGTTGACGCTGAGCACCACGCTCGCCCCGGCCGACAGCGGCGCGAGCAGCCAGTCGAGCGGATACGGGTAGGCGTCCGCGTCGATGAGCACCCGGCCGCCCGTGACGCCGAGTTCGGCGGCGCGGGCCCGGGCGCGCTCCAGCAGCGTGGCGTGGCTGTCGAGCGATCCGTCGGTCTCGAACAGGGCGGCGGTGTCCGCGGTGACGGGTGCGCCGGGGAAGTGATCGCCGTGCTGGCGGGCCGAGAGCACGTAGTCGGCCCAGCCGGCCGGCGTCTCCCGCAACGGCATGCCCATCGGCGCCAGCCCGAGGACGAACCGGTCCGGTGGGCCGGTGGGCGCGCCCGCCTCGACCGCCCGCAGCGATGCGAACTCGACGTCGGTGCCCTCCGCGGTCGGCTCCCCGTACGTCACGGTGATCCCGGCCGACCAGGCGCCGAGCAGCACGGCCGCGGTCTGCCAGTGCGGCGGGAGCCAGACGCCGGCGGTGTCGCCGGGGCCCAGGCCGCAGCCGTCCACGATGAGGTTCGCGGTCTTGGAGATCCAGTTGCCGAGGGTCGCGCCGGACAGTTCGACCCGTTCGCCGGTGGCGTCGTCGTAGAACGTCAGCAGCGGAAGTGACGGGTCTCTCCCGACAATTGCCGCAAAGAGTGAAGGAACTGTATTCCCCATATGTCCGGAAAATCCTCCCATAGCATCTCCAATCGGGTCTAGCTAGGTGGTGTGCGATGGGGGTATGGGCAATGCGACGATACCGGCGGTTCAAACTGGTCGCCGTCGGCGGCGTCGCCGTAGCCCTGCTCAGCACCGGCGGAGCCACCGCCGATCCCCGCATCCCGTTCCTGCCGCCCGCCCCGGATCTCGCCGAGCCGATCCAGTGGGCCAACCCCGCCGCGAAGGCGGCCGGCACCGGCGTCACCCCGCAGGTCACGCGCATCCCGCTGGGCAGCTTCGAACGCCCAGCCGACGGCGTCGCCGCACAGGCGGGCGTGCCGTCCGGCGTCCCTGAGGGGTACCGGCGCGGCGCGAAGACCCGCACGCTCACCGTCACCCGCCAGTCCACGTCGCCGTTCAGCGCCGTCGGCGTCACGTGGCGGGAGACCGGTCGGATCGGCACCGTCTCCGTCGCTGTGCGTCACCATGTCCTCGGGGGTACGTGGAGCGCCTGGCGCAGCGTCGACGCCGGGGAGGCGGACCGCGACACCGCCCCCGGCCGTGCCACGCAGCGCGGCGGTGCCGAGCTGGTCTGGACCGGCAAGGCCGACGGCGTGCAGCTGGCCGTCACCACCACCGGCGGGCCGGCGCCGCACGACATCGCCGCGGACCTCATCGACCCCACCGACGCGCCCGGTGACACTGCGCCGACGCCGCCCGTTGTCTCGCCGGAGAGCCAGCCGGTCGGGCTGCGGCCCTTCATGCCCACGATCCTGCGCCGGGCCACCTGGGGCGCCAACGAGCAGCAGATGGACTGGCGGCCGCAGTACGCCCCCTACGTGAAGGCCGTCGCCCTGCATCACACCGCCACCGGCAACGAGTACAGCCCGGAGGAGGTGCCGAAGATCCTGCGGTCGATCTACCAGTACCAGACGGTCAGCCGAGGCTGGGGCGACATCGGTTACAACGTGCTCGTGGACCGCTTCGGCCGGTTGTGGGAGGGCCGCTCCGGCGGGCTGTCCCGCCCCGTCGTCGGCGCCCAGGCGGGCGGGTTCAACACAGGCACCGCGGGCGTGGCGATGATCGGCGACTTCCGCTACACGAACGTGCCGCAGGTCGTCCAGGAGGCCACCGCGCAGTACACCGCGTGGAAACTTTCACTGCACCAGGCGATCGACCCGCGTGGCACCGTCAGCCTCACCGGCGGCGGATCGACGTCGCGGTACCCCGCCGGCACCACCGTCACGGTGCCCCGCGTCTTCCCGCACCAGCAGACCAACCCGACCGAGTGCCCGGGCGCCAAGGGCGTCGCCGTGCTGCCCTGGATCCGCGACCGTGCGGGCGCGCTGCTCGGCGACCTGGTCAAGCCCGAGGTCGTGCGGACGCTGCTGGCCGTGTACCGGCCGAGCGACGGCACCGTGCGGCTGCAGGGCGTCCCCGAACCCGTCTTCACCAGCGGCCCGAACGAGATCCCGGTCGCCGCGGACTACAACGGCGACGGCAAGGCCGACGTCGCAACCTGGTCACCGACGACCGGCAACTGGAGCATGCTGCTGACCGGCGAGGGGCGCAGGACCGTCCAGTGGGGCCTGCCCGGCGACCTGCCCGCCCCGGCCGACTTCGACGGCGACGGCACCGCCGAGCTGGCCGTCTTCCGGCCGGCGACCGGTGTCTGGTACATCAAGGGCATCGGCGAGGTGCAGCTGGGCCTGCCCGGCGACGTGCCCGTCCCGGCCGACTACACCGGCGACGGGCGGGCCGAGGCCGCCATCTGGCGCCCCTCGACCGGCCTGTGGGCGATCTACGCGCTGCGCGAGTTCAAGGTCGGCGCACCCGGCCAGCTCGCCGCCCCTGCCGACTACGACGGCAACGGCACGATCGACGCGGCGACCTGGTCCCCGGCCACCCGGCAGTTCAGCGTCGACGGCCAGCCCGCGATCCGCTTCGGCGCCGCCGGAGTCCCCGTCTCCGCCCAGTACGACGGGGACGGCCGGGCCGACCCCGCGGTGTTCCGTGACGGCCGGTACGACATCCGCGGTGCGGGCGGTTACGACGTCGGTGCACCGGGCGACATCCCGATGCCGCTGAGCTGAATACTGCAGTTTCCTCGATCGCGAGTCGCGTCGTGGACATCGATCACCCGGGGATCGGGCGTAGGCTTTGCCTGACGTATCGCGTGACGTTCGTTACGCGTGGCAAGCCGTGTTCGAAGGAGACGCCCAGTGACCCCCGGCCGTCCGCCCCGTGTGCTCGTCGACGCCACGAGTGTCCCAGCCGACCGAGGCGGTGTCGGACGCTACGTTGACGGCCTGCTCGGCGCCTTGGCCGCGCTCGACGCGGACCTCGCCGTGGTCTGCCAGCGCACCGACGCCGAGCGTTACGGACGGTTACTGTCCGGTGCCCGGATCATGGCCGCACCGGCCGCCGCGGCGCACCGCCCGGCCCGCCTCGCCTGGGAGCAGACCGGCCTGCCGATGCTCGCCCAGCAGGTCGGCGCCCAGGTGCTGCACTCGCCGTTCTACACGTGCCCGCTGCGGGCCGGCTGCCCCGTCACCGTCACCGTCCACGACGCCACGTTCTTCACCGAGCCGGAGCACTACGACAAGTCCCGCCGCACGTTCTTCCGCTCCGCGATCAAGACGTCACTGCGCCGCGCCAGCCGGGTCATCGTCCCCAGCAAGGCCACCCGCGACGAGCTGATCCGCCTCCTGGACGCCGACCCGACCCGCATCGACGTCGCCTACCACGGCGTCGACCCGGACGCGTTCCACTCGCCGACCGACGACGAGAAGGCCCGCGTCCGCGCCCGCCTCGGCCTCGGCACGACCGAGTACATCGCCTTCCTCGGCGCCAAGGAGCCCCGCAAGAACGTTCCCAGCCTCATCCGCGGCTGGATCTCCGCCGTCCGCGACCGCAAGGACCCGCCCGCCCTCGTCATCGCCGGCGGCCAGGGCCACGACGACGAGATCGACGGCGCCCTCGGCGAGGTGCCCAGCCACCTGCGGCTCCTGCGCCCCGGCTACCTGCGCTACGCGGACCTGCCCGGCTTCCTCGGCGGCGCCGTCGTCGCCGCGTACCCCTCCTTCGGCGAGGGCTTCGGCCTGCCGATCCTGGAGGCCATGGCCTGCGGCGCGCCCGTGCTCACCACGCCGCGCCTGTCGCTGCCCGAGGTCGGCGGCGACGCCGTCGCCTACACCGGCCCCGGCACCGACGAGATCGCCCGCGACCTCGCCGCGTTGCTCGACGACGACGAGCGCCGCAACGCCCTGGCCAAGGCCGGTGCCGCCCGCGCCAAGGAGTTCACCTGGGAGTCGAGCGCTGAGGTGCACCTGGCCGCCTGGTCACGGGCCGCGAGCCCGCGCAATTAGTCGCCCGGCGTCACCTTCTGAAACCCCATCAGGCGATTTTGGTAATGGACATGACACCACCGAGTTGCTGGAATGCGTCCTCGCCTGGGCATGATGAGGCTGTGTTCTACGCGGTCATTCCAGCAGGAGGCAGTGGCACGCGGCTCTGGCCGTTGTCGCGAGCCGGTCATCCGAAGTTCCTCCACGCGCTCACCGGCACGCCGTTGTCGCTGCTCCAGGCGACGTACGGCCGCCTGAGCGACCTCGCGACACCGGAGACCACGTTCGTGGTCACGGGGGTGGCGCACGCGGCGGCAGTGGCCCGGCAACTCCCCGGCCTCCCCGAGGGCAACATCCTCGTCGAGCCCACCCCCCGCGACTCGTGCGCCGCCATCGGCCTCGCCGCGGCGGTCATCGCCCGCCGCGACCCGCACGCCGTCATGGGTGCCTTCGCCGCCGACCAGCTGGTCCGCGACGTCCCCGCCTTCACGTCCGTGCTGCGGGCGGCGATCCGCGGCGCCGAGGACGGCCTGCTGATGACCATCGGCATCACCCCGACCCACCCCGAGACCGGCTACGGCTACCTCCACGTCGGCGAGCCCACCGGCACCGACGACGTCTGCAAGGTCGCCTCCTTCGAGGAGAAGCCCGCCCTCCCGCTCGCCCGGTCCTACGTCGAGTCCGGCGAATACCTGTGGAACGCCGGCATGTTCGTCTGGCGCGTCGACGTCTTCCTCGACGAGCTCGCCCGCCAGCAGCCCTCCCTCCACGACGGCCTCACCCGCATCGCCGAGGCCTGGGACACCCCCGACCGCGAAGAGACCCTCGCCGAGATCTGGCCCGACCTCACCAAGATCTCCGTCGACTTCGGCGTCATGGAGGGCGCCGGCGTGGCCGGCCTCGTCGGCACCGTCCCCGGCCAGTTCGGCTGGAACGACGTCGGCGACTTCCACACCCTCGGCGAACTCCTCGAGACCGACACCGCCGGCAACGTGGTCGTCAACCTCGACCCCGCGGCCCCCTCCGGCGTCCTCATGCAGGACGCCGAACGCGTCGTGGTCGTCCCCCAGTCCGGCCGCCTGGTCGCCGTCGTCGGCGTCAGCGACCTGATCATCGTTGACACCCCGGACGCGCTGCTGGTCTGCCCCCGCTCCCGCGCCCAGGACGTCAAGAAGCTCGTCGACAGCCTGAAGGAACGCGGCTCGGTCGAGCTCCTCTGACCCCCACCCGCGCCCGCCCCTCCACCTGCCTGCGGCGCGGCGTGCCTGGGCGGTCGCCGCGAAGAACGCGGCAACCCGAAGCATCCACGGGGTCAGCGCCGGAAATCCTTCGGGTTGTCAGCCGTTCCCTCACCCGCCGTCGCGGCGGGCCTCCGCCGTTGTGCCGGGTGATGACCCCACGGATGTTCAGCAGCGACCGGCGCAGGTCTGGGCGCCGCGGCTCCGCCGTGGACTGGCGCTGCGGGCCGGGCGTGGTGGTCCGGCGGTGTCAGCGACCCGCTGCGTGAACGCCCGGATGCCCCGGGGTGTGGCCCGGCTCCGGATGCGCTTTGGACCGGGGCTGCGTCCGGCCGGGTGCCGGTCCAGCGCCGCGGGTGAGCATGACGCTGTGGGGTGACCCGCCGTGTGAACGCCCGGATGTCGTCAGGGGTGTGGGCGGCTCCGGGCGCACCGTGGTCAGGTGCGGCGGGCCCAGGCGAGGGCGGGTGCGACGAGCGGCTCGGTGGCGCCGGCGAGTGGGGTCGGCAGGTCGTCGGGGGCGAACCAGCCCAGCGCCGCCGACTCGGTGCTCACCGTCTCGACCGCGCCCGCGGGGGCGATGGCGGCATACCTGATGTCGTAGTGCAGCGACGGGACGCCGGCGCACTGGACGTGGTGGACGTCGAGGTCGATCGGGGCCTCGCTGATGCGCAGGCCGGCGATGCCCGACTCCTCGGTCGCCTCGCGAAGGGCGGCGGCCGCCACGCTCGCGTCGCCGGGCTCGCAGTGGCCGCCGAGCTGGACCCAGCGCTTGATCCGGCCGTGCAGGCACAGCAGGACCCGCTCAGCGGTCGAGTCGACGACCAGGGCACTCGCCGTGACGTGCGCGCCGGGATGCTCCCGCCACACCGTCGACGGGTCCCGCAGGACGAACTCAATGAACCGCCGCCGGGTCTCCTCAGCCTCCTCGGTGGGAGCCGTCCACTGGGTCAGCACCGCGAGTGCGTCATCGTGCAACGTCGTCATAGTGACGGCAGGCTACCGCGACCGACAGCGAGCACACCGAGGGGCACGCCCCCTTCGGGAACGTCGACCCCGGACAGGTCGACCTGGTCCACCTCCAGCCAACTGGACGCAACCCCGTCGGCGGCCAGCCCTGCCCTGATCCGCTGCACCTCCATGCCTGCCTCCAACGCCCGCCGCAGATCTCCGGCCGGCGCCCAGACCAGCAACAACCGCTCCGCCACCCCAGCACCGAGCGCCGGAGTTGCGGCACCCGCCGGAACCGTGGCAGCCGCCTGAGCTGCGGCCGCCGTTGTGGCAGTGAGCGTTGGCGGACCCGGAGGAACTGCGGCTGTCGTCGTTGCAGCGGGTGACGGCGAAGCTGCGGGACCTGCCTGGGCAGGGAGCGGTGGCGCGGCGGTGAGGACTGCCGGACCCGCGGGCGGCGGCGCGGTGGTGGTGGTGGTGCGGGTGGATGGGGCCGGGGGAGTGAACGGGGGTGTGGGGGGCAGGACGTTGGTGGGGAGGACATGGGTGGGAATGTGGGGGAACTGGATCGGAGGGGCGTCGCGGATGTCGGCCGCGGCGCGCAGGCCCTTGGCGACGGCCTCGGCGGTGCCGAGGGAGAACAGGTCGGCGTCGGCGCCGCGGATCAGGGCGGCGGCGCCGGTGCCGTGGCCGTCGGGGCGGACGGGCAGGCCGCGCACCACGGCGACCGGGACCTGGCCGGTCTTGCCCTTGACCAGGTCGGCGGCGCCGGCCAGCTCGTCGATCACGGCCATCTGGGTCAGCTGCAGCTCGTTGCCATACGGGTCGAGCACGCCACGGTAGTCGGTCACGGCGTCGATGCCGGCGGCGCCGATGGCGACGTCGGTCAGGCCCATCCGCCAGGGGCGGCCCATGGTGTCGGTGACGACGACGGCGACCCGCAGGCCGAAGCGCTCCCGCAGCTCGTCGCGCAGCCAGCGGGCCGAGGCGTCGGGATCCTTGGGCAGCAGCACGAGCCGCGTCGGCTCCACATTGGACGCGTCGATGCCGGCCGACGCCAGCACGAACCCGTGGTGCGTCTGCACGATCTGCGTCGCGCCGCGGCGGGCGACGACCCGGGACGTCTCGGCGCGCAGGACCGCCTCGCGGGCGGCCTCGCGCGCCGGCTCGTCGAGGGGTACGTCGACCAGCTGCCCCTCGGCCTTGCTGACGACCTTGCTGGTGACGACGAGGATGTCGCCGTCGACCAGCCACGGCGCGGCCGTCGTGATCAGGGCGGCCAGGTCGTCACCGGGCCGGACCTCGCCGATGCCCGTGACCGCGCGCACCTCGAACCCGACCGGCGGCGTCGCGCCCGCCCCGGCACCTCCGCCGACCTGCGGCGTCGCATGCATCCCGGCACCTCCGCCGACCTGCGAACCGCCCGTGCCGACCAACTCGCCGTCCTCCATGCCGCTCACGCCGTCATCGCCGCTGCGAGCCCGCGCCGGACCGAGCCGAACCCGTCACTGCGACCCGCGAACCCGCCAGTGCGATCCGCGAACCCGCCGCTGCGGTCCGTGCCCTTGCCGCAGCGGTTCGCGAACCCGTCACTGCGATTCGAGACGACGCCACCGCAATTCGAGACGACGCTGCCGCGATGCGCGACCACGCCGCTGCGCCGCGGGCCACGAGAGGTCAGGCTGCGGGCAGGCGCCGGACCGGGCCGCACCCGCGCCTCCGGTGAGCGGCCGCCGGGCTGCAGAGTGCTCATGCCACGCCTGCCAGGGACAGTGCCTCCCGGACGATCGCCGAGGTCGCGGGCACGTCGGTCATCCACAGCGGCCGGGCACGGACGGTCAGGCCGGGCACCTCGGCGCCGGCGTCGGTCTCGTCGACCAGCCAGCCGTCGAGGACGCCGCCGGCCGTGCGGGCGCCGAACAGGGCGCCGACGCCGGTGGGGCTGCACTCGACGCCCATCACCGCGAGGCACTTGTCGGCCATGCCGCGCACCGGGGCGGTGCCGATGATCGGGGACACCCCGACGACCGGAGCGGTGCCGGTGGCGACCGCCTCGCGGACCGCGGGGACGGCCAGGATCGGCGCGATGGAGACGATCGGGTTGCTCGGGGCGACCAGCACGACGTCGGCGGCGGCGAGGGCCTCCAGCACACCCGCGGCGGGCTTGGCGGTCTCGGCGCCCACGAACACGAACCGGGACGTCGGGATCTCCGCCCGGTGACGGATCCACCACTCCTGGAAGTGGATCGCGCGGCTGGCGCCGTCGACCTCGACGACCGCGTGCGTCTCGACCCGGTCGTCGCTGGCCGGGAGCATCCGGATGCCGGGCTTCCAGCGGTCGCACAGCGCCTCGGTCACCGCCGACAGCGGATAGCCCGCGTCGAGCATCCGGGTGCGCACCAGGTGGGTCGCGATGTCCTTGTCGCCGAGGCCGAACCAGGTCGGCTCCGCGCCATAGGCGGCGAGCTCCTCCTTGACGGTCCACGTCTCGCCGACGCGTCCCCAGCCGCGCTCCGGGTCGGCGCCGCCGCCGAGCGTGTACATGACGCTGTCGAGGTCGGGGCAGATCCGCAACCCGTGCAGGGTCACGTCGTCGCCGACGTTGACCACCGCGGTGACCTCCGCGCCCAACTCCTGCCCCACCGCGCGCACCCCGAGAAGGAAGCGCGCGCCGCCGATGCCACCGGCCAGAACCACGATCCGCATGTCACCCATCCTGCCTGACGGGTACGACAGTTCCGGTCTCCGGGCGGTGCCGTCCACGCACGCGAATTTTCCGTTCGAGGACTAGGCTGCGAGCGACCTGTCGCGTGACCGCTAGATCTTGGGGAGAGCCAGTGAGCACCCAGCCACCCGATCCGACCTCCTCGGCGGCGCCGCACCCGGCCTACGCCGCCGGACCGGCCACCTCGTCGTTCCAGCCTCAGCCACAGCCGCAGGGCGCTCACGCCCCGGCCCCCGTGGCGGCACCGGTCGACGTGAAGAAGGCCCGTGCGCTCACCATGCCCTATCGCGAGCTGGCGGCGTTCGTGCTGCTCGGCGTCGCCGGGGCGTTCCTGCTCGCCGGGTTCATCGCACTGCTGACCACGCTGACGGACCAGTTCCTGAACAACGCCGGCGGTGCGTTCAGCGCGTTCGTCTCGATCGAGACGGTGGCGCTGCCGATCCTCGCGGTGCTGCTCGCGACCCACCTCGACCCGGTCGTGCCGAAGGCGAAGCTCATCGTCCTCATCGCATTGATCGAGTACGCGGTCGCGGCGCTGTTCGGTCTCGTCATGCTGCTCGCCAGCCTGATCGGCGACCTGCGCGGCGAAGGGGTGCCGATGGGGCCCGTCCTCGCGGTCTTCCTGACCCGGCTCGGCACGCTCTCACTGCTCGGTCTCGGCCTGTTCCTGGTCATCCGGGTCTACCTCGGCGCCTACGCGCCCCCGAAGCCGCCCCCGGGCGTCTACGGCCAGCCGGCGTACCCGTACGGGCCGCAGCAGGGCTACCAGTATCCCCAGCAGCAGCAGTACGCGCAGCACACCGGCTACCAGCAGCAGCCCGGCGCGGCCCCGCAGCAGGCGTACCAGCAGCAGCCGGGCTACCCGCAGCAGCAGCCGGTGACCGGCGCCTGGACGAACCCGGCGACCACCGGCACCGGGCAGGTCGTCCCCGCCGCGCAGCAGCAGGCGTACGCCACGCAGCCGATCAACTACCCTGCGGCACAGGCGTCGGGTGCCCCCGTGCCCGCCTCCGGTGCCCCAGCACCCGGCTACAACCAGCAGGCGGCGGCCGCACCCGGCTACAACCCGCAGGCGGCGGCGCAGCCCTACAACCCGGCGGCGTCCGGTGCTCCCGCGTTCAACGCGCAGGCGACAGGTGCTCCCGCGTTCACGGCTCCGGCGTCCGGCGCTCCCGCGTACACCCCGCAGCCCGCCGCCGAGACGACCGGGTCGGCGGAGCCGGTGTCCGCGGCACCCGCGTCGACGCCGCCGCTGAGCTCGCCGTTCGCGACGTACACGGCACCCGCGGCCACCCAGCCGGTCTCGGCGCCTCCGGTCACCCCGCCGGTCTCGGCGCCCCCGGCCGGATCCGCCACCGACGGCGGGGTGACGCCTCCGGGTGGTTTTGCGGCGGCCGGCTGGCCGGGCGGGTCCTCGACCCACCCGACCTCAGGTGCCGCGACGGGCGCCCCGGCCGTGGAGCAGCCGGTCGAGGAGACCGGCGACGGCGCCGCGTCACCATTCGGCAAGACCGGCGCGTTCCCCGCGGAGACGACGGCGCAGACGCAGGCCGGCGCCGACGCGGAGCCGGAGACCCAGGCGGCCCCGGTCAGCATCGCGAAGGCCGACGCCGACCCGGACGCCACCGCCGCCTACACCCAGGTGAGCGCGGCCCAGCCGGCCGGGGAGCAGGCCACGGACGCCCCGGCGCACACGGCCGACGCGAACGTCACCGAGGCACACCCGGTGGTGGCCGACCCGGACGCCACGACGGTGTTCACCCCGGCCGGTCACGACGCATCGGATGGCCAGGGAGCATCGGGCGGCCACGCAGCACCCGCCGCCCAGGATGACCCCGACGCGACCACGGCGTTCACGGCCCCGGCCACCGGGCACGGCACCGAGCAGACCGCCCAGCACGGCACCGACGACGACGGCGACGACACCCAGCGCACCCAGGTGATCCCGCCGAAGTCCTGACCAGCGCCGAGGCAAGGCCAGCGCCGAGGCAAGGCCAGCGCCGAGGCAAGGCCAGCGCCGAGGCAAGATCAGCGCGCCGAGGCAAGGCCGGCGCCGAGGCGAGACCAGCGTCAAACAAGGCCGGCGCCGGGGCGAGAGCAACAGGCATCAGCGCCGGACACAGAGGCGAACACCACGGGCACCCGTCGAACCGCGGCGGGTGCCCGTGGTCGTAAGGAGAACAGTCACATCGGGTGTGCGGGCACATCGGCCCGGCGGCGGCCTACGCTGCAATGCGTGACGTCTGTAGTCAGAGGTACCGAGGGCAACGCCATGCGCCGGGCGTTGCGCCGTGCGGCGGACGGCCGTGCACTCGACGTGACCGAGGCCGCCGTGCTGCTCACCGCCCGGGACCAGGCCCTCGACGATCTGCTCGCCATCGCGGGTGCGGTCCGCGACGCGGGCCTCGCCGACGCCGGAAGGCCGGGCGTCGTCACGTATTCCAGGAAGGTCTTCATCCCGCTGACCCGGCTGTGCCGGGACCGGTGTCATTACTGCACGTTCGCGACGGTGCCGCACCGGCTGCCGAGCGAGTATCTGGAGATCGACGAGGTCCTGGCCATCGCCCGGGAGGGCGCCGCGCAGGGCTGCAAGGAGGCGCTGTTCACCCTCGGCGACCGCCCGGAGGACCGCTGGGAGCAGGCGAAGCGCTGGCTCGACGAGCGCGGCTACGACTCGACCCTGGACTACCTGCGGGCCTGTGCGATCGCGGTGCTGGAGGAGACGGGCCTGCTGCCGCACCTGAACCCCGGCGTGCTGTCGTGGGCGGAGCTGCAGCGGTTGAAGCCGGTCGCGCCGAGCATGGGCATGATGCTGGAGACGACCGCGACCCGCCTGTGGTCGGAGCCGGGCGGCGCGCACTACGGCTCGCCGGACAAGGAGCCCGCGGTGCGGCTGCGGGTCCTGGAGGATGCGGGCCGGGTCGGGGTGCCGTTCACGACGGGCATCCTGATCGGCATCGGCGAGACGATCGAGGAGCGCGCCGAGTCGCTGTTCGCGATCCGGAAGGCCATGCGCGAGTTCGGCCACATCCAGGAGGTCATCGTCCAGAACTTCCGCGCGAAGCCGGACACGGCGATGCGCGGCATGCCCGACGCGGAGCTGCACGAGCTGGCCGCGACGGTGGCGGTGGCCCGGCTGGTGCTGGGCCCGAAGGCCCGGATCCAGGCCCCGCCGAACCTCATCGACGATGAGCACGGCCTGCTGCTGCGCGCCGGCATCGACGACTGGGGCGGCGTCTCACCCGTCACCCCGGACCACGTCAACCCCGAACGCCCCTGGCCGGCAATTGCCGATTTGTCCGAAAAATCGGAGCAAAACGGATTCACCCTCAAAGAGCGGCTCACCATCTACCCCGAGTACGCCAAGCGGGGCGTCCCCTGGCTCGACGCAAGGCTCGTCGCCCACGTCGAGGCCCTCATGGACGCCGGGACCGGCCTCGCCAAGGAGCACACGAAGCCGGCCGGCCTGCCCTGGCAGGAGCCCGACGGCGGCATCGAGAGCAGCGGCCGCACCGACCTGCACGAGACCATCGACACCGACGGGCGCACGGACGACCGCCGCGGCGACTTCGACGCCGTCTACGGCGACTGGCAGGAGGTCGCCACCAGAGTCGTCACCACGACGACCACGCATCTCGACAGCGAGGTCCACAGTGGACTCAAGCTGGCCGGGAGCGACCCTGCCAAATTGCTGCTGCCGCGGTACGAGGCCGAGGCGCTCGCATTGTTCAATGTGGACGGTGCCGGCCTGGAGGCGCTCACGCGGATCGCCGACGACCTGCGTCGGGACGCCGTCGGCGACGACATCACCTACGTGATCAACCGCAACATCAACTTCTCGAACGTCTGCTACGTCGGCTGCCGGTTCTGCGCGTTCGCCCAGCGGGAGCGCGACGCGGACGCCTACCGGCTGTCCTACGAGGAGGTCGCCGACCGTGCCGAGGAGGCCTGGCACGCCGGCGCCGGCGAGGTCTGCATGCAGGGTGGCATCGACCCGAAGCTGCCCGTCGGTGCGTACGCCGAGCTCGTGCGCGCGATCAAGGCCAGGGTCCCGGGCATGCACGTCCATGCGTTCAGCCCGATGGAGATAGTGACCGCCGCCTCGAAGGCCGGGGTGTCGATCCGCGACTGGCTCAGCCAGTTGAAGGAGGCGGGCCTGGACACGATCCCCGGCACCGCCGCGGAGATTCTCGACGACGAGGTCCGCTGGGTGCTCACCAAGGGCAAGCTGCCGACGTCGGCGTGGGTGGAGGTGGTGACCACGGCGCACGAGCTGGGCATCCGGTCCAGCTCCACCATGATGTACGGCCACGTCGACCACCCCGGCCACTGGCTCGGCCACTTCCGGGTGCTCGCCGGCATCCAGGACCGCACGGGCGGCTTCACCGAGTTCGTGGCGCTGCCGTTCGTCCATCACAGTGCGCCGATCTACCTCGCCGGCATCGCCCGGCCGGGCCCGACGTGGCGCGACAACCGGGCCGTGCACGCGATGGCGCGGATCCTGCTGCACACCAGGATCGACAACATCCAGTGCTCATGGGTGAAGCTCGGCGACGAGGGGACCGTGGCGATGCTCAACGGCGGCGCGAACGACATCGGCGGCACCCTGATGGAGGAGACCATCTCCCGGATGGCGGGCTCGGAGCACGGCTCGGCGCGCACCAGGGAGGAGCTGGAGGCGATCGGGAAGGCCGCCGGCCGCCCGGTGCGCCAGCGCACCACCACCTACGGTGAGGTCGCGGCCCGGACGTAGGACGCCGTGGGTGAGCGCCGGCGGGTGAACTTCCGGCGCCCGCACCCCGGGAACAGGCAACGCGGGCAGCGCCCCGGAAGCGGGCAGCGCGCCGGTCGTGGGCACCATCGCCACGACCGCGACAAGGCCGCCGAGCACGACGATCCGCAGCAGCCGCCGGCGTGGCCAGACGACTGCGAGGATCAGCGCGCCACCGGCGACCTTGAACGGGTGGGTGCGGACCTGGACGACGGGCCAGCCGATGTGCGGCACGATGAGGCGGACCGGCCCGACCACCTGTCTTCGCTCGACCGGGCGCGTGTCGGGCCGCAGGTTGGCGTCGCCCTTGACCGTGAACGTGCCGTCCTCCGCCTGGCCGACGACCCGGTGCGTGACCAGGCCGCGAGGGTCGGAGTAGGTGACGATCTCATAGACGGCAAGGGATGTCGCTTCCGGATCGACGAGGATCAGATCCCCGGCGTGCAGCGCCGGCGACATCGACTCCGACGTGACCACATAGGGCTTCCAGCCGAGACCGACGATGCCGACCGTGAACAGCGCGACGCTCACCGCGGCGCCGAGCAGCAGCCGCCTGATCACGACGGTACCGCGAGTCGAGCCACCGCCGTGCCGAACTCCAGGTTTCCCCGCACATCGGCGTATTTCGGCCGGCACCCGGGGCGCTTGAGCAAACTCGCCGAGAGTCTTCCGGCGCGTCCGGCGTGTCGCCCGTTACCTCCGGCGGGGCTTGCTCGGTATGGGTACGGCACGGGGTGCAAGCGATCGCCCGAGCGGGCCTATTTATCAGGTTCGGCTTGACGACGCACGCATTACACGCGTGTAATTTCACGGGGGATGTTCGAGGAGGTGACCGAAAGTTGGCCATCTTTCGGACATAAAGAACACCGCGCCGAGGAACAGCAACCTTGTAGGACATGCGCCTTCCGCGTGGGGGGTTGCGCCGGCATCGTCGCCGGTGCGCAAGAAGGAGGCACGCTGATGGACGGCCGACCAGTCGTGGCCGACCTGCTGGGTAACGCTCCGGAGTGGCAAGAACGCGCCTTGTGCTCGCAGACCGACCCGGAGGCATTCTTTCCGGAGAAGGGTGGGTCCACCCGCGAGGCCAAGCGCATCTGCTCGCGCTGCGAGGTCCGGGCGGACTGCCTGGAGTACGCGCTGGGGCACGACGAGCGCTTCGGGATTTGGGGTGGGCTCTCGGAACGGGAGCGTCGCAAGCTCAAACGACGCGCTGCCTAGCAGGTCGCAGGTTTGTGAGGGGTTCCGGCCGCGAGGCCGGGACCCCTTATGCGTCTGGTGGGATGACCCGCAGGTGACCGCGGCGGCCCTGCTGGTGCGGATAGTTGCCGGGGTCCTCCTTGTGCGGCGCGGGCCGCGCGGCCTCGCGGACCGCCTCGGCGAGCGCGACCAGATCGTCGTTGGACGGCGGCGGCGGACCGTATTCACCCTCGTGCCGGACCAGGTCCCAGCCTCGGGGCGCGGTCAGGCCGCGCGCGTGGGATTCGCACAGGTCATAGGAGTGCGGCTCGGCGAATGCGGCCAGTGGACCGACAACTGCGGTCGATTCGGCATAAATGTACGTCAACGTCGCAACGGGCTGTCGGGGGCATCCGTTGCGCGAGCATCGACGTGGGGTCCTCACGGCCGAACCGTATCGCCCCGTGGGCCCGAGCCCAACCCCGAAGCCTTTCGACACGCCGTGGTGACCACGCCGACACGCCCGACCGGTTGACGAGCGGCACCCCGAAGTGGCATGGACGATCGCGAGGTGGCGCCGAAACGCTGCCGTGATGGTTGTGGCGCTACGCTGGCAGCGTGGCGAGCCCCGATCGACGACGCAGCGGACCGGGCCGGCGTGGCCGCGACCGGCACGGTCGGGGGCTGCGCGGCAGGCTGGTGCCCGCCTCGTTGCCGATGTCCCGCACCCGCGCGGAGATGTTCGACGACCTGGTCCTGGACTCCGTCGAGCAGCTGGAGCAGCGCTTCGCCAACGAGCTGGCCGGTGTCGAGTTCGCCGTCGAGGACGTCCCGCCGGACCTGAACGTCTACGACTCCGACGTCCTGGAGGACGGCGAGGTGCCGCTGGCGCGGCTGCTGCCGGGCCGCCCCGGCCGCCATGGCGTGCCGCCGCGGATCGTGCTGTACCGCCGGCCGCTGGAGTTCCGGGCCGCCGACCACGACGACCTCGCCGACCTCGTCCACGACGTGATCCTGGAGCAGGTCGCCAACCTCCTCGGCGTGGCACCCGAGGACCTGGAGCCGTAGGTCAGCCACCGAGCACCCGCGCCATCAGTGCGGCCCGCCGCGACGGCCGGCCGGTGCGCGACTCCGACGCGTCCGCGCCGGTCATCACCCGCAGACTGGTGTTCACACCCAGCCACCGCAACGGCTCCGGCTCCCACCTCGGCGAGCGGTGCCCCACCCAGGGAAGGCGGACCAGCGCGGAGTCCTGTTTGCGGATCAGGTCGGCGAGGGTACGCCCGGCGAGGTTGGACGTGCCGACACCGTCGCCGACGTAGCCGCCCGCCCACGCCAGTCCCGTGACGGGGTCGAGGCCGACGGACGCCATCCAGTCCCGGGCGATGCCGAGCGGCCCGCCCCACGTGTGACCGACCTCGACGGCGCCGAGCGCCGGGAACAGCTCGCCCAGGACCCGGCGCAGCTCCGCGAACACCCGGGGCGACGCGTCGAACGACGGCGCGACCGCCGACCCGAAGTGGTACGGCGCGCCCCGCCCCCCGAACGCGAGCCGGTCGTCGGCGGTGCGCTGCCCGTAGATGATGAGATGCCGGTGATCGGAGAACGTCTCGCGCCGCGCCAGCCCGGCCGAGGCCCAGAAGGAGGCCGGCAGCGGCTCCGTCGCGATCATCAGCGAGTAGACCGGCGCGATCGTCCGGCGCAGCCCCGGCAGCCGGGGCGTGAACCCCTCGGTGGCCCGCACCACGATCGGCGCCCGCACCGTCCCGTGTGGAGTGTCCGCGCACCCGGCGGTGATGGCGGTGACGGGGGTCCGTTCATACAGCCGCACCCCGAGCCGCTCGACCGTGGCGGCCAGCCCGCGCACCAGTTTGGCCGGCTGGATCGCCGCGCAGTGCGGCGTGTACGTGGCGCCGAGCACGTCGCTGGCCCCGACCCGTGAAGACGCCTCGGCCGAGGACAGCAGGCGTAGGTCGATCCCGAGCTCCTGCGCCTCGGCGACCTCGTGCCGCGCGCGATCCAGCTGTACCGCCGACCGGGCGAGGACGACGGTGCCGCCCTTGGCGTAGTCACAATCGATGCCCTCGTCGGCCGCGACCCGCCCGACCTCGTCCACTGTGGACTCCATCGCGGCGTTCAGGGCCAGGGCGGCGGGCAGCCCATGGGTGCGGGCGAGCGCGGGAACGGACTTGGGGAACAGCGCCGAGCACCAGCCCCCGTTGCGGCCGCTCGCCCCGAACCCCGCGGTCTCCGCCTCCAGCACCACGATCCGCAGCGCGGGGTCGGCCTTGGCGAGGTAGTACGCCGTCCACAGCCCCGTGTACCCGGCGCCGACGATGGCGACATCGGCATCGGCGTCGCCGGGTAGCGGGGCGCGCGGCGGAACCGGAGGGAGCGCGGACATCCAGAAACTCACGACAGCTCCTCCTCGCACTCGATCGGTTCGCCGCGTTCAACGCGGAACGGCACTACCCCTGTCCACACGTCGAATCCCGCGTCCTCGGGGGAAGTGCCCGGCGGCCCGTCGCTCACCTTCACCGACACTTCGTCCAGGGAGAGTGCGAGGACCAGGGTGGCGGCCAGCTCCTTGCGTGACGGCGGCCGGACGACGGCCCACCGTCCCGGGATGATGTGCTCGCTGACCGCCTCCAGGGCCGGCAGCTTGTCCTCGACGACCGTGCAGGTGCCGAGGACCATCACGGACCGGTAGTGCATGGAGGTCTCGAACGCGCTGCGGGCCAGGACCAGGCCGTCCAGGAGCGTCACGGTGAAGCAGCACGGCGCGCCGTCGGCCAGCAGGCGGAACAGGCGGCTGCCGGTGGAGCCGTGGAAGAGGACCGACGAGCCGGACCGGCCGTACGCGACGGGAATCGCATACGGCTGTCCATCGTGGACGATCGCGACCTGGGCGACCGTCCCCGCGTCGAGAATGCCGTGCAGCACGGCCGGATCGTCCACCTGCAGCTCGGGCAGGCGGCGGACCCGTGTGCGGTCTACAGGCGCGCCCATGCCTCGGTCAGCACCGAACGCAGGATCTGCTCGATCTCGATGAAGTGGCTCTCGCCGCAGTTCAGCGGCGGGGCCAGCTGGATCACCGGGTCGCCACGGTCGTCGGCGCGGCAGTAGAGCCCGGCGTCGAAGAGGGCCTTGGACAGGAAGCCGCGCAGCAGCGCCTCGGACTCCTCGTCGTTGAAGGTCTCCTTGGTCGCCTTGTCCTTCACCAGCTCGATGCCGAAGAAGTAGCCGTCGCCGCGGACGTCGCCGACGATCGGCAGGTCGTACAGGCGCTCCAGGTAGGACCGGAACAGCGGCGAGTTGTCCCGCACGTGCCCGTTGAGGTCCTCGCGCTCGAAGATGTCGAGGTTGGCCAGGGCGACCGCGGATCCGACGGGGTGACCGCCGTAGGTGATGCCGTGGGCGAACCAGTTGGCCCCCTCCAGGAACGGCTCGGCGAGCCGGTCGGAGGCGAGCATCGCGCCGAGCGGCACGTAACCGGAGGTGAGGCCCTTCGCGACGGTGATGATGTCCGGCTGGTAGCCGAACCGCTTGGCGCCGAAGTACTCACCGAGCCGGCCGAACGCGCAGATGACCTCGTCGGAGACGAGCAGCACGTCATAGCGGTCGCAGATCTCCCGGACCCGCTGGAAGTAGCCGGGCGGCGGCGGGAAGCAGCCGCCGGCGTTCTGCACCGGCTCCAGGTAGACGGCGGCGACGGTCTCCGGGCCCTCGAACTCGATCGCCTCGGCGATGCGGTCCGCGGCCCAGATGCCGAACTGCTCCTCCGTCATCGACTGGTCGGGCCGGCGGTAGAAGTTGGTGTTGGGCACCCGGAACGCGCCCGGCACGAGCGGCTCGAACTCCTGCTTGAGCACCGGGATGCCGGTGATCGACAGGGCGCCCATCGACGTGCCGTGGTAGGCGATCGAGCGGGACAGCACCTTGGTCTTCATCGGCTTGCCGGTGCGCTTGAAGTAGGAGCGGGCCAGCTTCCACGCGCTCTCGACGGCCTCGGAGCCGCCGGTGGTGAAGAAGACCCGGTTCAGGTCCCCTGGGGTGAGGTCGGCGAGCCGGTCGGCGAGCTCGATCGCCTTCGGGTGCCCATAGGACCACAGCGGGAAATACGCCAGCTCCGACGCCTGCTTGGCGGCGGCGTCGGCGAGCTCCTGCCGGCCGTGGCCGGTCTGCACCACGAACAGCCCGGACAAGCCGTCGAGGTAGCGCTTGCCGTTGCTGTCGTAGATGTAGGGCCCGTCGCCGCGGACGATCACCGGAATCGGCGCCTCGGCGTAGGCCGAGAGGCGGGTGAAGTGCATCCAGAGGTGGTCGCGCGCGGCCTGGTCGAGGCGCGCGGCGTCGGGCTGCTGGTCGGTCATCGGGTCCCCCACGCATAGGTCTGCTTGGCGAGTTTGAGATAGACGAAGGTCTCCGTGGCGGTGACGCCAGGGATGCTCCGGATCGTGTCGTTGAGAAGGTTGAGCAGGTGCTCGTCGTCGGTGCAGACGAGCTCGACGAGCAGGTCGTAGCCCCCGGCGCAGATCACCACGTAGTCGATCTCCGGCACTGCGGCGAGAGCCTTGGCCACCGGCCTGAGATCCCCCTCGACCTTGAGTCCGATCATCACCTGCCGGGCGAAACCCAGGGTCAGTGGATCAGTCACCGCCACGATCTGCATGACCCCGGTGTCCAGCAGCCGCTGCACGCGCTGCCGGACCGCCGCCTCCGACAGGCCGACGACCTTGGCCAGGGAGGCATAGGACATGCGACCATCGCGCTGCAGCTGCTCGATGATCCGCTTGTTGACGTCGTCGAGGACGGGCTCGGTCACGTGTGGATTCTTGCCCAAGACCCCGCTGTTGGCAACTAATTCCATAGCCTGGAAACGAGGTATCTGCGGATTCGTGATCCCACCGGAAGCGGTAGTCGTTCGGGACCGTATTTCACCGGGGTGACGGCCGTAACCTCAGTTTGACCATATGGCGCTTTTCGTTGTGCGGCTCGATCGTGACAACGGAATCCCTTGTCTGTGATGGCACCTCGTGTCAGGATCGGTCGTCGGTTACCGCCCCCCGTGTGTGCCGGCTCGAGATCCGTAGGAGCCCTCGTGCGAAACCCCTCTCGCCCGCCGCTCTCTCCCGAAGCGGCCGCCGTCCTCAATGCCACCGGCCTGTCGCGCCGGACCCTGATGCGTGGTCTGTTCGCCGGTGGTGCCTTCATCGCGACGGGTGGCGCCCTCGCCGCATGCGGCACGAAGCCCGCGAAGAAGACCGAGGCGGAGAAGGCGGCGTGCACCGCCACCGACGTCTCGGCGACCGAGAAGAAGCTCAACTTCTCCAACTGGCCCCTGTACGTCGACGTCGACGAGAAGGACGAGTCGAAGCGCCCGACGCTCGACGCGTTCACCGCGAAGACCGGCATCGCCGTCACGTACAACGAAGACGTCAACGACAACAACGAGTTCTTCGGCAAGGTGCGCAACCAGCTGCAGGCGTGCCAGTCGATCGACCGCGACATCATGGTGCTCACCGACTGGATGGCGTCCCGCGTCGTCGGGCTCGGCTGGGTGCAGCAGTTCGACAACACCAAGACGCCGAACTTCACCAAGAACGCCCTCGCGACCCTGCGCAACCGGCCGTGGGACAAGGACATGAAGTTCGCCGCGCCGTGGCAGTCCGGGCTCACCGGCATTGCCTACAACGCGAAGGTGACCAAAGAGGTCCGCACCATCGACGAGCTGCTCACCCGCGCCGACCTCAAGGGCAAGGTGGCCGTGCTCTCCGAGATGCGCGACACCGTCGGGCTGATCCTCATGTCGCAGGGCAAGGACCCGGGCACCGTGACGGACGCCGAGTTCGACGCCGCGCTGGACAAGCTGAAGAAGGCCGTCGACTCCGGCCAGATCCGCAAGTTCACCGGCAACGACTACAAGGAAGACCTGAACAAGGGCGACCTCGCGGCCTGCATCGCCTGGTCCGGCGACGTGATCCAGCTCAGCGCCGAGAACGAGGACGTCAAGTTCGTCACGCCCGAGTCGGGCCTGATGCTGTGGTCGGACAACATCCTGATCCCGTCGACGGCGACCCACAAGGGCAACGTCGAGCAGCTCATCGACTACTACTACGACCCGAAGGTCGCGGCGGAGCTGGCGGCGTACGTCAACTACATCTGCCCCGTCCAGGGCGCGCAGGACGAGATGCAGAAGCTCGACCCGGACCTGGCCAGCAACCCGCTGATCTTCCCGGACGCGGCCACCCTCGCCAAGACCAAGAGCTTCAAGGCCCTGACCGAGGAAGAGGACAAGAAGTACTCGGCCAAGTTCGAAGCGATCTCGGGGGCCTGATACATGTCCGAGCAGCGAGACGGTGACAGCGGTGCTGACCTCAACCTGGTCAGCGTGACGAAGTCGTTCGGCGCCTTCACGGCCGTCGACGATCTCAGCCTCACGGTGCCCCAGGGGTCGTTCTTCGCCCTCCTCGGCGCCTCCGGCTGCGGCAAGACCACGACCCTGCGGATGATCGCCGGGCTCGAGGAGCCGACGACCGGCCGTATCCTGCTCGGCGACCAGGACGTGACCCGGCTGCGGCCCTACAAGCGTCCCGTCAACACGGTGTTCCAGAGCTACGCGCTCTTCCCGCACCTGAACATTGCCGACAACGTCGCGTTCGGCCTGCGCCGGCGCGGCGTCAAGGGTGTCGCCGACCAGGTGGAGCAGATGCTCCACCTGGTCGACCTGGACGGCTTCGGCAAGCGCAAGCCGGCCCAGCTCTCCGGCGGCCAGCAGCAGCGCGTCGCCCTCGCCCGGGCACTGATCAACCACCCGCAGGTGCTGCTGCTCGACGAGCCGCTCGGCGCCCTGGACCTCAAGCTGCGCCGGCAGATGCAGGTCGAGCTCAAGCGGATCCAGACCGAGGTCGGCATCACCTTCGTGCACGTGACCCACGACCAGGAGGAGGCCATGACCATGGCCGACACGGTCGCGGTCATGAACGCCGGCAAGATCGAGCAGCTGGGCAGCCCGGTGGAGATGTACGACTTCCCCGGCACCGCCTTCGTCGCCAACTTCCTCGGCCAGTCGAACCTCTTCGCCGGCACCGTCACCGGCCGCTCCGGCGACGACGTCCTCGTCGAGGCGCACGGCGCCCGCTTCTCACTGCCCGCGACCCGTAGCAGTGCGGACACCGGCTCGGTGTGGCTCGGGGTGCGGCCGGAGAAGATGCACCTGGCGGCAGGACTGGACAAGGTGCCGTCCGGGCACCAGTCGGTCACCGGCATCGTCACCGATTCCTCGTATGTCGGCGTCAGCACGCAGTACCTGGTGCGGCCCGCATGGGGCGACGAGCTCACGGTGTTCGTTCCCAACTCCGGCGTCGCCGCCCCGCAGCCGGTGGCCAGCGAGGTGACCGTGCACTGGCGCCCCGAGCACGCGTTCCTGCTGTCGCGTCCCGAAGGGCAGACGGTGGCACCCGTGGTGGACGCCGAGGCGTTGGCATGAGCGGCCCGGAGCGTAGCGGAGGAGCTGCGAATCAGGGGTGCAGTTTTGGCTCAGGCCGACGCCGGAGCGCAGCGGAGGTGGCGGCATGAGCGGCCCGGAGCGTAGCGGAGGAGCTGCGAATCAGGGGTGCAGTTTTGGCTCAGGCCGACGCCGGAGCGCAGCGGAGGTGGCGGCATGAGCGCGCTCGGGCACGTCGGAGGCGCCACCGGTACACCGGCGAAGCTCGAACAGCCGAGGAAGCGCTGGCTGCCATATCTGCTGCTGCTCCCCGGCGGCCTGTGGCTGGTCCTGTTCTTCGCGGTGCCGGCGATCCAGCTCTTCGCCACCAGCCTCTACGATCCGAGCGGGTCCCTCGAAGAGGGCTACGCGATGACGTGGCAGTTCAGCAACTACACCGACGCGGCGAGCGAATACCTGCCGCACTTCATGCGCTCGCTCGGCTACGCGGCCGTCACCACCGTCATCTGCCTGCTTTTGGGCTACCCCCTCGCCTACGCGATCGCGCTCAAGGGCGGCCGGTGGAAGAACCTGCTGCTGATCTGCGTGATCGCCCCGTTCTTCACCAGCTTCCTGATCCGCACCCTGGCGTGGAAGGTCATCCTGTCGGACAACGGCTGGGTCGTGACGACGCTCAACGCGCTGCACGTGCCGCTGCCCGACGACCGGCTCCTGGCCACCACCCCGGCCGTCATCGCCGGCCTGGTCTACAACTTCCTGCCGTTCATGGTGCTGCCGCTGTACGCCAGCCTGGAGAAGCTCGACCCGCGCCTGCTCGAGGCCGCCGGCGACCTGTACGCCCGGCCGGTCGCCCGCTTCACCAGGGTCGCGCTGCCGCTGTCGATGCCCGGCGTCGTGGCCGGCACGCTGCTCACGTTCATCCCCGCGGCGGGCGACTACATCAACGCGCAGCTGCTCGGCACCAACCGGCAGTACATGATCGGCAACGTCATCCAGTCGAAGTTCCTGAGGGTCGGCGACTACCCGAGCGCCGCCGCGCTGTCGTTCACGCTCATGGCGGCGATCCTGGTCCTGGTCTTCGTCTACGTGCGGCGCGCCGGAACGGATGAGGTGCTCTGATGCTGCATCGCCTACGCCGCTACGTCGCCGACCGCTGGGTCATGGCGATCGGCCTGCTCGTGCTGGTGTACCTGTTCGTCCCGATCGGGGTCGTCGCCGCGATGTCGTTCCGCGACGCCGGCCGCAACGCGCCCTACACCCTGGAGAACTACAAGTTCACCTGGGCGCACTGGGCCGACCCGTTCGGCGCCGCCGGGATCGGGCACGCGTTCTGGCTCAGCATCGCCATCGCCGGGCTCGCCACCCTCGGCGCCGTCATCCTCGGCACGCTCATGTCCTTCGCCCTCGCCCGGCACACGTTCCGCGGCCGGGCCGCGACCAACACGCTGATCTTCCTGCCGATGGCGACCCCCGAGATCGTCATGGGTTCCTCGCTGCTGGCGCTGTTCGTCGCCTCCGGCGTGCAGCTGGGCTTCTGGACGATCGTCATCGCCCACGTCATGTTCTGCCTGTCGTTCGTGGTCGTCACCGTCAAGGCCCGGCTCGCGGGGCTCGACCCGCGGCTGCAGGAGGCCGCGATGGACCTCTACGCCAACGAGACGCAGACGTTCCTGCGGGTCACGCTGCCCCTGGTGATGCCCGGCATCGTGGCGGCGGCGCTGCTGTCGTTCTCGCTGTCCTTCGACGACTTCATCGTCACCAACTTCAACTCCGGCAGCGTCGTCACGTTCCCCATGTTCGTCTGGGGCGCCTCGCAGCGGGGCATCCCGCCGCAGATCAACGTGATCGGCACCGCCATGTTCGTGATCTCCTTCCTGGTCGTGCTCATCGGCCAGATCCCCAACATGCGGCGTCGGAAGGCCTAACGCATGCGACTGCTCATCGTCGGCGCCGGCGGCGTCGGCTCCGCCGCCGTGCGCATCCTCGCCCGCCGCGACTTCTTCGAGGCCTGCGTCGTCGCCGACTACTCCCTTCCGCGGGCCCAGGCGGCCGTGGTGGACGCGCGGTTCACCGCGGTCCAGGTCGACGCCTCCTCCGCCGCCGCCGTCGAGGGCCTGTGCCGCGAGCACCGCATCACGCACGTGCTCAACGCCGTCGACCCGCGCTTCGTCATGCCGATCTTCGAGGGGGCCTTCGCCGCCGGCGCGCACTACCTGGACATGGCCATGTCGCTGTCGAAGCCGCACGCCGAACGGCCCTACGAGGAGACCGGGGTGAAGCTCGGCGACGAGCAGTTCGCCGCCGCCGGGCAGTGGGAGGTCTCCGACCGGCTCGCCCTCGTCGGGATCGGCGTCGAGCCGGGCCTGTCCGACGTCTTCGCCCGGTACGCCGCCGACGAGCTCTTCGCCGAGGTGCACGAGATCGGCGTCCGCGACGGCGCGAACCTGGTGGTCGAGGGCTACGACTTCGCGCCGTCCTTCTCCATCTGGACGACGATCGAGGAGTGCCTGAACCCGCCGGTCATCTGGGAGCGGGACCGCGGCTGGTACACCACGGCGCCGTTCTCCGAGCCGGAGGTGTTCGACTTCCCCGAGGGCATCGGCCCGGTCGAGTGCGTCAACGTGGAGCACGAGGAGGTCCTGCTGATCCCGCGCTGGGTCGCCAGCAACCGGGTCACCTTCAAGTACGGCCTCGGCGACGAGTTCATCGACGTGCTCAAGACCCTGCACAAGCTCGGCCTCGACTCGACCCGTCGGGTCAGGGTCGGTGGCGTCGAGGTCGCGCCCCGGGACGTGGTCGCCGCCTGCCTGCCCGACCCGGCCGGCCTCGGCGACCGCATGCACGGCAAGACCTGCGCGGGCACCCTCGTCACCGGCCTCGGCAAAGACGGTTCGCCGCGCAGCACCTACCTGTACCACGTCGTGGACAACGCCTGGTCGATGGCCGAGTACGGCTCCCAGGCCGTCGTGTGGCAGACCGCGATCAACCCGGTGGTGGCCCTGGAGCTCCTGGCGAGCGGCGCCTGGCAGGGCCGCGGTGTGCTCGGCCCGGAGGCGCTGCCGCCGAAGCCGTTCCTGGAGTTGCTCACCGCGTACGGCTCGCCGTGGGGGATGCAGGAGAAATGACGCGATACGGGCCCATGTACGGCCCCGACATCACGTTCCTCGGGGTGCCGCCCTGTGACCTCACGGAACTCCCGGACGCGGACGTGGTCATCATCGGCGCGCCGTTCGACGGCGGCACCTCGCACCGCCCCGGCACCCGCTTCGGCCCCGGTGCGATCCGGCAGGCCTGCTACCTCGCCCACGACGGCTCCCGCCCGTCGCTGGCCCTGCGCGTCGACCCGCTGCAGGACCTGCGCGTGTACGACGCCGGCGACGTCGAGATGTTCTCCGGCGACGCCGCGGGCTCGGTGCGCAAACTCGAGGAGGCGGTGTACGCGGTGGCCGCCACCGGCGCGATCCCGGTGATCCTCGGCGGCGACCACACCATCGCCTGGCCCGACGCGACCGGCGTGGCCCGGCAGCTCGGCTACGGCCGGGTCTCCCTGGTCCACTTCGATGCCCACGCCGACACCGGCGACACCGAGTTCGGCTCCCTGGTCGGGCACGGCCAGCCGATGCGCCGCCTCATCGAGTCCGGCGCCGTGCGCGGCGACCGCTTCCTGCAGCTGGGCCTGCGCGGGTACTGGCCGGGGCCCGCCACGCTCGACTGGATGGCGCAGCAGCGGATGCGGTCCTACGAGATGACCGAGATCGTCGCCCGGGGCCTCGACGAGTGCCTGTCCGAGGCGTTCACTATCGCGACCGACGACTGCGACGGGGTCTTCCTGTCCGTCGACGTCGACGTCGTCGACCCCGGCATGGCCCCCGGCACCGGCACCCCGGAGCCGGGCGGCCTCACCTCGCGGCAGCTGCTCGACGCGGTCCGGCGCTGCTGCTACGAGCTGCCGGTCGTCGGCGTCGACGTGGTCGAGGTGTCGCCACCGTACGACCACGCCGAGATCACCGCGTACCTTGCCAACCGCGTCGTCCTCGAAGCGCTGTCCGCCATCGCCAGGCGCCGCCGGGGCGACCCCTGGGACCCCCGCCAGCCCCTACTCCAGGGCCGCTAGCTCAGCGGAGGTCAGCAGGCGGGAACGGATCAGGAAGCGGACGCCCTCCGGCGCCTCCAGGGAGAAGCCGGAGCCGCGGCCCGGGACGACGTCCACCGTCAGGTGGGTGTGCTTCCACAGCTCGAACTGCGACCTCGACATCCAGAACGTGACCGGCTCGGCGACGCCGTCGATCCGCAGCGACTCCAGCAGGACGTCGGAGGAGCCGGTGCGGAACTCGCCCTCCAGGTAACACATGGGGGAGCTGCCGTCGCAGCAGCCGCCGGACTGGTGGAACATCAGCGGGCCGTGGGCGCCCCGCAGCGACCGGATGAGCTCGGCCGCCGCGGGGGTGACATCGACACGGGACGGGCCGCGGGTCATGGCTAGAAGAACCCGAGCTTGTTCGGCGAGTAGCTGACCAGGAGGTTCTTGGTCTGCTGGTAGTGCTCCAGCATCATCTTGTGGTTCTCCCGGCCGATGCCGGACTGCTTGTAGCCGCCGAAGGCCGCGTGCGCCGGGTACGTGTGGTAGCAGTTGGTCCAGACCCGGCCGGCCTGGATGGCGCGGCCCGCCCGGTAGGCGGTGTTCGTGTCGCGGGTCCAGACGCCGGCGCCCAGCCCGTACAGGGTGTCGTTGGCGATCTTGATGGCGTCGGCGAAGTCGGCGAACGAGGTCACCGACACCACGGGCCCGAAGATCTCCTCCTGGAAGATCCGCATCGCGTTGTCGCCCTCGAAGACGGTCGGCTGCACGTAGTAGCCGCCGGACAGCTCCCCGCCGAGGTCGGCCCGCGCACCGCCGGTGAGGACCTTGGCGCCCTCCTGCCGGCCGATGTCGAGGTACGAAAGGATCTTCTCCAGCTGGTCGTTGGACGCCTGCGCACCGATCATCGTGCCGGTGTCCAGCGGGTGCCCCTGCTTGATCGCGTTGACCCGGTCGACGGCGGCGGCCATGAAGTCGGCGTAGTGCCCCTGCTGCACCAGGGCCCGCGACGGGCAGGTGCAGACCTCGCCCTGGTTGAGCGCGAACATGGCGAAGCCTTCGAGGGCCTTGTCCAGGAACGCGTCCTGCGAGGAGCTGACGTCGTCGAAGAAGATGTTCGGCGACTTGCCGCCGAGCTCGAGGGTGACGGGTTTGATGTTCTCCGAGGCGTACTGCATGATCAGCCGCCCCGTCGTGGTCTCGCCGGTGAAGGCGACCTTCGCGACCCGGGGGCTGCTCGCGAGGGGCTTGCCGGCCTCGACGCCGAAGCCGTTGACGATGTTGACCACGCCCGGCGGGAGCAGGTCGGCGATGAGGCCCATGAGGACGTGGATCGAGGCGGGGGTCTGCTCGGCGGGCTTGAGCACCACGGCGTTGCCGGCGGCCAGGGCCGGCGCCAGCTTCCACGTGGCCATCAGGATCGGGAAGTTCCACGGGATGATCTGCGCGACGACGCCGAGCGGCTCGTGGAAGTGGTACGCGACGGTGTCGTCGTCGAGCTCGCCGAGGCTGCCCTCCTGGGCGCGGACGGCACCGGCGAAGTAGCGGAAGTGGTCGATCGCCAGGGGGATGTCGGCGGCGAGGGTCTCCCGGATCGGCTTGCCGTTCTCCCAGGTCTCGGCGACGGCGAGGAGCTCCAGGTTGGCCTCCATCCGGTCGGCGATCCGGTTGAGGATGTTGGCGCGGTCGGCGACGGAGGTGCGCCCCCAGGCGTCCGCGGCGCCGTGCGCGGCGTCGAGGGCGGCCTCGACGTCCTCGGCGGTGCCCCGGGCGATCTCGCAGAAGATCTCGCCGGTCACCGGGCTGGGGTTGGTGAAGTACCGGCCGTGGGCGGGTTTGACGTACTCGCCGCCGATCCAGTGGTCGTAGCGGGGCTGGAAGGTGACGAGGGCCCGGTGTGCGGGTTGTGGATCGGCGCGGCGGAGCAGGTCCACGGCTGCGCCCGCCGGCTGAAGTGCTCGGTCGCGAAGATCTGCACCGCGTGGTCGACGGCCACGGCGGTGCCGGGCGCGTTGGTGCCGGCGTGCGCCTCGTCCCAGTGCGCCCCGGCGACGAAGTGCATCGCCTCGGCCTTGCGCAGCACGGTGCCGTGCCCCTCGACCCACAGCAGCCGCCCGTGGGCGTCGCAGATCGCCATGAGATGGTCGCCGTCCTCGGCGATGCTGCCGAGCAGGTCCCGGAACAGCGGCAGGGTGTGCCGCAGCGGGTGCATGGCCCGGTAGTCCTCCAGGGAGTCGAGGTCCACGGGCGCGGCGGCGCCGGGGTCCAGCAGCGCTGCGGCGCTGCGGCGCCACGAATCGGCGACCACGCTGCGCACGTCGGCGACGGTGCCGGCACCGGCCAGGAACGCGTCGTGGGCGGCGCCCATCTGGCGGGTCCGCTCCCGGGGGTCGGCGCCGGCGCGCAGCGCCAACCAGGGATTCCGCATGACCCATAGTGACCCCGGTCACGCATGATCCGCCAGTGCCCCGGGGTTTCGTTCCGGGGCACCGGCGTCACTTACAGTGCTGACTCCAGCGCGTCCAGGGCGCAGCCCAGCGTCGCGTCGTCCATCACGAGCGGCGGCAGGAAGCGGATCACGTTGCCGTACGTGCCGCAGGTCAGCAGCAGCAGGCCGGCCTCGTGCGCCGCCTTCTGGATCGCCGCAGTCCTCGCCGGATCCGGCGTGGCGCCGGGTGCCGCGCCGCGCCCCGGGGCCCGCTCGGGGGTCGGGGCGCCGGGCACGACGATCTCCACCGCCAGCATGGCGCCCCGGCCGCGGACCTCGCCGATGTACGGGTGCGCCGCGGCGAGGGATTCCAGGCGGGGCCGCATGACCGACTCGATCCGTCGCGCCGCCGCGGTCAGGCCGAGCTCCCGCATGGTCTCGATCGAGGCGAGCGCGGCCGCGCAGGCGATCGGGTTGCCGCCGTACGTGCCGCCGAGGCCGCCGACGTGCACGGCGTCCATCAACTCGGCCCGGCCGGTCACCGCGGCGAGGGGCAGGCCGCCGGCGATGCCCTTCGCGGTGGTGACCAGGTCCGGCTCCACACCCTCATGGGTCGAGGCGAACCATTCGCCGGTGCGGCAGAACCCGGTCTGGATCTCGTCGGCGACGAACAGCGCCCCACTGGCCTTCGCCCAGGCGGCGATCGACGGCAGGAACCCGGGCGCGGGGACGATGAAGCCGCCCTCGCCCTGGATCGGCTCGATGAGCACGGCGGCGACCTGGTCGGCGCCGACCTGCTTCTCGATCATCCCGATCGCGAGGGCGGCCGCGTCGGGGCCGGACAGCCCGTCGCGGAACGGGTACGACATCGGCACCCGGTAGATCTCACCGGCGAACGGGCCGAAGCCGTGCTTGTAGGGCATCGCCTTCGCGGTCAGGGCCATCGTGAGGTTGGTGCGGCCGTGGTACGCGTGGTCGAACACCACGACCGCCTGCCGCCCGGTGGCGTGCCGGGCGATCTTCACCGCGTTCTCGACCGCCTCGGCGCCGGAGTTGAACAGCGCCGAGCGCTTCTCGAACGCGCCCGGCGTCAGCGCGTTCAGCTGCTCGCACACGGCGACGTAGCTCTCGTAGGGCGCGATCATGAAGCAGGTGTGGGTGAAGCGCTCGACCTGGCGCCGCACCGCCTCCACCACCTTCGGCGAGGCGTTGCCGACGTTGGTGACGGCGATGCCGGCGGCCATGTCGATCCATTCGCGGCCGTCCACGTCGGTCAGCGTGCCGCCCGACGCGTGGTCCACATAGGACGAGATCATGCTGCCGACGCCGCGGGCGACCGCCGCCGTCCTGCGCTTGTGGATGTCCTCGGAGTTGCCCATCACAAGTCGATGTTGTGCATGACGTGCTTGATCCGGGTGTAGTCCTCCAGCCCGTACATGGACAGGTCCTTGCCGTAGCCGGAGGACTTGAAGCCGCCGTGCGGCATCTCGGCGACGATCGGGATGTGGGCGTTGACCCACACGCAGCCGAAGTCCAGGCGACGGGTCATCCGCATCGCGCGGCCGTGGTCCTTCGTCCAGACCGAGGAGGACAGCCCGTACTCCACGCCGTTGGCCCAGCGGACCGCCTCGTCCTCGTCGGTGAAGCGCTGCACGGTGATGACCGGCCCGAACACCTCGTCCTGGATGATCTCGTCCTCCTGGCGCAGGCCGGACACGACGGTGGGGGAGTAGAAGTAGCCCCGGTCGCCGACCCGGGCGCCGCCCGCGTTGAGCTTCGCGTGGTCGGGCAGCCGGTCGAGGAAGCCGGCGACCCGGGCCAGCTGGCCGGCGTTGTTCAGCGGGCCGTAGAGCACGTCCTCGTCGTCGGGCGCGCCGGTCTTGGTAGCGGCGGCCTGCTCGGCGATCGCGGCCACGAAGTCGTCGTAGATGCCGGGGCCGGCGAGCACGCGGGTCGCCGCGGTGCAGTCCTGCCCGGCGTTGAAGTAGCCGGCGACCGCGATCGCCTCGGCGGCCGCCTCCAGGTCCGCGTCGTCGAAGACCACGACCGGTGCCTTGCCGCCGAGCTCCAGGTGGGTGCGCTTGAGCATGGGCGCGGCGGCGCCCGCCACCTCGCGGCCCGCGCGGACCGAGCCGGTGATCGACACGAACTGCGGCGTCGGGTGCGACACCAGGGCCCGGCCGGTGTCCCGGTCGCCCGTGACCACGTTGAGCACGCCCGGGGGCAGGAACTCCGCGGCCAGCTCGGCCAGCAGCAGCGACGACACCGGCGTGGTGTCCGACGGCTTGAGCACGACGGTGTTGCCGGCGGCCAGGGCCGGCGCGATCTTCCAGATGGCCATCATCAGTGGGTAGTTCCACGGGGTCACCTGCGCGCAGACGCCGATCGGCTCGCGGCGAACGTAGCTGGTGTGGCCCTTCATGTACTCCCCGGCGGACTTGCCCTCCAGGACGCGGGCGGCGCCGGCGAAGAACCGGACCTGGTCGACGGCCGGGGGCAGCTCGTCGCTGGTGGTCAGCGCCCGCGGCTTGCCCGTGTTCTGGCACTCGGCGTCGATGAGCTCGGCCGCGCGGTCCTCCATGGCGTCCGCGAGCTTCAGCAGCGCCCGCTGCCGCTCCGCGGGGGTGGCGTCGCGCCACGTCTCGAACGCCTTGCTGGCCGCCTTCACCGCGCGGTCGACGTCGGCCTCGCCCGAGACCGGTGCGGAGGCGAAGACCTCACCGGTCGACGGGTCGATCAGGTCCGAATAACGGCCGTCGGCGGGCTCCACGTGGGCGCCGTCGATGAAGTTCTGCAGTTGCTTGGTCATTGTCCACTCCTTTGAGTGCCGGCAGCCACATCCTTCCACCGATTCCGCAGCACACAACCCTTTGAGCAACTGTTTCCGCGTCGTGAACGGGCCTTCGGCGGCGTAGTCTGGCGGTCGTGACCCCGTTCTACATCGCCGGCCGACCGGCGACCAGCGACGACGCCGTCGAGATCCGCCACCCCTTCGACGGCCGGGTGGTCGGCAGCACGTCCAATGCCACCCCGGCGCAGGTCGAGGAGGCAATCGCACAGGCAGCGTCGGTACGCGCGGAGGCGGCGGCGCTGCCCGCGAGCGTCCGGGCGGCCGCCCTGGACCACGTCAGCGCCCGCCTCAAGGAGCGCGCCGAGGAGGTCGCCCGGTTGATCACCGGGGAGAACGGCAAGCCGCTGAAGTGGTCCCGTGGCGAGGTCGGCCGGGCGGTGTCGACGTTCCGCTGGGCCGCCGAGGAGGCCCGCCGCTTCTCCGGCGCCGTGCAGCGCCTCGACACCGACCCCGCCGCGACCGGCAGGATCGCGCTGGTCAAGCGGGTGCCGAAGGGGCCGGTGCTCGGCATCGCCCCGTTCAACTTCCCGCTCAACCTGGTCGCGCACAAGGTCGCCCCGGCGATCGCGGTCGGCGCGCCGATCGTGCTCAAGCCCGCGCCGGCGACCCCGCTCAGCGCCCTGCTGCTCGGCGAGATCCTGGCCGAGACCGACCTGCCCGCCGGCATGTGGTCCGTCGTGCCGGTCCCCAACGACCGCGCCCCGGCCCTGGTCGCCGACCCGCGCCTGCCGGTGGTGTCCTTCACCGGCTCCGGCCCGGTCGGCTGGCAGATCCGCGACGCGGTGCCCCGCAAGCACGTCACCCTCGAGCTCGGCGGCAACGCCGCGGTCCTGGTCTGCGAGGACTGGGACGACCTGGACTGGGCCGCGACCCGCATCGCCACGTTCTCCAACTACCAGGCGGGGCAGAGCTGCATCGCCGTGCAGCGGGTCTACGTCCACGACCGGCACTTCGACGCGCTGAGCGACCGCCTGGTCGCCGCGGTCGAGGGACAGGTGACCGGCTCGCCGTGGGAGGACGCCACCGACGTCGGCCCGCTGGTCAGCCGGGCCGCCGCGGAGCGGGTCGAGTCCTGGGTCTCCGAGGCCGTCTCCGCCGGCGCGAAGCTGCTGACCGGCGGCACCCGCGACGGCGCCGCCTACGCGCCGACCGTGCTGACCGGCGTGCCAGCCGGCGCGAAGGTCGTCGCCGAGGAGGTCTTCGGCCCTGTCCTGGTCCTGGAGCGGGTCGCGTCCGACGCGGCGGGTCTGGCCGCGGTCAACGACTCGCAATACGGGCTGCAGGCCGGCGTCTTCACCCGCCGCCTCGACCGGGCCTTCGAGGCGCACCGCGTCCTGGACGTCGGCGGCATCATCGTCGGCGACGTCCCCAGCTACCGCGCCGACCAGATGCCCTACGGCGGGGCCAAGGCCAGCGGCGTCGGCCGCGAGGGCCTGGCCAGCGCCATGGCCGACTACACCGAGGAGCGGGTCATGGTGCTGACGGGCCTGCAGCTGTAGCCGCGGAGCCCGGCGGCTTGTCCCGCGTCTCGTGCAGGCGCTGGTCCCACACGTCGGGCTCCAGGAACACGAAGCACTCGTCGTCGAGGTCCTCGCGGATGCGGGCCTCGGCCCGGTTGATCGCGTCCGCGACGCGCGCGACGGTCTCGTCGGCGGCGAAGGCGACCTTGGCCGCGATGAGCAGCTGGTCGGGCCCCAGGTGCATGGTGCGCAGGTGGATCATCCGCTGGACCAGGGGCTCGGCCTCGATCGCCGCCTCGATGCGCCGCAGCGTCTCCTGGTCGGCGGACTCGCCGATCAGCAGGCTGCGCATCCGTGTCGACAGGGTGATCGAGATGATGACCAGCAGCACGCCGATGGCGATGGTGCCGACCGCGTCCCACCGCCCGTCGCCGGTGACGACGGCGAGGGTGATCCCGACCGAGGCGAAGACCAGGCCGGTGAGCGCGCCGAAGTCCTCGGCGAGCACGACCGGCAGCTCCGGCGAGCGGGTGGTCCTGATGAAGCGCAGCCAGGGCAGCCCGCGCCGCTCCGGCTGCGCCTCGTGCACCGCGGTGCGCAGCGAGAAGGACTCCAGCACGATCGAGACGGCGAGCACCGCGAACGCCCAGATCGGCGACTCGACCGGCTCCGGGGAGTGCAGCTTCTCCCATCCCTCGTACAGGGCGAAGACGCCGCCGACGAGGAAGATGACGAGCGTCACCAGAAAGCCGTAGAAGTAGCGGAAGCGCTGGTAGCCGAACGGGTGCAGCGGCGAGGCCACCCGCTTGGCCCGCCGGCCGCCGATGAGCAGCAGCAGCTGGTTGGCGGTGTCGGCGACGGAGTGCACGGCCTCGGCCAGCAGCGCCGAGGACCCCGTGAACAGGAACGCGACGAACTTGCTCACGGCGATGCCGAGGTTGGCGGCGAACGCGGCGATGATCGCCTTCATGGAGTTACCTTCCTCGGCCACGCTCATGCTGTACCACACCTGTGACGTGAACTAACACCGGCAACTCCGGACTGACATGTATGCGGAACGTCACCGCACTAGGCTTCGGCGTAGGACAGCGACCACGACAGGAGCGCGGACTGTGATCGACCTGAGCCGGATCGTCAAGGCCTACGACGTGCGGGGGACGGTGCCCGACCAGCTCAACGAGCCGGTCGCCGAGGCGCTCGGCAGGGCGTTCGTGCAGACGCTGCGTCACCGCGGCGAGTTTGTCGAGCGCGTCGTGACCGCGCACGACATGCGCGAGTCGGGTCCGGCGCTCGCGTCGGCCTTCGCCGCGGGGGTGCGGGCCGAGGGCGCCGACGTCGTCGAGTCGGGGCTCGGCTCGACGGACCTGCTGTACTTCGCCTCCGGCACGCTGGACCTGCCGGGCGCGATGTTCACGGCCAGCCACAACCCGGCCCAGTACAACGGCGTCAAGCTGTGCAAGCAGGGCGCGAAGCCGGTCGGGCAGGACTCCGGCCTGGCCGAGATCCGCGAACGCGCGCAGGCGATCCTGGAGGGCCGGGGCGAGCCCGCGACCGCGACCCGGCAGGGCACGATCGAGCAGCACGGCATGCTGGAGGCCTACGCGGCCTACCTGCGCGGCCTGGTCGACCTCACCGGCATCCGGCCGCTGACGGTCGTCGTCGACGCCGGCAACGGCATGGGCGGCTACACCGTCCCCGCGGTGCTCGGCCAGGGCCTGCCGCTGACGATCATCCCGCTGTACTTCGAGCTGGACGGCTCGTTCCCCAACCACGAGGCCAACCCCCTGGAGCCGGCGAACCTGGTGGACCTGCAGGCCAAGGTCCGCGAGACCGGCGCCGACCTGGGCCTCGCCTTCGACGGCGACGCCGACCGCTGCTTCGTCATCGACGAGCGCGGCGAGGCCGTCTCGCCCTCGACGATCACCTCGATGGTGGCCGTGCGGGAGCTGGCGAAGTCGCCGGGCGCCACGATCATCCACAACCTCATCACCTCCCGGGCCGTGCCGGAGATCGTGCGCGAGCACGGCGGCGTGCCGGTGCGCACCCGGGTCGGGCACTCGTTCATCAAGGCGGAGATGGCCAGGACCGGCGCCGTCTTCGGTGGAGAGCACTCCGCGCACTACTACTTCAGCGACTTCTGGGGCGCCGACACCGGCATGCTCGCCGCGATGCACACCCTGGCGATGCTCGGCGGTCAGGCGGCCCCGCTGTCGGCGCTGACCAAGGACTACGTGCGCTACACGGACTCCGGGGAGATCAACTCCACGGTCGCCGACCCGGCTGCGAAGATGGCCGAGATCGAGGCCGCCTACCCGGTGCCCGTCGACCGCCTCGACGGCATCACCCTGGACTTTCCCGACGGCAGCTGGGTCAGTGTGCGGCCGTCCAACACGGAGCCGCTGTTGCGGCTTAACGTGGAGGCGCCGACCGCGGAGCGGATGGCAGCCCTGCGCGATGAAATGCTTGACGTCATCCGCCGCTGACGATCGCCGCTAGAAGGAGTTGGAACAGACGTGTCCGTCGACCCCGCCCTGCTTTCCATCCTGCGCTGTCCGGACGAGCACCACGCCGAGCTGACGCTCGACGACGCAGCGCAGACGCTGACCTGCACCGCTTGCGGGCGGATCTTCGAGATCCGGGACGGCATCCCCGTGCTGCTGCTCGACGAGGCCAAGCTCCCCGAGGCCAAGCTCGACGAGGCCAAGCTCGACGAGGCCAAGCTCCCCGAGGCCGGGCTCCCCGAGGGCGGTGCCGCGTGAACCCCCTGGAGGGCACCGCGGGCGTCCGTGGACACCGTGAGATCGACCTGTCGCTGCTCGACGACGCCGCGGCCCTGGAGCGCAACGACCCGGGCGGCATGCTGCGGGCCACCGCGTCCGCCGGCGCCCAGGTCCGCGAGTCCGCGGCCCTGGCGGCGGAGACCGACCTGAGCGCCCTGGCCGACGACGGCGCGGGGGTCGGCACCGCCGCCCGCACCGGCGACATCCTGGAGACGGTGGCGGGTCCCCGCTGCCCCGTGCCGGTGCTCGCGCACCGCAGCGCCGGCATCCCCGGCTGGGTCGGCGCGGCCGACGTCGTCATCGCCGTCTCCGCGTCCGGTCGCTCCCCGAGGCCCTCGCGGCCGCCGAGGCCGCCGGCCGCCGCGGCGCCCGGCTCGTCGCGATCGGCGCCCCCGACACGCAGCTGCACGCGCTCGCCGACCGCTTCCGGGCGCCGTTCATCCCGGTGCCGCGCCGTGCGCCGGCCCGCGCCAGCCTGTGGGGCCTGGCCGTGCCGGTGCTCCTGGCGGGCCGGCAGCTCGGCCTGGTCAAGGTCAACGAGGCGGACTTCGCGGAGACCGCGGCCCGCCTGGACGCCGACGCCGACCGGTGCCGCATGACCCTCGAGTCGTTCGTCAACCCGGGCAAGAGCCTCGCGCTGGACCTGGCCCTGTCCGTGCCCATCGTGTGGGGCTCCTCGCCCCTGGCCAACGTCGCGGCGCGGCGCTTCGGCGACGTCCTGGCCGCCAACGCCCGCTACCCCGCGGTCGCCGGCGCCCTCGGCGAGGCGGGCCGCGGCAGGGTCGGCCTGCTCGACGGTGTCTACGGCGGCCTGGCCGAGGCCGGCCGCGACATCTTCGCCGACCCCTCCGAGGAGGACGAGTCGGTGACCCGGCTGCGGCTGGTGCTGCTGCGCGACGGCGGCCTCGCCGAGGACGAGGAGGAGGCCGACGGCGAACCTTCCGCGGTGGAGGAGAAGCGGGCCGAGGCGGTGCAGCAGCTCGCCGAGCGCCGCGGCGTGCGGGTGAGCCTCATCACCGCCGAGGGCGGGTCGGCGCTGGAGCGACTTGCGTCTCTCGTCGCGGTGCCCGACTTCGCTTCGATCTATCTTGGACTCGCGCACGGCTTCGACCCCATGGCCGTGCCGGCGGTGTCCGAGATGAAGGAGCTGGTCAGTCCATGAGTACTGAAGGTGGCACGAAGGCCGTTGTCGCGGCACTGTTTGCGAACCTCGGCATCGCCGTCACCAAGTTCGTGGCGTTCCTGCTCACCGGGTCGTCGTCGATGCTGGCCGAGTCGATCCACTCCATCGCGGACTCCGGTAACCAGGGTCTGCTGCTGTTCGGTGGTCGCCAGGCCAAGCGGCGCGCTGACGCCGAGCACCCGTTCGGCTACGGCCGGGAGCGCTACGTCTACGCGTTCGTCGTCGCGGTCGTGCTGTTCTTCGTCGGCGGCATCTTCGCGCTGTACGAGGCCTGGCACAAGATCGGGCACCCGGAGCCGATCGACCAGTGGCAGTGGGTGCCGGTCACGGTGCTCATCGCGGCGATCGTCATGGAGAGCCTGTCCTTCCGCACCGCGATCATCGAGACGCAGAAGATCAAGGGCAACGTCACCTGGTGGCAGTTCATCCGCCGGGCGAAGCAGCCGGAGCTGCCGGTCATCCTCCTGGAGGACCTCGCCGCCCTGGTCGGTCTGGTCCTCGCCCTGTTCGGCGTCGGCCTGACCCTGATCACCGGCGACGGCATCTGGGACGGCGTCGGCACCGCCGCGATCGGCGTGCTGCTCATCGTGGTCGCCGGGATCCTCGCGGTGGAGATGAAGGGCCTGCTCGTCGGCGAGTCCGCGTCGCCGGAGCAGATCGCGCAGATCCGGGCCGCCATCGTCGCCGGGCCGGAGGTCGAGTCGCTGATCCACATGCGCACCGTGCACCTCGGCCCCGACGAGCTCCTCGTAGCGGCGAAGATCGCGGTCCGGCACGACGAGACCGCGTCCGAGGTGGCCCGCGGCATCGACGCGGCCGAGTCCCGGATCCGGGCGGCGGTGCCGATCGCCACGATCATCTACCTGGAGCCCGACATCTACCAGGCAGGGAAGCCCGCGAAGACGGACCTGCCGGACACCGCGGAGGCGCACTAGCGTGGAGCTGCTCGAGAGCCCGATCCGCAAGTACGCGTGGGGGTCGCTGACCGCGATCGCGACGCTGCAGGGGCGCCCGGCGCCGACGGCCGAGCCGGAGGCGGAGCTGTGGATGGGCGCGCACCCGGCGAGCCCGTCCCGGCTGGCGGTGAGCGGCACGTCGCTGGTCGACGCGATCGCCGCCGACCCGGTGGGCCTGCTCGGCGCGCCGGGCGTCGAGCGGTTCGGGCCTCGGCTGCCGTTCCTGCTCAAGGTCCTCGCGGCGGCCCAGCCGCTGTCGCTGCAGGCGCATCCGACCCTGGCCCAGGCCAGGGAGGCGCACGCGGCCGGCCACCCGTCCTATGTGGATGCGTGGCACAAGCCGGAGATGCTGGTGGCGCTGACCGACTTCGACGCGCTGTGCGGCTTCCGTGACCCGGCCGCCACCGCCGCCGACCTCGCCGCGCTCGGCGTCGCCGGGCTGGAGGAGACGGTCGGCGCGCTGCGCCAGGACGACAAGGCCGCCGCGCTGCACGACGCGGTGCGCGGCCTGCTGGGCAAGCCGGACACGCGGCTGGTCGAGGAGGTCGTGGCGGCCTGCGCCGCCCGCGGCGGGGCATACTCGTTGGCGCCTGCGCTCGCCGAGCAGTATCCGGGCGACGCGGGCGTCATCGTCGCGATGCTGCTCAACCGGGTCCGGCTGCGGCAGGGCGAGGCGGTCTGGATGCCCGCCGGCAACCTGCACGCCTACCTGCGCGGCGTCGGTGTGGAGATCATGGCGGCCTCGGACAACGTGCTGCGGGGCGGTCTCACCCCGAAGCACGTGGACGTCGAGGAGCTGCTGCGGGTGCTGCGCTTCGAGGTGCTCGACGACCCGGTGACCCGCCCGATCGACCTCGCGCCCGGCCTCGTCACGTGGCCGGTGCCGGTGCCGGACTTCACCCTGCACCGGGCGGTCGTCGATCCCGCACGCGACGGCACCGCGGCGGTCCGGCTGCCCGGTGGCGGGCCGCGGATCGTGCTCTGCGTGCGCGGCGCGGTCAGGGTCGACGACGGGGTGGTGCCGGTGACGCTCGTGGCGGGGCAGGCGGCGTTCGCCCCCGCGACGCGCGGCGAGCTCGCGGTGAGCGGCGAGGGCGACGTCTTCCAGGCCGCCACGCCGTAACCCCCGTCGGCGCAATCGCAACCCGGAAAAGTGGACTTGTCCGGATTCGCCTTGACATTGTTACTGCGCAGGGTAATGTTCTGGCTACGCAGGGTTTGGCACTGAGTCCGAGCCGCATGCGGGGGAACCAAACCGGGGGGAAGTGCGGGGCGGTGAGAGCAATCTCACCGCCCCGTGCGCTGTCCAAAGGGCGGTGAGCGTCCCTTGAGCGCTGCCGCGTACCGTGAGAGGTCGCGCCGCTTTGGGCCCCAGGCCGCGTCTGGTTGATCAGCGCGGCCCCGTGGGAGGCCCAGATCCAGATCCGGCCCACAGACCAGGAGACTGCATGACCAGCACGCTGCCGCCGCGGACCGACCAGGCAAACCGCCCGAAGACCGTCGCCGAGGGCGACTTCAAGGTGGCCGATCTTTCCCTGGCGGCCTTCGGGCGCAAAGAGATCCAGCTCGCCGAGCACGAGATGCCCGGTCTGATGGCGATCCGCCGTGAGTTCGCCGCGTCGCAGCCCCTGCGGGGCGCGCGGATCACCGGCTCCTTGCACATGACGATCCAGACCGCGGTGCTGATCGAGACCCTGGCCGCGCTCGGCGCGCAGGTGCGCTGGGCCAGCTGCAACATCTTCTCCACCCAGGACCACGCCGCCGCCGCCATCGCGGTCGGCCCGGAGGGCACCCCGGAGCAGCCGTCCGGCATCCCGGTCTACGCCTGGAAGGGCGAGACCCTGGAGGAGTACTGGTGGTGCACCGAGCAGGTCCTGCTGTGGCCGGACGGCGAGGCGCCCAACATGATCCTCGACGACGGCGGCGACGCCACGCTGCTCGTGCACAAGGGTGCCGAGTTCGAGGGCATCGGCGCGGTCCCCGCGGTGGACACCGCCGACTCGGAGGAGTATGCGGTCATCCTCCAGCTGCTGCACACCTCGCTCGCCGAGGACAAGGGCCGCTGGAGCAAGGTCGCCGCCGGCATCAAGGGCGTCACCGAGGAGACCACCACCGGCGTGCACCGCCTGTACGAGATGCACCAGCAGGGCAAGCTGCTCTTCCCGGCGATCAACGTCAACGACTCGGTCACCAAGTCGAAGTTCGACAACAAGTACGGCTGCCGCCACTCGCTCATCGACGGCATCAACCGGGCGACGGACGTGCTGATCGGCGGCAAGGTCGCGGTCGTGTTCGGCTACGGCGACGTGGGCAAGGGCTGCGCGGAGTCGCTGCGCGGCCAGGGCGCCCGGGTCATCGTGACCGAGGTCGACCCGATCTGCGCGCTGCAGGCCGCGATGGACGGCTACCAGGTCGCCACCATCGAGGACGTCGTGGCCACCGCCGACATCTTCATCACCGCGACCGGCTGCCTCGACGTCCTCACCGCCGACCACATGGCGCAGATGAAGCACCAGGCGATCGTCGGAAACATCGGCCACTTCGACAACGAGATCGACATGGCCGGCCTGGCCAAGCGCACCGACGTCAAGCGGATCAACATCAAGCCGCAGGTCGACGAGTGGAAGTTCGACGACGGCCACTCGATCATCGTGCTGTCGGAGGGCCGCCTGCTCAACCTGGGCAACGCGACCGGTCACCCGAGCTTCGTGATGTCCAACAGCTTCACCAACCAGGTCATCGCGCAGATCGAGCTGTTCACCAAGCTCGAGCAGTACCCGGTCGGCGTCTACACCCTGCCGAAGCACCTCGACGAGAAGGTCGCCCGGCTGCACCTGGACGCGCTCGGCGTCAAGCTCACCGAGCTGACCAAGAAGCAGGCCGAATACCTCGGCATCCCGGTTGAGGGTCCCTACAAGTCGGACCACTACCGCTACTGATCCCGCATCACACATAGGGCCCGGCCGCCTCGGCGACCGGGCCCTATGTCGTGTGGGGGACGTGCCCCTTCTACAACTTGTAGAACACCTGCACCGGCCGGTAAGGTAACGCTGACCTAAGTAAGGTTCGGCTAACCTGCGGAGCGACCGATGACCGCCATCTACCTGATCGGCCTCCGCGAGGGGCTCGAGATCACGCTGGTGGTCTCGATCCTGGTCGCGTTCCTGGTCAAGAGCGACCGATCGCACCTGCTGAAGTACGTCTGGGCCGGTGTCGCCCTCGCCGTCCTGCTGTCCGTCGGCTTCGCCGCGCTGCTGGAGGCGGGCGCCGCGTCGCTGACCTTCGAGCAGCAGGAGCTGTTCGAGGCCTGCGCCTCCTTCGCCGCCGTCGCCTTCGTCACCTGGATGATCTTCTGGATGCGCCGGATGGCCCGCCGGATGGCCGCCGAGCTGCGTGGCCGGCTCGAAGAGGCGATCCAGGTCGGTGCCTGGGCGATCGCCGGCATGGCGTTCCTCGCGGTGATCCGCGAGGGCCTGGAGACGTCGATCCTGTTCTACGCCGCGGCGCAGGGCACGAAGGACTCCGCCGAGCCACTGATCGGCATCAGCCTCGGGCTGCTCACCGCGGTCGTGCTCGGCTGGCTGCTCTACGCCAGCGCGGTCCGCATCAACCTGACCCGCTTCTTCACCTGGACCGGCGCGCTGCTCGTGCTCGTCGCCGCCGGGATCTTCAAGTACGGGGTGCACGACCTGCAGGAGAGCGGTGTCCTGCCGGGCATCAACACGCATGCGTACGACATCACCGGGGCGCTGCCGCCGGACGCGTGGTACGCCGAGCTGCTCCGCGGCATGTTCAACATCACGCCGCAGCCGACGGTGCTGGAGACGGTCGCCTGGCTCGGCTACGGCATCCCGGTCCTGGTCCTGTTCCTGCTGCCCCTGCTGAAGAAGACCCCGGCGCCGGCGTCCGAGCCGGTCAGCACCTCCGTATAAGCCTGAGCACCTCCCCCTTCCGTAGGAGAACCATGCGTAAATCAGCCTTGATCGCGGTGAGCGCGGGCACCGCAGCCGCGCTGACCCTCGCCGGCTGCGGCGGCGACAGCAAGGACGACGCCAAGCCCGCGGCCGGCAACGGCAAGATCGCCGTCACCGCGACCGACACCGAGTGCAAGGTCGAGAAGACCGAGGTCACCTCGGGCCCGGTGACGTTCGCGATCAGCAACAAGGGCGCCAAGGTCACCGAGTTCTACGTCTACGCGAGCGGCGACCGGATCATGGGCGAGGTCGAGAACGTGGCGCCGGGGCTGAGCCGCGAGCTCATCGTCGAGCTGCCCGCCGGCACGTACGAGACGGCCTGCAAGCCGGGCATGATCGGCAAGGGCATCCGGGGCGGGTTCAAGGCCACCGGCGACGCCAAGCCGCTCACCGACGACGCGAAGCTGGCCCAGGCGACGCAGGACTACCAGCGCTACGTGAAGAGCCAGACCGGCGCGCTGATCGACAAGACCACGGAGTTCGTCAACGCGGTCAAGGCCGGCGACATCGAGAAGGCCAAGACGCTCTTCCCGATCGCCCGCACCTACTGGGAGCGCATCGAGCCGGTCGCGGAGAGCTTCGGCGACCTCGACCCGGCCATCGACGCCCGCGAGGCGGACCTGGAGGCGGGCCAGGAATGGACCGGCTTCCACAAGATCGAGAAGGACCTCTGGGTCACCAAGGACGTCAGCAAGTCCGGCCCGACCGCCGACAAGCTGCTCGCCGACGTCAAGACGATCGTCGACAAGTCCAACAGCGTCCAGCTGTCGCCGCTGAACCTGGCCAACGGCGCCAAGGAGCTGCTCGACGAGGTCGCCACCGGCAAGATCACCGGTGAGGAGGACACCTTCTCGCACACCGACCTGTGGGACTTCGCGGCCAACCTCGAAGGCTCCCGCGCCGCGATCGCCGCGCTCCGCCCGGTGATCGAGGAGAAGGACGCCGCGCTGGCCAAGACGCTCGAGGACAAGTTCGCCGCGGCGCAGGCCGAGCTCGACAAGCACCGCAACGGCGACGGCTGGAAGTTCCACAACGAGCTGTCCGAGGCCGACCTCAAGGCGCTCGCCGACTCGATCAACGCGCTCGCCGAGCCGATCAGCAAGGTCGCCCCGCTGGTCGCGTCCAAGTAGCCCGGCACCGGTCCCCGCCTCCCGGCCGGGACCGGCTCGCCCCCAGGCACGGCTGACCACCCGGCACAGCTCGACCCGGCAGAGCTCGACACCCGGCACGGCTCGCCGCACGGACCGGCACCCGGCACGGACCGGGCCTCGCGGTCCGGCTCGCACGAACGGAGAGGACGAACGATGGATCGACGCAGGATGCTCGGGCTCGCCGGTGCCGGCGCCATCGGTGCCGCCGCCGCGGGCGTGGCCGGCGCGACACTGATCGACGGCGCCACGCACCCGGCGCAGGCCGCCGACGCGGGCGCGGCGATCCCGTTCTACGGCGAGCACCAGGCCGGCATCGTCACCCCCGCCCAGGACCGCCTGCACTTCGTCGCCTTCGACGTCATCACCGACAAGAAGGCGGAGCTCGTCGAGCTGCTGGAGAAGTGGACCATGGCGGCGGCGCGGATGACGGCCGGCCGCGACGCGGGCAGCATCGGCGCGGTCAACGGCGCCCAGGAGGCCGCCCCCGACGACACGGGTGAGGCGATCGGCCTGCCACCGTCGGGCCTGACGCTCACGATCGGGTTCGGCCCGACGCTGTTCCGTACCGCGGAGGGCAAGGACCGCTTCGGCATCGCGGACCGGCGCCCGGCCGCCCTGGCGGACCTGCCGCGCTTCGCGAAGGACACGCTCAAGCCGGAGATCTCCGGCGGCGACATCTGCATCCAGGCGTGCGCGCACGACCCGCAGGTGGCCGTGCACGCGGTGCGCAACCTGGCCCGCATCGGTTTCGGTGTGGTCAGCGTGCGCTGGACACAGCTGGGCTTCGGGCGTACCTCGTCGACCTCCCGCGGGCAGGTGACAGCCCGGAACCTGTTCGGTTTCAAGGACGGCACCGCGAACCTCAAGGCCGAGGACACCCAGCTGCTCGAGGAGCAGCTGTGGGTGCAGCCGGGTGACGGCGCGGAGTGGATGACGGGTGGCTCCTACGTCGTCACCCGCAAGATCCGGATGCTCATCGAGACGTGGGACCGCACCTCGCTCGGCGAGCAGGAGGCCATCATCGGCCGGGACAAGGGTGAGGGCGCGCCGCACGGCGGCAAGGGCGAGTTCGACCTGCCGAAGTTCGCCGCGACGGGCGCCGACGGCGAGCCGCTCATCGCGGCGGACGCGCACGTGCGACTCTCACATCCGGACGCGAACGACGGCGCCCGGCTGCTGCGCCGCGGCTACAACTTCGTCGACGGCTCCGACGGGCTCGGCCGCCTCGACGCGGGACTGTTCTTCATCGCGTACCAGCGTGATCCGCGGCGCCAGTTCGTGCCGATGCAGACCAGGCTCGCGCGGCAGGACTCGCTCAACGAGTACATCCGCCATGTGTCAAGTGGTTTGTTCGCCTGCCCTCCGGGCATCCGTGCCGCCGACGACTACTGGGGTCGGGCGCTCTTCGCGTAGATTCGACACATTTGAAGGCGTGTTTCTCGGGTATTTCGGGCGCAAGTCAGCAAGATCTAATTTCACCATCTGTAACTTGAAGACTTCGGAACGTCCGTTTCGTTGCGCAAATGGTCAGGCAACAGTCCGCATAACGGGACAGTTACGAATCTCTACATCCTCTATGCAGGTAGCCCCTCGCGTCGTTTCCTTTAGGCACCACAACGCAGCCCGGTTGGCCCACGGTCGTGCCCGCGACCGCGGACTCCATCGTGGCCAGGGCTGTCGTTCCTGACTGGAGGAGACATGCGCACGAGATCGAAGGGGCTCACCGGCCTCATCGCGGTCGCGGCGGCTTCGCTGCTCACGTTGACCGCCTGCGGTGGCGGGAGTGACAGCAACAAGGAGACGCCGACGTCGAACGCCGGTTTCGCCGACTGTGAGAAGAGCCCGAACACCTGCAACAGCGGCAACACCAAGCCGGGCGGTGAATACATCTTCGGCCTCGAGCAGAGCTTCACCAGCTGGAACATCAACACCGAAGAGGGCAACACGCTCGTCGCCTCGCAGGCGCTGTCTGGTGTCCTCCCGCAGGTCTTCAGGTCGGATCCGAGCGGCACGCTCCAGCTCAACACCGACCTCATGGTCTCGGCCGAGCTCACCAACCAGAACCCGCAGACCGTGGTCTACAAGATCAAGTCTGACGCGGTCTGGAGCGACGGCACGGCCATCAGCGCCGACGACTTCATCCTCGGCTGGAAGTGGAACTCGGGCAAGAAGGAGCACTGCTCGGAGTGCACGCCGGCCAGCACGTCCGGCTGGGACATCATCAAGAGCGTCGTCGGCTCCGACAACGGCAAGACCGTGACGGTCACCTTCGAGGACGGCAAGACCTACGCCGACTGGAAGGGCAACTACTCCACCGACGGTCTGTACCCGTCGCACCTCGCGACCAAGCAGGGCTTCGACCTGAACAAGCCGGAGGGCGTCAACAGCGCCTCCAACTGGTTCAGCGAGACCGTGCCGACCTGGTCCGGTGGCCCGCTGCTGATCGACACGTTCAACAAGGACCAGTCGCTGGTGCTGAAGAAGAACGACAAGTGGTACGGCAAGGTCAAGCCGTCGCTGGACAAGGTCGTCTTCAAGTTCATCATCGACCAGGGCAGCGTCATCCCGGCCCTGAAGAACAAGGAAATCACCGGCATGTCGCCGCAGCCGAACGCGGCGCTGGTGAACGGCGCGGCTGAGACCCCCGGCGTGATCTACCGCATCGGCCACGGGTACCAGTGGGAGCACATCGACCTGAACCTGAAGAACAAGTACCTGGCCGACGTCGCGCTGCGCCAGGCGATCTTCACCGCCATCAACGTCAAGTCGGTCATCGACAAGACCTACGGCGTGTTCGACAAGGCCGCGAAGCCGCTCGGCAGCCACAACTTCTTCCCCGGCGACCCGAACTACAAGGACGTCGTGAGCCCGACGGGCCAGGGCTCCGGTGACGTCGAGAAGGCCAAGAAGATCCTGACCGACGCCGGCTACAAGATCGAGGGCGGCAAGCTCATCACGAAGACCGGCGAGGCCGTGCCGTCGCTGCGCTTCCGTCACACCAAGGGCAACCAGCTGCGGGCCACCACCGCCGAGCTGGTCCAGTCGGCGCTGAAGAACATCGGTCTGGACATCAAGATCGAGGTCACCGAGACGCTGGGCAAGACGCTCTCGACCGCCGACTACGACATGATCATCTTCGCGTGGGTCGGCAGCCCGCTCTACCAGGGTGCGGCCGAGCAGAACTGGGTCACCGGCAACGGCGGCAACTACGGCAGCTACTCCAACCCCGAGGTCGACAAGCTGACCAACGACGGCGCCCGTTCGCTGGACGTCAAGAAGGCCGCCGACCTGATCAACCAGGGTGACGAGATCCTGTCGAAGGAGGCCTACGTCCTCCCCATCGCGCAGAAGCCCACGTTGACGTTCACGTACTCGGACTACGTCAACATCCGGGACAACGCGACGCAGTGGAGCCCGACGTACAACATCCAGGAGTGGGGCCAGAAAGCGGCCTGACGCACCGGATCAACGGGGGACCCCGGACGCCACCTGGGCGTCCGGGGTCTTCCCGCACCTGCCAATAAGCGGAGGAAACTCATGATCGCCTATGCGGTGCGCCGGCTCCTGATCGGAATCCCGGTGCTCATCGCCGCCTCGATATTCGTGTTCGTCATCGCCTCGCTGTCGGGCAACCCCATCGACGACATGGAAGCGCGGAACCCACCGGTCCCGCTCGAGACCAGACAGCTCGAGGCCCACCGGCTCGGGCTCGACCAGCCTCTCGCCCAGCGGTACGTCACCTGGCTGGGCAACCTCGTCCTGCACGGCGACTTCGGGCAGTCCACCGAGAAGTCGCTCAACATCGGCGATCAGATCGGCGACCGTCTGTGGGTCACGCTGCGGCTGGTCTTCGTGGCCATGCTGCTGGCCGTCATTCTCGCGGTGATATCCGGCGTGCTGAGCGCCGTCAAGCAGTACAGCAAAGTCGACTACAGCTTTACCTTCATCGGGTTCCTCGCCCTGTCGATCCCGTCGTTCTGGCTCGCGCTGCTGCTCAAGGAGGCGGGCGTCGCATACAACCAGAGCACCGGATCGCAGGTCTTCTATACGCTCGGTGACCAGGACTACAACCACGACACCTTCGACACGTGGGGCAAGATCACCGACATCGCGGGGCACATGGTGCTGCCCACCATCTCGCTGACGCTGATCACCTACGCGGCCTGGAGCCGGTACCAGCGCAGCGCGATGCTGGAGGTCCTCAACAGTGACTACGTGCGGCTGGCCCGGTCCAAGGGGCTGCGCAGCCGCCAGGTCATGATCCGCCACGCCCTGCGGACCGCCCTCATCCCGCTGGCCACGATCACGGCCGTCGACATCGGCGGGATCTTCGGCGGCGCGGTGATCACCGAGACCGTCTTCAACTGGTCCGGCATGGGCGTCTACCTGCTGGAGTCCGTCAACCGGCGGGACGTCAACTCGCTGCTGGCCTGGCTGCTCGTCTCCGGCATCGTCGTGATCGTCTTCAACATCGTCGCCGACCTCCTCTATGCAGTGCTGGACCCGAGGATCCGTTATGAGTAGCTCGCTGGTCACCAAGGCTCCCGAGGCCACCCCCGTACTCACCACGCGCCAGCGCAGCCAGCTCGAACTGGTGCTCCGCCGCTTCCTGCGGCACCGGCTCGCCGTCGGCAGCCTCGTGCTGTTCCTGCTCATCATCCTGTTCGCGTTCGTCGGCCCGATGCTGTGGAAGTACGACTACGCCTACATCGACGGCCCCAGCTTCTCCCCGCCGTCGGCGCAGTACCCGCTCGGCACCGACCAGGCCGGCCACGACCTGCTCGGCCAGAGCATGCGCGGCACCCAGCAGTCGCTGAAGATCTCGCTGATGGTCGCGCTGATCGCCACCACCTTCGGCGCGCTGTGGGGCGCCGTCGCCGGCTTCTACCGCGGCTGGGCCGACGGCCTGCTCATGCGCATCGCCGACGTGGTGCTCACGCTGCCGAGCATCGCCATCGCGGTGACCCTGTCGGTGAACCTCCAGGGCGGCGCCAGCTGGTGGGGCCTCGCCCTCGTGCTGTCGTTCCTGGCCTGGGCCGGCATCTCCCGGGTGGTCCGCGGTGTCGTGCTGTCCCTGCGCGAGCAGGAGTTCGTCGAGGCGGCCAAGGCGATGGGCGCGAGCGACCTGCGCATCATCGTGCGGCACCTGCTGCCCAACGCGCTCGGCACGATCATCGTCGCGGCCACCGTGACGATCGCGACCACGATCCTCGCCGAGACCGCGCTGTCCTTCATCGGCTTCGGCGTGCAGCGCCCCGACACCTCCCTGGGCCTGCTCATCAACGACGCCAAGCTCTCCGTGCAGGACCAGCCGTGGCTGTTCTACTTCCCGGGCCTGTTCATCATCCTCATCGCGCTGACGGTCAACTTCATCGGTGACGGCCTTCGCGACGCGTTCGACCCCCGACAGACACTGGTGCGCCGATGACCTCCATCGAACTCAACACCCGCCCGACCGCGACGGACACCGTCCTGGAGGTCGACAACCTCAGCGTCTCGTTCCCCACCGAGGACGGCCTGGTCAAGGCCGTCCGGGGCGTGTCCTACAGCCTGCGGCGCGGCGAGACGCTCGGCATCGTCGGCGAGTCGGGCTCCGGCAAGTCGGTCACCTCGCTCGCGCTCATGGGCCTGCTGCCCCGCTCGGCGAAGATCACCGGCTCGGCCCGCTTCCGCGGCGAGGAGCTGCTGGGCAAGAACGACCGCGAGATGAGCAAGATCCGCGGCAAGAACCTGGCGATGATCTTCCAGGACCCGCTGACCTCGCTGAACCCGGTGTACTCCATCGGCAAGCAGATCGCCGAGGCCGTCCTGGTCCACCACGACGTCAGCAAGCGCGCCGCGTGGGAGCGGGCGGTCGACCTGCTCAAGGTCGTCGGCATCCCGTTCCCGGAGCAGCGGGTCAACAACTACCCGCACGAGATGTCCGGCGGCATGCGCCAGCGGGTCGTCATCGCCATCGCGATGGCCAACAACCCCGAGGTCATGATCGCCGACGAGCCGACCACCGCGCTCGACGTCACCGTCCAGGCGCAGGTCCTGGAGGCCCTCGAGGCGGCCCGCACGGAGATCGGCGCGGCGCTGGTGCTCATCACCCACGACCTCGGCGTCATCGCCGGTCACGCCGACCGGGTCTGCGTCATGTACGCCGGCAAACTGGTCGAGTCGGGCACCGTCGATGACATCTTCTACCGGCCGCGGATGCCCTACGCCCTCGGCCTGCTCGGCAGCCTGCCCCGCGTCGACGAGGGCCGCGACGCCCGGCTCACCCCGATCGTCGGGACCCCGCCGTCGCTGCTCAACCTGCCGCCCGGCTGCCCGTTCCGCCCCCGCTGCCCGCTCGCCCAGGACGTCTGCGACGAGGTCGAGCCCGACCTGGTCCCGGTCGAGGCCGGCGGCCAGCACACCGCGGCCTGCCACTTCAGCAACCAGCTCGTCGACACCCAGGCCACCGACGTCTTCGCGGTGACCTCCATCGACGTGGACACCGAAGAGGTCGCGGTGGCCGACACGGAACTGGCCGCCGACACGCCCGAGGACGCCTCATGACGATCGACATCTCGAAACCCGCCGCGACCGGGACGGTCATCTCCGCCCGCAACCTGGTCAAGCACTTCCCGGTCCGCTCCCGCGGCGTCCTGCGCCGCCGGATCGGCGAGGTCCACGCTGTCTGCGACGTCTCCTTCGACATCGGCGCCCACGAAACCCTCGGCCTCGTCGGCGAATCGGGCTGCGGCAAGTCCACCACGGCCCGCCTGCTGCTCAACCTGATCCGCCCGACCAGCGGTGAGATCCACTACGCGGACAAGGACCTCACCAAACTGTCCCGCTCGCAGATGCGGCCGCTGCGCCGCGACCTGCAGATCGTGTTCCAGGACCCGTTCGCGTCGCTCGACCCGCGCATGACGGTCTTCGAGATCATCGCCGAGCCCCTGCGGATCCACGGCCTGTTCGCCGGCCGCGGCGGCGGCGCGTCGAAGGTCCGTGACCTGATGTCCACGGTCGGCCTCAACGCCGAGCACGGCAACCGTTACCCGCACGAGTTCTCCGGCGGCCAGCGCCAGCGCATCGGCATCGCCCGGGCGCTCGCGCTGCGCCCGAAGGTCCTCGTCCTCGACGAGCCGGTCTCCGCGCTCGACGTCTCCATCCAGGCCGGCGTCATCAACCTCCTGGAGGACCTGCAGCGAGAGCTCGGCCTGTCCTACCTGTTCGTCTCGCACGACCTGTCCGTGGTACGCCACATCGCACACCGCGTCGCGGTCATGTACCTGGGCCGCATCGTCGAGACGGCAACCGTCGAGGACCTGTTCACCAAGGCCTCGCACCCGTACACGCAGGCGCTGATCTCGGCGATCCCACTGCCCGACCCCCGCAAGGAACGCGTCCGGCAACGCGTCCTGCTCACCGGCGACGTGCCGAGCCCGGTCGACCCACCGAGCGGCTGCCGCTTCCGTACCCGCTGCCCGAAGTTCGCGAACCAGCTCAGCGACCCCGAACGCGAGCTGTGCAAGAACGAGCTGCCCGCCCTGACCGACCGCGGCCAGGGCCACCGCAGCGCCTGCCACTACGCCGAGGCCGTCAAGCTCGTCTAGACGTGCCTGACCCGGCCCCGGTCCTGCGCGAACAGGCCGGGGCCGCGGCACGTCCACACCCGGACGCTGCCCCTGCCGTCTGCGCCTGCCCGCCCGCGCCCGACTCCCTGCTCAGCGCCCCGGGTGGGCAGGTCGCGGTGGGGCGGGGTGGTGGTTAGAACGGGACCGCGGGGCGGAGAGGGTTGGTGGGGTCGTGGCGTGGGGGTTGTTGTTCGAACGGGCCGACGAGGTGGGGGCCGGCGGCGGCGTGGAGGCCGGGCCAGACGCTGGCGGAGGCGGCGCGGGCCTTGACGAGTTGGACGGTTGCGCGGCGGTTGCGTTCGGCGATGACGGCGGCGAGGTACGCCCAGCCCGGTGCCTCCGGTGGTGGGGGCGGGGTGGTGCACAGTGCGACCTCTCGGGCCAGGGCGCGGCCCAGGGCGGTGCGCGACGGCTCGGTGATCTCGCGGTTGCGGGCCAGGAAGTGGCGGACGGCCAGGGCCAGGCTGTCGTCGAGGCCGGTCAGGTCCAGGCGTCTGGCCCAGGATCGCAGCGGGGGTGGCATCGCCGGCACCCAGCCCCAGCTGGCCGGGGTGCGCTCGTGGATGACGATGGTGCCGGCGGCCCAGTCGCCGAGGCGTTTGCCGCTGCGGCCGATCAGCATGGTGCCGAGGCTGGCGACCCAGGTGACCACAGGTAGCAGCAGGCCGGGCCACTCCAGGGTCATGCCGACCAGGGCGCGGGTGAACGCGTGCCGGAAGCGCACGGGGCCGCCGTCGTCGCGGACCACGCGCAGGCCCATGGCGGCCTTGCCGGGGGTGCGGCCGCGCAGGACGGTCTCGAAGAAGGCCGGATAGCCGAGCACGGTGATCACCAGGATGACGGTGAAGACCGCCTGGCCGAGGCCGTCGTCGAAGAGGCCGGCGGAGTCGGCGACGAGGCGGAACATCGTGGCCAGCATGACCAGGACGATGAAGAGCACGACCTGCCCGAACGCGTCGATGATGAGGGCCAGGGCCCGGGAGCCGAGCCTGGCGACGCGCACGTCGAGCTCGACGGCCTCGCCGCTGACCAGGCGGTCTCCTGGGCTCTCCGGGGCCGTGGCGATGCTCATGGGCAACAGTGTCCTACAAGGGTGCACCCGGCGGGTGCCGGCGCCGTCTACGCTGCCGTCGTGGACCTGGACGCATACGTGGCGGAGCACGCCGCCGAGTGGCGGCGGCTCGATCAGCTTTCCCGGCGCCGGCGGGTGACGGCCGCCGAGGCCGACGAGCTGGTCGCGCTCTACCAGCGGGCCGCCACGCACCTGTCCGTCGTGCGCAGCCGCTCGCCCGACCCGGCGCTGGTCGCCCGCCTGTCCCGGCTGGTCCTCGCGGCCCGTAACGCGATCACGGGCGCGCCGGCGTTCTCGTGGCGGCGGGTGGGGCACTTCTTCACTGCCGGGTTCCCGCTCGCCGTCTACCGGGCCTGGCCGTGGTGGTCGGCGGTGTCGACGTCGTTCAGCCTGATCGCGTTCGGCATCATGGGGTACGTGGCGGCGCACCCCGAGGTGGCCGACATGTTCATGGACGACGCGACGATCACCAGGATGATCCAGAGCGACTTCGTCGGCTACTACAGCCAGTACGCGTCGCAGAACCAGACGCTGCGGGTGTGGACCAACAACGCGGTGCTGACCGCGGAGTGCCTCGCCGGTGGCGTGCTCATCCTGCCGGTCGTGATCGTGTTGTTCTACAACGCGTTCAACGTCGGGCTGACCGGCGGCGTGATGATCGCCTATGGGCGCGGTGATGTCTTCTTCGGCATGATCATCCCGCATGGCCTGCTGGAGCTCACCGCGGTCTTCGTCGGCGCCGGTGTCGGGCTGCGCATCGGCTGGGCGTGGATCGCACCGGGCCCGCTGCGCACCCGCGGCCGGGCGCTCGTGGAGGCGGCCCGGGAGGGCATGCTGGTCGCGCTCGGCCTCGTCGTGGTGCTGCTGATCAGTGGCGTCCTGGAGGGCTTCCTGACGCCGTCGTCGCTGCCGATGCTGGTCAAGGACGTGATCGGCGCCGTGGTGTGGCTGGCGTTCCTGGCGTACGTGGTGATCCTCGGCCGCGCCGCAGAGGTGGAAGGCGTGTCGACGGAGCTGCCGGAGGAGCTGACCGAGGCGCCGGTGCCGACGGCCTGACCGAAACGGCGGCCGGAGCGAAACCGGCGGCCGGAGCGGAAGCCGGCGGCCGGACCGAAGAATCCGCTACAGCCGGCCGGTGGCCTTCAGGGCGAGGTAGTGGTCGGTGACCCGGGACGCGAAGACGTCGGCCGGGGCGTCGACCACCTCCACGCCGTGACGGCGCAGGGCGGCGCTGACCCGTTCCCGCTCGGCGAGCGTGCGTTGCGCCGCGGCGGCCGCGTACACCTCGTCCGGGCCCGCGTCCGGCTGGACCTGCGCCATGCGGCTCAGGGCAGGGTCGTGCACCGCCGCGACAATGACCTTGTGCTTGGCGGCCAGCTGCGGCAGGACCGGCAGGAGCCCGTCGCCGAGCGCGCCCGGCTCCAGCGCGGTGAACAGCACCACCAGGGCGCGTTTGCGCTCGCGGCGCAGGATCTCGCCGGCGACCAGGCCGAAGTCCGTCTCGACCAGGGCCGGCTGCAGCGGGGCCATCGCGGTGACCAGCCGCCACAGCACGGTGCTCTTGTCGACGTTGGTCACCGACGCGCGGACCGTGGTGTCGACGGCGAGCAGGTCGACCCGGTCGTCCGCCCGGGCGGCGACGGAGGCGAGCAGCAGCGCGGCGTCCATGGCCGCGTCCAGCCGCGGCTCGTCGCCGATCCGCGCCGCCGACGTGCGACCCGTGTCCAGGACGCAGACGAGCCGCCGGTCACGCTCCGGCCGCCAGGTGCGCACGACCACGTCGGAGCGGCGGGCGCTGCCGCGCCAGTCGATGGAGCGGACGTCGTCGCCGATCACGTATTCGCGCAGCGTGTCAAACTCGGTGCCCTGACCGCGCCCCCGGGTCACCACCGAACCGTCCAGGATGCGCAGCCGGGCGACCTTCTCCGGCAGGATCCGCCGGGACGCGAACGCCGGGAAGACCCGCAGGCGCCACGGCGGTGTCATGGCGTCCGCGGCGCGGCGGGTGGTCTGCCGGTACGCGAGGCGGAACGGTCCGTAGGAGCGCAGCGTGACCCGGATCGCCGGGCGGTCGCCGCGGCGGGTCGGGGTCAGCGTCGTGGTCAGCCGGACCGCCTGGCCGGGCTCGATGCGTACCTCCTGCTCCGCCGGGAACGCACCGGCCGAGGGCACCCACGCGTCGCGGACCCGCCCGGCGAACACCCGGTCCGAGCCGTTGCGCACGACCAGCTCGACGCTGCCGGTGTCGCCGAGCCACAGGGACTGGTGGCCGGAGCGGGTCAGGGTCAGCGACCGCGGCGAGGCGGCGGCGAGGGCGTCCACGGCGCACCCGATCCCGACGGCGACGAGCAGGATCGCCGCGCCGAGCCACAGCCAGGCGCCGGGGACGCCGTCGCCCGCGGCGACGCCGACCAGCGCGAGCAGGACCGCGCCGGCGGCGACGCCGCCGCGGGCCGCCAGGTGATCACGCGGGCGCTCCGGTGTCCCGGGAGCCCGCCGGGCGGCGGGTCATCGCGGGGTCGGGACGGTGGCCAGGACGGAGTCGAGCACCGCGTCGGCGGTGACGCCCTCCAGCTCCGCCTCGGCCCGCAGCCGCACCCGGTGCCGCAGCGTCGGCCGGGCGAGGGCCTTCACGTCGTCCGGGGTGACGTAGTCGCGGCCGGTCAGCCACGCCCAGGCCTTCGCGGCGGCGAGCAGCGCCGTCGCGCCACGCGGTGAGGCGCCGAGCTCCAGCGACGGCGACACCCGGGTCGCGCGGCAGAGGTCGACGACGTACGCGAGGACGCCGTCGGCGACCGCGACCCGCTGCACCGCGGCCCGGCCGGCGGCGAGGTCGGCGGCGGTCGCGACCGGGCGCACCCCGGCGTGGTCCAGCCGGCGCGGGTCGAAGCCCCTGTGGTGGGCGCGGAGCACGCCGAGCTCCTCGTCGCGGGTCGGCAGCGGCACGGTCAGCTTCAGCAGGAACCGGTCCAGCTGCGCCTCGGGCAGCGGGTAGGTGCCCTCGTACTCGATCGGGTTCTGCGTCGCGGCGACCAGGAACGGATCGGGCAGCGGCCGGGCCCGGCCCTCGACGGAGACCTGGCGCTCCTCCATGACCTCCAGCAGCGACGCCTGGGTCTTCGGCGGGGTCCGGTTGATCTCGTCGGCGAGCAGCAGGTTGGTGAAGACCGGCCCCTCGCGGAACTGGAACTCGGCCGTGCGGGCGTCGAAGATCAGCGAGCCGGTGACGTCGCCGGGCATCAGGTCCGGGGTGAACTGGACCCGCTTCGTGTCCAGGTCCAGCGCCGCGGCGATGGTGCGCACGAGCAGCGTCTTCGCCACGCCGGGCACGCCCTCCAGCAGGACGTGCCCGCGGGCGAGCAGGGCGATCACCATGCCGGACACCACGGCGTCCTGGCCGACGACGACCTTGCCGACCTCGGCGCGCAGCCGGCCGAGGGCCGCGCGGGCGTGCTGCGGGTCCCCGACCGGCTCGGGCGCCGGCTGGGCCAGCGGGATAGCGGTGTCGGTCACCGTCGGGCTCCTTCTGCTGCGTCGGGTTGTTCGGTGGTGACGGCCTCGGACAGAGCCTGCGACAGGGCTTCCAGCTGGACGGCCGCGATGACCAGCGAGTCGTCGTCCTCGGGCGGCGCGCCGAAGAGCGTGTCCCTGACCGTGTACGGGGGCCAGCCGCTCGACCCGGCGACCGTGGCCACGATCGTCTCCCGGTCGGTGCCCGGCTCCAGCCGCAGCAGCCGCGCCATCCGGCTCAGCGCGGCGGAGCGCAGCGTCGCCAGGGACTCCTCCCGGGCTCTGGCCCGCCGGTAGAGCCGGCCGCGGCCGGTGACCGTCTCGCCGGCGCGGACCACGACGGGCAGCGGCTCCACCACCGGCCCGCCCATCCGGCGCGCCCTGGCCAGCGCGTACAGCAGGAAGGCGACGACGAGCAGGACGGCGACGACATAGGTCCAGACGGGGAACGCGTGCCACAGCGGGTTCGGCGGGTCGGCGTCCCCGGCCTCGGCGCTCCCGCCGCTCTGCGGCTGCGGCGAGGACTGGCCGCGGCCGCTGCCCGTGGCGGGCGTGGTGGGGCGGGCCGTCTCGCGGGTGGGTGTCCCGGTCGGCGTGCCGGCGGTGGCCGACGCCTGGACCGTCGGACCGCCGTAGGGATCCTCCTCGGGCTTCGGCGGCGCCTCGCGGTGGTGCAGGTCGACCCAGACGAGCCGCGGCCTGGCGGTCAGCAGGCCCACGGCGAGCGCCGCGTTGCCGAACTCGCCGATCCGGTCGTTGCGGAACGGATCCGCCGAGCCGACGACCGCCATCGTGGTCCAGCCCCGGCTGAACACGACCAGCGAGTCGTCGTAGCAGCGGGCGAGCTGCTGCTCGACGCGCGTGTCGATCACGCCGTACCGGGTGCGGCGCACCCCTGCCCGGCCGGCGTCGGCCGCGGCGCGGTAGTCGCAGCCCGGCGCGCTCACCCTGCTGACGAGGGCCCGGTCGGTGCCGGCGATCGGCAGCTGGCCGCGCAGCAGGGTCTCCCGGCTCGGCTCAACGGCCACGACGTGGGTCGAGCCGGGCAGCAGCGCCAGGCGCCGCAGGTATTCGGGGTGCACGAACTGCGGGGTGGTGAGCAGGATCGTGACGTCGCCGCGGTGCTCGGCGCGGAAGGCGTCGGCGGTGCTGCCGACCCGGGTGATCGTGACGCCCGCGGCCCGGACGCGGTCGGCGAGGGTGCCCGCGCCGATGGCCGCGCTGCTCACCGGCGACAGGTAGGCGGGGTCGTCCTCGTCGGGCTGCTCCCACTGGTACAGCACCAGGCCCGTCAGCAGGACCAGCAGGACCGCGACGGGTGGGACCGCCAGCCGCAGCCAGCGCCGTGAACGGGGGGTCTTCGTCTTCATGCGTCGACCTCCGCCGCGTACTGCCGCATCAGGGTGTCGTGCTCGGCGGTGGCGGGAAGCTGGCCGTACCAGATGTCGGAGAAGATCCCGGTCGCGCCGCGCAACGGCGGCTCGACCCCCGGCGCCACGCCGGCCGCGGCGTGCGCCACCTCGGTGACGGTCATGCCGGGCAGGACCTCGACGGCGCGCCGCTCGACCAGGCCCCGCACGATCGCGCGGAGCCGCTCGCGGACGGCCTCGGCGTAGCGGCCCTCCGCGGCGAGCCGGTCGGCCAGGGTCAGGAACACCTCGGCCGGCAGGTCGGGCAGCTCGTCGCCGGTGAGCGCCGCGAGCTCCTCGTCGGTGAGCTCGACCGGCTCCACCTTGCCCGGCTTCTCCTTCTTCGCGGTTTTGCGGCGGCGCAGCCGGGGGAAGCGGGTCGGGACCCAGCGCGGATAGAAGTAGTGCAGCACGCCGCCGAGGATCGACAGCAGCAGCAGGCTGAACACCAGCAGCGGCAGCCCGATCACGTCGGACAGCACCTGCAGGAATCCTGCCCAGCCGCGGGTCATCGCCGCACCCCGCCGAGGACCGCGGCCTGGGCCAGGTCGACGGGCCGGCCGAGCCGGCGGGACCGGCCGACGGCGACGTCCAGGCCCTCCACGCGCATCCGGCTCTCCAGGTAGAGCACCGCGTCGAGGCAGGCGAGCGCGGCGTAGACGACCGTGTTGGCGAGGATCCACACCGCCACGGTCGTGACCTGGCTCACCAGGGCGTCGCGCGGCAGCACGGTCTCCAGCAGCGCGCCGGTGCCCCAGCCGATGGCCACCCGGATCGCCGCCCAGCCGCCGTAGCTGCCGAGCCGGATCGCCACCCCGCGCAGCCCGACCGGGGCCAGGTTGAACGAGCGGGCGAGGGCCGCGCCGGGGCCGACCCGGTCGACCACGAGGGCGGGGGCGGCCAGGCCGATCGCGCCGAAGAAGTAGAACCAGGGCAATGCCACGATGGCGCTCGGCAGCAGGATCAGGCCGACGAACAGCGCCAGGAAGATCAGCGCCGGCGCCCGGCGCCCCCACTGGCGCAGCAGGTCACGGGCCGGCACGGGCGTGCCGAGCAGCGCCGGCCCGGCGGCCGCGCCGGTCAGCCCGCCCAGCAGCGCCAGGACGACGCCCTCCGCGGTCAGCCCGCAGCAGAAGACCAGCCACCACACGCCGCCGTCGTCGGTCGTGAACAGGTCCATCGTGCCGTCGACGCCGGCAGCGGAGCGCAACGGGTACAGGGCCGCCTGCTCGCACACGGCCAGCACGAACGCGACGATCAGGAGCAATCGGGCATTGGTGCGCAGCAGTTGCACCGCCGCGTCGAGCAGCTCACCGAATGTGAGCGGACGCAGAGGGATCACGGGGCTGGACTGCTCCACGCGGACACCGTAGTCGGCAGGCGCGAACAGGGCTGCCCGCCCTACCGGAAAGCCGGAAACTCACCAAGATCGGGCATCGGGTTCCCAACTTCGGGCGCCGAGGTGAAATATTGGACCGCATGAGAGCCCGAGTCCTGGTGGTCGACGACGATCCCGCCCTTGCCGAGATGCTCGGCATCGTCCTGCGCAGCGAAGGCTTCCTCCCCTCCTTCGTCGCGGACGGCGAGCGTGCACTCGGCGCGTTCCGGGACAGCCGGCCCGACATCGTCCTGCTCGACCTGATGCTGCCGGGCATGAGCGGCATCGACGTGTGCCGGTCCATCCGCGCCGAGTCCGGCGTGCCGATCGTGATGCTCACCGCCAAGAGCGACACGGTCGACGTGGTGCTCGGACTCGAGTCCGGTGCCGACGACTACGTGATGAAGCCGTTCAAGCCCAAGGAGCTGGTCGCGCGCATGCGGGCCCGGCTGCGCCGCGGTGAGGACGTCGCGCCCGAGCTGCTGACCATCGGCCCGCCCGGCAATCAGATCACCATCGACGTGCCGGCGCACACCGTCATGCGCGACGGCGAGGAGGTCAAGCTGACCCCGCTCGAGTTCGACCTGCTGGTGGCCCTGGCCCGCAAGCCGCGTCAGGTGTTCACCCGTGAGGTGCTGCTCGAGCAGGTCTGGGGCTACCGGCACGCCGCCGACACCCGCCTGGTCAACGTGCACGTCCAGCGGCTGCGCGCCAAGATAGAGCCGGACCCGGAGAAGCCGGAGATCATCCTCACCGTTCGCGGCGTCGGCTACAAGGCCGGCACCGGCTGAGTCCCGGACAGATCCCGCCCGTGGTGCGCATCGACCCGATCATCGTGCAGGTCCGCCGCTTCAGCCGCCTCCGGCCGCAGCGGCTGATCCCGCACACCGCCGGCCGGCGGCTGCGGCGCTTCTACGCCTACGCCCGCAGGCAGTGGCGCCGGTCGCTGCAGTTCCGCGTCGTGGGCATCACACTGCTGCTCTCGGCGATCCTGGTGTCCGCGTTCGGCTACACGGTCGCGTCGCTGATCAGCCAGGGCGTGCTGACCACCCAGGTCAACACGTCCAGGGAGCGGATCCAGCGCGGCGCCGGAGAGGCCGCGCGCCAGCTGGAGGGCTACACCCAGGCCGACGACCCGGGGCTGCCCGGCAAGATGCGGGTCGTGGCGACGGACCTGTCCAGCTCGATGGACGTGCCCGACTCCGAGGTGATCCTGCTGCGGCACAACTCGTCGCTCGCGGCGGCCTCGCCGGACACCGGCGCGGCGGCGGTGATGCAGCAGCCGTCGATGCGCAAGCTCCGCGAGTCGATCGTCGGCAGCAGCCGCCCCGGCATCTACCAGCAGATCGAGACCCTCGACGTCGGTCAGGGGCCGACCCGCTTCCTGGTCCTGGGCACCCCGATCCTCACCGGCGGCGAGCCGCTGGAGCTGTATTACCTGCTGCCCTTGAAGGCCGAGAACGACCTGGTCGAGTTCGTCGCCCTGGTGGTGACCGCGACCGGCGTCGCGCTGGTGGCGCTGCTCGCGCTGATCGCGGCGACCATGACCCGGCTGGTGGTCAAGCCGGTGCGGGTCGCGGCCCGCACCGCGCAGCGCCTCTCCGCCGGCCTGCTGGACCAGCGCATGCAGGTCAAGGGCGAGGACGACCTGGCCCGGCTGGCCGCGGCGTTCAACCAGATGGCGGCCAACCTCCAGCGGCAGATCGTCCGGCTGGAGGAGATGTCGCGCCTGCAACGCCGCTTCACCTCCGACGTGTCGCACGAGCTGCGCACCCCGCTGACGACCGTGCGGATGGCGGCGGACCTGCTGTTCGCCTCCCGTGAGGACTTCGACCCGGCCGCCGCGCGCAGCGCCGAGCTGCTGCAGGCCGAGCTGGACCGGTTCGAGGACCTGCTCACCGACCTGCTGGAGATCAGCCGCTTCGACGCCGGGTTCGCGGCCCTGGACGCCGAGCCGACCGACCTCGCTCCGGTCGTGCGCCGGGTCGCCGAGCGGCTCGAGTCGCTCTCCGAGCGCTGCGGCGTGCCGCTGAGCGTGCAGACTCCGCCGGACGGGGCGATCGCCGAGGTCGACCCGCGGCGCGTCGAGCGGGTGCTGCGCAACCTGCTCGGCAACGCCATCGAGCACGGCGAGGGCAAGCCGGTGGTGATGACCCTCGCCATCGACGAGGCCGCCGTGGCGGTGACGGTGCGCGACCACGGGGTCGGGCTGAAGACCGGCGAGGAGAAGCTCGTGTTCAACCGTTTCTGGCGGGCCGACCCGTCCAGGGCCCGCCAGACCGGCGGCACCGGCCTGGGCCTGTCGATCAGCCTGGAGGACGCCCGGCTGCACGGCGGCTGGCTGGAGGCGTGGGGCGCGCCCGGCAAGGGCGCCCAGTTCCGCCTGACCCTGCCGGTGCGCTCCGGCGACCGCCTGGTGTCCTCGCCGCTGCGCCTGGTGCCCGACGACGCCCGCGCCGACGAGGCCGCGCTGATCGGGGAGACGCCGTGACCGGCCCGCAGCGGAGCGAGGAGCCGGTCATCATCAGCACAGCCTTCAAGTCAGGCCGACGCCGGAGCGCAGCGGAGGTGGCGGCATGACCCGGCTCCGCCGCCTCACCGCGGCGCTGGTCGTGTCCGCACTGCTGCTCGCGGGCTGCGGGCTGCCCGATCGCACCGATCCGAAGTACGTCGGCCCGGCGGCGGACCCCAAGCCGGCCCAGGACCGCGCCCAGGACCCGCCGCGCCCCGACGGCGCCAGCAGCCTGCTCGACCTGGTGTCGCGCTACCTGATGACGTCCGTCGGCGGCAACGTCACCAGCACCGATGACCCCAACGCGGTCTCCGAGACCCAGACCCGCATGAAGACGTTCATGACCGAGCAGGCCGCCGCGCAGTGGTCGCCCCGGCCGCAGATGCCGCTGATCGTGGTCCGGGTGGCGCTCGCGAAGGCCGACGACGTGGGCACCGACAAGAGCCGGGTCACGGCGAACTTCGTCGCGATCGGCCAGCTCGACCGGGTCGGCCACCTCGGGCCGGCGCTGCTGGACAAGCCGGCCTGGTCGGAGGACTTCGAGGGCGAGGAGATCGGCGGGCAGCTCCGGCTGACCAAGGTGCCCTCCTACATGCTGCTGAGCGTGGCCGGGCTCAAGGAGTGGTATCAGCCGCAGCCCATCTACTTCTGGGAGTCGGGCGTCGACGCGCCGAAGCTGGTGCCCGACCTGCGCTACATGCCACGGGTGCTGCCGGCCTCGAAACGGGTCAGCGAGGTCATGCTGTGGCTCACGACCGGCCCGTCGTCGTGGCTGGGCCAGGTCGTGGACCGGGTGTCGCCGGACATCGAGACGAAGGACGACCCGACCGTGGGGCCCGACAAGAGGGTCACGGTCAACCTCAGCTCGAAGGCGGCCGGCAAGAGCCCGGAGGACCTGCGCAAGCTGTCCAGACAGATCCGCTGGTCGCTCGACGGGCATCCGGCCGTCGAGCTGTCGTTCGAGAACGCCAAGGACACCACGAATGCCTCCGACGGCTACGAGGACGACAACGCCGCCGTCGGCGAGGTCGACCAGGAGAAGTTCGTGGTTGACGGCAACGTGGCGGAGGTCCGGCCGGTGGACATGCCCGCCGGTGGCCCGCCCGAGCTGTTCGCCCCCGGCCCGTTCAACACCGGGGTCGTCTCGGCCACGATCAACCGCGCGCACACGAAGGCGGCGCTGGTCCGCAAGGTCGCCAACAGCACCGGCAGGCAGCTGTACGTCAGCGTCCCCGGCTCCGCGGCCGACCCGAAGTACGTCGTCGTGAGCGACATCCCCGCCTCCGCCACGCTGAGCCGGCCGGCGTGGATCAACCGTCCGGCGCAGCGCTTCCTGATCGCCGACGGCACCCGGCTCTGGGCGGTCACCCCACCGGCGAGAGCGGGCGAGGCGGCCAAGGCCGAGGTCGTGCCCGGGATCAACGAGCTGGCGATCACCAACGTCTCGGCGTTCTCGGTGGCGCCCGACGGCCGGCGGATCGCGCTCATCGTCGGCAACAAGGCCTGGATCGCGGTGCTGCGGATCGAGAACGGCAGGCTGAGCCTCGGCGAGCAGCACCTGGTGGCCACCTCCCTCGGCGACAACCAGGCGATCGGGTGGATCACCGAGACCACGCTCGCGATCGGCGGCCGGGCCAACCCGGCCAACGGCCTGTTCTCCGAGGGGAGCTACTCGCTGATCTCGACGAGCATCGACGGCACCGGCGAGATGCCGCTGCCGCTGCTCAAGCCGACCGCCACCGGCGCCTACACCGTCAGCCAGCTCTCGGTGCGGACCAACGACCCGACCGACTCGCTGCAGCAGGTGCTGGTCCTGTTCGAGGCGAACCAGGTGGCTCGGGTCGTGTTCGCCGACGACACGCCCGACATCAAGCTGACCAACGACAACCCGAAACCCGGTGCGTCGGCCACCCAGGCGCCGAAGCCGCCGCTGTCACCGTTCTACGCGGACTGAGCGGCGCCGTGCTCCTCACCGACCTGCTCGACCTGGTGCTGCCCGCCACCTGCGCGGGCTGCGACGAGCCGGCGACCGGGCCGCTGTGCGGGCCGTGCCGGGCGGCGCTCGCCGCCGTCCGCCCGGGCCGGACGCGGCCGGTGCCTGCGCCGCCGGGGCTCCCGCCGGTCTTCGCCCTGGCCGCCTACGCCGGTTCGCTGCGTCGGATGCTCATCCAGTACAAGGAGCGCAACCGGCACGAACTGACCCCTGTCCTCGGCGGGTTGCTCGCGAAGGTCGTCGCCGCCGCCACGCCGGACCTCCGCGGGTCGCTGACCCTGGTCCCGGTGCCGGCGACGACCGCGGCGGCCCGGCGGCGCTACGGCGACCACATCGACCGGATCGCGCAGCACGCGGCCGGGGCGCTGCGGCGGCGCGGCGTGCAGGCCGGCGTGGCGGGGCTGCTGCGGGCGCTGCCGAAGCGGGAGGACTCGGCGGAGCTGTCCGCGGCCGAGCGGGCGCGTGCGGCCGGGCAGGCGTTCGCGGTACGGGGGCGACGCGTCCCCGTGGGCACCGTGGTCCTCGTCGACGACATCATCACCACCGGCTCGACCCTCGCGGCGTCCACCGCCCGCCTCGCCGCCGCCGGCGTCCGCGTCGACCGCGTCGCCGTTCTGGCCGCTACGCAGCGTCAAGCGTAGAACACGGCCTTCGTGCTGGTTTGAGCGGAACGTTACTTCGTGCGCCACTCGGGGTAATCCGCGAGGAGGGTTTCGGAAGTTGTGGGGAGAGTTCTTGTGAACCGGGGGTGACTAGTGGCTGTCCTCGGTTTAACGTCGAGAGACGACCTGCACCGGCGTTCGCGAAGCGCCGGTTCGGAAGGGAGGACTCTGCCTCATCCGTTTCGGTCGCGTGCCGCGTGGGCTCAGCCTCTGGGGAGGCGCGATCCGGCCGAGCAGTCCGGACAACAACCCGAACCCAAACCCGTTGTTTCTTGTGATAGACCCGTGGGGGAGGCCAGGAGTGGACATCGTCGTCAAGGGCCGCAACGTCGAGGTGCCCGACCATTACCGGCAGCACGTCGCAGACAAGTTGCAGAAGGTCGAGCGATACGACCACAAGCTCATCCGCGTCGACGTCGAGTTGTTTCACGAGCGCAATCCGCGCCAATCCGACCACTGTCAGCGTGTGGAGATCACGTGTGTCTCCCGGGGACCGGTGATCCGGGCCGAGGCCTGCGCAGCCGACTTCTACAGCGCGCTGGACGCCGCGATCGCCAAGCTGGACAGCAGGTTGAGCCGTGCCGCCGACCGGCGGCGCGTCCACCGGGGGCGGCACGCGCCGGTCTCCGTCGCCGCTGCGACCGCGTCGCTGGCGTTCACGCAGCCCGAGCGGTCCAGCGTCGCCACGCTCGCCGATGACCGCGTCGAGGCCGAGGGCTTCGACCTCATCGACGAGCAGGATGACCAGCCGTGGCACATCGTCAGGGAGAAGGAACATCCCGGCGAGCCGATGACCGTGGACGACGCCCTGTTCCACATGGAGCTGCTCGGCCATGACTTCTACCTGTTCAACGACAAGGAGTCGGGCCGGCCCAGCGTCGTCTACCGCCGTAAGGCGTATGACTACGGGGTCATGAGTCTCGGCGCGTGAGCCGGATCGGCGGGCCGGTGCCGAGACCGGCCCGCCGGACATCCGTTACAGGTCGCGGGCCAGGACGGCCGTGTCCGGGTAGTCGGCGAAGACGCCGTCGAGCCCGGCCGCGAGGAAGGTCCTGACCTCCCCGATCACGTCGCCCCATGCCGCGGGGTCGGTGCCCTTGCGCAGGTTGAGCGGCAGGAACTGGTTCTCGTTGCGGAACGTCCAGGCGTGCACCTTCAGGCCGCGGGCGTGCGCGTCGCCGATCAGCGCCGTCGGCTGGAGCAGGTTGCCGGCCGCGTCGCGGGCGATGACCAGGTTCTTGGTCGCGCCGACACCGTTGGTGAAGGTCTTGAGCCAGTCCAGACCGGCCGGCGTGGCCAGGTCCGCCCACGTGCGCGGGTCGCCGGAGCTGCGGAGGTCGTAGGGTGCGCCGACCGCGTCGAGCAGCACCACCGACGGGGTGTCGACCAGGCCGCGCAGCTTCCTGATGCTGGTCGGCTCGAAGGACTGCAGGAAGACGTGCGCGTTGCGACCGGCCAGCCCGTTGCGCTTGAGGACCCGGGCGAGCAGCGGCTCGAGGGCCAGCCCGATGGACGTGAAGTACGTGGGGTGCTTCGTCTCCGGGTACACCCCGACGCCGGCGGAGCGGGCGAGGTCGATGACCTCCTGCAGGGTCGGGATCTGGAAGAGCCCGTCGTAGATCGTGTTGTGCGGGCGGACCGCGGGCAGCCGCTCGACCGCGCGCAGCGTCTTGAGCTCCGCCAGCGTGAAGTCCTCGGTGAACCAGCCGGTGACCGCGACCCCGTCGATGGTCTTCGTGGTCCGGCGCGCCGCGAACTGCGGCTTCGACGCCACGTCGGTGGTCCCCGAGATCTCGTTCTCGTGGCGGGCGACCAGCTGGCCGTCCTTCGTGGGGACCAGGTCGGGCTCGATGAAGTCCGCGCCCATGGCGATCGCCAGGCGGTAGGCGGCCAGGGTGTGCTCGGGCCGGTGGCCGCTCGCGCCGCGGTGGCCGATGACGAGCGGCCGGGCCGGGCGCGGCTTGGTGGAGTGGGCGGACGCGGGGCTGACAAGGGTCTGTGGGAGGACCGCGGCCCCGGCGGCCACTCCCATGCCGGAGATCACTGCACGTCGACGCATGCCCTGACTGTCGCGGGCGCACGGCAACGCCGTATGACGGCTAGGTGGCCGCCGGGCGCAACTTGGCGAACTGGACGTTGTCGATCCGGGTGCCGTCGGGCCCCGGCAGCCTGCTGCGTTGCAGGCCTTCGCGGTGGTACCCGGCTGCCTCCAGGACCCGCTGGGACGCGATATTGTCCGGTGCCGTGCCGGCGATCATCCGCGCCATGCCGATCTCGAAACCCCAGTCCGTGATCAGCCGCGCGGCGCGGGCCGCGTAGCCCTTGCCGCGGGCCTCCGGAGTGAGGCTGTAGCCGATCATCGCCTCGCGCAGGGCCGGCTCCGAGTAGAACAGCGCGATCTCGCCGAGGTAGGTGCTGTCGGTCGCGTCGCGGATGGTCGTCTCGGCGCGCTGCCCGGCGAGCCACTTCGACGCCGACTCGGCGCACTGGCGCGTCACGACGGCGGGGTCCATCGGCGTGCTGACGACCGATCTGCCGCTGACGTCCGGAAGGCTGCGCATCTGGTACGTGCTGGGCCCGTCCTCCTCGACGATCGGCCGCAGCGTGACGACACCGTCGGTGAGCGCGCCGCCGGGCAGGTCCGGCAGCACCCGGGCGCTCGGTCCCGCCGGGTCGCCCGCGAGCCGGGCCCAGACGACCATGTCCTGCCAGCCGCCGTCCCGGGTCCGCGACGAGCCGCGCGCGACGCCCTCACGGACGAAGCCACCGGCGACGGCGACCCGCTGACTGGCGCCGTTGGTCAGCGCCGTCACCAGGTACAACCGCTGCAGCCCGGACTCGAACAACCTGGTGGCGAAGCCCTCCAGCGCGGCCGAGGCGACCCCCTTGCGGCGGGCGGCCGGCATGACCCAGTAGCCGACCTCGGCGATGCCCTCGCCGCGGGGCGTCGAGCCGACCGCGCCGAGCACCCCGTCGGTGGCCGGGTCGACGACGGCGAGGTCGCCGGGCTTGTGCCGGAAGAACGCCATGGCGTCCTCGCGGGTGTACGGCTGGGGCAGGAACGGCATGAAGCGGGCGGTGACCGGGTCGCTGCACGCCTCGACGACCGCGTCGGTGTCGTCCTCGCGCCACGGCCTCAGCGCGATGTTCACTTCAGGTCCTGCTTCAGCAGCGTCGCCACCCAGCCGTCCAGGCGCATGCCGCGCTGCTCGCAGCTGTCACGCTGCACCCCTTCGACCACGAATCCCACCTTCTCCGCCACCCTTCTCGATCCGATGTTGCCCACGTGCGCCCGCCAGACGATCCGGCCGAGCCCGAGCCGGTCGAACCCGAAGCCGCAGATCGCCCGCGCGGCCTCGGTCATGTATCCCTTGCCCCGGATCCACGGCGCCGAGGAGAAGCCCAGCTCGGCGGTCACCGGGTCGGACGGGCTGATCCTCAGGTCGATGGTGCCGGCGAACCGGTCGTCGGGGTCCGCGAGCACGAAGCCGACGCCGGTGCCGCGCAGCCAGCCGTTCGGGTACCTGTTGTGGATGAAGTCCAGGGCGTGCTCCGGGCCGTAGTCCAACGGGACCGACGTCCACTCGACGGTGTCCGGGTCGCGGAACGTCTCCACCAGGTCGTCCAGGTCGCTCTCGCGGGCCATCCGCAGCGTGCCCGGCCCGGCGGGCAGGCGGACCGGTGGATGGCCGAAGGTGTGGGCGCGCAGCGCGCCGGGCCCGCCCGGGCCGACCCACGGCGGGGGAGTGTCGCAGACCTCGCCGGGTAGCAGGACACCGTGCCAGCCGTCGACGAACCCGCCCTCCTTGGCCGGCAGCAGCGCCCGCACCACGCCGTCGAAGGTGAAGCCGATCCGCTCGGCGCTGAGCTTCGAGGCGTGGTTGCCGACCTCGGCGCGCCAGACCAGCCGGCTGAGCCCGAGCACCTCGAACGCCCAGTGCGCGACGGCCCGCCCGGCCCGCTCGGCGACCCGCCGCCCGCGCGCCCACGGCGCCACCCAGGTGCCCAGCTCGGCGTGCCGGTTGCGCAGGTCGAGGGTGACCAGGCCGGCGGAGGCGAGCAGTTCACCCGTGCGGGCGTCGAACACCCCCAGCGGGGCGGACGTCTGGGTGGCCCACGCGGCCCGTGACATCTCCCGCACGTAGGCGACCGCCTGTTCGCGCAGGTAGGGCACCGGGACCATGGTCCAGCGCTGGATCAGGGGATCCTGGCAGGCGCGGAAGACGTCTTCGGCGTCGTCCTCCTGCCAGGCGCGCAGGACGAGCCCGTCGCCGGTGGTCAGTTCGATCGGCTCCATGTTCGCCGATCCTGCCCCATTTGTGTCTGCTGTCGGCGGATATTTCTTCGGTACCCTCGTGCATTTTGTACTACTCTGTCCACTCGTGTCCGTAGAGCGGGAGGGCGGGGGCGGCAGTTCCGGCGGGAAGCCGCCTACGATGGGTCGCAGACGTTTGAGGGAGCGCTGACCCGTGTCGATTTTCGAGAAGATCCTCCGCGCCGGCGAAGGTCGCCAGGTGCGCAGGTTGAAGGCTGTCGCTGAAGCCGTCAACTCGCTGGAGGAGGAGTACGCCGACCTGTCCGACGAAGAGCTGGCCGACATGACGAACCAGTTCAAGGAGCGGCTCGCCGACGGTCAGACGCTGGACGACATCCTGCCCGAGGCGTTCGCGGTCGCCCGCGAGGCCGCCTCGCGGGTGCTCGGGCAGCGCCACTACGACGTGCAGGTCATGGGCGGCGCCGCCCTGCACTACGGCAACATCGCCGAGATGAAGACCGGTGAGGGCAAGACGCTCACCTGCGTGCTCCCCGCCTATCTCAACGCGCTCTCGGGCAAGGGCGTGCACGTCATCACCACCAACGACTACCTCGCCCAGCGCGACGCCGAGTGGATGGGCCGCGTGCACCGGTTCCTCGGCCTCACCGTCGGCACCGTGCTGCCCAACCAGCCGTCCTCGGCGCACCGCACCGCGTATGACTGCGACATCACGTACGGGACCAACAACGAGTTCGGCTTCGACTACCTGCGCGACAACATGGCGTGGTCGCGCGACGAGCTCGTGCAGCGGGGCCACAACTTCGCGATCGTCGACGAGGTCGACTCGATCCTCATCGACGAGGCCCGCACCCCGCTGATCATCGCCGGCCCCGCCGAGCAGTCCGCGCGGTGGTATCAGGAGTTCTCCCGCGTGGTCGGCCGCATGAAGCGCGGCAAGGACGGCGAGGGCGACTACGAGGTCGACGAGTCCAAGCGCACCATCTCCGTCACCGAGCGCGGCGTCGGCAAGGTCGAGGACCAGCTCGGCATCGACAATCTCTACGAGTCGGTCAACACCCCGCTCGTCGGTTACCTGAACAACGCCATCAAGGCCAAGGAGCTCTACAAGCGCGACAAGGACTACGTCGTCAACGACGGCGAGGTCCTCATCGTCGACGAGTTCACCGGCCGCATCCTGCACGGCCGCCGCTACAACGAGGGCATGCACCAGGCCATCGAGGCCAAAGAGGGCGTCGAGATCAAGCAGGAGAACCAGACCCTCGCCTCGATCACCCTGCAGAACTTCTTCCGCCTGTATTCGAAGCTGTCGGGCATGACGGGCACCGCGCAGACCGAGGCCGCCGAGTTCAACAAGGTCTACGGCGTCGGCGTCATCAGCATCCCGACGCACCGCTCCATGGTCCGGGTCGACCACCCCGACGTGATCTACAAGTCGGAGAAGGCGAAGTACAACGCCGTCGTCGACGACATCGTCGAGCGGCACGCCCTCGGCCAGCCGATCCTCGTCGGCACCGTCTCGGTGGAGAAGTCCGAGCTGCTCTCGCAGCTGCTGCGCAAGCGCGGCGTCGCCCACGCGGTCCTCAACGCGAAGTTCCACGCCAAAGAGGCCGAGATCATCGCGCAGGCCGGCCGCCGCGGCGCCGTCACCGTCGCCACCAACATGGCCGGCCGTGGCACCGACATCCTCCTCGGCGGCAACGCCGAATACCTCGCCGCCGCCGAGCTGCGCCAGCGGGGCATCACCGAGGACGAGAGCCCGGACGAGTATGCGGCCGCCTTCGAGGACGCGCTGCCCCGCTGGGAGAAGCTCGTCGAGGACGAGTCAGACGAGGTCACCGACGCCGGCGGTCTCTACGTCCTGGGCACCGAGCGGCACGAGTCCCGACGCATCGACAACCAGCTCCGCGGCCGCTCCGGCCGTCAGGGCGACCCGGGCGAGTCCCGCTTCTACCTGTCGCTGCAGGACGAGCTGATGCGCCGCTTCCGGGCCAGCGCCGTCGAGGCGGTCATGGACCGCTTCAACATCCCGGAGGACGTGCCCATCGAGTCCAAGATGGTCACCCGCCAGATCAAGAGCGCCCAGACCCAGATCGAGGCCCAGAACGCCGAGATCCGCAAGAACGTCCTCAAGTACGACGAGGTCCTCAACAAGCAGCGCAAGGTCATCTACGCCGAGCGCAAGCGCGTCCTGGACGGCGAGGACCTCAGCGAGCAGGTCCGCAACATGATCGACGGCACCGTCGGCGACTACGTCATGGCGGCCACCTCCCTCGGCGAGACCGCCGAGGACTGGGACCTCGAGCAGCTGTGGACCAACCTCAAGCAGCTCTACCCGGTCGGCGTCACCATCGAGGACCTGGAGGAGGAGGCCGGCGGTTCCCTGGACCCCGAGTTCCTCAAGAACCAGCTCATCGACGACGCCCACGCCGCCTACGACCGCCGCGAGGAGGAGCTCGGCGCCGAGGCCGTCCGCGAGCTGGAGCGCCAGGTCCTGCTCAACGTGATCGACCGCAAGTGGCGCGAGCACCTCTACGAGATGGACTACCTGCAGGAAGGCATCACGCTGCGGGCCTACGCGCAACGCGACCCGGTGGTCGAGTATCAGCGCGAAGGCTTCGACATGTTCCAGCAGATGCAGGAAGGCATCAAGGAAGAGGCCGTCGGCTTCCTCTTCAACCTGGAGGTCCAGGTCGAGGAGGCCCCCGCGCCGCAGCTGGACGTCGCCTCCGCCGCCGAGACGGGCGCCAGCGTCCCGCTGCCCGAGCCGCACGTCGAGATCCGCGCCAAGGGCCTCGGCGGCAACCGGATGCCCCGCGCCCTGCAGTACTCCGCCCCGACGATCGACGGCGAGGCAGGTGTCGTCATCGAGCAGCAGGACGAGGCCCCCGCCCTCGGCCTCGGCGGCGGCACCCGCGGCGCGACCCCGCCGTCCCCGGGCGCCGGCGTGCGCCGCTCGGGCCCGGCCGCCCCGTCGGCCGCCCGCAAGCCGTCCCCGGGCCAGGCGGTCGCGAGCAACGGCCCGTCCCGCAACGCCCCCTGCCCCTGCGGCTCCGGCAAGAAGTACAAGCGCTGCCACGGCGCCCCCGGCGGCGCATGACCCGATCCACCCCGGACGCCCACCCTCAGGTCGCTCTGAGCGTGGGCGTCCGGCGTTTCACCCCTGCCCGCCGCGGTTCCTGGCGCGTGCTCCCGGCATACACCGCCACCCATCGCCCCACGCCCGCCGCAGCCGTAATCGAAGTCGTGTGAGGGTTGCTTGGGGACGACCGCGGGACGCCTTCGATCAGCCCGGCCACGGGTTGGCCGGGTCGTAGCGGGTTTCCACTGCGTGTCGTCGTCCGGGGTCTGTGCGCGGAGTTGCCGTGATCGAAGTCGTGTGATGGTTGTCTGGACGACCGCGGGACGCCTTGGATCGACGCGGCATGATCAAAGACGTGGTCCGGGATTCGGGACGTTGCGGAGTGCGTGAGCTGTCACGCCTGTGGTCGTTCGGACAGCCGCATCTTCCTGGCGGTTACGAGCCGGGGGCAGTGGCGGCATTCGCCTTGCGTTCGTGATCGCGCCTTGAAGTGCACACCGTGGCTGGGCTCGTGCGCTGCGATGGTGCGCGCCCGTCTGCCGATATCGGTTTGGGCTCTTTGTGGGCTTCCCTGCTCCAGGAGCGGATCTTGCGGCTGATCGAAGTCGCGGACTGGCTGCAGGGATGGCCACCGGGCGACTTCGATCATGGCGGCAAGATCGAAAAGGGTTGAGCGCCCAAACGGCGCATACCCGTTCCGTGATCATGGAATTCGAGTGGCAGACAACAGGCTTCACGGGGCTGGGCGCCGGCGAAGTTCCCCGATCACCGGAGTGTGATGGAGGCCGGGTGTTGCGGTGCGGTGGGCCGATCGAAGTGCGGCCCGGGGGCGTCGCTCCTGGTTGGCCTCGGAGCTGGCGGGTGCCGAGGCCGAGCCAGGATCGGGGTGGAAGCCCGGTACGCCCGCCGCCCCTCCAGAGGGCGCACCGGGGGTCTCGAACAACCGTGTCGCCGGGGCCGCTGAGCAGCGGGGACCCGTCGGCCCCGCGAGGTTGGCCGGTGGGGGTCCCCGCTGTCAGTTGGCCAGCCGGGAACGACAGGGCTGGATGGTGGCGAGCCGTCGTCCTGCCCCGTGTCGGGACGGTGGCTCGGGGGATGGGGAGGTGTGGACCGGTGCGCCCGCCGCCCTCCCTCGGTGAGCGCACCGGAGCTTCAGACCACCTGGACCAGCGTGCACAGCCAGGTGGACAGGCCTGGGGTCGGTCGGGCGGGGCGCTCCAGGCGGACGGCCATCGCCCAGACGGCGGGGCCCTGCTCGAGGACGGCGACGAGCTCGGCGACGCCGGGCAGCGGCTCGCTGATGAGCATGCGGCGGACGCGGACCAGGTGGCCCTGGCGGGCGGCGTGGGACGGGGGCATGCGGACGCGGACCGTGCGGCGGGTCAGCTGGTCGGTGACGGCGGTGCAGTGCTTCGGGTGGGTGATTTGGCGCAGGTGGGCGGCCGGGCGGTAGCCGTTGAGGATCTCGACGCACATGCCGACGAAGCGCTGGGCGGCGGCGTGCGGGGGCGGCAGGGCAGGGTCGCCGGCCAGGGGGATCGGGCGGGCGGGGCGGGAGGACGCGGGCCGTGCCGGTGCGGGGAACGCCAGCCAGTCGCCGGGCAGGAAGTCCATGCCGCCGGCCGGCTGGGCCGGTCGCCGCACCAGGGTCTCCTCGCACGGCGGGTCGAGCGCCGGCGCGGGGCGCACCATCACGGCGGCGCCGGGAAGACCCGGGGTGGCCGGTCCCCGGGTGCGGGCGCGGCGTGGGCGAGCCGGAGTCGTGGTGGGCGCCATGACTGCCTCCCGATCCTTGCGTTTGCTTGCGTTTGCCTCCTCTGTTCTAAGACCCTCCCACACGCAGGTCAAGGCAAACATAAGCAAACGCAAGATCAACTAGATCGCAAAGGCATGAAAAATACAGAAAAAAGGGACTTGGAGCTTTACGCGAACGAGTCGTCGTCGGTGCGCTCGACGAGCGGGTTGGTGCGGACCCACTCGGCGGTCTCGGCGTACTTGCGCTCGATGTACTCCTCGAGCTTGGACCGCTCGATGCGCCACTGACCCCGGCCGCCGACCTTGATCGCGGGCAGCTCGCCGCTGCGGACCATGTGGTAGACCTGCGAGGTCGACACGTTCAACTGCTCGGCGACGTCGGCCATGAGCAGGAATCGCGGCTCCATGAGGCTCAGTTTGCCACCGTTCGCCCCCGACAGGTTGCGACGGCCCCCGCGAAGGAAACGCAGATCGTGACACACCCCGAAAGCGGAGCCAAAAACACGGCGGAGGGTGTAGGACAGGTGTCGTGACGAGTGACCTCATTCGTGTGTACCTGCCCGCGACCCTGGCCCAGCTGGCCGTCCTGCGGGAGAGCGGCGAGCTGCCCCCGCCGGGCGAGGCGCACGCCGTCACGCCCGCGCTGCGGGAGTGGTATGCGGAAGGCGACGAGGAGGAGCTCGAATACGTCGCGTTCACGCGGGCGGCGCAGAGCGCGCTGCGGCTGCTTCGCCATGACCCGAAGGCGCCCCGCCGACGGGTGGTGCTGTGCGTGGACCTGCCGGAGAAGTCGCTGAAGATGGCCGGGCTGGACCTCGGCTCGAGCCAGGTCGAGGTGGCGGGAAAGGTGCCGTTGCGGGCGGTCGCCGCGATCCACGTCGACGGCAGCGACGCCGAGGCGGAGGTGTCGGCCGCCGCGGACGTGGTGGAGGAGGCCGCCGCCGGCGACCCGGACGCGCAGTTCACCGTCGACGGCGCCGAGGATCACGAGCTGGAGTGGTACGACCCGTCCGAGCTGGACCACCTGATCCCCTAGGAGCGGCGCATGGTCCGCCCGACGAGGATCATGGCGACGAACGCACCGGCGAAGAGCACGATCATGCCGTGGTTGATCTGCTCCGGCAGGCGGCTGTAGATGATCTGGGCGTCGAACTCGCTGTAGTCCTCGACGATCTCGGTCAGCGGGAGCCGGCCCAGCCAGCCCAGGAGCGTCGCCACGAGGGTCAGGGCACCCGCGGCCGCGCCGGCTGCGGGGTACACGGGCCACGGCAGTGCGAGACCCGTGCGGCGCAGATAGGCGAAGGCGACGACACCGGCCAGGACGCCGCTGACGACCGACGTGGTCAGCTGCAGGCGGGACGCCGCCTCGGCCATCGTGCCGACGGTCTCCTGGTTGCCGAAGAGGTCGACGAGGTCGTTCTGGAAGTACGCGACGACCAGGCCGAGCGCGGTCGCGGCGACCCCGCCCGCGATCCCGGCCGTGACCGCGGCCAAGGGGCGCAACGCTGCGGCCGCCCCGCCGAGCGCGCCGGTGACGGCGACGACGGCGGCGACATAGGGCACCGCGGGGCCCTTGTGGTAGGCCACCAGCATCCCCGCCATGGCCAGCAGTCCGACGGCCAGGCCGCCGGCGGAGCCCGCGAGCAGCCGGCGCCACGGCAGCAGGCCGACGGCGAGGACCCCGGCGGCGCCGCCGGCCAGGATTGTCGCGAGCAGCACGCTGGGCAGCACCAGGGCGGCGAGGGTGGTGATGAGGAACTCACTCGCCGCGTTGGCGATGACGCTGTAGGTCGACCAGAGCGTCAGCGCGAGCAGCGTGAGCGCGACGACGACCACCGTGATCGGCCGACGAGAAGTGGACACCTCGGACGTAGCGGTACTCACGAGCAAGGAGCGTACGCGGGAGCGACCCGAAGGACCGTTCAGGGGAGCGTGGGAAGATGAGAGGAAGCCTCGTCAACGTTGCCGAGTAGAGATCTGGGAGTTCTGTGATGGATGGCCTGTTCGCCGTGCCCGACCCGATCAACGAGCCGGTCCGCGGCTACGCGCCCGGGTCGGCGGAGCGGGAGAGCCTGCAGCGCAGATTGGCCGAGCTGGCCGGTGAGCGCTTCGAGCTGACGATGACGATCGACGGCAAGGAGCGGATGGCGTCCGGCGAGCCGATCGACGTCGTGCAGCCGCACAGGCACCGGCATGTGCTCGGCGTCACGCACAACGCCACGACCGGTGACGCCGCGAAGGCGGTCGAGGCGGCGAAGCGGGCCGCGCCGGGCTGGCGGGACCTGCCGTTCAGCGAGCGGGCCGCGGTGTTCCTGCGCGCCGCAGACCTCCTCGCGGGGCCGTGGCGGGACACGCTCAACGCCGCGACGATGCTGGGGCAGAGCAAGACCGCGATCCAGGCGGAGATCGACGCGGCCTGCGAGCTGATCGACTTCCTGCGGTTCAACGTGCACTTCGCCCAGCAGATCCTGGCCGAGCAGCCGAAGTCGTCGGCGGGGGTGTGGAACCGGTTCGACCACCGGCCCCTGGAGGGGTTCGTCTACGCGATCACCCCGTTCAACTTCACCGCGATCGCGGGCAACCTGCCGTCGGCGCCGGCGCTGATGGGCAACACCGTGGTGTGGAAGCCGTCGCCGACGCAGCAGCTGTCGGCGCACTTCACCATGCGGCTGTTCGAGGCCGCGGGCCTGCCGGCCGGCGTGATCAACCTGGTCACCGGCGACGGCCTCGCTACCTCCGAGGTCGCCCTGGCCGACCGCGACCTGGCCGGCATCCACTTCACCGGCTCGACCGCGGTGTTCCGCACCCTGAACCGGATCGTCGCGGAGCGGGAGTTCCGCTCCTACCCGCGCATCGTCGGTGAGACCGGCGGCAAGGACTTCGTGATCGCCCACCCGTCGGCGGACCCGGCGGCGCTGACCACGGCGCTGATCCGCGGCGCGTTCGAATACCAGGGCCAGAAGTGCTCCGCGGCCTCCCGCGCCTACGTCCCCGCCAGCATCTGGGCGAAGATCAAGGACAACCTCGTCGAGACGGCCGAAGGGCTCACCTACGGCGACGTCACCGACTTCAGCAACTTCGGCGGCGCGGTGATCGACCGGCGGGCGTTCGACCGGCACGCCCAGGCGCTCGACCGGATCAAGAACGCTCCCTCGTGCACCGTCGTCGCCGGCGGCACCACGGACGACAGCGAGGGCTTCTTCGTGCGCCCGACCGTCGTGGAGTCCACCGACCCCGCGCACGAGGTGTTCACCACCGAATACTTCGGCCCGATCCTCGGCGTGCACGTCTACGCCGACGCCGACTACGACGCCGTGGTGACGCAGGCGGAGTCGGTCGCGCCGTACGCGCTCACCGGGTCGATCTTCGCCACCGACCGGCAGGCGATCGAGCGGGCGTCGCACGCGCTGCGCTTCGCCGCCGGCAACTTCTACGTCAACGACAAGCCGACCGGCGCGGTCGTCGGGCAGCAGCCGTTCGGCGGCGGGCGCGCCTCCGGCACCAACGACAAGGCCGGCTCCTGGCACAACCTGCTGCGCTGGACGTCGCCGCGCACGATCAAGGAGACGTTCGTGCCGCCGACCGACCACCGCTACCCGCACATGGGCTGACCGCAGGGCCGCTAGACGCGCACCGGTGCGACCGCGACGATCTTGTCCAGGGTGAAGGCCCGGTCGTCGCGGCGCAGCCGGCACCACGCGTCGATGTTGCCGCCGGACAGCTGTGCGTTGTCGATCACCCGTTCCGAGGCACGGCCGTTGGCATCGACGTACCGGATCCACACCGGTGAGCCGTCCTCGACCGCGGTGGCCAGGAGCTGGGCCTGTTCCGGGCGCAGCTGCGGGGCCTTCTGCCGGATCACGTCCAGGGGGTCCGCCCGGCGCTGCTGCGGTACGAGCAGCCGCTGCGCCAGCTCGCCCGGGTCCACTGTGGAGCGGGCCGGCGGCCGCCGCACGTGATCGACCCTGGCACGGTGCAACCGGACGGGCCCCGGGCCGGCGTCGCGGGCGGGCCGGTACCCCGCGGACCGCAACGCGGCCAGGGTGTCCACAGGGGACAGCGCGGACCCGGCGACGGTCGGCGCGATCCGGCGCAGCTTCAGCGGCGCGAGGGCGTCGGCGGCGACGAGCTCATCCAGCAGGGCGGTGTCGTCGCTGACGATGACGCTGCCGACCCCGCGCACGTGCAGCGCATCGGCCGCGGGTGCCGCCGGTAGCAGCCGCTGGGCGACGTCGGACACGCCCCGCCCGTCGGCGAGGGCCCGCCCGATGGGGCTGAGGGCGCCCGCCGCGCACACGCCGAGCAACGTCGCCTCGGCCACGACCCCGGCCACCGCCGCCGCCAGGTCCTCCGGCTCGCGCGTCTGCAGCGGCGCGGTCCACCGTACGAGCGGCGCCAACGACGACACGTCCGCCACCGCGGTGTCCGGTGGCAGCTCGTGCATCGCCCGGACCACGACCTGCCGCAGCGGCGCGCCCGCCCACCACTCCTTCAGCAGCCTGGCGAGCCGGTCCGCGGGTGCCCGCTCGGCCCAGTCGTCATAGGCGAGGGTCGGCACGAAGCGCACCCCGTCCGGCCCCAGCAGCCGCGCCGCGACCGCCAGGTCGGCCAGTAGCGCCACCGTGGGCTCGTCCAGCCCCGACGCGAGCGCGAGCCGGCGCTGCTCGCGCACCGCGACCCCGCCGGAGCGCTGCCGGCCCAGCGGGCGTGCGGCCGCCGCGTCGAGCAGCACCGGGAGCCGCTCGAGCAGCAGCGTCGCCGCGCGGACCGCCGCGTCGCGCACCGCGGACCGGTCGGCGGGGCGCAGCGCCGGCGCGGGCGGCGCCGGCTGGAAGGGCTCCTCCGGGGATGCCGGAGCGGCAGGCAGGTACGCCGCTGAGAACAGCGCGCCCTCGTCCTGCGACGGCCAGACGAGGGCCCGCTGGAGCAGCACCTGCAGGGTCGCGTCCAGCGCCGGGTCGTCCACGGCGACCCCGAGCCGGTCCGCGAGGTCGGGCAGCGGCACCGGGCCGGGCCCGGACAGCGCCTCGAGGACCTGCACGGCCGGCAGCGGCAGCCGCGCGACCACCTCGTCGATCCCGGTCCTGGCGGTCAGCCTCGCGGCCAGCTGCACCAGGTCCTCCGGCGGCGGCGCGCCGAGCGCGTCGGGACGGCGGCGCAGCACGGCGCCCAACTCGTCCGGTGCCAAACGACCCAGCCAGCCGACCAGTGCAACTCTCGTCACGACTCGTGACCTTATAGGTTTGGGTGGTGACCAACCCATCGCCCGGCAACGCCGCCGGCAACTGGCAGGACGCGCACTTCGGGGAGCAGGGCGGGCGGCTCACCTACGGTGACTACCTGCAACTGTCCGGTCTGCTCGACGCGCAGGTCCCCGAGTCCGACCCGGCCGCGCACGACGAACTCCTCTTCATCACCATCCACCAGGTGTACGAGCTGTGGTTCAAGCTCATCCTCCACGAGCTCACCGACGCCAGGGACCGGCTCCTCACGGGGGAGACCTACCTGCCCCGCGTGCGCCTGGAGCGCTGCCTGGCCATCCAGCGCGTGCTGGTCGGGCAGGTCGACGTGATCGACACGATGACCCCGCAGGACTTCCTGCGCTTCCGCAACAAGCTGTCCCCGGCGTCGGGGTTCCAGTCGGCGCAGTTCCGCGAGATCGAGTTCCTCTCCGGGCTGAAGGATCCGACGTACCTGCAGCGCTTCCGCGGCCTGTCCGACGCCGAGCAGGCGCGGCTGACGCGCCGCCTCGACGAGCCCAGCGTGTGGGAGGCGTTCCTCATGTCGCTGGAGAAGGCCGGGTTCGCCGTGGCGACCCATGAGGACCGCATCGCGTCGCTGCTCACGATCTCCCGCGACCGGGAGCACCACGGCCGGTTCTGGGACCTCGCCGAGACGCTCGTCGCCCACGACCAGGCCTGGTCGCTGTGGCGCGCCCGGCACGTCCTCATGGCCGAACGCCAGATCGGCACCAAGGCCGGCACCGGCGGCAGCGCCGGCGGCGCCTACCTGCGCTCGCGGGTCGAGCTGCGCTTCTATCCGGAGCTGTGGGAGCTGCGCTCGCATATGTAGCCGCGCTACTCCCTTCTTTGTGCCAACCGATCCACCCGGTCCGTCACCGGGCATCGACGCGGGCCTACCGTCTCAGGTGATGGGGAGGGGTCCGCGATGAAGACGACGACCGGCGCGAAGACTGTGCTCGGCAACCGGTACCGGCTGGAGACCGAGGTCGCCCGTGGCGCCATCGGCGCGGTCTGGCGGTCATACGACGAGCAGACCGGTCAGTGGGTCGCGGTCAAGGTCATGCGGCCCGAGGCGGCCGAGGTGCCCGAGCTGGTCGACGGGTTCCTCGGCGAGGCCGAGCTGCTCGCCGGCCTGGACCACCCGTCGGTGATCAGGGTCCACAACCTGATCACCGGCAAGGGCCTGCTCGCCATCGCCATGGAGCTGATCGCCGGCCCCGACCTGCGCCGCCGGCTGCGCTCCGAGGGGCCGCTGCCGCCCGCCGTCGCCGCCGAGGTGGTCGCGCAGGTCGCCGACGCCCTCGCATACGTGCACGCCGCCGGCATCGTGCACGGCGACGTCAAGCCCGGCAACCTGCTCGTCCCGCTGGACGGCGGCCCGGTGCGCCTCGCCGACTTCGGCGTCGCCCGCCGCCTCGACCAGCCGGCCGGCCCGACGCATGCCACCCCCGAATACGTGGCGCCCGAGGTCGTCGCCGGTGGGCTGCCCAGCCCCGCCTCCGACGTGTACGCACTCGGCGTCGTGCTCTTCGAACTGATCTGTGGCCGCAGCCCGTACCGCGGCGGCTCCCCGAACGACGTCCTGCGCCGGCACGCCGACTGCGTGCCCGTCCCGCCGCCCGGGATGCCGGCCGCGCTCTGGCCGATCATCGAGGCGTGCATGGAGCTCGACCCCCGCATGCGCCCGGCGGCCGCCTCGATCATGGGCCGGCTGCGGGTCGCGGAGGGCGCCCTGGACGGCTTCGAGCCGCTGCCCCGCCTCCCCGCCGAGGCGGTCACCTTCTGGGTCCGCTCGGCCGAGCAGACCGCCCCCGTGTCGGCCCCGGTCCGCCGGGTCGACTGGGTGCCGCTGCCGACCGCCCCGACCTCGCCGGCCGCGGCGTCGGCGGCCCTGATGATGGCCGTGCCGATCAAGGACCTGCCGACCGAGCCCAACGGCCTGCCGCTTGCCGAGCTGCCCACCCAGGCGCAGGGGCTGGGCGCGTTCGCGGCGTCGGTCCGCCGGGACGTCGCGGACCTGCCGACCGCGCCGAACGGCTTCGACGCCGTGGACGTGGAGCCGCCGACGGAGATCATCGTGCCGTTGACCGCCGCCGCGGGACCGCCGGCGGAGATCATCGTGCCGCCGGTCGTTCCTGCGGAGGAGGCGACGGAGGTCGTCGCGGCGGCGGGTACGGAGCCGCCGACGGACGTCATCGCGCCCGCCGCCGCGGAGCCGCCGACGCAGGTCATCGGGCCGGCTTCGGCCGCGGAGCCGGCGGAGGCCGCCGAGGAGCCGAGCGTCGCGGAGCTGCCGACGGAGGTCATCGGATCGACCGCTGCGCAGGAGCCGGCGGAGGCCGCCGAGGAGCCGAGCGTCGCGGAGCTGCCGACGGAGGTCATCGGATCGACCGCTGCGCAGGAGCCGGCTGGGGTCGACGAGCCGGTCGCTGAGGAGCCGCCGACGGAGGCCGTCGCGGCGGTCGCTGCCGTCCCGCTCGCCAAGACGGGGGACAGCGCGTCCGGGGGTGCGCTGGCGGCACTGAACCAGGCGCTCGCGGCGTCGGCGTCCAGCGACGCCGTCGCCGGCGCCCAGGAAGCTGCCGTCGTTCCGGACGGTGCCGTCGTTCCGGATCATGTCGTCGCGGACGCTGCCGCTCGGGAGGCTGCCACGTCGGAGGTCGGCGGTCACGAGGCCGGCGGTCCGGAGGCGGTCGACGAGGAGGCCGGTCCGGTCGACGAGGTCGACGGGCCCGCGCTGGTGACCGACGTGCCGCTGTGGGGTGGCGACACGCCGGAGCAGGCCGAGGCCGGCGCCACGGTCGCGGAGGCGAACGGCGCACCCGCGGCGGATGCGTTCACCGCGGTGCTCACGCCCGGCGTGCCCCTCCAGCGGACCGAGCCCCCGCCGTGCCCGGCACCGTGCCGGCCGGCGCCGGCCCGGGCGGCGACGCGCACCCTGCGGCCGGTGCCGTTCCCGGTGCCGTGGAGGAGCGGTCCACCGACGTCGTCGTACACGCGGCCTGGCCCGTGGTGCCCGACCCGGCGAACGCCCCCGCCCGTCCCCTCGACACCCCGTTCAACGCCCCACTCGATGCCCGGGCCGACGGGCCGGAGGACCCGTGGGACGCGCAGGCCGCCGCCGAGCCGCCGACCGAGATCATGTCGTCCTCCGCGGAGGCTCCTGCCGAGCCCGCCGCGCCGGACGTGCTGCCCTGGCTGCGGAACGCCTCCGACGGGCCCGCCGAGCGTCCCGGTGACGGTGTGGCCGGCCTGTCCGCGGGCGCTCCGGCCGCGGGTGAGCGCCGGTCGGACCGCCGGGTCCTCGCCGGTATCGGCGGGGCGGTGCTGCTGCTCATCCTGCTCGGCATCGGCGGGGTCCTGCTCTCCGGCGCGTTCGACGGCGACGGCCGGCGGCCCTCGCAGGTGAGTTCGACCACGCCCGCGGGTGAGTCCGGCGCGTCGAACGCGCCGTCCGGCGGCGCGTCGCCTTCCGTTCAGCCTTCCGCGGAGCCTTCCGGGGAGCCTTCAGTGGACAGTTCCACCGCGCCGGGAGACAGCGGGAAAACGCCCACGAAGCGTCCGTCGACGGTGCCGTCGCCGACCCGGACGCTGCCGGGGATCGGTGATCCCCTGCCGCCGTTCCCGACCATGCCCTCCTTTCCGTCGCCGCCGAAGTTTCCGTCCTAACTCGACAGTCGCGTCGCGACAGTCGACAGTGGATTTGTCGAAATCCTGGACTGAGCCGGAGAAAGATGACAGCGTAGGTTCATGGCGGAATCTGGAGTCAACGCGACGGCGGCGGCCCTGCTCGGTCTGCTGCACGAGGGGCCGATGACCGGTGGGCAGCTCATGGCCGCCGCGCAGCGACGCCTCGGGGCCTACTGGTCGATGACGCGCAGCCAGGTCTATCGCGAGCTTCCCGCGCTCGCGGCCGCCGGTTACGTCAAGCTCGGCAAGCCCGGCGCGCGTTCGAGCCAGCCGTATGCGATCACGCCGGCCGGGAAGCGGGCATTCACGCGCTGGCTGTCGGAGCCCGCCGGTCGTGAGGCGCTGCGCAATCCCGTCGCATTGCGTGTCGCCTTCGGCGTGCAGCAGTCCGGCGCGCAACTGCAGCAGGTCTATGCGCAGGCGTCCGAATACCACAATGCGGCGCTGACCGAGGCCAGGGAAATGGCCAAAGAGGCGAAGAAGTCCGGTGACGAGTTCTACGCCGCGTCGCTGGAGTTCGCGGTCGGCTATCACAAGGCGGCGCTCGCCTGGCTCAAGGGCGCGCCGAGCAAATAGTCGCGTCCGGTGGCCTGTCGGACATCCACCGCCGGATGCGTCTGCCGGTTCGGCGTAGTCTTTGAGGGTGACCGCTCTCGACCACGCCGAATCGCTCAAGCACCTTGATGGCATCCTGCGCAACATCGAGGCCGTCATCGACCTCGGCCGCCTCCGGAAGGAGAAGGCCGAGCTCGAAGAGGCGGCGGCCGTGCCCAACCTGTGGGACGACCAGGTGGCCGCGCAGAAGGTGACCTCGCGACTGTCCTGGGTGCAGGGCGAGATCGGCAAGCTGGAGCGGCTGCGGGCGAAGCTCGACGACGCCGTGGTGCTCCTGGAGCTCTCCCAGGCCGAGGACGACGCCGGCTCGCTCAACGAGGTCACCGACGAGATCGCCGCGCTGACCAAGTCGATCGAGGAGCTCGAGGTCCGCACTCTGCTCTCGGGCGAGTATGACGCCCGTGAGGCGCTCGTCACGATCCGCGCGGGCGCCGGCGGCGTCGACGCGGCGGACTTCGCCGACATGCTCCTGCGGATGTATCTGCGGTGGGCTGAGCGCCACGGCTACGACACCGACGTCTACGACACCTCCTACGCGGAGGAGGCCGGGATCAAGTCGGCCACGTTCGCGGTGAAGGCCCCGTATGCGTACGGGACGCTGTCGGTCGAGTCGGGCACGCACCGCCTCGTGCGGATCAGCCCGTTCGACAACCAGGGGCGCCGGCAGACGTCGTTCGCCGCCCTGGAGGTCGTGCCGGTGGTCGAGCAGACCGACGAGGTCGAGATCCCCGACGACGAGCTGCGCGTCGACGTGTACCGATCGAGCGGCCCCGGCGGCCAGGGCGTCAACACGACCGACTCCGCGGTGCGCCTGACCCACCTGCCGACCGGCATCGTCGTCTCCTGTCAGAACGAGCGTTCGCAGATCCAGAACAAGGCGACCGCCATGAGCGTGCTGAAGGCCAAGCTCCTCGCCGTGAAGCGGGCCGAGGAGAAGGCGACCATGAACGAGCTCCGCGGCGACGTGCAGGGCTCCTGGGGCGATCAGATGCGCTCCTACGTGCTGCACCCGTACCAGATGGTGAAGGACCTCCGCACGGAGCACGAGACGGGCAACCCGTCCGCGGTCTTCGACGGCGACCTCGACGGCTTCATCGATGCCGGCATCCGGTGGCGGAAGCAGCGCGAACTCAACCCCGCGTAGCCCGTCCGGCCACTCCCGAGGCATGATCATCGCATTGGAATGCGCCGATCACCTTGGGTGACGGAGCGATCAAGCGCACAAGTGAGGCGTACGTCACACTGAAGGCTGAAATCGAGCGCTGCCCTGCGGTTGAGGTCAGCTCTTCGGGTTCGCATTTAGGGCAAACGGCACTCGACGCACTTCGTGTACTTGGCGTGGATGTCACACCGCGTAGACTCACGTCCCGTGATTCGGCTTGACCACGTGACGAAGACGTATCCGAAGGCGTCCCGCCCCTCACTCGACGATGTTTCCGTCAACATCGAGAAGGGCGAGTTCGTCTTCTTCATCGGACCTTCCGGCTCAGGCAAGTCCACGATCATCAAGCTGCTGCTGCATGAGGTCACGCCCAACAAGGGCAAGGTCGTCGTCAACGAGCGCGACGTGACCTCGATGCGCTCGTGGCGCATCCCGGCGTTCCGCCGGCAGATCGGCTGCGTGTTCCAGGACTTCCGCCTCCTGCCCAACCGCACCGCCTATGAGAACGTCGCCTTCGCCCTCGAAGTGATCGGCAAGTCGAAGGGCGTCGCCCGCCGCGTCGTCCCCGAGGTGCTCGAGCTCGTCGGTCTGGGCGGCAAGGAGCACCGCTACCCCCACGAGCTGTCGGGTGGTGAGCAGCAGCGTGTCGCCGTGGCCCGCGCGTTCGTCAACCGGCCGCTGATCCTCCTCGCCGACGAGCCGACCGGAAACCTGGACCCGGACACGTCGATCGAGATCATGCGTCTGCTCGACCGGATCAACCGGACCGGGACCACGGTCGTCATGGTCACGCACGACTCCAACATCGTGAACCAGATGCGCCGGCGGGTCGTCGAGATCGAGAGCGGCCGGATCGTTCGGGACCAGCCGCGTGGTGTCTACGGCTGACGATCCCACGAGGATCGCAGTAGCAGCCCACATCTGACTTTGCCGGGTCCGCTGGGAAGGAACCCCACCCGATGCGCTTGAAGTATGTCCTGTCCGAAGTCCTGACCGGGCTGTGGCGAAACGTCACCATGACCATCGCGATGATCATCACGATGACCGTGTCGCTGACCATGCTGGGCGCGAGCCTGCTGTTGTTCTTCCAGGTCAACAAGATGGAGGATTTCTTCTACCAGCGTGTAGAGGTCTCCATCTTCCTGAAGTCCGACGTCACCGAGGAGCAGCGCAGCGCACTCAAGAGCGGTCTTGAGGGCAGCCCGCTGGTCAAGGAGGTGACGTACGAGAGCCAGGACCAGGCCTGGGAACGGTTCCAGACGCAGTTCCGCGACGCGCCCGACCTGGTGAAGGCGACGAAGAAGGAGTCGCTGCCGGAGTCGTACCGGGTGAAGTTGAAGGACCCGACCAAGGTCAAGGACCTCACCGCGGAGTTCGGCACCCAGCCGGGCGTCAGCGACGTCGTCGACCAGCAGGAGCTGCTGAAGAAGGTGTTCGAGCTCCTGGGCGCGTTGCAGACCCTCGCGTTGACCGTCGCCATCATCCAGGGCGCCGCGGCGTTGCTTCTGGTGGCCAACACCATCCAGGTGGCGGCCTACAGCAAGCGCCGTGAGGTCGCGGTCATGAAGCTCGTCGGCGCATCGAACTGGTTCATCCAGCTGCCCTTCGTCCTGGAGGCGGTCTTTGCCGGTCTGCTCGGCGCGCTGCTGGCCTTCGGGGGGTTGGTCGCGGCGAAGTTCTTCTTCATCGACGGCTCGCTGAAAGCCCTGGCCAACGTGCTGCTGCCGATCGACTGGGGCAGCATCTGGCTGATGCTGCCGGTCCTCTGCGGCGCCGGGGGCCTGGTCAGCGCGATCACCGCCTGGGTCACGCTGAGGTTCTACGTGCGCGTCTGACCTGTACGGACGTGAGAAGGGGTGGACCGGAAACGGTCCACCCCTTCCGTATATCCGAAGTGCACCACGATAGGTGCATTTCGCCAAAATTCCGGACTTATGGGTCTTTCGCTGCGTACGGTAACCCTCAAGTGGTACTGGAGGGTTATGTGAACCGGATCGGGATCGTCTGCGCCATCGGCGCCGTCGTCGTGCTGCTCGGCAGCGGCACAGCAGGGCACGCCGACGCCCGCGACGACAAGGCACGTGTCGACCGCCAGCTCCAGGAGACCCAGGCGACCCTGGAGGCCGCCACCGACCGGGCCCAGCAGGCCGCCGCCGACCACGCCGCGGCGACCGCCGCGCTGCCCGGCGCGCAGGTCGCCCTCGAGGACGCCAAGGGGCGCGTCATCGCCGCGGAGGTGGCCGCCCGGCAGGCCCAGCGCGAGCGGGACGCCGCCGACGCCGTGGTCGGCGCCGCCGACGCCGAGTACGACGGCGCCAAGGCCCAGGTCGAGCAGGGCCGCGCGGACGTGTCCGTGTTCGTCGCCGCCACGTACAAGGGCAGCGGCTTCGCGATGTTCAACTCGATCCTCGAGTCCCGCTCGCCCAACGACCTCGCCCTGCGCATCTCGTACCTCGACCGGGTCGCCGCCGAGAGCCGGCGGGCCCTCGACGAGCTGACGGTCGCCAGGATGTCGGCCAAGCAGCGATCCGACGTCGCCGAGCTGGCCCGCGACAAGGCCCGCCGGGCCGCCGAGCAGACCCGCCAGGCGCTGCAGGACAGCATGGCCGCGCAGGCCGGCGCCGAACAGGCCGCCGCCGACGTGAAGACCCTGATCGACAAGAGCGCCCAGGCCGAGGCGGTGGCGAGCTCGGAACGCACCGCCGTCCTCGCCCGCTACCGGCAGCTCAAGGTCGACAGCGACCGGATCGGCGCGGAGCTACGGGCCGAGGCGGCGGCGGAGGCCGCGAGGGCGGCGAAGGCGGCCAAGGCGGCCGGCCGGCCCGCCGCCAGCGGCACGCAGCTCACCACCGCCGTCCCGCCTTCCAGTGGCGCGTTCTTCCTGATGCCGGTGCACGGCTGGAAGTCCAGCAACTACGGCATGCGCTTCGACCCGGTGTACAAGGTGTACCAGCTGCACGCCGGCATCGACGTCGCCGCGGGTGGCGGGCAGCCGATCGTCGCCGCCGCCGACGGCAAGGTGGTCCGGGCCGGCTGGGCGGGCGGCAACGGCAACTACACCTGCATCTCCCACGGCATCTACCAGGGCAAGGGCCTGGCCACCTGCTACGGGCACCAGTCCCAGATCCTGGTCCATGTCGGCCAGACCGTCCGCCGCGGCGAGCTCATCGGCCGGGTCGGCACCACCGGCGCCTCGACCGGCAACCACCTGCATTTCGAGGTCAGGCTCAACGGCAGCCCCATCCAGCCCCTGACCTGGCTGCCCGGCTGCCTGTGCTGACGCTGTACAAAACAGCCTTGTCCAGCGCGATACGCTGATACTCCTGTCAAGATTTCTGGAGGGTCGATGCCGCGCGAAAAGGGACGCAAGGTCGTCGCGTCCAACCGTAAGGCGCGCCACGACTACGAGATTCTCGAGTCGCTCGAGGCCGGCATCGCGCTGACGGGCACCGAGGTCAAGTCGCTGCGGGCCGGCCGGTGCTCGCTCGTCGACGCCTTCGGCCAGATCTCCGACCGGGAGGTGTATCTCCATGCGATGCACATTCCCGAGTACACGATGGGCACCTGGACCAACCACCCTCCGCGTCGCGTCCGGAAGTTGCTGCTGAAGCGCCAGGAGATCGACCGCATCGGCACCAAGGTCCGCGAGAGCGGCCTCACCCTGGTGCCGCTTTCGGTCTATTTCTCCGACGGTTGGGCCAAGGTCGAGATCGGCCTCGCCCGAGGCAAGAAGTCCTACGACAAGCGCCAGTCACTGGCGAAACGTGACGCCGAGCGGGAGATCTCTCGCGTCATGGGCAGCAGGAACAAGGGCAGAACCGAGTAAATCGTCCCGGTCGGCTGAGCAATGCTCGACAGGCAAGCGAGCAATGCGTAGAAGCCCTATAGTCCGTGCGTGACCGAGATTCGGGTCGATGTCGACCTCGAGCACCCACCCCCCTCGGTGTGGCGTGCGCTCACCGAGGCGCACCTCGTCACCGACTGGCTGCCCACCACCCGGTTCATGGTCCGCGACGACGGCACGTTCACGTTCCAGGCGGGCACCCTGGCCGGGCTCGAGGACCCGATCGAGGGCGAGATCGTCACCACCGAGGCGCCGCACCGCATGGTGATGCGCTGGTCCGGGGAGAACCTGCACACCGTCGTCGCCCTCACCCTCGACGAGCGCCCCGGCGGCACCCGGCTCACGCTCACCCAGAGCGGGTTTCTGGGCCCGCAGGGCACGATGCGGCGAAGGGTGCTGCGCAGCACGTACCAGCAGCTGTTCGAGGGCCCGATGGCCGCGACGCTCGCCCGCCAGGCCGCCGCGGACCCGCCGCCCGTCGCGCCGACGATCACCGACCCGCCGGCGACCGTGCGGCGCAACGACGGCGGCCCGTTCAACCGGCTGCCGCGCCAGCTCAACTCGCCGAGCCGCTCCGCGCCGGGCCTCAGCTCCCAGGTGCGCTCCACCGCCGGGCCGCGCCCGACGACCACCATGCCGGGCTTCGCCGCCGCGGTCCTCGGCGCCAGGGCGACCGGCGTCGCCGCGGTGCCGGCCGCCCGCACCGCCCCCTCCTCGAGCACCTTCTCGAGCACCTCCTTGACCGCCGACGCTCCCGTCCACCGGCCCACGCACCGCCGCGGACCCGGAGCCACCCTGCGACGGCTGGGCGCCGCGGTCCGAGCCGCCGCGATCGCATGTTCCGCGTCGGTACGCCGAAGCTGGCGGCACATCGCCACGGCCCGGGACTGGTCCGCGGACCGCCGCAGCCAGGCCGTCGCGGCGGCGGCCGCCATCCTGCTGCTCCTGGCCATGATCGCGCTGCTCGTCGGCAAGGCCACCGCACCGCACCCGGCCAAGCCCCCGCGCACCGGCGGCGGCGTCGAAGGCCCCGCCCAGGCCACCGTCCCGGCCGCACCCGCGGAGCGCCCCCGCGCGCCGCCGTGGTCTCGGCGACCTCCGCAACCGCCAGCGCGGCCCCCGCGGCACCGGCCACGTCCGCGCCCAGCGCCGCCGCGACCGGCCCGCAGCTCACCGCCCGCACCCGCACCGAGGACCTCACCCTCACGTCCTACCGGGTCACCGTCACCATCGTGAACCCCGCCACCACCCCGAGCGCCGACTGGACCGTGGTCGTCGTCCTGCCCCTGCTCGACCTCACCGTCCGCAACGTCGACGGCGCCGTCATGTCCCGCACCGGCGTCAAGGTGATCTTCACCCCCGTGGACAACACCCGCACCATCCGCACCGGCGGCTCCGCAACCCTCCGCTTCGAGGTCGAAGGCCTCGGCGTGCGCAACACCCCGCTCGACTGCACCATCGACGGGCGCCCCTGCGCCCAGGTATCGGGATGAAAAGCTGGTGGGAACGGGGTACGCTAGATCAGTCGCTACGGAGCGGCAAGCCAACACCACCCGCGCGGGGGTGACTGGTTTCGACTTTGTGCGCCGCGCTAGGGGAAGCGAGTCGAGGAAGCCGACGTTGTCTCGTGAATCAGTCGTCGGAAAAGTATAAGCGCCAATTACAAGCGCTCCGATCTCGCTCTCGCTGCCTAAGCAAGGGTAGAGATCTGTCGGTCCGGGTTCGCCTTCGACCCGATCACCGGCATCAGCTAGAAGGCTGGCCAATCAGGCCCCGTCGCGGGGCCCGTGCGGCGAGATCAATCGCGACTGGACCCGTCATACCGACTTGCTCGCGTGATCGGTAGGGCCGAGTAGAGACACAGCGAGCTGCGCTCGGAGAAGCCCTAGCAAAGCAACGAAGGACCCGGGTTCGATTCCCGGCACCACCGGACGGCCCCTGCTGACGCAGGGGCCGTCCGCCGTTGGCGGTTCCGTGTTCCCCGCGCACCGGCTCCGCCGGTGCTCCCCAGTGGGGGAGCTTCGCTCCACCCACACCCCCTCAAAACCGTTCCGGGGCTCACCGATCGCGAAACGTCGGCCGGGACGGTCTCGGCATTTCGCTGGCACTGCTCGAACGCGTTGTCGAGGTGCTGGCGGGCTCGGCCAGTCGTCATCGCCCGTCGAGCTGAGTGCGCGTTTGTGGCCGGGGTCCGCCGTGGCGGGCCCCGGCCGTCGTCGCTACGGGACGATGACGTCGACGGTCAGGGTCCTGTTGTTTCGGATCTGGTACGTCTGGGCGTGTGCGAGGTCGGCACCGCCGAGCCAGCCGCTGCGACCGTCGGGCAACTGGTAGAAGATCTTGATCTGTTGTGGCGCGATGTTCGGGATCGTGAATGTCATGGGCGGGTTGCTGTACTGATTGTTGCTGTCTCCGGAGTGGAGCGCCTCGCCGGACAGCGCGTCGTACGCGACCACGAACGCGTTGCGTGGGTTGCCGGTCGCGTCGTGGACCGTGCCGGTGAGCGTGCCGCCGCCGGTCCGTAATTTGATGTTCGCGGCGGCCTTCTTGCCGGCCGGCACCGTCACCATCGTCGCCTCGTAGCGGTTCACCGCGTTGCCGGACCAGCGCCACTGGTATCCGCGGCCGATGAACTGCACCGGCCACGCGTACGGGCCGACGCCCGGGATGCTGTACGTGCCGTCGGCGCCAGTCGAGAACCCGCAGCCGCCCTGGGGAGCGAAGCCGTTTGACAGCGCGACGGCCGAGACGCAGACGCTTGCGAGCGGGGCGCCGGTGTTGACGTCGGTCACCTTGCCACGGATCGTGCCGGCCCGGTCGAACTGGATGGTCGGCGTGGCGATCCGGTCGCCGGACGCGACCGTGAACCGCTGGGCGGCATCGCGGTCGCCGGTGCCGCCGGCCACACCGACCCACTGCAGGCCGAGCGCGTCGCCGCGCGGGTCGGCGAGCAGCTGGTACGTGCCCGGCTCCAGCGGACCGATCACCACTGAGCCCGGCGTCGGGCCCGGCCTCTCGTCCGAGCAGAAGCCGTACGGGTCGTAGCCGTAGGGCTGGCCGATGTTCGCCACGCCGATGCAGCCATCGACCGCGACGCCGCCGGCGCGGCTGACCATCGTGGCGGTGATCAACGCGCCCTGGCGCATGGCCACGTCAATCGTCGCGGTCTGCCCGGCGGCGACCGTGACCGGCGTGTAGGGCGCCGTCAGGTGGAGGTGGTCGTCGATGTTTACGTTGAGCGTGTACGTGCCGACGAAGAGGTCGGTGATCAGCAACTCGGTACCGGCGGCGCAGCCTCTGACGTTGTCGGTGTTCGTCGCCCATACGCAGAAGTTCTCCAGCGGTTCGCCGGTCGTGGCGTCGTGCGCGACGATCCGGATCGCGCCTGTCGGCAGGAACGTCTCGTCAACCGTGGTCAGCTGGCCGTCGGCCACCGTGAACCGGTCGGCCGCGGCGCTGTCGAGCTTGCCGTGCGCGTACTGCGCGACCCCCGCAGGCCCGGCGAACACCACGACGTACTCGCCGAGCAGTAGGTCATCGATGCGATACCGCCCGTCGGCGCCGGTGGTCGTCCAGCCCCGGCTGCCGTTGCCGTCCGGCTGGTCGGCGGTGACTCCCACGTTCGCCGCCGGGCTACCGTCGGCATTGGTCAGCTGCCCGCCGACCGAACCCGTCGGCAGCACCGTCTCCACGACCTGCACCGCCTGGCCGGCGATCACCTCGACGGGCACCGCGGTCTTGTAGGAGGTCTTCCCGCCCGACCACTGGTCGAACACGTTGCGGACCCGGTAGTTGAACTTGTACGAGCCCACCGGCAGTTCGAGCGTGAACGCGCCACTGGACGGCACGCTGACGCTGGTGATGGAGTTCTGCGCGGCGCTGTCGAAGACCGTGAGGTATGCCCAGGCCGGCGTGCCGTCCCGGTTCAGCAGGCTGCCGGAGATCGTCCCGGTCGGCAGCAGTTGGTCGTCCACCACCACCGTGGCTCCCGCGCCCACGATGATGACGTCGCCATCCGCATAGGTGAGCTTCTGATGAGCCCACTGGGTAAAGCTGCCGCCACTGGCGCGATAGCTGACCTGGTACTCCCCGGCGGGGAGGTTCGGCAGCGTGTACGCCCCGTTCGCGTCGGTCGTCGTCGCCGCCGGGGTACTCATGCTCCACGTCTGCGCCCAGACGTCGGCTCCAGCGGCCGGGTTGCCGTTCGCGTCGGCCAGGTGCCCGGTGATGACACTCGTGCCGTTCTCGGCGTGCGCCGGCGTGGTGGAGACCGCCGCGCCGGCGATCGTGGTTGCCGTCACCGCTGCGTAGAGCAGGGCACGGCGCAGTGCATGCTTTCGCATGTACGCTCCTGAATGGATGGGTGGTTCGGACAGCTCCGCGTCGGGCAGAGTGGCACCCTCGGCCGAGTATCACGCCCGTCGATCATGCCTTACTGTGGCCCGGCGGGTGGGGACGGACCATCGTCGGCGGCATGCTCGTCTTCCGCGTCTTGATCGATGGCTTCGGCCGTCCGCTGACGTCACTCCGGCGGGTTCAAGTAGGCCATCGTCAGCTCCACCACCGGACGGCCCTGCTGACGCAGGGGCCGTCCTCCGTTGGAGGTTCCGGATTCCCCGCGCAGCCTTCGGCTGCTCCAGGCGGGGGGCTGCGCCACCCCGCACCCCCCATGCTTCGGCTTCGCCTCGCACTGCCGGCGTGCCGCCTGGCAGGGATTCGCTGCGCGTGCATCCGGGGGCCGGGGGCGGGCGCCAGGGCCGGGCGCCGGTGGCTGGGGGCCGAGGGCTCGCCACTGGCCTGTTGCTGCGTGGGCGGTCGACGTTGCTGCTTCTGATGTCACGTGGACGGCGCTGGTCTCGCCCTTGTGCGCAGGCTTCGTGTGCTCCCGGGCGTTGAACCTGTTCACTTTCACCCCCATGGATCGCTCGGCCGATACGTCGTCGGCTTCTGCGATGGTGCTGAGGTCAGCCTATCGATGGGGTCTGACAGTTTCGGGGGCGTCGGGGTGCAGGGGGCGTGCGCCGTTGGCGGTTCGGCGACGGCGACCCGATCAGCCGCCAGGTTGGATCGCTGACCGTGTACCAGCCCGGAGCCTTCCGCACCGACCGATCCGTAAGCGGTACGCCGCTCAAGGTGAACGGGCGTGCGGCGTGGCAGGCGGACATCACGTACACCGTCAGCGAGATCGGTGCCGCGCACCGACGTCGCCATCGCGTGGCAGTACGCCGACAATGCCTGAGCGGTCGTGCGTGGCGGTAAGGCCCAGGGCTTCGACGCCCCGGCCGGTACGCTGCAGCAACTGGCGCAGCGGTTCGTGCCGGTCGGGCCGGTGCCGGTCAAGGTGCCGTACACGGCCGGCTACCTGCCGTCCGGGTGGGAGCTTGCCTCCGCCGGTCCCCGCACCACGACCGACGACGAGGACGGCACGACGATCTCCTGCCGCCGCATCGAACAAGCAAGTTGTCATATGGTCATGAGATGTCTACCGTGTCGGATGAGTCTTGAGGGCGTGCGATCGCCACTGGCCGGTTGGCATGGCAGGCTTGTCGCAGCAGTCGTCGGGAGGTGAGTGAGCAGATGAGCATTGCTGTGCTCGAGCATGAAGGACCCTGGAGTGAGGACGAGTACCTTGCGCTCGGCGCAACGCCGAACCGGATCGAGCTGCTGGACGGAAGCCTTCTGGTGAGCCCGGCACCGAGCAAGCGGCACCAGCGCCTTTCTTCGCTGCTGTTTGTGGAGTTTGACCGTGCGGCATTCGAAGCAGGACTGCTTGCGTTGGAGGCGGTGAACGTCCGGCTGCAAAGTGGTCGGATCATGATCCCCGATCTCGTCGTGGCGGACACCGACGAGGACGGCGTGGTGATCGATGCTCCAGACGTGATCCTGGTCGCCGAGGTCGTTTCCCCAAGCAATGCCGGGACCGATCGCTTGGTGAAGATGGAACTGTACGCCAAGGCGGGCATCAGCCTGTACCTGCTCATTGAGCAGGACCCGCCGGATTCTGTGACGTTGCAGTTGTTCCGGCTCGACGGTGCGCACTACGTCGAGCACGCGGCGGCGAAGGCTGGTGAGGTGCTTGCCGTCGCTGAGCCGTTCGCATTCGAAATCGATACAGTGGACCTGTTGCGCCGCGTGCCCCGGCGGCTTACCTGAGTGGGTTCAAGAAGCTCAGCGTCAGCTCCAACGGCGGTTTCGGATTCTCCGCGCGGCCTTCGGCCGCTCCAGGCGGGGTGGCAGGATCCGCTGCGCGTGCGATCGAGGGCTGGGCCTGTCATCGGGTGGGGCGGTCGGCGCTGGTCGTGGTTGTGTCAGGGCCGGTCGCGGCTGGCGACCTGCTCCTGCGGCTGGTCCGGTGAGGACTCCGGGCCGCCCTCGTCGATCATGCTTATGACGGTGAGTGCAATGGCTCGCACGCCGAGTGCCACGGCGGTGAAGACGCCCAGCTGGATGGGATCGATTCCGACGTCGCTGTCGACCAGGATGGACGGATCGGTCGTCACTCCGCCGGCGATCCGGTACTGCGCGATCGTCAAACAGATCGCCAGGAGCGTGACGGCGGTCGCGATGGCGGACCGGCGGGTGGCACCGGTTCCCAGCAGCACGGAGATGCCGGTCGCGACGCCGAGGACGGCGGCGATCACCAGGGAGTCGGCGATGTCGATCGACAAGGCCGATCCGGTGCGCCCGGCGAGTGCCGCCTGCAGGCTCATCACGCCCAGCAGCAGGCCGACCGCCGTGCCGGCTCCGGCCGTCCACACCGGGTGTGGGTATCTGGCGACCAGCCACAAGAGAGTTGCCGTGGCCAGCACGGTGAACACGGTCAGGATCATGCTCGGGGCCAGGAAGAAATGGACCTGGTAGTCGCTCATGTGAATGGCGGTGGCGGCGACGAAGAGCATGTCGTCACGCGCGGTCTCGACCAGCGCCCACGACGCCACCAGCACCAGAAAGACGCGGTTACGGACCGTCCGCCGCTGGTCGACCATCCTGACCAGGCAGAACACGGCCAGCAGACATCCGACGCCATTCCCGAGGAGAACTCCGAGGACGAACCAGATCTGATAGTCCACAGTGTGCTCGGCTCCCTGGCGGATACGGCTCGTGGTCCGGATGAGGACGCCGCAGGCAATGAAATGTTCCGATCTGCCAACGGCGCGCATACCGTACACTGCCGCCGCCACCTGGCCCGCGATCAGGCGGCTCCGTCCGCGGATGTTCGACGTTGCCGCCGCGTTTCTCGAGCATCAGGACCTCGTCGTGAGAAGCGGGGCCATTGCCGCTGCGTCGGTGCTTGTGCGGGTCCCGGAGCCGGCATGCCATCGGAGGTCATGCAAGTCGTGAGACCTGGTAGTGCTCGATGAGCCAGGCGTCGCCGATCCGGCGCGCGATCACGCAGAGATGGGCCTTCACGACCGGCCGGTCGGTGAAGGTGAAGGCGACGCTGAGGTAGCCGAGGACCAGGTCGTCGGCGAGGCGGCGGCTCTCCTGGATGTCGTACGCGGCCGTCATGCCGATCGGCTGCGCATCGTAGTAGGCGGCCACGCCTTCCGGGCCGATGCTGTACGGGTGCAGGCCTTGGAAGATCGCTTCCTGGGTGAAGAGCGAGGCGACGCGCTTCGGGTCGTGGGCGTCGACGGCGGACTTCCACTGATCGAGGACGGTGCGAAGGATCGCGACCTCGGTGCTGGTCATCGCGGTGCTCCTTGCTTGCGGAGGGATTTCAGTGTCCGGCGCTCTGGCCGCCGTCGACGTGCAGGATCTCGCCCGTGACGAACGTGGCGGTCTCCAGGTAGATGATCGCGTCGACGATGTCGCTGATCTCGCCGATCCGGCCGATCGGGTGCAGGCCGGCGAGGAATTCGGGGGGATCGGCCTCGTGCATCGGTGTCTGGATGACGCCGGGTGAGACGGCGTTGACGCGGATGCCGCGGGTGGCGTACTCGATCGCCAGCGACCTGGTGACCGCGTTGAGGCCGCCCTTGGTCAGGGACGCCAGCGCCGACGGCACCTTTGAGTCGGCGCGGTCGGCCAGGCTGGTCGAGATGTTGACGATGTGCCCGCCGCCTCCGGCGAGCATCGCGCCGACGGCCCGCTTCGAGACCTCGAAGAATCCGCGGAGGTTCACGCCGGTCATCAGCGTGTAGTCCTCGTCGGTGTAGTCGGTGAACGGCTTGGCCACGAAGACGCCGGCGTTGTTGACCAGCGTGTCGATGCGACCGAACGAGGCCAGCCCCTGCTCGATGACACCGGCGCCGACGGCAGGGTCGGCGACGTCACCCGCGACGTTGAGGATCATGGAGTCGTCGGACGGCGTGATGGAGCGGGAGTTCGCGACGACCGCGTAGCCGAGCTTGCGGTACGCGACCACGAGCGCCGCGCCGATGCCCTTTGACGCGCCGGTGATGACGGCGACCTTCTGTGTACCCATGTGCTGTCTCTTCCGCGTATCGATGAGGGCATGCGCCACCCGCGGTGCGGCCCGGCGCGATCCTGTCCGTTGCGCGGCCGCGCAAACATCCGGGGCCCAGGGACTTCGAGGGACGGGTTTCCGCCAGTCGCGGCGGCCCACCCTCCAGGGATTCGTCGGTATCGTGATCTGGGTGATCGAGCTGTTGTTCGAGCCCGGGGACCTGGCTCGGATCCGCTTCGCGCGTTCGCCCATGCATGAGGTCATGAGCAGCATGCGGGTGGCCGGTCACGCCGATCGGGCTCGGATGCACGGGCCGTGGGTCCGGTCGGTGCGAGGGCCTGTGTCGGCGTTGCGGCTCGAGTTGCTGCGGCCGTTGCTCGCCGATCCGCGGTACGTGCCGGAGTTTCTGATGCCGTCCCCGGATCGGATGGACACGAGGTTCGCCGACGAGCTGGCGCGGGTGCGCACGACGCCGGAGGGTTCGGTGCGGGCGCAGCTGGAGCTGCTCGGTGGCGGCGCGCCGCTGCCGGAGACGCTGCGTCCCCTGTACGACGACCCGGAGCGCCACCTCGGCCGGTTGGCCGCCGAGGTGCAGGCCTACTGGCAGGTCGCGATCGAGCCGATCTGGTCGCGGCTGGCCGGGCTGCTCGACGCCGAGGTCGGTTACCGTGCGGAGCAGCTGACCTCCGGCGGGATCGTGCGGCTGCTGGGCAATCTGCATCCGGAGCTGGAATACGCGGAGGACGCGCTGCGGATCCTCTGGCCGACCTGGCGGTCGCAGAGCCGGCTCGACGGCGCCGGGGTGCTGCTGGTGCCGTGCGTGTTCGCGTGGCCTTCACTGCTGGTCGACACCGACCCGCAGTGCCCGACGCTCATCTACGGCCCGCGCGGTGTCGGCAAGGTCTGGGACGGCCCGGCCCGGTCGCCGGCCCCGCCGGTCGCGGACCTGCTCGGGCGCAGCCGCGCGGCGCTGCTGGCGAGGCTCGACCTGCCGCTGTCGACCACGCAGGTCGCGCGGGATCTCCACCTGAGCGCGGCGTCGGTCAGTGAGCACCTGTCGGTGCTGCGCCGATCGGGGCTGGTCACGTCCCGCCGGTCGGGGCGGCAGGTGCTGTACCAGCGCACCGCGCTCGGCACCGACCTGCTGGGCGCCGCTTCGCGGGCGAGCATTCGGTGAGAACCGAATCGTGGAGCCGCCGTACCGGCTGAATCCACCATGTCCGTGACAGTGCAAACGGACATGAGGGGAGGCCACATGCGCGTGGTGAAGGCGCTTGCTCTGGCGGCGGCGATCGTGGCGGTGACGGCGGTGCCGGCGGCCGCGTCCGGCCCGGGCGGCGGCGGTGGATGGGAGCCGACGAGCACGGATCCGTTCGTCATCCCGGCGGGGGACGTGTGTCCCTTCGAGGTCAAGGGCGACATCGTCAAGGACCGCGAGCGGATGCGGACACCCGCCACCTACCCGGACGGGTCGCCGAAGGTCCAGGACTTCGAAGGCGTCCTGGTGATCCGCTACACCAACACGAGCAACCACAGGTCGGTCGTCCGCGACGCGACCGGGACCATCCGCGTGTACTACCTGCCGGACGGCACCAGGGTCCTGCAGTTGCACGGCCACAACGCCCTGCCGATCAAGGCCGCCAACGTGGGCTTCCCCGGCGGCGACTACATCACCCGCGGCGACTTCGTCGTGATCAGGCATCCCGACGGCAACCGGGAGGTGCCGGTCCGCCTCGGCACCATGGAGAACCTCTGCGAGACGCTCGCCTAGACCACCGCGCGGGCGACCTCTTCGGCGAACGCCAGGGGATTGTCGAGCATGACGTTGTGACCGGCGTGCGGGATGGTGACCACCCGCACGCCGGCGGCCTGCAGGTCCGATCGTCCGGACAGCGGCTGTGAGAGGGCGCCGACCAGGAAGGTACGCGGGATCGGCAGCGCCGTCAGGTGCTCCCGGGCCGTGGGGCTGGTCCCGGCGCGCAGGCCGAATGCGCTGCGGTGCAGTGCGACGGGATCGGCGAGGCGCATGGTCGCCGCCCACAGCGGGCCGACCTGGTCCAGGATCCGGGTCATGCCACCGGCGGCGAACTCGGCCTCGGTGAACGTGGTGATGCCGACGCTGCCGGCCGCCGGCGGCGGTACCGGATCGAGCGTGGCCTCCACGAGCACCAGCCGGGACACCAGGTCCGGTCGCCGGGCGGCCAGGGCGACGGTCACGGCGCCGCCCATGCTGTGGCCGATGACCTCGGCGCCGGTGATGCCGGCGGCGTCCAGCGCCCGGGCGAGCGCGTCGGCGTGATCGTCGAGCCGGTAGCTGAACCCCGCCGGGCGGTCGCTGAGGCCGAAGCCCAGCAGGTCCACCATCAACGTGCGCCGGCCCGCCAGCGGCGGCAGCGTCATCGCGTGGGTGAAGTACGCCGCGGCCTGCGCACCCGCGCCGTGGACGCAGACCCGCGCCGGTTCGGTGCCGGCGATCTCCACCCAGCGGATCCGCGCACCATCGGGACCGACCACCGCATCTCGCACGTCCGCAGCTTAGTTGCCGTGGTCGGATCGACGACTGTGGTGAACCGTTCCGCGACGGGTGGCGTTCGGCCGGGGGACAGGTACAACTTCGGCCGAGGGAGCAGTCCGGGATGGCCAGTACCAGAAATGCGGTTCGCTCCGCGGCGGTTGTCGCCGCGTTGGTGTTGTCGGCGGTTGCCGGGGCCAGACCGGCCGCGGCGGACCTCGTCGTGCTGGCGGATTGTTTCGGCAATCCGATCCAGCGGTGGTCGGTGCTGTCCGTGCCGGCGGGTGGCAACAGCTTCTACGGCACGTCCGGCGACGACGTGATCATGGGTACGGACGGTCCGGACATCATCCACGGCATGGAGGGCCGCGACGTCATCTGCGGCGGCGGCGGTGACGACATCATCTGGGGTGAAGAGGGCAACGATCACATCGACGGCGAGGCCGGCGGCGACTACGTCAACGGCGACGAGGGCAACGATCACCTGTACGGCGGTGCCAACGCCGCGAGCGTCCTGCCGGACCTGCTCATCGGCGGTGACGGGGTCGACGAGCTGTTCGGCGGGGGCGGCCCCGACCGGCTCGTCTGCGGTTCGGGCACCGGGCCGTCGGACATCCCGTGGGACGTCGGTGACCTCGCCGACGGTGGCACGGGCATGCCGGCCGGGCAGCCGGAGAGCGACGAACTCTGGGGCGCCTGCGACACCTCGGTCAACATTCCCTGAGTCGCTGGCAGACTCGAGGCATGGATCTTGGGTCGTTGCGGGCGGCGATCGATGAGCGGGCGTTGCCGGATGAGGTCGTCGAGGCGGTGCTGGCGCTGGTACGGCCGGCGGTCGAGCTGATCGTGGTCGACGTGGACGGCGAGGACGAAGCAGACGACGAACACGAGGACGACGAAGACGAGGACGACGAAGCAGACGGCGAAGCAGACGACGACGAGGACGAGGACGGGTTGCTGGCCGGGGACTACGGCGGGCTGCCGGTCGGGAGCGAGTGGCCGGGGTTCGAGGGCGAGCCACTCGTCCTCGTCGCACGACTGCGGTGCGACGTCCTCGCCGAGCTCCTCGCCGAGGAGTGGACGCTCCCCGTGCACGGCAGTCTGCTCTTCTTCAACGATGCCCTGCACCGGTTCGGGGACGGGGCGTGCAGGGTGCTGCACGTACCGGATGGAGCGCCGGAGACCGCGGTGCCGGAAGGGGCACAGGTCATTCCGGCACTGCCGCTGGGTGCGTGGCGGTGCCTGTCGGTGCCCGACCTGATGGTGCCCGCGCTCGAAGCGTGGCGCAACGAGGACCTGCCAGGGGTGGCGGACGTGCTCGACGCGGTGCGGCCGGCGGTGCCGTACGCCCGGCACCAGGTGCTCGGCTGGCTCGATGAGGGCTACCACCCGCGAGGAGACGGGTTCCGGCCGCTGCTCCAACTGGAGGGGGAGCAGGGCACGGCGTGGGGTGAGTGTGTGCGGATCGCGTTCGTGGTGCCGGAGGAGGACCTGCCGGTCGGGCGGCTCGACCGGGCCGCCGTCGTGTACGAGACGGCCTGACGGGCGTTCCTGGTTCAGCCGAGGAGCGTGACGGCGAGTGTCCGGGTCAGCCATTCCCGGTAGTCGTCGTCGGTCCAGGCGCACACCTCGGTGAGGCGCTCGAACGTCTCGAACGAGGTCAGCACGTAGATCTCGTCGGCGGCCCGGTCGGCGGTGAGGCCGGGCCGCAGCAGTCCCGCCGCGGCGAGGTGCTCCGCCGGGCCCCGGGCGCCGGTGCGGCGCTGCCGCTCGGTCTCCGCGAGCAGGTCGTGCAGGCCGCCGTCGGCGGGTGTGGCGGCGGCCGCGGCGCGCAGGACCCGGTGCACGGGGCCGACCCGCCGGGCGATGGCGAGCACCATCTCGGCGTACCGCGCCAGCTTCCGGGCCGGGTCCGGCTCGGCGATGATCGCCTGCACCGCGGGCCGGGCGTGCTGCGGCAGAGGCTGCGCGTCGCCGGCGAGGGTCACGTCATACACGACCTTCGCGAGGCCGGGTTTGCCGCCGGGGCAGGCGGTGTACAGCGTCTGCACGGCCACCCCCGCGGCCGCGGCCACCTCGCCCATCGTGGTGGCGGCGTAGCCACGCTCCAGCATCAGGGCTCTCGCGGCCTCGGCGATGCGCAGCCGGGTCGCCTCGGCGTTGTCATGCCGGAGCCGGCTGACGTATCCGCGTTTCGGTCTGTCCTCCATCGGACATCATCGTGCCAGAACTTTCGATAGATTGCTCTCTAATCAAAAGAGCCACATCTACTGGAAGGTGATCGCCATGCGGTTGCTGGAGCTCGTCCGGGGCGCGTCGACCCTGCTGCTCGGCCTGTACGCGGGTGGCGTGTTCTTCGTCGTCGTCGCGCCGTCGCTGGGGCGGCTGCCCGGGCCCGCGTACGTGCGGTACTGGCAGGCGCTGAACACCGACTACGGCCGGGCGATGCCGCCCTTACTGCTGACCTGTGCGGTGCTGCTGCTGGCGACGAGCGCGCTTTCGTACGGGCGCGGCCGGCTCGTTTTCGGGATCACCGTGGGCGTGCTGCTGCTCGTGGTGGCCACCGTCGTGCTGACGGTGACGCAGCTGGAGCCGCTCAACCGGCTCGCCGACACCTGGGACGCCGACCGGTTGCCGGACGACTGGGCGGCGGCCCGCGACCGCTGGCTCACCCTGCACGCCGTGCGCACGGTGATCGCGGTCGTCGCCTTCGCCGCGCTGCTCACCGCGCAGGCGGTCGACCGGGGCCAGGCCGGGGTGGGCCGGGCTGCCGCGATTGGATCTCGTGTTCGCGCCGGCGCCGGTCGTACCGTCGGACAATGACCCTCATCGCGCATGTCAGCGACACCCATCTGGCCGACGACGGCGGGCGCAGCGCCGAGCGGGCCGAGCGGGTCGTGCGATACCTGGAACGCCTACGCCGCCCCGTCGACGCGGTGCTCGTGACCGGTGACGTCGCCGACCATGGGCTGCCGGCGGAGTACGCGGCCGCGCGGGTGCTGGGGCGGCTGGGGGTACCGCTGCTGCAGTTGCCGGGGAACCACGACGAGCGGTCGGCGTTCCGGCAGTCCCTCCTCGGCGCGCCCCCGGAGCCCGGGCCGGTCGACCAGGTGGCACGCGTCGGCGACCTGGTCTTCGCGCTGTGCGACTCGTCGATCCCGGGCCGCGACGACGGGTGGCTCGCGGACGAGACCCTCGCGTGGCTCGACACGGTCCTGGCCGAGGGCGCCCCGACGTTCGTGTGCTTCCACCATCCACCGGTGGCGATCGGGCATCCGCAGGCGGATCTGGTACGCCAGTTCGGCGAGGACCGGCTCGCCGCGGTGCTCGCCCGTCACCCGAACGTCGTGGCGCTGCTGTGCGGCCACATCCACAGCGCGACCGTCGGCACGTTCGCCGGGGTGCCGCTGCTGGCCGCGCCGGGGGTCGCATCGACGCTGATCCTGCCGTGGGAGCAGGGCGACGGGGGCCTGGACCGGGACGCGCCGCCGGCGCTGGCCTTCCACCTGTACGAGGACGGCCGGCTCATCACCCACTACCGGTCGGTTTTTGTCGTACCCGGGTGAGAGGCTGTGCGTGTTCCGGGCGGGCCGAGCTGTTGAGGAGGGCCGAGCGTTGGTCGAGCGGGCGCCCCTGACCCACACCACGATCTACGACGACGACTGGACCGATCATCACGCGGTCGGTCTCGAGCACTCCAGGGTGGCGTTCGTCGACGTCGACATGTGCGAGGCGACCAACGAGCGGTCCGTCTTCAGCGAGTGCACGTTCACCAACGTGCGGTTCAACTGCTCCACCCAGACCGACGTCGCGTTCCTCAACTGCTCGTTCGTCGGCTGCAACTTCTTCGACGCGACGTTCACCCGCTGCAAGCTGGTCGGCAGCGCGTTCGACCGGTGCACGTTCGAGCTGCTGAAGGTCGAGGAGGGCGACTGGTCCTTCGTCGCCCTGCGCGGCGCCAAGCTCAGCGGCGCCGAGTTCACCGGCGTGCGCATGCGCGAGGCCGACCTGACCGGCGCCCGCTGCGAGGGTGGTGTTCTGCGCGGCGTCGACCTGTCCGGCGCGGCGCTGCAGAAGGCGGATCTCACCCGGTGCGACCTGCGCGGCAGCGACCTGTCCGGCCTCGACCCGCTGACCACCGAGCTCCGCCAGGCAATCATCACTGCCGACCAGGCGACGACGATCGCGATCGCCCTCGGCCTCGACGTCCGCCCCGCGTGACCCGGCGGGTGTGACCGCCCGGCGTGACTCGCCCGGGCTCGGGGCGGCCCCGTGTCCCGTGGTTGTCCGTCTGCCCGCATGCCGATCGGAGAGATGCATGACCACGACCGGGGAACGTTGGTGGGAGCTTGTCGACCGTGCCCGCCGGGAGGCCGGGGCGGGGGACCCGGAAGCGCGGGCCGCGCTGCTGACCGACTGGTTGTCGCGGCTCGATGTGGACGAGATCGTCGCGTTCGACAGGTTCTTCCTGGAGCGGGTCAACGAGGCGTACCGCATCGAGCTGTGGGAGGTCGCCTACATCATGTGCGATGGCTGCTCCGACGACGGGTTCGACTACTTCCTGGGCTGGCTCGTCAGCGAGGGCCGGCAGCGGTATGCCGCCGCGCTGGCCGACCCGCGGGCCGCCGCGGAAGGCGTCGACCCTGACGGGCCGGTCTGGTGTGAGGGGATGTGGGGGGTCGCGTCCCGGGCGTTCGCGGCGAAGACCGGTGAGAGCGGCGACGTGTATTACCAGCAGCATGCTCCGGTGGTGCCGCGCAGCGACATCGGTGAACCGTTCGACGAGGACACCCTTGAGGAGCGCTACCCCGAGGTGGCGGCGCGCTTCTGCTGAGCTTCATCCGTGGAAGGTGCACGGTGGGCGTCCGCCGGGCGCCTGGTCCGGTCGGGCGGCGGGCACGAGCGTGCCTCCGGTGTTCCCGGCCCTCCGGCGCTTCCCGCGGCGCCGAGGAGGCGAGCCGGGCGGCTTCGAGCGGCTTCGAGCGGCCGGCATTCGGTCAGATCTCGTGCGCGCCGGGCCGTCGACGTCCGGATTGAGGGGCTTTGCGCGCTTGTCCCGTGGTGCGTGAGGGTCCGGGGAAGTAGGTCGGCGGGGCGTGCAACCCGGGTGACCGTGGGATGCGTTGAAGTCGCGACATGCAGGGCGAGGGAGGAGATCGATGCGGCCCGAGGCGCAGCGTGAGTACGTCGAGTACGTGACCGGCGCCATGCCGGCGTTGCGCAGGCTGGGCTACATCCTGTGCGGGGACGAGCATCGCGCCGATGATCTGGTGCAGCAGGCGATCACCAAGTTGTACGTGAGCTGGCAGCGGATCCGCGACGTCGAGCATCTGGACCAGTACGTGCGCACGATGGTGGTCCGCGGGTTCATCGACGAGCGGCGGCGGTCGTGGTTCCAGACGAAGCTCATGGCGGCGCCGCCGGACACGCCGGGGCCTCGGGAGGCCACCAGCGAGGTCGAGGAGGCCATCGTCCTGCGGGCCGCGCTGGCGAAGGTGCCGCGGCGGCAGCAGGCCGTGCTGGTGCTGCGGTTCCTGTGCGATCTGCCGGTGGACGAGGTCGCCGCGATGCTCGAGTGCTCGACCGGGACGGTGAAGAGCCAGACCGCCCGTGGGCTGGCGACCCTGCGCCGGTACGTCGAGGAGACCGACCTGGCCTACACGCGAAAGGGAAGATGACGGTGGACATGAACGAGCAGGACGGTGCGACGCTGCTGCGGCCCCTCGCCGGTGGGCAGCCTCGCGGGGCGTCCACCGTGGACATCGCGAAGGCGATCGCCGACGGCGACCGGCATCACCGCAGGGTGCGGCTGGTCGGGTCGGCGGGGGCCGGTGCCACGGTCGTCCTCGTGGCGGTCGCCGGCTGGACGGTCGTCGCGGACGGCCCGCAGAAGCCGGCGCCCGTCAGCACCGCGGCGGAGAAGAGCCCGAGCCCGGGTCCGAGCCCTTCGGCAAAGAAGGGCTGTGAGGCGCAGCAGCTCGCCACGCCCGCGGGGGAGACCGTGAGGGCGATCGTCGGCGGTTCGGACCCGACCGGGAAGTACCTGGTCGGGCGGACGTACCCGGGCGGGAAGCCGTCGACCGTGGTGTGGGAGCACCTGCAGCCGCGCAAGCTGCCGATGCCGGGCGAGGACCCGTCGCTCAGCGGCGCCACGTCGACGGGGGTGTTCATCGGGTCCAGTTTCACCGGGGACCAGACGACCACGGCCTGGGTGTACAAGGGCGGGAAGTTCTCCAAGCTGGCCGGGACGAACGCGATGGCGTCGGCGATCAACGAGCGGGAGGTCATCGTCGGGTCGGTGCAGGGCAAGCCCGCGATGTGGGCGTCGCCGGAGGCGCAGCCGACGATGCTGGCGATGCCCGCCGGGAAGGGCTGGGCCGGTGGCGCGTCCGGCGTCGACGACGACGGCACGATCGTCGGGACGCTGACGAGCAGCGAGTTCAAGGAAGGGCAGGCGTACGTGTGGCGGCCCGGCGGCGGCGCGCCGCAGAAGCTGGCGCGGCCGACGGTCAAGGGCAAGCCCGCCATGGCGTACCGGACCGGCAAGGTCCGGGGTGGCTGGGTGGTCGGCTGGGCCTCGTACGACGAGCCCAACCGGGGGCCGAGGTGGATCGCCGCGCCGCGGTGGAACCTGCGCACCGGCGCGGTCGACACGACCGATGGGTTCTACACCGTCATCAACGCCCAGGGCAAGATCGTCGGGCAGGCCGGCGTCGTCGCGCCCGACGGCACGACGACGACGTTGCCGCTGCCCGGCGGCCAGGACTCGAAGAGCGCGATGGTGAACATCGAGGCGCTCAGCGACGACGGGACGATCATCGGCGGCTACTACAACACCCGCGACGGGTCGCTGGACGAGCAGCCGGTCGCGGTGGTGTGGACGTGCGGGAGTTGACCTGGAGCGCGCTCCAGCTGGCAGCCTGGGGCGCATGACGCAAACGAGGAAACTGGGCCGCAGCGGCATCGAGGTCAGCGCACTGGGGATCGGCTGCTGGGCGATCGGCGGGCCGTTCTGGGGCAGCACGCCCGATGGGCCGCCGCAGCCGTTCGGCTGGGGCGAGGTCGACGACGACGAGTCCGTCCGGGCGATCCGCCGGGCGCTCGACCTCGGCGTCACGTTCTTCGACACCGCCAACGTGTACGGCGCCGGGCACAGCGAGAAGGTCCTCGCCCGGGCCCTGGAGGGCCGGCGCGACGAGGCGGTCATCGCGACCAAGTTCGGCAACACGTTCGACGAGCAGACCCGGTACACCGGCCCCGAGGACGGCTCGCCCGAAGAGGTCGGGCGGGCCGTCCGCGAGTCGCTGCGGCGGCTCGGCACGGATCACATCGACCTGTACCAGCTGCACATCAACGGCCTGCCGATCCCGCAGGCCCTGGACCTGATCCCGGCGCTGGAGGAGCTCGTCGCGCAGGGGCTGATCCGGGCGTACGGGTGGAGCACCGACTCCCCGGAGCGGGCGGCCGCGTTCGCGGAGGCCGGTGTGCACTGCGCCACCATTCAGGCGGACCTGTCGGTGCTGCGGGGCTCGTTCGGGGTCATCCCCGTCGCCGACGAGCACGACCTCGGCGTCATCATCCGGGGGCCGCTCGCCATGGGGCTGCTCAGCGGCAAGTACACCGCCGAGTCGAAGCTGCCGGAGGACGACATCCGCGGGCTCAGCCCCGAGTGGATGACCTACTTCACCGACGGGCGGCCGACGGCGGAGTTCCTGAACCGGATCGACGCGATCCGCGACGTGCTGACCTCCGGCGGGCGCACCCTCGCCCAGGGCGCGCTTGCGTGGCTGTGGGCGTACAGCGGCCGGACCGTGCCGATCCCCGGCTGCCGCACCGTCGCGCAGGTCGAGGAGAACGCGGGCGCGCTCGCCCACGGCCCGCTGAGCGCGGCCGAGCTCGCCGACGTGGAGAAACTGCTGGGACGGTGACGGAACCAACCCGGTCGCCCGTGCGCCTGCACCGTGTGACCGTGGTGACCGTGACTGACGAACCCGCGCCGGAAGGCCTCGACCAGGAGGCCTTCCGGGCGGTCTACGCGGCGCACTACCCGGCGCTGGTCCGGCTGGCGTATCTCACGACGGGCAGCCTCGCCGCCGCGGAGGACGTCGCGCAGGAGGCGTTCATCGAGTGGCTGCGCCGCGGCGACCAGGTCCGGGAGCCGGTGCCGTTCCTGCGCCGGGCGGTGGTGTCGCGGTGCACGTCCTGGGTGCGGCGCCGACGCCTTGAGCGCCGCCACGCCAGCGTGACCCCGGAGCCCGTCTGGCGGCCGGACGGCGACACGGAGGTCGTGCGGGCCGCGCTGCACAAGCTGACCGCCCGCCAGCGCGCGGCGGTCTTCATGCGGTTCTACCTGGACCTGCCGGAGGCGCAGATCGCCGCGGCGCTGCACTGCCGGCCCGGCACGGTCAAGTCGCTGCTGCACCGGGCGCTGACCGCGATCAAGGAGGACCTCGATGTCGCCTGACCCGCAGTCCCGCATCGGCGTCGCCGTCAGGAACATCGCCGACGGCGTCCACGTCGACACCCCCGACGCCGCGATCCTGCTGGCGCGGGCGGCCGGACGGAGACGGGCGTCGCGGTGGCGTCCGCTGCTCAGCGCGGCCGGTGTTCTGGGTGTACTGGCGGCAGCGGCCGTCGCTCCAGGACTGCTGGCGCAGCCGGCCGCGCCCGCCGACGGGACGGTCCTGCCCGCCCGCCTCGCGGACCTGTCGCTGCTGACCGCCCCGGTGTCCGAGGCACCCGCCGGCCCGGCCCTCCTGATGTACGGGCAGGGCAGCGCCGGCCCGCGCCTGCTGCACACCACGCAGACGGTCGTCGTCGGCGTCGACGGGCGCACCTACCGGCGGCTCGACGAGGCCGAGCGGCGCGGCGGCCCGGCCGAGCCCGGCACCTGGCAGGACGCCCCGGCGCTGCTCGCCCCCGACGGCACGCGGGTCGCGGTCGGCAGCGTCGGATCCGCCGGGGACCTCGCCGTCGTGGACCTGCGCACCGGCCGGACCCGGACCCACCGGACCGAATGGACCGGCGTGGTGGAGCCCCTCGCCTGGTCGCCGGACGGGACCCGCCTCGCGTACACGGTCGGCGACTCCGGCAGCGCGGTGCTCGACCTCGGCAGCGGCGCCTCGACCAGGCTCGCGGCGCCGGCGACGGCCGCCGCGTTCTCACCCGACGGCCGGCGGCTCGCCGTGCAGGGCATCCCGGAGACGGAGGTGGAGCCGCGGCGGGACGTCCGTGTCGTCGACCTTGTCGGCGGGGGGTCCGTCGAGCTCGGCCCGGTCGGGTTCGGGGTCGTCATCGCCGGGCCGAACGCCTGGTCGCCGGACGGCAGGTGGTTCGCCGTGGCCGACAACGCCGGCGCCGGCAAGCTGGAGTGCCTGCTGACGTTCCTGCCGGCCGACCCGGCGGACCGCACCCCGCCGCCGGCGCGGGTCGCCACCGCGCAGGAGATCGCGCTGGTCGGCTGGGCGGGCCCGGACCGGCCGCTGATCACGCAGGGCGGCGCGACCGCGCACCGCACGATCGTCGAGGCCTTCGACCTGCGCCGGCTGGCCGGCTTCGACGGCGCCGGCGTCGTGGCACCTGCAGGCCGCCCGTGCGCTCCTGCCGGCGGCGCAGGTCCGCGAGACCGGCGGCGCCGAACGCGGCCCGTGGCCGGTCTGGCTGCGCCTCGCCACCGCCGCGGGCGGGCTCGCCCTGGCCGGCCTGGCGTGGCTGCTGTGGTCCCGGCGCCGTCGCCCGCGCCGGCATTGACCCGGCGCCGTTACCGTCGTGGGTCCAGCGCCCGCGCCGGCATTGACCCGGCGCCGTTACCGTCGTGGGTCCAGCGCCCGCGCCGGCATTGACCCGGCGCCGTTACCGTCGTGGGTCCAGCGCCCGCGCCGGCATTGACCCGGCGCCGTTACCGTCGTGGGTCCAGCGCCGTCGCCGGCATGGCCCAGCGCCGAGCCGGGCGTCGGAACCGGGGCCTGAACGGGCGTCGGCGCCGGCGCCGGCGGCGTTAGGCTCTGCGGATGACCGCCGCGGTGCCGGTCCCGGCCGGGTGGACGCCGACGACCCTCGGCGCGCTGGGCCGGTACGTCAACGGCCGCGGCTTCCGGCGCGGTGAGTGGTGCGACGCCGGCCGGCCGATCATCCGCATCCAGAACCTCACCGGGTCCGGCGAGCGGTTCCACCACTTCCAGGGCGACGTCGACGAGCGGCACGTCGTGCGCGCCGGCGACCTGCTCGTCTCCTGGTCCGCCACGCTCGGCGCCTACCTGTGGGACGGCCCGGAGGCGGTCGTCAACCAGCACATCTTCAAGGTGGAGTCGCGCATCGACCGGCGCTTCCACAAGTACCTGCTGGACTTCAAGCTCGGCGAGCTGATGCGGCACGCGCACGGCTCCGGCATGGTGCACGTGACGCGGTCCCGCTTCCACGCGCTGCCGGTCGCCGTCCCCGGCCCCGACGAGCAGCGCCGCATCGCCGGCCGCCTCGACGGGCTCCTGCGCCGCCTCGCCACCGCCGACGCGCACCTGGCCGCGGCGGCGGGCAACGCGGCCGCGCTGGTCCACGCGGCGCTGCTGACCGGCGGCGCGGTGGCGGCCGCACCCCGGCACGCCCTGGCCGACGTGCTCGCGGCACCCCTGGCGAACGGCCGGTCCGTGCCGACCCGGGACGGCGGGTTCCCGGTGCTGCGGCTCACCGCCCTGCGGTCCGGGCGGGTGGACCTCGGCGCGCGCAAGGGCGGCGCGTGGACCGAGCGGGAGGCCCGGCCGTACCTGGTCCGCCGCGGCGACTTCCTCGTCTCCCGGGGCAGCGGCAGCCTGCGACTGGTCGGCCGCGGGGCACTGGTCGACACCGAACCCGACCCGGTCGCCTATCCCGACACCGCCGTGCGGATCCGGGCCCGCCCCGAGTTGCTCGAGCCACGGTTCCTGGCCCTGGTCTGGGATTCGCCGCTGGTACGGCGGCAGATCGAGGCCCTCGCCCGCACGACGGCGGGCATCTGGAAGGTGAACCAGAAGGACCTCGTCCGGGTCGCGGTGCCGGTGCCTGCGCTGGACCGGCAGCGCGAGGCGTGCGCCCGCGCCGACCGCCTCGAAGCGGCCCGCCGCAGGCTCGACGCGGACCTGGCGACGGCGCGCGGGCGCTCGGCCGAGCTGCGCCGCGCCCTGCTGGAGGCGGCGTTCACCGCCAGGCTGCGCACCTGAGGAACCGGCCCGTCTGCGCACCTGAGGAACCGGCCCGTCTGCGGATCTGGGGAACCGGCCCGGGGTCGCACCCCCGGGCCGGCGCAACCGTTACTGGATGACCTCGCAGCCCTTGGCGGGTGCCTTGCCCACGGTCAGGTTGACCGCAGAGCCACGCCGCACCAGCGTGCTCGCGGCGGGGTCCTGGTCGACGACCCGGCCCAGGTTGACGCAGTCCTCGACGCCGGTGACGCCGCCGACCTTCAGGCCCGCGAGGTCGATGAGCTTCCCGGCGTCGCCGAGGGTCTCACCCTGGACGGCGGGGACACGCACGAAGAGCACCGGCGGCGCCGGGTCGGTGGAGCCGGCATGCGCGGCCGGCGCGACGGCGAGGGACGCCGCAGCGACGACCAGCGCGAACAGCCCGGCGCGGAAGGGATGACGCATCGTGTTTGCCTCCTCATGGTTGTGTGGATGCCACGAGTGTGGGCAGCGCCACTGACGTGGCCCTGATGCGCGGCTGACCACCGCGACCGACGTCGTCGCCGACCCGGAGCGGCCGGCCGCCGTGCCCGCCGCGGGGGTGGGTCAGCCCGTCGGTGACAGGACCCGCTCGGGCTCCACAGTGGACCTGCGGACCCGGAAGGCGAGCAGCAGCAGTACACCACCGGCAAACGCGACGACGGCACCTGTGGCCGCCGTGATGTGCAGTGCGGTCATGAACGCGTCGTCGGCGGCGGCGGCCAGGTCGGGGCGGTGCAGCTGCTCGGCGACGGCGCGGGTGTGCTCGGCGGACGGGGCGGCGGTGTCGCGGGCCGAGGGCGGCAGCCCGGCCAGGGCCGGCGCGATCCGGTCGCGGTACGTGCTCGCCAGGATCGTGCCGAGCAGCGCGATGCCCAGGACGCTGCCGACCTGCCGGACCGTGTTGTTCACCGCGGACCCGGCGCCCATCCGGTCCAGTGGCAGCACCGCGATGACCGCGGCGACGGTCGGGGCGATCGCCATGCCCATCGCGATCCCGCTGACCAGGCCGACGGTGCAGAACCACAGCAGTGGCGTGTCGAGGCCGAACGTGAGGTTGGCCAGGAACCCGGCGGCGACCACCAGCAGCGCCCCGCCGCTGACCGGGCCGACGCCGAAGCGTTTCGCCAGCCGCGCGCCGATGCCGGAGCCGAGCGCGACCCCGACCGCGCCCGGCAGGAACGCCAGGCCGGTCTCGAGGGCCGACATGCCGCGGGCGCCCTGCAGGTAGAAGTTGCCGTAGAACATCTGCCCGGTGATGCCGAAGAACAGCGCGGCGAGGGCGAGGTTGCCGGCGCTGAAGCGGCTGTTGCGGAACAGCCGCGGGTCGAACGACGGCTGCTTCGACTGCCATTCGACCACGGTGAACAGTGCCAGGACCACCAGGCCGCCGAGCACAGGCGCCCACACCTGCCAGCGGGTCCAGTCGGTGTCCTGTCCGGCCTCGATCAGGCCGTACGCCAGCAGCGCCAGACCGCCGGTGGACAGCAGCAGGCCCAGCGGGTCGGGGCGGCGGCGCTGCACGAGCTTCGGGTTCGGCACGACCATGAGCACGCCGACCAGCGCGACCGCGACCACGGGGAGGTTGACGAGGAACACCGAGCCCCACCAGAAGTGATCGACGAGCACCCCGCCGAGCAGCGGGCCGAGCGCGACGCCGACGCCGCTGGAGGCGGACCACACCGCGATCGCGCCGGCGCGCCGCTCGCCCGGGAACGTGGCGCCGATGATCGCCATCGAGGTCGGCATCATCATCGCCCCGCCCAGCCCCATCAGGCCGCGGGCCAGGATCAGGCCGGTCGCGTCGCCGGCCCAGGCGGCCCAGACCGACGCGGCGCCGAAGACCGTGAGCCCGGCGACGAGGATCGTGCGGTGCCCGTAGCGGTCGCCGAGCGCGCCGGCGGCGAACAGCGCGGTGGCGAACAGCAATGCGTAGGACCCGACGGCCCACTGCAGCTGGCCGGGGGTCGCGCCGAGACCGGTCCGAGGGTCGGCGATGCGCTCCAGGGCGATGCCGAGGATGGTCGTGTCGATCCAGATCAGCACCGCGGCGAAGACGAGCACCGACAGCACGCGACGTTGCTGGGGGAGATTTATTGACAGGTCCCTGACGGTCATGACCTCACTCTGGCAAGTATGTCAGGTCCCTGTCAATAGAGTTCGCAGCGCACAATGGTCCGGTGAGTACCGAAGAAGCCTGCTCCACGTTTCTCGTCCGGCACGCGTGGCTGAGCCTGCGCGGCGTGGTCGCCGAGGCGCTCGTCGAGCACGACCTCTCCGTGGCGCAGTTCGCCTCGCTGCTCCTGCTGCGGGAGTCGCCGGGCATGTCGGTCGCCGACGTCGCCCGCAAGGTCTCCACCGCCCGCCAGTCGGCCAACGAGATGCTCGGCGGCCTGGAGCGGGCCGGCCTGGTCGAGCGCCGCCAGCACCCCACCGACCGGCGCTCCCAGCAGATCTTCCTGACCCCGTTCGGGTCGCAGCGCCTGGAGGCCGCCCTGCCGACCGTCCAGGCCGTCGAGGAGCGCCTCTCCGCCGGGTTCAGCGAGTCGGACCTGGCGGTCGTCTCCGCCTGGCTGCACCGCATGGCGGGCGCCTCATCCGGGATCAATGAGGAGATTTCAACCCTCTGATCTGGACATTTTGTGCTCCAGGTCACACCATGGAGGGACTGACGACGTAACCGCGGCGGAGGTGCGTCCCATGGAACTGCTCGGTGGCATCCAACGGATTGAGCACGCGATACAGACGCCGGCCGGGGATCCGGCATGGCGACCGGCGGTCAGTCAGGCCGTCGCCCAACTCAAGGCGGCGTTCGCCGCCCACGTCCGGGAGACCGAAGGCCCGTCCGGGCTCTACGCGGGCGTCCTCGGTGACGCGCCCCGGCTCGCGCAGGGACTCTACGGGCTCGTCGGCGACCACGAGACCGTCTGGGAGGCCCTCGACGAGCTCGAAGGCCACCTCGACGAGATCGACGGTTTCGACGGGAAGCCGGGCTCGTTCGGCTACCGCCACGAGGTGGTCCGCCAGGACGCGGCCCGCCTGATCCGTGAGGTGTGGCAGCACCGGCAGCGCGGCGCCGACCTCCTCTACGAGGCCTACGACACCGACCTCGGCGGCGAAACCTGACGGTCCCCTTACAGGGGCTCCTGGTTCGTGCCGGGCGCAGCGGCGCGCTCTAGGCTCGAACGATGGGACAGCGGGTGCTGGTCGTCGACGACGACCCGACGGTCAGCGACGTCGTGCGGCGATACCTGGAGCGGGAAGGCTTCGTCGTCGAGCTCGCCGGCGACGGGCAGCAGGCGCTGGACGCGTACCACGCCGAACGCCCGGATCTCGTCGTGCTCGACCTGATGCTGCCCGGCATCGACGGCCTGGAGGTGTGCCGCAGGCTGCGCGAGCAGGACCGCGCCCTGCCCGTCATCATGCTCACCGCCCTCGGCGAGGAGTCCGACCGGGTCCTCGGCCTGGAGATCGGCGCCGACGACTACGTCACCAAGCCGTTCTCACCCCGCGAGCTGGTCCTTCGGGTGCAGTCCGTGCTGCGCCGCGCCGTGCCCGCGATGGTCCAGGCGGAGGAGCTGATCGACGGTTCGTTGCGCGTCGACGCCGCGCGGCGGACCGCCACCCTGCGCGGCCGGGAGCTGGCGCTCACCGTGCGCGAGTTCGACCTGCTGGTCTTCCTGATGCGCAACCCCGGCCGGGTGCTGCGCCGCACCGAGCTGCTCCAGCAGGTCTGGGGCTGGACCTTCGGCGACCAGTCGACCGTCACCGTCCACATGCGACGCCTCCGGGAGAAGGTCGAGGACGACCCGGCGCAGCCGCGTCGCATCCTGACCGTGTGGGGCGTCGGGTACCGGTACGAATATGCGTGACGTCCTCTACACCTTCCTGATGGCGCTCGGCGGCTCGCTGACCGTCGCCGTCGCCGGGCTGCTGATCCTCCGCGGGCCGCTGCGGGGCCGCTCCGTCATCGCGCACATCGTGGTCCTGCTGCTCGTCACCGTCCTCAGCGTGCTCGCCGGCATCCTCGGCGCCTCGATGGCGATGTTCATCTCCGACCACGACCTGCACGTGCTGCTCATCGTCGTCGGCACCGCCGCGACCGTCAGCCTCGCCGCCGGGCTCTGGGCCGGCCAGCGCCTCGCCCGTGCCAGCATGTGGGCCGCCGAGGCCCGGATGCGCGAGCGGGAGGCAGAGGCGCGCCGCCGCGAGCTGGTCGCCTGGGTCTCCCACGACCTGCGGACCCCCCTCGCCGGGCTGCGCGCCATGACCGAGGCCCTGGAGGACGGCGTCGTCTCCGACCCCTCGACGGTCGCCGACTACCACCACCGCATCAGCGCCGAGACCGAGCGGATGGCCTCCCTCGTCGACGACCTGTTCGAACTGTCCCGGATCAACGCCGGCGCGCTGCGGCTGACCCTGTCCGAGGTCCCCCTCGGCGACGTCGTCTCCGACGCGATCGCCTCCGCGACGCCCCTGGCGGCGGCGGCCGGCATCACGCTGGTCGCCTCACCCTCCAGCGGCTGGCCGACCGTGCGGGGATCCGTCCCGGAGCTGTCCCGCGTGGTCAACAACCTCATCCGCAACGCCATCCGGTACACGCCGCCGGACGGGACCGTGGAGGTCACCGGCGGGCAGGACGCCGCCGGCGGGTGGCTGGCCGTCAGCGACACCTGCGGCGGCATCCCCGAGGCGGACCTGCCGCGCGTGTTCGACGTGGCCTTCCGCGGCGCCCCCGCGCGCACACCCACCCGCGACGCCGGCGGCGGACTGGGCCTCGCCATCGTCCGCGGGCTGGTCGAGGCTCACGACGGCGCCGTGGACGTCGCGAACGTCGACGACGGCTGCCGCTTCGTCGTGCGCCTGCCCGCCGCCGTCTAGACCGGCATTGCGTCCAGTGCGTGCTGGCACGGGTCGTCCGGGTGCTCCGGCAGCGCCGGGATCACGTCGAGCAGCATCGCCCGCAGGCGCGCCGTGTTGGCCGCGAACACCGCGAACACCTCGTCCATCGTCACCCCGTGATCACCCTCGACCCCCGCGTCGAGGTCCGTGACCAACGCGATCGACGTGTAACACAGCGCCAGCTCCCTGGCCAGGACCGCCTCGGGGTGCCCGGTCATGTTCACGACAGCACCACCCATCGCGGTGAACCACCGCGACTCCGCCCTGGTCGAGAACCGCGGGCCCTCCACGACCACCATCGTGCCGCCGGTGGTGTCGATCCCGTGCTCCGCTGCAACTTTCGTGACCGTGGCACGCCCGGTCGCGCAGTACGGGTCGGCGAAGTTCACGTGCACCGCGCCCGTGTCGTAGAACGTCTGGACCCGCCCCGACGTCCTGTCGATCAGCTGATCCGGCACCACGAACGTGCCCGGCCCCAGCTCAGGCCGCAATCCGCCGACCGCGCACGGCGCCAGGACCTGCCGCACCCCGATCTCCCGCAGCGCCCACAGATTCGCCCGGTAGGGAATCCGGTGCGGCGGAAACCGGTGGTCCTTGCCGTGCCGCGGCAGGAACGCCACCCGCCGCCCGCCGACCGTCGCCACCGTGACCGGGTCCGACGGCGCGCCGAAGGGCGTGTCGAGCAGATGTTCCTCGGCGTCTTCCAGCAGCGCATACAGCCCTGAACCACCGATGACGGCAACGTCGGCGAGTGAGGTCACGCAACAGACCCTAACCGCGAGGGGCGGGTCAGGCTAATGTGCGAGACATGACGCTCGCACCCCGCCTCGCGACGATCGCGGTTCTCAACCGCGCGGCCGGTCATGTCTGCTGGTGGGGCTGATGTCTTCATACGGGGATCTCGGTGGGATGGAACAGTTCCGCCCGTCCGGCGGCGACTCCGGCTCGTCCGGCGGCTCGTCGTCCGGAGGTTCCTCATCCGGGGGTTCCTCATCGGGGGGTTCATCTGAGCCCACCGGTGGGATATTCGGCGCGCCCACCGGGCGGGGATCGCCACGGCCGGGGAGCTCCAGCACCGGACGGGGCACGTCGAAACAGCGTCGAGGGAGGGCGATGGAGTCGTTGACCGGCCGGCTGCTGGTGGCGACGCCCGCGCTCCGCGACCCCAACTTCGAACGCACCGTCGTCCTCGTCGTCGCCCACGAAGAAGGCGGAGCCCTCGGCGTCGTGCTCAACCGCGCCACCGAGGTGCAGGTCGCCGACGTCCTCGGCGGCTGGGGCGCCCTCGCCGGCGAGCCACCCGTCGTCTTCGAAGGCGGCCCGGTCCAGCCCGAGGCCGCGATCTGCCTCGCCCGCACCCGCCCCGGCGTCGAGGACCTCGCCGGCTTCAACCGCGTCTCCGGCGCCGTCGGCACCGTGGACCTCTCCGGCGACCCCGACCTCCTGGTCGCCGGCGTCGTCGGCGTCCGAGTCTTCGCCGGCTACGCGGGCTGGTCCCCGGGCCAGCTCGAGCGCGAGATCGAAAGCGGCTCCTGGTTCGTCTTCGACGCCCTCCCCAGCGACGCCTTCGCCCCCCGCCCCGACGACCTCTGGCAGATGGTCCTCCGCCGCCAGGGCGGCCTCATGGCAGCGGTCGCCCACTACCCGGCGGACCCGACGCAGAACTAGATACCCGCTGTGAGACTCCCCGCGAGGTTGTGTACTATTCCGTGAGTGCCCGCGAGACCGGGGCACGCAGATGGGGACGTGGCGCAGCTGGTAGCGCACCACACTGGCAGTGTGGGGGTCAGGGGTTCGAGTCCCCTCGTCTCCACTCCATCAATCGGCGGGCCCTGCTCACGGCGGGTCCGCCGTTTCGCGTCTGGTGATGTCGTCGTTCCCCGCGCACGGCTTCGCCGCGCTCCCCAGTGGGGGAGCTTCGCTCCACCCACACCCCCTCAAACCATTGCGGGGGTGCTGCCTCGCCGGTTGGGCGCTGTTGTCTCGTCTTGGCGGTGGTACTTGGGGTGCCTTCGCTTCGCTCGGCGTTTTGTGGTTGGCCGGGTTTCTACGCGGCTTCGGTGGTGTTGGGGTGACGGGCCAGCCATTCTGCGACGGCGGTTCTGATGATGCCGGAGCGGCCCTCGCGGTCGCGTCCGGCGGCGGCGTCGAGGGCGTCGACCATGGCGGCCGGCATCTTGAGCGACACCATCCTGCCCACCGGGGCGCCCGTCTCGTCGACCTGGACGAACTGGCCTTCAACCGGGCGACCGGTGCCGACGAGGCCGCTTGTGTCGTTGCTGGCGAACCATTCGGCGACCTGGTCGTCCGTCATGCTGTTCAGGTCAGGCTGTTCCATCACGCTGCTCCCGTCTGCTTGGCCCATTGTTCGATCTCTTCCAGCGTCGCCAATCGTGCGAAGCGGATCCGCCACACGAACGAGTCGTCGTCGCGGATCAACAGGATACGAATGTGCCGCGACATTCCTCGGCTCGGCGCAGTCACGGCCAGGCGCAACTCGCTGAGTTCGACCCGATGCTGCTCGCCGTCGGCCCGCACCAGCGCCTCGGCCAGGTCGGCAGCGGTCAGACCGTCCCGCAGGTCGGCGTCGGGCCGCTCGCTCGCCTTCGGCATGCGTCAGAGGATCTCGCTTACGTATGAAGTGTAATACGCTTATGACCGGTGGACTGCTCAGCAACGTCGTGGCCCGGATCGACGCGGCGGCCGGCCGTGACCGGGCCGTTGAGGGAGCATCCGACAGGCCGTCTCCGAATGGCTGGGGCATCACGGGGGAGCCGACCAGGAAGCCGAATAGGGTCGACGAACTTGGCACATCGGGTGGACCGCGCCGTCGCGCTTCGGAGGCGCCAGCCTGGCGTGCCAAATCCGTGCCAGATCGGCTGGTCGTTCACGGGGAACGGCGGGGATTCGCGGTCGGACGAACCTGTGCGAGCAGTTCAACGTCGTTGCAGGTCAAGTGCTGTCCTGAGCCCCGTCCTGGCAGTGTGGGGGTCAGGGGTTCGAGTCCCCTCGTCTCCACCCACGGCATGTGACCTGGGAAAACGTGAATCCGTTTGGGCGGTGCCCGAACCGTATTCGCGATATGTCCCGTGGCCTGGGAAAACGTGCGCGTTCACGGTAGAGCGGCCGTGCTTGTGCGGTGATGGCGGAGTGTTCCGACGGCACGTTGATTTGGCCGGACGAGCCACGTTGGCGGGTTGGGTCTGGTTCGAGCACGCGGTCCCGGCGCGGCGCTCGCTCGCACCAAGGACAAAACGTGTTGCCAGCTCAGTCAGAGCCTCAGCAGCTCACCGACGTAGCCGGCCACCGACGTCGGTACAGCGCCGGACAGGATCCCGAAGTGCTGGCTGATGCGGTAAGCGGTATCGACAGATTGGTGGAGCCGGCCAGGTGCTTCGATTGGGAAGTCCGGTCCGCCATGCTGTCGCGCGAACCCTCAATCTGACGTCTCCGCGGGGGCAGCACGCGGCCACCGCTACCCAAGCAGCACAATTATGCGGACCCGAATTCGTTCAGAATATGTTTCAATCTTGCGACCTGTCTGGGACGGGCCTGCGCTCTGTATGCATACAAGAATGGCCACTGCGGTCCGTTGTATGAAGCGGGTGTGATGCCGAACTGTTTGGCAGCAGCTCCGGTGACCTGCACGACAGATGCGGCCATTCCGGTAACCGCAAACGCGTTCGATGGCTCTTGGACGAGTTCGGCCGCGGTCAGGACGAGTCCCACTAAACCCGCAGAGGTTGTCAGCGGATGAGTAAGAGCATCCCGGATGGGTTGAGTGAACGTCCCTTGACCAAGTTGAGCACGAAGCTCGGTGATAATCACGCTATCAATATCTCGCGGGTTAACCTCGCGGTAGCGTTGGCAAATATCTTTCAACCAAGCCACCAATAGCCGGCGACCGTTGCCCTGGAGAAAGCGATCAAGATTTTGCGGCCCTCGGTGGATGTCGAGGTATCGCAACACGTCTACAAGCTGGCCGCCAAGTTCCCCCGACAATGTCAGGGGTGGCGCGCCGGCAGGTCGCTGTGCACTGGGCGCCCATGTCTCCTCGAGGAGCTTTAGGAACTGCTTGTCAGCAGAACTGAGGAGCAGAGGTGCGTCGGCGCCGGAGCCACGGATAGCCAATCCGTGATTGAAAGCATCACGAAGGATCGCCTTCGCGACCGCGAGCGGTCCGTCGTCATGGTACCGGAGTGCCGACTCCCTGGTACCGGATGGCAGTTTGGAACGAGCAGTCGGGCCACGAAGGATCCTATTCCACCGATCAATCTGATCTGGAAAGCGATCCAAGTACTCGGCTGCGAGGCGGAAGCCTTCCTCCGGTTGCGCGACTACGACGCGTCGTCTATCTTCGGGTTCGACCTCATCTTCGCGCCGAATGGAATCCAAGGCGTCATCGATTTCAGCGTCCCATGCTGCTTCGGGCCAACGGTGACTGTCGCGAAACCGCCTGTCTGTCAGCCAGTTTGCACGCCCATGAACACGGATCAGGCCGGTCTCGACATACCGAACGAACGCTTTCGGCCCGATCTGGCTAGCGTTACGTATCAGTAGACTGGAAGGTGCCCAAAGATTGAGGGGGGCACTAAAAGCGAGCATTCTGTGTAGGCTTCGATAGCCATGCACGCCATACTCGCTGATATGACAAAATGTTGGGAAAGTCGGCCGGAGGGAAGTCACTGGGATGTTACTTTTCGCGTGAAAGCGTCAGGTGCGGTCGGATCATAAGGTCCGTCTGTCAGGCCAATGATGTGCAGAGCGCCGTCGCCGTCGTTTCGAATCGCATGCGACACCAAAGGTGGCACTGACATAACTACGGCCGTCGACCCATCGAATTCAAGTTTTTCGGGAACCGTGTCTGGACCGGCATCAAAAAACAATGTCCATCTCACCCCTGGAGAGACGATAAGGATCTCGTTGCGCTTTACGTGGTAGTGGTCGCCACGGATATGGCCAGGAAGGAGAGTTGAGATGTGCATGTCGTGGATCGGAAACGGAGATCCAAACCTCGACGGATCGACCGGGAAGCTGCCGCCACGCGCATCTCCCGAGTTGGCAATCTGCTCTATTTCGATCTTCACGAGATCCATAGCTCGCATCCTGCCAGTCGGGAATGTCTAGGACCGCGATTGGTCGCATCTACGTCAGGTCGAAGTCCTTGGGCGCCGGTCGGGTATCCGAGTGGCATCCAGTCAGGCAGGCACGACGCGGGCCCCAGATCTTGAGGACGAGATTGGTCGATGTTGCCGGACGGTGCTACACAGCGTGACGATCTTCGTGTCGGCCGCCGCGCGAGACCCGCGGCATGTGCGCGCATCCGATCATGGTGTTGATGCTCGGGGTATGCTCAGCGGCCCCACTGACGCCTCGCCGTCGATGTCCCGCCTCGGCGAGAATGGACACCGCGGAGCCCAGCCAGCCTCGAGGAGCTCGCACGATCATGATCGCGCTTCTTGCTGAGGACACAGACTTCGAGCCGTCGTCTGCGTATCTGTTTGAGCCATCGCAGCGCGGGTCAGGCGATGTGCTGAGCGAAACGGACCTGCACTACACGGTCTTCCGCTCGTACGTGACGCTGGCCTTGTCCAGCACGGCCGTCATCGGTCCTCGCCGCCGCGTCCCGCTGTTCGACTTCCTCGTCTCCGTCGTACGGCTGATCGCTGCGCTGCGCGCGGATAGGGCGTACACACTGACCTTCACCGAGGCGGCCGACGTCGTCGAGTTCCGCCCCGTGGCCGGCGATCGCGTCGAGGTTGCCGCCGTCGATCCGTACCGCTGCGATGACCATGGCGTCCGGCTCGCGGACCCTGAACCGGATTGGTCGGCCCAGGTGGACCGGCCCGAGCTCTTGGAAGCTCTGACAGGATTTCTTTCGTACGGCCGGCAGCAATTGCTTGACAACGTTCCCGGGCTTGATCGCAGCCCGTACGTCGGAGAACTGTTCGTCCACGAATAGTGTGCTCCAGCCCGGCGTTGGCGGCCGGGCGGGCCATCGAGCGACACCAGTCGATGCCGGTGCGGTTACCGCAAAGAGCCATGTGCGCCCACCGGCAGTTCAGTGGGCGCTAGGTCGTTCCTCAGTCCTGCGCGGAGAGTCACACCGACGGGGCCGTCGGCGCACTCGCTCGGCGGCATGTGCGGAAGCTGGCCTGGTGGTTCCTACGGCCGGTTCAGGCGAGGAAGCGTCTCATGCGGCTGGGGTGGCCGTCGGTTGTCCAGCCAGTATCCATACTCGCGGAGGTCCGCTTCGAGCCCGTTGTCCAGGTACCGGGCGAAATCGCGGAGCCCCACCGCGTTGTCCCGCTCGTCGGCCCGTTCGCTGGAAGACCACCGGCGCTGCACGCCGTCAATCCAGGCGGTCAGCCGGCCGCGGTCAGCCCACCACACTCGAACGGATTCGAGCGTCCAATGCTCGTCGCCGTCAGCGGCGTAGGCGCCGAACGGATCGTTCCATGCAGCCGTCAGCACGAGACGAACCTCACCTGCGTTCTTTGGCTGCCGGTACACGATCTCGCTGCCGAACTCGTCTTCGTAGACCACATGACGGGGCGCAATCTCGCGGCCCATCCAGCACGAATCGGTCTGCGCACCGTAGAACGGACCGGGCACGTTGCGCCAATCGCGGTCCCCCCATTGGCCACCGAGATACGCCTCCGGCGGCCCTAGCCGCCGCCCTCCCTCAGGATCGTTCGCGAGCTGCAGGACGGCGGATGCAGCGACCGTCGGCATCGGATCCCAGTACACGACCCACACGCTAACCGAATAGCCCGCGTTCGCGGGCAGCCGCTCATCGGCTATGCGCGGAAGCTGGACGGGGACGACCCAACTCACTGTGATGTTCCGTAGCGATCCGATCGCGGGAGATCCGGATGTAGGGAACAGGCCGACTGCTCGGAGATCCACCGCCAGCTAGGGTGCGCGTCATGGACGAGAGCCCTGCCCAGCGTCGATATCGCCGAGACGCCCATGTGCTGGCCGAGATCGGTGGATGTTTGTCGGGCCAACTGGAGCCGGTGACCTTGCGGCTGCCGCGACGACTGGCTATGGAGGCGCTCCACGCTTGGGAGCGGATAGAAGAGGAGTCACCCGGTCCAGAGTCGACGGGGCAAGTGATTGTGCGTTCCTTCGCCGCGACACTGGCGTGGATCGGCCTTGCCGTCGAACGGGCCGAGGTTACCGATGAAGACGATGTCAGTGTCTCGCTTACCCCGCAGCAGATCGCCGAATCCCTGTTCGCCCTCGAGCACGTAGCGGATCGCTGTATCGCCGGGGATGACGGTCCGCGGGCGACTTGACGCAATGCCGGGCCGAACGACCGGCGTCCTCAATTCGGCATGTCAGGCCACCGGTGGCGGAAGCGCCGGTCACCCACTGCGACGAACTCCAGCTGACCTTCGCGCACCAGACGCGGCAGATCCGGAAACGTGATCAAGCAGGTTCCGCGTCGGTGATCACCTCTGCGGGGCTCACCTGCAACGTCGTCATCGCCCGGCGGAAGAACCAGCGTGCCGCCACGGCATCGCGGCGGGCGGAGACGAGTACGCCGATGACCTGACCGCGCTGGTCGACGGCTCGGTACACGTACCGCCAGACGCCGTTGACGTAGGTCCCATCAGTGAACCATCTGTCGCCAGGCGCATGCCGGCAGAACCTGGCTGCGTCGGCCACTAGCGGGGTGAAGCGTTGCAACCAGCGGAAGACAGTGACGTGGTCCGCCTCGACATCACGATCGAAGAGGAGCTCCTCGACGTCACGGTACGACACGTTGTACGGCAGGTAGAGCTGGACGGCGACCATGATGGTGCCAGGCGGGAACCGGAGCCCTGCGAACGCCGACCGCAATGGCAGGGCCGGACGTCGGCGATTCGAGACCTTCACGGCTCAAGCGCGCCCGACCAGGGCAACGCTCAACGCACCAGACGCGATCAGGTCGGGTCGATGACTCCACCGCTCAAGTCTGTCTCGATCCTGCCAACACTCAACGCAGCGGTGCCGTCTCAGCTACTCATCAATCCGTCGCCTGTTCGTCGTTGACATCATCAAGGATATACGCATCGTGATCCGCGTAGTAGATGATCGCAACGCAGGCCTCATCGACCGATGGCTGCCGATTGTTGTGCCAATATCTCCATTGCGCGAGAACGTCACGCGCCGTCGGGACCTCAAGGAAGTATCGCCAGCCCGCCGGCCGAGGATAATCGTAGCCAAAAAGCATCGTGGGAGTCGATGCGTTAACCTCGACAACGTCTTCTGGAACGAAGATATATGTGCGGGTTGGGAAGCCGTCCAGACCGAGGACTACATCCTTGAGATCCATGATCATCCCTGTACACCAACCCGCCGCGTCCACCCGGTTGAACAGGCGGTATAGCGGAGCACGCGCCCAGTGCTGGCCTACGCCAACGAGCTGCATACGACCCCGGAGCCCTGGAATCAGTTGGTTCATCAGGGCGTCGAGCTCTGGGTCGGCGTCCATGGCATCGAGCAGGTTCTGGTTGGCTTCGCGCAAATCAGCACCGTGCTGCCCACCCCGGCGGGACCCACCTCGGCCAGCACCTGCCAGGCCGTCACCACGACACCAGGGGCAACCTGGAAACACGTCCCAACCGGCGCCCGGTCAGCAGGCAGCACCCGACCTAGAAACGCGTCCAACGCCGCACCCACACCTGATGGACAGCCACCAACCACCACCACGCCAAGACCGACCCATCAACCAACAAACTCGCCCAACACCGGCAAAGACCCAAGCCAGAGCAGGATCGGCGCCAGCAGGGGGCAAGCACAAGTGAGTACCGGCCGAAGATGGGCTGCCGAAGCGATCTACAGAGCGTGATGGGCGTCGGCGAGCCGCCGCGCACCACCGGCGGCAGATGTGCGCGTCCGATCTGGCGGCATCGGCGGCACGCGCTATGTTGTGGCCACGGCTGTAGGCACCTGCCTGCCGAGCTGTTCATTGCGGAGACTGGTTGCAGATGTTGACAGGCGCGGTCGAGGTGTACGCGAACCATGCTGTCCTCATCGTGGGGTCGACCGGCTGGCCAGAGTTGGACTGGGGCGACGGCCCTGCCGACACCGACGGGCGGCACGTGGTGGTCAAGACACGTGGCCAGGTTGGTCATACCCGGGTGTCGTTCTGGTCAGGTTCGATGCCGATGCTCGGGGCGCTCGTCTTCGACGGGGACCTGACACTTGAGGATCACCGGATCTGCGTCGGTGACATCGAAGGGCTCCGACGATGGACGCAGCGGATCTCGCACACAGGTCCACAGCGGGTGATCGTTCGGGTCGATGACCCTGGATACGCGTCTCACGTCTACGTCGGGCTGGACATCGCCGCTGACGCTCAGGTGAGGCCACTGCCCAATACCGGGCCGGTACTCTTCGACGTCCTCACGTCGGACCGAAATGGGATGCACCTGGCCGACCAGCGGGGCCTGGCGTTGGACGGCCACGACTCACCACATCAGCGGCTTGCGGCCGCGATCATCCTGCTGTCCGACCGCAGTTTGATCGAGACACGGCAGAACGGATATGAGGCAGACCTCATCGCGGAATGGCTCCGATGGCTCAGCACAGACCTCGGCAACGCCGGCGCGATGGCGCTCGGGGAACAGTTGCGGCAGCTGGTCATCGCCGCGCGGACCGCCAACCCTGCTGGCGACAGAACTGTCCCGCTTGCCGATGCCGCGCGCATCGCCGACACGATACTGAAGGCCGTGGTCAGGGAGGCCTGATCGTTCATGTGACGAGCCGACGGACGACCCGTACAGCCGACGCGCTTGTGCCACGGATCGCATGCTGGACATAAGCACGTGGCAAGCCGTCGCGGAGCGCCCGATCGGCGGCAGATGAGTACATTGCCCACCAAGGCGAATATCACCGACGACGTGGATGACCTGCAGCAGTAGATGCGCTTAGCTGATCTTGACAGCGTAAGGTCGAAGCCGCCTAACTCCATGACTACGTATGAAGCCCCCACACTACTGCCGCATCGGACAAAAGTGGTCAAACGATGTGAGTCAGTGTTACGACATTGGTGATTGACCATCGTCGGAGAGGCCTCGGTATAGTCGAAGCCATCTTACGACGGAGGTATGGGCGGCAATGGCGGTAGGCGAGATCATTTCGTTCATTGGTGCGGCTGCGGCATCCGGGGTGATTGGCAGCCGGGCCGACACACTCGTCACAAGCCTCGCGCCCGTTCAGCGACTGCACGCCTGGCTTCGGGATCGACGGGTTGATCCGGCCTCCGTGGAACCGTCGCCACACCTGACGAACTGGGTGAATTCGCTTGCTGCGGTGGAGCAGCTGCAGCTTCGGGATCTTCTAGAGGGGGCAGTAAACACGGTGAACCTCAACAATGTGCATGGTTCTGACGGCTCTGCCGTTGGCAACACAGTCTATGGCGGCACGGTTATTGGTACCCAAAACCTTTACGGGCATTCCGACCAGAATGCTGGCTGGGAGTATGCAAAGATTGACCACTGCCAGGAGGGTGACTTTGACAATCCAGGCCGTATGCAATGGAACGCCTACATCTCCTGGCCCGGCCGAGAGCGTCTTGACGTCCGCGATCGCGTTCGTATCGAACAATTGCTGAATGAACTCGGAAAAGACGGTTGGGAGCTAATGAGTCAACAGTCCAACAGCGGCATCAATGGAACCGACTACTTTCTTCGGCGTCGGGTACGCGCCCGCTGACGTGATCCGACAAGTAGCGGTGCGGTAATGCGCGAATAGCGGCAGATGAGCGCGTCGACGGAGTCTGGTCGCGAGCCTATTCTGCGCATTCATGAGTTCCTGTGCTCAACATCTCCGCCGGACGTCGGGACTCATGACGGTGCTATGACGCGCCCGCTGGTGCCGTCGGCGAGATCGATCCAAAATCGGTCATCGCCCCGCTTGTGTCCGTCCGGTACGCCCCCATTGGCCAGGATCACACGGCGTGATGGTTCGTTGTCCTCGGGGCAGGTCACGAGCACGCGGTCGATGCCCAGTCGTGCGCATTCCGCAAGACCTGCGGTGAGCATTCGCGTGGCGTGGCCTTGGCGCCGCCAGGGTGCCACCACGTGGTAGCCGATATGGCCGCCTACTTCGGCCAGGTCAGGGGTGAGGTGGTGCCGGACGACGAGCGTTCCCAGGTAGTACTCGCCCGAGACGTACCAGAAGATCGTGGAGGGCACATCCCAGCGTGTCCGGACTCCGAGACGGTCGGCCACAAACCGTGTGAAGTCCTCGCTCGCTGGTCCCAGCCAGTCGGTGGGGCTGCCGCTGAGCAGGCACGTGGCTTGTTCGCCCACGAGGTACGAGACCCGCACGTCGACGGTCGGCAACACCAACCGAGGTGGCTCATCAAGAGAAATCATTGCAGCAGTGTCATTACTGGCAGCATTGGTGTCGCCCGATTATTGACGAACTGCCGGATCACCTCTTCATCAGAAGCAGCGCGGTTTCGTCGCCGCCCTCATTCGGCAGATGTGGGAGCTCGGCGACGGGCAGGGGCGTGATGTTCCGAAGCGAGCCTCATCGCGGTATGTGCGAACGTTCGATCAAGCTCGGCAGGGATCGGGCGCAACTCGATGCGGGTGGATGCACCACCAGCCGGTCCCGGCGACGACTGAAGCCTACCTCCGCCGCCGCGACCGTGGTGGCATCGCCCAGCTGCTTGCCAGCCTGTTCCGGTCGCCGTGGTCCATCCGGACCACGACAGTGGACCTGGGCTCGTCGCGAGAAGCTAGTCGAATGGTCGTCTCGTCGAAGTCGCCGCGCGTTCCGCCGCAGACCCGCATGAGCCGTTGTTATCCGAACAGCGCAATGATTGCGGCAACGGTGGCCACGACCGCAACAATGAGGTTGACCCAGGTCAGGACGTAAGCCCGGTGGGCAAGACGATTCGTCGCTTCGGCGGAGCGTTCAGCCGCGCGACGGTTCAGTTCATCCAGGTAGTACTGAGTGCCGACAACCGTGTGCTTCGCATGGCCGTCATGTTCTGCGATCAGCTCGTCATCGGGCACCGCGGAGGTCGGCGATATTTCTAGCCATAGGTCGAGTGTAGGGAAGGGTCGCCAGGCACCCTCTCGGGATCGGTACTGCACGCGGTCGGTTGACACCTCCTTCCGCATAGGTCCTCAGGGCTGTTGATGCAGATCGAGTGCGCGCTCATCGGCATGATCGGATGCCCAGGCTCGGCGAGCCACTCACCGTCGGTAACGACCCCTGACCGCCCACCGAGCGCCCGCAGCGGCATGAGCGCGCACGTGATCAAACGGTTCAGACCAGGTCTGGTACGGGAGTATGCCGATGTCGCGGGGTGTCGAGGGTTGAGCTGTCCGCTGCGATCCTCCGGGATTCCGGCGACGGTCTATCCGGTCGGGTGATCGCGGCGAAGTACCACGTCAGCTGGCATACGGTGCAGGCCGCGTTGACGTCGGCGTTGCCCCCGCCCGGTAGGCCGTTACCGCCACGGGGCGTCGAAGCCGTCGCCGTGCACGTAGGCGGGCAGCGTGGCGCCCCTCGGTGGCGTCCGAACGCAGCGGCGTGTACGCATCCGCGACGAGGTTGACGTGGAGGTAGCCGGTCGGCCGGGTTTTCGACGGCGGCAACGCCGGCGTCCGCCAGCCAGGCCGCCTCGGGCCTGCCCATCAACCGCGATGCCCACCGGTACATCCCTTCCATGCCGTGCGTCTGCCCGTGCGTCTGCCCGTGCGGCATGTCAATACCAGGATTCTGAGATTGTCCCAAGCTGCCGCCGCGGCCTGCGAAAAGTGTCAGGGGGTCGCCGTAGCATGCGCGCGACGAGGCGGGGTGGTTGAGATGGCAGGTGGGCTGTTCGCGGCGCTGGACGAGTGGCGGCTGATCCGGCGTTACGCGGTGCCGAATTGGATGATTGCGGAGTGCGCCGAGGCACGGGAACGCGACGACTGGCGGGCCGCCTGTGCGGCGGCGCGAGTCACCGTGACCTTCGACGACCCGGACCCGGTCGCCGGCCTCCTCGCCGGATTCGCACCCGACTTGCTCCGCTGGCATCTGCCACGGTCGCTGGACGGCACCGCGGCGCTGGTGCCTCGGGCACGGTATGTTCTCGCCCCCGACGGGCCGGTCACGGCCGACACTCTGGTGCTCGGCGTCCGCTCTCCGGGCTGGAAGACCGCGGCGCAGCGGCTCACCCTGCACGTGGTGCGCGCCGGCGACATCGCACCGGGTCCGGTCTTCCTCGTGCCACCGCACATGTGGGACACCCGCCGGGCGCACGAGTTGCGGGCGGCGCCGCCCGCCGAGGCGGTGGGCAGCCCCGGTGCCTGGGCCGCGGCCGGCTGGCTGCTCGCCGACGGACCGTCGAGCACGGGACCGCAGCACGGCCGGCCGGGTCACCGGTGCGACCGGCGCGGGTGTCGGCAGCACGGTCGCGCGCGACACCAGTGTTCACGGTACGGGTGCGTGTGGGACGACGTCTCATCGCAGAACGCCTTGTGGCGCGAGGACAGGAACCTCGACCGCGTCAGCCCAACACTTGCGGCGATCGAGGTGTGCCGTGTCTCGGCGCAGTTCGGCCGCCGGTCGTGGGAGCTGCGCAAGGCATGGTGCAGGGAACCGTCCTGGCAGCGCTGGCAGCTCACGTCGGATGGTGTCCGTCACCGGCTCATCATCGGCAAGACGACCGCCGCCGCTTCCAGTACGCCGTTCAAGGCGGACTTCTGCCTGCACCCGGAGCTGCTGCGCGCTCCCGCCGACTTGGACCTGGTCCGCTACGGCCGCGTTGACGTCGCCGACGTGCACCCGCTGGTCCGCGCCGCGCTGTTCCCTTCGGTGTCGCCTGGTCGCGCCTCCACGAACGTCACGGTTTCGGTTCCGTCGTCGTCCGCGGGTTCGGCTGGGCGCGCCGCCTCGCAGCCGTCCGTAGTCCCGGCCAGTTTCACCGAGGGCGAGCGGGTCAGGATCCGGTGCGGTGGCGGGTGGCACCAGCTGCTGCTACGGCGCGGCCGACTGGAACTGCCCGACCACCACGACGACGAGCGGCAACGGGAGATGGCGCTCCGCACGCTCGGCGGTGTGATGTCCGGATGCTTCGCGGCAGAACTCGCCTGGCACCGTGGCGAGGGCTTCCTGCCAAGACGCCTCCGCGAACAACGGCACGACCTGTGGCGGCGGATGCACCACGGCGGCGGTAGGGTCGTCGCCGCCCTGCTGGACGCCGGCATGGACCCGCACATCCGTGACCGCCACGGCCGGACCCTGCTGCACCGCATCCACCAGTTCGACGACGTCGACCTGCTGCACCGTCTGCTCGCCGCGGGCGTCGACGTCAACGCCGTCGATCGGTTCGGCTCCACCGCGATGTGCGAGGCGCTGGTCCACGCCGCGCCAGCCGAGCTGTACTCGGCCCTGAACGCCGCGGGGGCGGCCCCCGGCCTGTCGCTGCTGGATCCCGCCTCCTGGCCCGAACCCGTGGGCGCCGTCACGGCTCACAGGCTGTCGGGTGCCGCACCGCGCCCCGATCCCGCACCCGATGTGGGGGCTGTCGGCGGCTTGCCGGTGCCGGGTGCAGTGTCATGGTCCGCACCTGCCGACGACGTCGTCGTGGCCCGCGCGCCGTCTGGTGCCGTGTCTCGCCCCGAACCCGCAGTGTCCGTCCACGACGGGGGATGATCATCCCCACCGACGAGCCCGGCGACGGGCAGACAGGCAGGGCTATGCCAGTTACCACCGGCAATGGCCTACCGTCACTGGCGCCGAGCGCCGGCAGCGGCATGTCCGGACGTCGAACCTTTGCCGTCAGCGGGGCCGGCTGAGGCAGCAAGCGGTGGAAGCGCGCCGGTGCGTGACTCAGCTGCCCGTGTCGAGCGCGATGCCGAAGTTCTGCCCCTTCTTGCGCACGATCCAGGTGCCGGACACTACGCCGCGGCGCACGGTGACCAGGGGCAGCATCGTCGTGAGGTCCGAGATGAACATCGGATAGTGATGGCCGTCGGCGTCGCGCCAGACCAGGTACTTCGCGGATCGCCCGGTTCGCATGGAGTCCAGGGTCAGTGTCGCGGTGAACGCGACGTTGGGTCGCATGCTGTACGCCACCACGTATGAATCGTCATCGAGGTAGGAGTAGCCGCGCGAGCCTTCGACATAGAAGAGCAGGTTCCCGCGTTCGTCATAGGGCACCTCGGTGATGGAGGTCTTCCGGGTTGCCATGACCGTCTCCCTGACCTGGCGTCTTCCTCTACTGCGCGAAGATCATGCCCGGCCATCGAGGGCCGCGCCAACTCGGCTCGATCCATGCCCGGGCGAGCGCTCATCGGCTTCGAGCGAGCGAGCACAGTTGCTGTACGTCGTCGCACCCGGCTCGCGGCCACGAAGCGTGACGATCTCCGAGTCGCCCGCCGCGCGAGACCTGCGGCAGATCCGTGCATCCGCCTTGGGGTGGCGAACACGCAGGACTTCGTGGCGCAGGTGCGGCTCAGTCGCGTGTGCGGTATGCGTCGGATGTGGCCGGGATCGTGTCGGTGCAGCCGCTGCGCCCGCACTGGCATGCGTATGGAAACGCTGGCAGCGTTGCGCCGATGTGCCGCTCGTGCGCCACGATCTGACGATGGACGACGTGGTTTTCGTGGCGGCGTCGTGCCGACAGTTCCCGTCCCGGCCGAAGCCGCTCGAACGCTGCCGCGGCGGTGTTGACAGCTTCACGCACCGCTGCCATGACAAGATCCCAGTCGACGTTGGTCGGGACCTCGACGACAGTCCGGCCCGCATCGGCTGCCGCCGACCGTAGTCGCGCGCCGATCACCGTGTCCCGTTCGACCAGAGCCTCCATCCGGACGTGGTCGGCGTGCGTTGCGTCCACGAGCCGTTGCTGTCGAGCCGCGCGCGTGCGCTCGGCAGTGGTGATCAGCCAGATCGCGCCGATGGGCGACCATGCGGGTGCCGCTCGCGGGTGCAGTTGCGGTCCCTCGACGAGGGTCGGCACCCCACCAACCTGAGCTGCTCGCACGTCGTCCATCACGGCGGGCAGCCTGAGCGCCGACGTTCGTTCGAAGTCATCGGCCGCGGCCGACGCCCCCAACGCGAGCACGTCATCGAGTGAGGGGCCGAGAGTGCCGAGGCGTGCCACGTGGTCGTAGGTGTAGGCGTCGATCGGGTGGAGCGCGAGGTCGAGCTCACGAGCGAGCTGCCGGGCTATTGTCGACTTTCCCGATCCCGGTGTGCCACCGATCCAGAAGATCGGCATAGTCGTCCCCATCCGCACCATGCTGGCAGACGAGCACCAGCCGCTGCCGTACACCTCGATCAATGTGCGCTCATCGGCTACGGGCGCGCACCGGCCCGGCCGTTGAGGTCTGGGGAACTGGCGTACGGAGCGTCACGACCTCTGGCGGGCCGCAGTGCACGATCGGCACGACGCGCAGCGACGCACGCCGCGGACGCCGCCGGAACGGCGTACGCAGTGTGACGACCTCCGACGAACCGTGGTGCCCGACCGGCGGCATGAGCGTGCACCGGGCAGTGATCGATGCCGATTTGACGAGCCGGTACGGCAGCGGCGGCGAAATCCGTATGATCCGCGCTGTGGAGAGCAAGCCTGGGACGACTCGCTGGGACAAGTCGATGTCTGGATGGAACGCCGACTATGCGCCCGCGCCGGAGCAGTTGCGTCGCCAGCGGTCTCGCCTGCTCGCGCTGGTGGGTCAACGGCTGCGGGCCGGCTGGGTCGGCTGGGAGCTGGCAAGAGACAAGTGGCAACCGGTCATCCCGGTGGTGCTGGTGTTCGATGGCGGTGTGCAGCTGGAGCTCGCCTGGGACGCAGCCGACCGCTTGTCGATCAGCTGGAACACCATCGATCTGGGGACGGCGTTCACCTTTGTCGGCCGGCCGCACGAGTGGCGATCGTCGCACCCTCACCCGCTCGCTGCGGCTGCCGGTCGCGTGCTGACCGGATGGGCGGTGACCGAGAACCCGTACTTCACCGTCGACGTGGATTTTACCGGCGAGTTGCCGATGGATCTGGTTGCCGGCTGGAGCATGGCAGGCTTGTGGATCGAGTTCGGGGATGTCGGCTTGCACGTTTTCAGTGGTGCCGATACGACGTACGTCTCGGACGCACCCGAGGAGCATTACCGTGTGACGCACCGGCAGCTTCAGGAGGAGGACGCGCAGGCCTCCGGAGACCCGACCATCTCCAGTTGAGTACTCGCTCATCGGCAGTTCAGGAAGCCATCAGTGTCGCCGGGGCGATCACCGATCGTGACGAGCAGCGACCGGCCGCCACGCACCAACGGCGGCATGGGCGGGCAGTCGTTCAGGGTTTTGGTTCTCCGTATGACACGTCCATGAGGCCGAGGATGCCACCGATCACCGTCGCCATCATGAGGATGCCTACCAGAGCGAAGACACCACCTATGATCCGGACAAAGATGACGTGGTCGTGCTGATCCATCGGGTGCGGCAGGCGCTGCTGTCCTATCCCTACCGAGCGGGCCGACTGCTCGGCGCGCCGAGCGAACGTTACTGCGAATCCTCGGTAGTTCACGGCGAGCGCGCCGGCGCTTCCGAAGACGAGAAGTCCGAGACAGAGCGCGGCTATCGGCCCCACGATGTCCATGCTGACATGATGCACCGCCACCGGTCAGGCCACGAGGAGGAGCGCCGGGCAGCGCGCTCACCGATCGCCACCTCTGCCGCTCCCTTCGTCTTCTGATCATGACGGGCAGCCCTCACCCAGCCAAGAGCACGTGCTCGCTCATCGGCAGGACGGCAAGCCATGGCGTCACCGCTGCCTTCACCGATGGTGACCGGCACAGTCCCCACGGACGCGCGGCAGTCGCGGCATGAGCGGACGCGAGCCAAGATCACTTTGGTTGCAGTTGTGAGAGGGTCGCCAGCGATCGAATGGTCGGTCGGTCCGTCCGTCCGTCCGCCAACGTCCCAGCCACCTTGGCCGACGCCTGTGCCTGCGTGTCGCTTGTTCCTGGCAAACTTGCTCGAGGAATGCGGTGTCTGCGGCGAGGTCGGGGTGGTCGACTTGCCGGTCGAGTTCGCTGACGTGTTCGAGTTCGTTGATGGCTTGTCGAGGTTGCCGTGCGCTCGGTGGATCGTAGCGATGTCGGAGGGTGGCGGCGGCCCACACGCCAGTCCATGTCCAAAGCCGGGTCCCGGCTGGCTCGAGCGGCCATGATCTGTGCCGCGGACTGGGCCTGCAAACAGGACCCACATCTGGCCAGGGTTTACCACCAGCAGATGACAGCACGCGGTGCTGAACACCTCAAAGCCCTCTGCGTCGCGGCTGGGCGGCTCGCCGAACGACTCTGGACCGTCATGCACCGCGGCATGCCCTACGCCATCTGCGACACCGACGGCAACCCCGTCACCCCCCGACCAGGCCAAGAACATCAACGCGGAGCGGGGGACCGCGACCGAGGATGTCCGCCGCTTGCGCAGCAACAAGAACTCGGCCTAGTACTGCAACGGCGGGTCGTGTCTTACGGCGGTTCGAGTCGTTTGCGGTAGTGAGCGGCTCTGGCCTGCGCTTGTCGGCGTCTACGCCACTGTGACCAGTGCAGGATGTGACTGGCGTGGTGCTGGACGGTCCAGACCAGTCGGGTGAACAGGCGACGGATTTCGTTGCTGCTCAACGGGATCAGCATGTCTGGTCCGGGCTCGGTCCCCCCGCGCCTGCTCGGCGGCGCGGGTGATGACCAGGAACGCCGCTGCGGCCATGGCCAGGGTGATGTGGGCGTACCAGGCGTCGTAGCGGCGGACCTGGTACTGGTCCAGACCGGTCTCATTCTTCGCGGTCTGGAACGATTCCTCCACTGCCCACCTGGCGCCGGCAGTGGCGACCAGGACGCGGAGCCGGGTGCCGCGCGGCCCGAAACATCGGTAGTAGGCCACCTCCCCGGTGCTGATGTTGCGCCGAGCGAGGACCCAGCCGCGGCGGCCGTGCGGGAACTGCTGCCGGATCGGCGTAGCCACCCAGTCATAGACCCGGGGCCCGTGCGCGCCGTCGCCGCAGGACATCCGCTTCCACGCGCCGGGCCGTATCTTGGCGACGAGCTCGTCCACACGCGTGGTGGTGCGCAACCCGGAGGACACCTCATCATCGCAGCGGGTGGCCATCACATAGGCGATGTCCTGCTGTTCACACCAGGTACGCAGGCCCGGGTTCTGCCCGTAGGCCTCATCAGCGGTGAACCAGGCGAACGGCACTCCCGCTGCCACAGCCCGCTCCAGCATCGTCTGTGCCTGCTGCGGTTTGGTCGCGAACTCGACCTCATCGGGGACCCTCGCCCGACGGCAGCGGTCCCGATCGGTGGTCCAAGACCCCGGCAGGTACAACTCCCGGTCGATCAACGCCCGCCCCACCGGACTGGCATACGCCAGGAACACCCCGATCTGACAGTTGTCGACCTTGCCGCTGGTACCGGTGTACTGCCGCTGCACTCCCGCCGAGGCTTTGCCCTTCTTGACGAATCCGGTCTCGTCGGCGATCAGCACCCCGCGCGGGTCGCCGATCGCCGCGAGCACACCCGAGCGGACCTCGTCACGGACCGCCTCACGGTCGAAACACGGACTGCACAACAACCCCTGCATCGCATCCGGGGACCGGTCACCAACCAGCTCAGCAAGCGTCCAACCGTTCCGCCGCTCGATCGGCGCCAGCAACCCACGCAGATACTTCAACGCCCGCCACCGGATATCCGCCCGACTGAACCAGTGCGAAAACCCCAGGAAGTACTCCCGAAAGTCATCGTCCCAGCCCTCGACCTGCTCAACCGTCACCACACCCGGCAAACGACCCAGAACCACACGAGGTAGCGACCCGCCGTTGCAGTACTAGGACGAAGGCGGGGAAGGCGCCTCAGCGCACCCACACAGGGCATACAGGTCACACGCGCACAGCGCGAACAAACGAGGCGACCTTCCCCACCAACGATCTTCCGACCGGAAGCCAGCACGGCCGAGCCGGGCCTTGCAACCAGATCCCCGATAGGGAATCAGCCGGTGGTTATGGTGCTCTGCCAGGAACTCAGGATGCGGGGCATGTCGGTGTAAACACAGAAGGTCCCGTCCTCGGACCCGCCGGTGAGGATGCCGACGGCGACGACGCCTCCCCTGCCGTCGTAGGCGAAGACGGGTCCGCCGCTGTCACCGTGCCTGCAGATCGGCTGCCCGTCCGTGCTGGTCGCCGACCAGAGACCGCACGAATAGGCGCCACCGACCGTCATGCAGTCCTCGAAGCCGTTGACTTTGGCCAGCCGCTTGCCGGAGACGGAGCCGTTGACGTAGACGTAGCAGCCACTGCAGGAGGCGCGGGCCTCGTGTACAGGCAGCGCGATGTTGCCGTCGCTCCACAGGATGTCACTCACCCAGATCAAGCCGCCGTAATCGCGCCCGCCGATGAGTTCGTTGTCCAACGCTCCGCCGCCGTTGCGGCGGAACTGGACGGTGCCGAACACGTCGTATCCTTCGCCGCGATCGCCCGTGCCGCCGTCCGCGCGTGTCACTGAGACCGGCGTGCCTTCTGGCCAGCAGTGGCCTGCGGTGATGCCGTAGCGGATCCCATACAGGTTGGTCAGGCTGAATCCGTAGCTGCAAATTTTCGTGGGGTTGCCAATCCGGTCGCCGCCGTAAAACGGACTGGTGTCGTTGAACCGGCCGAGGGTTTCGAACAGTTCCGGTGTCGGCTGGATCCGGACGGTGTCACCGTAGATCTGCTGCATCTTGAGGGTCAGTGCCGCGGCTTTGCCGGTAACCCGGACCACCACGCTGTTGGTCTCCGGGTCGACGCGAGCTCCGATGACACGCGCCGAGCCGACCGCGGCGAGCCGCTGGTCGGACACCACCGCGCGCTGGATGCGGGTCAGCTCGTCAAGGCTGTGTCGCTGGTCGACCACGGTCAGGGTGATCCCGGCGGCTCCGGCCGTCTGCCGGATCTCCCGCAGATCCGGCCGTGCTGTCGCAGCTGCGCCCAGTACATGAACCGTCACATGCCCGGCGCCGTTGGTGGAAAGCCCGGCAAATCGGACCGGATCGCTGTCGACAACCTGCCGCAGCCGTTCGATGGCCACCAGCTGATCGCGTTCTCGGGCGTGCTCGTCGCCGGGCGACGCCCGAGCCGCCTCGACGGCGGTCATCGTGGAGGCGAGCAGTCCGAGCGCAGCCATGGCCGTTAGACGACGTCTCACGTATTCCCCCATGTCAATAAATGGATGCGTCAACGGAAGATTGTTGTCAGGGATTCGGAGGGGTGTAACTGGCCAGACCTCCATAGAGGAATGACTGTTCGGCCAGCCGGTCCATCGGCGAACCCGGTATCGTCGCCGTCATGCGACACCGCGTCGGGCGCGGTCCTGAAGACGCGCAGATGTCGGCTGTTCGGCCGCCTCCCGGCTGACCGTCACGGCCGGCCGCGGCGGGCGGCCTCGGCTTGATCGTCGCGGCGGCCCCCGAGCTGCTGATGCTCGGGTGACACCGGTCGGGCTGGACCAGCGGTCGATATGTACCGCTCAGACGCCTGCGCGGATCTGCTGGACGATGGTGGAGTCGGTGATCATGTCGTCCTTCGCCAGCAGCTCTGCGCCTGCCACTCGCCACGATCGGCACTGGCATTGGATGACGCTGTGCGCCAAGGCCAGCCTGGCCACTGACCGTGCCCTCGCTGGCGACGTCGGACTCGCGCACGACCTCGGGGTTTATCACCGCGCCATCGGCATCTGGGGTCCGGATCATCCGCACACCCTGCCCTTCGCCGCCAACCTGTCGCCGGCTCGTGGACGGGCCGGACACCGCCACCGGAACTGAACCCCGGCAGCTGGCATAGGGCAGCGACAATGTCCGCATGCGTTTGCCACGGTGGCGGATCGGCCTGATCGCTGGTGCCGCGGGGATCGTCGTCCTCGTGACAGGGTTCCTAGTCCGTGAAGGGCTCGACCGAGCCGACAAGTGGGCGAGCATTGTCGGCGGCTGCGTGGCCGTGGCCGGGCTCTTGGCGGCCGTGCTGCGCCGGCCCGCGACCGGCAGTGGCGGCGGGAGCGCCACGTTCACGGGTGCTCCGCTCGCGGCGCCGGCGGGCATCGGCACCGCCCTGATCCGCGGCCGGGACCGGGAGCTGCGGCGGTTGCAGCGTGCGGCGCGCCGGCCGGACGGCGCGGTGCATGTGTTGACCGGGCTCGGCGGGGTGGGCAAGTCGTTCCTGGCCGTATGGATGTGCCGGTGGTTCGAGGAGCACGAGGGCCGGCCGGCCTGGTGGATCGCCGCGCAGGACCAGGCGAGCCTGATCGACGGCCTCGTCAGTCTGGCCGAGGCACACGGTATGGGCGAGGTGCAGGTGACGGCGATCCGCAATGGCGCGCCGCGGGCGGTGGAGCGGCTTTGGGAGCTGTTGCGGCAGGCGCCGCAGCGATGGCTGCTCGTGTTCGACAACCTCGACGACCCGCGCCTGGTCGCCGGGCTGATCGGGTCGGGGGTGGCCCGCTGCGGCGACCGTGGACTCGTGCTGGCCACGAGCCGGACCAGCCGGGGGCGGCTCTGGGGCAGCGACGCCGATGTGGTCGAGCTCAGGCCCCTAACCGCGGCCGACGCGGCGCAGGTGCTTCTCGACCTGGCGCGCGACGCCGGTAGCAGGTTCGCTGCCGAGCGGCTCGCCCGTGACCTTGGTTGCCTGCCACTCGCGCTGCAGCTCGCCGGGGCCAACCTCAACTCGCCGTTTCCGATCTGGCATACGTTCGACGGCTACCGCGCGGCGCTGCATGAGCTCGGTGTCGATCGAGTCCTCGCTGCACCCCGGCCGGCTGGCGAGCCCGTCGAGCATCGCAGCAACGTGATGCTGACCTGGGAGATGTCGGTGAGCGCGCTCGACGGCCACGGGCTGCCACACAGCCGGACGCTGCTGCAGGTGCTGTCGCACTACGCTCCAGCCGTGCCGGTGCCGGAGACGCTGCTGCACGCGGCCCCGGTCCGGACGCTGCTCGGCGGCGACGGCACGGCCGAACGGGACACACTGCACGTACGCCGAGTCGTGCAGCAGAACCTCGAAGGGCTCGCCGACCAAAGCCTGATCACCCCCATGGAGGCCGTCGCGCCCGACGGCAGCCGACTGTTCATGCTGCACCCGGTCGTGGCCGAGACCAACCGGATCGACTCGCCCGACCGGACCGTGGCCGTCGGCGTCGCGGTCGCGCTCCTTGCCGTGGCCGTCGCGGCCCGACGGTTCGACGACAACGCCGACTGGCGCTGGTTCGGGCTGTTCGCGCCGCACGTCGAGGAGCTGATGCAGTTTACCGGCACGCTCGCTGCAGAAGACCTGGCGACGCTAATCACGACGGTCGCCCGGGTGGTCGCCGCCGATACCTGGCGCGGCCACGAGGCGGCCGCCGAAGCCCTCGCGGTGCAGGCACTGCAGCACGCAGGCCACCTCGGCGCGACGCACGAGGCACTCCTGGCACTGCGGCACGAGCGGGCGTGGGCGGTCGGGCGGCTCGGCCGGTGGGCGGAGGCCCACGCCGAGCTCGCGCAGGTGTGCGAGGCGCAGACCCGAAACCTCGGTGCCCGGCATCTTGACACGCTCGACACCCGGCACAAGCTCGCCTGGGCCACCGGGCGGCTCGGCGACTGGGAGGCCGCGGAAGTGCAGCTGGGGTCGGTGCTGCGTGCGCGGGTCGCCGCGCTCGGCGACGAGCATCCTGACACCCTGCACACCCGGTGCTGCCTCGCGTGGGCGGTCGGGCGGTGCGGGCGGCCGGAGGAGGCCCAGCAACGGTACGCCGAGGTCATCGCCGCCCGGGAGCGCATGCTCGGCGCCGACCACGCCGAGACGCTGGACGCACGGCATTCGCTCGCCGAGCTGTTCGTGTTATGTGACCGCTTCGGTGACGCCGAGCGGGTCCTGCGACCGCTCATCGCGGACCGGCTGCGGGTGCTCGGCGCCGGTCATCCCGAAACGCTCGACACGCGCCCCCGCTACTGGCTGGGCCGGGCAATGCTCGGCCAGGGCCGCCGGCGCGAGGCGGAGCGGGTGCTCCGACAGCTGGCGGACGACCAGACCAGGTACCTCGGACCGGATCACGCCGCGACTGCGGCCACCTTGACACTGCTGCGGTTGCCATGAGCCCTGACCACGTCGCCTGGCAGACCACCATCGTCGCCGTGGCGCCCCCGGGAACGCCGCCAAACTGGACGCTACCCGGCTGGACGCTCACAGTCGCATGGCGAGAAACAGCAGCACATCACTGCCACGACCGGATGCACTGACATCGGCAAATGAGTAAATTGATCAAGGCCTCTAGCGTCCAGTTCAACAACGCTACGTAGTCGCCGGTGTCGGGGGTCGGGCTCTGCGTCGATGCGAAGCCCCGGTGGCGAGTCGGCGTGGGCTGCTCTGGCGGAACGGGTCGCGTTCCTGTGCGGCCGTGTGGTCGTTGTTCTGGTTAGGTCGGGAGCGAAGCGCCGCGTACCGGTCGTGGTGGTGCGAAAGCCGAGGACGGCATCTCTTCGGCGGAGGATTGCCGGCAGTCGGTGACCGCCTTGGCTGTCATGATCCACCGGTGGTGGTCGGGCGGCCGGGGCCGCAGCGCCAGAACTGTTCGCGGATCGGATCCGTCCGGCGGCGCTGCGGCTGATGGCCATCAGTGAGCTGATCAGGGTAGGCGTCGGCGTACGGCCGTCAGGGGGACGACTGGACCCTGAACAGGGTGAATGCGGTTCGGGTTCTGCCACATCGGGTCCACTCCATCAATCGGCGGACCCTGCTCACGGCGGGTCCGCCGTTCGCGTTGGTGATTCCGTCATCCCCCGCGCACGGGCTTCGCCCGCGTTCCCCGGTGGGGGAGCTTCGCTCCACCCACGCCCCCTCAAGACCGTGGCCGGGCCGACTCGTTGCGTTTCGTGCTCTTGTCTCGTTGCGGCGTTGGTACGTGGTGAGCCTGGGGTCGACTACGAGCCGGGAAGCCGGTCCTGGGCTGTGCGGTCCTCGGTGGTGTTGGGATGACTGCCAGCCATTGCGGCGGCGAGGGCGTCGACCATAGCGTCGGGCTGTCGTGGCGGTCTGTTCGTGCATCAAGCAGATCGCTGAGGGGCTTTCAGCGTGGCTCCCAGGATGATGAAACCGATCAGGAACGGGTAGATGACGCCGCGTTCGAAGAAGCCGATCAGGACGCCGGTTCCTGTTGCGACGGTCAGGTAGACCACCAGCGAGACGAAGCCGAGAATGCCGAGCGCCATCAGGGTCCGGCCCAGCCGGCGGGAGAACCCGAGGAGCCGGTGCGCGCGGCCGAGAAGGATCGCGAGGACGTTGCCTCCGCCGAATGCCGCCAGGGCGCCCAGGCCGTGCAGGGCGGACGCCTCGCTGGATCCGGGGAACAGTGCCACCAGTGTGCTGCCGGTCGCCAGCAGCGTGGCCGTTGCGATCAGCGTCCAGCGACGCCGGGCCGGCAGGCCCCGCAGCATGAGGACGCCGGTCAGCACGGCGAGGCCGAACAGGATGAAGCCGGTGTTCATCACCCACGCCAGGGGCGAGTACATGAACTGCCCGAACGCGGTTGAGGGGCCGCGCACGCCGAGGTTGCTGATGAAGTGGTACGTGTAGCTGTAGGGCGGGTCGGTCCACGCCGCCGCGGCGATGAACTCGGCGACGAAGTAGATGCCGCCGCCGGCGATGAGCGCCGCTTTCGCTCCAAGGCTCTGTGGGACCGCGGATACGTCGGGGCTGAGGTCGTTCATGGTGTCCTCCTGGGTTCGAGTCGTGCGAAGACTGCGGTGGGTCTCTGACACGGGACAAACACCGGACAAACACGGTGGTGCGGCCGCGGTGAGTTGACGTCGTGCGGGTGCGCGCAAAGATTGGGCGATGGACGGGAGTGCACGGCTTCGCGTCACGCTGCTCGGCGCGTTCGAGGCGTCTCGCGGCGGTGCCGTCCTGCCCGTCCCGGGCGTGCGCTTGCGGGGCCTGCTGGTCCGGCTGGCACTCGCCGGCGGCCGCGCGGTGCAGCCCGGCGTGCTGGTCGACGCGATCTGGGGCGAGGAGCCGCCGTCCGGTCCGGCTCCCGCCCTGCAGACCCTCGTCACACGGCTGCGCCGCGCCCTCACGCCGGCCGGCGCGGGTCCTGGCGTGCTCGTGCAGGTGGTCGGCGGCTACCGGCTCGCGGTGGATGCGGCCGACGTGGATGCGCTTCGCTTCGAGCAGCTCGCCACAGCCGGCCGGGAAAGGCTGCGGGCGGGTGACCCGGCGGCCGCGGGTGCTGCGCTCGCCGAGGCCGTCGCGTTGTGGGGCGAGAGCCCCGGCGCAGAGCCGGCGGTCGTCGCCGCGGTCGCGCCGGCGGTCGCGACACAGCTGGCGCAGGTGTCGATCGAGGCGGTCGTGGACCTCGCCGAGGCCGAGTTGTCGCTGGGGCTGGTCGAGGTCGCCGCCGCGCGGCTGACCAGGTTGCTGGCCGGGCAGGCGGTCCACGAGCGGGCGGCCGCACTGTTGATGGATGCGCTCGCCGCCGCGGGGCGCCAGGCCGAGGCGCTGGCCGTCTACGAGCGGATCCGTGGGTCACTGGCCGACGTCCTCGGCGCCGATCCGGGTTCCGCCCTGCGGGAGCGCCACCTGCGCCTGCTGCACCCCGCCCCGGCGCCGGGCGCCCAGACCGGCGGCGGGATGGCTTCCAGGGCCGGCAACCCGGTGGCTTCCAGACCCGGCGGCGCGTTGGCTTCCAGAGCCGGCAACCCGGTGGCTTCCAGAACGGGCAGCGCGGTGGCTTCCAGGGCCCCGGCCGGGCACGGGCGCAATGCCGGCCTGCCGGCGCCGTTGACCAGCTTCATCGGCCGCGACGACGATCTCGCCCGCATCGGCACGCTGCTCGCCACCGGACGCCTGGTCACCGTCCTCGGCCCCGGCGGTGCCGGCAAGACCAGGCTCGCGCTGGAGGCCGCCCGCCGCCACCGCGATGCGTACCGCGACGGCGCATGGCTCGTCGACCTCGCGTCCGTGACCGAATCGGCGAAGGTCGCCGCGGCCGTGCTCGCAGGGATCGGGCTGCGGGGCGGCGCGATGCTCGACGCCCGCAAGCGGGCCGAGAGTGACGGGCTGGATGCCATCGCCGCCGAGCTCGGCGGCCGGGAGAGCCTGCTGGTGGTCGACAACTGTGAACACCTGATCGACGCCGTGGCCCAGCTGGTGACCGCGCTGCTGTCCCGCTGCCCGGGGTTGCGGGTGCTCGCCACCAGCCGCGAACCGCTCGCGGTCGACGGTGAGGCGCTCGTGCCCCTCGGACCGCTTACGCTGCCCGAGCCCGGCGACGGCGTCGGCGAAGCCCGGCGGGCGGCGGCGGTGCGCTTGTTCGTCGAGCGGGCCGCCGCCGTACGGCCGGGATTTGATGTCGATCATTCGACGTTGCCGCAGGTCATTTACGTCGTCCGCAGCCTGGACGGGATGCCGTTGGCCCTTGAACTGGCCGCCGCCCGGTTGCGGACAATGGCGTTGCCCGACCTGGCCGGTGGGCTCTCCGACCGCTTCCGGATGCTCACCACCGGCAGCCGCACCGCACCGCCCCGGCACCGCACCCTGCGCGCGGTCATCGCCTGGAGCTGGGAGCTGCTCGACGAGCGCGAGCGCACCGTCGCGGAACGGATCTCGATCCTGCCCGGCGGCGTCACCTCTGCCTCGGCAGCCGCCGTCTGCGCCGGCACCACCGTGCCCGTTGCCGACATCCCGGAGCTGCTCGCCGCTCTCGTCGACCGGTCACTGCTGCAGCTCGCGCCCGGTGCCGGCCGCTACCGCACGCTCGAAACCATCCGCGAGTACGGTGCCGGCCGCCTCGCCGACACCGGCGACCTCGGCACGGCCCGCGACCTGGCCGCCGCCCACTTCACCGGGCTGATGGCCCGCCAGGATCCCCGGCTGCGCGGGCCCGGCCAGCTGGACGCCATGAACGCCATCGGCGCCGAGTACGACAACACGCTCGCCGCCCTGCGCCATCTGTGCGCTGTCCATGACGCCTCCGGGGCGATCACCCTCGCGCTGAGCCTGACCTGGTACTGGCAGATGTCCGGCCGCCAGGGCGACGGCGCCTCCTGGCTGGATCGGGCCCTGGCGGTGCCCGGCGGCGGGCCGGCGCCCGAACGCGACTGCGCCCGAGCGGTCTACCTGCTCAACCGGGCCGACACCCTGTCGGGGATCACCGCCGGTCAGGCCGTGGACGACCAGGCGGAGATGCGCGAGCTGGCCGTTCGGATACTTGATCATGATCGACTGCCGGGCCACTACCGCGTGTTCGGCCCGGTGCTGCTCTTCCTGCTGGGCCAGGAGGCCGCGTCTGCCGTCTTCCAGCGCCTGGCCGACGGTGACGATGCGTGGCTGTCCGGGCTGGCCCACATGTTCCTCGCCGAGATCGCCGAGAACGCAGGCGCGTCGGCGCGGATGCGCGCCCACGTGGAGGCGGCCCTGGTCCGCTTCCGGCAGGCCGGCGACCACTGGGGGCTGGCCGCCGTCCTGCCGATGCGGGCCAGGCTACGGCGCTACGACGACCTCGACGGCGCGCTGGCCGACCTGGACGAGGCCCGCGCGCTGGCCGGCGGGTTCGGCGCGCTGGGCCTCGGCGACCAGCTCTACAGCGACCTGCGCTGGATCGACCTGCACCTGCGGCGCGGCGACGCCGGCAGGGCGATGGCGACGATCGACGAAGCCCGGGAGCGGGCGCTGCGGGCGTCCTCGGCGGAGATGCTGGTCCTGGTCGACGCGTGGGAGGCCGGCGTACGGGTGCGCCTCGGCGACCTGGACAGGGCGGCCGCCCTGCTCGACGGCGCCGAACGGCGGATGCTCAGCGACACCGCGTTTCCCGCGGACCCGGCCCGGACGCTGCTCGGAAACGCACGGACCGCGCTCTGCCTGGCGCAGGGCGACCTGCCCGGCGCGGACAAGGCACTCCGGGAGGCCTATGCGGCCGCGCTGGCAACCCGGGAGCTGCCCGTCCTGGCACCGGTGACGGTGACGGCGGCCGCGCTCGCCGCGACCCGCGGACGGCAGCACGAGTCGGCCATGCTGCTCGGGACCGCCGCCCGGCTGCGGGGCGCGCACGACCACACCGATCCGCAGGTCCGAAAGCTCACCCGCCGGGGCCGGGCCGCGCTGGGCCCTGAGGAGTTCGCGGCGGCGTACGCGAGAGGCTGGGAACTGGACCCGTCCGCGGCCGTGGCCGCGGCCGACCCGGCTGCGTGACCAGCGGACAGCCTGGATCGGCCGGGTCGGTGCGTCCCTGCCAGGGCGTCAGGGGGCGAGTTGCCACAGGGCGCTGACGGGGACCGCGCGGAGCTTCGGGCCGAAGGGCAGGGTCGCGGTGCCGGTGTACAGGACGATGCCGACGATGAAGTCGTCGCCGAGTTTGTCGGCGAGGCGGCGCAGGCCGGTGAAGTCGTCGGTCTTGACCGTGGACGCGGCCTTCACCTCGATGCCGACGACCTGGCCGCGGCGGTTCTCGAGGACGGCGTCGACCTCGGCTCTGCTCTGGTCGCGGTAGTGGTAGAGGTCGGCGAGCGTGTCGGACCAGGTGAGCTGCCGGGCCAGTTCGGACAGGACGAAACCCTCCAGCAGCGGGCCGAAGGGCATGCCGGGGCGGCGCAGTGCGTGGGCGTCGAGGGCGAGGAGGCGGGCGGCGATCCCGGAGTCGACGAAGACGAGCTTGCTCGACTGCGTCGCCCTGGTGCCGAGGTTGCGCGACCAGCCCGGGATCCGCTTGATGAGGAACACCTCCTCCAGCAGGCCCATGTAGCGGGCGATGGTCGGCCGGGACAGTTGCAGCTCCGACTCGAGGCTGCCCGGAGGCACGAGGGTGCCCGAGCGCGCGGCGAGCAGCCGGATGAGGGTGCTGAGCTGAGGTGCCTGCTCGATCTGGACGAGCTGGCGCACCTCCCGGTCGATGAGGTTCTGCACGTACGAATCGAAGAAGCGGCCTCGCCGGCGGGGATCGGTGCGCGACACCGCCTCTGGCAGGCCGCCGCGGACGATCCGGTCGGCGTATTCGGCCCGGGTCAGCCCTGACTCGTGGCGCAGTGCCGCGCCGAGCCGGAAAGCAGCGTCGATGAAGCCGTCCGGTGCGCTGTCGATCTCGCCCTGTGAGAACGGCCAGAGCTCGATGGTTTCCATCCGGCCGGGCAGGGTGTCCGGCAGGTCGCGCAGCGCGAGCAGGCGGGACGAGCCGGTCAGCAGGAATCTGCCTGGACTTGGATCGGCGTCGACGGTGGCTTTGATGGCGAGCAGCAGGTCCGGGGCGCGCTGGATCTCGTCGATGACGGTGAGGCCGTCGAACGCGACGAACCCGACCGGGTCTGCGAGCGCGGACTGCCGATCCTGCGGAAGGTCGAGGTCCCGCCACTCCGCGGCCCGGGCTCCGGCCACCGCCCGGACCAGGGTGCTCTTGCCGGCCTGCCGGGCACCGTTGACAAGCACCACTCTGGTGTCGTCAAGGGCATCGGTAACGGCCGCGGTGGCGCGTCGCGGCGTGAACGACGAGGCCGGCATCCGCCGAGGCTAGCATCTGGCTTTCGATCTGCGCGGAGGTTTGCTTTCGGTTTGCGCAGCGGGCGGGTTTCGATTTGCAGCGAGTGCGGCGGTGGCCGTCTCGTTGCGGATCAGGCGACTGACCGGGGCGGCGTCGACGGAGTCGCGGTGACCTGAGCCTGGCCGTCGCCGGTCGTGGCGCATGGGCGCAGCTGGTCGTCCACGCACGGCTGGCCCGGCGGCGCGGGCGTGGCCGCCGGCGTCCGGACCACCGCCGGTGCCGGGCCCTGCCGCAGGTGGAGGGTGTACATCACCACGTAGGTCAGGATGCTGCCCACCGCGAGCACGCTGATCAGCGCCACGAACACCAGCAACGGCCAGGAGCCCCGCAGTGCCGGCCGTGCAGCGTCGTCGTCCACCGCGCCTCCAGTCGGAGCCATCGATCGCAAGCTTGACGGGTCCGGTGCGGGAGGGGCAACTTCCGGCGGGTGGTGTGACGGGTCACGCTGTGCCGCCCCCGTGTTGCGACCTTCACCCGGAAGGGGCATGTTTGAGTCATGTACGTCGTTGCGCCAGCCAGCCGTCTGCGGCGTGGCGTGCGACGGCTGGCGCTGACGCTCTGCGCACTGATTCTCGGTGCCGGGTTCAGCCCGGCACTGCCGCAGTCCACTGTGGACCGTCCGGTGCCGCCGGTGGCCGCGGCGTCCGTTGCGGCACTGGCCGGCGCGCCGTCGGGCGTTCGGCGCTCGTCTGCGGGCGTCCCGGCATCGATGCAGTCCGACCCGGTATTTCCGCAGGCCGTCGGGCATGCCGCTCGTACCGTGGCCGCTGTTGTGGTTGTTGTTCTTGACGGTGTCACCGCGGGGGTGGTCGCCGGGCGCGCTCCGCCCAGCACCTCGGCCTGAGACGCATTTCCCCCTCTCGCCGCTCGATTCCCCCCTCGAGGTGCATGTATGGACGCCGCTCTGCAGGATCTTGCTCACGGGATGCGCGAGGCCCTCGCGATCTGGGCCGCGCTGCTCGCCGCAGTGGTCATCACGTTCGCCATCCTCACCTTCCTGTCCAGGCGCCAGGGCGCCGCGGCCGGGCCGTCGTGGTGGGCCAGGCTGCGCAAGGCCGTCCGCGATCCGGAGGCGGCCCGGGAGCGCCGGGCCGCGATCGAGCAGCGCACCGCCGAGATGGCGGAGCTGCAGCGGTACAGCGACGAGGTGGCCGTCGCCGCGTCCCGCACCTCCGTGATGGCGGCCCGCCGCCGCGAGGAGTGGGAGGCCGCGCAGCGCACGCAGGAGGCGGCGTGGCGGGCCTTCGAGGAGGCCGAGCAGGCGGTCCGGCGGCTGGAGCGGGCCAGCGCGTTCCCGCTGACCGAGGACGACCCGGCCACGCGCCGCCAGCACATGGTGCGGATGGTCAACGCCGCGCACCAGCGGGGCGAGATCTCCGCGGCGCACCTCGCCGACGCCCTCATGCACCGCAACGGCTGGGACCCGTCGGAGCACCCGTTCGCCCAGCAGCTGCGGTTGCGCCGGATCATCCGGGACCGGCTGTTCCGCGCGTACCAGCAGGCGTCCACCCTCGAACGGGAGACCGCCGCCGCGGCGGACCTGGCCGCGTCCTCGAAGCGCAGCCTCGACGACGAGGCCTTCAGCGCCACGCTGCAGGTTCGCTCCACGCCTCGGCTGACCTCGCTGACCCCCTCTTCGGTGCGGTTTTAGCGTTCCAGACCGGCCCCGGCGAAACGGGTGGGACGCTTCGTAACGGTGGCGTTACAACCCAGGGGGCCGGTCATGGGCATTGAGCTGTCGATCATCGCGGGGCTCTGCTACGCCTCGTCGAGCGTCAACGCGACCGGCGCCGACCACCATCCGGTCACCGATGAGGAGACCGAGCTGTTCGGGCTGTCCGGCGAGGCCCTCACCGAGGCCGTCACGGCGTGCCTGGGCGAGCCGCCGGACCTGGCGCAGCTCGACGGGTTCCTGCACCGCTCCCACGACTGGTCCCCGGTCACCACGACCCTGGTCGTGCAGAGCGCCTCCGTCACCGGCGTCGGCTCCATGCCGGTCAGCCTCCCGCTGACCGGCGCCGGCGCGCGCCTCACGTGCACCGCCACACACCTGTGGTCCCCGGCGGCGGGGGTCAGCCCCACCGCGCCGGTCCGGTACTCGATCACGTTCCCGGCCGGCGGTGCCGCGCTGGACTACACCCACGACTGGGGCGCCGGCTCCGGCGTGGAGTCCGCGAGCGTCGACCTGCCGCCGGGCGACAACGGCGACGAGCTGGTCGGGCTGAGCATGAACCTCGGCGTCCGCGTGGTCTACGACGCCTACCTGTCCGGCGAGATCGCCGTGCACTACCGCGACGGCCACCAGGGCCACCGGTACTGGGCGCTGGACGTCGGCACCGTGATGGCCGCCGGTGGCCTGCTCAACGGCCGCCACTTCGCGGAGAACCTCAACATCCGTTACCACGCCAGCACCCGCGTCGTGCACGCCGACGCCAACGGCAACCTGACCACGCTGGCCGGCCCCGGCATCCGCACCGGCAACGACCTCGCCCTCACCGGCGCGTAGCACCTTCCCGCCGGCCGTCGCCGCCGCGCTCGCCCGCAGCGACGCCGGTCGACGCGGTAACGTGGCCGCCGTGGATCTGACCGTCATCCTCGGGCCGATGAAGAGTGGCAAGTCCCTTGAGCTGGTGAGCCTGCTGTCGCCGTTGCAGTACACCGACGTGCGGCACCGGGTGTTCCAGAGTGCCCGCCACGTGCGCGACACGGGGGTCGTCTCGCGCAGCGGCGCGGAGCTCGCGACGGTGAAGGCGAGCTCCCTGGCCGCGGCGCTGGACGACGACGTGGACGTGGTCGGCATCGACGAGGTGCACATGTTCGCGATGGCCGACATGGCGGTCGTGCGCACGCTGCTGGAGCGCGGCACCAGGGTCGTGGCCGCCGGCATCGACCTGGATCACCGCGGTGAGCTGTTCGCGCCGGTCAGGGCGCTGCTGGAGCTGGGGCCGGCGCAGGTGACCTACCGGCGGGCGGTGTGCGACGTGTGCCGCGGGTTCAGCGCCGTCTACACGCAGGTGCTCGAGCACGGCGAGCCGATGCTGCGCGAGCTGGCGCCGTCCACCGCGCTGCCCGACGACGGCACGTACACCTATGAGGCCCGCTGCCGCACCTGTGTGGTGCTGCCGTCGACGGTCGCGCGGACCCTGCCGCACCAGCAGGAGGCCGTGGTCTAAGCCGCGGCGGAGGCCAGGGCGAAGGACGGCTGGGCGACGGGGCGGCCGAAGTGGTAGCCCTGCGCGAAGCGGTAGCCGAGCCGGTAGAGCTCCTGGGCCTGCTCCGCGGTCTCGACGCCCTCGGCGATCGCGTCCAGGTTGAGCCCGTCGCTGACGTTGATGAGCGCGGTCGCGATCACCGAGTGCCGGCCGGCCATGGTGATGTCGTCGACGAAGGACTTGTCGACCTTGAGGATGTCGACGGGGCAGGTCTGCAGCAGGCCCAGCGACGAGTGCCCGGTGCCGAAGTCGTCCAGGGCGATGCGCACGCCGAGCTCGTGCACGGCGTCGAGGGCCTCGATGGCCCGCCCGCCGCCGAAGACGGCGGTCTCCGTGACCTCGATGGCCAGGCGGCTCGCCGGGAACCCCGTCGCCGCCAGGACCGCGGCGACCACCTCCGGGAAGTCGGGCTCGGCGAGCTGCCGGGCCGAGACGTTCACGGAGACCTTGCCGGGTGCGGCGTCGCCGAGGGTGGCCAGCCACGTCGCGCCCTGGGAGCACGCCTCGAGCAGGATCCAGGCGCCGAGCTCGACGATCTGGCCGTTCTGCTCGGCGACGGGGATGAAGTCGGCGGGGCTCATGAACCCCAGCGTCGGATGGTGCCAGCGGATGAGGGCCTCCACGCCCACGATCTGGCCGTGCGGCAGGGCCACGATCGGCTGGTACACCAGCTGGAACTGGCCCTGGTCGAGGGCCTCGCGCAGCTGGGCGCCGAGCTGGGCGTGCGCGGACGCGCGCTGGTCGAGCTCGGGTCTGAAGCGCTGCTGGCGGGTCTTGTCCTCCTTCGCCGCGTACATCGCGACGTCGGCGCGGCGCAGCAGCTCGAACGGGTCGCAGGTGCCGGTGGCGTCGGCCACACCGATGCTCGCCTGGACGAGCAGGTGCTGGTCGCCGGCGAAGACCGGCTCCTGCAGCGCGGTGGCGAGCTCGCTGACCATCGCGTCGGCGGCGACGCCGCCGGTGTCGGGCATGAGGACGGCGAACTCGTCGCCACCGAGGCGGGCCACGACGTCGCCGGGGCGCAGGACCCCGCCGAGCCGCTTGCCGACGGCGGTGAGCAGCTGGTCGCCGATGGCGTGGCCGAGCCCGTCGTTGATCCGTTTGAAGTCGTCGAGGTCGATGAACGCGACCTGCGGCACGGTGCCGGAGTCGAGCTCGTCGCGGATCAGCTCCTCCAGGAACCGCCGGTTGGGCAGGCCGGTCAGGTCGTCGCGCATGACCAGGTCGCTGAGCTGGTCGGCCTGGTCCTGCACCTTGCCGACGAGCCCGGCGATGCGGACCAGGACCAGCAGGAACACCACGACCGCGACGGCGCCGATGGCGAGCCAGTCGATGCCGCCGCCGCCGACCGCGCCCTGCAGCAGCAGCAGCGCGGGCGCGATGAGCGAGCTGATCGCCAGCACCGCCAGCCGGCGTCTGGACAGCGCGGTCTCCAGGGCGTCGGTCGGCTCGTCCATGCCCCGCATCGACGGGTGCATGGCGGCGGCGCCGAGGCACACGTACGACAGGAGCCAGCCGATCACCAGGAACCCGCCGGCGAGGATGTCGTACGTCGACACCAGCGAGTACGACACGTCGGTGGCGAACATCAGCATCATGGCGACCGCGAGCAGCCAGAAGCTGGTCGTCTTCGCGGCCCGGCCGGCGAGCATCCGGGCCAGCAGCACCAGCAGCAGCACGTCGGCGGACGGGTAGGCCAGCGAGATCAGCCGCTGCGGGAGGGACACGTCGGCGGCCTCGGCGACCGGTCGCATCACGAACACCCAGAACAGCAGGCCGGCGCCGGCGGCCGCGATGCACGCGTCGATCAGCCCGGCGACGTCGCGGCCGTGCCGGTGCAGCAGCAGCCACAGCCCGGCGGCCAGGGGCGGGTAGGCGCCGAGGTAGAACGCGTCGGCGAGGGACGGGAACGGGTTGCGGTGCAGCACGTGCTGGTAGATGGCCCAGGTGACGTCGCCGAGGGCCCAGGTGGCGAGGCCGCCCGCGAACCAGTACCACATCGCGCGCCGGGGCGGCCGGTTGCGGCGCACCCCGATCAGCACCATCGTGACCGAGGTGAGGCCCACGACCTCGAAGCCGAAGTTGGCGACGTAGGTGTTTTCGGGCAGCAGCGGATAGGTGACCGCGGCAAGGCCACCGATCAGCAACCAGACGAGCCACAGCCGCCTGGCGACCCAAGTCTCCACGCGTTGGTTATCGGCAGACCTTCAGCCGGGGTTGAGGGCTCTGCTAGATAATACGTATTACCCTCTTGTGTTCCGCGTTGCGCTTTCCGAGACTCGGTCACATGCCACCTGTAACCCGCCGCCAGGTGCTGGCCGGTGCCGCCGGATTCGCCGGAGCGCTCGCCATCCCCAGCATCGCGTCCGCCGCCCCCGCCGGATTCCCCACGTACCAGTACCTCGGCCAGCCGCTGCCCGCGAACCTGGCCTACAACCCGACCGGGGAGCTGATCTTCCCCTGCATCCGCGGGATGTACGACAAGATCAGCGGCGCCCGCGCCCGCTACTACCTCTACTACGCCCCGCACGACGCGCCCGGCGGGATCTGCCTCGCCTACGGCAACTCCCTCGCCGGTCCGTTCACCGAGTACCCGGCGAACCCGATCATCAGCCGCACCTGGTCGCCGCACTACTCGGTCAGCCACGTCTCGTCGCCGCACGTGCTGTGGAACGCCTCGACCAGGCAGTTCTTCATGTACTACCACGGCGAGAACACCACCACCCGCCTGGCGATCTCCAGCGACGGCATCAACTTCACCTACTACGGCACCGTGCTGACCACCGCCATGGTCCCCGGTACTAGCGAGGCCACCTACGCGCGCGTGTTCGAGCACCGCATCGCCGCGCTGGGCAACAAGTACGTGATGGTCTTCATGGGTCTCAAGAGCGGCCGGCGCATCTTCTGGGGCTGGTCCAACGACGGCAAGTCCTGGCAGTTCGACCCCAACCCGCTCGTCTCGCCCGCCGCCGACGGGCAGAGCGACCTGAGCGGGCCGCACCTGCTGTACCGCAACAACACCACCTACGTCGTGTACCACGGCAGCTCCGGGGACATGTTCCTCACCGAGGTCGGCAACAACTTCGACAAGGAGGTCCACCTCGGCGTGTTCCACGCCGCGCTGAGCGGGGCACCGGACAACAACCGCTCCGCGGCGCCGTCGTTCGGCACCGACGGCGGCGTGCAGTACATGTTCTACGAGGCGGGCCAGCGCTCCGGCACGAAGATAGCCGTGGCGCGGGCGGTCTGATACAAAGCTGGGCATGCTTGCCTGGGGTGTCGACTTCACCACCGCTGAGTTACGGACCGGGGTCCGGCAGACCGACGGGTTCACCTGTGGACCCACCGTCGCCATGGTGGCGTCGGCGCTGCTGGACCCCATGTACGCCGACGCCGTCGCCGACTACGGTGCCGAGCAGCACCGCATCCACACCGCCGCCAACAGGATCTGGCCGAAGAAGCTCGGCACCACCCCGTGGGGCGTCGCCGCGACGATCACGGCGCACACCGCGGAGCTCGGCACCCGGTACGGCTGGCGGCTCTTCCGCGGCCGCCGGGACCGCCTCGCCGACGTGACCGCCGCGGTCGACTCCGGCTGGCCGGTCGCCATGCTCGTCGGCAAGGGCGTCCCCCGGCACTGGGTGCTCATCACCGCACACCCGCAGGAGACCGTCCTGCGCTGCTTCGAGCCGGGATCCGGTCAGGTCCGCGAGGCCACGATCGAGGAGATCCAGCAGCACCGGATCCCCCGGCTCGGGTTCCCGCGGGCGTACGCGCTGGTCCTGCCCACTGCGTGAGCTGGCCTACTGCTTGAGCCGGCCTACTGCTTGAGCCGGGCGCGGACCTTCTCCTTGGTGCGCTCCGGCAGCTCGTCCGCGGCCAGGAGCAGGGGCAGCAGCGCCGGCTCCGCCGTCAGCGCCCGGAACGCCACGCCGATCGTCACGTCGTGCGCGGGGGAGTGCACGACCTCGATCGGGTCCCCGGCCCGGATCTCGCCCGGCTGCAGGACGCGCAGGTAGGCGCCGGGCTCGGCGCGTTCGGTGAAGCGCCGGATCCAGCCCGACTCGTGCAGCCACGCCTCGAACGTCCGGCACGGGATCCGCGGCGAGGCCACTTCGAGGAGCACGCCGCCGCCGATCCGCCAGCGCTCGCCGATCCGGGCGCCGGTGACGTCCAGGCCGGACGTGGTCAGGTTCTCCCCGAAGACCCCGCCGGTCAGCATGCGGCCGAGCTCGGCGGACCACCGGTCGAGGTCCTCCCGCGCGTACGCGTAGACCGCCTTGTCCGGGCCGCCGTGCACGCGGACGTCGCAGATCACGTCCCCCGCGATCCCGGTTGCGGCGGTGCCCTGCGGCCCGGGCACGGTGACCCGGACCGGGCCGTCCACCGGACGCTTGTCGATGCCCGTGGTGGGGGTGCTCGAATGGTCGGTCGGGATCGGGGTGCCGGCGTTGACGGAGATCAAGTAGGCCACGCGCTAGACGCTAGCGTCCGCCTGGATGGACCGTTTCGACAGCCCCATGAAGTAGCCGTCGATCACTGAGGTGGTGGGGGCGTCCGGGCGGTCGGCGGCGCCGAGCGTGACGAACAGCGGGGTGTAGTGCTCGACCGTCGGGTGGGCGAACGGCATGCCGGGCGCGAGGCTCGCAAACCGCGCCAGGGTGTCCACGTCGCCCTTGGCCAGTGCCTCGGCCGCCCAGGTGTCGAAGTCGGTGGACCAGGACGGCGGGCCGCCGGCGCCGAGCCAGTGCTCGCGGCGCAGGAACGGCAGGCCGTGCGTCATGAAGCCGGAGCCGATGATGAGCACGCCCTCCTCGCGCAGCGGGCGCAGCCGCCGGCCGAGCTCCAGCAGCCGGTCCGGGTCGTGCGTCGGCAGGCTCAGCTGCAGCACGGGGACGTCGCCGAGGGGGTACATCACCATCAGCGGGACCCAGGCACCGTGGTCGAGGCCGCGGTTGCGGTGCTCGTGCACGGGCTCGGAGTCGGGCATCGCGGCGGCGACCCGCTGGGCGAGGGCGGACGCGTCGGGGGTGGCGTACTGCAACTGGTAGAAGTGCGGCGCGAAGCCGCCGAAGTCGTAGACCAGCGGCGTGCCGGCCGCGGTGCCGGAGACGCTCAGCGGCGCGGACTCCCAGTGCGCGCTGACGATGAGGACGGCCTTCGGCTTGGGCATGCCGGCGGCCCAGTCGAACAGCTCCCGCATCCACGGGCCGTCCTCCAGCAGCGGCGGGGCTCCGTGGCTGAGGTAGATGCTGGGCAGCGCGCCGTCGTCGGGCGTCCAGGTGCGCTGGTCCCGGCTGGCCGGGATCGCGGTGGCGAGGTGTCGGGCCAGCTCGGGCAGCGTCGTCATGGATTGACTGTAGCAATTAGTTGAGCGCTCAACAATATGCGGGAAAAGGCCTAGGGTGTGGTGGCCGTCTCCGCGGCGCGGAGCAGGGCCTCGGCGACCGCGGGGGTCTCCTCGGCGCCGTACACGAGCAGCAACTGCCGGTCCGGGCCGCCGCGGCCGTCGGTGGCGGTGGCGTGCTCCACCACGACCCGGGTGGTGCTCAACTGGTCGCCGACCGCGACGTCCATCTCGGCCACGCCGATGTCGACCTGCCGGACGAAGAGTTCCTCCATGGCAGAAAGCGTGCCGCCCGTGCGGAGCGCAGACGTCGCCTGAGAGGAGTGAGTCTCAGTGGTGCGCGCGGGAGATGGTCGTGACCAGCATCGCGGCCTCGTGCAGGTGTGACTGCTCGGCCGCGGTCAGCGCCGGGTCGGCGGCCCGCCGGCGCACCGCGGCCTCCAGCTGCGACAACGGGTTGTCCCGGGTGCAGGACAGCAGGACGTCGAGGAACACCTCGGCCCGCTCCGCGAACGCGTGCCCGGGCTCGATCGCGACCTGGGCGACGATCAGGGCGCTCATCGCCACGTCCAGCTCCGGCGGGCCCTCGGTGCTGTTACGCCAGTCGATGACGACCGGGCCGCCCTCGGTCATCACCACGTTCTCCGGGTGGAGGTCCAGGTGCAGGATCCTGGTGCCGGGGTCCTTCGCCGCGCGCACGCGGACCTTGTGCAGCCGCTCCAGGAGATCCGCCAGGACGGTCCCGCCGTCGCGCAGGTCGAGCGAGCCGTCGGCGAGGGCCTGCAGCATGGTCGGCCCTTCGAGCCGCTCCAGGATCAGGTCGGCGCCGGTCGCCTCGTAGACCCGGGGGACCGGATAGCCGTGATCGGCGACATACCGCATGACGGCGGCCTCGGCGGTCACGTCGCCGCCGAGCCGGTAGCGCCGCAGCACCCGCCGCTCGTCGATGGCGTAGACGTCCGCGTCGCGACCGCTCGCCAGAAGTGCCGTCATGCATACACCCTACTGGTTGCTCCTTACAACCAACCGTTCTCGTCGGCGAGCCGCACCGCTTCCGCGCGGGTCCGGGCGCCGGTCTTGCCGATCGCCGAGGACAGGTGGTTGCGCACCGTGCCTTCCGACAGGCCGAGCTGCCCGGCGACGTCGGCGGCCGTGCCGCCCTCCCGTGCCGCCCGCAGCGCGTCGGCCTCCCGCGGGGTCAGCGGGCTGTCGCCGCTGGCGAGGGTCTCGGCGGCCAGGGCCGGGTCGACCACCCGCAGCCCGGCGGCGATGCGCCGCACGGCGTCGGCGAGCTGCCGGGCCGGGGTGTCCTTGACCACGAACCCGGACGCGCCGGCCGCCATCGCCCGGCGCAGGTAGCCGGGCCGGCCGAACGTGGTCACCATCAGCACCTTGCAGCCGGGCAGCGCCCTGCGCAGTGCGGCGGCCGCGGCGATGCCGTCGATCCCGGGCATCTCCACGTCGAGCAGGGCCACGTCGGGGCGGTGCTCGCGGGCCGCCGCGACGACCTCGTCGCCGCGCCCGACCTCGGCCACGACCGTGAGGTCCGGCTCGAGGTCGAGCAGCGCGGCGAGGGCGCCGCGGACGAGCGCCTGGTCGTCAGCGATCAGCAGCCGTATCGGACTCACGGTGGGATGCTGCCACACGAGGCTTCGGGACCTCGGCCTCGTCCGCGTCGTCGGCGTCGTCGCGGTCAGGCAGCATGCTGCGTTCGTCGAACGGGTCGCCGCCGTCGAGCACCAGCGCCGCGCGGTCCCGGTCCAGCTCGCTCGACCACGCCCCGACCAGCAGCGTCGCGACCGCGTTGCCGGCGAAGTTGGTCAGCGCCCGCGCCTCGGACATGAACCGGTCGATACCCACGATCAGCCCGACGCCGTCGGCGAGCGCCGGCTTGTGCGCCTGCAGGCCACCGGCCAGGGTCGCCAGTCCCGCGCCGGTCACGCCGGCCGCGCCCTTCGACGCCACGATCATGAACACCAGCAGCGACACCTGCTCGGCGACCGACAGCGGCTGGTTCAGCGCGTCGGCGATGAACAGCGACGCCATCGTCAGGTAGATCGCCGTGCCGTCCAGGTTGAACGAGTACCCGGTCGGCACCGTGATCCCGACGACGGCCCGGGACACGCCGGCGTGCTCCATCTTCGCGATCAGCCGGGGCAGCGCCGACTCCGACGAGGACGTCGAGAGGATCAGCAGGAACTCCCGGCCGAGGTACCGCAGCAGCTTCAGCAGGTTCAACCCCGTGACGAGCCGCAGCAGCGGGCCCAGGATCAGCAGGACGAAGATCAGGCAGGTCGCGTAGAACCCGAGCATGATCTGCGCCAGCCCGGCGAGGGCCTTCCAGCCGGTCGCGCCGACCACCGCCGCGATCGCGCCGAACGCGCCGATCGGCGCCACCCACATGATCATCGCGAGGACCCGGAACACCAGGCGCTGCAGCAGCGAGACGCCCCGCAGGACGCGGTCGCCGTAGGGCATGGTCTGCACCGCGAACCCGACCAGCAGCGCGACGAGGAGCGTCTGCAGCACCGAGCCGCTGGTCAGTGACGAGAACAGGGTGGTGGGGATGACGCTGAGCAGGAACTCGACGGTGCCCTTCGGTGCCGTGCCCGCGGCCTTGTCCCCGGCCTCCCGGGCGGCGTCGGTGAGGTCGAGGCCGGCGCCCGGGTGGATCAGGTTGCCGACCAGCAGGCCGATCGCGAGCGCGACCGTCGACATCGCCAGGAAGTAGCCCAGCGCCAGCCCGCCGACCCTGCCGACCTTCGCCGCCTGGCGGATCGAGCCGATGCCCAACACGATCGTGCAGAAGATGATCGGGCTGATCATCATCTTGATCAGGTTGACGAAGCCGTCGCCGAGCGGCTTGAGCTCCTTGCCGACCTCCGGCCAGAGCAGCCCCACGGCGATGCCGGCCGCGACGGCGACGATCACCGCGAGATACAGGAATCGAGTCTTGTCGCGCTCCATGCCTGGGTCATTGCCCAGAAGGCAGTGATCTGAATCACTGTTTCACGGCAACTTCACCGCGTACCGGCATCGCGACGGGCTCGGCCCGGCCTGCGGACCCGCACTGCCGTGATCGAAGTCGCGGGCTGGTCAGCCACACGACCGGTCCCGTCCTTGGATCACGTCCACATGATCGTTTGTCCCCGCGCCGCCCGGCACCGCGGTCTGGGCGCTCGGCGTCTGGGGCCGCGGTCTGGGCCGCGGTCTGGGCCGCGGTCTGGGGCCGGCGGTCCGGGGCCGGCGGTCCGGGGTTGCGGTCCGGGGTTGCGGTCCGGGGTTGCGGTCCGGGAACGCGGCCTGGGGCTGCGCGCTGTGCGTCCGTGATCGAAGTCGTCCCGTGGCCATCCGGGCGACCATTGCGCGGCATTGATCGCGGCGGGCGGACAGTGGGGTCGCGCCGGAGCGTTCCTGCCGGTGGTTGCGGGCTCGGGACGGACGGACGATCTTGCTGACATGATCGAAGGACAGCAGTGGTCATCCCAGCGACCACTGGCATCCTTGGATCAAGCGGGTGGAGCGAGATCGCCGCCCGGAGCGTGGTACTCCCTGGTCTAGTTATCGATGGTCACGACTTCCCGTGATGCGGAGACGCCGTCCGGCGTCCTGGTTCGGCGGCCCTTGGTTGCGCGCCGCGTTGCCGTGATCGAAGTCGCGGGGCGGTCGTCCGGCCGGGTGGCCGTGGGGCGACTCCGATCTCCTGGCGTGATCGGACAGCAGGGGGACCCGCCTCAGCCGGCCAGGCGGGTCACGGTCCTGACCGTGGCCGCCGTCACCTTGGCCGCGAAGTCCAGGTCGAGCCGGTCGAGGGTGTCGGTGGCCGCGTGATAGTCCGGGTTGCGGTACTCCGCGGTGTCGGTGACCAGCAGCGAGCGGCGCCCGGTCGCCCAGTAGGGCACGTGGTCGCTGCGCAGCACGACCTCCATCGCCTCGGTCGGCATGACGAGGGGGAACGTCGGCAGGTGCGGCGCCGCCGCGGACGCGAACACGTCGGCGAGCCCGGCGGAGGCGGGGTTGGCGATCAGTGCGATGAAGTCGCCGACGGTCGGCGGGTCGAGCAGGAACGACGGCGCCGACTGCGTCGCGGACGTCCGCCCGATCATCTCGAACACGATCGACTCGGTGTCGGGGGTGATCTGCCGCACATGGGCGGTGCTGCCCCGGAACCCGTCCTCCTCGCCGCCGAACAGGCAGAAGCGGATCGTGCGCGCCGGCAGGTCCAGGTCGCGCAGCGCGCGGGCCGCCTCCAAGACGCCGGCGACCCCGCTGGCGTTGTCGTCGGCGCCGGGCGTGCCGTCGACGGTGTCCCAGTGCGCGACCAGCTCGACGGCGTCGTCGGACGTGCCGCCCTCGATCTCGGCGACCAGGTTCACGTCGTGCAGCTCGCTGCCGTACCGCTCGACCCGCACCACGAGCCCGAGCCCGCTGAGCTCATCGGTGATGTACCGCAGGGCGGCGGGCACGCCGGGCAGGTCGCCGCAGCGCGGCCCGTGAGCGACGAGCGCGGCGACGTGGCGGCGCAGACGGTCGGCGGAGATCATGCGCATCAGGATATGGAACAGCCCCCGAGGTTCCCGCGCTGACTGCGCGCAGGCCGGCTGGACTGACACCGGAGAGCCTCGGGGGCTGGGAAACTGTCTCGTATTCGCCGTGCCGCCATCCGGGCGGTCGCACGAAATGCGAGTCCAGAGGACGGCGGCTAGCGGACAGTCACCTCACGAGTCCCATTGCTACACAACGTTGGACCACCTCCTTTCCCGTGTACGACCAACCTAGCCACGGGCGTTGAGGCTCTGCAACGGTTTTTCGGGAGCAAGCTGGTTGTCTTCGCGCTCCAGCCGTTTGACCAGCCGGCGGACGATCAGCAGCGGCACGATGCCGAACACGCCGAAGGAGATGTCCAGCACGGTCCACCAGCCCGGGATGCCGCGGACGGGCCCGGCGAACAGGGCCAGGGGCACCACGCCGACGCACGCGATCATCCCGAACTCGATCACCCAGATGTTGCGCACCGGGTCCCGCAGCGGCCCCCAGAACGCGACCGCGATCACCAGGTGCGCGAAGGCCAGCCAGTCGGTGCCGTACATGATGAACGGATAGCGGTCGTTGGTCTCGGTGATGCCCTGATCGACCCGCTGGATCCAGGCGACGAGCGCGTCGGGCGCGGTGCCGGTCCGGTCGAGCACCGACCGCAGCCAGTGCACCTCGTGCTCCAGGGGGAACGCGGTGACCCCGCTGGCGACCAGTCCGACCAGGAACAGCACCAGCCAGATGCGGATCTTCCGCCGGGTCGTCATGCCCGCAGCGTAGGCCCGGTGCTGCGACTGCCAATGCCCTCGTCACGAGATCTGCACAACACGACGGCGCCGGCTCCCAAGGGGGTAGGAGCCGGCGCCGCCGTTCGAGAGGTTCAGTACCCGCCGTTGCCGCTGTCCCCGGTGACGGCCTGGGCCTTCTTCCCCTCGGGCGTGAAGGCGAACCACGTGCCGCCCACGCCCTGTCCCTTGGTCTCGCCGACCTTCGTGTCACCGGCGAACCGGTACGCGGGCCAGCTGTTGATGGTCAGCTGCAGCGAGCCGTCGCTGCGGGTGACCTTGCCGATCAGCTTCTGGTCGACGCCCTCGATCTTCATGTTCTCCACGTACGGGACGTAGGGCCACTTCGCCAGGCAGTCGCCCTCGCAGTTGGACTTCGGCGGCTTCGGGGTGTCCTTCTCGAAGCGGTACAGGGTCCAGCCCTTCCAGTCGGTCACCACCTTGCCCAGCGTGACGTCGTCGCGGACCTTCACGCCGGCGACGTTCGCGGCGGCCGACGGCACGGCGCTGGTCGCGGCGGCGGCGGGCGCCTCGGTGCCGGCCGCGGCGGCGGGCGCCTCGGTGGCCTGGCCCTGCTTGGTCAGGTCGATCGAGTCGCACGCGCTCAGCGAGAGGGCGGCCGCGGCGGCCACCGCAAGGGTCAGGACGATCTTGCGCATGTTCGTGTCTCCTTATTCGCAGCGTTGCCCGGTGACACGGCGGCCGGCTCACCCCGGTTCGGCGGCCTGCGGTCGGCTGGCCGACAGCTAGGCTTCGGACGTGAGTGAACCGATGGACGCCGACGTGCTCGACTTCGCGCACCGCATGTTCGACCTGGCCCGCTCCGGCGCCGCCGACGAGCTCGCCGCGAACGTCGACGCCGGCCTGCCGGTGAACCTGACCAACGACAAGGGCGACACGCTGCTGATGCTGGCCGCGTATCACGACCACCCGCCGGCGGTCGCCGCGCTGCTGGCCCGCGGCGCCGACGCCGACCGCGCCAACGACCGCGGTCAGACGGCCCTCGGCGCGGCCGTCTTCCGCCGGTCCGAGGACTCCGTGCGGGCGCTGCTGGACGCCGGCGCGGACCCGGCCGCCGGCGGCCCGTCGGCCCTGGAGATGGCCCGCTTCTTCGACCTGCCCGAGATGCTGACGCTGCTGGAGCGTGCCCGATGAGAGACGTGCAGATCCGTGACGACATGATCCGGCTCGGCCAGTTCCTGAAGCTGGCCAACGTCCTGGAGACCGGCGGCGAGGGCAAGGACCTGATCGCCTACGGCGAGGTCACCGTCAACGGCGAGGTCGACACCAGGCGCGGCCGGCAGCTCTTCCGTGGCGACGTCGTGGAGACCCTCGGCCAGTCACTGCGCGTGGCCTGACCTCACCGCCCGAGCAGGGTGTTGGCGAACGTGACGCAGCGTGCCGAGAAGTGGCCCTGGCCGCCGTCGTGACCGTCCCATTCGTACAGCTCGAGCTCCTTGGGGCCGCCGAGCGCGTTGTACGCCGCGAACACCGTCGACGGCGGGCAGGTCAGGTCCATGAGCGCCGCGGACACCAGCGCCGGCGCCGTGATCCTGGGTGCGAAGTGCACCCCGTCCACGTAGTCCACAGTGGACAGCGCCCGGGCGGCCCGCGCCGGGTCCAGCCGGCAGAAGGCGACGAACTCCGCGTACGGCGCGCGGTCGGTGATCGTCACCGCGCGGCGGATGTCGCACAGGAACGGCACCCCGGCGATCACCCCGGCCACCTGGTCGCTGAGGGCCGCCGCGGCCAGGGCGAGGCCGCCGCCCTGGCTGATGCCGCTGACCAGGACGTCGGAGGCGAACGGCAGCGCCCTGGCGGTCTCGACGGCCCGCACGGCGTCGGTGATCAGGCGGCGGTAGTAGAACGTGTGCGGGTCGAGGACCCCGCGGGTGAGGAACCCCGGCGACTGCGGGCCCGAGCCGTCCGGGTCGGGGGTCTCGCCGGCCCGCCAGCCGCCACCCTGCCCGCGGGTGTCCATGACGAGGTGGGCGTACCCGGCCGCCGACCACAGCAGCCAGTCGTGCGGGTAGCCGCGGCCGCCGCCGTACCCGATGAACTCCACGACGACGGGAAGGGGTCCCTCGGCTCCTGCGGGCCGGTTCAGCCACGCCTTGACCGGTTGGCCGCCGTAGCCGGTGAATGTCACGTCGGTCGTGTCGACGGCGCGCAGGCCGGTGTCGGCGGCGGTGAGCACCGCGGGCGCGGCGAGCTCCCGGGCCTGCTCGAGGGTCGCGGACCAGAACGCGTCGAAGTCGGCGGGCTCGGGCGTCGCGCTGCGGTGCTGCCGCAGCTCGGTGAGGGGCAGGTCGAAGAGCGCCATGCCCGGAAACCCTATTACCAGGAACTTCCCAGCGCGATTACGGGTGCGACTCAGGTCCGGCCCGCATATTTGGTGTGTGACCGGCGCCGGAAAAAACCGGAAGCCTCCCTGGATGGTCCACCCGGCGCACGGTCACGCCAAACGTTCCACATCATGTTGCCGCGGCTGGGGTGGTCAGCGGGGGGCAACGGTGATGCGATCGAGGTCGGGACACCATCTGCCGGTGGTGTTTCCGGCCTCGATCGTGTTCTGGCCCGCCTCGAGGCGCAGCGTCAGCGTGACCGTCGCGACCCGGTCCCAGGCGCCGCTGGCGGGGAACCTGACCTGCTGCCAGCTGCCGCGGCCGGCGCGCAGCAGGCAGGAGCGGTCCTCGGTGGACAGGTAGGCGACCGTGACCGTCACCTCGCCGGGGCGTTGCGCGGTGACGCCGGTGAACTCCAGGACGCGGTTGTTGCCGACACCGGTGACGGCCCGGCCACCCGACGCGGCGGAGACCTCGCGGACCGTCATCTGACCGGGTCGCCGGTTCGCCGCCGCCTCTGCTTCGATCGTTTTCGCCGGTGTACCGGTCGCGCTCGCGCTCGGGCTCGTGCCCGGGCTCTGCGGCGGCGCTGACGCGGACGGTGCGGGACTCGTCGCCGACGGGCCGGCGGAGGTGCGGCTGGGCCTGACGCCGGGGAAGTGCGTGACGGCCGGCGTCATCGCCGCGGTGCTCTCCCCGGCGGGCACGAGCGGCGCCGGTGGCTCGAACGTCGGCTGGGCCTCGGGGTGCGGGCTGCCGCCGCCGGTCATGATCCGCAGCAGCAGGACCACCAGCGCGACGACGATGAGCACCGCGGCGAACACGTAGCGTGGCTGACCGTCGATGCCTGCCCTGCGCTTCCCGGTGTACGCGGGCGGGCCCACCTCGATCATGCCCGGCACACTAGCGGGTTCCGGGTGATCTATTCGTCGGGTGCACGACCGGCGGCCACCGGTACACACGCGGAGACGGCGACCTCGATCGACGTCAGGTGCGGCAGCCCGGCCGGCGCGGGGTCCCAGCCGGGCCCGGCCGCCGCGAACCGGGTGCCGGGGAACCGGTCCGCGAGGGCGCGCAGCGTGGCCGGGTCGGCGGTGCCCGGCTGCTGCGACCAGACGATCGCGGTGCCGGGCACGGTCCGGCGCACCGCCGCCCTCAGCGCGCTCCACGGCACCTCGGCGCCGAGCAGGAACGTGCCGATCCGCCGCTCGAACAGTGCCGCGGCCAGGGCGCGCAGCGGCAGCGAGTGCGCTTCCCGGGGAGCGCACGCCAGCAGGACGTGGTTGGTCCTGATGTCGTCGTGGCGTGGCGCGCTGACGAGATCCAGACCGTGCGCCACGCCCTGGCTGAGGGCGTGTTCGACGGCGACGTCACCGGTCACCTGATGCAGGGCCGGGACGCACACCGCCGTCCAGATCTCCGTCACGCCGTGCTCGGCCATCAGCTCCCGGACGGTGCGCGCGACCGTGCCGGTGTCGAGCGACCGGGCCGCCTCCAGTAGCCGTTGCATACCCTTCTGTTCGTCGGAGGGGCCCCGTTTGGATGCATCACGCCGACTGCCTCCGTACCAGGGTCGTCGGCAGGACCGGGGACGCCTCCGCGTGGTCGCCGTTCATGAGCGCCAGCAGCTGGCGGGCCGCGGCGGCGCCGATCTCCTCGACCGGTTGCTTGATCGTGGTGAGCGGCGGCTGGGTGAACGCGGCCAGGGGCAGGTCGTCGAAGCCGATGACGGCGACGTCCTCCGGCACCCGCCGGCCCGCCTGCCGCAGCGCGTGCAGCGCCCCGACGGCCATCAGGTCCGACGCGGCGAACACCGCGTCGAGGGTCGGCCGGTGGTCGAGCAGCCTGGTCATGGCGTGCACGCCCGCGGGCCGGGTGAAGTCGCCGTAGGCGATCGGACCGGGCTCCAGGCCGGCCCGTTCCAGTCCTTCGCGGAACCCCGCGAGCCGGTCCACGCCGGCGGACACGTCCGGCGGGCCGGCGATCGTGACGATCCGTTTCCGCCCGGTGCGGGCGAGGTGCTCGACGGCCTGCCGGGCGCCGCCCCGGTTGTCGGCGTCCACGTACGGCAGCGTGCTGGTCTGCAGCGGCCGTCCGATGAGCGTCACCGGCACGCCGAGCGCGGGCAGGGTCACGACCAGGGGGTGGCTGCTGCGGCAGTAGATCAGCAGCACGCCGTCGATGTGGCCGCTGCTGAGGTAGCGCTGCAGTGACGCCGGTCGTTCCCCGGCGGCGAGCAGCATGGGCATGTCGCGTTCGGCGAACGCGGCACTGGCGCCCGCGAGGACGCGGGAGTAGAACGGATCGGCGAACAGTCGTGCGTTGGGCTCGCAGACCACGGCGGCGACCGAGCGGGGGCGACGGTCGACGGCGCGGGCGGCGCGCTGCCGGACGTAGCCGAGCCGGTCGACGGCGTCACGGACCTGCTGACGTGCGGTTGGGCTGACTCGGGCGGAGCCGTTGAGCACGCGGGAGGCGGTGGCGGAAGAAACACCGGCAAGCGCGGCGACATGGGCGAGGGTGGGGTGTTCGGCAGCGGCGGTAATCGACATCGCGACCTCCTCGGATAGCAAGGCGTCGATTTTGGGAGCGCTTCCATACGGGAGCGTCGTACACGGTTTCCGCACTGTCAACACGAGATTGCCGCCAGGTTTCGCTACCGGGGTTTCCACTGTAAATTTCACCGCTCGTCACGCGGGTGGCCGTGAGCGCTCCCGGGCGGTGACGGCTCTGGTGTGAGCTGCGTGGATCTCCTAGCCTGTCGGTGCTGCCGGTCGTCGCCTGCCGCTGCTCGGTCGCCTCTGCCTGGTCGCTTCTATCTTGGAGATCGCGATGCGTGACTGGATCGCCGTCATCATCACCGTGCTCGGGGTCCTGCTGGTGCTCGCCGGCGCGACCCTGATCCTGCTCCGCGCGCTGCCCGCCCGGACCCCGGCGCCGGCTGCCGCCGCCGATCCTTCGGCCGACACCTCGGTGGCCCCTGAGCCCGTCCCGGTCACGACCCGGATCGCGGGGGCGTGGAAGGAGCCGACCGCGGCGGACCGGTTGATCTTCTGGGGGATCATCCTTCTGGTGCTTGCCGCGATCGCCGCCGGTGCCATCACCTTCAACCTCGGCGCGGCGGGAGGCTCTGTGCCTGCTACCCGGTAGGTCTTGTGCCCCCAGCGTTTTTGTGTCGGAGCGGGAGACTATCCTGCCTCCGAGGTGACGTGTTGATCGCGCTGGTGATCGGGCGGCCACCTCGCGGAGCTGGCTCGCCAGCGGGTTCAACAGCCTCAGGAGGCCTTTCGTGACCACCGTTGCACCAAAGCCGATCGTCACCAGGCCTTGGCCGGTGCATCAGCCGGTCAAGGGCTCGGCGTTCGCTCGGCTGTTGCGCACCACGGACGCGAAGCAGATCGGCCTGATGTATCTCATCACGTCGTTCGTGTTCTTCATGGTGGGCGGCTTCATGGCGCTGCTCATGCGCGCCGAGCTGGCCCGGCCGGGTCTGCAGTTCCTCTCCCCGGAGCAGTACAACCAGCTGTTCACGATGCACGGCACGATCATGCTGCTGTTCTTCGCGACGCCGATCGTGTTCGCCTTCGCGAACTACATCACGCCGCTGCAGATCGGCGCGCCGGACGTGTCGTTCCCCCGGCTCAACGCGTTCGCCTACTGGCTCTACGCGTTCGGTGGCTCGATCACGCTGGTCGGCTTCATCACGCCGGGCGGCGCCGCCGACTTCGGCTGGTTCGCCTATGCCCCGCTCAACAGCATCATCCACTCGCCCGGCGTCGGCGCCGACCTGTGGATCGTCGGCCTGGTCCTCTCTGGCCTCGGCACCATCCTCGGCGCCGTCAACATGATCACCACGGTGCTGACCCTCCGGGCGCCCGGCATGACCATGTTCCGCATGCCGATGTTCACGTGGAACATCCTGGTCACCAGCGTCCTGGTCATCATGGTCTTCCCGATCCTGGCCGCCGCCCTGCTCGCCCTGGAGGCCGACCGCCGCCTCGGCGCCCACGTCTATGACGCGGAGACCGGCGGCGCGATGCTCTGGCAGCACCTGTTCTGGTTCTTCGGCCACCCCGAGGTGTACATCGTGGCGCTGCCGTTCTTCGGCATCATCACGGAGGTCATCCCGGTCTTCAGCCGCAAGCCCGTCTTCGGCTACAAGGGCCTCGTCGGCGCGACCATCGCGATCGGTGCCCTGTCGATGAGCGTGTGGGCCCACCACATGTTCGCGACCGGCCAGGTGCTCATGCCGTTCTTCTCGTTCCTGAGCTTCGTCATCGCCGTCCCGACCGGCATGAAGTTCTTCAACTGGATCGGCACCATGTGGCGGGGCCAGATCACCTTCGAGACCCCGATGCTCTTCGCCATCGGCTTCCTGGTGACCTTCCTCTTCGGCGGCCTCTCCGGCGTCCTGCTCGCCAGCCCCCCGATCGACTTCCACGTCTCCGACACGTATTTCGTGGTCGCCCACTTCCACTACGTGCTCTTCGGCACGATCGTGTTCGCGGTCTACGCCGGCATCTACTTCTGGTTCCCGAAGATGACCGGCCGCATGCTCGACGACCGCCTGGGCAAGGTCCACTTCTGGCTCACCACGATCGGCTTCCACACCACCTTCCTGGTCCAGCACTGGCTCGGCACCCAGGGCATGCCCCGCCGCTACGCCGACTACCTCGAGTCGGACGGCTTCACCACCCTCAACACGGTCTCGACCATCGGCTCGTTCATCACCGGCCTCTCCACGCTGCCCTTCCTCTGGAACGTCTGGAAGTCCTACAAGACCGGCCGCGTCGTCGAGGTCAACGACCCCTGGGGCCACGGCATGTCCCTCGAGTGGGCCACCTCCTGCCCACCACCCCTGCGCAACTTCGACAGCATGCCCCGCATCCGCTCGGAGCGCCCGGCCTTCGACGCCCGCTTCCCGGCTCACGCCCCAGGCCACTCCCTGGACGCCCCACCAACCGGCGGCGCCCGCCCCTTGAGCCACGAAGCCGACGGCGGCGCCACCTACGAGGAACAGCGCTAGCTCCCTCAACTCCCAGCAAGACCCCGAGCAGCCCCGACCACCACCCCGGCCTCCCAGCCGGCCCGGTGATCGGGGCTGCCGCCTTCCCCGCCCGCGGTGCCTGCCGTGTCCGCCGTGTCCGCCGTGTCCGCTCCGCCCGCAGCCCCTGCTCGGTCTGCGGTGCCTGCTCGGTCTGCGGCCCTGCTCCGCCCGCGGCCCTGCTCCGCCCGCGGCCCTGCTCCGCCCGCGGCCCTGCTCCGCCCGCGGTGCCTGCTTCGCCCGCGGTGCCTGCTTCGCCCGCGGTGCCTGCTTCGCCCGCGGTGCCTGCTTCGCCCGCAGCCCCTGCTCGGTCTGCGGTGCCTGCTCGGTCTGCGGCCCTGCTTCGCCCGCGGTGCCTGCTTCGCCCGCGGTGCCTGCTTCGCCCGCGGTGCCTGCGGTGCGTGCCGTGTCCGCTCCGCCCGCCGTGTCCGCCGCTTTGCCCGCCTTCCTCGCCAGGTCGGGGCCGCCGCCTTTCCCGCTACCCGCCCCGCCGTGCCGCCAGCCCTCGTCTGGCCGTCACGCCAGGGCGTCGCGCGGGAGACCAGCCCCGGCCGCTGGACCCACGTGGTCGACAGCCGTGGCACGGGCGAGGAGCAGGCGCTGACCCGCCCGACCCTGAGCGGCCCAGGCCACCACAGCCCGCCTCCCCGCCACGTTGGTGATCGGGGCTGCCACATTCCCGCGACCCCCCCGTGCGCCCGCCCTGCTCGCCAGATTGGATGCCGACTTCCCCACCGCGGCGCCCAGCGGCGCCGCTGGCCCTCGCCTGGCCTCCTCGCGGGAGGCTGGTCTCGCGGTCGCTGGGCTTACGCGGCCGACAGCGGCGGCGCGTGCGAGGACAAGCGCCAGCCCGTCCGACCCTGAGCGGCCCAGGCCGCCACAGCCCGCCTCCCCGCCGTGCTGGTGATCGGGGCTGCCGCCTTCCTGCGACCCCGCCCCGCCGTCCGCCCTCCTTGCCTGGGAGGCCGGTCTCGCAGCCCGCTGGGCCCACGTGGCCGACAGTGGTGGCGCGTGCGAGGAGCAGGCGCCAGCCCGTCCGACCCTGAGCGGTCCCCGACCACCACAGCCCGCCTCCCCGCCGTGCTGGTGACTGGGCTGTCGCCTTCCCACGACCCCGCCCCGCCGTGCGCCCTCCTAGCCGGGTTGAGGCTGCCGCCTTTTCCGTTTGCTCCACCCGGCCGTGCCGCCGGCCCTCGCCTAGGAGGCCGGTCTCGCCGCCCGCTCGCCGACGAGACCGCTAGCGGCGCCACTACGAGGAACAGCGCGAAGCTCAGCCCGTCCTAGGCGCCTCCGACCATCACAGCTGGCCTCCGGGTGCCCCCGGATTGGGGCAGTTGCCTTCCCCGGCGTCCCGCCCCGCCGTGCTCCCGCCTTGCCTGGCGTCCTCGCCAAGAGTCCCGTCGGGAGTTCAGCGCCGCCCGCCCACTGGAGTCACGAGTTCGACGCCGACGCCGCGGATCAGAAAACAGCGCCGACCATTCGACCCAGAGCTCGACCTGGACGGCACCAGAAGGAACTGGGAGCCCGGCTTCGCCCGCCCGCCTGGGCCTACAAGACCGCTGGCGGCGCTGTCTACGAGGAGAGCAGCGTTAGCCACCCGACCACCACAGTCGGCCTTCCAGCGATGCCGATGGCCGCTGCCGTCCTTCTCGCCGCTTCCGCCGTGCCTTGTCCGCCCCTTCGCCCGCGCTCGTGCCGGGTGCCTCGTCGTGGTCCCGGCGCACCGGCGGCACCGGCAAGGCCGACCACGACAAAAACTCCCGGCCATGCCATAGGGCGCGATGGCGCCGAGCGCGTCTGAACCGGCAGACCCAGCGGCGTGCAACTGGCCGTCATCACCACCGGCGGCCTGGGTGCAGATCACGGAGCATCAGTGGTGGTGTGTGCCCGGGGAATCTCCGTGGTCATGGATGGCCGACAGCCTTGGGGCGTGGGCTGGGGCCGCTCCGCGTTTTGGAGGCCGCGGGGCAAGGTGTGCGAACCGCACCGGAGGGAGGAGGGATTCACGCCTGAGGGTGAATTGTCGTGAGCGCGGATGAGGCGGGCGCTGGCAGGCGCGGAGTGGTGACCCGGAGTAGTGGCGCGGCACGGAGCGTGACCGGGGGTTGTGGTCGCTCCGGGTGGCGGTGGTCGGCGGGTTCAGGAAGGGGGCTGCGAAGCGTTCAGTCGATCGCTACGGGGCGCAACCGGCCGTCCGGTACCCCAAGGAGCCAGTGAAGAGGCAACGCGGACCTTGGACGTGCGGGGTCCAAGGTCCGGATCGTGGCCTTCGGGGTGTCAGGCGGGCTGGGTGACGCCGCGCTCGCGGGGCTGTGGGAGCCGGCCGGAGACGGTGCCCGGCGGGATCGGGACGCCGAGGATGTCGCTGACGCCGACCACCGCGAAGAGGCGCGCGATGAACGGGTTTGGGCGGCGAATGTGCAGCTTGACGCCCATGCTGTGGCAGATGCGCTTGGCAACCACGAGGGTGCCGATGCCGGTGGAGTCGAGGAACGTGACGCCGGCGAGGTCGATGACGAGCGTGTCGATGTTGCCGTCGAGCACTGAACTCACCGCTGTGCGAAGCTCCTGAGCGGTCTCATAGTCGATTTCGCCGCTCAGGCTCAGCACTGATTCTCGCTGATCTGAAGGGCGGGTTTCGATCGACAACTTCACGTGACCCTCCTGGTGCTGAGTCGCCCACCATGGACGACCCTTCGAGGTCCCGCAAGCGTAGCGAAGACTTGCCTTTTTCGCCACGCTCCGTGTAGGTGGTCCTTACGTTGTGACGTGAGAAGTCCTCACATCGGGTGCGGAACCGCTTGCCGGGATGACGGTACACGTCGGTTGTTACACGGCAAGTCCAGTTGCGTGCCATCCACCGGATGGTCAGCTTGACAATACGACCGGTTCACCCACGAGCGTCACCCCAGCGGCGTGCAGTTCAGCGAGGGCGGCGTCCACGGTTGGCCGGGCGACGCCCGCGGTGAGGTCCAGCAGCACCGATGTAACAAATCCCGCGCTTTTGGCATCGATTGCGGTCGCTCGGACGCAGTGGTCGGTGGCGATGCCGACGACGTCGACGGCGGAGACCGATCTGGCGCGGAGCCAGGACGCGAGGTCGACGCCGGACGAGGCGCCCTGGAAGCCGGAGTACGCCGCCGAGTACTCACCTTTGGTGAACACGGCCTCGACGCGGGACACGTCCAGTGACGGGTGGAAGTCGACGCCGCCGGTGCCGACCACGCAGTGCACGGGCCAGGTCGTCACGTAGTCGGGCGGGTTGCCGAAGTGGCCGCCGGGGTTGACGTGGTGGTCCTGGGTGGCCACGACGTGGTCCCACGAGCCGGCCGCCACGGCGGCGGAGATCGCGGCGGCGACGCCGGCACCGCCGCCGACGGCCAGGGAGCCGCCCTCGCAGAAGTCGTTCTGGACGTCGACAATGATCAAGGCGCGGGTCATGCTGAGCCCCCAAGCATCTGGACGGGAACCGCCGGGTCACCGGCGGACAGCTTGAGCCCCTCCCAGGGGATCGAGATGAGGCACTGGCGCAGGTGCTCGCGGGAGGCGGCCAGGTCGGGCAGGTCGGGCACGATCGCGCCACCGCGGACGAAGGCCCGCTGCAGCGCGCGGTCGTTCGGCTCCGCGGCAGGGGCGCCCATGGACACGACGACCTCCTCGGTCGCGGTGCCGGTCGGCTTGTGCCTGCGCACGGCGGTCTTGCGGCCGCCGACGGTGCCCTTGTTCTCCGAACGCTTGACCACCGGGCGGCCGTCGACCTCGACCAGCTTGTAGACCAGGCCGGCGGTCGGGGCGCCGGAGCCGACCACGACGGCGGTGCCGGCGCCGTACGCGTCGACGGGCTCGGCGGCCAGGGCGGCGATCGCGTACTCGTCGAGGTCGCCGGAGACGATGATCTGGGTCTCGGTCGCGCCGAGGGAGTCGAGCAGGGCCCGGGAGTGCGCGGCGAGGACGGACAGGTCGCCGGAGTCGATGCGCACGGCGCGCAGGTCGGGGCCGGCGACCGCGATGGCGTTGCGGATGCCCTGGGCGATGTCGTACGTGTCGACCAGCAGCGTGGTCTGCTTGCCCAGCGTGGCGACCTGCGAGGCGAACGCGGCCTGCTCCGTGTCGTGCAGCAGCGTGAAGGCGTGCGCGGCGGTGCCGGTGGTGGGGATGTCGTAGCGCCTGCCGGCCTCCAGGTTGGAGGTGTACGCGAAGCCGGCCAGGTAGGCGGCGCGTGCCGCGGCGACTGCGGCCTCCTCGTGGGTACGGCGGGAGCCCATCTCAATCACGGAGCGGCCGCGGGCGGCGGTGACCATCCGGGCGGCGCCGGCGGCGATCGCGCTGTCGTGGTTGAGGACCGACAGGATCAGCGTCTCCAGGACCACGCACTCGGCGAAGGTGCCGCTGACGGTGAGGATCGGCGAGCCGGGGAAGAACAGCTCGCCCTCGGCGTAGCCGTCGATGTCGCCGGTGAAGCGGTAGCCCGCCAGCCACTGCGCGGTCTGGGCGTCGACGACCCCGCGGCCGAGCAGGAACTCGACGTCGTCGGCGGAGAAGCGGAACGACGCCAGATGATCCAGCAGCCGCCCGGTGCCGGCCACGACGCCGTAGCGCCGGCCGGTCGGCAGGCGGCGGGCGAACACCTCGAAGACGCAGCTGCGCGACGCGGTCCCGTCACGCAGCGCCGCCGACAGCATCGTCAGCTCGTAGTGGTCGGTCAGCAGCGCGCTTCCAAAGGTCACGCTGCCAAGACTATTCACTCCTCCGGCGGCAGCGAGCGCAGGGCCGCGGCCAGTTCTGCGCGTCCGGTCACACCCAGCTTGGCGTAGACCCGCATGAGATGGTTGTCGACGGTGCGCGAGGACAGGTACAGCTGGTCCGCGATCTCCTTCGAGGGGACGCCGGCGGCGGCGAGCCGGGCGATCTGCCGCTCCCGGCCGGTGAGCATCGGCTGCGGCACGACCAGCGCCGGCGTGACCGCGGTCGGGCAGAGGACGCGCAGCTCGGCGAGGCGCTGCGCGGCCCGGGGCGTCTGCGGCGAGCGGATGCCCCGCAGCAGCGTGACCGCACCGGCGGCGGCCTCCGCGGCGTACAGGTTGAGCTCCTGATCGGCGAGCTCCTCCGCGACGGCCAGCAGGCTGCCGCCGTCCTCGCCCGCGATCGCCCGCACGTGCCAGGCCATCGCGGGGGCGGTGCGGCCCTCGACGGAGTGCGACAGGGCGTCGAGGCGGTCACAGACCTCGCCTGCGAAGCCCAGCCGGCCCAGGTGGTACAGCGCGAACATCTCGTGCGCGGCGAACCCGTCGCTGCGGGTGCGGGCCGCGAGCAGCCGCAGCACCTCCGCGGCGGTCGTCACGTCACCGGAGGCGACCGCGACCCAGGCCCGGGCCTCCTCCAGCCACGGGTACAGCACCTCCATGGAGCGGTAGTGGGACGCCTCGGCGATCGCGAAGGCCTCGGCGGCCGCGGCGGCGTCCCCGGTGAGGGCGGCGACGTGGGCGCGCTCGGCGTGGGCGAGCGCCACGAAGACCTTGCCGGTGGCCCGGGCCGCGCAGGCCTGCGCCGCGGCCCGGGCCGCCTCGGTCAGCCGGCCGCGGAGCCTCGCGGCCTGCGCGCGGACGATCTGCAGGTAGCCGGAGCCCATGTTGAAGTTGCCGGCGTCGGCCATGCCGGCGAACTCGGCGGCGACGATCGCGTCGACGGCCTCCAGGTCGGCGGCGAGGATCATCGCGGTGCCGCGGGAGAGTTCGATGCCGAGCTGGATGTACGGCACCTCGGCGCGCCACTGGGACGCCTCGGCGTCGACCGCGGCCATCGCCTTGACGGTCTGCACCGGGGTGCCGCGCATGGCCTGCAGCTGCGCCATGTTGCTGCGGGCGAGGGCCCGGGGCCCGGGCGCGCTGGCGGCGCTGTCGAGGACCTGGCGGGCCAGCGTGAGCGCCTGTGCGTTGTCGCCGCGGTGCAGCCGCATCGTCGACTCGACCGCCAGGACCAGGGAGCGCTCCCGCAGGTCGTTGAGCTTGTATGCCTGCCGGTCGATGTCGTCGACGGTGGTCGGGTCGCCGAGGCCCCACTGCGCGGTGATGTGCCGGATCGCCAGCCACCGGCTGCGCTGGGACTCATCGACGGTGTGGTCCTCGTTGGCGTCGAGGATCGCCACGGCCTCCTGGGGCATGTTGACGAACATCAGGATCGTGGCGAGGGTCTCGGCGGCGTCGAACCCGCCGCCGGCGGCGAGGGCGGCCTTGCCCAGCCGCATGGCGAGGGCCATGTCATAGGTGGCGAACGCGAGCCGGCACGCCATCAGCAGCTGCTGCGGGTCGCGGGCGGTGTCGCTGTCCAGGCGCCACACTGCGACGCGGAGCAGGTCGTCGCGGCGCCGGGCGCCACTGCTCTCCACGAGCGTGGCCAGGTCGGCGAGCAGGCGGCGGACCCGGGTCACCGGGCAGCGGCGGCGCACGACCTCGCCGTACAGCGGATGCGCGAGGCGGACCGTGGTGCGCCGGTCCTCCACGACGACCCGGATCAGCTGCCGCTCCTCGGCGGTCTCCACGGTGTTCAGGTCGGCGGCGCTGACCAGCAGCGGCAGGCCGATCGGCTCGCCGAACGCGACCAGCTCCAGCACGGCCCGCTCCTGCGGGGTGAGCTTGCCGATGCGGGCGTCGACGACCTCGGTCAGCGTCGGGGCGAGGTCGACCTTGCCCGTCCAGCGCTGCATCCCGTAGCTCTCGATGATCTCGCCGCTGGCGTGCGCGGCGATGACCAGCTCGCGCAGCAGCAGCGCGTTGCCCTGCGACAGCTGCTGGAGGCGGTCGACGGAGGCCGAGTCGACCGGGCCGCCGAGCACCTGCTGCAGCAGGTCGGAGGTCTCCTGCAGGGTCAGCGGGGTGAGCTCGATCCGCTCGACCAGGTCGTCCTTCCACAGGGCGCTGATCGGGTCGTGCACCGGCTCGCCGGTGCGCACGGTGCCGATCACCGTCGCGTTCTCGGACCGGGCGACGTAGTAGACGAGGGCGGCGGACAGCGGGTCGAGCAGGTGGGCGTCGTCGATCGCCACGACGATCGGCCGACCGGCGGCCTGGCGGTGCAGGGCGTCGACGGCCCAGCGCAGCAGGCCGGCCGGCGAGCCGCCCGCCGGCTGGTCCGGGGGCAGCACCTGGGCCAGCCCGCCGAGCGGGAGACCCGCCGTGGCGGCGTTCGCCGTCGCGGTCCAGACTGCGAGCCGGTCCTGGTCAAGGGCATTGACACCCTCGCGCAGCAATCGGCTCTTGCCGATGCCTGGCGGGCCGCCGAGAATTAAGCCGCGACCGGTTGAGCCGGTGGCTGCCTCGGAGAGACGGACCAGTTCAGCGTTTCGACCGACAAAGCTCCAGGGGGGCACCGTCGCAGCATATCGATAGGTCGATTACTGCGCGTACCCGCCGAAGCACGAACTTGAGTAGTGCGTTCGGACCCAGTTGAGTAGCCGGAGTACTGCCTCCGTAAGTGGCTGTTCACGTAGCGTTCCGATGCTTACCGGCCGTGCACAAGGAGGTCGCACATGGGGTCTGGGATCATGCAGGCGCCGCTGATCGATCTGACAGTCACGACGCCCGGGGGTTCAGTGTCCGCCATGCCGGTCCGCGGCAGCAGGAGCCATCGGCAACCCGAGCCCAGTTCCGCGTCGGGTGCCCGCAGCTACGCGGTGATCGCCGGCTCGCCCCGCAGCGGCAAGACCGCACTGCTCAACGCGCTGATCCGGCGCGCCGACCCGGTCCCGGCCGGTGACGCCTGGCTGGTCTACCGGCACGGCGACAAGCCCGAGACCCACGCGTTCGTCCCCGGTCACCGGGAGCCGCGCACCGTCGTCGGCGCGTTCGTCCCGACCCAGCGCGACCCGCGCCCCGGACCGACCCGCCCGGCCCGCCGCATCGAGATCACCCACCCCGCGAGCCTGCTCAAGCGCGTCGCGTTGGTCGACACGCCCGGCAGCGGGGGTCTGGACGCCGCCAACGCCGAGATCATCCTCGACGCCGCCGAGCGGGGCCTCGGCCTGCTGTTCGTCGTCGATGCCGCCGCGCCCCTGCCGCGCGCCGACCTCGACCTGCTCGCCGCCGCCGTCGACCGGGTCGAGCGGGTCGCGTTCGTGCTGACCCGAATCGACCAGCACGATGCCTGGCCCGAGATGCTGGTCGCCAACCGGGCGCTGCTCGCCTCCCGCGGTCAGGTCCTGGCCTGCGCGCCCTGGTTCCCGGTGTCGCTGGATCCCGAAGCGGTCTTCGGCGTCGCAGAGCTGCGCCACGAGCTGGAGACCTGGGCCGAGGCGCGGCCCGCGCCGGCCGGGGTCGCCGCCGCGACCGTCTCCGACGCCGGTGACGAGTGGCAGGACCTGCTCGAGCGCGAGATCGCCAACCGGCGGGTCGCCGCCGTCCAGCGGGTCTCGATCGACCTGGCGACGATCCACGTGCGGTGCGTGCAGGAGCTCGGCTCCGGCAAGGGCTGCCCCGAGCTGCCGCACGTGCTCGACCGGGAGCTGCACGCGCTGTCCGTGCGCACCACCCGCCAGCTGCACACCGACACCTGTGAGGTGATCGGCGCGGTCTTCGCCGAGCTGCTGGACACCGCGCCCGACGAGGTCGTCCTGGCCAGGGTCGCCGCGGCGGCCCGCCGCACGGTCGACTCGCTGCGTGACGACGACCGCGACCGCAACCACGCGCTGCTGCTCACCGCCACCTCCGCGGTGGCCTCGGTGGCCGGCGCGACGGCCGTGGACAACCTCTCCGCCGTCGGCGGCGCCGAACCCGCCGACCAGGTGCTTCCCTCGCTGGGCATCGCGCTGAACGCCAGCTGCTACGCGCTGTGGCAGCCGAAGACCGCCCCTGGTGGCCCGCCCAAGCACGCCGACAAGAAGGACTGCCGCCGCTGGCTGCAGCACGCGCTGCGGGAGATCGAGGTCGAGGTGGGTCACGAGCTGGGCGAGCGCTACGCCGGACTGCGTCAGGCGCTGCTCATCATCGGTGGGGACGCGGTCGACCATGGCGTGCTGCTCGCTTGATGGCACCATGTTGGTATGGCGGCGCCGCAGGTCGTACCGATCGAAGAGACCCGTCTCGAGGCTGACGAGGTGCCCGAGGCCGACCGTCCGTGGGTGACCGTGGTCTGGAACGATCCGGTCAACCTCATGAGCTACGTGACGTGGGTCCTGCAGAAACTGTTCGGATTCAGCAAGGAGAAGGCTGAGCGCCTCATGCTCGACGTGCATCACAAGGGCAAGGCGATCGTCTCCAGCGGTCCTCGCGAGAGGATGGAATACGACGCCTCGAGGCTGCAGGCCTACGGGCTCTGGGCAACGGTGGACAAGTCGTGACCGGTCCGGAGCGCAGCGGAGGAGCCGGGCGCGACCAGGGGCACAGGGTGACGTCACGTCGGCGCCGGAGCGCAGCGGAGGTGACGTCGTGACAATGTTCGTCCGTAACGGCACGGTATGTATCGCCCGGTTCGGTCCGGCCGAGGCCGCCGTGCTCAACGAGGTCATGCTCGAGGTCATCACGCTGCTGTCGGAGGGCTTCGACCGCAGCGACCCGGTGATCGAGCGGCTCTTCCCGGACGTGTACCGCGACGACGCCGAGACCTCCGCGGAGTTGCGCCGGTACATGGAGGACGACCTGCGCTCGGCGAAACTGGAGCAGGCCGCGCTGCTGCTGGACGTCCTGCCCGTGGAGGGCGGCGAGGTGGCCCTCGACGAGGAGCAGGCCGAGGCATGGCTGCGGGCGCTCACCGACGTGCGCCTGACCCTGGGCTCCCGCCTCGGCATCGACGACGACGACGTCGACATCGAGGAGGAGCTGGACGAGGCGATCCTGAAGGACCCCACGTCGGCGCGGGTGGGGCAGCTCTCGGTGTACCAATATCTGACGTATCTGCAGGAGAGCCTCGTCGGCGCCCTCATGGGGTGAGTCGGGTCACCAGCGAGTTGCGCGCAGATTTCGGTAGGCTGTCGGGCGTGCTGACCATCGACGCCGTGATCCTCGACGCGATCGTTGCGCACGCCCGCCGGGACCACCCCGACGAGGCGTGCGGGATCGTCGCGGGGCCGGCCGGCTCGGACAGCCCGACCCGGCACGTGCCGATGGCCAACGCGGCCCGCTCGATGACGTTCTACGAGTTCGACTCGGTGGAGCAGCTGCGGCTGTGGCGCGAGATGGACGACGCGGACGAGGAGCCGGTGATCGTCTACCACTCGCACACCGCCACCGAGGCGTATCCGTCGCGCACCGACGTGTCCTTCGCCGGTGAGCCGAATGCGCACTATCTGCTGGTTTCGACCCGCGATCCGGAGCAGACCGAGATCAGGTCGTTCCGCATCGTGGACGGAGCCGTCACCGAAGAGCCGGTTCAGGTAGTTAATGCAGTCGTGGACTCACACGCCGTCCAGTCATATCTCTTCGGGCAGAGCCCGACGACCGTCGACTACGAGTGTCGCGCAGGCAGCTGACAGCCGCTTGCCGCAGCACCATGTCCAGTCGTCCTGTTCGCCGCTCGTACACAAGAGGAAATGATCATGGCTATCGAGGTTCGCATCCCGACCATCCTGCGCAGCTACACCGGCGGTGCCAAGACCGTCGAGGGCGCCGGTGACACCATCGCCGACCTGCTCACCGACCTGGACAGCCGGCACTCGGGCATCAAGGCCCGCCTGCTGACCCCTGAGGGCGGCCTGCACCGCTTCGTCAACGTCTACGTCAACGACGAGGACGTCCGCTTCCTGGGCGCGCTCGACGCGAAGCTCAACGACGGCGACTCGGTGACGATCCTGCCCGCCGTGGCGGGTGGCGCGTTCGCGTTCGCGGCCGCCCACGCACTGCGGGGCTGATCTTCGTGGCGCGCTACGAGTCCGTGCTCGAGGCGTGCGGAAACACGCCGCTCGTCGGGTTGCCCAGACTCTCCCCGAGCCCCGAGGTCCGCCTGTGGGCCAAGCTCGAGGACCGCAACCCGACGGGCAGCGTGAAGGACCGGGTCGCACTGTGGATGGTGAAGGCGGCCGAGGAAGCGGGCCGCCTCCGCCCCGGTGACACGATCATCGAGCCGACCAGCGGCAACACCGGCATCGCCCTGGCGATGGTGGCTAAGCTGCGCGGTTACCGGCTGGTCTGCGTCATGCCCGAGAACGTCTCGGCGGAGCGCACCACGCTGCTGCGGATGTACGGCGCTGAGATCATCTTCTCGGAGGCCGCCGGCGGGTCCAACCGGGCCGTCGTGGTCGCGAAGGAGATCGCCGCGGAGCACCCGGACTGGGTGATGCTGTACCAGTACGGCAACGAGGCCAACGCCAGGGCGCACTACGAGTCGACCGGCCCGGAGATCCTCCGGGACATGCCGACCATCACGCACTTCGTGGCCGGTCTCGGCACCACGGGCACGCTGATGGGCATCGGGCGTTACCTGCGCGAGAAGGTCGAGGACATCGAGATCATCGCCGCCGAGCCGCGGTACGGCGAGCTGGTCTACGGCCTGCGCAACCTCGACGAGGGGTATGTGCCGGAGCTGTACGACGCGAAGGTCCTCACCCGGCGGTTCTCGGTCGGCACCCGCGACTCGGTGCTGCGCACCCGCCAGCTCGTCGAGGTCGAGGGCATGTTCGTGGGCTTCTCCGCCGGCGCGGTCCTGCACGCGGCGCTCGCCGTCGCCCATCAGGCGCTCAAGGCGGGCAAGCGGGCCGACGTGGTGTTCCTGGTCGCCGACGGCGGCTGGAAGTACCTGTCGACCGGGGCCTACGGCGGCACCCTCGCCGAGGCGGAGAGCGCCCTCGACGGGCAGCTGTGGGCCTGATCTAGAGCCCTGTCACGATCCAGCCCAGCACCAGACTGATCGACGCGGCACCCAGCAGGGCGAAGGGTAGCCGCCGTTTGTGCACGCTGGCGAAGGCGGTGATCGTGCACACCAGCCCGATCAGCCCGATGACGGTGACGGTCGGCGCGTACCAGGCCCGGGACGCGCCGACCAACCCGACGAACGCCCGCAGCGCCACCGCCATCCCGCCCAGCCCGAGCAGCGCCGCCCAGCCGCACACGGCGGCCAGGTGACGCGGCTCCGGCGCGGGGTCCCGCTCGGTCGGCAACCGGAAGGCGTCGGGCAGGTGCCGGCGCAGCCGCCTGGTCGTCCTGGACACGTCGACGGGCACGTCCACTCCTGGGGGGTCGTTTGGTGGCTTACGAATCTCAACGAGCCCGGGCATCAGCCGTCACGCAACCCTGTCACGTTGGCGACATCTGCCGTCCGATCGTTCAGCCTTGCCTGCCAGTCCGGCGTAGGCTGCGCCACGTGACGGACTTGCCCATCGGCAGCAACCGGCCGGGCAACCCCCGCCGGTGCCGTCCGTCCGCGCCCGGTAACTGTGCAGGTGCCGTCATCCGGCACCCCGGGACCACGAACTATCCTCACCTGACCGGCGTGATCCACACTGGCGCGCCAGCCGTGGCCAGAGCGATGGGAGACGGCGTCTTGGCGTTGTTGGTAGGGGAAGCATGAGGCTCACCGTTCTCGGCTGCGCCGGCAGCTTCCCGGGTCCCGAGGCGCCCTGCTCGGCGTATCTCGTGGAGGCGGACGGGTTCCGGCTGCTCGTGGACTTCGGCCCCGGGTCGATGTCGACACTGCAGCGGTTCTCAGGCCTGTACAACGTCGACGCCATCCTGCTGACGCACCTGCACTGCGATCACATGCTCGACGCGTGCTCCTACATCGTGGCCCGGCGCTACGCGCCGTCCGGCCCGCTGCCGCCGCTGCCGGTCTACGCACCGGTCGCCGCGCCCGAGCGCATCTCCGCCGCGTACGGCGGTGAGAACGAGCCGATGGCGATCAGCGACGTCTACACGTTCTACTCGCTGCAGCCGGGCAGCTTCCCGATCGGGCCGTTCCACGTCACCGTCGACCGGGTCAACCACCCGATAGAGACCTACGGGGTGCGCATCGAGCACGAGGGCCGGGTCCTCACGTACTCCGCCGACACCGCCGCCTGCGACCAGCTCATCCGCCTCGCCCAGGGCGCGGACCTGTTCCTGTGCGAGGCGAGCTACCTCGACGGCGCCGACAACCCGCCGGACCTGCACCTCACCGGGCGCGAGGCGGCCGAGCACGCCACGAAGGCGGAGGTCGGGCGGCTGCTGCTGACCCACCTCGTGCCGGCGTGGGGCAGTGAGGCGCTCACCCTGGAGGCCGCGAAGGCCGCCTTCGAGGGGCCGATCGACATCGTTCGACCAGGCGCGAGGTACGACATTTAGGCAGCGTTTGCCGATTCGTCAGTCGATGGTGGCCGCCCGCATGGACTCCGCCCCCATGGTGACGGCATGCGGATCGCGATCGTCACCGAATCGTTCCCGCCCGATGTGAACGGCGTCGCCCACTCCGTCGTCCGGGTCGCCGAACACCTCGTCGCGCGTGGCCACGAGCCGCTCGTGATCGCACCTCAGCCCTCCTCAGGGGCGCGGTCGGTCACCGGCTCCTTCCCGTACGAGATCATCCGGGTCCCCTCCGTCGCCACCCCCGGCTACGGGACCTTCCGGCTTGGGCTGCCCAGCCGGCGCCTGGCCGCCGCGTTGCGCGCCCACCGCACCGACCTGGTCCACCTGGCCAGCCCGTTCGTGCTCGGCGCGCGCGGCATGACGGTCGCCGCGTCGCTCGGGCTGCCGACCGTCGCGGTGTACCAGACCGACGTGCCCGCCTACGCCCGCCTCTACTACCACTCCGGCCTCGGCGAGCAGGCCGCGTGGCGCTGGCTGCGCCGCATCCACAACGCCGCCGACCGGACCCTCGCACCCTCGACGGCGGCCGCCACCGCCCTGCACACGCACGGCATCGAACGGGTCTGGCTGTGGCGCCGCGGCGTCGACGCGGCCCGCTTCGACCCGGGCCGGCGCAGCACCGCCCTCCGCCAGGCGCTGCTGGGCTCCGACAGGTCCGTGCTCGTCGGGTACGTCGGCCGCCTCGCCGTGGAGAAGCGCGTCGACCTCCTGGCGCCGGTCAGCCGCATCCCCGGCGTCCGGGTCGTGGTCGTCGGCGACGGCCCCGCCCGCGCGTCGCTGGAACGCGCCATGCCCGGCGCGGTCTTCCTGGGCGAGCGGCGCGGTGACCAGCTGGCCAGGCTCTTCGCCAGCCTCGACGTGTTCGCGCACACCGGACCGTTCGAGACGTTCGGCCAGACCATCCAGGAGGCCCTCGCTTCGGGGGTACCGGTGGTCGCCCCCGCGCAGGGCGGCCCCCTCGACCTGGTCGACGACGGGCGCACCGGGCTGCTCGTGCCGCCCTGCGACGCCACCGCGCTCACCGATGCCGTCGCCTCGCTCGCCGCGGACCCGGAACGCCGCCAGTCGATGGGCCTCGCCGCCCGGGTCGCGGTCGCCTCCCGGACCTGGTCGGCGGTCGGCGACGAACTGATCCGGCACTACGCCGACATCCTGCCCCTGGCCGTGTCGGCCCCACCGGCGGTGTCGGCGTGAGGATCGTGCGCCTGGCGAACTTCGTCATGCCCCGCTCCGGCGGCCTCCGGACCGCCCTGCGTGCCCTCGGCGAGGGCTACGTCGCCGCCGGTCACGAGTCGATCCTGATCGTGCCCGGCGAGGAGCACTCCGACATCTCCGACGCGCAGGGGCGGGTGATCACGTTGCCCGGCCCGGTCGTCCCGGGCACCGGCGGCTACCGGGTGCTCATCCACCGTCGCCGCCTCGCCCGGCTCCTCGACCGGCTCCAGCCGGACCGGCTCGAGGTCTCCGACCGGTTCACGCTGCGCTGGACCGGCCGGTGGGCCCGCGACCGGGGCATCCCCGCCGTCATGGTGTCCCACGAGAGCCTCGCCGGCCTGCTGAGCTTCGCCGGTGCGGCCGGTGCCGCCTGCGCCGACCTGCTCAACGCCCGCAGCCACCGCGCCTACGACCAGGTCCTGTGCACCACCGCCTGGGCCGCCGCCGAGTTCGACCGGATCGGGGCGGGCAACCTGGTACGCGTACCCCTCGGCGTGGATCTTGAGCTCTTCAACCCCTCGCGGGCGTCGGCCGCGCTGCGGGAGCGCTATGCGACCCCGGACCAGGTGCTGCTGGTGCACTGCGGGCGGCTCTCGGCCGAGAAACGCCCCGAACGCTCCGTCGAGGCGCTCGTCGCGCTGCGCGCCCGTGGCGTCGACGCGGTCCTCGTCGTGGCCGGCGACGGGCCGCTGCGGTCCAGGCTGCAGGAACAGGCCCGCGGGCACGCGGTGCACTTCACGCAGTTCGTCGCCGACCGCACCGACGTCGCCACCCTCCTCGCGACCGCCGACGTGGTCCTCGCGCCCGGCCCGATCGAGACGTTCGGCCTGGCCGCCCTGGAAGCCCTCGCGTGCGGGACGCCGGTCGTGGTGTCCGCCGAGTCGGCCCTGCCCGAGGTGGTCGGAGAGGCCGGTGCGGCCGTTCACTCCGATTTCGCGGATGGGGTACAGCGGGTGCTCGCGCTGCCGTCCGACGAACGCCGGCGGGCCGCCCGCGACCGCGCCACGCGGTTCTCCTGGCCCGCCGCGGTCGCCGGATTCCTCACCGTCCACGGGGCTCCCGCTCCGGCTCCTGCCGTCTTCGCTCCCGCGCCCGCCACTGCTGCGCTCGCGGCGGGTGTGCCGTGACCGTCTTCGCGGCGCTCGGCGACTCGACCACGGTGGGCTTCGGCGACCGGATGCCCGACGGCTCCTGGCGCGGCTGGGCCCAGATCCTCGCCGCCGCGCTCGGCGCCCGCCTGCACAACCTCGCCGACAGCGGCGCGCAGACCCTCGACGTCGTCGCGGGGCAGCTGCCGCGCGCCCTCGACCTGCGCCCCGACGTCGCCGCCGTCCTCGTCGGCACCAACGACACGCTGCGCAGTCCCTTCGACCCGGCGCGGGTCGCGGCGAACCTGGAACGCACCGTGTCCGCCCTGCGTGCCGGGGGCGCCGAGGTCCTCACCATCCGGCTGCCCGACCCCGGGCGCATGTTCGGGCTGCCCGGCCCCCTGGCCCGGCCCCTTGCCCGGCGCATGCGCGACCTCAACGCCGCCGCCGACCTCGTCGCCGCCCGGCACCGCACCGTGCACTTCGACGCGGCCGGCCACCCGGACTCGTACGACCGCCGCATGTGGAGCGTCGACCGGCTCCACCCGAGCGAACGCGGGCACCGCTTCCTCGCCTGCTCGTTCTTCGACCTGCTCACCGCCCGGCTCGGCGCCGGCATCGGTGCCCGTCCCGACCCGTCGCCGAGCAGCCCGCCCCCGACCCGCGCCGCCCAGGCATGGTGGATGGCGACCCAGGGCACCCGCTGGATGATCCGCCGCTCGACGGATCTGCTGCCCGGTCTGCTCGGCCTCGCATACGCGGAGCTGCGCGCCCCGTCCGACCTCGCGCCGGACCTGGCCCCGGGCCTGCCGCTGCCGGACCGGGTCGCTTGAGCAGGCTGTCGCTTGACTAGGCTGGAGCGCATGGCTCGACCGGATGCTCGCGCAGCAGATCAACTTCGACCCGTCTCGATCACCCGCCATTGGAGCATGCACCCGGAGGGGTCCGTGCTCGTCGAGTTCGGCAACACCCGGGTGCTGTGCACGGCCAGCGTCACCGAAGGGGTGCCCCGCTGGCGGAAGGGCTCCGGCCTGGGCTGGCTCACCGCCGAGTACGCGATGCTGCCCCGCGCCACCACCACCCGCAACGACCGCGAGAGCGTCAAGGGCAAGATCGGCGGCCGGACCCACGAGATCTCCCGCCTCATCGGCCGCAGCCTCCGCGCCTGCATCGACCTCAAGGCCCTCGGTGAGAACTCGATCGTGCTGGACTGCGACGTCCTGCAGGCCGACGGCGGCACCCGCACCGCCGCCATCACCGGCGCCTACGTCGCCCTTGCCGACGCCGTCGCATACCTGGCCTCCAACAAGAAGCTCGCCGGCAAGCCCGCGCAGGTCCTGCACCGCTCCGTCGCCGCGGTCAGCGTCGGCATCATCGCCGGCGAGCCCCGCCTCGACCTGTGCTACGAGGAAGACGTCATCGCCGACGTCGACATGAACGTCGTCTGCACCGGCACCGGCGACTTCGTCGAGGTCCAGGGCACCGGCGAGCAGGCCGTCTTCTCCCGCGCCGAGCTCGACCTCCTCGTCGACCTGGGCGCCCTGGGCTGCGCGGAGCTGACCGCCCTGCAGCAGAAGGCGATCGCCGGATGAAGCTGCTGCTCGCGACCCGCAACACGAAGAAGCTCGTCGAGCTGCGCCGGGTCCTGTCCGAGTCGGCCCCGCACGTGGAGCTGCTCGGCCTGGACGACGTCCCCACCTACCCCGAGTCGCCGGAGACCGGCCTCACCTTCGAGGACAACGCCCTGCTCAAGGCCCGCGAGGCGGCGTCCATCACCGGCCTGCCGAGCGTCGGGGACGACTCCGGGCTGGCCGTCGACGCCCTCAACGGCATGCCGGGCGTCTTCAGCGCCCGCTGGTCCGGGCTGCCCAGCGGCACCCCCGACCGCGACGGCGCCAACCTGCGGCTGGTCCTCGCCCAGATCGCCGACGTCCCCGACGAGCACCTCGGCGGCGCCTTCGTCTGCGCCGCGGCGCTCGTCTGGCCCGACGGCCGCGAGCAGGTGTTCCGCGGCGAGATGCGCGGCCGGCTGATCAGGTCCCCGCGGGGCGACGGCGGGTTCGGCTACGACCCGATCTTCGTCGCCGACGGCTACGAGCTGACGACCGCCGAGCTCCCGCCCGCGGAGAAGGACGCCATCAGCCACCGCGGCAAGGCCTTCCGCGCGCTGGCCGCCACCCTCTGACCCACCTGCTTCTCTGGCCTTGGGCGGGCTGCTTCTCTGGCTGGTTCTGATCACGGAACTTCGGTGGCGTCTCACCGGAGTTCCGTGATCACGGTCATCCGGGCGATCAGGCCAGGGGGCCGACCTCGTGCTCGATGGCCGTCAGCAGGTCACGGCCCGACACGGTCGCGCGCATCGCCTCCAGCACCGGGGCGAGGAACACGTCGGGCCCCGGCCGGCCCGCGTGCTGCTCGACGGCCGCGACCGCGATCCTTCCCGCCACGGACGGCGTGAGCGGGGCGCGGAGCTGGATGCCCCGGACCGCGGAGAGCAGCTCGACCGCGAGGATGCTGCACAGGTTGTCCAGCACGGTGCGCAGCTTGCGGGTCGCGGCCCAGCCCATCGAGACGTGGTCCTCCTGCATGCCCGACGTCGGCAGCGAGTCGACGCTGGCCGGCGACGCGAGGCGCCGGTTCTCCGCGACGATGCCCGCGGCGGTGTACTGCGCGATCATCAGACCCGAGTTCACCCCCGCGTCGGGCGTGAGGAACGGCGGCAGGTCCCGCGACCGGCACACGTCGAGCATCCGGTCGACGCGGCGTTCGGCGATCGCACCGACCTCCGAGGCCGCGATCGCGAGGAAGTCCGCGGCGAACCCCAGCGGCGCACCGTGGAAGTTGCCGGTCGACTCGACCCGCCCGTCGGGCAGCACGACCGGGTTGTCGACGATCGAGCGCAGCTCCCGCGCGGCGACGGTGGTCGCGAACTCGAGCGTGTCCCGGGCGGCGCCGGCGACCTGCGGGGCGCAGCGCATCGAGTACGCGTCCTGCACGGCATGTTCGAGGTCGTCGCGGTGCGAGTCCATGATCGGGGAGCCCTGCAGCAGCCGGTGCAGGTTCGCCGCGGAGGCGGCCTGACCGGGGTGCGGCCGGATCGTGTGCAGCTCCGGCATGAACGGCCGGTCGGATCCGAGCATCGCCTCGATCGACAGCGCGGCGGTGACGTCAGCCATCGTGAACAGGTGCGCCGCGTCGGCGATCGCCAGCAGCAGCATGCCGAGCATGCCGTCCGTGCCGTTGATCAGCGCGAGCCCCTCCTTCGACGACAGCGCCAACGGGCTGACCCCGGCGTCGGCGGCGCTGACACGGGTGCCGTCCTTGGCCAGCACCCAGCCCTCGCCGATGAGGACCAGCGCGACGTGGGCCAGGGGCGCAAGGTCCCCGGACGCGCCGAGCGAGCCGTGCTCCGGCACCCACGGCGTGACGTCCGCGTTCAACAGGTCCACGAGACCGGTGGCGATCTCCGGCCGTACACCGGAACGCCCCATCGCCAACGATCTGATGCGCAGCAGCATCATCGCCCGCACCACCTCCCGCGGCATGGGCGCGCCGATGCCGGCCGCGTGCGAGCGGATCAGCGCGTGCTGCAGCTCGGCGCGCCGCTCCGGGGCGATGAACGTGTTGGCCAGCGCGCCGAACCCGGTGGACACGCCATAGACCGGGCGGCCGTCGCGCTCGATCGCGTCGACGATCGACCGGCTGGTGCGCATCGCGTCGAGCGCGTCCTGCGCGAGGGTCACCCGCGCGTTGCCCCGCGCGACCGCGATGAGATCGGCGGGGGTGATGCCTGAGGCGGTGACGGTGATCAAACCAGCTCCCCATTGAGCATGACGGTGGATATCAGGGGCACACCCGGCCGGTACGCCAGATGCAGATACGAAGGCGCGTCGAGAATCGCAAGATTGCCCCGCGAGCCGACCCGCAACCGCCCGACGTCGTCACGGCGCAGCGCCGCGGCGCCGCCGGCCGTGGCCGCGAGCACCGCCTCCGCCGGCGTCAGCGCCATCTCGCGCACCGCGAGGGCCACGCAGAACGGCATCGACGTCGTGTACGACGAGCCCGGGTTGCAGTCCGTCGCCAGCGCGACCGTCGCGCCGGCGTCGAGCAGCGCCCGCGCCGGCGGATACGGCGACCGGGTCGAGAACTCGGCGCCTGGCAGCAGCGTCGCCACGGTCGCGGACCCGGCCAGCGCGTCGATGTCGGCGGGCGTCAGGTGCGTGCAGTGATCCGCAGACGCTGCCCCGAGCTCGACGGCCAGCCGCACCCCGGCCCCGGCCGTCAGCTGGTTGGCGTGGATCCGCGTGCCGAGCCCCGCCGCCGCGCCGACGGTCAGGATGGCGCGGGAGTGATCGGCGTCGAACGCGCCCCGCTCGCAGAACACGTCGATCCACCGCGCCCCGGCCGACCGCGCCGCGGTCAGCATCGGACCGCAGACGAGGCTGACATAGTCGTCGGTGCGCCCCGCATACTCGGCGGGCACCACGTGCGCCCCGAGAAACGTCGTCTCGGCACTGAACTCCCGCGCGATCCGCAACGACCGTGCCTCATCCGCGACCGTCAGCCCGTACCCCGACTTGATCTCCATCGTCGTGGTCCCCTGCCGCAACGCCTCCCGCCGCAACCGCGCCACGTTGTCCCGCAGCTGCTCGTCGCCGGCCGCCCTGGTCGCGCCGACCGTCGTGCGGATCCCCCCACCTGTGTACGCCTCACCCGCCATCCGCGCCGCGAACTCCGCAGCCCGATCCCCGGCAAACACCAGATGCGCGTGACTGTCGACAAACCCGGGCATCACTGCCGCCCCGTCCACGTCGACCCGCGCATCCGCCGCCGGCGCATCCACGGCCCGCCCGATCCACGCGACCTGACGGTCATCGACCACCAGCGCCGCCTGCCGCCGGATACCGAGCGGCCCTTCCCCCTGCCCCGGCACACACGTGACCAGCTCACCAATGTTGGTGACCAGCATCGACCTCACCGCAACCCCCCGATCAACGGCCCGCCACCCCGCCCCGCAAAGGACCGCGGCGCGCCGGACCACCCACCGAACGGCACCCCCGCAACGAACCGCGGCGGCACGACGGAGGAAGACGTTGCCGTGGTCGCCCCGACCGGCAGCCGCGCGGCGGTGGACAGCGGTGGCGCGGCACGTCCGGGCGCCGCGACGGTCAGCGCCGTCGGTGGCGGTGGTGCGGTCGGGGACAGCGGTGGCGTGGCGGGTGCGGGCGTCGCAGCGGTTGCCGCGGTGATCGGCGCGGCCGTCAGCGGCGCTGTGAGGGAACGCGGCGGCGTGGCCGAAGACGGCGTTGTCGTGGTCGGCGCTGCCGATGGTCGTGCCGTGGGGGACAGCGGTGGTGTGGCGGGTGCGTGCGTCGCAGCGGTTGCCGCGGTGGCCGGCGCGGCCGGCGACGGCGCTGCAAGGCAACGCGGCGGCGTGGCGGAGGACGGCCGTGGTGGGGCGGGTGCGGGCGTTGCGATGGCCAGCGCCGCCGGCGGCGGTGCAGTGGGGGACAGCGGTGGTGTGGCGGGTGCGTGCGTCGCAGCGGTTGCCGCGGTGGTCGGCGACGGCGCTGCAAGGGAACGCGGCGCCGTGACGAAGGACGGCGTTGCCGTGGTCGGCGCTACCGATGGTCGTGCGGTAGGGGACAGCGGTGGTGTGGCGGATGGGGGCGTCGCAGTCGGCGTTGCGGTGGTCGGTGCGGCTGACGGCGGCGCTGCGAGGAAACGCGGTGCTGGGGCGGGTGCGGGCGTTGCAGTGGTCCGCGTGTTCGGCGGCGGCGCTGTGAGGGAACGCGGCGGTGTGGCGGACGACGGCGTTGCGGTGGTCGGCGCGGCTGGCGGCGGCGCTGTGAGGGAACGTGGTGGTGTGGCCGGGGAGGACGTCGCAGCGGGCGGTGCGGCGGTCGGCGCGGCCAGCGGCGGGGGTGTGGCGGACGGGTTGACGGCATGGATGGCGGCGGTCAGGGCGGCGCCGACGTCGGGCAGCGTGAGGTGGACGCCGTCGCGGACGATGACGCGACCATCGATGACAACGTGCCGGACGTCGGCGGCGGTGGCGGCGAACATGATCGCCTCGGGGGCGCAGGCGGCGGTGCGGGGCGAGGTGAGGGTGATCGTGACGAGGTCGGCGCGGGCGCCAGGGGTGATGGTGCCGGCGTCGGTCCAGCCGAGGGTGGCGTGGCCGGTGGAGGTCGCGGCGGTGAGCAGTTCGGTGGCGGTGAAGTGGCCGCGGTGCTCGGTGTGCAGCCGCTCGTGCATCTCGACGCCGCGGGCCTCCTCGAACAGGTCGATCACGGCGTGGCTGTCGCTGCCGAGGGACAGCGGGGTGCCGGCGTCGACCAGGGCCCGTGCGTGGCCGATACCGTCGGCGAGGTCGCGCTCGGTGGTGGGGCAGAAGCACACGCCGGTGCCGGAGTCGCCGAGTTCGGCGCGGTCGGTGTCGGTGAGGTGGGTCGCGTGCACGGCGGTCACGGTGGGACCGGTCAGCCCGCGGTCGGCGAGCAGCTCCGTCGGGGTGCGGCCGTGCACCGCGAGGCAGGCGTCGTTCTCGGCGCGCTGCTCCGACAGGTGCACGTGCGTCGGCACGCCGTCGGTGTGCCGCGCGAACTCGCCGAGCGCGGCGGCGGGGACGGCCCGGACACTGTGCGCAGCGGCGCCGATCTTCGCGTGGGGCCGCGCGCCGAGCCGTGCGACGCGGTCCGCCCAGCGGTCGACGCCGGCGTCGCCGAAGCGGCGCTGGACCCCTTCGAGCGGCCTGCCGTCCACCGTCGAGGTCAGGTACAGCGTGTCGAGCAGCGTGATCCGGAGACCGGCGTCGGCCGCCGCGGCGATCAGGGCCTCGCCCATCGCGTTGGGGTCGGTGTACGGCGTGCCGCCCGGACCGTGGTGCAGATAATGGAACTCGCCGACGCACGTGATGCCGGCGAGGGCCATCTCGGCATACACGGCCCGGGCGAGACGGTGGTAGGAGTCCGGGTCGAGGGCACCGGCGACCGAGTACATCTGCTCGCGCCAGGTCCAGAACGTGCCCCGCCCGCCCTGGGTCCGCCCGCGCAGCGCCCGGTGGAACGCGTGCGAGTGCGCGTTGGCCAGCCCCGGCAGCGTCACCCCGGGCAGCCGCACCGCGTCGAGCCCCGCGGCGGGCGTGCCGGCCGTGACGGCGGCGAACCTGCCGTCCGCCACCTCGATCAGCACGTCGGCCGCGACCCCGCCGGGCAGCCACGCCCATTCGCAGTGGAACCGGGTGGGCGTCATCGGCACAGCCGGGCCAGCAGGTCGGTGAGCTTCTCGACGCCGACGGCGCAGTCCGCGTCGGAGGCCGACTCCTGCGGTGCGTGCGAGATGCCGGTGGGATTGCGTACGAACAGCATGCCTGTGTCGACGTGCTTGGACAGGACCCCGGCGTCGTGGCCGGCTCCGGTCGGCAGGACCGGGGCGCCGAGCTCCAGCGCCGCGAGGCGGCTGACGTCACCGGCGAACGCGACCTCCCCGGTCACCGACTCCGCTTCGAGGGTGACCCGGGTGCCGTCGTGCCGGGCCCGCTCCTCGGCCCGCTGCCGGATCGCGCCGACGAGCCGGTCGAGGGTGTCGCCGTCGGCGGCCCGCGCGTCCAGCCACGCCGAGGCGCGGGCGGCGATCGCGTTGGTGGCGTTGGGTGCGACGTCGACCCGGCCGACGGTGGCGTGTGCTCCGTGCGCCCGCGCGGTCTCGTCGGCGGCGAGGACGGTGTGTGCGAGCGTCAGCATCGGGTCGTGCCGGTCGAGCATCCTGGTCGTGCCGGCGTGGTTGCCCTCGCCGGAGAAGTCCAGCCGATACCGCCCGTGCGGCCAGATCCCGCTCGCCACCCCGACGGGCGCGTCGAGCACGTCGAGGGCGCGGCCCTGCTCGACGTGCAGCTCGACGAAGGCGCCGATGCGGGCCAGCCGCTCGGGGTCGGGGCCGAGCGCGTCGACGTCGAGGCCGGCCTTGCCCATGGCCTCGGCCAGGTGGATGCCGTCGCGGTCCTGCAACCGCAGCGCCCGCGCCGGGTCGAACGCGCCGGTGAGCAGGCGGGAGCCGAGGCACGGCACGCCGAACCGGGCGCCTTCCTCCTCGGTGAAGACCACGACGGCGATCGGCCGGGACGGTGTCACGCCGCGCTCGCGGAGCCGGTCGACGGCCAGCAGCCCGGACACGACGCCGAGCGGCCCGTCGTAGCCACCGCCGTGCGGCACGGAGTCCAGGTGGCTGCCGGTGACGATCGCGCCCTCGCCCTCGGGGGAGCCCCACCACGCCCACAGGTTGCCGTTGCGGTCGACCTCCACCTCGAGGTCGCGGTCGAGGGCCTCCTCGACGAACCACTCCCGGCAGACCATGTCGGCGTCGGTCCAGGAGTGCCGCAGGTAGCCGCCGTCGCCGCCGGCCCGGCCGATGGGGCTGAGTGAACCCCACAACGCCGCGAACCGCTCGCCCGTCATCGTCATGCCGTCGCCTCCGCTGCGCCCCGGCGCCGGCCCGAACGGCCGCGCCTCCTCATGGCCGACCTTCCGCCCTGCTCCGAACCGGTCATGCCGTCGGCGCCGCGGCGCCCACCCGACAGGCCGCGCCTCGTGCCCGTCGTGTCGCCACCCGCGTGCCCGCCCGCCGGACCGCGCCTCGCGGCCGACGCTCCGCCGTGCTCCGTGCCTGTCGTGTCGCCACCCGCGCGGTCGCCCGCCGGACCACGCCACGCGACCGGTGCCCCGCCGCGCTCCGGGCCGGTCATGCCACCGCCGGTGCGCTGCGGCGCCGGCAGGGCGGACCGCGCCCCGTGACCGCTCCGGAACGCGGCGGACGGGGCGGTCATGACCCCTCGCGCATCGGCACGCGGATGCCGGTCTGCTCGGCGACGTCGGCGGCTTCGTCATAGCCGGCGTCGACGTGGCGGAGCACGCCCATCGCCGGGTCGTTGGACAGCACCCGGGCCAGCTTCTGCGCCGCGAGCTCGGTGCCGTCGGCGACCGAGACCTGGCCGGCGTGGATCGACCGGCCGATGCCGACGCCGCCGCCGTGGTGGATCGACACCCACGACGCGCCGGAGGCGGTGTTGACCAGCGCGTTGAGCAGCGGCCAGTCGGCGATCGCGTCGGAGCCGTCGCGCATCGCCTCGGTCTCCCGGTAGGGCGAGGCGACGGAGCCCGTGTCCAGGTGGTCGCGGCCGATCACGAGCGGCGCCTCGACGGTGCCGTCGGCGACCATCTCGTTGAACCTGAGGCCCGCCTTGTCCCGCTCGCCCTGCCCGAGCCAGCAGATCCTGGCCGGCAGCCCCTGGAACGCGACCCGCTCGCCCGCCATGCGGATCCAGCGGTGCAGCGAGTCGTTGTCGGGGAACAGGTCGAGCACGGCGCGGTCGGTGGCGGCGATGTCGGCCGGGTTGCCGGACAGGGCGGCCCAGCGGAACGGCCCCTTGCCCTCGCAGAACAGCGGCCGGATGTAGGCGGGGACGAACCCGGGGAACGCGAACGCCCGGTCGAACCCGCCCAGCTGCGCCTCGCCGCGGATCGAGTTGCCGTAGTCGAAGACCTCGGCGCCGCGGTCGAGGAACCCGACCATGGCCTCCACGTGCCGGGCCATCGAGTGGCGGGCCCGGTCGGTGAACTCCTCGGGCTTCGCCGCGGCATATTCGGCGGCGTCGCCGGGCTCGACCCCGCTCGGAACATACGACAAGGGGTCGTGCGCGGAGGTCTGGTCGGTGACGATGTCGACCGGCACGCCCATGCGCAGCAGCTCGGGCAGCAGCAGGGCGGCGTTGCCGACGACGCCGACCGACAGGGCGCGGCGGGCGATCTGGGCCTCGACCGCGAGCCGCACGCCCTCTTCGAGGGAGTCGGCGACGACGTCGAGATAGCGGGTCGCGACCCGGCGCTCCAGGCGTGCCCGGTCGACGTCGATGATCAGGCAGGCCCCACCGTTCATGGTGACGGCGAGCGGCTGGGCGCCGCCCATGCCGCCGCAGCCTGCGGTGAGTGTCAGCGTGCCGGCGAGGGTGCCGCCGAACCGCTTCTCCGCGACCGCGGCGAACGTCTCATAGGTGCCCTGCAGGATGCCCTGGGTGCCGATGTAGATCCACGAGCCGGCGGTCATCTGCCCATACATGGTCAGGCCGAGCGCTTCGAGGCGCCGGAACTCGGGCCAGGTCGCCCAGTCGCCGACGAGGTTGGAGTTGGCGATCAGCACCCGCGGCGCCCACTCGTGGGTCTGCAGCACGCCGACCGGGCGGCCTGACTGCACCAGCATCGTCTCGTCGGGGCCCAGCGTGGTCAGGGTGCGCACCAGCGCGCGGAAGGACGGCCAGTCGCGCGCCGCCTTGCCGGTGCCTCCGTAGACGACCAGGTCCTGCGGTCGCTCGGCGACGTCGGGATCGAGGTTGTTCATCAGCATGCGCAGCGCGGCTTCCTGCTGCCAGCCACGGGCCGTCAGCGTGGTGCCGCGAGGGGCACGGACCGTCTCCATGGAACTCCTCGGGTTAGGGCAGGAAGACCTGGCGGGTGGCGGCGGACCGCTCGAACGACTCGAGGCGGGCCTGGGTCTCGGTCGGCGCGGCGTCGCACATGGCCTGCAGCAGCATCGTCACCATCGCCGTGGGGGCGCTGTGCGAGTCGAACACCAGCCGGGACCCCACCGGCGCGGGCAGGACGAGGTCGGACTCGGCGGCGGCCGGGCTGACCGGTGAGTCGGTGACGGTCACGACGGTGAGACCGGCGGCGCGTGCCTCCCGCAGCGCGTCGACCGCCTCACGCGGATACCGGGGCAGCACAAACGCCAGCATTGCAACTGCGCCCGCCGCGCGTGCCTGATCCAGCCGATCCGCCAGCAGGCTGCCGTGCTCGTGCACGAGCCGCACGTCGGGGTGGATCTTCGCGGCGAAATAGGTGAACGCGGTGGCGAGCGCGCGGGCCGCCCGCATGCCGAACACCGGCAGCGGCCGGCTGCCGATCAGCAACCGGCCCGCCTCGGCGAGGGGCCTCGGGTCGGCGAGGGCGTCGGCGAGGCGCTGCAGGTTGGCGAGCTCGGCGCCCAGCGCCTGCTGGAACTGGTTGGTCTCGGACTCGACGGGCTCGTCGTCGCGCGGCGGGCGGTGCGCATAGCCGTCGAAGGTGACCCGGATCTGGTCACGAAGCGAGTGATAGCCGTCGAAGCCCAGCGCGGTCGCGAAACGGGTGACCGACGGCTGGCTCACCCCGGCGAGGGTCGCCAGGTCACCGCTGGAGAGGTAACCGGCCTGGCCGGCGTTGTCGACCAGGCAGCGGGCGATGCGCCGCTGGGCGGGCGTGAGCCGCTGCCCGTCGAACAGCTCCAGCAGGCGCCGCTCCATCTCCGTCGTCACGCCACCGAATGTATGTCTCCATTCAAAGTCGAGTCAAGTGCATCAGGTCATTCATAGTGTTGCCTAACGTGGGGGTCCGCGTGCGACGCTCGCGAGGTGCGGTTGACCTATCTGGCTACGTATCCCATCAAGAGCTGCTACCGCGTGGAGGCCGACTCCGCCGAGGTGGAGCCCTGGGGGCTGGCCGGAGACCGGCGCTGGCTGGTCGTCGACGGCGACGCGAAGCTGGTCACCCAGCGCGACACGCCGGCGCTGGGACGCATCCGGCCGGAGCCCCGCGACGGCGGGCTCCTGCTGCGGGCGCCCGGCGCATCGGAGCTGTGGGTGCCGTACCCCACCGGCGCCACGACCGACGTGCACCATTTCTTCCTGTGGGTCGCCGCGACACCGGCCGGGCACGACGCCGACCGGTGGGTGTCCGAGGTGATCGGCCGCCCCGTCACGCTGGTCTACCTGGACGACCCGACCCGGCGCCCGGTCGACCCCGACTACAGCGAGCCCGGCGACCGGGTCAGCTTCGCCGACGGGTTCCCGCTGCTGCTGGTGAACTCGGCATCGCTGGACGCCGTCAACGACTGGCTGGTCGAGGCCGGTGACGAGCCGGTGGAGATGACCCGTTTCCGGCCCAACGTCGTCGTCACCGGCGCACCGGCCTGGGCGGAGGACGGCTGGATCGGCGGTCACCTCGTCATCGGCGACGTGACGTTCCGGGTGCCGAAGGCGTGCAGCCGCTGCGTCCTGACCACCATCGACCCGGAGACGGGGGAGAAGGGCCGCCAGCCGCTGCGCATCCTCGGCCGGCACCGCCGGTTCCCCGGTGGTCTGCTGTTCGGCGTCAACCTCATCCCCGACCTGGAGGGGTTCGACGGGCGCGGCAAGATCGCCGTGGGTGACGAGGTGATCGTGGCATAACGGACCCGGCGGGGCGGGTGGCACGTCATGATCAAGGGGTGACGCCCCTGCGGGTCCGGCCCCACCTCGCCGAGATCCTCGACCAGACCGCGCACGTGGTGCTGACGTTCAGCGTGCTCGGCAACCTGCTGCCCGAGCCCCAGGCGGTCGCCCGCCAGGTCCGCGAGATGCTGCTGGACACCGGCCACGAGATGTCGATCATGGTCGGCACGAGCGGCAACCCGTTCGACATGCTGGCCGAGGCGTACGCGGCGGGCGAGGACCTGGGCCGGCGGGCCGAGCAGCTGGTCCACGACGCGGAGCTCGACGCGGCCGGCCGGGCACCGGTGACGGCGGGCTCCCCCGCCCTCCTCGAGGCGTGCCGGGCGACCGGCCGGGCCATCACGGTCTGCGCGCCGCACAGCGAGTCGGCGGTGGGACGGTTCCTGCAGCACCACGGACTGCGCGCCCTCGTCGGACCCGCGCTGGGCCGCGGCTTCGCGATGCGGCACCCCGCGGTGCGCACGATGGGTCCCGTTCTTGAGGTCATCGGCGCGCAGCCGGGCGAGACGGCCGTGGTCTGCGCGACGTTCTCCGCCATGTCCGCGACCCAGCGCGCCGGCGCCCACGCCATCGGCGTCGAACGCCTCCGCGAGCCGCGCAAGATGCTGCACGGCGGCGAGGGCAGCAACGCCGTCGTCCAATCCCTGACACACCTCGCGGAGGCGGTCAGAGCGTGTGCGCCGTCACAGCATCGGGGCGCGTCACTCTGGTAGAAAAGCCCGCGTGTCATTTCTGCTGTGGTCGGGACAGGCGATCGGGCACCGCCGTGCCGGTGTCGGGTTCGTCGTCGGCGTGGCCTGCGCCGCCGCCGCGGTGACGCTGTTCCCTGAGCATCCGCTCGACCGGCCGAACGCGCTGGCCGCCGCCGCGCTGCTGGCCGCGGCCGGACTCGCCGCCCTGGTCTGGGCAGCGGCGATGGCGCACGTCGGCGTGCAGATCAGCATGTACAACGTCCGCATCCGCCACGGGCTGCTGCCGATGCCGCCGATCACCGTGCCGCTGCGGATGGTCACGAGCATGCGCGCCGTCGACGTGCAGTCCAACCTCGCCCAGCGCTGGGGATGGACCTGGGTCCCCGGTCGTGGCCGGGCGGTCATCGTGCGCTCCGGGCCGGCCCTGCTGTTCGACTTCGCCGGCCGCCAGTTCACGGTCAGCGTCGATGACCCCGACGAGGCCGAGGCCGCCCTCAACCGGATGCGCAGCCCCGCGCGGTGACCGGCACCGGGAATTGGTGAAGCCCGGGGAGTGTCCATCCCCGGGCCTCGGTTTGCCGCCCACTTGCACACACCGGCACATTTAAGATCACAGATCAGATTGAAGGCGTCGCGCTCTGCGATTGAGCTATCGGACCAGGTTGGAGGTCCGAACGGGAGTTGAACCCGTAGCCTCGACGACAATGCCTGTGATCGGTCGATCCGGTGTTGAGCGGCGAATGCTCAGACTGGAGCGAGAAGTTGAGTTTGTGTTTCGGCTCCCGCGGCCGCCTCTGCCATTGGGCTACGCCGTCACGAATGACGGCGGAAGGAATCGAACCTCCACATTGACACCGCGCGCACCTGTCAAACTGAGCCTCAGGTTCAGTCTGCGCTCCTTGCGCACCGCCGATCCTAGCCGTCAGGCGAAGAGGAAGCGAAACACTTTCTCGCCGGCCTCCTGCTGCACGACCTCGGCGGAGTTGGCCTCCTCACGGGCGAACTTCACCGCCGCCTGCAGCTTCTCGACCCGCTCGACCAACTCGTTGATCCGCTGCGCAGGCAGGGCACCGGAGAACTTCACCGTCTTCCAGTAGCCGATGACGACGTCCTCGTAATACACCTCGACCTGCGCGGGGTGCTTCTCCGTCGCCTCGGCCTTCACGTGGTTGCGGGGGATCCGCTTGGTCCGGGTGGTCTGCGTCGGCTCCGTCGCGAAGCAGTCGGCGGACGCGTCATACACCCACGACTCGGCGGCGTCGAGCACCGGCAGCTTCCGCACGAACGTCAGCAGGTCGACCAGCTGCTTCTCCAGGAACAGCAGGTAGGACACCGGCACGTCACGCAGCAGCGGCGTGCCGTCCACGACGACGTCGGCGCGCGCGACGCAGTTGGTCCAGTCCTTGGTCGCGGTCACGTCGAAGAGCCGGGTGAGGATGGTCGCGGTCTGCCGCATGACCTCGTCGGCCTTGACCTGCACCCGGGTCGACTCGGGCGGCAGCTGCTCGCCCTCCTCGTCCTTCGGGCGATAGGTGCGCGCGATGCCGGCCAGCAGGGCGGGCTTCTGCAGCACGTGGTGCGCGTCGGTCAGTTCCTGGAAGGAGCGCGACTTTACGCCCTTCTCCACCGCGATGATCTGGTTGAGCTTCGTCATAATGCGCCCGAGTGTACGAGCAGGGTGCGACAGAAATCATCCGAGAAAAACAGAGCGGCCGATGTGCGACGCGCAGCGATGACCAGGATGAGCCAAAGTCTGTGGGGCCGGTGAGAGTCGAACTCACACTGGCACGGACCTAAACCGTGTGCCTCTGCCATTGGGCTACGGCCCCACGTCGCGACCGGCCATCACTTTACTCACGCGAGGCGGGTGATCTCCACCGTGACCCCGAGGTGCTTGCTCGGCGCGCCGTGATAGACCCCGCGCAGCGGCGGGACGTCGTCGTAATCGCGGCCCCGGGCCACCACGACGTGCCGCGGACCGACCGGAACTCCATTCGTGGGATCGAATCCGGTCCATTCGCCGGCCCACCATTCGACCCAGGCGTGGCTCTGCCCGGCGACGGTCTCGCCGACCTCGGCCTCGACCTTGGGGTGCAGGTAACCGGACACGTACCGGGCCGGGATGCCCCGGGCCCGCAGCAGCCCGACGGTCAGGTGGGCGATGTCCTGGCAGACGCCCTTGCGCAGCTTCCATGCCTCCCGCGCGCTCGTCTGTACACCGGTGGATCCCGGGACGTAGGCGACGTTTTCCCGTACCCAATGCGACAACGCCTCCGCGGAGGCCTGTGGGGACCGGCCGGCGATCGCGTCCCATGCCTCCTCGACCAGCGGGGCGTCGACGGCCGTCAGGGGGCTCTCGGTCAGCAGCTCCGCGTGCGTGTCGAGCACCGCGCCGCCACCCAGCTCGGACCAGGTGAGGGTGACGACGGGCAGCGGCGGCGGTGACACCTCGACCAGGCTGCTGGACACGACCCGCAGTTGCTGGTGCGGCCGGTGCAGGTCGAACGCGGTCACCTGGGTCGCCCAGTAGTCGTGGTACCGGTAGGTCGTGGCGCCCGGCGTGACCTCGACCTGGCTGAACAGCGTGGTCTGCCACGGCAGCGTGAGCGGTGTCAGCCGGGCCTCGTTGTAGGACGCGGAGACGCTGCCCGCGTACTTGTAGCCGGTGACGTGCCTGATCTTGAGACGCCAGCTCATGCCGTCACCTCCGCTGCGCTCCGGCGCCGGCCTGAGCCAGAACTGCGCCCATGATGAGCGGTCACTTCGCTTCGCTCCGGACCACTCATGATCCACCCCATGCGACGGTGCCCCAGGTGACGGGCGTGGACTGCGGGAAGTAGCGGGCCGTGATCGCCGCGCTGGCCGTGGCGCAGGTCTGCTGCAGCGCCCGCAGGTGCTGCGGCAGCTCCGCGAGGAGGGTCGTGGTGTCGGCGTACTCCAGGCGCGTCCGGATCTGCCCGATCGGCCGGCGGGCGGCGTCGGTCACGCCGGCCCGCTCCATCGTCGGGGCCAGCTCGCGCAGGCACTGCTCGGCGGTGCCCAGCGCGTGCAGCGCGGACCGGGGGAACAGCCGGTCCAGCAGCAGGAACTCGGTGACCCGTTGCGGCTCGAACGTCCCGCCATGGGTGCGCAGGAACGCCTCGTCGGCGCCGCAGGAGCGCAGGACGGTGCGCCAGCCGGTGATCTCGTCGGTGGTGTTCGTCTGGATCGACAGCAGCCGGGCGGTCATGTCGACGCGCTCCAGGCTGCGGCCCAGCACCAGGAACCGCCACCCGTCGTCGCGGCTCATCGTGGATTCCGCCAGCCCGGCCAGTACGGCGGCGCGCTCCCGCACGTAGCTCAGGAAGACGGTCGGGCCGAGGCGTTCCGCGGCGACCCTGCGCGACGCGAGGGTGTGCCACGTGACGTTGAGGCATTCCCACATCTCGCTGGAGATCGTCTCGCGTACGCCACGCGCATTGTCGCGGGCGGCGACGATCGCGCCGGAGATCGCGCTGGGGTCCTCGGCGTCGAACGCCAGCAGCTCCAGCACGTCACCGGTGGTGATCCGCCGGTCCTGCGGCGCGGGCGCGCCGAGCACCGACATCAGCGTCCGGCACGCGGCGTCCTCGTCGGCCCACGGGTCCTCCAGGAGCCGGCCGAGGAACGCGTCGAGGATGCGGGCGGTGTCGTCGGCGCGCTCGATGTAGCGTCCGATCCAGAACAGGGACTCTGCGATGCGACTGAGCACGGCCCCTCCTACTGCTGTCCGGCGAGCTGCGCGGCGGCCGGTCCGCTGTCGCGGGGGCTGCCGCCCGCCTCACGCGGCTCCGGCACGATCTTCGACCGCGGGGCCGACGGCGCCGGGTCGGTGTGGTGCGCGAGCACCCAGGTGTCCTTCGACCCGCCGCCCTGACTGGAGTTGACGACGAGCGCGCCCTCCGGCAGCGCCACGCGGGTCAGCCCGCCGGGCACCAGCCAGATCTCGTTGCCGTCGTTGACCGCGAACGGGCGCAGGTCGATGTGGCGCGGCGCGACCCGGTCACCGAGCAGCGTCGGCGACGTCGACAGGGCCACGGGCCGCTGCGCGATCCAGCCCCGCGGGTCCATCTCGACCTGCTTCCGGAGCTCGATCAGCGTCTCCTCGGACGCCTGCGGGCCGATCACGATGCCCTTGCCGCCGGCGCCGTCGACCGGCTTGAGGACCAGCTGGTCGAGCCGGCCGAGCACGTCGTGCAGGACCTCCGGGTCGCGGTCGTCGAGCCGGTACGTCTCCACGTTGTCGATGAGCGGCTCCTCCGACAGGTAGTACCGGATCAGGTCCGGCACGTACGTGTAGACGAGCTTGTCGTCGGCGACGCCGTTGCCGACCGCGTTGGCCAGGGTGACCTGCCCGGCGCGGGCCGCGTTGACGATGCCGGGGCAGCCGATCACCGAGTCGGGCCGGAAGTGCAGCGGGTCGATGAACTCGTCGTCGACCCGCCGGTAGACCACGTGGACCGGGCGTTCGCCCTGCGTGGTGCGCATCCGCACCCGGTTGCCGCTGCAGACCAGGTCGCGGCCCTCGACCAGCTCCACGCCCATGAGCCGGGCGAGCAGCGCGTGCTCGAAATACGCCGCGTTGTAGACGCCTGGGGTCAGCACGACGACCGTGGGATCCTCGACGCCTTCCGGCGCGGCGGCCCGCAGCGCGGCGAGGAGCCGGGCCGGGTAGTCGTCGACCGGCCTGACGCGCGCCTCGGCGAACAGCGCCGGCATGGTGTGGGTCAGGGCGCGCCGGTTCTCGATCACGTAGGACACCCCGGACGGGATGCGCAGGTTGTCCTCCAGGACGCGGAACCTGCCCTCCTCGTCCCGGATCAGGTCGACGCCGCTGATGTGCACCCGCACGCCGTTGGGGGGCTCGATGCCGTGCGCCTGCCGGTGGAAGTGCGCGCTGGTGGTGATGAGCTTGCGGGGCACGACGCCGTCGGCGAACACGCGGCCGGCGCCGTAGATGTCGGCGAGGAACGCCTCGAGCGCCTTGACCCGCTGCTGGACGGCGGCCGTCAGCAGGTCCCACTCGTTGGCGTCGAGGATGCGGGGGATCAGATCCAGCGGGAAGGGTCGCTCCTCGCCCGCATAGGCGAACGTGACCCCCCGGTCCGTGAAGACCCGCGCCAGCTGGTCGGCGCGGAACCGCAGATCGGCCGGGGCGAGCGGCTGCAGCGCGGCGAACAGCGAACGATACGGCGAGCGCGGCTGGCCGGGGCGCTCGAACATCTCGTCCCACGCTTCGAACATGGCCCCGGACATCGAGTAGTCGTCGAAGATGTCCGCCATGACGAGAGCCTAGGCACGAACCGTTTCAGCCGCATTACCAGTGTGTTTTTAGGCCGATCTTGCCGTTAGTCCAGGCCAAGGTCACGCCTGAGCTTCGCCACGTGCCCCGTCGCCTTGACGTTATAGAGGGCGCGCTCGATGTGTCCCTTCTCGTCGATGACGAAGGTCGAGCGGATCACGCCCAGCACGGTGCGCCCGTAGTTCTGCTTCTCGCCGAACGCGCCATAGGCCTTCAGGACCGCCCGGTCGGGGTCCGACACGAGCGGGAACGTGATCGCGTCGCGCTCGCGGAACTGCGCCAGCTTCGCCGGGGAGTCCGGGGAGATGCCGATCACCTCATAGCCGGCGGCCTGCAGCGAGGCAAGATTGTCACGGAAGTCGCACGCCTGCTTGGTGCAGCCGGGCGTCATCGCGGCCGGATAGGCATAGAGGACGACCTTGCGCCCCCGGAGGTCGGCGAGCGAGAGAGGCTCATCGCGATCCGTCTGCAGCGTGAACTCGGGAGCCGCGTCACCCGGCTCCAGGCGTGTCGTCGTCATGGTCCGGGACTCTATCGCGCGCCGGTGATATCCATGGCGGCGTATAGCGTTACGTCCAGGTGTCGTGACGCATCGTATAAACCCGACCCCCGCGGCGGCATCTGCGGGAAAAGCGCGAAATCATGGTCCGCATGACCCGCCGCTCATGGTCCATCCCCCTGGCCGTGCTCTTCGGAGCGCTGCTGATCCTGGTGCTGCCTGCCGCGCCCGCCAGCGCGCACGCACTCCTGGAGCGCACCGCCCCGGTCGCCGGCAGTGTCGTGGATCAGATGCCCGGTGAGATCACGCTCACCTTCACCGAGCCGGTGCGCATCGTCGCCGACAAGATCCGCGTCACGGCGCCCGACGGCAGCCGCGCCGACACCGGCAAGCCCGTCGCCCGCGACGCCGAGCTGGTCATCCCGATCAAGCCCGGCGGCCCCAAGGGCACCTATCTGGTCAGCTACCGGGTCATCTCCGCCGACAGCCACCCCGTGAGCGGCGGCTACAGCTTCTCCTACGGTCAGGTCTCCGCCGTGCCCAGCACCGGCGACGCCGGTGCCGACGTCAAGACCGACGCCCTGGTGAAGAACGCTATGTCCGTCGCGCGCTTCATCGGCTTCGCCGGCCTGGTCCTGCTGGTCGGCCCCGCCCTCGTCCTGTTCGCCCTCTGGCCGCGCCGGCTCTCCGCCCGCGACCCGGGCAGGGTGGCGCTGACGGGCGCCGGCCTGCTGGCGTTCAGCGCGGTGCTGGAGTTGTACCTGCAGATTCCGTACACGTCCGGCACGACGCTGTTCGACGTGTCCTCGACGGCCACGCGTGAGGTGCTCGGCACCCCGTTCGGCGCCGCGCACCTGATCCGGCTCGCCGTCGCGATCGCCGCCGCGGTGCTGCTCCGGCCCCTGATCGCCGGTCGCGCCGGCAAGATCGACCAGACGCTGCTGATCATCCTCGGCGTGGTCGGGCTCGCCACCTGGCCGATCTCCGGCCACCCGAGCGCCTCGCCGGTGCCGACCCTCACCGTTGTCGCCGATGTCGCGCACCTCGCGTCGATGGCGGTGTGGCTCGGCGGCCTGGTGATGCTGTTCGCGTTCCTGCTGCGACGCGCCGACACCCGGGAGCTGACGGCGATCGTGCCGGTCTGGTCCGGCTGGGCGCTGCTGGCGATCACCGTGCTGGTCCTCGCCGGCACCGCCCAGGCGCTCGTCGAGATCGGCACGATCGACGCGCTGACCGGCACCACGTATGGGCGGCTCGTCATGGTCAAGGTCGCGCTCCTGGCGGTCGTGCTCGGCGTGGCGGCGTATTCCCGCAGCATCACCAACCGGCGCTTCACGCCCGCGCCCGATGAGTCGTCCGACGAGCCGGCGGATTCGTCCGACGAGCCGGCCGATTCGTGGGACGCGCCGGCCGAGCCCGCCGACCGGGTCCGGCTGCGCCGGGCGGTGATGATCGAGGTGCTGATCGCGGTCGTCGTGCTGGGCTTCACGTCGGTGCTGGTCCAGACGAGCCCGGCCCGTAGCGCGCAGGCGGGCGACAACGCGGCGACGGGACCGTTCAGCACGACGGTCACGACCAACCTGGTGAAGCTCGAGGTGGACGTGTCGCCGGGGAGGGTCGGGCCCAACACCGTCCACCTGTATGCCCTCAAGCCCGACGGCTCGGGGCCGCAGTCGGTCGCGGAGTGGAAGGCGACCGCGGCGTTGCCGGCGAAGGGCATCGAGCCGATCGTGCTGCCGACGCTGACCATCACGCCGGACCATGCGACCGGCTCGGTGACGCTGACGCCGGCTGGGACGTGGGAGTTGAAGTTCACGGTGCGTGTCGATGATCTGAACCAGACGACGATTGCGGTGCAGGTGCCGATTCGGGGCTGACCGCTTTGGGTTGCTCTGGCTCTGCTCAGCCGATGCGCTGGCTGCCTTGTGTTGCTGGTCGCGTGCGGTGTTGTCATGCCCGTAATAGAAGATCCAGCACGGTTGCGGCCTTGGTGGTTCCGCGCGGCCTGCGGCGGCGCGAACGGGTAGCGCGGTCGCCGTCCGTGCCGTAGTTGCGGTGATGCCAAGTCAGGTCCGAACTCACATGATCCAGCGCCGTCGGGCGCGTCATTCGGTGCTGCAACGCCGTCGCTGCCAGAAGAGCGAAAACCATCGATTGCTGGACTGGGGAGTACCAGCGCTCGGACGGCGATCTTCGACGCCCGCCCTTGATCGATGGACGGCCGTGGTCGTCATCGCGGCCGGATCCGTCATTCGATCAAGGCTGCAAGATCACCCGCTGGCTGTGACTGTGCCGGGTCGAGGTGTGTCGATTTCGCGGCGGATGTGTCGTTGCCGCTCGGACTTTCCGGCGCGCGGGCCGCCGCCGTCGGCGGGTGGTACTCCTCGGTCTAGTCATCGACTCCGATCGCTTCTCTGTGATCGCGGAACTTCGCGGGGGCTGGGGTGCCACCGAGGTTCCGTGATCACGGCGACGAGCGCGCCGTCGCAGTGGTGGGCGGGGCTTGGTTGGGGGGAAGTGGCACCTGGGCGGGTAATTCGGGGCTGATTAGGGGGTTTGGAGGAAAGAGGGTAATTCGCGGGATTTTTGGCGGTATTGTCGGCTTCGGATCGCTGGGGGGAAGGGGCCGCTGCCATGGTCGTGCGTCTGGTTCGGGCGGGTGTCGGCGCGCTGCTGCTGCTCATTGCGGTGCCGCTGGCGCTTGCCGGTGGCGGACTCTGGGTGGCCATGGAGCATCGCGCCGCCGATGACACCTTTACGGCGCGGCTGGAGCGGCTGCGCTCCGGTGGCCGCGCGGTGGTCGTGCCGGACATCGACGCGTTGCTGCGAGCTGACGCGCCGTTCGCGCGGGGTGGGCAGACGACGCTCAGCCTGTCGGCGGTCGGCTCCAGCGGCCCCCTGTTCATCGGGCTGGCGCCCGAGGCCTCGGTGCAGCGGTACCTCGACGGGCTCGTCCAGGCTCGCGTGTCGCGGGTCCGGCTCGCCCGGGGGCCGTTGCCGGTCGAGCTGACCGAGGTCGAGACCCGCGCCGCCGCCGCGAGTGCCGGTGCCACGGCCGGGCGGCAGGCCGACCCCGGCGCCGGGGCGCAGACCGCGGGCCCGGTGCAGGGCGGCCCGGCCGTTGCGGGGCCCGGCACCGACCTGGGGTCCGGCGACGGGACCGGCGGCACCGCAGACCCGAACGCCGGGGACCCGAACGCCGGCAACCCCGGTGGTGCGGCGGACCCGAACGCGACGACCGGCGGTGACCAGGGCGCCACCACGATCGGCCCGAACGCCACAACGGGCGACCCGAACACCAACCCCGGCGACCCGAACGCGAGCCCGGCCGACCCGAACGCCACCCCGGGGCCGAACGCCACCAACGACCCGAACGCCACGACGGGGCCGAGCGCCACCGGGGCGGGTAGTGGTGACGCCGCAGGCGGGGGGACCGCCGTGCCGCTGGGAGCGCCGGCGGGGCAGGAGTTCTGGCTGGCGGAGAGTGTCACGGCCGGTGGCGTGGCGCGGCTGACGTGGTCGCCGTCGGCGTTGCGGGGGCGGCACCTGGCGCTGGTGGTCATGAACGCGGACGGCACCGCCGGGATCAACGCGACGGTGACGGCCCGGCTCGCGCCGGCGTGGATCGGGCCGACGGCCGGTGGGCTGCTCATGCTCGGCACGGCGCTGTTCCTGCTGGCGTTGCTGATCCTCGCGTGGCCGCCGCGGCGCGCCGAGGAGCGGCTCGTGCTGCCGACGCTGCCGTCCCAGCCGGCGAAGGGCCGGGGGCGGGCAAGCCTGCGGCGCAACCTGTCCACGCTGTCGGACCCGATCGCAGCGCTGCTCAACCCGGTCGTGCCGAAGAACCGGGACACAGGACCGCCGAAGAACCTGGACGTGGCAACGGCAGAGAGCCTGGACGTGGCAACGGCAGAGAGCTTGGACGTGGCAACGGCAGAGAGCTTGGACGTGGCAACGGCAGAGAGCTTGGACGTGGCAACGGCAGAGAGCTTGGACGTGGCAACGGCAGAGAACCTGGGCGCGGCAATGGCGGGGAACCTGGACGTGGCGACGGCGGAGAACCGGGACGCAGCGCCAGTCGCCGTCACGATCGAGGTGACGAGGCAGACCGAGGTCGAGGACGACCGTCAGACCACGACGGTCGGTGTCGTGGTGACGGAGGAGCGCCCGGCGGAAGCAGCGGCAGAGCCCGCGGACGAGGCCGGTCCGCAGGTCGAGGCGCTCGCTGAGTCGGAGCTGGACCGGCCCGCCCTGGCGGCCGGGATCGACGACGACGAGCCGGGGCCGGTGGTCCTGCCGCCGCTGCCGAAGCTGCCGGCGATCGAGCTGCAGTTCACCTGGGCGCCGGTCGCGGTCGACGAGCAGGAAGAGGCGACCACCTCAAGCTGAGGCCGCCCGCCGGCGCCTCAGCAGGACGATCGTGCCGGCGGCGCCGAGCAGGACGACCGTGACGGCCGTCCACAGCGGCCAGTTGGCGCCGCCGCCGGAGTTGCCGGAGGTCGGCGCGGCGAGGGCCGTGGACGAGACGGACGAGGGCGGTGGCGCCGCGGACGACGACTGGGGAGCCTCGGGCGTCGGGGTGGCGGTGACCACGACGGGTGCCGTCGGCGAGGGCGCGTCGGACGGCGCAGCGACCACCGTGAACGCGAACGACCCCGACGTCTTGTGCCCGTCGGCTGACGTCAGCTCCCACGTGACCGTGAACTTGCCGGTCTTCGTGCTCTTCACCGGTTGCAGGACGGTGTTGCCGCGCGGCGAGATCGGGCTGCTGTTGACCACGGTGCCTGCCTCGTCGCGGACCGTGACCGTCGGGGTGAGGGGGAGCGTGTCGCTGAACGTGAGCCGCACCACTTCCGGCAGCGCCTGGACCGTCGAGCCGGCCGCCGGGTCGCTCTGCTTCAAGCTCGTGTGCGCCGCGGCCGGAGCGGCGCCCAGCAGGGCGCCGGCGAGCACACCGGCGGCGAGGAGCAGCAGGCGCGCAGACGTGCGATGGGTCACGAGCGAAGGATAAAGGTAACGAGGAGTCATTGAGTGTGAGAAGTCGGCCAGATGAACACTAGGCTGTGGGACGTGGGTGATCTTTTGGTCTGGATCGACTGTGAGATGACAGGGCTTGATCTGGGTAAGGACGCGCTGATCGAGGTGGCAGCGCTGGTCACGGACCCGGATCTCAACGTCCTGGGCGAGGGCGTCGACGTGGTGATCCACGCCGAGGACGCGCTGCTGGACGGCATGCTCGACGTGGTGCGCGACATGCATGCCAAGTCCGGGCTCACCGCCGCGGTGCGGGAGTCGGCGGTCACGGTGGCGGAGGCGGAGGACCTCGTCATGGGGTACATCACCACCCACGTGCCCGATCCGCGCACGGCACCGCTGTGCGGCAACTCGATCGCCACGGACCGGGGGTTCCTGGCGCGGGACATGCCCCGGCTGGACAACCACCTGCACTACCGGATGATCGACGTCTCCTCGATCAAGGAGCTGTGCCGCCGGTGGTATCCGCGGGTCTACTTCGGCCAGCCGCCGAAGGGCCTCGCGCACCGGGCTCTCGCGGACATCCGGGAGAGCATCCGTGAGCTGGAGTATTACCGCCGGACGCTGTTCGTGCCGCTGCCGGGACCGGACGTGGAGGCGGCGAAGGCCATCGGTGCGGAGCTGAGCCGGGAAACCGACACCCATACGCGCTAACCCAGTCGACGGATCCCCGTGCTCATGCCCTATTATTGGCGAGCACGTTCATGGTGGCTGTAGCTCAGTTGGCAGAGCACCGGGTTGTGGTCCCGGGTGTCGTGGGTTCAAATCCCATCAGTCACCCCATGCAGTTGCAACAGTTCAGCCCCGGTCCTCGGACCGGGGCTGAACTGTTCGTGGGGTAGTGCTCACTCCGCCGTCTGGCTGTCCGGCTGCTGTCCCGCGGTGGCTTCCTTCAGCGCCGCGGTGAGCGCCTGGTTCTCCGCCTGTGCCGCCGCGAGCTGCTGCTGCAGCCGGACGACCTCGGCGTGGGTCTGCGCCCGCACCGCCTCGATCGCGGCGATGATCGGCTCCGCCGCGAGCGGCGTGCCGCCGCCCTGGACCGCGGCGACGAGGCTGTTGATGGCGGCGGTCGCCGCCAGGTCCCGGGTCTCGTCGGCGGCCGCCGCGGCGATGAGCTGGTCGAGCTTCGCGGTCATCTGGTTCAGCGGGTTCGGGAATCCCTGCTCGGCCTGGTCGTTCCACGGGAAAATGAACTGGATCGGGTCGGTGCCGGCGACGAGTGCGGTGACGCCGCGCTCCGCGTTGGCGATGAGTTGAGAGTCGGTCACGCTGTAGTCCCTTCCTTGCAGGCGTCCGAGGGGGTCGTAGTCATCGGCCCGGTCGTCGTCGTCGACGTCGGACCGGCCGGAGATGTGGACGTGCCCCCGGTCCGACGACGACCTGGTGGTCCGCCGCAGCGGGTTGGCGCTGTCGGTCCACCGCTCCTGGCTGCAGTTGCCCTTTTCGTCGGTCCAGTTGAGGTACTTGATCCACATGGCGCCGGGGTGCCCGGCGTCACGGTCCTTGATCAGCTGACGGGCGATGTCGGCGTTCTCCTTGCGGTGCGCGCTGGAGCCGGACCGCGGCATGACGTCCAGTGCGCGGGCCTTCCACCGTTTGTTCTGCCCGGGCCAGCCGGTCACGGAGAACGGCGTGTGGTCCTCCGGTGTGTTGGCCTGCAGGTGCGCGTCGTTCGGATAGTCGTAGACGGTGAGGCCGTATCCGCGCAACGTGGCCTGCACCGCCTTGGCCGGGCGGATCAGGGTGTACGGACGGCCCGCTTTGAGCCAGTCGCGATATCCCTGAGATGCCATCTGGTTCCCTCCCTCCATCAGCGTTCGTGCATCCCAAACTTATTCGTCGCGATCGAGGTGTGCATCGACACCGGCCACCATTGGGCCGGATGTCGCCGCGAGTTGTCCGCGCAGTCAACGAAAAAAGGCCCCCGTCAGGGTGACGGGGGCCTTTCCTGCCATCGGGTCCTACAGGGGCAGCATCGCCAGGCGGGCGCGCCACTCGCCGCCGATCTTCTCGGTGTCCGAGCCGACGAGCAGCCCGTACGGCGTCGCGAGCAGCGCCCTGGCGCCGATGCCGCGCGGCTCCCGCTTCGGGTTGAACGCGGTGGCCTTGCCGGTCGCCGGGCTGATCGCGGCGATGCCGGGGCGGCTGACCGCGCCCTTGCCGGCGGTCTCCTTGCCGAACGGGTTGTCCATCCAGCGCTGGTGGCCACCGACGTAGACGGCCGGGCCGGTGTCCGCGACCGAGTACAGCGAGTCCCCGCCGGTCCAGTTGGTCCAGAGCGGCTTGTGCAGGCCGGTGCCGCGCAGGTCGAAGCGGGCCGCCGTGTCGCACATCAGGTGGTCGCCCCACTTGCGGCCGGTGGAGACGATCGTCGCGTACGTGCCGGTCGGGTCGAAGTCGATGCCGCGCAGGTACGTCTCGAACCCGGCACGGCAGGGCTTGGTGTAGACATCGGTGTACCAGTCGGCCAGGCGCGCCGAATCGGCCGCGTTCTCGATCACGACGACCTGGGCGCGGTACTGGCCGAACGCCTGCTCGACCGCGCCGACGGCGGCGAGACGGTTGCCGTCGGGGCTGATCGCCAGGTCCTCGAGCTTGACCCTGGTGAGGTTCGGCGCGGCGAGCTTCGCGTCGAACGTGGTGTCCGCCCAGCCGCTGGTGGCGTTGAGGCGGGCCAGGCCGGCGCGCTTCTGGCCGCCGATGCTGGTGAACGAGCCGGCGGCGTACAGCCACGGGCCGAACGTCACGAGGCTGCGCGTGTCGCCCCAGTTGATCTCGCCGGTGAAGGCCGGGACGCGCTTGCCGTCGGCGAGGCTGAGCTGGGCGATCCCGCGCTGTGCGCCGCCGCCGATCTTCTGGAACGCGCCGCCCGCGTACACGGTGTTGTTGGGACCCGTGGCGAGCGTGAGGACCACGTCGTCGGCCTCCGGGGCGAACGGCAGGATCTCGCCGGTCGTCGCCCGGTACGCGAAGATGTTCTTGCGTTTGAGCTTGGCCTTCTTGCCTGCCGGCACGACGGTGGTGAAGTCGCCGCCGACCACGACCACGTCGCCGACCAGCGCGAACGCACGCACCTCGCCGTCCAGGACGTTCGGGGTGTAGTCGACGGGGTTCGTCGACACGGTCGATGCGTGGTTCAGCGCGGCGGAGGCCGGGATGGCGACCGCGATCGCGGCCAGTGCGGTTGCGGCGGCGGCGAGCAATCGTCGGCGCATACGTGCGGCTCCTTCGTTAGTGCAGGGGGGAAGCGCCCAACATGGGGCGCATACACCACTAACGAAGGAAAGTTACTTAAGACACGATCTGTCCGATTCCGTGGGCCGGCTCGTCCCCGGGGGCGTTGACCATGAAGTGGGCGGCGCGCTCCAGGTATTCCCACAGCACGGCCTCGGCCTCGGGGGCGAGGGCGATCGCGTCGACCGCCCGGCGCATCTGCCGCAGCCACGCGTCGCGCTCCGCCGGACCGACCGTGAACGGCGCGTGCCGCATCCGCAGCCGCGGGTGGCCACGGGTCTCGGAGTAGGTGGAGGGGCCGCCCCAGTACTGGATCAGGAAGAGGCGGAACCGCTCGTTGGCCGGCCCGAGGTCCTCCTCCGGATACAGGGGCCGCAGGATCGGGTCGTCGGCCACGCCGGCGTAGAACTCGTCGACCAGCTTGCGGAACGTCGGCTCGCCGCCGACGAGCTCGTAGAAGTTCGGGGAGGACGTCACCCGTCAACTATGCCGCGACCGCGGCTCAGTGACCGAGGCGGGAGCCCACCGAGCTCCGCGGTGCGCTCGCTGAGGTCGACCGTGCGCTCCGCCGGGTCGGCGACCGGCACGCGGCGCTGCGCCGGCCCGGGCGACGGCCGCGGGCGGCGGGTGGGCAGCGGCGCGCGACCGAGGTCGATGGTGACCTCGCCGAATTCCTCGTTGGCGCCGTGGGTGGGGGAGTGCTCGTCGGCGGCGACCCGCACCTTGTTGGCGGTGATCGCGTCGGCGATGGTGGCGTGCGCGGGCCAGGTGGCGACGATGACCGCCATGACGACCACGCCGGCGATCGCGAAGTAGCCGACGACCTGCGGCAGCGGGTAGTGGCTGGCGAGCCAGCCGGTGAACAGGATCGAGCCGCCCTGCACGAGGTGGACGCCGCTCTGCATCACGCCGAACGCCCGTGCCCGGTACGCCGGCGGCAGCACCTGCACGAACAGCCCGTTGGTGGCGGGCAGCGTGCCGGACAGCGCCGCGCCGGAGATCAGGGTCATCGCCACGACGCCGTAGATGTTGAGGTCGAACAGAGCGGGCACCAGCGCCAGGGGCGTGACGAGCGCGAACGGGCGGATGAACGCGTTGCGCCGCTGCGGCTTGACCAGCCAGGTCATCACGATGCTGCCGGCGACGAACCCGACGGCGGCGGCGACCATGATCGTGCCGAGGTAGACGGCGTTGGAGCCGCCGGCCAGGTCGGCGGACCAGGCGGCCGCGAGCCCCTCCGGGACCACGCCGAAGCAGACCCCGCAGAACACGACGAGCGCGATCGAGCGCATCACCGGGGAGCGGAACACCACCGTGTAGCCCTCGGCGGCCTCCCGCATCAGGTTGCTGCGCTTGTCGGCGGTAAGGCTCGGCGTGCGCTCCTTGACCCGCACCGCCACCAGCAGCGCCGAGATGCCGAAGCTGGCGGCGTTGAGCAGCAGCGCGTACCGGGCGTCGACGGCCGTCAGCGCGGCGCCCACCGCATACCCCACGATCAGGGCGAACTGGCCGGCCGTGCGCTGCAGGGTCAGCGCGGTGACGTAGCGCTCACCCTGCAGGATCCGTGGCAGCAGGGCCGAGCGGGCGCTGTCGAACGGCGGGCTCAGCAGCGCGCTGACGAACAGCAGCCCGATCAGGCCGCCGACCGGCAGGCCGCCGAAGACCGCGAGCGCGGTCATGATCGCCATCCGGACCAGGTCCGACAGGATCATGATCTTGCGGTACGAGTGGCGCTCGCTGATCGCCGACAGCAGCGCGCCGATGCCGAGCCACGGCAGGTAGCTGATCGCGAACGCCGCCGCCGACGCGATCGGCGAGCCGGTGCGCATGTAGACCAGTGCGATGACGGCGGCCCGCGCGGCGCTGTCGCCGAACCACGACAGCGCGCTGGCGCTGAACACGGCGAGGTATTCGCGGTCGGTCAGGACCTCCCGCGCGCTGGCCGGGCGGTCAGCGGACTCGTCGGGATCGGACACCGGTGGAGCCCCCTTTCCATCGGTCACGACAGCGGCGTCAAACGTTCGCGGGCGCGGCCGAACCGGTGTGCCCCGGCGCCGAGAGGGGTCGAACGGCGCCGGACCGGGACATTGTGCAGCGATGCACCTGAACGAACGGACGATAACCGACTAGCCACCCGATGCGCGACCCTACCCGATGCGCTGGCCCCAACTGACCGCAAGATCGGACAAAAGAGTCGTGTCGGGGGTCACTCGAAGGAACCTCAGGTCGGGCCGGCCTGACCTGACTCCGGACCGCCGTTGGTGTCGGCGGGCGGGCGGATGAACATCCGCGACGCGGTGATCTGTGCGGCGATCCCGGCCTTCTCCAAGGCGTCCGTCAGCCGCCGCCGCAACTCGCGGCCGACCCGCCACTGCGCCTCGGTCGACGTCTTGACCGTCGTGCGCAGGACCGCACCCTCGGCGGTGATCTGCTCGACGCCCAGCACCTTCGGCGGGTCGATGAAGTCGTCGACGAACTCGGGGTCCTCGGCGACCGCCTCGGCCGCCTCGCGCAGCACCGCGGTGGCCTGGTCGACCGCGACGAACCCGACCGGCACGTCGATGTTGACGACGGCCCAGCCCTGGCTCTTGTTGCCGACCCGGACGATCTCGCCGTTGCGCACGTACCAGACGACGCCGGAGGCGTCGCGGATGGTGGTGATCCGCAGGCCGACCGCCTCGACGGTGCCGACGGTCTCGCCGATGTCGACCACGTCGCCGATGCCGTACTGGTCCTCCAGCAGCATGAACAGCCCGGCGATGAAGTCCTTGACCAGGTTCTGCGCGCCGAAGCCGATCGCCAGGCCGGCGATACCCGCGCTGGCCAGCAGCGGCCCAAGGTTGAGGCCGATCTCACCGAGCACCAGCATGGCCGAGATGCTGAACACGACCGCCGAGGCGATGCTGCGCAGCACCGAGCCGAGCGCCCGGGCCCGCTGGTTGCGCCGCTCCCAGGGCGCCGTGAGCGAGTTGGGCAGCCGCCGGCGCAGGGGCCGCAGCAGCGAGCCGCCGGTCTCGCTCTCCGAAACGGTGTGCTTGATCAGGCGATCGATCGCCCGGTGGATGATCGCCCGGATCAGGAACGCCAGGACGATGATCATCACAATGGTCAGCGGCTTGACGAGGATCCAGTAGCTGCTCTCGGCCAGCCAGGGGATCTTCGTCTGCTGGTACACGAACTCGCAGAACCCGTTGTCGGAGCAACTCGGGGTGGGTTCGGGCGCCGGCGTCGGCGACAGGGCGAGCACGCTGCTCAACAAGCACTCCTTGACAAACCGGTGCGAACGGGGGGAAGTCCGCACAAACACTCGGGCGACCCCGCGAAGGTTCACCCGCCGGCCGCAAATAGTACGTGCAATCCGAGGATCTATCAGGGACGATTAGCGCACGGACCGCCGCCTCGGTGGCCCGCTACACAGACCTTCTCCAGGGAGTTTCCTTCACGCACTAGGGGGACGGCGATGCCTGACATACGACCCGCACGAGTATCGGGTGCGCTGGTTCTGAATGCCACCTACGAGCCGCTGTGTGTCGTGTCTGTCAGACGTGCCACCATTCTGGTCCTCACTGCGAAGGCGGTCTGCGTCGCGGACGGTGAGGGCATCCTGCACAGTGCGATGAATGAGCTTCCGGTCCCTTCTGTGGTCAGGCTCACGCGCTACGTCCGCGTGCCGTACCGCACACACATAGGCCTGTCCCGCCGGGGCATCTTCGCCCGCGACGGCTGGCGGTGCGCCTACTGCCGGGGCCCGGCGGAGACCATCGACCACGTGATGCCACGCAGCCGCGGCGGGCGGCACGCATGGGAGAACGTCGTAGCCGCCTGCGCTCGCTGCAACCACACCAAAGGTGACAAAACGCCAGCCGAACTCGGCTGGCGTTTGCTTGCCATCCCACACGCGCCCAAGGGCGTCGCCTGGCGGGTCCTCGGCCACCGCACCCCCGACCCGCGCTGGGCGGACTGGCTCGACGTGCCGATGGACGGCCAGCTCGCCGCCTGATGCCGTGGCGCCGGGCGGGTGGCTCAGGTCACCCGCCCGGGCGCCGCCTCGAACTCGCGGTAGGACCCGCTGGTCACGATGTCGCGCAGCCGGGCCATGCCCTCCCACACGTCCACGAACCGGGTGTACAGCGGCGCGAGCCCGATCCGCAGCCGCTGCGGGGTCCGGAAGTCCGGGATGACCCCGGCCGCCTTCAGCGCCTGGCAGATCTGCCAGGCCTGCGGGTGCTGGAACGTCAGGTGCGACCCCCGCTGCGCGGGGTCCTTGGGTGTGGCGAGGGCCAGGCGGTCGCCGAGCCAGGCCTCGTTGAGCTCCGAGGTGTACCGCAGCAGCTCGGCGCTCTTGGCGTACAGGTTCGCCACGCCTGCCTCGGCGGTGATCCTCGCCCCTTCGAGCACCGCGTAGCCGCCCAGCACCGGCGGCGTGCCGACTTGGAAACGCTCGATCGACTCGACCGGGTCGTACCCGGCGTCCATCGCGAACTGGTCCCGCTGGCCGAACCAGCCCCAGATCGGCTGCCGCAGCCGCGCCTGCAGGTCACGCCGGACGAACAGGAACGCCGGCGCGCCCGGCCCGGCATTGAGGTACTTGTACGTGCACCCGACCGCCAGGTCCGCGCCCGACTCGCGCAGCGGCACCGGCACCGAGCCCGCGGAGTGGCACAGATCCCACAGTGTGAGGGCCCCCACCCGGTGCGCGGCAGTGGTGATCGCCACCATGTCGGCGAGCGCGCCGGACCGGTACGCCACGTGCGACAGGCACACCAGCGCGACGTCGTCGTCGAGTGCGGCCGCGATCCCCGCCGGGTCGACGCCCGCGTCGATGTCGGTCGCTACCACCCGCAGTTCGAGACCTCTGGCCTTCGCCAGGCCCTCCAGGACGTAACGGTCGGTAGGAAAGTTGTCGTCGTCGGTGACGATGACCCGCCGCTGCGGGCTCGCGTCGAGCGCCGCGGACGCCAGCTTGAACAGGTTGACGCTGGACGAATCCGACAGGATGACCTCGCCGCGCCCGACGTCCAGCACCCCCTCGGCGATCACGTCACCGGCGCGTCCGGCCAGGTCGATCCACGTGTCCCAGCCCCGGATCAGCTCGCCGCCCCACTCCCGGTCGATCGCGTCGTGCAGCCGGTCACGCGTGGTGAGCGGCAGCCGGCCGAGCGAGTTGCCGTCGAAGTACACGAGGCGCTCGTCCGGGATGTGGAAACGCGTGCGGAAGTGACCGATCGGGTCCTGTGCGTCACGCGTTTCGGCATACTGGCGGCTGAGGTCCATGGAACTGACGGTATCTCTGCGAAGATCGGCAATACCCCCCGGCAACGCGCTGGTCATCATGGCCCGCTAACGTGAAGCCGGTCTTTTAGTCCCTTCGACGCCTGGGGGCGTTGAGCTTGTCCATCATCGAGACGACGCTGATCTTCGCCGGCATTCCGGCACTGGTCATCGTGCTCATCGCGGGCGCCAGCTACGCCGGGAGTGCCCGGCGCGGCAAGCGTTACCGGCCCGGCCGGCCGTTCGACTTCACGCCGGTCTGGTTCCTGTCCGTGCCTGAGCAGGTGACCCAGGCGGCGAGAGCCCGCGAGCTCACCGGCGCGCGGCGGGCCGAACTGACCGCCGGCGCGCCCGCCGTGACCGAGTGGTCCGGCGACAAGGCGCAGCCGCACGTCATGGGAGGCGCAAGTGACCGGTGGTAACGGAGCTGGCCTGAAGGGCCAGCCCGACGTCCTCAACGGGCCGTTCACCACGCGCCAGCTGCTGCGCCTCGACGAGGCGCTGCGCCTGGCCGACTCGTCGACCGGCCTCACCTTCAGCATCTATGTCGGCGACCTCGAGGAGCCGATGCGCGGTTACGCCGAGCAGCTGCACGGGCAGCTCGCCGACCCGCCGCACTCGGTGCTCATCGCGGTCTCGCCCAACCAGCGGACCCTTGAGATCATCACCGGTGGCGAAGCCCGTCGCCGCCTGCCCGACCGTGCGGCGAAGCTGGCCGCGCTGTCGATGGCGGCGGCCTTCGGCGGCGGCGACCTCGCCGGCGGCATCGTCGCCGGGCTGTCCCAGCTCGCCGACCACGCAGGGCGGCACTGACCGCACACCTCGCACGCGTTTGCCGACGGCGCGCCGTCTCCGCCCTGGGAGCCGGCGCGCCGCCGCTTTCCGCGATGCGGTAGAGGTGTCGTGCACCCCGGGGTCCAGGTGAGGCGTGGACGGCGAAGGGCGGAGCCGGTCAGTGCGACCAGCCCCGCCCTCCGGTGCGAACGTGTCAGGTCGCCGCGGCGTCCTTGGCCCGGGCCTTCAGGGCGCGGACGATGCCGTCGCGGCCCTCGCCGACCAGGCGGCGCAGCGGTGCGGGGCGGCCGGGCTCGGCGAGCCAGGCCTCGGTGCGGGCCACCGTGTCCTCGCTGACCTGGAACGACGGGTAGCCGAGCTCGACGAACTCGGCGGCCGGCTCGGAGTCGCGGTTCTCCCACACGGGCATGAGGGCGTCGAAGAACGCGGGCAGGAACGCCGCGGTCAGCGAGACCTGCGCCGAGTGCTGGAAGCCCTGCAGCAGCGAACGCTGCAGCCAGTTCGGCAGGTGGTGGTCCTCGACGAGGCGCCGCCACGTCTCGGCCTTCGACTCGGCCGTCGGGATCAGGGCCCGGGCGAGGGCGGCCTGGCGTTCGCCGCTGGCGGTGCGGTCGCGGTCGAGCTCGGCCTCGATCTCGGCCGGGTCGGCGGCGCCGTTGGCGATGAGGGCGTGCAGGATGCCCCAGCGCAGGTCGGCCTGGATGGTCAGGCCCGACGGGACGTCGACGCCGTTGATCCAGCCCGTGAGGATCGCGAGGTCGTCCGGGGTGCGGGCGGCCGCTGCGAACGAGCGGGCCCACGCGAGCTGGAAGCCGCTGCCGGGGACGGCGTCGCGGAGGGCGGCGCGGGCGGTGGCTGCCAGGACGTGCCAGCCCTGCGGGGCCCAGGCCGGGTCGGCGTAGAAGACCAGGGCCGACTGGGCCTGCCGGATGGTGGCGGTGACCAGGTTGATGTCGCGCTCGGCGGGCAGGCCGGACGCGATCAGCTTGATGTAGTCGCGGACCGCGAGCTCGGCGTCGCGGACCATGTCCCACGCGGCGGTCCAGACCAGCGCCCGGGCCAGGGAGTTGTCCATGCCAAGGATGTGCTCGGAGACCGTGTCCATCGAACGGGCGTCGAGGCGCAGTTTCGCGTAGGTGAGGTCGTCGTCGTTGAGCAGCAGGACGTCCGCGGCGCGGCGGCCGGTGAGGGTGGTGATCTCGGTGCGCTCGCCGTCGACGTCGGCCTCGATGAGCTCGCGGCGGATCAGGGCACCGTCGACCACGTCATACAGGCCGATGCCGATGCGGTGGGTGCGCAGCGTCGGATACGCGGCGGGGGCCTCCTGCAGGACGACGACCTGCTCATAGGTGCCGTCCGCGGCGATGGTCAGCTCCGGGCGCAGGGTGTTGACCTGCGCGGTCTCCAGCCACTGCGCGGCGAACTTGCGCAGCTCCTTGCCGGAGGCGGACTCCAGGGCCGACAGGAGGTCGTCGAACGTGGCGTTGCCCCACTGGTGCTGCTGGAAGTAGGCGCGAAGGCCGGTCAGGAAGGGGTCGATCCCCACGTACGCCACGAGCTGCTTGACGACGCTGGCGCCCTTGGCATACGTGATGCCGTCGAAGTTGACCTCGACCGCCTCGACGTCGGGCATCTCGCAGTAGACGGGGTGGGTGGAGGACAGCTGGTCCTGCCGGTAGCCCCAGTTCTTGCGGATCGACAGGAACGTCGTCCAGGCGTCGGTGAAGCGGGTCGCGCGGGTGTTGCACCAGTGGCTCGCCCACTCCGCGAACGACTCGTTGAGCCACAGGTCGTCCCACCAGCGCATCGTGACGAGGTCGCCGAACCACATGTGGGCGAGCTCGTGCAGGATCGTGTTGGCGCGCTGCTCGTATTCGAAGTCGGTGACCGGTGAGCGGAACACGTAGTGCTGCTCGGCGTGCACGACGCAGCCGAAGTTCTCCATCGCGCCGGCGTTGAACTCCGGCGAGTACACCTGGTCGTACTTCGGCAGCGGGTAGCGGATGCCGAACTCCTGGTGGAAGAAGTCGAAGCCCTGCTTCGTGATGAGCAGGATGTCGTCGGCGTCCAGGTACTGCTTCATCGACTGGCGGCAGAAGACGCCCAGGTCGATGCCGTCGTGGCTGTCGCGGACCTCGTGATACGGCCCGGCGCAGACCGCCGTGACGTAGGTGCTCATCCGCGGCGTGGGCGGGAAGTGCACGGTGAGGCCGTCACGCCGCTCCGGCGGCATGTTGGAGATGACCCGCCAGTGGGCCGGCGCGGTCACGTGGAACGTGAAGCTGGCCTTCAGGTCGGGCTGGTCGAAGCAGGCGTAGACCCGCTGCGCGTCGGTCGTCTCGAACTGGCTGTAGAGATACACCTCCTTGTCGACGGGGTCGACGCTGCGGTGCAGCCCCTGCCCGGTCGTGGAGTAGGTGCCCTCTGCCTCGACCACCAGGACGTTGTCCGCGGCGAGGCCGGGCAGGCGCAGCCCGGTCTGCGGGGTCCAGTCCGACGTGTCGAGGGCGGCGCCGTTGAGCGTCGCGCTGAGCACCGTCGTGACCGCCAGCTCGATGAAGGTGTCGGCGCCCGGCTCGGCGCAGGTGAACCGCACCTCGGTGGTCGTCCGGAACGTGCCTTCACCTGGGTAGCCGGCGCCGTCCGTCAGGTCGAGACTGATGTCGTACGCCGCAACGTCGAGCAGGCGGGCCCGGTCGACCGCCTCAACCTGGCGTAGGTTGCGTACACCGGCCACGTGTCGTCTCCTGTCGTTCGCTGTGGCCGTCCCCGTCGACGGCGCCATCTTGAGTCTTCCACGTCCATGGCGGACTACGGAGGAGTGGCTCAGGTCACCCGGAGCCCGGCTGGCACGGGAAGCCGACGCTGAGTAAGGATCGAATCGGGTTCCCGACGCTTTCATCAGCGTTTCCGGAGTGCTTCTCCTTCAGTGAGGTGTCGCCGCCATGGCAGAAGAGCGCATCATCGCAGACATGTGGTTCGACCCGCGGTGCCCGTGGGCCTGGATCACCTCCCGCTGGTTGCTTCAGGTGGAGCAGGTCCGCCCAGTTGACGTGCGGTTCCACGTCATGAGTCTGTCGATCCTCAACGAGGGTCGCGACGATCTTCCGGCCCGATACAAAGAGGGTCTGGCCAAGGGTTGGGGGCCGGTGCGCGTCGCGATCGCGGCCGAGCAGAAGTTCGGCAACGACGTGCTGCGCCCCCTGTACACCGCGCTCGGCACCCGGATCCACCACGAGAAGCAGGAGCTGAGCCGGGAGCTGTACGAGGGTGCGCTCGTCGACGCGGGCCTGCCGGCGGAGCTCGCTGCGTACGCCGACTCGACCGAGTTCGACGAGCAGCTGCGGGAGAGCCACTTCGCCGGGATGAACCCGGTGGGCATGGACGTCGGCACGCCCGTCATCCACGTGCCGGGGTCGGACGGCAATCTCATCGCGTTCTTCGGCCCGGTCGTCACCCCCAGCCCGAAGGGTGAGGCCGCGGGCCGGCTGTGGGACGGCACGCTGCTGGTGGCCGGCACCCCCGGCTTCTTCGAGATCAAGCGCACGCGGGACGTGGGGCCGGTCTTCGACTGACGGGCTAGGGGTAGGCTGCCTACCTGTGCGGCGGTTCCTGACTCCCCGGTGGGTGCTCTGGCACGTCCTGGCACTCGCCGGGGTGGCCGTATGCCTGCTCGCCGGCCGCTGGCAGTATCAGCGGGCCGCCGCCGGCAACATGTTGAGCTGGGCATACACCGTACAATGGCCGCTTTTTGCGCTCTTCGTGGTGTTTTTGTGGGTGCGGGCCGTCCGGGACGTCCTCGGGCCGCGGCCGGTGAAGACGCAGGAGCCGCTGCGCCCGCGGGTCGCGCCCCCGGCCGCCGCCGCCGATGACGACCCGCAGCTGGCCGAGTACAACCGCATGCTGGCCTGGCTCGCCGACAACCCCGACCGCCGTCCCCGCGACTTCCCCGGATGAGGTACCCGTGCCCCTGAAGAACGCGCTCACCCGCTTCCGGATCATCGCCTGGATCGTCGGCGTGCTGCTGGTCGTGCTCACCGTCGGCACCGTGCTGAAGTACACGGCCGACGACGAGACGATCGTGGCCCTGGTCGGCCCGGCGCACGGCTTCCTCTACATGGCCTACCTGGTCCTGGCCGCCGACCTCGCCCGCCGCGCGAAGTGGAAGCTCGGCTTCACGGTGCTGGTGCTGCTGGCGGGCACGGTGCCGTTCCTGTCGTTCGTGGCAGAACGGGTCGTCACCCGCCGGGTCCAGTCAGCCCGACCCCTTGTAGGAAGCGCCGTGTGAGTCCACGCAGTGCTCGGCGTCGAGCGTGTGGTCGACCTGCAGCGTGGTGTGCTCGATCGCGTAGCGCTGCCGCAGGTGCTTCTCGATCGACTGGCGCACCGCGTGACAGTCCTGCGACGGCGCCACCAGCACGTGCGCGGACAGCGCCGGATAGCCCGAGGTGACCTGCCAGACGTGCAGGTCGTGCAGCTCGACCACGCCCGGCACGCCACCCAGCTCGCGGCCGAGCGCCGCCGGGTCCATCCCCGCCGGCGCCGCCTCCAGGAAGATCCGGCCCGAGTCGCGGACCAGCCCGAGCCCCGAGCGCACCATGAGCGCCGCCACGACCAGTGACGCGATCGCGTCGGCGCGGTGGAAGCCGGTGAGCAGCACGACCAGGCCGGAGACCGCGGCCGCGACGAACGCGAACAGATCCGTCAGCACGTGCTGGAAGGCGCCCTCCACGTTGAGGCTGGACCGGTCCGCCCGGCCGAGGACCCACACCACGAGCAGGTTGACGGCGATGCCCGCCAGGGCCGTGACGAGGACCGCGCCCCCACCGACCGGTGGCGGATGGATCAGCCGGACCACCGACTCGTAGGCGATCCAGACCGCGAGCAGCAGCAGCGTCAGCCCGTTGGCCTGCGCGGAGAGGATCTCGGCGCGCTTCAACCCGAACGTGAACCCGCCCGACGGCGGACGCGCCGCGAGCCGGGTCGCGAACAGTGCCAGGGCGATCGCGGCGGCGTCGGACAGCATGTGCGCGGCGTCGGAGAGCAGCGCCAGGGAGTCGACCAGCACGCCGACGGTCACCTCGACGGCCATGAAGCCGGTGATCAGCACCAGCGCAACGCCCAGCAGCCGCCGGTCGGCGTCGGGCGACGGGGCGTGGTGGTGGTCGTGATCGTGGTCGTGACCCATGTCTTGCATCTTATGCGGACTTCGCTATATGACGGCAGTCGTTTCTGCCACCGTATGCCGGGGCACTAGGTCGGTACGAGGTTGCAGCAACGATCTGAAGGGGGGGCAGGGCTCGTGGGCATGGAAATCCGGCTGACGCTCTCGTTGCCGCGCGATCGGTCCACCGTCCCGCTCACCCGCCGGGTCCTCGACGCCGCCCTCGGCGTGTTCTCCGTCACCCGCGACTGCCGCGACGACATCGGTCTGGCCGTCGGCGAGGCCTGCGCCAACGCCGTCCAGCACGCCGACCTCGGCGCCGACTACCAGGTCACGGTCACCATCCACGAGGACCGCTGCGTGATCGACGTCGTCGACGAGGGCATCGGCATGGACGCCGCGACCGGCGGCGACGCCGACGCGCACGCCGCCATCGACGCCGAGAGCGGCCGCGGGCTGCGCATCATCCACGCCCTCGCCGACATGGTCGAGTTCCGCCGGCACCAACCCCACGGGGTGGCGCTGCGGATCGTGAAGATGCTGACCAGGGTGACGCCGGCGCCCGCCTGAGCACGTCCTGGTGATTTCTCGACAGAACCGTGCCGTCGATTCCTCCGTGGTCTGCAATGGATCCGCACAGCCGGTGCGACTCCGGCACACCTGGGCGCCGTTGCGCAGTGTGCAACGTCACCCGCGAAGCCGGAGGCCCCGCACCATGACCACCGCTGTTGAAGACCCGACCGTGCTCGAAAGCCCGGCCGTCACCCGCTGGACCGTGCAGGAGCGGGCCTGGAAGCAGGACCTGCCCGACCTGCCCGACGACGTGATCGCGCTGCTCGCCCCGCCGGTCGTCGTCAGCGCGTCCACCATCGCGGGACGCGCGGTCCCCGATGCCGTGGCAACGGTCGCCTGAGCTATACCGTTTCGTCCATGACGGTTGCGTACCCGATCGCCCACGCCTGGCTCTCCACCGGAGGCACCGGCGCGCAGAACTACGACGAGTTCGCCGACGACGCGGAGATCACCGCGATCATCGCGGCGAACCCGTCCAGCGCCCTCGCCATCGAGATGCCCCACCGGGCGCCGGACAACGTCGGCCGCTCCTTCCGCGACAGCCTCCCCGACGCTGTGACCCGCCTCCAGACGGCCAAGGACGACGGGCACTACGCCGCCGCCGACGACGTGGTGGTGCTCTACCGGATCACCGCACCCGACGGCGCCCGCGCCTACGGGCTGTGGTGCATGGTCGCCACCGACGAGATCTCCACCAGCGCCGACGAGCCCGGCGCCGTCATCCGCAACGAGGACGTCTTCATCGAGAAGGTCCGCGAGCGGGTCGCCCTCGCCGAGGCCACCCAGCACCTGCTGTCGCCTGTGCTCCTGCTGCAGACCGCCCACGGCGACGCCCTGCACTCCGCCCTCGCCCAGGCGGTCGCCGACGCCGGCCGGCCCGTGGTCGCCGACACCGACCCGGCCGGGCGCAGCCACGAGATCTGGCCCGTCGGCGCCGGCACCACCCGCGACCGGCTGCTCGCCCTCGCCGGCGGGGGTGAGCTCGTCGTCGCCGACGGCAACCACCGCAGCCTCGCCGCCCAGACCGCCGGCTACCCGCGTTTCCTCGCCGTCGTCACCACGCCTGAGTCCGTGGCGATCCAGCCCTACAACCGCCTGGTCTCCGAGCTCCCTGACGGCGTCTCCTTCAGCGGTACGTCGCTCGCCGACGCCGAGGTGCCCGCCTCCGGCGGCCGTGTCCACCTCTACACGCGCGACGGCGCCTGGTCCGTCGAGCTGCCCCGCGACACCGACGGCGGCGTCATCGACAACCTCGACCACGCCCTCGTCGAGCGCCGGCTCTTCGCCGAGACCCTCGGACTGGACCCCGGCGACAAGCGCATCACGTACGTCGGGGGCGACTACCCCGCGTCGTGGCTGCGTGACGAGGTCGACGCGGGCCATGCCGAGCTGGCGGTGCTCATCGCCCCGGTCACCGTCGAGGACTTCGTCGCGGTCAACCTCGCCCGGCAGAAGATGCCCCGCAAGAGCACCTGGTTCACCCCGAAGGCCCGCGCCGGGCTGGTCGTCGCCCAACTGTCGTAGCGTCACCCGATCGTGGTAGACACTAGGCCGTTTCGTCTTCGGCCTGGGGTGTGCACATGCGGATCTTCATCGCGGCCATGGTCGCGGCCTTCGGTATCGGCGCCTTCGCTGCCGCCGCCCTCGTCTGGGACCGGCGGCGGCACTGGCGTCTCACCGGCGGCGCCACCGCCGGATGGGTCTCCGGGCTGCTGTTCGTGGGCCTCGCGTTGGTGGTGGGTTCCTGCCTGGGCCTGATCCAGTTCTGACAGACTTTCCGGTATGCGCGTCTATCTTGGTTCGGACCACGCCGGCTATGAGCTGAAGGTGCACCTGGCCGGCGCCCTGGGACTGCAGGGCTATGAGGTCGTCGACGTCGGCCCGGCGAAGTTCGACCCGGACGACGACTACCCGGTCTTCTGCTTCCACACCGGTGCCCGCGTCGTCGCCGACCCCGGCAGCCTCGGGGTCGTCATCGGCGGCTCCGGCAACGGCGAGCAGATCGCGGCCAACAAGGTCCCCGGCGTCCGGGCCGCCCTCGCGTGGAACCTGGACACGGCCCGCCTCGGCCGCGAGCACAACGACGCGAACATCGTCGCCGTCGGCGCCCGCCAGCACACCCTCGACGAGGCCACGGCCCTGGTGTCGGCGTTCCTGTCGACGTCCTTCTCCGGCAACGAGCGGCACGCCCGCCGCATCGCGCAGGTCCTCGAGTACGACACGACCCGCGTCCTGCCGCCCCTGCCCGACGCCTGACCGCCCGCTCAGGCGCGGGGGCGGTGACCCGGCCTGGTCAGCTCCTCGCGGGGCACCCAGCCGCGGCGGATGATCTGCAGGTCACGGTCGGCGGCCGCCAGGTCGTCGTCGGTGGGCCGGGCCGCGTCGCGGGCACGCATCGCGGCCGAGACGCTCACCTGCGACGCGCCGCCGCCGACCAGGCCACGCAGGCCACGCTCGGACACCACCTCGTCATGGTGATGATGGTGGTGATGGGCGTCGTGGTGGTGATGATCGTGGTCATGGTCGTGCTCGTCCTTGGCGTGGCCGGCGGCCCGCTCGCCGGGTGCGGCCTCGGACTCCGCCGCCTCGGGATCGTGGACGTTGGCGGTCATCGCGAAGGCACCCGACAGCTCCGCCAGCTGCGCAGGACTCGGCGGCGCCGGACTCGTCGGCGCGACGCTCGGCTGGGCGGCCGTGCTCGGCCTCGTGGCTGCGCCCGGCTGAGCGGCCGCGCCCGGCTGAGTGGCCGCGCCCGGCGGGGACACGGCGGCGGCCGACGGGACGGTGGCACCCGGCAGGGTCGCGGGGCTCGGCGCGGCGGCGGAGCCCGGCTGGGTGGTGGCGCCCGGCTGGGTCGCAGCGCCTGGCTGGGTCGCAGCGCCCGACAGGGTTGCGGGGCTCGGTGGGGCGGCGGCGGTCGACGGGCTTGGCCCCACGGCGGCCGGTCCGGGCTGGACTGCCGGGTCCGGGGGATCGCAGCCCCGGCGGCTGCGGCCGTCACCGTCGCGGGACCGGGCGGAGATCCGGGCGTCGGCTGGGTGCTGACCGGCGGATGGATCGGTGGCCGTGGCACCGGCGGATGCGGCTTCGCCACGGCCGACTCGGCCTCGGCCGCTGCCCCGCCGGGTGTCGCACCGGCGGTCGGTCCTGCCGCCGTCGCACCGGTCGTCGCCTCGCCGGCTGTGGCGCCGGCCGCAGCTCCGCCGGCTGTGGCGCCGGTCGCAGCTCCGCCGTGCGTGGCGCCGGTCGCAGCTCCGCCGGCTGTGGCGCCGGTCGCAGCTCCGCCGTGCGTGGCGCCGGTCGCAGCTCCGCCGTGCGTGGCGCCGGTGGCTGCCTCGTCGGCCGTCGCACCGGTGGCCGGTCCGGCAAGTGCCGTTGTCTCGTCGGATGCCGTGCCGGTCGTCGTCTCGCCGGGTGCCGCCCCGGCAGGTGGCGCGCTGCTGGTCGGGCCGGTCGGCGCACCGATCGTCGCGTCGGCCGTCGCCACGTCGCCCGGCAGGTCACCGTCCGTGGCGGCGTCACTGCCCGCAGCGGGCGCACCGCTCGGAGCCGAGCCGGGTGCTCCAGAAGCGTCAGGGGCCCCGGCGGCAGCGGCGGAGTCAGGGGACTGGGCGTCGGTGGTCACCGGCTGGTGATGCCGCATGCGGCGCCGCCGGCGCTGGATCCCACCCACATCACAGACCCTACCCGTTCGGTGCCCGTCAGCCGAGGTATCAGAAGATCTCGATCGACGCCGGGGTGACGTGCCAGCCGAAGGCGGTGCTGGCGGCGGCCACGGCGCCGGGGCGGTGCTCCTGGACGCGGCCGGCCGCGGCGAGCGCGCCGAGCTTCGTGCCGCCGAGATATGCCGCGCCCAGCTCCAGGACGTCGCAGCTGAGGTCGGCCGGCGCGTCGGTCGGCGTGCAGTTGACCAGGGCGCCGCCGGCACCGACGCGCAGGCGCCAGCGGCCCGCGTTGGCGGGCAGGAGGGCGTCGGTGACGTCCAGGACGACGTCGACGGGTGCGGCATACCGCCGGGAGGTCAGCGCCCTCGGCAGGTCCACGATGCGGACCCAGAGACCGTCGCCGACCTTGCCGCCGAGGCGGCGGGGCTCCTCGACGAGGTGGAAGACCGGGTCGTCGACGCTCGAGAGGCCCTTGACGACCGTGCGGGTCAGGTCGACGCCGAGCAGGAAGCGCCACAGCGCCGCGTGCGCGTCGGGGGTGGCGGCGACCAGCTCGACGACGTTGACCTCGCCCTTCGGGCCGTTGTCGTCCCACTCGTTGCGGACGCGGTACCGCGTGAAGCCCTCGACGGCACCGGCCGCGTTCTCGTACAGCACCGCGCGGGTCGCCGTGAACCCCTCGCGGTGCTTCTCCGGGTCGCTGGTGAGGTGCGCCCACCACGTGTCGTCGCGGCTGGACCAGCCCGGCTGGCCGGCGAGGACCCGGCTGTACACCTCGGAAAGCTCTTTGAGCACGTCGGACGGCACGGCCGCGCGCAACGTGCCGGTGCCGGCGCCGGCGGTGCCACGGATCGACAGCTCGCGGCGGTCGGCGCGGATGGTCACGTTCTGCGAGGCGAGACCGTAGCCGAACCGCTGGTAGATGCGGCCCTCCGAGGCCCACAGCACGGCGATCGCCTCGGGGGCGTTGCTCAGCTGCTCGGTCATCATGCGGCGCAGCAGCCCCTTGCGGGTGTGCGTGGCGGACACCGCCACGGCGGTGACGTGCGCGGCGGGGATGACAGCACCCGGCACGGCGAGATCGCGGGTGAGGATGCCGGCGGTGCCGACGATCTGCCCGTCGAACTCGGCCAGGGTGTAGCGGGCGGGGTCGATCACGGTGCGGATCGTGTCGGTCGGGTCGGGATCGCCCGTCACGTTGAACGCGGCTCGGATCACCCGGGCGAACGCGTCGATGTCGGCGGTCGTGGCGGCACGCAGCGAGTATCCGGTCACGCAGTCGTGTCTACCTCGTGACCTCCACTGAGCGCGACCGATTTCGTCGGCTGGTTACTCTCGGAAGTGTCCGGGGGCGGAAGTTTATCTGGGGGGAGTCGCACGATGACGCAGGGTGCGTTGCTGGACCTCGTGTGTGGTCCGGCGAGCCCTTTGCCGGAGACGTTCCAGCGCTACCGGCTCGTGGCCCACCTGGGCTCGGGCGGGCAGGCCGACGTCTACCGCGCGGTGCGTATCTGCGGTGGGGTGACGTCGGCACCGATGACCGTGAAGGTGTTCCGGATCGACCCGCAGCGCCCGATCGCCGACGAGCTGCGATCCTGGGACAAGGGCGACGCGGCGCTGATGGACCTCAACAACCGCGGTGTCGGCGGCATCTGCCGGCGCGCCGACGGCTTCTACGGCCCGCCGCCGCACCGGCCGGGGGAGCGCACAGCGCCGGGTGACGCCGTGCCGTACCAGGTCTACGACTACCTGCACGGGGTCAACCTGCGCGAGTACATCGCCCAGCGTGCCGGCATGGCACCCGGCGGGCGCAGGCTCAACGCGGTCGCCGCGCTGAAGACTCTGGGGTCGGTCCTGCAGGCGCTGCACCACCCGCAGCAGTCCGGCGCGACGGCCGTGTTGCACATGGACGTCAAGCCGTCGAACCTCATGGTCCTCGCCACCGGCGAGGTGCGGCTGATCGACTTCACCGGCGCGCGCTACTTCCGCGAGGAGGAGATCACCCAGATCGCCTACACCCCGGAGTCCGGCGGCCCCGAGGCGTTCGGCGGGGTGAAGTACGTCGGACCCGCGTATGACGTGCACGGCTACGGCGCCGTCGCGTACTTCATGGTCACCGGCGCGTATCCGCGCGTCGACGGCCGCACCGACCAGCGCAACCCGCAGGAGGCGTCCCCGCCGCAGTGGAACGTCCTGCGCCGCCACCCCCTGCTGGAGCGCATCCCGGCGCTGCGCGACCACCTGCACGCGCCGCTGGCCGACCGTCCGTCGGAGCGGCCCGACACCAGGGAGCTGCCGGCGTGGCTGGCGCACCTGTCGGAGCTGGTCCGCCGCTCCGGCCTGCCCGACGTCGGCTGCGACTGGGTCGAGCCGGAGAGCTCCGAGACCTCGCGCGCCATCGGCCGGGCCCGGCCGTCGGTCACGGGGACCGAGACGGACGCGTACCAGCGGATCGAACGCCTCGAACGGGAACTCGTCGCCCTGCGGGCGGGCAGCTCCGCCCCGACCGCCTTCCACATCGCGCCGCCCGTCTCCGCCCCGCCGGTCTCGGCGCCGCCGGTCAGTGGCGCCCCGGTCTCGCCGGCGGTCGCCGTCTCCGACACCGGCGTGCCGCAGATGCGCGGCCGGGCGAAGGTCATCCACCGGCCCGCTCCCGACCCGACCGGCATGATGCCGTCCGAGCCGGAGTTCGAGCGCCCCGTGTACCGCCCGGAGCCCGGCGAACGCGCCCGCACGCTCAAGATCGGCTGGGAGCTCACCGGCACCGGCGCGTTCATCGCCTTCATCTGCTGGGGCCTGTGGGCCCTGGACAGCGACGGCAGCCTCAGCGGCCCGTTCTTCGCGTTCCTGGTCGTGCTCGCGGTCGCCGTCGGCGTCTTCGCGCTGACCCGCCTCGTCGGCCGGCTCGTCCTGGAGCAGCGCTTCGGCCGGGTCCGCCGCAGCGCCAAGGGCGCCCATGCGCTCACCGGCCTGTTCCTCGCCGCGGCGGGCGTCGCCTACCTGCGCGAGGTCGGATGGTTCATGCAGTTCTGGAACTGGCTGACGGGCCTGTCCGGGTGAGGCGCTGGCGCCGCCGCCGCCGTCTTGAGGGGCTCGTCAACTTCCGCGACCTCGGCGGCCTTCCCGCGGCGGGCGGCGCGATCCGCCCGGGGCGCCTGTTCCGCAGCGACTCCCTCGCGTACGCCACGAAGTCCGACGTCGCGCACCTCCTCGAGGACCTGCGCGTGGCGACCGTCATCGACCTGCGCGGCGAGTACGAGGTCACCCACCTCGGCCGGGGCCCCCTCGCCGCGACCCGGGTCGGCTACGTCTCCGCCCCGATCACCGACGTCAGCGGCGCCGACGACCTGGTCGGCCACTACGTCGCCATGCTCGCGGAGAAGGGCGACGTCCTCGCCGGCGCCGTCCGTCTCCTGACCCACTCGTCGACCCTGCCGGCCGTCTTCCACTGCGAGGCCGGCTGCGACCGCACCGGCGTCCTCGCCGCGGTCGTGCTGAGCCTGCTCGGCGTCCCGGACGAGGTCATCGCCGCCGACTACGCCGCGACCGCCCCGGCGATGCCGCGCATCCACGAGCGGGTCGCCGTGGTCGTCGACCGCCTCGGCCTGCCCCCACGCCCGGCGTCGGTCCTGGACTGGACCCCTCAGGCGGCGATGATGCTGCAGACGCTGGAGCTGGCGAAGGACAGGTGGGGCTCGATGCAGGACTGGGCGCACACGTACGGGCTGAAGGACGACGAGCTCTCGGCGCTGCGCGCCGCCCTGGTCGCCTGACCCGCCGGCCGGCCGATGTTCAACGGCTGGATCTGGCCGCCTCGCGCTTGCCCGCGTCCAGCGGGGGGTGCCGATCTGCGATTTCCACCGGTTCGATCTTGGCAGCGTGATCAAAGGACGGCCCTGGTCGCTCGCCCGGCCAGGATGCGCCTTCGATCACCAGCGGGATCGCCCGAGCCTGGGTCGGGAACGCGCTGACCGGAACGCCGCTCGCGGCTCAGAGCCGACCTGGACCTCCGGCCGCCGCGCACATCATCCGGACGGGCGGGACGGGCGGGACGGGCGGCACCTCAGGTCTCGCAGGCGACGCCGTCGCCGTCGCGGTCCAGGGCCTTGCGGTAGCCGGGCTCGCCGCGGTGCAACGGCGCCGCGCCGGCGCGCTTCGCCTCTGCGCAGTTCGCGTAATACACGGCTGGCTTCTCGTCCGCCGGCTCGGTCGTTGCCCCGCCCATCGTGGGCACCGGCGGGACCACTACGGACGGCACCGACACGGCCGGAGGTGACGGGGACGGCGACAGCGACGGCGAGGGGGATGGCGACGAAGACGGCGAAGGTGACGCGGTCGAGGCGCCCACCAGTGGCTCCCCGGTCGCCTTTCCGGCTGACCCGCATCCGGCCAGCGCGAGCAGGACCACCACGGCGGCAACGAGATGACGACGGCTCATGACCGTGATCCTCCGCCGGAAGCCTTCGCCGGGGATCCGCCGATCGCCCCGCGAAAGATCACGCGAGGTCAGGACTACGCTACGTTCGGTCAGTCATTCGGCGTTTGTCCACCGGACCGGGAAGACGCCTACTCGCGCCTCATGGACGGGGTCGCCGGCGGTGACGTGGTCCGGGCGCTTCGTGCAGCGGACCGCGATGTCCCCGGTGGCGGTCGGGGTCAGCTTCACAGCGGCGCAGGTGGTGGTCTCCATGACCCGGGACCCTACTCGAACACCCGTTCGAAATCAGGCGGATCATGGAATTGACCTGCCGAAACGTCCGCTACGTGCCGGGGAGTCCCGTTCGGAGGCGGGCGGCGCGGCCGTGGAGGTACCGCTGCAGCGGCACGCTGCCGGTCAGCCCCGCCGCGGTCGTGTACGCCTCGCCGGCCGCGGTCGCGTCGCCCGACATCTCCAGCAGGTGACCGCGCACGGCGTGGAAGCGGTGGTCGCCGGCGAGGGAGGACAGCGACGGCAGCAGCGCGAGGCCCGCGGCCGGGCCGGCGGCCATGGTGACCGCGACCGCGTGGTTGAGCGCGACCATCGGGTTGTCGGTGAGGGTCATGAGCAGCTCGTACAGGGCGACGATCTGCGGCCAGTCGGTCGCGCCGGCGGACGGGGCCTCGTCGTGCAGGGCCGCGATGGCCGCCTGCACCTGGTACGGGCCGACGGGGCCGCGGGGCAGCGCCGCCGTGACGAGGGCGACCCCCTCGGCGATGAGGTCCGCGTTCCACAGGGTGCGGTCCTGGGCGTCCATGGGGACCGGGGTGCCGTCCGGCGCGGTACGGGCGGGCCGGCGCGCGTCGGTGAGCAGCATCAGCGCGAGCAGCCCGGTGACCTCGCTGTCCCCGGGCAGCAGCCGGTGCACGAGCCGGGTCAGCCGGATCGCCTCGACCGCGAGGTCGGGGCGGTGCAGGTCGGGGCCGGCGGTGGCGGCGTACCCCTCGTTGAACATCAGGTAGAGCACGTGCAGCACGGCGGCGGAGAACGCGGCGGGCAGCGCGAACGGCACCCCGCTGGTCTTGATCCGCTGCTTCGCGCGGCTGATGCGGCGGGCCATCGTCGCCTCCGGTACCAGGAACGCCCTGGCGACCTCGGCGGTGCTGAGCCCTCCGACGGCCCGCAGCGTCAACGCGATCTGGTCGGGTGCGCTCAGCGACGGGTGGCAGCACATCGCCAGCAGGACGAGGCTGTCGTCGTGGTGACCGGTGGACGGCGGAGGAGGTACCCACTCCGCCTCGCGCCGCAGCCGGGCCGACTCGCTGCGCAGCAGGTCCGTCAGGCGCCGCGACGCGACGGTGATGAGCCAGGCGCGGGGCGAGTCGGGGATCGCGCCGCGCCACTGCGAGGCGGCCGCGATCAGGGCCTCCTGGACGGCGTCCTCGGCGTGGTCGAAGTGCCCGTAGCGACGCACGAGCGCACCGAGGACCTGCGGCGCCAGCGAGCGCAGCAGGTCCTCGAGCCGAGGGTCAGAGCCCGAGCTCACCGGCGTGCTCGATGATCGGCCGCACGTCGGCGTAGGCGGTCGCGGCGACCTGCGGCGGTCCGGGGCAGTCGCCGAGGCGGGCGGCGATCTCGGTGGCCCGGTCGAAGCTGTCGACGTCGACGATCCAGTAGCCGGCGAGGACCTCCTGCGTCTCCGCGTACGGGCCGTCGGTGACCAGGGCCGGCACGCCGCTGATGCGCCGGGTGTGCACCGGCGCGCCCAGCGCCCGGGTCTCGACCAGCTCGCCGGACGCCTCGAGCTCCTGGTTGAACTTCGTCATGAACTCGCCCATGGCGGCGAAGTCCTCGCCCGTCCACACCGGCGCGTCCCCCGGCCGGCCGGCCATCTCGTCGTAGTCCTGCTGCGACGCGTACGTCAGGATCATGTACTTCACGGTTGCTCCTCTCCAGCGGCACCGTCCATCGGTGACGCCGGAGACGTCGGAGCGGATGTGCCGTCCCGGACAGCATCGCCGAGAAAGTGCATGACCGTCCTGCGGAACTCCTCCGGGGCGGTGCTGTGCACGCGGTGGCCGACGGGGACGGTGACCAGCTCGCACCGCGGGATGAGCGCCGCCATTTCGGCCAGCCGCACCGGTGCGATGTGGCTGGACGGCCCGCCGGACAGCAGCAGCGTCGGCGCGGTGATCGCCGGCAGCGCGTCCCACCAGCCCGGGTGCGCCTGCCGCAGCTGCGTGATCGCGGACGTCAGGGCCAGCCGGTCGTACCGGCGGCGCGGGTCGGCCGTGCCGATCGACAGCAGCAGCAGGCGGCCCAGCGACACCTTCCCCGCGCCCGTGTGGCGTGGCGGCACCGGCGGGTCCTCCAGCACGAGCCGCGTGACGCGGTCCGGCTGTGCCTGCGCGACCAGCGTCGCGGCGAACCCGCCGAGCGAGTGCCCGATGAGCGTCAGCCGGTCCAGACGGAGCCGGTCGAGCAGCGCGATGACATCGTCACGGTGGTGTTCCAAGGTGTACGGGCGGGAGCGCGGGCTGCCGGCGTGCCCACGCAGGTCGGGCACCACGACCCGGTGCCCGGCCGCGAGCAGCGCGGGCGTGAACAGGTCCCAGGTCGCCCCGCGGCTGCCACCGCCGTGCAACAGGACCACGGCGGGCGCGTCGGGCGGGCCGTCCTCGCGGTGGTGCAGCTCGACGGCGGCGTCCACTCAGGCTCCGAGCTGGTCGGCGAAGTCGTGCAGGACGCTGACGAGCTCCGTCATCGGCACCGGCCGGCGGCTCACCTCGGCGACGTCCTTGCCCTCGGCGGCGAACAGCGGCGGCCACGTGTGCAGGCCGGCGTCGAACGGTACGCCGGCGACCTCGTCCTGCCAGCCGGCCCAGCGCCAGCTCAGGTAGAACTGGTCGACCGCGCCGCCGAGCATGCCGTAGAGCCAGTCGGTGTACCCGAGGCCGAGGTCCTCCCAGCGCAGGGTGTCGGGCGCGAAGTAGTGGATCGTCGGGGTCGGGCCGTCGCCCTGCCGCCACACGAACTCGCCGCCCAGCACGTCCTGCGCGACGACCAGCCCGACGCCGGTGAAGCCGGCGTTGACCGTGTGGATGTCCGGCAGCCGGCGCTGCGGGTCCCCCGAGCCGAGGATCCGCAGCCAGCCGTCGTCGACGACCAGCCCGCCGGACAGATACACCAGGGATCCGAGCCACGACCTGGTGGTGACCTGGAGCCGTTGCAGGCAGGCCGCCGCCCTGTCGGGGTCGGTCGGCAGGATCTCCACCGCGAACGGTGACCCGCTGACCGCCGCCTCGACCTCGGCCCACGCCGACCGGTCGTCGGAGATCAGCTCGGCGAGCGAGCGCATGCCGCAACTGTACGGCCGCCCGCCGCGCAGACACGAACGGCGGATTTCCCCGGTGAATGACGGTCACTCACGTTCTCGCTCTGTCTTCGTGCGGATACTGAGAGTCACTATGTCGAACATGACTCGTCGCTGGTTGATCACCGGATGCTCCACCGGCCTCGGCCGTGCGCTCGCCGAGGCGGTCGCCGCGTCCGGACAGCAGGTCCTCGCCACCGCCCGCCGCCCCGAGACGCTCGAGGACCTCCGCGACGCGTACCCGAAAGCCCTCGCCACCTGCGCGCTCGACGTGCGCGACCCGGACGACTGTCACAACGCCGTCCACGCCGCCATGGCCCGCTTCGGCGGCGTCGACGTCCTGGTCAACAACGCCGGCTACGGCCACTTCGGCGCGGTCGAGGAGGTCACCGACGCCGAGCTGGAGGCCCAGTTCGCCACGAACCTGTTCGCGCCATGGCGCCTGACCCGCATGGTGCTGCCCCACATGCGGGCCCAGGGCCACGGCGACGTCATCATGGTCTCCTCGACGGCCGGCCGCCTCGCGTACCCGGGCCTCGGCGCCTACACGGCCGCCAAGTACGCCCTGGAGGGCATGGTCGACGCGTTGTCGCAGGAGCTCATCGGCACCGGCGTGCACGTCGTCTCCGTCGAGCCCGGCTGCTTCGCCACCGAGTGGGGCACCACGCTCACCGAGTCGAGCCACCTCGACACGTACCGTGACGTCACCGGGCCCATGCTCGCCGGCTCCCGCGCGATGAAGCAGCTGCCGATGGCCAACCCGCCGTCGCTGTTCGCCACCGAGGTGCTGCGCCTCATCGCCTCCGAGGAACGCCCCACCCGCCTGCCGATCGGCGCCGACGCCTGGCAGGCCCTGCTGGACGCCGCGCAGCGGGAACACGCCGCACTGCTCAACGCCCGCCCCGTCACGGTCTGACGTCTTTCAACGGCGGTCTTCCGCTGTATGCCTGCGCGCCGGGCCGGGCGGCCCGGCGCGCAGGTCCTGTGGCGTTACCAGGCGGTCGCGCCGCCCTCGACCGGGTAGTTGGCGCCCGTGATGTAGGACGCCCGGTCGGAGGCGAGGAAGGCCGCGAGTTCGACGATCTCCTCGGGTTGCGCGAAGCGCTTGAGGAGCGTCTTGCCGGTGATCGCGTCCCGGGCCGCCTGGTTGTCACCGAGATCGCGGTCGCTGGCCGGAGTCAGGACCGGCCCGGGGCTGATCGCGACCGCACGGATCCCGTGGCGTGCGCCTTCGAGCGCGAGCTGGCGGGTCATGCCGATGACGCCGGCGTTCGCGGCGCTGTGCCCGACCATCGCAGGGACCTCACCGCCGATCATGCCGGCCATGGAGGCGACGTTGATGATGACGCCACCACCGCGCCGGACCAGGTGCGGCCACGCGAACTTCGACACGAAGAAGGGGATGTCGAGCTCGCCCGCGATGGTCGTCCGCCAGTCCTCGACGGAGAAGTCCGGCATCGGGCCGAAGCGTTGGATGGCCGCATTGTTGTACACCACGTCGAGCTGGCCGTAGGTGGCCACGGTGTCCTCGACGACCCGCCGCGCCTGCTCCGGATCGGTGAGGTCGACCGGCGCGATGCCGGTCATCTCCCCGCCGGCGTGACGCACGAGTTCGACCGTTTCGTCGTTGGCGGCGGCCTGGATGTCACATCCGACGACCGTTGCGCCCTCCCGCGTGAAGATCAGCGACGCGACACGACCCTGGCCGCCCGCGGTACCGGTGATCAGCACGACTTTCCCGTCAAGCGTTCCCATGGAAGTACCTCCTGATGCGATTCAGTGGGCGCGCATCGGCGCGAGTGCGGTGCTCCACGCCACGACCTGCCCCAACATCGCGGTGAGCGACTCGACCTGGAAAGCAGAGGGCACGAACACCGTGAAGTCCTTGAAGTCGGTGAAGAGCGACAGCGCCACCTGGCCGCGCACGTCGGCCATCTGCAGCTCGCCGGCGATCAGCCGCAGATGCTCCACGGCCCGGGTGCCGCCGGCCGCGCCGTAGCTGACGAATCCGACGGCCTTGTTGTTCCATTCGCCGTACAGGAAGTCGATGGCGTTCTTCAGTGCACCCGACGTGGAGTGGTTGTACTCCGGGGTGACCATGACGAACCCGTCGAAGGAGGCGATCGTGTTCGCCCACTGCAGGGTGTGCGGCTGGGCGTACCGGCCCATGGAGGGCGGCAGCACCTCGTCGAGGTGGGGGAGCTTGTAGTCGAGCAGGTCGACGAGCTCGAACTCCGCGTCGGTTCGCTGCGCCGCGACCTGGTGCACCCAGCGGGCGACGGCCTCTCCGTTGCGGCCCGGACGGGTGCTGCCGAGGATGATGCCAATCCTGGTCATCGGTGGGACTCCCGTTCTAGAAGTAAGTGCTTGCTTCGCCAAGCAAGTACCAACCTAACCGGGATAACTTGCTTCGCGAAGCAAGTAGAGTGTGGTCATGACAACAGCGCGTCCGACGCCGCCGATGACCCCCGACGAGGACGCCCTGGTCCGCGCGCTCCCTCGCCTGATCTACGCGCTCCCCCGCGCCATCGACGCGGACCTGATGCGCGAGCAGCACTTGTCGCTCAGCGAGTGGACCGCCCTGATGCGGCTGTCCGAAGCGCAGTCGCTGCGCATGCGGATGGGCGCGCTCGCTGCGGCATGCGAACTCTCACTGAGTGGCATGACCCGCGTCGTCGCCCGCCTGGAGACCCAGGGGCTGATCGAACGGGTCAGGAGCGACGACGACGCCCGCGGGTGGACCGCCGTCCTCACCGGCGCCGGCGGCGACCGGCTGCGACAGGCGTGGCCGAGCAACCTGGCCAGCGTCCGCCGGCACTTCCTCGACCACCTCGAGGGGGTCGACCTCACCCGGCTCGCCCGCGCGATCCAGCGGGTGGCGGTCGACCACTGACCACACCGCCGGCGCGGCATCCACGCGGCGCCTCCAAGGGGACTGTCCCCCTGGGGGCGCCATGCTCCGCCCGGTATGCCACATACTTCCGGGTCCACACCTCGGAGATGCCATGATCAAAGGCCGGAGTGATTACCCGGGCGACCAGTCCTGGCCTTCGATTTGAGCCCGGAGCGAAGATCGCCGGCCGAACCGTGGTGCGTCCGGCGACTCCGGCAGTGGGTCGGCGCCCCACTTCGGGGAACTCGGCGGTCGATCAAACCTGGTTCTGGCCGCCGTCGACCATCAACTCCGAGCCGGTCACGAAGCTGCTCTGCGGCGAGGCCAGGAACAGGACCGCGTCGGCGATCTCGTCCGGGCGACCCATCCGGCCCAGCGGCACCGTGCTGGTCAGGAAGTCCTTCAGGGCATCGGCCTGGTCGGCGGCCGGGGCCAGGCCGGTCAGGCCGGGGGTGTCCACCGGGCCCGGCGAGACCGCGTTGACCCGAACGCCGCGATCCTTCAGTTCGTTGGCCCAGGTGCGGGCGAAGGAGCGGATGGCCGCCTTCGAGGCCGCGTAGACGCCGAACGCGGCGCTGCCGGTCGAGGCGGCCGTGGACGACGTCAGGATGACCGACGCACCCTCATTGAGCAGGGGGACGGACTTCTGCACGGTGAAGAGCGTGCCGCGGACATTGATGCCGAAGGTCTGGTCGAAGTGCTGCTCGGTGACCTGCTCCAGGGTGGCGAACTCACCGCCGCCGGCGTTGGCGAACAGGACGTCGATGCCCTTGCCGTGCTGGCGGACCGCGGTGTACAGGCGGTCCAGGTCGTCAAGATCGGAGACGTCGGTCTGGACCGGGATCGCGTTCGGTCCGACGTGGACCGCGGCGGCGTCCAGTTCCGGCTTGCGCCGGCCGGCGATGAAGACGGTGGCGCCCTCATCCGCGAGGCGCCGCGCCGCGGCCAGGCCGATGCCGGTCGTGGCGCCGGTGACGACGGCGGTCTTGCCTGCCAGTTGTGCCATTGGGGCCTCCTCCAGTTGTGTACCGATCGGTACCGAATCAGAAGCTAGCACGCCGTCCCCCGCTTGTGTACCGATCGGTACTATTGAGGTCGTGAACACATCTGCGGTCGGCCGGCCGCGCGGCTTCGACGTGGATCAGGCCCTCGAACGGGCCCTCGTCGTGTTCTGGCGACAGGGATACGAGGGCGCCTCGCTCAGTGATCTCACCGCCGCCATGGGAATCAACAAGACCAGCATGTATGCGGCCTTCGGCAACAAGCGTGAGCTGTTCGACAAGGCACTCGCCCGCTATGCCCGGGTGGAGATGGCCTATGCCGGCGCGGCGCTGGCCGAGCCGACCGCCCGGCGGGTCGCGGAGACCTTCCTGCGGGAGAACGTCAATGCGGTCACCACCCCCGGCAGGCCGCCCGGATGCTTCTCGATCCAGGGTGGCCTGTCCTGCGGGCCGGACAACATCGATGTCTGCGAGACCCTCGCCGCCTCCCGCAAGGGCGGCGAGCTGGCGATGACGGAGCGGTTCCGGCGTGCGGTGCGAGAGGGTGATCTAGCCGCCGATGAGGACCCCGACCGGCTCGCACGGTATGTGATGACAGTGTCGGAAGGGCTCGCCGTGCATGCGTCGGCCGGCGCCACCCGGGAGGAACTGGCCGAGGTCGCCGAGCTGGCGCTGCGTGCCTTCCCGCGCTGAGGCCGAGAAGGATCTGCGCAGAACGAACCTGGAGCGGGCGATGAGAATCGAACTCACACCGTCAGTTTGGAAGGCGCACCGGTCTCGTACACCCGTGCGCATGGGCTGCCATTAGCCCAGGTCAGAGGCAGTTTCGGACCTCGATCGACTACCGTCCCGCGCGGTGAATGTTGCCCGCGCGCTCCGTGATGTGACATCCGTGTGAGACGCGCCAACCGGTCACGATCGGTCGGGCGGACTGTATGCACGTGATGCACTCAGGGCACATGATGACTTGTGTGCACATCAAGATGATGCGAGAATGATCCCAGCCAAACAGACGGCCCCCGGCGGTGCTCGAACACCAACCGAGGGCCTTGATCGCCCCGTGGAGGCGACCCGTGAACCATCGTATGCAGCACCCCCGACACAACCCGCTCAACATGGCGGGATTGGTGCTCGGCGACTTCGACCCGGCGCGCGCCGGGCACCCCGCCTACTGCTCGCCCGCCCTGTGCACCGCTCGCCAGACGGGCGGCGCGCACCGCAGCACGCCGACCGAGCTCGGCAGCGGTGCCCGCCTGTCGCTCGTAGGCGCCGACGGCAGCCCCGCCGGCCTCGAGCTGGTCCAGCTGGGCACGGTGCGCACCTGGTGGCCGCAGACCGAGCGGCAGAGTGTCCGCGCGTGGCGTGAGCTGATGCGGCACCTCACCGGCAGCACGGCGCGCGGCGCTGCGGCGGGTGGTGCCCGATGACCGCCCCGGTGTGGCACCCCGGGTGGTGCGACCGGCGCCACGCCGCCGACTGGCCCGTGCACGGCGCGCAGATCGGCGCCGACCTGGAGCTGAGCCACGACCTGGCGTACGCGGTGCTGCTGCAGCAGGTCGACGGCTCCCCGGCGGAGGTCAACCTGATGCGGCACACCACCGACGAGACGTCCCTGACCCGCTTCTCGATCGTCGAGGCGGCGATCCTGCGTGACCTGCTCGGCGAGGGCCTCGGCCTGCTCGCCTTGGAGGTCGGTCGCTGCCCGATCCATCCCGGCCAGTCGGCTACCGACTGCGGCCCCTGCCGCGCCGAACGCCCCGGAGGCACCCAGTGAAGCTCACCCTGAACCAGGCGTTCTATGCCGTGGTCGTGACCGGCGCCCTGGCCGGTGCGTCCGACGTCGCTGCCGACCGGCTCGGCTGGCGCCTGCCCGCGGCGGTCGCTGTCGTCGGCGCGGTCGAGTTCGGCGGCGTGGTCGTCTCCGCGCACGCCGACCGGCGCCGGCGCATCGGGGAGCGGGCGATCTCCGCCCGGGTCGTGTCGGCGCTGATCGCGCTCGGCGCGGTCACCGTCAACGTGTGGGGCCACATCAGCAACCCGTTCCAGGCTGCGTTCTTCGGCGGCCTCTCGGCCCTGGGGTATGCCGTGTGGCTGCTCGACTCGGGCGCCCGGTACCGGGACGCACAGCGGGCCGCCGGGCGCCTGGAGGCCATTCCGCCGGTCTACGGCGTGTGGCTGTGGCTGCGGCATCCCGGGCTGGCTCGCCGGGCGCGGCACCTGGCGCTGACCACCGGCGCCGACAAGCTCGGCTCGCTCGACGCGGCCCGCCAGCAGGTGCGCACGGAGCGGCGACAGGCGGCGATTGCGGCGACGCTGCGCCAGCGGATCGCCGAGCGGGTCGGGCCGGTCATGGCCGACGTCGCCGTCAACACCTTCGACCTCGATGAGGTCGCGATCCGGCTGACCCGCGGTGCCGATTATGACGGCCTGGCGGCGCTGCTGGCGGCCGAGCTTGTTCCGGCCCGACTGGCACCGGTGACCGTCACCGGGTCGACCGTTGTCGAGCGGGAGCCGGAGCGGGTTCCGGCGGAGATCACGGCGGGCGAAGTTCCGGTGCCGATGGTGGCATTCGCCGAGGTCAGCGGCCAGGCGACGGCGGCGCCGGTTCCGGAGATCGCCGCCGTGCCGGACGTGCAGACCCCGGCGCCGCGCAAGCCCCGCAAGACGGCCGCCGCCTCCGCGCCGAAACGGTCGGCGGTCGCCACCCGGCAGGCCGCGCAGGCGATGGCCAGCGGCGGCATGAACGTGCCGGAGATCGCCACCCTGCTCAGTCTCAGCGAGCGGTACGTGCGGCAGGTGCTTGCGCCCGTCCGCGACGACCAGCCGGACACGGAGCGCATCAACGGTGCCGAGGTCGAGATGGTCGGGGTGACGGCATGACGGCGCTCGAGCATGACCAGCAGCGGTTCGACACGTCGTTTGAGATCGACCTCGGCGACGAGCCGGACCCGGGCCGCGCGCCCGTATACGTCGACGTCGTCACCCGGGACCACGAACGGCGTCCGATCATCCCCGCCACCCTCCGCGGTGTCGACAACGTCAAGGCAGCCGGGCGGCGGGCCGCGGGCCGGGCCGGTCACACCCTGGCGTATCACGCGGTCCGCAGCCCGCTCTACATCGTGCTGGCCGCGTTCTGGGCGCTGGTCGGCGTGGGCCGGCTCGTCGGGCGTCAGCTGCGCTGGTGGTGGGTGCTGGAACAGCACGCACTCCGGCAGGACGCTGCCACCCGCAACGACGATGCGGCGTGGCTCGCCCTGCACCGGGAGGCGCGGTCGGCGCGGCTGTGGCGCGGGAGCGTGCTCGGCGCCGAGCTCGTCGCGGTCGTTGCTGCCGGCCTGGCCCTGTACCTGGTCGCGCCGTGGTGGGTGCAGGCGGTCGCGGTGGCGGTCGTGGTGCCGGTCCTCGCCCGTGTCGGGCGGCCGGTCGGGAAGCCGATCGTGTCGGCGGCGGTGGTCACGCCACGGTTCAACACCGGGTCTGAGGTCGTCGTGGACCTGCCGTACGGGGCGCGGTTCGCCGACGTCGTCAAGGCCAAGACGTCGATCGCGTCCGGGCTCGACGTCACCGACTTTCAGGTGTTCCTGACCGCGGACAAGACGTCTGAGCGGCGGCACCGGCTGTTTGTCGCCGACGTCAACCCCCTGGGTGTCCCGGCCGGCCGGTCGCCGCTGCTGGACTGCAGGCCGCGGTCCGTGTGGCGGTCGTTCCCGCTCGGCTTGGACGAGCGTGGCCGGCGGGTCCTCGTCGACCTGCTGTGGCACTCGTACCTGGTCGGTGCGCAGCCGCGGAAGGGGAAGACGTTCACGGCCCGTGCTATCGCCCTGTTCGCCGCCCTGGACCCGTTTACGAAACTGTTCATCGTCGACGGGAAGAACAGCCCCGACTGGCGGAAGTTCGCGCTGGTCGCTGAGCGGATGATCTACGGTGTCGCGGCGAACCGTGACGGCGACCCGGTCGATGACCTGCTGGGGGTGCTGCGGCTGTTCGTCAAGCACATCGAGGCAGTCAACGACCAGCTGTCGACCCTGCCGATCAGCGAATGCCCGGAGGGGAAGCTGACGGAGCAGTTGGCCCGCGACCCGCGGTACCCGGACCTGCGGGTGTGGGTCCTGGTCATGGAAGAGTTCCAGGTCTATTTCGAGACGGTCGACCAGGAAGCCAACAAGGAAGTTGCGCAGCTGCTCGCCCGGATCCTGGCGCAGGGCCCGTCCGCGGGCGTGATCCTGCTGTCGAGTTCGCAGAAGCCGTCCGGGGTCGGCGCCGGGGATGTGGGCCGGCTGTTCAACCGGTACCGCGACAACCACGATGTGCGGTTCGCGCTCAGGTGCGGTAACCGGATCGTGTCGGAGGCGGTGTTGGGCGGCGACGCGTACGCCGAGGGGTACGACGCGTCTTCGCTGCCGGTCGGGCCGGAGTTCCGCGGGATCGGCTACCTGTACGGGCTGACCGATGACACGCCGTTGGTCCGGACGTACCTGGCTGACGCTGAGGACGCGGAGCGGATCCTGCTCGCCGCCCGCAGGCATCGTGAGGCGGCGGGGACGCTGTCGGGGATGGCGGCCGGTGAGGACGTCGCCCGCGTGGTCCGTGACCCGCTCGCCGATGCGCGGGGTGTGTTCTACGCCGGTGAGGCGCGCATCTCGTGGCCTGAGCTCGCGGCGCGGCTCGGCGATCGGCTGCCCGAGCACTACGCCGAGGTGACCCCCGACGCGGTGTCGGCGCTGCTGCGTGGCCTCGGCGTGCCCGGCAAGTCGGTCCGTGACCCGAAGTGGTTCGAGAAGGGTGTCGGGCAGGGTTGCACGCTCGACGCGATCGACGCCGCGGCGGCCAAACGGGCTGTTTCGGCGTGATGGTCGGCAACCACGCTACGCGCTACACGTCCACGTCTGTGCAGGTCACAGGCGTGGGCGGTGTAGCGGACCCCTGTAGCAGCCGCGCTACGCGTAGCGCGGGGCGTGCTACGGCAGGCATCGACATCCGGGAGTGCGCATGGACCTGAAAACCTTCGCCGTCGCCTTCGCCACCGTCACCGTGTGGGCGGTCGGCTATGCCGCTGCGTGCGCGTTTTGGCCGTTCGCCGCGTGCGGCCGGTGCAAGGGTGCCGGGAAGCTGCGGAGCCCTTCGGGTCGGGCGTTCCGGCTGTGCCCACGGTGCAAGGCCAGCGGTCGTCGGCTGCGGTTCGGGCGCCGGGTCTACACCCACGTGACCCGAGTCCGAGGCAGCCAGTGAGGTTGCCGCACCGCAGACCGCCGGCGGCCCGTGACGCCGCGCGCCCCGCCCGGTTCGACGAGGGCGGACATCCCGAGTGGTGCGCCGGCGGGCATCGGTGCGGCCTCGGCGAGCACCGAAGTGACCCGCATGCCGTCGACGTGCCCGGCGTCGGGCGCATGATCGTCGTGCGGGTCCTCGCCGTGGACGGCTCCGAGCACGCCGAGGTGCGCGGGTCTGTGCGCCTGCCTGAGCAGGAGGGACAGGCGAGGGGACGGCTACTTCGCCTGCTCGCAGATCTTGCGGTCGCGCTGAGAGGTAGCTCGGCATCAGGGCGTGGTGGCGCAGGCTCCCGCGGGTCGACGGCGCACGTTTGACCGACCTGTTTTACGTAGGGCGTGCACCCAGCAGCACCTCAGCGGCGGCCCTCGCGCCCCTGCGTGAGAAGGCGATGCGAGCTATTGAACGCAGGAGGACGAGGTCCTTCCTCACGAGGCGACGGACGCTGCCCTGGTCGCGGACCGCGAGGCATTCGAAGGCACAGCGCAAGATCACCACGACAGGCAGCAAGGCACTTCTTGAGAAGTAGCGGCCGCAGAAGCGGAGCGCCCGAGTGGCCGGATGCGCCGCGCGGCTGGACGGATGGTAGGCATTGACAAGACCGATGAAGAGGTTTCTCAAAAGCTCCGCCTCGACGCTCCCGAGCGTGGCGACCGACTGTCGCCCGAGCCTCCTACTTAGCCCGGCCAACACGAAGCCAGCAGCGGTCATGAGCTTGAGAATTCCGCCCGGCCGCTCAGCCACGAGAGCAGCCCACTCTTCGGAGTAGATCTCGCGACGATCGGGATCAGTCGTCCATAGCCTGGCCGCCACCGGGACAATGCGGAGCGCGGCCCACTCGAAGACGCTGAGCAGGTCGCCGAGCGCCCAGCCGATCAGCCCACCGATGACGATCTCGGTCCAGTTCACGCGTGGGCCTCCCCGCCGAGCAGGTGACCCCAGCGCGAGGCGGTCTGCGGGCGGCGCTCGGCGAGCAGCTGGCGCGCGTGCGCGCGGCCGTTCGGGGTGAGCTTGTAGAAGCGGCGGCGCGGCCGGTTGTCGGTCGGGCCGAGCTCCTCCCACCGCTCGGTGAGCAGCTCGGCGCCGGCGAGGCGCTCCAGGATCTTGTACACGGTCGGGCCGGCACGCTTGGTGCCCTTGATGATCGCCCAGCCGTGCAGCTCGAAGTCCTCGGCGGCGAGCAGCGCCTCCAGGACATCGAGCGTCGGTTGGGTCACTCGCTCGGTCATGCGGCTAACTGTACTACATGAATTAGACCTAGGTGAAATAAGGCGTGCCTGGGACTGTCGCTAGGTTTCCGCAGGCCAGATCACGAGAATCCGTGCCATCGAACGCGTGTTCTAGTAGCGTCCGCTGGCATGGAACCCACCTCGGGCGCGACCTGCGGCGCCACGAAAACGACCCCCACGGCGAACGGCGACATCGAGGTGCCGTGCGCAAAGTCGGCGGGACACGTCGAGCGCGGCGACCCGGTGCACGAGGGCAGGGTCGGGGTCTTCCCCGTCCGCTGGACCGATCAGCCGTCCGACCAGTAGCCCGCACGGTCCACACGTTGCATCGTCTGCTACCCAGTTGCCAAGGGCGGCGGGTCAAGTTGGTCAGGGTCCAGGCCGGCGAGCACTAGCACCGCCTCGATCTCATCGGTGGTTACGCCTGCGGCGGTGGCCTCGGCAACTTCGGCGTCGAGGTCCGCTCGGCGAGCATCAGCCTTCTCCAGCGCTGCTCTGTAGCGTCGAGCTTGGATGTCGAGCCTCTTTTTCGGGTCGTCGTCTCCGGACGCTGTCTGCACGCCCATACCTTTACAGATTCGCCCCGCGTGCCGCACGCGGGTTACATGTCGCCGAGTGATGCATCCATAACAACAGTTAGGATGGCATTCCTCGGCGACTATGTTGCGTCGTCCATGCTGATGCGGGCCGCGCGACGGTGGGCGTTGGCGCGCATCACCTCGACCGCCTCGGCGCCCTCGGCGCTGTGCAGTAGCTCGCCGGCGGCCTGGGCGCCGTCGCGGCGCAGCCGGTCTTTCGCGGCCTGGGCCATCCACGTAGCGAGGGTCTCGCCGCGCCGCTCGGCGTCCTCACGGGCCAGTTCCAGGGTGTCGCGGTCGAGCGTTACGTTGACGTCTTCAGTCGTCATACCGCCACCGTAGGCGCCGCAGAAGCCCGAACACGTAGCGGCCCGCCGGGTACCTTCCCAGCGGGCCGCTGGGCACGTTCGTTTCGATGCGGGCCGCAGCTGCTCGGCGACCTGGCCGAGGAGCTCCGCGGGCGCCGGCGCGTCAGTCGGCGAAGGCCAGGCTCTTGTCGCCGGCGCGGACCGCCAGGGCTACGCGCTCGCTGTTGCCGTCGATGGCCCTCAGGGTCCGGCGCTCGATGACCTCGCCATCGACCATCAGGATGACGTCGCGAACGCGCTCGCCGGTACCACCTGCAGCGGCAGCGCCGCCGGCTGTTCTGGCGCCGGCGGCAACCGCTCGGTCAAGCAGGGCAGCCAGCTTGCTTTCAGGCGCGACGATCTCGCCCTGGCCGCCCTCGCCGACGTTGACGAGCCGCCCGCCCGGCGTGGCCGGGACGTAGCCGCCCCGTGCCAACTGGGGAAGCTTCGGCGCGCTGATCGAGTTGCCGCCGATGAACGGCACCCAGCCGGGCACCGACCAGTGCAGTGCGCCGATGGTGCCGTTCCACAGGCGGGCGACCGCGTTGAACGCCGCCCGGAACGGTGCCGTGATGTACCCCGCGATCTTGGAGAAGGCGCTGCCGAGCTGCTCAGGCAGTGACAGGAAGCTCGACCAGACGTTCTGCAGGTACGCCCAGCCTGCCGCCGCAGCGGCCTTGATCTTGCCCCAGGCCCACAGTGCCGCGTCGGTGATGCCGCCCCACACAACGTCCCAGAGTTCGCCGATCTCCTTCGTGTGGGTGGCGAGCAGGACGATGCCGGCGACCAGGGCGATGACCGCAACCACGATCCAGGTGATCGGCGACGTCCACAGCGCCAGGTTCAAGATCGTCTGTACCACGGCCCAGACCTTCATCGCGCCGGACGCGACAACGATCGCGCCAGCGAGGATGCCGAGGCCGGTGGCGAGCGGGGTCACCCACTCCGAGTTGCGGGACAGCCACCCGAACGTGGCCTCGATGTACGGGACCACCTCCGCGAGCTTCTCGACCAGGACCGCCTGTACCTGCCGCTTGAACATCGTCAGCTTGGTGTTCGCGTTGTCGGAGAGGGTGTCGCCCAGCTGCTTGTTCGCGCCGTCGATCTTGCCGAGGGCCTCCACAGCCGACGACGGGTCGAGGGCGAACGCTGCGGACTGCAGGTCAACCCACTTCTCGCCGAGCAGCTCGGCAGCGACCTTCGCCCGCTCCGCGGGGTCCTTGATCGTGCGGAGCCGGTCAAAGATGGTGTCGAGGGCCTTGTTGGCTCGCGGTCCGCCGGCGGCGAAGTCCGCGGCCATCTGCTTGGCGTTGAGACCGATGGCCTTCAACCCGGCCGCGGCGTCGCCGTTGAGGACCCGGTCGTTGATCTCCTTGATAGTGTCGGCCACCACGTCACCGTCCCTGGCGCCGCCGGCAAGGCCCTGCTCGATCAGGCCGAGGGCCTGCTTGCCGGAGACACCCAACGCCCGGAACTGGGTCGAGTACTCGGAGAACGTGTCGAGCAGGTCGTCAGCCTCGTTGGCGGTGCCCTGGAAGCCGCGGGTGAGGATGTCGAACGCCTCCTCAGCGTTCGTGGCGAGGCCGGTCTTGATCAGCTTGCTGACCGCGCGGGTGGACTCGGCAACGTCGACGTCGAACGCCGAGGCCAGGTTGAGCGCAGCGGCGGAGATCTCCTTGAGTTCGTCGTCGCCAAGCTGGCCGAGGTTGCGGGTGATTGCGGCGATGGCGTCGTTGACCTGTCCGAGGCTCTCGCCGTAGGCGTCGGCGTACAGGTCACCGGCAATCTTGCCCATCCGCTCAGACTCCGCAGCGGAGAGGCCGAGCTGGGCGGCGAGCTTGTCGTTGGCCGCTTCCATCTCCAGCGCGCCGGCAATGCCGACAGCGAGGGCAGCACCAATAGCGGCGCCAGCGAGCGCGCCGGCGGCCTGCAACTTGTCGCCGAACTTCTGGAACTTGGTCCGGGCCTGATCGAGACCCTCCTCGAAGGGCCGGTCGTCGGCGCTGATGATCGCCGCCAGGTCGCCGAGTACCAGCGCCATGAGGTGCTCCCTACTTCCGGTTCTGCCAGGCGGCCAGGGCGGCGCCGAGCGGGTCATCGTGGGCGGGGCAGTCGGCGGTGTGCGGGAACGGCCGCCACACCGTGCCGCCCTGCTCTGCGCTGGCGTGCTGGATGGCGGTCATGGCCGGCCGTGTCGCGCCGCACGGGCAGCGGCCGAGGGTGGCGGCTACCCGGCGACGGCGCAGGCCCTCGTGGAGGGCCGGGGAGGCGTCGGCGGGGATGACGGGCACCTGGGAGACGTGTGGCTCGTCGAGGTGCCGCATCGGCTCCATGGCGAGGGTGCGCACGGTCATGCTCCTTGGTCAGTAGACGTGGACGTTGCGGCGGGCGGTCTGCGCGGCATCCTGGGCGGCCTGCTCGGCGGCCCGGCGAAGGTGCGGCAGGTTGGCCAGTTCGCGGGGCTTGGACGGCTGCCGGAATGCCTGCTCTGCGAACGCAACCGCCGTCCGGTCGCTGCCCGTGAGCTGGCCGCGGAGCGCAATGTGCTCGGCGATCAGGGCGTCGTTACCGGTGGCCGCGGCCCAGGCGTTGATCACGGGCATGTCGGTCGTGTCGAACGCGACCGACATCACGGCCCGCACCGCAGCGTCGTCGCCGTAGCGGAGTCCATCCGCGAGTTGGGCGAGCCTGCCGGCCTGGTCGGCGTCGCGGGCCTGGGCGAGCTCGCCGCGGAACGCCGTCACCAGCACAGCGCGGTCCGCTGCGGACACGTTGGCCGGGATGTCCGGGCCGTTGGGGAGTTGGGCCTGCAGGTGGCTCAAGCGGGCGCGCCGGCGGTCGTCGAGGTCGGACTGGAGGCGTGCCAGCTCTTCCACGTGGTTGCGACGGGCTGCCTCGATCTGCTCGGCGCGTGCGAGGTCGGACAGGCGCGAATCGGCGCGGATGGCGTCGAGGCCTTCGGCGTAGGCGGTCTGCGCGGCGCGGCCGTTCACGATGGACGGGTCCGCGTTGACGGGCCCGAGCGGTTCGGTCATTGGGTCGGTCCTTCGTGTCGGGCGGCCAGGGCCGCGACGTCAGCGGGGTGCCAGGCGTTGCGGGTGGCCGGTTGGATGCCGGCGGCGGCGGCGAGACGGCGTGCGTGTCGTTCGCTGATGCCGAGGCGGGCGGCCAGGTGGCCGGTGGTCAGTAGCGCGCGCTGTGGTGAGGATGCGTCAAGGTCCACGGATGTCCGCGGCTCGTGTCCGTGCGCGGACATGGCGGCGAGGTGGTCGGCGGCGGCCTGGCGTAGGGCGTCGACGACGGCGGCGGTCTCGGGCCGGACGCGGGCGCCGGTGGCGCGGTGGCGGGCCAGCTCCGCGCAGAGAGCGCGCCAGACGGGCTCGCAGAGGTGTCCGGGTATGAAGACGCCACCAGCGCCGATGACGGCGGGGCGGGGGCGTTCGGGGGTCGACCCTGGGGGGTGGGCCGACCAGCTACCGGCCGCCGTCATCGGCGCTAAACCGTCTGATTAGGAAACTGACGGGTAGCCGCTGACCTGCGGCGATAGGGGCCAATCTCACGGGTTTCTCACGTCCTCGGCGTCGCGCTGCCGGCGGGTCCAGGCGCGTTTCTCGATGGGGTTGAGGGCCTGCCAGTGCTGCGGGCACCATGTGGTGCTGGTGCAGCCGCAGGGGCCGGGTCGCGGTGTCATGCCTGCCTCTCGGCGTGCAGCCGCTCGACCTTGGCCAGTAGCCGCGCGTCGCGGCGCTGTCGGCGCCGCATGGTCGGCGAGGCAGCCTCGCCGCGGGCGGCGAGCTCAGCGAGAAAGGAGGTAGCCGCCGCGGCCAACTGCGCGCCGACCACGCGGGCGCCCGGGTCGACTTCGCGGGCCAGCTGCGCCAGCGCGCGCCGTAGCCGCTTGTCCGCCGCGTCGTACTCGTCCTTACCGGTGTAGCCGGCCCGCGGGCCGCTACGGAGCAGCGGCACCTCTTGAGGAACGGTCATGCCTGCCTCTCTCGTATGCGTCCGCGCCTAGCGCGTTAGGGCGGTGTCCGAGCGACGGGCCGGACACCGGGCGGGCATCAGGCGTTCGGTTGGCACGTCTTGTGGGTTGGCACTGCGGGCTGCTCATGCCGCGCCCAGTTGCTCGGAGCGGCACGGGCCGCAGTTGCTGGCCGGTGAGCCACGATGCCGCGGGCAGCGGTCGTCAGTGACCGGCAGAGCTGCACCGGCCGTCCGGTGCCTGGGCGTGCGTATCGCCGTGACCTTGTCGGCGAGGTCGCCGGACTCGGCCAGCTTGGCGACGTAGGCGCCGAGGGACCGCGGCTGGTGCTCGGTCTGGATGTTCTCGATGACTCGCTGAATCTCGTCATCTCTGGCGCCAGCATCGGAGATCAGCGACTCGACGCGAGAGCGAGCACCTGCTGATTGATGTTGAGTGGTTGATGAAAGGTGATTGATGGGGTCCGGCTGGCCGGACGTTCGTGGCTCAAAACCGGACCTTCGTGAGCCAAAACCGGACCTTCGTGAGGTACCAAGGTCCGGCTGGCCGGACGTTGATGGTTCCGCCAAGGTCCGGCTGGCCGGACGTTCGTCCCCGTTCCGGTCCCCACCAAGGTTCGGCTGGCCGGACGTTGGTGAATCCACGCGGCGCCACGGTGGGCCCGCGAGGATCTCCTCCCGGCGGGTGTAGACGTCCACGGGCACGGTCGCGGCGTACTCGGTGGCGCGGGCTGTTCCCCGGCGGTAGCCGCCCCGCTCGATCACGGCGAGGTAGCACGCGTCCACGGCGGCCTGTAGGTGCTCGATGACGACGGACCGACTGCGGGTGAGCAGTACGAGCGCCGGCAGGCCGGGCCGGGCGGAGCCGCCGTCGTCGTCCATGTAGATCGCCAGCACGTGCAGGATCGAGCGCGTTGGCCAAGGCAACGGCGAGACCATCATGAGGCGTTCCCAGTCGAACTTGCCGACTCGCACCCGGTCGACCGCGGGGTCAGATGCCCCAGAGCCGGGACCGGTCTGGGCCATCTCAGGCGACCGCCTGAGTCGTGGCCGGTGCCAAGTCGTACTTGGCGAGGAACCGCGCGGTCGGGATGACGATGCTCCGTCCGACGCGGATCGAGGGGATCTCGCCACGCTCGATGGCCGCGTAGGCGTGGCGCAGCGAGATGCCGAGGATGTCCGCGCCGCGCTTCACCTTGATTGTGGGTTCAGCGGCGGGGTTGGGGATGGCGCGCAGGGTCGCGTCTTGCATGATCAGCTCCTCAGGTAGCCATCGTCATGATGGATAGCCACATCATGACCATGGAGCACACCAGCATCATGCAACACCAAGCGCGCACTGCGCAATACATCACGCCTTGCGCACACAACATCATGATGGGAGACTCGCCGCGTGGCAGAGAAACGAATCGAGCCCGGACCGCTCGCGACCCAGGTCGCACGGTCGATACAGCGCATCCGTGAAAAGCAGCGGGTTACGTACGCCGAGCTGGCCGAACGACTCGCGGCGGCAGGGCGACCCATCCCGGTCCTCGGACTCTCGCGGATGGAGAAGGGTGACCGCCGCGTCGACCTTGACGACCTGGTGGCCATCGCCCGCGCTCTCCGCGTCCCGCCGATCTGGCTGCTCTTCCCCCTCGGCCAGGCCGGCGAGCCCGACATCGACCTACTGCCTGGCGTGCGGATACCCGTTGATGCTGCGCTGGCCTGGTTCACCGGTGATGGCGAAGAGTTCCACGACTACTTCGGCCACGGCGGCCGGGACCCGGACTCCGGGCTGTATGAGTGGTACGAGATCCCCGAGGGCATCGACACGAAGTGGACCGAGGACGTTCGGCCGCTGTGGCTGTACCGCCAGCACCGGCGTTATGTCCTGGACTGGTTCGAGACCTTCAGCCGCCCCCGCATGGCCGCGGCTGAAGGAAAGCCAGTCGGAGAGTTCGTGTTCACCCTCGCGGCTCTGGCTGAGGAGAACCTCCGCACGGTCCGGAACGAGATGCGCCGGCTCGGGCTGCCACTGCCACGGCTGCCGGAGGGCGGCCTACGCGATCGGTTCGAGCCCAAGGGAGGTGACGGTGGCGGCCAGGAAGACTGACCCGATTCACCGGGTGGAACTGGCAGACGGCCAGGTTCGCTACCGGTTCGTGATCGACGTCGGCCAGAAGCCCGACGGCCGGCGCGACCAGCGGACGTTCACCTACGACACGCTCAAGGAGGCCAGGGCGGAGCGGTCGAAGATCATCGCCGACCGGGCCCAGGGGACCTACGTCCGGCCCGGCAAGACCACAGTGTCCGAGATGATCGACGCCTGGCTGGCGGGCAAGCGCAACATCGGCGACGGCACCCGCCGGACCTACACCGACGCGCTGAAGCACGCCAAGGCCCATGTCGGGCACCTGGAGAGCCAGAAGGTCACCAAGGCCAACCTCGACACGATGGTGACCAAACTGCTCGCCACCGGCCGGCGCGTAGGCAACGTCAAAACCACGAAGCTTTCCCCGCGCAGCGTCAACCTCATGCTGATCCTGCTTAGCGCGGTGTTCGAGAGCGCGGTCAAGCAGGGCAACCTCGGCCGGAACGTGGTCAAGCTGGTCGAGCGGCCGACGCACACGCCGACGGAGATGGGCACCTGGACGGCCGACAGCGCCGCGGCGTTCCTCGAGTACGTCACCGACGAGCGGCTGCACGCGGCGTGGCAGTTCAGCCTGTACGGGCTGCGCCGCGGCGAGGTCCTCGGGCTGCGCTGGTCCGACGTCGACCTGGTCGCCAAGACGATCACAATCCGGTGGGCGCGTACCTCCGTCGCCGGCGAGATCGTCGAGAAAGAGCCGAAGACCGAGCGGAGCAAGCGCACCCTGCCGCTCGATGACGACCTGGTCGACGCGCTCACGGTGCTGCAGCTGCGCCAGCGCGACGAGCGGGAAGCGGCCGGCGAGGCGTACGCGGCACCCTGCCGCCTGGTCGACCCGAGGACGGGTGAGCGGTGTGTCGGCGATCACGTCGTCGTTGACGAGCTCGGCCGGCCGTACCGCCCTGAGTGGTACGGCGACCGGTTCGAGGCCCTGGGCAAGAAGGCCAGCCTGCCCGCGATCCGGCTGCACGATGCACGGCACACCTGCGGCACCCTGATGCACCTCCGGGGGGTGCCGACGGCGGTGATCTCGGCGTGGCTCGGGCACGCCAGTGCGTCGTTCACGCTCGCGACGTACGTGCACAGCCAGGAGGCCGAGCTGGCCGGTGCGGGGGAGACGCTGCGGCAGGCGTTCAAGCGCGCTTCGGTGGCCCCGAAATCAGGGGTGTGAGAAAACCGTGAGAGATGATCTCTGTTTCGGATCTTCGGGGCTAGTGGCCGTGATACCCGTCAGTGCCTCTGACCTGCGATCGGGTGAAAGAGCGGGCGATGAGAATCGAACTCACACCGTCAGTTTGGAAGACTGAAGCTCTGCCATTGAGCTACGCCCGCGTGCCCCCGGTCGTCCCGGGTGCGCCTCCAAGCGTACCGAATCCTGTCGCGGAAGGCAGACGGCGGGTCCATGCAGTGCGACACCGCCATACCGAGCGGCGGGCTGTCGGACCCAACGCATACACTTGCCGACGCACAGCACCGGGGTGTAGCGCAGTTTGGTAGCGCACTCGCTTTGGGAGCGAGGGGCCGTGGGTTCAAATCCCGCCACCCCGACCGGGACATACCAGGCAGCCGCCAGTCCACCCAGCCGTTGGAGCGGCTGACCGCGACCCATGAGGAGAAGTTCTGTGAAGAGCACCGTCGAGACCCTGAGCCCGACGCGCGTGCGGCTCGAAATCGAGGTGCCGTTCGCCGAGCTGGAGCCCAGCTTGAAGAAGGCCTACCGGGAGATCGGCTCGCAGGTCGTGATTCCCGGGTTCCGCCGAGGCAAGGTGCCGACCGCCGTGATCGACCAGCGGGTCGGTCGGGGCGCGGTGCTGAATGAGGCGGTGCAGGAGGTCATTCCGACGCAGATCCTCGCCGCGGTCCGTGAGCACGAGGTGAAGACGCTCGGCCGGCCCGAGGTGGAGATCACCGAGTTCGCGGATGGGCAGCCGTTGAAGTTCACCGCCGAGGTGGACGTGCGGCCGGAGATCACGCTGCCGGATCTGGCGGAGATCCAGGTGACGGTCGACGCGCTCGTGATCAACGAGGACGACGTCGACGAGCAGCTCAAGGGGCTGCGGGACCGGTTCGCGACGCTGAAGACGGTGGAGCGCTCGGCGCTGGTCGGCGACTTCGTGCAGATCGACCTGGTCGCGACCGTGGACGGCGAGGAGGTGCCCGGCGGCAGCGCCAACAACATCTCCCACGAGGTGGGCAGCGGCCAGCTGGTGCCGGGTCTGGACGACGTGCTGGTCGGGATGTCGGCAGGCGACTCGACGACGTTCACCACGCAGCTGGTCGGCGGGGACTTCGAGGGTCGTGACGCCGAGGTGTCGGTGGCCGTCAAGTCGGTCAAGGACAAGCAGCTGCCGCCGGTCGACGACGAGTTCGCGCAGCTGGCGAGCGAGTTCGACACCCTCGACGAGCTCAAGGACGACCTGCGGACCCGGCTCGGCCGGGTGAAGCGCATGGAGCAGCTCTACTCGGCCCGTGACCTGGCCCTGAAGGCCGTCATCGAGGCCACCGAGGTCCCCGCGCCGGAGGGCGTGGTGAAGGACGAGGTGGAGTCGCGCAAGGAGTCGATGAACGATCAGCTGCAGCGCATCGGCGCGTCGTTCGAGGACTACCTGTCCACGGAGGGCAAGACCGAGGAGGAGATGGACGCCGAGCTCAACGAGGCGGCCGTCGAGGGCGTGAAGGTGCAGCTGGTGCTCGACACCCTGGCCGACGCCGAGGACATCCAGGTCAGCGACGACGAGTTCGGGCACGAGATCGTGCACCGGGCGCAGCGTGCCGGGGTCGGCCCGCAGCAGTACTACGACCAGCTGGTCCAGGCCGGGGTCGCCGGCGCGGTGTTCGGCGACGTGCGGCGGGGCAAGGCGCTGGGTCTGGTGCTCGAGCGGGTGAAGATCGTCGACTCGGAGGGCACCGCGCTGTCGCTGGACGACCTGCGCGGCCCGGTGGACGAGCACGAGGGTCACGACCACGGTGACCACGAGGGTCACAACCACTGATCTGAGCGACCGGGCCCGCGAAACGCTGCGGGCCCGGTCGACCACGGTGCGCTCATAGCGAAATGCGGTGAGCATGGGAAGCTCCCGCTCCCAACACCGGTTAGGGTCGGCAAGTACAAGACTCTTGCGAAGGGCTGCCATGACCGACCTGCATATTCCAGCGTCGCCAGTCAGTCCCGCGCCCTCCGGGCGCGGTCGTGGCGCGGACTCGAGCCTGACGCTCGACGACTCGGTGTTCAACCGGCTGCTCAAGGAACGCATCATCTTCCTTGGTAGCGAGGTCAATGACCAGGTCGCCAACCGGATCTGTGCCCAGATGCTCCTCCTCGCCGCCGAGGACGAGGAGCGCGACATCTGGCTCTACATCAACTCGCCCGGTGGCTCCGTCTACTCGGGCATGGCGATCTACGACATCATGCAGTTCGTCACCAACGACGTGGCGACGGTCGCGATGGGCATGGCGGCGTCGATGGGCCAGCTGCTGCTGTGCGCCGGCGCGCCGGGCAAGCGCATGGCGCTGCCGCACGCGCGGATCATGATGCACCAGCCCTCGGGCGGCATCGGCGGCACGGCCTCGGACATCGCGATCCAGGCCGAGCAGATGCTCTACACCAAGCGGATGTTCCAGGAGCGGGTCTCGTTCCACACGGGCCAGAGCCTGGAGCAGATCGAGTCCGACTCCGACCGCGACCGTTGGTTCACCGCTGAAGAGGCGCGCGACTACGGCTTCATCGACAAGGTGATCACCGGGGCCCAGCAGGCTCCGGAAGGCGCCGGAACCCTGGCTTGAGGAGCGAAGCGATGACCGATTTGAGCCTGCCCCCGGCGATGCGCGAGGTGCACAACCGCTACATCCTCCCGTCCTACGTGGAGCGCACGTCGTACGGGATCAAGGAGACCAACCCGTACAACAAGCTGTTCGAGGACCGGATCATCTTCCTCGGCGTGCAGATCGACGACGCGTCGGCCAACGACGTGATGGCGCAGCTGCTGACGCTGGAGAGCAACGAGCCGGACCGCGACATCATCATGTACATCAACTCGCCCGGTGGCTCGTTCACGGCCATGACGGCGATCTACGACACGATGCTGTACGTGCGGCCCGACATCCAGACGGTCTGCCTCGGCCAGGCCGCGAGCGCCGCGGCGGTGCTGCTCGCCGCCGGCACGCCGGGCAAGCGGCTCGCGCTGCCCAACTCGCGGATCATCATCCACCAGCCGGCCACCGAGGGCGGCTACGGACAGGGATCCGACATCGAGATCCAGGCCCGCGAGATCATGCGGATGCGCACGAATCTCGAGGAGATGGTGTCCCGGCACACCGGGCAGCCGATCGAGAAGGTCCGCAAGGACATCGACCGCGACAAGATCCTGACGGCCGATGAGGCCAAGGAGTACGGGCTGGTGGACAACATCCTCGTCAGCCGCAAGAAGTCGGCGCTGGTCGCTTCCGGGGCGTAGCTCACAAGGTCCACGGTCGGCCCGCCTCACCTCACGGTCTGGCGGGCCGATGTGGCCCTCCGGAAAGACACCACCGCTCAGGGGGTCGGAATACTGCCGACCACCAGGTAACGTCGAGGCAGCACCAAGCAACACGCACGAAGCAAGACGCAAGCGGCAGTTGACGTTCACAGCAGCACGATGCGATCCGGGCAGTCAGTCCGGCTGAAGGCAGGGAGATCGTAGGTGGCACGGATCGGCGACGGCGGCGACCTACTGAAATGCTCCTTCTGCGGCAAGTCGCAGAAGCAGGTGAAGAAGCTGATCGCGGGACCTGGCGTCTACATCTGCGACGAGTGCATCGACCTATGCAACGAGATCATCGAGGAAGAGCTCGCCGAGTCCGGTGACGTCAAGTTCGATGAGCTGCCCAAGCCGATGGAGATCTGCGCTTTCCTCGACCAGTACGTGGTGGGTCAGGACCAGGCGAAGAAGGCCCTCGCGGTGGCGGTCTACAACCACTACAAGCGTGTCCAGGCGGAGTCCGGCGGCAACTCGGGCAGCGACGGCGTGGAGCTGGCGAAGTCCAACATCCTGCTGATCGGCCCGACCGGCTGCGGCAAGACCCACCTGGCGCAGACCCTGGCCCGGATGCTCAACGTGCCGTTCGCGATCGCGGACGCCACGGCGCTGACCGAGGCCGGCTATGTCGGCGAGGACGTCGAGAACATCCTGCTGAAGCTGATCCAGGCCGCGGACTACGACATCCGCCGCGCCGAGACCGGCATCGTCTACATCGACGAGGTCGACAAGATCGCGCGCAAGTCGGAGAACCCGAGCATCACCCGGGACGTCTCCGGCGAGGGCGTGCAGCAGGCGCTGCTGAAGATCATCGAGGGCACGGTCGCCAACGTGCCGCCGCAGGGCGGCCGCAAGCACCCGCACCAGGAGTTCATCCAGATCGACACGTCCAACGTGTTGTTCATCTGCGGTGGCGCCTTCGCGGGGCTCGACCGGATCGTCCAGGCCCGGGTGGGCAAGGGCGGCACCGGCTTCGGCGCCAACCTGCGCTCGATCACCGACCGCACCATGGACGACAGCTTCGGCGACGTGATGCCGGAGGACATGCTGAAGTTCGGGCTCATCCCCGAGTTCATCGGCCGCCTCCCCGTCATCACCAGCGTGAAGAGCCTCGACCGCGACGCGCTGGTCAAGATCCTCACCGAGCCGCGCAACGCGCTCGTCCGGCAGTATCAGCGCCTGTTCGAGCTCGACGGCGTCGAGCTGGAGTTCAATGCCGAGGCCCTTGAGTCGATCGCCGACCAGGCGATCCTCCGTGGCACCGGCGCCCGCGGGCTCCGTGCGATCATGGAGGAAGTCCTCCTGAGCGTGATGTACGAGGTGCCCAGCAACCCCAACATCGCCCGCGTCCTGATCACCCGCGAGGTCGTCCTCGAGAAGGTCATCCCGACCATCGTCCCGCGCGACCTCGCCGCTCACCGGGCCGGCCGCCGCCGCGCGGACCGCGAGGAGAAGTCGGCCTGAGCCGAAGCGATCGTCCACACGCCGTCCACCCTCAAGGTGGGCGGCGTGTTGCGTGCCACATCGAGCTCGCTTCTTCGCGGTCGCCGGTGTACGACCAAAGCGCAGGTCAGACAACCGAAACGTGGTTCGTGGCGGGACTGGACAACGGAAAACGTGGTGGCGAGCTTTGTAGGCGACGCATATCGTTGCCTGCGTGTTGTCACTCGTCTTCGCTGCCACGTCCGCGCTCATCTGGGGTGCAGGTGACTTCGCCGGCGGCAAGGCGAGCCAGCGCACCAACTCGTTCGGCATCGCACTGGTCGCCGAGCTGGCCGGCATCCCCCTGGTCATCGGCTGGCTGCTCGTCACCCGGCCCGGCATGCCGACCGTCGCCGACCTCGCCTGGGGTGCGGCCGCGGGCGTGCTCGGCGTTGCCGGGCTCGTCGTCTTCTATCGCGGACTCGCCGGCGGCGCCATGTCGGTCGTCGCGCCGCTCACTGCGACGACGACGGCCGCGGTACCGCTGCTGCTCGGTCTCGTGCTCGATCGTCGCCCGTCCGCGCTGGCGCTCGGCGGCGCGGTGCTCGCCGTCGCCGCCATCACGCTCGTCAGCGCCGGGCCGACCGGCGGCGTGAAGGTCTCCAAGGGCCTGGTCGCCGCGGCGCTCGCGGCCGGGGTGCTGTTCGGCGGGTACTTCACGCTGATCGCCCAGACGTCGCACGCGTCCGGGATGTGGCCGTTGCTGTCGGGGCGGGTCGCCGGGGTGATCGGCCTCCTGGTGGCGATGCGCGTCATGCGCGTGCCGCTGAAGATGGACCGCACGTCGCTGGCCCTGGCCGGCACCGCCGGCGCGTTCGACGTGACCGCGAACGCGTTCTATCTGGTGGCCGTGCGGGGAGGGATGTTGAGCATCACCGCGCCGATCGCTTCGCTGTACCCGGTGAGCACCGTCTTCCTCGCGATGATGGTCGACCGCGAGCGGATGCGACCGTTGCAGATCACCGGGCTCGGTCTGGCCGCCGCGGCTCTCGTGCTGACCGCCGCCTGATCGATAGGCTGGGAGCATGCGCGTAGCGGTGTGTCAGCTCAACGCCCGTGACGACCGGGCCGAGAACCTGAGGGTGGCCAGGAGCCTGCTGGAGCGTGCCGCCGCAGGCGGTGCTGATCTGGCGGTGCTTCCGGAGTACGTGGACTACCTCGGCCGCGCCGGCGGTGCGCCGAAGCCGGAGCCGATCGACGGCGAGTTCGCCACCTTCTTCGCCGACGCCGCGAGGGACCTGGGGATCTGGGTGCACGCCGGCTCGTTCCATGAGATCGGCCCGGACGCCGAGCACACGTTCAACACCACACTCGTCTTCGACCGTCAGGGCGCGCTCGCCGGCACGTATCGGAAGATCCACCTGTATGACGTCGAGATCCCCGGCCGTGTCTCCTATCACGAGTCCGCGACCGTGGCGCCCGGCACGCAGACCACGCTGCTCCCCGTCGACGGGGCAGTGCTGGGACTGTCGATCTGCTACGACCTTCGCTTCCCGGAGCTGTACCGGCAGCTCGCGATCGATGGTGCGACCGTGCTCGCGGTGCCGGCGGCGTTCATGTTGCACACGGGCCGCGACCACTGGGAGCCGCTGCTGCGCGCCCGGGCGATCGAGAACCAGTGCTATGTGCTGGCCGCAGGTCAGGTCGGCAACCACGACCCGGACCGCACGTGCTTCGGTCGCAGCATGGTGATCGACCCGTGGGGCACCGTCGTGGCCCTGGCGCCGGACGTCGTGGGCGTCACCTTCGCGGATCTGGACTTCGCGCGGCTCGCGGAGATCCGTGCCACGCTGCCGAGCCTGGCCAACCGCCGGCTCTGAGCGCTTCCGTTCGTTTCCGGTTCGTGCCGCTGCTCGCGCTCGTCAGGCGGAGCGGGCGCTCAGGATGCCGAAGACGGTGAGGCCCACGATGGCCGCGCCGGTGACGAGCAGCACGGTGCGCATCCGCGAAGGCCCGCGCAGCGCCAGCCGATACGTGGCGATGACCAGCACCAGCGCCACCACCACGCCGATGATGAGCTGCCACAGCGGGAAGAGCAGCTCCAGCAGGGCGTCCGCGCGGGGGCTTGGCATCATGCCGCCATCCTCCCCGTTCCGCGGGGGCTGTGCACGGCCGATTTGACGCAGGTTCGCCGTTCCCCGTACGGTTCTCCAGGTCCGAGGGGCTGGTCGGAAACGACCGGTTCGCGGAAGTTGTCCCCGGGTGGTGCGATATCAGACGGTGTAAGCCTGATTTGCGATCGCGAAGCCGGCCGGGTAGGTTGATCCAGCCGGCAGGGAGCCGGGCGGGCGAGTGCCGAGAGGCGCGAGCCGGCCGGTCCAGCCGGAATCCCGAGTAGGTCTCCACACCGGAAACGGTGCGGTCGGCATGCGCGGGAAACGTTCCAGAAGGTCGACAAGCGGATAACGCGAACTTGACAGGACGGATCAGACTGGTAAAGTAACAAAGCCGGCAGGGAGCCGGGCGGGCAAGCGAGCGACACGCTCCAGTGCCGGCCGGTCCTACCGGATCTCCCGAAACAAGATCACCGGAAACGGTGTCCTTGTTATGCTCGGGAAACCGCTTGAAGTTGAATAGCCCGAAAATACGGACTTGACAACGGCGAGCAACCTGGTAAAGTGGAGAAGTTGCCCCGGATGAAGTGAGCTTCGCTA